>NZ_RJSE01000006.1:0-72500 GCF_003725695.1 Nocardioides marmoriginsengisoli
CACGGATCGACCCGAGGTCACAAGTTCTCGATCGCCGTTGGCACCAGCGACGGAGTGATTCGAGGGGTCGCGATCGCCGGCCGCCCGGTAGCACGCCTACTGGATGACGGGATCACCCTCGAAGTCCTCCGCGTCTGCACGGACGGGACGCCGAACGCGTGCTCCATGCTCTACGGCGCTGTCCGGCGAGCTGGCATCGCGATGGGCTACCCGCCGCGCCGGATCATCACCTACACCCTCGCGAGCGAATCGGGCCGATCTCTGCACGCAGCTGGGTGGATCCGCGACGCCGAGGTCAAGGGCGATACCTGGGACCGACCCAACCGAGCACGCACGGACAAGCACCCCGTCGAACCCAAGATCCGATGGAGGGCTGCCGCATGACCGACCAGTCGCCCCCAGCCGCAGACGAGACGAGCGAGCGCATCGAGTTCGGGTCGGTGCTGCCCAACGCCACCGGCCCGGACGTCTTCTACGACACCCTGGACGCCGCGATCGCGGACTGTGCGATGGGCCCGTGCCGGATCGTCCAGCGCACCGTGACCGTCACGCCGTGGGTACCAGCGACCGATCCGCCTGTACCCGCCACTCCCTCTGGCACCGCGTTGGACGACGACCCCTTCTGCCAGGACTGCGGGGCGGGTCAGCACGAGCTCGTCGCTGAGCGGGAGCGTGCAGCCGCCGAGAAGGCCGCCGCTGCCGAGCGGGAACGGATCGCAGTCGCTATCGAGGCGATGCCGTCTGACTGGATCAAGGCCGGGACCATCAGCGATGCCGCCCAGATCGCTCGCGCTGAGCGGGGTGCCCAGTGAGCGGGCTGACGGACGAGCAGCGAGAGAGCCTTCTGTCCAACGATCTCGAACTCGCCTACGCCAACATGCACGCACCTTGGGCACAAGACGTACTCACCGCAGCAGTCGCCGCCATCGTTGCCGATCAGCAGGCGAACGCGCTGCGCGACGCAGCTGACGCCCTCCTGTTGGCCTGTAGCCACTTCGACCGCTACAAGGGTCAGCCGGAGCACTGCGGCTACTGCGAGTCAGCCTCAGACCTACTCCGCGACCGGGCCGACTCAGTTGAGAAGGGAGCCGGGACGTGAGCACCCGCAGAGCCTCACCACGCGGAAAGCACGACGCCAAGGTGACGGTCTACCTCACCGCTGGCGAACTCCTCAGCGTCGACCACGCCCTTCTGGAGCTGCGACGTCTCTACGGCCTCAAGGTCGACCGGAGCGCATTCATCCGCCAGGTGCTCATCACGTCGTCCGTACGCAAGGTGGCGGACCAACTGCGACAGGAGGGTGCCGCATGAGCCACCGATTCGGCTGGTGTCTCCCTGGCCCCGAGCACTCGATTCCCGACCACGCCGGATGCCCCTGGCAGATCGGCGGGCCGGACGGGATCACGTGCGATTGCGACTGTCATCAGGGCGGTGGCGTATGAGCCGCACCTTCAACATCGACTGTCGGTTCAGTAGTCACCCAGTGACAGCCAGGGTGAGTCGGTCCGACCTCGGCGCATGGGTGCTTGCTGGCTGCTGGCTCGCAACATTTCCAAAGCAGCGCGGCTTCATTCCAGCACACATGACTCGCCACTTCGGGACGGCTCGAAACATCCGCAATCTCGTAGCAAGTGGGCTGTGGATTGAGTCAGTTCGCGACGGCAATTCCGGATACCTGGTCCGGGAGACCATGGACTTCGCGGGAAGTCGGATTCGAGATTCGCTCTGGACCGTGGGTCGAACTGACGAACGCGGCTACATCTCATCGAGACTCCGCGAGGCCGTCTACCGACGCGACGGCTTCGCCTGCATCCAGTGTGGATCCACCGACGAGCTCAGTCTCGACCACATCCACCCATGGTCACTCGGCGGCACGGACGACTTCGCCAACCTGCAGACCCTCTGCCGGTCCTGCAACTCTCGGAAGGGGGCGCGGATCTAGTGGCACGCATCCGCACGATCAAGCCGGAGTTCTTCACCAGCTTGTCGAATGCAGACCTGAGCATCCCCGCACGGCTGACCTTTATTGGACTCTGGACCCACGCCGACGACGAGGGCCGATGCGTAGACGACGCCCGCCTGATCAAGGCCGCGGTCTGGCCGCTGGAACGTTCTGTGAAGGCGATCGAGTCCGACCTCGACGAACTCGCCGAGAGTGACAAGATCCACCGCTACACCAACGCAGGACGTCGATTTCTGTTCATCACCGAGTGGCTGACGCATCAGCGAATCAACAGGCCAAGCCCATCAAAGTTTCCACCACCAGACGGTGATGACTCATGGAGGAATCAGTGAGGACTCACGACAGGAAAGGAACAGGGAAGGGAACAGGGATCAGGGAATGGAAATGGATCTCCACCAAGACCAAGCGCAGACCTCACCAAGGCGCGCCCGCTACGCGGATTGGACTTGGAGATGAATGACGTCGAAGTGAGGCGACTCGCCCACGCGATCAACGAGCTGCGTCCGACGTGGCCCATCTCGTCGCTGACAACGTTCATCAGCCGCAACCTGACGAACCGCCCTTTCCGAGACGTCGCGATGGCACTGGTTTGGGTCGCGCTCGACTGCAACGGTGCCGGCGAGTACATCACCGACACCCCGAAGCGGGTACTTGAGTCAGGTCCATGGTGGAAGGCCGCAGAGATGAACGGCACCGCGAACGTGCGACCCACCCCCCCACGCCGCGAGGACCAGTGCATGACCTGCGGGCGCCACCTCGACGCCTGCATCTGCGGGGAACGAGCGACCAAGACCCGCCCAGCAGACCCCACCACCAAGACCGCCGCGCTCGCTGAATGTCGGGCTGCGGTCGCTGGAACCAACCAGGAGGCAGGCATGTCGAAGGCTCAGGAGGCTGCGTACGCACCGATCTACGCCGCCCAGCAACTCCACGAGCACGAGCAGCGTGTTGCAGACGAGGAGGCGGGCCAGTGAGCCTGGTTGGATTCAAGGCCAGCAACCACCCCCAGCAGACGGGCAAGCGAGGCGCTCGAGCCGCGGTCGACGACCGTGGCACCGACCAGAACTTCTTCGACGAGCTTTCGACGCGCTTCGGTGGCTTCGATCTCGACGTCGCCGCAGCCGAGCACAATGCGAAGTGCGAGCGGTTCTACTCGCTCGAGGACGACGGACTGACGCAGCCTTGGACCGGAACCGTCTGGTGCAATCCGCCGTATAGCAACCTCGGCGCTTGGGTACTCAAGGCTTGGGACGCATGGAATGGCGAAGACCTCCGGATGCCACCAGTTCATTCGCTGCAGCTCGCCCGCGACACTGCGCCTTTCAAGATCGTGATGTTGGTGCCGGCGAACCGCGTCGAGCAGGCGTGGTGGCAGGACTGGGTCGAGCCGTATCGCGACCAACCTGGATCGCCACTGCGAGTCGAGTTCCTTCGCGGACGCTTGCGCTTCGACCGACCCAATGCAGTCATCGGACCCAAGGGTGACCGACCGCCATTCGGGTGCGCGCCGCTGATCTGGTCCGCACCCAACGCGTCCGTGCCGAAGGAGAGCGCATCGTGAGTGAGACCGAGCCAACAAGGTGCGTCCACTGCGACGCTCGCATCGTGCAGATCAACTACGCACTCGGGCCGCAGTGGGTCCACCAGTCATCTGAGGCGGCGTTCCACGACAACGTCAGTTGGTTCTGTCAGATCACCGTCGCGACACCCAACCCCGCGCCCACTGTGCTGCCCGAGCGGCGAGAGGTTGGTGCGTGATGAGCGAGCACCAGTGCCTCATCTTGGACCCGGGTTGCTTCCGATGCGACCTGAACCGCGACGAGATGGAGTCCGATCGCCTCGACCACGTGCGGGTGGCGAAACTACTTCGCCGAGTCGCGAGCGACCCACGTCGCCGACCCGGCACCCGATCGCTGCTACTGGACCTCGCCACCGAGGCCACAGAGCACGCTCAGGCAATTCAGGATGCCCTCTCGGGCTCGAACACGCGTTCGGTGGCACTCGGGGACGATGGCGGGCTGAAAGGCTCTCAGATCGGCTCTGACGCTGCGCCGGGTTTGGAGGCGCGATGAGCGACCTGACCCAGTTCCGCGACCACGCCCGGTTCATGGCCGGACGAGAGCACGCGCTGGGATGTCTGGTGGTCAGATCGAAGCCACCCAAGGCGCACTCGTTCGACGCCAAGAATGTCGGCTGGAAATGGTGCGGCAACAACGAAGCCCACGACGAGCACGCATGGAAGAGCGAGTCCCAATTCGGTTCGGACTACGCGCCCGAATGGCGATGCGCCGGCATCTGCGGTGGCTGCAACTCAGACGCCCACCGCGCACTCTGGTCACGGCTCGCCGACGAGATCGATGCCTACCTCGCTGACGATGACGAGACGCCGCTGTGGGAGGAGGAGCAATGATGATGGCCCGACACTGCGACGCACCCGGATGCGACTCCTGGCAGCGCGTCGAGAACCCCGGCGACTGGCTCGACATCTACGCCGGGGACGACCTGATCGCCACCCTGTGCAGCCGCTGGTGCGTTGCTCGCTGGGGTGCCAAAGCTGAGCCGAGTGAGGTGGTTGGGGGATGACAACCATGGTCCTGTTCGCCGTCCTGCTGGCTGCCTTCCTGCCCCTGTTGCACCGGGATCTCAAGCGCGCCGACGAGAAGCGGTTGCGGCGTCGCATTCAGGTCATGTTTCGGATCAATAGCAAGTCGTTCGTGGAGTCGATGCGTGCGATGGAAGGGGTGATTGATGACCTAGCCGCGAGCTTTCAGGGGATCGGTGACGCGATGAAGAAGGGCAAGACGCATGAGTGAGAAGACTGCCGATTGTGTGCGCGGCTGCAACCTCTACAGCCAGCACCTGACCGACTGCGAGGACCGTGAGATCTGCAAGGGATGTCTGCCGAGGCGTGCGGACCACGGTGGGCTCTGCCACACCTGCCACCGGAGGCTCGAGCTGATGCTTCACGATGCGCCGACCGTCGTGAACTGGCTGACTGGGAACCTCGCGACCGGGCAAGGCGCATCGACCGATGGCGAGCACGTCAGCGGATCGAAGGATCTGCCGCTACCGATCAAGGCGAGCATCTACGACGAGCGGCAGGCGATCTGCGACGCGCTGGCCGCATGGGCTGACGACGTGGCTGAAACGCTCGGCGTGACCGGTCCCCTGGCACACACGCCGGAGCAGGACTCGCGGTTCCTGCTGACCTGGCTCACGAGCATTGAACGCCTGGACCCGATCGCGGACTGGTGGGAAGAGCTCGCCGAGCACACCTCCGCTGCGCACGCGTTGGCACCATGGAGGCCGGCCATGCGGCGGGTTCCTGGTGTGCCGTGTCCGCGTTGCTCGGAGACCAACCTGCGGATCTACGGCGGGGAGTCGGACGTGTCTTGCGGGTCGTGCTCTGGAATGATGCGAGAGGACGAATTCGAGCTGTGGCAGAAGGTTCTCAAGGCAGAGGCGGCGATCGCATGACGACGGTGAATGTCCGATGAGTAGTCCAACCAAGCCCGCCTACATCTCCGACAGTCAGCAGAGCAAGTTCCATCGAGCCATCGCCGATCGGCTTGGGCTCGATCAGGAGATCATCGAGGGCGATACCTTCTCGGTCGACTTCAAGACCGATGGCGACGACGCCAAAGTGTCGGTCAACCTGGTTGCCCATCTGCCGACCGATGAGGTGTTGGCGCTGTTCAACGGCGCACACTCACCGTGACCGTCACCACCGACGAGGCTGCGGAGATCGCTGGCGTGAGTCCGGTGACGGTCCGCTCATGGGTGCTTCGCGGAGACCTGGAGCCCGTGCGTCGAGGCGCCAAGCCGCTGCGATTCCACTACGAGGACGTCGCCCGAGTGCAGCGAGAGAAGCGTTCAGGGGCCTGGGTGACACGACACGCCGAGGCCGTCGCTCGGTGGGACGCTGGCCTGATCGCGACAGGTATGCAACGATAGCCGTGCAGGACAGTTGCGCCCCGAGGTCATGAACCCGGGGCGTTCTTCATGCCCGGAGGTGACCGTGCGCTTCATTCGGATCACCGACGACAGCACCCGCGAAGACATCGCCGAAGCCGCACGCCACCTCCGCGCACGACAGGTCAACGAGTCCGACCCGATCGTCAAGGCGTGGCTCAGCGCAGACATCGATGACCTGCTCGACCTGATGATCAAGCAGGACTCAGTCCCACGCTGATGGCGCTCACCTCACCGGGCCGCGAGTTGAGAGATTCGACCGCGCGAGACGCCCATGACCACCGCGGCGTCCGTCACACTGAGCCCCTTGGCGCGAAGTGCAGCTACAACTTCCCGAGACTCCTTCGCCGCCAGCGCGCTCGCAGACTCGGCATCCTTCAGCAGGACACGCACCCGCTCTGCCCGCTCAGCTAGACCGTCCTCGATCTCAACGCGCACAACCATGGCATCAGCACTCACCGCCTCGCCGGTCATCGTCTCGACCAGATCGGCGGCTTGCTGTGCGGCGTTCGCGAGCGTCCGAACCTGAGTCACTCCAACGCCCTCGACGTGGAGTTCCCAACCGTGCTCCCACTGCTTTGCTGTGACGTTCACTTGAGCCACCCCTTCGGTAGACATTCCAGTCGGACGATCGCCTGACGAACCAGGCCCGGCGACACTTCCCGGGTCTGAGTGATCGGGGTCATGTGCTTCCCGCACGGGCAGTACCACTTCTCGTGGTCACCCTTGCCCTGCTTGGGCGTGCATCCGTAGGCACGCAGCGCCTTGGTGATTTCCCTGTACGTGATCGCCTTAACCATGAGAATAGTTTAGACCCCCTAGATAGTCAATGTCAAGGGGGCCTAGATAGTTGGCGGTGAGACCGAACCGATGTCCTGGGCCAACAGCACCCGACACGACAGACTCCCCGACAACTGGGATGAACTTCGGGCCGAGTGCGAGCGGCTAGCCAAGGGGCGATGCCAAGCCAAGGTCCACGTACCCGAGTGCAACGGCATCGGCACTGACTGCGACCACATCGAGCAGGGCGACGACCACAGCCAAGAGAACCTGCAATGGCTCAGTCGCCCATGCCACGACCGCAAGACACGACTCGACAACGGCGCAGGCAAGAAGCTGACGCTGCCCCGAGAGAAGCACCCCGGAGCGATCTAACCCTGTCCGATATGGGGTAGGTGCCCCCGAACGGGTGTTCGAAAAGTGACTGGGGTAGCACCTGCCAATGCGTGCGTTGGACTTTCTCATTTTTTCGGGGAGGCGTGCGTGACGAGCTCGCCCAATGCGGCACGCAATGCCGCCCTTGCTCGCTGGGCAAACGCGTCATCCAGTGAGCGTTCGGCTGCCGCCCGCCATGCGGCCCTTGCGCGATGGGGGCGTGAGGCGGATCCACTCTCCGTCGCGGCTCGCGCTGAGTTAGAAGCCGACCGAACAGCGCGCCGACAGTCACCGTGTTTGAACTGCGGTGAACCGGTTGGGCACGCGCGCCGGAAGTACTGCCCGAAGCCAGAGTGCTTTCTCGCACGCAGGGCGACTGAAACTGCTGAGCGCCGCGCACGCCAAGGCCGTGAAAGCTACGGCTACACCGAAGCAATCGCCGAGGCGTACCACCGTCGTCGAGCGATCAAGAAGGGCGCCACGGTTGAGAAGTTCTCGCACGTCGAGGTGTTCGAGCGCGACAACTGGACCTGCGGCATCTGCTCCGAGCTCGTTGACCGCGAAGCCAGGTGGCCGGAACCGCTGAGCGTCAGTCTCGATCACATCATCCCACTTGCCCTTGGTGGCGATCACTCTCGCGCAAACACTCAGTGCGCACATCTCGCCTGCAATGTCCGCAAGGGCGCGCGGGCCGCTTGATTTCAGGCCGCCAGGCGCGGCTCACCACTTGCCCCAGGAGGGCGTCATGACCGCGAAGCCGAAGCCTCCGACCAACCTCTCGACCGCCGGCAAGGCATTGTGGACCGAGGTCGTCGCGAGGTACACCCTGCGCGCCGACGAACTCCGCTGCCTTGAGGATGCGTGTGCGACCACGGACATGCTCGCCACCCTGGAGCAGGAGTGGCGCGACGCTGGCCGTCCGTTCATGAGCACGGGCAGCATGGGTCAGGAGGTTGAGCACCCGCTGATCGGCAGTATCGACAAGATGCGCAAGTCGCGGCAGGCGTTCATTCGGCAGCTCAAGCTTCCCGACGAAGCGCCGGCTGGTGGTCCGGTGGTCAACCCGGCTCGGGCTGCTGCCGATACGCGCTGGAAGCATGGCGCGTAGTAGTGGCCCCGCGTTCGTCGAGGATCTTGGTGCCGACTACCGGGCGATCGAGCAGGAGTATCGCGATCTCCTAGAGCGGTCGACGCCGCCGGTCGATCTGCAGTGGGAGCCGGTCAAGATCGGCCCGACTTGGCAGTACGACAACGGCTGGTTGCTCCCGGAGGCGTCCCTTGGATGGGGCTTCCTCTCGTGGACGACTCGGCACCTGACTGGCAAGGGAACGAAGCCTTGGTGGTGGACTGCCGAGCAGACGCGCTTCCTGCTTTGGTACTACGCGGTTGACTCGGACGGCGACTTTCTCTACCGGAGTGGTCGACTGCAGCGCCTCAAGGGTTGGGGCAAGGATCCGACCGCCGCGGGTATCTCGATCGGGTCGCTTCACGCGCCGATCATGTTCGACCACTGGGAGGGTGACCGTCCGATCGGGCGGGATGACCCGGAGGCGTGGACGCAGATCGCTGCGGTTTCTCAGGATCAGACCAAGAACACCTTCAAGCTGTTCCCGAGCCTGATCCCAAGGGCGACGCGAACTCGGTACGGCATCTCGGTCGGCAAGCTGAATGTCTGGTCCGATGGCGATCAGCGTCAGATCGAGGGCATCTCGACTGCGGCGGACTCGAACGAGGGTGGGCGACCTCACCTGATCATCCGTGCCGAGACTCAGAACTGGCTCTCGACCAACGGTGGGCATGACCTGGCTGGCGCCATGGACGGCAATGCCGCGAAGGCCGAGCAGGGAACGCCGGCCCGAGTCTTGGACATCTTCAATGCCTACCGCCCTGGTCGCGACTCGGTTGCCGAGCGAGCTCGTGAAGCGTGGGAGTCCACCCAGGGCGACAATGCGACGAACGTCGGGTACGGCGTGCTGTGGGATTCGCTCGAAGCGCCTCCCGAAGCGCCTCTTACTCGCGAGGCTGCCCCAGAGGTCATCCGCTGCATCGCGGGTGATGCTTCGTGGCTCGACGTCCGCCCCAAGGGCACGATCATGGAGTCGATCCTCAACCCCGAGAACTCCCCGAGTGAGTCGCGGCGCAAGTGGTACAACCAGATCGTCGGCACCGAGGACGCGTGGGCTCAGCCGCACTGGATTGACCGTCCCGAGAACCGCCGCCGTGACGACGGGTTGCAGCCTGGCGATCGGGTGGCACTCTTCGGCGATGGCTCCAAGTCTGGAGACGACACCGGCCTGATAGCCATCCGCATCTCTGACGGCCTCGCGCAGCTCCTGCACCATCAGCACCCTGGCGTTGACGCGGACAACAAGCCGATCCTGGTCGATCGCAATCAGGTCGATCTTGCGGTGACGGTCGCGTTCGACACGTACAAGGTGGTCGCGTTCTACTTCGACCCGTCGCACGCGAAGGCTGATGATGCGGTCGAGGATGACCGGTTCTGGTGGCCGATGGTCGACCGTTGGCACGAGCGCTACCACCGTCGCCTGGATAAGAAGTTCTGGCCGGTGAAGTCTGGTCCGAAGTTGCATTCGATCGCGTTCGACATGTCGGCCAGTGCGGCGCAGCAACTGTTCCAGCCCGCGGTCACTCAGGTGGCTGAGGACATGGAGGCCGGCGAGGCTCCGTACCGCACTAGCGACGTGTTGCGGCGTCACCTGAAGAACGCGCGTCGCCGTGAGGGCCGGTTCGGCATCACGATCGGCAAAGAAAGCCGCTCCAGCGCTCGCAAGGTCGACCTAGCTGTCTGTTTCGTCGGCGCCCGCATGTTGTGGCGCATCGTCCGCCTGTCCCAGAACAAGGGCACTCCCGGCAAGGGTCGGGTGCTCATTCGCGACTAAGAGAGGGGCTCGCGTGACGTTCTCTACCGCTGTGATCCCCACACTTCCGTCGCTGTCGCTGAGCCTTGAAGAGCAGCTGCTGATCCAGCAGCTCCGGAACCAGTACCAGCGCAACTCGGCGACGATGCTGCAGTCCGAGAAGTACTACTTCGGTGAGCAGGAGATCAAGAACCTGCGGATCGCCGTCCCCAAGGAGCTCGAGGGCCACATCCAGTCGCGCGTCGGCTGGGGCGCGATGGCAGTTGACCCCTACGTGGAGCGGCTGAACGCCGACTGCTTCCGCCGGGTCGATGCCACAGATGGCGATGAGTACTTGATGGCGATGATGGACGCGAACAACTTCGCCTCGGAGCAGACGTTGGCTTTCACTGACGCCCTGTCGATGGGGCCGGCGTACTGGGTTGTCGGCTCCCCCGCCTCGCGTGGTGACGCTCCGGTCGTGACGGTGGAGTCGCCGCTGAACACCGCGGTCCTGTGGGATCTGCGCGGCACCTCGCCCCGGGCGATGATGCAGGAGTACTGGTCGGAGGACGGGCGTCGTCGCGGCGCCCTGCTGGTCCCCGGCAAGACGGTGCACATGGCTCAGAATGACAAGGGCGAGTGGGTCGTCACCGGGCGCGACGAGCACGGGTTCAACTTCGTTCCCGTCGTCCGGATGGCGAACCGTCCGCGCACGAACAATCGCTCGGGCTCCTCGGAGATCACGATCCCGCTCCAGGCGATCATCGACGAGGCGTGCCGGACGCTGATGTGCCTAGCCGTTGGCCGCGAGGTCTACTCCGCTCCACAGAAGGCGATCCTCGGTGCCGCGGAGGCTGCCTTCACCAAGGCGGACGGCTCGGTTGCGTCGGTTCTTGAGACCTACATGACGAAGGTGCTCGCGATCGAGCGGGACGAGAACGGCGACCTGCCGACCCTGTTCCAGTTCACTGCCTACGACCCCTCGGTGTTCACGAAGGTGCTCGACTGGCTCGCCTCCTCGGCTGCGGGCATCGTGTCTGCGCTTCCTACCGACATGGGCCTGTACACACAGGGCAACCCGGCATCGGCGGAGGCCGGCCTGGTCGCCGATGACCGTCGCAACCGCCGCACGAAGCGGATGCAGCGCCAGTTCACCGGGCCACTGTGCGAGGTGGCGAAGATGGCCGTCCGCTTCGACAACCTCGGCAAGCTGCCCGCCGAGTACGAGCAGTTGGCGATCGACTGGACGCCGCCGGAGATGTTCTCTCCCGCGCTGGTTTCCGATGCTGTGTCGAAGGAGATCTCGGCGGGCGCGGTGCCGGCCACCTCCGACGTCACGTTGAAGCGGCTCGGGTACAACGCCGTGGACCGTCAGCGTCTCGCGCAGGACCGTGTCGCTGATGACGCCCGGAACATGGGCATGGCTCTTGCGCATGGCCTGCTCCCGCAGCAGGGAGGTACTGGTGGCGACACCGAGGGTGTCTGAGAGCCCAGCCACCCAGCGTCAGTACGTCAGTCAGCTCGCCTACTCCGCGGCCCTCGCGCAGGCGATCAGCACACTGTGGGGATCGCTGACTCCGACGCCCTCCACGCCGTCATGGGACGCGTTCACGGCAGCCATCCGGGCCGTCGTGCCGCAGTTCTCGCAGTCGCTCACGGTCGTGACGTTGGACAACTATCGGCTTGCTCGCGCCGAGGCCGGAATCAAGACGGTCCCGCGACTACCGAGCATCACGCCGCCGCCGGTCTCCAAGATCGATGCCGGTCTCGACTGGGCCAAGAGTGCGCTCGACCAGATCAGCGAAGAGCAGGCCAAGGCACTGTCGGAGATCGAGGCCCAGATCCTCGAGCGAGTTCAGGTGTCGATGCAGAAGGCGATGCTGGACGAAGCCCGGGAGACGACCGTGCTGGTGGTCGAGGGTGATGACCAGGCGCTCGGCTACCGCCGCGTCCCTCGTCCTGATGCTTGCTACTGGTGCATCGAGCAGGCTCTCCGGAAGACGTCCCGCAAGGGGTTGGCGAAGGACTTCAAGCGGTACGGATCACCGGGTGTGAGCCTGGGTGGCGATGAGCACTGGGGCGTCTACAAGTCCCGCGAGTCCGCCGGCCAGATCCCGCCGAACGAGGCGGGTGAGATCAACCGCTTCCACAACAAATGCCACTGCGAGGTCGAGCCGATCTTCTCGACCGACTTCGCAATCCCGGCATGGCTGCAGGACATGGCGGTCCTGTACGACGACAGCGACGGCACGAACGACTTCCGCCGCAGGCTGAACGCCCAGCGAAACGGCGAGCCCGCCCCGGATCCGACCCCGGTCCTGCCGACGCCGACCATCCAGCCCGCCGCCGCGTCCGCCTATGCCGACCTGCTCGCGCGGCTCAACGCGCAGATGGCCGCGTAGCCCCAAGATCATCCCGCCTGGCGCGGGGGAACCACAACGCCCCAGGAGGGCTCGTCATGTCCGTAGCACCCGCAGAACCCACCCCGACGCCGACTGAGCCGCCTGCTGCAGCGACGACTCCCCCAGCGCCGACCCCGCCCGTCGATCCGCCGAAGGCTTCCGAGCCCAACGCGAACCCGTGGGCCGACCCTGCCGCAGCGGAGGCCGAGATCAAGCGCCTCCGAGCGGAAAACGCGAAGGACCGCACTTCCGCCAAGGCGCAGGCCGCCGAGGAAGCACGCAAGGAGCTCGCACAGTCCATCGGCAAGTCCCTTGGACTGGTCGAGGACGACGCGAACGACCCGGCCAAGCTCACCGAGAGCTTGACCACCTCGCAGGCCGAAGCGAAGCAAGCGCGAGTTGAGCTCGCCGTGTTCCGCAACGCTGCAGCCGCAGGAGGCGACCCCGCCGCCCTGCTGGACTCTTCGAGCTTCCTGGCGTCGCTCGCTGCCGTTGACCCGTCTGACTCTGCTGCCATCGCAGCTGCGATCCAGGCGGCAGTCACGGCGAATCCGCGGCTAGGTGCCGCGCCAGCCGACCCGAAGGCCCCCGCACCCAACCCCGCACAGGGCGGAAGTGCCAGCGGATCCACTGCTGTCGACCAGCTCACCCGCGAGCAGGTCGAGCAGATGGGCCGGGACGGCAAGCACGCCGAGATTGAGAAGGCCCGAGAAGAGGGCCGCCTCAACAACCTGCTCGGCATCAAGTCCTGAACCACTGACCCCAGAACGGAGACGCCATCATGGCAATCACCAACTTCATCCCCGAGGTGTGGGCGGCCCAGCTGCTCGCGATCCTCGACAAGAACCTCGTGTACGCCGGTTCGCCGTGCGTGAACCGGGACTACGAGGGCGAGATCGCTGCCTACGGTGACACCGTCCACATTGCGTCCATCTCGGACGTGTCGATCGTGGACTACACCAAGGACACTGACCTCACCGTCGAGACCCTCACGGACGCCGACCGCACCCTGCTCATCGACCAGGCCAAGGCGTTCGCGTTCGAGATCGACGACATCGACCTGCGACAGGCCCGCAGTGGCGGCGCCCTGATGTCCGAGGCTGCCCGCCGGGCCGCATTCGGTCTGCGCGACAAGGCCGACCAGTTCGTCCACGCCAAGATGATCGGCGGCGCCGGGAGCGCCCTCGGTGTCGTCGACGCCACCACGGCGAGCAACGTGTACGACACCCTCATCGTGCCGGCCAAGGTCGAGCTCGACGAGGTCAACGTGCCCACTGAGGGTCGCTGGCTCGTCATCGACCCTGCGACCCACGGCAAGCTGCTGCTCGACAGCCGCTTCGTCAAGGTCAACGAGTCCGGCACCTCCGAGGGGCTGCGCAACGGCATCGTCGGATCCGCTGGCGGCTTCACCATCATGCTGTCCAACAACGCGTCGCAGCGAAACCGGACCGCCATCACCGCGACCACCACCAGCGGCAACAAGACGATCACGGCGGCTGCGGGGACCTTCTCGCAGGCCGACGTCGGCCTCTCGATCGCCGGCACTGGCGTCGGCGCGTCCTCGAACAAGGTGGCGTCGGTCAACGCCGACGGCTCCTCGATCGAGGTCACCACGAACAGTTCTGCCTCGGCGACGGTGGCGGACGTGGCGCTGAGCGGCGGCGGTCGCGCCGCGGTCGCCGGATCGGCACTGGGCACCTCCTATGCCGAGCAGATTGCCAAGGTCGAGGCGTTCCGTCCTGAGAAGCGGTTCGCGGACGCCCTCAAGGGCCTGCACCTCTACGGCTCCAAGGTGGTCCGCCCCGAGGCGCTCGTCGTGGCTTCGGTCAAGGTCGCCTGACCCTTCGCCATCTAGTCCTGAGAGGAGGGCGTCACCATGCCGAACCCAGCAACCACCGCTGATGTGGAAGCACGGTGGCGCCCTCTCTCCGCTCAGGAGACGATCAACGCTCAGACCTTCTTGGACGACGCGTGGCGGATGCTGCGTCGTCACTTCACGCAACTCGGGATCAACCTCGACGAGTTGATCGACACCGACAACGAGCTGCCTGCAGAGGAGCGCACTCTGCAGGCTGAGGTTGTCCGGGTGCTCGTCGCCGCAGTACTTCGGACGATGAAGAATCCCGACGGCCTGTCGCAGGAGTCGATCGACGACTACACCTACAAGCGTGACGAGGCTGTCGCAGCGGGCTTGCTCTACTTCACCGACGACGAGCTGGATGGCCTGATCCCTGGCTCGGGCGAGAAGGGCCGCGCGTACATGATCGACCCGCTGGCCGACTACGCATCGCGGTTCGACTCGTGAGTTCCGCGTCTGCCGTACGCCGTGGTCAGGCTGCGGCTGAGCGGGACATGACCCTCACCCTGACCCCCCAGGCCCCCATGGATCCGCCGTCCTTCACGACGGACCCAGATGGCTTCGAGGTCCCGGCCTTCAACACCCAGTCGCCGCACGCCGGCAAGGTCCAGTCCGGCACTCAGGCGGGCAGTGACACTCCGACCCGCTACGTGAAGGTCGCTGGTGTCGATCGCCCGGTGCTCGCGGCTGGTCTGCACATCCCGGTCGGCGCACCCATCCCGGTTGCCAGCGAGCAGCGCGGCCAGGCGACTGAGTACGTCGTCAGCGGCCTCGGTCAGGCGGATGATCCGGCGCTTCTGAATCGCCGCTACATGGTCGTCGGCGTTCCTGCGAAGTCGTTCGCGACCGCACGCCGCCTCGACGTCATTCAGCTCTAGGAGGTCGCCATGCGGATCCGCGTAACCCACAGCATCGGTGACCTTTCCTCGGACCTCACCGAGATCGCCGTCCAGACTCGCCCACGGATGCGTGGCGTGGTCCGCGACGGCATCAAGGTCGGCACCCAGCTCTCACGACAGTTCGCTAGGGAGAAGGCCGGCCCGCACGGCTCACGGATTTGGAAGCGGATCAACTCGAACATGGACCGTGGCCTCGGCCTGTTCGGCAACACGATCAGTGGCGAGTTCGGCTATGACGGCGTCCCGAAGTCGGACTTCGTCGGCGCAGGCTTTCGCCACGGCATCAACACTGACCTGCCGCGTGCGGCTGACATCGTCGGGCCGTCGTTCTCGCGTTCGGTCAATGACGAGGTTGGCGACATGTTCAAGGCGCACGGGTTCTGATGACTGCGCAGGCGAACGTTGACGCGATCCTCACTGTCCTGAACGCGGCGTTGTCGCCGCGCAAGGCGTACGACCTGGACAAGGTTCCATCGACGCGCCCGCCGCAGTACGTGGAGATCACGCTGGCCCGCCGATTTGGAGCCAACCTCAAGCGGTCCGCCTCTACCGGGATCGTCGGCTACCGGCTGACCGTCGCCGCCGTCTCGCAGACCACGGTCTCGAGCGTCCGCACTGACCTGGAGGAGTGTCGCGCGGCCCTGGAGTTCAACCGGCTGTCGGTCGGGCCTGCGAAGACGACCCCGATCCAGTTCGAGACCAACGACGACGCGGACTATGGCTCCGGCTGGTTCGCCGAGTACATGACCTTCACGTTCGCGATCGGCGCGTAACTCCACCGCCTTCGACCTCCGCAAGCCCCTGACCTACGTCGGGGGCTTTGTCATTCCCAACCGAGGAGTCCTGATGACCGAATACGTCCGCGCTCGCGTTCCTCGCGACGGTGCCTACGACTACGCGACCACGACGAGCGCGATCCATGCGGCGTCGGAGGGGTGGGACGTGCTCGACGAGCCGACCCACGACCGCACTGGCGCGATCTTGCCCGACGCGCGGCTCGACGGTCGCCCGATCAAGCCCAAGGTTTCCGTTCGCGATGCCGCGACGGAGAAGGCCGCGACGTCGGCCAGCAACACCGACAACCCGCCTTCCATCAAGGAGTAGTCATGCCCGTCTCTCTGCCTGTCACCACGACCAGCCTCGGCAACAAGGTCGTCATCATCCTCTCGACCGCCCCGGCGAGCCTGACCGCGCCGACGAAGGCCGAGCTCAACGCTGGCCTGTTCGCTCAGTGCCACATCTACGGACTGCCGGCGACTCAGCCGACCCAGAACGTGGGCACGGCACCGAAGAAGCTGTGCTCCAAGATCGAGGAGGACCGGCTGGGGCTGACGAAGTTCCCGTCGTTCGAGATCCAGTACTCCTACATCCCCCAGAAGACCGCGACGCCGACCACCCCGGGCAACGAGGTCTACGAGAAGCTCGTCCCGGCCACGACCCGCTACGTCTACATCTGCGACGGGCTGGACGGTCAGGCCACTGCGGCCCTGGCGACCGCCGACGTGGTGAACCAGGGCTTCAAGGTGACCGTGGGCGAGTACCGCGAGGGCCAGACCGGCGACGGTGAGTACGACGAGTTCTCGACGACTCAGACCCTCGCCCCGGTCGGCGGTCGCCTGATCCACAACTACGCGACACCGGCTGCCTGACCTACCCCTGAACGGCGCGGGTGGCGGCTGCCGAGTCCGTCGCCCGCGTCTTCAACTCGGCAACCACTCGGCAGGAGAAGCCATGTCCAAGACCCTTGCGGAACTGCGTGCCCAGAGCGGCCCCATGCCGCTGCCGAAGGCCACTCTGACGGTCACCCTCATCGAAGGGCAGCACCTGCTCGACGATGCGCAGCGTCTCGACCAGGAGCGTTCTGACCTTCTCGCCGCCGGACGTCGCACCGACGACGAGGGAAAGCCGACCGGGCCGCCCGCGAAGGCTGGTGTTGGCGCGAAGGAATCCAAGGACCGGAACGCGCGCCTCGATTCGATCGCCAGCGAACTCGATGTTGTCGGAGTGTCCCTGGCCGACCATCAGGGCGAGATCGGCCTGCAGGGCCTGAGTGGCGGCGACTGGCAGCGCTTCAAGGACGACAATCCGCCGCGCCTCGACAACGCTGCCGACGTCCGCCTGACCGGTGGGTACTGCAACGCCACCGCCGTGTTCAACGACCTGGCCCGCTACGTCGTGTCCTGGAACGGCGAACCGGTCCCCGAGGGCGACTGGGACTCCTACCTGGCCGAGCGGATCACCTACTCCGACCGCCGCGACATGATCACCGTCGTCGTCGGGATGCATGAGCAGGGGCTGGCCCGCGCCCCAAAATTGCCGAGCTCCTCGTCGCAGACGGAGAACTCCGGGAACGACTGAGGCTCGCCCGCTCACTGGGCATCAGTGAGAAGCGGCTACTGGGCTGGGAGCCCACCGAGATCCAGGTCCACGAGTACGACGGCGCTGGGCGGTTGATCCGGACCGTCGTGACGCGCGAGCCCGAGTGGGACGACACCGAGCGGGCGAAGATGGCTGGCCTCGTGCTGTACGAGTCGCAGATCTGCTCCTGTGGCCTGCACGAGTCGATCGCTCGGACGGACCCGGACATGGAGATCATCCTCCCAGTCTGCCCAGTGTGCGCGGACTTCAAGAAGCAGATGCGCGTCCTCGACGCCGAGGACGAGAAGAAGGTTCACGCGCTCGGCGAGAAGCCCCCAGCTGGTGCACCAAGGCCGTCCGATGGACGCAGCGTGATCCTGAGCTACAAGGGTCCGGCGGCCAGTCCTACTCCTTGAGCAGCGACCAGGCGATGAGCGTCAGCCCCCAGAGGAACACGCAGATCGCGCCGACGATCGCGAGCAACCAGATCAGGTTCGCGATCGTCGCAGCGTCATTCCCGGCCGAATTCACGAGCGCCACCAGCAGTCCCATCGGGACCAGTAGCAACGGCGCTGCCACCAGCAGGCCGAGACCGCGCTTCACCTTCTGACTCATTTCCCGACCGTACCGCGGCTGGTCGCCGCTGTCTCGACCTTGAGGGAGGCGCTGTGGCCGTACGTCGCGAAGCAGTCCGTCTCGAACTCGAGGACCACTTCTCAACCGGAATGGTCAAGGCTGCTGCTGCTGCTGCATTGCTCGACAGGGAGCTGAACTCACTCTCGAAGGACTCAGTTCAGGCGCAGCGGACCACGCGGGAACTTGAGAAAGGCATCGACAAGGTCGGACGCACCTCTGGTACGTCTGGGCGCGAAGTAGATCGCCTCTCTGGGCGGATCCGCCTTCTCGGTGACGCCTTCACGGTCCTGTTGCCGACCGTTGCGCCCATTGGGAGCGTCGGCGTTGCGGCGATCGCCGGCCTGTCCTCGGAGATCGGCTTCGCGACGATCGCCGCCGGCACTGCCGTCCTGGCATTCCAGGGCATCGGGGACACGCTGAAGGCGGTCAACAAGGCCGCACTGGAGCCAACCGAGGCGAACCTGACGGCTGCGCGGATTGCGATGGAGTCGCTGACTCCGGCAGCCCAAGACTTTGTACGCGAGATCCGGGCCATGCAGCCCGAGTTGTCGCGACTGAAGGCGCTCGCAGCAACCAACCTGTTCCCTGGACTGACCGCCGGTCTGCACGAGCTGGAGGGAACGCTTCCGGCGGTCGAGAAGATCATCGGGGCCATCGCGGCCGAACTTGGCTCGATTGCCGAGGATGCCGGTGCATCTCTGGCCTCGGAGCGATGGATGCCGTTCTTCGAGTTCATTGCGACCGAGGCTCCCCCTGCGCTGTCCGATCTAGCGTCCGCCATCGGAAACACGACGCACGCGTTCGCTGAGTTGTGGATGGCCTTCACGCCACTGAACCGCAGCTTCGCCGACTGGCTGGTCTCCTCGACTGCGGACCTGGATCGATGGGCCGCTGGCCTGTCGGAGACACAGGGCTTCAGGGAGTTCGTCGCCTATATCCAGCGCACCGGACCCCAACTCCAGGAGACCATCGGCGCGATCGCGAACGCCTTCCTCCAGATCATCGAGGCTGCCGCTCCATTGGCAGGGCCGGTCCTGGAAACTCTGACCGCGCTCTCGAACGTGGTCGCCGCGATTGCGGGCTCAGATCTCGGAACGCCGATCTACACGGCGGTCGCTGCGATGGTCATCTTCAACCGGACCATGCAGGCCAGCGAGGCTGGGGTAGCACGCCTCAAGGGTGGATTCGCAAACTTCAGCACTGGCGCAAAGCTTGGAGCTGTCGTGCTCGGCCTAGAGGCAATCGACATGGCCGTCGACAGCATCTTTGACAAGCAGTTGGACGGCTCCAATCTCGGGCGGAGCCTGGAGGCGCTCGCGGCGGGCAACGTGGTCGGCGAGATCAAGGACAAGTTCGGCAAGGATCTCAAGGGGCTGGTCGACGAGCTCGGCCTCGCGACCGGCGGTGGCCTCGACGCGATCAATCGCAAGGCGTCAAGTGTCCCCGTTCTCGGCACTCTCTTCGACCTGCCGTCGAAGCTGACGGGCGGAACTGGCTACAAGACTGCCGTAGACAACGTGAAGCAGTTGGATCAGGCACTGGCTGGCCTGGTCGACAGCGGTCAGGCCGATGCCGCCAAGGCGATCGTTGATCAGATTCTTGAGGCCGGCGCTAGCTCGTCCGACGTCGCGAACGGCTTCAAGCAATACGGCCTGGCGGTCGAGAATGCGACCGGCAAGTCCGCCGACTTCACCCTGCAGGCCGAGAAGCAGTCTCAGGCCGTGCTCGCCCAGAAGCAAGCAGCCCATGAGACGGCGTCGAGCTTCCTGGAGTTCGGCGCGTCGCTGAGCGACTCGAAGGTCAGCCTCGACGACTGGATCAAGGAACTCGAAGACCAAGCTGCCGCCCTACGCGACTTCACGGCGAACGCCAAGGAGGCGGGCGAGAAGGGGCTGCGCCAAGGGCTGATCAAGGAACTTGAGGCCGCCGGTCCGGCTGGTGCACTCCGAATGAGGGAGTTGGCGAACGCGACCGAGGCGGAGATTCGTCGCGCGAATCGGGCTTGGCGAAGTGGGCGTCTGGCGATCAAGGAGTACGAGGACTTCAAGCTCACCCCGAAGACGCCCCAGATCAATGTCACTCCTGCAATGTCCGCGCTGGATCGCCTGGTGAAGAAGTACAACAACTCGACGATCGCGTTCCGGGCGGTTGTGCGTGGCGTCGGCGGCATTCCGAAGGGCGACCAGGGCAACCCTCTGTTTGTCGATCAGACGCCGGCGGACGGAGCGACGGTTCTCGGTCCGCGCTTCCCGTACGCCGACAAGACGCTGATCCTGGCGGCTCCGGGCGAAGAGGTCATCTCGAATCGTCACGGCCAGGCTGACCGCCACCGCGGTCTGCTCAAGGCGATCAACGCTGATCGCCTTGCTGGCGGCGGCACGGTGGGCAATCGTCCGGCACTCAACGCCTACATCCGCGACGACCTGGACATGAAGTTCCCGTCGACCTTGAAGCAGTGGAACAAGGCAATCGCGGCCTCGACGAAGTTGCTCGAGAAGGAGAGTTCGAAGCGTCAGGCGTTGCTTGATCAGGCGCAGTCGGTTCGGGACTCGATCTCGTCGAACTATAAGTCGGACCTGTTCGGCAAGACGGACTCTTCGGTGTGGATGTCTGCTGCTGACCGCATGAAGGCTGGCAAGGGCGACGTGTTCTCGACGCTGACCGGTGACATCGGCAACCTGACGTCGCTCAAGGGCGCGATCGGGCAGCTGAAGTCCAAGGGCCTCGACAGCGATGCGTTGGCGTATCTGCTGAGCGAGGGGTCGCTGCAGGACGTTCAGAACTTCGCGACTGGCCCGAAGGCCGATGTGGCGAAGTACGAGTCGCTGTTCAACCAGCGCGACCGGCTGAGCGTCGAGGTCGGGAACGCGGGTGCGTCTGCTGCCTTCGGTCCGCAGCTCGCGGTCGCCAAGGCGCAGTACCTAGAGGCCAAGAAGATGACCGCCGCCCTGACGCGCGTCGGGAACTTGCTGGAGAAGAACCCGAACGCAACCGGCGCTGCGATCGCGCGCGCCATCAACGGTGTCGGCCCGAAGCGCCCGAAGGGGAAGCGATGATCTCGAACCCGCAGCATGCCCTCACGTTCGGAGCGCTGAACCTGATCGGCACGGATGCTGACCAGGCTGCGAACGGGTACCAGTTCCAGGCACTCGGCGACGACCGCGACTGGGGCAACCCGGTCCCGATCGAGCAGAAGATCACGTCCTGGCTGCAGGACGGGGCGATCGTCGCACTCACCGGCCAGGACAACCGACAGATGTTCCTGCGCATCCAGGTGCTCGCGGACGACTCGAACGGTCTGGCACTGGCTGAGCAGGCGCTGATGTTCGAGTCCTACCGGCGGAACCTCCTGACGTGGACGCCGCCCGATGGCTTGGGTGAGCCGTGCGTGTTCACGGTCGTCATGTCGAGCTTCGATGAAGTGACCGACGACCTGGACGACCTGCGGGTCATCGCGACGTACGGGCTGAAGATCCAGGCGCTGCCGTACGTGCGTTCCCAGGATCTGGTCAGCGTCACCATCCCGGCCCCCAGCTTGACGCCCCAGACCTTCACTGTGATCGATGACTGTTCGTCACCTACGAACTGGACTCAGACGAAGCAGGAGGGTTCAGGCAGCCCCGTCACGTCGGCCCCAGGGTCGGACGGCCAGACGCTCTATACGACGAATTCGACCTTGGATCCGTGGCTTGTGACTCGGTTCGCACTGACTCGCTCGGGCCTGGCTACCAGCATGGCCGCAAAGCCGTTCGTCCGCGTCGATGGGTATGCCGGACGTGGCGGTGGCGCGACCTTTGCTCCTGGTACGACGGCACCGACCTTCAAGTTGAACGGCGTGGATGTTCCGGTCGCCACCCAGGAGGGATACATCTACTGGCTCGACGCTGCCGCGGCTGGCGTCACGACGCTGAACTCGATCGAAATGACTGGACACTATGTTGGGCCTGGGCAGGGAAACCTTGGCGTGCTGGATGTTTCGCAGTCGAACGTCTTGGGGACTCAGGGAACCAACCGGCAGATCCCGCGGCTGGTCGATGTTGCTGGTTCAGCTCGAACTCCGGCGAGCCTGGCGATCGAGGATGCCTCGGTCGCGCTCGGTACCGCACTGATCTACACGTGCCCGATTGCTTCCGGAATGGAGCAGCCGAACATTCGGCGCTTCTTGGCGTCCGGTCCGTCGCCTGTGACTGATGCGTCCACCATCTATGGGGCCACGTCCAGTCTGAGCACCCAGAACTCTTTCGATGTGCCGGTCGGCGGCCTCCAGGAAGGTGGGCACCTGCTGGTCGCGCGGGTCAAGCACGCATCCAGTGGCGCATACACGCTGACCTGGGGAGCCCGGTCGCGGCAGGGGTCATCCAGTCTCGGCGATGCTCAAACAGGGACGACTCCGGTCACCCTGGTTGCGGGTGCCTGGAAGTTCGTCGTCGTCGCCTCATTGAACCTCCCTCCGAGAAAGATGGGCAGTTCGGGGAAGGTTCGGATCGAGCTTCTTGGCTCAACTGGCGTCGTGCTCGACGAACTGTGGCTGTTCAACACGGACATCGGTCGGCTGACCTGGGTTGAGTGCGGCACTGCGACGCCTGCGGCTGGTGGCTCGGCGAATCGGCTCTTCCTGGACTCCCCCACGCTGGAGCATCCGGAATACACCGTCTACCTCGGCACGGCGGCTGACCGCTCCGACGCCTTCCATGCTGGCAACGAGATGGTTTCCTTCGGCGCGCACGAGTTCGCCCCACCTCAGATGAACATCTTCACGATCACGTCGAACTCGCAGGCCGCGGCGATCACACTCAGCCACTACCGCAACTTCCACACCCGAGTGACCGCGGCATGAGCGAGCAGATCGTCTCGGGCGGCACCTGGGCTTCGACGATCGGCACCTGGGGCGGGTTGAAGTGGTCCTCGACCGCCGACGGCGGATCAGAGGACGCGTTCTGGCAGATGGATCTCCCGCCGACGTTCACGCACCCGTCGCTGCGGATGGGCAAGGTCGTGGAGATCAAGGTCGGTCCGTCGAACGTGTGGAAGGGCATGCTCAACGAGCCCAAGGTCTCCGAGGACGGCTGGGAGTTCTCGGCGATCGGGCTTGCGGACGAGTTCTACTCCGCGCACCTGTGCTTGGACTCGGGCGGCGACACCACATCGACTCCGGACGTGGCCGTGGACCAGGCGATCACAGACGGGTTCGCAGGGTCACGGCCAGCATCCCTCTCCGCGGTCCCGTTCTCCGGCTCCGATGACACCGACAAGCTGAACTACGTCGGTGACCTGCTCGACGTGTGGGCAACCAGTGTCAGCAAGCGGTGGCGCGTCGACCCGTACGGGCAGGTCATCGCCGTCGCTGACCCGACGACCCCGACTTGGTATCTGGCGCCGGGGGCAACGCAGATCGGGCTGGCTGACGACGACTACGCCTCCGACCTCTACCTGCGCTACAAGTCCGGGTCCGCCTCCTATGCCACCGTGCACGTCAACGACTCGGCGGCGACCGCGACCCGTCGTCGCGCTGTCCCGGTTGACGTCACCAGCCTCGGGGTCACCACGAGCGGCAACGTCACGAACATCGGCAACGGGATGCTCGCGAAGGGCAAGGCTCGCTACGCCTGGACCAACGCGGTCAACCCGGCCCGACTGCAGCTCACTACCCCGGGAGGAACCCCTGCCTGCCTGTCGTTCGTGAAGGCCGGCGACATGGTCCGATCGTTCAGCGTCATCAACGAGCAGGGCATCGTGCTCCCCTACGTCGACTGGATCATCGGCAAGGCTGAGTACGAGGCCGGGTCCGACACGATCCAGCTGGCCCCCACCGAGCTCGCGGCACGCAACCTCGGCGACGTGCTCTCGTTGGCGGTGTCCTGATGGTCTGGGACGGCACCAACTCAGCAGCCGGGTACACCCCGTTCACACCTGTGTGGACCGCCGCGAGTGGCTCCCCGGCGATCGGGTCCGGCGGTGTCCTCTCGATGCGGTACAACGTCCAGCCCGGGAACCTCGTCACGGTCGACTTCTACATGTTGCTCGGCACCACCGGCCTGAACATCGGCACCGGCACCTGGACGTTCACAGTGCCCATCCCCGCGCTGAACAATCCGACCTCGAACATCGCCCGGGGCAACATCTGGTTCCGCGACGTCTCCGCGTCCCTCGACTACCCCACGGGGTTCGTGATCCTCCCGACCGCGTCGACCCTGAACATCCGCGGACTCTCGGGGACCGGCACGAGCACGCTCCTCGGGTCCACTGCCCCCGTCGTACCGGCTGCCGGCGACTGGATCAGCGGCCAGTTCACCTACGAAGCCGCCTAGCCCTCCCGCCCCGCTCGACCAAGGAGACCCCATGCCCAAGCGCTCCGGATCGCAGGTCTGCCGATGACGCCTCCCGCCGCTCCAACGGTCGAGACCCAGCTTGCCGTCATGGACACCAAACTGGACCTGATCCTCGCCAACGACCGCGACCACGAGACCCGCATCCGTCGCCTAGAGCGATGGATCTGGCTGGCAACCGGAGCGGCGGCGGCTGGCGGTGGTGTCGGGGGAGGTTTGCTCGCGAAGGTCATGGGCGGCTGAGATGAAGATCCCGCAGCGCTCCCCGCGACGTCAGCACTCCAAGCCGGACTGGCGCAGCGACTCTCCTCGAGCGGCGAAGGCGGCAGGCAAGTCGGCTCGTCGCGGCGGGTCGCCGTACACGGACATCAACACCAGACCGCTGCTCGACGGTGCCGGGTGCATCCACGACGGCACCCCGCGCAAGGGCGGCTGGCGCTACCTGGCAGTCGGCAAGGGCAAGCGGCGAGCGCTCACCAGGGCCGAGCTCGATCGCCCGTTCGAGGAGTGGTCGCGCAAGGACTTCGTTCGACTCCGCCGCACCAAGCGCCCAGGGATCCGCTACGTGACCCGGGTCCGGCCCTACCTGTACGCGGAGATGCTGGCGATCCACCAGCGCAACGGAGCGATCATGTGCGCGGAGATCAAGAAGGCGTTCCCGCGTCGCACGGCTGAGCTGATGGCCCGGACCGCGAAGCGTCTGGACATGCCCCCGTTTGTGATGACGCTCGTCCACCAGGGCTACTCGCCGCCGAAACCCGGCTACTCCATGGCCGTAGCTGGCGAGAAGCTGCGGACCTTCCACGCGACTGGCGCACAGACCGCACTGCTCACCCACGGCTACCCCGTGCCCGTCGACCTCGACACGTGGCGCCCGTTCATCGACGCCTACTGGGGCGCCAACGCAGAGAGGTTTCGACCATGACGAACACCCCGAAGCAAGCCATCGCCCTGGCAGATCGGCAGTCCACGGTCGGACCAAAGGCAGAGACTGGCATGTGCCTGAAGATGGTCCGCGGCTGTTACGGCGTCCCCGCGAAGGCTGAGGACGCGGCAACCGCCTGGGCCGACGCCGAACACAGGCACCCCGAGGCGAACCCGCTCGCGATCCCCTATGGCGCCCCGGTCTTCTGGACCGGAGGCAGCAAGGGCCACGGACACATCGCCATTTCGACCGGGAATGGTGAGTGCTGGTCAACGGACATCAAGCGACCCGGCTACTTCGATCACGTTCGCATCGCCGAGATCGAGCGGAAGTGGGGCCTGAAGCTCGTCGGCTGGGCTGAGGATGTGAACGGGGTCCGCATCTGGACTGCACCCGTCAAGCCCAAGCCGAGTCGCCCGTCCAACTGGAGCAAGGTCCGATCCGACCTGCTCGCCGCACTGAACTCGCCGGCCGCGAAGGCGATTCCCAAGAGCCGCCCCGTCGTGCGCGCGTTCATCACGCTCACGCGTCGTCGGCTGACCAAGCTGCCGAAGTCCTAGGAGGACGCCATGCTCAACACGCTCCGCATCCTGTTCCCGCGTCCCGTCCGCGCATCGCTGTACGCCGCTGGCGTCGCGCTCGACGCAGGTCTGATCATCGACGGCAGGCTGCCTGCCTGGTCCGCCGTGGTCGCCGCACCGCTGCTGCTGGCGCTGCTGCACCTGTCCCCCAAGGACGTCGCTCCCGCGCCCGAGCAGGACTGACCCAACTCGACCAAGGAGACCTCATGTTCGTCTACGACTTCATCTTCACCGCCGCCGACTACGCAGGGACGACCGCACGCATCTATGGGCGCGGCGGGGTCGAGGTCTCAGAGTCTCCGGTCATCCTGGACGCGTCGGGCCGGTTCTCTCTGAACCTGGAAGAGGGCTCCTATTACGCGGTGACATCGAGTCCGCGCTTCGGCCTCAACAACGCTCAGACCCAGGGCGTCCTCAACCTGCCCGCCTCGATCGCAGCTGGCGGCGGTGGCTCGGCAGTTCCGACCCTCCTCCGCGGTGTCGGCGCCACCTTGGTTCCAGACGAGCCTGGCGTGAACCTTGGCCTGATCGCGACCCCTGACATGGACCTGCGAACCGACCAGTTTGAACTGGTCGACAACACGCTGGTCTGTCTGGCTGCCGGACTCTACGAGGTGAACCTATTCGCGTCCTGCCGACTCGACGGCGGTGTCACGACTCCCGGTGTCATTGAGATCAAGACCTGGATCTCGGTCAATAACGAGGACAAGGGTCCAGCTTGGGACTATTACCCAGTGATCTCCACCTGGGTTGAAGAGTCGGCCCAGCGCTTGGGCTGCTGCTCCGTGACCTTCCCTCAGCCTTTCGACGTGGGCGACGTGATCGCCATTGGTACGAGTGCCCATCTCGTAGGCAGCGCAGAGGTCGCGTCCGGCCCCTTCCATGACGCTCTATCGCTGTCGATCAAGCCCATCGACCACTGACCCATGACGCCCCGGCAGCGTGCCCTCGCAGTCTCAGCGCCAACGCTGGTCGTGCTGCTCGGGTGCCTGGTCTGGAACGCCGTCGATCGCCACTGGCTCGACCGTGCGGTTCGGTGGCTGGACGTAAGCAACGGCTAGCACGAGCCCCCGACACGAAAGCGCCCCCACCCTCAGTCGAGGGTGGGGGCGCTTTCGTGCGTTCAGAACTAACCGACTGGCAGTAGGCGCGGGTTGTCGGCAACACCGGACTGAGAGTCATTCTTGGTCGTGCACACGCGATAAGTAGCGCGACCGCCGTCGAACATGAGCTGCTGCAGCATCACGCCCACCGTCGCGTCGCCCTTGACGCTCGGAGGCTCGGGTCGAACGGTCGTCACCTCCCCAGCGACCATGTTGAACACGACCATGCCGTCGAGGTGCTGGGTCACGACGTTGGCAGCCCCACCAGCGTTGCGGACCCGCACGCACAGTTCGTTGATTGAATCCTCAAGCAGGGCGACTACGATCGGACGCTCTCCACTTTCGGTCATCACCGAGAATCGTTCCGCAAAGTCCCGGTGAGCCAGGCGTCGATGCACCTGGCGCAGAAGGTCGTCCCGGTTCCTCATGTCACCCATGGTGCCACCTGTCCTTCAAGGTTGACCACTCATCTTCCACCTTGGTCAACGCCAAATTGTATGCCTCTTGAACGTCTTCGAGTGTCCGAATTACTCCAAGTGTGACGGGATCTCCAACACGCGCGTCGATCGA
The DNA here is from genome assembly GCF_003725695.1 of Nocardioides marmoriginsengisoli. Lineage (GTDB taxonomy): Bacteria > Actinomycetota > Actinomycetes > Propionibacteriales > Nocardioidaceae > Marmoricola > Marmoricola marmoriginsengisoli. The sequence continues at coordinate 27,610 of NZ_RJSE01000006.1, forward strand.
CCGTCCGTTTTGGTGGACGTGAAAGTCGTCATCGTGACAGGAGTCAATCTCCGCAACCTCCCGCCACCTGCCCCGGTACATGGTCAGCAGCACGATGGAGAACTCAACCAGCGCCCAGGTCACCTGATGACGCACCATCCGAATATTCAGCCGGATCTTCGCCTCATCCGCACCGGGGAGTGCGGACGGATAGTTCGACTCCTCACACTCATCTTCGGGAGGTCGCTTCCACATGTCCGCGAGAGCGAGCTCCTCAGCAGTCGGGGACATGTCCACCGACCGCTTGTCCCTCTTGGTGAGGTCTTGCTTGCTACGCCCTGACATAGCCGCGGAGCATACCGAATGCTGCAGATCGTCGGCGGATTCTTGAGAAGTCCCCGACTTGAAGAAGGTCGGCTTGTCAACTATCCCCCCGCCCGCCCGAAGCAGGCCGCTCCGAACGCACCGGCACCAGATACACAGACGGGATCCACTCCACCGTCTGCATGTCCCGGCGCTCATCAACCCAGATCACCTGCGCCTCGTGACCACGATTCCCACGCCGCCACGCGAGCACGTACCCCTGGCGACACTGGCCCACACCAAGCGGCGGGATCAGCCAGACGTGGCGGGTGCGCATGGAGCCAGGGTAGAACAGGTGTTCGGGTGTCCGATTGATCCCGAACTGAACCTGTGAGATCCAATACGGTCATTCCGCTTGAACGTTGCTGCTCGTTAGCCCTACTCTTCAACCAATGCCCCCCGTCGTCCGGCCATTGGCCGCACGGCGGGGTTTGTTTTCAGTACCCTTGCCGGCATGCCCGAGCCGCAGCGCGTCACAGTCTTTCTGGACTGGCAGAACGTCTACAACCATGCGCGTGAGGCATTCCACAGCCGCAGCGACGCCCACACCCTCGGACAGGTCCATCCGCTAGACCTCGGCCTAACCCTCGCTGCAATGGCCCCGGCAGGCATCGAGCGCGAACTAACCTGTGTTCGCGTCTACCGCGGCATGCCCGATCAGCAGCACGACCCGAAGAGCTACGCAGCCGCTCGCCGGCAGATCGCGCGCTGGACCAAGGATGAGCGAGTCGTCGTCATCGACCGCACCCTGAAGTACCCACCCGGCTACAGGCACGGGACGAGCGATCCCGCCTTGGTCAAGGAGAAGGGCATCGACGTCGCGCTAGCGCTCGACTTCGCAGTCATGGCCTCAGACAACCGGTACGACGCCGGAATCCTGATGAGCTGCGACCACGACCTCCTCCCCGCAGTCGAACGCGTCGTTCAACGGCGCAAGACTCGCGGCGAAGGGCCACGTGTCGAGTTCGCAGCCTGGCAAAGTCCTATCCGCCGATCTCCGAGGATGCGGATGCCCGGTGAGAACATCTACTGCCACTGGCTTGATCAAACTACCTACTGGGGACTACAGGACGACCGCAACTACACCCACCCCAGTCCCGCCGACCACCCACCCAAGGCTCGGGCGTAGTTCCACCGTGATCCTGCACGCCGCCTCGCGACCAACCGACGACACCACCGCCGACGCCCACCACTGGACCCTCGAAGGCGACGACTACGACGCACTGCTCGCCGAAGCGAAGGCCAGTGTTCCCCAGGGCTGGGTGCTGCTGTACGTGCGACGGGAGTAGCGAGTCAGTCCTTGGCGATGCCGCGACGCCGGCCCATGGCGACTTCCCAGAGAGCCGAAAGCCCGAAGTACAAGAACCCGATGATCCCGGCCAGGATGACGTACGGGCCAACGCTGGTCGCGCTCAGAAGTGCACCAAGGATGATCACTGCAACTGAGACCAGCAGCCCGCGCGTCGACTGAACGAGCTCGCTCGGCTTGTTGGTCATGACGTGAGCGTGACAGGTCGGAGAGGCCCGCGTCTACCCATGTCCGTTTCGTGGGGCAAACATGGGGCAACGGTCTACACCAGGTGGCATTCCAAGACATCGCCGTTCGACTGTAAAACACCGCCTGACCTGCGCGTATGCCAGCCAGATAGCGTCTGAGAATGTGGGGCATCGGGGGACTGATTGGATTATGAGTCCTCTGCTCTAACCGACTGAGCTACCGCCCTTTGCGATGACCTCCGGGCGCCTCGACAGGCTCGACGTCCGGTTCGCACCGCCGTACGGGCCGAAGCCCAGAGCGCAGCCTACCGAGGTGCTGCGGCCCCACGCGCCTCGGCAGGCCCGACCAGTTCGGTCGAGCCTGCCGAGTCAGCTGCGATCAGGAGTTGGCTGCCGTGAAGGCTGCTGCCGCGCCGTACAGCTTGTAGAGCGCGAAGGCTCCGGCGTAGCTGGTGCTGCAGCGGCCGTCGAAGAGCGCGGCGGCCTGGGCGGGCTGGAGGGTGGCTCCGTAGCCGACCCGCTTGTCGCCGTCGACGGAGCCGGAGACGAAGTGCTCAAGACGGTTGACGAGCTCGGCCTTCTGGGCCGGGTTCGCCTTGCGCCACCAACCACAGGTGTAGAGGCTGAGCGGCTTGTTCGACTTCGGGGCCGGCGCTACCTTCGGCGGCGTCAGGGCCGAGACCAGGTCGTTGAGGATCGACAGGCCGGAGTACTGGCTCTTGTACGGCTTGCAGGTGCGCTTGCCGAGGCCCGCGGCGCAGAAGTCGGTGAAGACCTGCTTCTGGTTCGCCGTGGTCTCCGCCGCAGCGCTCGAGGCCGACGTACGGGCCGCGGCGGATCCGGGCTTGGCGGGCGTCTTCGACCAGCTGCAGATGGCGTCGGTACCACCGGGGTACTTGCCCAGCTGGAGGCCGGCGAGGCACGCGAGCAGCTCGACCTCACCGGTCAGGTTGCCCAGACCGATGCTGGTGTTCGGCTTGGTGCCGTTGCTGCAGTTGGGCAGCGATCCCGGGTTGCTGGTGACCTTCTTGCCCGGGGCGGCGGTGTTGCCCCAGAAGCAGTTGCCGGTGTTGCCCGGGAACGAGTCCCACCAGAAGTCGAGGCCGTTGGGCTTGACCGCGCCACTGGGCGCGACACCCATCTTGTTGCCGTACTGGTCGTTGCCGTACGACGTCGAGATGCCCGCGATCTTGCAGCCCGGGATCGGCGTCTTGGTGTCGCCGAGGATCGGACCGCAGACGGTGGCGTCCGGCACCGCGAACAGCATCGTGCCGCGACGCCAGTTGTCGAAGAACCGGTTGTTGCGGACGACGTTGTCGTTGCCGCCGGCCAACCAGAGACCGGTACCGACCGGCGCCGGGATGAACGGCGAGACGTCGGAGCCCGGCTTGTACGGGTTGAAGTTGTTGGAGTAGAAGTTGTTCTCCTCCACCACGTTGCCCGACTGCGGGAAGCCCGGGTGACCGGCCGCCGTGAAGACGTCGGTCGTGTAGCCGAGGGCGTTGTCGTAGAAGTTGTTCTGGATGATCCGGGTGCCGTGGCTGTTGGTGCCGGAGAAGCCGCTGGTGTTGTGGTGCGAGTCGCACCAGCGGATCGTCTGGCTGTAGCGCGCGGTCGGGTAGAACGAGACCTTCCGGTCGACCAGCGTCTGCGCGCCCGAACCCGGGTACAGGCCCGAGTCGCCGTTGCCGACGGCCTCGCAGTTCTGGATCAGGCCGTGGTCGCCGACGAAGGTCAGCACGCCGTACGCACCGGCGTAGTAGGTCTTGAACCGGTCGAGGACATAGCCGTCGGTCTCGACGACGTAGATGTCGTGCTCGCGGGCGTGCCGCACGGTCATGTTGCGCAGCACGAAACCGTCGGCGCGGTCGGCGAAGATGCCGACGTCCTTCTTGTGGCCGACCGCGGACGGGCCGCCGTTGCCCTTGCTCGCGTCGCCGGCCTCGATGATGACGTCGTCGGCGCTGACGCCCGATCCCTCGAGCTGGAAGTTGCAGCGGATGCACTTGCCCGGGTTCGGGATCCCGTGCCGGTCGACCAGCGGGGTCTTCGGGTCGCCGGCGATGCCCTTGCCTCGGTCACGGCCGATCACGGCGATCAGGTTCGCGTCGTTCGGGCACATGATCTGGTACTCGTGCGACAGGGCGCCGGGGTCACCGCCGTCGGACTTGGTGTGGTACTGCGCGCAGGACTTGTCGTACGTCGGCTTCGACCGCGAAGTGGGCTCGGTGTACAGGCCGGGCATCACGACGACACGGTCGTTGTTGCGCGAGGCCGTCACCGCGGCCTGGATCTGGTGGTAGCGGCACTGCTTGAACAGGGCCTTGTTGGTCTTGAGCAGTGCTCGGCCCGAGGCCGCGCTGAGCTTGCGGTGGTCCGTCGGGCGCACGTTGTAGCCCTTCGCCACCGCACGGTTGATCGCGCGCTTGACCAGGGTCACCGAGTTCGACTTGCAGACCACCCGGGTGTTGCCGACCGCCTTCTTGTCCAGCGCGGACCTCAGCGTGCGGATCTTCGGCACCGCTCCGCCCGCGCACGGGCTGACGCTGCAGTCCGCCGTGGGTACCGGCCAGTACGACGGCCTCTCGACGTGCGCCGAGGACACCTGGGGAAACACCAGGACGGCGGACAGTCCGATGGCGAGGGCAAGGAGGAAACGCCGCATGAACACTGTTCCTGTCACATCTGTGCACCGGGGTGCGTCGAGTCCCTCAACCCATCCCGAAACCTAGGTGGGGCAGGCAGACGTGTCAAACATTTCGGTTCTGGCGCGTCTCGCGGTTAGACCACTCGACCAAACCCGGCGATTTCGCTCACCGGGCGAACCCGCACGAACTACGCTTGGTCGCGCTTTTTGTGCCGCGGCTTCTTCGTCCCCGAGTACGACGACCCGCCGGTTGCGGTCCAGGTCTTGTTCGGGCTCCCGGTCGGACCGGTGTGACCGCGCTTGTGGCCGCGGTCGAACTTGTCCTGCTTGATGTTGATCAGCACCCCGGAGATCCGGGTCCCGCTCAGCTTGTCGAGGACCGCCGGGTCCATGTCCACGGGCAGCTCGACGATCGAGAACGCCGGCTTGATGTCGATCTTGCCGAAGTCCTCGCGCGAGAGTCCGCCCTCGTTGGCCAGGGCGCCGACGATCTGGCGCGGCTCGACGTGGTGCCGCTTGCCGACCTCGAGGCGGTAGCTCGCGAAACCGCGGCGCTCGCGACCCTTGCGCTCGCTGCTGCGTTCCTTGGTCGGCTGGCGCAGCGGCTCCGGCATGTCCTCGAGGAACAGCGGCTGGCCGTCCTGGGACAGCACCGCGATCGCGGCGGCGATGTCGAGGGCGGGCACGTCGTTGTTGCGCTCGTAGTCCTCGATCAGCTCGCGGAACAACCCGATCTGCGGGTCGCTCATCGCCTGCCCGATCGCGTCGTTGAACTTCGAGACCCGGAACGCGTTCACGTCGGAGACCGACGGCAGCCGCATCTCGGTGAGGGTGGTCTTGTTGGTCTTCTCGATCGCCCGGAGCAGGTGGTTCTCGCGCGGGGTCACGAACGAGATCGCCACGCCCGACCGGCCGGCCCGTCCGGTGCGACCGATCCGGTGCACGTAGGACTCGGTGTCGGTCGGGATGTCGTGGTTGATCACGTGGCTGATCCGCGGCACGTCGAGGCCCCGGGCCGCGACATCGGTGGCGACCAGGATGTCGAGCTTGCTCTTGCGCAGCTGCTCGACGGTCCGCTCGCGCTGCACCTGGGCGACGTCGCCGTTGATCGCCGCCGCCGAGAACCCCCGGGCGCGAAGCTTCTCCGCGACCTCCTCGGTGGCGTGCTTGGTGCGGACGAAGATGATCATCCCGTCGAAGTTCTCGACCTCGAGGATCCGGGTGAGCGCGTCGACCTTGTTGTGGTGCGCGACCTTCAGGAACCGCTGCTCGACGTTCGCCGCCGTGGTCGAGGTGGACTTGACCTTGATCTCGGTGGCGTCCGGGGCGTGCCGCTTGACGATCCGCTTGATCTGCGACGGCATCGTCGCCGAGAACAGCGCCACCTGCTTGTCGTCCGGGGTGCCCGAGAGGATCGACTCGACGTCCTCGGCGAACCCCATGTTGAGCATCTCGTCGGCCTCGTCGAGGACCACGAAGCGCAGCTCGGACAGGTCGAGGGTGCCCTTCTCGATGTGGTCCATCACCCGGCCCGGGGTGCCGACCACGACGTGGACCCCGCGGCGCAGGGCGGAGAGCTGGACGCCGTACCCCTGGCCGCCGTACACGGGCAGCACGTGCAGGCCGCGGATGCCGCTGGCGTACTTCTCGAACGCCTCCGAGACCTGGAGCGCGAGCTCACGGGTCGGGGCGAGGACGAGGACCTGCGGGGTCTTCTGGCTCAGGTCGATGCGGGACAGGATCGGCAGCGCGAACGCGGCCGTCTTGCCGGTGCCGGTCTGGGCGAGACCGACGACGTGGCCACCGTCCAGCAGCGGCGGGATCGCCTCGGCCTGGATCGGCGAGGGGGTCTCGTAGCCGACGTCCTTGATGGCCTTGAGCACCTTGGGGTCAAGACCGAGGTCGTCGAATGTCACAGAATCTGTTGTCTCGGTCACCGATCAAGGGTAGTGGTGCCGCGGCCCCACACCTATTCCTCAAGGCCCCGGATGACAGTACTTTCGGACACATGGACACCCCTGAACCGCTGGAGACGCTCGACGAGACCTGGGAACGAGCGCTCTGCATCGTCGCCCACCCCGACGACATGGAGTTCGGAGCCGCCGCGGCGGTCGCCCGGTGGACCGGCCAGGGCAAGTGGGTCGGCTACACGATGGTGACCAGCGGCGAGGCCGGCATCGACGGTCTCGCCCCCGACGAGTGCCGGGCGGTGCGCGAGCAGGAGCAGATCGACTCGGCCCGGATCGTCGGCGTCGAGACGGTCGACTTCCTCGGGCTCCCCGACGGCATCCTCGAGTACGGCGTGGAGCTGCGCCGGGTGCTGGCCGCCGAGGTACGCCGGCACCGCCCCGACATCGTGATCACCGGCAACTACCGCGACACCTGGGGCGGGCAGAACCTCAACCAGGCCGACCACATCGCCGTCGGCAAGGCCGTCCTCGACGCGGTCCGTGACGCCGGGAACCGCTGGATCTTCCCGGAGCAGATCACCGACGAGCTCCAGCCCTGGGGCGGTGTCCAGCAGGTCTGGGCCTTCGGCTCCCCCGCCTCCACCCACGCGGTCGACACCACCGCCACCTTCGACGCCGGGGTCGAGTCGCTCAAGGCGCACGCCGCCTACATCGACGGCCTCGGCTGGGAGAACTGGGATCCCCGCGAGTTCCTCGAGGGGATGGCACGCGCGACCGGCGGCCGGGTCGGAGTGACCTTCGCGGCGCCGTTCGAGGTGATCCCGATGGGCTGGGGCGACTAGCGCCTGCCGACAGGCTTGTTCGAGCGTCAGCGGATCCGCAGCGTCGCGGACTCGACGTCGCCGGCGCCCCGCACCGAGTACTCCAGCGATCCCGGCGCAGCCTTCGAGCCGAGGAACAGCAAGGTCACGTAGGCGTCCGAGTTCGCGGCCAGTCGGTTCGGGCCGACCCGCTCGACCGCCTTGATCTTCGGCTCACCTTCCTGCTCGAACAGGGCCGTTGCGTTGCCGAGCGTGATCGGGCTGTCGCCGCTGGTCACCCGCAGGTTCACCGCGTAGGTGCCGCCCGACGAGCTGCGGCTCAGGAACTCCACCGTGCCGAGGTCGCCCAGCGGTTCCGGCTTGCGCTTGCCGAGCACGGTCACCTTGTCGATCGCCGCTCCGCCGACGGTGAAGCTGTTGAGCTTGCCGTCCGCGAGGATCAGCGCCGAGTACTCCACGCACTCCCCGCCGGCGCCGCAGACCTTGTAGCCGCCCGGGATCTCGGTGAGCCGATCCGGCGCGCGCTCCTTGCCGACCCCGGCGTACGCCGTCGAGGAGTTCGCCAGGTGCGTCAGGTAGGCCGCCGCGGACGAGTCCGGCGCCGCGAACTCGAGGGCGTCGGACTGGGTGTCGGCGTCGTTGCTGACGACCGCCTCGAAGTAGCGCTGCGCGACGTTCGCGTTCTCCGCGGGATCCGAGCCCGGACGCACCGTCGAGTTGTCGTCGTTCTTCGACGGCTGGTCGGAGCCGCTGCACCCGGCGAGGGTGCTGACGGCGAGGGTCACCGAGGCGGCGATCAGGACGATTCGGCGTGCAGGCATGGGGACGGTTCTACCGGAGTCCCCCGACCGGCGCGGACTATTTCCCGGATAGGCCGAGGAGCGCAACCCCTGGTCAGGCGTCCCCGGCAGTCCTAACGTGGGCCCATCTGGACATCCACCTCAGGAGGCACCGCCATGGCAGGGAAGTTCGAGGTCTACGAGGACAAGGCAGGGAAGTACCGGTTCCGGCTCAAGGCCGGCAACGGGGAGGTCGTCGCCTCCGGCGAGGCGTACGAGACCAAGGCCGGCGCGAAGGCAGGCTGCGAGGCCGTGCAGCGGGCCGCGGACGGCGCGTCGATCGTCGAGGTCTGAGCCACTCCAGGAATGACGAAGGCCCGCATCGCATGGATGCGGGCCTTCGGCTGGCTCCCCCGGTTGGACTCGAACCAACAACCCTCCGATTAACAGTCGAATGCTCTGCCAATTGAGCTACAGGGGATCGCGCCCGCAAAGATTAGCAAGGCCTCGGGCGAGGTTGCCAATCGGCTACTCCCCGACGTCGGCCCGGGCCCGGAGCAGCGCGTCCGCAGCGGCCGCGACGACCTCCGGATCCTCCGGATCGATCCCGGCGTCGTACTCGTGCATCCAGGAGATCGGGCCGCCGTCCGGGGCCCGCCGACCGATCACCTTGAAGCCTGCCTTCTCGGTCACCAGGTACCCCCGCTGGAGCACCACGCTCGCGGTGACCCGCTCCCGGACCAGCTGGAGCAGCAGCGCGGGGCTGTCCAGGGTGAACACGTACGACGCCCGCGACTGCCCGAACCGGCCGACCTCGCTGACCTTGAGCGTGGAGTCGTCCTGTGACCAGTCGGCCGCCTGGATCTGCTCCCACGCGAGTCGAACCGTCGGCTGACCCGGATCGACCACGACGAACGCGAGCCGGGTGCCGAGCAGCCAGCGGTCGCCGTCCTGGGCGAAGGCGAGCACCTTTTCGCCGCGGCGCAGCTCGGCTGCCTCGCGGACCAGCTCGGGTGCCTTCTCGGCGCCGCTGAACCAGCTCACTGCTGGTCCATCGAGAGCTCGCGGAGCGTACGCCGGTGCTGCTCCAGGGCGACCAGCTCACCGAACATCCGGTTGTACTCCACCTGCTCCTCGATCGGGTTCGTGCGCTGCAGCTTCGACTTCACGTCGGCGATCCGGCGCGAGGCCGTCAGCTCCCGCAACCGGTGCACGTGATGCGCCGCGTACGCCGCGTCCGGCTCCTTGCTCGACGGGATCGCCTCCACGCTCAACGCGCTCAGCAGCGACTGGACCCGCTCGTCCACGGTGTTGGCCTGCAGCCGCGACGCCCACAGCGCATCGGCCGCGCCCACTCCCCCGACCACGGTGACCACCGCCCAGACCGCCCGGTACGCCGGGTGGGTGAAGTCGTCGCTGCTGACCTCCGTCACCGCCGGGGCGATCAGGTCCGGGTGCTGGATCACCAGCTTCAAGGTCTCCCGCTCCAAGGCGATCCGCGAGTCGCGCGGATCCGGCAGGTCGGTGGCGACCTGGACCGGGGCTCCGCTGGGCTCGGCCTGCTGCGCCCGGTTGGCGGCGCGCCGTACCTCTCGCTGGACGTCGTTGGGGTCGATCCCGATCATCCCGGCGAGCTCGCGCGAGAACGCGTCCACCTTGGACCGGTCCCGGATCGCGGTGACCAGCTTGGCGGCCTCGCGCAGCGCGTCGACCCGGCCGTCGGCCCGGTCGAGGTCGTAGCGGCCGACCACGTTGCCGAGCACGAACCGGTAGAGCGGCACCCGCTGGGCGACCAGGTCGCGCACCGCAGCGTCGCCCTCCTGCAGCCGGAGGTCGCAGGGGTCCAACCCTGACTTCTCGATCGCGACGTAGGTCTGACCGGCGAAGTTCTGGTCGCCCTCGAACGCCCGCAGGGCCGCCTTCTGGCCGGCCTCGTCGCCGTCGAAGGTGAAGATCACCTCGCCGCGGAAGTCGTCGTGGTCCATCAGCAGCCGGCGGATCACCCGGCTGTGGTCGTCGCCGAACGCGGTGCCGCAGGTGGCGACGGCTGTCTTCACCCCGGCCAGGTGGCAGGCCATCACGTCGGTGTAGCCCTCGACGATGACAGCCTGGCTGGACTTGGCGATCTCCCGGCGGGCCAGGTCGATCCCGTAGAGCACATGGCTCTTCTTGTAGATCGGGGTCTCGGACGTGTTCAGGTACTTCGCGGCGATCCGGTCGTCCTCGAAGATCCGGCGCGCGCCGAACCCGACGACATCGCCGCTGGCGTCCCGGATCGGCCACATCAGCCGCCCCCGGAACCGGTCGTAGAGGCCCCGGTTGTTGTCCCCGGCAAGACCGCTGGTGACCAGCTCGTCGTCCTTGAAGCCGAGCGCGCGCAGGTGCTTGGTCAGCTCCTCTCCGCCGCGGGGTGAGAACCCGACCCCGAAGTGCTCGGCCGCGTCCTTGTCGAAGCCGCGGGTGCTCAGGAACTGACGCGCCTCCATGGCGTCCGGCGTGGCCAGGTTCTCCGCGTAGTACGCGGCGGCGAGCTTGTGCGCCTCCACCAACCGGGGTCGCTGCGGGCCGCCGGAATTGCGCGCCGGGCCCGGACCGTCCTCGTAGCGCAGCGGCACGCCGACCTTCTCGGCCAGCCGCTCGACCGTCTCCGTGAACGAGAGTCCGTCCATCTCCATCACGAACTTGATGACGTCGCCGCCGACCCCGCAACCGAAGCAGTTTCCGGTCAGGATGTTGTCAGCGAGCGTGAACGCATGACCGTCTTCGACCTCTGCGCAGAAGACCTCTTCAACGCGATCCGTCGTCTCGACCGATTGGACGACCCAGCCGAGACGCGCGAACTTCTTCTCGTTCTCCTGGAATCGACGCCGGTGCTCGTCGAGGAGGAAGAACTCATCAGTCACATCGGAATTGACGAGATGGACGCGGAACAAGTCCGTTTCGACACCGTGAATTCCCAAGCGGCGTTGCGAGGTGATCCCGTACGTCGCAATTCCCAGTCGTGTGCAGAGCAGACGAACGAACTCGAGGTTCTCCCGTGTGGCCGAGTTCAGGATCAGGGTTCCGTCAGCCGCAACACACCCGTCAGCAGCGAAGTACCCGGCAAGCCAGCCGTAGAGATACGGGTTGGACTCCTCCAGGCTCGGCAGGTCCTTGAAGAACCGCGGCAGGTGGTGCACGAGCAGGTTGTCACCCGAAGCGCTGGTCACGCTGTTGGGGAACCACTTGAGCATCGCCTCGTCCTTGGGCGGGCAGATGAGGGCCACCGAACCGCTCGCGTTTCGCGTGCCGTCTCCGTAGGTGAACCCGTGAGCGATCCCGAACGGCGAGGGAGTTGTCCGCCTGATCCCACTCCGCGGAAAGGTGTGCGCCAATCGATGACCAGGCTTCAGGTCCTTGGTGAGGACCTCGCGTCGGGGTGCACTCGTGCTGTCACTGCGGACGAACCACCGGTGCTCGTCGGTCGCGAAGATCTCCTTGACCTGACGATTCCGGGTCAGCGTGAGTTTCAGGAGCGGCTGGATTCCGTAGGACTTGAACGGCGCGTCTATCCAGGTGGCGTGCGCCCCCAGAATTCGGTGGGTTCCGCCTGCGAGCTCCCGGATCGGACGCACGCCGTCCCAAGTCATCACCTCGGTCTCACCGGCCAGGCAGTGGTACATGCCGCGCGCGGGCGTCACGTTGAAGCTCGGCGACTTCTCGTCGTGGAAGGGACAGAGACCCTTCATGTTGCCGCCGCCGGCGTTGCGGAGGGTGACGTAGGCGCCGATCACGTCGTCGATGCGTGCCTTTTCGCGCACCGTCGCGATGTCTTCGTCTTTGATGCGGCCGGCCACGCGATCGATCCTACTGTTCAGCACCCACTGCCGGTTCTACAGTCGAGACATGGACGATGTCGACGTACGGCTCGCGGTGCACGACCTCCAGCAGCGGGTTGCCGCGCTGGAAGCCCAGATCGCGGCGTTCACCGGGATGCCGGTCCCGACTCCCTCGGTGCCCTCGGCACCTCCTGGCGGCCCGGAGACGGATCCCGAGGTGCTGGAGATGCTGCGCTCCGGCAACGAGATCGGCGCGATCAAGGCTTGGCGTGAGCGAACCGGGCTGGGGCTCGCCGAGGCGAAGTTCGCCGTCGACCAGGCCCGGGCCAAGCTCACGTGACGACGGTCAGGGAGGTCCAGGTCACCTTCGACTGCGCGGATCCCGAGCGCGTCGCCCGCTTCTGGTGCGAGGTGCTCGGGTACGTCCTCCCACCCGACTTCGCCGCGGCCTGCGTGGATCCGACGGGCGTGGGTCCGCGGCTGTACTTCCAGCGCGTCCCCGAGGGGAAGGTCGTCAAGAACCGGGTGCACCTCGACGTCCGGGTCGGCACCGGACTGGTGGGCCCCGAACGGGTGGCGGTGCTGGAGGCCGAGTGCGCGCGCCTGGTCGCCCTCGGTGCGGTCCGCCTGCAGCTGTTGGAGGCCGACGAGGAGAACGAGTCCTGCCTGCTGATGCAGGACGTCGAGGGCAACGAGTTCTGCCTCGACTGAGCACCCCGATGTGTACGACGCACCAGAACGGGTAGGGGACGGGTAACGACCAGGAAGGGAGTCGCCCGTGAACACCACGACCACAGGTCTCGGAGCCCAGATCGCCGAGCAACGTGATCGGCTGACCGAGACCGTCAGCGCGCTCACCGACAAGCTAGACGCCCAGGAGATCGCCGGGACGCTCAAGGAGCACGCCAGCGCCGGCGCCGAGGACCTCCGAGACACCGCGAACGACGCCAAGGGCCGCAAGGGCCTGATCGTCGGCGCCGTCGCCGCGCTGATCGGGCTGATCCTGATCCGCCGCCTTCTCGGCTGAGGAGGTCCGGATGATCAGGAAGGCGATCGCGCTGACCTCGTTCGCCGCCGGCTACGTGCTCGGGGCGCACGCCGGGCGAGAACGCTACGAGCAGATCCGCGCTCTCGTGCTCGGGATCAAGAACGACCCGCACGTCCAGCAGCTCGCCGGGGAGGCTGCCGGGTTCGCGAAGCAGCAGGGCTCGGCGCTTGCCGACAAGGTGACGCCCGGCGACCACACCGCCACCGCTGCGTTCGAAGCGATGACGAACCCGTTCCAGCGCGCAACACCCTAGGAGGAACGGCAGAGCCGCTGGTGCCAGGTGACGGCGCTGGCGTCGGTGAGCGACGCGATCTGGTCGACCACCACGCGGATCCGGGCGGCATCGTCGGCCGCCGCCGCGTAGTCCTCGTGGAGGCTGGGGTCGAGGTCTGCCCCCTCCGAGGCGACCAGCGCCGCGAACAGCTCTTCGATCAGCGTGCGCTGGCGCTCCATCACGGCCCGGCGTTCGGGTGAGCGCATGACGTAGTGCGCCGCGATCCCCTTGAGGACCGCGATCTCGTCACCGGTCTTCTCCGGCACGACCAGGCTCGCCGCGTAGCGCGCGAGCGGCTCCTCGCCGTACCGGGCGCGGGTGGCCGTGTGCACGCTGCCGCAGAAGACGCCGATCAGGTCGCTGGTCAGGTTCTTCAGCTGGGAGAGCGCCGCCCGGGTCCCGTCGTAGCCACGATCCGACCAGGTCCCCACGGCGCGCACCCGTGCGAGCGCGGCGGCGAGCCGGTCATCGCCGGCATCGGGCAGGTACCAGTCGCGCACCGTCTCCCAGACCCCGGTGAGCTCGCTGCGCGACTCCAGGACCGCCAGATCGATGTGCCCGCCGACGATCCCGTCCTCGAGGTCGTGCACGGAGTAGGCCACGTCGTCGGCGAAGTCCATCACCTCGGCCTCCAGGCAGCGGCGACCTTCGGGCGCGTCCTGGCGCATCCATCCGAACACCGGCTGGTCGTCGGCGTAGGCACCGAACTTGCCCCCGCCGGCGGGGCGCGGCCACGGGTACTTGGTGCACGCGTCCAGCGTCGCCCGGGTCAGGTTGAGCCCGATCGAACGCCCGTTGGCATCGACCGACTTGGCCTCCAGCCGGGTCAGGATCCGCAACGTCTGAGCGTTCCCCTCGAACCCGCCGCACTCCGCGGCCAGCCGGTCCAGGACCTGCTCGCCGTTGTGGCCGAACGGCGGGTGCCCCAGGTCGTGGGCGAGGGCGGCCGTCTCGGCCAGATCGGGGTGGCAGCCGAGCGGGTGCGCGAGGTCGCGGGCGACCTGGGCCACCTCCAGGCTGTGGGTCAGCCGGTTGCGGACGAAGTCGTCGGCCTGGGGTCCGAGCACCTGGGTCTTGGCGGCCAGCCGGCGCAACGAGGCCGAGTGCACCACCCGGGCCCGGTCGCGCTCAAACGGGGTGCGCACCGGGGCGGGAACGCGCTTCGCCGGTTCCTCGACGAGTCGGGCGCGCGCGGCGTCGTCGTACAGGTCGTCCCAGATCACGAGTCGAGGCTATCGAGTACCCGAGCTTGCTCGAGGTCGAGTGGCCGAGAACTCGTTGACGAGCGAAGCGAGGATCACGAGTCGAGGCTATCGAGTGCTGCCGTCACAACCAGCCGTTCTCGGTCGCGATCAGCACCGCCTCAGCCCGGTTGCCGGCGCCGGTCTTGCCGATCGCGGCCGACAGGTGGTTGCGGACGGTCCCCTCGGAGAGGAACAGTTTGCCGGCGATCGCGGCGACCGACGAGCCGTCCTGCGCCGCCTGCAGCACCTCGGTCTCGCGAGCCGTCAGTGGCGACTCCCCCGCGATCAGGCTGTCGGTGGCCAGGGCCGGGTCCACCACGCGCAGACCCGCGTGCACCCGCCGTACGGCGTCCGCGAGCTCGGCCGCCGGGGTGTCCTTGACGACGAAGCCGGAGACGCCGGCCTGCAGCGACCGGCGGAGGAATCCCGGTCGGCCGAACGTGGTGACGATCAGCACCTGCACCTCGGGGCACCGCTCGCGCACCAGCGCCGCGGCCGCGATCCCGTCCAGCCCGGGCATCTCCACGTCGAGCAGGGCCACGTCCGGACGGTGCTCCAGTACGGCGGCCAGCACCTCGTCCCCGCGACCGACCTCGGCCACCACCTCGAGGTCGGGCTCCAGCGCGAGCAGGGCCGAGAGGGCCCCGCGGACCAGCGCCTGGTCGTCGGCGAGCAGGATCCGGATCGTCATCAAGGCACCGCCACGCTGAGCGAGAAGCCGGGGTCCAGCGCCTTGGTCACGACCACGCCGTCGTGGGCGGCCGCCCGCTCGCGCAGGCCGGTCAGCCCGTTGCCGGGGGCGGACGTCCCGGGACCCACGCCGTCGTCGGCGACCTCGACGCTGGTCGGGGTCAGCCGGACCGTGCAGGTGCGGGCGCGGCTGTGCCGGATCACGTTGGTGACCCCTTCGCGGATCGTCCACGCGAAGAGCTCGCGGACCGACGAGGGCACGTCCTCCGTCGAATTCGGCAGGTCCGCCTCGATCTCGGCGGCCTGGAGCGCCGTCCGCGCCCGGGCTACCTCACCGGGCAGGGTCAGCTCGCGGTACCCCTCCACCGCTCGCCGTACGTCGGCCAGCGCGTCCCGGGAGAGCCGCTCCAGGTCGGCGACCTCCGCCTTCGCCCGGTCCAGGTCGACGCCGATCAGCTTCTGGGCCAGCTCGGCCTTCACAGT
This sequence comes from Nocardioides marmoriginsengisoli, assembly GCF_003725695.1. Taxonomy (GTDB): domain Bacteria; phylum Actinomycetota; class Actinomycetes; order Propionibacteriales; family Nocardioidaceae; genus Marmoricola; species Marmoricola marmoriginsengisoli. Next base: position 43,163 of record NZ_RJSE01000006.1, read on the forward strand.
GATCACGGTCAGCGAGTGGCCGAGGATGTCGTGCAGGTCGCGGGCGAACCGGTTGCGTTCCTCGTCGAGCGCCAGCCGGGCGTTCTCCTCGCGGACGGCCAGCACCTCGGTGCTGCGGTTGATCGCCTGCGAGATCCCCCAGATCGCCAGGCCCGCAGCCAGGATCCCGAACAGGATGCCGCGGTCCTGGTGCCAGCCGTCCACCACCAGCGTCGCCGCATAGGTCGTGGCCGCGATCAGCACCGTGACCAGCCAGGCCCACCCGCTCGTCAGGCAGATCATGCTGGTGACCGCGAGGTAGACCGCGGTCGCGGTCCCGGACTGGCCGACGGCCGCGCAGATCACCGCCCCGAGGACGACCTCGACCGCGAGCGCGAGGATGCCGACGGCCGGGTTCGGCGAGATCCGGAAGGGCGCGCCCTCCGGCCGGTTCAGCCGGAGCATCAGGAACGCGGCCGCGTAGACGCCGGCGAAGGCGACGGTGGCGACGATCCCGACCCAGCCGCTGACCGTGTCGCGCTGCTCCCAGCCGGCCTCCAGCGGGTTGAGCAGGTAGAAGAGCCAGACCAGCGCCATCACCGCACCCCACCGACGCGGACCTCCCGGGGAGTCCACGTCGATGCGGTTCGATGTCATGGTCGTCACGGTAGTGGCGCTCAGACCCGCGCGGTGTCCTTGCTCATCCGCCACGCCGCTCCGCCGACGAAGACGACCAGCCAGAAGAGCAGGTTGAGCACCCAGACCAGGTGCGGCGCGCCGCCGTACAGGGGCCAGCGGGCAAGGTAGGCCAGGCCGTAGATGGGGGTGCACGCGGAGATGTGGCCCAGCACCGTGCCCGGCTCGATCGGGAACCACAACCCGCCGAGGGCGGCCAGGCCGGCGAGGACCGGTCCGAGCACCTGCATCACGTTCTCGCTCGGCAGCAGGTAGCCCATGAAGAGGCCGAAGGCGCTGAACACGATCGACCCGAGCCAGGCGATCAGGCCGGCGGCGATCCAGACGTGGGTGGGCATCTCGGCCTTGCCGTTGATCACGCCGACGACGTTCACCGCCAGCACCGAGGCGAGTCCCAGGAGCAACGAGACCAGTGCCTTCGTGAGGATGTAGGCGACCGGCGAGAGCGGGGTCAGCCGGAGCTGCCGGGACCAGCCCAGGGCGCGCTCGTTGGCCACCATCGCGCCGCCGCTGGTCGCCGCCAGCACGGCACCGTACGCCGCCATGCTGATCAGGATGTACGCCGAGACGTTGCCCGAGCCCTCCCGGTCGTTGGCGTAGGACGCGTTGGACCCGATGATCAGGTAGAGCAGCACCGGCATGATCAGCGTGAAGATGATCGTGCGCCGGTTGCGCAGCAGCCGCCGCAGCTCGATGGTCAGCACGGTGACGTTGAATCCGCCCAGCGGCGGCACCCTCCGGGCCGTGGGGTCGAGAACGCTCACTGGTCTCCTCCTTCGGCGTGGTCGCCGGTCAGGTTGATGAAGGCCTCCTCGAGGCCCTTCGCGGTGATCTCGAGGTCGCGGGCGTCGGTCTCGTTCAGCAGGTAGCGGGCCACCGCGTCGCTGTCCTTGGTGTGCACGAGCACGCTGTCGCCGCGGACCTCGACGCCGTCGACGCCGGCCAGGGCGGCCAGCGCCTCGGTGTCCGCCGCGGCCAGGGTCGCCCGGACGGTGCGTCCGGAGGCGAGGGCCTTGATCTCCGAGCCGGTGCCGTCGGCCACGATCCGTCCGTGGCTGACCAGCACGATCCGGTCGGCGTACTGGTCGGCCTCCTCGAGGTAGTGCGTCGCGAACAGGACGGTGCGGCCCCGCTCGGCGTCGGTCCGGATCGACGACCAGAACGCCCGCCGGCCCTCGACATCCATCCCGGTGGTGGGTTCGTCGAGCAGCAGCAGCGCCGGGTCGGAGAGCAGCGCCATCGCGAACCGGAGCCGCTGCTGCTCTCCCCCGGAGCACTTCTGCACCAACCGGTCGGCGATCCCCGTGATGCCGGCGTTGGCCAGCACCTCCTCGACCGGGCGGGTGTCGGCGAAGAGGCTGGCGGTGTACTCGACGGTCTCGCGGACGGTCAGGTCCTTGAGCAGTCCCCCGGTCTGCATCACCGCCGAGACCAGTCCCCGGGCGATCGCCTCGCGCGGCTCCAGGCCGAGGACCCGGACCTCGCCGGTCGTGGGCGCGGAGAGGCCCAGGATCATGTCGATGGTGGTGGTCTTGCCGGCTCCGTTCGGGCCCAGGAAGGCCACCACTTCGCCGGGTCGGATCGTCAGGTCGATCCCGCGGACCGCGTGCACGGCCCCGAAGTCCTTGGTCACCCCGGTGAGGCTCACCGCGGCGAGGGTGCCCGCGTCTCCACCGGATCCGAGATGCTCGGGTGCAGAAGTTGTCATGCGTCCAGCGTGGCCCGGTCCGGACGTCCGTGCCTCGCCCAGGAGTCACGTCTCCGGCATGACATTTGTCAGGAGCGGTGGGCGACGGCCCTGGCCCGACGGACGGCACTACGGATCTTGCGGCGTGCCAACCTGGGCATTCCCCGAAGCGTCGTCAATTCGCGAGCCTCGGCAAGCTCGCGCTCCAGCCGGGCGATCTTGTTCGCGGTGCGACGTTTCCGCTTCGCCTCAGCAGCAGCCGCTGCCCGTGCCGTGCGGCCGGCTGCCCTGGAGCGCGCCGATCCTTGGACGTAGACGTCGACGACCGTGCCGAAGAACTCGACGTCGACCTTTCCCAGCAGGTCCGGGAGGGACTCGCGCAGGGCCTCCCGGTACTTGTCCGCCACGGCTGCTGACGGTGCCAGGAACAGCTTGTTGGCGCCGTACGCGAACGGAACCAGGCCCGGCGACCCTGCCAGGTAGTCGGCGAGGCCGGTCACGACGCCCAGCCAGTGCGCGTTGATCGCGTCGTCGAGGATGACCACACCGTCCGGGACGACAGCGGCCTCGGCGAGCCGGAGGTCGTGCGCCGTGATCGCCGCGGTGTGGCCGCCGTCGATCGAGAACACCCGGACGTCGCCGAAGGTCTCTCGGGCCGTCTCGGGGTGGTGCTCCAAGCTCGATGCCTGGACGATCTTGATGTCCAGCCCCTGGGCCCACGTCGCGACGTTGCTCTCGAAGATGGCCCGGTTGCCTCGACCGGAGCTGTCGAGGTTCTTGTCCTGGTCGTCGAACACGTCGAGCGCGATCGCCGTCTCGCCGTCGCGTACCCCGTTGGCGAACATCAGGAACGACTTGCCGTAGTGGACGCCGATCTCGGCGATGTTGCCCTCGACGTTCCAGTCGACCTGGCGCAGCAGCACTTGCTCGATCATTTCGGCGCACTCGTCCAGGAACCACCCCCCGACTGCATCTCGTCCGTTCTGTCGGTAATTCGCCAGGCGGTCAGCGATGGAGGGCAGCGGCATCAGGAGACCTTCGGCGCAGTGATCGGACAATCCGTCAGGCGACGTTACCAAGGCTGGTCGCCCCAAGTCTCAGCCCGCCGTGCGACACGCTTTGTCGGTTTGGTCCTGAATGCGCCGCAGACCGTTCGGGCACCCGGGGTCGGGGCGCCTGCCCCGTGAACCCAGAGACCGGCTCTGACTTCGCGTTTCCGCGGATCAGAGCCGGTCTCGTTGAGTCGGGCTGACAGGATTTGAACCTGCGACCCCTTGACCCCCAGTCAAGTGCGCTACCAAGCTGCGCCACAGCCCGAAATGCTCGGTTGAACGAGCGTGGGAACCTTATCGCAGGCTCCCCCGGCGGGCCGAATCGGGGCCGGAGCGCCCGCACCCTTCACCGGGTCGCTGCCCCGGCCCGCGATCCGGGCCAGGGCAGCGCTCCTGATCAACTCAGCCCCGCGAGAACGGGAACCGGACCAGCGAGCCCTTCGGGACGTCGCCCGGCTGGCCGGAGAGGCCGGTCAGCACGTTGGTGGTCGCGAAGATCCCGCGGCGGGTCCACTCGACGTCGCCCGGCATCGACACCTGCGCGAAGGTGTAGCCCTTCGAGGCGCCGGCCGGGATCCGGACGATCCGGCCGCCGAACAGCTCCGCGACGAACACGTTCCCGCTGGGGCTGACCGCCAGCCCGGTGGCGCTGACCAGGCCGCCGGCGACCTTGCCCACCTTCCCGGTGCGGGGGTTGACCTTGTACACCGAGGCCGCCGCGCCGAGACTGCCGTCCTCCGGTCCGCCCGGCAGGGTGGAGACGTAGAGGATGCCGCCCGGGCCGACCTCGACGTCGGTCGGGACCGACTCGAAGTGGTAGGTCCGACCGACGGCGCACGCCGGCATCTTCGCCATCTCGGCGAACTCCGCACTGACCTTCAGCGGAGCCGGCGGCAGGACCGCGACGGTCCGGATCCGGCCCGACTTGCCGACCGCGAGCACCGCGTTCGCCGCGGCGTCGGCGACGTACGTCGTCCCGCCGGCGGCCTGGGCGGTCGCGTACGGGTGCGACTCGACGATCCCGCGGTAGGAGGCCGGCGGCCCCTCCGGGAACTGGGCGGCGCACTCGGCGTCGATCCCGCGGAACCCGTAGGTGATCCCGCGGTCCGGGTTGCGCTTGGTCTCGTAGGCACCCAGGTCCGCCACCTTGCGGGCCTTGCCGTTGCGCCCGAGCTCCATCAGCTGGGCCAGCTTCTGGTCCTTGCTCAGCGCGAATCGGACCTTGCCGCGGCGCTCGGAGACGGCACCGACCTCGACCCCCGGCTTGGCGCGGTAGACGACGCGCGGCTTCGTCCCCGGCTTCTGGCGCTTGAGGACACCGGCGAAGTTCTCGGAGAAGTACCGGGTGCCGTTCGGCGCCACCGCGACGCTCAGCGGGCTGAACAATCCGGCAGCGGTGGTGACCGGGGCTTCCGCGCGGGCAGCGGACGCGGACACGGGTCCGGCAGCCGTCAGGCAGGCGCCGGCGAGGGCGATCACGCCGAGGGCGGCAGGAAGGGTCGTGGTGCGGGACATCGAGGTGCCTTTCGTGGCTCTGGAGAACTGGTCACCAGAGCCTGGCCCGCCCGACGTCCCGGTCGCACGGGCCCGGGGTCCCGACTTTCCGGGATCAGGTCCGGGCGCCGCTCAGCGCTTGCGCTTCTCCCGCGGCCGGACCTGGATCTCGATCGGCGTACCGACGAAGCCGAACTCCTCGCGGAGCCGCCGTTCGATGTACCGCTCGTAGCCGGCGTCGAGCTTGCCCGAGGTGAACAGCGCGAACGTCGGCGGCGACGTCTGCGCCTGGGTGCCGAACAGGATCCGGGGCTGCTTGCCGCCGCGGACCGGGTGCGGGTGCTCGGCGACCAGCCGGCCCAGGAACGAGTTCAGCGCACCGGTGGTGATCCGGGTCTCCCAGCCGGCCAGCGCCGCGTCGAGCGCCGGGATCAGCCGGTCGATGTGCCAGCCGGTGCGCGCGGTGATGTTGATCCGCGGTGCCCACTGCACCTGCACCAGCTCGCGCTCGTACTCGCGCTCCAGGTAGTAGCGACGCTCGTCGTCGACCAGGTCCCACTTGTTGAAGCAGATCACCAGCGCGCGGCCGGATTCCCGGACCGTCTGGATGATCCGCATGTCCTGCTCGGAGATCGACTGGCTGCCGTCGATGACGAGCACGGCCACCTCGGCGCGCTCCATCGCGGTCGCGGTCCGCAGCGACGCGTAGTACTCGTGGCCGGAAGCGGTCTTCACGCGCTTGCGGATGCCCGCGGTGTCGATGAACTTCCAGGTCCGCCCGCCGAGCTCGACCAGCTCGTCGACCGGGTCCACCGTGGTACCGGACGCGTCGTCGACGACGACCCGCTCCTCCCCCGCCAGCTTGTTCAGCAGCGAGGACTTGCCCACGTTCGGCCGGCCGATGATCGCGATCCGGCGCGGTCCGCCGAGCTCGTGGCCGATCGTCTCCTCCGGCGTCTCCGGGAGGGCCGCCAGGACCGCGTCGAGCATGTCGCCGGAGCCGCGTCCGTGCAGCGCGGAGACCGGGAACGGCTCCCCGAGCCCGAGGTTCCAGAGCGCGAACGCCTCGGCCTCGGTGCGCTGGTCGTCGACCTTGTTGGCCGCCAGCACCACCGGGCGGCCGCTCTTGCGGAGCACCTTCACGACGGCCTCGTCGGTGTCGGTGATCCCGACCGTGGCGTCGACCACGAACAGGACCGCGTCCGCCAGCCCGACGGCCACCTCGGCCTGGGCGGAGATCCGCTCGGCCAGGCCTTCGGCATCCGGGTCCCAGCCGCCGGTGTCGACGACCGTGAAGGCGCGACCGTTCCAGTTGGCGTCGTAGGAGACCCGGTCGCGGGTCACTCCGGGCTTGTCCTCGACGACCGCCTCGCGGCGGCCGATGATCCGGTTGACCAGCGTCGACTTCCCGACGTTGGGACGTCCGACCACCGCCAGGATCGGGGTGCGGATGTCGTTCGAGCCCTCGTCGGGCTCTGTCTGCTCAGTCACTTCTCGTCCTTGCTCGTGACAGCGCCCGAGGCCTCGGGCGCTGGGTCCGGGATAGGTCCCGGGAGGTCGATCCCGGTGGCCTGGACGGCCTCCCGGGTGGTGGCGATGATCGCCTGGCGGATCGTCTCGGTCAGCGCGCGCACGTCGGCCCGCAGCCGCGGCCAGTCCTGCTGGGCGACCGGGATCGGTTCGCCGTAGCTGACCACCAGCCGGGATCCGGCCGGCGGAAAGGTCGCGTCCGTCCCGGGCAGCCGGGTCCCCAGGAACGCCATCGGTACGACGGGAGCACCGGCCACCAGCGCCAGGTAAGCGGCACCGCCGGCCGCGGAGACCATCTCGCCGGCGCCACGGGTGCTCTCCGGGAACAACCCGGCCACCCCGCCGTCGCGCAGCACCCGCAGCGCCGACCGCAGCGCCCGCGGGTCCGGGGCGTCCCGGTTCACCGAGATCTGGCCGGCACCGGTCAGGAACGCGCCCAGCGGGCCGGAGAAGAGCTCCTCCTTGGTCAGCGCGTGGACGGGGCGCGGGCCGACGATCGCCATCATCGGTCCGTCCAGGAAGCCGATGTGGTTCGCCGCCACCACCACCGGGCCCGTGGCGGGCACCCGGTCGGCGTTCCGGACCTCGACGTCCCAGCGCTTCCTGATCACGGCCGCGAACGCCGGACGCAAGCCGTGCAGCATCAGCCGCGACGGGTGCCGTACGTCCGTGGTCCGCGGCAGCGCCTGGTGCCCTTCGCGAACCCCGGCAGTCATGATCCGACCGATTCCCGCTCGACGATGGCGACCACCCGGTCGATCACCTCGTCCAGTCCGTACGGCGTGGTGTCCAGGTGGACGGCCCCGTCCGGAACCACCAGCGGCGCGGTCGTCCGGGAGGAGTCGATCGCGTCCCGACGCAGCAGGTCGGCCTCGGTGGCCGCCGCTGATCCGCTTCCGTTCTCCGCCGTACGACGGGCCGCCCGGGCCGCGGCGTCCGCGGTCAGGTAGAGCTTGACGGCCGCATCGGGCCAGACCACCGATCCGATGTCGCGCCCCTCGACGACGATCCCGGTACCGGCCGCGAGCGCGTCCGCGATGATCGAGCGCTGCAGCTCCAGCAGCCGGGTGCGCACCGCCGGAACGGTCGCGACCGGGCTCACCGCGGCGGTCACCTCGGCCGAGCGGATCGGGTCGGCGACGTCGTCGCCGTCGACGGTGATCGTCGGGGCCGCCGGATCGGTGCCGGAGACGAGGACCGGGGTCTCCGCCTGGGCCGCGACAGCCGCAGGGTCGTGGATGTCGACGTCGTGCCGGAGCATCCACAGCGTGATCGCGCGGAACTGGGCGCCGGTGTCGAGGTAGCGCAGACCGAGTCTCCGGGCGACGCCGCGGGAGGTGCTGGACTTGCCGGATCCGGACGGTCCGTCCATCGCCACGACAACACTGCTGCTCATCGATCCTGCTCCTCGGTTGGTGCCCCTCGTTCACGCTCGTTCACCATGTATCGCCACCCCGACGGAGTCACGCACGGCATCGCGCCGCTGGGTATCTTACCGGTGAGCGGTCCAGTTTCTCGATTCGAGCGCGGCCCGCAGCCGCTCGGCCGCCGCCGCCTCGACCTGCAGCTCGACCAGACCGGCCGGACGGCCCGGGTCGTGATCGATGCGCAGATCCTCGACGTTGACCCCGATCTCGCCGACGTCGGCGAAGAGCCGGGCCAGTTCGCCGGGGTGGTCGGGCACCAGCACGAAGACCGGGCCCGTCTCCAGGGCGACCCCGCCGTGCTTGCCGGGGATGATCTGGGTGCCGGCCACGCCGCGGGCGAGGATCTCGGCCAGGTCGTCGGCCGCCGGTGCGTCCACCGCCGCGATCAACGCGTCCAGGTGCTCGCGGACGCCGCGGAGCAGCTCGGCCACGGTGACGCCGTTCGCCCGGATGATCTGGCCGTAGAGGTCCGGGTCCCCGCCGGCCACCCGGGTGACGTCGCGCACACCCTGGCCGGAGAGCGACAGGTGCTCGGGAAGTGCCTCGGTGAGCTGGCCGGCGGCGAGCACCGCCAGCAGGTGCGGCAGGTGCGACGTACGGGCGACGGCGAGGTCGTGCTCGACCGGCGAGAGCCGGACCGCCGCGGCGCCGCAGAGCGCGATCAGGTCCTCGACCAGCGCGACCGCCTCCGGGTCGGCGTGCACGTGCGGCGTGACCGCCCACGGACGGCCGTCGAAGAGGGCCGCGCTCGCGGCGAGCGGTCCGGAACGCTCGCTCCCCGCCATCGGGTGGCTGCCGACGTACCGGGAGAGCACGGTGTCGTCCACCTGGTCGGAGACCTGCTCGAGCGGCTGGGCCTTGACGCTGCCGATGTCGGTCACCATCGCGCCGGTCTCCAGCGCGCCGACGACGACCTCGGCGATGTGCACCGGCGGTACGGCGACCACGACCAGCTGGGCGACCCCGTCGGCCGGCGCCGCCTCGCCTGCGCCGAGGCTGATCGCCGTCCGGACGTGCTCCGGGTTCGCGTCGCTGAGCCAAACGGTGATCCCCTGGCGGCGCGCCGCCAGGCCGATCGAGGTGCCGAGCAGTCCGGCGCCGATCACGTGGATCGGCCCGGTCAGGGTGCGAGCCGCCGGCTCACTCATCCGGCATCGACCGGACCTTGGTCAGGTCCGAGCGCAGCGCGGCGGCGCCGTGCAGGTAGACGTGGGTGATCTCGGCCCGGGCGCGGTCCGTCTCGACGTGCGCCATCATCCGGACCACCCGCGGCATCGAGCCGTCGATCTCCAGCTCGCGGGCGCAGATCAGCGGCACCTCGCCGAACCCGAGGCTCCGGGCGGCGTACGCCGGGAACTCGGCGACCAGGTCGGAGGTGGCGGTGAAGATGACCGAGATGAAGTCGTCGACCTCGAGCTGGTTGGCCGCCATCACCTCGGTGACCATCTCGGCGACCCGCTCGAGCATCTGCTCGCGGGTGTCGTCGGTCAGCTGGGTGGCCCCGCGCACGGCGCGAACGGACACGGGTGCCTCCTCGGCAATCGGGGTCTCCAAGGCTACAAGCCGGCGGTGTCGAGCAGCGATCCGACCTCGTCGGTGCTGAGCTCGCGCAGCTGGCCGCTCTTGAGCTGCCCGATCCGCACCGGGCCGATCGCCGTGCGGGAGAGCCGCTGCACCGGGTGCCCGATCTCGTCCAGCAGGCGGCGGACGATCCGGTTGCGGCCCTCGTGGATGACCAGCTCGACGATGCCGCGCTGGGCGGTGCTGGAGATCACCCGGGCGCGGCGGACCTCCACCGGGCCGTCCTCCAGGGTCACGCCGGCCAGCAGCGTCTTGACGGTGTTCTTGTCGACCGCACCGGTGACCTCGGCGACGTACGTCTTCTCCATCTCGTACGACGGGTGCGCCAGCCGCTGCGCGAAGTCGCCGTCGTTGGTGAGCATGATCAGCCCGTCGGTGTCGGTGTCGAGCCGGCCCACGTGGAAGAGCCGCTCGGGCCGGTTCGCCACGAAGTCGCTCAGCGTCCGCCGTCCCTCGGGGTCCGACATCGTCGAGACGACCCCGCGGGGCTTGTTCAGGACCAGGTAGACGTTCGGGCTGCGCGGCGGCAGCCGCTTGCCGGAGACGCGGATCACCGCGGTCGCCGGATCCACCTTGGTGCCGAGCCGGGTGACGATCTCGCCGTCGACCTCGACCTCGCCGGCGAGCATCAGCTCCTCGCACTTGCGACGGCTGGCCACCCCGGAGGTGGCGAGCAGCTTCTGCAGCCGGATCAGGCCTTCGTCGTCGAGGTCGGAGGACTGGTCGGTCACGATTCCGGGGTCTCGTCGGGTTCGGCGCTCTCGCCCGGCTGCGTCGGCGCACTGACCGCCGCCGCGAACTCCTCGTCGAGGTCGAACTCGTCCATGTCCGGCACGAACGGAGCCAGCTCGGGCAGCTCGTCGAGCGAGGTGATCCCGATCCGCTCCAGGAAGTAGGTGGAGGTCCGGTACAGGTTCGCGCCGGTCTCGGCGTCGGCTCCGGCCTCCTCGACCAGGCCGCGGGTGAGCAGGGTGCGCATCACGCCGTCGACGTTGACGCCGCGGATCGCGGAGACGCGGCTGCGGCTGACCGGCTGCTTGTAGGCGACCACGGCCAGCGTCTCCAGGGCGGCCTGGGTCAGCCGGGCCTGCTGGCCGTCGAGGACGAACCGCTCCACGACCGGGGCGAACTCCTCGCGGGTGTAGTACCGCCAGCCGCCGGCCACGTTGCGCAGCTCGAAGCCGCGCATCGCCTCGTCGTACTCGCGGGCCAGGTCGCTGAGCGCGGCCTCGACCTCGCTGACCGGGTACCCGACCGCGGTGGCCAGGCTGAGGTCGTCCAGCGGCTGGTCGGCGACCATCAGGACCGCTTCCAGCGCGGGCCGGAGCTCGGCGAGCGGGATCGAGAGGGACTCCCCCTCGGACTCGCGAATCTCGTCCGCCTGCTCGTCGGCCGGCGTATCGACCTCAGGCGTCTCGACCTCAGGCGTCTCGACAAGCTCGACGTCCGGCGTCGTCTCGGTCTCGGTCATTCCTCGTCACTTCCTCCGGTGTTCAGCTCGGCGCCCGGGTCCGGGGAGAGCGGGGTGCCGTCGAACTCGTCGTTGATCTCGATCTGCTCGTCCTCGCCGCCGGTCCAGCGGACGGTCAGCTCCCCGAGCGGGGTCATCTGGTCGAACGCCAGCACCCCCTCGCGGAAGAGCTCCAGGAGCGCCAGGAACCGGGCCACCTTGGTCATCGTGTCCGGCGCGTCCGCGGCGAGCTTGCGGAAGGTGAGGGTGCCGTGCACCCGCAGCCGCTCGACCACGACGTGCGCCTGCTCGCGGACGCTCACCGCCGGGGCGTGGATGTGCGCCAGCGAGACGCCCTCGGGCTCGGGCTTCGGCTCCAGCGCCTTGGCCGCGAGTCCGGCGAACTCCTCGAGGCCGAGCCCGATCAGCACGTCCGGCAGCAGCGTCGCGAACCGCTCGTCCAGGCCGACCGCGCGCGGGAACCGGAGCGACTCCGCCTCGACCCGCTCCTCCAGGACCGCGGCGACCTGCTTGAAGGCGCGGTACTGCAGCAGCCGCGCGAAGAGCAGGTCCCGCGCCTCGAGCAGCGCCAGGTCCTCCTCGTCCTCGACGTCGCCGGAGGGCAGCAGCCGGGCCGCCTTCAGGTCGAGCAGGGTGGAGGCGATCAGCAGGAACGACGTGGTCTGCTCGAGGTCCCAGACGTCGCCGGCGGCCTTGATGTGCGCGATGAACTCGTCGGTGACCTTCGACAGCGCCACCTCGGTGACGTCCAGCTTGTGCTTGCTGATCAGGCTCAGCAGCAGGTCGAACGGTCCCTCGAAGTTGTCCAGCCGGACGGCGAAGCCGGTGTCCAGCCCGTCGCCCTCCAGGATGTCTGCAGCGATCTCGGTCGTGGCCGCCGGCGTCATCCGAGCAACCGGCGTACGAGCTCGCTGTCGTCGCCCTGGTGCTCCAGGTCGGCGAGCACGATCGAGAGCGCCTCCCGGACCAGGCGGCCGCGGTCGACGGCCAGGCCGTGGTCACGGCGCAGCGACAGCCGGGCGTGCTCGATGTCGACGAGCTCCTCGGCGGTGACGTACACCGTCATCTTCTCGTCGTGCCGGACCCGGCCGCTGGAGGTGCGCGGACCCCGGGCCTTCGTCGACTTGGCGGTCTTCCGCGCGGGCGCCGGCTCCGGTACGGCGGCAACCGCGGGCGCGGCCTCGGCCTGGTCGCCCTCGCTCGTCGGCCGGAACAGGTCGTCGGCCGTCGGCAGGCTTACGCGTCGTGCTGCCAACGAGCCAGCACCTCCTTGGCCAGCGTCCGGTAGGAGTCGGCTCCCGCGGAGGACGAGGCGTAGGCGGTGATCGGCTCACCGGCCACGGTCGCGTCCGAGAACTTCACGGTCCGGCGGATCACCGTGTGGAAGACGGTGTCGCCCCAGGCCTCGACCAGGCGCTGCATCACCTCGCGGCTGTGCAGGGTCCGACCGTCGAACATGGTGCCGAGGACGCCCTCGATCTCCAGGCGCGGGTTGAGCCGCTCCTTGACCTTGTCGATGGTGGTCTTCAGCAGGGCCACGCCGCGCAGCGCGAAGTACTCGCACTCCAGGGGCACGATCACGCCGTCGGAGGCGGTGAGCGCGTTCACGGTGAGCAGGCCGAGCGAGGGCTGGCAGTCGATCAGGATGACGTCGTACTTCTCCAGCGCCGGGGCGAGCACCCGCTGCAGGGTCTGCTCGCGGGCGACCTCGTGCACCAGCTGCACCTCGGCGGCCGAGAGGTCGATGTTGGAGGGCAGCAGGTCCATCCCGGGGACGCCGGTCGGGACCACGACCTCGTCGAGGTCGACGTCGCGCTGCATCAGCAGGTTGTAGATGGAGAGCTCCATCTGGTGCGGGTTCAGACCGAGACCGACCGAGAGCGAACCCTGCGGGTCGAAGTCGACCAGCAGCACCTTGCGACCGAACTCGGCCAGCGAGGCACCGAGGTTGATCGTGGTGGTGGTCTTGCCGACGCCGCCCTTCTGGTTGCACATCGAGATCACCCGCGCCTTGGTGCGCGCTCCGACCGGGCCCGGCTCGGGGAACTCCGGGAGCGGGCGACCGGTGGGGCCGATCACGACGTCCGAGTCGGCAGGGGCGGAGACGACGGTCTCGTCGGGCACGTCATGGTCCTCAGGCAGTCGGATGGAGGGGGTGTCGAGAGACGGGTGCTGCAGCACGGTGGCCTCCGGAGGGGTGACCGGATTGCGGACCAAGGGTGGGACCTCGGAGGCGCTGGTGGTCTGTCCGCCGAATCCGTCGGCACCGCTCATGGTCCGGTTCCCCTCGTCGAGATGGCCCCTGCACCTTTGTCGACTTGGCGGCAAGTCGTGCAGTGGGCTGGACTCTAGGCCCGTCGGCGTACCGCTCACAAGCCGAGGGCGCAGACTCCTGTCCTGCAAGGGAAATCTGGGGAAACTGTGTGCATAAGCTCCCGCTCAAACCCACAGCCGAGGAGCGTCCTGTGCATAAACCTGTGGGTTCGCCGAGGTCACGCCAACGCCCGCGGATGCGCGGCCGCGTAGACCTCGCGCAGGCTGTCGACGGTGACCAGCGTGTACACCTGGGTGGTGGTCACCGAGGCATGGCCGAGCAGCTCCTGGACGACCCGGACGTCGGCGCCGCCCTCCAGAAGGTGGGTCGCGAACGAGTGCCGCATCGTGTGCGGCGAGACCTCGGCCTTGACCCCGGCGCGCTCGGCGGACTTCACGATCACCGTCCACGCGCTCTGCCGCGACAGCCGGCCGCCGCGCGCGTTCAGGAACATCGCCGGCGTGCCCTTGCCGGTCGACGCCAGGTCCGGACGGGCCCGGGTCAGGTAGGCCTCGACAGCCTCGCGGGCGAAGCGCCCGACCGGGACGATCCGCTCCTTGCTGCCCTTGCCGCGCAGCAGGACGGTGCCGTGGGTCAGGTCGAGGTCGTCGACGTCCAGGCCGACCGCTTCCGAGATCCGGGCGCCGGTGCCGTAGAGCAGCTCCAGCAGGGCCCGGTCCCGCATCGACAGGATCGTGCCGGCCGCGCCGGCAGCCTCCAGGATCGCTTCGACGTCACCGAGCGCGAGCGCCTTCGGCAGCCGCTTGGCGGGACTGGGCGGGCGCACGCCGACGGACGGGTCCAGCCGGGCCAGACCGTCCTTCACCGCGAACTTGTGGAACCCCCGGACCGCCACCACGGTGCGCCCGGCCGAGGTCGCACTCAGCGCGACGTGCTCGCTGTCCCCCTCCCGCAGCGCGGTCAGGAAGTCGAGCACGGTCTGCTCGGTGATCGCGTCCAGTTCGGTGATCCCGACGCCGTCCAGGAAGCCCAGGTAGCGCCGCAGGTCGCGCCGGTACGACGAGAGCGTGTTCGCCGCCAGACCGCGCTCGACCCCGAGGTGGTCCAGGTAGGTACGGACCGCGCGGACCAGCGGGCTCGGGACCGGGGCGGGGTTCTGCTCAGGATTCTGGGTCAGGACACGGCCCCCAGCGCACTCTCCAGCGAGACCGACGCCATCCCGTGCGCCTCGGCGACCGGGGCGTAGGTGACGTCGCCGGCGTGGGTGTTCAGGCCGAGGGCGAGCGAGTGGTCATCGCGGCAGGCCTGCTGCCAGCCCTTGTCGGCGAGCGCGACGGCGTACGGCAGGGTGGCGTTGGTCAGCGCGTACGTCGAGGTGTTCGGGACCGCGCCCGGCATGTTGGCCACGCAGTAGAACGTCGAGTTGTGCACCTGGTACGTCGGATCCGCGTGCGTGGTCGGCCGGGTGTCCTCGAAGCAGCCGCCCTGGTCGACCGCGATGTCGACCAGCACCGACCCCGGCTTCATCGACGCGACCAGCTCGTTGGTGACCAGCTTCGGCGCCTTCGCCCCCGGGATCAGCACCGCGCCGATCACCAGGTCCGCCTCCAGCAGCTGCTGCTGGATGGCCAGCTTGGAGGAGGCCAGGCCGTGCACCCGGTTGTTGTAGCGCCAGAACGACATCCGCAGCTTGTCCAGGTCGGTGTCGAGCAGGGTGACGTCCGCGCCCATGCCGAGCGCGATGTTGGCGGCGTTCTGACCCGAGACGCCGGCGCCGAGGATCACCACCTTCGCGTTCGCGACACCGCCGACCCCGCCGAGCAGCACCCCGCGCCCCCCTTGGGCCTTCAGCAGCGAGTAGGCGCCGACCTGAGGAGCCAGGCACCCGGCCACCTCGGACATCGGGTAGAGCAGCGGCAGCCCGCCCGAGGGCAGCTGCACCGTCTCGTAGGCGACCCCGGTGACCTTGCGAGCCGCAAGCTCCGCGGTCAGCGGCTGGTCGGCCGCCAGGTGCAGGTAGGTGAAGAGCAGCAGCCCCTCGCGCATCCGGTGGTACTCCTCGGCCACCGGCTCCTTGACCTTCAGCACCATCTCGCCTCGCGCCCAGACGTCGTCGGCGCTGTCCAGCAGCGTCGCGCCGGCGCCGGCGTACTCCTCGTCCGGGATGGAGGACCCGACCCCGGCACCGCGTTCGACGAACACCTCGTGCCCGTGCGCGACCAGCTCGTGGACCCCGACCGGGGTGATCGCCACCCGGTACTCGTGGTTCTTGACTTCCTTCGGTACGCCGACCCTCACTGCGATCTCCCAGTCATCTACGGCACGAGGTGTGCCCGTCTCGTCACTTAATAGACAGGCTAACCACGAAATCCGTCAAAAGCGGCCACGATTCCTCATCAATTCGTAGGACATCACCGCTCCAGCGAGCGGCGCGTCGGCCGCGCTGCCGTCCAGGACGGCTTCGAGCAAGTCCTGGTAGCCGACCCGCTCCATGGTCATGTCGGCCTCCTCGTGGTGCATCTCGAAGTCGCGGGGCACCTCGGTCAGGCCGCGGGCGAGGTAGAGCGCGTGCGTCTCCGAGGTGATCCCCGGCGAGGCGTAGGTGGTCAGCAGATGGGTCCACTCGGCGGCGGCCAGCCCGGTCTCCTCACGCAGCTCGCGCTGCGCCGCGACCAGCGGGTCCTCGCCGGGCTTGTCGAGCTTGCCGGCCGGGAGCTGGATCATCCGCTTCTGCACCGGGTGCCGGTACTGCCGCAGGATCACCACCCGGTCGTCCTCGTCGATCGCCAGCACCACCACCGCGCCGGGGTCCTCGACCACCAGCCGGGTGAACTCGTGCTCCGGCTCCCCCGGGACTGAGAGGGTGTCCTCGCGGAAGTTCACCACCCAGCCGGACTCGTACACGTACGCCGAGCGGCTCAGCGGCCAGGACTGGGGCTCGTCCGCGATCCGCGCGGACGACGGCTCAGGACTCATCGTCGGCCGAGTGCACCCGCAGGCCGGTCTCGTCGATCGGGATCCGCAGCTCGCGCTGGCGGGTGATCGCGGCGCCGACCAGGCCCGCGAACAACGGGTGCGGCCGGGTCGGCCGGGACCGCAGCTCCGGGTGCGCCTGGGTCGAGACGTAGTAGGGGTGCACGTCGGCCGGAAGCTCGACGTACTCGACCAGGTTGTTGTCCGGCGAGAGGCCGGAGAAGACCAGACCGGCCTGCTCGAGCTTGTCCCGGTAGGCGTTGTTGACCTCGTAGCGGTGCCGGTGCCGCTCGGAGACCTGGGCCTCGCCGTACGCCGCCCGGACGACCGAGCCGTCCTTGAGGTTCGCCGGGTAGAGACCCAGCCGCATGGTGCCGCCGAGGTCGCCGGCGCCCTCGACGAACGCGTGCTGCTCGGCCATGGTGGCGACCACCGGCTCCGCGCAGTCCGGGTCGAACTCGGTGGAGGCCGCCTCCAGCAGGCCGGCCTCGCTGCGGGCGTACTCGATCACCATGCACTGCAGGCCCAGGCAGATGCCCAGGGTCGGGATCTTGTTCGTCCGCGCGTAGGTCAGCGCGCCGAGCTTGCCCTCGATGCCGCGGATGCCGAACCCGCCGGGCACCAGCACCGCGTCCACGTCGGCGAGCGCCTTGGCGGCGCCCTCACGGGTCTCGCACTCGTCCGAGGCGATCCACGCGACGTTGACCTTGGCCTTGTGCGCGAAACCACCGGCCCGGAGCGCCTCGGCGACCGAGAGGTAGGCGTCGGGCAGGTCGATGTACTTGCCGACCAGGCCGACGGTGACCTCCTCGTCGGGGTGGTGCACCCGCTGCAGCAGGTCGTCCCAGAGGGTCCAGTCGACGTCGCGGAACGGCAGGTTCAGGCGGCGTACGACGTAGGCGTCCAGTCCCTCGGCGTGCAGCACCTTCGGGATGTCGTAGATGGACGGGGCGTCCGCGGCGGTGACCACCGCGTCCTGGTCGACGTCGCACATCAGCGAGATCTTCTTCTTGATCCCGTCGGGCAGCTGCCGGTCGGCGCGGCAGACGATCGCATCCGGCTGGATGCCGATCGAGCGCAGCGCGGCGACCGAGTGCTGGGTCGGCTTGGTCTTCAGCTCCTGGCTGGGGCCGATCCACGGCACCAGCGAGACGTGCAGGAAGAAGACGTTGTCGCGGCCGAGGTCGTGACGGACCTGGCGGGCCGCCTCGAGGAACGGCAGCGACTCGATGTCACCGACGGTGCCGCCGATCTCGGTGATCACCACGTCGATCTCCGGGCCGCCCATCGCGCGGATCCGGTCCTTGATCTCGTTGGTGATGTGCGGGATCACCTGGACCGTGTCACCGAGGTAGTCGCCGCGCCGTTCCTTGGCGATCACCGTCGAGTAGATCTGACCGGTGGTGACGTTGGCGATCTGGTTCAGGTCGGTGTCGAGGAAGCGCTCGTAGTGGCCGACGTCCAGGTCGGTCTCGGCGCCGTCGTTGGTCACGAAGACCTCACCGTGCTGGAACGGGTTCATCGTCCCGGGGTCGACGTTCAGGTACGGGTCGAGCTTCTGCATCGTGACCCGCATGCCGCGCGACTTGAGCAGGCTGCCGAGACTCGAGGCGGTGAGTCCCTTGCCCAGCGAGGAGGCGACTCCGCCGGTGACGAAAACGTGCTTGGTCGGCTGGCTAGGTGCCAAGGTGACTCCCGTGGTCGGTTCGCATGAAGTGCGGCGGCGCTGGCTTCCGAAGCAGAAAGTCCAACATCTCCACGGGGTTCAACCCTATCAAGAAAACCCGCACCCTCGTTGCACGCCGCGTACGAGATCTCTACGACAGCGGCGGAACCGCCCCGTCGCCGCCTCCCGGACCGTAGTCGCCGACGTCGCCCCGGGTCTGGGCGGCCAGGGCCAGGATCGCCACGACCCGGCCCTCGACCCCCTCCGAACCCCCGGCCGAGCTCACCGCCGCGCCCGGGCGCACGGCCTTGAGGACCGCGGTCTCCGCGGTCGGCCCGGTCACCACCGTCGCCGTCTGACCCCCGTACGCCGCCACCGTCGTCGCCAGGGCCGAGTCCTCGTCCGGAGTCGTGTCGCGGCCCGCCACGATCAGCGTGAGCGCCGCCCGAGCGGTGACCTTGGCGGTGGCCAGCTCGGCCGTCTGCAGCCCGGAGACCACCCCGACAGCGGTGGTGTCGTACGCCGCGCGCGGCACCTTCGCCGCCGCGCCGACCCCGGCCGCACGGGCCAGCAGCGCGCCGAGGCGCTGGTAGCCGGTGGCACCGGCGGGGACGGTCACGTCCTTCGCCTGGGTGAGCATCTGGCTGGTCAGCGCCTCGACCAGTCCGCGCTGGGCACCGGAGACGGCGGCCGGGGCCACGGTGACGTCGGCGGTCACCTGCGCGCCGGCGGTGCCGACCAGACCGCGCAGCGCGGTCAGCGTCTCCGGATCCGCGCCGGGAAGCGCGACCACCGCGACCGACCGGCCGGCGAGGGTGCCGCGGACGACGTTGGCGGCGGTCGCCGTGGTGAACGCGTCCCGTTGCTGCGCTCGCGTGGTGAGCGCCTCGAGCTGCCGGTCCCGGTCGGCGACCTGGTCCTCGACGCGCTGGAGGTCGTGCGAGCCGCCCAGCGAGTCGGGGAGCTCGGCACGCAGGTCGTCGCGCCACCGCTCCCCCGTCGGGGTGAACGCCAGCACGCCCACGGCGCCGACCAGGACCGCGGCGACCAGCGCGCGGACGATCCGGGTACGGCGCGGACGGCCGCGGAGCAGCGGCACCGCACGCCCCTCGACCAGGCGGGTGCCGAGCCGGAGCCGGGTCAGCACGTTGCTGGCCTGGTCGTTGCGGTCCCGGTCGACGAACTCGTCCAGGGTCGCCGGCGATCCGACCGGGACGGCCAGCCGGGCGTTCCCGTGGTGGGCGAGCAGGAGGCCGACGTCCGCGGCGGCCAGGCTGGTCGGCAGCACCACGGCGGGCAGGTTCAGCTTCTCCACCTGGCTGCGGACCGCGTGCCCGGGCTCGACGAGCACGACCTCGGCGCACCGGGCCAGCGCCTTGTCCGAGACCGCCGCCCCGCCGCTGAGAACGCCGACGGCAGGCTTCAGCCGGCGTCGTAGCGCCAGGTCGATCCCGGAGTCGACCGCGATCACCACCGGCTTCGTCCGGCGCCGCAGCCGGCGGATCCCGGCCAGGTCGGCCCTGGTGGCCGCCGTCCCGATCACCACGACCACCCGGTCGGTCATCGAGGTGGCCAGCGGCGGCATGCCGAGACCGTGCAGCACCAGCGGCTCCTCGCGCCGGACGAGCTCGCTGGCCGCGTGCGCGAAGCTCTCCAGCTGCACGGCCAGGCCGGAGCCCGCCTCCTGCATCTGGTCGCGGACCGCCACCGCGTCGAGCTCGCGCACGTCGAGGACGACCACGGCGTCGTCGTACAGGGTGCCCTCGTGGAGCCGGAGCGTGCTGCCGTCGCGCAGGCCGAGCACCTGGTCGCGGTTCCCCTCGAAGAGCCGGACGCCGGCCCCGACGAGCGTCTGCGGTCCGCGGTTCGCGAACCGGCCGGAGATGAACTCGGCGGCGTTGATCACGGCCAGCGGCTTCCGATCCAGCAGAGCCTGGGCGACGTCGCCGCCGAGGTCCCGCTGGTCGATCACCACCAGGTCCCCCGGCTGCACCCGGCTGATCAGGGTGGCGAGGTTGCGGTGGGCGCGGACCACGACGGAAAGGCCGGGGAGGACGGACGACTTCTTACCGAGACGAGGCAATTTCATGGCGCTTGCATGCTTTCACGCAGCTGGTCCGATATGTCGTACCGCGCCAGGGTCGGCCTGTCCCGCCGTCCTCGCGGGTCAGCTGCGGGCGGTCCGGGCCTGCTGGGCGACGTCGAGGAGCTCCTGGGCGTGCGCCATCGCGGTCTCGGACTCCTCGAGGCCGGCGAGCATCCGGGAGAGCTCCCGGACCCGGCCGGCGTCGTCGAGCACCGAGAGCCCGGAGGTGGTGACCCGGCCGTCGCTGGCCTTGGCGACCACGACGTGCCGGTCCGCGAACGCGGCGACCTGCGGCAGGTGGGTGACCACCAGGACCTGGGCCGAACCGGCCAGCGCGGCCAGCCGGCGACCGATCTCGACCGCGGCCTTGCCGCCGACTCCGGCGTCGACCTCGTCGAAGACGAAGGTGGGCACCGGGCTGGTCCCCGCCAGGACGACCTCGATCGCCAGCATCACCCGGGAGAGCTCGCCCCCGGAGGCGCCCTTGTTGAGCGGACGCGGCTCGGATCCGGTGTTGGCGGCCAGCAGGATCTCGACCTGGTCGATGCCCGACCCGGTGAACCGCCAGCTGCCGCCGTCGACCTCCAGTCCCTCGGGGTCGGGGGTGCGCCCGACCACGATCTCGACCCGGGCGTGCGGCATCGCCAGCGCGGAGAGCTCGTCGCTCACCGCGGCCGACAGCGCCGCACCGGCGGCGGTCCGGGCGACGGAGAGCGCGGCGGCCCGGTCGGCGAGCTCGGCCCGCAGCCGCGCCCGCTCGGCGCGGAGCTCCTCGGCCCGGTTCTCCGAGTTCTCCAGGACCAGCAGCCGTTCGGCCGAGGCGGCCGCCCAGGCGAGCACCTCGTCGACGGTCTCGCCGTACTTGCGGGTCAGCGCCGTCAGCGCGGCGCGACGCTCGGAGACCACGGCCAGCCTCGCCGGGTCGGTGTCGAGCGCCGAGGCGTACGACGCGACGTCAGCCGCGACGTCGGCGAGCAGGTACGAGACCTCGGCGACCCGGTCGGCCAGCTTGCCGGCATCGACGTCGTGCTCGCGGACCGACTCCAGCGCTCGTCGGGCGGTTGCCATCGCGCCGAGGGCGTCCGCCGTACCGGAGTCGGCGACCGTGTCGGAGGAGAGCGCCTCGCGGGCCTCCTCGGCGGCGGTGCGCAGGGTGTCGGCGAACCCGAGCCGGGACTCCTCGTGCGCCAGGGCGACGTCCTCGCCGGACAGCGGCTCGACGGCTTCGATCTCGTCCAGCCCCAGGCGCAGGACATCCGCCTCGCGGGCCCGTTCCCGGGCGGCACCGACGACCTCGGCGAGCTCGCCCTCGACCTTCCGCAGCGCGGCGTAGCCGGTGCGGTACTCGGCGGCGACCTCCGCGAGCGGTGCGCCCGCGAACCCGTCCACCGCGGCCCGTTGCGCCTCGGCCTGGAGCAACCGGTGCTGGTCGGACTGGCCGTGCACCGCGACCAGGTGGTCGGCCACGCTCTGGAGCGCCGAGATCGGCACCGACGCGCCGCCCAGGAAGGCGCGCGAACGGCCCTCGGCGGACACCTGGCGGGCCAGGACCAGGGTCCCGTCCTCGACCTCGCCACCGAGCTCGTCGGCCATCGCCGGGATCGGACCCCCGGTCACCGCGACGATGCCCTCGACCCGGGCGGCCTTGGCCCCGTTGCGCACCGCGCCGGCATCGGCACGGGCACCGAGCAGCAGCCCGAGCGCCGTGACGAGCATCGTCTTGCCGGCCCCGGTCTCGCCGGTGACCACGTTCAACCCGGGTCCGAGCTCGAGCACGGACTCGTCGATCACACCCAGCGAGGCGATCCGGATCTCCTCGATCACGAGTCGATCCCCGGTTGCTTGCGGCGGCGTTCGGAGGAGCCGCGCCAGCCCTCGACGGGCAGGTCGAACTTGGCGACCAGCCGGTCGGTGAACGGAGCCTCGTGCAACCGGACCAGGCGCACCGGCTTGCTCCCCCGGCGTACCTCGATCCGGGCGCCCGGCGGCAGCTCGACGGTACGACGACCGTCGCACCAGAGCACGCCGGCCCCCTGGGTCTGGGCGAGCACCTCGACCGCGAGTACCGAGTCCGGTGCCACAACCATCGGTCGCGCGAACAACGCGTGCGCGCTGATCGGCACCATCAGCAGCGCCTCGACGCCGGGCCAGACCACCGGTCCGCCGGCGGAGAAGTTGTACGCCGTGGAGCCGGTCGGCGTCGCGCAGACGACGCCGTCGCAGCCCCACCGGCTGAGCGGCCGGCCATCGATCTCGACGACCACCTCGAGCATCCGCTGCCGGGCCGCCTTCTCCACGCTGGCCTCGTTCAGGGCCCAGGTGGAGGTGACCAGCTCCTTGCCCTGATAGACGGCGACATCGATCGTCAGCCGGTCCTCGGCGGTGTACCGGCGCTCGATGATCGCCTCGATCGTCGCCTCGAGGTCCTCGCTCTCCGCCTCGGCCAGGAAGCCGACGTGGCCGAGGTTGATGCCGAGCACCGGGGTCCCGGAATTGTGGGTCAGCTCGGCAGCACGCAGGATCGTGCCGTCACCGCCGATCACGACCGCCAGCTCGCAGCCGTCCGCCGCGATGCCCTCGGCGACGAGCTCGACGCCGTCGGTGGTGTCGAGCGCCAGGTCCGCCGCTTCGTCGGCGAGGACCCGGACGACCACGCCGTGCACCCGGAGGGCGGCGACCACCTTGCGCGCGACCGCCAGTGCCTCCTCGCGCCCGGTGTGCGCGAGCAGCAGGATGCGCCGCGGGAGGTCCCCGGGGGCCGCGTCGACGCGGGGCTGATCAGTGCTCACGCATCACAGCCTCTCACCAGCGGGGTCGGGCACGCTGGAACGGCTCACCTCTGTGGATATCTCGGCTTCGCCGATGGTTGGGGATCCGTGGCGCAGCCAGAGGAAGAACTCGACGTTGCCCGACGGCCCCGGCAACGGGCTGACCGCCACCCCGACCGCTCCCCAGCCGCGGGCGGCGGCCGCCTCGGCGATGTCCAGGACGGCAGCGGTCCGGTGCGCTGGATCCCGCACCACCCCGCCCTTCCCGAGGCGTTCCTTGCCGACCTCGAACTGCGGCTTGACCATCAGGGCCAGGTCCCCGTCCGGCCGGGTGACGCCGATCAGCGCGTCCAGGACCAGCCGGAGCGAGATGAACGACAGGTCTCCGACCACCAGGTCCACCGGTCCGTCGATGACGTCGACGGTGAGCTCGCGGATGTTGGTGCGGTCGTGCACGGTCACCCGGTCGTCGGACTGCAGCGACCAGGCCAGCTGTCCGTACCCGACGTCGACGGCCACCACCTCGGCCGCGCCGGCGCGCAGCAGGACGTCGGTGAACCCTCCCGTGGAGGCGCCCGCGTCCAGGCAGCGTCGGCCGGCGACCTCCAGGCCCGCGAACGCGGCCAGCGCACCGGCCAGCTTGTGTCCGCCACGACTGACGTAGTCGGGCTTGTCCGGGTCGGGGCGGACCACCAGGTCGGCGTCCACGGTCACCCCGGTCGCCGGCTTGGTCGCCCGTTGCCCCTGCACCGTCACCCGGCCGGCGGCGATCAGCTCGGCGGCGTGGTCCCGGGAGCGGGCCAGCCCGCGGCGGACCAGCTCCGCGTCGAGCCGGAGACGACGAGGGGGCACCGGCTCGTGCCTAGGCGTCGTCGCCGGCGCCGGAGAGGGTACGGCGAAGCTGCTCGTGGGCCTGCTCGAAGACCGCGACGTGCTCGTCGACCGGCTTGGAGTCCAGGGTCTGCAGCGAGCGGAGCACCTCGTCCACCGCGGCGTTGCCGGTCGCGGCCGCCTCACCGGAGGCCACCAGCTCACCAGCCAGGTCGTCGAGGTCGTCGCGGAGCAGCTCGTCGTCCGAGGGCCGCTCACGGTCCTCGGCGTCCGCCGGCTCCTGGTCGACGTCCTCGGGGTACTGGTCGGTCATGCCACCACGCTACCGGGGACCGCACCGTCGGTGCTCGCGGGCCGACCGGTTTCGTCGAGGTGGGCCCAGGTCGTCCGGGCGACGGCGGACCACCAGCCGTGGACGTCCCCGGCGCCCTGGACGCGCAGCCGCCCGTCCACCACGGCCGCGGTCCAGCCATCGACGGGGGTCGCCGGGTGCGCCAGCCTGCTCAGGTCCGCGCCGACGTACGTGGGGCGCCGGGACACCTCGATCCTCGCCAGGTCCGCCAGCGTGGTCACCCCGGTCATCACGAGCAGGCTGTCCCAGCCGACCGCGATCGCGCCGTCGATGTCGGTGTCGAGCCGATCGCCGACGACCAGGGGGCGGGTGCCACCGACCCGGGCCAGGGTCTCCTCGAAGAGCGGTGGCCGCGGCTTGCCGGCGACCAGCGGCGTACGTCCGGAGAACTCGGCGACGAGCGCGACCAGCGCGCCGTTGCCCGGTCCCGGGCCGCGCTCGGTGGGCACGGTCAGGTCGGTGTTGCTGGCGACCCACGGCAACCCTTCGCGGACCAGGATGGCTCCGTCGATCACCTGCCGCCACGGCACCTGCGGCCCGAAACCCTGGACCACCGCGACCGGGGAGCCGGTGAGATCGGTGACCGGGACCAGCCCGCGCTCGCGCAGCGCGGTCTCCAGTCCGGGACCGCCGATCACGTAGACCTCCGCCCCGGACGGAACCTGCTGGGCGACCAGCCCGGCCGCGGCCTGCGCACTGGTGACAACGTCCGCCGGCTCGGCCGCCACACCCAGCTCGCGCAGGTGCGCCGCGACGTCCTCGGGCGACCGCGACGCATTGTTGGTCACGAACGCCAGGTGCATCCCCGAGGCCACGGCTCCTTCGAGCGCGGCAGCAGCGCCGGCGACCGCCCGCTCACCGATGTAGACCACGCCGTCGAGGTCGAGGACCGCCGTGTCGTAGGCCTCGCACAGCGGACGGCGATCAGGTTCGCTCATCCGGCGGTCAGCCCTGGCTGCGTTCGATCTCCAACGCCCGGGCACCGGCGTCGGTGATCTCGTCGACGTCGACCGCCTCGGTGCGGTGGAACCACTCCAGCGCGTCCTCACGGCGGCCGGCGGCGAGCAGCGTCTCGGCGTAGGTGTAGCGGAGCCGGGCCACCCAGGGCTGCCGGGACTTGGAGTTGATCGGGCCGTTCTCCAGGGTCCGCAACGCGGCATCGAGCTCGCCGCGGTCACGACGTGCTCCCGCCTCGACGATCAGCACCTCGGCCAGCAACGGCGGCGCGAACTTGTCGCGCGGGGTGTTCTTGAGCAGCGTGAGGGCGCGGTCGGGGCGTCCGAGGGCGCGCTCGCAGTCCGCCATCATCGCCACGTAGTCGTGGGCGCCGTTCATCCGCTTCGCCGATCGCAGCTCGGCGAGGGCCTCGCTGTACTCACCGGCCGCGTACGCCGCCTCCCCCACGGCCTCCCGTACGACGGCCAGCCGGCCTGCCCGCCCACGCGCGGCCAGGGTGTGCTGGTAGGCGACCTTCGGGTCGGACTCGAGCAGCTCGCCGGCGGCGACCAGGTGGCGTGCCACCCGGAGCATCAGCTTCTCCGGCAGCGACTTCAGCTGGTCAGCGACCGAACGGTCGAGCTCCTTGCCGGTGATCCACTCGGCGATCTCCGGGCCGTCGTACTTCTGCTGGTCCGCGGTGCGCGCCTCGTCGTTGCGGGGGCGGCGGTCGTCCTTGCGGTCGCGACTGTAGGGACGGTTCTCGTTCGAGCGCCGCGGACCACCCTTGCCCGAGCCGCCGCGACCACCCTCGTTCCGTCCGCCCGACCTCGCGGGACGTGCACTTCTGGGCTGGCGATCGTCTGACACGGTTCCTCCTGGTGTTGCGACACTCTTGAATTAGGTGCGGTACGGGTTGCTACTCGAGTTTGCGGCACGGACGAGCTCACGAACAAGTCCTGAAATGACGCAAGGGCCGCCCCCGAGGGGGCGACCCTTGCTAAAAATTGTCCGGCGACGTCCTACTCTCCCACAACCTCCCGGTTGCAGTACCATCGGCGCTGAACGGCTTAACTTCCAGGTTCGGAATGGAGCTGGGTGTTTCCCGTTCGCTATGGCCGCCGAAACTCTATGGAGTTATATCGAAGCCTGATTTCTCAGGTTCCCGACCGTAACTCGGGAACCACACAGTGGACGCGCAACATCTTTGAGGGACAAGCCCTCGGCCTATTAGTACCGGTCAGCTAGGCATTACTGCTATACACTTCCGGCCTATCAACCCAGTCGTCTACTGGGGGCCTTACCCGGTTAACCCGGTGGGAAACCTCATCTTGAAACGTGCTTCCCGCTTAGATGCTTTCAGCGGTTATCACTTCCGAACGTAGCTAACCAGCCGTGCTCCTGGCGGAACAACTGGCACACCAGAGGTTCGTCCATCCCGGTCCTCTCGTACTAGGGACAGCCTTTCTCAAGTTTCCTGCGCGCGCGGCGGATAGGGACCGAACTGTCTCACGACGTTCTAAACCCAGCTCGCGTGCCGCTTTAATGGGCGAACAGCCCAACCCTTGGGACCTACTCCAGCCCCAGGATGCGACGAGCCGACATCGAGGTGCCAAACCATCCCGTCGATATGGACTCTTGGGGAAGATCAGCCTGTTATCCCCGGGGTACCTTTTATCCGTTGAGCGACGCCGCTTCCACATGCCAGCGCCGGATCACTAGTTCCGACTTTCGTCCCTGCTCGAGTTGTCACTCTCACAGTCAAGCTCCCTTGTGCACTTACACTCGAAACCTGATTGCCAACCAGGCTGAGGGAACCTTTGAGCGCCTCCGTTACATTTTAGGAGGCAACCGCCCCAGTTAAACTACCCATCAGGCACTGTCCCTGATCCAGATAATGGACCTAGGTTAGATGTCTAATACGATCAGAGTGGTATTTCAACGTTGACTCCACCTGAACTGGCGTCCAAGTTTCACAGTCTCCCACCTATCCTACACAAATCGAACCAAACACCAATACCAAACTATAGTAAAGGTCCCGGGGTCTTTCCGTCCTGCCGCGCGTAACGAGCATCTTTACTCGTAGTGCAATTTCGCCGAGTCTATGGTTGAGACAGCGCCCAAGTCGTTACTCCATTCGTGCAGGTCGGAACTTACCCGACAAGGAATTTCGCTACCTTAGGATGGTTATAGTTACCACCGCCGTTTACTGGGGCTTAAGTTCTCCGCTTCGATCCGAAGATCTAACAGGTCCCCTTAACCTTCCAGCACCGGGCAGGAGTCAGTCCGTATACATCGTCTTACAACTTCGCACGGACCTGTGTTTTTAGTAAACAGTCGCTTGGGCCTGGTCTCTGCGGCCATCATTGCTTTTTGCAGCAAGTGCAATAACAAATCCGGCCCCCCTTCTCCCGAAGTTACGGGGGCATTTTGCCGAGTTCCTTAACCATAGTTCACTCGATCGCCTTAGTATTCTCTACCTGATCACCTGAGTCGGTTTGGGGTACGGGCGGCGCATAGCTCGCTAGAGGTTTTTCTCGGCAGCATAGGATCATCCACTTCGTCCATAAGGACTCCCCATCAGGTCTCAGGCATGCAGTTGACGGATTTGCCTATCAACAGCCCTACACCCTTAGCCGTGGTCTACCATCGCCACGGTTGGACTACCTTCCTGCGTCACCCCATCGCTTGACTACTACCGGTTCGGGTCGTGCGCTCTGCCATGCCCCATCACCCCGAAGGGGTCAGTAAGCATGGTTTCGGGCACTTAGCATCACCGGGTTCGTCATGGGCGCTATTTTGCCGGTACGGGAATATCAACCCGTTGTCCATCGACTACGCCTGTCGGCCTCGCCTTAGGTCCCGACTTACCCAGGGCAGATTAGCTTGACCCTGGAACCCTTGATCATTCGGCGGAAGAGTTTCTCACTCTTCATTCGCTACTCATGCCTGCATTCTCACTCGTGTGGCGTCCACGACTGGTTCACACCGCCGCTTCACTCGCCACACGACGCTCCCCTACCTATCCGTGCAACTGGACCCGAAGGCCTGTCTTAACGCACGAATACCATAGCTTCGGTGGATAACTTGAGCCCCGCTACATTGTCGGCGCAGAATCACTTGACCAGTGAGCTATTACGCACTCTTTCAAGGGTGGCTGCTTCTAAGCCAACCTCCTGGTTGTCTGTGCGACTCCACATCCTTTTCCACTTAGTTATCGCTTAGGGACCTTAGCTGATGGTCTGGGCTGTTTCCCTCTCGACAATGGAGCTTATCCCCCACTGTCTCACTGCCGCGCTCTAACTTACCGGCATTCGGAGTTTGGCTAATTTCGGTAAGCTTGTAGGCCCCCTAGACTATCCAGTGCTCTACCTCCGGCAAGAAACACGCGACGCTGCACCTAAATGCATTTCGGGGAGAACCAGCTATCACGAAGTTTGATTGGCCTTTCACCCCTATCCACAGGTCATCCCCTCAGTTTTCAACCTAAGTGGGTTCGGTCCTCCACGCGGTCTTACCCGCGCTTCAACCTGCCCATGGATAGATCACTTCGCTTCGGGTCTTGAGCGTGCCACTCAGTCGCCCTATTAGGACTCGCTTTCGCTACGGCTTCCCCACACGGGTTAACCTTGCGACACACCGCAAACTCGCAGGCTCATTCTTCAAAAGGCACGCTGTCACAGGTGTAAACACCCGCTCCAACGGATTGTAGGCACATGGTTTCAGGTACTATTTCACTCCCCGCCAGGGGTACTTTTCACCTTTCCCTCACGGTACTTGTCCGCTATCGGTCACCAAGGAGTATTTAGGCTTAACGGGTGGTCCCGCCAGATTCACACGGAATTTCAGGGGTTCCGTGTTACTTGGGGTGACGCTTCAGAGTCATTGACTTACGTGTACGGGGGTATCACCCTCTACGCCGGGACTTTCCAGTCCTCTTCGACTTCATCAATGATTTCTTACTCTGTGTTGACTCGGCAGAATCAACTAAACGGCCCCACAACCCTCAAACAGCAACGCCTGCCGGCTATCACACTGCATGAGTTTGGCCTCTTCCGATTTCGCTCGCCACTACTCTCGGAATCACTTTTGTTTTCTCTTCCTGAGGGTACTGAGATGTTTCACTTCCCCTCGTTCCCTCCAACTGCCCTATGTGTTCAGGCAGAGGTAACTGGACATGACTCCAGCTGGGTTTCCCCATTCGGAAATCCCCGGATCACAGCTCTGTTGCCAGCTCCCCGGGGCTTATCGCAGGCTCATACGTCCTTCATCGGCTCTTGGTGCCAAGGCATCCACCATGTGCCCTTAGTAGCTTGTCTTGCTACAAAGATGCTCGCGTCCACTGTGTAGTTCTCAAGATACGGGCGGTACCGCCATCGGTTCCCCGCCTACCGGGCACATCCGCAAGGATGGCCTCAGTGGTTCGAGGGGATGGTGGTCCAAGAAGAATCGAGTAACTCGATCCCTCAGGACCCAACAGTGTGCCTGATTTGTTTCCAGCCGCAGCGCTCGGGTTTCCACTCTGAACTCCATC
>NZ_RJSE01000006.1:75000-188153 GCF_003725695.1 Nocardioides marmoriginsengisoli
GCGGACATCGGGTCGCGCACTCCCCCGTCGACGTACACCTCGACGGCGCCGCCGAGCGCCTCCACCACGCCCGGCAGGCACCCCGCCGTACTGGCCGCACGTGCCAGCTGGCGGCCGCCGTGGTTCGAGACCCAGACCGCGGCGGCACCCGCATCGGCGGCCCGAAGCGCGTCCTCGGGGTGCAGCACTCCCTTCACCACGACCGGCAGGCCGGTCAGCTCCCGCAACCACGCGATGTCGCGCACCCCCAGGTCCCGTGCCTTCGGTGCGTCCGCGGCGTCACCGAGGTTGACGCGCAGCCACTCCGGAGGAACCTGGGTCAGCGCGCTCGGGCCGTCGCCGTCGCGCTTGGCCGCGACCACCGGGGTGTCCACGGTGAGCACGATCGCGCCCGCTCCGGACGCGACGGCAGCCTCGAGCATCGGGACGGCGAGCAGGCGCTCCTCGGGCAGGTAGGCCTGCAGCCACCAGCGCACTCCCGTCGCGGCGACCTCGGCGAACGGTGTCGAGGCGTTGCTGGAGAGCACCATCGGCACGCCGGAGCCGGCGCAGGCCCGGGCCATCGCCGCCTCGCCGGCCGGGTCGGCGGCGCGTTGCAAGGTGGTCGGAGCGACGCCGATCGGAAGCGATGCCGGCGTCCCCAGGAACGAGCCCGTCAGATCCACGTCCCGCACGTCGTTGAGGACCCGGGGAACCAGTCGGTACCGGTCCCACGCCGCCGCGGCATCCGTGGACGCGACCGAGTCGCCCGATCCCTGCCGGAAGTACTCGAAGAAGACCGCAGGCAGCACCTTGCTCGCCTCGTCCTCGAGTGCGGCGAGCCAGCTGCTGGGCATCGGTCAGCCGATCTCCACGCCGGCGAAGTTCCGCTTGCCGCGGCGCAGCACCAGCCAGCTGCCGGCGACCAGGTGCGAGGCGTCCGGCACCAGGTCGACGTCGGTGATCCGCTCGTTGTTGAGGTAGGCGCCGCCCTCGGCAATCGTTCGGCGCGCGTCGCCCTTGCTCTTGACGAGCCCGGTCTCCACCAGCAGGTCGACGTACGACGTCCCGGGAGCCGCCTGGATGGTGCCGGCTTCGCGCAGCGCCGCCGCCAGGGTGGCCGCGTTCAGCCCGGCGAGGTCGCCGGTACCGAAGAGCGCCGCCGCTGCCGCCTTGGCGTGCTCGGTCTCCGCCTCGCCGTGCACCAGCGTCGTGACCGCGTCGGCCAGTGCCTTCTGGCCGGCCCGGCGGAACGGTTCGGCGGCGGTCACCGCCTCGAGCTCCTCGATCTCCGCGCGCGAGAAGAACGTGAACACCCGCAGCAGCTCGCCGACCTTGGCGTCCTCGACGTTCAGCCAGAACTGGTGGAAGGCGTACGGCGACATCATCTCCGGGTCGAGCCACAGCGCACCGCCCTCGGTCTTGCCGTACTTGGTGCCGTCGGACTTCGTGATCAGCGGCGTCGCGAAGGCGTGCGCCTTGCCGGCCTCGGCCCGCCGGATCAGCTCGGCGCCGCCGGTCAGGTTGCCCCACTGGTCGGAGCCGCCGAACTGGAGCGTGACTCCGTATTGGCGGTAGAGCTCGAGGAAGTCCATCGACTGCAGCAGGATGTAGCTGAACTCCGTGTAGGAGATCCCCGCCTCGAGCCGGCTCTTCACCACGTCGCGGGCGAGCATCCGGTTCACCGGGAAGTGCTTGCCGACGTCGCGGAGGAAGTCGATGGTCGAGAGCGATGCCGTCCAGTCGTAGTTGTTGACCATGGTGGCGCCGTTCGCGCCCTCGAAGTCGAGGTACGGCTCGATCTGCCCGCGGACCCGCCCGACCCACTCCTTGACGGTGTCCAGCGAGTTCAGGGTGCGCTCCCCCGAGTCCCGCGGATCGCCGATCATCCCGGTGGCGCCGCCGACCAGCGCGAACGGCGTGTGCCCGGCCTGCTGCAGCCGACGTGCCGTCAGGATCTGCACCAGGTTGCCCATGTGCAGGCTGGGCGCGGTCGGGTCGAAGCCCACATAGAACCGCACGCTTCCCTGCGTCAGCGCGTCGCGCAGAGCCTCACGATCGGTGGAGTGGGCGATCAGGCCGCGCCACTCCAGATCGTCGAGCAGGGTCGGGTCGACGGTCACGATGAACCTCTCAGGAGAACCGGATGAGCAGGGCTAAGCCTGCCGCATCCGGCCCATCAGGGGCGAACCGGGCTCAGCGGATGCCGAGCTTCCGCATGAACCGCAGGCCCTTCACCGTCTTGTCGACGTTCTTGTCCCAGTCGGTGTCCGGCGGGTTGCTCAGGACCTGCTTCTTCAGCACGGCGACGTTCTGGACGTCTGTGTACTTGAGCATCCCGGCATCGCCGTGACGGCTGCCGACGCCCGAGGTCTTGAAGCCGCCCGAGGTGCTCTTCTTGCTGGCGTACGACGCGGCGAGCCCGTCGTTGATGTTGATGTTGCCGGCCTCGATCCGACGGCCCACCGCCTCGGCAGCCTTGAGGTCCGAGCCCCAGACGCTGGCGTTCAGGCCGTAGTCGGTGTCGTTGGCCAGGGCGACGGCCTCGTCGACGGTCTTGTAGGTGTAGATCGAGGTGACGGGACCGAAGGTCTCCATCTTGGCCAGGATCATGTCGTCGGTGATGTCGGTCAGCACCGTCGGCTCGAAGAACGCCGGCCCGAGGTCGGGGCGGGCTTTGCCCCCGGTGAGCACGGTGGCGCCCTTCGCGACGGCGTCCTCGACGTGCGACTCGACCCGCTCGCGCTGCGGCACCGAGACCAGCGAACCCATGTCCGGGGCGAAGTCGTACGACGCCCCGACACCGATCGCCTGGGCCGCCTGGACGAACCGCTGGGTGAACTCGTCCTTGCGCTTCTCGGAGACGTAGATCCGCTCGATGTGCATGCACGCCTGGCCGGTGTTGAGGAACGCGCCCATGATCGTGCCGGGGATGACCTCGTCCAGGTTCGCGTCGTCGAGGACGATCAGCGGGTTCTTGCCGCCGAGCTCCAGCGTGCACGCCGTCAGGTTCTGGCCCGCCTGCGCGCCGATCGTCCGACCGGTCGCGGTGGAGCCGGTGAACATCACGTAGTCGGCGTTGTCCACGATGGTCGGTCCGATGTCCGGGCCCTCGCCGCAGACGATCTGGAGCAGGCCGGCGGGCATCCCGGCTTCGTAGAGCAGGCCGACGCCGAAGGCCACGTTCAGGGTGGACTTGTTGTCCGGCTTGAGCACGATGCCGTTGCCCGCGATCAGGGCCGGCATCGCGTCGGAGAGGCTGGTGGCGAACGGGAAGTTCCACGGCGAGATCAGGCCGACAACGCCCTTGGGCAGGCGGACCTCGGTCGAGGTGGAGACGATCGGGACGACTCCCCCGTGCTTCTTCTCCTTGAGGATCCGCGGCGCCGCCTTGATGTAGTGGCTGGTCACCATCAGGACGTCGCAGGTCTCCTCGAACGCCATCCGGCGGGCCTTGCCGGTCTCGACCTGCATCAGGTCGGCGATGTTCAGGCCGTTCTGGAGCAGCAGCTCGTGGAAGCGCTTCATCACGTCGATGCGGCGCTTCAGCGGCCAGGAGGCCCAGACCGCCTGGGCCTTGCGCGCCTCGGCGTACGCCGTCTCGACGTCCTCGGGGCTCGACTGCGGCAGGTCGACGACCTTGTCACCGGTGTAGACCTCGGTGAGCGGGTACGTGCGACCGCTGGTGGAGACCACCATGTCGGTGAGCTTCTTGAGCAGTTCGGGCGTGATGGAGGACGGCAGACTCATGGGCAAACTGTAACGCGTTCTAGTTGCTGCGTCGATGGTCCCGAGCCGGTTTCGCCGGGACGTACCGACTCACCGTCGGATCGCCCTCGATCCAGAACCGCCACGGATTCTCCGCCGCCAGCCGGAGCCCGACCCGGGGTCCGGTCGCGATCCTGGCCGGCTCGACCGGCTCGCCGAGGGTCAGCGTCACCGGACCGGCGACCAGGTCGGCACCGGACTGCTCCCGGTCCAGGCCGAGCGCCCGGCAGAGCTTCGCCGGGCCGCGCGCCGTGCTCGGCTCAGCGCCGGCGATCTCACCGGCTCGCAGCAGCACCGCCGACGCGGTGCCCTCCGGGCCGCAGACCACGTTGGCGCAGTGGTGCATGCCGTAGACGAAGTAGACGTACAGGAAGCCCGGCGGCCCGAACATCACCCGGTTGCGCGGCGTCGGGCCGCGGAAGGCGTGCGAGCCCGGATCGTTCGGGCCGTCGTACGCCTCGACCTCGGTGATCCGGACGGCGACGTCGCCGTGGCGCAGCGTGGCGCCGAGCAGCCGCGGCGCCACCTCGAGGACCGGGCCGGCGAGGGCGTCGGCGAGCAGCATGCGCCGATTCTGGTCGATGTCGGTGTCCGGTGCCAGGGTGGTCCCCATGCCCGTGACCCTCCAGGATGTCCGCGACATCGCGTTGTCGCTGCCCCGCGCCTACGAGGCGCAGGTCCGGGAGGCCACCAAGTTCCGGGTCAAGCAGATCGTGTTCGCGGCCGTCTCCCCCGACGAGACCCGACTCGGGTTCGGGTTCCCGCGCGAGGAGCGCGAGGGTCTGGTCGCCGGCGAGCCGGAGAAGTTCATGCTTCCGCGTCCCTCGGACATGCGTTACCAATGGGTCGCCGCGCGGATGGAGGCCCTGGAGGTCGACGAGCTCCGCGAGTTGATCATCGACGCCTGGACGATGTGCGTGCCGAAGTCGGTGGCGGCGGCGTACCTGGAGTCGCTCGGCCTCCCGGAGCCGGGCGCCTAGAAGCCGAGCTTGCGGAGCTGCCGCGGGTCGCGCTGCCAGTCCTTGGCGATCTTCACCCGCAGGTCGAGGTAGACAGGGGTGCCCAGGATCGCCTCGATCTGCTTGCGGGCCGCCATCCCGACCTCCTTCAGCCGGGCGCCCTTGTGGCCGATGATGATGCCCTTCTGGCTGTCCCGCTCCACGAACAGGTTCGCGTAGATGTAGAGCAGCGGCTTGTCGGCCGGACGGTCCTCCTTGAGGCCCATTTCCTCGACCACGACCGCGATCGAGTGCGGCAGCTCGTCGCGGACGCCCTCGAGCGAGGCCTCCCGGATCAGCTCGGCGACGATCGCCTCCTCGGGTGCGTCGGAGAGCTCGCCGTCGGGGTAGAGCTGCGGGCCCTCCGGGAGCTGGTCGACGAAGAGGTCGGCCAGCAGCTGCACCTGGTCGCCGGAGTGCGCCGAGACCGGCACGATCTGCGCCCACTCGGTCCCGGTCTCGCGGCCGAGCTCGGCGATCGCCAGCAGGTGCTCGCCGAGCTGCTCGGAGGTCACCAGGTCGGTCTTGGTGGCGATCGCGAACTTGACCGACTTCCGCACCTTCGCGAGCTCGTTGACGATGAACCGGTCACCGGGTCCGGGCTTCTCGTTCGCCGGGAAGCAGACCGCGACCACGTCGACCTCGGCCCAGGTGGTCTTCACCAGGTCGTTGAGCCGCTCCCCCAGCAGGGTCCGCGGCTTGTGCAGACCCGGGGTGTCGACGAGGACGAGCTGGGCGTCGTCGCGGTGCACGATCCCCCGGACGACGGTCCGGGTGGTCTGCGGCTTGGACGAGGTGATCACCACCTTGGACCCGACCAGCGCATTGGTCAGCGTCGACTTGCCCGCGTTCGGCCTGCCCACGAAGCAGGCGAAACCGCTCTTGTAGGTCTCGTCCGTCATCAGCCGCCCCGTGCCTCGTCGTAGTCCTGCCAGATCTGGTCGTCGCTCTTGCCCGCTGCCTTGCCGGCCGCGTAGATCGGGCCCGGATCGACCGCCCGGCGCTGCCGTCCGCGGCTCACGCTCCAGTAGCCCATCACGTCGTACTCGGTGGAGGCCCGGCCGAGGTCCTGGCGGACGTGCCGGCGGATGTCGCGCATCTGCGCGGACTCGCCGGCCATCCAGAAGTAGCCGGGGCCCTCGGGCCAGTCGAGGCCGCGGACCAGGTCGGCGACGCCGCTCTGCTCCGGCCCCGGCGCGTCGACCCAGGTGATCGGCAGGTCGGTGTAGTCGGCCAGCGGGTGGTCCGGGGTTTCGACGTACGCGGTCACCGGCAGCGTGACGCTCTCGCCGATCCGCGCGATCGCGGGCAGCCCGGTGAGGTCACCGACCAGGACCACCCAGGCGGCGTCGGCCGGCAGCTCGAACGATCCCTTCGGCATCGAGATGCCGACGACGTCGCCGACGCACTCGGTCTGCGCCCACTGCGTCACCAGGCCCTCGTCGTGGACCACGATGTCGAGGACCAGCTCGGAGCCGTCGTACGAGCGGACCGTGTAGTAGCGGGTCTGGAACTGGCCGGGCACGGTGAGGGCCACCCACTCGTCCGGGATGCCGGTGCTCACGAAGCCGTCCAGGCCCTCGATCGCCACCCGGATCAGGTGGTCGCCGAGGACCTCGCGGCGGGTCACCGTGCCGGAGAAGGAACGGGCTTCGGGGCGGGCATTCACGAGGTCAAGGTTATCGGGGTTAGCGGGCAGTCCTGACCGCCCGCCGGGTGACGACCTTCAGCAACCCCTTCCGGTCCGGGCGGAGGTGCGCGACGAAGAGCCGGCGCTGCGGGCACCCCAGCGCGGTCCCGCGGCACTCCGCCGTGTCCGGGTAGCCGACCGCCCCGGCCCGCCAGGCGTGGTACGCCACCCGGAGCCGGCCGGCGGTGTCGACGAACGGCATCGGGCCGCCGGGGCCGGCGCGGTACTTGTCGGTGGCGATCAGCGGCTTCTTCCGCGGCCGCTTGCACGGACCGTGCCCGGTCTTGCAGACCAGGTAGCTGATCGCGTAGCGGGTCGAGGCGTAGGAGTTGGCCGAGTAGAAGAGGTAGAAGCGGCCGGCGTACCGGATCATCGCCGGGTTCTCGATGATGTTCCCCTCCCACGGCTGACGGATGCCGGTGAGGAAGTAGCGACGGCCGGCCAGCGCCGTACCGGCGGCGTTCATCGGCGTCGTGAAGAGCCCGGCCGGGTGGTGGTCGAGCTTCCAGACGATCCACGGCCGACCGGTCGGCGCGACCCACACCTGCGGATCGATGGCGCCCTGGGCCGGGCAGATCAGCGGGCGGGTGCTGGTGTCGACGAACGGTCCGGTCGGTCGTGACGAGGTCGCCAGCGAGACGCACATCTTCTTGCCAGGAGCACCGGCGACCTGGGTGGAGTACGCGAGGACGAACCTGCCCGGGCCGAGCCGGGTCACCGTCGGCGCCCAGGTGGTGGCCCGGAACCTGCCGTCGCTGCGCTCCTTCCCGGCCGACCAGGTGGCCGTGCGCGGCAACGAGTCGCCGGCGGGCGTCGCCGTCGTGACCGGGGCGGCGCGCCAGGTCCGCAGGTCCTTCGAGATCAGCGTCGGCAGGTTGAGCCCGGAGCTGGTGGTGGCGTAGGCGTAGTACGTCGTCCCGATGCGGAGCACCGCCGGATCGGGGAAGTCGCCGGTGTACACCTCGCCCGGGACGATCGGGTCCTGCCCGATCGGCGCCGGCCGGGCACCCGAGCCCGCCGGTAGCAGACCGGCACCGAGGACGGCGACGAGCAGGGCGATGGGAATCCGAGAACGCGCGCGCATCCGCCTATGGTGCGCCACAACGGCCAGGCGAACGGGCCGAACCTCCGCACTCACCCGACCAAAAGGGGCCCGTTCAACGGTTCAAAGGGCCCATTCAACGGACCGGAAGGGACTGTTCGACGGTTCAGGGGGTCCAGGTGGGGCGGAGCGGGTAGCCGCTGGCGCCGTCGGGGGTGGTCTTGGTGGCGAGCACCTGGTGCAGCTGGATCTCGTTGGTCTCGAAGCCCATCCGCGAGCCGGCGATGTACAGGCCCCAGACGCGGGCCGTCTCCTCGCCGACCTCGGCCACGCACTCGTCCCAGTTCTCCACCAGGTACGCGTTCCAGCCGGCCAGGGTCTTGGCGTAGTGCATCCGGAGGTTCTCCTCGTGGTGCACCTCCAGCCCGGCGTCCTGGATCTCGGTGATCATCCGTCCCGAGCCGGTGAGCTCGCCGTCGGGGAAGACGTAGCGGTCGATGAACGCGCCGGTGGCCGTCTTCTTGTTGTCGGCCCGGGTGATCGAGTGGTTCAGCAGCCGGCCCTCGGGCTTGAGGCGGTCCCGCAGGAAGCCGAAGTACGCCGGGTAGTTGGCGACACCGATGTGCTCGGTCAGGCCGATCGAGGAGACCGCGTCGAAGTCGTTCTCGGTCACGTGCCGGTAGTCGAGGTGCCGGACCTCGGCCCGGTCGTCGATCCCGTCCTCCTTGATCTTCTGCTGCGCCCAGGAGGCCTGCTCGGCCGAGAGCGTCACGCCCAGCGCGGTCACGCCGTAGTGCTTCACCGCGTGCCGGACCATCCCGCCCCAACCGCAGCCGACGTCCAGCAGCCGCTGACCGGGCTTGAGGTCGAGCTTCTGGGCGACCAGGTCGTACTTGTGGAACTGGGCCTCCTCCAGGGTGCTGTCCTCGGCCGGGAAGCACGCGCAGGTGTAGGTCATCGACGGCCCGAGGACCAGCTCGTAGAAGCGGTTGGAGACGTCGTAGTGGTGGTGGATCACCTCGGCGTCACGCTCCGGGGAGTGCAGGAAGCCCTCCATCAGCCGGCGCCAGCGGGGGGCGTGCTCGGTGGCCGGGATCGGCGGCGGCTTCAGGTTCGCCACCCCGACGGTGCGGATCAGGGCCAGCGCCTCGGACGGCGACGGCGCCCGGAACTTGAGCCCGGTCTTGCTGCCCTTGATGTGCGACAGCGCCGCGAACGGGTCGCCCGGGTGGGCGCCGACCAGCTCCAGGTCGCCCATCACGTAGGCCCGCGCCAGACCGAGGTCGCCGGGGGCGGTCACCAGGTACGACATCCCGCGCTCGTTCTTCAGGTGCAGCCCGAACACCGAGTCCTCGGGACCGGCACTGCTGCCGTCGTACGCCGTGAAGCGGAACGGGATCTCGCCGATCAGCAGCGCGCTGAACGCGTCGGCGATCGTGGTCGTCGGGGTCAGGATGCTCATCGTCAGGCCTCCACCTTCTTGACTGCTTTCTCGTACAGGCTCGTCAACCGGCCCGCAGGGTCATAACGTCGCTTGACCGCCTCGAGATTCCGGCCGTCGTACAGGCGGTCGAAGGTCTCGCGGTCGTAGAACGACTCGGAGTACAGGGACTTGTGCCCGTCGAGCCGGTGCACCTCGGCCTCGATCGCGCGGTTCATCGGCGCGTTCACCCGGTCCGGTCCGACGTGCACGGTGCCCCAGAACCCGGCGTTCACGTAGGTCCGCTCCGGCACCAGCGGGTACGACGGCCAGACCTGGCTGGAGCGCAACGGGCAGAGCCAGACCGGGCGCATCCCGATCTCGGCGTCGAACCACTCCAGGAACTCGGCCAGCCGGTCCACCGGGACCTCGATGTCCTGGACGACCCGCTCGCGCTCGGCCCGGCCGGCACGGCGGTCGAGCCGGTCGGCGATCCCGAACCGCAGGTCGAGGGCGAGCAGCTTCATGTAGGCGTCCGAGCGCCGCCAGCGCCGCGGCCAGAACCGCCGGATCCGCGGGTTCTGCGCGCCGAACGCGCCCGAGCACCAGAACCAGTCGGTGTCCCAGCGCCAGAGGTAGTCGTGGATGGTGAGCAGGTCCGTCTCGCGGTTCTGGACCGACCGGAAGTAGATGTCCTGGCCGGTGTAGTCGCTCGGCTCGGCCGACGCCTCCTCGGTCCAGGTGGCCAGGGTGAGGTAGTACTCCCCCGGCTCGAACGCGACGCCGTCCAGCCCGTCGACCCGGGTGCCCTCCCACTCGCCGGACTCGGCGATGTCGGCGATCGCCGCGGCGAGCTTGTCGGCCTCGTGGAAGCGGACGTGCCGCAGGGCGACGTACGGCGGCACCTTCTCGAGCTTGATCCGCAACCGGGTCGCGTAGCCGAGGGAGCCGTAGGAGTTCGGGAAGGTCCGGTAGAGATCGGCGTGCTCGCCCTCGGGCGTGCAGGTGACCACCTCGCCGGTGCCGGTGAAGATGTCCAGCTCGAGCACCGACTCGTGCGGCAGCCCGTTGCGGAACGACGTCGACTCGATGCCGAGGCCGGTGACGGCGCCGCCGAGCGTGATCGTCTTCAGCTGCGGGACGACGTACGGGATCAGGCCGAACTTGAGGGTCTCGGCGACCAGGTCCTCATAGGTGCACATCCCCTGCACGTCGGCGGTCAGCGCCTTCGTATCGATCGAGATGACCCCGGCGAGGCCCTCGACGTCCAGGCCGGGAGCAGTCGTCGCCGCCCGTTGCCGGAAGAGGTTCGAGGTCTTCTTGGCCAGGCGCACGACGTCGGTCGGTGCGATCCGGGCGTAGGAGGCCTGCAGCCTCATGACAGCTGTTGTGTGACGCGAGGTCCCGATCAAGCCCACCTCTGCACCTTAGTACTACCGGAGGGTGCCTCCGCAAGTGCATTACCGGGGATCAGCTGGTCAGCGTCGCCGCGATCGCACCATTCGGGGTGCCGACGTGGGCCGGGACCCCGGGGCCGGCGAACTCGAGCAGCGCGGCCAGGTCCTCGGGCCCCGGCTGCCCGTCCCCCAGGACGACCACGGCCTCGGCGCCCTTGGCTCCGCTGGCCACCGCCATCGCGATGCAGACGCCCAGCGCCGAGACCCGCAGCGACGGCAGGTCGACGGTCGCCCCGGCGTAGGTGCGCCCGTCCAGGTCCCGCAGCGCGGCTCCCGCGGCGGCACCGGTGCGGGCCCGCGTCGCGCGCGCCAGTACGACGAGCTTCTTGTCCTCGGGATCGGTGATGTCGACAGCCACGGCAGGATTTTAGACGTTCGCGGCGGAGGCGGCGTCGGCCTCCTCGGCGACCGGCTCCGCCCGGGTGATCAGCACGGTGCCGATCTTGTTGCGCCGCCCCTTGGCCTCCTCGGCCCGGAACACCAGCCCGGCGAACTCGACCGTCGATCCCGGGATCGGGACCTTGCCGAGGTGCTTGGCCATCAGGCCGCCGACCGAGTCGATCTCGTCGTCCTCGATCTCGACGCCGACCACCTCGTCGAGGTCGTCGACCGGGTAGCGCGAGGAGACCCGGACCGACCCGTCGGCCAAGGTCTCGACCGGGATCTCGTCCGGGTCGAACTCGTCGGTGATCTCGCCGACGATCTCCTCCAGGATGTCCTCGATGGTGATCAGGCCGGCGGTGCCGCCGTACTCGTCGACGACGATCGCGACGTGCTTGCGCCAGGACTGCATCTCCCGGAGCAGGTCGTCGGCGGGCTTGGAGTCCGGCACCCAGAGCACCGAGCGCATCAGCGACTCGACCTGCTCGGTCGACTCGGCGTCCTTGCGGTCGAAGACCCGGCGGGAGACGTCCTTGAGGTAGAGGAAGCCGACCACGTCGTCGAGGTCCTCGCCGGTGACCGGGATCCGGGAGAACCCGCTGCGCAGGAAGAGCGACATCGCCTGCCGCAGGGTCTTGTGCCGCTCGATGAAGACCACGTCGGTGCGCGGCACCATCACCTCGCGGACGATGGTGTCGCCGAGCTCGAAGACCGAGTGGATCATCGCGCGCTCGTCGGACTCGATCAGGCTGCTGGCCTCGGCTAGGTCGACCATCTCGCGGAGCTCGGCCTCCGAGCCGAACGGACCCTCGGAGAATCCCTTGCCCGGCGTCAGTGCGTTGCCGATCATGATCAACAGCTGCGGGATCGGGCCGAGGACCCGGGTCAGCGTGATGATCACCGCCGCCGAGCCCAGCGCGATCGGCTCGGCGTGCTGCCGGCCGAGGGTGCGCGGCCCGACGCCGATCACCACGAACGAGACCAGCAGCATGATGCCGACCGTGATCGCGACCGCGTTCCAGCCGTCGGAGTCGAGGGCGTCCACCACCATCAGGGTGGCGAGCACGATCGCGGCGGTCTCGGCCAGCAACCGCAGGAACAGGGCGGTGTTCAGGTAGCGCGGCGGGTCGTCGAGGATCCGCAGCACCCGCTTGGCGCCGGGACGTGCCTCGGCCGCCAGCGCCTCGGCCCGGGCCCGGGAGAACCCGGCCAGCGCGGCCTCGGCAGCACTCAGGAGTCCGGCGGCCAGCACCAGACCGATCACGGTCAGCAGCAAGCCCGGACTGTCGGCCCTCATCAGGAGATCACGGCCCCGTGGTCGCGGCGGAGGCATGCCCGTGCCAGGCCGCCAGCAGCCGCGCCTGCAGGCCGAACATCTCGGCGTGCTCCTCCGGCTCCGCGTGGTCGTAGCCGAGCAGGTGCAGGATGCCGTGCACCGTCAGCAGGTCCAGCTCGTCGGTCACCGTGTAGCCCGTCTGCCCCTTCGCGGCGGCCTCCTCGGCCTGGCGCTGGGCCACCGCCGGGCAGAGCACCAGGTCGCCGAGGACGCCCTCCTCGGGCTCCTCGTTGACCTTGCCCGGTCGCAGCTCGTCCATCGGGAAGGCCAGGACATCGGTCGGGCCGTCCTTCTCCATCCAGGTGCCGTTCAGCTCGGCGATGGTGTCCTCGTCCACGGCCGTCACGCAGAGCTCGGCCAGCGGGTGCACCCGCATCTCGGCGAGCACGAAGGCCGCCAGCTGCTGGGTACGGCGGACGTCCGGGACGTCGAACCCGGACTCGTTGAGCACCTCGATCGTCACTCGTGCCCCCGCAGGTTCTGACGACGGCTCTCGCTGTGCGCGTCGAACTCGTCGTACGCCTCGACGATCTTGCCGACCAGGCGGTGCCGGACGACGTCCGAGGCGGTCAGCCGGTTGAAGGAGATGTCGTCGATGTCGTCGAGGATGCCCTCGATCACCCGGAGCCCGGACTTCTGGCCGGACGGCAGGTCGGTCTGGGTGACGTCACCGGTGACCACGATCTTGGAACCGAACCCGAGCCGGGTCAGGAACATCTTCATCTGCTCGGGCGTGGTGTTCTGCGCCTCGTCCAGGATGATGAAGGAGTCGTTCAGCGAGCGCCCGCGCAGGAAGGCCAGCGGGGCGACCTCGATGGTGCCGGAGGCGAGCAGCTTGGGGATCGTCTCCGGGTCGACCATGTCGTGCAGGGCGTCGTACAGGGGTCGCAGGTAGGGGTCGATCTTCTCGCTCAGCGTGCCGGGCAGGTACCCGAGCCGCTCCCCCGCCTCGACCGCGGGCCGGCTCAGGATGATCCGGTTGACCTTCTTCGCCTGCAGCGCCTGGACCGCCTTGGCCATCGCCAGGTAGGTCTTGCCGGTGCCGGCGGGCCCGATCCCGAAGACGATCGTGTTCCGGTCGATCGCGTCGACGTACCGCTTCTGGTTCAGGGTCTTCGGCCGGATCGTCCGGCCGCGGTTGGAGAGGATGTTCAGCGAGAGCACGTCGGCCGGGCGCTCGTTGGTCTCCGCCCGGAGCATGCCGATGGTGCGCTCGACCAGCTCGGCGTTCAGGCTCTGGCCGGTGCGGATGATCGTGACCAGCTCGTCCAGCATCCGTTCGGCAAGCGCGACCTCGCCCGGCTCGCCGCGCAGCGTGACCTGGTTGCCGCGCACGTGGACGTCGGCCTCGAGTGCGCGCTCGATCAGGCTGAGGTACTCGTCGCCGGGACCGAGCAGCGAAACCATGTTGAGGCTCTGGGGCACGACCACGGTGTGCACCGTGTTGGGACGGTCGGCGGGATCGCCGTTCGCCTTGCTCGTCTCACTCATGAATGCCCTGGTCGGGCGGCCCTTCGGTCTCGATGATGGTGCTCTCCATCGTACGGGAGCGGCCCCTGCTCGGCACCTGGTTAGGGACGGGTGACCAGCAGGATG
The DNA here is from genome assembly GCF_003725695.1 of Nocardioides marmoriginsengisoli. GTDB lineage: Bacteria > Actinomycetota > Actinomycetes > Propionibacteriales > Nocardioidaceae > Marmoricola > Marmoricola marmoriginsengisoli. The sequence continues at coordinate 88,668 of NZ_RJSE01000006.1, forward strand.
CCCAGGCACATCTCGTCGGTGGTGCCCTCGCCCCAGACGACGTACCGGTCGGGCTGCCCCTCGAAGGCGGGCAGCCGGTCCCGGAGCTCCTGGCTGTGACGGCAGGTCACCTTGATGGTGTCGCCCTTGGCGAGCTTGATCGGCGGCGTCGGCACGCTGGCCTGGTCGTCGAAGTTCCAGACCGGGATGTCGAGGACGGTCCGGGCCCGCGCCGTCCCCGGGTTGGTCTCGATCCGGATCGACTTGCCGAGCAGGTGCATGTGCCCGGCCACGCCGCGGACGGTCTCGGCCTGCTGCACCGTCCGGGTGCAGCTCTGCACCGGGCCCGGCGCGTCGCTGCCGCAGAGCAGGTGCAGGTAGTCGGCGATCTTGGCGACCGGGCCGAACCGGGCGTGGACGTCCTTCATCGCCTCGGCCCGGTCGCAGAGCTTGTTGCCGGAATGACCGGGCCGGCACGGCAGCTCGACCTGGACCGGGAGCAGCTGGGTCAGCAAGGGCGTCGTCGCCGGGTCCTCGGTCAGCCGGAGCTGGGCGGCGCTGGTGTCCGGCTCGGCGCCGTCGAGCAGGTTGTAGTGCACCTGCATCACGATCCGGGAGCCGGCGTCGAACTCCTCGCCGAGGCCCTTGCCGTACAGCTGCTCGGCACCTCCCGGCGCCCAGGCGCCCAACCAGGGAGCGTCGTCGATGGTGGCGTCGTTGCCCAGACCCGACGTGCCGAAGCAGGTCCAGCCCTGCCCCGGGGTCTCGGCGTCCTTCTCCTCGGCCTCGGCCACCCGGTCCGGCGGCACCCGGAACAGGATCACGTGGTGCACCACGTCCGGGTTGCCGGGCAGCACGTTGAAGCCGGTGACGAACGAGTCCTTCGCGACCTTCGGGTCGAGCAGGAATCAGCGGTAGTCGTCGGTGCCGACGCCGGTGGGAGCCGACGGCGTGTACGCCTTCGGCATCCGGAGGTCGACCCGGTGCTCACCGGCGCGCAGCTTCCGGGCGGCCGGGGCGGCCTGCGGGGTCTCGTGGCCGGCGTGCTCCGTCGCGGGAGGCGACGGCTCGGCCGCCGGCTTCGCGGAGGTCCCGCAACCCGCGGTCAGGGCGAGGACGGCGAGCGCCGCCAGGATCCGCTGGCTCATCCCGGGGGCCAGCCCATCGGGCGGCCGCCGAGCAGGTGCATGTGCACGTGGAAAACCGTCTGGTGCGCGTCGGCACCGGTGTTGAAGACGAGCCGGTAGCCGTTGCCGAGGCCCTCGGCGGCGGCGATCTCGCGGGCCGCGTCGAACAGGTGCGCTGCCGTCGCCGGCTCGCCCGCCGCCAGCTCCGCCGCGTTCGGGTAGTGGCTCCGCGGGATCACCAGGACGTGGGTGGGCGCCTGCGGGGTCAGGTCCCGGAACGCGAAGGTGGTCTCGCTCTCGTGCACCTTCTCGGCGGGGATCTCCCCGGCGACGATCCGGCAGAAGATGCATGCGGGGTCGGCTGCGCTCATGGGTCGAGCATAGGTGGACGAATCGGAACTTCTCGCGGTTCGGGCGCGCCGCAGGTAAACCACCTGACCGCCCGGCGCGTAGAAGTAGCGTGAACTCAATCGCAGTCATCAGCGCAGAGGAGTCGGTCATCGACGCAGACGCCGCCCTCGAGGACCTGTACGCCGGGCACTACGCCCGGCTGGTCAGGCTCGCCGTCCTCCTCCTCCGCGACCAGGCCCTGGCCGAGGACGTCGTCCAGGACTCGTTCGTCGCCGTCCACCAGCGGTGGCGCCGGATCGATCAGGGCTCGGCGCCGGCGTACCTGGCCCGGACGGTCGTCAACCGGTCCCGGAGCGCGCTCCGGCACCGTTCGGTGGTCGCCCGGAACCGTCCCGAGCCGGCCCCCGACGTCGCCCCGGCCGACGCTCCGGTGATCGCCGCCGAGCGCCGCGGCGAGGTGCTGAACGCCCTCGCCGACCTACCGACCCGGCAGCGCGAGGTCCTCGTGCTGCGGTACTACCTCGACCAGTCCGAGCGCGAGATCGCGACCACGCTCGGCATCAGCCAGGGCGCCGTCAAGAGCCACGCCTCCCGCGGCGCCGCATCGCTGCGCCAGACCCTCTCCCAGGAGCTGTCATGACCGACCCCACGAACGACGACCTCCGTCAGTTGTTCCACGAGACCGCCGCCGGCATCCGCCCGGAAGGCAGCTACGAGGAGATCCGCTCCCGGACGAGGAAGGTGGACCCGATGGCACGACGCTGGTTCCTCCCGGCGATGGCCGCCGCCGCGGTGATGGCCCTGGTCGTCGGCGGGGCGTTCTACCTCGCCCTCGACGAGGGCTCGAAGTCCGGGCCGGCGGTGACCCCCGACCCGGTCAGCACCGAGATCCTGTACGCCGGCGTGACCGCGGGCGCCAAGGCCGGCGGCCCCGAGAACCACTCGCTGTTCGTCGAGAAGCACGAGGTTCCCGCGCTCGAGGCCGGCAAGGCGGACCCGGTCGCCGCCGCGAACCTCGCGATCAGCGGCACCCCCGACGACGCCGACTACGCGTCGTTGTGGCCGGCCGGCGTCAGCGTCACCAGTGCCGAGGCCAGCGGCACCGGCGAGGACCGTGCGATCGTCGTCCGGCTCTCCGGTCCGTTCCAGGAGCGGCCCGCCTCGATGTCCGACCGCGACCAGATGCTTGCGATCAACGCCCTCGTCCGCACCGTCGCGGTCGCGGCCGGCGAGCCGGACACGGGCGTCCGGTTCGAGAACGCCGTCGGCAACGGCGAGACCGTCCTCGGCGAGGACACCCTCGGGATCACCTACTTCGGGCAGGGCGACGACGACCTCGCCACCCGGGCGCCCGTGCAGATCACCAACCTGACCGACGGCCAGACGGTGCCGCCGGGGACCCTGACCGTCAAGGGCGTCGCGGCGGCGTTCGAGGCGAACGTGGGCTGGGCCCTGTACGTCGGCGGTGACGCCGTCGTCCAGAGCGGGTTCGCGACCGCGGCCGAGTGCTGCGTGCTGGCGCCGTACAGCTTCGAGCTCAAGGACCTCGAACCGGGGACCTACACCCTGCTCGTCCACGACACCGACGAGTCCGGCGAGGGCCTGGCGGTCAACCAGGACAGCAAGGAAATTGTCGTCCAGTGACGCCATGATGGGAGCGTGACGACGCTCTCGCTACGGACGCTGACCGGGACCCTCTGGCTACGCCAGCAGCTGGTGCCCGGTCAGCGTTCCGTCCGGACGGTCCCGTCGATGGTCGAGCACCTGCTCGGGTTGCAGGCCCAGGACAACCTGCCACCGTACCTGTCGCTGGCGGCGCGGATCGACGGGTTCGCCCCCGCCGACCTCTCCGACCGCCTCGGGGCCGGTGAGCTCGTCCGGCTGCTGACCATGCGCGGCACCGTGCACGTGCTGACCCCGGACGACGCGCTCCAGCTGCGCGGCTGGGTGCAGCCGGCGCTCGACCGGCAGGGTGCCACCAACCCGACCAGCCGTCCGGCCGAACACCTGGGCACGACGGAGCTGGAGGACGTGCTCCGCGCCTTCCTGGACGTCCCGCGCCCGCTGGCGGCGATCGGCGCACGGCTGGCGGAGGCCTTCCCGGACGTGCCGGAGGCGTCGCTGAAGCACGTCGTCCGCGAACGGCTGCCGCTGCTCCAGGCACCTCCGCGCGGGCAGTGGAAGCGCAGTGGCGGAGTCGTCTACGCGTTCACCGATCGCCAGCTGGGCCGGCCGTTCGTCGAGGCCGACGTCGAGGAGCTGGCGCTGCGCTACCTGGCGGCGTACGGACCGGCGACCGCGGCGGACATGACGAAGTGGTCGACGGTCACCCGGCTCGGACCGGTGCTCACCGCGCTGCAGCGCGCGGACCGGCTGGTCACCTACACCGACGACCACGGCCGCACCCTGTACGACGTCCCCGGCGCCCCGCTGGCCGACGAGTCCCTCGACCTGCCGGTGACCCTGCTCGGCAAGTACGACAACCTCTTCCTCTCGCACGCCGACCGGGACCGGATCGCTCCGGACGAGGCCCGCCGACGCTGGATGGGCGTCAACGGCGGCGTCGCATCCGCGATGTTCGTCGACGGGTTGCTGGCCGGCCTCTGGAGGGTCGAGGACGGGCGTGCCGTGGTCGAGCCGTTCAGCACCCCGACGAAGCAGCAGCAGCGCGGGATCGACGCCGAGGTCGCCCGGGTCGAGGAGCTCCTCGCGATCCCGGGCTGAGTGCGGGCCGGCTAGCGCCAGCGCTCGGTGCGGGCCAGCAGCGCTGCGACCGCGGCGACGCCGGCGGTCGAGGTCCGCAGCACCGAGCTGCCCAGCCGGACCGCGCGGGCAGCCGAGAAGGCGACCAGCTCGTCGGCGCTGATCCCGCCCTCGGGGCCGACGACCACCAGGATCGAGCCGACCCCGTCGAGCGACAGGTCGGCAAGCGGGAGGTCGGCATCCTCGTGCAGCACCACGGCCAGGTCGGCCTCGGCGATCAGGTCGACCACGTCCTGGGTGGAGGCGACGGGGGTGATCTCCGGGAGCCAGGACCGCCGCGCCTGCTTGGCCGCCGTGCGTGCGGTGGCCTGCCACTTGGCGAGACCCTTGGCGGCCCGGTCCCCGCGCCAGACGGCTACCGAGCGGGTCGCGGCCCAGGGCACGATCCGGTCGACGTCGATCTCGGTGAGGACCTCGACCGCGAGCTCGCCGCGGTCCCCCTTCGGGATCGCCTGGACCACGGTGACCAGCGGGGTCGCCCGCTCGGCGAAAGCGGTCTCCACGACCTCGACGACCAGGCTCGCCTTCGCGGTCTCGACCACGTTGCCGACGGCCGTGGTGCCGGCGCCGTCGGTCAGCGCGAGCTGCTCGCCGACCCGGATCCGCTTCACCGTCGCCGCGTGGCGGCCCTCGTCGCCGTCCAGGGTCACCCGGTCACCCGGGCGGGCACCGGCCACGGCATCGGCGAGGAAGACCGGAAGGGTCATTGCTTGAAGGCGTCCCGCACCCGGCCGAAGAGTCCCTTGTGCGCAGGCTGCACCCGGCCGTCCGGCGACTCCTCGTCACGCAGGGCGGCGAGCTCGCGGAGCAGCGCCTCCTGGCGATCGTCGAGCTTGCTGGGCGTCTCCACCTCGATGGTCACGACCACGTCGCCGCGGGCCTGGCTGCGCAGGCTCGGCACGCCGCGGCCGCGCAGCACGTGCTCGGTCCCGGACTGGGTGCCGGGCTTGACGTCGATGGTCACCGACCGCTCGACCTCGATCTCCTCGGTCTCCAGGTCGCCCTCGAGGAGCGGGAGCTCGATCGAGGTGCCCAGCGCTCCGGCGGTCATCGGGATCGCGATCCGGCAGTGCAGGTTGAGGCCTTCGCGGGTGAAGGTGCGGTGCGGGGAGACCTGGATCTCGACGTACAGGTCGCCGGCGGGTCCGCCGCCCGGGCCGACCTCGCCCTCGCCGGAGAGCTGGACCCGGGTGCCGGTGTCCACGCCCGGCGGGATCTTCACGGTGATCGCCCGGCGCGACCGCAGCCGCCCGTCGCCGGCGCAGTCACGGCACGGGTCCGGGATGATCTCGCCGTAGCCGCGGCAGGCCGCGCACGGTCGCAGGGTCCGGATCTCGCCGAGGAACGAGCGCTGCACGTGCTGCACCTCGCCGCGGCCGTGGCAGGTCTCGCAGGTCACCGGGTGCGAACCCTCGGCGGCCCCCGAGCCGAGGCAGGTCGTGCAGAGGACGGCGGTGTCGACCTTCAGCTCCCGGGTGGCACCGAACGCCGCCTCCGCCAGCTCGAGGTCGAGGCGGACCAGGGCGTCCTGGCCGCGACGCTGACGCGAGCGCGGGCCGCGGGACGCGCCGCCCTGCTGGCCACCGAAGAAGGCGTCCATGATGTCGGTGAAGGAGAATCCCTGGCCCTGGCCGAAGCCGCCGGCCTGACCGAACGGGTCGCCGCCGAGGTCGTAGACCCGGCGCTTCTCGGGGTCGGAGAGGATCTCGTAGGCGGCCGAGACCTCCTTGAACTTCTCCTGCGCGCCCGGGTCGGAGTTGACGTCCGGGTGGTACTGCCGGGCGAGCTTCCGGTACGCCTTCTTCAAGGCGTCGGCGTCAGCGTCCCGGTCTACACCGAGCGTTGCGTAAGGGTCCTGGGGCACGTGATTTCTTTCAGGATTCGTCGAGGATCGTGGAGACGTAGCGGGCGACCGCGCGGACGGCGGCCATGGAGCCTGGGTAGTCCATCCGGGTCGGCCCGACGACACCGAGCGCGGAGAGCGCGTCGTCGCTGGCGCCGTACCCGGTCGCGACCACGGAGGTGGCGGAGAGCTGGTCGATCGGGCCCTCGGCACCGATCCGGACGGTGACGAGGTCCGACGACGTCTCCCCCAGCAGCTTGAGCAGCACGACGTGCTCCTCGAGCGCCTCCAGGATGGGCTTGACGGTCTGGTCGAAGTTGTCGCCGAACCGGGCCAGGTTGGCGGTGCCGCCGACCACGACGCGCTCGTCGGAGCGGTGGTTCGACATCGCCTCGACGACGGCCGCGACGACCACGGTGAAGGTGGGGGTGACGTCGTGGCCGACCTGCTCGGGAAGGGCGCCCAGGGCCGTGGCGGCCTCGGAGATCCGCTCGCCGGCGGCCGCCGCGTTGACCCGGAGCCGCAGGTCGCCGAGCAGGTCGTCGGTGAGCTCGACCGGCACCTCGATCACCCGCTGCTCGACCCGACCCGTGGAGAGGATCAGCACCGCGAGCAGGCGGTGGGTGCTCAAGGCGACCAGCTCGACGTGTCGGACCGTCGACTTCGCCAGCGTCGGGTACTGCACGATCGCTACCTGCTGAGTCAGCTGCGCGAGCAGCCGGACGCTGCGCTGGACGACGTCGTCGAGGTCGTGGGCTCCTTCGAGGAAGCCGGCGATCGCGCGCTTCTCGGCCGCGGACATCGCCTTCACCGTGGTCAGCCGGTCGACGAAGAACCGGTAGCCCTTGTCGGTCGGGATCCGGCCGGCGCTGGTGTGCGGCTGCGCGATCAGGCCCTCGTCCTCCAGGGCGGCCATGTCGTTGCGGACGGTCGCAGGCGAGACGCCGAGCCGGTGCCGCTCGACCAGGGTCTTGCTGCCGACCGGCTCCTGGGTGGCCACGTAGTCCTCGACGATGGCGCGCAGGACGGCGAGCTTGCGGTCCTCGATCATCTCGGCTCCTCTCGGGCGGCGGCTTGGCACTCCAGTCGTGCGAGTGCCAAGTCTACTAGGGTGTCCGGATGACCGACTTCACCGAGATCGCCGACCGGATCTGGGTGGCGCGGTACCCCTGGTTCGACGTCAACGTCGGGCTGATCGGCGGCTCCGAGGGCCTGGTGGTCGTCGACACGAACGCCTCGGCGGCGCTGGGCGCAGAGGTGGTCGCGGCGGTACGCCGGATCTCGGCGGCGCCGATCCTGGCGGCGGTGAACACGCACGTGCACTTCGACCACACCTTCGGCAACGCGGCCCTGGCCGCAGCCGGTGCCGAGCTGGTCGCCCACGAGGACGCCGCGGCAGCACTGCCGGCACACGCGGCCGAGATCCGCGCCGAGGCAGCCGGCAACGCCGACGAGCAGGACCTGCTGGTCGGCGAGATCGCGGTGCCGACCAGGACCTTCTCCTCAGCGCTCGCCCTCGACCTCGGGGACCGGGCCGTCGAGCTGATCCACCCGGGCCGCGGCCACACTGCCGGCGACCTGATCGTCAAGGTCCCGGATGCGGACGTGGTCTTCGCCGGCGACCTGGTCGAGGAGTCGGTCGCCCGCGCAGGGGTGCCCGGCTACGGCGCCGACTGCTACCCGATGGACTGGCCGTCGAGCCTGGACCTGGTGCTCAGCCTGACCGGCACCGGCACCCGGATCGTCCCGGGCCACGGTGCCGTGGTCGACCAGGACTTCGTCCACGAGCAGCGCTCAGCGATCGGAGTCGTCGCCGAGACCATCCGCGACCTCGCGGGTCGCGGGGTCCCGGTGGAGCAGGCGATCGAGGTCGGCGACTGGCCGTACCCGCGGGAGGAGATGGCTGACGCCGTACGCCGGGGCTACGAGCAGCTTCCCGCCGTACGGCGCCAGCTGCCGTTGATCTGAGGCCATCGGCTGGTCGGCCGCCTGCTCAGCAGGCCCAGTGGGCCCGGCCGTGCCAGCGCCGGCGACGCCACGGGGCGAAGGCCAGCAGCAGGACGCCGACGACGAGCAGCGGGATCCACGGCACGTGCCCGGTGGCCGCGAGGATGATCGCGAGCACCAGCAGGGGCAGCAGCGGGAACGGGAACGGGAACGGCCCCCGGCGCCAGGCCCGGCCGTAGCCGGGATCCCCGGGCCCGAGGTAGCCGGGCCGGAGGTCGGCGAACACCGGGGCGAGATCGCCCCAGGTGCGCGCCGTCGCGGCGGCGTCCCTGCGCTCGTCGAGCTCGTCGGCATCGATCCGCCCGCGAGCGTGCTGCCGGTTCAGGCTGGCGAGCGCTCGCTTGCGGTCGCGATCACTGACCCGGAGGTCGTCGTTCCCGTACATCGTTACTCCTCCTCGGCGGATTCCGGCCCCTCGGCGAGGAGGCCGTACAGCTTGCGGCGGGTGTCGGCGAGGATCTCGACGGCCTTCGCCTGCTGGGCCGGCGTACCGGCGGACGCGACCTGGACGATCGCACCCACGGTCTGCTTGATCACCTGGCGGAGGTCGGCGTGACCCTCCTCGGAACCGTCCTCGTCGAACGGGCTCCAGACCGCGGCGACCTGGTCGGCGTTGTCGGCCAGGTAGCTCCGGCCGGCGTCGGTGAGCTGCAGGGTCTTCCGACCCGCGGGAGCGTCCTCGACGAATCCTTCGTCGACGAGCTGGGCGATCGTCGGGTAGACCGACCCGGGGCTGGGCTTCCAGACGCCCTGGGTGCGCTCCGCGATCTGCTGGATGACCTGGTAGCCGTTCAGCGGCTCCCCGGCCGCGCCGAGGACGTCGAGGATCGCCGGCCGGACGTCACCCCGGCGGACCCGGGTGCGGCGACCGCCCCGGCCACCGCCGGGACCTCCGCCCCACTGCGGGCCGAACATCTGGGTGACCCACGGCGGCGGGCCGAAGCTCTGGTCGCCGGGGCGTCCGCCCCACTCGCCGCGACCGTGCGGTCCGTGACCGCGCCCGCGACGCCGGCCGCCTTCGCGACCGCCCTCCGGGTCTCCGTCGGGACCGCGCCGCTGGCGCCGTACCCCTTCGAACGGGGACCCGCCGTAGCCGGCACCCCAGGCATTGCTGTCGAACTGGTTGTTGTTGGTACGCATGTGCTTTCTCCTTGCATCTGATCGAGGCGGCGGTTCTTGTCTGCGCCGTTCTTCTCGATACGTTTACGATATATCGTGAACACTCACGATGCAAGAAGATATTCCAAGCGACGTTGAGTGGGCCCGTTGTGTCGTTCGACTGGGCCCTTGTTGCCAGTCCTCCTCAACGAGAGGTCCAGCGCTCCGACGGGAGGGGGAACGGGTTGAAGCGGCAGCCGTTGAGACCCTTGGACTGCTGCATCATGATCGGGGCGAGGCGGCCCTTCCCCGGGCAGCTGCTGTGCCAGTGGCCGAGCCAGTGCCCCGTCTCGTGGTTGAGCACCATGTGCCGGTAGTCCCGCAGTGGCCGGCCGGCGGCGTTCCAGGCCGGCGACGCATGCTGCCAGCGGGTCTGGTTGATGATCACGTAGCGGCCGACCCGGCAGCTCCAGGTGCTGCTGCACGGGGCGCCGAAGCTCGGCACCTTCGCAGCGCTGCTCAGCACCAGGGTGAAGTCACCGCCGCGTGCCACCTGCCGGAACTGGTAGCCGGCCGAACGCCAGCCGCGCGGGTCGGCGTACGACGCGGCGGCCAGCCGGGTGAACGTCTCCAGGTTCGCGGTGATCCGCCCGCGGGTGGCGATGCTGTAGGTGTAGCGCCGCTTCACCCCGACCCGGTGGTCGATCAACCCGGTCGCGGGCGAGGTCGCCGTCCCGTTCGCGTACGCCGCCCGCCGGGCGACCACCCGCACCTTGATCCGGGCGCCGAAGTCGGCGACGACGAGCCGGTACGTCGGGTGCACCGCTCCCTTGATCGGCCGGCCGTCGCGCAGCCACCGGTACGCCAGCGCCGTCGGTCTCGGGCTCCAGGTGCCGGGAGCAGCCGTCAAGGTGCGGCCCCAGCGCCGGACACCGGAGATCGTCGGTGCTGCCTTGGCCACGAGCACGCCGGCCTGGACGGCGGCGGTCGGGAGCGAGGTCGCCGGCGCGCTGACACCGCCGTCGGTGCCGGTCGCCACCACCCGGACCGAGATCCGCCGGGCGAGGTCCCCCTCCACCAGCCGGTACGACGACCCGGCTGCACCGGCGATCGCCGTACCGTCGCGCCACCAGGAGTAGGCGTAGGACTCGGCGGCCGGGAGCCAGGAACCGGGCGCCGCAGCCAGGGCCTGGCCGACCTTCGCCGTCCCGCTGATCGTCGGGAGCGACTGGTTGACCGGCGGCACCGGCTCCGCCGCACCGGCAGCGGTCATCAGCCCGGAGAGGCCGACGATCAGGACGGTGGCCAGCACGACCCAAGATTTCCGTGTCATGCGGTCGAGCGTAGGCGAGCCTTCGACGCTCGGCCGGGCGCAGTGCCTAGCGTTACCCGGTGACCTTCGATCGTTATGGCTCCGACGTCCTGAACACCGACTGGCGCGCGCCGAAGAAGGGCCGCTCGGTCGAGCTGGTCGCCGAGCTGGGGCTGGTCGTCGAAGAGGTCCAGACCGACTTCTGTGGCGAGATCGTCAAGGTCGAGCGCGACCTCGGCACCCTGATCCTGGAGGACCGCCGCAACAAGCGCCGTACCTTCCCGCTGGGGCCGGGGTTCCTGGCCGACGGCGTCCCGGTGATCCTGGTCGCGCCGGTGAAGAAGGGTCCGGTCGCGCCGAGCCGGACGGCATCGGGTTCGATCGCGGTCGCCGGCGCCAAGGCCCGGGTGGCGCGGGCGAGCCGGATCTTCGTCGAGGGCCGCCACGACGCCGAGCTGGTCGAGAAGGTCTGGGGCGCGGACCTGCGGATCGAGGGCGTGGTCGTGGAGTACCTCGAAGGCATCGACGACCTCTCCGCGCACCTGCGCGACTTCGGGCCCGGGCCGGAGCGACGTGTCGGCGTGCTGGTCGACCACCTGGTGCACGGCTCCAAGGAGAGCCGGATCGCGCAGTCGGTGGCGAAGTCGCCGATCGGCAAGCACGTGCTGATCGTCGGCCACCCCTACATCGACGTCTGGGCAGCGGTGAAGCCCGAGCGCCTCGGCAAGGAGGCCTGGCCGACGATCCCGCGGAACATCGAGTGGAAGAAGGGCGTCTGCCAGCAGTTCGGCTGGCCGCACCGGGACCAGACCGACATCGCCCGCGCCTGGAAGCACATCCTCTCGAAGGTGAACTCGTACGCCGACCTGGAGCCGTCGCTGCTGGGCCGTGTCGAGGAGCTGATCGACTTCGTGACCGGCTAGTCGTCGAGGACGAAAACCACGTCTGAAGTCGCGGAGACGGCGAGTACGGTGCGGCTGACGACACGTACGACGAACCGTGAAGGAGCGACGAGTGCCAGGCGCCGAGCTACGAGGGGTCACCCTGGACTGTGCCGACCCGCAGGCGCTGGCGGGCTTCTACGGCGCCCTGACCGGGATGCGCGAGCTCTTCAGCTCGGCCGGGTTCGTCGCTCTGACGAACGACGCCGGCTGCGATCTGGGATTCCAGCGGGTTGACGGGTATCGGGCTCCGGAGTGGCCCGGCCAGGACGTGCCCCAACAGCTCCACCTGGACTTCCGGTCCGACGACCTCACCGCGACAGAGGCTCTGGCGTTGGAGCTCGGCGCGACCCGACCGGACCATCAGCCGGGCGACGGACGCTGGCGGGTGCTCCTGGATCCTGCCGGCCACCCCTTCTGCCTGACGTCCTCCTGATTCAGTCGCCCTCGTCGAGCAGGTCGCGCACCACTGCGTCGGCGAGCAGCCGGCCGCGGCGGGTGAGCACCAGCCGGTCTCCGACGACGTCCGCGAGCCCGTCGGCGACCACCGGAGCGACAGCAGCAGCAGGGACCAGGTCGAGCGGCAGGCCCTCGCGCAGCCGGACCTCCAGCAGCACCCGTTCGACGCGCCGGGTCTCGGCGTCGAGCACCTCGCGGGCCAGGGTCGGGGACTCCCCCGCGGCCAGCCGGGCGGCGTACGCGGTCGGGTGCTTGGCGTTCCACCAGCGGACCCCGCCCACGTGCGCGTGCGCGCCGGGACCGATGCCGAGCCAGTGCTGCGAGCGCCAGTACAGCTCGTTGTGGCGGCACCGGGACTCGTCGTCGCGCGCCCAGTTGGAGACCTCGTACCAGCCGAGTCCGGCCGCGCCGAGCAGGTCGTCGACGAGCTCGTACTTGTCGGCCAGGTCGTCCTCGTCGGGCATCGGCAGCACCCCGGACCGGACCTGCCGGGCCAGCGCGGTGCCGTCCTCGACGATCAGCGAGTACGCCGAGACGTGGTCCGGCGAGCAGGCCAGCGCTGCTTCGACCGACCGCTGCCAGTCGGCCAGGGTCTCCCCCGGCGTGCCGTAGATCAGGTCCAGGCTGACCTGCTCGAAGCCCGCCTCCCGGGCCCAGGCGACCGCCTGCGGCACCCGGTCCGGGTCGTGGGTCCGGTCCAGGACCGCGAGCACCGACGGCACCGCGGACTGCATCCCGAAGGAGATCCGGGTGAAGCCGCCGGCGCGGAGCTCGGCGAGCGACTCGGGAGTCACGCTGTCCGGGTTGGCCTCGGTAGTCACCTCGGCGTCGGCCGCCAGGCCGAAGCGATCCCGGACGGCGGCCAGCATCGCCACCAGGTCGGCGCTCGGCAGCAGCGTCGGCGTGCCGCCCCCGAAGAAGACGGTCGACACCTCGGGGGCTCCGGGGAGCACCCGCGCGAGCAGGTCCACCTCGGCGATCGCCGACGACGCATAGGTCGCCTGGGAGGCACCGCCGCCCAGCTCGGTCGCGGTGTAGGTGTTGAAGTCGCAGTAGCCGCAGCGCACCGAGCAGTACGGCACGTGCAGGTAGGCCCCGAGCGGGACGTCCGGCAGCTCGGCCAGGGCGGCTGCCGGGAGGGATCCGTCGCTCGGGGCGGGATCTCCGTCAGGAAGGGTCGAGGGCACGGGTCGAGGCTATCGAGCGCCCGAGCTTGCTCGAGGCCGAGTGGTCGAGGAGCACGGGTCGAGGGTGGTCCTCAGACGGGGACGTTCAGCGTCGCGGTGTAGCCCTCCGCGACCGATCCGCTCACCTTCGCCAGCTGCAGCGAGTACCCGTCGGAGAAGACGTTGTCGGTCTCCAGACTGGTCCGGGACAGGTTCGCCACGCTCGCCTCGTAACCGGAGGTGGCGTAGACCTGCTCGCAGACGTCCTTCGGGAATGCCAGCTGGGAGGTGCGCAGCTTGTTGGTCGCCGCGGTCGCGTCCGCCAGCGTCGGGTAGACCTCGAAGTGCACGTGCGGCCAGCGGCCGTCGTACGCCCCGGGGAAGATCGAGGTGAACTCGACCCCTCCGTCCGCGTCGGTCTCCTGGACGCCGCGCAGGTAGTTCTCGTCGACGATGCTCGCGGAGTACATCGAGTACTCACCGTCGCGGTCGCAGTGCCAGGCGTAGACCGCTGCTCCGGCCAGGACCTCGGACGTGTCGCCGGTCAGGTCGTAGACCTTGAACCGCAGCGTGAGCGGGATGCCCTCGGCGACCCCGGTAGCGCCGCCGAAGCTGGGCCGCAGGTCGGAGCGGACGACCCCGCTCTGGTTGAGCACGTTGACGCCGTTGGAGCCGTCTCCCGGGTACGGCCCGGCCGTCTCCTCGGGGATCTCACCGGCGGCGGTGCTGGCTCCGGACGCGGCCGGACCACCGCCGGGGTTGCTCGGCCCCGCCGCGCTCGGCGAGTCGTCCGACGCCCCGCAGGCCGCCAGGGTGCCGGCCGCCGCGACGCCACCGAGGATCCCGAACAGGCGGCGCCGCTCCATCCCCTGCTCGATCAGTCGGGGCAGGTCGTGGGAGAGGCCGCGGTCGTGGTCCTCGAGTTCTTCGTTCATGGGACGAGCATGCCGAGCAACCTTGTGAGGTTCCTGTGGGTCGGTTGTGCGGTTCCTGCGCGTCACCGCGTCTCGACAAGCTCGACGTCCGGGTCGCTAGGCTCGGCCTCGCTCCTAGGCGTAGAGCGCGTCGATCCGGTCCTTGTTGTTGACCTCGACGACGTTGCGCTTGACCTTCATCGACGGGGTCAGCTCGCCGGACTCGATGGTCAGGTCGTGGTCGAGGATCTCGAACTTCTTCACCGACTCCCAGCGGTTCAGCTGGGCGTTGAGCTGCTCGACGTACTCGGCGATCATCGCCCTGACCTCGGGCGAGGAGACCACGTCGGTGTAGGAGGCGCCGGCCTTCCCGTTCTCCGCGGCCCACCCCGCCATCGCATCCGGGTCGAGCGTCACCAGCGCGATCACGTAGTTGCGCTCGTTGCCGAAGACCATGAACTGGCTGGCGTACGGGCAGATCGCCTTGAACTTGGCCTCGATCGCCGGCGGGGCGACGTACTTGCCTCCGGAGGTCTTGAAGAGCTCCTTGATCCGGCCGGTGATCGTCAGGAACCCGTCGGCGTCCAGGGAGCCCTTGTCACCGGTGTGCAGCCAGCCGTCCTCGGTCAGCGTCTTCGCGGTCTCCTCGGGCAGGTTGTGGTACCCGTCCATGATGTTCGGGCCCTTGATCTGGATCTCGTCGCCCTCCCCGAGCCGCACCTGCCCGCCGGGGAAGACCGGACCCACGGTGCCGATCTTGTAGTCGTCCGGGTGGTTCACGAACGCACCGGCAGCCGTCTCGGTCAGCCCGTAACCCTCCAGGATCAGGATCCCGGCGGCGTGGAACCACTCCGCGATCTCCCGGTTCAGCGCGGCGGAGCCGGAGATGAAGAACCGGACCCGGCCGCCGAAGCGGGCGCGGATCTTGGAGAACACCAGCTTGTCGAAGAGGCCGTGCTGGAGCTTGAGGGTGAACGGCACCGGCTTGCCGGCGAGCTTCAGGGCGTCGACCTTCCGGCCGACCTCGAACGCGGCGTTGAAGATCTTCTCCTTGGCGCCGCCCTCGGCCTCCTGCATGGTGATGATCCGAGCGTAGGCCTTCTCGAAGATCCGCGGTGCCGCGCCCATGAAGGTCGGCTGGACGATCGCGAGGTTGTCGATGATCCGGTCGACCCGGCCGTCGACCGCGGTCGCGAAGCCGCAGGCCAGCTGCGCGGAGAGCAGCACCTTGCCGAACGAGTGCGCCATCGGCAGCCACAGGAACTGCAGGTCGGACTCGTCGAGGATCTTCTGCGACTGGATGACTGCGCCCTCGTAGGTCCACGAGGAGTGGGTCAGCCGGACGCCCTTGGGCTTGCCGGTGGTCCCGGAGGTGTAGATCAAGGTGGCGAGCTGGTTGCCCGTGATCGCCGCGACCGAGGTGTCGACCGCGTCCGGAGTCGTGGCCAGGTGCTGCTCGCCGAGCGCGGCGAGGTCGTCGAGCCCGATCACCCAGTCGCCGTCGGTGGTGCCGTCGAAGACGACCACCTTGAACAGCTCGGGCAGGTCGGCACGGTGGTCGCGCAGCTTCTGCACCTGCTCGTCGTCCTCGGCGAAGACGATCCGGGACGCCGAGTCGGCCAGGATGTAGGCCACGTCGGCGGCCATCGTCGAGGGGTAGACGGTGGTGGTCGCCGCACCGGCGGACAGGATCGCCAGGTCCGCCTCGATCCACTCGACCCGGGTGCCGGCGGCGATGCCGACCCGCTGCTCGGACTCGATGCCGAGGGCGAGCAGGCCCGCGGCGAGCTTCTCGACCCGGTCCCCCGCCTGCTTCCAGGTGAGCGAGGTCCACGGCTGGCCGTCGGCGGCCGGGTAGCGGAACGCCTCCAGCGCGGGGCTCTTCGCCACCCGCTCGCGGAACTGCAACGCCATGTTCTGCGGCCGGTTCTCGATGAACGACATGTCTGGGGCGACGCGTGACATAGGGGCTCTCGCTTCTGGTCCGACGGCTAGGGCTTGCACGTAACCTAGATCACGCCTGGTGAACGCGGCTAGTTAGCCCGGCCGGGGCCCCCGGCCCACCGTGGCCGCTCGTTCGTAGATCCACGGTTTCAGGCCCGGTACGTCGAGCAGCGGCGGCAGCAGACCGGGCTGGATCGTGACCGCGCGGAACAGGTGCGCGACCGTCACGCCGTGGTCCGGCCGGTCCACGACCTCGAGCGGATCGCCGGCCGCGACCTCGCCCTCCTCCAGCACCCGCAGGTAGGGGCCGGGCCGCCCGGCGAGGACGAACCGCTTGACCCAGGAGGCGGCGTCGTAGCCGGAGTGGTCCATCCAGCCCTTGAACGTCAGGCACGGGATCCGCACGTGCGACACCTGGAGCAGCGCCGTCCCGACCCGCCAGGTCTCCCCCAGCAGCGCCTCGTTGAGGTCGAGCCCCGCGGTGGTGAGCTGCTCGCCGTACTGGCCGGGGGCGAGGGGGCGGCTGAGCTCGGCCTGCCACCAGGCGTAGTCCTCGACCGAGTACGCGTATACCCGCATGTACTCGTCGCCGTGGTTGCGGGTGTCCGCGACGGCGTTGCCCTCGACGCCCGCCTCGGTGATCCGCACCGGCCCCTCGACCGGGCGCTTCTCGATCCCGGTCTCCGGGAGCGAGCTCGTTTCGTAGGCGACCTTCCGGGGCATGCCGACGTTCACGGAGACGACCTGGGCCATGGGTCGAGTCTTGCAGCCGGTGCGATCCTCCGGAGTTCTTTTCCGCGGACCTGTCGTACCGGCGTGATCGCGTTCGTAGCAGGGGTGACACGACAAGATGGAGCGGCGCGGCCGTCCACGACGAAGGAGCACACCATGACGCAGTACCTGTTGTCCGTCATCCACGACTGGAACGACCTCGGCGACGTCTCGGACGAGGAGGTCCAGGAGATGTTCGCGGCCACCGGTCGGTTCAACGACGAGATCCAGGCGTCGGGGCACTGGGTCTTCGCCGGCGGCCTGGAGCACCCGAGCACCGCGACCGTGGTCAACGGCGTCAAGGGCGCGAACATCGTCACCGACGGGCCCTACCTGGAGGCCAAGGAGCACCTGGGCGGGTTCTGGGTGATCGAGGCGGCCGACCTCGACGAGGCGCTGGAGATCGGTCGGCGCGGGTCGATGGCCTGCGGCGGTGCGGTCGAGGTCCGACCGTTCCAGGGCGAGGACGGGCCCGCCGGCGCGTGAGCCCCGGGACCGGATCCGACCGGGCCGCGCTCGACCCGCAGTTCGCCGAGCAGATCTCCGGAATCGTGCGGGCCGAGCACGGTCGGGTGGTCGCCACCCTGATCCGTCGTCTCGGCGACATCGACCTCGCCGAGGACGCCGTCGCCGAGGCGCTGGTCACCGCCCTCGAGCGGTGGCCCGCCGACGGCATCCCGCCGAACCCCGGAGCGTGGCTGACGACTACCGCCGGGAACAAGGCGATCGACCGGATCCGGCGGGAGGGCAAGCGCGACCTCAAGCACAAGGAGGCGCTCGACATGATCGACGACTCGCTCCCCGAGCCGACCGGGCCGGTCGCGGACGACCGGTTGCGACTGATCTTCATCTGCTGCCACCCGGCGCTGGCGCCGGAGAACAGGATCGCGCTCACGCTGCGGCTGCTCGGCGGCCTCACCGTCGCCGAGATCGCACGCGCGTTCCTGGTGCCGGAGACCACGATGGCTCAGCGGATCACCCGGTCCAAGCAGAAGATCAAGGCCGCCAACATCCCCTACCAGGTGCCCCGCGAGGCCGACCTGGTCGAACGGCTCGCCGGCGTGCTGGCGGTGCTGTACCTGATCTTCAACGAGGGCTACCTGGCCTCCGCCGGCGAGGGTTTGCGCGAGGATCTCTCCGCCGAGGCGATCCGGCTGACCCGGCAGGTCGGCTCGCTGATCAGGTCACCCGAGATCGACGGGCTGCTGGCGCTGATGCTGCTGACCGAGGCCCGCCGGGACGCCCGGATCGCGGACGGCGTCCTGGTCACGCTGGACCGCCAGGACCGGTCGCGGTGGGACGCCGACCTGGTCGACGAAGGACATGCACTGGTACGCCGCTGCCTGGCCGCGGGCCGCCCGGGCCCGTACCAGCTCCAGGCCGCGATCAACGCCGTGCACACGGATGCCCTGGACGCCTCGCTGACCGACTGGCGGCAGATCGTGCAGCTCTACGACCAGCTGCTCGTGATCCAGCCGTCCCCGATCGCCGAGCTCAACCGGGCCGTCGCGGTGGCCGAGCTCGACGGGCCCGACGTGGCGCTGGCACTGGTCGAGCGACTCGACCTGCCCGACTACCACCCCGCCCTCGTGGCGCGGGCCGAGCTGCTGCGCCGGCTGGACCGGCGTACCGAGGCTCGGGCGGCGTACGACGCGGCGCTGGCCCTGAGCGCCAACGAGGCCGAGCGGGCGCACCTGGTCAGGCGCCGGGAATCGCTGGGGTCGTGAGCGTCGCCGAGCGCTCCAGGCCGGCGAGGGTGAGCCGGCGGACGATCGAGATCGCGAGCACGGCGCCGACGAGCTGGAACAGGTTCGCCACGAGGTAGAAGACCATCGACTCGTTGAAGTCGTCGACGGTGGTGGCGTCCTCGAAGGAGGAGTCGCCGATCCGGGAGACGAGGCCGCCGATCAGGAGCGTCGCCCACCACCAGTTGACCCGGGTCTTGTCCGCGGTGCCGAGGAGGTTGCCCCACAGGTCGCGGACGTTCTGGCACGGGATCACCAGGTTCGCGAGCGGGATGTACCAGGAACCGGCGTGCATCCCGGGCCCGTGACGCAGCTCGCCAGGCGCGACGGTGCCGGCCACCTGGTACTGCCAGACGGTCCAGGTGATGCCGGTGAGGAGGAACACCACCACGAAGGCGATCACGAGAGCGAGGTTGAGGTCGTCGAACCGGGTCAGCGTCTCCACGTCACCGGACGCCACGGCCTCGTCGAACATCCCGATGCCCCAGACGAACAGAGCCATCTGTCCGACGAGGACCAGACCGCTCAGCCTCAGGCCCGCGCCGACGACCTTGCTGAGCCGGACGAAGGACCGGACCGTCACCGGCGTGCCCTGCGGGACGAGCACCGGCGGCGGCTGCACCCAGGCGGCGCCGTCCCAGTAGAGCAGTGCACCGACCCGTTCCGGGTGCGGGTACCAGCCCGGCGGGGGTGCTGCGGGGACGTCGGTCATCGCGCGATCATGCCCGAACCTGACCGTCCGGCGGGCGGGATTGCGAAACCCGCGACCGAGCGGAATCGACCGCTAGTCCTGCACCGCCTTGGCCACCGCGACGCAGGTGGTCAACCACTCGTCCGGCCCCGGGTCCTCTCCGGAGAGCTGCCACCACGCGTTCACCATCATCCGGACGACGACCCAGTCCCGGGCGCGGCGCTCGTCCAGACCCGCGGCGTCGACGACGGTGTGGAAGCGACGGCGGATCCCGTCCCGGACGTCCCCGGCCAGCTCGTCGAACCGATTCCAGAGCAGCGGGGCGACCTCGTAGTGCGGGTCCCCGGAGAGCGGCTTCGGGTCGATCGCCCGCCAGGTGCCGTCCGCGTCGAGCAGCACGTTCTCGTAGTGCAGGTCGGTGTGGATCAGGATCCCGTTGCTCGCCTCGTCGCCGGCCAGGTCCCGGCCGAGACCGATCGCCTGCTCGACCAGCCGACGGGGAAGCGGCGCGTTCCGCGGCAGTGCCGCGAGGCCCGCCAGCGGCTCGGCGAAGTAGTCGGTGAGCCGCACGAAAGGCGCCCCGGTCGGGCGGTGCAACCGGGCGTACAGCCCGGCGACGATCTCGCACGCCTGCACGTCCCAGACGTCCTCCAGGCTGGCCGGCCCCAGCCGTTCGAGCAGCAGGGCCCGGCGGCGCGGATCCGCCCGCAGCAACCGCACCGCACCGTCGCCGTCCCAGCGGGTGAGCGCCAGGTGCTCGTGCTCGGACTCGGCGTCGTCGCCGCCGACCTTGAGGACCGCGCTCGCCCCGTCCCGGCTGCGCACCGGGACGACGGTCGCCGTCCGGCTGTCCAGCGGCGGACCGTCGAGCACCAGCTCCCAGTCGGCGAGCAGCTCGTCCAGCGGTGCCGAGCCGGTCACTCGAACGCCGCGAGCAGGTCGTCCACGTGCGCCCGGAAGTTCGGGCAGGCCGAGACGTCGTGGGCCTTGCACTCGAAGGCGTGCATCGCCATCTCCCGGGAGAGGCGCATCTCCTCCATCCGACGGTCGAGGTCGGCGATGTGCGCCTCGAGGACCTGGTGGCGCCCGAACGCCTCGGCGTCGAGCAGCGTGCGGATCTGGTCCAGGCTCATCCCGGCGGCCTTGCTGCGCTGGATCACCGCCACCCGGACCAGGTCGGGGCGGTGGTAGCGGCGCCGGTCCGCGGAGTCGCGCTCGGGCGTCAGCAACCCGACGGCCTCCCAGTGCCGGAGCACGTTCGTCGGCATCCCGAAACGTTCGGCGACCTGGCCCACCGACCACGCATTTGACTTCATCCCAACATGAAGTCACAGAGTGGGTGACAACTCAAGTCGACCTCTGCGAAGGAGCACCTCATGTACGACGTCATCGTGATCGGCGGCGGACCGGCCGGACTGCAGGCGGCCCTCACCCTGGGCCGGATGCACCGGAAGACCCTCGTCCTGGACTCCCAGGAGTACCGCAACGAGCCGGCCGCCGAGATGCACAACTTCCTCGCCCTCGACGGGACTCCCCCGGCGGAGGTCCGCGCGGCGGCCCGGCGCGACATCGCCGCCTACGACGACGTCGAGATCCGCCAGCTCACCGCGACGGCCGTCGAGGGATCCGCCGGCGCGTTCACCGTGACCACCTCCGACCGGGTCGCGCACCGCGCCGCCCGGGTGCTCCTGGCCACCGGCGTCCGCGACCTGCTGCCCGCCGTACCGGGTCTGGAGGGGTTGTTCGGCACCGTCGCCGCGCACTGCCCGTTCTGCCACGGTCACGAGTACGCCGGCGGCACCGTCGTCCTCCAGGGCGGTCCGCACAGCGCCGGGGTGGCCCTGATGATGGCGCCGATCGCCGGCGAGCTGGTCGTCGTCGGGGACGGCCACGACCCGGAGCCGGCCGCCCTGGCCGCGCTCAAGAGCGTCGGCGGGACCTGGCGCGACGGCGAGATCGTCTCCCTCCGGGCCGACGGCGACCGCGCCGTGGTCACCCTGAGCGACGGCGCCGAGATCCTCGCCGACGGGTTCTTCGTCCGGTCGGCCTTCGAGCAGTCGGCGCCGTTCGCCGCCGACCTGGGCCTGGAGCTGCTGCCGAGCGGCTGCATCCAGGTCGACGCCTTCGGCCGGACCAGCCTGCCCGGCGTCTACGCGGCCGGGGACCTGGCGCACACCCCGGAGCTGCCGATGCCGATGGCGTCGGTGCTGACCGCGGCGTCCGCCGGGCTGGTCGCCGCCGCGAGCATGATCCGCGACGACGTGATGGAGGCGCTGGGCTGAGCTACTTCTTGGGCTTCTCGCCGGTGGTGGAGAGCGCCGCGATGAAGGCCTCCTGCGGGACCTCGACCCGGCCGACCATCTTCATCCGCTTCTTGCCCTCCTTCTGCTTCTCCAGCAGCTTGCGCTTGCGGCTGATGTCGCCGCCGTAGCACTTGGCGAGGACGTCCTTGCGGATCGCGCGGATGGTCTCCCGGGCGATCACCCGGGCCCCGATCGCGGCCTGGATCGGCACCTCGAACTGCTGGCGCGGGATCAGCTCGCGGAGCTTGCCGGCGAGCATCACGCCGTACGAGTAGGCAGCGTCCTTGTGCACGATCGCGCTGAACGCGTCCACCGCCTCGCCCTGCAGCAGGATGTCGACCTTGACCAGGTCGCCGGGCTGCTCGCCGTCGAACTCGTAGTTCAGCGACGCGTACCCCTTGGTGCGGGACTTGAGCTGGTCGAAGAAGTCGAAGGCGATCTCGCCCATCGGCAGCGTGTACCGCATCTCGACCCGGTCCTCGGAGAGGTAGTCCATCCCGAGCAGGGTGCCGCGCTTGGTCTGGCAGAGCTCCATGATCACGCCGATGTACTCGCTCGGCGCCAGCACGGTGGCCTTCACCACCGGCTCCAGCACCTCCTTGATCTTGCCGTCGGGGTACTCGCTGGGGTTGGTCACCTCGATCCGGGTGCCGTCGTCCATCGTCACGTGGTAGACCACGTTCGGCGTGGTGGAGATCAGGTCCAGGTTGAACTCGCGCTCGAGCCGCTCCCGGGTGATCTCCATGTGCAGCAGGCCCAGGAACCCGCAGCGGAAGCCGAAGCCGAGCGCGCCGGACGTCTCCGGCTCGTAGGCCAGCGCGGCGTCGTTGAGCTGCAGCTTCTCCAGCGCGTCGCGCAGGGTCGGGTAGTCGTCGCCGTCGATCGGGTACAGCCCCGAGTAGACCATCGGGTTCGGGTGCTCGTAGCCGCCGAGCGCCTCGCTGGCGCCGTTGTACTGGCTGGTCACGGTGTCACCGACGCGGGACTGGCGGACGTCCTTCACCCCGGTGATCAGGTAGCCGACCTCGCCGACGCCGAGGTCGCCGGCCTTCATCGGCTCCGGGCTGATCACGCCGACCTCGAGCATCTCGTGCACCGCACCGGTCGACATCATCTTGATCCGGTCGCGGTGGCTGAGCTTGCCGTCGACCACCCGGACGTAGGTGACCACGCCGCGGTAGGTGTCGTACACCGAGTCGAAGATCAGCGCGCGCGGCGGAGCGTCCGGGTCACCCACGGGAGCCGGGGTCTGCTTGACGATCTCGTCGAGCAGGTGCTCGACGCCGAACCCGGTCTTGGCGCTGACCTGGAGCACGTCCTCGGGCTCGCAGCCGATGATGTGGGCCAGCTCGGCGGCGTACTTCTCGACGTTGGCCGAGGGCAGGTCGATCTTGTTCAGCACCGGGATCACGTGCAGGTCCGCGGCCAGCGCCAGGTACAGGTTCGCGAGCGTCTGCGCCTCGATCCCCTGGGCGGCGTCGACCAGCAGCACCGCGGTCTCGCAGGCCTCCAGGGACCGCGAGACCTCGTAGGTGAAGTCGACGTGCCCCGGGGTGTCGATCATGTTCAGCACGTAGTCGTCCGGCTCGGCGCCGGCCTCGTTGCCCGGGTCGACCGTCCACGGCATCCGGACGGCCTGGCTCTTGATCGTGATGCCGCGCTCACGCTCGATGTCCATCCGGTCCAGGTACTGCGCCCGCGCTGCCCGGGCGTCCACGACGCCGGTCAGCTGGAGCATCCGGTCCGCCAGGGTCGACTTGCCATGGTCGATATGCGCGATGATGCAGAAGTTCCTGATGATCGCGGGGTCGGTCTTGCCCGGCTGGGGCAGGGTCGCTTTGGGAGACAAGGAGCACTCTTAAGGTTCGGCGTACGTCGAACTGGCATTCTTCCACGTCCGGAGCCGCTGCCTCACCACGGCGCGAATCGATCCAGTCAGGCAGGTCGGGTATCGCCGTCGAAGAGCTCACCGAGGCCCCCGGGACCGAGTCGGCCGGGCCTCCGCTCGTCCGCCACCTCGGCTGGGTCACGCCTGCCCTGGCGTCCCTCGTCCTGTCCGCGACCATGATCGGCCGCACGACGCTGGGGCGCGACGAGATGGCGACCTGGGAGTTCGCGCAGCTCTCCCTCCCGAACCTGGTCAAGGCGCTCGGCCACGTCGACGCCGTGCTGGCGCCGTACTACCTGTTCGCCCACCTCTGGACGTCCGTGGACGACGGCGCCGTCTGGTTGCGGCTGCCCTCGGCGATCGCGGCAGCCGCGGCGGTCGCCGTCGCCGCCCGGATCGCCGACCGGGCCTGGGGTCCCTGGGCCGGTGCTGTCACCGGCACCGCACTCGCCCTGCACCCGACCGTCGTGGCCGAGGCGGTCCAGGCGCGCCCGTACGCCGCCGCTCTGCTGTGCTGCACGCTCGGTACCGCCCTGGTCCTCGCCGACGGCCCGCTGCGGCGGCACCGGTACGTCGTCGTGATGGCCGTCGGGATCGCGCTGCACCTGTTCGCGATCGCGGTCGTGGTGGCGCACCTGGTGATCGTCCGGCGCCGCTCGTTCCTGCTGCCGGTCGCGGTGCTCGCCGTCCTCGCGCTGCCGCTCGCCCTGGCCGCGCACGCGCAGCGGATCCAGGTGATCTACATCCCGGTACCGACGGTCTCCAGCGCCCTGGACGTGCTGCGCCAGATGGCGGCGCCCGGCGACCTGCAGTGGCTGGTGCTGGCCGCCGTGCTCGTCCTCGCGGCGACGGCGCTCCGCGGCCCGACCGGTCCGGCCCTCGGTGCGCTGGGGAGCTGCGCGGCGCTGGTCCTGGTCCCGCTGGTGCTGCTGTACGTCGCCTCGCACCTGCTCGCGCCGGTGCTGAACCCGCGCTACCTGATCACGGCGCCGCTCGGGGTGGCGCTGGCCGTCGGGGCGGTCGCCGGGCTCGTCCGGTTGCCCGGAGCCTGGCCCGCCTGGTCGCGCACCCTGCTGCCCGGAGTGCTGGCCGTCGCGATCCTGGTGGCCGTGGCGCCCGCCGTACGGGCTCTGCACGCGCCGCGCTTCGCCGGCGCCGACTTCACCACGTTGGCCCGGATGCTGGCCCACCGGGCCGACCCCGGGGACGGCCTCCAAGTCGTGATCCGGCGCAGCCAGGGAGGGATGCCGGCCGGGGTGGCGTACTACACCGGCGACGACGCGTTCCTGGCCGACGTGCTCCGCGGCCTGCCCGAGAGCGAGCCGCTGGTGTACGAGCGCCGGATCACCGGGCCGGGCGCGAGCGTCGCCGAGCCCGGGCTCAAGCGGACGACGTGGCTGGTCGCGGTGGGAGCCACCCAGCCCGGCACCGCTGCTGTCGCCCGGCTCCGCGCGAGCGGCTGCCGGATCCTGGCGCACCACCCGCTCCCCGAGCTCACGCTCTACAAGGCGCGCTGCCCGGTCTCCTGAGATCGACCGGGTCCAGGGACGAGTTCCAGGGACCGGGGCTCGTCCGCGGCCCTAGAGTGCGGCCATGAAGCGGATGAGTGGGGTCGACGCGGCATTCTGGTACGGCGAGACGCCGGCGTGGCACATGCATATCGGCGCCGTCGCGATCCACGAGACCGCGGACGCCCCGAACTTCAGCTTCGAGGAGGTCCGCCGGATCGTCATCGAGCGGCTGCCGCAGATGCCGCAGCTGCGCTGGAAGGTCGTCGAGTCGCCGTTCGGGCTGGAGCGGCCGCACTTCGTCGAGGACGAGACCCTCGACCCGGACTTCCACATCCGGCGGATCGGCGTACCGCAGCCGGGCACCCGCAAGGAGCTCGACGAGCTGATCAGCCGGCTGATGTCCTACAAGCTCGACCGCAACCGGCCGCTCTGGGAGCTGTGGGTGATCGAGGGCCTCCAGAAGGGCCGGGTCGCGACCCTGACCAAGATGCACCACGCGATCGTCGACGGCGTCTCCGGTGCCGGCCTCGGCGAGATCCTGCTGGACATCACCCCGGAGCCCCGGGATGCCTCCACCGAGGTCGTGCACGGGATCGGCACCAAGACCCCGAACCAGCTGAAGTCGCTGGCCGAGGGCTGGGTCAACGTCGCCGTCCGCACCCCCGCGCGGGTCTTCGGCATCCTCAACCAGACCGCGCGCCAGCAGATCGCCGTACGGAACCAGAAGAACAAGCCGCCGCGGTTCTTCTCGGCGCCGACCACCCGGTTCAACGCGACCCTGACCCCGCACCGCCGGATCACCGGGGTGAAGATCGAGCTCGACCGGGTCAAGGCCCTGAAGTCCGCGTACGACGTCAAGCTCAACGACGTCGTCCTGGCGCTGGTCTCCGGCGCGCTGCGGATCTACTTCGCCGAGCGCGAGGGGATCCCCGCCAAGCCGCTGATCGCCCAGATCCCGGTCTCGACCAGGACCGAGGACACGGCCGGCGAGGTCGGCAACCAGGTCAGCTCGATGACGGTGAACATGGCGACCGACATCGACGACGCCGGCGAACGGATCCGGGCGATCTACGCCAGCTCGCAGGGCGCCAAGGAGATGGCCAAGGCCCTGACCGCCCACCAGATCATGCAGCTGCCGGACATCACTCCCCCGGGCCTGCTCGGGATCGCGTCCCGGGCGTACACCGCCAGCGGGCTGGCGAACACCCTGGCGCCGATCAACCTGGTCGTCTCCAACGTGCCCGGGCCGTCCTTCCCGCTGTACATGGCGACCGCCCCGCTGCGTTCGCTGCTGCCGATCGGGCCGCTGGTCCTGGACGTGGCGCTGAACATCACCGTGTTCAGCTACCTGGACTCGATCGACTTCGGATTCGTCAGCACGCCCGAGGTGGCTCCCGACCTGGACAAGCTCGCGGACGCCATCAAGGACGCGCTGGTCGAGCTCGAGGAAGCGATCGGCATCACCGCGTCTGCTTGACTCACGCCCATGGATGATTCCGCCGCACCGGTCGGCACGGCTGCCGTGCCGTCGGTCCCGCACGGGAAGACCGCGTCCCGGCTGGAATGGCGGTTCCTGCCCCAGGAGGTCCGCGCGCTGGTCGAGGACGAGCTCGGTTCGCCGGTGGTCGACGCACGGTCCCAGACGGCCGGCTTCACGCCCGGGTTCGCCTCGCTGCTGACCGCCGAGAACGGTGCCCGGAGCTTCGTGAAGGCGGCCAGCAGGGTCGCCCAGCCGGAGATCGCCGCCTCGTACGCCGAGGAGGCCCGCAAGCTCGTCCTGATCGGTGAGCAGGTCCCGTCCCCCGCTCTGGAGTGGTTCAGCAAGGACGAGTCCTGGGTGGTGCTCGGCTTCGAGGCCGTCACCGCGCGACCGCCGCGTCGACCGTGGCGCGCCGCCGACCTCACCCGCGCCCTCGACCTGGCCGAGACGATCGCGGCCGCCACCGAGCAGGTCCCGGCCGGTCTCGACCTGAAACCGCTGTACGCGGACCTGCCGCTGCTGCTCACCGGGTGGAAGGACGCTCCTGCCGCGTGGCCGCACCGCGCGGAGGCGGCCGCGCTCGCCGCCGGCCTGCCCGACGTACCGGGCAACCAGCGGTTCGTGCATGCCGATCTGCGTGACGACAACATCCTGTTCGCCGACGACGGCCGCACCCTGGCGTGCGATTGGAACTGGCCGGCGCTCGGGCCGGTCTGGCAGGACTCCGTGGACCTGATGATCTCGGCTCACGGGGACGGGGTGGACGTGGACGAGGTGCTCGCGGCCCGGCCGCTGACCCGCGATGTCGATCCGGACCACATCGATTCCTGGCTGGCCGCGCTCTGCGGCTTCATGCTCTCCGCGCGGCGACGACCCTCCCCGATGAACTCACCGCACCTGCAGACGCACTCGACCTGGTACGCCGAGGCTGCCTGGTCCTGGCTCGCCCGACGACGAGGATGGCTCTGATGACCCGTACCGCTCTGATCGCCGGCGCCACCGGCCTGGTCGGCTCGCACCTGCTCGACCAGCTCCTCGCCGACGACCACTGGGACCGCGTCGTCAGCGTCGGCCGGCGCGAGGTCGACCGGTCCGACCCGAAGCTGACCCAGCTGATCGTGCCGTTCCCCGGGATCGGCGACCTGCCGGCCGCCGACGACGTGTTCAGCTGCCTGGGCACCACGATCAAGGTGGCCGGCAGCCAGGACGCCTTCCGGGCCGTCGACCACGACGCGGTGGTCGCACTCGCCGAGGCGGCGCACCGGGCCGGCGCGACCCAGTTCCTGCACGTCACCGCGCTCGGCGCCTCGGCCCGGTCGCGGATCTTCTACAACCGGGTCAAGGGCGAGACGGAGCGCGACGTCAGCGCGGCCGGCGTCCCGGCCACGGTCGCGTTCCGGCCCTCGATGATCGACGGGACCCGCCCGGACGTCAGTCGGCCGGGCGAGAGCGTCGGGCTGGTGGCGATGCGTGCGGTCGGTCCGCTCCTCGGGAGATTCCGCCCGAACCGGGCGTCCGACATCGCCGCCGCGATGATCCGCGAGGCCAAGGCGTCCCGGCCGGGGCACCGGGTGGTCGACGCGGGTGCTCTCGGCCGGGCCTGAGACCCCGAAATCGGGTCGGTCCGCCGATTTGGGCGCATCGGCTCGCCGCTGGTATCGTTTCCCCTCGTGTCTGGGCTACCGGCCCGCACCCTGACTTTTTCCGAAACCGCATCAACAGACAGGTGAGCCTCCGTGGCCAACATCAAGTCCCAGATCAAGCGCAACAAGCAGAACGAGCGTGCCCACGAGCGCAACAAGGCTGTCCGCTCCGCCCTGAAGACGGCCGTGCGCAAGTTCCGCGAGGCCGCGGAGGGTGGCAACGCCGCTGACGCCAAGGCTCTCGCCGCCGACGCCGGCCGCGCGCTCGACAAGGCTGCGTCCAAGGGTGTCATCCACAAGAACCAGGCCGCGAACCGCAAGTCCTCGATCCAGAAGCAGGCCGCGTCGCTCTGACGCCCCGCTGATCGCCGCGAAGGCGCTCGTCCCCTGGGGGATGGGCGCCTTCTCCGCTTTCCGCTACCGAGCGGGACGGGCGCGCACGATCTCCAGCACCAGCTTCTCCAGCGCGTACGCCGCGTCGTGGGCCTTGCCCTTGATCTCGGCATCGGCGGCCGCCACCAGCCGGATCGCCCGGGCCAGTCCGCCGTCGTCCCACCCCTTCGACTGGTCCCGGAGGGTCCGCAGCTTCCACTGCGGGACGCCGATCTCGCGCATCAGGTCCGTCTCACGCATCCCGCGCGGAGCGGCCTTGTAACGAGCCAGGCTCCGCAGACCGCCCGCCACCGCACTGGTGATCAGCACCGGCGCGGTGCCCCGCTCCAGCGCCCAGCGGAGCTCCTCGAGCGCCTTGGCGGCTTGTCCGGAGATGGCGTGGTCCGCCACGGCGAACGACTTGGCCTCGGCCCGGCCGCCGAAGTACGTCTTCACCATCGCGATCGTGATCGGCTGGCCGGCGAAGTCTCCCGCCAGCTGGCTGCACGCCGCGGAGAGCGAGCGCAGGTCCTGGCCGACGGCCTGGACCAGGAACGAGGCCGCCTCGCCGTCGATCCTGACCTTCAGCGACCGCAGCTCGGAGACCACGAACCCGGGGAACTCGCTGGATTTCAGCGCCACCGACTTGACCTCGGTGACCGCGTTCACCTTGCGGAGCTTGGTCAGCACCCCGCTGCCCTTCTGGCCGCCGCCGTGGACCAGAACCAGGGCGACGTCCTCGGCAGGGCCGGCCGCGTAGTCGAGCAGCCCGTCCACGGACTCCTCGGGCAGGTCCTCGAACGAGCGGACCACGACGCACCGGGTCGAGGAGAACAACGAGGGGGCGGCGAGCTCACCGAGGGTGGCCATCGTGAGGTCCCCGGCAGCGGTCTCGCTGAACTCGGCCTCGGGATCAGCCTTGCGGACCGCGGCCCGCACCGACTGCACGGTGCGCTCGGCCATGAACTCCTCGGGCCCGGTCACCAGGGTGACCCGGCCGAGCACCTGGGACGGGTCGGGCCCGGACGGTGACCCGGAAGGAGGTGCCATGAGCGCAGCCTCTCACGCGCTGCCGACAGCCGCACCGGCCGGTCAGGGTGGTCCGCCCCGGCTCACCGTCGAGAGCCGGCCGCCGGCATCCACGACGACCGCGACGTCCCCGTCGAGGTCGGTACGACGGACCGGCATCCCGGCCCGTTCCAGCAGCGCGAGCGCCGATCCGGCCGGGTGCCCGTAGTCGTTCCCGGCTCCCACCGAGATCATCGCCAACCGGGCGCCGAGGCCGTCGATCAGGTCGGCGTCCTGCTTGCTGCTGCCGTGGTGCGCGACCTTGAGGACGTCGGCGCGCAGGCCGGGGTGGCTCCGGCGCAGGGCCGCCTGCGAAGGGCGTTCCTGGTCCCCCATCAGCAGCAGCCGGATGCCGCGGACCTCGACGAGGAGGACCAGGCTGGCGTCGTTCGGGGGCGACTCGGAGTCCGGGAAGGCCGAGGCCGGCGGTCCGAGCACCTGCCAGCGCGCCGCCCCGATACTGGTCAGCTCCCCCGCCGCGGCGGCGCGGACGGAAGCTCCGGCACGCGCAGCTTCGCGGTGGACCGTCGCTGCTCCCGCGGCGGGCTCCTGGAGCGGCGAGGTGACGATCTCCCGGACCCGGCGTCCCCGGAGGACACCGGCGAGTCCGTCGATGTGGTCGGCGTGGAAGTGCGTCAGCACGATCATCGGCACCGCGCGGACCCGGAGCCGGCGCAGGCAGCGGTCGATGAGCCGGGGATCGGGGCCGACGTCGACCACCACCGCACTCCCCCGACCGATCGCGAGCACCAGGCCGTCGCCCTGGCCGACCGAGCAGGCGACCAGGACCCATCCGGGCGGCGGCCAGCCGGGGGTGGGCAGCGGCACCAGGACCACGCCGGTCACGATCGCGACGCACGCGAGCGAGCACCCGCGGCGCGCCAGGAGACGGTGCAGGGTGAGCGCGGCGGCCACCGTCAGTCCGGTGAGCAGGACCAACGGCAGCACCGCGGTCGACCACGCGACGGCGGGCAGGTGCAGGCTCGCGCCATGGGTCGCGACCGCGATGATCCCGGAGGCGCTCCACGCTGCCGGCACCGCTATCAGCTCCCCGAGAGCCGGGACGACCAGCGTGACCAGCCCGCCTGCGAGCCCCAGCACCGTCGCCGGTCCGACCAGTGGAGCCGCCACGACGTTGGCCGCGACCGCCACCAGGCTGACCGATCCCGACAGGGCGGCCACCAACGGCGTGCAGGCGACCTGCGCGGCCAGCGGCACCGCGCAGACCTCGGCCAGCCAGCGCGGGAGCCACCGGGCCAGCGCGTCCCGCCAGGGAGGTCCGAGCAGGAGGATCCCGGCCGTGGCGCAGACCGAGAGCGCGAACCCCGCCGATCGCGCCAGCCACGGGTCCAGGACCAGCAGCGCCAGCACCCCGAGCCCGAGGGTGCGCAGCCCGTTGCGACGGCCGCCGGAGCCGAGGCCGACGAGCGCGATCGTGCCCATCGCGGCCGCCCGCAGCACGCTGGGCTCCGGGCCGGCGAGCAGGACGAACCCCGCCACTCCTAGGGCACCGACCAGGATCAGGCCGTAGCTCCGCACCCGGCAGCGGCGAGCCACCAGCAGCACGCACCCCAGGATCAAGGTGAGGTTCGTGCCGCTGACCGCCAGCAGGTGGGTCAGTCCGGTGGTGGTG
Source organism: Nocardioides marmoriginsengisoli (assembly GCF_003725695.1). GTDB lineage: Bacteria > Actinomycetota > Actinomycetes > Propionibacteriales > Nocardioidaceae > Marmoricola > Marmoricola marmoriginsengisoli. The sequence continues at coordinate 119,677 of NZ_RJSE01000006.1, forward strand.
AAGTCCGCCGTGATCCGTTCGGGGAGCTCGCCGTCCTCGCCGTCGACGAGCGCCGGCACCAGCGCCCGTGGGCCCGCCGGCCGGTCCTCGACCGCCTCCCGGATTGCCGAGCGGACCCGAGCCGCCGCTCGCTCCGGTGGCGCCGGACCCGCCAGGACCCGCACGCTCCCGCGCACCGCCAGGACCGCCGCGCGCTCGGCCCGGTCCGAGGGCCGGAGCACGCCGCGCACCTCGATCCGGGAGCCACGGCGGAGCCCGCGCCCCGGATCGTCGAGGAGGACCAGCACCGGCGCCCGAACCCGGTGGACCCGGCCACCGGCCTCCATCCGGTGCAACCCGGCCTCGAACCAGACCCGGGTTCCGAACCGTCCCCTGCTCGGCACCGGCTCCGAGCGGACGGTGAGGACGCCGTGGACCGACGCTCCCTCCTCGGCAAGCCGGACGACCGGGGAGGACGCGATCGCGCCCGCGTGCAGTGCCGCCGAGCAGCCGACCGCCGCGAACGCCAACGCCCAGCCGAGCGGCGTCGCCGCATCGCCGCCGCTCCGCAGCGCCACGAGCACCAGCACGCCGAGGATCGCTCCCACCACCGGCCAGACCCGCGCGCCGACCAGGATCGCCGCGGCCCAGCCTGCCGCCCCGAGCGCCAGGGCACGCAGGTCCGGGCGCTCCGCGATGGTCACAGGACGACATGAGGACTGAGGTTCGCCAGCGTCTTGGCACCGATGCCGTCGACCTCGAGCAGCTCGTCGACCGAGCCGAACGCGCCGTGCTCGGTCCGCCAGTCGAGGATCTTCTGCGCCGTCACCGGACCCACCCCGGGCAGCGACTCCAGCTGCTCCAGCCCGGCCGTGTTCAGGCTGACCGGCGTGCCGGGTGCGGAACCGGGCGCCGGCGCTTGCTGGGCCGGGCCCGCCTGGCGCCCGACCACGATCTGCTCGCCGTCGACCAGGACCCGGGCCAGGTTCAACGTGCTCAGGTCGACGCCGGTGCGGGCACCGCCGGCACGTCGCAGCGCGTCGACCACCCGGGACCCCGCCGGCAACGTCGCGACGCCGGGGCGGCGTACCTTCCCGACGATGTCCACCACCACCTGCACCGCTGCGCTCGGGGACGCCGACCCGCTGGGAGCCAGCGCCGACGGGGCGCCCGTCGCCGGGCCGGGCGGTCCGCTCGTCGCTGCCGGGGAGGTGTGCGCCATCGGTACCGGCACTTCCTCCGGGGCGGCCCGCAACGCCGTCCAGAGCGCGACCGCCACGCCCAGGGTCACCAGCGCCGAGACCACGACCAGGTGGGTGGCGCGCAGGGCCAGCCGGCCCCGCAGCGGACCCGGGAGCCGCGCCTCGACCCGCTCGACCACGCGCAGGCCCTCGCGGCGGGCCCGGGAGTGCCGTCCGGGATCCGGCACCACCACCGGGGGCGGCGGGTCGCCCCCGGAACCGGTCTCGTGGTCGACGGTTTCCGGCATCGGCCGGATGCCCGCAGCGGCGAGCTCACGACCGAGCTCTGCCAGCTGTCGGCGGGTTGCCGCGGTCACTGCCTCTGAGGATTCCTTGCGCATCCCCGGACGCTAGGAGGGACCGGCGCCTCCTGCGGCGGGCACGGGCAGGCCTGTGGAGATCAGGCCCCGTCGGCGGGGTTGTGGACGGCGCGGGGCGCGACGCACACCGCCACCATCCCCGGACCCACGTGCGCGCCGAGCACCGCACCGATCTCACCGACCCCGACCTCGCGCCCCGCAAGACCCTCGGCCAGGCGGACGGCGAGCTTCGTCGCCAGCGTGGCGGCCCGGTCCGGGCTGGCCAGGTGGGCGACCGCGACATCCACCTCGAGGTCGCCGGCGGCCTCGACCGCCAGCTCCTCCAGCCGGCTCAGCGCCTTGCTCGAGGTGCGCACCCGTTCGAAGGGGCCGATCCGGCCGGACTCGACCTTCAGGATCGGCTTCACCGCCAGCGCGGACCCGACCAGAGCGGCGGCGGCACCCATCCGGCCGCCCCGGCGCAGGTACTCGAGGGTGTCCACGTAGAACAGCGAGGTGGTCCCGGCCGACCGGTCCCGAGCGGCCGCGGCCATCTCCTCGGCGGTCCCGCCGGCGTCACGGATCTCCGCTGCCGCCAGGACCGCGAAACCGGTCCCCATCCCGACCTGCCGGCTGTCCACGGCCCGGACCGGCACCGAGCACTGCCGGGCCGCCAGCTGTGCCGACTCGAAGGTGCCGCTGAGGTCGGCGGAGAGGTGGATGGAGACGATCTCGGTGGCGCCCTCGGCGACCAGGCGCTCGTAGACCTCGAGCATCTCGTCCGGGTTCGGGCGCGAGGTGCTCACCGGCGTCCACTCCCGGAGCGCCTCGGCCAGCAGCTCCGGCGTCACCCCGTCCTCGGTGCCCTCGTCGTACGACTCCGCACCGATCACGACCTGGAGCGGGACGACTGTCACGCAGCGCGCCGCGGCGACCTCCGGGGTCAGCGACGCGGTCGAGTCGGTGACGAGCGCGATGGGCATGGGCGCAGCCTAATAGGTGGCTCGAACGTCCAGGCGTCTCGACGGGCTCGACGTCCGGCGTGCGTCAGACGACGATGTTGACGAGCTTCGGCGCCCGCACGATCACCTTGCGCACCTCGGCACCGTCCAGTGCCCGCCGTACCGACTCGTCGGCGAGCGCGGCCGCTTCCAGGTCCGCCTCCGAGATGTCCGGGGAGACCTCCAGGCGCGCCCGGACCTTGCCCTGGACCTGGACCACGGCGGTGACCGAGTCCTCGACCAGCAGGGCGGGGTCGACGTCCGGCCAGGTGGCCCGGGCCACGGTCGGCTGGTGGCCGAGCCGCTCCCACATCTCCTCGGCCGTGTACGGCGCCACCAGCGACAGCAGCATCGCCACCACCTCGGTGGCCCCGCGCACGGCAGGGTCGGCGGGACCGGCACCCGAGTCGATCGCCTTGCGGGTGGCGTTCACCAGCTCCATCACCCGGGCGACCATCACGTTGTAGCGGAAGGACTCGACCAGCTCGGCCGCGTCGTGCAGGGTCCGCGCGGTGTGCTTGCGCAGCGCGAGGTCGCCGCCGCCGGGAGCGAACGGCGTACCGGCCGGCGAGGTGACGTCGCCGCTGAGCCGCCAGGCGCGCTGCAGGAAGCGCAGCGATCCGCCCGGTGACATCTCCGCCCAGTCGATGTCGTCCTCGGGCGGACCCGCGAAGACCAGGGTCAGCCGGACGGCGTCGACGCCGAACTCGGCCAGCTGCTCCCCGAGGTTGACGCCGTTGCCCAGCGACTTGCTCATCTTCTTGCCGCGGTTGATCACGAAGCCCTGGTTGAGCTGCGCCGAGAACGGCTCGCGGAACTCCAGCAGACCCATGTCGGCGAGGACCTTGGTGAAGAAGCGGGCGTAGAGCAGGTGGAGCACCGCGTGCTCGACGCCGCCCACGTAGATGTCGGCGGGCATCCAGGCGTTGGCGACCGCCGGGTCGAAAGCCCGGGTGTCGTCGTTCGGCGAGCAGTAGCGCAGGAAGTACCAGGACGAGTCGACGAAGGTGTCCATCGTGTCGCTGTCCCGCTTCGCGGGGGCACCGCATTCGGGGCAGTCCACGTTGACCCAGTCGGTCGCCGCCGCGAGCGGCGAGGTGCCCTTCGGCTTGAGGTCGGCGCCCTTGAGCTCCGGCAGCTCCAGCGGCAGCTGGTCGTAGGGAACCGGGACCTCGCCGCAGGAGTCGCAGTGGATGATCGGGATCGGGACACCCCAGTAGCGCTGCCGGCTCAGCAGCCAGTCGCGCAGCCGGAAGTTGACCGTGCCCCGGCCGGTGCCGGCCTGCTCCAGGAACGCGATGGTGGCGTGCTTGGCCTCGGCGACCGCGAGCCCGTTGATGTCCAGCCCGACGTCGACGCCGGCCGCCGGCGAGTTGATCGCGGCACCTTCGCCGTTGTACGCCTCGCCCTCCCAGTCGGCGGGCGTCTGCGTGGTCCGGACGATCGGAAGCCCGAACTTCGTCGCGAACTCCCAGTCGCGCTGGTCGCCGCCGGGGACGCCCATCACGATGCCGGTGCCGTAGTCAGCCAGCACGTAGTCGGTGGCCCAGACCGGGATCTGCTCGCCGGTGACCGGGTTGGTCGCAGTGATGCCCAGGTCGACGCCGGTCTTCGGGCGGTCGGTCGCGAGCCGCTCGATGTCGGAGGCCGCCCGGATCTCCTCGCGGTACGCCTCCAGGGCCGGGCGCCGCTCCTCGGTGACCAGCTCGGCGGCCAGGGCGGCGTCCACCGCGACCACCATGAAGGTGGTGCCGAAGATGGTGTCGGGCCGGGTCGTGTAGACGGTCAGCGGCTCGTCGCGGCCCTCGACCTCGAAGTCGACGTGCGCGCCCTCGGAGCGGCCGATCCAGTTTCGCTGCGCGGTGACGACCCGGTCCGGCCAGGTCGGCGCGAGCACGTCGAGGTCGTCGAGCAGCTCCTGGGCGTACTCGGTGATCTTGAAGTACCACTGGTTGAGCTCGCGCTTGGTCACCTCGGCGCCGCAGCGCTCGCACTTGCCGTCGACGACCTGCTCGTTGGCCAGCACCGTCTGGTCGTTGGGGCACCAGTTGACCGGCGAGAACTTCTGGTACGCCAGCCCGCGCTCGCGGAACTTCAGGAACAGCCACTGGGTCCAGCGGTAGTACTCCGGGTCCGAGGTGTGCAGCCGGCGCGACCAGTCGAACGAGACGGCGTACTTCTTGAACGACGCGGCCTGGGTCTCGATGTTGGCGTAGGTGTACGTCGCGGGGTGCTCGTCGTTGCGGATCGCGGCGTTCTCCGCGGGCAGGCCGAACGAGTCCCAGCCCATCGGGTTCATCACCTCGTAGCCGCGCAGCCACCAGTACCGGGCGAGCACGTCGTGCAGCGCGGTCACCTCGGCGTGGCCCATGTGCAGGTCGCCGCTGGGGTACGGGAACATCGTCAGCGCGTAGCGCTTCTCCTTGGCGGAGTCGTCGTCCGCCCGGAACTGGTCGAGCGACTCCCACACCGGTTGCCACCGGGCCTCGGTGGCGTGGACGTCGTACCCGACCTGCTCTTCGCGCTCGCTCATCATGTCCTTAGGGCCGTGCAGTCTTCGTAGGGGGGCGAGTCAGGATACCGAGGAATCAGGGTGCACCCGTTACCCTGGGTAGGTCGGCAATCTCGCCGGCACTCAGGGCAGACCACTCGTTGACCGTTGGGCTCACCGCCCGGCCACGATCCCGTCGCCTCCTCTGAGACTTCTCAGAGGATCCGCATGCCCAGCCTTTCCAGCAACCCGTCCTTCGTCGAGCCCGCCCCCAGCAGCGACGCCACGTCTGCAGCCCCGTTCGACCTCCCGGCCGGCTGCACCGCGATCGTGTACTGCGAGGGCCAGTTCGGCGAGCAGGACGGCAAGACCGCCAACGGCCTGGTCCGGCACTCGGAGAAGTACGAGATCCTGAGCGTGCTCGACAGCCGCCAGGCAGGCGCCGACGCCGGCCGGTTCCTCGACGGGACTCCGAACGGCATCCCGGTGCTCGCCACCCTGACCGAGGCGATCGCGCACGCCGGCCGCGTCCCGGACTACCTGATCTGCGGCGTCGCCCCGGCCGACGGCCTCCTCTCCGACGCCCAGCGGGTCGTCCTGCTCGACGGCATCGCCCGCGGGATGCACGTGATCAACGGGCTGCACGAGTTCCTCAACGACGACGCCGAGTTCGTGGCCGCCGCGCTGATCGCCGGCGTCACCATCACCGATGTACGACGCCCCAAGGACACCCGCGACCTGCACCTGTTCACGGGCCGGATCTTCGACGTGACCTGCCCGAGGGTCGCCGTCCTCGGCACCGACGGCGCGATCGGCAAGCGCACCACCGCCACCTTGCTGGTCCAGGCCCTGAACGCGCGCGGCATCAAGGCGGTGATGGTCGGCACCGGCCAGACCACCCTGATCCAGGGCGGCCGGTACGGCGCGGCACTGGACGCCCTGGTCCCCCAGTTCATCTCGGGCGAGGTCGAGCACCAGGTCGTGCTGGCCTTCGAGAACGAGGACCCGGACGTGATCGTCGTCGAGGGCCAGGGCGCGCTCAGCCACCCGGCGTACCTCTCCTCGGGCCACATCCTCCGCGGCAGCCGGCCGTCCGGGGTGATCGTTCAGCACGCGCCGAAGCGCCAGGTCCTCGGCGACTTCCCGATGATGCCGATGCCGTCCGCGGCCAGCGAGATCAAGCTGATCGAGGCGTTCGCGGACACCCGGGTGATCGGCGTCACGATCAACCACGAGCTGATGACGCCGGCCGAGATCGGCGACGCCATCGCCGACCACCGGCTGCAGCTCGGCCTCCCGGTGACCGACCCGCTGACCCGGCCGGGCGACGAGCTGGTCGAGATGGTGCTGATCGCGTACCCCGAGCTCGCGGCGAAGCTCTCCCCCGTCGCCGCCGGGTGACCGCACCGCGGCTGGAGATCGATCTCGCCAAGGTCGAGCAGAACGCCCGGGTCCTGGTGGACCGGCTTGCCCCGGTGGGCATCGGCGTCACCGGGGTCACCAAGGCCGCCCTCGGCTCCCCCGGGATCGGGGCGGCGATGCTGCGCGGCGGCGTACAGGGACTGGGCGACGCCCGGGTCCCGAACCTCGAGCGCCTGGCTGGGCTGGACGGGTCACCGTCACGCACGTTGATCCGGTCTCCGATGCTCAGCCAGGCGGGACAGGTGGTCCGCACCGCCACCACCAGCCTGAACACCGAGGCTGTCGTCCTCACCGCGCTCGACCAGGCGGCCGCCCGGGACCGGCGGGTGCACGACGTGCTGCTGATGGTCGAGCTCGGCGACCTGCGCGAAGGGATCCCGCTCGACGACGTCTCGGCCGCGGTCCGGCACGTGCTGCGCTGCGACTCGCTCCGGCTCATCGGTCTCGGCACCAACCTCGCCTGCCAGAACGGGGTGGTCCCCGACGACCGGAACATGGCGGTGCTCTCCGGGCTGGTCGAGAACCTCGAGTCGCTCCACGGCCTGGTGCTGGGCACTGTCTCCGGCGGCAACTCCGCCAACCTGGAGTGGGCGCTGGGCACGGCGGACGTGGGCCGGGTCAACGACCTGCGGATCGGCGAGGCCATCCTGCTCGGGACCGAGCCGTCCCGGCGGACCCCGATCGCCGGGCTGCACACCGATGCCTTCGTGCTCCACGCCGAGGTGATCGAGGTGGCCGAGAAGCCGGCCCGCCCCTGGGGCGACCGAGCCCAGACCGCGTTCGGGGAGGCGGTGGCCCGCACCGGGACCGGCACCGTCCGGCAGGCGATCGTCGCCCTCGGTCGCCAGGACGTCGACCTCGACGGCCTGGTCGCGCCCGAGGGAATCGCCATCCTCGGCATGAGTAGCGACCACCTGGTGCTGGACCTCGGCGACCGCAGGACGGCGATCGGCGAGGAGCTCGCGTTCGGCCTCGGGTACGGCGCCCTGGTCCGGGCGATGACCTCGCCGTTCGTGACCCCTTGGCCGACCCCCTAGGCTGAGGAGCCTTGCCGTTCGGCGAAATCGTGACGAAGGAGCCCGCATGTCCTGGCTGGTCACCGGCGGAGCCGGCTACATCGGATCGCACGTGGTCCGTGCGCTCCGGGACGTCGACATCGACGCGGTCGTCGTCGACAACCTGGACACCGGCCACCGCCGCTTCGTCCGGGACGACGTGCCCTTCGTCGAGGGCGACATCCTGGACACCGACCTGCTGGTGCGCACGATGCTCGACCACGACGTGCACGGCGTGATCCACCTGGCCGGCTTCAAGGCCGCCGGAGTCTCCGTCGACGTCCCGCTGGTCGCGTACACCCAGAACGTCACCGGCACGATCAGCGTCCTGGAGGCGATGACCCGCGCGAACGTCGGGTCGATGGTGTTCTCCTCGAGTGCCGCCTGCTACGGCACCACCGACGTCGACCTGGTCACCGAGGCGCTGGCACCGGCACCGGAGTCGCCGTACGGCGAGACCAAGCTCATCGGCGAGTGGCTGATCCGCGACCAGGCCGTGGCGACGGGGCTCAAGCACACCTCGCTCCGGTACTTCAACGTGGTCGGCTCGGGCTCCGAGGACCTCTTCGACGACAGCCAGCACAACTTGTTCCCGCTGATCTTCAACGCGCTGCTCGACGGGAAGACCCCGAAGATCTACGGCAACGACTACCCGACGCAGGACGGCACCTGCGTCCGCGACTACGTGCACGTGGCCGACCTCGCCGCGGCGCACGCGGTGGCCGCGCGGCACCTGGAGAACGGCGAGCCGCTGGAGGCGGTCTACAACCTCGGCAGCGGGGCCGGCTCGTCGGTGCAGGAGATCATGGACACCGTCCGCGAGGTCAGCGGGATCGACTTCGAGCCGGAGGTCATCCCGCGCCGTCCCGGCGACCCGCCGCGGATCGTCGCCGACGGCAAGCTCGCCGCCCGGGACCTGGACTGGAAGATGCGCCACGACCTCCGCGACATGGTCGCGACTGCCTGGACGTCCCGCCAGTACGCGGCCGCGCACCCGGACTGACCCGGCTCGGCCACCAGAACGCAGTACTCGACCGACAAGACCGGCCTGCTCGACCGACACGACGGGCCTGTTCAACCGACAGGACGGGCCCGTTCGACGGACCACAACGGCCGACTCAACGGGGGGTCGGGCATGATCGGGACCATGACAACCACTGCTGCTATCAACGACCTGTTCCGGCTCGACGGCAAGGTGGCGATCGTCACCGGGGCCTCGTCCGGTCTCGGGGTCGCGTTCGCCCAGGCCTTCGCCGAGGCCGGCGCCGACGTCGTGCTCGGCGCGCGCCGGGTCGAGAAGCTCGCCGACACCGCGGCCCTCGTCGAGGCGGCCGGCCGGAAGGCACTCGCCGTCGCCACCGACGTGGCGGACCCGGATTCCTGCCAGGCCCTCGTCGACGCCGCGATGAGCACCTTCGGCCGGGTCGACGTGCTGATCAACAACGCCGGCATCGGGACCGCCGTACCGGCGACGCGGGAGACCCCCGAGCAGTTCCGCGACGTGATCGACGTCAACCTCAACGGCTGCTACTGGATGGCGCAGTCCTGCGGCCGGGCGATGGGCGCCGGTTCCTCGATCATCAACATCTCCTCGGTCCTCGGCATCACCACCGCCGGGCTCCCCCAGGCCGCGTACGCCGCCTCGAAGGCCGGGCTGATCGGCCTGACCCGCGACCTGGCCCAGCAGTGGACCGGCCGCAAGGGCATCCGCGTGAACGCGATCGCACCGGGGTTCTTCACCTCCGAGATGACCGACCAGTACCCGGAGGGATACCTGGAGTCGCAGATGCACCGCAACCCGATGGGGCGCAAGGGCGACCCGCGTGAGCTCGCCGCGACGGCGGTCTTCCTGGCCTCCGACGCGGCCGGCTACATCACCGGTCAGACGCTCCCCGTCGACGGCGGGATGACGATCGCCTGAGGCGGGCGCGCGGGGGCGTCTCGACAGGCTCGACGTCCGGGCGGCGCGGGTGGCGCGGGGGCTCGACGTCCGGGCGGCGCGGGTGGCGCGGGCGGCGCGGGTGGCGCGGGCGTCTCGACAGGCTCGACGTCCGGGCGACGGGTCTACCCGAGTGCCCAGACGCCCAGCGCGATCAGGCTGATCGCCGGGAAGAGTCCTTGGACGATCCCGCCGCGGGCCTTGCTCGGGTCCGAGCCGATCAGAACCAGGGCGGCGGTCACCATCGATCCGGTCGCGAAGACGATGATCGCGATCGCGGCGTCGCGGTTGGGGCCGGCCAGACCGAGTCCGGCCACGGTGCCGATCGCCAGGAACAGGTTGTAGAAGCCCTGGTTGTAGGCCCAAGGCTTCATGATCGCGGCATCCTCGGCACCGATGCCGAAGGCCTTGCGCCCGGCGGTCTCGAACGCGAGCGCCTCGAGCCAGAAGATGTAGACGTGCACCAACGCGGCGAGGGCCGCGAACACGTACGCGGTGGTCAGCATGCGGCGAGACTACGCCGATCCGCGCCCGGTGGGCGTGCGACCGTGCCAGCGCCGGTGCGCGTCGACGAAGCTCCCGGCGTGCGCGTATCCCAGTCTCCGCGCGATCTGGGCGACGGTCAGCGACCCGGTCGCCAGCAGCTGCGCGGCCAGCTCGGCGCGGACCTCGTCGAGCAGCCCCTGGTACGAGGTCCCGTCCACGGCCAGCCGGCGGCGCAGGGTCCGCTCCCCCACCGACAGGGCCGCGGCGACGCCGGCGAGGGACGGGTCGTACGACAGCCGCTGGGCGATCAGGATCCGGACCTGCCGCACCAACGGGCCGGTGTCCCGCTGCCGGCCGGCCAGCTCCGCGCAGAGCTCCTCGGCCAGCGCCATCCCGGCCGGGCTCGCCCGCGGCAGCTCCGCCTCCAGGAACGACGCCGGAAAGGTCACCGTCGCCGCCTCCCGGTCGTACCGGGTCGGCAGGTCGCCGAGGAAGAGCTCGCGCAGCACCGCCTCGATGGCGGCCAGGTCGCGCTCGACCAGGAACGCGCGGACGTCGCGCGGGAGGGTGTCGGAGTACGCGGCGATCACCACGTCGTCGCCGTCCACCCGGGCGTGCGGGATCGAGAACGTGAAGGTCAGGTCGAGGTAGCGGAGCGCGAAGTCCATCGCGTCCGCCAGGGTCCGGCTGGAGACCAGGGCGTACCCGGCGATCCCGAACGACGCCACCCGGTAGCGGCGCCCGAGCGCCACCGCGGACCGCGTCGCCGGCCGGTCGGACCGGATCAGGTTGCGCACCACCCGCAGCTCCTGCTCGGCCGTCACCTCGCGACCGGCTTCGGCCAGGTAGCGCACGCTGAGGCCGGTGCCCGCGAGCGCGGTCCGGGCGGGCATCCCGGTCGCCTCCGCGTGCTCGACCAGGACCGCGATCCCGGTGGCCCGGCGCGGGAAGTCCCAGTCCCGGATCTCCGGCTCGAGCAGCAGCGTCACCCGATCAGTCTGCCGTGACCAGGTCCAGGCAGCTCGCGATGCCCTGGTGCACGGACGCCTGGATCTCGTCGAGGCGGGACTCCTCGATGGTCCGGGAGACGAGTACGTCGGACCAGCGCACCGTGCCCAGGTCCGGGTCGACGACCGTCGGCGCCAGCACCGGCAGGCCGACCCCGAGGGCGTAGTCGCGGAAGACGAAGCCGAGATCGTCCTTCCCGGCGAAGGCGATCGTGGCATGCGGGATCCGGTAGCTGTCGCAGAGCGCCGCGACCCCGGGATCGCTGGTCACCACGCCGGCGTACGTCGCCAGCGTGCGGACGAAGCCCTCGACCTCCTGGGGCCGGGAGACCAGCGCGCTCAGCTCGTCCATCTCCTCGGCGAGCCGGATCGGGACCCCGGCGTGCGAGAGGTGCCGCACGAAGGCCAGCCGCGGGTTGCTGCCGGTGCGCCAGACCGGGAACAACCGGGAGGCCAGCACGGTCGGGTCGCCGAACGCGTCGACCGCCGGTCCGCCCAGGTCCCGGATCACGGCCGCGCTGAGCGGGCCGCGGACCGAGAGGTACGTCGCCCGCGGGTCCGGGGTCGCCTCGGCGGTCAGCGCTCCGGTCCCGACCACGATCGAGTGCTGCTGGACCGACCCCAGGATCGAGCCGATCATCACCAGGTGCGGCTCGGCAGCGAGCGCGGTCGGCCGCTGGTGGATCACCGGGCGGCCGGACTCCTGCCGCAGCACCAGCGGGCTCAACCAGTTGCCGGAGGCGCCGGGGAACGGCCGCGGCCACCACATCAGCGAGAGCGGCAGCCGCCCGTCGCCGGAGGTGGCGAGCTCGGCGAACGCCTCCGCGGCGCGCTGGGCATTGATCTCGGACTCCATCGGGACCCGGGTGACGCTCAGCCGGGCGCCGTACCGCTGGACCTCGTCGAGGGCGCCGCGCTGCCCGGCGAGCAGCATCTGGTTCACCAGCTGGGTCCGGTGCGCGGAGGGCAGGGCCGGCGGCAGCTCCTCGTCCTCGGTGAGGTCCGCGAGCTCGTCCAGCTCGTCGTCGACGTCGACCACCGCGCTCCCCCGCGGTCCGGCCGTCAGCCGGGCCTTGACGCGGGCGAACCGCATCGCGCTGGCCGAGAGGTTGCCGACCTGGCTGTACATCATCCGCAGCCCGATGAAGAGCACGATCGCGTCGGCCCCGGCGATCTGCCCGCGCAGTGCCCGGTACAGCACCACCCCGAGCGAGAGCGCCATCGCCAGGCTCGCCACCACCGCGCCGAGCTCGGCGTCCCGGATCCGCTTGCCGACCCGGTCGCCGATCGCGGTGCCGCCGCTCGCGTGTCCCTCGGTGAGGTAGCGGACCTGGTGGTCGAGCTGGCGCCGGTAGATCGCCGCGATCACCGACAGCACCGCACCGACGATCACCACGTTGGCCAGCCCGGACCCCAGGTCGACGACCGCGAAGAGGATGCAGAACGCGGCCAGCTGGATCAGCGCGACCAGCGCGGTCGAGAGCTCGAACGCGGCCGCCCAGCTCCAGGCCTCCTGGCTGGCGGCGCGCTTCTCGCCGGAGTTGTCGAAGCCGCGCCGGAAGACCCGGACCCGGCTCAGCCGGACGACGTGGTGCAGCGCCCGGGCCAGGGCGAAGGCGACGAAGAAGACCAGCGCGGACCGGATCACGCCCTCGGGGTCGACCTCGTAGCGGTGCGGCCCGTTGATGATCAGGTGCGAGAACATCCGGGTGACGACGAGCTCGGAGACCGGGAGCATCGCCAGCGTGAGGAGCAGCCCGGAGATCTCCCACCGGCTGCGTCCGTGGCTGAAGAGCTGCCCGAAGGCCCGGAGGAAGTCGCCGAACACCTCAGGACGTCCTGTCCAGGTAGCGGGCGATGCCCGCCGCGATCGCGGCCTCGACCTCGTCCAGCTTGGTCTCCGACACCCGTTCGGTGCGGATCAGGTCGTCCCAGTTGGTACGACGCAGGTTGAGGTCGACCGCGACCGGGTCCCAGGAGCCGGTCAGGCCCGCACCCGCCGCGTAGTCCCGGTACTTGATGCCGGTGCCGTGCACCGCGTCCTCGAAACCCTGGAAGCCGATCAGCGCGCACGGGATGCCGTAGCTGTGGCAGGCGATCATCACGTGCATCGCGCTGGTGATCACGGCGTCGTACCGGGCGAGCCGCGTGACGAACGTGCGCAGGTCGTCGGGGTGCGACATCAGCACGCTGAGCTCGTCGACGTCCTCGCCGAGGGTGACCGGGAGGCTGGCGTGGGTGAAGTGCCGGACCAGCGCGATCCGGCCGTTGGTGGCACCGCGCTCGACCGGCAGCACCCGGGAGATCAGGACGCCGGGGTCGCCCAGGCTCGCCACCGCGCGGCCGCTCTGCCGGCGGAGCAGGTCCGCGGTGAGCGGGCCGCGCACCGAGACGTAGTCGGCGTGCGCGTCGAGCTCGACGTCCGCCGAGGAGATCCCGGTGCCGACCACGATCGAGCTCGGCCGGATGAAGCGTCCGATCGACCCGACCGCGATCAGGCTCGGCGCCGAGCCGGGCGCCGTCGGGGACGCGTAGGTGATCGGGCGGCTGGAGGCCGACTGCAGGATCAGCGGGCTGAGCCAGTCGCCGAAGTTGCCCGGGAAGGGCCGCGCCCACCAGGCCAGCCGCAACGCCTCGTCCTCGGTCCCGTCCAGCGCGTAGTGCGCGAACGACTCCGCGGCCCGCTGCGCACCGGCCTCGTTCGCCGAGGGGATGCTGCCGGCGTTGAGCCGGGCGGCGATCTCCCGGACCTTCTCCAGCTCGCCGCGCTGCCCGGACGCGACCATGTGGTTGATCAGCGACTGCCGGTGCCGCGACGTACCGCCGACGTCGTGCGCTCCCTGGGTGAGCAGGTGCGTGATGCCGGTGCGGTCGGCGATCCGGCGGAGCCGCCCGGCGAGCGAGCCCGACCGACGCTCGACGGCCTTGGCCCAGCGCAACGCGCGCTTGCGGAACGACCCGGTACGGCGGGCGACCCCGGCGACCTGCTCGTGCTGGACGACCTTGGACTTGAACTCGGCGACGTTGCCGCTGGCGCCGAATGCGAAGAACGCGGTGACTCCCGCACCCGAGCGGCCGACCACGGCGCCGGACGGGATCACCTGGAAGGTCATCGCCGCGGCGTTCGCGCGCCAGGACTCCTCGAAGAAGTAGTCGTCGGTGGCCTTGATCTCCAGGGTCGACTCCAGGGCGACCGCGTCGGCGATGAACTTCCGGGCGGCCGGGGTGGTGTTGATCCCGAAGAAGCACGGCTCCCAGAACCGGGTCCGGTTGGCGTAGCCGATGCTCACCGGGGACCCGAAGCCGCGCTGGAAGCCGATCAGGTCTGCGGTGGAGTCGCCGATGTAGTCCGGCAGCCCGAGCAGCTGGCAGTCGACGTCGACCCAGAAGACCTTCTTGTCCGGGTGCTCGGCGCAGATCCGGCCGAGGAAGGCGATCTTCTTGCGGCAGATGTCGGCCCAGTCCTCGCCGGGAGCCTTGACGATCTCCTCCAGCTCGCCGCGGACGCCGATGTCGGCCAGGTTCTTGCGCAGCCGGTCGGCGTGGTCGCGGTAGTACTCGTCGGCGGTGTAGAACGAGCAGACCACGATGTCGTCGTAGTTCATGGGACTCCTTCGGTCAGCGGGAACGCAGCAGGAAGCCGGTTCCCCAGGAGAGATGCATCAGGGCCAGCGCGATCGGCACCCGCCAGCGCACCCGCCAGGGCAGTCGCCGCGCCTCGGCGAGCCCGAAGCCGAGGACGCCGGCCAGGTAGCCCGCGGGCGCCAGCAGGCCGAGCACCAGCCAGTCCCCCAGCAGCGGAGCGTGCAGCCCGGCGAGCAGCCCGAGGACCACGGCCAGAACGGCCACCGGGGGTGCCAGGTAGCGCACGCTCGCGGTGTCCTGGTGGCGCTCGATCACCCGGCGCCGCCAGCCCCCGGTCCGGAACTGCTGCCGGGCGAAGTCCCGCCAGCGTGCCCGCGGCCGGTAGGCGACGCCGAGAGACGGGTCGAACCAGACGGTGTGGCCGGCCAGCCGGAGCCGGTGGTTGAGCTCCCAGTCCTGGGCGCGCAGGAAGTACTCGTCGTACCCGCCGACCGCCGTGACCGCATCCCGCCGGAACGCGCCGAGGTAGACCGTGGGCTGCGGGCCGGCGGCGCCGCCGACGTGGAACGCCCCGCCGCCGATCCCGATCCGCGAGCTCATCGTCAGCGCGATCGCCCGGGAGACCGGGCCGTCGCCCTCGGGCAGCATCCGGCCGCCGACGTTGGCGGCCTCGGTGCGCTCCAGGAGCGTCACCACGTCGCGCAGGTAGTCGGCCGGCAGGAAGGCGTGCCCGTCGACCCGCACCAGGTAGTCGTGCCGGGCCGCCGCCAGGGCCGCGTTGAGCCCGTGCGGCGTGGTCCCGGCCGGGTTGCTGACCACCTTGACCCGCGGCTCGCGCTCGGCGAGCGCGGTGGCCACCCGCCAGGTGTCGTCCCGGGACGGCGCGACGGCCACGACCACCTGGACCTCGCCGGGGTAGTCCTGGGCCAGGATCCGGGAGACGCTGGCGACCAGCTCGCCGGCCTCGTCGCGAACCGCCATGAAGACCGAGACCGGGGGCAGGGACGCCGGCGTCAGGTCCGGGACCAGGGTCAGGACGGGAGCCGGCCGGGGAGCCCTCTGCTGGGGAGCGAGCACCAGCGGCGGCGTGATCATCGTGGTCATCGCGTCACACCACCGGGGGCCGGCCGTGCCGGGTCATCAGCCAGATCGTCGACCAGCGCAGCGGCTTGCGACCGCCGGGGTCGACCCGCCAGCCCTCGCGCCAGCCGGCGAACCAGGGCTTGAGGGTGGCGCGGGCCTCGGCGGTCCGCGCCGACCGGACGAGCTGGACCAGGGTCCAGGTGCCGACGTACAGGCCGGTGAAGGGCCAGCGCAGGTTGCGGCGGGCGGTCCAGACCCGGTGCCGGGCGTTGTAGCGGTAGTACGTCGCGTGCCGGGCCGGGTCGATCGGCGGGTGCAGCACGGCGAGGTCGCCGGTGTAGCGGACCCGGTAGCCCGCGTCCCAGATCCGCCAGGTGAACTCGATCCCCTCGTGGGCGTAGCGGTACAGCTCGGGCCAGCCGCCGACGGCGTCGAACGCGTCCCGGCGGATCACCGAACCGCCCTCCCAGAGCACGAACGCCGCCGAGGAGCGCCGCGGGTCGCCCTTGCGGACCCGCGGGATCCAGCGCCGCGGCGCGACCCCGTGGGTGGGGTCGACCCGCGGGTGGATCACGCCGAGCGCCGGGTCGGCGTCGAAGAGCGCGACCGCGCGGGCCAGGTAGTCGTCGGTGGCCGGCCTGGCGTCGTCGTCGAGGAAGAAGAGCACGTCGCCGGTGGTGGCCGGCACCCCGGCGTTGCGCCCGGCCGGGATGCCGAGGTTCTCCGGCAGCGCGATCGACCGGACCCCTTCCGGGAGGCCGCTCGGCTCGGTGCCGTTGCCCACCACGACTACGTCGAAGGCGACGTCTCGCTGCGCCAGCACGGCGTCGAGTCCGGCCGCGAGGTCCGCGGGACGGGTGCCCTGGGTCAGCACCACGACGCTGACGCGCGGCGTCGCGCCGGACGTCCGGCGGCTGTCCGCCGGCCTGGGGCTGAGCTGGGTGGGCATCGTGATCTGGTCCTTCGTCGGTCGAGGCGGATGGTGACTGCGCCGGCCCTGGGCGATGAACAGGTTCAGGCCAGCAGACCCGGACCTGCGTTCGGCAGCCGGCAGGTGAACGCGGGACAAAGTCCGGAGGACGATCGAGCCATAGGACTAAGTCTACTTGATTACTGCACTATTGCGAGAACCGGGGCGGTGAGTCGTGCACCACAGCACCGCTCCGGGCTGGCCGGAATTCCGAATTCATTGCGCTCTTCGGCCCTGTCCGGATGTCCGCGGGTTGCCTAGGGTCGTCCCATGACCTCTCCCCGGATCGTGATCATCGGCGCCGGCTTCGGCGGACTCGGCGCAGCGATCGAGCTGCTCCAGCACGGGTTCACCGACGTGACCGTCCTGGAGAAGGCGGCCGACCTCGGCGGCGTCTGGCGGGACAACACCTACCCGAACGCCGCCTGCGACGTCCCGTCCTCGCTGTACTCCTGGTCGTTCGCGCCGAACCCCGGCTGGGCCCGCCGCTACTCCGGGCAGGCCGACATCCTGGCCTACATCGACCAGGTCGCCGGCCGATTCGGGCTGCGCGAGCGGATCCGCACCGGGGTCGAGGTGACCGCGGCGACGTACGACGAGGCGCGCGCGACCTGGCAGCTGGACCTCGGCACCGGCGAGACCCTGGAGGCGGACTTCCTGATCTCCGCGGTCGGCCAGCTCTCCCGGCCGGTGGTGCCGCGGATCCCCGGCGCCGAGACCTTCGCGGGACCCGCCTTCCACTCCGCCGAGTGGGACCACTCCGTCGACCTCGCCGGCAAGCGCGTGGTCGTGCTCGGCACCGGCGCCAGCGCGATCCAGTTCGTGCCCGGGATCCAGCCGGTCGCCGGCCGGGTCACCGTCTTCCAGCGCTCGGCGCCGTACGTCGTCCCGAAGCCGGACCGCGGCTACACCCGGGCCCACCACCGCGCCTTCGCCCGGCTCCCCCGCACCCAGGCGTGGGGTCGCACCCTGACCTGGTTCGCCTCCGAGCAGCTGAACAAGTCGCTGACCGGGACCAACCCGATGAAGTCCGTGCTGGAGAAGGCGTGGCGGCTGCACCTGCGCCGCCAGGTCCGCGACCCCGAGCTGCGCGCGAAGCTGCGCCCGGACTACCCGATCGGCTGCAAGCGGCTGCTGTTCTCCAACGACTGGTACCCGGCGCTGGCTGCCGACAACGTCGAGGTCGTCACCAGCGACGCCGTCGAGATCCTGCCGGACGGGGTCCGGGACGCGGACGGGACCGTCCACGAGGCCGACGTGATCATCTACGGGACCGGGTTCGCCGCCACCGAGTTCCTGGCGCCGATGACGATCACCGGCGTCGGCGGGCTCGACCTCGCCAAGGCCTGGGCGGACGGCGCTCGCGCGTACTTCGGGATCTCCGTGCCGGGGTTCCCCAACCTCGGCATCGTCTACGGCCCGAACACCAACCTCGGCGGCAGCTCGATCATCAACATGATGGAGTCCCAGGCCGGCTTCGTCCGCCAGCTCGTGCAGGCCGTGCACGTCAGCGGCGGCAGCATCGACGTGCGCCCGGAGACCGAGGAGCGCTTCGACGCCGAGATCCAGGAGCGTCTGGCGGCGAGCGTCTGGGGCGGCTGCACCAGCTGGTACCGCGACGAGGCCGGTCGGGTGACCACCAACTGGCCGGGCACGGTCACCGAGTACAAGACCCGGACCGCGCAGGTCGACCTCGACGACTTCGTGGTCACCCGCCCCGCAGGCTGAGCCGCCCGGGGGCCGCCTTGGCCGTGCCCCTACGGTGGACGCCATGACCACCGAGGACCGCACCGCCCGTCAGAAGATGCTCGCCGGCGAGCCGTACTTCGCCGACGACCCCGAGCTGATCGCCGCCTCGCTCCGGGCCCGGCGCTTGACGGCCGAGTACGACGCCGTGGCCCCCGGCGACAGGGAACGGGCGCGCGAGGTCCTCGTCGAGCTCCTCGGCTCGGTCGGCGACGAGGTCTCGATCCGCCCGCCGCTGTACGTCGACTACGGCAGCCAGGTCACGGTCGGCGACCGGGTCTTCGCGAACTACGGGCTCACCGCCCTGGACTGCGCCCGGATCACCATCGGCGACGACACCCAGATCGGCCCGCACGTGCAGCTGCTGACCCCGACGCACCCGCTCGACGCCGATCAGCGCCGGACCAAGGTCGAGGCGGCGGGTCCGATCACGATCGGCGCCAACGTCTGGCTCGGCGGCGGTGTGATCGTGCTGGCCGGCGTGACGATCGGCGACAACGCGGTGGTCGGGGCGGGCTCGGTCGTCACCGGCGACATCCCGGCGAACACGGTCGCGGTCGGCAACCCGGCCCGGGTGATCCGGAAGCTCTAGGTCCCGGCGCGTGCGATCGCGACCGTGCGGGTGCGGGCGATCAGGTACAGCGGGAAGGCCACGCTCACCGCGACCAGGAAGACCAGGGCGACGTACGCCCACAGCCAGCGCACCCCGAGCTGACGACCGTCGGCGATCATGAAGATCACCGCGGCGAACGCGACGGCCAGCAGGTCGATGCTGACGAAGGTGGCCGCGTTGCCGTCGACAGTGGCGTCCAGGAACTCCTTCAGGGTGCCGCTGCCGCCGAGGTAGTCGGCGAGCACCCACTGGGTGCCGACGAGGGCGGCCAGCGCGATCAGGGCGTAGACCCAGCAGCGGATCTTCTCGGAACGGGTCATGCCGATCCTCCTTCCAGCGGTCGCAGGACATCCTCGGCGAACCGGTGGATGCCGTCCAGCTTCTGGTCCAGGGTGCACTCCAAGCCGTGGTAGTAGGCCCACGGCATCGTCCAGACGTCGGTCACCCCGGCGTCCTCGGCGGCCGCGAACTGCTCGGGGAGGAACGCGTCGGTGAGCGCGGTGATCATCCGGAAGTCGCCCTCGGCACCGATCTCGTCGCGGATCTCGGCAAGCCGGCGAGCATGCCTGCCGGCCTCCTCGGTCGTGTACAGGTCGCCGATCCAGCCGTCGTGCCGGGCGGCCCGCCGCATGCCGACCTCGGAGAGGCCGCCGACGTAGATCGGGATCCGTGCGGTCGGCGTCGGCTCCATCACCAGCCGCGGCGTCGGGTAGAACGCACCGTCGTGCTCGTTCCACCCCGGCGACCACAGCTCGGCGAGCAGGTCGAGCGCCTCGTCGGTGCGCTTGCCGCGGGTGCCGAAGTCCTGGCCCATCAGCTCGAACTCCTCACGGCACCAGCCGACCCCGACGCCGAGCGCGACCCGGTTGCCGGAGAGGACGGCGGCGGTGCCGACCGACTTCGCGACCTGGTACGGCGACCGCAGCGCGGCGACGTAGACCGAGGTGTAGAAGTGCACGTTCGTGGTGACCGCGGCCATCGCCCCGGCGAGCACCCACGGGTCCGGCCAGTCCGCACTGTGCTCCCACCGGCGCTTGCCGTCCGGCGTGTACGGGTACGGCGTCGCCAGGGTCTCGAGGTCGACGACGTGGTCCGGGATCGAGATCGCGTCGTACCCGCACTCGTCGGCGGCACGGGCGATCGCGAGGAGCTCGTCGACGGGCTGGAAGGCGACCGTGATGGAGAAGCGCATGCCCTGAGACTAGAACGTGTTCTCGTTTTCGGGTAGCACTTCGGCGTGCTGGTTCGGCCGGCTACAGCGCGGGCCCCAGCCAGCGGCGTACCAGCGCGCGCAGCTCGTCCTCGGAACGCGGCGGGTCCGCGGGGTACTGCAGGAACGAGACGAAGAGCCGCATCAGGATCTCGGCGAGGCCCTCGAGCTCGTCGTCGGCGACGCCGATCTCGGACCAGTCGACCGGGACGCCGCGCAGGATCGTCGCTCCGAGCTCCACCGCCATCGACGAGGTCACACCCCGGCTGAACACGTCGGTCTCGCCGGCCTGGAAGAGGGCGCCGATGTGCCGCTCCTGCGGGATCGACCGGACGGCGAAGACGATCGACTCGATCGCCACCTCGGTCGGCGTGGAGAAGCCGGCGAGGTGCCGCTCCATCCGGCCGACGAAGTCCGCGAGCCCGGCCTGGGCGACCGCGCTGAGCAGCTCCCCCAGGTTGGCGTAGTACCGGTAGACCGTCTGCCGGGTCACGCCGAGCTCGGTCGCCACGTCGGAGAGCGTCGTCTTCGCCGGACCGAACTGCTCGACGCACGACTCAGCAGCCGCGATGATCCGCCGGCGCGCCTCGTCCTCGGTCCGCGGCGGGTTGCCGTTCCACCCGTGATGACCCATCGCCGCTCAGCGTACCGAGACCGTCTCGGCCGTCGGCGCCCGGCGTCGGCCGGCGTGCAGGACGACCAGGATCACCGCGGCCCCGAGGAAGCAGGCGAGCGTGTACCAGCCGCTGCCGATCGGGGTACCGTCGCTGGTGATGCCGTTCTCGGCGTCGAGGAACGCCGGCAGCGCGCCGATCCAGGCGATCACCATCGCGGCCAGGTAGACGAGCGGGTAGATCCGGGCGAACGGCGTCATCGGTTCGGGATCGTCCCCCTGGCGCCGGCGGTGGCCCAGCAGGATCCAGAGGCCGGCCACCCAGACCAGGCCGAGCTCGATGCCGAGCACCCAGGCCTGGGCGGTCAGGTTCGGGGTGTCGCCGCCGAAGATCGCCGACGGGACCCCGAAGACGACCATGGTCAGCGGCGTCAGCACCCCGGCCACGAGGATCCGCCAGGTCAGCGACCAGCCCCGTCGCGGCCCGCCGTCGGCGCCGCGCGAGCCGGCGATCCGGACCACCAGGAACGCCATCGCACCCATCGACGCCGAGGCGAAGAGCAGCATGCTGTTCATCGGGACGGACGCCAGCGCCGGGTGGTTGACCTTGAGGTTGCCGTCGTACCAGGCCCACCACTTCAGCTGCGGCCCGACCATGTCGAAGATCTCGTAGAACACCTGGCACACGAATGCCACCGCCACCGCGCCGGCCAGCGCGCCGCGGTGCTTGAAGATCCCGGTCACCCGGACGACCTCGTAGGCGAGAGCGCTGATCGCCGGGTAGAACGCGATGATGTAGAGCGGCAGCCGGTCCCACATGAACTGCACGCTGAAGACGTTGTGGGCGAAGATGAACCCGTACTGCTTGTCGAGCCCGAACCACTCCGGGAAGTACAGCGGCGGCTCGGTGACGAAGAGGTAGACCAGCGAGGCGAACCAGAGCGCGAGGTTGATCGGGTCGCCGGCGCGGAACCGCCGTACGGCGTGGACGAGCGCGAAGATCGCGCCGCCGATGACGGCCAGCTCGAGGATCGGCATCGTCCAGCTGGCGAGGTCGAACGGGTTGTGGAACGACACCACCGGACTCACGTCGTGGCAGTCGAAGCCCAGGTTGCGGGTGACCTCCTCGGCCGCCTTCTCGCAGGTCGCGCTCATCGTCCGCTCCCCTTCCCGGAGCCCGCGAGCTCCTTCTCGTACGCCGCACCGCCGGGCGTCCAGTCGGTGCCCGGCGGATCCTGCCGGGCGTCGAAGCCGAACGGCACCCGGTACCGGCCGAACAGCGAGCTCACCCGGTAGCGCAGCAGGCCCCAGAGCACGCGCGGGCTCCTCATCATCTCGGCCAGGGACTCGTCGAGGTTGAAGACCCGCGCGAAGTGGTCGTCCACGACCGCGTCCTCCCGGGCCGCCCCGGTGATCAGGTTGAACATCGGCCAGGTCATCGACGCCAGGATCCGCCGCTGCCACTCCGGCAGCGTCTCGGTGCCGGTGGCGCACTCGTAGCCCTTGTCCCGGGCCATCGCCATCCCCCACGGCACCTTGAGCCCTCGGCGCTGCTCGGCGAGGAACCGCTTGAAGAAGCGCTGGTCCAGGTCCTGCCCCGACGCCGCCGCGGCACCCAGCTTGTCGCGCAGCAGCAGCGCCGACGCCGCGGCCGAGCTGATCCCCTGGGCGTAGAACGGATTGAAGGCGCAGATCGAGTCGCCGACGAAGACGAGGCCGAGCGGCGGCGTCGCCAGCCGGTCGTAGCGTCGCCACTTGTTGCCGGTGGATCGGGTCAGGTGCACCTCGGAGGTCGGCTCGCACGCCGCCATCGCCGCCGCGAACTTCGGCGTCCGGACGCGTTCGGCCGAGGCCACGAAGTCGCTCGTCGTGCGCGGCATGTCGATCCCCCACGAGCCCATGCAGGCGATCGCGCGGTTGCCCTCGATCGGGAAGAAGTTGACCAGGAAGTCGTGCTCGTCCGGGTGCGGCCCCTTGTCCTGCGTCGGCATGATCACCATGTGCTGCCACCACCACGCCTTCGGGCGGTCCTGCGGTGACGGCAGGTCGTACCAGCGCGACGTGTAGGTCACCTTGGCGTCGAGGGTCTGCACCGGCGGCGCCGACCAGCCGGCGGCGGCCAGCCAGTCCGAGACGGACGAGCCGCGGCCCAGCGCGTCGACGACCAGGTCGGCGTCGATCCGCTCCTCGCCGGCCGCGCCCGTGAAGGTCACCCCGGTGACCCGGCCCTGCGCCGTGCCGCCGGCCGTCGTGGCGATCCCGGTCACCGAGACGCCCTCGCGGGTGCTCACGTTGTCCAGCTCCCGGACCTTGTCGCGCAGCACCCGCTCGATCAGGATCCGGGAGCTGTAGACCATCGTCATGGTCCCCTGCTTGCGCGGCGCCCAGCCCGGGTCCTCCAGGTAGGCGGTGTCCATCGACGCGATCAGGTGCAGTCCGCCGGCCGCGATCAGGTCCTGCTCGAAGCCCGGGAAGAGGTCGCTGATCGCGCGCCGTCCCGAGTTCAGCAGGAAGTGCGGGTGCTTGCTCTGCGGCACCCCGCGCCGGTGCTCGGCGTCGGCGGGCAGCTCGTCGCGCTCCAGCACCACCACCCGGTCGAAGTGCGGTGCGAGCGCGCCGGCGGCGCACAGGCCCGCCATGCTCCCGCCGAGGACGACTGCCGTGCTGCCCAGACTCATCGGGAACCCCTCGCTCATTCATACACTGATTGGATGAATGTATGAATGAGGATCTCGCCTGTCAAGGCCCCTCGCCGGCCACCAGCCAGGACAAGTTAGGGTTACCTAACTGTTCGTTCCGATCCGAGAGTTGGATTCCATGGCCTCGCTCTTCCCCGAGCTCGAGATGAAGGTGTTCCGGGCCGTCGTGGTCCGCACCTCCGACCTGTCGCCCACCCTGCGCCGGATCGTCCTCGGCGGCCCGGGACTCGCCGGGTTCGAGACCACCGGCTGCGGCGACGAGTACCTCCGGGTGATCCTGCCGCCGCCCGGCAGCACCGAGCCGATCCTGCCGACGATCACCGACGGCGTCCTGGACTACGGCAGCGTGAACCTCGACCTGCTGCGCACCTACACCGTGCGCCGGTACGACGCCGCGGCCGGCGAGGTGACCCTCGACTTCGTGCTGCACGAGCAGGGCGTCGCCACCACCTGGGCGCGGACCGCGAGCCCGGGCGACGTCGTCGGCCTCAACTCCCCCACCGCCATGTACGACGCCCCGGCCGACACCTCCTGGCAGGTGCTGGTCGCCGACACCGCCGGGCTGCCCGCCCTCAGCCGGATCCTGGAGCAGACCCCGCCGGAGGTCCGCAACCGGGTCGTCGTCGAGGTTCCCGACGCCGGGCACCGGATCGAGCTGCCCGCGCACCCGAGGACCGAGGTCACCTGGATCGACGCCGCCGACGGGCCCAGCCGCCTGGAGCAGGCGGTGCGCGCGCTCCCGGCGCCGACCGAGCCGGGCGGCTACCTCTGGGTGGCCGGTGAGTCCCGGGCCCTGCGCGGGGTCCGGAAGTACCTGCGCCGCGAGCTCGGGCTGCCGGCCACGCGCTACAAGGCGGTCGGCTACTGGATCGAGAACGGCGAGGACTGGTCCGCCCAGTACGCCGCCCTCGACGAGACCACCCGGGGCGAGCTGGAGGCGCTCTGGGCGACCGACCGACCCGAGGACGAGATCGAGGCCGAGTACGACGAGCGCCTGACGGCTCTCGGCCTGTGAGCGCCGTCCAGGCCGTCGGTCAGCCGGGCCCCGACCAGCCGCTGCGCGCCCTCTGGCGCCGGCACCGCGCCTACCGCAAGCGCTTCGTCGCGGCCGTCACCGCCTCGACGATCAACAAGGTCGCCGACGTCGTCCCGGAACTGCTGATCGGTGCCGCCGTGGACGTCGTCGTCCGCGGCGACGCCTCGTTCGTCGGCGAGATCCTCGGCGTCGAGTCCCGCTACGCGCAGCTGGGCTGGCTGGCCGCGATCAACGTGCTGATCTGGATTATCGAGTCGGCCAGCGAGTACGTCGCCGACGTGCTCTGGCGCGGCCTGGCCCAGGGCGTCGAGCACGACCTCCGGGTGGAGGCCTACGACCACGCCCAGCACCTGGACATGTCCTGGCACGAGTCCCGCCCGAGCGGGTCGACGCTGGCCACCCTCAACGACGACGTCAACCAGCTCGAGCGCTTCCTCGACGTCGGCGCCCCGGCCATCCTGCAGACCTTCCTCAACGTCGTCCTGGTCGGCGCCGTGTTCGCGATCTCCTCGTGGACGCTGCTGCTCTTCGCGTTCACCCCGATCCCGGTGATCATCGTCGGGTCGCTGGTCTTCCAGCGCCGCCTGGAGCCCCTCTACGACCGGGTCCGGGTCGCGGTCGCGGACCTCTCCAGCGCCCTGAGCGCCAACCTCGCCGGGATCGCCACCATCAAGGCGTTCACCGCCGAGGACCGCGAGCGCGACCGGATCGCGACGGTGTCGTCGGCGTACCGGAAGGCCAACACCGACGCGATCCGCTCCTCGGCCGCGTTCGTGCCGCTGGTCCGGATGGCGATCCTCGCCGGCTTCACCTGCACCCTGCTCCTCGGCGGCTGGGCGGTCCTCCGCGGCGACCTCGAGGTCGGGCTGTACTCGGTGCTGGTCTTCATGACCCAGCGCCTGCTCTGGCCGCTCACCGACGTGGCCACCGTGCTCGACCTCTACCAGCGCGGCCGGGCCTCCGCGGAGCGGATCCTGACCCTGCTCGCCGTCCCGATCACCGTGCCCGCCGGGACCTCCTCGCTGGCCCGCCCGGTCCGCGGCCACCTGGAGCTGCGCGACATCCGGGCCGGGTACGCCGACGGCCCGGAGATCCTGCACGGCATCAGCCTGGACATCCCGGCCGGCGAGACGCACGCCATCGTCGGGTCGACCGGCGCCGGCAAGTCCACCCTGCTCCGCCTGGTGCTCCGCTTCGACGATCCCCGCTCGGGCCAGGTGCTGCTCGACGGGCAGGACGTCCGCGACCTCGACTGGGATTCGCTGCGCGGCTCGATGGGGTACGTCGCCCAGGACGTCTACATGTTCGCCGGGAGCATCGCCGACAACATCGCCTACGGCCGGCCCGAGGCGACCCGCGCCGAGGTGGCCGCCGCAGCCGAGGCGGCCGCCGCGACCGACTTCATCGAGGCGCTCCCGGACGGCTACGACAGCTGGGTCGGCGAGCGCGGCGTCACGTTGTCGGGCGGCCAGCGGCAGCGGCTCGCGCTGGCCCGGGCGCTCCTCCGCGAGCCCGCGGTCGTAGTGCTCGACGAGGCCACCAGTGCCGTCGACAACGAGACCGAGGCGGCCATCCAGCGCTCGCTCACCCGGGCGACCGCCCAGCGCACGACGCTGGTGGTGGCCCACCGGCTCTCCACCGTCCGCCGGGCCGACCGGATCTGGGTGCTCGACGCCGGCAGCATCTCCGAGTCCGGGACCCACGACGAGCTGATCGCCCTGGACGGCGCCTATGCGGCGCTGTGGCGGGTGCAGACCGGTGAGAGCGTCGGGTAGCGAACCGGCGGTTCGCGTGGAAACCCCACTACCGGGTGCAACGGCCCAGGTGCGACGCTCCCAGATCCGCGTCTGCTGCACGACGGCCGGCGCGGGCCGCCCGATCCGACCTGCGACCCAGCCAGCGGAGTGCCGACGCAATGCCCGACACCATGCCCGACGAGGGTGCCGACCAGCGTGGTCGCATCGTCGACGGGCTCCCGCCCGGGCCGGAACGACGGCGGGCGCTGCGCCGGGCCGGCCTCAGCTTCGCGCTCGCCGACTTCAGCGAGCAGGAGCAGCACGAGCGCTGGGGTTCCCGGTCGACCCGCCGCCGCCCCGCCCGCAAGCAGGACGACCCCTGAGGGTCAGCGCACGCAGCCGATCGGCACCACCATCGGCTTGCCGGTGACCGGGTCCTCGATCACCTGCGCGTCCAGGCTGAACACCTCGCGGAGCAGCGCCGGGGTGATCACCGCGGCCGGCTCTCCCGAGGCGACGATCTCGCCGTCCCGCATCGCGACCATGCAGTCGCTGTAGCGGGCCGCCAGGTTGAGGTCGTGCAGGACCATCACGACGGTGCGACCGTGGTCGCGGTTGAGGGTGCGGGCCAGGTCCAGGACATCGATCTGGTGGCTCAGGTCCAGGTAGGTGGTCGGCTCGTCGAGCAGGACCAGGTCGGTCTGCTGGGCCAGTGCCATCGCGATCCAGGCCCGCTGCCGCTGCCCGCCGGAGAGCTGGTCGATCGGCCGGTCCGCGAGCTCGGTCATCGAGGTCCAGGCGAGGGTCTCGTCGACGACCCGCTCGTCGTCGGCCGACCACTGCCGCAGCCACGACTGCTGCGGGTGCCGCCCCCGCGCCACCAGGTCGCGGACGACCAGGCCCTCAGGCGCGATCGGCGACTGCGGGAGCAGCGCCAGCTCGGTCGCGACCTGCTTGGTCGGCAGCTTGTCGATCCGCTTGCCGTCGAGCAGTACCTGGCCCGCGGCCGGTCGCAGCAGGCGTCCGAGCGAGCGCAGCAGCGTCGACTTGCCGCACCCGTTGGGGCCGATCACAGTGGTGATCGCGTGGTCGACGAGATCCAGGTCGAGGTCCTTGACGACCGGCTGGTCGCCGTACCCGACGCTGAGGCCGACGGCCCGCAGCCGGGCGGGCGGCACCGCGGTGGCGACGGACACGGGGTCGAGGATGTCGTGGGTCATGCGGAGGCCTTCCGGTTGGTGCGGAGCAGGAGCCAGAGCAGGTACGGCGCCCCGAGGATCGCCGTGACCACGCCGACCGGGGGCTCGTAGGGGAAGAGCACCCGGGTCACGGTGTCGGCGAGCAGGACCAGCAGTGCTCCGAGGATCGCCGAGGTGACCAGCGGCGGACGCGAACCGCCCACCAGCCGGAGCGCGATCTGCGGGACGACGAACGCGACGAAGTCGATCGGGCCGGCGGCGGTGACGGCGAACGCGGCCAGGCCGACCGCGACGACCAGCACGCTGCCCTGGGCGAGCTGGAGGCGGATGCCGAGGCTGCGGGCGCTGTCGTCGCCGAGCTGCATCGCCCGCAGCGTCGTGGTCAGCAGGATCGCCAGCGGGCCGAGGATCGCGAACGCCCAGAGCGCCGGCATCGCCTCGTGCCAGCCGCGGCCGACCAGCGATCCGCTGAGCCAGACCAGGGCGGCCGGCAGGTCGAAGATGGACGCCTTGGTGAGCATCCAGCTGACCAGGGCGTCGAGCACCGCGGCCATGCCGATGCCGACCAGCACGAGCCGGGTGCCGTCGATGCCGCGCCGCCAGGCGAACAGGTACAACCCGGCCGCCGCCGCGAGCGCTCCGACGAGTGCCGCCAGGGTGACGCCCAGCGAGCTCACCCCGGTGGCCAGCACTCCCCCGGTGCTGCCGAGCACGATCACGAAGACCGCGCCGACTGCCGCGCCGCCGGTGATCCCGAGCAGGTCCGGGCTGGCCAGCGGGTTCCGGGCGAAGGTCTGGAAGAGCGCGCCCGACATGCCGAGCGAGGCACCGACGACGGCGCCGACGACGGCGCGCGGCAGCCGCAGCTCCTCGATGATGAAGGCGTTCGCCGGGTCGCCGCCCCCGGTCAGCACGGCGACGACGTCGGGGATCGAGATCGCGAAGTCGCC
This sequence comes from Nocardioides marmoriginsengisoli, assembly GCF_003725695.1. GTDB lineage: Bacteria > Actinomycetota > Actinomycetes > Propionibacteriales > Nocardioidaceae > Marmoricola > Marmoricola marmoriginsengisoli. The sequence continues at coordinate 148,037 of NZ_RJSE01000006.1, forward strand.
GGAGCCGATGCTCCAGGCGAAGGCGAGCGCCAGCAGCGCAAGCCCGAGGGCGGCGACCACGACGGCGCGCAGCGGGATCCGGCCGGAGACGCGACGGGTCCGGATGGTGACCTGCCGGGCGACGGGCCGGGTAGCAGGACGGGGAGGGTCGAGGACGGTCACAGGCTGCTCAACCTCCGGCGGCGCACGAGCGCGATGAAGCAGGGGCCGCCGATCACGGCGAGGACGATGCCGACCTGCAGCTCGCCGGGCCGGGCGAGCACCCGGCCGAGGATGTCCGCGGAGAGCAGCAGGATCGCGCCGAACAGCGCCGAGTACGGCATCAGGAACCGGTAGTCGGGCCCGGTGATCAGCCGCGCCAGGTGCGGGACCACCAGCCCGAGGAAGGCGATCGGCCCGCAGGCAGCGGTGGCCGCACCGGCCAGCAGCATCGTCGCGGCGAGGCCGACGACCCGCGCCCGGCCGACGTGCTGGCCGAGTCCGCGGGCGACGTCGTCGCCGAGCGAGAGCAGGTTGAGGGCGGACGAGTGCGCCAGCGCGATCACCGCGCCGAGGATCAGGAACGGCGCCACCTGGGCGACCACCGACAGATCCCGCCCGGCCAGCGACCCGACGATCCAGAACCGGTAGTTGTTGATGGTCTGGGTGTCGTTGACCAGCAGCGAGGTCGTGAACGAGACCAGCAGCGCGGTCACCGCGGAGCCCGCCAGGACCAGCGACAGCGGGCTCGGCGAACCGGTCGCGCCGGAGCCGATCGCGAAGACCACCACCGAGGCGACGAACGCCCCGAGCATCGCGAACCAGATGTAGCCGATCGGGCTGCTGATGTCGAGGAACTTGATCGCGGCCACCACCGCGAACGACGCGCCCGCGGTGACGCCGAGCAGGCCGGGGTCGGCGAGCGGGTTGCGGGTGTGCCCCTGCATCAGCGCTCCCGCCATCCCCAGCGCGCAGCCGACCAGGATGCCGAGCAGGGTCCGCGGGATCCGCAGCTCGTGGACGATCACCGACGCGTTGCTGCCGTCCGGGGAGAACAGCACCCGCCAGACGGTGTCGAGCGCGATCGGCTTGCTCCCGATCGCCAGGCTGGCCAGGGCGAGGACGACCACGCCGGCGACGAGGCCCAGCAGGCCCAGGACGAGCCGGGAGCGGGTGGTGCGCGGAGCGGCCGAGGCGATCTCGCCGGGTGGGCGTTCGGGGGCGAGCGGCGAAGCGGACATCTGCTTAGGCTAACCTAACTCCATCGGGTAGTAGGTAAGCCTACCCTTACTGAAGGAGAACCATGAAGACATCCCGACTGGCAGCCGTTGCCGGAGCGGTGGCCCTGACCCTGTCGATGGCCGCCTGCGGCAGCTCCGACGACGGCGACACCGGCTCGAAGGGCGACAGCGCTGCGGCCGGTTTCCCGATCACGATCGAGCACAAGTTCGGCTCGACCGAGATCAAGTCCCAGCCGAAGCGGATCGTCACCGTCGGCCTGACCGACCAGGACGCCGTCCTCGCGATGGGCGTCGTCCCGGTCGCGACGACCAACTGGTTCGGCGACGCGCCCGGCCGGATCTTCCCGTGGGCCGACGCCGCCGCGAAGGCCGCCGAGAACCCGCTCGGAGAGGGCAAGCTGCCCGAGGTGCTCAACTCCGAGAAGGAGTTCGAGAAGGTCGCCGCGCTGAAGCCGGACCTGATCACCGCGATCTACGCCGGTCTCACCCAGAAGGACTACGACCTGCTCTCCAAGATCGCTCCCGTCGTCGCCGCACCGAAGGGGTACGTCGACTACGGCACTCCGTGGCAGGAGGCGACCACGATGATCGGCACCGCCATGGGCGAGAAGGAGAAGGCCGAGAAGATGGTCGCCGACGTCGAGGGCCAGCTGGCCAAGACGAAGGCCGACCACCCGGAGTTCGCCGGCAAGACCGCGGTCACCGTCTCGGCGTACGAGGGCATCTTCATCTACGGCCCGGAGGACCCGCGCGGGCGCTTCCTGACCGACATCGGGTTCACCTACCCGGAGAACCTGAAGAAGTTCTCGAAGGAGAACTTCGGTGAGTCGATCAGCGCCGAGAACGCCGAGGAGGTCGACGTCGACACCCTGGTCTGGGTCAACGCCGCCAAGGCGACCTACGACATGGTGCCGACGTACAAGAACCTGCGGGTGAGCAAGGAGGGTCGCGACGTCTTCATCGCCGAGGACGACGACCTCTACATCCCGAGCTCGTTCGTGACCGTGCTCAGCATCCCGTACCTGATCGAGAAGGAGGTGCCGCGCCTGGTCGCGGCCGTCGACGGCGACCCGTCGACGCTGACGAACTAGGTGCTGGCCGACTGATCACGATCAGAGCTCAACGGCAGGCTCGACCTCTCGGGGTCGGGCCTGCCGTTCTCAGTGCTGGGCGGCGAGCGCCCGGTCGATCACCCGGGCGGCGGCCGGGAACCCGCTCGGGTTCGGACCGGTGAAGTTCAGCCGGAGGTACGGGCCGGCCGGCTCGGTCGGGAACCACTCGTCCCCCGACGCGACGTAGACCCCTTCGACCTCGCAGTCGCGGACCAGTCTCGCGGTGTCGGTGTTCTCGGGCAGCCGCGCCCACAGGTGCAGGCCCCCACGCGGGACCTGGTCGACCTGGAGCCGCGGGGCGTGTTCCCGCACGCTCTCGACCAGCAGGTCCCGGCGTTCGCGCAGCTGGCCTTGGAGGCGGCGCAGGTGCGTGCGCCAGCCGGGATCGGAGACCACCTCGAGGGCGGCCTGCTGGAGCAGCCCGCTGACGTACATCGACTCCGCGGAGCGATCGGCCAGGATCCGCTCCCGCGCAGGGCCGCGGGCGATCACCGCGCCGATCCGGACCGTCGGCGACATGCTCTTGGTCAGCGAACGCACGTAGATGACGTGGCCGGCCTCGTCGCGGGTGGCGACCGGCCGGGGCTCGGCGTCGATGCCGAAGTCGTGCGCCCAGTCGTCCTCGACCAGGAACGCACCGTGGGCGGCGACGACGTCCAGGACCGCCTCGGAGCGTTCGGCCGACCACTGCGTGCCGGTCGGGTTCGCGAAGCTCGGCTGCGCGTAGAACGCCCGGGCGCCGGTCTCCCGGAACGACCGGGCCAGCTCGTCGGGGTCGGGCCCGACGGCACTGCTCGGGACCGGGACCAGCCGGACCCCGGCCTGGTGGGCCGCGAGGATCGCACCCCAGTAGGTGGGCGACTCGACCAGCAGCGGCTGACCCGGAGCGACCAGCGCGCGGAAGGTCGAGGTGAGCGCGCTCTGGCTCCCCGGGACGATCAGCACGTCCTGGGCAGTCGGCGCCGCTGCTCCGGCGGGCGTCGTCGCGGCGAGCTCGGCCGCGAACCAGGACCGGAGCCCGTCGAGGCCCGCCGAGGGTGATCGCGAGGTCGCCGCCTCCCCGCGCGCGGCCCGGACCAGCGCCGAGCGCACCAACCGCTCCGGGAGCAGTCCGGGCTCGGGATAGCCGGAGTGCAGCTGCTGGACGTCGGCCGGGGCCGTCCGCAAGGCTCCGCCGATGCTCGGCAGGCTGGTGCGGGACGAGCCCAGGGCGGCGGTCTGCCACCGGTAGTCCTGCGGCCGCGAGGACCGGGCTGCCCGGACGAAGTTGCCGACCCCGGGCCGGCTCTCGACGAGCCCGTCGGCGACCAGCGAGCGCACCGACTTCTGCACGGTGACCGGGCTGGCGCCGTACTGGGTGACCAGCTGCCGGGTGGACGGGAGCTGGGCACCGGGTGCTGCCGCGGCGATCCAGGTACGGAGGCCGGCGAGGATGCGGTCACTGCTATCGTTAGCCATGTCAGTACAGGGTAGCGCTATCGCCCCGGTTCGGGTTCCGCTTTCGGCGAGCCCCGCCGGACTCCTCTGGGGACTGCTGGGGGTGCTGGCGTTCTCGTTCACGCTGCCGCTGACCAAGGTCGCCGTCGGCGGCCTCTCTCCCCTGTTCATCGGCTCCGGCCGCGCCGTCGCCGCAGCCGTCCTGGCCGGTGCGGCCCTCACGGCGACCCGGCAGGCGGTCCCCGTCGGCACCCAGTGGCCGCGGATCGCCGTCGTCGCGGCAGGCGTCGTGATCGGGTTCCCGGTGCTGACCTCGTACGCGCTCACCGTCAGCCCGGCCAGCCACGGCGCCGTCGTGATCGCGCTGCTGCCCGCCGCGACCGCGGTGATGGCCGTCCTGCGCACCGGCGAGCGCCCGTCGTCGACGTTCTGGTTGATGTCGCTGGCCGGCGCCGTCGCTGCGGTCGGATTCGCGCTGGTGCAGGGCGGCGGCTTCGGTGGGGTGCACGGAGCCGACCTGCTGCTCTTCGGCGCGGTCCTGGCGGCCGCGATCGGCTACGCGGAGGGCGGGCTGCTGGCCCGCGAGCTCGGCTCCTGGCAGACGATCTCCTGGGCGCTCGTCCTGGCCTCGCCGCTGATGCTGACGCTCGCCGTGATCGCCGCCGCCCGGCAGCCTCCCGCCGCGTCGGCGACCGAGTGGGCCTGCTTCGCCTACCTCGCCGCGGTCAGCATGTACCTCGGCTTCTTCGCCTGGTACCGCGGGCTCGCGATCGGGCCGATGGCCAGGGTCAGCCAGGTGCAGCTGGTCCAGCCGATCCTCACCATCGGCTGGGCCGCCCTGCTGCTCGGCGAGCGCCTCGGCTGGCATACGTTCGCCGGCGGGATCGTGGTGATCGCCTGCGCCGCGGGCGCCGTCCGGACCCGTACGGCGCGTCCCCGGGTTCAGTCGGCGGCCTAGACCAAGGGCCGCCCCGCAGGACGGCCCTTGGCTGGTTCAGCGATGCGTCACGCCTTCGGGAACTCCCGGGGGGCTTCCCCGGCGGCGGCCTTCTCCAGCTGCGGCAGCAGCTTCTCCAGCACGTACATCTGGCTGAGCGGAGTCAGGAAGTAGATCGCGCCGGCGAGGGTCTCGTCGGTGTAGATCGCCTTGTTGCCCTTGACCGCGCCCAGGTTGCCGATCGTGGACCAGCGCTGCAGCTCGCCGAACATGTCGGCGCTCTCGGTCGCGAAGACCATCACGTCGGCGTCGATCAGGTTGACGTTCTCCGCGGAGATCTCAGCCTGCGAGCCGGCCTCCGGCGCGTACTTCTCCAGGCCCGGGGTCATCTGGAATCCGAGCTCGCTGAGGAAGTCGGTGCCGAGGCCCTTCGGGTAGACGTAGAGGATGCCGTCGTACGGCGCGCCCTGCGAGAACGTCGCGGTCAGCTCGGCGAACTCCGGGTGCGCCTTCTTGGCGTCGGCGTACGCCGTCTCGACGCGGCTGATCAGCTCCTCGCCCTTCTCCTTCAGGCCGACGGCCTCGGCGATGATCCGGGTCTGGTCCTGCCACGCCGAGAAGTAGTCGGTGCCGCCCTTGACGTTGGTGATCGTCGGCGCCAGCTTGGAGAGCTTGGCGTAGTCGTCCTTGGTGACGCCCGAGTTGGTCCCGATGATCAGGTCCGGGTCGAGCGCGGCGATCTTCTCGAACTGGATGCCGTCGGAGTTCGACAGCACGGTCGGCTTCTCGCCCTTGAGGAGCTCCTGCGCCCACGGCCAGACGGCGCTGGGCTGCTCGCCGTACCACTCGGTGGTGGCGACCGGGACGATGCCGAGCTCGAGCAGGATGTCCTGCTCGGTGAGACCGACGACGACGACCCGCTCGGGCTTCGCGGGGACCACGGTCTTGCCGAGGCGGTGCTCGACGGTGACCGGGAAGACGGAGGCGGTGTCGCCCTTCGCGTCGTTGTTGCTCGAACCGGAGTCGGAACCGCACGCGCTGAGCACGAGGGAGACGGTGGCGAGGCCGGCTACGGCCAGGGACCTGAACATGTGGGGTGCACCTTCGATCGGGGGAAAGAACGTAGGTTAGCCTACCCTTATGGATTTCCGAGCGAGCACAGCACTCCATGAGTGCTGACCTCCCCCGAGGTCTGGTCCGCTCCCGCCGTACCCGCGTGCTCGCCCTCGCCCTGACCTTCGCCGTCCTGCTGCTGGTCGCGCTCGCGTCGATCGCGATCGGTGCCCGCGCGATCTCGCCGGGCACGGTGCTGGACGCGTTCACGCACTACGACCGGACCCTCGACGAGCACCTGATCGTCCGCACCCTCCGGGTCCCCCGCACCCTCGTCGGGCTGCTGGTCGGACTTGCGCTGGGGATGGCCGGGACGCTGTTCCAGGGCGTCACCCGGAACCCGCTGGCCGACCCCGGGATCCTCGGGGTCAACGCCGGCGCCTCGCTGGCCGTGGTGATGGCGATCTACCTCCTCGGCGTCGGCAGCCTGCTCGGCTACGTCTGGTTCGGCTTCCTCGGCGCCGCCGTCGCCTCGGTCGCCGTCTACCTGCTCGGCGCGCTGGGGCGCGGCGGCGCGACCCCGATCAAGCTGGCGCTGGCCGGCTCCGCCGTCGCCGCCTTCCTCTCCGCCCTCAGCTCGGCGATCCTGGTCATCGACGCCGCCACCCTCAACCAGTACCGGTTCTGGGCGGTCGGCTCGGTCGCGGGCCGCGACGGCACCATCGCCGCCCAGGTGGCCCCGTTCGTCGTGGTCGGCGCCGTCCTGGCGCTGGTCACCGGGCGGATGCTGAACACCCTGGCCCTCGGTGACGACGTCGCCCAGGGGCTCGGGCAGCGGGTCGGGCTGATCCGGGTCTACTCCGGCCTGGTCGCGGTGCTCCTCGTCGGTGCCGCGGTCGCCGCCGCCGGGCCGATCAGCTTCCTCGGGCTGGTCGTGCCGCACCTCGCCCGGATGATCGCCGGTACCGACTACCGCTGGATCCTGGCGTTCGCGGCACTGATCGGGCCGATCCTCCTGCTGGGCTGCGACGTGCTCGGCCGGATCGCGGCCCGGCCCGGCGAGATCCAGGTCGGCATCGTGGTCGCCGTGATCGGCGGTCCGTTCTTCATCGCGCTGGTACGACGGCGCAGGCTGGTGGAGCTGTGAGCGACGACGCCTACCTCGCCCTCCTCCACGGTCGCCGGGTACGCCGGCTGCGCACCCTCGGCGTCTCGATCGCCCTGGCCGTGGTGGCGTTCGCCGCGTTCTGCTGGTCGATCGCGGTCGGCGACTTCCCGATCCCGGTGCTGGACGTCCCCGGGGTCCTGCTCGGCCAGGGCAGCCCGAAGGACGACTTCATCGTCAACGAGCTCCGCCTCCCCCGGGCGGTGGTGGCGCTCCTGGTCGGCGCCGCGTTCGGGATCTCGGGGGCGATCTTCCAGGCGCTCACCCGGAACCCGCTCGCCTCCCCCGACATCATCGGCATCACCGCCGGAGCGTCCGCGACCGCGGTCTTCGGTTTCATCGTGCTCGACCTCGGCGGCACCAGCATCGCCCTCGCGGCCGTCCTGGGCGGTCTGACCACCTCGATGCTGATCTACGCCCTGGCCTGGCGGCGCGGGATGTCGGCGTACCGGCTGGTGCTGGTCGGCATCGGGATCGCGGCGATGGCGATGGCGCTGACGTCGTACCTGCTGAGTCGCGCCGAGCTGTACGAGGCCCGCGAGGCGAACCTCTGGCTGACCGGCTCGCTCAACGGCCGCGGCTGGGAGCAGGCGGGGCCGCTGCTGGTCGCGATGGCGGTGCTGATCCCGATCGCGATCGCGCTGATCCCGAAGCTGCGCACCCTCCAGCTCAGCGAGGACACCGCCCGCGGCCTCGGGGTGCGGGTGAACCTGTCCCGCAGCGGGTTGATCCTCGTCGCCGCGGCACTCGCCTCGGTCGCGACCGCGACCGCCGGGCCGGTGGCCTTCGTCGCCTTCGTCGCCGGCCCGATCGCCCGGCGGCTGGTCAACGGCCCGCTGGCCGTCCTGCCTGCGGCACTGGTCGGCGCCGCCCTGGTGCTGGCCTCCGACGTGGTCGGACGCCGGCTCTTCGAACCCACCGAGATCCCCGTCGGGATCATCACCGCGCTCGTCGGCGCGCCGTACCTGATCCTGCTGTTGGCCCGAGCCAACCGCGTCGGCCGAGGAGGCTGAGATGACCGCATCCACGCACCACACCCTGGCGGCCGAGGACCTGACCCTCGCCTACGACCGGGACCCGATCGTCCGCGACCTCAGCGTGCAGGTCCCGACCGGGAAGATCACCTGCATCGTCGGCGCCAACGCCTGCGGCAAGTCGACGCTGCTCCGCGGCCTGGCCCGGTTGATGAAGCCGAGCACCGGGACGGTGCTGCTCGACGGCGAGAGCATCCAGACGATGTCGACCCGCACCGTCGCCACCCGGCTCGGCATCCTGCCGCAGGGTCCGATCGCGCCCGACGGCATCACCGTCGCCGACCTCGTCGCGCAGGGCCGCAGCCCGCACCAGCAGTGGCTGCGACGCTGGTCCGCGACCGACGAGCAGGTGATCGTGGACGCGATGCGCGCCACCGGCACCCTCGAGCTGGCCGACCGCGCCGTCGACCAGCTCTCCGGCGGGCAGCGGCAACGGGTCTGGATCGCGATGACGCTGGCCCAGGGCACCGACCTGATGCTGCTCGACGAGCCGACGACGTTCCTCGACATCGCCCACCAGGTCGAGGTGCTGGACCTGATGGTCGACCTCAACCGCGACCAGGACCGGACCGTGGTGATGGTGCTGCACGACCTCAACCAGGCCGCCCTGTACAGCGACCACCTGGTGGCGATGCGCGACGGCCGGATCGTCGCCTCGGGAGCACCTGCCGAGGTGATCACCGAGGAGCTCGTCCACGAGGTCTTCGGCCTGACCTGCCGGGTGGTCCTCGACGAGGTCACCGGCAGCCCGCACGTCTTCCCGATGGGGCGGCACCACCGGCGCCCCTGACACCCGGCACGCGGGAGCCGCCGTACGACGACCCCCGCGCGCGGTCAGCGCCGAGCCGCTGTCACTGGGTGTGCACCTGAGCCAGCCGCCACCCGCCGGCGGCGTGGATCTCCGACCACCGCTGGAAGTCGGAGTAGGTGCCGTGGCCGCCGATGAGCTGCCCGGTCTTCGTCGCGTCGGGGCGCACGATCCCGGCGAACTGGCGCGACGGGGACGACGCCCAGCTGACGATGTCGGTCAGCCGCCGCTTGTTGTCGGTGCACAACGCCATCGCCGCCTTGAAGAAGGCGTCCCAGTTGTTCTCGACCACGAGACGGGTCTGGTCCGCCGACGTCGCGAACACCCCGATCGCCGGACCGCTCTTGCCTGCGGCCGGGGCGTAGGTGTGCATCGCGATCAGCTCGCGTCCGGACTTCCGCTGCGTCGTGATCGCGCCGTTGAGCAGGTCGACGCTATCCACCCTGACCGGCACGCCGCCGTTCGGTCCGGCGACGTAGACGCCGACGAACCACCGGGTCTTGCCGTCCAGGAACGAGGTCACGTCGCGCAGCTCCATGCCGGCCTTGACCCGCGTCGCGGCATCGGCCACGAACTGCTCCCAGGGCGCGACCTGGGAGAGGAACTGGGCGCTCTGCTTGCGACGGAAGACCCCGAGAAATGTCGGCCCGCCGTTCTCGACGAAGGACTCCAGGGCGATCAGGGTGAACTTGTCCGCGTGCATCTGCTCGTAGGCCTTGACGAACGCGGCGAAGCCGCGGCGCACGACCTTCAGGTCGATCTCGTTGCTCGCGTGCCAGATCCCGACGTGGGGCGTCTTGTCGGTGAGCGACTTGGCGAACGCCGGCGGCTTGTCGCCGTGGGCCATGAAGCTGCCCTCGTACGGCGCGGACTGGTTGGCCAGCTTCGTCCACTCGGCCGCGGGCGCGCCGTCCGGATCGGCGGCGTCCTTGATCGGCAGCGTCCACGTGCCCGAGAAGCTCATCGGCCGGAAGGTGCCGCTGTCGCACTCGTTGGAGTTCGCCGCGTCATTGGTCGGCGTGGTCGGCTTCTTCGTCTTCACCGCGATGTGGAAGTGCGGCCGGCTCGTCGTCCCCGACCAGCCCACCTTGCCGAGGTACTGGCCGCGCTTGACCTGGGCCCCCACGGTGAGCAGCTCCTTCGGGATCGAGCCCTTCTGCAGGTGCGCGTACTGGAGCGTCTCGTTGCCGGAGATCACCCAGAGGTGGTTGCCGCTGCCGTACCCGATCCCGAAGGTCGGGCTGACCACGGTCAGCGCCTTCGTCACCGGGTCGACCTGCGGCTCGGTGACCCGGTCGAAGGTCTTCCACTCCGGCTGGTCGTTGACCGCGAAGCCCACGGTCCCGTCCGCCATCGCGAACAGCGGCATCCCGTAGATCCGGTAGTCCTCACGACGCTGCTTCGCCTCGGGCAGGCTCGCCTGCGCCGGGTGCAGCTCGTTCCACGACGACCCGCTCCACCCGGTGGCGCAGACGTCGAGCGCGAACACCTGGTGGCCCGAGCCGTGGTTGTTCGTCGTCCAGAAGGACTCGTTCGGGCCCAGGAAGTCGACGCGTCCGGGGAAGGCGAACGGGCCCTTGTCGTTGGTGTGCTCGGCCAGCTGGATCGTGATCGTCTTCGTCTCCTCGGCCCCGGAGCCCTTGACCGTCACGCTCAGGTCCACCGAGGTCGCGGTGTTCTTGTCCAGTCGGACGACGTCGTTCCACCAGATGTCCTTGCCGGCGGAGTCCTTGGTGCCGCCGGCGGCGTTCTGGAACGTCCGGCTCGAGTTTTTGGCGATCTTCCGGGAGGAGGCCGGGTCCTTGAAGAAGCCGTCGATCGCGACGCCGCCGAGCTTGATCGAGGTGATCGACACGTCCTCGGTGGTGCTCTTGTTGGTGATCTTGTACCGGAAGGAGAGCCGGGCCTGGGGTTTGCCGACCTCCGAGGGGCCGCTGCGCTGGTAGGTGAACTTCGAGCCCTCCTGGGGCTCGGACACGGTGATCTCGATGGGCATGGGAGGAACCTCCTGGGGCAGGTGCCGGCGAGGGTCGACGGCACTGCTCAGGAGGGCGGCGGGCGGAAGGTTGATACATCCGCAAAACGACGGAAGCCGCCCGAAGGCGGCTTCCGGATGGTGGAGGTGAGGGGACTCGAACCCCTGACCCCCTGCATGCCATGCAGGTGCGCTACCAGCTGCGCCACACCCCCATCTGCCCTGCTGGAGTGATCCGTTCGGGCAACTCGGAGAATGTTAGCCAACGGGTGCCTCGGATGCGAAATCGGGTCCATGAATTGCCGGGTGGACGGTCTCGTTGTACGACGCCAGCCGGACCCCGCGCCCGCTCGGATCGTCCTCCAGAACCACCCATCCGCAGTTGTCCAGGCCACGGAGCGTGTTCGCGACCTCGTCCGGCCAGCCGAGGAACGCGACCAGCGAGATCTTCAGGCAGGCGCCGTGGGAGACGACTACGGAGGTCTCCTCGGCCGGCGTGGCCGACCAGATCTCGCGCAGCGCCGGCACCATCCGGTCGACGACCTGGGTGATCGTCTCGGCGCCGGGGACGTCGCCGGTGATGTGCCCGGCCTTCCAGGCTGCGTAGGACTCGGGGTACTTCTCGGCGAACTCGGGCACCGTCAGTCCGGCCCGCTCCCCCACGTCGAACTCCCGCAGCCGGGCGTCGTACGCGACCTCGAGGCCGGTCGCCGCGGCGATCCGTGCCGCCGTCTGGCGGGCTCGTGCGAGGTCGCTGCTCCACAGCGCCGTCGGCCCCATCTCCGCGAGGCACGGGGCGACCGCCTCCGCCTGGGCCCGGCCGACCTCGTCCAGGCCGACGTCGGTGTGCCCCTGGGCACGCCCTTCGAGGTTCCAGCCGGTGCGCCCGTGCCGGACCAGGACCAGCCGGGTCACTGGTCCTGAGCCGCCGCCGGCTCGACCGGTCCGACGACGTCGCTCACGTCGATCTCCGGGCAGTCCCGCCACAGCCGCTCCAGCGCGTAGAAGGCGCGCTCCTCGGTGTGCTGGACGTGCACGACGATGTCGGCGTAGTCGATCAGCGCCCAGCGGCCGTCGCGGACGCCCTCCCGCCGTACCGGCTTGGCGCCGAGCTCGCGGAGCACGTCCTCGATCTCGTCGACGACCGACTTCACCTGGCGGTCGTTGGCGGCGGTCGCCACCAGGAACGCGTCGGTGATCACCAGCTGCTCGGAGACGTCGAAGGCGACGATGTCGGTGGCCTTCTTCTCCGCCGCGGCCGCGGCCGCGGCCCGGATCAGCTCGATGGCGCGGGGGGTGGCGGTCATGGCTTGCTCATTCCTGGGTTCCGTAGAGGTGGTGCTTCGAGATGTACTGCACGACGCCGTCGGGGACGAGGTACCAGACGGGTTGCCCGGCCGACGTCCGCTGCCGGCAGTCGGTGGACGAGATCGCCAGGGCCGGGATCTCCAGGATGGTGACCCGGTCGGCGGGGATGCCCTCCAGCGACGCGGCGTTCATCTCGTACCCCGGCCGGGTGCAGCCGACGAAGTGCGCGAGGTCGAACAGGTCGGCGGCGTCCCGCCAGGTGAAGATCTCGGTGAGCGCGTCCGCCCCGGTGATGAAGTACAGATCGGCGTCCGGCAGCGAGGCCGAGAGCTCGCGCAGGGTGTCGATCGTGTACGTCGGCCCGTCCCGGTCGACGTCCACGCGGGAGACCTGGAACCGCGGGTTCGACGCGGTCGCGATCACGGTCATCAGGTACCGGTGCTCGGCCGAGGTGACCTCGCGGGCCGCCTTCTGCCACGGCTGGCCGGTCGGGACGAAGACGACCTCGTCGAGGTCGAACCAGGCCTGGGCCTCGCTGGCCGCGACCAAGTGACCGTGGTGGATGGGATCGAAGGTCCCGCCCATCACGCCGACGCGGCGACGCGTGCCCGTCGCTGTGTTGCCGGTCAGGAGTGCTCGCGTCCGTTGCCGAAGGCCAGCAGCGCGCCCAGCAGCGCGAGCAGGAGCAGCAGGATGCCGCCGCCGATGTAGTACGGGGCCATGAAGTGGCCCTCCTCGGCAGCTGCGGCGCCGCCGCCGGACGAGAGCAGGGCGAACAAGATCGTCATGCCCCGTACCCTACCGGGCCGTGCTTCCCTACTGGCGCGCCGCCAGCAGGTCGGACACCATCGCCTCCAATTTCGGCAGGTCGACGGTGATGTCGGCGACCACGAACGCGGCCCGGGTGGCCGGCACCGCCGGTCCCGCTCCGGAGAGGTACCGGTAGTCCAGGCCGGCGACGCCGCAGGCCACCTTCCAGAAGTCCGGGAACATGCACTGGCTCGGGAACAGCTCCACCAGCGCCGATCCGGGGCTGCAGAACGGCAGGTTGGCGAGCGAGGCCCCGTGCGGAGCGACGATCACGTCGGCCTCGGCGAACGCGCTGATCTGCTCGTCGATGGAGAGCACGCCGGTGTCGACGAGCTCGAAGCCGAGCGGTGCGAGCAGTGCCATCACCTCGGTCTCGTTGAGCACCGAGCGGTTGTTCCGGGCAGCGCCCCGGGTTAGGTACAGGTGCTTGCCCGGGACCCGCTGGAGACCGGCGGGGACCATCCGCTCACGGATCACCTCGGAGACCCAGGGCGGGTTCCGCTCGTCGATCGAGGCGAGGCTGGGCACCACCAGCGTCTCCGCCCGGACGTGCGGGACCTCGGAGCTGTTGACGACGTCGTCCGGCCCGATCCCCCAGACCGCGAGCAGGTCGCGCTGCCAGCCCTTCGAGTAGGGCACGTACCAACGGTCCGGGCGCTCGACGCCGGCCTGCTCCAGCACCGACAGGCGGGGCAGGACGTCGTGCAGGAAGTGGTAGTAGTTGGCGTCGCCCCGGCTGGTCAGCACCCCGAGCCGACCGGGCACGTCGACCGGGTCGGGCGGGAACGGGTGCAGGAACATCGGGTGCTCCCGCGGCCGGGTGGTGCCGAAGTACCGGCACTGCTCCCAGAGCCAGCGGTTCCGCTCGGTGACGACCACGGCGTGCGGGTGCAGCACCCGCCCGCGGGTGAGCTCGAGCACCCCGATCCGCTCGGCCGTCTCGGTCAGCGCCTCCTCGAAGCACCAGTAGGGCGTCGGGTCGCCGATCGGGCGGTCCCGGCGCAGGACCTCCTCCGGCCGGGCCAGGGTGAACCGCCCGCCGTCGAGGGCGGCGTCCTCCATCGTCATCGCGACCCCGGTCGGCAGCCAGCCGCCGCGGAGCTTGCTCAGCCGGACCGTGGCCGGCGAGACCGCCCGGGTCCCGGCGGTGTAGCCGCGCTTGAGCGGGCCGAAGAACGGACGCAGGCCCTCGGAGAGACGAACCATCCGAGGATCAGTGCTTCGGGAAGCCGACGGGACCGCGGGCAAGCCAAGCCAGACCCAGGTCCGCCTTGTACGACGCGTTGCCGACCAGGTGCAGGCCGACACCCGCGAACCAGGCCCGCAGCTCGGCCCAGGACTCGCCGGGGACGTCGTGGTACTCCAGGACGACCCGCTCGACGTTCGCCCAGCTCTCCGGCGAGGAGTTGTAGACCAGGCCGTACTCGCCGCCCTCGCAGTCCATCTTGACCAGCGTGATCGGGCCGGGGGCCGCGGCGATCGCCTCGTCGAAGCTGATCGTGGGCACCTTGACGCCGGCACCCTCGTACGGCGCGTCGTCGACCGGCTTGTGGTCGACCAGGTTGTTGAGCCCGCTGGCCCCGCCGTGGTCGTCGAAGAGCGCGAACCCGGTCTCCCCGGCCAGCGCGGCGTCGACGACGGTGATCCGCGAACCCAGGCCGTTCTGCTCGATGTTGCGGCGCAGGTACGACGCGGTGCCGGCGGACGGCTCGAAGCAGGTGACCGAGACGGTCGGGAGCACCTCGACCAGGCTGCAGGCGAAGGTCCCCACGTGCGCGCCGACGTCGAAGGCGTTGATCTCGCGACCCTGGTAGGCCTCGGTGAACCAGTCGAGCTTGTACTCCTCCTCGGCGTACTGCTCGTAGGTCGGCACCCGGGCGCCCGGCACGTTCGGAACGGTGATCTTCTGGCCCGACCGGGTCTCGAAGGTCAGCTCGCTCGGACCGACGCCGACCTTCTCCCGGACCAGGCCGGAGAGCAGCGAGGGCCAGTTCGAGAAGGTCTTGCGGGTCTGCCGCACCCGGCGCACGTTGTGCGCGACCTTGCTGGCGAGCCCGCGCGGCCCGGAGCCGTCGTGGTCGCGCAGCGGCGTCCGGGAGAGCCAGGCGGTGCCGGCGATCGGCGAGCGCAGGTCGCGGAGCACGTGCAGGCCGACCGAGGCGAACCAGGCGCGCAGCTCCTCCCAGGACTCGTCCGGCATGGTGTGGTACTCGAGGACCAGGCGCTGCACGTTCGCCCAGCTCTCCTTCGAGGACTTGTAGACGAGCTCGTACTCACCGCCCTCGCAGTCCATCTTGATCAGCTCGACGGGTCCGCGCGCGTTGGCAACCACGTCGTCGAACGGGACCGTCTCGACCCGGACGCCGGAGCCGTCGAGGTGGTCCTCGAAGGCCAGGTGGTTGTGGCCGGAGCCCGCCCCCTGCAGGTCGAGGATGGCGAAGCCGTGCTCGCCGGTCAGCGCCTTCTGGTAGGTGTGGATCCGCTCCCCGTTGCCGTTCACCTCGACGTTCGACTTCAGGTACTGGTAGGTGTCCGGCGCCGGCTCGAAGCAGTCGATGGTCGCCGACGGGTGCGTCGCGGCCAGCTGGGTCGCGAAGGTGCCCACGTGGGCGCCCACGTCGAGGACGTGGATCGGTCGGTCGATCAGGTCGCCGAGGAACCAGCGCAGGTCGTAGCAGTCCTCCGCGAAGACCTCGTAGACGGGGACCCGGGCACCGGGAGCGTTCGGGATCGAGATCGTCTGCCCGCTGCGGGCGTGGAAGGTCAGCACCTCCGGGCCCTCGGCCACCTTCTCCCGCGCGACACCGGCGAGCAGGCCCGGCCAGTTGGAGAAAGCCCGCGGCGTCTGCAGGAGACGGCGGAGCTCGTAGCGCAGGACCCAGGCCCGGGAGTTGTCCGATTCAACGATCACGCGGCGTACCCTACCGGCCTGCGGCTGCGCATTCCGGTGAGTCCGGAAGTTCGTCGGCGCGCCCGCGGGGACGGGCTCAACCGAACAGGTGCGGGACCACGTCCTTGACCCAGTCGGCCCCTTCGAGGACCAGCCAGAAGCGCAGGATCCGGCCGATCAGGCAGGTCACCACGAAGACCGCGAAGTTCATCCGGAGCGAGCCGGCCAGCACCGCGATGATCGCCAGCGGCGGGAACCCGGAGAACGCCGAGGCGAAGCAGATCGCGCCGGCCAGCACCGGGCGGCCGACGATCCGCTGGTGCCACTTCTGGTACGACGCCTGCCACTTCTCGGTCTCCATCTTGCGCGCCAGCCAGCTGATCTTCATCGAGTGGATGCCGGCGTAGTACCAGATGATCTTGCCGAGGGTCTGGCCCGTGCCCGCCACGACGGCCAGCCAGAGCGCGCGGTCCTGGGAGTGCGGGATCGCGGCCAGGTAGACCTCGGCGTTGAGGACAGGGATGAGCGCCGACGCCACCGAGAACAGGAACGTCCCCAGGATCAGGCTCACGCTCCGGAGGCCTGCTCGCTCGTGGTCGCCAGCCCGGTGCCCCCGGGGATCGGGAGCCCGACGGTGGCGAAGAGCCGGATCAGCATCGCGATCTTGAAGATCAGCAGCGCGCCGGCGACGATCACCCCGAGCCACCACGCCTGGGTGACGAGCAGCATCACCGCGAAGAGGGCCGAGTTGACCGCCTTGGCGGGGTGTGACCAGTTGAGCTTGTAGATCGTCGGGTCGACCACCCAGAAGTAGTTGGGGCTGCGGATCTTCCAGGCCAGGAAGGCGATCGACAGGAAGCAGTCGATCACCATGAACTCGGCCAGGTAGAGCAGCACGGCGACGGTGAACTCCGGGTGCAGCCAGGCCAGGCCGAAGTAGAAGGCGGCCGAGCACATCCGGTCGCTCATGATGTCCAGGACGGCACCGATCCGGGTCTCGTGGTGCATCCGGCGGGCCACCTGACCGTCGAGGCTGTCCCCCGCCCAGTAGACGACCAGGGCGATCGTGAGCAGCTTGAGCGCCGGGCTCCAGAACTCGCCGTCCTCGGGGACGCCCTCGTTGATCGCGAGACCGACCAGCACGATGCAGGCGATCGTCCGGATGAACGTGATGATCGTGGCCGGCGTGAGCACCCGCTCGGTCGCCGGGTCGGCCCAGACGTCCAGGGTCGACGCGTCGGTCCCTGCGGTGAAGCCCTTCACCGGACGTGGCCGTCGCCGGTGACCACGTACTTGCTGGTGGTCATCTCCGGAAGGCCCAGCGGGCCGCGAGCGTGCAGCTTCTGGGTGGAGATGCCGATCTCGGCGCCGAACCCGAACTCGCCGCCGTCGGTGAACCGGGTGGAGGCGTTGACCATCACCGCGGCGGAGTCGACCTCGGCGGTGAACCGGCGGGCTGCCGCCTGCGACCCGGTGACGATCGCCTCGGTGTGGCCCGAGGAGTGCGCCCGGATGTGCTCGATCGCCGCGGCGATGTCCGGGACGACGGCAGCGGAGATGTCCAGCGACAGGTACTCGGCGTCCCAGTCCTCCGGGCCGGCCGGGACGACGCCGTCGAAGGCCGCGAAGGGCGCGTCGCCGTGGATGGTCACCCCGGCATCCTGCAGGGCGGCGACCACCAGGGGCAGGAAGGACTCGGCGACCTCCTGGTGAACGAGCAGCGACTCCGCGGAGTTGCAGACCGAGGTGCGGTGGGTCTTCGAGTTGAGCACGATCGCCAGCGCCATCTCCAGGTCGGCGTCGGCGTCGACGTACACGTGGCAGTTGCCGACCCCGGTCTCGATCACCGGCACCGTCGACTCCTCGACGACCGAGCGGATCAGGCCGGCGCCGCCGCGCGGGATCAGCACGTCGACGAGCCCGCGCGCCCGCATCAGCTCCTTGACCGCGTCGTGGCCTTCGCCCGGCACCAGCGCGACGATGTCAGCAGGCAGCCCGGCCGACTCGGCGGCGGCGCGGAGGACGGCGACGATGGCGGTGTTCGACGAGAGCGCGCTCGACGAACCGCGCAGCAGCACCGCGTTGCCGCTCTTGAGGCAGATCCCGGCGGCATCCGCGGTGACGTTGGGCCGGGCCTCGTAGATCACGCCGACCACACCGAACGGGACCGTGATCTGGCGCAGCTCCAGGCCGTTGGCGAGGGTGGACCCGCGCAGCACCTCGCCGACCGGGTCGGGCAGCCCGGCTACGTCGCGGAGCCCCTGGGCCATCCCGGCCACCCGGGCGGCGTCCAGCCGGAGTCGGTCGATCATGTGGGCCGGCGTACCTGCTCCCTCGGCCTTGGCGACGTCCGCGGCGTTCGCCGCCAGGATCGCCTCCTGCTGGTCCAGCAGAGCAGTGGCCATCGCCTCGAGAGCGGCGTCCTTGGTCGCCCGGGTCGCCAGGGCGAGGACGTTCGCCGCCTGACGAGCACGGGAAGCGACCTGCGTGATCGTCTCGGACATGCCGCCCAGCGTAGGCCATTCACCCACGGGTCAGCGGGCGGACCTCAGAGGTGGAACGGATGCGGCGCCGGTGCCGTCAGCTGGTCCGACCGGACCCCGCCGCGCGTGTCGCGCACCGACTTCTCGACGACCTCGAGGCCGACCGTCTCCCAGTTCGGCAGCCCGGCCGACTCGCGGTGCTCGCTCCAGAGCCGGAGCGCGAGGGAGGCCACGTCGAGCATCGCCGCGCCCTCGTCCCAGAACTGGAGCTCGGCGCTGTTCTGGGTGAACTCGACGGTGTCGATGAACGGGCGCTCCTCGCGGAGACGGGACAGCGCGCCGCGCAGCAGCATCGGCTCGACCGTGTCACCGGCGACCGTCAGCGTGACGTGCCACAACCGCCTGTCCTGCTCCGACACCGACACGCCTCCCTTCCCCTGTGGACCACCAGTCTGCTGGACCGTGAACGGGCAGGAGACGCGAATCGACGAACTGGGGAGTCCGAACTGGACCAGTTGTCCCGGAGGTGTGACGTTGCGGACCTAGTTGCCGCTGAGCAACGTGAGGTCGTCGCGGTGCACGACCTCGCGCTCGTACGACGCCCCCAGCTCCGCGGCCAGGGCGCGGGTCGAGCGGCCCATCAGCGCGGGCAGCTCGGCAGCGTCGTAGTTGACCAGCCCGCGGGCGATCACCCGGCCGTCCGGACCGACCAGGTCCACCGGGTCGCCGTCCACGAAGCTTCCGGTCACGCCGGTGATCCCGGCCGGGAGCAGCGAGGCCTTCCGCTCGGTGAGCGCCTTCACGGCGCCGGCGTCGACCACGATCGATCCCTTCCCCGAGGTGGCGTGCGCCAGCCAGAGCATCCGCGCCGAGCGGCGCTTGCCGGTCGCGTGGAAGAAGGTGCCGACCTGCTCGCCGGCCAGTGCAGCGGCGGCCTGGGGCGCCCCGGTCAGTACCACCGGGATGCCAGCGCCGGTGGCGATCCGAGCGGCCTCGAGCTTGGTGGTCATCCCGCCAGTGCCGACGCCCGCCGCGCCGGCCTTGCCGACCGTGACCCGGTCGAGGTCGGCGTCGCCGCGCACGTCGGTGACGAGGCTGCTGCCGGGTGCCGTCGGCGGTCCGTCGTACAGGCCGTCGACGTCGGAGAGCAGCACCAGCAGGTCGGCGCGGACCAGGTGCGCGACCAGAGCGGCCAGCCGGTCGTTGTCGCCGAACCGGATCTCGCTGGTGGCCACGGTGTCGTTCTCGTTGACGATCGGCACCACCCCCATCTCGAGCAGGGTGGCGAAGGTGCGCTGCGCGTTGCGGTGGTGCCCGCGCCGGGTGACGTCGTCGAGGGTGAGCAGCACCTGGCCGGTCACCTGGTCGTGCCGGGCGAACTCCTCGGTGTAGCGGTGCACCAGGATGCCCTGGCCGACCGAGGCCGCCGCCTGCTGGCGGGCCAGGTCGCGGGGACGGCGCTTCAGGTTCAGCGGTGCCAGCCCGGCCGCGATCGCTCCGGAGGAGACCAGGACGACCTCGACCCCGGAGCCGTGCGCCGTCGCCAGCGTGTTGACCAGCGCGCGAACGCGCTCGGGGTCGATCCCGCCGGCTGCTGTGGTCAAGGAGGACGATCCGACCTTGACGACGATCCGACGTGCGTCGAGGACCGCCTGCCTGGTCATGACTCGTCGTCCTCGTTCCCTGATTCGTTCTCCGGGCCGTCTTCCGGTTCGTTCCCTGGGTCGCCGATCGTGTAGACGACCGGTCCGTCCGAGTGCTCCGGCTGGGCGTCGGTCCAATCCTCGTCGAAACGGGACTCCTGGTCGAAGCGACGCGCCACGTCGGCGCGGGTCTCGGTCTCGCCGCGCTCGGGCATCCGCTCGTCGATCGCCCGGCGACGGCCGGCGGCGGGGCGCTCCTCGCGGAACCGCTCGTCCTCACCACGGCGGCCGAGCATCTCGGCACCGCCGGCGTCGAGGCCGGGCTTGAAGTCGAAGACCACGGCGTTGTCGGGGTGCCCGATCAGGACCGGGTCGCCCTCCCGGGCGCCGAGCTCGATCAGCTTGGTCTCGACGCCGAGCCGGTTGAGCCGGTCCGCCAGGAAGCCGACGGCCTCCTCGTTGCTGAAGTCGGTCTGCTTGATCCAGCGCTCGGGCTTGACGCCGCGCACCCGCCAGCCCTCGCCGGTCTCCGTGATGGTGAACTCCTCGCCGGAGCCCTTCGGGGTCGGCCGGATGATGATCCGCTCGGCCTGCTCGACCACGCGCTCGCTGCGCGCCTTCGTCACCAGCGCGGCCATCGCGAAGGTCAGCTCCTTGAGGCCCTCGTGGCTCATCGCGCTGATCGCGAAGACCGGCCAGCCGCGCTGGGCGATCTCCTCGCGGACGATCTCGGCCATGTCGCGCCCGTCGGGCAGGTCGGCCTTGTTCAGGGCGACCAGCCGCGGACGGTCCTCCAGCCCGCCGTACTTGGCGAGCTCGCTCTCCATGATGTCCAGGTCCTCGACCGGGTTCCGGCCGGGCTCGAGGGTGGCCAGGTCGATCACGTGCAGCAGGGCCGCGCAGCGCTCGATGTGGCGCAGGAAGTCGTGGCCCAGACCGCGGCCCTCGCTGGCGCCCTCGATCAGGCCGGGCACGTCCGCGACGGTGAACACGGTGTCGCCGGCCTTCACCACGCCGAGGTTCGGGACCAGGGTGGTGAACGGGTAGTCGGCGATCTTCGGCCGGGCGCGGCTGATCGCGGCGATCAGGCTGGACTTGCCGGCCGACGGGAAGCCGACCAGACCGATGTCGGCGACGACCTTGAGCTCGAGGCCGATCGTGCGCTCCTCGCCGGGCTCGCCGAGCAGGGCGAAGCCGGGGGCCTTGCGCTTGGCCGAGGCGAGCGCGGCGTTGCCGAGACCCCCGCGACCGCCCTGGGCGATCACCATCTCGGTGCCGGCGCCGACCAGGTCGGCGATGACCTCGCCACCCTCAGTCACCACGGTGCCGTCCGGGACCGGGAGGACCAGGTCCTCGCCGTGGCCGCCGTTCTTGTGGTCGCCGGCGCCGTGGCCGCCGTGGGTCGCCTGGCGCTTGGCCTTGTGGTGGTAGTCGATCAGGGTGGTGACGTCGGGGTCGACGCGCAGGATGATCGAGCCGCCCGGGCCGCCGTTGCCGCCGTCGGGCCCGCCGAGCGGCTTGAACTTCTCGCGGTGCACCGAGGCGACGCCGTTGCCACCACGGCCCGCGCTGACGTACAGCGTGACCTGGTCCACGAACGTGGGGACTGCCATCGGTACTCCTTCCGAACAATTACGAAGGGCGCCCCTGGCAGATCAGGGACGCCCAACGGTGGAACTTGGGTTTGCTACGAAGCGTCCGCCCTCAGGCCGACGGGACGATGTTGATCACGCGGCGACCACGACGGGTGCCGAACTCGACGTTGCCCGCGACCAGCGCGAACAGGGTGTCGTCACCGCCGCGGCCGACACCGGCGCCGGGGTGGAAGTGCGTGCCCCGCTGGCGAACGATGATCTCGCCGGCGTTGACCAGCTGGCCGCCGAAACGCTTCACGCCGAGACGCTGGGAGTTGGAGTCGCGACCGTTCTTGGTGGACGCTGCGCCCTTTTTGTGTGCCATGAGTTCAGTCCTTGGTTATCGGAGCCGGTGCTGGAGCTGGGGGGCCGTCAGGCCTTGATGTCGGTGACCTTGACCTGGGTGTACTTCTGACGGTGACCCTGGCGCTTCTTGTAGCCGGTCTTGTTCTTGTACTTCTGGATGACGATCTTCGGGCCCTTGGTGGCGCCGAGGACCTCGACGGTCACGGCGGCCTTGTCGAGGCCGGAAGCGGTGACCTTCTCGCCGTCGACAAGCATGACGACCGGCAGCTTCAGGGACGCGCCCACAGCCTCTTCGGTTTTGTCGATCTCGATGACATCGCCAACAGCAACCTTCTGCTGCTTGCTGCCACTACGCACGATCGCGTACACGGCGGACTCACTCTCTTCGTCGGATCACATCTGGGGGTCCGGTGGCACAGCGGTCTCCGTCGTACTGGAGAGGAGTCGTGTCACACGGAAAGGGTGCGCTCAGCACACCGAGGGTCAACTTTACGGGTACGCCGCCCGCAGGGTCAAAACGAGGCCTCCGGGGCGACGTACGTCACACCTCGGCGACGAATTAACTTAACCGATGTGAACTACCTTGGAGAGGTGACCCAGAGCCCCACCGCCACCCGTCCCCGCCGGTTCGACCGCGACCACCCGCACTACCGCTGGATCGCGCTGTCGAACACCACCATCGGCATGCTGATGGCGACGATCAACTCCTCGATCGTGATCATCTCGCTGCCGGCGATCTTCCGCGGCATCGAGCTCAACCCGCTGGAGCCGGGCAACGTCAGCTACCTGCTCTGGATCATCATGGGCTTCCTGGTGGTCTCCGCGGTCCTCGTGGTCACGCTGGGCCGGCTCGGCGACATCTACGGCCGGGTCAAGATGTACAACCTCGGCTTCGCGGTCTTCACGGTGTTCTCGGTGCTGCTCTCCGTCGACCCGTTCCACGGCGGCGCCGGTGCCTGGTGGCTGATCCTGATGCGGGTCGGCCAGGGCGTCGGCGGCGCGATGCTGTTCGCGAACTCGACCGCGATCCTCACCGACGCCTTCCCGGCCCACCAGCGCGGGATGGCGCTGGGCATCAACCAGGTCTCCGCGATCGCCGGCTCGTTCCTGGGCCTGATCATCGGCGGCGTGCTCTCCGAGTGGCACTGGCGCGCGGTGTTCTGGGTGAGCGTCCCGATCGGCATCCTGGGCACCCTCTGGGGCTACCGCTCGCTGGTCGAGCTCGGCGAGCGGCGGAAGGCCAAGCTGGACATCCCCGGGAACCTCGCCTTCGCCGTCGGCCTGACCTCGCTGCTGGTCGCGATCACCTACGGGATCCAGCCGTACGGCGACCACGCCACCGGCTGGTCGAGCCCGTGGGTCCTCGGCGGCATCGCCCTCGGCGTGGTGCTGCTGGTCGCCTTCGTGGCGATCGAGAAGCGGGTCGAGCACCCGATGGTCTCGATCGACCTCTTCCGGATCCGGGCGTTCAGCCTCGCCAACGTCGCCGGGCTGATGGCCTCGATCGGCCGGGGCGGGCTGCAGTTCATGCTGATCATCTGGCTGCAGGGCATCTGGCTGCCGCTGCACGGGTACTCCTACGAATCCACTCCCCTGTGGGCCGGCATCTACCTGCTCCCGCTGACGATCGGCTTCCTGGTCGCGGGGCCGGTCTCCGGCTGGCTCTCGGACCGGTACGGCGCCCGCTACTTCTCGACCGGCGGCTCGTTGCTGGTCGCGGCGACCTTCGTGCTGCTGCTGGCGATCCCGGTGGACTTCGACTACTGGATGTTCGCGGTGATCCTGCTGCTGAACGGGATCGGCTCCGGACTCTTCACCGCCCCGAACACGACCGCGGTGATGAACTCGGTCCCGGCGCACGAGCGCGGCGCTGCCTCGGGCGTCCGGGGCACGGTCTTCAACTCGGGCTCGTCGCTCTCGATCGGTGTCTTCTTCTCGCTGATGGTCGTCGGGCTCGCCAACGTGCTCCCCCGCACCCTGACCGACGGTCTGACCGGGCAGGGCGTCCCGCACCAGGTGGCGGCCGACGTCGGGAACCTGCCGCCGGTCGGCTCGTTGTTCGCGTCCTTCCTGGGCTACAACCCGATCGAGTCGCTGCTCGCCCCGACCGGGACGCTCGAGCACCTGCCCGCGGCGAACGCCGACACCCTGACCGGCAAGGAGTTCTTCCCGAACCTGATGTCCGGGCCGTTCCACGACGGCCTGGTGATCGTGTTCCTGACCGCCGCCGCGATGATGCTGATCGCCGCGATCGCCTCCTGGTCCGCGGGCGGCAAGTACGTCCACGACGACTCCGCCGGCGAAGCGCTGGGGCGCGCGTGAGCACCCCGGCGAACGACGACACCGCCCGGCTGTACCTGGCGATCGGGCGCCTCAACCGCGCCCTGCGCCGCGACGCGCGGGAGGCGCTGGTGGGGCACGGCGGGCTGAGCGCGCTGGCCAGCCTGATCGCCGACGGGCCGCAACGGGCCGGAGCCCTGGCGGTCGTCGAAGGCGTCACCGCGCCGGCGATGACCCGGATCCTGAACTCGCTCGAGTCCCTCGGGTACGTCGTCCGCACCCCGGACCCCGCCGACCGGCGTGCCTCCGTGGTCGCCGCCACCCCTGCGGGCGAGGCGCTGGTGCTGCACGGCCGGGCCGCCCGCCTCCAGGCCCTCCAGGAGCGCCTCGACCAGCTCGACGAGAGCTCGCGTCACGCCCTGGTGGCGGCGCTGGGTGCCCTGGAGGAGCTCACCCGCGAGGGATAGTCAGCGCTTGCGCGAGCCCTTCTTCTTGACCGGGACGTGGAAGACCGGGGCGGCGTCACCGTCGGCAGCGTCGTCCTCGATCGCGTCGCCCTCGGCGTCGTCCGGGGTCTCCTCGGACGCGACCTCCGGGGTCTCCTCGACGGGAACCTCCTGCTCGGCGGCAGGCGCCTCGACCTCGGGGACCTCGACCTCGGGGACCGCGGTGTCGGTGACCGCCGGTCCGGCCGGACGTCCGGCGGCGCGACGACGACGGGTGGTCGTGACGACTACGGGCGCGGGCGCCTCGACAACCGGCTCCGCAGCCGGCTCAGCCTCGACCTCGGGCTCGTCGGCGGCTCCTTTGGGCGTAGCGTCCGCAGCCGGCGTCTCGTCGGCAGGCGTCTCGTCCGCGGCTGCCGCCTCCGCAGGCGCTTCGTCCGCAGGTGCCGCCTCGGCCTTGGGCGCACCAGCACGCCGCGACGAACGGCGGCGGGTGGTGGCCGGAGCCGTCTCCGCGACCGTCTCGGTGCCTTCGGTGCTCTCGGTGGCTTCGGTGCTCTCGACGACGGCGTCCTCGACCACTCCGGCGACCTGGGCCAGCTCGTCCTCGGTGTGCGGCTTGCTGCCGGCCAGCGCCATCGGCGACGGAACCGACGGCTCCGCCGGCGGAGCCGCTTCCTCGGCACCGCGGTTGCGACCGCGCCCGCCGCGGTTGCGACGACCGCCGCGCGGCTCGTCACCCCCGCCGCCCATGCCGCCGCCCATCCCGACGCTGCGGTTGCTCGGCTCGATCGGCTCCTCGTGCACGATGATGCCGCGGCCCTTGCAGTGGTCGCAGTCCTCGCTGAAGGCCTCGATCAGGCCGGTACCGATCCGCTTGCGGGTCATCTGCACCAGGCCGAGCGAGGTGACCTCGGCGACCTGGTGACGGGTGCGATCGCGGCCCAGGCACTCGACCAGGCGACGCAGCACCAGGTCGCGGTTGGACTCGAGCACCATGTCGATGAAGTCGATGACGATGATGCCGCCGATGTCGCGCAGCCGGAGCTGGCGGACCATCTCCTCGGCGGCCTCGAGGTTGTTCTTGGTGACCGTCTCCTCGAGGTTGCCCCCGGAGCCGGTGAACTTGCCGGTGTTGACGTCGACGACGGTCATCGCCTCGGTCCGGTCGATCACCAGCGAGCCGCCCGAGGGCAGCCAGACCTTGCGGTCGAGTCCCTTGTTGATCTGCTCGTCGATCCGGTACGACGCGAAGACGTCCTTCCCGTCCGCCGCCTCGTACTTCTCCAGGCGCTCGGCCAGGTCCGGGGCGACGTCCTTGACGTACCCCTCGACCAGCTTCCAGGCGTCGTCGCCCTGGACGACCAGCTTGGCGAAGTCCTCGGTGAAGAGGTCCCGGACGACCTTGAGGGTCAGGTCCGGCTCGCCGTACAGCAGGTCCGGCGACTTGCCGGCGGCGACCTTCTTCTCGATGTCGGCCCAGCGAGCGGTCAGCCGCTCGACGTCCTGGGTCAGCTCCTCCTCGGAGGCGCCCTCGGCGGCGGTCCGCACGATCACGCCGGCGGTGTCCGGGACGATCTCCTTGAGCAGCGTCTTGAGCCGGTTCCGCTCGGTGTCCGGCAGCTTGCGGGAGATGCCGGAGGTGTTGCCGTCCGGGACGTAGACCAGGAAGCGGCCCGGCAGGCTGATCTGGCCGGTCAGCCGGGCGCCCTTGTGGCCGACCGGGTCCTTGGTGACCTGCACCAGGATCGTCTGGCCGGACTTGAGCACCGACTCGACCTTGCGCGGCTGGCCGTCCTTGTGGCCGAGCGCGCCCCAGTTCACCTCACCGGCGT
The DNA here is from genome assembly GCF_003725695.1 of Nocardioides marmoriginsengisoli. Lineage (GTDB taxonomy): Bacteria > Actinomycetota > Actinomycetes > Propionibacteriales > Nocardioidaceae > Marmoricola > Marmoricola marmoriginsengisoli. The sequence goes on from NZ_RJSE01000006.1 coordinate 174,413, forward strand.
ACAGGACCGCGTTGCGACCCTTGCCGATGTCGATGAACGCAGCCTCCATCGACGGGAGCACGTTCTGCACCCGGCCGAGGTAGATGTTGCCGATCAGCGAGGTCTGCGACTCCCGGGCGACGTAGTGCTCGACGAGGACCTTGTCCTCGATCACGGCGATCTGGGTCAGGTCCTTGCGCTGGCGGATCACCATCACCCGCTCGACCGCCTCGCGGCGGGCCAGGAACTCGGCCTCGCTGACGATCGGCGCCCGGCGACGACCGGCCTCGCGGCCCTCGCGGCGGCGCTGCTTCTTCGCCTCGAGACGCGTCGAACCACCGATGCTGGTGATCTCGTCCTCGGGGTTGCGCGGCTTGCGCTCCCGGGTGCGCGTCCTGCGGGTCGGGGCGTCGCCGGAGTCGTCCTTGCCGGAACCGTCCTTGGCGTCGTCGTCCTGCTCGTCGCCGTCGGAACCTTCGGCGTCGGCGCCACGACGACGGCGACGTCCACCGCGACGACGGCGACGGCGCGGCCCGCCCTCCCCGCTCTCGGTCTCGTCACCCTCGGCGTCCGGGGTGGTCTCGGTCGGCTCCTCGGCGGCGTCCTCGGCCGGCTCCTCGGAGTCGTCGGCGCCCTTCGCGGCCGCGGCCTTCTTCGCCGGAGCCTTCTTGGCCGCGCGCTTGCGTGCCGGCGCCTTGGGGGCCTCGCCGTCCGTGGTCTCCGCGTCCGCGGCCGGTGCGTCCGTGACCGGCGCATCGGCGGACTCGTTCGCGTCGGTCGCCTCGGCGGCCGGCTTCGCCGCCGCCTTCTTGGCGGCGCGCTTGCGGGCCGGTGCCTTCTCCGGCACCTGGAAGAGCACCATCGGGGCGGCTGCCGTCGCGGCCGGCTCCTCGGCCGTCTCGGACGTACTCTCCGCAGCGACCTCGGTCGCGGCGGCCGGCTTCGCCGCCGCCTTCTTGGCGGCGCGCTTGCGGGCGGGCGCCTTGGGGGCCTCGTCGGCCCCGGAGCCAGCCTCAGGACCAGCCTCCGGGCCAGCCTCGGCATCCGCGGACTCGGCCGGCGCGGCGGCCTTCTTCGCGGCCTTCTTGGCGGTGGTCTTCTTCGCAGCCTTCTTCGCGGTGGCCTTCTTGGCGGCCTTCTTCGCGACCGGCGCCTCGGTGGTGCTCTCGGCACTGTTCTCCGGGCTGTTCTCCGGGGCGCTCACCGGAGCGGATTCCGCGGTGGTGCTGGTGTTCTCATCGGGGGTTTCTACGTCGAGCATGGAGCTCTCCTCATGCAGGGAGCACCGGCGTACGCCGTCACTGCCCTGCGGGTCACAGCTGCTCGGTGTCGGACACCGAGCAGCAAAAGCCTGTCAGTCGGCGACGACACCCTCCGTGTCATTTACGTCGAACGAGGAACTCACTGGTCACCGACCGCGGTCGCGTGGCCGCCATAAGAGCTGAGGAGAGCTGTCACCTGCTCCTCAGCCGGCCGCGTCGCGGTCGGGTGCCAACGGGTCCCCCACCGTGCCGGTCCGGGAGTCCAAGGGTCCCTGTGCCAGTCGCTGCGCAAGCGCGGCGGAACTGGTACTGACACCCGAGATCTCCCGAAGCGCGGCGAGAACGTCGTCGGGTCTCACGGACGGGGTTCCGTGTCGCAAGACCACCCGCAGTATCGCACACGATTCGTCATCCGCCGCCGACTCGCCGCTGCTTCGCGCCTCCAGCTGCGCGATCGACGCCCGGGCGTCGAAGGTCCGCAGGCCCTTCTTGGTCATCCGCTCGACCACGACCTCCTCGGTCGCGAGCAGCTGCTCGACACCGGCGGCGAGGGCGTCCGGGTCTACCCCGTTGAGGGTGATCTCCCACTGCGAGGCCTCCAGCCGGTCGGCGAGCGACCCGCCCGCGCTGACCACCACCTCGAGCACGTCGAGGCCGTCGGGGAGGGACTCGTCGAGGGCGCGGGCGACGTCCGCCGGGTCGGTCACCTCGGCCAGCGCGATCTCCAGGTACTCGGCCTCGCTGGCGGCACCGGTCGGGCTGGCGCCGGCGTACGAGATCCGCGGGTGCGGGTTGAACCCGGACGAGTACGCCATCGGCACCCGGGCCCGGAAGATCGCGCGCTCGAACGCCCGGCTGAAGTCGCGGTGGCTGGTGAACCGGAGCCGGCCGCGCTTGGCGTACCGGATCCGGAGACGCTGGACGGGCGGGGCTTGCTGCTCGGGCTGTTCACGCACGGGTCGAGGCTACCGAGTGCCCGAGCTTGCTCGAGGTCGGGTGGCGGAGAACCCGTTGACGAGTGAAGCGAGGATCACGGGTGAAGGTTAGCCGCCGGTCAGCCGCCGGCCCGCACCAGCGGTGACTGGTAGATCGACTTCACGACGTCACCGTCCAACCAGGCGGTCAACCGGTCGGCCTGCTCGGCCAGCGCCCGGGTCGCGGCCCGCTCCAGCGGCTCAGCCGGTACGACGACCACCGATCCGTCCAGCTCCTGCCGCCACCCGCCGACGATCCGGCCGCACCACCAGGCCGTGGGTCCGCCGTTGCCGTTGCGGTCGAAGATCGCCGCCGCGTGCGGCCCGAGGTACCAGTCCCGGCCCTTCCAGCCCATCGTGGTCGGGTCCAGCGCCGGCAGCAGTGCGGCCCAGGGCGCGGTCTCCTCGTCGGCGCCGGTGTCGTCGGGCGCCAGGTAGCCGATCCCGCCGGCGACGCCGACCTCGACCGCCCCGACGTCCTGCAGCGCGTGCCGGACCGCGGCCTTGGTCGCGCCGAGCCACCAGACGATGTCGTCCTCGGTGCCGGGCCCGAAGGTCCGCAGCCAGCTGAGCACCAGCGCGGCGTACGCCTCGCGCTCCGGCAACCGGTCCGGCGCGTCGGGCAGCCAGTCCTCCACGGCGGTCCAGCGCGGCCGCGAGGACTTCCAGCCGCCCTCGTTCTCGCCGCGGACGATCACGCCCGAGGCGGCCAGGGTGGTGAGCACCCGAGGCGCGATCGGCATCTCGCCCCCGTAGCTCTTGCCCTCGGCATAGGTCATCCGCGCGTCCAGGGCGGGCAGCGCGGCGCGCAGCTGCATCGTCGTCCGCGGGCCGTCGGCGCGGAGCAGGTCGTGCACGGCCGCGGTCTGCTCGGCCACCCAGGCGTCGCCGTCGTCGGCGATCCCGACCTTCACCACGTCCCGGGCGAGCTGTCCGCGCTGCAGGTGGGCGGTCCGGGCGGCAGCACTCCCCCAGACCGCCGGCAGCAGCCCGGCCGGGAACGCGAACACGGTCCGGCGCATCGCGAGCTGCTTGACCACGCTGCGGTCGTCGTACAGGGCCGCGTCGACCGCGGCCCGCGTCGCACCGCTGCGGGCGAACGCGGCCAGGTGCACCGACGCCGGCTCGGTCGCGTGCAGGCAGGTCATCGCCTCGGTCGCCGCCACGACCGAAGCGACCGGCTCGGCGAGTGCGTGCCGCCGCCCGAGCCTGGTCCGACGTTCGTCGTCACTGATCTGCCGCATGCGCCCATCCAACCGGAGGCCGCCGACAACCCGGAGGAGTGGCACCGGTCACCCCCTGAGCGGGGGCGGTCCGGAACCCTCCGACCAGAGTGGTTGAATCATCAAGTGTCTGTCGTCGTCCATGAGTCCCGCTGGCAGCGGGCGCTGGTCCTGCTCGGGATCGTGGTGCTCGCGTTCAACCTCCGGCCGGCCGCGGTCAGCGTCGGTCCCGTGCTCGACGAGATCTCGGACTCGCTGCGGATGGGCACCGCCGGCACCAGCCTGCTGACCTCGCTGCCGGTGCTGAGCTTCGCCACCATCGGCGCACTCGCTCCCCGGTTCGCTCGCCTCCTCGGGGTGCACACCACCACGCTGATCTCGCTGGTGCTGGTCGCGGTCGGCCTGTTCGCGCGGGCCCGGGTCGACGACGAGGCCCTGTTCCTGGTGCTCTCCTTCGCCTCGCTCGCCGGGATGGCGGTCGCGAACGTGCTGCTGCCGTCGCTGGTGAAGCTGCACTTCCCGGACCGGGTCGGGCTGCTGACCGCGCTCTACTCCACCTCGATGGCGATCGGGCTGACGTCCGCCTCGGTGCTCACCGTGCCGATCTCGGACGCCTCCACGCCGGCCGGATCCGCACTGGACTGGCGCCACGGCCTGGTGGTCTGGGGCTTCACCGCGGTGATCGCGGCACTGCCGTGGATCGCGCTGGTGCGGCACGACCGGCGCGAGGTCGGCGAGCCGGCGGCGTTCGGGACCGCGGGCGTTGCGCGGACTCGGATCGGGTGGCTGATGGCGCTCTTCTTCGGGCTCCAGTCGTTGCAGGCGTACTCGATCTTCGGCTGGGTGGCCCAGGTGTTCCGGGACGCCGGCTACAGCGCGCACGACGCCGGCCTGCTGCTCGGCGTGACCACCGGGATCAGCATCCCGCTCTCCTTCGTCATCCCGCGGCTGACGGTCAAGGTGAAGGACCAGCGGGTGCTGCTGAGCGCCATCATGGTGGCGTACCCGATCGGCTACCTCGGCCTGATCTTCGCCCCGGACGCCGGCGCCTGGATCTGGGCGACCACGCTCGGCATCGGGACCTGCACCTTCCCGTTCATCCTGACCCTGATCGGGCTGCGCGCCCGCACCCCCGGCGGCACCGCGGCGCTCTCCGGCTTCACCCAGTCGGTCGGCTACCTGATCGCGGTCGTCGGGCCGTTCGGCGTGGGTGCGCTGCACGCCGCCACCGACGGCTGGGGCATCCCGCTCGGGATCCTGCTCGCGCTCTGCGTGCCGCAGTACCTGGCCGGGCTCGCGGCCGCGCGGCCGGTGTACGTCGAGGACCAGCTCGCGGGCTCCTCCACTTCCAAGGTATAGCCGAGGAGGGGGCTTGCGGCAAGCCCCCGTCAACCCCGGAGAATCACCGGTCGACGCCGCCACCAGAGATCGGGATCCGACCACGTGACCACCAGGAACGACAGCGCCTTCGACCTCGCCGAGCACCTCCGGGCGAAAGCCGATCCGACGCTGATCAGCGCCGACGAGCAGCACTTCGCCGCGATCCAGCAGAGCCTCGAGCAGTCCGTCGCCGATCTCACCGAGCGCCTCGACGAGGCCCGCCGAGCTCCCGGCGGGATCGGCCAGGAGGCGATGGACAGGGACCTGGAGGTGCACCGGCTGACCAGCCGGTTGCGCACCCTGCGGCGGTTCGGCCTGGACCTCTGCCTGGGCCGCATCGTCGGCGAGACGGATGCGGAGCCGACGTACATCGGTCGCCTGGGCCTGACCGACAGCGACGGGCGCCGCCTGCTGCTCGACTGGCGCTCGCCGGCCGCCGAGCCGTTCTTCGGTGCCACCCATGCCGACCCGATGGGCCTGACCAGTCGCCGCCGGTACCGCTGGACCCGCGGCCGGATCAGCGACTACTGGGACGAGGTGTTCACCGCCGAGGGCCTCGAGGGGCACGCCGCCGCACTCGACGACCAGTCCGCCTTCATCGCCAGCCTCGGCAGCAACCGCTCCGCACGGATGCGGGACGTGCTCGGCACCATCCAGGCCGACCAGGACGCCATCATCCGCGCCGGGTCGCGGGGCGCGCTCGTCGTCGACGGCGGCCCGGGCACCGGCAAGACCGTGGTCGCGCTGCACCGCACCGCCTACCTCCTGTACGCCGATCCGCGCCTCGGCCACCAGCGCGGCGGGGTGCTCTTCGTCGGCCCGCACCAGCCGTACCTGGCCTACGTGGCCGACGTCCTCCCCAGCCTCGGCGAGGAGGGCGTCCGGACCTGCACCTTGCGCGACCTCGTCCCCGAAGGGGCCGCCGCTCCGACCGAGGACGACCCCGCGGTCGCCGCGCTGAAGTCCTCGGCCGACCTGGTGCGCGGGATCGAGAAGGCGGTCCGGTTCTACGAGGAGGCGCCCACCTCGGGCGCCGAGGTCGAGACCCCGTGGGGCGACCTCTGGCTCAGCGCCGACGAGTGGGCCGAGGCGTTCGACGCGCCCGCGCCGGGCACCCCGCACAACGAGGGACGCGACCAGGTCTGGGAGGAGCTGCTCACGATCCTGGTGGACAAGGCCGACCTCGACGACGACACCGAGGACGGCGGCGCCGCCGACCAGCTCCGCACCGCGCTGGCCCGCAACCGGGACCTGGCCGAGGCGTTCGACAGGGCCTGGCCGCTGCTGGAGCCGACCGACCTGGTCGCGGACCTGTGGGACGTGCCGGCATACCTGCGGCTCTGCGCGCCGTGGCTGACCCCCGACGAGGTCCGGCTGCTCCAGCGGGAGGACCCCTACGCCTGGACCGACGCCGACCTCCCGCTCCTGGACGCGGCGCGGCAGCGCCTCGGCGACCCGGAGACGTCGCGTCGCCGGCGTCGCCACGAGGCCGCCGTCGCGGCGGAACGCGCCCGGATGGACCGGGTGGTCGACGAGATCCTCCAGCTCGACGACGAGGAGGGCATGATGGCCCAGCTCCGCCAGGAAGGGATCCGGGACGCGCTCGTGGACGAGGCCGCGCTGCCGGACGCGGACACCGACCTGCTCGCCGGCCCGTTCGCGCACATCGTGGTGGATGAGGCCCAGGAGCTCACCGATGCCGAGTGGCAGATGCTGCTGGTGCGGTGCCCGTCGCGCAGCTTCACCATCGTCGGCGACCGCGCCCAGGCCCGGCAAGGGTTCGCCGAGTCGTGGGCCGAACGGCTCGGCCGGATCGGCCTGGAACGGGTCGAGCTCGCCTCACTGAGCATCAACTACCGGACGCCGTCGGAGATCATGACCGAGGCCGAGCCGGTGATCCGGGCAGCGCTCCCGGACGCCAACGTCCCGACCTCGGTCCGCAGTACCGGCATCCCGGTCGTCCACGGCGCCGTCGCCGACCTCAACCCGATCCTGCGCACCTGGCTCGCCGGGAACGCCGAGGGGATCGCCTGCGTCATCGGAGACCCGTCCTTCGAGGCGACGCCACGGGTCCGGTCGCTCACCCCGACGCTCTCGAAGGGGCTCGAGTTCGACCTGGTCGTCCTGGTGGACCCCGGCTCGTTCGGCGACGGCATCGAAGGCGCGGTGGACCACTACGTGGCGATGACCCGGGCGACCCAGCAGCTCGTCGTCCTGACCTGAGGCGGCGCTCGCCCTAGGATCGGGCTCGATGACATCACCCGGTGCTCCAGGCGTGCGGCTTGCCGAGCTGGTCGCATCGCTGTCGCTCGCCACAGACCTGGGCCTCGGCCTGCCGCAGGAGCACGTGCTGCGGCAGACCGTGATCGCCGGTCGCCTCGCCCGCCTGGCCGGGCTCACCGAGGACGAGCAGGCCTCGGTGTTCTACGTCTCGCTGCTGGCCTGGGTCGGCTGCGTCGCGGACTCGCACGAGCTCGCGCACTGGTTCGACGACGACCGGCAGATCCGCGCGGACAGCTACGAGGTCGACAAGGTCGGCATGCCGATGATGCGGATGATGCTCGGCCACGTCGCCGCCGACTCGCGGCCGCTGCGCCGGATCACCATGGTCGGCCGCTTCCTCACCGGCGGGTTCCGCGAGGCGATGGGAACCTACATCACGCACTGCCAGACCACCGGCGACATCGCCGACCGGCTCGCCCTAGACGCGCAGGTGGGGCTGGCGCTGGCGCAGGCGTTCGAGCGCTGGGACGGCAAGGGCTTCCCCGGGACCGCGGCCGGCACGGACATCCAGCCGGTGATGCGGGTCGTCCAGCTCGCCGACGACGCCGAGGTCTTCCTGCGCACCTCCGGCATCGACGCCGTCCTCGACATGCTCCGGTCGCGACGCGGCACCGAGTTCGACCCGGAGCTGGTCGACCTGGCGATCGCGCACGCCGAGGAGGTCTTCGCCGGGCTGGACGAGGGCGACGCCTGGGAGGCCGTCCTGGACGGGGCCGCCGGGCTCGACCGGCGGGTCTCGGACGACGAGCTCGACCGGGTGCTGGAGATCTTCGCGGACTACGCCGACCTCAAGTCCCCCTGGTACCTGGGCCACTCGCGGGCGGTCGCCGACCTGGTCGCGACCGCGGCGACCGGCCTCGGACTCTCGGCCGACGACGTCGTCCTGGTACGGCGCGCAGCACTCGCCCACCGACTCGGAGCGATCGGCGTCTCGACGGGCACCTGGAACAAGACGACGCCGCTCTCGGCGATCGAGACCGAACGGATCCGCACGGTCCCCTACCTGACCGAGCGGATCCTGAGCCGGCAACCCCGGCTCGCCGCGATCGGGGCCGTGGCCGCGATGGCTCACGAGCGCACCGACGGTTCCGGCTACCCCCGGGCGCTGGGCGGCGCCTCGCTCCCGGCGACCGGCAAGCTGCTCGCGGCGGCCGACCTCTACCAGACCTGGGCCGAGGACCGACCGGACCGACCCGCGCTCACCGGCTCGGAGCGCGAGCGGGCACTGCTGGCCGAGGTCGATGCCGGGCGGCTGGACGGCGACTGCGTCCGAGCCGTGCTCACCGCCGCCGGCCACGCCGTACGACGACGCGCGACCCTGGTCGCCGGACTCACCCGGCGCGAGGCGGAGGTGCTCACGCTCCTGGTCCGCGGGTACTCCAACAAGCAGATCGCCGAGCAGCTCACCATCACCCCGCGCACCGCGGCGAGCCACATCGAGCACATCTTCACCAAGACCGGGTCGGCGACCCGGGGCGCGGCGGCGATGTTCGCGCTCCGGCACGGGCTGGTCGACGCCTCCGCGGCACCCTGATCGCCCGTCGGAAGATCGGTATTTCTGCCGATGCCGCACCGGTACCGACGACCGTAGAACTGGTGCATGACCACTTCCAGCACCCTCGCGGACGGCGCCACCTGCGCCGTACCGGACGCACGATCGAGCTGGCCGGTGGCCGGCCTGCTCCTGGACGCGCTGACCCGGCGGGACTTCGCCGGGATGCGGGTCTGCCTCGATGACCGGGTCCGCTTCCGGGCGCTGACCCCGCCGGGCCTAGTCGAGCTCGACACGGCCGACGACGTGATCGCCCGCTTCACCACCTGGTTCGGCGGCGACGACGCCTTCGAGGTGCTGGACGCCTCGGTCGGGCAGGTCGGCAGCCGGCTCTACGCCCGCTGGACGGTGCGGTTGACCCCGCCGGGCGATCCCGGGGCGGCGCGCATCGCCGAGCAGCACGTCTACACCCGCGGGCAGGACAGGATCGAGTCGCTCGACCTGCTCTGCTCCGGATTCCACCACGAGAACGGAGCAGCATCATGAACAAGGCCGCCATCAGCCTCACCACCGGACTCGAGGACGCCGAGCGCGTCACGGTCGCCCTGCTGGTCGCCGTCGGAGCGGCGGAGCAGGGGCGCGAGACCCTGGTCTTCCTCACCAAGGAAGCCGTTCGGCTGGTCCTGCCGGGCCACGCGATCGGGGTCAGCTGCGACGGCTGCCCGCCGTTGCAGGACCTGATGAGCAGGTTCCAGGCAGCCGGTGGCCGGTTCCTGGTCTGCCCGCTCTGCTTCAACGCCAAGCAGCTCGACGCCGACCGGATCGCCGACAACGCCGCCCTCGGCGGGACCGTCCAGCTCTGGGAGTGGATCGGCGAGGACAACGCGGTGACGTTCAGCTACTGAGTCGTACGGCGGGCCCGTCGTCCGCGGTGCAGCACGCCGGCGCTGTCGATCGGGGCTGATCGGCAGCGCCGGCAGTGTCACCGGGTCAGCACCAGAGGTCTAGACACCTGGAGCGACGAAACGCCGATATCCGACACTTCCCCTCTCCGGGCAGGCGAACCCTGGCGCAGTACCGGGAAATGGTTCTAGCGTCGCATCCCTTGGGGTACGGCGGTTCTCGGAAATCCTTGACCTCCCCGATGGCCGGTGCGCCGTACCCTCCACACCTCGAGTCCCGGGGGCAGGGTCATGCAGGTACTGCGTCGACGGATCAGCCGAGTAGCCCTCTCGCTCGGCCTCGCCTCCGCATCGGTCCTCTCGGTCGGGGTGCTTCCGAGCAGCGGCAGCGACGCGCGGGTCGGCGCGACGACCGTCGCCGCTGCGCCGGTGCTCGCCGCACGCGCTGCCGTCACGCCGTCCGCCGCCTACCTCGGCCGCCCGGGGTCGGTCTTCACCGTCACGGTCACGAACACCGGCACCCGCCCCCTCGCCACCGTCGAGGTCGACCGTCCGGGCCGGTCCTGGACGATCACGCGGTGCCCGAAGGCGCCGCGTGGCTGGGCCGTGCGACGGACCCGGGCGATGTGCCAGTTCCGCAGCCTCGTCCCAGCCAGGACGGCCATCAAGGCCGGGGCCTCGAGCTCGGCCTTCCGGGTCGCGGCCACCTCGAAGCCGGCGACCGTGAACAAGGCCGGGTACTGGAAGGTGAAGGCCGGACGCGGCAACGTCTTCGACCGCCGGAACAAGCTGGTCGCGGCCAGGGCGATGCGCCCGGGCCTGCGCGTGGTCGCCTTCGCGTTCCAGGTGCTCGACGTCGTGGTGGACCCGGGCACCCGCACGCCCGGAGCTCGCTGCCCCGCGCGCCGGAGGACGGCGCCGGCGGCCTCCTCGGGGCACACCTTCGTGATCTGCGGTCGCAACCGCACGAACCGCACGCTGGTCCCGACCGCTGCTCGGTCACGCCTGGGCGGCACCTTCGTCTCCGGGGGCGGTGCCCGGTTCTCCTCGGGCCGGATCGCGCCGAGCCGGACCAGCCGGATCCTCGGCTCCTGGTCGAACGTGAAGATCGGCGCCGCCGGCTCCGGCAGGACCGTGCAAGCCCTGATCGGCGCACCGAACCGACGATCCTCACCGCTGACCACGCTGTCCGGCTACACCGCGACCACGACGGCGAACCGTCCCCCTAACGCCGTCAACGACACCGCCTCGGTCGCCGAGAACGCGACGAAGAACGTCACCGTGCTGGCCAACGACACCGACCCCGACGGCAACGCCCTCACCGTCAGCGCGGTGGACACCACCGGCACCCTCGGGACCGTCACCAACAACGGCACGACGGTCACCTACGACCCGAACGGCGCGTTCAACAGCCTCGGCGCGGGAGACACCGCGACCGACACGTTCAGCTACACGGCCTCCGACGGGAACGGCGGCTCCGACAGCGCCACCGTCGCGATCACGATCATCGGTGTCGCCGGGGCCAACACGCCTCCGGTCGCGGTGGCCGACAGCAAGACTGTTTCCGAGGACGCCGGCGCGGGCGTCGTCAACGTGCTCGGCAACGACACCGATGCGGACGGCAACACGCTCGCCGTGACGGCGGTCGACGCGACCGGCACCCTCGGGACCGTCACCAACAACGGCACCGACGTCAGCTACGACCCCGACGGCGCCTTCGAGTCCCTCGCCGTCGGCGAGACCGCGGCCGATACCTTCGACTACACCGTCTCCGACGGACACGGCGGCACCGACACCGCGACCGTCACGGTCACCGTCACCGGCGTCAACGACGCACCGCAGGCGACGGACGACGCCTCGGGTGTCGGGGAGAACGCAACCAAGGTCGTGGCGGTCGTCGGCAACGACACCGATGTCGACGGCGACACCCTCACCGTCAGTGCGGTCGACACGACCGGCACCCAGGGCAACGTCACCAACAACGGCACCGACGTCACCTACGACCCCGACGGCGCCTTCGAGTCCCTCGGTGCCGGCCAGACCGCCACCGACACCTTCGACTACACGGTCTCCGACGGCCACGGCGGCACCGACACCGCGACCGTCACGATGACGATCACCGGTACCAACGACGCCCCGGCGATCGCGGCACTCGAGGGCGGCGCCCTGGCCTATGCCGAGAACGCCGCCGCCACCCCGATCACCGCGACCGGCACCGTGGCCGACGTCGACTCGGCCAACTTCGCCACCGGCACCCTCACCGTCAGCTACTCCGCCGGCGGCCAGGCCGAGGACCGCCTCGCCGTCCGCAACCAGGGCACCGGCGCGGGCCAGATCGGCGTCTCCGGAGCCAACGTCAGCTACGCCGGTACGACGATCGGCACCTTCACCGGCGGCACCGGCACCACCGCCCTGGTGATCACCCTCAACGCCAGCGCCACCCCCGCCGCCACCCAGGCCCTGGTCCGCAACGTGACCTACCGCAACGTCTCCGAGAACCCGTCCACGGTCACCAGGACGGCGCGGTTCGTGCTCACCGACGGGGACGGAGGCACCAGCGGAGCCGCCACCCGGACCATCACCGTCTCCCGTGTTAACGACGCCCCGAACGCGGCCAACGACGCCGCCACCGTGGCGGAGAACGCCACCAAGGTGGTCACGGTGCTGGCCAACGACACCGATGCCGACACCGACGCGCTCGCCGTGACGGCGGTGAACACGACCACGACGCTCGGAACCGTCACCAACAACAGCACCAACGTGACCTACGACCCGAACGGCGCGTTCGACAGCCTGGGAGCCGGCGACACCGCCACCGACACCTTCGGCTACACGGTCTCCGACGGCCACGGCGGCACCGCGTCGGCCACGGTGACGATGACGATCACCGGAGTCGCCGGTGCCAACATCCCTCCGGTCGCGGTGGCCGACAGCACCACCGTGTCCGAGGACGCCGGCGCGAGCACCGTCAACGTGCTCGGCAACGACACCGATGCGGACACAGACCCGCTCGCCGTGACCGCGGTGGACAGCACCGGCACCCTGGGGAGCGTCACCAACAACGGCACCAACGTCAGCTACAACCCGAACCACGCCTTCGAGTCCCTCGCGGTCGGCGAGACCGCCACCGACACCTTCGGCTACACCGTCTCCGACGGCCACGGCGGCACCGACACCGCCACGGTCACCATCACGATCACGGGGGCCAACGATCCGCCGGTCGCGAGCGACGATGCCGGCTCGGTCGCCGAGAACAGCGGCGGCGTCAGCGTCAACGTGCTCGCCGACGACCTCGATGTCGACGGCGACACGCTCTCCGTGACCGCGGTCGACACCACGGGCACCACCGGGATCGTCACCAACAACGGCACCGACGTCACCTACAGCCCCAACGGCGCCTTCGAGTCCCTCGCCGCCGGCGAGACCGCCACCGACACCTTCGACTACACCGTCTCCGACGGCCACGGCGGCACCGACACCGCCACGGTCACCATGACCATCACCGGCTCCAACGACGCCCCGGTGATCGCGGGGCTCGAAGGCGGCGCCCTGGCCTACACCGAGAACGCCGCCGCGACCCCGATCACCGCGACCGGCACCGTCGCCGACGTCGACTCGGCCGACTTCTCGACCGGCACCCTCACCGTGAACTACTCCGCCGGCGGCCAGGCCGAGGACCGGCTCGAGATCCGCAACCAGGGCACCGGTGCCGGCCAGATCGGCGTCTCCGGAGCGACCGTCAGCTACGCCGGTACCGCCATCGGCACCTTCACCGGCGGCACCGGCACCACCGCTCTCGTCATCACCTTCAACGCCAGCGCCACTCCCGCGGCGACCCAGGCGCTGGTCCGGAACCTCACCTACCGCAACGCGTCCGACAACCCGGTGGTCACCACCCGGACCGCGCGCTTCGTGCTCACCGACGGTGACGGCGGTACCAGCGCACCCGCCACCCGGAACGTCTCCCTCACTGCCGCCAACGATGCTCCGGTGATCGCGGCCCTCGAAGCCGCCGCCCTGGCCTACGCCGAGGGCGACCCGGCCACCCCGATCACCGCGACCGGCACCGTCACCGACGTCGACTCGGCCAACTTCTCCACCGGCACCCTCACCATCGACTACTCCGCCGGCGGCCAAGCCGAGGACCGCCTCGAGATCCGCAACCAAGGCACCGGCGCCGGCCAGATCGGCGTCTCCGCCGCCAACATCACCTACGCCGGCACCACCATCGGCACCTTCACCGGCG
>NZ_RJSE01000007.1:0-474483 GCF_003725695.1 Nocardioides marmoriginsengisoli
CCTACGGGCACCCCACCCCCCGCTGAACAGGCCCAACAGGCACGTTGAATAGGCCGTCACTGTCGGTTGAACAGGCCCTTCTTGGGCCTATTCAACGGGCTTTTCGGGCCCATTCGACGAATCAGGCGAAGAGCTTCTGGAGGCGGGTGATTCCCTCGACGAGGTCGTCGTCGCCGAGGGCGTAGGAGAGGCGGAGGTAGCCCGGGGAGCCGAACGCCTCGCCGGGGACGAGCGCGACCTCGACGGTGTCGAGGATGTACTCGGCGAGCTCCGCCGAGGTCTCGATCACGCGGCCGTCGTACTCCTTGCCGAGCATCCCCTTGACCGACGGGTAGGCGTAGAACGCACCCTTCGGTTCCGGGCAGACCAGCCCGTCGATCTCGTTGAGCATCGCGACGATCGTCTTGCGGCGGCGGTCGAACGCCACCTTCATCTCGGCGACCGCCTGGAGGTCGCCGCCGACCGCCGCGACCGCTGCCCACTGGGAGACGTTGGCGACGTTCGAGGTGGCGTGCGACTGGAGGTTGGTCGCGGCCTTCACCAGGTCCGGCGGGCCGATGATCCAGCCGACCCGCCAGCCGGTCATCGCGTAGGTCTTCGCGACCCCGTTGACGATCACGCACTGGTCGGCGAGCTCGGGGCAGAGCACCGGCAGCGAGCCGGTCTCGAAGTCGTCGTACACGAGGTGCTCGTAGATCTCGTCGGTCAGCACCCAGAGCCCGGAGGCCTCGACCCAGGCGCCGATCGCGCGGATCTCGTCGGCCGAGTAGACCGCGCCGGTCGGGTTCGACGGGGAGTTGAAGAGGAGCACCTTGGTGCGCTCGGTGCGGGCGGCCTCGAGCTGCTCCACGGTGACCTTGTAGTCGGTGGTCTCGTCGGCGCTGACCTCCACCGGGACGCCGCCGGCGAGCTTGATGACCTCGGGGTACGTCGTCCAGTACGGCGCGGGCACGATGACCTCGTCGCCGGGATCGAGCAGTGCGGCGAAGGCCTGGTAGATCGCCTGCTTGCCGCCGTTGGTGACGACCACCTGGGCCGGGTCGACGACGTACCCGCTGTCGCGCAGGGTCTTCTCGGCGATCGCCTTCTTGAGCTCCGGGATGCCGCCGGCCGGGGTGTAGCGGTGGCTCTTCGGGTCGCGGCACGCCTCGACCGCGGCGTCGACGATGTACGCCGGCGTCGGGAAGTCCGGCTCGCCCGCGCCGAAGCCGATCACGGGCCGCCCCTGGGCCTTGAGACCCTTCGCCTTCGCGTCGACCTTGAGGGTCGCGGACTCGCCGATGGAGCCGATTCGGTGGGAGATGCGACGGGGGGCCGGGGCGCTGGAACTCATGCACCAATCCTAGGTGCGGCACGCGTCGGCTCAGTGAGCGGACCGCTGGTCGGACGCTCGTTCCGGCACCCCTCGCATCCCCGTATCGCGGGATGGTCCGAGCAGGAGCGTGCTGGTCGTGATGAACCGGCGAACCCGATGAGCGCCCGCAACGTAGACACCGTCCAGGTCGTGCTCAGCGAGCCGGCCGGAACGTGCTGAGGTGATCGTCGGCGGAGGGGTGGGCGACGACCGGGGCTTTCCGTCACAATCGGCAGATGCCTCTCGGGACGACCGGCCGCGACGACACCCTCCAGGTGGTCCGCGTCGCCCTGGACGACCCGGGTACCTCGGTGATCCTGATCGCCGGCGAGGCGGGTGTCGGCAAGTCGCACCTGCTCGGCCTGGTCGGTGCGGAGCCGGGTCTCGTGGTCGTCGACGACCTGCACCGGTACGACGACCACGCCCGCGCCGCTGCACTGACGGCCGCCCGCGAGCCGGGTCAGACCCTGGTCGCCACCGTGCGCACCGAGGCCGGTCGGTTCCCCGAGGAGATCGCCGCGTTCGGCTACGACCCGGGGGTCGTCGTGGTCGTGGTCGAGCCGTTCACAGGTGCCGAGATGGAGGCCTTCGTCGGCGAGCTGCTCGGCGGCGCGGTGGACGCACGGCTCTCCGCGGAAGTGTGCCGGCGAAGCGGCGGAATCGCGCTCTTCGCCGCGCAGCTGGTCAACGAGGCCCGCAGCCGCGGAGTCATCGAGCGGTCCGCCTCCGGGTGGTTCCTGACCGCGCCGCTGATGGTGCCGGTCGGCCTGCGCCAGCAGCTGGCCGTCCGGCTGGACGGCCTGTCCGCGGCGGGAGTCGCGGCGGCCGAGCTGCTCGCCGGCTCGGACGCGCTGACGGTCGAGGCCGCCGAACGCTCCGGACACGCCCCCGGGCTCGACGCGCTGAGCGCGGCCGGCGTCGCGCGGTGGGACCAGGACGTCCTCCGTTTCGTGCACCCGCTCTACGCCGAGGTCGTCTGGGAACCGCTCTCGCCGTTGCGCCGCCGCGCGGTGCTGCGCGAGCAGCTCGCCCTGGAAGCCGGCAGCGCAGCACCGGATCCGGTACGGCTGGCGGTGCTGGGTCTCGGCGCCGGTGAGCCGGCCGACCCCGGCTCGCTGCTGGTGGCGGCCCGGCTGGCCAACGCGGCCGGCAACGCCGAGTCCGCCTGCCGGCTGGCCGAGGCGGCGCTGGCCGCGGGCACCGGGGACCAGGTGGCTGCGGCTGCCGGGCTGCTCGCGGGAGCCCAGGCCGAGCTCGGCCTGCTGGACGCGGCGACCGACACCCTGCTCGGCGCGCTGGCCCGGACCGAACCCGGCCCCGCGGCGATCGTGCTCGCGGTGACGCTGCACGAGGTCCGGCTCTGGGGCCGCTTCGACCAGCCCGGCGCGGCCGCGGCACTGCACGCCGAAGCCCGCCGGTACCCGGACGGAGCGCCGTTCGTCACCGAGGCATTCGCGATCGCCGAGGCGGACGGACTCGCCTACGCGGGCCGGGCCGGGGACGCCGTCCGGCTGCTCGACTCGGTCCCCGCCGCCGAGCTGCCGCCGCCGCTCGCGTCGATGCTGGCCACCAGCCGGGCGCACGCGACCACGCTGCTGGGCCGGACCGCGGAGGCGATCACCATCGCCACCGGCGCCCACGAGCAGCTGGTCGAGCTGCTCGAGTCCAGCGTCCCCGGCTCCCGCAGCAAGCACCTGGTGATCGCGAGCCACGCGCTCCGCGAGCACGGCCGGATCCCCGAGGCGATCGAGTACGCCGAACGGGCGCACGCGCTGGCGCTCGCCGACGGCATCGTGGTCGGCCGGGCCTGGGCGGCGCTCAACGTCGCGGCCGGGTTGCTGCAGGCCGGCGACCTGGAGGCCGCCGCCACCTGGGCGCAACGGAGCTTGGTCGCGGCGACCTCGGCCGGGATGGTCGACTGCGAACGGCTGGCGCTGGGGGCACTCTGCGTCTGCGACGGCAGCCGCGGTCGCGAGCCGGACGCCGACCTGGTGGAACGGTTGCGGACCCTCCCGGACGGGGTCGGGTTCCTGCTGCACCAGCTCCCGATCGGGCTGGCCTGGGCCGCCTACGCACGCGGTGCCCGGGCGACGGCGTTGGACTTGCTGCGCGCCGGGCAGGACCGCGCCGCCGCGGACGACGCGGTCAGCAGCGAGTCCTGGATCATCCACGAGCGGTTGCGGATGGGGGATCCCACCCGACTGGACGACCGGCTCGGGGAGCTGGCCACCGGAGCGCCGCTGGCGCGCGCCCGGCACCTGCTGGCCGCTGGTCTTGCCGATGCGGACGCGGAGCTGCTGCGCTCCGCCGGGGATGCCTTCGCGGCGCTCGGCGCCCGGCTGTTCGCGGCCGAGGCCTACGCCACCGCTGCCCGGGCGGCGGCCGGCCGCCCGGCCGCGGCACTACGCCGGCGGGCGGCGGCGGAGGCCGCCCGGGTCGGCTCCCCGGTGACGCCGCTGCTCCGCGGGATCGCCGCGGACCCGCTCAGCCCGCGCGAGCGGTTGATCGCCGAGGCCGCCGCGGCCGGCGAGTCCAACGCCCAGATCGCCACCCGGCTGACGCTCTCGCTGCGCACGGTCGAGAACCACCTGGCGCGGGCGTACGCCAAGCTCGGCATCGAGTCCCGGGCCCAGCTCGACGGCTCGCTCGACGTCCGCTCCGACTAGCGCACCTTCCGGACCGCGCTGGTCGCCGGCACCCGGCCGGCGTCCGCCGGGATCAGCACCCGGTAGGAGGCACCTTTCCTGGTGGCCTTCACCACGAACCGGTACGACGCCCCGGCGGCGACCGTGAGGGCCAGCGTCGCGGTCCGGGTCCGGGTCCGGGCCACGGTCCTCCAGGCCCCGGTGCCGATCCGGCGCTGCAGCAGCACCGGCGTACCGGCGCGGGCCGGGGTGGTCCGGCCGGTGACTACCACCTTCCTGGCGCTCTTGCGCGCCGCCATCGACACCAGCGGCCGGACGTCGATCGCCACGGTCGCCGAGCCGCGCGCGTACGCCGGCACCCACCAGCGGTAGAACGCCCGCGCCGACGGCCGCGGCAGCACCCGGCTGACGGCGCCCGCGGTGGTCGGGACGAGCCCGCCGGCCAGCACCGGGACGGGCGGGTTCGTCGGGCCGCGGCGCAGCTCGGTGAGGGCGGTGGTCAGGTCGACGTCGGTGCCGGTCAGGGTGCCCTTGACGGTCGGGACCGCGGGCCACACGACGGTTCGCGGCGCGGTGATGCCGACCGCGGTGACGACGCTCGGGGTCGCGACGACCGTCCGGACCAAGGACGCCGAGCCGCGACTGAAGGTGACCTCGAACGGGCCGCACGTCCCCGGCGTGAAGACCACGGTGGCGACACCGGCCGCGGAGAACTCGCCGGTGCTGAAGACCGTGTTCGTGGTGGGGTCGGGTAGCCAGGATGCCTCCAGCGCCACCTGCCCGGTGGTGACCGGGGCCCCGGACTGGCGCTTCGCGCGCACCTGGTACGACGCCGACCCGTCGCAGCGCACGAACTGCGGACCCTCGACGGTCACCGACGCCACCGGGTCCGGGTCGTAGCTGACCGACCCGAGCGGCACCAGCACGTCCGGGTTGCTGACGCTGCGCAGGCTGACCAGGAAGGTACCGGCCTGGGTGGGCGTGTGGGAGAGCTGGACCAGCCCGGCTGCGTCGCTGGTGTCGGTGTCCACCACCACCTGGGTGGCCTCCGTCGGGCCGACCAGGAGCTGGATCTGCTCGCCCACCGCGAGGTCGCCGGAGAGCCGGGTCACGACCGCTGACACCGAGGTGCTGGTCATGCCGGTCGGGTCGATCCCGGCGACCGGGTTCGCGACCACCTCGATCTCAGCCGTGGCGGTGTCGTAGCCGCCGCGGCCGTCGGTCATCCGGTAGGTCAGCGTGTCCGGGCCGGTGTACCCGGGCGCCGGCGTGTAGCGGCAGCTGCCGTGGGCGCAGGTGGCCGTGCCGTGCTCGGGCGCGACGGTGATCGCGACGGCTTGCAGGCTGTTGCCGTCCGGGTCGGTGTCGTTCGCGGTGAGCGCCAGCGGGTTGCTGGTGTCCACGTAGGCCAGCAGCGAGTCGTTGACCGCGGTCGGCAGCGCGTTGATCCGGGAGGCGCAGCCGTGCTCGTCCGCGTGCAGCCGGAGGTTGTCGAGGAACACTCCCGTGTCGACCTCGGCGTCGGCGTTGGCGGAGAGCGGGCCGTCGAAGACCGAGAGGTAGAGGTGGTGCACTCCGGGGGTGACGCCGACGGTGGCGGTGCGCAGCCCGGTCAGCCCGGCGTACCCGGTGCCGTTGGGGTCACCGGTCCACTGCGCCGGCGCGAGCAGCGGGCTGCCGGTGCCGAGGGAGTCGACCACGAAGGCGTCCTGTCCGCCGAGGCCGTCGGCGCCCGACCCGCTCTGCGACCAGTCGTCGGAGTCCAGCTGTGCCACGAAGCCGTCGGCCGCCGGCGAGAAACCCGGTTCCGGCACGAACTCGTCGGAGCCGATCACGTAGTCGAAGGAGAGGCAGTTCTTGTCGTCCGGGACGTCCACGGTGAGCTTGTACGTCGAGACGTCCCGAGCCAGTCCGTGTCCCTCGGTGACGCCGACGCTCCCCCAGACCTCACCGGTGTCCGGGCCGCCGGGGGTGGCTGCCGAGGCCGCCAGCCCGGTGGTCATCAGCGCCACCGAGCCGTTGATCTCGGGGAGCGCGGTCGGGATCAGGCTCTGCTCGGCGTGCGCGTCGAGCGTGGACGAGTCGTCGGCGCACCGCGGCCAGGAACCCGAGACGATGGCGGCGCCGTCGAGAGCACCGGTCAGGTGTCCGCAGTCGGGCGCGTCGGCGATGTCGATCTGCACCAGTCCGAGCTCGGTGACGTCGCCGTCGCTGACGAGGTACTGGAACTGGGCGGCGCCGTGGAAGTCGAGCGTCGGACGGAAGATGACCCGCCCGGTCTCGAAGGTGAGCTGGCCGTTCACGGCTCCCTGCACGCCGGTCACCGACAAGGTGTCGTCGTCGAGGTCGTAGTCGTTCTGGAGCAGCTGGTCGAAGGGGATCAGGAGCGTCTCGTTCTCCAGGATGCTGAACTGGTCACTCTCCGCGACCGGGCTCGCCGCGACGGCCGGCGTGGTCGGGGCGACGGTGACCGCCCCGATCACCAGGACCCCGGCGAGGGCGGAGACGAGACGGCGGACGGGCATGGGGCCTCCCAAGATTGGCGGCGGGTCGCAGAGCAGACCGACGCTAGACCTGGAACCCGGGCGGTGGCTTGAGTAGTGACTACTCAAGAGGTCTCAACGGTCGAAGGCGGCCTCGGGTCCGTAGGTCCCGATGCAGAACTCGCGCAGCCGTGCGGCGATCGCGCCGAGTGCCGCGCTGGCGTGGTGGTCCCGCGCCCAGGCGGCGTACAGGCGCACCGAGACGGTGTCGTCCCGGGGGCCGATCGGCACCGGGACCAGGCCGAAGCGCGGGTCGTCGGAGAGCGCGGTGACGCCGCGGCCGGCGGCAACCATCGCCTGCGCGACCTCGGGGGTGGAGAGCTCGACCGGCTGCTCGCGGTACCCCAGACCCGCAGCCCGTACGGCGGCGTCCAGCGCCCGTCGCGACTGGTGCTCCTCGGAGAGGACCAGCAGCTCTTCGTCCAGGACGTCGGCGAGCCGGACCCGATCGCGACCGGCCCACGGGTGGCCGGCCGGCACGAAGGCCCAGACCGGCAGCCGTGCGATCGGGATCCACTCGAGCGCGTCACTGGGGCGCTCGGTGCCGATGGCGAGGTCGGCGCCGTGGGTCAGCGTCTCGTAGATGTCGGCGGGCAGCTCGTCCTGGAAGGTGGGCATCGGGTCCTCCGGTCCCCAGCCAGCCAGGAACGGGGCGATCACGTCGCGCATCGTCGTCCGGGTCGCGGTCAGCCGGACGGAGGTCAGCTTGCCGCTGGCGATGTCGGCGGCGGTCCGCTCGACGAGCTCGAACCGGGCGACCAGCTCCTCGGCGGCGCCGCGGAACTGCCGGCCGGCGGAGTTCAGCACCAGGCGCTTGTCGGACCGGTCGAAGAGGTCGAATCCGAGCAGCCGCTCCAGGGCCCGGATCTGGCGGGACAACGACGGTTGGGTGACGTGCACCAGGTCGGCGGCCGCGGTGACGGAGCCGGCGTCGGCGACCGCCAGGAAGTAGCGCAGCGAGCGGATCTCGATCATGCCTGTAAAGCATAGAGGTTGATCGAAATGAGCATTGGACAGCATGGATAATTGGATCCAGGATTCTCCTATGACCGATCTTCCGCAGGAACTCCGCCTGGTCACGGCCATCCCCGGCCCCAAGTCCCAGGCCCTCGCCGCCCGCAAGGCCGCTGCCGTCGCCGACGGCGTCGGCACCACCCTGTCCGTCTACGCCGCCGCTGCCGGTGGCGGGGTCGTGGTCGACGTCGACGGCAACTCGCTGATCGACCTCGGCTCGGGCATCGCGGTCACGACCGTCGGTAACAGCGCGCCGCGGGTCGTCGACGCGGTCACCGCCCAGGTCGCCGCGTTCACGCACACCTGCTTCATGGTCACCCCGTACGACGGCTACGTCGAGGTCGCCGAGGCGCTCAACCGGCTGACGCCGGGCGACCACGAGAAGCGCACCGCGCTCTTCAACTCCGGTGCCGAGGCCGTCGAGAACGCCGTCAAGATCGCCCGCGCGCACACCAAGCGCCAGGCGGTCGTCGCGTTCGACCACGCCTACCACGGCCGCACCAACCTGACGATGGCGCTGACCGCGAAGTCGATGCCGTACAAGTCCGGCTTCGGTCCGTTCGCGCCCGAGACCTACCGGGTCCCCGCCTCGTACCCGTACCGGGACGGTGGCGTCAGCGGTCCGGAGGCCGCCCGCACCGCGATCGACCTGATCGAGAAGCAGGTCGGCGCCGGCAACCTCGCCGCCGTGATCATCGAACCGATCCAGGGCGAGGGCGGCTTCGTCGAGCCCGCGCCCGGCTTCCTGCCTGCGCTGGTCGCGTGGTGCCGGGAGAACGGCGTGGTCTTCATCGCGGACGAGGTGCAGACCGGCTTCGCCCGGACCGGCGACCTGTTCGCCTGCGACCACGAGGGCATCGTCCCCGACCTGATCGTCACCGCGAAGGGCATCGCCGGCGGCCTGCCGCTCTCGGCGGTCACCGGCACCGCCGAGATCATGAACGCCGCGCACGTCGGCGGCCTCGGCGGCACCTACGGCGGCAACCCGCTCGCCTGCGCCGCGGCCCTGGCTGCGATCGAGACCATCGAGGCCGACGGCCTGGTCGCCCGCGCGCGCGAGATCGGCGAGCTGGCCCTCGGCCGTCTCCGGAAGGCGCAGGAGTCCGACCCGCGCATCGGTGACGTCCGCGGCCGCGGCGGGATGGTGGCCGTGGAGCTGGTGAAGGACGCCGCCGGCACCCCCGACCCCGAGCTGACCAAGCAGGTCGCCGCGGCGGCGCACCTGCGCGGCGTGATCGTGCTGACCTGCGGCACCTACGGCAACGTGCTCCGGCTGCTGCCGCCGCTCTCGATCAGCGACGAGCTGCTCACCACCGGCCTCGAGGTCCTCGAGTCCGTACTCGCGGAGACCCGGGCATGACCGCGACGGCCGACCTGCTCCAGGTCCCCGCGGGCCCGCTCCACGACGCCCGCACCCAGCTGCGCGACGCGACCGACCTGCTCGGCTACGAGGAGGGCGTCTTCAAGATGCTCGCGACTCCTCGCCGGGAAGTCACCGTCAGCATCCCGCTGCGACGCGACGACGGCACCATCGACCTCTTCACCGGTCACCGGGTGCAGCACAACTTCTCCCGCGGTCCGGCCAAGGGCGGTCTCCGCTACAGCCCGGACGTGGACCTGGACGAGGTCCGCGCGCTGGCGATGTGGATGACCTGGAAGTGCGCCCTGCTGGACGTTCCGTACGGCGGCGCCAAGGGTGGGGTCCGGATCGATCCGCGGAACTACTCGCAGGCCGAGCTGGAGCGGGTCACCCGCCGCTACACCAGCGAGATCAGCCCGATCATCGGTCCCGAGCGCGACATCCCGGCTCCCGACATCGGCACCGACGAGCGCACGATGGCGTGGCTGATGGACACCTACTCCGTCCAGCAGGGTTACACCGTCCTCGGCGTCACCACCGGCAAGCCGCTCAGCCTGGGCGGATCGCTCGGCCGCAGCACGGCCACCTCCCGCGGCGTCGTGCACGTGGCCCTCGCCGCGATGGAGTCCCGCGGGATCACCCCGGCCTCGGCGACCGCCGCGGTCCAGGGCTTCGGCAAGGTCGGCCGGTACGCCGCGCGCTTCCTCGCCGAGGCCGGCACCCGGGTCACCGCGGTCTCCGACCAGTACGGCGCGATCGGCGACCCCGCCGGGCTCGACATCCCGGCCCTCGAGGACCACGTCGACGCCACCGGCAGCGTGGTCGGCTTCGCCCGCAGTGAGCCGATGGACGCCGAGGAGCTGCTGTTCCTCGAGGTCGACCTGCTGGTCCCCGCCGCGGTCGAGGGCGTCCTGCGCGCCGACAACGCGGACCGGGTCCGGGCCCGGGTGATCGTCGAGGGCGCCAACGGCCCGACGACCCCGGAGGCCGACGCGATCCTGCAGGCGGCGGACCGCCTTGTCGTCCCGGACATCCTGGCGAACGCCGGCGGCGTGATCGTCTCCTACTTCGAGTGGGTCCAGGCCAAGGAGGCGTACTGGTGGTCCGTCGACGAGGTCGAGAGCCGGCTCGCGCAGCGGATGACCTCGGCCTGGGAGCGGGTCAGCGAGCACGCCCTCAAGCTCGACGTACCGCTCCGCACGGCCGCCACCTGCCTCGCCGTCGAACGAGTCGCCCAAGCGCACCTGCAGCGCGGGCTCTACCCCTAAGGACCATCGTTGAACACCACCACCCTTGAGCACGCCGTCCCCGCCGACCTGGTGTTGCCGGCCGACCTTCCCACCGGAGTCCTGATCCACGGGGAGTTCGTCGGCACCGCGACGACGTTCGCGGTCCACGACCCGGCATCGACGGCTCTGATCGCCGAGGTCGCCGACGGCGGTACCGGCGAGGCCGCCCGTGCGGTCGACGCTGCGGCAGCCGCCTTCCCGGCCTGGTCGCAGACGCCGCCGCGCGGGCGGTCGGAGGTGCTGCGTCGCGCGTACGAGCTGATGATCGCCGAGCGCGAGGAGCTCGCCGCGCTGATCTGCCTGGAGAACGGGAAGTCGCTCGACGACGCCCGGGGCGAGGTCACCTACGCGGCCGAGTTCTTCCGCTGGTTCAGCGAGGAGGCGGTCCGGATCGACGGCGACTACGGCGTCGCGCCGGCAGGGGGGACCCGCACCCTGGTCACGCAGAAGCCGGTCGGCGTCGCCGCCCTGGCGACGCCCTGGAACTTCCCGGCCGCGATGGCGACCCGGAAGATCGCACCGGCGCTGGCGGCCGGCTGCACGGTGGTGCTGAAGCCGGCGGCGGAGACCCCGCTCACCGCCCTGGTGATCGGCGACATCCTCACCCGGGCCGGCGCCCCCGCGGGCGTGGTGAACATCGTGGCCACCACCGACCCGGCCGGGGTCGTCTCCACCTGGCTGACCGACGAGCGGGTCACCAAGCTCTCCTTCACCGGCTCCACCGCGGTCGGGCGCACCCTGCTGCGCCAGACCGCCGACCGGGTCCTCAACACGACCATGGAGCTCGGCGGCAACGCGCCGTTCATCGTGACCGGCGACGCCGACGTGGCCGCCGCGGTCCGCGGTGCGATGCTCGCCAAGTTCCGCAACGGCGGCCAGGCCTGTACGGCGGCCAACCGGCTCTACATCCACGACGCGGTCGCCGACGAGTTCACCGCCCGCTTCGGTGCCGCCGTCGAGGCGCTGCGGGTCGGTCCCGGCTACGCCCCCGACACCCAGGTCGGCCCGCTGGTCTCCGAGCGCGCCGTCGCCGGGGTGGGTCGCCTGGTCGACGAGGCCGTCGCCGACGGTGCCACGATCGCGCACCGGGCGCACGTCCCCGAGCACGGCTGGTACTACCCGCCGACGGTGCTCACCGGTGTCCGCCCGGACGCGGCACTGGTCTCCGAGGAGATCTTCGGTCCGGTCGCCCCGATCATCACCTGGCGGGACCGGGACGAGCTGATCGAGCAGGCCAACAGCACCGAGCTCGGGCTGGCGTCGTACGTCTTCTCCCGCGACGTCCGGGACGCGCTCCAGATCGCCGAGCGCCTCGACACCGGCATGGTCGGCATCAACCGGGGCATCGTCTCCGACCCGGCCGCTCCGTTCGGCGGCACCAAGCAGAGCGGTCTCGGCCGCGAAGGCGCCAGCGAAGGGATCAAGGCCTTCCAGGAGACGCAGTACTACAGCGTCGACTGGGCGTGACCGCGACCGCAGCACCCGTCGCGTCCCGGCTCCGGGTCCCCGAGGACTCCGACTGGACGCAGGCCGCAGCCTGCGCGGACGAGGACCCGGAGCTCTTCTTCCCGGTCGGGGAGAAGGGGACCGCTCCGGCCCAGCTGGAGCTGGCTCGCGCGGTCTGCCTCGGCTGCCCCGTCGTCGAGCCCTGCCTCCAGTTCGCCCTGGACGTCGGCGTCACCGACGGGATGTGGGGCGCGACCTCGCCGCGGGAGCGCCGCGCGATGACCGGGCGGCGCAACCCGCGGTACTACTACGAGGACTGACCGGTCAGCGGAACGCCGACTGCCCGGTCAGCTTCTCCCCCACGATCAGTGTGTGCATCTCGACGGTGCCCTCGTAGGTCAGCACCGACTCCAGGTTGTTCATGTGCCGGATCACCGGGTACTCCAGCGAAATCCCGTTCGCGCCGAGGATCGTGCGGGCGGTCCGGCAGATCTCCAGGGCGGCCCGGACGTTGTTGAGCTTGCCCAGGGAGACCTGCTCGGGACGGCTCAGGTGGGCGTCCTTCAGTCGGCCGAGGTGGGCCGCCAGCAGCACGCCCTTGGTGTACTCCAGCGTCATCTCGACGAGCTTCTGCTGGGTAAGCTGGAACCCGTCGATCGACCGGCCGAACTGCACCCGGTCGGCGGCGTACGCGCGTGCGGCCTCGATCGAGGAACGGGCGGCGCCGAGGGCGCCCCAGACGATGCCGTAGCGGGCCTCGTTCAGGCAGCCGAGCGGGCCGCGGAGTCCGGTGACCTCGGGCAGCACCGCGTCCGCCGGAAGGCGTACCCCGTCGAGGACCAGCTCGCTGGTGACCGAGGCCCGCAGCGACAGCTTGTGCTTGATCAGCGGAGCGGAGAACCCAGGAGTGTCGGTCGGTACGACGAACCCGCGGACTCCCTCCTCGGTGCCGGCCCAGACGATGGCGACGTCGGCGACGCTGCCGTTGGTGATCCACATCTTCCGGCCGTCGAGCACCCAGTCGGCGCCGTCGCGGCGGGCCCGGGTGCGCATGCTGCCCGGGTCGGACCCGACGTCCGGCTCGGTCAGGCCGAAGCAGCCGATCAGCTCGCCAGCCGCCATCCCGGGGAGCCACTGCTGCTTCTGCTCCTCGCTGCCCCACTTCCAGATCGCCGTCATCGCCAACGATCCCTGCACCGAGACCAGCGACCGGATCCCGGAGTCGGACGCCTCGAGCTCCAGGCACGCCAGCCCGTACTCGGTCGCCGACATGCCGGCGCACCCGTAGCCGGTCAGGTGCATCCCGAGCAGCCCGAGCTTGCCGAACTCCTTGGTCAGACCGCGGACGTCGTCGAGCTGGCCGGTCTCGAACCAGGTCGCCACGTACGGGTCGACCTTGTCGGCGCAGACCTGGCGCACCGTCGCGCGGACCGCCAGCTCGTCGGCGGAGAACAGGTGGTCGAGGTTCGCGAGCTCGTCGATCCTGGAAAGCGCGTTCACGGGTGCATCTCCTTGCTGTCGTCGTCCGCCAACCACTGGCGGACCTGGGTGTTGTGCTCGCCGAGGCGCGGCGGGGCGTCGTACCGGGTGATCGGGGTGGCCGAGAACCGCAACGGGCTGCGCACCTGAGGGGTGCCGCGACCGACGTCGACGGTGGGGTCGAGCCCGAGCTGCTCGGCCAGGGCGAAGGCGTCGGCCAGGTCGCCGACCCGGCCGGCCGGGACGCCGACCCGTTGGAGCCGGTCGCTCCACTCGGCGGCGTCAGCGGTGGCGAGCCGTTCCTCGAGCGCAGCGATCAGCAGCGAGCGGTGCTCGACCCGGGCGGCGTTGGTGGCGAAGCGGGGATCGGTGCCCAGGCCGGGTGCGCCGACCTCGGCGGCGAGCGCCCGGAACTGCGCGTCGTTCCCGCAGCAGATCGCGACCGGTCCGTCGGCGCACGCCAAGGTCTCGTACGGCGCGATCGACGGATGCCGGTTGCCCATCCGGGTCGGCACCGCGCCGGTGCTCAGGTGGCCCGAAGCCTGGTTGACCAGCGAGCCCAGCAGCGAGGAGAGCAGGTTCACCTCGACGCGCTGCCCGACCCCGTCGACGTCCCGGGACCGCAGCGCGGCCAGCACGCCGACGACCGCGTCCTTCGAGGTCAGCACGTCGACCAGGGCGACCCCGGCCTTGACCGGCTGGCCGTCGGCCTCCCCGGTGATGCTCATCAGTCCGCCGACCGCCTGCACCAGGAAGTCGTACCCGGCCAGTGCGGCGCCGCCGGCACTGCCGAAGCCGGTGATCGAGCAGTACACGACAGCGGGGTTGGCGGCTCGTACGGCGTCGTAGTCGAGACCGTGGCGCGCGAGCGCCCCGTCCCGGAAGTTCTCGATGACCACGTCGGCACGGGCAGCCAGCTCGGCGGCCAGCGCCCGGTCGCCGGGATCGGCGAGGTCGAGCTCGACGGAGTGCTTCGACCGGTTCGCGGACTCGAAGTAGCTCGACGAGCTCTCCGTCCACGGCGGGCCCCAGTGCCGGGTGTCGTCGCCCTGCCCGGGTCGCTCCACCTTCACCACGGTCGCGCCGAGGTCGGCGAGGGTCGCGGTCGCCAGCGGTCCGGCGAGCACGCGGCTGAAGTCGGCGACCAGGATGCCGTCCAGCGGCATCGCGACCTCGGTGCTCATCGACCCGCTCTCCATGCCTAGTGGTGGCTCCCCGAACGCATCCACTCGACCGTCGTCGGCGTCCGCCAGGGGTCGTACGTCGCGGCGTCGACGACCGGGTCCGCGTGGCCGGCCATCAACCGGGCCAGGAACTCGGCGAAGGACGGGCCCATCATCGTGCCGTGCGCGTCGAAGCCGGCGAGCACCCAGAGGCCGTCCTCGACCTGCCCGGCGAACGGCTGGCCGTCGCCGCCGGTCTCGTCGGCGTACGAGGTGATCGTGGTCTGGATGCCGGCCTCGGCGAACACCGGCGCCCGGACCATCGCCGCCTCGCCGAACTCCTCGAGCATGTCGGTCGCCGAGTAGTTCTCCGGGGACCGGCCGGAGACGATCGTGAAGCAGGCGCCGTCGGTCTCGCGCTCGACCTCGAACCCTTTGTCCAGGTCGATGGTCAGCGGCAGCGGCTGGTCGCCGAGCATCGGGGTGGTGAAGCCGGTGTGCACGGTCATCGGGGTGATCGGCAGGTCGAGGCCGAAGGCGCGGGCGAGGGCCGGCGTGCCGAGGCCGGCCGCGATCACCACCCGGTCCGCGACCACGGGCGCCGGTGCGTCCACGAGCCAGCCGGCCGGGGTCCTGATGATGCTGTTGACCGGCTGCCCCTGGCGGAAGGTGACGCCGAGCCGTCGCGCCGCGCGCACGATGCCCTGCAGGCCGTCGGTCGGGTTCACCCGGCCGTCGCCCGGCGACCAGCTGCCGCCGATCAGGCCCTCGGTGCCGAGCCACGGCACCACCGTGGTCAGCTCGGCGGCGGGCACCAGGTGGACGTCGGGGGCACCGGCTGCGCGCTGCACCTCGGCCGCGCGGGTCAGGGCGTCCCACTTCGCCGGGTTGCCGGTCACCATCAGGTAGCCGTCCTCGTGGAACGGGCAGGCCCAGTCGAAGGTCTCCTCGAAGGTCTTCCAGAAGCGCAGGCCGCGGAGGCCGAACTCGACGGCGGCCGGCGTACTGAACTGCTGGCGCACGCCGCCGAACGACCCGGCCGTGCACCCGGAGCCGAGCTGCTTGGACTCGAGCACCACGATGCCGGTCTCGCCCTGGGCGGCCAGGTAGTAGCCGAGTGCGACGCCGGCGATCCCGCCGCCGACGATCACGGTGCCCGCGTTGCTCATCGTTCTCCTTGGATCAGATCGACCTGATTGGATTATGGATCCAATCCTAGGATACGTCCAGTCCGGCCCGATCAGGAGTGCGGGCCGAGCGCCGGCTCCTCCGCCGCGACGACCGGCTCGACCAGCTTGATCAGGATGATCCCCGCGAGGATCAGCGTGCAGCCCGCCCACTGCGGGGTGGTCGGTCCCTGGCTGGAGAGGACGGTGACCCACGCCAGCGACGAGACGACCTCGAGCAGGGCGACGAAGGACGCCGTCCGGGCTCCGAGGCGGCGCGCTGCGACGACCCCGGTCACGTAGGCGAAGCCCGAGGCCAGGATGCCCAGGGTCACCAGCGGTACCCAGTACGCGACCTCGGTGCCGAGGTAGGTGACCGAGCTCGTGCTCGCCTCCAGGGGAACGGCGCCGACCAGCCCGGCTCCGCCGAGTACGACGAACGAGAGCACCAGCCCGAAGGAGACCAGTGCCAGAGGTGGCAACGAGGTCCTCGTGTTGCTCGACTCCAGGAAGTAGATGGCCGTGCCCACCATCCCCAGGCTCGCCCAGATCACTCCGACCCGGTCGAGCTGCACGCCGGAGAAGAGCCCGAGCACCATCGCGAGACCGGCGAACGCGACCAGGCAGCCGCCCAAGGCGAGCGGCGGCGGGCGGTGCCCGTGCCGGAACCAGAGCCACGCCAGGATCGCGATCGGCGCCGAGTACTGGATCAGCAGCGCGGGCGCGACCTCCATCCGCGCCACCGCCGAGTAGGAGCAGAACTGGGTGCCGGCGATCGCGACGGCGCCGTAGACGAGGATCGCGCGCACCTCCTGCCAGGTCCAGGTGCGCAGCGGCGGTGCGATCCGGAGCGCGAACGGCAGCGTGATCGTCGTGCCGAGCACGATCCGGGCCAGGACGACGGCCGCCGGGGACCACCCCGACAGCAGCAACGGCTGGGCGACCGGGCCGGAGAGACCGAAGGTCACCGCGGAGCTGACCGCCGCCAGGTATCCGGTCGCCGGATGCCGTGACAACACCGCTGCTCCGATCGCGAGGACTCCGGTTGACAACCCTTGCGGGCAGTGTATCTTGGATCCAATCTCCATGCTACAGCGATTCAGGTACGCCCGGAAAGGCCCGCGATGACGTTTGCGATCGGCTCAGGATGCGTCGACGTCCGGGACCGCTCGTGCGTGGCGGTCTGCCCGGTCGACTGCATCTACGAGGGCGACCGGAAGCTCTACATCAACCCCGACGAGTGCATCGACTGCGGCGCCTGCATGACCGAGTGCCCGATGAACGCCGTGGTCCGGCTGGAGGACGTCCCGGACTCCGAGCGCGTGATCGCCCTCGACAACGAGGTCTTCTTCACCCAGGTCCTGCCCGGGCGCACCGAGCCGATCGGCTCGCCGGGCGAGGCCGCTCCGCTCGGACGCATCGGCGTGGACACCGAGCTCGTCGCCGCCCTTCCGGTGGCGACTCCGTAGCAGCACCCACACGAACAAGGGAGTGACCTGGTGAACCCAGTCGGAATCGCGCTCGTCGGATGCGGTGGCATGGGCCTCCGCCACCTCCGCGGCTTCGCGGCGCTCCGCAACCGGGGGGTGCCGGGCCCGTTCCTGGCGGCGATCTGCGACAGCGACCTGGTCCGTCGTACCGAGGCCGTCGCGCTGTACCGCGAGCTCACCGGCGACACCGTCCCGGCAGTCGCGTCGATGAGCGAGCTGGAGTCCGTCCCGGGCGTCGCCGGCGTCGACGTCGCCGTCCCGACCGCGCTGCACCTGCCGCTCGCGCTCGAGGCCTTCGACCGCGGCCTGCACGTGCTGGTGGAGAAGCCGATCGCGCTCACCGTCCGGTCCGCGACGCTGATGACCGAGGCGGCGAAGGGGGCCGGCCTGGTCCTGGCCGTCGCCGAGAACTTCCGCCGGGTGCCG
The DNA here is from genome assembly GCF_003725695.1 of Nocardioides marmoriginsengisoli. Classification (GTDB taxonomy): domain Bacteria; phylum Actinomycetota; class Actinomycetes; order Propionibacteriales; family Nocardioidaceae; genus Marmoricola; species Marmoricola marmoriginsengisoli. Next base: position 17,376 of record NZ_RJSE01000007.1, read on the forward strand.
GGCAACCGCGCCTTCCGGTCGCTGATCCGCGACGGCGAGATCGGCACGCCGTACTTCACGCTGAGCACGCTCTCGATCCCCTCCGCGATGCTGCACCCGACCGGCGGCGGCGCCTGGTACCGCGACCAGAGCATGGCCGGTTCGCTGGTCGCGCTCGAGATGGGCGTGCACGAGATGGACCTGCTGCAGTACTGGTTCGGGCCGGCCCGCACCGTCGATGCGACCGTCCGGACCTACGAGCCGGAGATCGTCGGCGACGACGGCAGCGTCACCCACGTCACCAGCGAGGACACCTGCCTGGCCCGGGTCGACTTCGACGACAAGCTGAGCGCGCAGGTGACGCTGACGATGGCCGGGCACGGCGAACCCGTCGGCAGCCGGTTCGTGGTCGGCTCCCGGGGCAGCGTCTCGTCGGCCTGCTGGGAAGGCTGGCAGGACGGCTGGTTCACCCCCGACGACGGCGAGCGGGTCCCGGTCGAGGCGACGATCGCCGCCTGGGTCGACGGGTTGTCCGCCCAGGAGCGCGAGCTCTGGCTGCCCGAGGGCACCTGGGACCCGGCTGCGCTCACCCTCGACATCACCGACCCGGTCCGGTACGGCGTCGCCTACGAGATCTTCGACTTCGCCCGCGCCGTCGACAGCGGCACCAGCCCCGAGGTCGGCGGACCCGAGGGTACGGCGGACCTCGCCGCCGCGATCGCGCTGCTGGAGTCCTCCCTCGCCGGGGGGCCGGTCTCGGTGGCCGACGTCGCCGACGGCACCGTGACCGCGTGGCAGGACCCGCTCGACGAACGGCTGCACGACGCCCACCTGATCTGACCCCGACGCACCCGGAGAGGCCGCCATGCCGAACGCCACCCCCGACACCGCACCGATGACGTTGCTCCGCGGGGCCGAGCTGGTCCTTCCTCACGGCATCACCGACCAGGGCGACGTCCTCCTGGTCGGTGACCGGATCGCGGCGGTCGGCGGCGACCTGGGCGCCGCCGTCGCGCTCGGGCCCGTGGAGGTCGATGCCTCGGGCCACCGCGCGATCCCGGCCTTCGTCGACCAGCACTGCCACCCGATCGGCGGCGGCGGTGGCGGCGGACCGGAGACCCAGGGCTTCCCGATCCCGGTCGAGCGCTTCGTCGAGGCCGGCGTCGGCACTGTCGTCGGCTGCCTCGGCAACGACTCGGTGGTACGCCGACCCGAAGCGCTCCTCGCCCGGGTCAAGGGGCTCCGCCGGCACGGGTTCGGCGCGCACCTGTACACCGGCGAGATCGGCTACCCGCCGGAGACCGTCACCGGCAGCATCCGCCGCGACCTGGCTCTGCTCGACGAGGTCCGCGGCGTCAAGGCCGCGGTCGGCGGCATCGGCAGCATCACCACCCGGCACCAGCTGGCCGCACTCGCCGGCGAGGCCGCCCGCGGAGCCCGGACCGCCGGCCGCGCTCCGGTCCTGCACCTGCACGTCGAGCCCGCGCTGACCAGCATCGCCCTCGTCGGCCGCGCGATCAGCCGCGGCGACGTCGACCCGACCACGGTGACGGTCACGCACGTGAACTGGAACGAGGCGGTGCTGGCCGAGGGCATCCACCTCGCCGGCCTGGGGGTGAACCTCGATGTCACGGCCTGCATCCGGCCGGACTACTTCCCCGGGGCGATCGCCCCCGAGCAGGCGATCCGCCGGCTCCTCGACGAGGTCGATCCGGACCGGGTGACGATCTCCTCCGATGCCGGCGGCAACCACGGGATCGGCGACGGCACCCTGCTCACCCACCAGCCGGGCCTCCTGCTGGACACCTTCGTCCGCGCCCTGGAGACCGACCTGGTCCCGGTCGAGCAGCTGGTCCGGGTGTTCAGCGCGAACCCGGCCGCCCGGCTCGGGCTGGCCGACGCCGGTGCGCTGACCGCGGGCGCGCGCGCCGACGTCCTGCTGATGGACCGGTCCTCGCACCGTCTCGAGCAGTTCTACCTGGCCGGTCGCCGCGTCCTCGACGCTGGGACCGCGCTGGTCAGCGACCAGGCCGCCAACGAGCGCCCCGACCGGAACCGCTGAGCATGGACGTCATCGCCTGGCGGCGGCAGCTGCACCAACGGCCCGAGCTCGGCTTCCTGGAGTACCGCACCGCCTCGGTCGTGGCCGAGCACCTCGAGGGCCTCGGCTTCGACGTCCGGGTCGGCGAGCGGGTGCTCGACCGCGAGGCCCGGCTAGGAGTCCCCGAGGACACCGAGTCGGAGTGGCGGGCGGCCGTCGAAGAGGGCTACTCGCGGGCCGCGCTCGACCACATGCGCGGCGGCATGACCGGCGTGGTGGCCCGCCTCGACGGCAACCGGCCGGGTCCCACGACCGCGATCAGGGCCGACCTGGATGCGCTGCCGATCAGGGAGGCCGCCACCGACCACCTGCCCAGTGCGGCCGGCTTCGTCTCGGAGCGGCCGGGGGTGATGCACGCCTGCGGCCACGACGGCCACGTCGCCATCGGGCTGGAGCTGGCACACCGGCTGGCGTCGCGGGACTTCCCGGGGTCGGTCCGGCTGATCTTCCAGCCCGCCGAGGAGGGACTCCGGGGCGCCCGGGCGATGGCGATTCCCGAGAACCTCGACGGGGTCGACGACCTCTACACCTTCCACCTCGGGATGGGGGCGCCGAGCGGTGCCGTCTTCGGGGGCGTGCACGGCTCGCTGGCGTCCACCAAGCTGAGGGCGACCTTCCGAGGCCGGGCCGCGCACGCCGGACTCGCGCCGGAGACGGGTCGCAACGCGCTGCTGGCCGCGGCGCACGCCACCCTCGCCGTGCACGCGCTGGTCCAGCACGGCACCGCCGACACCCGGGTCAACGTCGGCTCCTTCGTGGCGCCCGGCACCACCAACGTGATCGCTCCGCTGGCCGAGCTCCGCCTGGAGGTCCGTGCCAGCGAGACCGCGGCGTGCGAGGACCTGGAGGCCCGCACCCGGGCAGCCCTGGACGCCGCGGCGGCGATGTTCGGTGTGAGCTGCGAGGTCGAGACCACCGGCAAGGCGCCGTCCGTGGTCTGCGACCCGGAGCTGGTCAGGCACGTCGCCGAGGTCGCGACCGGCGTACCGGGCGTGGACCGGGCCGATGCGCTCCTGCACGACGGCGGCAGCGACGACGCGTCCTGGCTGATCGACGCGGTCCGCGACGCCGGCGGTCGTGGCACCTACCTGGTCGTCGGGTCGGACCTGCCGTCCGGGCACCACAGCGACCGGTTCGACCTCGACGAGCGCTCGCTGACGATCGCCGTCGACCTCCTCGAACGACTGGTGCGCGACCCGGCTAGCAGGGGCCGTTCGCCGCTGAGGTGACCGCCCGCCAGGGCATCTCCTCGCCGGCCGGCCGGCCGAGGCTGTCGCCGACCACCCGGAGCAGCGACTTGAGCTCGCCGTCGCGGTGCGCGTTCTGCAGCTCGACCACCCGGGCGACGTCACCGGCGACAGCGGCGTCCGCGATCGCGAAGTGCTCCGCCGCGCTGGCGGTGGCGCTCTCCACGTCCTGGAGGTAGAGCGACCGGTACGCGTCGGCGTTCCAGGTCTGCCGGATCGTGTCCACCAGCTGCTCGTGACCCGGCGCGGTGAAGAGCTCGAAGTGGAAGGCGCGGTTCGCGTACGTCGCCGCGACCCGGTCGTGGGCGGCGAGCGCCTGCGCGGTCTCCTCGGCGGCGCGCCGGATCACGTCGAGCTGGGCCGGGGTCAGCCGCGGCACCGCGATCGCCACCGCCTCGGTCTCGAGGAGCTCCCGGATCCGGTAGAGGTCGCTGAGGTCGTCCAGGTTCATCGCGGCGATCTCGTAGCCGCGGTGCGGCTCGTAGACGACCTGCTGCTCGCCCTCGAGGATCCGCAGCGCGTCCCGGACCGGCGCGCGACTGACCCCGAGCTCCTTGGAGATCGCGTCGACGTTGAGCCGGGAGCCGACGACGTACTCGCCCTCCAGCAGTGCTCGTCGCAGCTCCAGCAGCACCGCCTCGACCTGGGTCGGGGGTTTCTGGAAGACGCCGGGGTTCATCGAACTCCTCTGAGATTGAATCCAGGATCCGAAGCGGAGCCTAGCACCGCGGAACTGTTTCAGGGACGTAAAGCCTGTGACCAGTCTCACCGAAACCGTTGACAGATGAGCCGACATCCTGCATTTTGGATCCAATCGCCAATCTGAAGCCTTGGTTTTCGGGACCAGAGCACCTGCAAAGCCTGGCGAGATCGATCAACCAAGAGGAGAGCCTTTCAATGAACAGCAACCGTGCCGTACGACTCGGCGCCCTCGGTCTCGCGGTGTCCACGTCGCTCCTCGGCCTCGCGGCCTGCGGTAGCGACGACGCCGGCGGCGGATCCGGGGCCATCAAGGTCGGCGTGCTCGCTCCGATGAGCGGGAGCGTCTCCGCGGACGGCGAGGACATGGTCCGCGCCTCCAAGCTCGTGGTCGAGAAGGTGAACGCCGACGGCGGCATCGACGGCCGCAAGATCGAGCTCGTCGTCGCCGACGACGCCTGCGAGGCCCAGCAGGGCACCCAGGCCGCGCAGAAGCTCGTGACCGACAAGGTCGTCGCCGTGGTCGGCGGGTTCTGCTCCTCGGCCGCGCTGCCGGCGAGCGAGGTCTTCCACCGCAACGGCGACCTGCCGTTCGTCGCCTCGGTGTCGAGCAACCCCAAGCTGACCGACGCCAAGTACCCGGGCATCACCCGCTACATCGGTCGTGACGACCAGGAGGCCCCGGTCACCGCGGACTACGTCGCCGACCTGCTCGCGTCGAAGAAGGTCGCGATCATGAACGACAACACCGAGTACTCGCGGGCGGTGGCGAAGTCGCTCAAGGAGAACATCGAGAAGAAGGGCACCGTCGAGATCGTCTACGACGACGCCATCCAGCCCGGTCAGAACGACTACCGCGCCGCGCTCGGCCGCGTCGCCCGCGACGGCGCCGACACCCTGGTGTACACCGGCTTCTACCCCGAGTTCGGCATCCTGGCGAAGCAGTGGGCTCAGCTGAAGCCGGGCTACCGGCTGGTCGGCGGGGCGTCCTCGATCGACGCCACCGTGCTCACCGCCGCCCCGGACGCGGTCACGCTGCCGGACCTCAGCATCATCTCGTACCCGACGGCGTCGCTGATCCAGAACCCGCAGGCCGACGAGTTCCGTACCGAGTACAAGGCGAAGTACGACGCCGACCCGGGCCAGTTCGGCATCTTCCAGCACGACGCCATGCAGGGCCTGGTCGCGGCGCTGAAGGCCGACCCGAAGAAGCTCGACGCTAAGGACCTGATCAAGCGGCTCCGCGACGTCTCGTTCGAGGGCATCACCGGGGACATCTCCTTCGACGACCAGGGCGACCGGAACGCGTTCCCGTTCCTCGCCGTCCGCAGCGTCGACGGCAAGTTCGCGCCGGCGTACTCGTACTCGCCGGACTCCGGCTGGGCCGCGACCAACTAACGCGACACCGGAAGACAGAGGGGCTCGCGCAGGTATGGACACCTTCATCCAGGTCGTGCTGACCGGATTCACCATCGGCTCGTTCTACGCGCTCGTCGCGCTGGGCTACACGATGGTGTACGGCATCGTCCGACTGATCAACTTCGCCCACGGCGATCTCGTGATGGTCGGCGCCTTCTTCGGGTGGGCGCTCCTCCAGCTCGACTGGATCGAGGGCATGCCCATGCTTCCGCGACTCATCGTGGCAGGGGCCGGCGCGGTAGTGGGAACCTCACTACTCGCGCTGGTCCTGCTGCGGACCCTGTACACCCGGCTGATCGGCCGGTCCACGCTCGGCTTCATGCTGGTCACCCTCAGCGTGGCCTTCGCGCTCGAGGAGATCGTCAAGCTGATCTTCGGAGCCCAGCAGAAGTACTACCCGCCCAACGACCTCAGCAGCGAGACCATCGACATCGGCGGGGTCGCGGTCAACGGCATGGACCTGGTCGTGATCGGCCTGGCCGGGACGCTGATGGTCGGGATGATCTGGTTCGCGCACCGCACCATCACCGGTACGGCGATGCGGGCCCTCGCGGTCGACCACGACGCGGCCCGCCTGATGGGCATCAACGTCTCCTTCCTGATCGCGGCGGCGTTCGTGATCGGGGCGTCGCTGGCCGCGATCACCGGCATCCTCAGCGGCACCTACTACGGCCGGGTCTCGTTCGACATGGGCTTCGCCCTCGGGCTGAAGGCCTTCACCGCCGCGGTGATCGGCGGCATCGGCAACATCGGCGGCGCGGTCCTCGGCGGTCTGACGATCGGGCTCCTGGAGGCGTTCGTCCAGGGCTACCTGGCGGGTGCCTGGTCCGACGCGGTGATCTTCGGCGCCCTGATCCTGGTGCTGTACATCCGGCCGAGCGGAATCCTCGGCGAGCGAGTGGCGGAGCGTGCCTGATGACGAACCGGATCAAGAGCGCCTTCACGGACTCCCCGCTGCGCGACCTCGGTGACCGGGCGTCGACCTCGCTGCTCGCGATGCTCGGCGTCAGCCTGCTGATCGTCGGGGCACTGGACCTCTACGGCTCCGACTACGTCACCACCATCGCCATCGGCATCACCACGTACGCCGCCCTGGGGCTCGGCCTCAACATCGTGATGGGGTACGCCGGCCTGCTGGACATGGGCTACGCCGCCTTCTTCGCGATCGGGGCGTACGCCTCGGCGATCTGCGGGATCCACTTCCAGCTGAACTTCTTCCTCTCCATCCCGATCGCGGTGGTGGTCACCGGCATCGCCGGCATCATCATCGGCTACCCGACGCTGCGGCTGCGGCCCGACTACCTGGCCATCGTGACCATCGGGTTCGGCGAGCTCATCCGCACGGTCGCCAACAACTGGGACTACGTCGGCGCCTCGCGCGGGCTGTACCCGCTGCCGATCCCGAGCATCGGCGGCTACCAGTTCATGACGCCGATCCAGCAGGCGCTGCTGGCGTTCCTGCTGCTCGGGGTCGCGGTGGTCTTCTGCAACCGGCTCGGCCGCTCGCACATCGGCCGCGCCTGGCGGGCGATCCGCTCCGACGACATCGTGCCGGAGTCCCTCGGCCTGCCGACGCTGCGCCTGAAGATCGGCGCCTACATCGCCGGGGGTGCGATGGGGGCGCTGGCCGGGGCGATCTTCGCGGCGAGGTCGGTCGCCGTCGACCCGACCAACTTCACCCTGCTGCTCTCGGTCCAGATCATCATGGTGGTCGTCCTCGGCGGACTGGGCAGCACCAGCGGCGTGCTGATCGCGGCGGTGATCTTCGTCGGGCTGCCCGAGTGGCTCCGCGAGTTCCAGGACTACCGGCTGCTGCTCTTCTCGGTGGCCGTCATCGCCCTGGTCGAGTTCCGGCCGCAGGGGATGATCCCGGAACGGGTCGCGACCAGGATCCCGAAGGCCGGCGCCCGCGCCGCTCGGGACACCGAGAAGGTGGACGTGGGTCGGCTGACCGTCAAGGAGCCGGCGGCCGCCGCCGTGGACGGCGCACCGCTGCTCGAGGTCCGCGGCGTCACCAAGAAGTTCTCCGGGCTGACCGCGCTCGAGGACGTCTCGATGACCCTCACCGCGGGCCGGATCGTCGGGATCATCGGTCCGAACGGCGCCGGCAAGACCACCCTGGTCAACGCGATCACCGGCGTGCACCACGCCACCAGCGGCACGGTCCTCCTCGACGGGGTCGACGTCACCGCGATGATCGCCCACCGGGTGGCGCGGCGCGGGGTGAGCCGGAGCTTCCAGACCGCCCGGCTGATCGACCAGCTGACCGTGCTCGACAACGTCCTGGTCGCCGACTACGCCCGGTCGAACCTGGGCCTGCGGCACGCACTCCTCTCCCCCCGCGCGATCCGCCGGTACGACGCCGCTGCCGCGGCCCGGGCGCTGACCGTGCTCGAACGCGTCGGCATCGACCAGCTGGCCGAGATCTGTCCGCCCGAGCTCTCCTACGCCGACCGGCGCCGGGTGGAGGTGGCCCGCGCGCTGATGATGAGTCCGCGGCTGCTGATCCTCGACGAGCCGGCCGCCGGCATGAACCCGGCCGAGAAGAAGGAGCTGGTCGTGCTGCTGCGCGCGATCGCCGCCGAAGGGGTCGCGATCGCGCTGATCGAGCACGACATGCCGCTGGTCACCTCGGTCGCCGAGGACGTGGTCGTCCTCGACCAGGGCCGGGTGATCGCCACTGGTGACCCGCACGAGGTGCTGGCCCTGCCGCAGGTGATCGAGGCCTACCTCGGCGCCCCCACCGCACTCGAAGGAGGTACTCGTCATGGCGCTGCTCAGCGTTGAGGACGTCGATCTCGGCTACGGCGAGCTGACCGTCGTCCACGGACTCACCTTCGAGGTGAACGCGGGCGAGGTGGTCGCGCTGCTCGGACCGAACGGTGCCGGCAAGACCACCACGATGAACGGCATCTCCGGCGTGCTGAAGCCGAAGCGCGGCCGGATCGTCCTGGACGGCAAGAACCTGGCCGGCCGGGCGGCGCACCACGTCGTCGCCGAGGGCTTCCGGCACGTCCCGGAGGGCCGCCGCGTCTTCGGCACCCTCTCGGTCAAGGAGAACCTGCGGCTCGGGGCGTACTCGCTGCGGAAGAAGCCGTCCCTGATCGCGGAGCGGGTCAAGGAGGTCTACGACCTCTTCCCGGTGCTGGGCGAGCGCCGCGAGCAGCTGGCCGGCACCCTGTCCGGCGGTGAGCAGCAGATGCTCGCGGTCGGCCGTGCGCTGGTGACCCGGCCGCGCGTTCTCGCTCTCGACGAGCCGTCGCTGGGGCTGTCGCCGCGGATGCAGCACGAGATCCTGGGGGTGGCCTCCGACCTGGCCTCGCAGGGGACCGCCGTGCTCCTGGTCGAGCAGAACGTCCGGGAGGCGCTCCGGATCGCCGACCGCGCCTACGTGATCGAGCTCGGCCGGGTGGTGCTCACGGGCACCGGCAAGGAACTCGCTGCCGACAAGCGCATCGAGGCGACCTACCTTGGTGGTGGGTCGGACGAGCTCGAGTCCGAGGCAGCCGAGGCGTAGAAAGGTTCACCGTGACCATCCGAGACGTGGCGCGCTTCGCGTCCCAGCTCACCTTCGCCGACCTCCCGGAGAACACCGTGCGCCGCGCGCGCCAGGGTCTCCGGGACACGATCGGGACGGCGCTGGCCGGCTCGGCGACCCGTGCCGCCGCGACCGCCGCGGCGGCGTTCGCCGAGGACGCCGGGCCGTTCCGGACGCTCGCTCCCGGGGCGCCGGCGCAGACCGCGACCGCGGCCGGTTTCCGCAGCGCGTTGGCGGCGAGCGCCCTGGACTTCGACGACGGGCACTACCAGGGCGGCGCGATCCATCCGTCCTCGGTGATCGTGCCGACGATCCTGGTGGCGGCCTCGAACCGCCCGGCGAGCACCGAGGAGCTGCTGGTCGCCCAGGTGGCGGCGTACGAGGTGGCGGTGCGGCTGGCGCACCTGCTCTGGCCGGCGGACGAGGCGACCGACCGCTGGTACTGCACCGGCACCGCCGCCTGCGTCGGCGCGGCGGCGGGTGCCGCCAAGGTGCGCGGTGCCGATGAGGACGGCATCCGCCGGGCGATGCAGACCGCCTGGGCGCACGCCCCGATGGCGGCGCTGCAGTGGCCGATGGTCAAGGAGGCGATCGGCTGGTCGAGCGCCACCGCCCTCAATGCCGTCGTCCTCGGCGAGGCCGGGTTCATGGCGGCGGCGGTGCCGGGGCAGTCCCCGGACGCTCCGGCGATCTTCCCGCCGACCCCGTTCGACGAGCCCCGGGCGGCCGGCGACCCGTTCGTCACCTCGCTCGGGTCGGTCTTCGAGATCGAGCGGTCCTACCTCAAGCCGTACCCCGCCTGCCGCTACACGCACACCGCGGTCGACGTGCTCACCGAGCTGCTGGCCGGTGACGTCGCCGTCGACCAGGTCGAGGCGATCACGGTCCGCACCCACCGGTGGGCGACCTTCCTGGACTACCGGCGCCCGCCGAGCCTGGAGCACGCGCAGTACAGCTACCCGTTCGCGCTCGGCACCCTGCTCGCCAAGGGCCGGATCACGCCGGCCGAGATGACCGAGGCGGCCTTGGCCGACGAGGCCGTGCTCGGCTTCGCCGACCGGATCGAGGTGGTGCACGACCCTGCCCTCGACGCCCACCTCCCCGACCACTACGCGACCCGGCTGGAGGTGCGCCTGGTCGACGGCACCGTGATCGACGGCGGACCCCGCCTGGACGCGCGCGGCGACGTCACCCGCCCGCTGACCGACGACGAGCTCCGGGCGAAGTTCCTGCTCTGCGCCGAGCCGGTGCTGGGCGGCTCCGCCGCGGCGCTGGCCGACGAGCTCGACCGGGACGGGGGTACGGCGGCGCTCTGGGCGCTGATCGCCGGCTGACCCCGGGCGGGTGCGGGCATCCCGACAGGCTCGATGTCCGGACATCTTGACGCGGATCCTGAATCCTGTACATTGGATCCAATCTTGAACCGTGAGCAAGGAACGTCATGACTTCACTGCGCGTCGCGATCGTCGGTGCCGGCCCTGCCGGGGCGTACACCGCCGAGGCCCTCCTCAAGGCCGGCCTGGAGCACCCGGTCGCCGTCGACCTGATCGACCGGCTGCCGACCCCGTGGGGCCTGGTCCGCTCCGGCGTCGCGCCGGACCATCCGCAGATCAAGAGCGTCACCCGCGTCTTCGAGCGGATCGCCGACCGCCCCGGAGTCCGTTTCCTCGGCGGCGTCGAGGTCGGGGTCACCGTGACCCATGCCGACCTGCTCGCCGCCTACGACGCGGTCGTCTACGCCCTCGGCGCCGAGGCACCCCGGATGCTGGGCATCCCCGGCGAGACGCTGGAGGGCGTCGTACCGGCCCTCGACCTGGTGCGCTGGTACAACGGGCACCCGGACGCCGAGGACGCCGCACCGCTGCCGCCGGGCCGTACCCGGGCCGTGGTTGTCGGCAACGGGAACGTGGCCCTCGACTGCGCCCGGATGCTGATCCAGGACGTCGACCGGCTGCGCCGCACCGACGCGGCGGACCGGGCGGTCGACGCGCTCGCCGCGAGCCGGATCGACGAGGTGGTGCTGCTCGGGCGCCGCGGTCCCGCCGAGGCGTCGTTCTCGCTGGTCGAGCTCCGCGAGCTCGGTGAGCTGGACGACGTGCGGATCGTCGCCGACCCCGGCGACCTGGTCGGTGACGAGCCCGGGGTCGAGCTGCTCCGCGAGTACGTCGCTCGCCCGGCCGAGGGCCGCCGGAAGCGGCTGGTCTTCCGGTTCCGCGCGGTGCCCGTCTCCGTCGTCGGCGACGACCGCGTCACGGGCCTCGAGATCGCGTCGCACCATCAGCGGGACGGCACCTGGGTCCGTGGCGAGGACCGCCAGGTGCTCGACTGCGCCCTGGTCGTCCCGGGGGTCGGGTTCGCGGTCCGCGGCCCCGACGGCCTGCCGGTCGACGGCCGCGGGGTGGTGTCGCACGAGGACGGCCGGGTCGAGGACCGGGTCTACGTCGCCGGCTGGGCCAAGCGCGGGCCGTCGGGGGTGATCGGCACCAACCGCAAGGACGCGATCGAGACGGTCGAGACCCTGCTCGGCGACCTCGCCGCGGGCCGGCTGGTCCCCGGCTCGGCGGCCGGCGAGATCGACGACCTGCTCGCCGAACGGGACGTCTCCGTGGTCACCCTCGCCGGGTGGCGGGCCATCGACGCGGCCGAGGTCGCCGCCGCCGAGGACACCGACCGTCCCCGGGTGAAGCTCACCCGGCTGCCCGAGCTGCGCGCCGTCGCGGCCGGCAACGCCTGATTCCGCCGCGGATTTCGGTACTCCGCGGCCCGAAATGGCCCAGCTGGGTTCCGGCCCGCGCAAGTAGGACAATCAGGACCAGGGGGCAACCCGGGCTCCGGCCCGCGTGATCAGAATCCACGCTTGCATCTTGGATCCAATCTATGATTGTGTGATCGAACTCTCGGACATATCCATGACTAAGGAGTTGTTTTGCATGCGAGGTTCACGACTTCGTCGTTCAGTCGCCGTTGCGGCCGCCCTGGTGAGCGCAGCCGCGTTCCTCAGTGCCTGCGGGAGCAACGACTCTGACTCGAAGGACGACGGCGCCAAGGCGGCCGGCGAGTTCGGCCTGCCCGCGAAGTACGTCGGTGGTGAGGTCCGGATCGCGACGTCCGTCGGCCTGGCGCCGTACGAGGTGTTCGGCTCCGACGGCAAGACCATCGAGGGCTACGAGCCCGACATCCTCGCGGAGATCGCCAAGCGCCTCGGCGTGAAGCTCGAGTGGACGGCCGCCAAGTTCGAGACGATCCTCCCGGGCGTCAACGCGGGTCGCTACGACATCGCCATCAACGGCATCTTCTACAACGAGGAGCGCGCCGCGCAGTTCAGCCTGCTGAACTACTTCGGCGACTCCTCCACGATGCTGGTCTCGAAGGGCAACCCGGAGGGCATCACCTCGATCGCTGACCTGTGCGGGAAGAACGTGGCCGTGCAGACCGGCACCATCTACCCGGACGCCGTCGAGAAGCTCTCGAAGGAGAACTGCACCGACAAGGGTCAGCCGGCGATGAAGCTGGTGAACTACAACGACGCCGCCGGCCACGTGCTGCTGATGAAGCAGGGTCGCGCCGACGCCACCGGTACCGCGCGCCTGGTCGCCGACTACGCCACCCACATCGGCGACAGCGACTTCGAGACGGTGCCCGGCATCGACTACGACAAGGCCACCTACGCGATGGTGTTCAAGAAGAACTCCGACCTGGTCGAGCCCTTCCAGAAGGCGCTGCAGTCGATGATCGACGACGGCGCGTACGCGAAGATTGCGACCGAGTGGGGTCTGAGCCAGAGCCAGATCACCAACGCGACCACTGAGGCACCGACTCCGTGATGACGACCGAGGCGAGGGTTGAAGAGGTGAACGCCATGAACGAACCGTCCCCCTCCGGGGAGAAGGTCATCGCACGCAAGCACTACGGGCGATGGATCACTGCCGTTCTCATCTTCGCCCTCGCCGCGGTCATCGTCCGGCAGTTCGCCACCGCGGACATCGACTGGGGGATCATCCCCGACTACCTGACCTCCGAGGCCATCCTCAAGGGCCTCTGGGGGACGATCTGGCTGACCGTCCTGGCGATGGTCGTCGGCATCGTCGTCGGTACGGCGGTCGCGGTGATGGGCCTGTCGGACAACATCGTGCTGCGCAGCGCTGCCTCCTTCTACCTGTGGTTCTTCCGCGGGATCCCGGCGCTGGTGCAGCTGCTGATCTGGTTCAACATCGCGCTGGTCATCAAGGACGTGAACCTGCCGCCGCTCTACGAGGGCACCACCAACGACCTGGTGACGCCGCTGATCGCCGCCGTCCTGGGCCTCGGTCTCTCCGAGGGCGCCAGCATGGGTGAGATCGTGCGCAGCGGCATCCTCTCGGTCGACCCGGGCCAGGCGCAGGCCGCCAAGGCCCTCGGGTTCACCCAGGGCCAGACCATGCGCCGGGTGATCCTGCCGCAGGCGATGCGCGTGATCGTGCCGCCGACCGGCAACGAGATCATCAACATGACGAAGTACACCTCGCTGGCGTTCGCGGTGTCCTACTCCGAGCTGCTCAGCAGCGCGACCGGGATCTACTCGATGAACTTCAAGGTCGTCGAGCTGCTCTTCACGATCACCATCTGGTACCTCGCGCTGACCACCGTGCTGATGTTCGTCCAGAGCCGCATCGAGCGGCGGCTGGCGCGGAGCAGGGGCACCGAGAAGAAGTCCCGGAACCGGTCGCTGAGTCGCGGCCGTCGTACGAAGGGAGTGCCCGCATGAGCGCGCTCGTCCAGGTCACCGGCGTTCGCAAGAGCTACGGCGCCCACGAGGTGCTGGCCGGCATCGACCTCACCGTCGAGAAGGGCAACGTCCTCTGCATCATCGGACCGTCCGGCTCCGGAAAGTCGACGCTGCTGCGCTGCCTCAACCACCTGGAGAAGATCGACGCCGGCCGGATCGAGGTCTGCGGCGAGCTGATCGGGTACGAGCGGCACCACGGCCACCTGCGCGAGATGCGCGAGAAGGACGTCGCCCGCCAGCGGCGCAAGGTCGGCATGGTGTTCCAGAACTTCAACCTGTTCGCGCACCGGACCGTGCTCGAGAACGTCGTCGAGGCGCCGGTGCGGGTCAAGGGCGAGCCGCGCGACGAGGTGACCGCGCGGGCCGTCGAGCTCCTCGACCGGGTCGGGCTGGGCCACCGGCAGCACGCCTACCCGTCGCAGCTCTCCGGCGGTCAGCAGCAGCGCGTCGCGATCGCGCGGGCGCTGGCGATGCGCCCCGAGCTGATGCTCTTCGACGAGCCGACCTCGGCGCTCGACCCCGAGCTGGTCAGCGAGGTGCTGGCCGTCATGAAGGACCTCGCGGTGTCCGGGATGACGATGGTCGTGGTGACCCACGAGATCGGGTTCGCCCGCGAGGTCGCCGACGAGCTGGTCTTCATGGACGGCGGCGTGATCGTCGAGAGCGGTCCGCCCGCGGAGGTCATCGCGAACCCGACCCACGCGCGCACCCAGGAGTTCCTGGGCCGGGTGCTCTGAGAGGTCAGCGCGCCCGCGGCCGGTACTTCAGGCGGGAGTGCCAGGGCTTCGCCTTCAGGTGGGCGTCGACGTCGAACTTGTCGCGCAGCAGCTGGAGCAGGTTGGCCAGCTCGCCGTCGCGGTGCTTGTTCTGCAGGTCGATGACCGCGGCGACGTCCTTGGCGGCGGCCGCCTCGGCGATGCCGGCGTGGTCCTTGGCCAGCTCGGCGGCGGCGCCCAGGTCGCGCAGGTAGAAGGACCGGTAGGCGTCGGCGTTCCAGGTGCCGGTGATCGAGCTGACCAGCTGCTCGTGGCCCGGGGACTTGAACAGCGCGAAGTGGAAGTCGCGGTTGGCGTAGGTGGCGGTGATCCGGTCGCCGGCGGCGAGCGCCTTGTCGATCGTGGTGACCGCGGTCCGCAGGCCGGCGATGGTCTCGTCGCTGAGCTGGGGCACGGTGATCGCGGCGGCCTCGGCCTCCAGCAGCTCACGGGTGCGGTAGAGGTCGAACAGGTCCTCCAGTGCCATCTCCGGGATGATGTAGCCGCGGTGCGGTGCGTACACCACCTGCTGCTCGCCCTCGAGGATCCGGAGCGCGTCGCGCACCGGTGCCCGGCTGGTGCCGAGCTGCTTCGAGATGGCGTCGACGTTCATCCGTGCGCCGGCTGGGTACTCGCCTTCCAGGAGGGCGCGCCGCAGCTCGATGAGGACCGCTTCGACGGTCGTCAGGGGCTTCTGGAACGAACCGGCGTCGGTCACTCGTCACTCCTCTTCATCCTGGATCCAAGCCACACTACCGGCGCGCGCCCCTCGGGGAACACCTTGCGGTAAGCGTGGTTGCCGATTTGTCGGTGTGCGCCTTGACACTTTCGATTGGTTATTGCATCGTGGATCCAATACTGGATTCTGGAGGAACGAATGACGCAGCCCGACCCTGAGGCAATCGAGCGGTACCGCATCGCGATGGAGCGCTTCTGGCACCCGGTGATCCGATCGGTGGATCTGCTCGACCAGCCGGTGAAGGTCGTGCTCCTCGACCAGAACGTGACCGTCGTCCGCCTCGGCGACGAGGTCGCCGCGTTCCCGGACGTGTGCCGGCACCTCGGCGCGGCGCTCTCCCTCGGCGACGTCGTCCAGGGCGGTCAGGCACTGCGCTGCCGCTACCACGGCTGGTCCTACGACAAGTCCGGCCAGTGCGTGGACATCCCGCTGCGGGCCAGCGAGAAGATCCCGGCGCAGGCGCGGGTCCAGCGCTACCAGACCCAGGAGCGCTACGGGCTGGTCTGGGTGTGCCTCTCGGAGGAGCCGGCCGCCGACCTGCCGCCGTACCCGGAGTTCGACGACGAGGACTACTACAAGAACGAGCTCCTGGTGCACGAGGAGTGGGCGGCCAGCGCACCGCGCCTGGTGATGGCCGCGCTCGACGACACGCACTTCTCGTGGGTGCACCCGGGCACCCTCGGCGTCGCCGGCCAGCCGACGATGCCCGAGCGCGTCGGCGACATCCCGGTCAGGGTCGACGGGGCCGAGCTGCACTCGCGCTACAGGACGGTGCTCCCGGCCGGCCCGCTCGCCGGGATCATGGCCGACGAGACCGAGGGCGACCAGGCGGTCGCGACCGAGGTCGAGGTCGCCGCGGTGGAGTTCGTGAACACCGCCACCGTGAACTCGATGAAGAACGTGCTGATCTCCGAGCACGGCACCTCGGTCACCTGGAACGTCTACCTGCCGATCTCCTACAACCGCACGCTGACCTTCACCCAGCTCTCCCGGACCTACGACAAGGACCCGCGGTTCGACGCCGAGATCGAGGCGTTCAACCTCGGCGTGAAGAACGAGGACAAGGCCATCGTCGAGAGCCAGCAGCCGTGGCTGCTGCCGCCGCTCAAGGCGCAGATGATCCTTTACGTCCGCCCGGAGGACGTCCCGCTGATCGAGTTCCAGAAGATGGCCGAGCGCTTCGGCGTTCCGCAGATCTGAGGGCGGCATGTCGATCCACGGAATCCGGACCCGGCCCGAGCTCTCGGCCCGGGCCCAGCTGACTTCCATCCTGCAGGCGGGTGCGCGGATCTACATGCACATCGCCGACGCCACCCTGGAGACCGGCGTGCCGACCGCGGAGGCCGCCGTACGGGCGCACCTGCGCGGGTACGGCTCCTGGCGCGGCGAGGAGATGCGTCAGGCGCACGCGGCGCTGGGCGGCGACATCGACATGCAGACGCTGATGCAGCGGTGGGACAGCGCGAGCACCTACGTGGTGAAGGACGAGCTGGAGGCCGACGGCGTCTACTCCCCCGGCGACGTCCAGTTCGAAGTGCACTACTGCCCGGCCTCGCTGGCCTGGAAGGAAGCCGGCTTCCACCGGTGGGGGCACGTGTACTGCGACGAGGTGCACCAGTCGATCGCGTCCAGCTACCACCCCGACGGCGTGGTCGTGATCCCGCTGAACCTGATGAAGGGCGACAGCCACTGCCAGTTCCGCTGGGTGCTGCCGCCGACGGCCGCGAAGGTCGACCAGCCGGTGACCGACCTCGGCCGGCAGCTGGCCGAGCTCTACCCGGCGGCGGACACCGACGAGGAGACCGGGATGCGGCTGGCGCAGACCCGGACCAGTCGGCTGATCGCCGGAAGGTTCCTCACCTGGGCGCGGGCTGCCGAGGAGCACGGGGTGCCGGAGAGCGCCCTGGTCGAAGGCCTCCGCCGGTGGGCGACCCAGCGCGGCGAGCTGCTCGCGAAGGACCTGGTCGGCCGCTCGGCGGCGAGCTTCCTGACCAACCTCGACCTGGCCCCGCTGGCGGTGTGGCGGTACGGCGTCGCGGTCGAGAACGACGACTGCACCGCGCTGATCGTGCACGGGACGCCGATGGACGACCTGTTCCGGCACTACGACGCGGGCAAGTACGCGGCGATGTTCTGGGACGCCTTCCCGATCCTGGTGAAGGCGTTCGACCCGACCCTGGAGTGCCGCGTCACGGTCACCGAGACCGCGACCCCCGCACTACGGGAAGTGGTCCTCCGCCGCGCCTCCTGATCGCCATCATCACCAGCGCCAGCTCCTTGGCCCGGTGCCGGTCCTGGAGCCGGACGACCTCGTCGGCGTCGCCGGCCGAGGCGGCCTCGAGGATCGCGTCGTGGTCGGCGGTGACCCGGAGCGCAGCGGTCAGGTCCGCGAAGTACAGCGACCGGTAGCCGTCGGTGTTCCACGACCGGACGATCGCGTCGAGCAGGTGGTACTTGCCCGATGCCTCGAACAGCGCGAAGTGAAACCGGCGGTTCGCGTGCGCGGCGGTGATCCGGTCGCCCGCGACCAGGGCCTCACGGTTCTCCCGGGCGGCGGCCCGCATCACGTCGAGGTCCGAGGCGCGCAGCACCGGCACCGCGCTGCGCGCCGCCTCGGCCTCGAGCAGGGTGCGGATCCGGTCGAGCTCGTAGAGCTCCGAGGTGGTCATGCCGGGGATCACGAACCCGCGCCGCGCCACGTGCCCGACCTGGCCCTCGCCCTCGAGCTGGTTGAGCGCCTCCCGCAGCGGGCCGCGGCTCACCCCGAAGCGGCGCGACAGCTCCTCGATGTTCACCTGGGTGCCGTTCTCCAGGTCCCCCGCCAGCAGCGCGTCCCGCAGCGCAGCGAGCACGGCCTCGGTTCTGGTGGGGACCGGTTCGAGCCTGCGCACCATGGCGGATCCTTCGGCGGGTAGGTGGGTGCGACCAGTCTCCCGGAAAGTGGCTATTGGATCCAACAACATTCCCGAGGCAAATGAGACGGCCCTACCCCAGCGCCGGCCGGAGCCGGTGGAACCCCGTCTCCCGCTGGTACGCCGCCGCGGCCGCGAGCACGCCGGCATCCTGTCCCGGAGGCCCGGCGATCTGCAGCGACAGCGGCATCCCGGCGCTGGTCAGCCCGATCGGGACCGCGGCCGTCGGGCAGCCCACGGTCGCCCAGTACGGCGTGTGCAGCGACCCGAAGACGAGTGACTGGTCGCCCTCGAGCAGGTCGTGCAGGGTCGGTGCGCCGACGGTGGCCATCGGACTGACGTGCAGGTCCACCTCGGTGAACAGGGCCCGGGCCCGCTGCCACGACCGCGCCCGCACCCGCTGCGCCTGGACGTAGTCGGCTCCGGTGTAGGCCAGCCCGCCGGAGAGCAGCGTGCGCGTGGAGCGGCCGTACTCCTGCCACCTCGAGCGCAGTGCCGGCAGGTGGTAGGCGTAGCCCTCGCTCAGCATGATCACGTAGTTCGCCGCGGTCACCTCGACGTAGTCGGGCAGTGGCAGCTCGACGATCTCGGCGCCGGCATCGCGCAGCACGGCCAGCGCGGCCGCGAAGGCGTCGGGCTGGCCGTCGTCGGTCGCGGCGGTCATCGTGTCGAGCCGGTCGACGCCGATCCGGAGGCCGCGGAGATCGATGGTCGCCGGGGCGGTCGCGTCGTCGGCGATCGCGGCGAGCACCAGCGCGCAGTCCTCGGCGCTCCGGGCGATCGGGCCGATGCTGTCGAACGACCACGCCAGCGGCAGGCAGCCGTCGGTGCTGATCGCTCCCCAGGTGGTCTTCAGGCCGGTGACGCCGCAGAAGCCGGCCGGGATCCGGACGCTGCCGCCGGTGTCGGTGCCGATCGCGCCGAGGACCAGGCCGGCCGCGACCGCGCTGGCGCTGCCGCCGCTGGACCCGCCCGCCCAGCGGTTCAGGTCCCACGGGTTGCGCGGCACCGGGAACGGCTTGTCGGGGTCCGGGAAGCCGCACGCGAACTCGCTCAGGCTGGTCTTGCCCGTGATCACCGCACCGGCCCGGCGCAGCCGGGAGACGACGGCCGCGTCCTGGCGGTCGCCCCACTCGGGATCCTGGGCCGAGCTCTGCGCCGTGGTCGGTCCCTCGCTCGTGGTCAGCAGGTCCTTCACCGCGATCGGGATGCCGTGCAGCGGTCCCCGGTCCTGGCCGGCGGCGAGCTCCTGGTCGGCGACGGCGGCGGCCGCGCGGGCCTGGTCGTCGAAGCGCAGGATGTAGGCGCCGAGACGGTCGGGGTTCGACGCGCCGTCGACGGCCTCGGCGCGGGCGATCGACCGTTCGACCAGCTCGACGGCCGTCGTCGTCCCGGCGCGGAGGGCGGCCGCGGCCTCGGCGATCGAGTCGGGGAGCTGCTCAGTCATCCGAGTCCCCCGTCCACGCGATCCGGCCGGGTGAGCACGGCGGCGGGAGCTGGGGGTCGGCGTACAGGACCTGGGCCATCGCCCGGGAGCCCTCGATCCAGGCGACGATGCCGTCGAGCTCGTCCGGCGGTACCTCCAGGCCGGCGGCGGCGAGCTGATCCTGAACAGACATGCCGTTCTCCTTCGTTCGCGGTGCCTTGGCGTGCGGCACTCTGCCATGATAGATACCTTCTAGTCGGTATGAAGGAGAATTCGTGACCAGCCAGGCCCGATCGGGGACGACCGTCCTGACCGACCTCACCCAGGTGCTCACCACGACCCGGTCGGTGCGGCTCCGGCTCGACTACGACCGTCCGGTCCCCCTCGACGTCGTCGGCGAGTGCCTCCAGCTCGCGCTGCAGGCGCCCACCGGAGGCGCGGCCGAGGACTGGCGCTGGCTGGTCGTCGCCGATCCGGCGCTGAAGGCCGAGCTCGCAGCGCTCTACTTCGCCGGGTACGACGAGTACGTCTACCAACCGCTGCACGGCGCCGCCGGGACCGAGGACGAAGCGGTCGCCGGCCGACTCGGCGGGGTCGCGGCCGACGGGTCGGTGAACCCGCGGACCCAGCGGATCCTCGACGGTGCCGACCACCTGGCCCGCAACATCGGGCGAGCGCCGTACCTGGTGATCCCGTGCGCGACCCGGCCCGACCCGGCCAAGGGCGGCGCCGGGACCACCTCGGCGTTCTACGGATCGCTCTACCCGGCGATCTGGCAGTTCAACCTGGCGCTGCGGGCGCGCGGTCTCGGCACCTGCATCACCTCGCTGCACCTGCACCACGCCGAGCAGGCGGCGGCACTCCTCGGGATCCCGGACGACGCCGTCCAGATCACGATGCTGCCGATCGCCTACACGCTCGGCACCGACTTCAAGGTGGCCGCGCGCAAGCCGGTCGCCGACGTCGCCTACCTGGACGGCTGGGGAACACCGCTCCCCTACGACGAGCGGCCGTTCGGATGAGGGCGGCGTACGTCGAGCAGCCCTCGGCCACCGACCCGGCCGCCGCGGTCGTCGTCGGCGAGCTCGACGCACCGGCCGGACCGGACGGGTGGGCCCAGGTCGACCTGTACGCCGGCGCCCTGAACATGCACGACGTCTGGATGCTCCGCGGCGTCGCCCAGCAGCCGGGAGTCGACCGGTACGTGCTGGGCAGCGACGGCGCCGGCCGGTACGACGGCACCGACGTCGTGATCTACCCGGTGCTGCCCGCCACCGAGTCCGGCAGGACCGTCGGCCACGCCACCCTGCTCAGCGACCAGGGCCACGGGCTGCTCGCCGAGCAGGCGGTCGTGCCGCGCGAGAACCTGGTCGCCAAGCCGGCGCACCTCTCCTGGGCCGAAGCCGCGAGCCTGCCGACCGCGTGGCTGACGGCGTACCGGATGTTGTTCACCAAGGGCGACCTGCGGGCCGGCGGGAGCGTGCTGATCCAAGGCGCCGGCGGTGGTGTCGCCACGGCGGCGCTGCTGCTCGCCCGTGCCGCTGGTGCGAACGTCCTGGTCACCTCGCGCTCCGCGGAGAAGCGCGACCGGGCCCGGGAGCTCGGTGCGGACCTGGCGCTGGAGCCCGGTGCGCGGGTCCCCGACCTGGTCGACGTCGTGGTCGACACCGTCGGGCCGGCGACCTTCGAGCACTCGATGATGTCGACCCGCGCCGGGGGCGCGATCGTCACCTGCGGCGCCTCCACCGGCTTCGTGGTCGAGGTGAACCTGGCGCGCCTCTTCGCGCGCGAGATCAGCATCCACGGATCGACGACCGGCACCCTCGAGGAGTTCCGGGCGCTGCTCGGCTTCGTCGGGAAGCACCAGGTCCGCCCGGTCGTGGACAGCGTCGTCGACCTGGACGACGTCCGCCGTCAGGTCGAGCGGATGGTCGCCGGGGACGGGTTCGGCAAGCTCTGCGTGCAGCTCCGATGAGCGGCGCGCCGGTCGTCCTCACCCGAGTCGGGCCCGCGCTCCAGGCGCGGATCAACCGGCCCGAGGCCGGCAACGCCTGCAGCTCCGAGGTGATGGCGGGACTCGAGGAATGGCTCGCCGGGGCGGCCGATCCGGAGGTGCGGGCGCTGGTGCTGACCGGCACCGGGCGCAGCTTCTGCGCCGGCGCGGACCTCGCCGAGGCGACCGCGCTGCTGGGTGACCAGCCCGCCCTGCGCGCCTTCCTGGACCGTGGTCGCGCCCTGGTGCGCCGGGTCCGCGACGCCGGCGTGCCGACGATCGCCGCGGTCAACGGGGCTGCCTTCGGCGGCGGTCTGGAGCTGCTGCTGGCCTGCGACGTCGCGGTCGCGGCCGGCTCGGCCCGGATCGGCGACCGGCACATCTCCGTCGGCCAGGTGCCCGGCTGGGGCTCCAGCGTGATGCTCCCCCGCGCCGTCGGACCGGTGCTCGCCCGCCGGCTGCTGCTCACCGGCGAGACCTGGACCGGGGCCGAGGCCGAGCGCCACGGCCTGGTCAGCGAGGTGGTCGCGGACGAGGAGCTCGACGGTGCGGTCGCCGCGCTGGTCGAGCGGATCGCCGCCCACGACCCCGACGCCGTCCGGCGGATGCTGCGGGTCGCGCGCCCCGACGACGACGAAGCCGCCTGGAACCGGGAGGCCGCGACGCTCGCCGAGCACCTCGCCGGCCAGCCGGATCCCGGCGCGAACCCGCTTCCCGCCGCGTTGCGCGGCCGCTGACCCCTAAAGTGCATAGCGACTAGTCGGAATGGAGCACCACGACCGTGCGAACGATCAAGCGAACCACCGTGACCACGCCCCGGGACCTGCTGGACCTGGTCGGGCAGGACCTCGGCGCCAGTGAGCCGCGCGTCGTCACCCAGGAGGACGTCGACTCGTTCGCGGACGTCACCAAGGACCACCAGTGGATCCACGTCGACGTCGAGCGCGCGAAGACCGGCCCGTTCGGGACCACGATCGTGCACGGGTTCCTGACCCTGGCGATGGTGCCGCGGCTGCTCGAGGACATCCTCGAGGTCTCCGAGTTCTCGATGGGCGTCAACTACGGCCTGGACCGGGTCCGCTTCATCCGCCCGCTGCCGCCGGGCACCGAGATCCAGGGCACCGCGACCCTGGTGTCGGCCGAGCCGATCGTCGCCACCGAGAAGGACCCGCGCGAGGGCGTGCAGGCCAAGGCATCGGTGGTCGTAGAGTTCGCGGACGAGTCACAGACCTGCTGCGTCGCCGAGATCCTGTTCCGCTACTACGCCTGAACGTGACCCGCAGTGCCAGAGATGCGAGACCGAGGAGCACCATGACTGAGCCCGCCGACACGACACCGTCCGGACGGCGCCGCTGGCCCGACGGCTACGACCCGCCGCGGACCCGTCGTGAGCTGGTCGACAGCGCCCTGCACCTGTTCGAGAAGGACGGTTTCGACCGGACCACGCTCCAGCAGATCGTCAGCCGCGCCAACCTCACCAAGGGTGCGTTCTACCACCACTTCGAGAGCAAGGAAGACCTGCTCTCGCAGATCCAGAACGAGTACCTGGACACCCAGATCGAGGCCGCCAACGCGATCGTCGCCACCCAGACCGACACCGTCGAGCAGCTCCGCGAGCTGATCCGGCTCAGCCTCAGCGGGGTGGCGACCTACCGCGCGCACGTGGCGATCTTCTACCAGGAGCGCCGCCACCTCACCGGTGACCGGCTGGCCGCGGTCACCGAGAAGCGCAACGAGCTCGAGGCCGTGTTCCGCGGTTCCGTCGAGCGCGGCATCGGCGCCGGCACCTTCCGCGCCGACATGTCCGGAAGGGTGGTCAGCTTCGGCATCCTCGGGATGTGCGCCTGGGCGTTCCAGTGGTTCAACCCGGACGGGACCCTGACCATCGACGAGGTGGCAGAGCAGTTCTGCGCGTTGGTGCTCGACGGGTTGCTGGCTTAGTCCCTGCGGACGCCCGCCGCCCGCGCGGCGACCCGCCCTACTCCGCCAGGTCGGCGACCGGGGCGGAGAAGCGGCCCCGGTAGAAGGAGAGCGCCGGCGTCGAGGACTCCTTGAGCCCGACGTGGTCCACGTCGACCAGGAAGATGATGTGGTCGCCGCTGCTGATCGCCTGGTCGGTGCGGCCGGCGAGGACGGCCGGCGTACCCGGGATCAGCGGCACCCCGTCCGGTCCCGGGGTCCAGCCGATGCCGTCGAGCTTGTCGGTGCCGGAGAGCCCCGAGGTCGCGAACCGGCGGGCGATGTCCTCCTGGTCGGCGCCGAGGATGTGGATCGCGATCCGCTCGGCCTCGGCGAGCACCGGGTAGCTGGACGAGGTGGTCGCCAGGCAGAACAGCACCTTCGCCGGTTCCAGCGAGACCGAGGTGAACGAGTTCACCGTCAGCGCCGCGACCCGGCCGTCGGCGGTGCGTGCGGTGACGGCGGTGACGCCGGTCGGGAAGTGCCCGCAGACCTTGCGGAAGTCACCGGAGTCGAAGAGGGGCTCGGTCGTCATGCGGTCACCGCCGAGGAGAAGTTGTCGGGACGGAGGCGGCTCTGCAGCTCGACCAGGCACACGGTGTGGCCCTCGGGGTCGCGGATCAGCTGCAGCTTGCCGTGCGGGCTCTCGAACGGGCCGACGCTCGGCGTGCCGCCGAGCTCGGTGACCCGGCTGATCGCGTCGTCCAGGGAGGCGACGCTGAAGTACGTGATCCAGGTGGACGGCACCAGGTTCGGCCAGTCGTTGTCGAGCCGAAGCACGCCGGCGACGGCGACCTCGCCGAGCTTCAGCACGGTGTACGGCTGGGAGGTCGGCGAGCTCTGCACCTCGGTGTCGAACCCGAACAGCGCCTGGTAGTACGCGATCGACTGCTCCGGCTCACCGGTGTCGAGCTCGTTCCAGCAGAGCGCGCCGGACTCGTTCAGCGCCTCGACGCCCGCGCGCAGCTCGCCCTGGTAGAGGCCGAAGACGGCACCGAACGGGTCGACCACGGTCGCGCCGGAGCCGGCGGCCGGCAGGTGGCGCGGCGCGGTGACGAGCTCGCCGCCCGCGGTCACGGCCTGCTCGGCGGCGGCGTCGATGTCGTCGACCGCGAAGTAGGTGATCCAGCCGCGCGGTCCTCCGTGCAGACCGTCCGAGATGCCGGCGACGTCGCGTCCGGCGAGGCTGCACATCCGGTAGACGGAGCTGCCGATCCGCTCGTGGCGCACCGTCCAGCCGAGGAGTGCCGAGTAGAACTCCTCGGAGGCGGCCGGGTCGGACGAGCAGAGCTCGACCCACACCGCCTCGCCGGCTTGGAAGGGTCGGTTCATCGGTCTGCTCCTTCGGCAGGCGGCCGCACGATCGTGCGGGCCGAGATCTCGTAGGCGGCCGCCGGTGACCCGGTGGCGATGCTGCTCTCGACGACCTCGACCACGGCGCGCAGGGCATCGCCGGGGACGGCCGCGAGGCTCTCGACGAGCTCGTCGACCTCGGCGTCGAGGGTGGTTTCGGTGACGACCCTGGCGACCAGGCCCCAGGCCAGCAGCTGGGCCGCGGTGGCCGTCGTACCGGTGAGGAGGGCGTAGGCCTGCGCCCGCGGCAGGGCCTGCGCGACGGTGTGCCCGACGCCGGCCGGCGCGAAGCCGTACCGGACCTCGGGCAGCGAGAGCCGGACGTCGCTCGCCGCCACCGGCAGGTGCACCGCGGCGAGCAGGCCGGCACCGAAGCCGATCACCTGACCCCGTACGGCGGCCACCACCGGGACCGGCAGCCGACGGATCCGGCCCAGGCTCTCGTCGCTGGTCCGGAGGTCCGCCGCGACGGCGTCGGTACCGGCGGCCGCCAGCGCCTCGAACGACGAGGTGTCCCAGCCGCCGCAGAAGTTCCGGCCGGCCAGCTCCAGCCGGATCACCGCGCATGCGGGGTCGGCGGCGGCCTCCTCGAGGACGTCGGCCAGCTCGGTGAGCAGGGCCTGGTCGAAGCAGTTCCCCCGCCGGCTGTTGTCGTAGGTCACGCGCGCGACACGACCGCCGCGTTCGCGCTCCAGGGTGGTGGACATGAGTAAGATCATACATACCAGTCGGTATGAAGTAAACTCCCGACAAGGACCAGAGGACGCCGAACGGCGTCCCGGAAGAATAGGTGGATGCGCATGCTTGAGAACGGCTCGCACTTCGTCGACGTCGGCGGATACCAGCTGCACTGCGCGGTGATCGGTTCCGGCCCGCCGTTGCTGGTCGTGCACGGCGGGATGGGCTACGGGCACGGTGGTTTCCGACCGTGGCTCGACGCGCTCGGCGACAGCCGGACAGTGATCTACGTCGACCTGCCGGGCAACGGCAAGAGCGGCACTCCGGCGGACTACGAGCAGTGGAGCACCGTCGACCGGCTCTCCGACTCGCTCCACCAGCTGCGCGTCGGGCTCGGCCTGGAGACCTGGAGCGTCTTCGGACACTCCTTCGGCGGCTACGTGGTGCAGTCCTACGCGCTCGACCACCCGGACGAGATCGACTCGCTGGTGATCTCCTGCTCGACGTCGATCATGGACCACATGGACGAGTCGCTGCGGTTCGCCCGGATCGCCAGTCACAGCGACGAGCAGTACGAGGCGATCGCGGGCGCGCTGTTCACTCCGATGACCAGCGACGCCGAGTTCGACCGGGTCACCAGCCAGGTGCGGTCGGCGTACTTCGCGGACCCCGACTTCCTGGGACGGGACGTGCAGATGCCCAGCGGCGGGAGCGCTGCCGCCTTCAACGCGACCCTCCGGGTCTGGGACAACTCCGACCTCAGCAACCGGGTCGCTTCGATCACGGTGCCGACGCTGGTCCTCGGCGCCGCTCGCGACTGGACGTTCCCGCTCGACGTCGGCGCCCGCCGTACGCACCGGCTGATCGAGGGCTCGAGCTACCACGAGTTCGCCGACTCCGGGCACTTCCCGTACGTCGAGGAGCACGACGAGTTCATCGAGGTCGTCGCGGGCTGGTTGCTCACCCCGTGACGAGGACTCCGGCGGCAGCTGCGAGCAGGCCGATCACGATCGCCCACCGCAGCTGCGCCGGAGTCAGCGACGTGAACGTCCGGCTGCCGATCCGCCAGCCGAGCGGGATCGCGGCCAGGCCGGCCACGGCCATCAGCAGCCCGGTCGTCGACGCGTGCCCGATCAGCACCAGCGCCACCACCACGACCAGGTCCTGCAGCAGGAAGGTCGCCTGCAGGGTCGCCCGGTAGGCGGTCGGCGCCAGGCCGCGGAGCGCCGCCACCAGCGGTGGTCCGTTGATGCCGGTGGACGCGAGCAGCGCGCCGGCGCCGAACCCGCAGGCATCGATCCCGCGGCCCGTCGGGTGCAGCCGCTCGCCGAGGATCTCGGCCGCTGCCGCGGTCAGCACGACGAGGACGATAATGAGCTGGAGAGCGCGGTCCGGGAGGACCGTGATCAGCACCAGGCCGACGGGGATGCCGGCCAGGGCCCAGCCGCTGAGCCGGGCGACGAGGGGGCGAGATACATGGTGGCGATCCACGCAGGACGCCCAACCCGAGATGAAGACGCCTGCCAGCGTGCTGGCGAAGACGGCAGTCGCCGGGTCGGTGAAGAACAGCAGCAGCGGCACCGCCACCAGGGCCGCCCCGAAGCCGGTGACGGCCTGCACGTAGGACGCCGCGAAGAAGACGCACAGGCCCACGAGGAGCGGTGCCAGGGCGGCGTTGTCGACGGTCATGCGGCGGAGTGTAGGCCCAATCCGACCAGTGGGTATGTTTGTGAGCGTCAGACAGACTCTAGGAAAACAGGGCTTGAAAAGACCATCTATGCAAGTCATTGACTTGATACCGGCTGGTCGGTACGTTGTGTTGAGCGTCACGGAACCACGTCGCGCGTCATCACATCTCACTGCGTGAAGGAAGACCTCATGATCAAGAACCGCTTGGGAGCACGGCGGCTGGTTGCCGTTGCCGCCGCGCTCACGATGGCAGGACTCGGCCTCACTGCTTGTGGAAGCGACTCGGAGAAGTCCGGCGCTTCGAGCAACGCCCCGATCCGCGCGCTGCTGAACGCGCAGCCGACCACCCTGGACCCGATCGTGGGACCGCGCTCCGGCCAGCCGGTGTGGGGGACGATGCTCGAGCCGCTGATCAACACCGACGCGAAGTTCGACCCGGAGAACACCGGCGTCATCACGGACTGGAAGCGCGACGACCCGACCACCTGGACGTTCACCGTCCGGGAAGGCATCAGCTTCAGCAACGGCGAGAAGGCCGACGCTGCCGCGGTCGCCAACTCGATCCTGCTCAACCGCGACACCGAGGCCGGCATCCTGAAGTCGTACTTCGGCAACGTCGCCTCGGTCGAGGCGCCCGACGCCACCACCGTGGTGCTGAAGACGAAGACCCCGCAGTACAACATCCCGAACCTGCTGACCAACGTCTTCCTGCTGCCGCCGGCCTACTACAAGGAGAAGGGCTCCGAGGGCTTCGCCGCCGCTCCGGTCGGCACGGGACCCTACGTGCTCGACAAGGTCCAGGCCGGTCGCAGCATCTCGGTCAAGCTCAACCCCGACTACTGGGGCGAGAAGCCGAAGAACACCGGCGTCGACTTCAGCTGGTCCAACGAGCCGTCCCAGCGGCTGGCGCTGCTGCAGTCCAAGAGCGTCGACGTCGCCTTCGACCTGAGCTACACCCAGGCCGCGGACGCCAAGAAGGCCGGCCTCGAGGTCACCAGCACCGAGACCGCGGTCAAGCTGGTCGCGTTCCTGTACGCCCCGACGGCTCCGTTCAACGACCCGAAGCTGCGTGAGGCGGCCGCCCTGGCGATCGACCGGAACGCCATCGTCGACGGCATCTTCGACGGCCACGCCAAGGCTGACGCCGGACTGCTCAACATCGTCCCCGGCTCCGAGCCCGGCGAGTCCGTCACGGCTGACCCGGCGAAGGCCAAGGAGCTGGTCGGCGGTACCAGCGTGACCGTGCCGATCTCCTACCCGGCCGGGCAGTACACCAACATCGAAGAGGTCGCCCAGGCCATCGGCGGCAGCCTCGAGAAGGCCGGCTTCAAGGTCAAGTACAACCCGCTCGACTACGGAACCCTGGTCAAGCAGGTCGTCGGCCGCCAGCTGAACGGCATCTACATGTTCGCCGGCGTCCCGAACGTCGCTGTCCCGGACTTCTTCGCCAGCGGCTTCATGAAGACCGTCTCGATCACCGGCAACTGCCCGGACCCGAAGGCGGACGCGCTGGTCCAGAAGGCCCTGGAGCAGGACGACGCGGCTGCTGCCGCGCCGGTCTACGACGAGCTCAACACGCTCGGCGTCGTGGACAACCACTGCTTCGTGCCGCTGTACCGCCAGATCTTCAACTACGGCACCCAGAAGAACGTCAGCGGTGTGCAGTACGACGCACTCGGCGCCTACGACTTCACGAAGGCGACGCGCTGACGATGTCCGAGATCCTGGAGACGGAGGTGTCGGCCGACCACGGCCGGCGCCTCCGTGCCCCGGAGGAATCCACCCCGGTGCTCGACGTCGACGACCTCGTCGTCGAGCACCGGAACCGGACCACGGGGGAAGTGTTCCGAGCCGTCGACGGCGTCTCGTTGCGGATCGACGCCGGCGAGAGCGTCGCGGTCGTGGG
Organism: Nocardioides marmoriginsengisoli; assembly: GCF_003725695.1. GTDB lineage: Bacteria > Actinomycetota > Actinomycetes > Propionibacteriales > Nocardioidaceae > Marmoricola > Marmoricola marmoriginsengisoli. The sequence continues at coordinate 46,534 of NZ_RJSE01000007.1, forward strand.
GGAGTCCGGCTCCGGCAAGACCACCCTGGCGATGGCGGCGACCGGGCTCGGGGTCCGGGGCAGCGGCGACATCCAGCTGCTCGGGCACTCGCTCGCCTCGATCGGACGGCGGCAGCTGCGTGAGCTCCGTCCCGAGGTGCAGGTCGTCTTCCAGGACCCGCACGGCTCCCTCGACCCGCGGCAGTCGGTCCGGTCCGGCCTGCGCGAGCTGCGCGGGTTGCAGCGCGAGCGCACCTCGTGGATCGACGACGACGGCCTGCTCGACCGGGTCCGGCTCACCCCCGACATGCTCGACCGGTACCCCCACCAGCTCAGCGGCGGCCAGGCCCAGCGGGTCTGCATCGCCCGGGCCCTGCTGATGCGCCCGCGGCTGATCGTCGCCGACGAGCCCACCTCGGGCCTCGACGTCTCGGTCCAGGCCGACGTCCTCAAGCTCCTCCAGGAGACGCAGGCCAGCACCGGCGCCGCGCTCCTGATGATCAGCCACGACCTGGCCGTGGTCCGCTCGGTCTGCGACTCCGTGCACGTGATGTTCCGCGGCAAGGTCGTCGAGTCCGGGCCCTGCGAGACCGTGTTCAAGAATCCGACGAACGAGTACACCCGCGAGCTGCTGGACGCGATGCCCGGCGCCCGCTGGAGGGCACGCCGATGAAAGCGACCACCCTGAGAAGGATCGGTGCCCGGGTGGCGACCCTGCTGGCGTCGTTGCTGATCGCGCTGACGATGGCGTTCGCGCTCGGCCGCCTCTCCGGCGACCCGACCGCGACCATCCTCGGCCCGATGGCGCTGCCCGAGCAGCGGGAGGCGCTGCGCCACCAGCTGGGCCTCGACCAGCCCTTGCTGGTGCAGTACTTCGACTACCTCAAGGGCGTCTTCACCGGCGACCTCGGCGACTCGCTGCAGTTCTACCAGTCCAACACCACGATGATCCTCGACCGGCTGCCGTTCACCCTGCAGCTGGTGGCGGCCGGGATGAGCCTGGCGATCCTGATCGGGATCCCGCTCGGCGTCCTGGCGGCCACCCGCGAGGGCACCTGGTGGGACCGCGGCGCCTCGACGCTGGCGCTGCTCGGCCAGTCGGTGCCGGTCTTCTGGCTCGGGATGATGCTGGTGGTCCTGTTCGCGGTGAAGCTCGGCTGGTTGCCGGCCGGTCAGTCCGGGTCGCTCAAGCACCTGATCCTGCCCGCGGTCACGATGGCGCTCTACCCGATGGCGCACATCGCCCGGCTGACTCGCGCCTCGATGAGCGACGCGCTCCGCGAGCCGTTCATCGACTCGGCGCGCGCCCGCGGGATCAGCACCACCCGGGTCGTCTGGCGGCACGGGTTCAAGAACGCGATGATGCCGATCCTCACGATCATCGTGCTGCAGACCGGTGTGCTGATGTCCGGCGCCGTCGCGATCGAGTACGTCTACTCCTGGCCCGGCCTCGGCCAGCTGGCGCTGCAGTCGATCCAGTTCCGCGACTTCCCGCTGGTCCAGGCGATCGTCGTCTTCGCCGCGGTGATCTTCGTGCTCCTCAATCTCGTCGTGGACCTGCTCCACTCCGTCGTCGACCCCCGGGTGAGGTGATCCGCCATGAGTGAGCTCGAGATCGAGCTGGCCCCGCACGCCGGCGAGCCGCTGAAGCCGGCCAAGGACCGGCGCCGCCGTACGAGCCGGACGTCGGTGTTCTGGCTGGGCCTGCCGCTCGGCGTGATCACCTTCCTGGTCTTCGTGCTGCCGCTGACCGGGCTGCTGCCCGACGGCGGCCAGGACCTCACCGCCACCCGGCTGCCGCCCGCGTTCCTGGACGGCGGCACCTGGGCGCACCCGCTGGGCACCAACAAGCTCGGCCAGGACGGACTGACCCAGCTGGTCGAGAGCGGCCGGCTGACGATCATGATCGGCCTGGTCGGCGCGCTGGTGGCGATCGGACCGGGCACGCTGCTGGGCCTGCTGGCCGGCTACTGCCGGGGCTGGGTCGACAAGACCATCTCGATCCTGATCGACGCCCAGCTCGCGCTGCCGTTCATCCTGATCGCGCTGGCCATCATCGCGAACCGCGGTAGCTCGCTGCCGGTGCTGTTCCTGGTCCTCGCCCTCACCGGCTGGGCCAGCTGCGCCCGGGTCACCCGGTCCGCGACGCTGAGCATCCGGGAGCGCCAGTTCGTGCTCGGCCTGCGCGCGGCCGGAGCCTCCGAGGCCCGGATCGTCTTCCGGCACGTGCTGCCGAACCTGGCCGGCACCGTGGTCGCGCTGGCGACACTCCAGGTGGGCACCGCGATCCTGGTCGAGAGCGCGCTCAGCTTCCTCGGCCTCGGTGTCGTGCCGCCGCACTCGAGCTGGGGCTCGATGCTCGCGGCCGGCCAGGACGAGCTCAGTCACTCCTGGTGGATCGCCTTCTTCCCCGGTCTCGCGATCACCGTGCTGGTGCTGCTGGTCAACCTGATCGGCGACGCCCTGCTCACCCACAACGACCCGAGGAAGAGGCGCCGATGACCGAGCTGCTCACCATCTCCGGGCTCTCCATCTCGGCCCGGCTCGCGGACTGCGACCTGCGGCTGCTCGACGACGTCGACCTCGCCGTACGACGCGGCCAGATCGTCGGCGTGGTCGGGGAGTCCGGCAGCGGCAAGACCACCCTGGCGCGCTCGGTGGTCGGCCTGCTGGAAAAGAACGTGCGCGTGGACGGCGGGTCGATCTCGCTGGCCGGCGAGCAGGTCGTCGCGCCCGGGGTCGACCTGACCGCCGGGGTCCGTGGCGGCCAGGTCGGGATGGTCTTCCAGGACGCGTCCCGGTCGCTGAACCCGCTGATGAAGGTGCGGGCGCACCTCGCCGAGGTGCTGCACCGGCACGTCCCCGGCATCGACAAGGACGAGGTGCGCCGGCGCTCGGTCGAGGTGCTCGAGCAGATGCGGATCACCGACACCGCCCGGGTCCTCGACAGCTACCCGCACCAGCTCTCCGGCGGCCTGCGGCAGCGGGTCGCGATCGGCCTCGCCGTGGTCACCCGACCCTCGCTGGTGATCGCCGACGAGTGCACCACCGCGCTCGACGTGACCACCCAGACCAAGGTGGTCGAGCTGTTCCGGACGCTCGTCGACGAGCTCGGCATCGGCCTGCTCTTCGTCACCCACGACCTGATGCTGGCCAGCGACCTCTGCGACGAGATCGCGGTGATGAGCAGCGGCCGCGTCGTCGAGCAGGGGACCGCCCTGCACGTCCTGGAGAGCCCCGAGCAGGACTACACGCGGCGCCTGCTCGCCGCGATCCCCGCCTGGAACTAGAAGGAGAGATCCGACCGATGCCCGATCAGCCCGGGATCGACGCGTACGCGGCGTACCTGCCTGCCTACGTGCTCGCCGACAACCGCCTCGACGCCACCACGGCGCCCCGTTCCGGCGGACCGACCAGAAGCGTCGCGGCGTACGACGAGGACTCGGTGACGATGGCCGTCGAGGCCCTCCGCCACCTGGCCGAGCCGACCGGCTGGGGTCGCCAGCTGCTGCTCGCCACCACCAGCGCGCCGTACGACGCCAAGACGTCGGCCGGCATCGTCCACGAGGCGCTCGGCCTCGACCCGGGCGTCTCCGCGGTCGACCTGCGCGGCCACCGCTCGGGTGCCGCGGCGCTCGACCTGGTCACCCGCGCCGGCGCCTGCGCCGCGCTCGCCGATGTCCGGACGACCCGGCCGGGCGCTCCGGACGAGCTCGCCCAGGGTGACGCGGCGGCGGCCTTCATCGGCGGCAGCGGAACGTCTCCTCGGGCCGCGACCCTGGTCGCCCGGGCCGCGCACACGACCGAGGTGCTCGAGCGCTGGCGGCTTCCCGGTGAGCAGCACGACCGGGTCTGGGACGAGCGCTTCACCGCCGAGGTGCTGGTCGAGGCCGGCAAGGCCGCCGCCACCCGGGCGCTCGCCGACGCCGGGCTCTCCGGCGTGCACCACGTGGTGGTCTCCTCCTCCAACGCTCGCGCGGCCGCGACGCTGCGTCGGGCGCTCGGCGGCGACGGCCAGGACGCGATGATCGAGCGGGCGACCGGCTTCACCGGCGCGGCCCACCCGGGCCTGCTGCTGGCGGCCTGCCTCGACCTAGCCGAACCCGGCCAGACCGTCCTGCTGCTCTCCGCGACCGAGGGGGCCGACGCGTTCGTCTTCCGGGTCGGTGACGACATCCGGACGGCCCGCACCGGGCCGACCGTGCGCGACCAGCTCGCCGCGCAGCAGCAGCTCGGGTACGGCAGGTTCCTGCGCTGGCGCGGCCTGCTCGACGTCCAGGGTCCCGCCCGCCCGGCCGCTCCGGCCCCGGCGGCACCGCCGATGAACCGGCGCGCCGGCTGGAAGTTCCGCCTCGAGGGCAGCCGCTGCGACGCCTGCGGCAGCGTCACCACCCCGCCGCGACGGATCTGCGTCTCCTGCGGGATCCCGACCTCGACGGACTCGCCGAGCAAGGTCTCGCTGCGCGACCGGGTCGCCACGGTGGTCTCGGTGACCACCGACCACCTGACCACGATGCCGGAGGCCTCGGTGGCGATCGTGATCGCCGACGTCGAGGGCGGCGGCCGGCTGTCGGCGTACGCGGCCGACGTCCCCGCCGAGGACGTCGCCGTCGGGATGGAGATGACGCCGACGTTCCGGCGGCTCTGGACCACCGACGCGATCCACAACTACTTCTGGAAGCTCCGTCCCACGACGGCCGTGCTCGACAAGGACACCCCCTGATGGCGAATCACCGGATGGCCCACGACGTCGCAATCGTCGCGATGGGCTGCACCCCGTTCCGCGACCACTGGAACTCCTCGGCCGACGACCTGCTGGTCGATGCCGTCGGCGAGTGCCTCGAGCAGCTGCCGGACGTCGCGATCACCGACGTCGACGCGTTCTGGGTCGGCACCCAGGGATCCGGGATGTCCGGCCAGACGCTGGCCCGGCCGCTGCGGCTGGTCGGCAAGCCGGTGACCCGGGTCGAGAACTACTGCGCCACCGGCTCGGAGGCGTTCCGCAACGCCGCCTTCGCGGTGGCCTCCGGTGCCTACGACATGGTGATGGCGACCGGTGTCGAGAAGCTCAAGGACAGCTCGCAGTCCGGGCTCTCCGCGGTCTACCCGCCGTCCGACGGGACCGACGTCGACTGGACGGCTCCGGCCGGCTTCTCGCTGCTGGCTCCGGCGTACCAGGGTGCGTACGGCGTCGGCGACCGGGACATGCGCAGCACGCTGACGCACGTCGCGGTGAAGAACCACGCCAACGGCGCCCTGAACAAGCGCGCCCAGTTCCAGAAGGCGATCTCGGCCGAGGTCGTCGAGTCGTCGCCGAAGATCGCCGGGCCGCTCGGGGTGATGGACTGCTCGGGCGTCTCCGACGGCGCCGCCGCGGCGATCCTGGTCCGGGCCGAGGACGCCTACAAGTACACCGACAAGCCGATCTTCCTGAAGGGGATGGGTTTCGTCGCCGGTGCCGGTGAGGGGCTCGCCTCGGACGGCTACGACTTCACCACCTTCCCCGAGGTGGTCACCGCCGCCGCGCAGGCCTACGAGCAGGCGGGCGTCACCGACCCGGCGAACCAGATCTCGCTGGCCGAGGTGCACGACTGCTTCACGCCCACCGAGCTGGTGCTGATGGAGGACCTGGGCTTCTCGGAGCGCGGCAAGGGCTGGCGCGACGTCCTCGACGGGCGCTACGACCTCGACGGCGCGCTGCCGGTCAACAGCGACGGCGGACTGAAGTCGTTCGGGCACCCGATCGGTGCCACCGGCCTGCGGATGATGTTCGAGTGCTTCACCCAGCTGCGCGGTGAGGCCGGTGACCGCCAGGTCGCCGACGCCAGGCTCGCGGTGGCGCAGAACCTCGGCGGACAGCCGGGCTCCTGCGTCGCGTTCGTCGCGGTGCTGGGGAACGAGCGATGAGCGCCGGGCAGGTCGCCTTCGACGGCCGGGTCGCGATCGTCACCGGCGCCGGCAACGGCATCGGCCGGGCGCACGCGCTGACCCTGGCCGCGCACGGCGCCCGCGTCGTCGTCAACGACCTCGGCGGATCGGTCGACGGGACCGGCTCGTCCGGTGCCGCGGCGGCGGTCGTCGCCGAGATCGAGGCGGCCGGCGGTACGGCGGTGGCGTCGACCGACTCGGTCGCGACCGTCGAGGGCGGCGCCGCGCTGGTGCGGACCGCGATCGACGCCTTCGGGCAGGTCGACGCGATCATCCACAACGCCGGCATCCTCCGGGACCGGAGCTTCGCGAAGATGACCGACGACGACGTCACCGCGGTCTTCGACGTCCACCTCGGCGGCGCGTTCAACGTGCTCCGGCCGGCCTGGCCGCACCTGGTCGCGCAGGGCTTCGGCCGGATCGTGCTGACCAGCTCGTCCTCCGGGCTGCTCGGCAACTTCGGCCAGTCCAGCTACGGCGCGGCGAAGGCCGGCCTGATCGGGCTGATGAACGTGCTCTCCCTGGAGGGCGCCCGGCACGGGATCCTGGTCAACGCGCTCTCGCCGACGGCGGCAACCCGGATGACCGAGGGTCTGCTCGGCGACCTCGCCGACCGGTTCGAGCCCGAGCACGTGGCCGCGGTGGCGACGTACCTGGCCTCGGAGCAGTGCGAGCTGAGCCGGCAGATCCTCACCGTCGGCGGCGGTCGGGTGGGCCGGATCTTCCTCGGCGTCACCCCGGGCTGGTACTCCGGCCCGGACCCGGCCTCGCCGACTGACGTCCTCGGCGCGATCGACGAGATCTGCTCGCTGGACGACTACATCGTCCCGGAGGGCGGCGCCGACGAGATCGCCCTGATCCAGAAGGTCCTGGCCGGTCCCTCGGCCTGACCGTTTCGAAGAGAGAGAATCAACCATGGCTGTCAGCGAGGTTCACCACGTCGCGATCTCGGTCTCCGACGTGGAGCGGGCCGCGGACTTCTACGAGAAGGCCCTCGGCTACACCAAGACGCTGCGCTCGGACGTCGGCGGGCCCGGCATCGAGGAGTCGCTCGGACTCCCGGCCGGCACCACCGGCAAGGTCCAGTACCTGCAGGGCCCGTCCCAGATCGGCCAGCTCGAGCTGATCGAGTGGAACGGCACCAAGACCCGTACGGCGACCGCCGGGCACCTCGAGCTCGGCACCTTCCTGCTCAGCTTCCAGGTGCCGCTCGACGAGATCGAGGAGCTGCACCAGCGGATGACCGACCTCGGCGCCGAGTGCCTCTCGCCGCCGAACCGGGTGCTGCTCCAGAACTACGGCTACATCACCGCGTTCGCGGCCCGGGATCTCGACGGGAACCTGCTCGAGTTCGTCTCGCTGCCGTCGCGCGAGGAGATCCGGGCGTTCAGGAGCGGTGAGTCCCAGAACGGGGCGACCAGCTGATGGCCACCAGCAACTTCTCCGAGACGCTCCGCCGCCAGGCGCTCCGGCGCGCCGATCGCGAGGCGCTGGTCGACGGCGACCGGCGCTGGACCTACGCCGAGCTGGACGCCGCGGTGGACCGGCACGCGGCGGCGCTGCTGGCGGCCGGGATCGGCGGCAACGACCTGGTCGGGGTCCTCGGCGGCAACTCGGCGACGTACGTGCTGGAGCTGCTGGCGCTGAGCCGGATCGGTGCGATCTCGGTGCCGCTGAACTGGCGGCTGCACACCAACGAGCAGACCTACGTGATCGAGCAGGCCGGGATCAGCTGCCTGCTGTACGACGACCAGTTCAGCGAGCAGGCGGGCCAGCTGATGGCCGGCACCGGACTGAGGATCGCGGTCGCGAACGGCGACGACGTCATCGCCGGCGCCGAGCGGCTGGCCGACCTGCTGGACCGGCAGCCCGCCGGTGTCCGCGTCCCGGATGCGGAGAAGGACGCGGACGACATCCACCGGCTGCTCTACACCTCGGGCACGACCGCGCACCCGAAGGGCGTCATCCACACCTGCGGCAACCTGACCGCGAACCACCGCGCCCAGGTGCTCGAGCTCGAGCTGACCCAGGAGGACAGGATCCTGGTCTCGGCGCCGCTCTTCCACGTCAGCGGGCTGGAGGCGCCCGGTCTGGCGGTGTTCGTCGCCGGCGCGACGATGGTGCTGACCCCGACCTTCAAGGCCGAGGACATCGCCCGGATCGCGACCGAGGAGCGGATCACCGGGATGGTGCTCGCCGCCCAGATCCTGTTCGCGATGATGGAGCTCGACCCCGCCCCGGACCTGAGCACGCTGCGGTACCTGCTCTTCGCCGGGGTCGCACCGAGCGTGCGCCGCCAGGTCAAGGCGCTGCTGCCGCACGTGCGGCTGGTCGACACCTTCGGGATGACCGAGCTGTGCAACGGGGTCTGCTACATGGACGCCGCGCACGAGGAGTCGAAGATGGGCGCGCTCGGCGCGCCGTTCCCCGGGGTGCACCTGCGCATCGTCGACGAGGACTTCCGCGAGGTCCGGCCCGGCGCCGAGGGCGAGCTGATCGTCCGCGGCGAGAAGATCTCGCCGGGGTACTGGAACGACGACGAGGCCAACAAGCGCACCCGGCGGGACGGCTGGTTCCTCACCGGCGACGTCGCCCGGATCGACGAGGACGGCTACCTCTGGTTCGTGGACCGTCGTACCGACCTGATCAAGTCGGGTGGCGAGAACATCGCCAGCGCCGAGGTCGAGCGGGTGATCGCCCAGCACCCGCAGGTCGCCGAGGTGGCCGTGATCGGCGTACCGGACGCGCAGTGGGACGAGGTGCCGAAGGCTTTCGTGATCCTGCGCGACCCCGGTGCCGCGACCGCCGAGGACCTCCGCGAGCACTGCATCGCGAACCTCGCCAAGTACAAGGTGCCCAAGCACATCGACGTGGTCGAGGCGCTGCCGCGCAACGACTCCGGCAAGGTGCTCAAGAAGCGGCTGCGGGAGCAGGAGGTCACCGCGTGAGTGCGCCGACCGCGAACCTGGCCCGGATGATCACCCTGAACGCGGTGCGGTTCGCCGACGCCGACGCCCTGGTCTTCGAGGGCCGGCGATGGACCTACGCCGAGCTCGACGCCGACGTCAGCGCGCTGGCCGCCGGTCTGGCCGAGCAGGGCGTCGCACGCGACTCCCGGATCGCGATCGTGGCGAACAACGTGCCGGAGTTCCTGATCCTGTCGCTGGCGCTGACCCGGCTCGGAGCGGTCTTCGTGCCGCTGAACTACCGGCTCACCGCCGGCGAGCTGGCGCACCTGATCGGGCACGCGCAGGTGGAGGCGGTCGCGACCGTGCCCGAGTTCGCGGAGCTGACCGCGGACGCGCTCACCGGCCTTCCCGCCGTACGACGGATCGCGCTGGAGCCGATCGACGAGACCTGGCAGGACGTTGCCGCGATCGCCGAGCCGCACCGCGGCGTCCGGGTCGCCGACGTCGAGCTGGACGACCACGCGCTGCAGCGGATCATCTACACCTCGGGCACCACCAGCCTGCCCAAGGGCGTGATGATCACGCACGGCAACGTGAACGCCAACATGCACGCCCAGATCGTCGAGCTGGGGCTGACGACCGCGGACCGGATCCTGAACGTCGCCCCGCTGTACCACGTGGGCGGTCTCGACCTCCCCGGCTACGCGATCTGGCACGTGGGCGGCTGCATGGTGCTCCAGCGCCGCTTCGAGCCGGACGACATCCTGCGCGGGATCGACTCCGAGTCGATCACCGGGATGGTGGCGGCAGCCGCGATGCTCGACATGATCCGCCGCAACGCCGAGGAGGTCGGCGCCGACCTGACCTCGATGCGCTGGCTGATCTTCTCCCAGGTGACGACGGCGCTCTTCAAGGTGGCGCGCGGGCTCTTCCCGAACGCCAGGCTCATCGAGGGCTACGGCCTCACCGAGACCTGCAGCGGGCTCACCTATCTCGACGAAGCCCACATGGAGAGCAAGCAGGGCTCCGTCGGCATCCCGGTCCCGTGGGTCGACGTCCGCGTCGTCGACGAGAACGACGAGGATGTCCCGGTCGGCGAGAACGGCGAGGTGATCGCCCGCGGTCCGAAGGTCAGCCCCGGCTACCTCGACGACGGCGACGCCACCGCCAGCGCGTTCCGCAACGGCTGGTTCCACACCGGCGACGTCGGCTGCTTCGACGCCGACGGCTACCTCTACATCCGCGACCGGCTCAAGGACATGATCCGCAGCGGCGGCGAGAACATGTCCAGCGCCGAGATCGAGAACGTCCTCGCCGACCACCCGCTGGTGCTCTCCGCCTCCGTGGTGGCCGCCCCGCACCCGAAGTGGCAGGAGGTGCCGGTGGCGTTCGTGATCGGCAAGCCCGGCCTGACCGCCGACGACCTGGTCGAGCACGCGCGTGCGCGCCTGGGCAAGTTCAAGGTGCCCAAGGAGATCTACCTCGTCGAGGAGTTCCCGACCAACCCGTCCGGGAAGGTGCTGAAGCGGAGCCTGCGCGAGCAGCGCCCGGAGATGGTGCCGGACTGGGCCTACTCGGAGTAGGCCGCCGGCACGCACCCCGGGGTCAGCTCGCGCTGCGGGTGCTCCCGTCGGCGAGGTGCACGGTGTAGGACCACGTCTCAGCCGGATGGTCCGAGCTCTGCTTGCGCGACGGCCACCAGGCAGCGAACCGGTTGCCGGAGACCGAGGCCTCGATGTCGCGACCCGAGGACGTGTGCACGGTGACGCCGGTGACGTCGCTGCCCACGTAGCCCTCGGCCCAGGTGAACCAGCCCTCCTCGGTGCTGCCTTCCATGCTGCTGGTCTCCTGGATGCGGTCGGGGGCGAGGGTCGGCGGCGCGGCTGCGTCGGTGTCGTAGCTGCCGAAGAAGCCGTCCGCGGTCGTCGCCTCCCGGGCGGTGAGGCCGTCGGGCATCAGGCAGACGGCCTCGGTCCCGGCACCCGTGAGCAGGACGTAGGTCCACGCGCCGCGTCGCTCGGCCACCGCGATGCGCTCGCCGTTCGCCGGGAGCTCGAGGGCGCTGCGACAGGTGGTGGCGGCCGCGGCCGCCGCTTCGCTCGTGAGCGGTTCGGGCTTCGGCGTCCACGATCCGTACGCGCTGCCGTTGAGCAGGAGTCCGGGGACGGCGATGCCGGCGGCACCTGCCAGGCCCGCGATCACCAGCAGTCGTCGCCGCCGCGGCCGAACCTGCTCCGCCGCGGCGGCTCCGTCGCCGGGCGTCGCCACGATGCGGGCGAAGGTCGCGTCGGCACGAGCGCGTTCCTCGGCGGTCAGATCGGTCGACGGTGCCGGGTCGAGCTGGCGCAGGGCAGCGGTGATCACGGTGTCGTCGGTGCGGGTTCTCATCGGGGGCTCCTTCCGGGGGCCGGGTTGCCGAGCAGGGATTCGTCGGTGGTGGCGTCGACCAGGCGACGCAGGGTGCGCCGGGCCCGGGACAGCCGCAGGCGGAAGGCGGTAGCGGAGATGCCCAGCACGGTCGCCGCCTCGGGCGCGCTGAGCCCGTCCAGGACGGAGAGCGCGATCGCTTCCTGGTCGGTCGCGCTCAGCTGCGGCCACGCCGTGGCGAGGTCGACGCGACCTGCGACCAGATCGGGGTGGTGGCCGGGATCCGCGGGTCGGACCTCGGCTAGCCTGACCGCGACGGCCTCGTGCCGGTCCTCGCGGCGCCGGGCGTTCTGGAGGGTCTTGCGCGCCACGCCGAAGAGCCAGGCACGCGCGGCCGACAGGTCCGTCGGTACGTCGTCGAGGCGGCGCCAGGCGACCAGCATCACCTCGCCGACAACGTCCTCGGCGTGGGAGGGGTGCACCCGTCTCCGTACGAAACGGAGCAGGTCGGCGTAGGCCGCGTCGTAGACGTCCCGGAAGCGTTGATCACGCTCCGGCAACGACGATGTCATGGGTTCCATGCCCTGTACCTGTCGGGGATGGTGCAAGTGTGTCATCCGAATTTCGGGCCGAGGCGCGATCGAGGAGTCGCGCGACGGGTGTCGTTTCGAGACCCTGCTGTTCGTCGTACCGGTGAGAGGCTGCCCGGAGGGGCGCCGTCACGACAGGAGACCACCACGATGCAGCAACCCGTCGCACGCCGTCTGTACGAGCTCGTCGAGCCGATCCCGATGGTGAACTTCGCCGCGGACGAGCCCAACGAGGAAATGGCGGCGCTCGGCTTCACCAACTACTGGGACGGCTACTTCGCGGGCCGGTCCGCTCCGCTCGGACGGGTGCCGGCCGAGGTGGTGCACGCCGCGTTCTACAACTTCGCCGACGGGGAGGCGGCTCGCCACGTCCCCAAGGTCTGGGAGACGACCACACCCGAGGCGGCGCACGCCGCGCGCCAGCAGGGCTGCGTCGCGGCGCTCCGCCGGATCCTCGGCGACCTCGTCGGGACATCGGGACTGGCCGCCGCGGCGGACCTGCTCGCCCAGGCTTCGATCAGCGCGCCGACGGAGGGACGCGTCATGTACGCCGCCCTCCGCGCCCTCCCGATGCCCGACGAGCCGGTGGCCCGCCTGTGGCACGCGGGCAACATGCTCCGCGAGCACCGCGGTGACGGCCACATCGTCGCGCTGGTCTCCGAGGGGATCGGCGGGCTCGAAGCGCACGTGCTGAGCGCGCTGGACCTGGGCATCCACCCGGCGGAGTCGTTCGGCCGGATCCACCACCTGCCCGCCGCCGACCTGGCCGCGCTGATGAGCGGGCTGCGGGACCGTGGCCTGGTCGACGCCGGCGGGCGGTTCACCGACGCCGGCCGGGCGGCGAAGGACCGGGTCGAGACGCTGACCGACGCCCTCGCCGAGGCGCCGTACGCCAGCCTTGCCGAGAACGAGCTCGAGCGGCTGATCGAGCTGCTGGGGCCGATCTCGAGGCGGCTCCAGGAGACCGGGTCGGCCTAGCGCACATCACCGACTTCACCGGCGCGGGCCGGCGGACGGGTCGGCCACCGAGGACGGCGAGGCCGTGCTGCCGTCGTGGCTCACCTTCGCCGCAGGCATCCGCGCCTTCACCCCGGCGAAGGCCGTCGCCGGCACCTACACGATCGCGATCGGTGACCTCGACCTGGCCGTCATCGGCAACGGGTAGGAAGCAAGGATCCGTTCTGCCGGCGCGAGTACGCTCAGCGGATGCCGTCGGGTGTCGAGTCCCTCTCGAAATCGGAGAACCTCCAGGAGCTCATCGATTCGTTTGCTGAGCGCCTGCAGCGGTCGGTGGCGCTGGACGACCCGTCGCTGAGCCTGATCGCGGCGAGCCGTCACTTCGGCGACGAGGACACGGTGCGCGTGCAGTCGGTGCTCGGCCGCGGGGTTGCCCCGGATCTCCAGGCGACGGTCCTGTCCCTGGGCATCGCGGACCTCGACGGTCCTGGTCGCATCGCGCCGCCGGCGGACCTGGGAGCCAAACCCCGGATCTGCGCGCCGGTGCGTTGCGCCGGCGTACTGCTGGGGTACCTCTGGCTCATCGACGACGGCCTCGTCGGCGACGACGAACTGCGGGACACCGCGATCGTCGCCGACCAGGCCGGCATGATGCTGTACCGCCGCGAGCTGTTCCTGCAGCGCAAGCAGACTCGGTGCAGCTCCCTGGTGCGCGACCTGATCTCTGCTGACGAGCCGACCCGGGGCGCTGCCGAGCTCGAGGCACTCGACGAGGAGCTCGTTCCGCCGCACGCGAAGGTCAGCGTGGGTGTCGTTCGTCCTGCGGCGCCGTCCGAGCAGAGTGGCGACTCCGCGTTCCTGACCGTCGCGCAGCGCGCCACCAGCATGAGCACTGACCCCGCGGTCCTGTGCCTGCCCCGACCGCAGGAGCTCGTCGTGCTGGTCGCCCACACGCACGAGGACCCGGACCATCCGATCGCGGTGACACGTCGACTGTCGGCCGCCGTGGCAGATCGACTGGGCGTGGGCACGATCACCGGCATCGGACGGCAGTGGGCCCACTTGAAGGATGCCCATCGCGCCTACCAGGAGGCTTTGGTCGCGGTGCGCGCGGCGCGGTTCCTGCCGGCCATGGGAGACCTGGTGACCTGGGACTCGCTGGGGGTCTACGCGCTGTTAGCGAAGCTCGACCCGGAGGAGATCGCGCCCGGCGCGGAGTCGTCTCCTCTCGGGCGGTTGGCGGCGAGCAAGAACGGTGACGTGCTCGCGTCGACCGCTGAGACGTACCTGGACCTCGCCGGGAGCATCCAGCGATCCGCCGAGGCGCTGCACGTCCACCGAGCAACGCTGTACCAGCGACTCGCCCGGATAGAAGCGGTCACCGGTCTCGACCTCGACGACGGTGGCGACCGGCTCACGCTTCATCTGGCACTCAAGCTCGCCAGGCTGACCGGGGCAGGAGTCCCGCTCGCCTCAGACGGTCGACAAATGTAGATATAGATCGACGGAACAACAGGTATCTGTACATAGCAATGGGTCCGCGCCCGCTTCCATACTTGGTCACCAGTCAGGCCACGGAAGTAGGGCGAATGAAGTGTCGGAACGACCGCATCGAGGCAACCAACCGGGTGTTGCGCCGGTGGCACGGGTGAAGAGTGACGACATGACCCCTGAATCGAAGCCGCTCCTCACTCTCGACGGCGTCTGCGTCGCCTACCGGCACCAGGAAGTCGTTCACGACGTGTCCCTGGACGTGGCCGCCGGCGAGGTCGTCGCCCTGATCGGCCCGAGCGGCGCGGGCAAGAGCAGCCTGCTGCGCGCCATCAACTTCCTCGAGCCGCCGAGCAAGGGACGGATCCTGCTCGAAGGGGTCGAGGTGGGCGGATCCCGCCGCACGCTTGATGCCCTGCGCCGCGACGTGGGCATGGTCTTCCAGTCGTTCAACCTCTTCCCGCACCTGACCGCGTTGCAGAACGTCATGCTCGCGCCGGAGCACACCCTGGGACTGCCCAGGGAGCAGGCTCGCGAGCGTGCGATGAGGCAGCTGACCCACGTCGGACTCGCCGAGCGGGCCGACGCGAAGCCGGGCAAGTGCTCGGGCGGGCAGCAGCAACGGATCGCGATCGCCCGGGCCCTGGCTATGGAACCCAAGGTGATGCTCTTCGACGAGCCGACGTCGGCCCTTGATCCCGAGCTCGGTGCCGAGGTCCTCGCCACGATGCGCACGCTCGCGGGAGAGGGAATGACGATGGTCGTCGTCACCCACGAGATGCACTTCGCGGAGGACGTCGCCGATCGCGTGGTGTTCATGGCTGACGGCCACGTCGTCGAGGAGAACTCCGCCGGAAAGCTGATGCGTGATCCGCAGCATCCGCGAACCCAGCGCTTTCTCAACGCGGTCAGGGGCCGTTAGCGGTGGGCACGATTCTCAGCACCCTCGCGGACGGCGTCGCGCAGACGATCGGGATCACCCTCGCCGCCTTCGCCGTTGCCGCGGTCCTCGGACTCCCGCTGGCGGTCCTGCGTCGATCCGGCCACTGGTTGGTGCGCCTGCCGGCCGTGGTCGTCGTCGAGGTGCTGCGCGCGGTTCCGCCCATCGTGTGGCTCTTCCTCATCTACTTCTCGCTGGGGAGCACCGACAACCTCCAGCTGACGACCTTCCAAGCGGCCGTCATCGGCTTGGGGCTCATCTACGCGGCGCACCTGTCCGAGGCCTACCGAGCGGGCCTGGACGCCGTGCCTGCCGGGCAGTGGGAAGCGACGCGAGCGCTTGCGCTTCCGCGTACCCAGGCCTACGTCCGCGTGATCCTCCCGCAGGCGCTGATCGTGGTGATCCCGCCGATGGCGACCTTCGCGATCGCGCTGCTCAAGGACAGCGCCATCGCCTCCGTGATCGGTGCCACGGACATCACCTTCCAGGCCGTCCAGCTGACGCAGCAGGACCTGAACGGCCTGGGGAACTTCACCGTCGCAGGCTTGCTCTACATCGCGCTCGGCATCCCGTTCGCCGTCGTGGCCCGTGGGGCTGACCGGGTGCTGTCGCGTCGCCTGGTGGGGGCCTGACATGTCGACGTTGAACGAGTGGCAGGACTACCTACCGGACTACCTCGACGGGTTGAAGGTCACCCTGCGGCTGACCGGGGTGAGCCTTGCCGGGGGTCTGCCGCTGGGCCTGCTCCTGGCGCTGGCGATGACGGCGCGCCGGCGTACTGTCCGCTGGCCGGCGATCCTGCTCGTGGAGATCGGGCGCGGGGCGCCTGCGCTGGTCGTCCTCTACTTCGTCTACTACGGACTACCGCAGCTGGATCTCACCTGGAGCAGCTTCGTGTGCGCGGCGATAGCCCTGGGGTTCACCACCGCCGCCTACACCGCGGACATCTTCCGGGCCGGGATCAACTCGATCCCGGTCGGGCACCGTGAGGCCTGCCAGGCCCTGGGGCTCAGCCACGGCCAGGAACTGCGCCTGGTGGTGCTTCCGCAGGCGATTCGCGTCGTGATCCCGCCGCTGATCGGCTTCTGCATCCTCCTGTACCAGGGCACCTCACTCGCCTTCGCCGTCTCGGTGCCTGAGCTGCTGAGCCGTGCCTACAGCCAGGCGTCGATCACGTACCAGTTCACCTCGACGCTGGTGCTCGCCGGCCTGGTGTACGCCGCGATCTCGCTGTCCGCCGTCGCGCTGATGCGCGCTCGATGGCCAGGTCGTACCGCTTCCGTCACCGACGTCGAGCCACCCGGAGAAGGACTGGCCCGGACCACCGAAGTCACGCACGCCCCTTGAGAACGGAGAGAACGATGAAGTTGAGTCGCACCCTTGTCACTGCCGTGGTCGGCACGCTCGCCGCAGCATCGCTCAGCAGCTGCGGTAGCTCCGACGACGACCCCAGCAGCTCGTCCCCGCCCGCAGGCTGCACGCCCGCTCACCCGGACGTCCAGACCCTCGAGAAGGGCGAGCTGAACGTGCTCGTGTACGTCACGCCGCCGTACACGACCAAGGAGGGCTCGACCTACGGCGGAGTCGAGGGAACCCTGGTGAAGGAGATCGCCAAGCTCGAGTGCCTGGAGATCAAGGAGAAGTCGGTCGCCGCGGCGGCAGGACTCGCGAGCATCCAGGCCGGACGCGCCGACATCGTGATCGGCGGGATCTACTACACCGAGGACCGCGCCCAGACCTTGGGTCTGAGCGCGCCGGTGTACCGCGACGGGATGGCGTTGCTGTCGAAGGACAGCCTCGGCGGGACCCTGGACGAGCTCCGTGGGAAGACGATAGGCGTGATCCAGGGCTACCTGTGGAACGAGGACTTCCAGAAGGCGCTGGGGTCCGGCAACGTCAAGCTCTACCAGGACTCCGCGAGCCTGCTCACGGACGTCAAGAACGGCCGGGTCGACGCAGCGGTGCTCACCAGCGCCGAGGCCGGCTATCGAGCCGCGCAGGATTCCAGCCTGAAGGTGACCGGCTTCCAGGCCTCGCCGGAAATCGCTGCCTCGGCGAGCCAGAACAACGTGGTGATGGCTCTTCCGAAGGACAAGACCGCGTTGATCTCCGTCGTCAACGACGACATCAAGACGCTGGTCGACAACGGAGCCGTCGCCAAGGCGCTGGAGGACAACGGAATGGATCCGGCGCTGGCGGGGCCTGTCACCCCGTAGTCGATCCGACCGGAGCCTCGCGCTCCGCTCATCACCTACTCGGCTCCTGAGCCGATCCGAACTCAACGCCCTGAGGAATTGTCATGCAACAAAATGGGTACGACGCCGCCATCATTGGAGCCGGGGTCATCGGCTGCTCGATCGCCTACGCGCTGGCTCGTGACGGCTACCGGGTCTGCGTCTACGACCGAGGAGGCGCAGCGGGCAACGGATCCACGAGCGCCTCCTCGGCCAACATCCGGTTCAACTACTCCACCTGGGAAGGCGTCGCGACGGCCTGGGAGTCCTTCGTCCTGTGGGACGACTGGACGAATCACCTCGGCGGCGTCGACGAGGCGGGGATGGCTCGGTTCATCAAGACCGGTGGCGTCGTGCTGGACTCTCCGGACCAGGACTCCGAGCGCGTGCTCGCCCTGTTCGACCGGGCCGGAATCCCCTACGAGAGGTGGGACGCCGCCGACATCAGGTCACGACTGCCGGTCCTCGACCCCAGCCGGTACTACCCGCCGAAGCAGATCGGCGACCCGGAGTTCTGGGACGACCCGCAGGGTGAGGTCGGCGGGTACTGGGTCCCCGACAACGGGTTCGTCGATGATCCTGCGCTGGCTGCCCACAACCTGATGAGCGCTGCGCGTCGCCACGGCGCGGAGTTCCGGTTCAACGCGCCGGTCACGGCGATCCGACGTGAGGACGGCGCCATCACGGGCGTCCAGATCAAGGACGAGCCGACCGTCCCGGTGAGTGTGGTCGTCAACGCCGCCGGTCCGCACTCGGCGGTCGTCAACGCGCTCGCCGGGGTGATCGACGACTTCAACGTCGGTACCCGCCCGATGCGGCAGGAGGTTCACCAGGTGCCGGCGCCTCCCGGGTTCGGCTCGAACCACCTGGTTCCACTGGTCGGCGATCTCGACCTGGGCACGTACTTCCGGGGCACCCCCAACGGCGACCTGCTCATCGGCGGCACTGAGCCCGCCTGCGATCCGATGGAGTGGCTCGACGACCCGGATGAGTACAACCACAAGCCGACCCAGGGGGTCTTCGACGCGCAGGTCATTCGCACGGCCCGTCGACTCCCGAGCCTTGCGGTCCCGAATGCTCCCCGTGGCATCGGCGGCGTGTACGACGTCTCCGACGACTGGATCCCGATCTACGACAAGACCTCGCTCAGCGGGTACTTCGTCGCGATCGGCACCAGCGGGAACCAGTTCAAGAACGCGCCGATCGTGGGCGACCTGCTCGCCTCGATCA
Source organism: Nocardioides marmoriginsengisoli (assembly GCF_003725695.1). Taxonomy (GTDB): domain Bacteria; phylum Actinomycetota; class Actinomycetes; order Propionibacteriales; family Nocardioidaceae; genus Marmoricola; species Marmoricola marmoriginsengisoli. The sequence continues at coordinate 65,159 of NZ_RJSE01000007.1, forward strand.
TCGCCGCGAGCCGACAAGGCCGGGACCACGACACCGACCCGGTCCAGCTGACGCTGCCTCGGACCGGGCACACGATCGACCTGGCCCACTACAGCCGGAAGCGAAAGTTCAACCAGGACAGCAGCTTCAGCGTCATGGGGTGACCCGTGCACCAACGACATCGAAGGGAGGAGCACGAATGACGAGTGCGCCGTACTGGCCGACGGCCGAGGGCCGGCTCTCCGGTCGCGTGGACCTGGACGGCCGCGAGATGATCATGCTGTCGTCGAACGACTACCTCGGTCTTGCCGGTGACGAGAAGGTGGTGGCGGGAGCGCACCATGCCCTCGACGCGTACGGCGCCGGGATCGGGCTGAATCCCAGCATCGCGCTCACACGCGTGCACCGGGAGCTCGCCGAGGAGCTGGCCGACTACCTCGATTCCGAGTCGGTCCTCCTCTTCAACTCGTGCGCCTCCGCGAACTGCGCAACGCTGCAGACCCTCGCGGACACCTCCGATGCCTTGATCATCAGCGACGAGTACAACCACGCCAGCATCGTCGATGGGTGTCGTCTGGCCCGCGGACGGACCGCGGTGTACCGGCACGACGACCTCGAGTCGCTGCGCGGCGTGACGGCGGACGCGGCCGAGGCTGGTCGCAGGCTGATCGTCACCGACGGCGTGTTCAGCATGGAGGGTTCGGTCGCGCGCCTCGACGAGCTGCAGCCCCTGGCTGACAGCATCGGGGCCCACCTGGTGGTGGACGAATCCCACGCGGTGGGCGTGGTCGGGGACTCCGGCCGCGGATCGGTCGAGCTCCGTCAGTCGGCCGGCTCGACGATCCGCACCGGAACCTTCTCCAAGGCGCTCGGAGCGGGTCTCGGAGGATTCCTGGCGGGTCCGAGGGAGGTGGTCGACGAGGTCACGAGCCGGGGACGCTTCTTCATCTTCACCAGCCCGATGCCCGCCTCGGTCGCTGGTGCGGCACTCGCCGCGATCCGGCTCGTTCGCGACGACCTGAGTCGCCTGGAGGCTCTGCGGTCCAACGTCGGTCGATTCCGTCGAGGCATGGAGGAGACCGGCTGGGAGCTGCTCGACGGCTCGGGTCCGATCGTGCCGGTCATGCTCGGCGACGACGAGCGCGCCCGCCGGGTCGCGACCTCTCTCCGCGAGCGCGGCGTCTTCGCCGCCGCGTTCGCCTTCCCGGTGGTCCCGCGGGGTAGTGCGCGCATCCGCGTGCAGATCTCGGCGGCGCACACCGGCACCGACATCGATGCCGCCATCGGCGCCTTCGCCGAGGCAGCCGACCTCGAAGCCCATCACAGGAGTTGACCCCATGCTCGCCTTGCAGAAGACCGCGCCGACCACCGGATTCACCGCGACCTACGACGCCCCAGTCCCCGAGCCCGGGGCCGGGGAGGTGCTGGTCGCGGTGACCCGTGCCGGTGTCTGCGGCACGGACAAGGGCATCTTCGACTGGGCTCCTTGGACCGCGGAGCACGTGTCGTTGGGAGTCACCGTCGGGCACGAGTTCGTCGGCCGGGTCGCTGCCGTCGGCCCTGGTGTCACCCGGGTGCGCGAGGGCCAGCGCGTCAGCGGGGAGGGCCACCTCACCTGCGGGCACTGCAAGCCGTGCCGGACCGGTGACAGCCATGTGTGCCGGAACGTGAAGGTCCTCGGCGCGAGTGTGGACGGCTGCTTCGCCGAGTACGTGATCGTGCCGGAGAGCAATGCCTGGCCGGTGCACGACGAGATCTCCGACGACGTCGCGGCGATCCTCGACCCGATCGGCAACGCGATGCACACGGTGATGGCAGCGGGAGTCGCCGGCCGGACGGTTCTGGTGACCGGGGCCGGGGTCATCGGAGCCATCTCGATCGCCATCGCTCGGGCTGCGGGAGCAGGGACGATCATCGCCACCGACATCAGCTCCCGGCGTCGCGCTCTGGCGCTGGAGATGGGTGCCGATCACGCCCTCGAGGGCGACGCCCCCGACTGGCCGGAACAGGCACGCGACCTCACGGACGGCGACGGCCCCGACGTGCTGCTCGAGATGAGCGGGAACCCGGGAGCGATCCAGCAGGGGCTGAGGTCGCTCCGGAGCGGGGGCAATGCCGCTCTTCTCGGAGTACCCACGGAGCCGGTGGAGATCGACCTGTTGAACCAGGTGGTCTTCAAGGGGACGACGATCCGCGGCGTGTTCGGTCGCCGGATGTTCGACACCTGGTACCAGGTCGAGAACATGCTCCTGGGCGGTCGGTTGCGACTCGACCCGGTGATCAGTCACCGGATCCCGATCCACGACTACGAGGACGCCTTCGCCCTGATGGCATCGGGTGAGGCGATGAAGATCGTCCTCGTCGTCGACGATCTGGGCGTGTCTTCGCGGTAGCCGCGCCTACTCCACCCCACGCATCAGCGCCAGGGTGTGCACCAGCGCGAACCGCTTGGTGCCGTTCCCGAGCTCGTCCCAGGGCTTGGCCCGCGGCAGCAGCGGTGCGACCTCCCAGGCGGTCGACCCCGCGCTCATCAGGGCGCGGACCGCGGCCACCTCGTCGAGGTGGAACGCCTTCAGCTCCTCGGCGCGAGCGGCCACGTCGCGGTAGGCGAACTGGTGCGCGGGGCAGGCGATCTCGGCAGCGAGGTCCCGGATCCGGTCCAGGGTCGCGAACAGGTCCGCGGCCGGGTTGTCCTCCGGGAGGCTCGGGATCGCCAGCTGGGTCGGGCCCTCGGCCATCATCGTGTCGCCGGTGAAGACCAGGCCGCGGGAGTCGACGTACACGGTGTGCCCGTAGGTGTGCCCGGGTGCGTGCATCGCCCGGACCGTCACCCCGCCCAGGGTGATGTCGGTGTCGGCGTCGAGCACGACGTCCAGCTCGAGCGACTCCGTGTGGTGGGCGACCTTGATCGCCTCGGCGTACATCGTCTCGACCACGTCCGCCGGCGCCCCGGTCAGCGCGAGCGCGTTCCGCAGCTGGGCCAGGAACCCGCCGCGCCGGCTCTCCTGGGAGGCGAAGTCGTCGGCCCGCCCCATCGCCACCTTCGCGCCGGACAGCTCCCGGACCCGTTCGGCGAAGCCCACGTGGTCGGGGTGGTTGTGGGTGAGCAGCACCCACCGGATCTCCGCCACGTCGCGACCGATCGCGGTGACCGACGCCTGGAAGGACTCCCAGCAGCTCGGGTGCTCGTAGCCTGCGTCGATCAGGATCAGGCCCTCGGTGGTCTCGATCAGGTAGACGATGATCGAGTGCAACGGGCTGCCGTGCAGGGGGACCGGAACAGCCCAGACGCCGTCGATGACCGCGGTCGGTGCGGAGACCTCGCGTGCCCGGAAGCTGCTGGCGTGATCCTCGCTGACAGGTGTGGACATGTTTGGAGATCCCGTCTATGGTTTCCAACAACATACCGAATGGTCGGAATCTAATGCAAGGAGTGGTATGAGCGAGGAGCAGACCGGCTTCCGGCTCTGGGCCGCGTCCGATCCGGACCTGTGCGCGATCGTCGCCGCCGACAACCAGCAGCTCACCTACGGCGAGCTCTTCGCCGAGGTCAACCGGATCTCCCACGGCCTGCGCACTCGCTGCGGACTGGTAGAGGGGGACACTGTCGCCTGCGTGATGACCAACAGCGTCGGGATGGTCGCGCTCTACCTGGCCGCGATGCAGTCCGGCCTCTATCTGGTCACGGTGAACTACCACCTCACCGAGCCGGAGATCGCCTACATCCTGGCCGACAGCGGCGCCAAGGTGGCCGTCTGCTCGCCGCGCGCGGAGGCGACCGTCGCGGCCGCGGCCGGCGACGGCGTCCAGGTCTACGTCGACGGCCCCGGTACGACGGCGCAGCCGCTCACCGCGCTCACCGCGGGGATGCCGGAGACGGACCTCGAGGAGACCCGCGCCGGGTCCTTGATGATGTACACCTCCGGCACCACCGGCCGCCCCAAGGGCGTGAAGCGACCGCTCAGCGGCCTCGATGCCGACAACGGCGCGCAGGCCTACGTCTGGCTCTTCAGCGAGTTCGGGATGACCCGGGAGGCGTTCGGCGCCTGGCTGGTCTCGGCCCCGCTCTACCACTCGGCGAACATCGCACCCGCGGCCGGAGCCCTGCACGCCGGCGGCACCCTGGTCCTGATGGACGGGTGGAACCCGGAGGGCTTCCTCGCCCGGGTGCAGGAGTGCGGCGTCACCGGATCGAGCATGGTGCCGACGCACTTCTACCGGTTGCTCCAGCTGCCGGTCGCCGAGCGCACCGCCTACGACCTCTCCACCCTCAAGTACGTCATCCACGGTGCGGCACCGTGCTCGACCGAGATCAAGCAGCAGATGCTCGACTGGTTCGGTCCGGTCATCTACGAGTACTACGGCGCGACCGAGGTCGGCACCACCATCGCCCGCCCGCACGAGTGGCTGGCGCGGCCGGGCACGGTCGGCCTCCCGCTCTCGGTCTCGACCCTGAAGATCCTCGACGCCGAGGGCAACGAGGTGCCGGCCGGCGAGACCGGGATCGTCTACATGCGGATGGGCGAGGACAAGGTCGAGTACCACAACGACGCCGCCAAGACCGAGGGCTCCCGCCGCGGCGGTCTGATGACCGTGTGGGACCTGGGCCACGTCGACGAGGACGGGTTCCTCTACATCACCGGCCGGGCGTCCGAGCTGATCCTGGTCGGCGGCGTCAACGTCTACCCCTCCGAGATCGAGGGCGTCCTGATCGGTCACGACTGGGTGGCCGACGCGGGCGTCGTCGGGATGCCGGACCCCGAGTACGGCGAGGTGCCGCTGGCGCACGTCGTGCTCACCGAGTCCGCTCCCGAGCGCGACCTCGCGATCGAGGGGCTGCGCGCGTACCTGGCGGAGCGGCTCGCCAAGCCCAAGCTCCCGCGGACCTACGTCGTGCACCGCGAACTGCCGCGCGACCCCAACGGCAAGCTCTACAAGGCCCGGCTCGCCGGCACCGAGACGGTCTCGGCGTGAGCAGGGCACTCTTCGAGGAAGGCGCACATGGACTTCGATGACAGCGAGGCCGACCTGGCGTTCCGCCGCGAGGCGGGCCAGTGGCTCGACGACGCCCTGCGGGACGTCCCCGACCAGGAGGACCTGACCCAGGACCAGCGCGAGGACTGGTCCCGGATCTGGCAGGACCGGCTCTGCGCGGCGAACTGGGCCGGACTCTCCTGGCCCGCCGAGCACGGCGGCCGCGGGATGGACTCGCTCGCCCAGGCGATCTTCAACGAGGAGGCGGCGGTCCGCGGGGCGCCGTACCCGCTCAACGGCGTCGGGATGATGCTGGCCGGGCCGACGATCATCGCCCACGGCACCGCCGAGCAGCAGGCCCGCTACCTGCCCGGCATCCTCCGCGGCGAGACCTACTGGTGCCAGGGCTTCAGCGAACCGGGCTCGGGTTCCGACCTGGCCAGCCTGCGCACCTCGGCGACCAAGGTCGACGGCGGCTGGCTGATCAACGGGTCGAAGATCTGGACCTCGAACGCGCACAACGCCTCGAAGTGCCTGCTGCTCGCGCGCACCGACGGCGACGCCTCCAAGCACGCCGGGATCACCTACTTCCTGGCACCGATGGACAAGTTCACGGTGCAGCCGCTGACGATGATCAACGGCGACACCGAGTTCAACGAGATGTTCCTCGACGACGTCTTCGTCCCGGACGAGGACGTCCTCGGCGGTCTCGGCAACGGCTGGAAGGTCGCGCTGACCACCCTGGCGTTCGAGCGCGGCAGCATGGCGCTGAACCTGTGGGTCTGGGCCCGCGAGGCCGTCGACCGGATCATCGACGTGGCCCTCGAGCGCGGCCTGGCCGACGACACCGCCTTCCTCGACACCGTCGGCGCGCTCCAGTGCGACGCCGAGGCGGTCCGGATCGGCTCGATGCGGATGCTCGGTGAGAGCCAGGCGGGCGGTGTCCCCGGACCGGAGACCTCGGCGCTCAAGGGCCTGTGGGCCGGTGTGGTGCAGAACGCCAACCGGCTCGCGGTCCAGCTCGACGAGGCCGGCGGAGTGCTCCTCGACGGCGACGGTGCCGGCGCCCGGATGCGCCGTTACCTCCGTGCCCGCGCCCACACCATCGAGGGCGGCACCGAGGAAGTCCAGAAGTCCATTCTCGCGGAGCGGGTGCTCAGCCTGCCCCGCTCGCGTTGATCGAGGAGCGGCATGCGAGCCACCTTCACCCAGGACCAGCTGGACATCGAGAAGACCGTCCGGGCCCTCGCCGAGGGCGAGGACGTCGGGTCCCGCGCCACGCTCACGGCACCCTGGACCGCGCCGGCGTGCGACGCCGTCCTGCTCCGTGACTTCGGCCTGCTCGGCGTCCCCGAGTCGGCCGGCGGGGTCGGGTCGTCGCTGATCGACCTGCTCGTCGCCGTCGAGGCGCTCGGCGAGCACCTGGTACCGAGCCGGTTCCCGGCGCACGCCGCCGCCGTCCAGCTCGCCGCAGGCGTCGGCACGCTGCCCGACGAGGTGCTTGAGGGGCGCCGGGTGCTGACCCCCGCGGTCGACGTACCGGCTCACTCCGGGTGGGGCGACCGGGTGCCGAACGACCTGCTGATCCGCACCCTCGTCCGGTACGCCGCCCAGGCCGACGCGCTCGTCGGCCTCAGCGCGGACGGTGTCTGGATCGCCGACCCGGCCGGGATCGCGCCGCGGGTCTCCTTCGACCCGTCGGTGCCGCTCTCCGACGTCACCCTGACCCAACCCGAGCAGGTCGCCCCGGCCGGCTCCGGCGTCCAGCGGGCCACCCTGGTCGCGGCCGCCGAGCTGTGCGGCGTTGCCCAGGGAGCGATCGAGCTGGCCGCCGGCTACGCCCGGACCCGCGAGCAGTTCGGCCGGGTGATCGGCTCCTTCCAGGCGGTCGCGTTCCAGCTCGCCGAGGCCGCGACGATGCGCAAGGCCGCCTGGGACCTGACCCTGTACGCCGCCTGGGCCGTCGAGCTCGGCCGTCCCGAGGCGGCAGCACAGGTGCATGCCGCGAAGGCCGCCGCGGGCAAGGCCGCGGTCTTCGCCGCCGAGCGCTGCATCCAGGTGCACGGCGGGATGGGCATCACGATGGAGGCGGACCCGCACCTCTACCTGCGCCGTGCCTTCGTCCTCGACGCCGTGCTCGGTCGCGGCTCGTGGCATCGGCGTCGTGCCGGCGAGCTCCGGGTCGCCGCGCGCCGCACCGTCAGCACCTAGAAATCACCACCGAGCCCTTGCGGGGGACTCGGCATCTCGGTAACATACCAACTGGTCGGAATATACGAGGAGTGCACGTGAAGTTCGGAGTCATGAACCTGTTCCCGGCGTCCGACGCCGGATCTGACAACCAGGTGCTGCGCCAGACGCTCGAGGAGATCCAGCTCGCCGACGAGCTCGGCTTCGACTCGGTCTGGCTCGCCGAGCACCACTTCTCCAAGTACGGCATGCTCGGCAGCCCGATGAACTTCGGGATGGCGATCGCCGAGCGGACCAAGCAGATCACCATCGGCACCGCCGTCCTGGTGCTCCCGCTGCACGACCCGCTCCGCCTGGCCGAGGACATCGCCGCGCTGGACGTGCTCAGCGAGGGCCGGGTCTCGATCGGCGTCGGCCGCGGCTACCAGCCCTCCGAGTTCGCCGGCTTCGGGATCCCGCTCGAGGAGTCCAAGGGCCGCTACGAGGAGACCCTCGCGGTGATCCGGCTGGCGCTGTCGGAGGAGAACTTCTCGTTCCACGGCGAGTACCTGCACTACGACAACATCACCACCTACCCGCGGCCCTTCACCCCCGGCGGGCCGCCGATCCTCCAGGGCACCGTCTCGCCGGACAGCTTCCGCGACCGCGGCGCCATCGGCGAGTCGATCATCACCTCGCCGAACTTCACCCCGCTCGGCATCATGCAGAAGAACTTCGCGCTCTACCGGAACGCCATGGTGGAGAACGGGTTCGACCTCAGCACCTACGACTTGCCCTTCATGCAGCAGGTCTGGTGCGGTGAGGGCGAGACTGGACTCCAGGAGGCTGCCCAGGCGGCGCTGAACTACTACAAGTCGGTGGGGAAGGTCATCCCCGGCTCGGAGGACGCCATGGAGAAGGAGCGCGACTACTACGCGGCCGTGGCCAAGAACATCGAGCTGCTGACCCTCGAGCAGACCCTCACCCACGGCGGCAACTTCGGGTCGCCGCAGCGGGTCATCGAGACCATCGAGATGCTCCGCGAGCAGCTCGGCATCAACCACTACATCGGCTGGCTGCGGATCCCGTCGCTGGACCGCAAGGCGGCGCTGAAGTCGATGGAGATGTTCGCCGCCGAGGTGATCCCGTACTTCCGCGAAGGTGCCGGCTCGACCGCGACGGTGGAAGAGGCGGTCGTCGGGTGAAGGTCAGCTGCTTCCTGAGCGCCCAGTTCGACCCGTCGGCGTCCGCCGTCGACGGGGTCGACGACGTGGTGACCCAGGCGGCGGCCGCCGAGGCGGCCGGGTTCCACGCCGTCTACCTCGGGCACCACTACCTGGCGCAGTCGGCGTTCATCCAGCCGATCCCGCTGGCCGGCTACCTGGCCGCCGCGACCGACCGGGTCCGGATCGGCACCGGCGTGCTGCTGGCACCCCTGCTCAACCCGATCGCGCTCGCCGAGGAGCTCGCCTCCCTGGACGTGCTGTCGAACGGCCGGCTCACGGTCGGCATCGGCGCGGGCTACCGCAAGCGCGAGACGACGGCCTTCGGCGTCGACTGGCCCGACCGGCTCACCCGGCTGGCCGAGTACGTCCCGATCCTGCGCGCGCTGTGGAACGGCGAGACCCTCGACCTCGCCGGCAGCTGGGGCGAGGTCCCCGGAGCCTCGGTGGTGCTGCGCCCGGTCCAGCCCGGCGGCCCGCCACTGTGGATCGGCGCCTTCGCCGAGCCGGCGATCAAGCGCGCGGCCCGGCTGGACACGCCCTGGCTGATCGGCCCGAAGGGCAACGACGCGGAGCTGTCCCGGCTGCTCGGCATCTACCGCGACACCCTGACCGAGCACGGCTTCTCGCACGACCGCGGGTACCCGATGTCCCGGGAGGCGTTCGTCGCCGACACCCACGCCGCCGCCGTCGCCGGTGTCCGGCCGCACCTGGAGCGCCAGTACGCCGGCTACAAGTCCTGGGACGACGCCCAGGGCCTGGACATCGACCGGTACCTCGAGGAGGACTGCCTGGTGGGCACCCCGGAGGAGATCGTCGCCAAGCTCCGCCGCTGGGAGTCCGACCTCGGCATCACCGAGGTGTCGCTCCGGCTCCAGTTCGTCGGGGCGAGCCAGCACGAGGCCATGGACCAGATCGCCCGCTTCGGCGCGGTGATCGAACTCCTCGACGCCGCCGAGGCCGCCTGATGAGTACGACGAACCTGGCCGCCGTCCTCGCTGCGCGCTGCGCCGACCGGGCCGCCGTACCGGCGCTCTTCGGTGACGACGGACGCTCCTGGACCTTCGACGAGATCGACCTGCTTGCCGGCGGGGTCGCCGCGGCGCTGCGGGCCGAGGGCATCGGCGCCGGTGACCGGGTGGCGTTCTACCTGACCAACGGTCCCGAAACCGTCTTCTTCCTCTTCGGCGCCTGGAAGGTCGGCGCCGTCCCGGTGACGATCAGCAGCCTGTACAACGCTGCCGAGCTGACCGAGTCGCTCGCGAAGACCCAGCCTCGGCTGTTGCTGGTCGACGGGCGCCGGGCCGACGTGGTCGCCGGCATCGACTCCGAGGTCCCGGTCCGCTCGATCGACGGCAGCCTGCCGGACGTGCCGGTCTTCGACTGGCAGCACCAGCAGCGCGTCGACGCGGTCGAGGTGGACGACGACGCCGAGGCCTGCATCCTGTTCACCGGCGGCACCACCGGCCGGCCGAAGGCGGTCAGCGTCACCCACGCCGGCACCCGCGGCTCGCTGCAGCGGCTGGCCCGGGTCTCCACCGGCACCGAGGACGAGGGCACCGCGGCGCTCGACGCCAAGCCGAACCTGATCGCGCTGCCGCTCTTCCACTCCGGCGGACAGCACTCGCTGCTGTTCGCGTTCTTCGTCGGCCGGCCGGCGGTGGTCTGGGAGCGGTTCTCGATCGACCTGCTCGGCGACCTGATGGAGCAGTACCGCTTCGACAACTTCTTCTTCCTGCCGACGATGGTCTTCGACATCGTGCACGCCGAGCGGGTGCTCCCGTTCGAGGGCGTGAAGTCGGTGCTGGTCGCCGGCCAGGCCATCTCCTGGACGGTACGGCGCGCGTTCGAGGAGCGCTACCAGGTGCCGATCCTGGTCAACTACGGCTCGACCGAGTCCGGCCACATCGCCGGCTGGACCGGCCGGGACATGAAGGCCGGTCTCTGGAAGCCCGGGTCCGCCGGCCGGGTCTACCCCGGTGTCGAGCTGGAGATCCGCGACGACGACGGCGCGGCGCAACCCGTCGGCACCGAGGGCGAGGTCGTGGTCCGCTCGGCGATGACGAAGGGCTACGTCGACGACGCCGAGGCCTCCGCGGAGCTGGTCCGCGACGGCTGGGTGCACACCGGCGACATGGGCTACGTCGACGACGACGGCGTGCTCTGGCTGTCGGGCCGCAAGCGCGACATGATCAAGTGCGCCGGCTTCCAGGTCTGGCCCGAGGAGATCGAGGACGCCCTGCGCGCGCACCCGCTGGTGCGTGACATCCGGGTGGTCGGCGTACCGGACGACCGGCTCGGGGAGATCCCGGTGGCGCTCGTCGTCCGGGAGCGGGACACGGCGCTGGACGACGACGGCCTCGCCGCTGCGCTGGTCGCCTTCGCCCGCGAGGAGCTGGCCCACTTCAAGACCCCGCGCCGGATCGAGTTCGTCGCCGAGCTCGAGCGCAGTGCGACCGGCAAGATCAGCCGGGCCTCGGTGCCCGACCTGGCCCCGGCCGACGGCGGGGTGCGCTGATGAAGTTCGGGATCATGGCTTCGCACCAGTACCCGCACGCCGACGACCTCGGCAAGCACCTGAGCGACCTGTTCGGCACCGTCGAGACGGCCGCGGAACTGGGCTACGACTCGGTGTGGACGATCAACCACTTCGGCTCCAACCTGGCCACCCCGCAGCCGATCTCGATGATGGCCAGCCTGATCCCGCGGACCGGGGAGATGACGCTGGGCACCGGGATCCTGCTGCTGCCGCTGTTCCACCCGGTCCACGTCGCCGAGGAGTTCGCCACCCTCGACCACCTCTCCGGCGGACGGGTCGTGCTCGGTGTCGGGGCGGGCTACCGCGAGAACGAGTTCGCCGCCTTCGGGGTCGACCCGGACTCTCGCTTCCGGCGCCTCGACGAGAGCCTGCGGCTGATCCGCGAGCTCTGGACCGGCGAGGTGGTCAACCACGACGGCGAGTTCTACCCGCTGCACGACGCCACCATCGGGATCACGCCACTGACCCCGGGCGGTCCGCCGATCTGGGTGGGCGCCGGCGGCAAGAAGGCGGTACGACGGGCAGCCCGGCTCGGCGACGCCTGGTACGCCCCCGGCAACTCGCCGAGCAAGCGCTTCCTGCCCGAGCACGTCGCCGTCTACGACGAGGCGCTGGTCGAGTTCGGCAAGGACTCGGGAGCCGTCGAGCGCCCGGTCGGTGTCGAGCTCTACTGCGCGCCGACGAACGAGCAGGCCGTCGAGGAGGCGCTGCCGCACGCGCGCACCGAGTACTCGACCTACGCGGAGTACCCGGCCCTGCGCTGGCAGCGGGACCGGTTCGACGAGCTCGTGGTGAACACCCTGATGCTCGGTTCGCCGGAATACCTGATCGAGCGGATCTCCGCGCTGCGGGACCAGGGCTTCAACCACGTGATCTTCAGACCCGGCTGGCTCGGGATGCCGGCGGACAAAGTGCGGGCATCGCTGCGGCTCTTCGCCGCCGAGGTGTTCCCCGCCTTCCGCTGACGCCGCGCCGCCGTACCGACCGCAACGACACCGATGCCCGAACTCGGGCCGATCGACCAACGAAACAAGTGAGGAACTGCCGTGAAGAAGACTGAGGCCGAGCTGCTGGAGAACCAGTGGGACGTCGAGAACATGGAGGTCGACCCCGAGACCCTGGCGTCGTACGTGCGCTACGAGGTCGACGAGGAGCGCTCGACCGCGACGATCACCTTCGACCGCGCCGACCGGCTCAACGCGATCCCGGTCGCGGCCTTCGAGCGGGTCGGTGACCTGGTCCGCGAGGCCGAGTCCGACGACCGCGTCAAGGTGATCATCTTCAAGGGCGAGGGCGACCACTTCGGCACCGGTGCCGACGCCGCCGAGCTCGGCCACTACATCGGCTACAAGTCCGGCACCGACAAGGCGTCGCGACGTCGTCCGGCCCAGCGCCAGCGGATCCTCCCGGACCGCAACGTGCTCTCCTCCGGGTTCACCCGCCCGATCATCGAGTCGCTGAAGGCGACCATCTGCCAGGTGCAGGGCTACTGCTACGGCGGGCACTTCCAGATCGCGCTCTCCGCCGACATCGTGATCGCCAGCCCGGACGCCAAGTTCACGCACCCGGCCTTCCGCTACCTCGGCCCGGCCCCGCAGGACATGTACCACTGGGTCGAGAAGGTCGGCCTGACCACGATGAAGGACGTCATGCTCACCATGCGCGCGATCGGTGCCGAGGAGGGCGAGCGCAAGGGCCTGGTCACCAAGGTGGTCGAGCGCGACGAGCTGGACAAGTGGGTCGCGGACTACGCCGAGGCGATCGCGGTGATGCCGCTGGACTCGCTGATGATGGGTAAGTCGATGATGCAGATCATGATGGAGGCGCGCGGCAAGGGTCTCGGCGCGATGACCAGCTGGGTCGGCCACGGCTGGGCCACCAACGCGTCCTTCGACCCCGGCGACTGGAACTTCCTCAAGGAGCGTCGCGACCAGGGCGTCAGTGCCGCGCTCGCCGACCGCGACCGGATGGTGGCGCCGTACTTCCGGCTCAGCGACAGCCGCTCGCAAGAAGAGGCGTGAGCCGGCGGTGAAGTTCGGGATCCTGCTCGATCACCAGTACGACCCGGGCACCGACATCGGTGCCCGGACCGGCGAGCTGGTCGAGTACGTCCAGCACATCCGCGACCTGGGCTACGACTCGCTCTTCGGCATCCACCACTACCTGTCGTCGTTGAGCACCCACCAGCCGCTGCCGCTGCTGTCCCGGTTGATCGACCACTCCGGGTCGATGGAGCTGGGCACCGGGATCCTGATCCTCCCGCTCGGGCACCCGGTGCACTGGGCCGAGGAGATCGCCACCATCGACCAGATGTCCGGAGGGCGCTTCGTCCTCGGCATCGGGTCGGGCTACCGCGAGGACGAGTTCGCCTCCTTCGGGGTGGAGCGCCGTACCCGGGTCTCCCGGATGAACGAGTCGCTCGACGTGATGCGGCAGCTCTGGTCCGGCGAGAAGGTCACCCACCACGGCCAGCACTTCGACCTCGACGGCGTCCGTTGCAGCGTGCTGCCGGCCCAGGACGAGATCCCGGTCTGGGTGGGCGCGAACGGCCCGATCGGGATCGAGCGGATCGCCAAGCAGGGGCTGCCCTGGCTGGCGCCGTCCAACGTGCGCCGCAACTGGGCCGTCGGGAACCTGAAGGACTACCGCGAGCACCGGGCGGCGGCCGGCTTCGACGACACCGGAGCCACCTTCCCGATCCACCGGGACCTCTGCGTCGCCGACTCGTCGGAGGAGGCCTTCGCGATCGCCGGCACCGCCGTCCAGCGCTCCTACGGCGAGTACGTCCAGTACGGGATGGACTACTTCGACTCCCAGTGGGAGGGCATCAAGGAGAAGGCGCTGTTCTTCGGCTCGCCCGACGACATCGCCGCCAAGGTGCAGGACTTCGCCGACGCCGGCTTCAACCACTTCGTCTTCCGCTCGCAGTGGCTGGGGATGCCGATCGAGCAGTCGATGAAGATCGTGGAGCGGTTCGCCCGCGAGGTCATGCCGAGGTTCCGCTCATGAAGATCGGGCACGTGATCGTCCCCGCCGACGACCTCGGCGCGCAGCTCGCGTTCTACGAGGGTCTCGGGCTGACCACCAGGTTCCGGGACGGGGACCGGTACGCGGCCGTCACCGACGGCGCCGTCACCCTCGGGCTGGCCGACGAGTCCCAGCAGCCGGTCGCCGGCCGGGTCCTGGTCAGCGTCGAGGTCGACGACCTGGACGCGGTCCTGGAGGGCTACCCCGGCACGGAGGTGGTGGTCGGGCCGCACGAGCGCCGGGCCACGATCACCGACCCGAGCGGCAACCCGGTCGTGGTCTACGAGAAGCTCGCATGATCCTCACCGAGGTGAGCGAGGTGCTGCTGGAGCGCGACGGCGCGGTCGCGGTCGTCACCCTGAACCGCCCCCAAGCCGGCAACGCGCTGAGCACGGCCGCGAAGGACGCCCTGCTGGCGGCGCTCCGCGAGGTCGCCGACGACGAGTCCGTGCGCGCGGTCGTGCTGACCGGGGCCGGGTCGACGTTCAGCGTCGGCCAGGACCTGCGCGAGCTCGACCAGGCGCTGAAGGAGGATCCGGCCTCCGCCGGTGAGACCGTCGAGCGGCACTACAACCCGATCACGCTGCTGCTGGCGACGATGCCGAAGCCGGTGGTGGCCGCGGTCAACGGCACCTGCGTCGGAGCCGGTCTCGGCTTCGTGCTCGCCTGCGACCTCCAGGTCTGGGCGACCGGTACGACGCTCTCCACCGCGTTCACCGGCGTCGGCCTGACCTGCGACTCCGGGCTCTCCGCCTCGCTGAGCCGGTCCGTCGGCCACGCCCGGGCCTCCGAGCTGGTGCTGCTCGCCGAGCCGTTCTCGGTGGAGCACGGCATCGGCTGGGGTCTGGCCGGGGACGTGGTCGCACCCGACCAGGTCGCCGGGCACGCGCGCGAGCTGGCCCACCGGCTGGCGGCCGGGCCGACCCGGGCGATCGCCGCCTCGAAGCGCCTACTCGCCACGTCGCCCACCCAGCCGCTCGCGGTTGCTCTCCAGGCCGAGGCGGACGAGCAGGTGGTGCTCGGCCGCACCGGCGACCACGCCGCCGCCGTCGACGCCTTCCTGGCCCGGAAGACCCCGGTCTTCACCGGAGCCTGACACCCCCCACCCCCGGCACGGAGCGACGTGCGCGGGTATCCCCGAACCGCTGGTCCCGTCAGCATCTCCCCGTTGCACTGGTTCTCCCCACGTGCCGGCGGGACCGGCGTCCCACCCGAAGAAGGAGCACGAATCATGGAGCTCGCCCGCACTGCCGCGATCGTCACCGGAGGGGCCTCCGGGCTCGGTGCCGAGACGGCTGCCGCGCTCGCCCGCCAGGGTGCCCGCGTCTACGCGTTCGACCTGAAGGACTCGATCGACGCCGTCCGCGGGACCACCGCGCCGGCCGGGGTCGAGTACGTCGAGGTCGACGTCACCGATGCGGAGTCGGTGCGCGCCGGGATCGCCGGGGTCGCGGCCGGCCCGGAGCCGCTGCGCGTGGTCGTCAACTGCGCCGGGATCGCGCCGTCCGAGCGGGTGCTGAGTCGGCGCGGGGTGCACAACCTGGATACGTACGCGAAGGTCGTCGGGGTCAACCTGATCGGCACCTTCAACGTGATGGCCCTGGCGGCCGAGCAGATCGCCGCGACCACGCCGGACGCGCAAGGACAGCGCGGCGTCGTGGTGAACACCGCCTCCGTCGCCGCGTACGACGGCCAGATCGGCCAGGCCGCCTACGCGTCCTCGAAGGGCGGCGTCGTCGGCCTGACCCTCCCGGCCGCCCGCGACCTGGCGCAGCACGGGATCCGGGTGATGACGATCGCGCCGGGGATCATGCTGACCCCGATGATGGAGACCGTCTCCGAGGAGTTCCGTGCCGGCCTCGCCGCCGGGGTGCCGTTCCCGAGCCGGCTCGGCGACCCGGGCGAGTACGCCAAGCTGGTGCTCTCGATCGTCGACAACGACTACCTCAACGGCGAGGTGATCCGGATCGACGGGGCGCTGCGGATGGCGCCGCGCTGACCTACTTGGCGAACGCCTCGTCGTACAGGATCCGCAGGTCGTCGGTGGCGAGCCCGCTGAGGCCGCAGATCGAGACCTCGCCCCGGGTCGCGCCGACCAGGTAGACCTTGCCGACCTGGAAGTCGACCGGCATCTCGCTCATCGTCTGGTCCGGCTCGGCCACCTCGACGAGGTCGGTCGCGGGGCCTTGGAAGAACTGCAGGGCGGTGAGGGTGACGACGCCGTCGGCGATCTCGGTGACCTCGCCCTCGAACGCGATCTCCTGGGCGGCGATGCTCGACGCCTCCGGTGCCATGCACTTCGCGGAGACCGGGGGACCGGCGGTGAGCTTGGTGACGGTGAGGTCGACCCCGGGGCCCGGGGACTTGGCCGGGTCGTCGTCGTCCGCGAGGCTGATGCCGACCCCCACGGCGAGGGCGAGCACCGCCGCGGCCGCGCCGCCGAGGAGGGCGAGGCGGCGTACGTTCCGGGCCGGGTCGGTCCCGTTGGCGGGCTCGTGCGTGGACTGGCTCATGGTGTCCTCCAGGATCTGCGCCAACGCGTCCGCGTCGGCGGGGGCGAGGGAGCGGGCAGGGTCGAGGGCGTGCAGCTGGCGGCGGGTCTCGTCGTCCGCGTCGAAGCCATCGTCGGTCATGTCCGGTCTCCTTCCGTCACCTGGTCATGTCCGGGACCGGGTCGGTCCTTTCGGAACTCGGCCTTGAAGCTCTCCCGGGCCCGGTGCAGCCGGATGCCGGCCGCGTTGGGGGTGATCCCGAGGACCTCGGCGATCTCGGAGGGTGACAGCTCCTCCCAGGCCCAGAGCCGGAGCAGCTCGGCCTCGGTGGGACGGACCCGCTCCAGGGCGCGCCGGACCCGTTCGTCCGCCTCGGGGTCCTCCGGTGCGATCTCGCGGGGCGGGTCGACGGCGGTGATCCGGGCCGCGACCCGCTGCTGCCGGCGGGCGCCGCGCTCGGCGTTGGCCAGGCAGTTGCGGGCGACGCCGTACGCCCAGGGGAGCGGCGTCCCCGGGACGTCGTCGAACCGCCGCCACAGCACCAGGAGGACATCGCCGAGGACGTCGTCAGCGGTCGCGGCGTCGGTACGCCGGGCGAGGTAGCGCCGTACCGGTTCGACGACCTCGGCGGCCACCGACTCGAACCGCGTACGCCGCGCCCCGGCGTCCGACGTCGCATCCATAGCGATCACCCTGACCTATGTCCGTCCGGGCCGTGATCATTTCACCGGGGTCGCCGAGTACGGCGCAGGTCGTCAGTAGGCGATCCCGATCGCCGAGAACGCGGCCGCGCAGAACACCGCTGTCGGGACCGCAGCCACCGCCGCCGGAGTCAGCACCGCCGGGCGGCGAGCGCTGACCACCAGGACCAGGACGCCCAGCACCGCCATCACGATCGAGGTCTGCATCAGCTCGGTCCGGAACCGGCCGTACTGGCCGTTGAGGTTCGCCCAGGTGTGCAGCGCCTCGCCGAGCAGCACCGCCGCGCCGAAGGCCGAGCCGACCACCCGCTGCCACCACGCCGAGCCGCTGGTCCAGGCACCGGCGACGCCGAAGATCACGCCGGCGAAGACGCCGAACACCATCCAGGTCCGGGCCACCTCGGACCACAGTGCTGCGACGCCGCCCATGTCGATCAGGGCCGCGTAGCCGTAGTACGCCTCGACGGCGACCACCAGCATCACGCTGCCGGCGATCGCGGTCCGGAGCGGATCGACCCGCAGCACCGCGCCCAGCACGAACGCGCCGAGCGCCCAGACGGCGCTGGAGTTCGCGAGGTTCGCCCAGGGGAAGGGGACGTTCATCATCACCACCAGGTCGCCGACCCCCAGCACGATCCCGGAGGCGACGGCCACGGCGAGGAGCCGCAGATCGGTGAGCGAGGCACGGGGGACGGTGTCGGTGAGCGTGGTCATGCTCCCAGCCTGGTCGCGCCGGCGGGCCGCGTCCTCCCCCTCAGGTACCGCGGTGCTGGGCTCAGGTACGACGCCCGGCTACGGCGCGGGGTGGCAGCCGATCTCCTGCTCGAACGCCTTCGGGGTCGCGAAGTACCGGCCGACGGGGTAGTAGTCGCCGAGCGTCTGCCGCTCGGACCCGTACGCCGCGTCCTGGACCGCGTGGCCGAAGTCGGGGCGCGGCAGCATGTTGCGCAGGTAGGCGATCCCCTTGGGGTCGATGCCCCAGGGGAGCCAGGAGACCCCGCAGGCGGCGGTGGCGTTCCGGGGCCGGTTGGCGGCCGTCGAGATCGCGACGGTGAAGTACCCGTTCTCGTCGACCTGGACGTCCTCGTCGTTGGCGCAGCCGTAGGTCTGGGTGGTGCGGTTCGCGGTGCACAGCGACCAGTAGCGCATCTGCTCGCCCCCCGTCGTGACCGCCTGGCCGTCGTACGTGCGCGGGGTAGTGGGCATCTTGCCCTTGAGCAGGACCACCTTGCCCCACTCGGAGGAGAGGTAGGCGTAGACGTACTTGTTGTCGACGTTCTCGCCGAGCCCGGCCGGCAGCCTGCTGGTCAGGCGCGCGACCGCGGGCGTGAGGGTGCCGCTGGTGAACCCGTTCTCGGTGACGTCGGTGGCGTAGGTCTGGACGACGTTCACGTAGCGCATGAAGTGCGGCGTCCGCGGTGCCAGCAGGCCGAGCGGCGGCAGCGGCAGGGCGAGCCCGAGGCCGGCGAGCAGGTCGGTCACCGGCATCAGGTCGGGGACCGGGTCCGGGCAGGTGGGCAGCGGGATCCGGGTGCCGTTCGCCAGCACCAGGGTGATCGCCGGTGCCGCGACCGCCCCGAAAGCGCCGGCGCCGCGGTCGGGCAGGTAGATCCGGTAGGCGATCGCGATGCCGTACCGGGTGCCGTCGGCGCTGTTGTTGTAGAGCGTGTTCGGCGGCCGGTTCGTCGCCGGCGGCCGGCCGTTGACCACCCGCACCGTGTAGCTGCGCCGGGTCGCCGTCCGGTCGGTGCCGACGCGGAACGGGTTGACCGAGCCGGGATCGGGCTCGATCTCGTCGTCGCGCAGGTTGCTCGCCGTCTGCAGTCCGAGGCTGTAGGTCTGCAACGACATGTACCGGGCGTGCGGGAACTCCCCGGTCAGCTCGATCGATCCGCCGGGAGGAACCGGGATCGCCGCGCCGAGGTAGCGGGTGGCCAGGTCCGGGAACAGGATGTTCTCCCGGTCCGCGCTGGGCTCGAGGATCCACCCGCAGGACCGGTCCCGTGCGGGATCGGACGCCTGCGCCGGTGTGACCGTGAGCGCGGTGAGGACGAGGGCGAGCAGCGCGAGGACCCCGAGGAGCGCGCGGGAGGGGCGGCGGGCCATGGCCGCGACGCTAGCACGAATGAAACAAAATCGGATTATGTTTCATTCAGAGCGCGATCGGCCGGGTCAGGGCGAGGAACTCGGCCCGGGCTGCCGGGTGCTCCCGCAGGTGCCCGCGCATCGACGACGTCGTGGTCGCGGTGCCCGGCGACCGTGCGCCGCGCAGGGTCATGCAGGTGTGCTCGGCGCGCAGCACCACGCCGACCCCGCGCGGCCGCAGCTGCTCCTCGAGGAGGTCGGCGATCTGCATCGTCAGCCGTTCCTGGGTCTGCGGCCGGCGGGCGAAGTGGTCGACCGTGCGGGCGAGCTTGGAGAGTCCGACGATCCGGTCCGCCGGCAGGTAGCCGACGTGGGCGACGCCGACGAACGGCAGCAGGTGGTGCTCGCAGATCGACTGGAAGGCGATGTCGCCGACGACCACCAGCTCGTCGTACGCCTCGGTGTTGGCGAAGGTGGTGAAGTCGAACTCCGGGACGTCGAGCAGCTCGTCGTAGGCGAGCGCGAGCCGGCGCGGGGTGTCGGCGAGATCCGGTGTCGCGGGGTCGTCCGGATCGATCCCGAGCGAGCGCAGGAACTCGGCGGCGGCCGCCTCGGCGTTGTCCAGGTCGCGCCCGGGAGCGGGGTGGGTGACCCGGCTGCGACTGGCCAGCCGGGTCACCTCGTGGGCGGCGGAGCTCATCGCGGTCCGCGGTTGGTGGCGAGCCGGGCCAGTGCAAGGGCGCCGACGAGCAGGCCGAAGTCGCGCAGGGCGACGTCGTAGTAGTCACCGAGAGTGAGCAGGTCGAGGATGATGCCGGCCAGCCAGGCCGCCACCACGTAGGCGCCGAGCCGCGGGAGGATCGCGACGACGAGGCCGGCGGCGATCTCCACCACGCCGATGATCATCATCGCGTCGTGGGCGGTGCCGGGGACGAGGTCGTTGATCCAGGGGGCGAGGTAGAAGTCCCAGTCGCTGAGGACCTGGGCGAACTTGTCGATGCCGAAGAGGATCGGCGCGATCGTGAAGACGGTGCGAAGCAGCAGGAAGGCCTCGTCGGCTCCGGTACGGGCTGCTCGCGACGGGGAGGTCGCTGCGGGTGCGGTCATCAGGGGGCTCCATTCCAAAAGAGAAGTTGTTCTCCGATAGAACACCCGATGGTGTTCTATCGTCAAGTCAGATATCTTTTAGAAATGTTCGAGGAGGAGCGCGGTCTGGCCGGGATCGCGGCGCTGGCCGAGCCGATCCGCCGCGACCTCTACCGCTTCGTGGTCGAGGCCCGGGGGCCGGTCAGCCGGGAGGCGGCCGCCGACGGCGTGGGCATCCCGGCGCATACCGCGAAGTTCCACCTGGACCGCCTGGTCGACGAGGGCCTGCTCGACGTCGAGTTCATGCGGCTGTCCGGACGCACCGGACCCGGTGCCGGGCGACCGGCGAAGGTCTACCGGCGCTCCGGCGTGGAGATCTCGGTCTCGTTGCCCGAGCGGCACTACGACCTGCTGAGCCGGATCCTGGCGACCGCGGTCGCCGAGTCCGCGACCACCGGCGAGCCGGTGGTCGGCGTCGCGAGCCGGGTCGCCCGGGACGCGGGTGCGCGGTCGGGCGCCGCCGAGGCGTCCGAGGCGCCCCGGGAGCTCGACCGGCTGGCGGCTGCTCTGGTCGGCAGCGGCTACGAGCCGCGGATCGACGACGACACCCTGCTGCTGCACAACTGCCCGTTCCACCGGGTCGCGCAGGAGCAGACCGAGCTCGTCTGCGGCCTCAACCTGGAGTACGTGAGCGGCGTGGTCGAGGGTCTCGGCTGCTCGGGGGTCCGGGCCGATCTGGCTCCGGGCGAGGGCCGCTGCTGCGTGACCGCGGCGGAGAAGAACCCGTCCGATTGACCGAGCACGCATTTGGATCGTTCCGATTGCGCGTACGCCCTTCGGACACGACGATGAAGGCCGGTTGGGCCCATGTAGTCTCAGCCGCGCCTCGTTGACAACAGGAAGAAGCCATGATGTCCCCCATGGACAACGTTCTTGATGCTGCTGGACTGACCAATCCGGCGGTGCGTGACTATGTGAAGTACTGGGCCGAGCTGACCGGTGCCGAGCGCATCGAGGTCGTCTCCGCCGCCGACGACGCACGTCTGATCGCCGAGTGCCTCGAGGCCGGCGAGCTGGACCCCGCCGGTGACGGCCTGTACTACTCGCGCAGCTACCACAAGGACACCGCCCGCTCCGAGGAGCGCACCGTCGTGGCGACCAGCACGCCGACGGACAAGGGCCTGTACAACAACTGGCGCGACGCCGCCGAGATGACCGCGCTGCAGAAGGAGAACATGCGCGGGGCCTCGGCCGGCAAGACGATGTACGTGATCCCCTACCTGATGGCGCCTCCGGGCAACGCGCTGGCGCCGTGGGCGACCGGCGTCGAGCTCACCGACTGCCGCACCGTCGTGCTGCACATGATCCGGATGGCGCGGGTCGGCGTGGAGTACGTCAACGACCTGGCCGACCCGAACCAGTTCGTCCGCGCCGTGCACGTCACCGGCGACCTGGAGAACCTGGGCCAGGGCACCCCCGAGGACTCGCGCTACTTCGTCACCGTCGCCGACGAGCGGACGATCCTGCACTACGGCTCGTCGTACGGCGGCAACGCGCTGCTCGGCAAGATCGCGCACGGTCTGCGCCAGGCGGCGTACGACGGCTGGGCCTCGAAGAAGTTCCTGGCCGAGCAGTACATGCTGATCGGGATCCACGACAAGGAGACCGGGAAGGACTACCACATCTGCGGTGGCTTCCCGAGCGCCTCGGGCAAGACCAACCTCGCGATGATGCTGGCCCCGGACGTCCTGGGCGACCGCTACCACGTCTCCTTCTACGGTGACGACATCGCCTGGCTGTGGGTCGACGAGGCCTCCGGCAAGCTCTACGGGATGAACCCGGAGTACGGCGTCTTCGGTGTCGCCAAGGACACCAACGAGGGCACCAACCCGACCGCGCTGCACTCGATCGACGAGGGCAGCGGCGCGATCTTCACCAACATCGCCTACAACCCGACCACCCGCGAGGTCTGGTGGGAGGGCCGCACCCCGGAGCCGCCCGCCGACAACACCGGCTGGCTGGACTGGAAGGGCAACGCGATCTCGGAGCGGACGGCCGAGCGGGCCGACGAGCCGTGGGCGCACCCGAACAGCCGGTTCACCACCACCCTGGACAACGTCCCGAACATCGCCAGCGACTACAACGCCGCCGCCGGCGTGCCGATCGACGCGATCATCTTCGGCGGCCGCACCCGCGACCGCGAGCCGCTGATCCGGGCGATCCACGACCTGGCCGAGGGCGTGTACGACGGCCTGACCCTGGGTGCCGAGGCGACCGCCGCGGCCGAGGGCAAGGAGGGCGTGCTCCGCTACGACCCGATGTCGAACCGCCCGTTCATGGCGTACGGCGAGGGCGACTACGCGCAGCACTACCTCGATGTCGTCGGTGCCGCCAAGGACCAGCCGATCTTCGCGCACGTGAACTGGTTCCAGCGCGGCGAGGACGGCCGCTTCCTGTGGCCGGGCTACCGCGACAACCTGCGCCCGCTGCTCTGGCTGCTGCAGCTCAAGAACGGTGAGGTCAAGGGTCGCGAGACCGCGGTCGGCATCATCCCGACCGAGGACGAGCTGCACCTCGACGGCGTCGACATCACGCCCGAGGACCTCAACACGATCCTGACGATCAACGTCCCGCGCTGGAAGCAGGAGATGGCGAACCGCGAGGAGCACCTCAGCCAGTTCGAGCGCCTGCCCGAGGCGATCTGGGAGGCGCACCGCCGCGTCGCCGCGAACCTGGAGAACGAGCCCGAGGGCTGATTCTCCGCGCGCAGTCGTGAGAAGCCCCGGCCGGGTCCACCGGCCGGGGCTTCGCGCGTTTTCCGCCTGTGGATTCCCGATTGCGCACCCGGCCGAACCAGGCGAGTCTGGGGCGATGACGGTTGCATCCCAAATTGGTACCATCGCTCCCATGAGCATTCAGGTCGCGGTACGTCTGCCCGAGCACCTGGTCGCCTTCCTCGACGAACGTGTCGCCGGCGGGGAGGCGTCGCGGGCTGCGGTGGTGACGAAGGCCCTGATGAAGTACCAACGACAGCTCTCCGCCGAGCACGACGCGGAGATCTACCTGTCGACGTCCGAAGACCCGGACCTGCTGGCGCTCGCGGAGTGGAACGCGCGTCAGCCACGTCCGTGGCTCGACTGATGCGGCCCATTCAGCTCGCTCGGATGGACAAGACCCGGCCCGTCGTGGTCCTGACTCGGGAGAAGGCGCGCGGCGCGATGGCCAGCGTCACCGTCGCGTCGGTCACGTCCAGGATCCGAGGCCTCGACAGCGAGGTGCCGGTGGGACAGCGGCACGGGCTCGACACCGCGAGTGTCATCAATTGCGATGATCTCTCCACTATCCCGGTCAGCGACCTCGGCCGCGTCGTCGGCTACCTGCGCCACGACGACGAGGTCCTCCTCGCCCAAGCTCTGATCAACGCCTTCGACCTCTGCGTCGAGGAGCTGCCCTGAGAAGAGGCCGGACGGACCATGTCGTCCGCGTCCTCCGCGTGGCAGCATCAAGCCATGACCGACCTGTGGGCCGCCGTCGCGGCCGAACGCGGTGCCCTGGCCGACGACCTCGCGGGGCTCACCGACGAGCAGTGGGGCACGAGGTCGCTGTGCCAGAACTGGACGGTGGCGCAGACCCTGGCGCACATGACCGGTACCGGGTCGCTGACCCCGCTGAGCTTCTTCGGCAGCTTCGCGCGGGCCGGGTTCAACTTCAACAAGTTCGCGAACGCCCAGATCGACAAGCACCTCGGGTCGGACAACGCCGCGACCCTGGCCAACTTCCGAACGATCGAGCACTCCACGAGCGCACCGCCGGGGCCGAAGGAGTCCTGGCTCGGTGAGGCGATCGTGCATGCCGAGGACATCCGCCGGCCGCTGGGCATCAAGCACGTCTACGACGCCGGTGCCGTGGTCCAGGTCGCCGACTTCTACAAGGGCTCGAACACCCTGATCGGGACCAAGAGCCGGATCGCCGGTCTGGCGCTGCGGGCCACCGACGCCGACTGGTCGCACGGCGAGGGCGAGGAAGTCTCCGGACCGATGCTCCCGTTGCTGATGGCGATGACCGGCCGGAAGGCCGGCTGCGCCGAGCTGACTGGACCAGGAGTGGCCCTGCTGGAAAAGCGCTCGTACT
This sequence comes from Nocardioides marmoriginsengisoli, assembly GCF_003725695.1. Taxonomy (GTDB): domain Bacteria; phylum Actinomycetota; class Actinomycetes; order Propionibacteriales; family Nocardioidaceae; genus Marmoricola; species Marmoricola marmoriginsengisoli. Next base: position 89,565 of record NZ_RJSE01000007.1, read on the forward strand.
GATCTCAAGATCCGGGCTACGGCACTCGACTTCGGCATCCTGCTCGACGCCACCACTCACTGAGCCAGGTGCCGCCGTTCCAACCCGTCGAGGATGAGGTCGAGCCCGATCTCGAACTCGGGGGCGAACGAGTAGCCGGGCTGGAGGGCGCGCTCGGTCGCGAAGCCGCGGAAGTACGGCAGCTCTCCCGCGGGCAGGGCGTCGAACATCGCGCCGGCCAGCTCGGCGAGATCGGCCTCGCCCTCGAACGGGAGCGCGAGCTCCTGGACCAGGAAGCCGTAGAGGTGCGCGTCGAGCAGGGCGAAGGCGCTGCCGGCGAGCTCCCAGGAGAACCCGGACTCACGGAGGCAGCCGAGCACGGCGTCGTGGTGCCGGACGGTCTCGTACCCCGCGTTGCGCCGCGAGTCCATCAGCCCGACGGCCCACGGGTGCCGGTGCAGGACGGCGCGCGCCGAGACCGACCGGGTGCGCAGCTCGGCCCGCCACGGCGCTCCGATCTCGGGGAGGTGGAACGCGGCGAAGACCTCGTCGACCATCCCGTCGAGCATCGCGTCCTTGTTGGCGACGTGGTGGTAGAGCGACATCGCCTCGACCCCGAGAGCGCGGGCGACGGCGCGCATCGAGAGCGCCGGGAGCCCGTCGGCATCGGCGAGCTCCATCGCCGCCCGTAGCACGGCGGCCCGGGTCAGCGGCGTCCGCGGCATCGCACCTCCTGGTTGACCAACTTACGGCGTAAGGGTACCGTCAACTTCCAGACTTACAACGTAAGGGGAGGTCATGCGCGCCATCGTCCACCACGAGTACGGCGGGGCCGACCGGCTCAGCATCGGCGACCGTCCGCAGCCCGTTCCCGGGAAGGGCGAGGTGCTCGTCGGGGTCCGGGCCGCCGCTGTCGACAGCGGCACCCTGCACCTGCTCACGGGCACCCCGCTGATGGTCCGCCCGTACTCCGGCCTGCGCCGGCCGCGCTTCACGATCCCCGGGCGCGACCTCGCCGGCGTGGTCGAGGCCTGCGGTCCGGGCGTCGTCGGGTTCGCGGTCGGGGACGAGGTGATCGGCACCGCGAACGGCTCGCTCGCCGAACACGCCGTGGTCCCGGTCAAGCGGCTCGCTCGGAAGCCGGCGTCCCTCGACTTCGCCGCCTCGGCCGCGATCCCGGTCTCGGGCCTCACCGCGTTGAAGGCGATCGCTGCCGCCCGGATCGCCACCGGCGACCGGGTCCTGGTGACCGGTGCTTCCGGCGGGGTCGGCAGCTTCGTCGTCCAGCTGGCCGTGGCGGCAGGCGGCGTCGTCACCGGAGTCTGCAGCGCCGGCAAGGCCGACCTGGTCCGCAAGCTCGGCGCGACCGAGGTGCTCGACTACGCGGTCGACGACCTCGCCGCCGGGGCGCCGTACGACGCCGTCATCGACATCGCCGGCAACACTCCGCTCCGGAGGCTGCGCCGGATGGTCACCCGGACCGGCGCCGTGGTCATCGTCGGTGGTGACCAGGGCGGCCGGGTGCTCGGCGGGATGGAGCGCACCCTGGCGGTAGCCCTGCTCGGACCGTTCGTCCGTCAGCGGCTCAAGGCCGTAGTCGCCGGGGAGCGCGGTGCGGACATGGCCACGATGGTCGAGCACGTGGAGAGGGGCGACGTCACCCCGGCGATCTCCGAGGTCTACCCGTTCGAGGAGGCTGCTCGTGCGATCGGCGACCTCGCCGCCGGTCGGGTTCGCGGCAAGGCAGTGATCGAGATCTAGTCCAGCGGATTCGCGACTTCGTCCTGCGGCAACCGCCAGATCAGGATTGCCGCGACTGCGAACACGGTGGGCGCGATGCCGGCGATCAGGAAGGTCGTCCGCAACCCGATCAGGTCGGCGACCGGTCCGGCGAGCGCCATCGAGATCGGCATCAGGCTGATCGAGACGAAGAAGTCCAGCGAGGCCACCCGCCCCAGGAGCTCGGGCGGCACCCGGCGCTGCAGCAGCGTGCCCCAGATGACCATCGGCCCCGAGAACAGGATGCCGAGCACGAACGCCGACGCCACCACGACCCAGACGTGGTTGGCGATCCCCATCACGATGAACGGCAGACAGCCGACCCCCCACATCAGGTTCATCACCGTCAGGTAGCGGCGCGGCATCGGCCGGGACGCCACGACCAGCGACCCGATCGCCCCGCCGATCCCGAACGCGGCCAGCACCAGGGCGTGGTCTCCCGGACCGCCACCGAGCTTCTCCTTGATCAGGAACGGGACCAGCACCTCGAGCGGGCCCATCATCACCAGGATCATCAGCGAGGCGAACAGCAAGGTGGCGAGCAGCCACGGGGTGCGCATCATGTAGCGAAAGCCCTCGGCCATGTCGCGCAGCGCCGAGGTCACCGGGTGACCGTCAGCGACCGCGTCCAGGTCGCGCCGTACGGCAGTCTTCGGTACGACTGAGAGGGCCAGCAGCCCGGCGAGCGAGGCGGCCGCGGCGACGGTGAACGCCGCCGCCGGATTGGCGACGCCCACGATCACACCGGCGACGCCCGGGCCGATCGCCTGGCCGATCGTCGGCCGGACCATGCCCTCGAAGCCGTTCACCGCGAGCAGGTCCTCCTCGGGGACCATCGCCGGAAGCCAGGCCGAGTACGCCGGGTAGTAGAACGCCATCCCCGCGCCGGTGACGAACGAGACCGCCGCCAGGTGCCAGATCTGGGTGACGTCCGCGATCGAGAGCAGTGCTACCAGGCTCATCCCGGCCAGCTCGACCGCGGCGACGCAGAGCAGGATCGACTTCTGCGGGATCCGGTCCGCGACCACGCCGCCGAGCAGCGCCGGCAGCAGCACGCCGATCGAGGCGGCCGTCGAGACCACCGAGAGTTGGCCCGGACCACCGCCGGTGCGGATCACTTCCCAGACCAGGGCAACGATCCAGACACCGCCGGCGAAGGTGCTCAGCACCAGCGCCAGCGCCAGCTTCCGGTACGACGGCGACCGGAACGGCGTCAGCGCGCGCGGCAGCTTGCGTCCCGACGCCTGGTCGAGGACGGCGTCGGTGACCTCGCCGGTGAGGGGGTCGCTCATGGGGACACTATCCCTGTCCGGGCGGGGTTGGAGCGAGCGACTTTCCCGGGGACGTCCGGGCTCGACGTCCGGCTACAGGGCGAAGGTGACGCCGGTCTTCTGCTCGCTCAGCTCCCAGAGCTTCGCGGCCAGGTCCTCGTCGAGTGCGTGCCTGTTCAGCTTGGCCGGGCCGATCGGTCCGCGGCTCTCGCCCATCCGCTGCGGACCGGTGTACGAGCCGGGCTCGCCGAGGGTGGCGGCGTACAGGCTCGGATTCGCGCCGGCGGCGGCGGACTGGAGGATCACCGGCAGCAGGAACGGCGTCACCCACCGGACCAGCGGGTTCGCGCCCATCCCGTTCGGGTCGGAGACCAACCCGGTCGCCGAGACGCCCGGGTGCGCGCCGGTCGAGACCAGCCGGCTGCCGGCGGCGGTCGCGCGCTGGTGCAGCTCGCGGGCGAAGAGCACGTTCGCCAGCTTGGACTGGCAGTAGGACTTCTCCGGCTCGTAGCCCTCCTCGGGGTTCCCCTCGATCACCCGGGCGCTGCCGCCGAGGTGGGCGATCGAGGCGACCGTCACCACCCGGGGCGCGGGGGCGGCGAGCAGGGCGGGCAGCAGCCGCCCGGTGAGGGCGAAGTGGCCGAGGTGGTTGGTCCCGAACATCAGCTCATGGCCGTCCTCGGTCTCCCGGTACTTCGGCGGCCGCATCACGCCGGCGTTGTTGACCAGCAGGTCGAGCGGCCCGTCCCAGCGCTCGGCGAACTCCCGCACCGAGGCTTGCGAGGCCAGGTCGAGCTGCTCGACGACGGTGTCCCCGGGCATCGAGGTGGCGGCCTTGTCACCGGCCGCGGTGTCGCGGACCGCCAGCACCACCTTCGCGCCGTGCCGGGAGAGCTCGCGGGCCGTGTGCACGCCGATCCCGGAGTTCGCGCCGGTGACGACGGCGACCTTGCCGGTGAGGTCGGGCAGGTCGGCCGGCGTGAAGCTCACCGGCCCTCCGCGTGGTGGACCAGGTCGGCGTAGTCCGGGTGCTTCTCGATCCAGCCCTTGTAGAACGGGCAGATCGGGACCACGTCGGACTCGCCGGCCGCCCGGATCTCGTCCAGCGACGAGCGCACGATCGCCCCGGCCACACCCTGGCCGCCGAAGGCCTCGCCGACCTCGGTGTGGGTGAAGACGATCGACGACCCGCGCAGGTGGTACTCGGCGAATCCGGCCAGCTGGCCGTCGATGTGCGCCTCGTAGCGGCTCAGCTCGGTGTTGTTGGAGACCTCGATGTCGCTCATGACCACAACCTACCGAGGCCGGCGAGTTCATCGAGGGTTCAGATCGCGTTCGCGGGGAACAGTCCTCTCCATCTCTCGGGCGTCACCTCGGCCCGTGGAGATGGAAGCCAGCACCACCATCCCTCTGGACGAAGGTTGACATCCCCCATGGCTATCTCGGTTCTCGGGGCCAAGCGCGGCCTGCGCGCTGCCCTCCTGCCCGTCGTACTCGCCGTCGTCGCCGCACCGCTGGCGATAGCCGCGCCGGCCCAGGCGGCCGCCACCCACCTGGTGATCAGCGAGGCGTACGGCGGCGGAGGCAACGCCGGGGCGCCGTACACGAACGACTTCGTCGAGCTCTACAACCCGACCAACGCGGCGATCGACCTGACCGGGATGTCGATCCAGTACCGGTCGGCCACGAACACCGGCACCGGCGTGCACGTGCTGAGCGGCTCGATCGCCGCGCACTCGCACTTCCTGGTCGCCGAGGGTGGCGGCGCCGTCGGGGAAGCGCTGCCGAACCCGGACCTGACCGGCTCGCTGAACATGTCGGCCACCAACGGCACCGTGTTCCTGGCCAGCACCGTCAGCGCCGTCACCCTGGTCCCGGGCACCTCCACGGCGAACGCCGCCGTCGTCGACCTGGTCGGCTTCGGTTCCAGCAACACGTTCGAGACCACCGCGGCCGGCGTGCTGAGCAACACCACCGCCGCGTCCCGGAACGCCGATCGCGACGACAACGACAACAACAGCACCGACTTCACCGTCGGGGCACCCGACCCGCAGAACTCCGGTGCCGAGCCGGTCGACCCGGGCCCGGGTGTCGAGAAGACCATCGAGGAGGTCCAGGGCAGCGGCTCGGCCAGCCCGCTCGCCGGGATCAAGGTGATCACCAAGGGCGTGGTCACCGCGTCGTACCCGACCGGCGGCTTCAAGGGCTTCTACCTGCAGACGCCCGGCACCGGGGGTGAGCTCGACCTCGGCGAGCACACCACCTCGAACGCGGTCTTCGTGTACGCCGGCAGCATCCCGGCCGGCTCGTACCCGGCTCTCGGGTCCTACGTCCAGGTGACCGGAACCGTCAGTGAGTTCAACGGCCTGACCGAGATCAGCCCCGGTGCCGCGGCCAACATCAGCACCCTGCCGGACGCGGTGACCGCGCCGACCCCGGCCTCGGCGACCTGGCCGGGCGGGGCAGCCCAGCGCGAGTCGCTCGAGGGCATGCTCTACGAGCCCACCGGACCGTGGACCGTCAGCGAGGTCTACAACCTGAACACGTTCGGGGAGATCGAGCTCGCCCGAGGGTCGGCCCCGCTGCGCACCCCCACCGACGTCGCCCGGCCGAAGACGCCGGCAGCCGCCGCGGTCGCCGCGCAGAACGCCGCCAAGGCGCTGACCCTCGACGACGGCTCCACCGCCAACTACCTGACCACCGCCAAGGACGTCCCGCTGCCGTGGATCACCGCGAGCAGCTCGGTCCGGGTGGGCGCTCCGGTCACCTTCACCAAGCCGGTGATCGTCGACTACCGCAACGACGCCTGGAAGATCCAGCCGACCGCGCAGCTCGACGCTGCCGACACCCAGGACGTCCGACCGGTGACGTTCGCCGACACCCGGACCTCGAAGCCGGACCCGGTCGAGGGCCAGCTGAAGGTCGCCAGCTTCAACGTCCTGAACTACTTCACCGAGACCGCCGCCGACTGGACCGGTGCCGCTGCGGGGAACACCTGCACGTCGTACAAGGATCGCGCCGGCGTGCCGGTCGCGGTCGACACCTGCAGCGGCGACGGCCCGCGCGGCGCCTGGGACCAGGCCAACCGGCAGCGCCAGCAGGACAAGATCGTCAAGGCGATCAACGCGCTCGGCGCGGACACCGTCTCGCTGGAGGAGATCGAGAACTCCGCCAAGTACGGCGCCGATCGCGACGCCGCGCTGAGCACCCTGGTCGACGCCCTGAACGCGGACGCCGGCGGGGACGTCTGGACCTTCGTGCCGTCGCCGAACGCCGCCCAGCGCCCCGCGGTCGCCGACGAGGACGTGATCCGGACGGCGTTCATCTACAAGAACGCCAAGGTCGCGCCGGTCGGACCGTCGCGGATCCTGACCGGAGCGGCGGCCTTCAACAACGCCCGGGAGCCGCTCGCCCAGGTCTTCAAGCCGAAGAACGGCACCCTCAACCAGCAGTTCCTGGTGGTCGTGAACCACTTCAAGTCGAAGGGCTCCGGCACCGGCGCGGACGCCGACCAGGGTGACGGCCAGGGCGCCTCGAACGCCTCCCGGGTGAACCAGGCGAAGGCCCTGGTCGACTGGGTCGGCCAGCTCCGGACGAGCACCGCGACCAAGCGGGTGTTCCTGACCGGTGACTTCAACTCCTACACCCAGGAGGACCCGATGAAGGTCCTCTACGACGCCGGGTACACCGACATCGGCTCGACGCTGGCCAACGAGTACACCTACGTCTTCGACGGCGCGGTCGGCTCGCTGGACCACGTGCTCGGCAACGCCGACGCGATGACCAGCGTCCAGGGCGCGAGCGTCTGGAACATCAACTCGGTCGAGTCGGTCGCCTACGAGTACAGCCGCCGCAACTACAACGCCACCGACTTCTACGTGGCGAACCCGTACCGCTCCTCCGACCACGACCCGCTGGTCGTCGGGTTCGACAACCCGGCCGCGAACGACGACACGGTGCCGTTGAACCTGCTCAACATCAACGACTTCCACGGCCGGATCGACGCGAACACCAACGCCTTCGCCACCACCGTCGAGCAGCTGCGCGAGGCGGGCGGCGAGGACAACACCCTGTTCATGGCGGCCGGCGACAACATCGGCGCCTCGCTGTTCGCGTCGGCCAGTGCCGACGACAACCCGACGATCGACGTGCTCAACGCGCTCGGGATGGACGCCGCCTCGGTGGGCAACCACGAGTTCGACAAGGGTTTCACCGACCTGACCGGCCACGTGACCGACCGAGCCGACTGGAAGTACCTCGGCGCCAACGTCTACGAGAAGGGCACCCAGACCCCGGCGCTCCCCGAGTACGAGGTGATCACCAAGGGCGGCCTCAAGGTCGGCGTGATCGGCGCCGTCACCCAGGAGACCCCGTCACTGGTCACCCCGGGCGGGATCAGCACCCTCGACTTCGGCGACCCGGTCGCCGCGGTCAACCGGGTCGCCAGCCAGCTCACCGACGGCAACGAGGCCAACGGCGAGGCCGACGTCCTGGTGGCGGAGTTCCACGCCGGTGCTGGTGAGGGCGCGCCCGACGGCGCCACCTTCGAGGAGGAGCTCGCCTCCGGCGGCGAGTTCGCGCACATCGTCAACGACCTGACGCCGAAGGTGGCCGCGATCTTCACCGGGCACACCCACAAGCAGTACGCGTGGGACGCCCCGATCCCCGGCCAGGCGGGCAAGACCCGGCCGATCATGCAGACCGGTGAGTACGGCAACAACGTCGGCCAGATCCGGTTGCTGGTCGACAAGAACACGCACGCGGTGTCGTCGTACAGCCAGGCGATCGTGAAGCGGGGCACCGCCGTCGACACCGGCTACCCGCGGGTGGCCGCGGTCAAGGCGGTCGTCGACAACGCCCTCGCCGCGGCGGCCACCGTCGGCAACGTCGTCAAGGGATCGGTCACCGCCGACATCACCACCGCGTACGCGGGAGGCTCGTACGTCGACGGGAAGTACCAGGGCTCGAACCCCGCCGACCCGAAGGCCGGCCGCGACGCCCGGGAGCTGGAGTCGACGATCGGCAACAAGGTCGCCGACGCGCTCCTCGACAACCTGGACGAGAACGGCGCGGAGATCGGCGTGGTCAACCCGGGAGGTCTGCGCGACGAGCTCTTCTACAAGGCCGCGGCCGCCGAGGGCGACGGCAACGTCACCTTCGCCGAGGCCAACGCGGTGCTGCCGTTCGTCAACAACCTCTGGACTGTCGACCTGACCGGTGCCCAGCTCAAGAAGGTGCTCGAGCAGCAGTGGCAGCCGGCCGGCTCGTCTCGGCCGTTCCTGCACCTCGGTCTGTCGAAGAACGTCTCGGTCACCCTCGAGCCGGGCAAGCCGGTCGGGGAGCGGGTGGCCTCGGTCCGGATCAACGGCGAGCCGCTGGACCCGACCCGGACCTACACGATCGGGACGTTCTCGTTCCTGGCCACCGGGGGCGACAACTTCCTCGAGTTCAAGAACGGCACCAACGCCGTCGACACCGGCAAGGTGGACCGGGACGCCTGGATCTCCTACCTCCAGGCGCACAGCCCGCTGTCCCCGGACTTCGACCGCCGCGAGGTCGAGGGCAGCGGCTTCCCGGCCGAGATCGAGCCCGGTGACGACGTCTCGTTCGGCCTCAGCCGGCTGGACCTCACCTCGATCGGCAGCCCGCTGAACACCACGGTCACCGCGACGCTGGACACCCCCGGAGCGGACAGCGAGCTGGGCTCGTTCCCGGTCACCAACGGCGCCGCGACGGTCGCGTTCACCGCACCGGCCTCGGTTCCGGAGGGGTCGTCGTACGTGGTCACGGCGCAGCCGAGCGGGACGACGGTCACCATCCCGGCCGTCGCCACCGTGGTGGTGCCGCCCGGCCCGGCCGACACCCAGACGACTGCGACGATCAGCACCACCCGCCCGGTCGTGCGGGCCACCAAGCCGGTGGTGACGGTCAACGTCACCGACCCCGGCGGCCTGGTCACCGGCGGCACCGTGCAGGTCGCCGAGGGCAGCAACGTGCTCGGTACGGCGACCGTCACCGCGGGCGTCGCCAAGGTCACCCTGCCGGCGTTCCGGTCCACCGGTGCCGCCACGCTGACGGTCCGCTACCTCGGCACCCCGACCGAGAACCCGTCCCAGGCAGCGAACCTGAAGGTGGTCGTCGTCCCGGCTGCGGCGTCGCTCAGCAGCAAGGTCGCGCCGTCGCCGGTCAAGCGGAAGAAGGCCGCGACGCTGACCGTCAGGGTCAGCGCCGCCAACGGCCCGGTCACCGGCTACGTGTCGGTGCGCGAGAAGGGCAAGGTGATCGGCCTGGTCCGGATCAGTGCCGGGAAGGCCACCCTGCGGCTGCCGAAGTACCCGAAGAAGGGATCGCACGCGATCACGGTGACCTTCCTCGGCAACGACGTCGTCGCGGCGAAGGCGCAGGTCGTCAGGTTCCGGGTGGTCTGAGGAAGGATCTCCGGCGGGGCGGTGTTGTCCTGGGCGTGCCCGACGACACCGCTCCTGCCCCGGCCCTGCACCCGTTCCTGAGGGATCGCTGGAGCACCCGGCTCTTCGACGCGAACCACCGACTCGACGACGGCGCGCTCGCCCAGCTGCTGGAGGCGGCCCGGTGGTCGCCGAGCGCCGGCAACTCCCAGCCGTGGGCCTTCCTGGTCACCCGCCGGGGCGACGCCGCGCACCGGAGGTTCGTGGCGACGCTGAGCCGCGGGAACACGAGCTGGGTGCCGGCGGCGAGCGCCGTGCTGGTCTCGGCGTACCGGGCCGGCGACGACGAGGACCCGTCCCTGACCTACAGCGACTACGCGGCCTACGACCTCGGCCAGTCGGTCGCGCACCTGACCGTGCAGGCCCAGTCGATGGGGCTGCACGTGCACCAGTTCGCCGGCTTCGACCACGACGCGGTCACCGAGGCCTTCGCGGTGCCACCGGCCTGGAAGGTGACCACCGGGATCGCGATCGGCCGCCGCCTCGACGACATCTCCGGCGCCGACCCGTCCCTGCGCGAGCGCGAGGAGCGGCCCCGGGTCCGCAAGGAGTTCGCCGAGTTCGTGTTCGGGGAGCGGTTCGGGGAGCCCGTCGTCCTAGATTGAGCCCGTGCGCGCGCTGCTCTGGCTCCTGGTCCTCTTCCTGGTGAACCTGCCCTACGTCCACGAGACGCGGACCGACCGCAAGATCGCCGAGGACGGCCACGACGTCGTCGCCACCGTGCTCGACGCACGCGAGCTCAACGGCCACTACCTGGTCGACTACCGGCTGCCGAAGAGCGAGGACCCGGACGGGACCAAGTTCTCGGCGAGCATCGACGAGCCGACGTACGAGCACGCGGTCCGGTCGGACGCGATCGGGGTCCGGGTGCTGGAGGGCCGGCCCGGGTCGAACCGGCCCGACGGGTTGGTCCCGAGCTCGCTGTTCAAGGTCGTCGCGATCAGCGGGGACGCGGTCCTGCTGCTGATCGCGGTGCTCGCCTGGTACCGGCGCCGCAACCCGGGGGACGCGCCGGACCCGAACCCGCGTCCGGTCGGCCTGTGACCCAAGGCACGAAACTTTACAAGTAGCACCCTCTTGTCAAACGGCTTTACATTCCCTACCTTGGTGTCAAGTGGTCATGCGCTCACCTGCGTGGCCGAGGCACGAAGGAGAGACCGATGGCCAACGCGAACGCCAGCGAGAACATCCCGAACTCGACCGTCCCCGAAGGGTCGACCGAGGTCTGGAAGGACAACAAGCGCTACCTCTGGCTGATCGGGCTCGTGGTCCCCAGCCTCGCCTTCGTGGCCGCCGGCGCCTACATCGTGACCGGCTGGGGTGCCTGGCTCTGGATCGGTCCGATCATCGTGCTCGGTGTCGTCCCGGCGATCGACCTGATCGTCGGCCTCGACCGCGCGAACCCGCCGGACGACGCCATCGAGGCGCTCGAGAAGGACAAGTACTACCGCTGGATCACCTACCTCTTCCTGCCGATCCAGTACCTCGGCTTCGTCGGTGCGATGGCCGTCGTCGCGGGTGAGAACCCGGCCGGCTGGCTGGTCAACACCCTCGGCCTGCACGACTGGGGGATGGGCCTGCCGTTCGCCGACCGGCTGATGGGCGAGGACCTCGGCCTCAGCATCGCCGACAAGGTCGGCCTGGCGATCTCGATCGGCGTGATCGGCGGCATCGGCATCAACACCGCCCACGAGCTCGGCCACAAGCGCGAGGAGAACGAGCGCTGGTTGAGCAAGATCGCCCTGGCGCAGAGCTTCTACGGCCACTTCTACATCGAGCACAACCGCGGCCACCACGTCCGGGTCGCCACCCCTGAGGACCCGGCGTCCAGCCGTTTCGGCGAGAGCTTCTACGCCTTCTGGCCGCGCACCGTCTTCGGCTCGCTGAAGAGCGCCTGGCACCTGGAGAAGAAGCGCTACGCCCGCAAGAACCAGCACCCGTTCCGAATCGGCAACGACGTCCTCAACGCCTGGGTCATGTCGGCGGTGCTCTTCGGCACCATCATCGCGGTCTTCGGCTGGGGCGTGACGCCGTACCTGCTGATCCAGGCATTCATCGGCTTCTCCCTGCTCGAGGTCGTCAACTACATGGAGCACTACGGGATGCTCCGCCAGAAGGTCGGCGTCGGTGCCAAGCAGCGCTACGAGCGGGTCGACCCGAGCCACAGCTGGAACTCCAACAACATCGCGACCAACGTGCTGCTCTACCACCTGCAGCGGCACAGCGACCACCACGCGAACCCGACCCGCCGGTACCAGACCCTGCGCGACTTCGAGGAGTCGCCGGTGCTGCCGACCGGGTACGCCGGGATGATCGTGATCTCGCTGTTCCCGCCGATCTACCGCCGGATCATGGACCCCCGCGTGATCGCGCACTTCGACGGCGACCTGACGCTGGCCAACATCCAGCCGAGCAAGCGCGACAAGATCCTCGCCAAGTACGGCCTGACCGCGAAGGAGGCCGAGCGCAAGGCGGACATCGTCGCGGCGCAGGCGGCCGAGGCAGCGGCGAAGCTGGCGGCCGAGGTGCTCGCCGCCCGGTGCCCCGGCTGCGGCTACACCTACGAGGTGGCGGCCGGCAACGAGCACGAGGGCTTCGCCGCCGGTACGTCGTGGGCGGACATCCCCGCCGACTGGTGCTGCCCCGACTGCGGCGTCCGCGAGAAGCAGGACTTCGTCCCCGTCGACCCGGCCAAGGTGTGAGCGCGATGAAGATCGTGGTGGACCGGGACAAGTGCGAGGGCCTGGGCATGTGCGAGGCGATGGCGCACGAGTACTTCGAGGTCGACGACGACGAGATCATGCACGTCCTCAACGAGAACCCGCCCGAGTCCGAGCGCGACAAGGTCCACGCCGCCACCCAGGCGTGCCCGGTCCTCGCGCTGAGCCTGCAAGACTGAGGGCATGAGCACCGAGGCAACCCCGCACGCAGGGCTGCGTTCCCTGCTGCCGGGGTTCGCCCCGGGCTCGGCCGGCTCCGGAAGCACCTGGCGGGCCCGGCTGATCGCCGAGGCCGCCGACCTGACCCGCTCCGGCGGCTGGCAGACCATCACGATGGCGAAGCTGGCCGACCGGGTCGGGGTCAGCCGGCAGACGGTCTACAACGAGATCGGCTCGAAGCAGGAGCTCGCCGAGGCGATGGTGATGCACGAGGTCGAGGGCTTCCTCCGGGGAGTCGACGCCTCGTTCGAGGCCCATCCCGACGACCTGGTCGGTGCTATCCGCGAGGCCGCGGCTGGTGTCCTCCGGGCAGTGCGCACCAACCCGCTGATGCACGCGGTGCTCTCGGCTAGCCACGGCGCCGAGAGCGACCTGCTGCCCTTGCTGACCACCGAGGCGTCCCCGATCATCGACGCCGCCCGGGTGCTGATCCGGGAGCACCTGGATGCTTACGAGGTCCCGCTGGAGTCGGCCCGGATCGATGCCCTGGTGGACATGGTGATCCGGCTGGTGCTGAGCCACGTCACCACGCCGAGCGGCACCCCTGAGGAGACCGCGGACGACATCGCGTTCATCGCCGAGAGGGTCCTCGCCCTCTAGCCGGGCGCCGAGTGCTCCGGACGCCGAGCACTCCGGACGTCGAGCTTGTCGAGACGCCCTGACCTCCCGCTCAACCGCCTAAGTCGCTCGCACGTTGTCGGTGCCTGTGCCTAAGGTCGCGGACATGACTTCCATGATCGAGGCTCGTGGCCTGGTCCACGTGTTCCACACCAAGCAGGGCAAGGAGAAGACCGAGGTCCGCGCCGTCGACGGCGTCGACCTCGATGTCGCCGAGGGCGAGGTGGTCGGCTTCCTGGGTCCGAACGGCGCCGGCAAGACCACGACGCTGCGGATGCTGACCACGCTGCTGACCCCGAACGAGGGCACCGCGAAGGTGGCCGGGTACGACGTCGTCACCCAGTCCGAGGACGTCCGCCGGAGCATCGGCTACGTCTCCCAGACGGGCGGCGTCTTCTCCGGCGCCCGCGCAGGTGACGAGGTGATGGACCACGGGATGCTCTACGGCCGCACCAAGGCCGAGGTCGAGAAGCGCGGCAAGGAGCTCTTCGAGCAGCTGCAGCTGGACGGCCTCTGGACCCGGATGCCGCGGAACATGTCCGGCGGCCAGAAGCGCCGCCTCGACATCGTGATGGGCCTGATCCACGAGCCGACCCTGGTCTTCCTCGACGAGCCGACCACCGGCCTCGACCCGCAGGCCCGGGCCAACCTCTGGGAGCACATCTCCGACCTGCGCTCCAAGCGCGGGGCCACCGTGCTGCTGACCACCCACTACCTCGACGAGGCCGACGCGCTCGCCGATCGGATCGTCGTCATCGACCAGGGCCGGATCGTCGCGAACGACACCTCGGCGAACCTCAAGGCGCAGGTCTCCGGCGACCTGGTGACGCTCGAGGTCGCCGACGCGACCCGGATCGGTGCCGCCGCAGACCAGCTGAAGAGCCTGGCCGGCGAGGTCGAGATCGCCGCCAACACCGTCAGCGGTCGGGTGGCTCGCGCCGGGCGTGCGGTTCCCGGCCTGCTGCGCGAGCTCGACCGGACCGGGATCGAGCTCGAGTCGATCGAGGTGGTCCGGCCGACCCTCGACGATGTCTTCCTGACCCTGACCGGCCGGTCCCTGCGCGACGCCGAGGCGGCCAGCGATGCCGTGGACGCCGCCGCCGTCGAGGAAGGAGCCGCCCGATGAGATTCCTCCGTGAGAGCTTCATCGTCTTCCGCCGCCAGCTGCGGATGAACCTGCGCAACCCCGCCTGGGTGATCATCGGGATGCTCCAGCCGGTGCTCTACCTGGTGCTCTTCGGCCCGCTGCTCAAGGGTCTCGTCAACGAGCTCGGCTACGTCAACGCCTACACGTTCTTCGTGCCCGGGTTGCTCGTCCAGCTCGGCATCTTCGGTGCCTTCTTCGCCGGGTTCAGCCTGATCGGCGAGTGGCGCGAGGGCGTGGTCGAGGCCGAGCGGGTCACCCCGGCGAGCAGGACCGCGTTGCTGGTCGGACGCCTCGCCCGCGACGTGCTGCAGCTCTTCGTGCAGGCGCTGATCCTGGTCCTGCTCGGCTGGGCGATGGGGATGGAGGCGCCGCTCAAGGGCGTCGTCTTCGGCATCGCGCTGACCCTCGTGGTCGGCGGAGCCTGCGCGGCCGCCTCCAACGCGCTCGGCCTCGCCACCAAGAGCGAGGACGTGATGGCGCCGGTGATCAACATGGTGATGATGCCGGTGCTGCTGCTCTCCGGGATCCTGCTGCCGATGACCGTCGGGCCCAAGTGGTTGCTCAACACCAGCGACTTCATGCCGTTCCGGCACATCGTCGACGCCGTCCGGACCTCGTTCCTCGGGGACTTCGACGGGAGCGCGATCGTCTGGGGTAGCGGGTGGGCGGTCCTGCTCTGCGCGCTGGCGGTCTGGTGGGGGACGAGCACGTTCCGCAAGGAGAGTGCGTAGGGCGGTCCTGCAAACCGGGCATCAGCCTCCCTCCGTCTCGCTAGGCTGGACGGAGGGAGGCCTGGGGTTCGTGATGTCTGTTGCTGTACGCGCACGCGTGGTGCTGCTGACCTCTGTCCTGGTGCTGGGCGTCGCCGGGTGCGGCGGGGCGGCGGTCAAGCCGAAGGCCGGGACCTCCGGATCGGTGACGGGTTCGCCCTCCCCGGTGCAGTCGGTGGCGATGGCGCGGCCCGGGGTCTACAAGCCTTCCGGAGCGACTCCGGACATCCTCGTGCAGAGCCCGACGTCGCTGAGCGCGGCGGTGGTCCAGGGGGCGGCGCGGACCAAGGGCGTCAAGGTCAGCGAGCAGTTCTCGATGGCGACCTTCTACCGCGAGGAGGAGGCGATCACCTACGCCGCGGTGAACCCGGCCACGTTCCGACAGTTCACCCCCGGCCCGACCGCCACCCTCAACGACGTCTGGGACCGGCTGGCCGACGGTGAGATCGCGCTCCGGCCCGACCTGCGCCAGCAGCTCGCCGAGGCCGACGACTACGTCACCCTCGGCAACGACGACAACGCCCAGCGGGCGCACATCGGTGCCTACGCGCCGCTGGTCGACCGGTCCCGGATCGGGGCGCTGCTCAACCAGCGGTGGGCCGCGCGGCTGCACATGCCGGAGGGCAACGCCCTGCTGATCTCCACCGGAAAGCTCGACCCGGCGCCGGTGCTGAAGAGCCTGCGGAAGTCCTTCGGCAAGCAGGTCTCGGTGACGCTGCTCGCGCCCAACGTCGATCCGAGCGCCGCCCTGGCGGCGGTCCTCACCGGCGGTTCGATCGCCCGGGCGGTCGGCTCCTTCACCTACACCGCGAACAAGGACGGCACCGTCAACCCGGAGGCCCGCTGGGTGCGCGAGTACATCCGCTCCGAGGTGGTGCCGATCCTCGGCAACGTCACCTGCAACAAGGCGATGCTGCCGCAGCTGCGCGCCGCCCTCGGGAGGATCCAGCGGTCCGGCCTGGCCTCGAAGATCCACCGCGGCGAGTACGGCGGCTGCTACGTGCCGCGGTTCATCGCCCGGGACCCGTCGCGGGGCCTCTCCTTCCACACCTTCGGCACCGCGATCGACCTGAACGTCCCCGGCAACCAGCGCGGCACCGTCGGGCTGATCGACCGGCGGGTGGTCCGGATCATGCAGGAGTGCGGGTTCAACTGGGGCGGCACCTGGAACTACACCGACCCGATGCACTTCGAGCTGGCTCGACTGACCGCCTGCTAGCTCGCGGCTAGTCCCGGAGCGAGGCTCGAAGCGCCGCCGGGAGCAGCCTGCGCGCGGCGATCAACCGTTCCGCCACCAGGACCGTGATGGTCTGCGCGGCCATGATCCCGAAGAGGACCAACACCTGGGCGGTGGCCGCCTGCACCGGGCTGCCGCCGCCGAGCATCACGCCGATGAACGCACCCGGGAGGGTGACCAGCCCGGTGGTGCTGACCTGGTCGAGTCCGGGGAGGAGCGCCTCAGGGGAGCGCCGGTGGATGATCTCGAGGATGCCCTGGGCCGGGCTCATCCCGAGCGCGAGCGAGGCCTCGTACTGGGCGTGCTCGTCGGCGAGGACGGCGTACGCGTGCCGGCCGACCAGGGTGTTCGCCGTCATCGCGTTGCCGATCACGATGCCGGCGACCGGGATGATCGCGATGCCCTCGAACGGGACCGCCCGGCTGGCCAGCACGATCGCCAGCACCGGCACCACGCCGCAGGCCATCGCGGCGGCGGCCCACGGCCACGACCTCCGGGCGCCGGTACGCCGGGAGGTGGTGAACACGCCCATCCCGAACATCGCCAGCGAGAACAGTGCCGAGAGCGCGACGCTGTCGACGACGACCTTGATCAGCAGCGCGACCACGCTGAGCTGGACCAGCGCGCGGGCCGCGGCGAGCGCCGCCGTACCGGTCAGGCCGTAGCCGGCGAACCGGTGCGCGCCGAGGGCGAGCGCCAGCAACGCCGCCAGGGCGACGGCAACCGGCCAACCCGGGTCGATGCTCACCTGCTGAGGTTAGCGAGCACCCGAGCCTGCTCGTGGTCGAGAGAGCGAAAGCTCGTTGCCGAGTGCGTAGGGGGCCAGGTCACCGCGTCTCGACAGGCTCGACGTCCTGGCCCGGCGGTCGAGGCGCGAGCGTTCGCGCGAGCCTCGAAACCCGGTGACGTTCGCGGGGGCGGTAGCGTGCGCTGCATGCGCGCTGCTCAGGTGACCCGGCTCGACGGACCGCTCGCGATCGAGATCAACGAGATCGACGAGCCGACCGAGGACGGCCCGTTCGGGCCGCAGATCCTGGTCGACGTGCACGCGGTCGGGGCGTCGTTCCCGGACCTGCTGCTCAGCAAGGGCGAGTACCAGCTCAAGCCCGAGCCGCCGTTCACCCTCGGCGTCGACTTCGCCGGGGTGGTCCGCAGCGCCCCCGACGGCAGCGGGTTCGCGCCGGGTGACCGGGTCGCCTGCGTCGGCCCGTACGGCGGCGCCGGCGAGGTCGCCGCGACCGGGCCGGACAACACCTTCCCGCTCCCGGACAACATCTCCTTCGAGCAGGGCGCCGCGCTGCCGATGAACTACCTGACCGCCCAGTTCGCGCTCGCCGAGCGCGCCGGCATCCGCGAGGGCGAGACCGTCCTGGTGCACGGCGCAGCCGGCGGTGTCGGGACGGCGACCATCCAGGTCGCCAAGGGGTACGGCGCCCGGGTGATCGGGGTCGTCTCGACCGAGGAGAAGGCCGCCGTCGCCCGTGCCGCAGGTGCCGACGACGTGGTGATGGTCGACGGGTTCCTCGCCGCGGTGAAGGAGCTGACCGGGGGAGTCGGCGTCGACATCGTGATGGACGTGGTCGGCGGGCGTCTCTTCACCGACTCGCTGCGTTCGCTGGCGCCGCAGGGCCGGCTGCTCGTGGTCGGCTTCGTCGACGGCAGCATCCCGGAGGTGAAGGTCAACCGGCTGCTGCTCAACAACACCGACGTCCGCGGTGTCGGCTGGGGCGAGTACGCGATGCGCCGGCCCGGGTACATGACCCGGCAGTGGCGCGAGCTGGAACCGATGATGGCCTCCGGGGTGATCGCGCCGCCGATCGGCGCGACCTACGACTTCGCCGACTTCGGGCAGGCGCTGCAGGACATGGACGACCGGAAGGCGCTGGGAAAGTCGGTCATCCGGGTGCGCTGAGCACTACGATCGTCGAAACCCCTGATGAGGAGATTCCGATGACCCGCACCCGCACGCTCGGCACCGTGGCCTGCGCCGCCGTACTCGCACTCTCCCTCGTCGGCTGCGGAGGCGACGACAAGGACAAGGGCGACTCGAAGGCGCTCTCGGCGACCGAGTTCAAGGACCAGGCCAACAAGCTCTGCGCGGAGGCCTCGAAGGACACCGAGTCCTTCGGCACCGGGATCACCGAGACCTCGTCCGACGCGGACGTGACGGAGGCGATCGACAAGACCGTCGCGCGCAACAAGGAGCTGATCGACGCCATCGACGACCTCGAGGCCCCCGACGACCTGTCTGACGACGTCGACAGCATGCTGGACAGCGTCGAGGCCGGCATCGAGGAGCTGGACAAGATCTCCTCGATCGCGGACCTGACCTCGATCGACACCAGCGCCGGGCCGTTCGCGGAGGCGGACGCGAAGGCGAAGGCGCTCGGCCTGGACACCTGCGCCGAGTAGTCCCGCCGTCCGACCCCGGAGCAGTATCCGGAGGCGCGCTCGTTGCCTCGCCGGATACTGTGACCGGGTGACGATTCTTGACGACGCCCGCTCGGGCATGGACAGCGACATCCGCCCGCAGGACGACCTCTTCGGTCACGTCAACGGGACCTGGTTGGCCGAGGCGGAGATCCCCTCCGACCGCTCCTCGTGGGGCCCGTTCGTGATGCTCGCGGACGCAGCCGAGGAGCAGGTCCGGGTGATCATCGAGGACTGTGCGGCCGGGAAGGTCGACGGCCTCGACGCCCAGAAGATCGGCGACCTGTTCGCCAGCTTCATGGACGAGAAGCGCGTCGACGAGCTCGGCATCTCGCCGATCCTCGGCGTGCTCAAGGCGATCGAGGGACTGGACAGCCTGCTGGACCTGGCCGCCTTCCTCGGCGAGTTCGAGCGCACCGGCGGCGGTGGGGTCTTCGGCTCGTACGTCGACACCGACGACCGGGACTCGGACCGCTACCTGGTGAACATCACCCAGGGCGGCATCGGCCTGCCCGACGAGTCCTACTACCGCGAGGAGAAGTTCGAGGAGATCCGCGGCAAGTACGTCGACTACCTCGAGGCGCTGCTCACCCTCGCCGAGCGGCCGGACCCGCGGGAGACCGCCGAGACCGTCTTCGCGCTGGAGAAGCGGATCGCGGAGGGGCACTGGGAGCGCTCGGAGACCCGGGACGTCCTCAAGACCTACAACCTCACCTCGTACGCCGACCTGCGCACGGCGCTGCCGTCGTTCGACCTGGAGGTCTACGTCCGCAACCTCGGCGGCGACGCGGCGACGTTCGCCGAGTCGATCGTCCGGCAGCCGTCGTACCTGACCCACCTGGAGACGGTGCTCACCGAGACCCCGATCGAGGCCTGGCGCGCGTTCCTGACGGTGCGCGCGATCCGCTCCGCGGCGGCGTACCTGCCGGACGCCTTCGTGCAGGTCAACTTCGACTTCTACGGCCGGACCCTCTCCGGCACCCCCGAGCTGCGGGCCCGCTGGAAGCGCGGCGTCGGCCTGGTCGAGGGCGGCCTCGGCGAGGCGGTCGGTCGCGAGTACGTCGCCCGGCACTTCCCGCCGCGCTCGAAGGAGCTGATGGACGAGCTCGTCGGCAACCTGCTCGAGGCCTACCGGCAGAGCATCACCACGCTCGACTGGATGAGCGCCGAGACCAAGGAGAAGGCGTTCGAGAAGCTCGACACCTTCGTCCCGAAGATCGGCTACCCGAAGAAGTTCCGGGACTACTCGGAGCTGATCATCGACGGCGGCGACCTGGTCGGCAACATGATCGCGATCGCCGCGTTCGAGACCGACCGCCAGCTCGGCAAGATCGGCGCTCCGGTGGACCGCGACGAGTGGTTCATGCTGCCGCAGACCGTGAACGCCTACTACAACCCCGGTACCAACGAGATCTGCTTCCCGGCCGGCATCCTGCAGAAGCCGTTCTTCGACCCGGACGCCGACCCGGCCGAGAACTACGGCGGCATCGGTGCGGTGATCGGCCATGAGGTGGGCCACGGCTTCGACGACCAGGGCGCCCAGTACGACGGTCACGGCAACCTCAACGACTGGTGGACGCCCGCCGACAAGGAGGCGTTCGAGGTCAAGTCCAAGGCGCTGATCGAGCAGTACGACGCCTTCGAGCCGCGCAACCTGCCGGGCGAGCACGTCAACGGCGCGCTCACGGTCGGCGAGAACATCGGCGACCTCGGCGGCCTGACGATCGCGCACAAGGCCTACGAAATCTCGCTCGGCGGCGCGCCGGTGCCGGAGCGGGACGGGCTGACGGGGATCCAGCGGTTGTTCATGAACTGGAGCTACGTCTGGCGGACCAAGCGCCGTCGCGAGCTGGAGCAGCAGTACCTCACCACCGACCCGCACAGCCCGCCGGAGTTCCGCGCGAACATCGCCCGCAACCTCGACGAGTTCCACGCGGCCTTCGACACCAAGCCCGGAGACGGGCTCTGGCTCGACCCGGAGGACCGCGTCAGGATCTGGTGAGCCATGCCCAGTCCGTCGCTGACGTTGCCGTCGCGTTGGATCGCCGCGCTCCTGGTGGTCGGGATCGCGGGGGTTCTCGCGTTCGTCGTCGTCCAGGCGAAGGAGGGCGACGGGCCGGACCAGTGCGGCGCTGATCGCATCGCCGCGGACAGCCCGCTGCTCGACCCCGCCGGGATGAAGCAGCAGCCCGACGCGCGCCTCGACAAGCTCGCGGCCGCGGTCGGGGCGATGGGTGCGCCGTTCGGGCCGGTCCGGGCCGGCATCGGCTACAACTACGACCAGTACCTGCACCTGTACGGCGTCACCGGCGGCGTCCTCGCCTGGACCAAGAACAACGCGCCGGTGACGATGATCGACCAGGCCGACCTCAGGGCCCGCTGGTCGTTGCGGCCGGTCGGCAAGCGCACCGCCTGGGACGCCTCGGACGACTCGTTCCTGCTGCTCGACCTGGACAAGACCAAGAGGACCCGGGTGTCGTCGTACGGGCTCGACGACGGGGCGCAGCGCTGGTGCATCCGGCTGGCGAACGCGCAGGTCGAGGGCGACCCGGTGTCCACCACGTTCCTGGACGGCGGCGACGTGCTCACCGCGCTGCGGTCCAGCAGCGGGATCACCGTCACCCGGTTGTCGGGGGACACCGGCAAGAAGGAGTGGGACCACGGCTTCAAGGGCGCCGACCGGGCCGACTTCCTCGGCCAGCTCGGTGAGGACACCGCGCTCGTCGGCGGGCACGAGGAGTCCGGGCTGGTCGGGCCCGGGCCGGCCGAGGCGGAGCCGGTGCTGACGGCGTTCTCCACGAAGGACGGCGAGGAGGTCTGGACCTGGACGCCGGCGGACGGGTCGCTCGCCCACGTTGTCGGGGCCGCGGACGGCCGGGTGGTCGTGATGGTCTCGGTGCACGGCGGGTACGAGCTGCTCGCGCTCGACGACGAGGACGGCTCCGAGCTGTGGCGCACGCCGACCAAGGGCGACGCGCACGAGGCGACGCTGCGCGGCGGGACGATCGTCACGAAGTCCGTGGTCGGGCTCGACGGGTACGACGCCGACACCGGCGCGCTCTCCTGGAGGTTCCCGACGCCCACCGACCGCACCTACTTCCCGTACGGGTTCGTGCTCGGGCAGATGCCGTCGCTCGACGCCGACCACGTGCTGCTGCCCCGCACCGAGGCGCTCGGGGTCCTCGACCTGAGGACCGGCCGGCAGGTCGCCTACCCGATCCCGGTCGACGGCGTCAGCACGACGTACTGGCCCTACCAGCTCCTCGTCACCGACAGCCTGCTCGGCGTGGTGACGAACACCGGCGCGGTGGTGGCGCAGCGGGAGTGAGTCGGAGGGTCACTTGAGCAGGATGACGTCGGCCCCCATCGCTGAGTACGTGTTGAGCGCCCGGGCGTCGCGTGTCATCAAGACGCATCCGTGCTCGACTGCCGCTGCCGCGACCAGGGCGTCGTAGACGGCTCCGCCGGAGATGGCGGAGCGTGCCAGCTTCGCGATCAGCTCGTTCGCTCGACGAGCTGACAGGTGTCGTGTGTGCGGGAAGTTGTGGCGAAGCATCAGAGCAGCCTTGTCGGGACTGACCCGGCTCGGCTCGGGCAGCCTGGTGATGACGGAGAAGGTCTCGAATGCAGCGTGTCCGGCCAGACCGAGGCGCTTCTTGGACGTCGCCTGGTGGGTGGCTGCGTGGGCTACATGGGTGCGGACTAGGAAGGGGACCGCGGCGCTCGTGTCGAGCAGCAGGTCAGCGCTGGTTGGCAAGGCGCAGGTCTCGAACGTCGTCGTCGGTCATCGTGTGATCTCCTCCGATGAGCAGGTAGTCGCCGACCTCGACCACGATGTCGCTCGCGATGAGGTCGATCCTGAGCCCGGAGCCGTCCTCCCGGATCTCGACCCGGGATCCGGCGGTGATGCCCAGCCGATCGCGCAGCTCCTTGGGGACGACGAGGCGCCCGGCTCGGTCGATGGTCGTCTGCATACCATCAAGAGTACCATTGATGATGGTATCGATCATGCCGCCAGTCGGCAGGCGCCTCTTGGCTTCCTTGGCGTCCACAGCAAGCAGAACAGTGGAGGTTGTCTCCAGCCGAGTGGCCCGCCGCGAGCGTGTGTCGGAGACCTGCGATAGACAGGACGCATGGACCGGACCGAGATGCGTGCTGACGCCGAACGCCACCTGAGGGCGCTCGTCGGCTCCGACACCGCCACCCTGTACGACGACCAGTGGGCGGCGATCGAGGCGCTGGCAGCCGACCGGCGACGTGCGCTCGTGGTCCAGCGCACCGGGTGGGGCAAGTCGGCTGTCTACTTCGTCGCGACGGCGCTGCTGCGGGCGCAGGGCTCCGGGCCGACGGTGATCATCTCGCCGCTGCTGGCACTGATGCGCAACCAGATCGAGGCGGCCGACCGGGCCGGCATCCGGGCGGTGACGATCAACTCGACCAACATCGAGCAGTGGCAAGAGGCGCACGCGCAGATCGCGGCCGGCGAGGTCGACGTGCTGCTGGTCAGTCCGGAGCGGCTGAACAACCCCGGCTTCCGCGACGAGGTGCTGCCACGGCTGACCGAGTCCGCGGGCCTGCTGGTGATCGACGAGGCGCACTGCATCTCCGACTGGGGGCACGACTTCCGGCCGGACTACCGGCGGATCCGGCAGATGCTGACCGACCTGCCCGCCGGGATCCCGGTGCTGGCGACCACCGCGACCGCGAACGCGCGGGTGACGGCTGACGTTGCCGAGCAGCTGGCCGCCTCGGACGCTGACCCTCACCTCGTCTCGACGAGCTCGACGTCCGAGGCTGCGCCCAAGGCTGCGTCCGAGGCTGCGTCCGGGGGCGAGGTCGGAGCCGGGGTGGAAAGCGAGGTTCTGGTACTCCGCGGCGAGCTCGACCGGGAGTCGCTCAGCCTCGCCGTGCTCAACCTCAAGCGCCCCGAGGAACGACTCGCCTGGCTGGCCGACCACCTCGACGAGCTCGACGGCTCCGGCATCATCTACACGCTCACCGTCGCCGCGTCCCAGGAGATCGCCGGGTTCCTGCGCGATCGCGGGCACGATGTGGCGGCGTACTCGGGACAGACCGAGCCGACCGAGCGACAAGCGCTCGAGCAGGACCTGCTCGCCGGCCGGCTCAAGGCGCTGGTGGCGACCAGCGCTCTCGGGATGGGCTTCGATGCGACTCTCGGGTTCGTGGTCAACGTCGGCGCGCCGGCCTCCCCGGTCGCCTACTACCAGCAGGTCGGCCGTGCGGGGCGCGGGACGGCGCACGCCACGGTGCTGCTGCTGCCGGCGTACGAGGACCGCGACATCTGGAAGTACTTCGCCTCGCTGGCGTTCCCGCCCGAGCAGCACGTCCGGACCGCTCTCTCCGCGCTGGCCCAGCACGGCGGAGCGATGTCGACGGCAACGCTGGAGACCTTCGTCGACCTGAGCCGCGGCCGGCTCGAGATGATGCTGAAGGTCCTGGACGTCGACGGCGCCGTACGCCGGGTCCAGGGCGGCTGGACCGCCACCGGCCAGGACTGGGTCTACGAACAGGACCGCTACGACCGGGTCGCGGCGGCACGGCGTGACGAGCAGGCGCTGATGCTGGAGTACATCTCCACGGACAGGTGCCGGATGCGCTTCCTGCGGGAGGCACTCGACGACCCGGGCGCGGTGGACTGCGGCCGCTGCGACAACTGCGCCGGACTGGCGCTGCCGAGCTCGGTCAGCGACGCCGCGGTGGAGGTGGCCGGTGATCGGCTCTCCCGCCCCGGGGTGGCGGTGCAGCCGCGGAAGATGTGGCCGACGGCGCTCGGCAACCTGGGGATCGACCTCAAGGGCAAGATCAGCGCCGGTGCCGAGGAGGGCCGGGTCGTCGCCCGGCTCACCGACCTCGGCCTCGGGCAGGCGCTCCGCGACCTGTTCCGCCCGGGTGCCGAGGACCAGCCGATCCCGGCCGCCCTGGCCCAGGGCGTGATCGCGACGCTGAGCGACTGGCAGCCCGGTGCGGAGGGGATCGTCAGCTTCGAGTCCCGGACCCATCCGCTGCTGGTTGCCAGCCTGGTCGAGGGGATCTCCCGGGTCGGGAAGATCCCGGTGCTCGGCCGGATCGCGATCCGCGACGACAGCGTCGGGACCGGCTACGGCTCGACGAACTCGGCGCAGCGGATCGCCGCGGTGACCCGGCGCTACGCCCTCGACGCCGAGGGCGTCGCCGGCAAGCGGGTGCTCCTGGTCGACGACCTGATCGGCACCGGCTGGTCGATGGCGCTGGGCGCGCACTGGCTGCGCGAGGCCGGTGCCGAGGCGGTGCTGCCGCTGGCCCTGGGGTCGGAGACCTAGGACCCAGCGACTCGTCGGCAACGTGTCACCGGCTCGTCACCTGGGACCCACCTGAGGGATTCCTGCGGCGGATTGGCTCGACGGAGAAGCTCCACCACTCCGAAAGGCCACCTGATGTCCAAGCTCCGCAAGTCCGCGATCGCCCTGGCGCTCAGCGCCGCGGTGGTCGGCGGCGGCTCCGCAGCCATCGCCAACCCCTTCTTCTCCTCGCCGGTGATCGACCGGGCCGCCAAGGGTCAGGTCGACCAGCTCGGCGGCGCCCGTCGTGAGGCCACCGACCAGACCGCGATCATCCAGAAGGCGCTCAAGACCGGGAAGGCCAAGAACGTCATCCTGATCATCGGCGACGGCATGGGCGACTCCGAGATCACCGTGGCGCGCAACTACCTCGAGGGTGCTGGGGGTGCCTTCAAGGGACTGGACGCGCTCCCGCTCACCGGGCAGATGACGCACTACGGCGTCTACAAGGACACCGGGAAGCCGGACTACGTGCCGGACTCGGCCGCGACCGGCACCGCGTGGGCGACGGGGGTGAAGACCTACGACAACGCCGTCGGCGTCGACCGTCTCGGCAAGCCGCACCAGAACCTGCTCGAGCTCGCCAAGATCAAGGGCAAGGCCACCGGCAACATCACCACCTCGGAGATCCAGGACGCCACCCCGGCGGTGCAGCAGTCGCACATCAGCCTGCGCTCCTGCTACGGCCCGAAGGCCACCACGGCGAACTGCCCGGAGGCGGCGCTGCAGAACGGCGGCCTCGGCTCGATCAGCGAGCAGCTGCTGAACACCCGCCCGGACGTCACCATGGGCGGCGGCGCGGCCACGTTCGAGGCGAACACCCCGGCGGACGTCGCCCAGGCCGGTCCGTGGGCCGGCGAGACGCTGAAGAACCAGGCGTTCGCCCGCGGCTACAACTACATCACCACCAAGGCGCAGTTGGCCGGCGTGACCAAGGCCGACCAGACCAAGCCGCTGCTCGCGCTCTTCGCGGCGGGCAACATGCCGGTCAAGCTCACCGGTCCCGCGGCGACCTCCGGCGGTGCGAACCTGCCGGCGGCCACCTGCACGGACAACCCGGCCTGGGCGGCGATGCCGTCGCTGAAGGACATGACCTCGAAGTCCATCGACCTGCTCTCCAAGAGCACGGCCGGCAAGAACAAGGGCTTCTTCCTCCAGGTCGAGTCCGCGTCCATCGACAAGCAGGACCACGCCGCGGACGCGTGCGGCCAGATCGGTGAGACCGAGCAGCTCGACCAGGCCGTGCAGGCGGCGCTCGCCTTCGCCCGCAAGGACAACAACACCCTCGTCATCGTGACCGCGGACCACGCCCACACCAGCCAGCTGGTCGACGGCAACACCCCCGGTCTCACGGTCAAGCTGACCACCAACGAGGGCAGCCCGATGACGGTCGCCTACGGCACCGCCGCCGCGGGTGGGAGCCAGCAGCACACGGGCTCGCAGCTCCGCGTCGCCGGCTTCGGCCCGGGTGCCGGCAACCTGGTCGGCCTGATCGACCAGACCGACATCAACTTCATCATCAAGCGGGCGTTCGGCTGACCCGGGCTCCCCGGGCAACCCGCGGTCGGCCTTCGGGCCGGTCGCGGGTTGTTCCGCTCACCCGACGTGCACGTGCGGACGCCGATCCCGGTCCGGCTCCGCCCGGCGCAGCACCTCGCGAGTGACCGGCGCGACCTCGCCGACGCCGAAGAAGAGGAACCGGACGAGGTTCGCCAGCGGACTTCCCTCCGTCCACTCGAAGTAGATGTGCGGGCGGACGCCGGTGCGGTCGCGGATGTCGAGGAGGAGGGCGGCGATCGCGTTGGGGACGGTGGGGGAGTCCATCCTGATCACCCGGTACGTCCCGTGCACGACCTCCCCGCGCGCCTCCAGCACGCTCTCGAAGTCGGAGGGGTCGGTGACCCGCACCTCCAGGAAGAGGATGTCGTCGATCCCGGGGAGGTCGTTGTCGGCGATGATCTGGGCGCGCTTGAGGCGGTACTCCTCCGCGTTGCCGGCGTCCGGCTCGTTGGCGACGATCCGGATCGTACGGCGGGCGCAGTCGCGCAGGAACATCTCGACGGTCTCGTCGACGTCGACCTCGGTGGTGCGCAGCTCGAACGCCCGCCGGATCCGGGAGAGCACCGAGAGCAGCACGATCGCGGCGATGAAGATCCCGCCGATCTTCACCCCGTCCGGCCGTTCCAGGATGTTGTCGACGGTGGTGTAGACGAAGACCAGGGCGATCGCCGCGAACGCCGCGGTGCGCTTGGGCTGGCCGGCCTTGCGCGCTGCCAGGGTCACGGCGACGGCGGCCGAGGTGATCAGCACCAGCACCCCGGTCGCGTAGGCGCCGCCCTGGGCGTTCACGTCGGCGTCGAAGATCCAGGTGATCAGGAACGCCGTACCGGTCAGCACGAGCACCAGCGGCCGTACGGCGGCAGCCCACTCCGGCGCCATCCCGTAGCGCGGCAGGTACCGCGGCAGCAGGTTCAGCAGCCCCGCCATCGCGGACGCGCCGGCGAACCAGAGGATCGCGATCGTGGAGACGTCGTACACGGTGCCGAAGGCGCTGCCGAGGTACTCGTGCGCGAGGAACGCCAGTGCTCGACCGGAGGCCTTGCCGCCCTCCTCGAACTCCTCCGACGGGATCAGCCAGGTGGTGACCAGGCTGCTGGCGAGCAGGTACACGCTCATGATCACCGCGGCGGTGGCGAGCAGCTTCTTGGTGTTGCGGATCCGCCCGGTCGGCTTCTGCTCGGTGTCGTCCGGGTCGCCCTCGACGTGGGTCATCACCGCGACGCCGGTCTCGAAACCGGAGAGGCCGAGGGCGAGCTTGGGGAAGAGCAGCAGCGAGACCGCGAGCATCGCCCACGGACTGCTGTGCTCGACGTTGAGCAGGTTCACCCAGTCCCCGACGACGTGCGGGTGCTCGACGACGTGCCAGAGCGCGACCGCGATCACCGCCAGGTTGAGTCCCAGGTAGACGAGGACGAGGACGACGGCGACGCCGATCGCCTCACCGAACCCGCGGAGGAAGACCAGGCCGAGCAGCCCGACCAGGACCAGGGTCACCAGCACCTCGCGCCCGTGCAGGAAGTCGGGCACGTTCGGGTTCTCGACCACGTGCGCGGTCGCGTCGGCGGCGGAGAGGGTGATCGTGATCATGAAGTCGGTGGCGGCGAACCCGAGCAGCACCAGGACGAAGAGCTTGCCCTTCCAGAACGGCAGCAGCTTCTCCAGCATCGCGATCGAGCCCTGGCCGCGGGGACTCTCCGACGCCACCCGGCGATAGACCGGCAGCGCCCCGAGCAGGGTGAGCAGCACCAGCACCAGGGTCGCGATCGGGGCGAGCGCACCGGCCGCCAGGGCCGCGATGCCCGGCTGGTAGCCGAGGGTGGAGAAGTAGTCGACCCCGGTCAGGCACATCACCTTCCACCAGGAGTCCCGGTGGTGGGTGTGCTTCTCCTCGGCGTACGGACCCACCTGGTCGTCGCGGGAGGTCGACGCCCCGGCGAAGAGCCAACGTCGAATCGGGCCGCGGTCGGCGGCGTTCGAGGGCGTCATCCACCCATCGAAACACCAGCGCAAGGGCACTAACGGGTCCCTAACGCTTTCCTAACACCCGCCGCACCGGAACCGGTCGTGTGCGTCGTGTGAGGAAACGACCTCCCGCGGTTAGGGGGGTGTTAGGGCGATGGAATCAAGGTTCCGACGGGCGTTTGCTGGTGCCATGCCCACTCAGACGCAACGACCCGAGTCCCTGGTCGACGACCCCGGGATCTGGTTCGGGATCGCCACCGGACTGGTGATCGTCACCTTCCTCATCGCCGGCCTCTCCGGCTTCGGCGCCGTCGGCACCGGGGCAGCGGTGCTGCTCGTCGGCGGCCTGGCCGCAGTCCGGCTCCCGGGCCTGATCGCGCTGGCGCTCGGCATCGTGGTGTGGGCCTTCTACACCGGGTTCACCGAGAACAGCCTCGGCCAGCTGACCTTCGCCGCCGGCGACCTGGTCCGGCTCGCCGGCTTCGCGGTCGCCACGGTGGCTATCGCCCAGCTGGTCCGGTCGCTCCACGACACCGGCACCGTCCGGGAGGTCCGCCATGGGTGACGTGACCTTCCTGCTCCTCATCGGCGCGCTCTTCGTCCTGATCCTCCTGATCCTGAAAGGGGTGGACCGGCTGTGAGCCCAGAAATCAGCGGGGAGAACCTCATCGGCTTGATCCTCAGCATCCTCATCCTCGGCTACCTCGTGGTCGCCCTCCTCTTCCCGGAGCGTTTCTGACATGCCCGACACCCTGGCCGGCCTGCTCCAGGTCGGTGCCCTGATCGCTGCGCTCGCACTCTGCTGGCGTCCGCTCGGCGACTACATCGCCCGCTCGCTCACCACGGACAAGGACCTCAAGGTCGAGCGCGGGATCTACCGCCTCGTCGGGGTCGACGCGAGGTCCGAGCAGCGCTGGACCATCTACGCCGCCTCGGTGCTCGCGTTCTCCGCGGTCGGCGTCGTGCTGCTGTTCGTGCTGCAGCGGGTGCAGGAGCACCTGCCGCTCTCGCTGGGCTTCCCCGGCGTCGAACCGGGACTGGCGTTCAACACCGCGGTCTCGTTCGTGACCAACACCAACTGGCAGGCCTACTCGGGCGAGGCCACCATGGGCCACCTGGTCCAGATGGGCGGCCTGGCCGTCCAGAACTTCGTCTCCGCCGCTGTCGGTCTCTGCGTCGCGGTCGCCCTGATCCGCGGGTTCGTCCGGTCACGCACCGACGTGCTCGGGAACTTCTGGGTCGACCTGGTCCGGGTCGTCGTACGGATCCTGCTGCCGCTCGCCGCGGTCGGTGCCGTGGTGCTGATCCTCACCGGCGTGGTGCAGAACTTCTCCGGTGGTGTGGACGCCAGCACGCTGGCCGGTCAGCACCAGACGATCACGGGCGGCCCGGTGGCCTCCCAGGAAGTGATCAAGGAGCTCGGGACCAACGGCGGCGGCTTCTACAACGCCAACTCCGCGCACCCGTTCGAGAACCCGAACCCGTTCAGCAACGTCTTCGAGATCTTCCTGCTGATGCTGATCCCGGTCGCGCTGACCCGGACCTTCGGCACCCTGGTCGGCGACCGTCGCCAGGGCCTCGCGGTGCTCGGTGTGATGGCGACCCTGTGGGGCACGCTGGTGCTGGCGGTGACTGCTCTCGAGGTGAACCACCACGGGACGGCGCTGCAGGCGGCCGGAGCCGCGATGGAGGGTAAGGAGACCCGGTTCGGCGAATGGGCGTCCGCGTTGTTCGCGGTCTCCACCACCGGTACGTCGACCGGTGCGGTCAACTCGTTCCACTCGTCGTACACGGGGGTCGGCGGCGGTGCGCTGATCTTCAACATGGGCCTCGGCGAGGTGGCACCCGGTGGTGTCGGCTCCGGGCTCTACGGGATGCTCGTGCTGGCGATCATGGCGGTCTTCATCGCCGGCCTGATGGTGGGTCGTACGCCGGAGTACCTGCGCAAGAAGATCACCGGGCGCGAGATCAAGCTGGTCTCGCTCTACATCCTGACGATGCCGTTGATCGTGCTGATCGGGACCGGGATCGCGATGTCGTTCTCCTCGACCCGGGCCTCCATGCTCAGCTCCGGCCCGCACGGCCTCTCCGAAGTGCTCTACGGCTTCATGTCGGCGGCCAACAACAACGGCTCGGCGTTCGGCGGACTCTCGGCGAACACGAACTTCTACAACACCGCCCTGGCGATCGCGATGCTGCTCGGACGGTTCATCCCGATCGTGCTCGTCCTCGCCCTGGCCGGCTCCTTCGGCCGCCAGCAGAAGGTCCCCGAGACGCCCGGAACGCTGCCGACCCACGGCCCGCTCTTCGTCGTGATGCTGACCGGCGTCACGGTGATCGTCGCCGGGCTGACCTTCTTCCCCGTCCTTGCTCTTGGTCCTCTTGCGGAAGGCCTGTGATGACCACCCTGACCCACGAACCGGCACCCACCCCCGAACCGTCGGCACCGCCGACCCGGGTTGGCGGCGGCCTGCTCGACCCGAAGATGCTCTGGACGTCGTTGCCGGATGCGGCCCGCAAGCTCGACCCGAGGACGATGGTCCGCAACCCGGTGATGTTCGTCGTCGAGATCGGCGCGGTCTTCTCCACGCTGTCGGCGATCTTCGACCCGGGCGTGTTCGCCTGGACCGTGGTGGCCTGGCTCTGGCTGACGGTGCTCTTCGCCAACCTGGCCGAGGCCGTCGCCGAGGGGCGCGGCAAGGCCCAGGCGGCGACGCTGCGCAAGGCCAAGACCGAGACGACCGCGCAGCGCGTGGTCGGCGGTGCCGCTTCCGGGGGCACCGAGGAGGTGATGGCCAGCGAGCTGCGGCTCGGCGACCAGGTCATCGTCGTCGCGGGCCAGGTCATCCCGGGTGACGGCGACGTCATCGAAGGCGTCGCCAGCGTGGACGAGTCGGCGATCACCGGTGAGTCCGCCCCGGTGATCCGGGAGTCCGGCGGCGACCGGAGCTCGGTCACCGGCGGCACCCGGGTGCTGTCGGACCGGATCGTCGTCCAGATCACCGCGAAGCCGGGCGAGAGCTTCATCGACCGGATGATCGCGCTCGTCGAGGGCGCCACCCGGCAGAAGACGCCGAACGAGATCGCCCTGAACATCCTGCTGGCGAGCCTGACGATCGTCTTCGTCGCGACCACCGCCACGCTGCAGCCGTTCGCGATCTACTCCGGCGCCGAGCAGTCGATCATCGTGCTGGTCGCCCTGCTGGTCTGCCTGATCCCGACCACCATCGGCGCGCTGCTCTCCGCGATCGGCATCGCCGGGATGGACCGGCTGGTGCAGCACAACGTGCTGGCGATGTCCGGCCGCGCGGTCGAGGCAGCCGGTGACGTGAACACGCTGCTGCTCGACAAGACCGGCACCATCACGCTCGGCAACCGGCAGGCCTCGGAGCTGATCCCGGCTCCCGGCGTCGAGGGCGAGCGGCTCGCCGACGCCGCCCAGCTCTCCAGCCTGGCCGACGAGACGCCGGAGGGCCGCTCGATCGTCGTCCTGACCAAGAACGTGCACGGGCTCCGCGAACGTACGGAGGGCGAGCTTGCTCGGGCGACCTTCGTGCCGTTCACCGCGCAGACCCGGATGTCCGGGATCGACCTCGACGGCCGCCAGGTCCGCAAGGGCGCCGCCTCCGCGGTGATGGCCTGGGTCCGCGAGAACGGCGGTCACCCGACCGCCGAGGTCGGTACGGCGGTGGACGCGGTGTCGGCGAGCGGCGGCACCCCGCTGGTCGTGGCCGAGGTCATCGACGGGAGCGCTCATACGCTGGGCGTGATCCATCTCAAGGACGTCGTCAAGGACGGCATGCGCGAGCGGTTCGCGGAGATGCGCCGGATGGGCATCCGCACCGTGATGATCACCGGCGACAACCCGATGACCGCGAAGGCGATCGCCGAGGAGGCCGGGGTCGACGACTTCCTGGCCGAGGCGACGCCGGAGGACAAGATCGCCCTGATCAAGAAGGAGCAGGAGGGCGGTCGGCTCGTCGCGATGACCGGCGACGGCACCAACGACGCCCCGGCGCTGGCGCAGGCCGACGTCGGGGTCGCGATGAACAGCGGCACGTCGGCGGCGAAGGAGGCCGGCAACATGGTCGACCTCGACTCCAACCCGACGAAGCTGATCGAGATCGTCGAGATCGGCAAGCAGCTGCTGATCACCCGGGGCTCGCTGACCACGTTCTCGATCGCCAACGACGTCGCCAAGTACTTCGCGATCATCCCGGCGATGTTCGCGACGGTCTACCCGGGCCTCGACAAGCTCAACATCATGGGGCTGGACAGTCCGAAGTCGGCGATCCTCTCCGCGGTGATCTTCAACGCGGTGATCATCATCGGCCTGATCCCGCTGGCGCTCCGCGGGGTTCGGTACACGCCGTCCTCGGCCGCCACGATGCTCCGCCGCAACCTGGCGATCTACGGCCTCGGCGGGATCGTCGCCCCGTTCATCGGCATCAAACTCATCGATCTGCTCGTCTCGCAGATCCCCGGACTGAGCTGAAGGGCTGGTCATGTTCACCTCCGTACTCCGCCAACTCACCCCCGCGCTGCGCGCGATGGTGGTGCTGACCGTGCTCCTCGGTCTGGCCTACCCGCTGGCGCTCACCGGCTTCGCGCAGGTCGTCGTCCCGGGCCGGGCCGACGGTTCCCTGGTCAAGCGCGACGGCGTCGTGGTCGGCTCGTCGCTGATCGGCCAGTCCTTCGCGGACCAGCCGCAGTACTTCCAGTCCCGCCCGTCGGCGGCCGGGGACGGCTACGACCCGCTGGCCAGCAGCGCCTCCAACCTCGGGCCGGAGAGCCCGGACCTGCTCGCCGCGATCAACGAGCGTCGTACGGCGGCCGCCGCGCTCGACGGGACCCCGCCCGCGGACGTCGCTCCGGATGCGCTGGAGGCGAGCGGATCCGGGCTCGACCCGCACATCAGCCCCCGGTACGCCGGCCAGCAGGTCGACCGGGTCGCCCGGGAGCGCGGGCTGAGCGAGTCCGCCGTACGCCGCCTGGTCGAGAAGTACACCTCCGGCCGCACGATCGGGTTCCTCGGCGAGCCCCGGGTGAACGTGCTCCTTCTCAACCTGGCGCTCGACAGGGCGAGCGGCACGGCAGACTAGATACGTGGGAACCCGCGGCAAGCTCAGGGTCTACCTCGGTGCTGCGCCGGGCGTGGGCAAGACCTACGCCATGCTCGGCGAGGGTCACCGCCGTTCGGACCGCGGCACCGACGTGGTGATCGGCTTCGTCGAGACCCACGGCCGCCAGCACACCGCGGAGCTGGTCGAGGGCCTGGAGGTGGTCCCGCGCCGGGAGCTGACCTACCGCGGCGCCACCTTCACCGAGATGGATCTCGACGCCGTGCTGGCCCGGCGCCCGGCCGTCGTCCTGGTGGACGAGCTGGCGCACAGCAACGTGCCGGGCTCGCGCAACGAGAAGCGCTGGCAGGACGTCGAGGAGCTGCTCGCCGCCGGCATCGAGGTGATCACCACCGTCAACGTCCAGCACCTCGAGTCGGTCAACGACGTGGTCGAGAAGATCACCGGCGCCGCCCAGCAGGAGACGGTCCCGGACTCGGTGGTCCGGGCCGCCGACCAGATCGAGCTGCGCGACATGACCGCCGAGGCGCTGCGCCGCCGGCTGGCGCACGGCAACGTCTACGCCCCGGAGAAGATCGACGCCGCGCTGGCGAACTACTTCCGGATCGGGAACCTGAACGCACTGCGCGAGCTGGCGCTGATCTGGACCGCCGACCGGGTCGACGACGCGTTGCAGCAGTACCGCGAGCAGCACGACATCGACAGCACCTGGGAGGCCCGCGAGCGGGTGGTCGTCGCGCTCACCGGCGGACCCGAGGGGGAGACCCTGATCCGGCGGGCCGCCCGGGTGGCGGCCCGGTCCAGCGGCGGCGACCTGCTGGCCGTGCACGTAGCCCGCTCGGAGGGGCTGACCCGCGCCGACCAGGGCGCGCTGGCCCGGCAGCGGTTGCTCGTCGAGTCGCTCGGCGGCAGCTACCACCAGGTGCTCGGCCACGACATCCCCGAGTCGCTGCTGGAGTTCGCCCGTGCCGAGAACGCCACCCAGCTGGTGCTCGGCGACAGTCGCCGGCCGGCCTGGAGCCGGCTGCTCAACGCCGGCGTCGCGGCCTCGACGGTGCGCGAGTCCGGTGACATCGACGTGCACATCGTCAACCACGGGCACGCCAGCGGCCGGACGACGCTGCCGGTCGGCCGGGGCAGCGTCAGCCGACGCCGGAAGATCCGCGGCTACCTGCTGGCGGTGCTGCTGCCGCCGCTGCTCGCGTTGATCCTGGTCCCGGTCCGCGACGACCTCAACCTGGTCAGCGACATGCTGATGTTCCTGCTGCTCACCGTGATCGTCTCCCTCGTCGGCGGCCTCGGTCCGGCGCTGGTCACGGCGGTCCTCGGGTCGGTGCTGCTGAACTACTACTTCACGCCGCCGCTGCGCACCCTGAGCATCCGGGACACCAACAACGCGCTGGCGCTGGTCATCTTCATCCTGGTCGGGATGCTGGTCTCCTCGACCGTCGACCTCGCGGCCCGGCGTACCCGGCAGGCGGCGCGCGCCGCCGCGGAGTCGCGCACGCTGGCGAACCTGGCCGGCAGCGTGCTGGCCGGCTCCTCGGCCCTGACCGAGATGCTGGAGCGGGTCCGGGAGACCTTCGGGCTCTCCGCGGTGGCGCTGCTGGAGCGCACCGACGAGGGCGGCGTCACCGTCCGCGGACAGGCCGGCCCGTCGGTCCCGGAGCCTGCCGACGTCGAGGTCCCCGTCGAGCCTGGTGTCGTCCTGGCGCTGCACGGCCGGGTCCTGGAGGCGCAGGACCACCGGCTGCTTGGCGCATTCGCCGCTCAGCTCGCGGTGGTGCTCGACCGGATGCGGCTCAGCGAGGAGGCGGCCGCGGCTGCCCCGCTGGCCGAGGCCAACAAGATGCGTACGGCGCTGCTCGCCGCCGTCGGACACGACCTGCGGGCTCCGCTGGCCGCGGCGAAGGCGGCGGTCTCCAGCCTGCGCAGCCCCGACATCGTGCTGCCGCCCGACGACCGCACCGAGCTGCTCGCGGCCGCCGACGAATCGCTGGACAAGCTCGCTGCCCTGGTCGACAACCTGCTCGACATGAGCCGGTTGCAGGCCGGTGCGCTGAGCATCGAGGCCGAGCCGATCGCGCTGGACGAGGTGGTCGCCCGCGCCGTCGACGACGTCGCCGTCCAAGGGCTGCCGGTGACCGTCGACTTGGCGGAGGACCTGCCGCTGGTGCTCGCGGACGCCGGCCTGGCCGAGCGGGTGCTGGCGAACCTGGTCGCGAACGCGGTTCGGTACGCGCCGGCGGGGTCACCGCCGTACGTGACCGGCAGCCACCTCGGCGACGTCGTCCAGCTGCGGGTCGTGGACCGCGGCCCCGGCATCCCCGCGGCTGAGCGCGAACGGGTCTTCCTGCCGTTCCAGCGGATGGGCGACACCGACAACACCACCGGCATCGGTCTCGGCCTGGCCCTGGCGCGCGGGCTGACCGAGGCGATGGGGGGCACCCTCGAGCCCGAGGAGACTCCCGGTGGTGGCCTGACCATGGTGATGACCCTGGTGGCAGCACCCGATCAGGCCCGGGATCCCGGGCGACGCGAACGGAAGGAGGCCGGCGGATGACGACGGTGCTGGTGGTCGACGACGAGCCGCAGCTGCTCCGCGCCCTCGGGATCAACCTGCGGGCGCGAGGCTACGAGGTGCACGCAGCCGCGACCGGGTCGGAGGCGCTGCGGCTCGCCGCCGCGCACCCGCCGGACCTGGTGGTCCTCGACCTCGGCCTGCCCGACATGGACGGCACCGAGGTCGTGGCCGGTCTCCGCGGCTGGACCGACGTACCGATCCTGGTGCTGTCGGGCCGCTCGGACTCGCACGACAAGGTCGACGCCCTCGACGCCGGCGCGGACGACTACGTCACCAAGCCGTTCGGGATGGACGAGCTGCTGGCACGGTTGCGGGCGATGCTGCGCCGCAGCGGCGGCAAGGACGAGCTGCCCACGGTCGAGTTCGGCGGCAACGTCGTAGACCTGGCCGCACGTCGGGTGACCCGCGGTGGCGACGACGTACGGCTCACCCCGACCGAGTGGCACCTCCTTGAGGTGCTGCTCCGCAACCCCGGCAAGCTGCTGAGCCAGAAGCAGCTCCTGCTCGAGGTCTGGGGCCCCGGCTACGAGACCGCCCGCGGCAACCTCCGGCTCTACATGGGCCAGCTGCGCCGCAAGCTCGAGGGCGACCCGGCGCGGCCGGTGCACCTGCTCAACGAGCCGGGGATGGGCTACCGCTTCGAACCGTAGGACGCGCTGTCGTATCCGGCGTCGTGCGTTCGTAGTACGGGTAGAGAACACCACAACCCGGAAGGACTTCACCATGGCCGTCATCCGAGCCCACGAATTCATCTCCCTCGACGGCGTCTTCGAGTCGCCCAGCTGGACGATGGAGTTCGGTTTCGACCCGCAGATGGGCGAGACCATCGGGACGCTCACCGACAGCGCGGACGCGATCCTGCTCGGCCGAAAGACCCACGAGATGTTCGCGCCGGCCTGGCGCGACCGCACCACCGAGGACGACCCGGGCGCGCCGTTCTTCAACGAGACGGAGAAGTTCGTGGTCGGCACCCAGGAGCCGGCCGAGGACTGGAACAACACCACCCGCTTCGGCCCGTACGACGCCGCGAAGCTGCGCGCGTTCAAGGAGTCCCGGGAGAACCCGGTCTACATCTCCGGGAGCGGTCAGCTGGTCCGCGCCATGATCGCCGACGGGCTTCTCGACGAGCTGCACCTCTTCATGTTCCCGATCGCGCTCGGCACCGGGGACCGGCTCTTCGCCGACGAGCTCGCGAAGTTCGAGCTCAAGGAGACCCACGTGTACCCGAACGGTGTGGTT
The DNA here is from genome assembly GCF_003725695.1 of Nocardioides marmoriginsengisoli. GTDB lineage: Bacteria > Actinomycetota > Actinomycetes > Propionibacteriales > Nocardioidaceae > Marmoricola > Marmoricola marmoriginsengisoli. The sequence continues at coordinate 126,966 of NZ_RJSE01000007.1, forward strand.
CACCTGTGCCTGGTGCCTCGGGGCTGACCCGCGCGCGCCGTCGTACGTAGAGGTTGATCAGCACGCTGCTGACCGCCGCCCAGACGCACCAGAGCGAGACCACCGCCGACTGGGCCAGCCAGATCAGCAGGGCGACGACGAGCAGGTTGGTGGCGCCGAAGAGACGCAGTGGTGCCGCGTTCGCGAGGAGGGCCGGGCCGCAGGCCGCCAGGATGTAGAGCCCCAGTGTGAACACCTGCCAGGGCGTGGTCACGTGGTACGCGATGTGGTGGCCGTCGATCTCCGGGCGGATCGAGTCCCGCACCAGGCCGATCGTGAGCAGCACGGCGGAGACGATCCCGCAGGCCACCAGTCCGGTGGCCAGGAGGCGCGACCGGATCGCACCGATCCGCGCGAAGGCGAAGGGGACGAGCACCGGGACCAGGCACATCGCCATCACCACGTAGATCCAGGCCGCCGGCTTCCCGACGCAGTCCGGGACGTCACCGCGCAGGTGCCACCAGACGAAGGTCTCGACCAGCTGGTGCACGCCGAACACGAGCGGCAGCGAGGCCAGGGGTACCAGCTCGCGGCGTGGCACGTGCCGGAGCGCGTCGATGCCGATCGCGGTGACGACGACACCGGCGACCAGGTCCGCCTCGGGGGAGAAGCACACCGCGGACTACTGGTCCAGGAGCCCGAGCTGCCGGGCCCGGGCCAGCACCTCGCCGCGCGACCGGGCGTCGAGCTTGCGGCGCAGGCTGGCGAGGTGGGTGCGGACCGTGTTCACCGAGACGTAGTTGTCGTCGGCGATCTCGGCGAGGGTCCGGTCCGAGCCGAGGTCGTGGAGCAGCTCGCGCTCGCGCTCGGTGACCGAGATCAGCTGCACGTCGGCCGGGTAGATGTCACGGACCCCGCGCTCGTCGACCAGTGCCAGCAGGGGGCCGAGGCCGGGCACGTCGGGGGCTAGCTCGTCGAGCGCCGTCCGGGGCACGGTGGCGAGCAGCCGCGGGGCATGCCCCTCCTGCACCTGGACGACCGCGCGGCGGGCGGACTCCACCGCGGCCTCCCGGTCCCCGACGGCGAGGTGTGCCGCGGTCGCGACCAGGAGCGACTCGGTCCGAGCGCGGCGGCTGGTGCCGGCGACCGAGCCGAGGGCCTCGACCTCGAGCAGCGCGGCCGGGGCCTGGTCGGCGAGCAGCAGGGTCCGGGCGCGCAGGGTCCGGGTCATGCCGGCGACGTCCGGAGCGTCCTCGATGTCGGCGAGGGCGCGGTGTGCCTGGCCCATCGCCAGGTGGATCTCGGCCCGCACCAGCGGAACCACCCCGGCCGCCAGGCCGGCCCGGATCAGCTCGGGCGGCCGCGCCTGGACGGCGTCCTCGAGGTAGCCCAGCGCCGAGGCGGTGTCCCCGTAGGTCAGCGCGTGCTGGACGAAGACCCAGAGGAAGATCACCCACTGCTCGGAGCGCTGGCTCGGGTGCAGCGTCGCGTGCAGGTGGGTGTCGACCTGCGGGTCCAGGGCGTCGATGGCGTGGATGGTGCTGGTCGTGGTCAGGTTCGACTCGACGAAGTGGTCGACCCACAGGTCGGCGCGGCGGCCCTGGTCGAGGGCGCGCTCCAGCCAGGTCGCGCTGGAGGCCAGGTCGCCGGCCAGGGCATCGTGCTGGGCGAGCTTGCCGGCGGTGCCGCGGGCGACGAAGCCGTAGGGGTCCCGGTCGCGGTGGGTCCAGGCGTTCAGGAAGAACCTCCGGGCGACGCCGAGGTCGCCGGCCACCTGGGCGGTGATCCCGGCCTGGAGGTACCAGTACGGCAGGATCTGGCTCCGGTCGCCGTACCAGGGGTAGACGCTCGCCTCGGCGAGCGGGGTCGCCGCGCGGACGATCGCCATCGCCTCGTCGAACCGGCCGAGCCGGCGGCGGGTGGTCAGCGGGAGCAGCGCCTGCCGCAGCCGGAGGTCGCCGTTGCTGGCGAACTCGGCCCGGGCCTCCTTGTGGGTCGGCGGCAGCCCGAGCGGCGTCGTCCCGATCGGGAGCCGGCCGATGTCCTCGAAGCGGAAGGCCAGGCCCGGGCGGGCGGCGCTGAGGTCGAGCGGCAGCTCGGCGGCGACGTCGTACAGCGCGGTCGCGAACGGGCTGTGGGCCAGGTCGACACCCCAGCGGTCGATGGTCTCGGCGAGCGCGTCCAGGTCGCCTCGCGCACGCGCCGCCAGCAGCGACTCTCCCGCTGCTACCAGCTCGGGGTCGGGGTTCGGGTCCGCGGCCACCGTGCGTGCCACCTTTCGCACTGGTCAGGCGCCCGGTCCTGGGGTCGGGCGTCCGGATCTCTGCGCGCTCAGGGTAATGGACGAGCAAGGGATGAAACCAGGGATGAGATCGGCGGTGGACCCGTGACGGTGTCCGCTCGGGACACGTTGTGCGCGACGACCGACCCGAGACCGCACCCCGGAAGGCCCCTGTGAAGACCGTTGTCTGGATCGTCCTGGCGCTCACCCTGGTCAGCGCCTGCTCCTCGGAGAAGGACGACGCGCCGGCTGCCGGTCCCCGCCCGTCGGCTTCCCCGACGCTGGCGCTCCCGACGTCCTCGGTGACGGTGCGCCCGGAGACGCCTGCCTGGTCCACGGACGAGGAGGTCGACGGCTACCGCGCCGCGATGAAGCCGGTCACCAGCGAGCTGGACAAGCTCTCCGCGATGTCGCCGGACGCGAGGATCGGCCGGACCCGGGCCGCGCTGCGCGCCTACTCGGCGGCGTCGACAGAGGCGGTCGAGTCGCTGTTGCAGGGCAAATGGGGTGATAGGGCGCGCGGCAGCGTGAACACCCTGATCGCCGCCCTGCTCGAGCAGCAGCAGTACTTCGACGCGCTGGCCAACGCCCGCGACGTCGCCGCCATCCGCGCCCGCTCCGACAAGACCGGGCAGACGCTGCTGGTCACCCGGGTCTGCGCCGCGGCCCTGGAGAAGGACCTCGGCATCGGCGACGGACTGCTCGACCTCGCCACGCGGGCCGCCTCGTGAACTTTCCCTCCCACCCCTCCCAGGAGCGCGCCCTTGCGTTCCGAACCCCCGAAATGAGGAACGAATGAACCTCTCCCGACAATTGGTGCGACGCGCGCCGTCCAGGAGGCGCCGGGGCCTCGTGGTCGCGCTGGTCTCGGCGCTGACCGCGAGCCTCGCGCTCGTCGCCAGCCCGGCCCAAGCCGCGGGCAACGGCGTCCTGGATCTGGTCATCTCTCCCGTCAACCAGGGCGACGGCACCCCGATCACCGAGCTGAGCGCGCAGATCAGCGCGGGCAACAGCCCGGTCAGCACGCCGGTCACCTACAAGGTGCAGTACTCCTGCGCCACCGACGTCTGCGATGGCACGAAGGTCCACTTCACCCCGCCGCCGTCCGATCCGTGGGGTCTGAGCCCCGCCGGCCGCTCCGTCCTCCGCTACGCCAGCTGGGTCGCCCCGGCCGGCGGCGGCACCATCACCGGTGACGACCTCACCGGCAAGGTCGTCGATCTCGGCAACCTCGCCGCCGGCACGTCGGGCACCTTCTCGGTGACCTACAACAGCCCGGGCATCGCGGGCAACGACTCCGCGGGCGGCCAGTTCTTCCCGGACGGTTCTGACATCCCGATGTCGGCGACCGCCACGTCGGACTCGGCCTCCTCGAAGACCTCGGACACGCACCTCACCTGGCGCATCGGTACCCCGACCGGTCCCAACGCCGCGACGACCGCCAACCAGACGATCCGTCCGAATGCCACCCAGGTCGCCCTGATCTCGATGAGCACCGGCAGCGAGCGCATCTTCTCCGGCGCCAGCATCGCGGGCGACGGCACCGTCGTGGCGACCGGCGACTACAAGGTCGTCTACCACGCTCCGGCTCAGGCGGTCATCGGCGACGTGAAGAACACCGCCACCGGTGCAGCCGACCCGGACGCCGTCGTCGACCACGTGAACAACACGATCACCTGGACGAAGGGCTCGCTCAACAACCCGTCGTACGGCGCTCGTGGCGGCTGGGGCGGTCCCGGCCTCGCCGCGTACAACAGCGGTGGCGCGGGCTCGAACAACAGCCTCGTCCCCGACGCCGACAAGGCCTTCTGGGCGAAGCGCTCGGTGGAGCTGACCTACCCGGTGGCGAACTTCCCTGAGGCGGACGGCAGTGGCTGCAACTTCCGCACCGCGGTCACCAGCTCGCTGGACGTGAGCGTGCACTACCTCGACTCCGCGCGCACCGCCGGGTCGAAGAGCGTGAACGCGACCAACTACGTCGCCTGTGGGGCGCCCTTCGGTGGACTCAACACCGCCAAGGACATCGTCGGTGGCCAGACGTCCTCGTTTGGCGACGGTGCCCTTCCGGGTGGCGTCTACGCCCTCAACGTGCCGCCGACCGGCACCACCGACTCCACCAACCGGATGTGGCGGGTCAACGCCCAGAACGTCGGCAACGTGGACGGCACGGTCGTGATCGACGAGCCGAACCTCGACCAGGACCACATCAAGGTCAACCGGATCACCGCGACGTCGCTGTCGAGCTCGCTGGCGAACTGGTCAGCCCCGGACGACTTCACCGCGACGGTCGAGTGGACCGACAACGTCGGTGACACCGGCACGGCCGAACTCGCGATCGGTGAGTTCGTCGACGCCGCGGCCGGCCGCTGGTTCACCAGCGCGACGACCACGGCTCTGGTGCCGGCCGGACGGATCCTGCGGGCCGACGCGACCGCGACCTCGTTCATCATGGGCTACCGATTCAAGGTCGACGACGGCGCCGTTCCGCTGATCGGCGAGCAGCGCACCAACACTGCGGACGTCTCGATCAGCTACCCGGCGGACGCGGACGGCGACGGCGTCGACGACGACTACGTCACCACCGCCAACGGAGCCCCGCTGCCGAGCCGTGCGGTCGACGCGAGCGCGGCACGGACGGTGCAGTACACCCAGGGCCTGACCGTCGTGAACGCCCTCTTCGCCGCCGCGCCGGTGGTCCAGGGCGGCGGCTCGGTCCTGCCCGGCACCAACGTTACGTTCGGCGTCCGCGGACAGGTCGGTTCCGCGTGGCCGGGCACGTCGATCACCCCGCAGACGGTGTTCATCGCACCGAAGGGCTGGAAGATCGTCCCTGGCTCTGCGTCGTTCACGGCTGCCGGCACGGGGGTCTTCAACTCGATCCCGGCGGGCGTCGCCTACCGCTACGGCACCGGCGTCTTCGGGACGGACACCCGCGACTACGTCGTGGCGACCTACCCGTCGCCGGTGGCGCTGCCGACGTCCGGGTCCGCCATGAACTGGCCGGTGCTCTCGGCCACGGCGTACCCGACCAACGCTGCCGTCCCGGGCGCCGCTCCGGTCGCGAACGTGTGGGCCGGTGAGGACAGCGGGACTTGGTACGAGCTCACCGCCAATGCTTACGCGACGGGACCGGGGCAGTATCGCTACGCCTCGGGCAATGCATCGGCGGACAGCCCGGACGTCGACGCTGACGGCAACACGACCGAGGAGTTCGTCAATGCCTCGACCTCCTACCCCGGCCTCGCCGTCGGCGCCTCCGACGGTCTGAGCGTGGTCAAGCAGCTGTGCGTGCCGCTCGACGGCGCACCCGACGGGTGCTCGTGGGTCTCCGGTCCGGTGACCTCCGGCATCCTGGCCGGTTCGGGCGTCGTGAAGTACCGGATCCAGGTCAGCAACGCGGGCAACACCGCGCTGCACGGCGTGGTCGCGTACGACGTGCTCCCGTACGTCGGTGACACCGGTCTGCTGGCCGGCGCACCGGCCCGCGGGTCGCAGTTCGCGCTGCCGCTGGCCTCGGTGGACTCGACGTCGTCCGGGCTGACGGTGACGGCCTCCGGCTCGACCAACCCGGCCCGCCCGGAGGTCAACCCGGGTGCTTCCGGCACCACGAACGACTGGGGTGCGGTGGTCGCCGGCAAGAAGGCGCTCCGGATCGCGGTCGACGGTGAGCTCGAGGTGGGCGCGGTCAAGGACGTCGTGTTCTCGACGACGCTGGCGAACAGCGCCCGTCAGGGCGAGAAGGCGTGCAACAGCGTCGCGGTCGACTCGAACGAGACGCTGCCCGCCGAGCCGGCTTCGACCTGCGTCACGCTCGACGCGCCGCTCAACGCCCCGCCGACGGTGACGATCGACAGCCCGGTCGATGGCGCCGAGCTGGAGTACGGCTCGAGCGTCAACGCCACCTTCACCTGCGCCGACCCCGACGGGAACCTCGCCTCGTGCGTCGGCACCGACGAGAACGGTGCGGCGGTCGCTAACGGCAGCGCGCTGCCGACCACGACGCCGGGCACGCACACCCTCACGGTGAAGGCGACCGACGAGTTCGGTGAGACCGCCACCAAGACGGTGACGTACACGGTGAAGCGGAAGCCGAACGTGCCGCCGACGGTGGACGTGGTCAAGCCGGGTGAGGGTGCGACGTACTTCGTCGGGCAGAACGTGCCCGCCGGGTACTCGTGCGCCGACTCCGACGGGACGGTGGTCTCCTGCCAGGGGCCGGTGGCGAACGGGTCGAACATCGATACCGCGACCCCCGGGACCAAGACCTTCCAGGTCACGGCGACCGACAATGAGGGCGCCACTGCCTCGAAGACGGTCACCTACAAGGTGGTCGCGGTGGCCGGTGTCTGCCGGGGCACGGCGCTCTCCCTGCTCGGCATCGGCCTCGGGGTCGCCAACGGCAAGACCACGCCGTGCGCCACCGCCACCGACAAGGTGCTCAGCGCCAAGGTCGTGATCACCCCGGGCATCCCGCTGCTCGGTGTGGCGGCGAGCTCGGTGGAGACCGGCGTCCTGACGGCCGCGACCCAGTCGGGGCCGGGGTCGGCGAAGGCGCAGGCCGAGGTGGCCGGCGTCAAGATCGTGATCCTCGGCCAGACCATCGAGGCCACCGGGCTCAGCAGCTCGGCGTCGTCGGTGCTCAGCAGCTGCGGGACGCCGGCCGCGCTGGCCGGTGCCTCGACGATCGCATCGCTGAAGGTGAACAACAAGCCGATCGCCAACGTCAACCAGCCGATCTCGGTGCCCCTCATCGTGGGGTCGCTCGGGCTGAACGAGCGTGGCGTCGTCGGCAGCACGATCACCCAGTCCGCCCTGCACCTGAACGTGCTGGGCCTGGTGGATCTGGCCCTCGGCCAGTCGGTGGCGGGAGCCACCTGCTGAGCTGACGATCGACCGCCGGCCCGGGTCACCTTGCGCAAAGGTGACCCGGGTCGGCGTCCTTGTCGCTAGCCTTCGGATCGAACCGACGGATCACTAGGGGATACATGAGCGACCACCGGGTCAGACCGGCCACGATCGCTGCACTGTGCATCACCGAGTTCGCCGCACTCGGCGCCCTCGTGGTTCCGGCGATCATCGCGCTCCAACTCCGGGTGCGGGAGCTGGAATCCACGCTCACCCCGGAGTCCCGGCTCAGCTGGGTGACGACCTGCGGTGCGGTCTCGGCGATGCTCGCCGGACCGATCTTCGGGTGGCTGAGCGACGCGTCGGCGCGACGGCACGGTCATCGCGCTACCTGGATCATCGGCGGTGCGGTAGCGGGTCTCGGCTGTGCCGTGGTCGCGGCGAACGTGACCACCCTGCCCGCGCTGGTGCTCGCCTGGATCGGCGTCCAGGTCTCCTACAGCGCCACCTTCGCCGCCCTGTTCGGCAGTCTCTCCGACTTCGTCCCGGCGCGGGATCGGGCCCGCGTCTCCGGACTCTTCGCCGCGTCCGGGATCGCCTCGGTTGCCTTCGGGGGCGCCCTGGTCGCGATGCTGCTCAGCGGCCACCTGGGTGCCGCGCTGGAGAACCCGAAGTCGGTGTTCCTGGCGATGGCGGTGCTCGCGGTGCCGACCTCGGCGTTCACGAGCTGGCACCTCCGCTCGCTCGGTCGCGCCGCTGGACCGATCGTCGTGGAACCGCCTGCCGAGAAGCCGGGCGTCGTGAAGACGCTGATCGGTGCCGGCGGATGGTTCTGGTGGCTGCTCGCCCAGCGGGTGCTGGTCCAGGCGGCGTACACCTGCATGACCGTGTACGCCGTGCTGTACCTGGTCCGTCGTACCGGCGAGGAGGCGCACGACGCGGCCGTGCTCGTCGCGATCGCCACCGCCATCGGCGGCACCATGGGGGTGCTGGTCGCGGCCGGCGGTGCCCGCTCGCTGGCGCGCCGGATCGGCTACAAGGCAGCGCTGGGCGTCGGGATCCTGTGCCTGGTCACGGCCACCGCCTTGATGAGCCTGTCGACGTCGCAGTCGGCGTTCGTGGTCGCCCACGTCCTCGCCGGCAGCGGGCTGGGCACCTACCTCGCGCTCGACCTCGTGGTCGCGCTGACGCTGCTGCCGACCGCGTCCGCGGGCCGGCTGCTCGGGTACTTCACCACCGCGCGGAAGATCCCGCAGTCCGTCGTACCGGCGATCGCGCCGGCCCTGCTGGCCATCGGGTCCGGCGATCTGCTCGGGGTCGACCGCTCGCAGAACTACTTCGCGCTGCTGATCTTCGGCAGCGCCCTGGGCGTGGTCGCGCTCGGGCTGCTCGGCCGCCTCACGGTGCCCGACAAGAACGAGCACGCACCTGCTCTGACGGCCGAGAGTCGTTAGCGCACCCGGACGCGCACGGTCCGGCTGTAGCCGTTCACGTGGTGGGCATCCCCGGGCTTGACCACCCGGTATGCCTGCAGGCCGCGCTTGTGCTCCCGGTAGGGAACTGCCAGCCGCTTGCCACCGGTACCCAGCTTCTTCGTCGCCACCGTGCGCCAGGTGCGACCGTCGTAGCGCTGCAGGCGGATGAACCCGCGCGAGCCCGCGCGAGCGCGCGAGGTCGTGAAGCGGATGACCGAGCCGCGTCGTACCGAGGACCGTGCGTTCTGCTCCGCCGCGCTTGCTCGTAGGTCGGCGTGCGGGGAGACGTTGGCGTTGATGACGCGGGACGAGTTGCCGAGCATGGTGGGGGTCGGCGGCACCGCGATGTCGTAGCGGCTGTTCTTCAGCGGGCGGGCGGACAGGGTGAAGCGTCCGTCAGCATCTGTGGTGGTGCGATCGACCGGCACGCACGCGCGCTGAGCGTCCTCGAGCACCGACTGGCGGCACAGGACGACGGTGCGCCCGGCGAGCGGTGGACCCTTCATGACGTCGGCGACGCGAACGTAGTCCCACGCCTCCGTGAGGCGTCCGCTGAACGTCGCCTCGTCACCGATGGTGATCCGCTGCTTGGGCTCCGGGATGGACAGCCGGGTGCCCAGTACCGTCAGCAGGGTCATCGGCCCCAGGCGTCCGGTGGCTCCGCGGGCGAGAGCCCGGTAGGTCCGGGTGTCCATGAAGTCGATCTTGCCCTCGACGTAGCGACCTGCTCGGCCTCGGTACTGCAGGGTGTCGAAGGCGTTGATGACCGGGTGCAGCTTCGCGTGATTGGAGGACTGGATCCGCTCGAGATTGACGTCGAATCCTGCGGGGCCGTTCCACGTCAGCGTCGTGGTGTTGTAGCCCCAGCTGAACGGGTCCTCGTTGACAGCCTTGAGTCCGGTCACAGGTCCCGGGGTCGGGGGCGCGGGGGGCACCGGCGCCAGCGACCCGTTCACGGCGACGCTTCCTTCGTAGCCCGGAGGCCCTGCGACGTACTGGCAGTTCACCTCGTACGTCGCGGCGAACCGGATCGCATTGCCGTAGGCGCCGTACTCGATCTCGCTGACGCGGAACCAGCCGGTCGCCGGGACCGGAGCCTCGTACTCGGCACCCAGCTTCTCCAGCTGCTCCCTCGTCTTGCCGCAGATCGTGCCGTCGCGCCAGACCTCGATTCGGCCGCGGGTGGTCGTGGCATCGTTCAGCGCCACATCGGCGGGATAGGTCTTCCCGGCTTGCAGGGTCTGCCCGAGAGGAGGCACGAAGTAGGCGCTGAGCGCGGGTCCCTCTGACGTCGGGGTGCTGCCCACACTGATCTGGTTGATGGTGGGCGTGTAGAGCCCTACCTCGGCGTCTGGACCGGAGGAGTACGTCGTTGCCGCTGCGGGAGCCTGGGCATCCTCGCGGTGGATCCATCCGCCGGACACGTCCGCGGGCTCCGCCTGCGCCGGAAGGGCGACGAGGCTGCCTGTCAGAACGACTGCGGCAGCCAGCGCACCCCGTGCGATCCCAGATGTACCCATGCTGTCCCCTGCTCTCGGCGACCGATTCGGTCCGGGCGCGAACCGCAACTCTAAGGGTCGGAACGCCGAGCGGCGGGCGAACTGTCCGCGCAGACGGTCTCGAGGTGGCCGTCGGCTGTCCTAGACAGCCGGAGCGACCCCGAGGTACACCCGCGTGGCGGTGGTCTGCACGAAGAACTTCGGTGTCTGACCGCAGGACCCGCCGTCGTTCACGCGCTTGATCGTGAACGTGTAGTCCTTGGTCTGGTTCTTCGCCAGGGTCGGCGACTCGAAGGAGTGGTTCTTCCAGGCGGCGGTGACGTCGGTGGTCCCCGCCTTGACCTTCACGGTGAAGCCGTCGTCGCAGCCGGCTTCGTTGCCCGTGAATGCCCAGATCCTGGTCGGTGCCGGGCCGTTGTTCCGGAGCCGGACCGTGAAGGTGGTGGAGGCGCCGACCTTCAGCGGGGCGGCACCGGCGGTCTGGCCGTCGACCGAGCCGCCGACGTAGGAGAGCCCTCCGTTCCGGGCGAAGATCTCGGTCGGGTTGGTGCCCGCCGCCGGTGCACGGACCTCGGTCACCAGGGTGATGACATCCATCGCGTAGGTCGGGTGAGTCGGGCTCAGATCTCGTGGGAACAGGTGGATCCCCGTGTTGTACGTGGCCTGGGGCGAGTTCTTCGCCAGCTGGACCTTGACCGAGTAGGTGAGCGACGCGCCCGGGTTGATCAGCGGTGTCAGGTACCGGTCGTCGTACGGGCCGATCTTGACGACCTTGCCGACGGCCGAACCGAAGCGCACAGTCGCGGTCGTGCCGCCGGTCATGAGTAGGCCGTACTGAGATGCCGTGGTGCCCTTGTTGAACACCTTGAACGAGTACGTCGCGGAACCCCCGGCCGGTACGGCGATCGCTGCCGAGGAACCGGCGCTGGAGGACCCGCTGGTCGCGGGGTAGCCCATCGTGTAGGTCGATCCGGTACCGCGCACCAGCAGGTGCCCGTTCTGGTTGTACGCCGCCGCGGTCGCCGTGGCGGAGAGCAGGAGTGGCGCGATCAGTGCGACCGCGACCACGGCGATCGAACGGATCCGAGACGCGCGAGAGATCTTGTACATCGGGCTACTCCGGGGTCACGGCCGCGGCTGCCCTCCCAAGCAGGTCGTCGACCTCGTTGGAGTGAACCTAGTCGAGGTGGGCTGCTCCGCGCAGACGTTCCCCGCGTCGGGGACCGTCCGCTACGCCCCGGGCGCTCGGGTCTGATCAACGAAAGCACGATGGCCGGCGGGAGTCCCGCCGGCCATCGTGTTCCTCTCTCTCCTGACTACTGCCAGACCCGCACGTAGTCGATCTCGGTGGTGCCGACGTTGGCGTTCGAGTACGGCGCCGCCGGCAGGGCGTAGTCGTTCGCGGTGGCTGCGACGCCGTACGCCTGCATCAGGACCAGGTAGAACCCGCGGTCGAACGGCTGACCGATGGTGACTTCCGTGCACGGTGTCGGGTTGTTGTTGACCCAGGTGGTCAGCGTGGTCGGCGTCCAGAGGAACTTGTAGGTGTTGAACCCTCCGGGGTTGCCGCCGTACGAGCTGGTGATGTTGCAGGCCTCGTGACCCCAGCCGCCGATGTTCGAGCCTTCGCCCGGGTAGTGGAACGCCGGCTTCGCCAGGTTGCCGGCCTTGCTGTAGAACTCCGCGAAGTCGATCTCGCCGGAGTACGGGTGGAACCCGTACCGGTCGTTCGTGGGCCACAGGTAGAACGTCTCCTGGAGGCCCGCGGTGGCATCGGTCGGCAGGTCAGCGAGGTCGGGGATGTACTTGCCCTCGATGGCGTTGCCGGGGCTGGTGCCGTGGTAGCCGGGCAGCTTGGCGCGGACCTCGTAGTAGCCGTAGACCTGTTGCAGGGTCGGCGAGGTGCCGTCCGCGATGTTGTGCCAGACGGTCGCGCCGAACTTGCGCGACGTCCTGGTCGACGGCCCCGGACAGTCGGTCGCGGCCGCCTTCACGCTGGCGGTGAGCAGCAGGTGGTCACCGTCGAGGGAGACGTTCCCGGAGCCCTGGTCGCCGTAGCAGGCAGGGTCGGCCTTCGGGTGCGGCATGTGGCCGGCGGTGGCGACGTGCCAGTACGTCGTGTCCAGCGTCATCGAGTTGAACTCGTCGTTGTACGTGCACTGCCAGCTGCCACCTCCGGGGTGCGCGACCGTCGGGGTCTGCGAGGCGCAGCTGTGGGAGCCCGGCACGGTGTACGGCGTCGCATCCTTCACGACGTCCAGGACGACGACCGACGAGGTGCCCGCCGTGTGGGTGGCGTTGCTCGCGACCTTCGCCCGGTACTGGTAGCTGGCGATGATCGACAGCTTCACCCGGAACTGGGCCTTGTTGTCGGCGTCCAGGGGTTCGGTGTCGACCGCGGTCCAGAGCAGGCCGAGGACCTTCTGCTCGAGCGTCACGGTCTCGCCGAGCTGGCCGGGGTCGACGTTGACGGTGAAGGTGGCGTAGTCGTTCTGGCCGACAGGGTTGGGGGTCGCGATGACCTCCAACGTGGGCGCGGGCGGGGTGGCCTGCGCAATCATGGGGGTGACCAACGATGCTGCGCCGAGAACCAAAGCAAGCGCGGACACGCTGATGAGCCTTCGGGGGTGAGTCATCATCCCCCGAATCTGTACCCCTCAGTTCCGGTTGTCATGACACGTTCTCGCTATGGCTTTCGGGGTTGGAGACCTGCTAGTCGATGGGCCGGAGATGGGAGCGCGTCGAGGCCCGGATCGGCTAGGCGTAGACAGGTGTCGTTTGCGCGAGCGCGATCTTCCACGACGCGCCCGTCCGGACCAACACGTAGGTCAGGGCGCTCGTCGTCGGGAAGTCGTCGAGGTCGTCGCCGGCCGAACGCTCGTCGTCCGTTCGCTCGTCGTGCACGGCCTTGGTGCAGCTCACGACGGCGAGATCGGCGTGCGGGAACCGCACATCGAGAATCTCGACACTGGTCCGGACGTTCGCCAACGGCGAGGACAGCGCTTTCGTCATTGCGTGCGTGAGGGCCTCGAGTCCCAGCACTCGACGTCCGACGATGTTGACGACCGCCGTGTCGGCGGTGTGCATCGGCAGGAGCGTTTCGGGACGGTTCTGAGCCTCGCTCGCGAGTGCGATGAAGGATCGGATGTCAGCCACGTCGGGCGAATCTTTCGGTGTCGTCATAGGGGAATCCTCGAACTTCAAGTGAACTTGAAGTCAAGTCGGATTCCTCCTCCACCGACGCCGAGTCCAGCCGCGGCAGCAACCGATCCAACCACTCCGGCAACCACCAGTTCGCATCACCGAGAAGCTTCATGGTCGCCGGGACGAGCACCAGGCGTACGACGGTCGCGTCGAGGAAGATCGCGGTGGCTAGTCCCACTCCCATCATCTTCACCGACGGGTCGCTGCCCAGGACGAAGCCCGAGAAGACCGCGACCATGATCAGCGCGGCGGCGGTGATGGTCCGACCGGTGCCGGCGATCCCCTCGATGACCGCGCGGGTGTTGTCCCCGTGGCGTCGGTACTCCTCGCGCACCCGCGACAGCAGGAACACCTCGTAGTCCATGGAGAGCCCGAACAGGATCGCGAACATGAACAGCGGGATGAACGACACGATCGGCACCGTCGACTCCACGCCGATCAGCCCGGCCGCCCAGCCCCATTGGAAGACCATCACGAGCACCCCGTACGCCGCGCCGACGCTCAGCAGGTTCATCAGCACCGCCTTCAGCGGCACCAGGAGCGACCGGAACAGCAACGTGAGCAGGAGGAACGACAGCAGCAGCACGGCCACCACGAAGCGCGGCATCCGCTCCTGCACCCGGTCGCCGAGGTCCGCGAACGTTGCTGTCTGGCCGCCGACGTGGGCGGTCGCCTCGGTCCCGTCGAGCACCGCCGGGAAGACCTCGCTGCGCAGCCTCGCGACGGTCGCCCTGGTGGCCTCGTCCTGGGGTGAGGTGGTCGGCTGCGCCACGATGGTCGCCACGCCGGCGCTGCGATCGATGTCCGGTTCGCTGACCGCCTTGATGCCCCGGTCTGCTGCGACCGCAGCGGCCAGCGGCGCCACGACGGCGGAGTCGCGGGCGATGTCGACGGCGATCACCAAGGGCCCGTTGGCCCCCGGACCGAACCCGTCGGCGATCAGGTCGTAGGCCCGTCGTTCAGTCGTCGACGCGGGCTTGGCCCCGTCGTCCGGGAAGCCCAGGTTGAGCGCGAGCACCGGCGCGGCCAGCGCCACCATCAGGGCAGCCCCGCCGACGAGGTACGCCGTCGCGTGGCGGGTCACGTGAGCACCCCACCGGTACCAGCCGGTGCTCGGCCGGTGCACCCCGTCGACCCCCTGCCGCCGGCGCCCGTTGATCCGGTGCCCCGCCAGTCCGAGCAGCGCCGGCAGCAGGATGATCGAGGCGAGCACCATCACCAGCACCATCGCGGAGATGGCGACTCCGCCGCCGGTCACGAACGGGATCCCTGCGACGAGCAAGCCGAGGATCGCCACGACGACCGTGCCGCCGGCGAAGATCACCGCTTGCCCTGCTGTTGCCAGGGCGCGGCCGACCGCTTCGGGGACCGCCATACCGGCGGCCAGGTGCTCGCGCTGCCGGGTGACCAGGAAGAGCGCGTAGTCGATCCCGACGCCGACCCCGACCATGGCCGCGAGCTCCGGCGCCCACGCCGGGATGTCGACGAGATATGTCACCAGCTTCATCGAGGTCACGCCGACGGCCAGACCGACCAGCGCCATCCCGATCGGCAACCCCATCGCGACGAACGAGCCGAAGGCGATGAGCAGGACGATCATCGCGACGACGATCCCCCCGACCTCGCCGAGCCCGACGGGTGCTTCCTCGAACGCGAAGAACAGATCGCCTCCGGCCTCGACCGTCAGCGACTCCTCGCGCAGGTCGGCGACTGCCTCCTTGAGGTTGTCCAGGTCGGAGGCAGCGAGGTGCTCGATCGCGGGGTACTGCACCCGCACGAGGGCGACGGTGCCGTCCGGCGACACGGTGCTGGTGGTCCCGAGCACGTGCGGGAGCTTCTCGAGGGCGGACTCCACCGGCGCCAGCGCGGTTGCTGCGTCCCGTGCTTCGAGGACGACCTGGGCTCTGATCCCGCCCTCGTCCGCCTGGGCCCCGGACAGCAGTTCCGCGGCTTGGTAGGAGTCGAGGCCGGGTGCCTCGAAGCTCTCCTCGAGATCGCGCCCGAAGGCGACCGAGGAGGCGATGACGACGAGGGCGAGGACGACCCAGGCGCCGATGGCGACCCAGGGCCGGGTGGCAGCGGTCCGACCGAGCCGGTAGAGGAGATTCGACATGCCTCCACGTTCGCCCGTCGGCGAGCGATCCACATCGGGCCAAGGAGCGGGAGCCTTCTCGTCCGAAAGGACGAGACGCTGCTCGTGCCTGAGCCCGGTACGACGACCGTCACCGCTCTCTAGTCTGGGGACGTGTTCGCCGACTTCTTCCGCTCGATCCTTGCCGAGCCCCGCGCGCCGGACCCGCCTGCGCGGGTGTGGCGGGACTGGGTTCTCGTCGGCGCGCTGCTGGTCACAGCCGCGGGCGAGGCGATCTTCCGCACCGACGTACCGGCGCGGCCGTTGGCCACCGTGGTCGCGTTCCTGGTGATCCCGGTCCTGCTCTGGCGGCGGACGCATCCGCTCCTGGCAACCGCGGCCGGCTTCGGCTGCGCGATGGTGCTGCACGTCCCGATGTTCGTCGCCGACATCTCCGACGCGGGGCTCAACGTGATGGCCTGCGTCCTGCTGCTGCCGTACGCCTTGTACCGCTGGGCATCCGGACGCGAGGCGCTGATCGGTACGGCGGTCGTCGCCGTACCGGCCGGCCTGGGTCTCGCGACCACCGAGGATCTTGCGGAGGTGATCGGTGGCTCCACGGTGCTGGTCGCGGCGTTCGCCCTGGGGGCTGCGATGCGTTACCGCGCGGTGGCTCGCCAGCGCGAGGTGCAGCAGGTCCGGACGCTCGAGCGCGGGGAGCTCGCCCGCGAGCTGCACGACACCGTCGCGCACCACGTGTCGGCGATCGCGATCCAGGCCCAGGCGGGGCGGGCGGTGGCGGCCACCGACCCGGCTTCGGCGGTCGAGGCGCTGGCCGTGATCGAGGCGGAGGCATCACGGACCCTGTACGAGATGCGCACGATGGTCCGGGTGCTGCGGGACGGCGAGGCCGCTGACTACGCACCACCGCGGGGTATCGGCGACCTGGACGACCTGACCCGGATGAGCCCGGTGGTGCAGGTGCACCGCGACGGTGATCTCGCCGGTCTGTCGCAACCGGTGGAGGTCGCCGTCTACCGGATCTGCCAAGAGGCGGTCACCAACGCGATCCGGCACTCGCTGAACGCCACGACCGTCACGGTGGCGGTCACCGGCGACGTCGGCGTCGTACGGTTGCGTGTGCACGACGACGGAGAAGCAGCCCGCCCCGGACCGGGCGTGGGCTACGGCCTGCTCGGTATGGCGGAGCGCGCCAAGCTGCTCGGCGGCGCCTGCCAGGCCGGACCGGATCCGCTCGGCGGCTGGACCGTCGAGGCGACGCTCCCTCGCGAGGTGCCCCAGTGACGACCCCCGCGACGATCCGGGTAGTGGTCGCCGACGACCAGGTCCTGGTCCGCACCGGGCTCACCATGATCCTCAACGCCCAGCCCGGGATCGAGGTCGTCGGCGAGGCGACCGACGGTCACGAGGCGGTGGCGGTGGCACGCGAGCTGCGTCCCGACGTCTGCCTCTTCGACATCCGGATGCCCGGCATCGACGGCGTCGAGGCCACCCGCCAGCTCGCCGGCCCAGGCGTCGAGGACCCGATGGCCGTCGTGGTCATCACGACCTTCGATCTCGACGAGTACGTGCACGGGGCACTCAAGGCCGGCGCCCGAGGATTCCTCCTCAAGGACGCCGGGCCCGAGCTGCTGGTCCAGGCGATCCAGGCAGCCGCGAACGGCGACGCGCTCATCTCGCCCGACATCACCCGCCGCCTGCTCACCACGCTGGCCGGTCTCGGTCGCGCGGCCCCACCGGCCCAGCCGATCGAGCCGCTCACCGAGCGCGAGGAAGAAGTACTCCTCACCGTCGCCCGCGGCCGCACCAACGCCGAGATCGCCGACGAGCTGCACATCACCCTGAGCACCGTGAAGACCCATGTGGCGGCGCTGATGACCAAGCTCGGCGCGCGCAACCGTGTCGAGGTCGCGATGTGGGCCTATGAGACGGGGCGGGTCAAGGGGTAGTCGGCCCTCAGGCGGTCTGCTCCCCGAGCCGGGGGAACGGCGCCAGGGAGAAGATGACCTCGACCGGCACCTCGAAGAAGGCCGCGATGCTGAGGGCGAGGTGGAGGCTGGGGCTGAACTCGCCGCGTTCGAGGTAGCCGATCGTCTGGTAGTGCACGCCGACCCCGTCCGCCAGGTCGCGGCGGGAGATGCCTCGCTCTGCTCGGAGCATGGCGATGCGCTGGTGGACGAGCTCGCTGGAGGGTGCCATGTCAGCCCCACCCTTGCATGGCCTTGGCCTTCCGGCCCTCGACGACGGACCCGGACTCCTTCCGCGCCATCGCCCGCAGCACACGAGGTGCCACCAGCAGGCCGAGGACCGCGTAGCCGCCGAGCACTCCGAACATCGTCAGCGTGTGGAACTGCCCGCCGAGCTCGGCTGCCGCTGCGGCATCGGGGAGCAGTGCCTCGCGCATCCCCGCGCCGAGCCAGTAGACCGGGAAGACCTGGGCGACCGGATGGAGCCAGTCCGGCATCCCGGTGATCGGGTAGAAGATGCCCGAGATCGCGATCAGCACGATCATCGGCAAGAAGGTCAGACCGAATCCGGCGCCGGCCGACTTCACCGAGGCCCCGACGACTGCGCCCCACGGCATCGTGGCGAGCATCCCGAGCAGGAACACTCCGAGCAGCATCAGCCAACCGCTGACCGGTACGTCGTTGAGGCCGGGAAGCAGGAACAGGCCGGCAACCAGGAAGATCACCAGGCCGAGAGCCGTGTTGAGCACCGCCAAGGTGACGCGTGCGACCAGGTAGGCCAGCATCCCGTGCGGCGTCGACTTGGCCCGCAGGAGCGTGCCGTCCTCGCGTTCGACGGCGAGCATCTGGGCGGTGCCCATCCATTCACCCATGACCACGTTCATGCCGATGAGCCCGGGCAGCGTCGCCACCGCGAGCGAGTATCCGGTGTCGGCGAGGTCGGAGTTGCGCTGCAGGACGAGCACTCCCACGAAGACGCCGTTCATCACGACGATCCAGATCTGGTCGGCGCGATTGGTCAGGCTGTGCATCATCTCGATGTACCCGCGCCTGATACCGAGTCGGGCCGCCTGCAGGACGGGGCTCGGCAAGCGCGCGCCGGACGTCGTGCTCATCGGACGACCTCCAGGGTCTCTCGCTGGGCGCTGCCTACGGGGTCGGTCTCGAAGCGGTGGACCAGAGTCATGTAGCTGTCCTCCAAGGTGCTGCGGCGGACCTCGAGGTCGCCGATGGCGTCGCCGTGCTGCTGGAAGAGCTCGCGCACGAAGCGGGTGGCGTCGTCGGCGGCGTGGACGAAGTGCTCTCCGTCCTGGCTCCAACGCACCTCGGTGCGTCCCTCGACCTCGCGCGAGAGCTGGGCCGCGCTGCCGTTGGCGACGATGCGCCCGCCGGCCAGGATCAGGATGCGGTCGGCGAGCTTCTCAGCTTCGTCGAGGTCGTGGGTCGTCAGCAGGATCGTGGTGCCGTCGAGGTCGGCGAGACCGTGTACGACGTCGTGGAAGTCGCGCCGCGCCTGCGGGTCGAAGCCCGTGGTGGGTTCGTCGAGGAAGAGCACCTCGGGTCGACCGATCAGGCCGATCGCGACATCGAGCCGACGCCGCTGACCGCCCGAGAGCGATCCGGCCTTCTGGTTCGCGTGCTCGGAGAGCCCGACGGTCGCCAGGAGTTCGTCGACGTCCATCGGGCGCGGACGGGAGGGCTCGGAGAAGGGCGCGTAGTACGCACCCAAGTGTTCGAGCAGCTGACGCACCCCCCACCGTCCGTGGTCGCGCCACGACTGCTGCACGATGCCCAGACGCGCCCGCCACGCCTCGTCCGCCGTCGCCGGGTCCACCCCGAGGACCGAGACCTTCCCGTGGGATCGGTTGCGGAACCCTTCGAGGATCTCGATCGTCGTGCTCTTCCCCGCGCCGTTGGGTCCGAGGAGTGCCAGGACCTCACCGGGTCGGGCCTCGAACGAGACGCCGTTGAGGACCAGGTGGTCGCCGTAGCTCATGTGCAGGTCGGAGACCGAGATCACGGGGCTCGACGTCGATTGCGGGATCGCCATGAAACAGAATGTAGCATTACTGCTACAGATCGTTGTTGGAGTTAGTCCCCTCCACCGACTCCGCCCGCAGCTTCTCCAACCGAGTCCGCAGCATCTCCACCCGGTGCGAGTTCCCATGCAGATCCACGTACCCCTGCCCGAACACCGCCAGCAGCGCATCATCCAGCCGCCGCACGGCTCCCGGCGGGTACTTGTAGGCCAGCCGCTCGTTGATCACGCCGCTGTCCACCGACGTCAGCAGACCCGCGAGCTCCTCGAGAGACGTGATCCCGAGCTCCAGCAACAACCCGGAGATCCAGGTGTAGTGGTCGGTGCGGGACCAGCCGGCGTCGGCGTACTGGCCGGAGAGGAAAGCGGCGAGGTCCTGGGCCGAGAGGCGCGGGTCTCCGGCGTCCTCGCCTTCGTGCGGCTGGGGAGTCGCGGCCTGCAGGCGGTCGCGGATCTCGGAGAACTCCCGGTCGGCGAGCTCCAGCAGTCCGGCGGCGAGGGTGAAGCGGCGGTCGAGGTCGGGGACGTACTCCTCGGGGATGGTGCCCTTGTAGCGGATGTCGTGCTCGAACTCCGCCCACGCGTGCTGGAGCACCGTCCGGACCTGGACCGATGCCGGCCGGACCAGCGGGGCGTCCAGGTCGACCAGCACGTGCCGGCTCGCGTAGCCGAAGCTGCCCTTGCTCGCGGTCTCCTGCGCCATGTCGCGGTCGTCGAGCACGTTCATCTGGTCGGCGAGCAGCTCCGCCACCGCGGCAACGTCGGAGAGCACGTAGGTGATCACCCGGACGCCGACCTGGTCGGTGATCCCGGCCAGCGGTTCGTCGTGGGCGGGGGTGCCGGGGCGTGACCGGTTCGCCTTGGCCGCGAAGGACGCGACGCTCTTGGCGCGGCCGGTCACCGAGAGGTAGTTGATGCCGGCGTCGTCGAGAAGCCGGGTGATCAGGTCGACGTACTGGTCGGTGACCTCGAGAAGGGTCGGTTGCAGCTCGGCGTACGCCTGGACGGCGCCGTGCACCGGGGCTACTGATTCGCCCTGCTCCAGATCGGTCATGACCCCATCATGGCGGAACTCACCGGGGGACGAGGCCGTGCTCGTGGGCGAACACCACGATCTGGACCCGGTCCCGCAGCGCCAGCTTGCGGAGGATCGCGCCGACGTGGGTCTTCACCGTGGACTCGCTGGCGAAGACCAGGCCGGCGATCTCCGCGTTGGACATCCCGCGCGCCACCGCGTCGAAGACCTCGCGCTCCTTCTCGGTCAGCTCCAGGTAGGGCGCCGGAGCGGGCGTGACCGCCTGGAACTGCTGGTCCATCAGCACCGAGAGGTCCGCCGGCGCGAGCACCGCGTTTCCGGCGTGCACGGTCCGGATCGCGTCGCGCAGCATCACCGGGGTGGTGTCCTTGAGCAGGAAGCCGCTGGCGCCGTACCGGATCGCGGTCGCGGCGCGGTCGTCCAGGTTGAACGTCGTCAGGACGACGACCCGCACCGGCGACGACCGCCGCGCCACCCGGTCGGGGCTGAAGATCTGCCGGGTCGCCTCGACACCGTCCATCTCCGGCATCCGGATGTCCATCAGCACGACGTCCGGCTCCAGCTCGTCGACAAGGCGGACCGCCTCGAACCCGTCGGCCGCCGAACCGATCACGCTCATCCCGTCCTGGGCGCCGACGATCACGGCCACGCCCTCGCGGAAGAGGTCCTGGTCGTCGACGAGCAGGACCTTGATGTCAGAGGTGCTCACGGGTAGACCGTACGCATCGGGATCCAGCCGGTCGCGGTGAAGGTCTGCAGCGACCCTGAGTCGCGGCGCAGGATCTCGAGCCGACCACCCGCGGACTCCAGCCGCCGGCGCATCCCGTGCACTCCTTGGCCGCCGCCCTGGTCCTCGGCCTGCTCGGCCTGCGCGTCGCCCTCGCCGACGAAGTTGGTCACCTCGATGGCCAGCTCGTTGCCCCAGTCCAGGGAGACCGCCAGCACCTTGTTCCGGACCCCGTGCCGGATCGCATTGGTGAGCATCTCCTGGAGCACCCGGTACGCGATCGTGGCGACCTCCGGCGGTAGCGGCCGCGCCGCGCCGGTCTCGGACAACGCGATCTCGTGGCCGCTGGCGCGGACGCCCTCGACCAGGTCCAGCAACCCTCCCGGTGCGGACGAGGACTCCTGCGCCGGAGTCAGCACGTGCCGGACGTCCTGGAGCGAGCTCCGGGCCGAGGTCGCGATGTTCGCCATCGAGAGCCGCAGCGCCGCGGTGTCGGCATCGTCGAGGAACTGCGCCGATTCCGCCTGCGCCAGGATCACCGCGAGGGAGTGGCCGACCACGTCGTGCACGTCGTGCGCGAGCTGGGCCTGCTCCTCCCGGAGCCGGGCGATCTCGCGGGCCTGCTCGCGCTCCCGGTGCGCCTGCGCGGCATCCGCCTCGGCGGCGGCCTGCGATTCCAGCGACTCGGCCGCCCGGCTGCTGAACCGCAGCACCAGACCGGCCATCCACGGCACCGCGAGGCAGGCAGCGGCCAGGACGCCGGCGCCCACCTGCCAGGTGTCGCTGAACTTCTGGACGGTGTCGTAGAAGGTGCGGAACCGCTCCGAGTCGACGACGCTCGCGAAGCCGCGGGCCTTCAGGAACGCGATCGCGATGAACCCTGCCGCCGGGATCGACAGACCGCTCAGGACGACGGTGACGTGGTTGCCCCAGCGCGCGGCACCGAAGCCGACCACGACGACGGCGGCCTCGACCAGGAGCATCGGGATGCCGA
This sequence comes from Nocardioides marmoriginsengisoli, assembly GCF_003725695.1. Lineage (GTDB taxonomy): Bacteria > Actinomycetota > Actinomycetes > Propionibacteriales > Nocardioidaceae > Marmoricola > Marmoricola marmoriginsengisoli. Next base: position 149,103 of record NZ_RJSE01000007.1, read on the forward strand.
AGGCGACCTGCATCGAGCAGACGAACCAGACCAGCAGCAGTGCGAGGCCGGGCGCGCGCCGGGCGAGCCCGACGGTGATCGCGATGAAGATCGCCAGGACGACCAGGTTCACCCGCATGCTGGTGCTGAGGTAGGCGAAGCTGTTCTGCTCGATCAGCCCGGCCACCAGCACCAGGACACCGAGGATCGCGTCCGGCAGCCAGGGCCGGAACGCTGTCCAGCCCGTGCTCGCACCTCGATCGCTCATGGAGCCATTCTCTCAGTCACCGGCGAGCGCGTCCCGCACCAGCAGCTCCAGCAGCTCCGGGTACGGCGTCCCGGCGGCCGCGAACATCTTCGGCGCCTGGGACTGCTCGGTGAAGCCCGGGATCGTGTTGACCTCGTTGAGGACCGGCCCGGACTCGGTGAGGAAGAAGTCGACGCGCGCGACTCCCGCGCACCCGAGGGCGTCGTACATCGTCACGGCGGCGTCCTCGAGACCCTTCAGCTCGGCGGCGTCGATCGCCGCCGGGATCCGGAAGTCGGCGCTGCCGCCGTACTTGCTGTCGAAGTCGAAGAACCCGTCGACGACGATCTCCAGCGCCGGAGCCACCACCCGGCTGCCGTCGGGACGACCGAGGACGGCCAGGTCGATCTCGCGGCCGACCACGACCTCCTCGACCAGGACGCGGTCGTCCAGGGCGAGCGCGGCATCGAGTGCCGCGGCCAGGTCGCGCTCCTCGCGGACCAGGCTGACGCCCTGGCTGGAACCCGCTGCCACCGGCTTCACCACGACCACCCCGTCCCACCCGTACGACGGCGCCGTCGCCGCGGTGAGCAGCACGCCGTCGGCGACCCCGATGCCGTGCGCCTGCGCGATCAGCTTGGTCACCCACTTGTCCATCGCCAGCGCACCGGCGCCGAGCCCGGACCCGACGCACGGCACCCCGGCCAGCTCGCACAGCGCCGCCAGGGTGCCGTCCTCGCCGCGCGGGCCGTGCACCAGCGGGAGCACCGCGTCGCAGGTCTGGAGCAGGTCGATCGCCGTACCGAGGGTGAGCAGCTCGGCGCCGTGGCTCCAGGACCCGTCGACGCCGATGGTCAGCTCGACCACCTGGAAGCGGCTGCGGTCGAAGGCAGCCGATGCGGACGCGGCCGAGGCCAGCGACACCTCGTGCTCGCAGTTCTGGCCGCCGCCGATGACGGCGACCCGGATCATCGGACGCTCCTCAGCGCCGCCGCCGGAGGGCGAGCCGGGCGGAACCCGCGTGCGACCCGCGCCCCCAGGCCGGTGACGATCTCGTGCTCGAGGACGTCGGCCGCGTCCGCCCACTCCCGCACGGTCGGCTCGCCGGCGTCGCCCGGCCCGAAGACCGTGACGATCTCGCCGACCTCGGCCCCCGAGGCGCCGAGGTCGACGACCGCCATGTCCATCGAGATCCGGCCGACGACCGGCACCCGCTCGCCGCGAACCTGCATCTCGGCACGCCCGGACGCGGACCGCGGCAGGCCGTCGGCGTACCCGAGCGGGACCAGCCCGAGGCGGGTCGGGCCGGGCGCGGTCCAGGTGTGGCCGTAGCCGATCGAGGTGCCGCCGTGGATGCTGCGCACCTCGACCAGCGGCGCGGTCAGCGTCAGCGCCGGCCGCAACGCCGTCGTCCGGCTCGGGTCGATGCCGACCAGCCCGGCGCCGACCCGCGTGGTGGTGTGGTGTGCGAGCGGGTCGAGGAGGGTCGCGGAGGTCGCGGCCAGGTGACGCACGGTCGGGCGCAGACCGGCTGCCCGGGCCGTCATCAGGCCCCAGCTGAACCGGTTGCGGCCGCGGCTGTTGCTCGGGTCCTCCGGTACGTCGGCGCAGGGCAGGTGCCCCATCATCCCGACCACGGTGAGCCGGCCCTGGCGCTCCGCCATCCGGGCCGCTCGGCAGAGGTCGGCCCACTCGACCGGGGAGCAGCCGTCCCGGCCCATCCCGGTGTCCAGGCTCAGGTGCACCCGGGCGCCGATGGTCGCGCGGGTGAGCGCGTCGAGGTGGTCGCGGGACGGGATCGCGACGTCGACGTCCTGGCCGACCGCGCCGGCCCAGTCCGCGTCGACAGCGTTCAGCCAGCTCAGCACCGGCGCATGCAGGCCGGCGGCGCGCAACGCCTGCGCCTCGGCGATGCTGGTCACGCCGAGGCTGCTCGCCCCGGCGGCGAGCGCCGTCCGGGCGACCGCGACGGCGCCGTGACCGAAGCCGTCGGCCTTGACCACGGCCATCAGGTCGCCGGTACTGCGGCGGGCCAGCAGCCGGGTGTTCGCGGCGATCGCACTCAGGTCGATCTCCAGGCGGGGCGCGGAGCCGGCGACGGCCGTCCGCGGCGAGGTGCGCACCGGGTGGCTCATGCCGCGGCGTCCGCGACGTACGCCGGACCGTAGAGCGCGGTCGGGGCGCCGGTGATCAGCGCCCAGTAGCGGTCGCCGTACGACCAGTGCCACCACTCGGTCGGGTAGTTGACCAGCCCGGCCGCCTCCAGGGTCGAGGCGAGCAGGTCCCGGTTCGCCCGGGCGTCGGCGGAGATGTCCTCGGCGGCGAAGTAGCAACGCCCGCCGGACTCCTCGGGGGTGGCGTCGATCGCCGTGCCGAGGTCCAGTGCGTCGCCGCAGGCATCGACCAGGGTGAGGTCGACGGCCGCGCCGGCCACGTGCGGAGCCACCTCCAGCGGAGCCACGAACCGGCTGGTCAGCCGGTCCAGCTCGTCCGCGGAGATCCCGGGGCGGAGCGCGCAGATCTCGGCCGAGTAGCGGGCGATGATCGCGAGCTGGTCGGTCGGACGGCGGTACCCCTCGACTACCCGGAGGTCGATCCCCGCCGGCAGCAGCAGGCTTGCCTCCGCGAGCCGGTCGGCGAGGCCGGCACGCACCAGCGCCCGGGCCGGACCGTACGACGGCGGAAGCGTCACCAGGGGCTCGTCGGTGGCCGGCACCGGCACGGCCAGGACGCGAGGGTCGGAGAGCAGGATCGTCATGCCACCCAATCTCGCCCGCGGGGCGGGGGTGCCGCCTCCGCCGCAGGTACCGACCTGCTGACCGGAAGGACGAGATCGTGCTGAAGGTGCGAAGCGAATCCGCGACCAGGCTGCAGCGAATCCGCGACTCAGGTCGGCTCTTCCACTTCCGTGATCGGAACGGACGCGAGGTCGATCTCGTGCTGGAGAGTGACGACCGCCGGGTCGCCGGCGTCGAGACGAAGGCATCCGGCTCGGTCGCAGGAGCCGACTTCAGGGGCCTGACGTTTCTCCGTGACAAGCTCGGGTCGCGCTTCTCGCTGGGGGTCGTCTTCTACACGGGGACCAAGCCGCTGCCGTTCGGTGAGCGGCTGTGGGCCTTGCCGTACTCGGCACTCTGGAGCTGACCCGCGGGGAACTCGCTGGGGGTCCCCGGCGTTAGATTGCAGTCCCGTCAACGCCTGGGAGGCGACTGCGTGAGTTTTGTCCCGTTGCAAGGCCCGGCGACGCTCTACCTCGCCGATCCGCCGCGGGACAGCGAGGTCGAGTTCTCCGGCCCGCAACGGGTGGTGCGGCTGCCGATGCGCGGGGCGATCCCGGTGCTGACCCGCGCGCTGCGCGTCGGCGACGCTCATGCCTCGGTCACGCTGCTCAGCGCGGCGACGATGCTGGCGATGAAGTTCGTCGCCGCGGGCTCGCTGTCGCGCGCCGAGGCCGGCACCGCCTGGCAGGTCGGTCCGCTGACCCACGAGGACGAGGACCGGGTCCGGCAGCTCGCGCTGGCCCGGACCTACGACGAGGTCGACGCCGAGCAGGCCGAGGACCTGGTCCGGGGGCTGCTCGACGCGGTCGCGGACACGATGACGCGGCAGCCGGCGCAGGCGGTCGCGGCCGGGGCGCCGCCGTCCACGGCCCCGCGGACCACCGTCGCCGAACGGCTCAACGAGCGGCTGGCCGACCGGGTGATGGACGACCTCCCCGCCGAGGTCTACGTCTCGCTCCGGGTGGAGGCGCCCGAGGAGGAGCTGGCCGCCGGCACCCTGAGCGTGGTGCCGCAGGTGCACGAGGTCGACCTGGCCACCCACGTCAGCGACCTGGCCGAGCTCTGGTCGGCCGACGACGGCGGCCCCGGCAGTCACGGCTTCGGTCGCAAGGCCCGGGTCAACGCCACCGTCGCGCTCCGCCGGGCCGCCGCCGCATGGCCGGTGCTCGACGGCCTGCTCCGGCGCCGGGTTCCCGACCGGCTCGTGCTCAGCGCCGACGAGTTGGCCGACCTGCTCGAGGTGGGCCTGGAAGCACTCGCCGAGATCGGCGTCGAGGTCTACTGGCCGCGCGGGCTCCGTCAGGAGCTGACACCCCAGGCGCGGGTCGAGGCCCGGGGTGGTGGTGACCGCGAGGAGCCCCTGATGACCGGGCTCTTCGGCCCGGACGCGCTGTTCGCCTTCGACTGGCGGCTGGCGCTCGGCAACGACCCGCTGACCGACGACGAGATGGCGACCCTCGCGGCCGCCAGCACTCCGGTGATCAAGCTCCGCAACAACTGGATGGTGATCGACCCGGCGCTGGCCCGACGCGCCAAGGTCGCGATGGGCAAGCACCGCGACGGCAAGCCGATCGCGCCGGCCGTCGCACTGCGGGCGGCGCTGACCGGCTCCATCGACGTCGACGGCGCCACCGTCGAGGTGCACCCAGGCGCGACGCTGGAGAAGGCGCGCGCCAAGGTCGTCGACGCCGCGACGGTCAGTCCGCTGGAGAGTCCGGGCGGACTCGACGCCACCCTGCGCGACTACCAGCGGCAGGGCTTCACCTGGCTGGCGGAGCTGACCGGGATCGGGCTCGGCGCCTGCCTGGCAGACGACATGGGCCTCGGCAAGACCATCACCGTGATCGCGCTGCACCTGCACCGGCGCGAGCGCGGCCTGGCGAGCGGGCCGACCCTGGTGGTCTGCCCGGCCTCGCTGCTCGGCAACTGGGAACGGGAGGTACGACGGTTCGCCCCGGGCGTGCCGACCCGCCGGTTCCACGGCGCCGACCGTGATCTCACCGGCATCGGTGACGGGTTCGTCTTCACGACGTACGGGACGATGCGGGTCGACCACGAGGCGCTCGCCGCGGTCTCCTGGGACCTGGTCGTCGCGGACGAGGCGCAGCACATCAAGAACGCGACCTCCTCGACCGCGCGCAACCTGCGACTGATCGGCTCGCGCTGCCGGGTCGCCCTCACCGGCACCCCGGTGGAGAACAACCTGACCGAGCTCTGGGCGATCCTGGACTGGGCGACGCCGGGGCTGCTCGGGTCGCGCAACGCCTTCCGCAAGGTCTGGGCGGCGCCGATCGAGAGCGGGGTCGACGCGGCGGTCGCGCGCCAGTTCGCCCAGCTCGTCGAGCCGTTCCTGCTCCGGCGCCGCAAGTCCGATCCGGGGATCGCGCCGGAGCTGCCGCCGAAGACCGAGACCGATCAGGTGGTCGGGCTCACCCAGGAGCAGGTGGTGCTCTACGAGGCGCTGGTCCGGGAGTCGATGGAGCGGATCGAGGCGGCCGACGAGGATGCCCGCCGCGGCCTCGTGCTGGCGCTGCTGACCGGGCTCAAGCAGATCTGCAACCATCCGGCGCACTACCTGCGGCAGCCGAACGGCCGGATCAAGGGGCGCTCGGAGAAGATCGACCTGCTCGACGAGCTGCTCGGCACGATCCTCGCCGAGGACGGCGCGGTGCTCCTCTTCACCCAGTACGTCGCGATGGCGCGACTGCTCGAACGGCACCTCGCCGCCGCGAACGTGCCGACGCTCTTCCTGCACGGCGGCACCCCGATCCGGCAGCGCGAGCAGCTGGTCGACGCGTTCCAGTCCGGCCAGGCTCCCGTCTTCCTGCTCTCCCTGAAGGCCGGCGGCACGGGACTCAACCTGACCCGTGCCGACCACGTGATCCACGTGGACCGGTGGTGGAACCCGGCGGTCGAGGACCAGGCCACCGATCGCGCGTACCGGATCGGCCAGACCCGGCCGGTGCAGGTGCACAAGCTGATCACCGAGGGCACCATCGAGCAGAAGATCGGCGAGCTGCTCACCCGCAAGCGCGGTCTCGCCGAGTCCGTCCTCGGCAACGGCGACGTCGCCCTGACCGAGCTTTCCAACGACGAGCTGCGCGACCTGGTCGCGCTGAGGGCGCCCCATGGGTGACCGTCAGCTCGGCGGGGACCCGATGATCTTCGCGCGCCGCGGCCGGGCGCGCGGTCCGTCGGCGCGCAGCACCACCTGGTGGGGGAAGGCCTGGGTGCGCAGCTTCGAGGAGACGGTGATCGAGCCGAACGACCTGATCACCGCGCGCGGTCTGGCCCGCTCCGGCCGGCTCGGCGCGGTGATGGTGATCTCCGGGATGGCCTCCGCGGTGCTCGACCCGGGCAGCCCCTCTGCATTGATAGCGCAGGTCAAGGTGCGCCGCCTGACCGACGCCCAGTGGGAGACCTTCGCGGTCGAGGTCGCCCGCGAGTCCGGCAACCTGGCGGCGCTGGAGGCCGGCGAGCTGCCGACCGACCTGGTGGAGCACGCCGACGAGGCGGGCGTCGAGGTCGTCCCCGGCCCGGGGGACCTGGACTCGGCCTGCGAGTGCGACGCCTGGGCGCAACCGTGCCTGCACGTCCTGGCGCTCTGCTACCAGCTCGCCTGGCACATCGACGCCGACCCGTACGCACTGCTCCTCCTCCGCGGCCGCACCCGCGAACAGGTCCAGGACCCCGGTACGGCGATCTCCGGTGAGGCCGGCGACGCGGCGGCCCGGGCGGCGACGATCCTGGCGATGGCCGACGACGCCCCGACCGGACACGGGCTGGCGGACACGGCGGTGGCGGCGTACGACGACGAGGTCGGCCGGCTGCTGTAGTGGTGGTCGAGGTGCACGCGCGATCGGACGTCGAGCCTGTCGAGACGCGGTGATAGTGCGCGCAGACCTCACCGCGTCTCGACAAGCTCGACGTCCGGGCACTGGTGAATGCTCGCTAACGCAGCCCCTAAACTCCTCGGTGTGACCACGACCCGCCGCGAGCAGATCCTCGAGACCGCGGCAGGGCTTTTCGCCCAGCACGGGTTCCACGGTGTCTCGATCGCCGACCTCGGCGCGGCGTGCGGGTTCTCCGGTCCGGCGCTCTACAAGCACTTCCGCGGCAAGCAGGCGATCCTCTCGGAGATGCTGGTCTCGATCAGCGAGGAGCTGCTCCGCGAGGGGCGGGCCCGGGTCCGGGCGGCCGAGGACGACCACGCCGCGCTGGTCTCGCTGATCGCCTGGCACGTCGACTTCGCCATCGACCACAAGCCGCTGATCGTGGTGCAGGACCGGGACTGGTCCGCGCTGCCGCTGGAGGCCCGCGAGAAGGTCCGGGAGACCCAGCGCAAGTACGTCGACGTCTGGGTCAAGGTGCTGCGCAAGCTCCGCCCCGAGCTCAGCGGCCCGCAGGGTCAGGCGACCGTGCACGCGGCGTTCGGCCTGATCAACTCGACGCCGCACAGCGCCCTGGTCTCCGACGACGCGATGCGCGAGATCCTCAACCCGATGGCGCTGCGCGCGCTGCTCGGCTGAGCCTCGATCTCGGCCTCGCCGAGCCTGCTCTGGATTTCTCCGTCCACTTCGCCCTACGATAGGTTAACGATCGTTAACTTCGGCTGAGGGTGGACCGTGGCATCGGAAATGAAGGAGCTCGTCGAGCAGTTGCGCGAGCGGCTCGCCGTCGTGCGCTTGGGCGGCTCGGAGAGCGCCCGCAAGAAGCACACCGACCGCGACAAGCTGCTGGTCCGCGACCGCATCGACACCCTGCTCGACCCGGGCAGCCCGTTCCTCGAGCTCAGCGCCCTGGCGGCGTACGGGATGTACGGGACCGGTCCGGAGGACGCGAACGCGGTGCCGAGCGCGAGCGTCGTCACCGGCATCGGGCGGATCGGTGGTCGGCTCTGCATGATCGTCGCGAACGACGCCACCGTGAAGGGCGGCACCTACTACCCGATCACGGTGAAGAAGCACCTCCGCGCCCAGGAGGTCGCCCGCGCCAACAAGCTGCCGTGCATCTACCTGGTCGACTCCGGTGGCGCGTTCCTGCCGATGCAGGACGACGTGTTCCCCGACAAGGAGCACTTCGGCCGGATCTTCTTCAACCAGGCGAACCTGTCCGCCGAGGGCATCCCGCAGATCGCCGCCGTGATGGGGTCCTGCACGGCCGGCGGCGCCTACGTCCCGGCGATGTCCGACGAGACCGTCATCGTCAAGGAGCAGGGCACGATCTTCCTCGGCGGTCCGCCGCTGGTGAAGGCCGCCACCGGTGAGGTCGTCACCGCGGAGGACCTCGGCGGCGGCGACGTCCACGCCCGCAAGTCCGGCGTGGTCGATCACCTGGCCGACGACGACGCGCACGCGCTGGCGATCATCCGGTCGATCGTCGGGACGCTGCCCGAGCAGCGGGGTGCGTCGGGTGCGGGCATCTCGACAAGCTCGATGTCCGGGGTCGGGAGGTCCGCGGCCGAGGTCGAGGAGCCGCGCTTCTCCGCCGAGTCGCTCTACGACGTGGTTCCGACGGACTCGCGGACGCCGTACGACGTCCGCGAGGTGATCGAGCGGATCGTCGATGGCAGCCGGTTCCACGAGTTCAAGAAGCTGTACGGCGAGACCCTGGTCACCGGCTTCGCCACCATCTGGGGGCACCAGGTCGGCATCGTCGCGAACAACGGGATCCTGTTCGCCGAGTCCGCTCGCAAGGGCGCCCACTTCATCGAGCTCTGCAACCAGCGCAAGACGCCGATCATCTTCCTGCAGAACATCTCCGGCTTCATGGTCGGCCGCGAGTACGAGAACAACGGCATCGCCCGGGACGGCGCCAAGCTGGTCACCGCGGTGGCCTGCTCGGTGGTGCCCAAGTTCACCGTCGTGATCGGCGGCTCGTTCGGGGCCGGCAACTACGGCATGTGCGGCCGGGCCTACGACCCGCGCTTCCTGTGGATGTGGCCGAACGCGCGGATCTCGGTGATGGGCGGCGAGCAGGCCGCCTCGGTGCTGGCGACGGTGCGCCGGGACGGGATCGAGGGCAAGGGTGAGGAGTGGAGCGCCGAGGACGAGGAGGCGTTCCGCGCTCCGATCCGGGAGCAGTACGACGTCCAGGGCTCGGCGTACTACTCGACCGCGCGGCTCTGGGACGACGGCATCATCGACCCGGCCGACACCCGCCGGGTGCTCGGCATGGGCCTGGAGGTCGCCGCGCTCGCGCCGGTCCCGGAGCCCCACTACGGAATCTTCAGGATGTAGCGGCCATGACCCGACCGACTGGACGACCCTTCGGCACCCTGCTGGTGGCGAACCGGGGCGAGATCGCCATCCGGGTGATGAAGACCGCGCGGGCGATGGGCCTGCGCACCGTCGCCGTGTACTCCGAGGGCGACCGGCAGGCGCCGCACGTCCGGTACGCCGACGCGGCGGTATTGATCGGACCGACCCCGGCGACCGAGTCCTACCTCTCGATCCCGGCGATCCTCAAGGCCGCCGCCGACACCGGCGCCGAGGCGATCCACCCCGGCTACGGCTTCCTCTCCGAGCGCGCCGAGTTCGCCCGTGCGGTGGTCGACGCCGGCCTGGTCTTCGTCGGCCCGGCCGCCGAGGTGATGGACCGGATGGGCCGCAAGGACCACGCCCGCGAGATCGCGATCGCCGCCGGGGTGCCGGTGGTGCCGTCGTACGCGGCCGTCTCGGAGATCGCGGCCGGCGACTTCCCGGTGCTCGTCAAGGCGGCGGCCGGCGGTGGCGGCAAGGGCATGCGGGTGGTGCGCGCGGCCGACGAGCTCGACGACGCGATCGCCGCAGCCAAGCGCGAAGCGGCCAGCGCCTTCGGTGACGACACCCTCCTGATCGAGAAGTACGTCGAGCGCGGCCGACACGTCGAGGTCCAGGTGATGGGCGACGACCAGGGCAACGTCATCCACCTCTACGAGCGCGACTGCTCGACCCAGCGCCGGCACCAGAAGGTGCTGGAGGAGGCGCCGGCGCCGACGCTCAGCGCCGACCTCCGCCGGCTGCTCACCGAGTCCTCGGTCGCGCTCTCCGAGCAGGTCGGCTACGTCAACGCGGGCACGGTCGAGTTCCTGGTGGACGCGACGCCGGGGGTCGACGCGGCGTACTTCCTGGAGATGAACACCCGGCTCCAGGTCGAGCACCCGGTGACCGAGGCGATCACGGGCCTCGACCTGGTCGAGCTGCAGCTCCGGGTCGCGATGGGCAAGCCGCTGTCGCTGACCCAGGACGACGTGACGGTCACCGGCCACGCGATCGAGGCCCGGGTCTACGCCGAGGACGCCTTCGGCGGGTTCCTGCCCCAGGCCGGGACGGCGGAGATGGTGCGCTGGTCCGACCGCTCCCGCAACGACGTGGCGCTGGAGCCCCGCCAGGTGGTCAGCAGCTCCTACGACCCGATGCTCGGCAAGGTGATCGTGCACGGCCCCGACCGGGAGGCTGCCCGCAAGCTGCTGATCGGCGCGCTGGACGGCACCGCGATCCTCGGCCTGACCACCAACGTCGGGTTCCTCCGCGGACTCGCCGCCAGCCCCGCCTTCCGGGACTGCGCGATCGACACCGCGTGGCTCGACCGGCACCCCGACGAGATCGCGCCGGTCGGCAGCAAGGTCGCGGCGATCTTCGCGGCCTGGGCGATCGCCGACGACGAGATCGGCCAGCAGCCCGGCAACCCGTTCGGGACCGCCGACGGTTGGCGGCTCGCCGGACCGGCCGCGCCCGCCACGATCCTGCTGGTGGTCGACGGCGAGGAGACCCGCTGGTCGGTCTCCTGGAAGCGCATCGTCGGCCCGTACGGCGAGTCGTCGACCCGGCTGATCGCCCGCGAGCCCGATCGGCTGCGGATCGAGATCGACGGCCGGATCCGGGAGGCCGCCGTACGGGTCGGTCCGCGCAGTGTCGACGTCGTCGTCCTCGGCAACGCGTTCACCTTCGACCGGCCGGATCCGTTCGCGCCCGGCGCCGCGAGCCAGGACTCCTCCGGCGCGGTGCTCGCGCCGATGCCCGGGACGGTGCTCGCGATCGACGTCGCCGTCGGCGACCGGGTCGAGGAGGGGCAGCGGCTCGGGGTGATCGAGGCGATGAAGATGGAGCTGGCGCTGAAGGCGCCGTTCGCCGGGACCGTCGTCCAGGTCGGTGCTGCCGTGGGCGGCCAGGTCGATCTCAAGCAGCAGCTCTTCGAGGTGACAGCCTCGGACGTCGAGGTGACGGCCTCGGACGCCGGGGGGACGGCCTCGGACGTCGAGCCTGTCGAGACGAGGCGACCATGAGTGCCGGCAGCTCGACAAGCTCGATGCCCGGTGACCGCGACGTCACGATTTACGAGGTGGGTCCCCGCGACGGCCTGCAGAACGAGAAGGGCATCGTGCCGGTGGCGGCCAAGGCGGAGTTCATCACCCGCCTGGTGGCGGCCGGCCTGCCGATCGTGGAGGCGACCTCGTTCGTGCACCCGAAGTGGGTCCCGCAGCTGGCCGACGCCGCCGAGCTGATCGAGCTGCTCGGCCCCGACGGCCGCAAGCACCCGGTGCTGGTCCCGAACGAACGCGGCCTGGACCGTGCCCTCGAGCTCGGCTGCGAGCACCTCGCCATCTTCGGCAGCGCCACCGAGACCTTCGCCCGGAAGAACCTCAACTCCTCCCTCGACGAGCAGTTCGCGATGTTCGAGCCGACGGTGGCCCGGGCCCGCGCGGCCGGGATGGACGTCCGCGCCTACATCAGCATGTGCTTCGGCGACCCGTGGGAGGGTGCGGTCCCGGTCGACCAGGTGGTCGCGGTCGGCAAGCGGCTCTTCGACCTCGGCGCCAGCCAGCTCTCCCTCGGCGACACCATCGGCGTCGGCACCACGGGCCAGGTCGGCGCGCTGCTCGACGCGTTCAACGCGGCCGGACTGCCCGACGACGTGCTGGCGGTGCACTTCCACGACACCTACGGCCAGGCGCTGGCCAACGCGTACGCGGCCTGGCAGCACGGCATCCGGACCTTCGACGCCAGCGCCGGCGGACTCGGCGGCTGCCCGTACGCGGAGAGCGCCACCGGCAACCTCGCCACCGAGGACCTGGTGTGGATGTTCCGCGGGCTGGGCGTCGAGACCGGGGTCGACCTGGACGCGCTGGTCGCGACCAGCACCTGGATGGCCGGGGTGCTCGGCAAGCCCAGCGTCTCCCGCGTGGTGACCGCGCTAGCGGGTTCCGCCTAGTCCGCACCGCGGCCCGGACGGCGTACGGCAGAATGCGGCCATGCCACGTCGCGTCTTCCTCCACATCGGGACACCGAAGAGTGGGACGTCGTACCTGCAGGACCGTCTCGACCTCAACCGGGACGCGGTCGCGAAGGCCGGGCTCACCTACCTGCCGACCCGGACCGGTGACCACTTCGAGGCCGCGCTCGACCTGATCGAGGAGCGCTGGGCCGGGCAGGGCGCCGTCGCGAAGGGCCAGTGGGCGGCCATCGTCGCCGAGGCCAAGCGGACCTCCGGGGACGTGCTGATCAGTCACGAGATCCTGGCCGCCGCCTCGTCGGCGCAGGTGGCGAAGGCGATGGCCGCGTTCGCGGGCGACGAGGTGCACGTCATCCTCACCGCGCGCGACCTGGCCCGGCAGATCCCGGCCGAGTGGCAGGAGCTGATCAAGCACCGCAGCCGCAGGTCGTTCAAGAAGTTCATGAGCGAGGTCGCCCAGGGCCGCCGCTCCTCCCCGACGCTGTGGTTCTGGCGGGTGCAGAGCATCCCGGACGTCCTCACCCGCTGGGGCAACGGGCTCGCGCCGGCACAGGTGCACGTCGTCACGGTGCCGCCGAAGGGCGGACCTCCCGGAGAGCTCTGGAAGCGGTTCGCCGGAGTGGTCGGCATCGACCCGCGGGTGGCGAAGGTCGAGAGCACCAACTTCAACGCCTCCCTCGGCGTGGCCGAGGCCTCGGTGGTGCGCCGGCTCAACAAGCTGCTCAGCCCGAAGCGGATCCCGCGCGCCGTCTACATCGACCTGGTCCGCGACGTCGTGGTCCGCGGTTCCCTGGGGGCACGGCCGGACCCGATCCCGGTGGTCGTGCCGCAGGGTCGCTGGCCGTTCGTCGAGAAGGTGACCGGCGAGTGGCTCGAGTGGATCCAGGGTGCGGGCGTCGACGTCGTCGGCGACCTCAGCGACCTGGTCCCGGCCCGGCCCGGTCCGGACCACGTCTGGATCCACCCCGACGAGCCGCCGGCGGACCAGGTCGCGGATGCCGCGATCGAAGCCCTGGCGGCGGTGATCGCCGGGGTCGCGCCGACGCACACCTCCCCGGTACGGCGGATCGCGCGCAAGCTGCTGCGCGGGTGATCTGCTCCGTCGGCGGACCTGCGCCGATTGGTAGGCTGACGCTGCCTTGTTCGGGCCGTTTCCAGGGCTTTCCCGGGGGACGACGTGACGCAGTGAGGGTTTGATGGCAACGAAGGTGATCCTCCACGTCGGCTCCCCGAAGACCGGCACCTCGCTCCTGCAGGAGATGTTCTTCGCCGAGCGCGAGCGGCTGAGCGAGCAGGGGATCCTCTACCCGGCTGAGCGCTTCGACGCGCACTTCCTGGCCGCGCTGGACCTGATGGACCTGAAGTGGGGCGGCCTCGAGGCCCAGGCCGTCGGTGCCTGGGACCGGTTGGCCGCGGAGGTCCGGGACTGGCCCGGCACCGTGATCATCAGCCACGAGATCCTGGCTCGGGCGACGCCCGACCAGGTCGCGCGGGCACTCGCCTCGCTCGGCGGCGAGGTGCACATCGTGCTCTCGGCGCGGGACCTCGTCCGGCAGATCCCGGCCGAGTGGCAGGAGAACGTCAAGCACCGCCGGGTGAAGACCTACGCCGACTTCCTCGACGGCATCCGCGACCCGGAGCGGAGCAGCATCCTCGGGCAGTGGTTCTGGGGCGTCCAGGAGACGCCGGCCGTCCTCGAGCGGTGGGGCGCCGGCGTACCGCGTGAGCAGGTGCACCTGGTCACGGTGCCGCCGCCGGGTGCTCCGAAGGACCAGCTGTGGCAGCGGTTCGCGCAGGTCTTCGGCTTCGACCCGCAGGCGTTCCCCGCACCCGGTACCCGGGCGAACCACTCGCTCGGCGTGGCCGAGGCGACCGCCGTACGACGCCTCAACGAGCAGATCGCGACCGCGGTGCCGAACCACCACTACCGGGCCCTGGTCCGGGAGAGCCTGGTCCACCAGAACCTCTCCCAGGAGCGTGCCTCGTCGCGGATCTCGGTGCCCGACGACGTCTGGGCGTGGGCCGAGCAGCTCAGCCGCACCTGGGTCGCCGAGATCGCGCTCCAGGGGTACGACGTCGTCGGCGACCTGGACGACCTGGTCCCGCAACCCGCCCTCCCGTACGTCGACCCAGCGGCCTCGACGTCCGAGGAGCAGTCCGCGGTGCTGCTCCGCGCGCTGACCGCGATGACGGTCGAGGCCGCCCGGCTGCGCGACGAGATCGAGCTGCGCGACGCCGAGATCGGGCGCCTGCACGGTGAGCTCGCCGCGGTCTACGCGACCCGGACCTACCGGATGAAGCAGCGCCTGGTGGCGGCCGCCGACAACAGCAGGACCGCCGCCGTGGGACTTGCGGCCTACCGGCGCTTGCGCGGCAAGAACTCGCGCTCGACGTAGCGGCCGATCTTCCAGGTCACGAACGCGTCGGTGCCGGCGCCGACGACACCGCCGACGACCGGGACCCGGCGCCCGACCGTGGTGGCCAGCCGCTTGCCCGCCGCCCGGGTGATCAGCTCGGAGGCGACCTCGTTGGCGAGCACCGTGTCCAGCGCGGGGTCGTGCATCGCGGTGCCGGCGACCTCCATCGGCGTGCCCGGCAGCTCACGCTGCTTGATCATCTTGAGGATCCGCTCCTCGCCGAGCAGGCAGGCCAGGATCGCGTCCCGGACCCGCTGGTCGTCGAGGTCGTAGCCGCGCAGGTGCACGATGCCGGCGACCATCCGGCACTGGATCAGCGCCAGGCCGGTGATGTTGGTCGGCACCGTGAAGGCCATCGTGACCAGGCCGCCGATGTTGGTCAGGAAGCCCTGCGTCGCGGCGTACCGGACGTGGTTCTCGATGACGTCGTGGGTGGCGCGCTCGATGTCGCCGCCGTTCTGGGCGAGCTGCTTGTCGGCCGCGGCAGCCGCGCTCGGCAGCGGGCCGACACCGGAGATGGCCTTGGCCAGCGCCTGGTGCACGAAGGCGGCCGACAGGTTCGGCGCGACCTGGGTGACTTTGGGGGCGAGGGCTGCACCCATCCGCTTGGCGACGCTCATGACGCGAGCCTAGTGGGCGCGTGGCGACGGAGGGGCCGAGCCGGTCGTCCCGGTCCGCCGGAAACCCGCGATGATGGGCGCATGCCGATCGACCCCGGACCGTCGCGCTGGGCGATGCCGACACCGCCGCCCTCCGCGGGCGACTTCCTCGGGATCGGCGCGGACCTGGAACCGGCGACGCTGCTGGACGCCTACGCGGGCGGGCTCTTCCCGATGCCGGAGGGGCCGGACGAGATCGGCTGGTGGTCGCCGCGACATCGCGGGGTGCTGCCGCTCGACGGGCTGCGGGTCTCCCGGTCGCTGCGCGCCTCGGTCCGCCGCTACGAGGTGCGGGTCGACACCGCCTTCGCCGCGGTGGTCGCCGGGTGCGCCGACCCGGCGCGCGACGGCAGCTGGATCGACGACCGGATCGCGGGCGCCTACCGGCGGCTGCACGAGCTCGGCTGGGCGCACTCGGTGGAGACCTGGCACGACGGCGAGCTGGTCGGCGGGCTCTACGGGATCGCGATCGGCGGGTTGTTCGCCGGGGAGTCGATGTACTCCCGGTCGCGGGATGCGTCCAAGGTGGCGCTGGTAGGCCTGGTCGGGCTGCTCGCCGACGAGCACGCGGCCGAGAGGGTCATCGACACCCAGTGGCGGACCGACCACCTGGGCACCCTGGGCGTGGTCGAGATCCCGCGGGCGTCGTACCTGGAGCGGTTGGAGCGGGCGCTCCGACTGCCGCTGCCGGCAGCCTTCGGGTGAAGCCGGTCAGACCACCATCGGGTCGCCGGCGTCGCTGACCATCGCTCGGCCGGCGGCCGCCCACTCGAGCATCCCGCCGTCGAGGTTGATCGCCTCGCGGCCGGACTGCACCAGGAAGCCGGTCGCCTGCGCGGACCGGCCGCCGACCTTGCAGACCACCAGGACCTGGGACTCGGTCGGCACCTCGTCGACGCGCTCCATCAGCTCCATCAGCGGGATGTGCAGCGCGCCGTCGATCCGGCCGTGCGCCCACTCGACGGGTTCCCGTACGTCGAGCACGGTGAGGCCCTCGGGAAGCGGGTCGGGGACCTGGTCGACGGTGACCGTGGGGATGCCGTTCATGGCGACCAAGATACGTCCCCGGACATCGAGCTCGTCGAGGTGCCCGCACCTGTGCGCGGACGTCACCACGTCTCGACAGGCTCGACGTCCGAGAGCCCGCACCTACGCGCCGACCTACTTCAGCAGCTTCGACATCCGCCGGTCGGCCAGGGGCTTGCCGCCGGTCTGGCAGGTTGCGCAGTACTGGAGGCTGCGGTCGGCGAACGAGACCGAGCGGACGATGTCACCGCAGACCGGGCACTTCTCGCCGGCCTGACCGTGCACGGCCATGTTCGACTTCTTCTCGCGCTTGAGCTCGCTCGCCGGCAATCCGTCGGCTCGGGCGACCGCGTCGCCGAGGACGCTGCGGATCGTGTCGTGGAGCAGCTGGACCTCGAACTCGGTCAGGCTGTTCGCCGGCTTGAACGGCGACATCTTGGCGGCGTGCAGGATCTCGTCGGAGTAGGCGTTCCCGATCCCGGCGATGGTGCTCTGGTAACGGAGAACGCCCTTGATCTGGGCGCGCCCGGCCGTCTCCAGGATGCCCGCGAGCACGTCGGTGGTGAACTCCTCGGCCAGCGGGTCCGGGCCGAGCCGGGCGATCCCCTCGACGTCCTGCGGGTCCCGGACGACGTACAGGGCGAGGCTCTTGCGGGTGCCGGCCTCGGTGATGTCCAGGCCGCTGCCGTCGTCCAGGATCACCCGCGCGGCGAGCGGGGACTTGCTGTTCGGCTTCGCCGGCAGCTTGGGGACCTCGTCCTTCCAGCGCACCCACCCGGCCAGCGCGAGGTGCAGCACCAGGTGCGTGCCGGAGACGTCGAAGTCGAGGAACTTGCCGTGCCGGCTGACCCCGTCGACCATCCCGCCGGAGAGCGCGGTGATCGGCGGGTCGTAGGTCTTCAGGCAGCTGAAGTTGGCGATGTCGACCCGGACGATCGCGCGACCGTCGAGCCGCTTCGCCAGGTCGTGGGCGAGCGCTTCCACCTCGGGCAGCTCGGGCATGCCGGAAATCTACTCGTGTTCAGCAGAGGCCGAGCAACTTCTGGAGCGCGTTGCACGGCTTGGGGGTCGTGGTCGGGGTGGGAGTCGGGGTCGGGGTCGGCTCCGCGGTGGTCGGCGGGTCGCTCGGACGCGGGGTCGACGACGGCTTCGTGGTCGGCTTCTTGGTGGGCGTCGACTTCTTCGTCGGCTTGGCGGCCGCGGTGGTCGCGTCAGCCGTGGCGGCGTCGGTCGGGGTGGCGGTCGGGGTCGGTGCCTCGGTGGTGGCGGCCGGGGTCGTCGGCGCAGTCTCCGGAGCCTCGGGTCCGCCGATGGAGGGCGGCAGCGTCGGGTCGTCCGCGGTGGCGCTCGGGGTGGTGCCGGCCGATGCCGGCGTGGTGCCGTCGTCACCGCCGCTGAGGACGACCGCGACGACGGCTACGGCGGCGGCCGTGACCGCGGCCAGGGCTACCAGCCTGCGTCGCCTGCCTCGCTTCCGGGCTCCGGCAGCGGAGGCCACACCCACCGCGGCCACCTCGGTGGTGTCGTCGGTGGCCGTGGCTTCGCTCGCCCAGGGTTCGAACGGGACCGGTGTGGTCACCTCGAGAGCAGCCGGTACGGCGGCCAGCGCGGCGACCTCGGTGTCGTCGGGTTCGGCGGCCCACGGCTCGACCGCCTCGGTGGCGGCTGCAACACCGGCGACGGGCGCGATCGGGGCTGAGGCGACCGGGTGCAGCACCGCGGGGTCGATGAGCGCACCGAGTGCGGTGTTGCTGGAGGCGATCTCGTGGAACGCCTCCGTGCACCAGGCGCAGGTGCTCAGGTGCACCCAGGCCTCGGCGGACATGTTCTTGGTCGAACCCTCGGCCACCGACATCAGCGCGATGTGCGGGCGCCGGCAGGCGGTCGAGATGGCGTTGTCGGCGTGCTCGGCGAGGTAGTAGTGCTGGAGCACGGTGAGCGCGCGGGCGTGGTCGTCGTCGAGCGCCTGGTCGGCGGCGATCGTGCGCAGGCTGTCCTGGGTCGCCTCGTCCAGCTCGGCGAACGACCGGGTCATCGCGGCCGAGACGAACACGTCGGGGTGCCCGGCCGCGTTGCCCGGGTCCGGGGTCTGGTCGTCGCCCTCGCCGAGCTCGCGGACGGCGGAGGTCACGAACTCCTCGACGTCCTCCCGGGGTCCTCGGCCGATCGCGATCGCGGCGATGGTGCCGATCAGGGCCTCGGCGGCGAGCCCGGGGACCTCGGCCGGCTCGACGTACTGGCGGGCCGCGGTGAGCGCGGTCGGCCAGTACCGGACCCAGAGCCGGGCGGCGGATCCGACGTCGCCGGCGCCGATGCTGTCGGTGATCTCGGCATCGCCGAGAACATCGGATGCAAGTGTGATGGCCACCGTGGTCTTCTCCCGAGTCGAGGGCAACGCGTTCGATCCTAAGCGCATCGGGCGGATCGGCGCAGCGACGTCCATACGACTCGCTACCGATGTCTAAGGAATTCCCTAGACAACTGGATACTCTCTGATCATGGACCCGATCCGGAACCCGTACGCCCCTGGTGCCGGCCAGCGGCCCCCAGAACTTGCGGGCCGCGACGACCAGCTCGGTGCGTTCGACGTCGTCCTGGAGCGGATCGCCCACGGTCGTCCGGAGCGGTCGCTGGTGCTTACCGGCCTCCGCGGCGTCGGCAAGACGGTCCTGCTCAACGCGCTCCGCTCCGCCGCCGTACGACGGGGATGGGGGACCGGGAAGCTCGAGGCGCGTCCGGACCAGGGCCTGCGCCGACCGCTGTCGAGTGCCCTGCACCAGGCGGTCCGCGAGCTCGGCCACCCCGAGCCGGCCCAGGTGGACCAGGTGCTCGGTGTGATCCGGGCGTTCGCGCAACGTGACGCCGCACCGGGCGCCAAGCTGCGCGACGTCTGGAACCCGGGGATCGAGGCTCCGGTGGTGAAGGGTCGCGCGGACTCGGGCGACATCGAGATCGACCTGGTGGAGCTGTTCAGCGACGCCGGCGGGCTGGCCGCGGACGTGGGCAAGGGGGTCGCGGTCTTCATCGACGAGATGCAGGACCTCGGCCCGGACGACGTCTCCGCGCTCTGCGCCGCCTGCCACGAGATCAGCCAGTCGGGGCTGCCGATGATCGTCGTCGGCGCCGGTCTGCCGCACCTCCCGGCGGTGCTCTCGGCGAGCAAGTCCTACTCCGAGCGGTTGTTCCGCTACCAGCGGATCGACCGGCTCGGGCGGGCCGAGGCCGACCGGGCGCTGGCCGCCCCGGCGGCCGAGGAGTCCGCCGCCTACGACGACGACGCGCTCGCGGCGATGTACGCCGCGACCGGCGGCTACCCGTACTTCATCCAGGCCTACGGCAAGGCGGTCTGGGACGTCGCGCCGAGCAGCCCGATCACCGCGGCCGACGTGGCGGTCGCCGCTCCCGAGGCCGAGACCGAGCTCGCGGTGGGGTTCTTCGGCAGCCGCTACGAGCGGGCGACGCCGGGGGAGCGGGAGTACCTGCGGGCGATGGCTGATGCCGCGGTCGCCCGCGCCGAGTCCGGCGAGGACCTCGACGTCATCGAGTCCGTCCCGACCGCGGACGTCGCCGCCGTACTCGGGAAGAAGCCGCAGTCCCTCTCCCCGGCCCGCGACGCCCTCCTCAAGAAGGGCCTGATCTACTCCGCCGAACGAGGCCGGATCGCCTTCACCGTCCCCCATTTCGGTCGCTATCTCCGGGATCGCTGATCCGCTGATCGACGGGCCGAAACGCCCGGTTCCACGGGCCATCACGCCCATTTCGACGCACCAGAACGCGCGACTCGACGAGTGCGCCGGGTCGACGCGTCGAAAATTTCCTCTTCGTACTACTTCCGCTCGTCAGGTGACCTGTGTCATATTCCTCCCTACCGAGCGATCGCTCGGTCGGGCCAGGTAGGGCACGAAGGCGTCAAGGAGGAATGCACGTGAGGGTTGGCACCGATTCGTCCCCCGTCGAGGTGAAGGCGGCTTTCCAGGGCTGGCTCACGGAGTTCGCGGGGACCCTGGAATCGGCCGACACGGCCGGCACCGTCGGCTTGCTCGACGCGGACTGCTGGTGGCGGGACCTCCTGGCGCTCAGCTGGGACCTGGGCACCTTCCACGGCACCGACAAGGTGGCCGGCCTGCTCGACGAGAACCTGAAATCGGCGGCCGTCTCCGACGTGCAGCTGATCACCGACTTCGGCCCCCGGTTCGTCGCCGAGGAGGGCGGCAGCGGTTCGATCGAGGGCTTCTTCACCTTCCAGACCGCCGGCGCCTGGTGCCGGGGCGTCGCTCGCATCCGGGAAGGCGCGGACGGCTGGCGCGCCTGGACCGTGATGACCGGCGCCGAGGACCTCAAGGGCCACGAGCGCGCCCTCGGCAGCCGCCGTCCCACCGGCCCGCGCCACGAGGTCGGTGCCACCACGCAGCGCAACTGGAAGGACCAGCGCGACGCGGCGCAGGCCTACGCCGACCGGGAGCCCGAGGTGGTCATCCTCGGAGCCGGCCAGGGCGGCCTCGCGCTCGCGGCGAACCTCCGGCTGATGGGCGTCGACGCGCTGATCCTGGAGAAGAGCGGCCGGATCGGCGACGGCTGGCGCAGCCGCTACCACTCGCTGGTGCTGCACGACCCCGTCTGGGCCGACCACCTGCCCTACCTCCCGTTCCCGCAGTCGTGGCCGATCTACTCGGCGAAGGACAAGATCGCCGACTGGTTCGAGTTCTACGCCCAGGCGATGGAGCTCAACGTCTGGTGCTCGGCGGAGATGACCGACGCGGCGTACGACGAAGCGGCCGGCACCTGGACGGTCAAGGTCCGGACCGCCGACGGCGAGCGCACCCTCAAGCCGCGTGACGTCGTCCTCGCCACCGGTGCGGCCGGTGAGCCCAACGTCCCCGACTTCCCGGGCCGCGACTCCTTCGCCGGCACCGTCTACCACTCGAGCAAGCACGGCGCGGGCGGCAGCTGGGCCGGCAAGAAGGCGATCGTCGTCGGCGCGTGCAACAGCGGTCACGACATCGCGCAGGACCTCCACGAGGCCGGTGCCCAGGTCACCCTGGTGCAGCGCTCCTCGACGCACATCATCAGCCAGCTGCACGGCATCCCGGCGATCTTCGGTGCCAACTTCACCGAGTCGGGCCCGCCGACCGAGTACTCCGACCTGCTGGCGAGCGCCTTCCCGTGGCCGCTGGTGCTGGAGGCCGCGAAGGACGGGGTCAAGCAGACGGCCGAGAAGGACGCCGAGCTGCTGAGCTCGCTGGAAGCGGTCGGCTTCAAGCTCAACGACGGCCCCGACGGCACCGGCCTGATGGGCTACGCCCTCGCCAAGGGCGGCGGCTACTACATCGACGTCGGCGCCTCCGGCCTGATCGCGGACGGCAAGATCGGGCTCGCCCAGGGCTCCGGCCTCGCCGAGTTCACGCCGTCGGGGATCAAGCTGGCCGACGGCCGCGAGCTGGACGCCGACCTCGTCGTCCTGGCGACCGGCTACTCCAACATGCGCGAGACGGCGCGCCGGCTCTTCGGCGACCAGGTCGCGGACCGGTGCCCGCTGGTGCTGGGCATCGGGGAGGACGGCGAGATCGGCGGGCTCTACCGCCGTACCGGGCAGCGCGGCTTCTGGTTCATGGGCGGACCGCTGGCCTGGGTGCGGATCTACTCCAAGCACCTCGCGCTGCAGATCACCGCGGACCTCCGCGGAGTACGTCCCTGACGTCCGGCGTCAGCGGATCCCATGAGTCGGCTCGGGGGCTCTGGGTGAGAACGACGCGGCGGAGGGAGGAGACCTCCACCCGCCCCGTCACCTGATGAGCGGCTGCGAACAGCGCTCATGAAGAACCCTGCCACCCGGCCGGGTGCGTCCCTCGAAGGAGAAGAAGATGCAAGGCAGTAGAAATGCATGGCTGAGGCCCGGCCTTGTCGCGATCGTGGCGGGGCTCAGCCTGGTGCTGGCCGCCTGCGGTGGCGGCGACGGGGACTCCGATGGCGGCGGCTCGTCGTCCGGCAAGAAGCTCGTCTACTTCATGGCCCCCAACACCACTCCGACCCGCTACATCGAGCAGGACGGCCCGGACTTCGAGAAGGCCCTCGAGGCGCTCGACCCCGATATCGAGGTGAAGTTCGTCAACGGCGGCGGCGACTCGGCCACCCAGCTGTCGCAGGCGAACTCGGCGATCTCGGCCGGAGCGAAGGCCCTGGTCGTGGTGGCGGCCGACCCGAACACCAGTGCCGGTCTGCTGCAGGCCGCCGCGGCCGCGAAGGTCCCCGTGATCGGCTACGAGAACCCGCCGCTCAACGGACCGATGTACGCCCAGGTGATCTTCGACCCGTACAAGGTCGGCGTCCAGCAAGGCGAGTACTTCAAGAGCCAGGTCGAGGCCGGTGCTTTCGGCGACGGTCCGATCGACCTCGCCCGCCAGTACGGCAACAAGGGCGACGTCTACACGACCGACATGCTCAAGGGCCAGAACGAGGTGCTGCAGCCGCTGATCGACGACGGCACCCTGAAGGTGGTCTGCGAGGACTACATCAAGGACTGGGCCCCCGACAACGCCCAGAAGGCTGCCGAGCAGTGCCTGACCAAGACCCAGAACAAGGTCGACGTCTTCCTCGGCTTCTACGACGGCAACGCCGCGGGCATCATCGCCGCGCTCAAGGGCAAGGACGTCAAGATCCCCGTGTACGGCGGCCAGAACCCGGAGCTGACCGGCATGCAGTACATGCTGACCGGCGACCAGCAGGACGCCGTCCTGAAGCCGTTCTCGGTCGAGGCCGAGGCGGCCGCCAAGATCGCCCTCGCGGCCATCAACGGCGAGGACCCGCCGTCCGACCTGGTGCAGGACTCGGTCAACAACGGGACGAACGACATCCCGACCGCCAAGCTCGACACCACCCTGATCCACCTCGAGGAGGGCAAGGACCCCGGAGAGATCGTCCAGCAGGCCGTCGACCTCGGGATCTTCACCTGGAAGCAGATCTGCGACGGCGGTCCTGCCGCTGACACGCCGACCTGCAAGGCCAAGGTCGGCTGACCGACCCACGATCGAGGTGTGGCCGCCCGTCGGCGGGCGGCCACACCTCACCCAAGGAGGGGAACCCCATGCCTGACGCTGCTACCACCGTGGAGCGCGGCGAGCTGCTGCTCGAGCTCAACCAGGTCTCGAAGTACTTCGGCGGAGTCCGTGCGCTCCACGACGTCGACCTGGAGCTCTACCGAGGCGAGGTCGTCGCCCTGGTGGGCGACAACGGCGCGGGGAAGTCCACCCTCGTCAAGGTCATCTCCGGAGTGGAGCACCCCGACTCGGGCGCCCTCCGCGTGCGCGGTGAGGCGGTGCGGCTGGAGACGCCGCGGGCCGCCCAGAGCGCCGGGATCCACACCGTCTACCAGGACCTCTCGTTGTGCGACAACCTCGACGCGGTCCGCAACCTCTTCCTCGGCCAGGAGATCACCGGCGGGTTCCTGCGGGGCCGGCCGGTCAGCCGGCACCGGATGGAGCAGCAGGCCCGCGACGTGCTGGACAGCCTGGCCGTCAAGGTCCGCTCGCTCAACACGCCCGTCGGCGGGCTCTCCGGCGGCCAGCGGCAGGGCATCGCGATCTGCCGCGCCCTGATCTCCGACCCGAGCATGGTGCTGCTCGACGAGCCGACGGCAGCGCTGGGCGTCTCCCAGCGCGCCGAGGTGCTCGACCTGATCCTGCGCCTGAAGTCCCAGAACCGCGGCGTCCTGGTGATCTCGCACGACCTCAAGGACGTCCAGGAGGTCGCCGACCGCGTCGTGGTCATGCGCCTGGGCAGCAAGGTCGCCGAGTTCGGTCGCGGCGAGTACACCTCGAGCGACCTGATCGCCGCCATCACCGGAGCCCACGAGGCCCCCCGATCCCCCGAGAGCAACTGATGAGCACGCACAAGGCCCCGGCACCGACGACCGCGGGGGAGCAGAGCACGCCCTTGCTCTCGCGCCTGGTCGAGGGACTGAGCGGGCGCTACCGCAGCATCCCGGTGCTGTTCGTCCTCGGCCTGATCTGGCTGTACTTCTACTCCCGCAACTCGGCGTACCTCACCTCGACGAACATCACGAACCTCTCCCTCCAGATCGTCACCACGGCGATCCTGGCGCTGGGCATCGTGTTCGTGCTGCTCGTCGGCGAGATCGACCTCTCCTCCGCGCTGCTCTCCGGCGTCTGCGCCACCGTCACCGCGCAGCTGGCGATCAAGAGCGACTGGCCGTTGTGGATGGCCATCCTCGGCGGTGTCGCCACCGGTCTGGTCTTCGTCCTGGCCGAGGTGCTGGCGATCATCTTCGGCGTACCGTCGCTGATCGTCACGCTCGGCGGCATGGTGATCCTGCAGGGTCTCCTGCTGGTGGTGCTGCCGCCCGAGTTCGTGATCAACATCGGCGGCACCGACTTCGCCAAGATCTCCTCCACCTACATCCCGTCCGGCTGGGCGTTCGTCATCGCCGGCGTGGGCTGGCTGCTCTTCTGCGCGGCCCGCTTCCGCGCGCACCGGGAGCGCGGCGCGGCTGCGGACTCGTCAGCACTGGTCTCGGTCGGCGTCCCGGCCGTCCTCTGCGGGGTCGTGGTCTTCGGGGCGGTGGCGGTCCTCGGTGAGGGCCGCGGTCTGCCGCTGCCGGTGCTGATCCTGGTCGCGATGCTGCTGATCGCGTCGTACGCGACGAGCCGGACCCGCTACGGCACCCACCTGTACGCCGTCGGCGGCAACCGCGAGGCCGCGCAGCGTGCCGGCATCCCGGTCTCCCGGATGGTCATCTACTCCTTCCTGGTGCTCGGCGCCTGCGCGGCCGTGGCCGGGATCATCGAGGCGTCCCGCCTGCTGGCGGTCTCCAACTCGTCGGGTGGCGGGCCGCTGATGCTGAACGCGATCGCCGCCGCCGTCGTCGGCGGGGCGAGCCTCTTCGGCGGCCGCGGCACGGTCTGGGCCGCCCTGCTGGGTGCCCTGGTGATCGGGTCGATCAACAACGGCGTCCAGCTCCTGGGTCTCTCGACCGAGGTGCAGAGCTTCGCGACGGGCGGTGTACTTATCCTTGCTGTTGCGATCGACGTCGTGATCACCCGAGGGTCGCTGCTGCCCAACCGCCGATGACCAGTGAACGTTCAGGTGTGCAACGCGAAAGGGGATGTGCAGACGTGACAGTCGAGGCGGCGTGGCTGCCCACGGACGACCAGATCGATCGCTCCCGAGTGGTCGACTTCGCTCGGTGGCTCGGAGCGCAGGGAGTCGTCACGCTGGCCGACCCGCGGGACTACCGCGAGCTCCAGGCGTGGTCGGCGGCGGAGCCCGCGCTCTTCTGGGAGGCGGTGGCGACGTACTTCGGGGTCGACTTCGGGGTGAAGGCCACCGAGGTGCTCTCGTCGCGGGAGATGCCCGGGGCGCGCTGGTTCCACGGCGGCTCGCTGAACTTCGCCCGGGAGATGCTCAAGCACGGGGCCGCCGAGCGCGAGGCGATCATCCTGGTGCGCGACGACGGGCACCGTGAGTCGGTCACCTTCGGCCAGCTCCGCGAGCAGGTCGCCGCGGTCGCGGGTGCGCTCGCCGATCGGGGTGTCGGCGAGGGCGACCGGGTGGTCGCCTACCTGCCGAACTGCATCGAGGGCGTGGTCGCGTTCCTGGCGTCGGCGACCCTGGGAGCGGTCTGGTCGCAGACCGGCATGGACTACGCGCCGGCCGCGGCGATGGACCGCCTCGGCCAGCTCGACCCGACCGTCTTCATCACCGGCACCGGCTACCTGTTCAAGGGCGTCCAGCAGGACCGCCGCGACGCGGTCGCCGAGCTCCGGGTGTTGCTGCCGGTCGACGCCTTCGTCGTGTCGATCGAGACCGGCGGCGTCGCGCGCGACGACACCACGCCGTACGACGCCACCTGGGAGCAGCTGCAGCGGTTCAGCAAGCCGGTGAGCACCGAGGTCAACGTGCCCTTCGACCATCCGCTTTGGGTGCTGTTCACCTCGGGCACCACGGGTCGGCCCAAGGGCATCGTGCACGGGCACGGCGGCGCCCTGCTCGAGCAGCTCGTCTCGCCGGGATTCCACATGGACCTCGACGAGAGCGACGTCTTCTTCTGGTTCACCACGCCCAACTGGATGATGTGGAACGCGCAGATCTGCGGGCTCCTGCACGGCGCCACCATCGTCCTGTTCGACGGCAGCCCGACCCACCCCGACACCGGTCTGCTCTGGCGGCTGGTGCAGGACCTGGGCGTCACGGTGTTCGGCACCAGCCCGGGCTACCTGCAGGCCAGCGCGCGGGACGGTCTCGAGCCGGGCCGCGACCTGGACCTTTCGGCGCTCCAGCTGATCGGCGTCACCGGTTCGGTGCTGCCGGCCAGCAGCAACGAGTGGGTCCGTGAGCACGTGCGCGCCGACCTCCAGCTCGGCTCGATGAGCGGTGGTACCGACATCGTCGGCATCTTCGTGGCCAGCGCGCCGAACCTCCCGGTCTACGACGGCGAGCTCAGCGGTGCCGCGCTCGGCGTCGCCCTGGAGGTCTGGGACGAGCGCGGCAACCGGCTGCCCGACGGCGAGACCGGCGAGATGGTGATCACCCAGCCGATGCCGTCGATGCCGATCGCGTTCTGGGACGACCCGGAGGGCGAGCGCTACCGGGACGCGTACTTCGACGTCTTCCCGGGGGTCTGGCGGCACGGCGACTCGATCACGGTCACCGAGCGCGGGACCGTGCTGATCCACGGCCGCACCGACTCGGTGCTCAACCGCAACGGGGTCCGGCTCGGCAGCGCCGAGATCTACGAGGCCGTCGAGTCGCTGACCGAGGTGAGCGACAGCCTCGTCGTCGGCGTCGAGCTCCCCGAGGGCGGCTACTGGATGCCGTTGTTCGTGGTGGCCGACCCGGGGACCGACGAGGTGGCACTGCGCTCGAGCATCGTCGAGACCATCGCCGGCCGGACCTCGCGCCGGCACGTGCCGGACGAGATCATCGTCGCGCCGGCCCTCCCGCGCACCCGCACCGGCAAGCGGCTGGAGGTGCCGGTCAAGCGGATCCTCCAGGGAACCGCCGCCCGTCGGGTCACCAGCATGGGAGCGGTCGACGACGTCGAGGCGCTGAAGTGGCTGATCGACTTCGCCCGGAAGCGAAACGGGGACGCCGCGGTCAGCACCACCGTGCTGCCCACCGACACCTACGAGGACTGGCGGATCTACCACGAGCAGAACCTGCCGCGGGTACTGAGCGCCGCCCTCGACGTGTTCGCGGAGAAGGGCTACCACGGGACGACCACGCGTCAGCTCGCCGACCGGTCCGGGCTCTCGGTGCCCGGCATCTACCACCACTACAAGTCCAAGCAGGACATCCTCTTCGACCTGATGATGGTGATCGTCGACGAGCTGATCGAGCGGAGCCGCTTCGCGGTGGCCGACGCCGACGCCGAGCCGCGGGCGCAGTTCGACGCGCTCGTCTCGAGCATGCTGCTGTTCCACGTCTACCGGCGCAAGGGCGCGATCGTCTCCACCAGCGAGCTCCGGAGCCTCGAGTCCGTCAACCGGCGGAAGTACCTCGACCGCCGTGACGAGCTGCAGGCGATGCTGGACAAGGTGATCGACGACGGCGTCGCCACCGGGGTGTTCCACACGCCGTACCCGGGGGACGCGGCGCGGGCGATCACGTCGATGTGCGCCGGGGTCGCGACCTGGTACCGGCCGGAGGCGCCGCTCAGCTTCGACCCGCTGCTCGACCGCTACCTCTCGATCGCCGAGGCGATCGTCGGGGTCGGCTGAGCCGGGCACCGCAGATCGCACTCGAGGAGGAGAGCATGGGACGGGTAGAGGACAAGGTCGCGCTCATCACCGGAGCCGGCCGCGGCCAGGGACGCAGCCACGCCGTACGGCTGGCCGAGGAGGGCGCGTCGATCATCGCGTTCGACATCTGCGCGCCGGTGGCGTCGGTGAGCTACGAGATGTCGACGCGCGAGGACCTCGAGGAGACCTGCGAGCTGGTGCGGGCCGCCGGCGGTCAGGCGTACGCCGCGCAGGTGGACGTCCGGGACTTCGACGTCCTCAGCCGTGAGCTCGCGGCCGGGATCGATGCCCTCGGCGGGCTCGACGTCGTGGTGGCCAACGCCGGCATCGCCAGCTACGCCCCGGGTCACGAGATCTCCGAGGCCGCCTGGCAGGAGATGATCGACATCAACCTCACGGGCACCTGGCACACCATCAAGGCCGCGGTCCCGCACCTGGTCGCCGCGGGTCGCGGCGGGTCGATCGTGCTGACCAGCTCTGCGGCGGGCCTGCAGGGCACCCCGAACCTGGCCCACTACGTGGCAGCCAAGCACGGGGTCACCGGCCTGGTGCGCACCTTCGCCAACGAGCTGGCACCGCACTGGATCCGGGTCAACAGCGTGAACCCGACCCAGGTGGACACACCGATGATCATGAACGACGAGATCTTCCGGCTGTTCCGGCCCGACCTGGAGTCCCCGGGCCGCGACGACATCGTCGACGTCTCGATCGCGACCAACGCGCTGCCGGTTCCCTGGGTGGAGGCGAGCGACGTCTCCAACGCCGTCCTCTTCCTCGCCTCCGACGAGGCCCGCTACATCACCGGCGTGACGCTGCCGGTCGACGCCGGCATCCTCGCCAAGGTGTAGCACCGTCGAATAGGCCTGTTTCGTCCGTCGAATAGGCCCGTTCGGTCAGTCGAGTGGGCCTGTTCCGTCAACTACTTGCCATGTTGGAAAGTTCGATCCATACTTTCCAACATGGAAACTTCACCTGCAAGGCCCACTCCGGAGGAAGCTGCCGCCGTACTCCGGGACGCCGAGGAGTCGCGCGACCGGCTGGCTGAGGACCTGGTCCTGCCGCCGTACTTCCATGCGTCGATCGGTGCGTCGATCGTTGCCCAGATCGTCACCGGAGCCGTCGGGATCGCTCGGCAGGACGGTGCCGGCATGCGGCTCGTCGTGCTCGGGCTGGTGGTCTTCTACGCGGTGGGGGCGGCCCAGCTCTTCGCGTTCCGCCGCCGGAACGGCGTCTGGCTGGGCGGGCTGATGAGCCGGGTCGTCTTCGGTACGGCGACCCTCGCCTCGACCGTGTACGCCCTCGCGTTCGGCGCCGCCGTCTGGGCAGCGTTCGCCGACCTCTGGTGGGTCGTCGCGATCTGCGCAGTCGTGGGCGGTGCGGGCTACGTCGTCAGCGGCGTCCGGTGGATGCGCACCTACCGCTCGGACCCGGCCAGGCACGGACGTGGCGAGTCGCTCCTGATGGTGGTTCTGCTGGTGCTCTCGAGCGTCGTCCTCGGCGTCCTGCTCGTGATCGGAAGCTGATGGGAGAGCTCGACCGGCACCTCCAGCCCCCGGCGCGCCTCAAGCTGATGACGATGCTCGCCACCACCTCTGAGGTGGAGTTCGTGGTCCTGCGTGACGGGCTCGACGTGTCCGACTCGGTGCTCTCCAAGCACGTCGCCGCTCTCTCCGAGGTCGGCTACCTGCGCAGTCGGAAGGGCACTCGCGGCGGCCGGCGTACGACCTGGGTCTCGTTGACGGGCAAGGGGCGCAAGGTATTGACGGAGCACGTCGGCGCGTTGCGGGCGATCATCGCGTCGGTCGAGTGACCAATCGGGCCCACTCGACGAACCGAAGGGGCCTATTCGACGCACAGAACGGGCCTACTCGACGTCACCAGGGGCTTGGCTTGAAGTCCTTCACGAAGCACCCGTACAGGTCCTCGCCGGCCTCGCCCAGCACGATCGGGTCGTAGACCCGCGCGGCCCCGTCGACCAGGTCCAGCGGCGCGTGCCAGCCCTCGGCCGCGATCCGGAGCTTCTCCTGGTGCGGCCGCTCGTCGGTGATCCAGCCGGTGTCGACGGCGGTCATCAGGATCTGGTCGGTCTCGAACATCTCCCCGGCGCTGGTCCGGGTCAGCATGTTCAGCGCCGCCTTCGCCATGTTGGTGTGCGGGTGGCCGGGGCCCTTGTAGCGGCGCGAGAACTGGCCCTCCATGGCACTCACGTTGACGACGTACGCGCGGCGCGCACCGGCCCGTACGGCGGCACGCATCGACGGTCGCAGCCGGGAGATCAGCAGGAACGGTGCGATCGAGTTGCAGAACTGCACCTCGAGCAGCTCCAGCGGATCGACCTCCTCGACGACCTGGGTCCAGGAGTTGTTCGTCTGGGTGTCCGGGAGCAGTCCGCCGGCGTCGACCGCGGTCCCGGCCAGGTGCGCCTCCAGGGACGCGTTGCCCGCCTTCAGGGCGAGCGCGGTCAGCGAGGCGGCGTTGTGCATCGCGATCGCGTGCTCCTCGGACTCGCCCTCGTGGTGCGCGACGGCGGCCGCGGCGAGCGCGCCGGAGATGGCCGCCGGGTGCGCCTCGGAGATTCGGTCGAACGCCACCATCTCGGGGAGCACCGGCAGGTCCGGCAGGGGAGCGGACTCCATCTCCACCAGGTTGGAGTAGGCGCCCGGCGAGCGTCGTACGGTCTGGCAGGCGTTGTTGATCAGGATGTCCAGCGGCCCGTCCGCGGCGACGTCGTCGGTCAGCGCCACCACCTGGGTCGGGTCGCGCAGGTCGATGCCGACGATTTTCAGCCGGTGCAGCCAGTCGGCGCTGTCCTCCATCGCCGCGAACCGGCGTACGGCGTCCTTCGGGAAGCGGGTGGTGATGGTGGTGTGCGCGCCGTCGCGGAGCAGCCGCAGCGCGATGTACATCCCGATCTTGGCGCGGCCGCCGGTGAGCAGCGCGCGCTTGCCGGTCAGGTCGGTGCGCTGGTCGCGCTTGGTGTGGCTGAACGCCGCGCACTCGGGGCAGAGGTGGTGGTAGAATGCGTCGACCAGGGTGAAGTCGTTCTTGCAGATGTAGCAGCCGCGCGGGTTGATCAGCTCGCCGGCGAACGCGCCCCGGGTGTTCGAGACCAGCGGGATGCCCTGGGTCTCGTCGTCGATCCGCATCGGCGAACCGGTCGCCGTCGCCTCGATCACGGCCCGGTCGGCGGCCAGCTCGGCGTCGCGCTTCCGCTTGCGGCGCTCGGCCTTGAGGGCTTTGTACATGTGCGACGCGGCCCGCTTCACCGTGACCAGGTCGGGGTCGGTCTCGTCGAGGTGGTGCAGCTGCTGGAGGACCCGGACGGTGGTCTCGAGGTCCGCCGGGTCGATCCCGCCGGTCCCGGGGTCGGGGGCGGTGTCGTCGGTCGGGGTCACCGGCGAATCCTACGTCGTGCCGCGGCCGTCCCCGGACATGCGAAGGTGGCGGGAGGGACGCCTGGACGCCCCACCAGTCCCGCGCGCGACATTTGCATGTCGCCGTACGAGGATCACGAGCACAATGTCCCCATGGGAGTGACGAGGCCGCAGGTGGTCGCGCACCGGGGGTCGAGCGCCACCAATGCCGAGCACACCTTGGGTGCGTACGTCGCGGCGCTCGACGAGGGTGCCGAGGCGTTGGAGTGCGATGTCCGGCTGACCGCCGACGGGCACCTGGTCTGCGTCCACGACCGCGACCTGAAGCGGACCGCCCAGAAGCGTGCCCTGGTCTCGTCGATGGAGCTCTCGGACCTGGAGCAGCTCGACTTCGCGAGCTGGAAGCACCCGTGGGCGGAGCTGGACGACGAGGCGCCCGAGCTGGACCCGGAGCTGGGCAAGGTGCTCACCCTGCGGCGGCTGCTGGAGACCGTGCGGGACTACGAGCGCCTGGTCGAGCTGGCGATCGAGACCAAGCACCCGACCCGGTACGCAGGTCTGGTCGAGCGCCGGCTGGTGGAGCTGCTCGACGACTTCGGCTGGGCGGGCGCCGACTCCCCGGCCCGGGTGATGAGCTTCTCCTGGATCGCGCTGCGCCGGGTACGCCGGCTGGCCCCCGACCTGCGCCTGGTATTCCTGATGGACGGCCCGACCGACTGGGCCCGGGTACGACCGTTCGCCGAGCCGGACTGGATCGCCGGACCGGGGATCAAGGTGCTGCGCAAGCACCCGGACCTGATCACGCGGATCCGGGAGGCGGGCACCGAGCTGCACGTCTGGACTGTCAACAAGGAGTCCGACATCGATCTCTGCCGGTCGATGGGCGTGAGCGCCGTGATCACGGACAGACCGGGTCCGACGAAGAGGTACCTCGACGCCGACGTTTGACGGCGCCCGGCGCGGGGAAGGGTCAGTCCGCCAACGGTTCGAACGCCGAAGGAAGTCCCTTGAGCACACTCCTCGCAGCCCCTCTGCAAGGTCCCGTTTCGCTGAGTCTCCCGTTCTCCGCCGAGAGCGCCGGAGCGGTACGCCGCGCCCTGGTCAGCTGGCTTGCCCACCAGGGCTCGTCCCCGGTCACGATCCACGACGCCCGCCTGGTGGCGACCGAGCTGGTCGCCAACTCGATCCGGCACGCCACGCCGCTGCGGAACCAGACCCTGCTGGTGAGGTGGCGCCGCGAGGGCGACGACCTGGTCCTCAGCGTCTGCGACGGCGGCGGCTCCACCGAACCCCGGGTCGTCACCGCCGACTACGACGCCGAACGCGGCCGCGGACTGGCCATCGTCGAGGCGCTGAGCCTGCGCTGGTGGACGGAGCGGACCCGGCGGATCCACGTCGTGCACGTCCTGATCCCGCTGGCCTGAACGCCTCCGCCAGGAGCCCTCGGCCGTACCGGTACGCCGGCGGTGC
Source organism: Nocardioides marmoriginsengisoli (assembly GCF_003725695.1). GTDB lineage: Bacteria > Actinomycetota > Actinomycetes > Propionibacteriales > Nocardioidaceae > Marmoricola > Marmoricola marmoriginsengisoli. The sequence goes on from NZ_RJSE01000007.1 coordinate 182,021, forward strand.
CACGGGTGGGGCGTCGAGCAGGCCCGGGCACTCGGTAGCCTCCCCCCATGGGAAAGAAGTCGCGCACCAAGGGTCGTTCCGTCGAGTCAGCTCCCGGCGAGGTCGGCCCGCGCCAACCGTGCCCGTGCGGCTCCGGGCGTCAGTACAAGTCCTGCCACGGCAGCCCGTCCGGACCCCCGCCGATCTTCTCGGCCCGGCCCTTCGAGGGCTTCGTCGGCGAGACGGATCTGATCGCCCTGCGCGAGTTCGTGCCGGCGGCCTCGGCGCCGCTGACCCTCAAGGAGGACCCGAAGCGCGAGGTCACCCTCTGCACCCTGCTGCCCGGCGCCGCGCCGGCCCTGGTCCGGGAGAACGGCGCCATCTGGCTCGGGCTCCAGGTCCAGCACGCGTACGGCGACCCGAGCCGTGACCTGGCCGCGGTGCTGACCGCCGCGCTGACGGCAGAGCCCGGCACGATGGTCGGCCTGACCGAGAGCCCCGGCGACGGACCGCGGCTGCAGGACCTGGTCACCGGCGAGCTCGCCGTGACCGTCCACGAGGGCTTCGACTTCTGGCTCTCCGACGTCGACGACGAGGACGGCAGCATGGCCGCCGTGCTCGAGCAGGCCAACGGATCGGCGGCGCCGACGGTCCGGCTCGACGGCGTCGAGGCGGCGTACTGGACGGCACTCGGGGAACGCGAGTTCCTCCGCTGGGTCCGCCCCGAGGACGAGGACCAGCTCCTCGACGCACTGGCCCGCCTGCACGCCGCCGGCGAGGACCACCTGGTCGAGGACGGCCGCCTGATCGGGATGTTCCGTGCGCACGGCGTCCTGGTTCCGGTGTGGGACCTGCCGCAGGGCACCGGTGCCGAAGCGCTGGTCGCTCCGGTGGCGGAGTTCGAGAAGAAGCTGGTCGCCACCCTCGCCGATGCTCGCCCGTTGGAGACCCACGAGCGCTCGGTTCGATCCGGGTTGGCGAGCCGCCAGCTCACGATCCGCTAACTGGTCTACTTTCCGAAGTTAAAGAACATCGGAGTATCGGAATCCCTGGCACGAAACGGATACTTGTTCTAGAGTCGCAAATGCCCGGTCGGTGTTGCATCCCCCGTCAACATCGGCCGGGCTCTCACGTTTTCGCGTGACTCTTTAGAGCTCGTCCCGTGCGATCGGGCAGCTCATGCAACGGGGTCCGCCGCGACCGGAGCCGAGCTCGGATCCGGCGATCGCGATCACCTCGATCCCGGCCTCCTCCAGCCGGGCGTTGGTCTCGACGTTGCGCTCGTAGGCGACGGCCAGCCGGGGCGCCAGTGCCAGGGTGTTGTTGCCGTCGTCCCACTGCTCGCGCTCCGCGGTGACCGCGTCCAGGCCGGTGTCGATCTGGTGCAGCGTGTCGATCTGCATCGCCTTCGCGGCCGCCACCAGGAACGGTTCCGCGCGGGCTACCTGGAGGACGCCGTCGCGCTGAGTGACGGCGTACGCCTGGAGGTGGTCGGCCACGTTCGGGTACATCACGATCTTGTCGACGTCGACCATCGTGCAGACCGTGTCCAGGTGCATGGTGGCGCGCTCCTGGGCGATCGGTACGGCGAGCACCGTGGTCGCCAGGCCCGCGTCGAAGACCTGGCGGGCGAGTCGTTCGGCACCGGCCGGCGTGGTCCGCTCGCCGACGCCGACGGCGATCACCCCCGCCGAGAGCAGCAGCACGTCACCGCCCTCGACGTGCTCGTGGTGGGCACCGTGGATCGTCTGCACGCCGGCGAACCGGGGGTGCGCGGTGTAGATCAGCTCGGTCAGCTGGGTCTCGCGCTCCCGGGCCGGCATCGCCAGCGAGGTGATCGCGACCCGGTCCCGGACCCAGACGCTGGAGTCGCGGGTGAAGAGCAGGTTCGGCAGCGGGTCGATCAGGAAGTCGTCGTGGGCCAGCAGCGAGGTCACCAGGCCGAAGCCGCCGCGGACCTCGTCGTTGCGGATGCCGGCGGTGAGAACCGACGCCAGGCCCTCGGGGGAGAGCCCGCCGAGCGCCAGCCGCAGGTAGTCGCGCAGCGTGTCGCCGAGGTTCAGCGAGCCGAGCACGTCGGAGATCGCGCGGGTCCGGGCGCGCTCGTCGGCGAGGGTCTCGACCAGCAGGTCGACCAGGTAGAGGACCTCGACATCGCGGTCGCGCAGTGCCGCGGCGAACGCGTCGTGCTCGTCCTGGGCCCGGGAGACCCAGGGGATGCCGTCGAAGAGCAGCTTGTCGTTGTTCCGCGGGGTCAGCCGCTTCAGCTCGGGGCCGGGACGGTGCAGCATCACGGTCCGCAACCGGCCGACTTCACTGGAGGCTCCAAGAGGCATGGTGCGAGCCTACGACTCCGGCGCCAGGTGGGTCAGGTCGCGAGCTCGTAGAGCGTCAGCGCCTCGAGCACCAGGCAGATCGCGGCGCCGGCGTAGAAGACCCGGGAGAGCTTGAGGTGCCGGAGCAGGAACCGGCCGGCGACGACGGCGAGCCCGGAGACCGCCAGCAGCGCACCCCAGGCGCCGAGGAAGACGCTGACCGGCTCGTCGTACTTGCCGACCAGGCTGATCGTGAGCAGCTGGGAGAGATCGCCCCACTCCGCGGCGAAGAGGACGATGAACGAGGTCCCGATCGCGGCCAGGCCGGTCTTGCTGGCGGTCGCTTTCGCCGCGAACTCCTCCTCGGTCTCCGCTTCCGCGGCGTCGGCCTTGGGTGCCTCCCGGATCAGCAGGATCGCGCCGAACAGGAAGATCGCCGCCGCCACGACCTTCACCAGGTCGTCGGGCAGGAAGGACACCGCACGGCCGACGGTGACCGCGATCAGGGTCTGCACCAGGAACGCCAGGCCGACGCCGATCCAGACGTAGATGCCGCGGTAGCGGGTGGAGAGCACCAGGGCGGCGATGAAGGTCTTGTCGGGGAGCTCGACGACGAAGATCGCCGCGAAGCTCAGGGCAATGACGGCGAGATCCACCCGGCAAATCTACGAGGTGGCGGCGCGGGCCAGCACGTTGGCCTCGGCCAGGACGTCCTTGATCGGCCGGTCGAGGGCGCGGGCCGCTGCGGCGACGTCCTCGTACTCCGGCTGCACGTTCATCAGCTCGCCGTCCAGGCGGGCAAGCTTGACCGCGATCCGGTGGCCGTCGAGGTCGACGGAGATCAGCTCGCGGTCGAGGGCGTGCTTGGCGAACGTGCTCTCCCGCATGCCGATCGTCGAGGTCTGCCGGAAGATCTCTCGTCGTACGGCGGCCGCGGCGTCGGCGGCGACCAGGACGTGCAGGGTGTGCGCGGGCCGCCCCTTCTTCATCAGGATCGGCGTCAGCCAGGCATCCGCCGCTCCTGCCGCGAGCAGAGCGGCGATCACGTCCGGCCAGAGCCGCGGGTCGAGGTCGTCGACGTTGGTCTCGATCACCAGCGCGCTCCCGGGCGCTTCGCTCGCCGGGGTACTCGTCCCCACGCTGAGCCGCAGCACGTTCGCGTGCCCCTCGGGATCGGCCCCGCCGGCGCCGACCCCGGTGTCGTCGACCGTCATCGCCGGCTGGACGCCGTACCGGGTCACCACCGAGGCCAGGATCGCGGCGCCGGTCGGGGTGGTCAGCTCGCGCTCGATCGGGCCGCCGTATGTCGGCGCGTCGCGGAGCAGCTCGACCACGGCCGGTGCCGGTACGCCGATCCGGCCGTGGGCGATCGCGACGGAGCCGCCCCCGAGGGCGACCGGCGTGCAGACGACCTCGTCCAGGCCGAGGTGCACGAAGCCGGCGGCCGCCCCGACGATGTCCGCGATCGAGTCCAGGGCGCCGACCTCGTGGAAGTGCACTCCTTCGACCCCGGTCCCGTGCACGGTGGCCTCGGCCCAGGCGAGCCGCTCGAAGATCTCCAGGGCGAGGGTCCGGACGGGGGCGTCGAGCGCGGAGTCCTGGAGCAGCTCCTGGATGCTGGCCCAGCTCCGCTCGGTCACCGAGTCCGCCACCTCGACATGGCACCGGGTGGCCGCGAACCCGTTGCGGGTGACCGTCTCGACGGCGACGTCGATCGGTTCGGGGGCGACCGCGACGATCGCGCCGACGATCACCTCGGACGGGACGCCGGCACCGATCAGGGCGCCGAGGACCATGTCGCCGCTGATCCCCGACGAGGCGTCGAACCAGCCGACCCTGCTCATCGGCGCGGCCTGGCGTTGCGGGCGACCCGGGCCGCGAAGACGCCGGCGCCGTACCCGTTGTCGATGTTGACGACGCTGATCCCGGGCGCGCAGGAGTTGAGCATCCCGAGGAGCGCCGCGAGTCCGCCGAACGACGCGCCGTACCCGACGCTGGTGGGGACGGCCACCAGCGGCACCCCGGTCAGGCCGCCGACGACGCTCGGCAGCGCGCCCTCCATCCCGGCGACCACGATCAGGCAGTCGGCGTCGGCGAACCGGTCGCGGGCCTCGAGCAGGCGGTGGATGCCGGCGACGCCGACGTCGTCGATCCGGCGTACCTCGGCGCCGTGCACCTGGACGGTGAGCGCGGCTTCGGCGGCGACGGGCGCATCGCTGGTGCCGGCCGCGATCACGGCGACCAGCCCCTGCGCGATCGGCAGCGGGCCGAGGGTCGCGGCGCGGGCGGTCTCGTCGATGCGCGCCCCGTCGAGCTCGGCGGCGACCAGGGCGATCGCGTCGTCCGCGAGCCGGGTCGCCAGCACCGCGCGCTCGGGTTGCCGCTCGTGCAGGGTGCGGAGGATGTCGACGACCTGGCGTGCGGTCTTGCCGGCGCCATACACGACCTCCGGGTCGCCGGTACGCCGGGCACGGTCGAGGTCGACCTGGGCGAAGCCGAGATCCGCCGTCCGCTCACCGTCATCCATGGCGCCAACCTAACCCGTTCATCCACCGTTGGGTTGTCGCTGTCGGTGGCGGGGAGTAGGACTAGGGGTGTCCATGAAGCCGGGGTCGATCCACGAGAAGAGAGCGCCATGCCGAAGTTTGAGAAGTACCAGCAGGCCACGCCGAACTACGTCGAGCTGACGACCCCGGACCCCGAGGCAGGAGCGGCCTTCTACGCCGGTCTGTTCGGCTGGGACATCGAGGAGATGCCGCTGCCCGCGGAGGCCGGCGGCGGGGTCTACCGGCAGAGCAAGCTGGACGGGGACACCGTGACCGGGATCAGCGGCCAGATGCCCGGGATGGAAGGGCACCCGGCGTTCTGGGGCGTCTACCTCGCGGTCGACGACGTCGACGCGGCGGCGGCCAAGGTCGAGCCGGCCGGCGGCAAGGTCGAGGCCGGCCCGTTCGACGTGATGGACGCCGGCCGGATGGTGGCGATCCAGGACCCGACCGGAGCCCGCGTCAACCTGTGGCAGGCGGCCGCATCGATCGGCACCGAGCGCGCCAACGAGCCGGGCACCCCGATCTGGAACGAGGTGATCACCCCCGACGTGCCGAAGGCGCTCGCCTTCTACGCCGACGTGGTCGGCCTGGGCACCGAGGTGATGGAGATGCCCGAGGGCGAGTACACGACGATCAAGAACGTCGCCGGCGACGTCGTCGGCGGGGCGATGCTCCCGATGATGGAGGGCATCCCGCCGCACTGGAACGTCTACTTCAACGTCGAGGACGCCGACGCCAGCGGTGCCAGGGCCGTCGAGCTCGGCGGCAAGGTGGTCGCGCCGAACTTCGACGTCCAGGGCGTCGGCCGGATGGGGTTCTACAGCGACCCGCAGGGCGGGATGTTCGCGCTGATGCAGAACCCGCCGGCCTAGACGTCCGAGCGGAAGGCGTCCGCCGGGTAGACCCCGAGGATCTTCACCTCGGTCGTGAAGAACGCCAGCTCCTCGAGCGCGTTCTTCAGGGCCGGGTCCTCGGGGTGCCCGTCGACCTCGGCCAGGAACTGGGTGGCGGCGAAGTGCCCGCCGACCATGTAGCTCTCCAGCTTGGTCATGTTCACGCCGTTGGTGGCGAACCCGCCGAGCGCCTTGTAGAGCGCGGCGGGCAGGTTCCGCACGTTGAAGATGAAACTCGTGACGACCGGGCCGTTGCCGCGGGGCGCCTCCACGTAGTCGGGGGAGAGCACCACGAACCGGGTGGTGTTGTCGTCCTCGTCCTCGACGTCGCGCGCCAGGATCTCCAGGTCGTAGATCTCGGCGGCCAGCGGCGGCGCGATCGCTGCCTGGGTCGGGTCGGAGGCCTCGGCGACCTCGCGCGCTGCCCCCGCGGTGTCGCCGGAGATCAGCGGGACCAGGTGGTGCTCGCGGATGATCCGGCGGCACTGGCCGAGCGCGTGCACGTGGCTGTGCACCGTCTTGATGGTGTCGAGGGTCGCGCCCGGCGTCGCCATCAGGTGGAACTGGATCCGCAGGAAGTGCTCGCCGATGATGTGCAGGTTCGACGCCGGCAGGAAGTGGTGGATGTCCGCGACCCGGCCGGCGATCGAGTTGTCGATCGGGATCATCGCGAGCTCGGCGATCGGGGCGATCCCGTCAGCCCCCTCCACCGCGGCGAAGACGTCCTCGAAGGAGGCGCACGGGATCGGCTCCCAGTCCGGGTAGTGCTGCTTGCACACGATGTGGGAGTTGGATCCGGGTTCGCCCTGGTAGGCGATGCGTCGCGAGGTCACGCGATGAGTTTCCCATGAGCGAGCCTGCGCCTCGACGGGGTTTCGTCCGCCTACCGTTTCACCGGTGAGCACTGCTGTCTCGGTCCTGGCCCTGCTGGTCGCCCTCGGAGCCCTGGGGGTGGTGCTGCTCGACCGCCGCCGGGCCGGGTCCGGTGACCTCGCCGACGTCGCCGACCTGCCCGAGGACGCCCTCGGGCTCCGGCACGAGGTGGCCGCGCTGCGAGCCGAGGCGGCGATGGCGCTGCGCAACCTCGCGGTGGTCCGGTACGACGCCTTCGGTGACACCGGCGGCGGGCTGTCCTGGTCGCTGGCGCTGCTCGACGACCACGGCAACGGGACGGTGCTCACCTCGATCCACGGGCGGACCGAGGCGCGCACCTACGCCAAGTCGATCAGCGCCTGGACCTGCGAGCAGCCGCTCTCCCCGGAGGAGTCCGACGCGGTGTCCCGGGCCCGGGGGTGAGGGTCGCCTGATTACGTACTCGTTCCTCGGTCAGGCCGGATCGAGCAGGAAGACTGGGATCAGCCGGTCGGTGCGGACGGCGTACTTGGCGTAGTTCGGCCACGTCTTGAGCATGTGCTCCCAGATCGCGTCGCGCTCGGGACCGGGTTGGATCTCACGCGGCACCGCCTGGTGCGCGACCCGGTTGACGACCAGGTCGACCGGGACGTCGGCCTCCTGCGCCGCCCGGACGTTCAGCACCCAGACCGGCGCCTTGACCCCGCCGAAGTTGGAGCCGGCGATCAGGAAGCCGCCCTGGTACGGGACGGTGAGGACCGGTGTCGTGCGGGCGATGCCGGACTTCCGGCCGACCACGGTGAGCATCATGCTCGGCAGGCCGGCCAGGCCCAGCAGCGAGATCCGGCCGCCGGAGATCCGCTGCAGGAACTTGTCGATCGCGGTGATCTGGCGCAGGTAGCGCGGCAGCCACGGGATGCCGCCGATCCGAATCGCCAGCGGTGTGAAGACGCCCATGGCGGGGATCCTAGTGGTCCGGGCTCAGCGCGGAACGCGCACCAGCAACCGGCCGTGGTCGCACTCGGCGCGGAGCTCCTTGCCGGGCTCGATCAGGTCGCCGTCGAGCTGGCGCGGCGCCGCCGTCGGAGTCCGTACGACGACGCTCCGGCCGGTCATCCGGGTGATCGTCGCGTCGGTGCGCCGGTTCCTGGTCAGCACCCGGGCGGCCAGCGGCAACCAGGAGAGGAACCGTCGCGGGTAGAGCAGCACCACGTCGAGCTGGCCGTCGTCGATCTCGGCGTCCGGGATCAGCGGCATCCCGGCCTGCAGGCTGCCGACGTTGCCGATCACGATCGTCCGGGCCCGGTGCTTGGTGAACTCGCCGCCGTCGACGGAGACCTCGACCCGGATCGCCGGGAACATCAGCGCCTTGAGGCCGGACCAGGCGTAGGCCAGCCAGCCGACCTTCTTCTTGAAGTCCTCGTTGACGCCCTCCATGATCGCGGCGTCGAAGCCCATCCCGGCCATCACCAGGAAGGTGGCGTCGTCCATGGCGTCGCCGGAGACCCGGACCATGTCGATCGCCCGGTCCTGGCCGTTGAGCCCGACGTCGACCGCGGCCCGCAGGTAGAGCGGGATGGAGAGGTTGCGGGCCAGCAGGTTGCCGGTCCCGGCGGGCACGATGCCGACCGGGATGCCGGTGCCGGCCAGTTCCTCGCAGACGGCCCGGATGGTGCCGTCGCCGCCGATCGCGATCACCACGTCGGCGCCGGAGACGGCCGCCTCGTGCGCCATCCGGTAGCCGGTGTCCTCCTCGGTGGTCTCCCACCAGACGACCTCGGCCCAGCCGGACTCGACGGCCATCCGGTCGACCATCGCCCGGAAGCCGGCCGGGTCGTCGACCTTGATCGGGTTGAGGATCGCGGCCACCTTGCGGCGGCTCGGCGGCACGGTGTCCGGGGGCAGCTCGTCGACCAGGGCGATCGAGCGGGGGCGCGGGTCGAAGAAGAGCAGCGAGACCAGCACGACGACGGCGCCGAGCAGGTAGCCGCCGGCAACGTCGGACAGGTTGTGCACGCCCAGGAAGATCCGGTCGGCACCGACCAGGAGCACGGCCCCGATCGCGAGCGTCGCGGCCAGCCGGCGGAGGCCGCGCCGGCGTACCAGCATCGCGGTCAGCACGATCGCGATCCCGGCGGCGGCCGTGATCGCGCTGGAGTGCCCGGAGGGGAACGAGTAGGTCTTCAGCGTCTGGATCGGGTGGTCCCACTCGGGACGGTCCCGGGCGACAACTACCTTGAGCACGGTGTTCAGCACCGCGGTGCCGGCCATCACCAGCACCGCCCAGGCGGCGGCCCGTCGGTAGTTCTTCACGATCAGCGCGATCGCCACCACGGCGGTCAGCCCGGTCATCGCCCAGGTGCCGGTCAGGTGCCCGATCCAGACGAACGTCGTGCGGGCCCAGTCGTGGTCGCTGGTGAACTCGTGCGGCCAGCGGCCGACGTCGGAATCCAGGTCCAGGACAGCCTGGGCCCGGCCGGACACCAGTGCCGCCAGCAGCGCGAAGGCCGCGATGCAGAAGACGGCCCAGAGCTGGGCCGCGAGCCGCTGGCGTGGTGTCTCGTTCACGGCGTGATGCTAGCCGTGCTCGCCTCGAGGCGGACCACCACGCTCTTCGACGCCGGGGTGTTCGACACCTTGGCGACGGCGTCCAGGGGGACGAGCACGTTGGTCTCCGGGAAGTACGCGGCGGCGCACCCGCGGGCGGTCTCGTAGGCCACCACCCGGAAGCGCTCGGCCCGCCGCTCGCCGTCGCTCCAGACGCTGATCAGGTCGACGTGGTCACCGTCGGCGAAGCCGAGCTCGGCCAGGTCGTCGGGGTTCACGAACACCACCCGCCGGCCCGCCTTGATGCCGCGGTAGCGGTCGTCGAGGCCGTAGATGGTGGTGTTGAACTGGTCGTGGCTGCGCAGCGTCTGCAGGATCAGGTGCCCGGCCGGGACCTCGATCCCGCTCAGCTCGTTGACGGTGAACCGGGCCTTGCCGGTCGCCGTCGGGAACACCCGCTCGTCGCGCGGCGGGTGCGGCAGCGCGAAGCCGCCCGGTGCCTGGACCCGGGTGTTGAAGTCCTCGAAGCCCGGCACCACCCGGGCGATGTGGTCCCGGATCCGGTCGTAGTCGCCGCGGAGCGCCGCCCAGTCGACCTCGCCGGCCGGCAGCAGCTTCTCGGCCAGCCGGGTCACGATCGCGACCTCGGAGAGGAGCTCCTCGCCGGCCGGGTCCAGCCGGCCGCGGGAGACGTGCACCATCCCCATCGAGTCCTCGACGCTGACCACCTGCGGCCCGGCCGCCTGGTCGTCGCGCTCGGTGCGGCCGAGGCAGGGCAGGATCAGCGCCTCCTGCCCGCAGATCGCGTGCGACTTGTTGAGCTTGGTGGAGACCTGCACGGTCAGGTCCAGGGCGGACATCGCCGCCGCAGTGGCCGCGGTATCGGGCGTGGCCGCGACGAAGTTGCCGCCGAGCCCGAAGAAGACCCGGACGTCACCGGATCGCATCGCCCGGATCGTGTCGACGGCGTCGAGCCCGTGGTCGGCCCGCGGCGTGAACCCGAACTCGGTGCCGAGCGCGTCCAGGAACGACTGCGGTGCCTTCTCCCAGATCCCCATCGTCCGGTCGCCCTGGACGTTGGAGTGGCCGCGCACCGGGCAGAGGCCAGCGCCGGGCTTGCCGATGTTGCCGCGGAGCAGCATCAGGTTGGTGATCTCCTGGATCGCGGCGACGGCGTCCCGGTGCTGGGTCAGCCCCATCGCCCAGCAGACGATCACCCGCTCGGAGTTCCGGTAGCGCTCGGCGAGCGCCTCGATCTGCGCGCGGTCGAGGCCGGTGGTCGCGACCACCTGGTCCCAGTCGAGGTCGCCGAGGTGCTCGACGTACTCCTCGTACTCCGAGCAGTAGGTCGCCACGAACTCCTCGTCGACCGCGCCGGCGTCGACGGTCAGCTTGGCCAGGGCCGCGAACAGCGCCTGGTCGCCGGCCAGCCGGACCTGCAGGAATTCGTCGGAGAGCTCGGTGCCCCGGAGCAGGCCGACCGGCGACTGCGGGTTCCGGAAGCGGCGCAACCCGGCCTCGTCGAGCGGGTTGATCGTGACGATGTGGGCGCCGTTCTTCTTGGCCTTCTCCAGCGCGCTCAGCATCCGCGGGTGGTTGGTGCCGGGGTTCTGCCCGACGACCATGATCAGGTCGGCGGCGTACAGGTCCTCCAGCGAGACCGAGCCCTTGCCGATCCCGATCGAGTGCGAGAGCGCCGATCCGCTGGACTCGTGGCACATGTTCGAGCAGTCGGGCAGGTTGTTGGTGCCGAAGCGTCGCACCATCAGCTGGTAGAGGAATGCGGCCTCGTTCGACGTACGGCCGGAGGTGTAGAAGGACGCGGCGTCGGCGGTGGGCAGCGCGCGGAGCCGGTCGGCGATCAAGGTGAAGGCGGCGTCCCAGCCGATCGGCTCGTAGTGGGTCGCGCCGCGGGGGCGGTACATCGGCTCGACCAGCCGACCCTGCTGGCCCAGCCAGTAGTCGGAGCGCTCGGCCAGGTCGGCGATCGCGTGCTCGGCGAAGAACTCCGGCGTGACCCGGCGCAGCGTCGCCTCCTCGGCGACGGCCTTGGCGCCGTTCTCGCAGAACTCGGCGGCGTTGCGGTGATCGGGGTCCGGCCAGGCGCAGCCGGGGCAGTCGAAGCCGTGCTTCTGGTTGACCCGGGCAAGCGTCAGTGCGGTCCGGCGTACACCCATCTGCTCGTGGGACATCTTCAGCGCCTTGGCCACCGCGGTGATCCCGGCGGCTCCGTGCTTCTGCGGGCCGACCTCGAGGTCGGAATCGCCTGGGTCGTCGACCGATCGCTTCACCCTGCCATTGTCGCTGGGTGCCCGGCCGGCCGCGAGGGGGGTCTCGGTTCACCCTTTTCTGGCACACTCGGAGGTGGTCGAGGATGCAGGGGGTTGCGGTGCGAGTGCGGACGAAGGGCCTCCGTGTCCTCGGGGCGCTGGTCACGGTCGGGGCGCTGCTGCTGGCTGCCGGCTGCGGGTCCGGCGATCCGGACGCGACTCCGTCCGCGGGGTCCTCGTCGGACGCTCCGGAGGGGGCGGACCTGGTGGGGGGCGACTGGCTGCTGCGGTTCACCGTGGAGAGCGGCGGCGAGGGCGAGCTCACGGCCGCCGTGTACGTCGCCTACAACCCGAGCACCGGGACCGCCACCGCGCGACGGCTGCCCACGGCGCTCAACCCGGACACCTACTCCGACGGCGTCGCCGTGCTCGTCAGCGGCGACCAGAAGGTGGCCCTGCAGGACACGGGCGTTCCGCGTTCCCAGGGGCGTCAGGGCCGGCTGACCGTCTACTCGACGACCACGGACGCGAAGCGCGTGGTCGACGTCCGGGCGCTGACCGGCCGCCCTGACCTGATCGCCGTCGGTGCGGCCTTCGACCCGAAGGAGCCGGAGGTCCTCCGGGTCGTCGACACCGAGCGCGCGGTCTGGCGGCTGGACCTGGTCGCCGGCACTGGCGCGCGGGACGGCAGCCTGCCGCGGCACCGGGGCTGGATCTTCGCCAACGGTTTCGACAAGAACACCGGGCTGCCCTACATCGAGGACACCGATTCCGAGGCGACCCTGCCGGCCGGCAACGGGATCGGCGACGTCCGGCCGGTGCAGCGTCGGGGCGGCGAGATCCGGGTCGACGACGGCACCGAGAAGCCGGGCGAACCGGCGACGCCGTGCGGGTTCTCCGGAGGCTTCGTCGCCGAGGACGGCACGACCTGGCTCTTCTGCGCCGACACGGCTCGGATCTCGGCGTACCGGTTGCTCAAGGGCGGTACGACGTGGGAGCCGGTCGGCAAGGCGTCACCGCCGATCGTGCCGGGATCCGCAGTCGAGCTGCCGGTGGTCCTTCCGCCGGTGTAAACCGGTATCCACGACCGATATCCTCGCCAGGTGATCGATCCCCGTGTGCTCCGTGAGAACCCCGACCTGATCCGTGCTGCCCAGGCGAAGCGCGGTCTCTCCGGTGAGGTGGTCGATCAGGCGCTGGCCGCGGACGAGTCCCGGCGGGCCGCGATCGCCGCGTTCGAGTCGCTGCGGGCCGAGCAGAAGGAGCTCGGCAAGCTGATCCCGAAGGCGCAGGGCGACGAGAAGGCCGCGCTGCTGGAGAAGACCAAGACGCTCTCCGCCGAGGTGAAGACCGCCGAGGCCGCCAAGAACGACGCCGAGCAGGCCTGGCAGGACGCGATCCTCAGCATCCCGAACCCGGCCGCCGCCGCGACGCCGGCCGGCGGCGAGGACGACTTCGTCGTGCTCGAGACGGTCGGTACGCCGCGCGACTTCGCCGCCGAGGGCTTCGAGCCCCGCGACCACATCGAGCTCGGCAAGCTCCTCGGCGCGATCGACATCGAGCGCGGCGCGAAGGTCTCCGGATCGCGGTTCTACTTCCTCACCGGCGTCGGTGCCGAGCTCGAGTTCGCGCTGATCAACCTGGCGATGGAGCAGGCCCGCGAGGCCGGCTTCACCCAGGTGATCGCGCCCTCGCTGGTGAAGCCGGAGGCGATGGCCGGGACCGGCTTCCTCGGGCAGGCGGCCGACGACGTCTACCGGATCGAGGGCCAGGACCTCTACCTGGTCGGCACCTCGGAGGTGCCGATGGCGGCGTACCACTCCGACGAGATCCTGGACGGCGACGCACTGCCGCTGCGCTACGCCGCGTTCAGCCCGTGCTTCCGCAAGGAGGCCGGCTCGCACGGCAAGGACACCAAGGGCATCATCCGGGTGCACTGGTTCGACAAGGTGGAGATGTTCGTCTACGCCGCGCCGGAGGACGCCGAGGCCGAGCACCTGCGGCTGCTGGAGTGGGAGAAGGAGTTCCTGAACAAGCTCGAGCTGGCCTACCAGGTGATCGACGTGGCGGCCGGGGACCTCGGTCTCTCGGCGATCCGGAAGTTCGACTGCGAGGCGTGGATCCCGACCCAGGGCAAGTACCGCGAGCTCACCTCGACCTCGAACTGCACCGAGTTCCAGACCCGGCGGCTCGACACTCGCGCGCGGTACGCCGGCGCGGGGGCCAGCGAGGTCGGCCCGGTGGCGACGCTGAACGGCACGCTCTGCGCGATGACCCGGACGATCGTCGCGATCCTGGAGACCCACCAGCAGGCCGACGGCTCGGTCCGGGTGCCCAAGGCGCTGCAGAAGTGGCTGGGTCGCGAGGTCCTCGAACCGGTTGTCGGAGGTTGAGCTTGTCGAAACCTGGTGAGCCCGGCTGGGTCCCAGCCCTGGTCGCGCTCGACATCGACGGCACCCTGCTGATCCCCGACCTGGAGAACGGCTTCAGCTCCGAGGTCGTCACCGATGCGGTGACCGAGGCGGTCCTGGCGGCGGCCCGCAGCGGGGCGCACGTGGTCCTGGCCTCCGGGCGCGCACCGCTGAGCATGGCGGGCGTCGCCGACCGGCTCGGCCTGACCGACCTGGTTCGCGAGGTCCGCAGCGACCGGTTGCACGTCGTCGCCTCGAACGGCTCGGTCGTCGTCCGGTACGCGCCGCTGGAGATGGTGCACGAGGTGACCTTCGACGCGAGCGCCGCGGTCCGCACCGTGCTCGAGCACGTGCCGGGGGCGGCGGTGGCCGTCGAGGAGCACGGTGTCGGCTACCGGGTGAACCGGCTCTTCCCGCCGGGCGAGCTGGACGGCGAGATGATCATCTGCGACATCGACGAGATGATCGCCGGGCCGGTGAGCCGGGTGATCATCCGCGACCCGGACTCCACCTCCGAGGACTTCGTGAACCTCGCCAAGCAGCTCGGCCTGCACGGCACCAACTACTTCATCGGCTGGACCGCCTGGCTGGACCTGGCGCCCGAGGGCGTCAGCAAGGCGAGCGGACTGGAGTGGGTCTGCCGCGAGCTCGGCATCGACGCCGCCGACGTCCTGGCGATCGGCGACGGCCGCAACGACATCGAGATGCTCACCTGGGCCGGCCGGGGGGTGGCGATGGGCCAGGGGCCGCAGGTCGTCCGGGACGCGGCCGACCACGTCACCGCCCCGGTTGACGAGGACGGCGCGGCGGTCGAGCTCCGACGCTGGTTCCGGTGATGGATCTTCCGGACGTCGTCAGCACCGTGCGGTTGCGCCTCGAGCTGGTCAGCCCCGCCGAGGCCAGGGCGATGCTCGGCGGCGGTCGCGGGCCGGCCTTCCACCCGGACTACCCCCGCAAGGACGACCTCGACGCGCTCTCGATGATCGGCGAGACCGGCAGCAGCTGGTCCCCGCGGCACGTGGTCCGGGCGTTCGACGGACTGGTGGTCGGGTCGATCGGCTTCTACGGTCCGCCGGAGCCCGCCGACGACGGCGTGCCCGAGGCGGAGGTCGGGTACGGGCTGGTCGCCGACGCCCGCGGGCACGGCGCCGCGACCGAGGCGCTGCGCGGTCTCCTCGAGCAGACCGACCAGCTCGGCGTCCGGGTCCGGGCGAGCACCGAGCCCGGCAACAAGGCCAGCGTCCGGGTGCTCGCCAAGTGCGGCTTCACCTCGCTGCGCGGCAGCGACGCGGACGGGAACCTGGTGATGGCGCGGCCGGTCAGCTCCAGGCCTGCGGATCCCGGCCGATGAACCCCATCAGCCGGCTCTGCGCGTCGGCCCCCGCCGGTACGTCGATCCGCGGGCCGTACTGACCGCTCTGCCGCAGCACCTCGTCCATCGGCTCCATCCCGGCGAGCATCGCGGCGCACCGGTCCTCGTCGAGCGCGACCGGCTGCCCGGTCGCCCGGGCCAGGTCCCAGGTGTGCAGGAAGACGTCGCTGGTGTAGAAGTTCGCGATCGCCTGGTCGAGCGGCACCTCGCCCAGGTGCGGGTTGGTGAGCACCTTGCCCGCGGTGGTGGGGTCGTCGAGGACCGCCTGCACCGCAGCGGCGTGGTGCCGCCAGGCGCCGACCGGGTCGTCGGCGGCGGACGGGCCGGCCGGCAGGGTGATCCCGGCGCCGGACTCCAGGAACCCGGGGAACCACTCGACGAGGTGGCCGACGACGTCCCGGGCCTTCCACTCCCGGACCGGCGACTGGTTGTCCCAGGCCAGCGGGACGGTGGTGCCGACCAGGTCGGAGAAGAGGCCGGCGACGGCGCGGTGGTCGTCGGCGGCGGAGGGGGTCGTGGGCATCGCGTCTCCTGATGTATTCAACTGACTGGTTGAATAAGACTAGCCCCGGCCCGGCGGGAAGGGAAGTGCTGGCTAAGGTCGCCTTGTGAGCGTGCGACTAGTGGCGACCGACCTCGACGGCACGCTGGTGCACTCGGACGGCTCGATCACCGCGCGCACGCGGGCAGCGCTGGTCGCGGCCGAGAACGCCGGGGTCGACGTCGTCTTCGTCACCGGACGTCCGCTGCGCTGGGCCGAGGACGTCTTCGAGCACGTCGGCGGCCACGGGTTCGCGATCGTCTCCAACGGCGCGCTGCTCTGGGACGTCACCGCCGCCGCTCCGGCGCTCGAACGGCCGATCCCGGTCGCGACGATCCTCGAGGTGGCGGCTCTGCTGCGAGCCGCCGTCCCGGGGTCGCACTTCGCGGTCGAGACCGTGGACGGGATCGCGCTGGAGACCGGCTTCCTGGAGCGCTACCCGGTGCCCGACGGGGCCCGCCGCGGTCCCCTCGACGAGATCGCCCGGGTGCCGGCGTACAAGCTGCTGGTGCGGCACGAGGAGCTCGGACCGCAGGAGTTCTGGGATGCCGCCGAGCTGGCCGTCGGCCACCTCGTCGAGATCGTCTGGTCCTCCACGACGACCATGCTGGAGGTGAGCGCGCGCGGGGTGACCAAGGCGTCGACCCTCGAACGCTTCTGCGGCGAGCGCGGGATCGCCGCCGCCGAGGTGGTCGCGTTCGGCGACATGCCCAACGACATCCCGATGCTGGCGTGGGCCGGGACGTCGTACGCGATGGCGAACGCGCACCCGACGGTCCAGGCGATCGCCACTCGCCTCGCACCGCCGAGCGACGAGGACGGTGTGGCCCAGGTCATCGAGTCGATCCTCGACAGCCGGTCGAGCACGCCTGCAGGATGAAGGGCATGGCCGCGCTGCGCACCCTGCTCGTCCTCGCCGTCGCGGCGGGGATCCTGGTGCTCACCCCGTCGGCGTCCTGGGCGTGCAGCTGCGCCATGGTCCCGACCGCGGCCAGCGTGAAGCACGCCGAGACGGTCGTCGACGGGACCTTGAAGTGGGTGGCGTCGAACGGGGTGGAGACCACGTACAGCGTCAGTGTCGACAAGGTCTACAAGGGTAGGGCGGCCGCCCGGGAGAAGCTGGTCGGCCCGGCGGACGAGGCCGCCTGCGGGCTGGGGTCGCTGGCGACCGACGAGCGCTACCTGTTCTTCATCAACGGCACGCACCCCGGCCGGATGCGGGTCTCCCTCTGCGGCGGCACGGTCCCGTACGACGCCCGCACGGCAGCGGAGATCCAAGCCGTGACCGGCGTTCCCCGAGGACCGATGGCGCCGCCGGTCGTGAGCGGTCCGGTCACTAAGGATCCGGACGAGGGCACCCGGTGGCTTCCGGTGGTCGGGTCGAGCTTGGCCGTCGGCCTGGTGCTGGGCGGTTTGCTGCTGCTGGCCCGGCGGTTCCGGAGCTAGGCCCCTACAGGTACATCCCGCCGGAGCTGCTCTCCCCGGGTGCCGGAGCGCCTTCCGGCGCCATCGGCATCGAGCCCGGCGGCAATGCCTTCCGCATCTGCTCGAGCTGGGCCCGGGCCGCCATCTGCTGGGCGTAGATCGCCGTCTGGATGCCATGGAACAGGCCCTCGAGCCAGCCGACCAGCTGGGCCTGGGCGATCCGCAGCTCGGACTCGGACGGGGTGCTGTCGCCGAACGGGTCGATCAACCGGTCCAGCTCCTCGCCGAGCTCGGGCGCCAGGCCCTCCTTGAGCTCGTCGATCGAGGTCTTGAGGACCGAGGCGAGCCGGGTGCGGCCGGCCTCGTCCACGGGAGCGGCCTTCACCTCCTCGAGCAGCATCCGGATCATGCTGCCGATCCGCATCACCTTGGCGGGCTCCTCGACGAGGTCGGTGACCTGGTCGTTGTCCTCCCCGACGAGCTCGGCGGCAGGGGTGCCCTCCGAGTCGACGATCATGATCCGCGGGTCCTGGCCCTCTTCGGGTTGCTGGCTCGTCATGCCTACGACCCTATCCGCTGGTTCCCCGCCACCGGTTCGCCGAGGACTGGTTCAATGCCGCCCATGAGGACAACGGTGCGGAGTTTGGCGGTGGCGGTGCTCGTGGTCGCGGGTCTCGGTTTGGCCGGGTGCGGTGACGACGAGACGGTCACGATGCCGGACGGCACCAAGGTGTCGGCCGACAGCGACGGCAAGAGCGCGTCGATCAAGACCGACGAGGGCACCATCACCGTCGGCAAGGGGCTCCCGGAAGGCTTCCCGTCCGACGACGTCCCGGTCGTCGACGGCAAGGTCATCGGCGGGGCGAAGGGGACCGAGGGCGGTCCGTACGCCTGGTCGGTGATCCTCCAGGCCGAGGGAAGCGCCGAGGACGTCTTCACCCAGATCAGCGAGAAGCTCAAGAACGCCGGCTTCTCCTCGGACGAGGGCATGCAGATGGGGTCGGTCTACACGGGCTCGTTCAAGGGCGAGAAGTACGAGGTCAGCGTGAACGCCGCGAAGGTCGCCGACGGGATCAGCGTCACCTACCTGGTCCGCGACGTCGCCTAGGTCCGCAGCAGGATCTTGCCGCTGTGCTCGCCGGCGTCCATCAGCGCGTGCGCTGCGGCGACCTCGTCGAGGGAGAACTCCGCCTGCACCATCGGCTTGATCCGGCCGGCTTCGACCAGCGGCCAGACGTGCTCCTCGACGGCGCGGCAGATCGCCGCCTTCTCGGCGACCGGCCGTGATCGCAGCGACGTCGCGATCACCGCGCCCCGCTTGCCGAGCAGCGCGGCGATGTCGAGCTCGGCCTTGATGCCGCCCTGCATGCCGATGATCACCAACCGGCCCTCGGTGGCGAGCGCCCGCACGTTCGGGCCGAGGTACTTCGCGCCCATGTTGTCGAGGACGACGTCGGCCCCGCCGGCCTCGCTGACGACCTGGACGAAGTCCTCGTCCCGGTAGTTGATGGCGCGCTCGGCGCCGAGGTCGAGGCAGAGCTGCTGCTTCTCCGGCGTACCGGCGGTGGTGAAGACCCGGGCGCCGAGAGCGGCCGCGGCCTGGATGGCGAAGGTGCCGATGCCACCGGCGCCGCCGTGCACGAGGAAGAGCTCACCCGGCTGCAGGTTCGCGATCATGAAGACGTTGGACCAGACCGTGCTGGCGACCTCGGGCAGTGCCGCGGCGGTGGCGAGCGGGACGCCGGCCGGCACCCGCATCAGCTGCCCCGCGGGGACCAGCACCTGCTCGGCGTACCCGCCGCCGGCGAGGAGCGCGCACGCCTCGTCGCCGACCGACCAGCCGGTGACGTCCGCGCCGACGCTGCGGACCGTCCCGGAGCACTCCAGGCCGAGCACGTCGCTGGCGCCCGGCGGGGGCGGGTAGAAGCCCATCCGCTGGAGGGTGTCGGCACGGTTGACCGCGCTCGCCACCACGTCCAGGACGACCTCGCCGGGACCGGGTTCGAGATCGGGAAGGTCGGCGATGACGAGGGAGTCGGGTCCGCCGGGGCTGGGTGCGATGACTGCGCGCATGGAGCCAGGCTAGGCCTCGAGAGCTTCGAGCTCCTCCTCGACCTCGGGGTCGTCGTCCTCGTGCGCGATCGCGTCCGCGGACTTGTCCCAGCGCTGCGCCAGGTCGGCCGCGACGGCAGCCAGCCGCTCGGTCTGGTCGGGGTCGGCGTCGTGGCGAGCGGCGGCGTACCCGAGCAGGAACGTGGTGATCGGCGCGGCCGGCCGTGCCACGTTGTGGGCAGCGTCCCGAGCCAGGTCGAGGATCAGTGCCTCGTCGAGGTCCACGTCGACGTCCAGCGCGTCCGACAACTCGTCGATCCAGTCGTGCAGGTTCACCCGTCCACGATCACCCAGCCGCCGCCCCCCGCGCAAGTGCAGAATCTCAACTGCCGGGCCTACTCCCCGAACGTCTCGCGGAGGTCGCGCAGATCGGACCAGGTGTCGATGTCCCGGGTCTCCGGACCGAACGCGGGCACCTGGTCGAGACGGAGCCGGCCGACGAGCCGGCGCATCGACATCCCGTACTCCTCCTCGTACGACGGCCCGACCGCGAGCAGCGCCGCGGTCCGGTAGGCGGCGCACAGGTACTGCACCCGCTGGCCGTCGTCGATCAGCACCGCGCCGTCGTGCTCCAGCCCCAGGGTCAGCCGCCGTACCGTCGAGCTCGTCACCAGCGGCATGTCCACGGCGAGGACGACCAGCACGTCGGGTTTGCGGGCGAAGGCGCGCAGTCCGGCGAGCACTCCCGCGGCCGGACCGCCTCCGCGCGGGTCCTCGCGGGTGAACGTCACCGGTCGGGTGGTGGGCACCGGATCGCCGACCACGACGACCTCGTCGATGTCGAGGAGCGCGCCGAGCGCGTGCTCGAGCAGGGTCAGCCCACCGAGCTCTATCGACGCCTTGTCGGCCCCGTCGAGCCGGACGGCGCTGCCCCCGGTGAGGACAACCGCTCCGATCCTGTCGGTCTCCACGGGCCGAGGTTACGCGAAGGAGAGGGCGGTGCGCCGGGGGCGATGGAGCGGTCTGACATCCTGGGGGGATGGGTGAGGCGCTGACGGTCGCGGTGTGGCAGCACGCTGCTGCCCTCGATCCGGCCGGCAACCGTGCGGCGCTGGAGACCGTCGACCCGGCTCCGGGCACCGACCTGATCGTGCTGCCGGAAGCGTTCGCCCGCGACTTCGGCGAGCCCGGGTCGGAGCTCGCTCCGTACGCCGAGCCGCTGGACGGCCCGTTCGTGCAGGCGCTGGACGGCGTGGCCCGGCGTACCGGGGCGTCGGTCCTGGGCGGGATGTTCGAGCAGGGCGACGACCCGGCGCGTCCGTTCAACACCCTGGTGCTGACCGACGGAGCCAGCCGGACGACGTACCGCAAGATCCACCTCTACGACTCGTTCGGCCAGCGCGAGACCGACCTGGTCACGCCCGGTCCGACGGAGCCGGTGACCGCCGACCTCGGCGGCCTGCGGCTCGGGCTGATGACCTGCTACGACCTGCGCTTTCCGGAGCTGGCCCGGGCGCTCTCGGCCCGGGGTGCGGAGGCGCTGGTGCTCCCGGCGGCCTGGGTGGCCGGTCCGGGCAAGCTCGACCACTGGCTGACTCTGCTGCGCGCGCGGGCGATCGAGAACGTCTGCTGGGTGGTCGCGGCCGGGCAGCCCGGTCCGCGGTACACGGGGCACTCGGTGGCGATCGCGCCGACCGGTGACGTGGTCGCCGAGCTGGACGACGCCGCCGGCTGGTTCTCGGTCGATCTCGACCCGGAGGTCGTCCGCACGGCCCGCGAACGGAACCCGTCGTTGAGCAACCGGCGGATGTGACTGGTTGGTAGTCTCGGTGGTCGATCCCGTGAGCACTCCAGACGAAGGTGGCACAGGTGTCTGGCCCTGACGGCACCCCAGAACCCAGCCCCGGTTCGAGCCCAGATTCAGGCCGGGAACCGACGCCGGACAAGGCGCCCGGTCGGCGTCGCGCTGTCCCCGAGCGGGCCTCCCGGGCGAGCGGCGGCGTTCCCGGGCCGGCGTACAGCCGGGCCCGCCCGGCGGCCCGCCCGGCCTCGCGGCCGCCGTCGGCCACCGCCTATCCGGTGCTGCCCGCCTCGGAGCGACCGGCCGCGCGCCCGGCGCGACGCCGTGCCGACACCCCTCGCTTTCCGTACGGCTCCGACCCGCTGACGGACCCGTACGGGATCCCGGCGATCACGACGCCGCACGCGCCCCGACACGCGGCAGCCCGTCCGCTCGCGGACGTCGGCCCGCCGGAGGTCGCGCCCGCGCCCGTCCCGGAGGCGGCCCCGATCGAGGCCCAGGTCGAGGCCCCGTTCGAAGCACAGGTCGAGGCACCGGTCGTCGAGCCGGAGGCGACGATCGCGCACGCCGAGCCGGAGCCTGCTGTCCAGGAATCGGCCCAGGAACCGGCCCCTGGGCCCGCCCACGAGCCGGCCCCCGAGCCCGCCCCGGTCCTGAGGACCCGGGTGAAGCCGGCGCCGGCCCGGTTGCGCCGTCGCGGCGAGGGCCGGGTCAAGCCCGCGGTCGCTCCGCCCGTCGCGGCGCCGCTGACCGATCGTGCCGCGGCCCCGGCCGCGCCGGCTGTGAAGGCTCCGCGGACCACCCGGAAGCAGGACCGGGCCCCGGCCCCGCCGCGCGTCCCGGCGACCAATCCCTCGGCCTCGCGGGTGAGCAGCCCGGCGAAGCCGGCGACCACCGTCGTGGCCGACCCGCACGCCGCCCGGCCGACCGATCGCGAGTGGTGGGTGATCCTGCTCCTCGCCGGAGCGGTGGGCATCGCCCTGGTGCGGATCGCCCCCGACCTTCCCGACGTGATCCGCCAGGTCGGTGCCGTCCTTGTCTCCGGAGCGCTCGCCTGGGGCCTCGCGGTCCGGACCGGCGGACGGCCGATATGGGCGACCGGCCTGGCCAGCGCCCTGGCGATCGGCGCCGTGGTCTCCGACTGGCAACCGCTGACCGCGGGAGCGGCGGTCGGGACCGGTGTGCTCGCGGCGACGCTCGCCATCATGGTCACCCGGCCGGCCGCCAACTTCGGGATCGCGATCCGCGAGGTGCTGATCGCCACCGGGGTCGCCTGGCTGGGCGCGCTGGGCGTGGTCGGCTACGGGCCGGCGGAGAGCCCGGACGTGGACGTCGAGAAGTTCGAGTACGCCGTCCTGGCGCTCGCGCTCGTCGGCGCGTTCGCGCTGGTGTACCGCCTCGGCGCCGGTCTGCACGGCCTCGGCCGGCGCGGGTACGTCGTCGCCGGCGGGGCCGTGCTGATGCTGGTCTTCGCGCTCGCGTACAGCGAGGCGATCGCGCAGTGGGGGTCGCGCGACATTGTCGGGGTGGGCGACGACATCCGGGACTGGACCAAGTCGACCCTCGGCGCGGTGCCGCACCCGATCGTGGCGCTCCTCGGCTACCCGGCCCTGGTCTGGGGCGTCTTCATGCGGGCCCGGCGCCGGCAGGGCTGGTGGGTGTGCGCGTTCGGCGTGGCCGCGACCGCGCCGTCGACGACGCGCCTGCTGGCCGCGAACGTCGATGTCTCGAACGTGACTCTCGGCGCGCTCTACAGCTTCCTCGTCGGCATCGCCGTCGGGTACCTGGTGATCCGGGTCGAGCAGTCGTTCACCGGCACCCACGGTCGCCGGGCACGTCGCGACGAGGAGGCCGAGGCGCACCGGCCGGAGCCGCGTCGGACCCGCCCGCTGCACTGATCGCTTCTCTGGCCATTTCTCTGGCCGCTTCTCTGGCCGCCGTACCGAACGCGCGGGTAACCGGACGCGACGGCTAAGGTCAGGAGCATGGCTGTGACGACCACCGAGATCCTCGCCGAGATGGTCGCCAGCGTGCTGTCGATCGCCGTGTCCCCCGGGGACAGCGTCGAAGCCGGCGGCACGGTGATGCTGCTGGAGTCGATGAAGATGGAGATCCCGGTGCTCGCCGAGGCGGCCGGTGTCGTCCGCGAGGTCCGGGTGGTCCCGGGCGACGTCATCCAGGAGGGCGACGTCCTGGCCGTTCTGGAGCACTGAGGCTCTAGACTCGACCCCGGCAACGGGCCTGGCCCGTTCACCTGGAGGGGTGCCGGAGCGGCCGATCGGAATCGCCTTGAAAGCGATCGTAGGGAAACCTACCGGGGGTTCGAATCCCTCCCCCTCTGCGGATGGTCGGGTAGGCGGCTGCTGTTGAACCCCTAGAGAGCCGGTGGCGGCGCGGTCGCGCGCAGTGTCGACGACGCCGCGCTCACCGGCGGTCGCACGACCTCGATCCGCGCGGCCGCGAGCACCTCGGTCACGGGGACGGACGCTCCCGCGGGCCGGCGCCTCGACGGCACCCCGCTCGGCCCGAACACCGCCAGCGAGCGGGCGCTGCGCCCGAGGGTGAAGCGCGGCGGGTAGACGATGCTGTCGAAGCCGGCCCGGTCGAAAGCCGCCGCCCAGTCCTGGGTGATCGAGTAGATCCCGGTCCCGGACCAGAGCGACCGGGTGATCCAGCGGTCGGCCGCCTTGACCGGGAGGTTCGCGGATCGCGTCGTGCTCACTCCGGCCTCGGTGACCACAACCGGCCCATCCTGGGTCGTCAGCACCGCCTCGAGCACCGACATCCGCCCCGCACGCTTCACGACCTGGGTCCCCAGTCGCTCCCGCACGGCCGCCTCCCGGGTGTTCGCGACGTAGCAGGTCCCGCGCGGCGCGGGCAGGTCGAAGCGCCCGAACGCCGCCGGGGGATCGCCGGCGGACGAGAAGTACCAGCATCCGTGGTCCGCTCCGCCGCGGTCGGCGTGGCATCGGTACCAGGTCCCGCTGATCCGACGAGCCGGGAACCCGGCGAGCCCCGACGGGTCGAGTGGCTGCTCGTGGTGCGTGTCGCCGCGGTCGGCTCGTGCGGTCACCGAGCCGGTCAAGCCGCCAACGCCGCCATGTCGTGCGCCGCCAGCGCGGCGACCGTGTGCGGGTCGGTGCCCTCGCGGAGCGCCGTACGGGGTGACCGGCCGTCCAGGTCCGGGTGCTCCGAGGTCAGCCAGACACCAGCCACCCAGCCGTCCGATCCGCGCAGGGCCTTGAGCACCGGTGCGAGCGCGGGGTGGATACGACCGTCGCCGGTGAACTGCCAGGCGGGATACAACCAGGGGCCGTCGCCCGACCGCATCGCCAGGACGGTCTCGGATCGGCGGCGATCGGCGAGAGCCTGCTTGCTGATCCCGCCCAGCTGCCTGATCGCCCCGTCGGAGGCGTAGAACGGCGCGAGGTCCGCGAAGTGCGGATCCAGCTCGTCGGGCACGTCCGGGAGGGTCTGGGCCAGCAGATCGGCGAGCGCCTCGGGGGACGGCAGCGTCGCACCGGTCGCGGCGATCCGCTCAATGCGCCGCCGCAGCGTCTCCCGGAGGTCGGCGACGACCTCCTCGGCGTACTTGTCCGCGGTGGACCGCCGAGTCGTGGCGCGACGCGCGGTCGCCCGGCCCGTGTTCTGGAACGACACGACGTACTGGCTCATCGCTGACCTCCTCTCTCGCCGTCACGACGCACCCGGTCAAGGTGGTCAAGGTTCGAGACCAGGGTATCAACCCGGTCAAGGCGGTCAAGGTTGGCGTCGCCGGCGCAGGCGAACGCCACCGGCCGGTACGGCCGGGTGCTGCGCCGGACCTACTCCGAGCCGCCGATCTCCATCGACACCGAGTCGTAGACCAGGTCGTGGACCTTCTGCCGGTAGTGCTCGACGTCGAGCAGCAGTCGCTTCACCTCGGTCGCCACCCGTTCGGTGTCGAGCCGGTCCAGCAGGCCGTTCCCGAGCGCGGTGATCCGCCCGATGAGCTGCTGGCGCTCGCGATCGCTGGCCCCGCTGCGTGCGGCCAGCCAGCCGTCCCAGGAGGCGAAGCGTTCATCGCTCAGCGCTTCGCGGACGGCGGCGAGCTGTTGTCGTGCCATCAGCCGCCAGCTGGCCGCGTTCCGGCTGGCCCGCAGTGTTCCCTGCAGGTCTGCGATTGCGGTCTCAAGCGTCATGAGCCACCACCTCCACGAGGATCGTCCGTGCACAGTGGGAGTCTTGAGTGTGACTCAGGGCACACCCGGAGACAAGGCCTGGGACGTGATTGAAGAGTCAAGGTCCTGACCCGGTGGGCGAGCGGCGCCGCGGACCCGATGTAATCGGGGGATGAGCACCTCGACCCAGCGCGACTACGGGCTTGCCCCGCAACTCCGGGCCCGCCTGATGGGGGCGTTCCTCGCCGTCATCGGCGTCGTCCTGCTGGTGATGACGGTGGTCGTGCTGGCCTTCTCGCTGCCCGGCGACGTGCTCAGCGGGCTGGTGATCCTGATCGTGATCGGGATCTTCACCCTTGGCTTCCTGCTCGGGAAGCGCTGGTACGTCGTCCGCCTGGACGAGGTCGGCTACCAGGTGCGCTTCGTCCGCGGCGTCGGTACGGCGACCGCCCGCTGGGTCGAGGTCGAGGACCTGGCGACGACGTACGTGCACGAGGAGGAGTGCGTGCTCCTCCGGCTCCGGGACGGCCGCTCGACGACGATCCCGGTAAACCTGATCGAGGGCGACCGCGAGGAGTTCGTCGATGAACTCCGGGCCCGGCTCGGCGGCGCGAACCGCCGGCGACCCGCCTGATTCCGGGGTCGATTTCCTCAGCCGGTCCCCGGGTGGGTAACCTGTCCCTCGCGTTCTGGAGGCGTCGCCTAGTCCGGTTTATGGCGCCCGCCTGCTAAGCGGGTTCAGGTTAATCCCTGTCGGGGGTTCAAATCCCCCCGCCTCCGCCAGATGCACCGAGAACCCCGCCCAGGAGTCTGAGCGGGGTTCTCTGCTTCCCGCCGATTGCATGAACTTGCAGGAAGGTGCAGTGCATCTTCATGAGGCAACTGGTCTACTACCCCGCCCAGCCCGGAACAGGGAGGATAAGGACATCCGGCTGCGTCCCCCGAGTGGCCGGCACAATTGAAGGACACCACCCATGAGAAAGCCGAAGTACCTCGCCCGCCTTGCGGTGGCCGCGATCCTCACCACCAGTGCCTTCGCAGGGATGTCGGGCCCCGCGAATGCTGCTGATGACAGCTCGACCGCCGATACCGCCACCACCAGTTGGAGCATTCCGAAGGGCGACGGCGGCACCAAGGGTGGTGGATACACCACCTTCCGATGGGACACCGGCTGGGGCTGACCCGGCGCACAACTGAAGACTCGAGACGAGGACTTACGTCACCCCCCAGATCGTTTGTCACGCCTTCTCGGCCCGTCTCGTGACCAAGAGCGGAGAGCACCCCCACTCTCCGCTCTTGTCATGTCCGGAGGCGGGTGCGGCCGTCAGTGGTCGGGGGAGTTCTTGGCGCGGGACTTCTCGCGGATCTCCTGCTGCGCGATCGCGTACCCGAGCTGGAACCGGGTCTCGACGCCGTACTCGGCCTTCAAGGACGCGATGTACCCGGCGTAGGTCCGGGTGCTGACTCCCACCCGCTTCGCGCTGGCGTTGTCGCTGTGCCCCTCGACCAGCATCCGCACCGTCATGTTGTGGACGTCGTCGGCGATCTCGCGCTCGGTGGTCGACTCGCGGTCGGTGAAGACGTGCGCCCGCTCCCAGAACCGCTCGAAGATGTCGGCGAGGTAGGCGACCAGGCCGGGGTCGTGGATCACGACGGCGACATCGGTGCCGACCGCTCCGGGCACGATCGCCAGCCTCCGGTCGATCACGATCAGCCGGTTGAAGAACTCGTCCAGGGTGCGGACCTCGGCGCCCGACCGGGTGACCGCGTCCACGTAGTCGCGGGTGGCAACGCTCCGCCGCGCCGAGTGCTGGTAGAGCGTGCGCATCCGCACGCCCCGGCTCAACGCACGCTTGTCCCGCTCCAGGGCGACGTCCAGGATCTCCGGCGAGCGGGCGCCGTCGGGCTGGGCGGTGAGCAGCTCGTCCTCGGCGTCGCCGACGGCGGCGGTCAGGAAGCGGTTGATGTTCGGCAGCCCCCGGAGCTCGACGATCGGCAGGTCGCTGGGGGCGGTACGGCGGAACGCCAGCCCCAGCTCGGCGAAGGTGGTCGCCCAGCCGGTCGACTCGGCCAGGAGCTCGGCGGCGCGCTGACCCATCGGCGCGACCACGCGGGACTGCACGATCGCCGGGTCGACCGGGAGGTAGCGGTCGGTCGACGGGTCCAGGGCGAGCAGGCCCAGGTCGAGGAGGAACGCGAACGAGTCGTGGTCACCGGCGCCCTCGGCGATCCGCCGGTCGTCACGCGCGATCGAGCCTTCGACGACGATCTTCTGGTAGAGGTCGCCTGCATCGTTCTGCAACAGCTCGCGGTGGCGGGCATCGAACTCAGCGCTCATCTGTCCGATTATTCACAAACCTGCAACGCGTGGGTATCGACTAACCGGACAAGACCCGGTTCCACACGGAAACGAGGGCGGCATCCCCGGGATGCCGCCCTCGTTCCGGGTGCTCGGTCGTGCGACCTAGAGGCCCAGGCGGGCCTTGAGGCCGTCGAGCTCGGTCCACAGCACGCTCGGCAGGTCGTCGCCGAACTTCTCGAACCACTCGGTGATCTGCGGGATCTCGGCCTTCCACTCCTCGACGTCGACCTTCAGCGCCTGCTCGAGCTGAGCCTCGGTCATGTCCAGGCCGTCGATGTCGAACGAGCCCGGCGCCGGGACGTGGCCGATCGGGGTCTCGACCGCGGCGGCCTGGCCGTCGATGCGCTCGATGATCCACTTGAGCACCCGGCTGTTCTCACCGAAGCCCGGCCACAGGAACTTGCCGTCCTCGTCGAGCCGGAACCAGTTCACGTAGAAGATCTTGGGCATCTTGGACGCGTCGTTGTCCTTGCCCATGTTGATCCAGTGACCGAAGTAGTCGCCGGCGTTGTAGCCGATGAACGGGATCATCGCCATCGGGTCGCGGCGGACGACACCGACCGCGCCGACCGCGGCGGCGGTGGTCTCCGAGGAGAGCGTCGCGCCGAGGAAGGTGCCGTGGGTCCAGTCCCGGGCCTCGGAGACCAGCGGGATCGTGGTCTTGCGGCGGCCGCCGAACAGGATCGCGTCGATCGGGACGCCGCGCGGGTCGTCGTACTCCGGGGCGAGCATGTCGCACTGCTTGATCGGGGTGCAGTAGCGGCTGTTCGGGTGGCTGGAGAGCTCGGTGGACTCCGGGGTCCAGGGCTCGCCCTTCCAGGAGGTCGCGCGCGCGGGCGGGTTCTCCAGGCCCTCCCACCAGACGTCGCCGTCCTCGGTGAGCGCGACGTTGGTGAAGACCGAGTTGCCCTTGTTGATGGTCTTCATCGCGTTCGGGTTGGTGTGCTCGTTGGTGCCCGGCGCGACACCGAAGAACCCGTACTCGGGGTTGACAGCCCACAGCCGGCCGTCCTCGCCGATCCGCATCCAGGCGATGTCGTCGCCGATGGCCTCGACCTTCCAGCCCGGGATCGTGGGGGAGAGCATCGCCAGGTTGGTCTTGCCGCACGCGGACGGGAACGCGGCGGCGACGTACTTGGTGACGCCGACCGGCGAGGTGAGCTTGAGGATCAGCATGTGCTCGGCCATCCAGCCCTCGTCGCGCGCCATCACGCTCGCGATCCGCAGCGCGTAGCACTTCTTGCCGAGCAGGGCGTTGCCGCCGTAGCCCGAGCCGAAGCTCCAGATCATCCGCTCCTCGGGGAACTGGACGATGTACTTGGTGTCGTTGCACGGCCAGGCGACGTCGGCCTGGCCCTCGGCGAGCGGGTGCCCGACGGAGTGCAGCGCGGGCACGAAGTCCGCACCGGTCTCCTCCATCTTGCGGAGCACGTTGGTGCCCATCCGAGCCATCACGCGCATCGAGGCGACGACGTACGCCGAGTCGGTGATCTCCACGCCGAACATCGGCTTGTCGGCCTCCAGGTGGCCCATCACGAACGGGATCACGTACATCGTCCGGCCCTTCATGCACCCCGCGTAGAGGTCGCGCATGAGGGTCTTCATCTCGTTCGGGTCCATCCAGTTGTTGGTGGGCCCGCAGTCCTTCTCGTCCACCGAGCAGATGAACGTCTTGTCCTCGACACGCGCCACGTCGGTGGGGTCGGAGGCGGCGTAGAACGAGTTCGGCTTCTTGCTCTCGTCCAGCTTGACGAAGGTGCCGGTGCCGACCAGGAAGTCGGTGAGCTCGGTCCACTCGTCGTCGGAGCCGGTGCACCAGTGGATGGCGTCGGGCTGGGTCATCGCGGCGACTTCGTCGACCCAGTCGAGGATGCCCTCGTGGGTGGTCGGCGCGGTCGTGATCTCGGCAGTCATGCAGGTGTTCCTTTCGATCGCGGTCGCCTTCCGGGAAAGGCGGACCGGCCGTCGAGCGCATCGACGGATCTTGGCAGGACCCTGTGGTGCAGGGGGCTGATGCACGATCGCCGCACCGTTGGAGCGATCTCTGAAGCCGAGGCGAACGCCGGAGGAAACGGCGATCGAGAACGGCTGCATCGAATGTAACCCTGGGCCGGTGGCGTTCCTATTGGATCGATCAAGGATCACCAGGAAGCCCCGATTCGAACCCGTCGCCAGACTCGGCTAACATATGCCAGTCCTCTTGACCGACTCCCGCAGTCGCCTGGAGGACATGCGGCTGTAGCTCAACGGATAGAGCATCTGACTACGGATCAGAAGGTTCGGGGTTCGAATCCCTGCAGCCGCACCAACGCGAAAGCCCCGGGCCGGTTCACCGACCTGGGGCTTCCTGCTTCTCGGGTTCGCGTCAGCCGGCGGTGGCGTAGTCGCCGGCGTCCGGCGGTCCCGGTCGTCGTACGTCGGCGGTGACCGCGCGTGCGCTCCACCGGCCGCCCTGCCGCTCGACCTCGATCGGGAGCTCGAAGGCCCGGCTCACGGTGGCGGTGGTGATCGCGCGGTCGATCTCCCCGGCGGCGACCACCGCGCCGCGGGCGATCAGCAGCGCGTGGCTGGTGGTGCGCGGCAGCTCCTCGAGGTGGTGGGTCACCACGACGGTCGCCAGCCGCGGCCGGATCCGGGTGAGTTCGTCCAGGGTGGTCAACAGCTGTTCGCGCGCCGCCAGGTCCAGGCCGGTGGACGGCTCGTCGAGGAGCAGCAGCTGCGGGTCGTTGACCAGGGCGCGGGCGATCAGCGCGCGGCCGCGCTCGCCCTGGGAGAGGGTGGGCCAGCGCTCCTCGGCGATCCTGCCGAGGCCGAGCAGGTCGAGCAGGACCGCTGCCTTGGCGACCTGCTCCTCGCTGGCCCGCCAGCGAGGCGGAAGCGCGACGGTGCCGGCGAAGCCGGTCAGCACCACCTCGCGGACGGTGAGCGGCGAGTCCAGCGGGTGCCGTGGGTTCACGTGCCCGATCAGCCGGCGCAGTGCCTGGAGCTCGACGCGGCCGAGGGTCTCGCCGAGCACCCGCACCGTCCCGGAGGTCGGATGGCTGACCGCGCCGCAAAGGCTCAGGATGGTGCTCTTCCCGGCACCGTTCGGGCCGAGCAGGGCCCACTGCTCGCCGGGCCGGACCGCCATCGAGACCTCGTCCAGGATCACCTTGCCGTCCCGCCGGAAGCTCACCTGGCTCAGTTCCAGCAGAGGCTCGTCGGTCGTGGTGGTCATGCCCACCATCCTCTCGGCTGCAGCCGCGACCGCGCCGACTGGGTCCGCCGGGGGCGATGGTGTCGGCGTCCTCACGGAGTCGGTCGTGCGGCCGGCGTCGTCGCAGTCGGGGTCCGGGGCGTTCCGGGGCCGGCCCCGCTTCCGGGTGTGAGCGGTCCGTAACACGGCGTTCAATCGCCGTACTCGGGGGCAATCGTCGAGCAACATTCCAGTAATGGCGCGTCTCTAATCTGAGCCGGCTTGGTCGAATCCCGGCCGGCAGAAGAGAGACAGGAGTACCGGTGAAGGTACGAACCGCTAAGCGCTGGTCATTGTTGGCGCCGCTTCCCTTGTTGGCAGCCTTCCTCATCCCCGGCCTGACGCCGGTCGCCGCGATCGCGACTCCGGAGGCGGCCGACACCGCTCTTCCCGACCCGATGGCCCGCGGCAGCTACACGCCGGTGACGGTCCAGGAGACCAAGCTCGGCCTGGCCGCCCTCCAGGAGCCGAACTCGTCGGGAGCCGCACCGACGGCCGGGACCGCGCAGGCCGCGGAGAACCTCCAGATCCGCGGACAACTCTTCTACCCGGGTGACCGGGCCGAGCCGTCGCCCTTGATCGTGCTCGTCCACGGGAACCACGGGTCCTGCGACTCCGGCCAGGACAGCGCCAACGTGACCTGCGCGGCGTTCAAGCGCAACGAGGCCGGCTACGCCTACCTCGGCGAGAACCTGGCGACGTGGGGCTACACGACCTTCTCGCTCTCCCAGGACCAGCTGATGATGCGCCAGGACGGCAACAAGGGGAAGGGCATGCACCAGCGCCGCAAGCTGATCGCCGCCGCCCTGGACGCCCTCAGCGCGGCGAACGCGCCCGGCGGTCTCGCGGTCGACGCGAACACGACCATCGGGACGACGCTGGTCGGCAAGCTCGACCTGACCCGGATCGGCCTGATGGGGCACTCCCGCGGCGGTGACGCGGTGACCAGCTTCATCGACTACAACCGGCTGCGCACCGACGGCCCGCGCTACCCGTTGCGCGGCGTGATCTCGCTGGCGCCGGTCGACTACGAGCGGAAGGCGCCGTACGGGACGCCGTACATGACGATCCTGCCGTTCTGCGACGGTGACGTCTCGAACCTGCAGGGCGCGCGGTTCTACGAGCGCAGCCAGTACATCAACCCGAACGACCCGTTCCCGCGGATCCAGTCGTCCCAGCTGGGCGCGATCCACAACTGGTACAACACCGTCTGGTACGCCGACGGCGGTGCGGACGGTCAGTCCAACAACGACGCCGCCTGCGGCAACTCGGCACCGTTCGCGGCCACCAACGTGCACCCGAACAACCTGCGGCTCTCGGGTGCGGCCAGCTACACCGACGACGCGAAGAACTACAAGATCGACAACTCCGACACCTTCAACCCGCTGGTGAACACCAAGATCTCCGGCGACCCGGCGCGGATGGGTGACCAGGAGAAGATCGGCCTGGCCACGATGTCGGCGTTCTTCCGGCGCTACGTCGGCGGTGAGGGCGCGTTCGAGCCGTACCTGACCGGTGAGCTCTCGGACACCGCCTCGCACCTGCAGATCCCCGAGACGGCGTGCCCGACCAGCACGTCCGGGACCCGGATCGCCTGCAAGGAGTACGTCTCCACGAGCTACTTCCCGGCCAAGGGTGAGCGCGTCGACGTGATCCGTCCCGAGGTGCAGAACCCGTTGGGTCTCAACGCCCTCGGCGGGACCTTGAGCGGCAGCGGCTTCGCCTACCCGTACCTCGACAACGGCGCGGTCTCGCTGCCGAAGAAGACGGCCGGCGGCTACGACTGGTGCAACCCGGAGCCGGACGACTTCGCGCCGGCCCAGCTCGGCAAGAGCAGCCAGCCGACCGGTGCCAAGGCCTGCCCGCTTCCGGCCAAGGCCGCCCTCGGCGGACAGAACGCCGTTCGCGAGAACGCTCCCGTCAACCACTCCTACGGCCGCCAGCTGGCGCTCGCGTGGGAGGCGGACAAGGACGCGGAGCTGACCGCCGACATCCCGGCCGCGTCGAAGGACGTCTCGGGCCTGAAGGCGCTCTCGATGGGGGCCGACGTGAACTTCTTCGACCTCCGCAACCCGGGAGCCGACAACCGCGGTGACAACACCCGGACCGGTACGTCGCCCGACTTCGTGTGGCCCAACGAGCTGCCGACGTCGTACGACCCCGCGTCCACCACGCAGGACTTCATCATCGCGCTGAAGGACACCAAGGGGAACGAAGGAATCGTCCACGCCGGTGACGAGCGCTGGGGCAACGCCCTGCACATGTCCACCGGCACCAACACCCCGAACACGCACATCGTGCTCGACCAGATCCGGGTGCCGCTCTCCGAGTTCGCCACCCAGGGCGTCGACCTCACCTCGCTGGACAAGCTGACCCTGCGGTTCGGTGCCGAGGGCACGCCGCAGACCGGGTCGATCCAGCTGGCGGACGTCCGTTTCCAGGAGGCGGCCGTGGCCGACCCGCTGGTGCTCTCGGACGGCAACCAGGCCGACGGCGCCGGCAGCGGCCCGCCGTCTACCGGTCCGGACCCGGCCGACCTGCTCGAGTCCTACGACGTCAGCGCCGGCAAGGTGGCGCTGATCGACGCCGTCGCGGACAAGTACTCGAACACGAGCTGGCTGGTCGACGACGACAAGGCGCAGTGCCCGACGGCCAACTTCACCTCCATCCAGGAGGCGGTCGACTACGCCGCGCCGTGGGACACGATCGTGGTCTGCGCCGGCACGTACGAGGAGTCCTCGACGCCGGTCTTCCACGCGAGCAACCCGGTCGCGACCGGAGCGACGAACGGCCTGACCATCACCAAGCCGCTCAAGATCAAGGGCGCCGGTGCCGACAAGGTCACCATCGAGCCGGACCAGTCCCTCGACACGCTGGCCGGGGTCAAGCCGTACCTGCGCGACGGTGGCGGCAACGTGATCACCGTCTCCCGGCAGTCCCTGGGATCCACCGACACCAACGAGATGTTCGTCGACATCTCCGGGGTCACGGTGACCGCGGGCAGCACGTACGCCGAGGCGGGCATCGCCTTCTTCGGCGCGGCGGGCCGGGTCTCGGAGAGCGTGGTCGGCCCGATGAAGGTCGCCGGTTCGGCTGCCGAGCTCGCGGAGAACCCGCACGGCTGGGGCATCGTCAAGACCGGGATGATCCTCGGCGCGGGTGCCGGCACGGTCGAGAACGAGGTGACGGTCGCGAACAGCGTGGTCACCGGCTACCAGTCCGGCGGGATCCTGTTCGACGGAGCCCGCGGTGCTGACGGGAGTGCGGACAACGTGGTCCGGACCAACGTCAAGCAGCACGGCTACGTCACCGGCACCGTGGTCAGGGGCAAGCCGAACAGCGTGTACCCGCAGGCCGGCATCAAGTACGCCAGCGGCGCGGACGGGTTCGTGAAGGGCAGCCGGATCACCGGCAACTACTTCAAGCCCGACCCGTCCAAGTCGTACGGCCTGCTGCTGGCCGACGCCGGCATCGAGGCACCCGGTTCGCTGACCGCGAGCGGCAACATCGTCACCGGGAACGGGTTCGCGGCCTTCAACGCGAACGCCGACAACACGGCGGTCCGCCAGGGCGCCCCGTTCGCGCTGACCGGCAGCTTCCTCGGTCAGGGCAACCCGGTGGCCGGTGGTCCGGCCGACCCGAACGCGGGGACGGAGGCGATCTCCGGGCCGGACAGCACGCCCGCGGCGACGGTCACCACCGCAGGTCGGCTCTCGTCGCCCCCCGCGGGTGTGCCCACCGGGGTCGGCGCGGTCGAGGACGAGTCGCCGTCGGCGGCGCTGATCGACCCGGGGACCGGGCTGACGCTCAAGGTCGGCGAGACGGTGTTCCCGTTCGTCAGCGGTCATGACGACTTCGCGGTGAAGGCGGCCAGCCTGCTGGTCGACGGCGCGAGCGTCGGGACGTCCACGGAGGCACCGTACGGGTTCAGCTGGACGCCGGCCGCGGCCGACGCCGGCAAGACGGTCACCCTGACCGCGGTCGTCACCGATTCATCGGGTCAGGCGACGACGTCGGACGGGCTGACGATCAAGGTGGCCAAGCCGTCGGTGCCCCCGATCGCCCCGAAGGTGACGCTCGGCAAGGTCGTGAAGAACACCAAGGCCGGTACGGCGACCATCGCGGTCACCGTCAACACGCCGGGGACGATCACCCTGGCCGGCGGCCGGGTCGTTCCGGTGACGGTCAAGGCGAAGGGAGCGACCACCGTGAAGGTGCCGCTCAAGGCCAAGGTTGCGTACCGGAAGTCGCTCACCAAGCGGCACAAGCTGGTGGTCCCCTTCAAGGTCACGTTCAAGGGTGCCAACGGCGGCACCGTGACCGCGACCAGGACGGTGACGCTGATCAAGAAGAGGTAGCCGATCCGGCGGCCCGGTCTCGAACTCCGGTTCGGGGCCGGGCCGTTCGGCTACGTCGGCAGCTCGTCGGCGCGGGCCGTCACCAGGCGCTCGGGTGCGCTCAGCCGCCAGGCCTCGAAGGTGAGCTCGGCCAGCTCGTCGCGCTCCACCCGGTCGAGGTGGACGACGACCCAGCCGAACGCGCCCGAGGTGTACTGGATCTCGAACGCCTCCGGACGCTCGGCCACCAGCATCAGCTGCTCGGCGATGGTCTGCTTGAGGCCGACGGTGTTGGTCGCCGGCCACAGGTAGCCGAAGGCCTGGTCGGCCACGCCGAACCGGACCCACTTGCCGGAGTCGCGCTGCCCGACCTCGGGCAGCTGCTCGGCGAGCTCGACGAAGTCAGTGATCTCGCAGGGCATGCGGAGATCATGGCAGGGGCCACGGACAGGTGAGCACGCGTACGGGAGAGGCGGGCCCCGCAGATCACCGATAGCTGACCGGCAGGTCCTTGATCCCGTTGAGCCAGCCCGAGCGCAGCCGGGACTCGGGGCCGGTCCGCTTGATGTCCGGAGCGAGGTCCGCGATCGCCTCGAAGATCAGGCTGACCTCGCGCCGGGCGAGGTTGGCGCCGATGCAGTAGTGCGCGCCGTGGCCGCCGAACGCCAGGTGCGGGTTCGGGTCGCGGGTGATGTCGAACGTGAACGGGTCGGTGAAGACGTCCTCGTCGTGGTTGGCGCTGGCGTAGAAGAGTGCGACGCGCTGGCCGGCCTTGATCGGGACGCCGCTGATCTCGGTGTCCTCCAGGGCGGTGCGCTGGAAGGAGGTGACCGGGGTCGCCCAGCGGATGACCTCGTCGACCATCGTGCTCGGCCGCTCGCGCTTCCAGAGCTCCCACTGCTCGGGGTGGTCGAGGAACGCCTTCATGCCGTGGGTGGTGGCGTTGCGGGTGGTCTCGTTGCCGGCCACCGCGAGCGCGATCACGAAGAAGCCGAACTCGTCGTCGGTCAGACCGCGGCCGTCGACGTCGGCATTGACGAGCTTGGTGACGATGTCGTCGCGGGGGTTGGCCTTCCGGTCCGCCGCGAGTCCCATCGAGTACATCAGCACCTCGGCCGCAGCGGCTTCCGGGTCGTTGTCCTCGCGGGCGAGGTCCTCGTCCTCGGCGCCGGTCATCTGGTTCGTCCAGTCGAAGATCTTCTGCCGGTCCTCGGCGGGGATGCCCAGCATGTCGCCGATCACCTCGAGCGGGAACTGGGAGGCGATCTGGTCGACGAAGTTGCCGGACCCGGACGCGACCGCCTCGCTGACGATCCGGCGGGCGACGAGCTCGAGCCCCTCTTCCAGGGCACCGATCGCCCGCGGGGTGAAGCCGCGGCTGATGATGGTGCGGAGCTGGGTGTGCTCGGGGGCGTCCTGGTTGATGATGACGACCTTGGTCATCTCCACGGAGTCGCGCGTCGCGGTCTCGGGCAACCGGATGATCACGCCGTTCTCGCGGCTGGAGAAGACCTTGCTGTTCTTCGAGACCGCGGCGATGTCGGCGTGCTTGGTCACCGCCCAGTAGCCGGTGCCGGACTCCTCGGACATCCCGGCGCGGGCCGGTTCGGTCTGCTCCACCCAGGTGATCGGCGAGGTCAGTCGCAGCGCGGTGAACTGGTCGTGCGGGACGCCCTCGAGGTTCACGTCCGGGTCGGTGAAGTCGAAGCCGGTCGGCAGGGTGGCGGTCATGGTGCTCCTCCAGAGGTGGGCATACAGATCAGTAAGTCTGGATGAACAGAAACACGAAAGTGTATGATCGTCAAGAGACGCGAACGAGGGAGTCCGGATGAGGTCGCACGGGTGGGGCGGAGAGCCGCCCGCGGATGCCGACGAGGCACGCGCCCGGATCCTGGCTGCCACCCGGGCGCGCCTGGCCGAGGCCGGGACGACGAACACCTCCGAGATCGCCGAGGCGATCGGTGTCACCCGGCAGACCGTCTACCGCTACTACCCGACCACCGAGGAGCTGCTCAACGCGGCCGCCCTCGACGCCGTCGCGGACCTCGTCGACCAGCTCGCCGTTCACGTCCGCAAGCACCTGGTCGCGACCTCCGGGGACGCCGCCGATGCCGTCGTCGAAGTGGTCGCCTACGTCTACGAGCACCTCCGCGACGACCCGGCGCTCAACCGGCTGATCGCCCCGGGGCGGATCAGCAGCACGCTGTCCGGACTGACCGCGCAGTCCTCGATCGCCCTCGGTGGCAAGCTGCTCGCCGGGTTCGGGATCGACTGGTCCGAGGTCGGTCTGGCCGAGGACGACCAGCTCGACCTGGTCGAGCACCTGCTCCGGATCCTGCAGTCCTTCGTCCTCGATCCCGGTGAGCCCGCGCGCACCGGCGACGAGGTGCGGGCGTACCTACGCCGCTGGGTCGCGCCCGCGGTGCGTGACGGGCGGGCCCGACAGTCCTAGGCTCCTCTGCAGGACCACGAGAGGAGTCACGATGGACGACGAGCTCGAACGAACCCCGAAGGTGACCGAGGAAGCCCGCGGTGTCAGTCCGAAGCTGATCTTCGGTGGCGTGATCGCGGTGCTCGCCCTGATCCTCGTCTTCCAGAACACCCGCGACAGCCGGGTCGACGCCCTGTTCTGGACCTGGACGATGCCGCTGTGGATCTGGCTGCTGGTGCTCTTCGCCGCCGGGCTCCTGGTCGGCTCGATCTTCCCGTGGTTGCGTCCGCGCAAGAAGAAGGAGTGACGCCTAGCCGCCGGCACCAACCACGGACAGGTTCCCGTCGGCGTCGGTCGTGAACAGCTCGACGCCCTCGGTCACCGTGGCCGCGTCGGCGCCGAGCGCGACCGCGATCTTGTTGGCGGCGTTGCGCATCACGTCGAGGACGACCTCGACGACCTGCTCGTCGGTGAGGTGGTTCCGGGCTGCGTCGACCACGTCGGCGGGGACGTCGTACGGCGTCAGGATCAGCGCGTCGGTCAGGGCGAGAGCGGCCTTGGCCTGGTCGGAGAGGTCGCTGGTGCGGTGCTCGTCGACCGCGGCGAAGGCGTCGTCGTCCGCACCGGCAGTGATCGCGTCCTGGCTCCGGCGGGACTTGCAGACGGCGCAGTCGTGCAGGCGAGCTCCGCGGAGGCGGACCAGCTCGGTGGTGATCGGGTCCAGGGCGCGCAGTCGGGCGACCGCGACCATGAACTCCTCGAGGACGGGCCAGGTGTCGCCGTCGTACGACGCCGGGTCGGGCTCGGTGGGGGAGGCGCCGAAGACGGCGTCCAGCACCGAACGCACCCGTGGGGCGAAGTCGGCGGCGTAGATCCGCTGCACCACCGCGAAGGCCTGATCCCCGGTCGCGGCGAAGAAGGCAGACCGCTGCACGTCGTCGATCGACGAGACGTCGAGGGCGAACTGCTCCGCGAACTCGGCCACGGCCGGGTTGCTCAGGTCGGGAGCCGGGAACGCGGCGATCCGATCGAGCGTCCCGCAGGCCTCCGCGCCGGCGGCGACCAGGGCGTCGCGTCCGCTCACACCCCGCGCCGCTTCGCGTAGCGCATCTTCACCATCTTGCGGACCTGGTCGAAGTCCTCGGGGCGGCGGGGGAAGGACTGCATGTCCGGGCCGAGCTGGAACTTCTTGGTGGTGGTCGCCTTCGGGGCGGCGAACTCGCGCAGGCCGTCGTCGCCGTGGAAGCGGCCGAAGCCGGAGTCGCCGATACCGCCGAACGGGACCGAGGGCATTCCGACGAACGTGAGCACCGAGTTGATCGTGGTGCCGCCGGCCTGCAGCCGCGCCGCGATCTCCTTGCCGCGCTTGGCGGAGAAGACCGAGGAGCCGAGGCCGAACTTGGTGGCGTTCGCCTTGGTCAGCGCCTCCTCGACGTCGGCGACGGTGTTGATCACGATCACCGGGCCGAAGGTCTCCTCCTGCACGGCCGAGCAGTTCTCGGGCACGTCGACCAGCACGATCGGGTCCACGAACGGAGCCCGGATCGAGTCCACCCCGCCGACCAGGGCGGTCGCGCCCTGGTCGATCGCGTCGGTGACGTGCCGGCGTACCAGGTCGATCTGGGCGGGGACGATCATCGGCCCGTACGACGCGCCCTCGTCGAGTCCCGCGGTGACCTGCGACGCGACCTCCTTGACCTTCGCGAGGAAGGGGTCCCGCACCGCGCGGGTGACGTAGACCCGCTCGATGCCGACGCACGCCTGCCCGCCGTTGAAGAACCCGCCCCAGACCACTGCGGTCGCGGCCTTCTCGACGTCGGCGTCCTCGGCGACGATGGTGACGTCCTTGCCGCCGAGCTCGAGCAGCACCGGGGTCAGGTTCTCGGCGCAGGCCGCCATCACCTTGCGACCGGTCGGCACCGAGCCGGTGAAGGCGATCTTGTCCAGGCCGGCCGTGCAGAGTGCCGATCCCGTCTCGGCGAAGCCGGTCACCCAGCTGATCAACCCCTTCGGGGCGTCCGGGTTGGCGGTGTAGAACGCGTCCATCACCAGCACCGAGCTGGCCGGGGCGTACTCGCTCGGCTTCACGATCGCGGCGTTCCCGGCGGCCAGTGCGTAGGCCAGGCCGCAGAGCACGGTGTAGATCGGCACGTTCCACGGCGCGATCACGCCGACCACGCCGAGCGGGGGATAGGAGACCGTCGCGCCGAAGTTGAAGAGCGCCATCCCCGGCGCGACCCGGCGCTCCTTGAGCACCCGGCCGGCGTGTGCGGCCGCCCAGCGGATGTCCTCCAGCCCGGCGATCAGCTCGAACTGGACGTCGCCGCGCGGCCGGCCGGTCTCGGCGAAGCCCAGGTCGCAGAGCTCGTCGGACTGCTGCCCGATCGCCGCGATCCAGCGGTTGAGGCGGCGCTTGCGCTCGACGTACCCGAGTCCCGCCCACCAGACCTGCGCGGTGCGCGCCTCGGCAGCACGTGCGGCGATGTCCTCGGCGGTGTGCACCGGGAAGGTTCCGACGGACTCCCCGGTGGCGGGGTTGGTCACGGTGAAGGTGGTCGGCGCCGCGGTCTGGGTCATGCCGCAACGGTAGTCCGCGAGACCGAAAAGTGGAACAGGTTCTAGCGGCGGCGTCCGGGTCCGTCCATGCTCACTCGGCATGGGCTCGGGAGCCCAGGGCCGGGTCGGCATCGGTAGCCGTCGTCCCTACACGCGACCTTCCCCTCGGGTTCACGATCCGTTCGCTTCGCACTGTGAGGTTCGCCTTGCCCTGCTGGACACCTGGACATTCGAGGTCGCACCGATGCACCCCTCCCGCACCCGTTCCGCACTGCTCGCCGTCGCCTCGCTGCTGGCCCTGGTCGTGGCCGGCCTGGCCCTCGCGGCCCCGGCTACCGCGGCCAGCACCGACGTGAAGATCAACGAGTTCTCCTCGAACAGCCCGGACTTCATCGAGCTGATCAACACCGGCAGCTCGACGGTCGACCTGACCGGCTGGGTGCTCAAGGACAGCACCGAGAACAACTCCTACACGTTCCCGTCCGGCAGCAGCATCGCCGCGGGTGCGATCAAGGGCGTCAGCGGCGAGAACGTCGAGTTCGCGTTCGGGCTGGGCAACGGCGACGCGGTCCGGTTCTACGCCCCGGGCGGCGTCCTGATCGACTCGTTCACCTACCCGGCGCACCCGCCGGCCGGGAAGTCCTACGGCCGCTGCCCCGACGGCAGCGGCGAGATCGGGATCACCACGGCCGCCTCCAAGGGCGCGCCGAACGTCTGCACCACCCCGAACACCGCGGTCAGGATCAACGAGTTCTCCTCGAACAGCCCCGACTTCATCGAGCTCTACAACACCGCGACCGGCAGCGTCGACCTGTCCGGCTGGGTACTCAAGGACAACTCGGAGAACAACTCCTACACCTTCCCCGCGGGCAGCAGCATCGCCGGCGGCGCCTACAAGGCGATCAGCGGCGAGAACGTCGAGTTCGCCTTCGGGCTGGGCAACGGCGACGCGGTCCGGCTCTACGCCCCCGGCGCGGTGCTGATCGACTCGTACACCTACCCGGCGCACCCGCCCGCCGGGAAGAGCTACGGCCGCTGCCCCGCCGGCACCGGCGACTTCGTGATCACCGCCGCCGCGACCAAGGGCGCTGCCAACGACTGCCCGGTCCCGGCCGGCGCCGCGAACATCAAGGTCAACGAGATCGAGTCGGACCCCAACGACCTGGTCGAGCTCACCAACATCGGTGACGCCCCGGTCGACATCTCCGGCTACAAGCTCAAGGACAACGACGACACCCACGTGTTCACGATCGCGGCCGGGACGACGCTCGGCGCGCACGACTACCTGGTGCTCGACGTGAACCCGTCGTTCGGTCTCGGCAAGGGCGACTCGGTGCGGCTCTACACCCCCGACGGCGCCAACCTGCTCGACTCCACGACGTACCCCGCCGACACCCACGCCACCACCTGGGGACGCTGCCCCGACGGCACCGGCACCTTCGGCGTCACCACCTCGACGCTCGGTGCGGCCAACTCCTGCGGCGGCACCACCCCGGTGGTCCCGGACGTGAAGATCAACGAGGTCGAGTCCAACGGCGACCAGGTCGCCGACTGGGTCGAGCTGAAGAACCTCGGTACGACGGCCGCCAACGTCTCCGGCTGGAAGATCGTCGACGGCGACGCCAGCCACGCGGCCACCCCGGTCGTGGTCCCGGCCAACACGATCATCCCGGCCGGCGGCTACTACGCGATCTACACCGAGATCAACCAGTCGCCCGGCTTCGGCCTCGGCGTCGGCGACTCGGTGAACCTGTTCCTCCCGGACGGCACCACCCAGGTCGACACCACGACCTGGGGCGCGCACGCCGCGACCACCTGGGGCCGCTGCCCCGACGGGACCGGAGTCTTCGGCGACACCACCACCTCGACCCGCGGCCTGCCGAACGCCTGCAGCCCGATCCGGATCAACGAGATCGAGTCCGACCTCGGCACCCCGGGGGACTGGGTGGAGCTGAAGAACATCAGCGCCGCCTCGGTCGACGTCTCCGGCTGGACGATCAAGGACAGCGCCGACACCAGCGGCTACGCGATCCCGGCCGGCACCTCGATCGCGGCGAACGGCTACCTGGTCGTCGAAGGGGCCGACCTCGGCTTCGGGCTCGGCGGGGCGGACGCGGTCCGGCTCTACGACGCCGGCAGCGCCCTGGTCGAGTCCTACGCCTGGACCGCGCACGCCACCCAGACCTACGGTCGCTGCAAGGACGGCGTCGGCGACTTCAAGGACACCAAGGCGCCGACCAAGGGTGCCGCCAACAGCTGCCCCGGCCTGGAGACCTCGCCGTGGCCGGGCGCCCAGACGGTGACCACCGCCGACCTGCTCGGTACCTTCCTGCAGGACCTCTCCGGCCTGGTCTTCGACCCGGCGGACCCGGACGTGCTCTGGGCCGCGCAGAACAAGAAGGGCACCCTCTTCAAGCTGGTCCGGGACGGCGACAACTTCGTGCCGGCCAGCGGCTGGCCCAAGGACCCGAAGTACCTCGGCGGCACCGGTGCGCCGGACACCGAGGGCATCACCATCGGCCCGGACGGATTCGTCTACCTCGCCTCCGAGCGCAACAACGACGCCAGCGGTGTCAGCCGGATGTCGATCCTGCGCTACGACCCGGCCGCGACCGGGACGACGCTGACCCCGACCAACGAGTGGAACCTGACCAGCCAGATCCCGGCGGCCGGCGCCAACCTCGGCCTCGAGGGCGTCACCTACGTTCCGGACTCGTTCCTCACCGGCGGCGGCTTCGTCGACCAGAGCACGAACGCGCCCTACAACCCGGCCGGCTACCCGGCCCACGGCAACGGCGTCTACTTCGTCGCGGTCGAGGACACCGGTGACCTGATCGGCTTCGTCCTCGACGAGGACGGCGTCACCTCGCACAAGGTCGCCACCATCGACAGCGGCTTCGAGCACCTGGCCGACGTCGACTTCGACCCCGAGCTCAACCGGCTCCGGGCCGTCACCGACGACACCCACGACGGCAAGACCTCGCTGCTCAAGCTCGACGCCGGCGCCTTCGTCGTCGACGCGGCGTACGACCGGCCGCTGGGGATGCCGAACCTGAACAACGAGGGCCTCGCGGTCGCGCCGCAGTCCCGCTGCGTCGACGGCAAGAAGGAAGTCCTCTGGTCCGACGACGGAGACACCGACGGGCACTCGCTGCGCCGTGGATCGATCAACTGCACGCCTGCCAAGTCGGCGACGACGACCAGTGTCGCCGTCACCGCCACCCGGCTCACCGCGACCGTGACGGCGCCCGGATCGGCCGTGCCCAGTGGCACGGTGGAGTTCCGGGTGGACGACGTCCTCGTCGGCACGGCGCCGGTCATCCTCGGTACGGCGATCCTCGACCACGTCGTCCCGACCGGAGCCGAGCACCAGGTCGTCGCGACGTACGGCGGCAACGACGAGCTCCTCGGTTCGACGGGCTCAGTGGCCCGCAAGGACCCGACGATCACCGCCGCGGTGAGCAGCGCCGTACCGAAGAACGCCGCCGGTTGGTACCGGACGCCGGTCACGGTCACGTTCACCTGCACGCCGAACGGTTCCGCACTGGCCGGTCCCTGCCCGGCGCCGGTGACGCTCACCGCGGACGGGGTCGACCAGGTGGTCAGCCGTTCGATCGCGGCCCAGGACGGCGGCGCGGCCTCGGCCACCGTCACCGACCTGGACATCGACACCACGGCGCCGACCGCCGCGCTGACCCGGGTGCGGCAGAACTTCGTCTACATCTTCGGCGGCGACAAGCCCCCGGCCGAGTGCGTCCCCGCCGACGCCCTCTCCGGGATCGCGTCGTGCACCGTCACCCACACCCGCTCCGGTTCCCGCTGGACCTCGACCGCCGTCGCGACCGACAAGGCCGGCAACACCACCGCCTTCGCCGTCAGCTACACCGCCCTGGTCCTGTTCGCCAAGGATTGACGCCGCACCGGGTTTCGAGGCTCGCGCAAACGCTCGCACCTCAACCACCGGCCGGACGTCGAGCCTGTCGAGACGCGGTGACGTGGGCGCGGAGTCACACCGGGTGACCCGAGCGCGGCAACCTCAGCCGACGGTCTGATCCACCCAAGCCCCGGCCGGCGCCACCGCGTGCAGCGCGGAGTTCTGGTTGCCGGCCCGGGGGACGTCGAATGTCGACCCGATCGCCGTACAGGCGGCCGGTGCGGCGGCGAAGGTCACCGGCGGGGTCACCGTCCAGGTCCCGCCGTCCTCGCACGC
Source organism: Nocardioides marmoriginsengisoli (assembly GCF_003725695.1). GTDB lineage: Bacteria > Actinomycetota > Actinomycetes > Propionibacteriales > Nocardioidaceae > Marmoricola > Marmoricola marmoriginsengisoli. The sequence continues at coordinate 226,319 of NZ_RJSE01000007.1, forward strand.
TGCCGGGTGCACCTCGGTGCACGGCGCCGCGACCCACCGACCGTCGGCACCCTGCAAGGCGCAGCCGCCGCCGGTCGCGCTCGGTTCGTCGGGAGCCCAGCTCCAGAGCGTGGACTGGATCCGGCCGTCCTCGGGAAGCAGCTGGTCGAGGCCGAAGACGTTCACTCCGCAGTTCGTCATCGCCTGCACCTTCGCCGGGGTCAGCGCCTCCGGGTCGACCGGCTTCCGGGTCGGGTTCAGCAGGGTCGAGACCAGGGTGGTGTCCTCGAAGTAGCGGACCAGCTTGGTCGCGTAGACGCTCGGCCCGTACGTCGCGTCGCAGGTCGGGAAGTCCCGGTAACCGGAGGTCGAGCCGCTCTCGACGTGGACGGCGTTCCAGTCGAAGACGTTGCCGGACCAGCCCGGGGCGCACGATCCGACGAGAACCACGCGGGCGCCGCTGGCGCGGACGTCGTCACGGGAGACCGACGTCGGCAGCGGGACGCACCCGTTCGCCGCCTTCTGGGAGGCGTCCGGCTTGTAGATCAGGCTGGATCCGTTCGGGCGCTTGAGCACCTGGTCGAGGGTGCTGATCGTCGAGGCGTAGGCGGCGGCGTTCTTCAGGTTGTCCTCGAGGTAGAGCAGCACGACCTCGTCGTCGTTGCCGGGGGCGTTCAGCCAGGTGGCGATCTCCGGGAGCACCTTCGCGAACGTCGGTTCGGTGGTGCAGCCGAGGTCGTACGCGGTCGGCGGCTGGCCGTGGCAGACGGTGACCGCGCGGCTGCCCAGCAGGCCGAGGATCCGCGGGATGTAGTGCAGGTCGAGCTCCAGGGCCCGGACGTCGATGTCGAGCTGCTGGGTCAGGGTCAGCTGCTGGTTGGAGTCGGCGTGCGAGAGCGTCAGCGAGTTGGCCAGACTGTTGAACGAGTTGTGGGTGCCCAGCCACTGCGCGTCCCCGAACGGCAGCGAGTCGCCGAGCCGGTACTGGAACTGCGCGGTCCGGTGCACCCACGAGGCGCGGTAGGCGTCGCGGGCGGCCTGGGTGACCCGGTGCGCGAGCGGCAGCACGCAGAGCGCGTCCGGGATGCCGACCCGCCGGCACTCGGTCGCGAGTGCGTCACCGACCTTGCCGAGGGCGACGCAGGGGATCGCGATCGGGCTGATCGCGTCGCAGGGGGCCGTCGGCGAGGGGGCTGTCGGCGGTGGTGCGGTCGCCCCGGCGCTTCCGGTCGACAGCGCGATGGTGACCAACGATCCGACCGCGATCGCGGCGGCGGCACTCTTCATCCGGGTCCAGGGCATGGGTCACCTTGGCACCGACGCACCCCTGGGAACGGGTAAATCCGGGAAGTGCAGAACGTGGGGATTAGTCGTGTAACGAAGGTTTCGTCGAACCTCTTGACCACGGGATGTGACCCACGTTACCGTTCCATTGTAATCGATTGGATGTATATACAACCGGAGGCAACATGCGACGCAACCGTCTCGTGCTCGGGGTCAGCGCGCTGTCCGTGCTGGCCGTCACCGCAGCGGGGTGTGGTTCGGATTCAACCTCGGACGCCGACGGCGCCGAGTTCGAGATCAAGCCCGTTGCGGGGTGCACGACGGGGTGGACCGACCCTGCCGACCTGTCGCCGACCCGGAAGGCCGCCCGGTGCGACGCCGGAGCGCCGGCGCCGCAGCCGCTGGAGAAGTCGACGAAGCTGACGATCGCGATCACCAACAAGTCCGCCGAGCTGATCGCGCCGCTGGTCTGGGGTCAGAAGCACGGCGAGTTCGAGAAGGAGAACCTGACGCTCGACATCAAGGTGATCCCGCCGGCGGACGCGCTCAACCTGCTGGCCAGCGAGAAGATCGACGCCTGGCTGTCCTCGCCGGACGCCTCCTTCCACAACGCGCTCTCCCAGGACTACGACCTCAAGTGGGTCAGCGGCAACTACTTCGAGTCGTCCGAGTCCAAGAGCGGGCTCTGGGCCAAGGCCGAGAACGCCACCAAGCTCGACGGCGCCAGCGTCGGCTCCGCAGCCGGACCCGGCAGCGTCATCATGCTGCCGATCGCGACCGCGCTCGAGGAGGCCGGCGTGTCCATCAAGGACGTCAAGGTCCAGCAGCTCCCTTCGGCCGACCAGATCACCGCACTCCAGAACGGCGGCACCGACGCCTCCTGGCTGCTGACCCCGACCTGGGCGCAGGTCGCCGACGACCCGGCGTACACGTTCATCGGCGGCCAGCCGGCCGGCGAGCCGCTCGGCGGATTCATCTACGGCAAGGAGCTCCTCAAGGAGAACCCGGACGTCGGCCGCGCTCTGCTGCGGGCCTACATCCGCACGGTCAACACCACGTTCTCCGGCGACTACAAGAAGGACCCGGCCCTGGTGGCCGAGCTCGCCGAGCTGCTCGAGGTGCCCGCGGAGACGCTGTCCGCGTCGCCGTCGCTGATCATCGACTGGGAGATCCGGAAGGGCACCTCGGAGCGGTTGCAGGAGATCTGGCACGACCTCGACGCGCTCAGCTACGACGACACCATCCCCGAGTCCGAGGTCGTGGACCGTTCCTTCTACGAGGCCGCCGTCGGCCACCAGGGGAGCTAGGTGCCACGCCGATCCGGAACGACCGCGCGCGTCGTCGCGGTCCTGGAGTTCCTCACCGATCGCCCGGACGAGACCTTCGGGCTCTCCGAGCTCGCCCGTGAGCTCGACATCAACAAGGCGACCCTGCTGACCGTGGTGACCACGCTCATCGACGCGGGCTGGTTGCTGCAGCACCCGAAGCGGAAGACCTACGGGCTCGGGCCCCGGGTCATCGCCGCCGGTGCCGCGGCGAGGCAGCGGTTCCCGGACACCACGCTCGCCCGCCCGCACCTGGAGCGGGTCGCGGCCGACCTGGGCTGCGGCTGCGTGATCGTGGGGGTCTCCGACGCCCAGATGGTCGTGCTCGACCGGGCCGGCTTCGCGGACCCGCTGCACGGGCTCACCCGGCTCGGCGTCCGGATGTCGTTCGCGCCGCCGTACGGGCTGGCGCTGGCGGCGTGGTTTCCGCCGGAGCGGTACGAGGTGTGGCAGGCCAACGCCACCCCGTCGGTCGAGTCCGCCGAGCGGGCGGTCCTGCGCGAAGCGGTGCGGCTGGCCCACGAGCGCGGGTTCGTGATCGGCGGCGACCTGCCCGCCGGCCACGAGCTGGACCGGTCGGTGCACGACCTGCGGCTCTCCTCGCACGACACCGACCCGGCGCTGCTCGCCGAGCTCGGCCGCGCGCTGCGGGCGACCGGCTACTACCTCGGTGAGCTCCAGGACGACGACAGCTATCGCGCCAACCACGTGTCGGCGCCGGTGCGGACCACGACCGGGGTGCCGGAGATCGCCCTGATGGTGCCGCTCTACTCGGGGGAGACGAAGGGTTCGCAGCTGGCGGCGATCGGCGCGCGTCTGGCGGAAGCCGGCGCGCAGATCGCCGAGGAGATGGCCGCGGAGGCGGCGGAGGGACGATGACGGTGCACGAGACAGGGCAGCTGATCGAGACGGGGATCGACGTGGTGAGCCCGCTGGGCATGGTGGCGCGCGAGGCATCCAGCGTCGCGCCGTCCCCGCCCGGGCGGGAGGGCCTGCAGGTCGCGCTGGTGAGCAACGGGAAGGCGAACGCGACCGAGCTGCTGGACGCGGTCGCGCTCCGGTTGGCCGACCTGCTGCCCGGCCTCCGGGTGGTGCACTACCGCAAGCCGTCGGTGAGCGTGGCGCCCACGGACGAGGACCTCGAGCAGATCATCGCGACGGCCGATGCCGCGGTCGCCGCGATCGGGGACTGCGGCTCGTGCTCCTCGCGGACGATGCGGGACGCGATCGAGCTCGAGTGGAGCGGGGTCCCGTCGGTCGCGATCGTGGCCGACGCCCTGCTCGGACCGGTCGAGTTCATGCGCAAGCTGTCGGGGATGCCCGACTACCCGTTCTGCGTGACCGAGTTCCCGGTCGGCAACCTGACGCCCGAGGAGCTCGGCGAGCGTGCCCGGGTGCTGGCGCCGCGGATCGTCGAGCTGCTCTTCGAGGGGCGCCCGGACGGAGACTCCGCGCGGCCCCGGGGAGCCGTCGAGCCGGTGCCGGCCGTGCCGCCCGCCGACAGCACCCGGTCCTACCGCGGTCACGAACCCGCCCTCACCGACTTCTACCAGCAGGGCTGGACCGACGGCCTCCCGGTGGTGGTCCCGACCGTCGAGCGGGTCGAGGAGATGCTCGCCGGAGCGGGGCTGACCGGTGACGAGGTGATCTTCCAGGTGCCGACCCGCAACAGCCTGACGGTCACGACCCGGCTCGCGGCCGCCAACGCCGTGATGGCCGGCTGTGGCCCCGAGCACTTCCAGCTCGTGCTGGCCGCTGCTCGCGCGCTCGGCCGGCCGCAGTACAACCTGCACGGGCACACCGCCACCCTCTCCGGGGCTCAGCAGGTGATGGTGGTCAACGGACCGATCCGCCACCGCCTCGGAATCAACAGCGGCGAGGGTGCGCTCGGGCCGGGCACGCGCGCCAACAACGCCGTCGGGCGGGCGCTGCGGCTGATCATCCGCAACGGCTGCCGATCGGTGCACGGGCAGTTCGACCGGTCCACCTTCGGCCATCCCGGCCGGTTCTCCTGGTGCTTCGGCGAGGCCGAGGAGAAGAGCCCGTGGCCGTCCCTGGCTGTCGAGCTCGGCCAACCCGCCGGGACCGACACGGTCTCGCTCTTCGCCTCGGTCTGGCAGGCCTCGACGATCAGCCACACCCGGGACGCCGAGCAGCTGCTCGACGAGATCGGCCTCGGCGCCCGGACCGGCTGCCACGTGAACTGGCTGCACCAGGAGGTCGCGAACGACTCCAGCTTCTTCGCGGTCCGGCCGTTCGTCTTCGTCGTCGGCCACCAGCACGCCCAGGTCCTCGTCGACGGCGGGTACGACGACAAGCCCCGGCTCAGCGCCGCGATCTACGACCGGCTGGTCCGGCCCGACGACACCCTCCGGCCGGCCTCGATCGCCGACCCGGACAACGTCCGGATCGTCTACGTGCACGGCACCGGGATGCAGCAGACCTGGTTCTTCGCGCCGTTCCAGAGCCACGAGCTGACCCTGGAGCCGGTCGGATGAGCGCCGACGTCGCCCTGGTCGACGACGCGGTCCGCAGCATCGCCGACGCGTTCGCCGCCGACGGCTACCAGCTGAAGGTGCTGGCCGCCGATCCCGCGGTCAGCCTGCGCATCGACGCCCTCGGGGACGTCTGCGCCGACTGCCTGGTGCCCGAGCCGGTGCTCGTCGCGATGGTCAGCCAGGCCCTCGCCGAGACGCCCGCGGCCGGCCGTCCGATCCAGATCCAGTACCCCGGGGAGGGAGTCCAGTGACCACCACGCTGTCCCGTACGGCGGAGCGGACCGGCAGCGTCCAGGTCCGCGACGTGCGCCGGACCTTCGGTCGCGGCCGCAAACAGGTCGAGGCCTTGGGCCCGGTCGACCTGGACGTCCGCGCCGGGGAGTTCGTCTCGATCGTCGGGCCGTCCGGCTGCGGCAAGTCGACGTTGCTGCGCGCGATCGGCGGCCTGATCCGTCCGACCTCGGGACGGATCGAGCTCGACGTCGTCGGGGACCATCCGCTGGCGATGATCTTCCAGGACTACGGCATCTACCCGTGGAAGCGCGTCCTGGACAACGTCCGCTTCGGCCTCGACATCCAGGGCGTGCCCCGCCGCGAGGGTGACCTCCGTGCCCGGGACTGGCTGGAGCGCCTCGGCCTCGGGGACTTCGCCGGCTCCTGGCCGCACGAGCTCTCCGGCGGCATGCGTCAGCGGGTCTCGATCGCGCGGGCGATGACCGCCGACCCGGAGATCCTGCTGATGGACGAGCCGTTCGCGGCGCTCGACGCCCAGCTGCGCGCCCTCCTCCAGGAGGAGCTGCTCCAGATCAGCCAGCGCGATCCGCGCACGGTGCTCTTCGTGACGCACAGCCTGGCGGAGGCGATCCTGCTCGCCGACCGGGTCGTCGTGATGAGCGCCCGCCCCGGCCGGATCCTGCTCGACCGGCAGGTGCCGTTCGGCCGCCCGCGCACCCCCGACATCCGTCGCTCGCCGGAGTTCGCCGAGCTCGAGGACGAGCTCTGGCAGACGTTGCGGGCGGAGGTCACCGAGCAGCTCGGGACCCAGCGCGAAGCCCTGGGAGGTGCCTCCGATGGCAGTCGTTGACCAGGCCAGTCCGACCTCGACGCCGGCCCGCGGCCGCACCATCGTGCGGCAGCCGAGCCGCGCCGAGCTGGACCCGGAGCGCACCCACCGACGGCGCCGCCTCCTCGAGACCGCGCTCGCGATCGGCGTCCCGGTCTGCCTGCTGCTGCTCTGGCAGGCCGCTTCCGCATGGAACTGGATCGACGGCCGGCTCTACCCGGCGCCGACCGAGATCGGCCGGCGCGGCTGGGACCTGATCACCGAGGGCACCCTGTGGCACGACCTGTTCAGCACGTCGCGGAGGGTCCTTCTCGGGTGGGCCCTCGGCAGTGCTGCGGGCGCGGTCCTCGGAGTCCTGATGGGGTCGTCCTCGCTGCTGCGCAAGGCGCTCGAGCCGACCCTCGACGCCCTGTACGTCGTCCCCAAGCTCGCGCTGCTGCCGATCCTGTTCAACATCTTCGGCCTCGGCGAGGGCTCGCAGATCGCCCTGGTCGCGATCACGGTGTTCTTCTTCGTCTGGATCGCCACGATGGCCGCGATCATGTCGGTGCCCGAGGGCTACCGCGACGGCGGCCACGTCTTCGGGGCGGGCCGGTGGCAGATGTTCCGGCACGTGGTCTTCCCGGCGGCCGCACCGCAGATGATGGTCGGGGCGCGAGTCGCCGCCGGTGTCGCGGTGCTGGTGATCGTCGCGGCCGAGTTCCTGGTCGGCGAGGACGGTCTCGGCTACCTGATCTTCAGCTCGCGGAACCTCTTCATCAACGACGCGATGTTCGTCGGCATCGTGGTGGTGGCCCTGCTCGGCGTCCTCTTCGCGCAGGTGCTCCGCCTGCTCGAACGGGTACTGCTGCCCTGGGTCGACCACCGTGACGGAGGCTCCGGGCAGTGACCCTCGACCACTTCTTCCGACCACGCTCCGTCGCCGTGGTCGGAGCCTCGGACACGCCCGGACGACCGGCGGTGATGAACTGGCGGATGCTCCGTCGCTGGGCTGAGGCGGTCGGCGCCGACATCCATCCGGTCAACCCGAACCGCGAGACCGTGGACGGGATCCGCTGCGTTCCCGACCTCGACGCGCTCGACGCCCCGGTGGACGTGGTGGCCGTGCTGGCGCCGGATCCCGAGGAGAGCGTGCTCGCGGCCGGACGCAACGGGGCGGGCTTCGTCGTCGTCTTCAGCGCCGGGTACGCCGAGACCGGTCCGGACGGGGCGGCGGCCCAGGAACGGCTGGCCGAGCTGGCCCGGAAGGCCGGCGTACGACTGCTCGGTCCGAACACGAACCTGAACGCCTTCGAGCTCTTCCGGACCGATCTCGACGGGCCGAGCATCGCGTTGATCTCGCAGAGCGGCCACCAGGGCCGGCCGCTCTTCCTGCTCCAGGAGAACAACGTCGCGGTGTCGCACTGGGCACCGACCGGCAACGAGGCCGACCTGGAGTTTGCCGACTTCGCGCACTGGTTCGCCGGGCGCCCCGAGATCGGTGCGATCGCCGCCTACGTCGAGGGCTTCAAGAGCGGCGAGTCGCTGGCCGCGGCTGCACGTCGCTGCACCGAGACCGACACCCCGCTGGTGCTCGTCAAGGTCGGCCGTTCCGAGGTCGGAGCCCGTGCGGCCGGCAGCCACACCGGCAAGCTCGGCGGTTCGGACCGGGTCGCCGAGGGGTTCTTCCGTCAGCACGGCATCATCCGCGTCGACGCGCTCGACCAGCTCGGCGACACCGCGACAATGCTCGCGCGAGCCACCGCGCCCCGCAGCGACGGGGTGGCGATCTACTCGATCTCCGGCGGCACCAATGCGCACCTGGCGGACCTCTGCGCGGACGCCGGGCTGCGGCTGGCGCAGCTGTCGGAGGAGACCGTGCGGCTGCTGCGCCAGTGGATCCCGGACTACCTCGAGGTCGCGAACCCGGTCGACTGCGGCGGTCACCCGGTCGGCGACGAGCGCGGCATCCAGATCCTCGACGCGCTGGCGGCCGATCCCGACGTCGGCGTCCTGGTCTGCGCGATCGCGGGGCCGTTCGCCCCGCTCAGCGATCTCCTGGTGGCCGACCTGGTCGCGCTGGCGGACCGGGTCGAGATCCCGGTCTGCGTGATCTGGGGCTCGCCGGTCGGCACCGAGCCGGCGCTGCGCGACGTGCTCTACGGCTCGTCCCGGGTGGTCACCTTCCGGACCTCCGGCAACTGCGTCCGGGCGCTGGTCGCCTGGCGGGACTGGCACCACCACCGTGTCCGGTACGCCGGCACCGCGCAGCCTGCGCACGCCCCGGCTCGTCCGGAGGCACCCGGGCCGACCACCCGGCGGGTGCTCTCCGAGCACGCCTCGAAGGCCCTGGTCGCGGCAGCCGGGATCCCGGTACCGCGCGAGGTGCTGGCCCGGAGCGCCGACGAGGCGGTGGCCGCCGCCGCTAGCCTCGGTGGACCGGTCGTCCTCAAGGGGTGCGCCGAGGGGCTGGCGCACAAGAGCGAGCTCGGCCTGGTCCGCCTCGGCATCGCCGGTGCCGAGGAGCTGCGTGCCGAGGCGATCCGGATGAACGCCGTGCTCGCCGACGGGTACGCCGGCCCGGACACAGGGCTCCTGGTCGCCGCGCAGGTCGACGGCGGTGTCGAGCTGGCGATCGGCCTGGTCCGGGACCCGGTCTTCGGGGCCGCGGTGATGGTCGCGGCCGGTGGTGTGCTGATCGAGCTGGTCGACGACGTCGCCTTCCGGGTCGCGCCGTTCGGCCGCGACGATGCCGCCGCGATGGTCGACGAGCTGCGCAGCGCCGTCCTGCTGCACGGGCACCGCGGGTCCGCTGCCGTCGACGTGGAGGCGTTGCTCGACGCGATCATGGCGGTGCAGGCGCTCGCCGGCGACCGCCCCGACCTGGTCGAGCTGGACCTCAACCCGGTGCTGGTGCGTGCCGAGGGCGTGGTCGCGCTCGACGCGGTGGCGACGGTCGCCGAGCCGGTCGCGCGGACGACCCCGGCGGAGGCGCGCCGATGAGCGCGGTGCTGGCCACCAGTGTGGACCCGGCGGCGCTCCGCGGACCGCTCAGCGGCCTTCGCGTCCTCGCCGTCGAGGGCATGCAGGCGCTGCCGTACGCGACCCAGCTGCTCGCCCGGCTCGGCGCCGACGTGATCAAGATCGAGCGACCCGGGACCGGGGACACCGGGCGGGCCTCCACCCCGGGCATCACCGACCCCGAGGACCGGTGGGTCGGGGCGACGTACCTGCGCAACAACCTGAACAAGCGCAGCCTCGCCCTGGACCTCCAGTCCGAACGCGGGCGCGAGCTGTTCCTCGAGCTCGCCGGCCGGGTGGACGTCGTCGCGGAGAACCTGCGCCCCGGCGCGCTGGAGCGGCTCGGCCTCGGGCCGGCGGCGTTGTGCGACCGGCTTCCCGGACTGGTCTACCTCTCGGTCTCCGGGTTCGGCGCGGACCCGGCGTCGCCGTACCGGTTGCGGCCGGCGTACGCCCCGGTGGTCGAGGCGATGTCCGGGATCTACGACTACGCGGCCGCCGACGGGAGGCCGCCGCGGGTCAGCCCGATGGGCGGCGTCGGCGACATCGGGGCCGGGCTGTTCGCGGTCGTCGGCGTCCTTGCGGCGCTGCGCGAGCGGGACCGGACCGGAGCAGGCGGCGTGGTGGACGTGGCGATGTTCGACTCGATCGTCGCGATCACCGACATCGTCACGAACTTCTGGTCGCTGGGTCTCGAGGGCGGTGGACCCGAGCTGATCTCGCAGTCGTGCCGCGCGGTCGACGGCTGGTTCGTGATCCAGGTCGGCCGGGAGCAGCAGTTCGCCGCGCTCGCTCGTGCGGTCGGCCGCCCGGAGTGGCTCGAGGACCCGCGCCTGGCCGACCGGAGCGGCTGGGTCCGGTACTTCGAGGACCTGCTGCGACCGGCGATCGAGCACTGGGCCGCGGAGCTCACCCGGGCGCAGGCCTGCGCGCTCCTCTCCGAGGTGGGCGTCGCGTCGGGGCCGTGCCTGCGGGCCGACGAGGTTGCTGACGACGAGCACCTCCGGGTGCGGGACATGCATGCGTCGTACCGGCACCCGGGTGAGGACCGGCCGGTCCTCGTCCCCGGCAACCCGATCAAGTACGACGGCTTCGCGCCGGAGCCCGACGCCCGGGTGCCGTGGCTCGGCGAGCACACCGACCACCTGCTGCGGACCGAGCTCGGCCTGACCGAGGACGAGCTGGTCGCGCTGCGCGACGAAGGAGTCATCGGATGACGACCGTCCTGGAGGATCACGGTTTCCCGTACGACGTCGAGCTGTTCGAGGAGGACGGCCCGGTCCTGATCGAGCGCGGGCAGGTGCAGACGCTGTGCGCTGCCGTCGAGAACGGGAACCCGCTGTTCTGGGACGACGAGGTCGCGGCCGGGCTGACCGGCGGCCCGGTCGCCCCGCTGACGATGCTGTCGGCCTGGTTCCGCCCGCACCACTGGGAGCCGGGTGCCGCGGAACCGCTCGTCCCGCTGGCGCTGCACTTCGCGCTGAAGGAGCGGCTCGGGCTGCCGGAGTCGGTGGTCGCCGCCAACACCCTGACCTTCCACGACCCGGTCCGTCCGGGGGACCGGTTGCGCACCTGCCAGGTGCTCAAGTCGGTCAGCGACGTCAAGCGCACCCAGCTCGGCCAGGGCCGGTTCTGGGTGATCGAGGTGCGCTACCGCAACCAGGACGACGCCCTGGTCGGCACGGACACCTACACGATGTTCAGCTACCGGACGCCGACCGGAGCCGACCATGACTGACCTGTACGCCGGCCAGGTGAGCGTCGAGGACCGGCTGCCCGAGCTGCGCCACCAGGTCACCGCCAGCACGGTCGTCCTCGGCGCGCTGGCGACCCGGGACTGGCGGCCGATGCACCACGACCGCGACTTCGCGATCCACCACAACGGCATCCGCGACATCTTCCTGAACACCCCGAGCCAGGCGGCCTGGTTCGAGCGCTACCTGACCGACTGGACGGGACCGCGCGGACGCTTGGCCCGGCTCACCTTCGCGATGAAGGACTCGGTCTTCCCCGGGGACCTGATGACGTTGAGCGGGCGGGTGACAGGTCTTGCCACCGACCCGGTCGGGTGCGCCTGGGCCGAGGTGGAGCTCGCACTCTCGGTGTCGGGAGCGGTGCGCACGAGTGCCAGCGCGCGGATCGCGTTGCCGGTCGACCGGTCCGACAACCCGTGGGCACGGCGCGGGGAGCGGTGGTGTCCATGAGTGCCGGCCTCCTCGCCGGCGTACGGGTTCTGGAGAGCTCGCTCCTCGAGCCGGCCGCCCTCGGGATGCTCCTCGCGGAGCTGGGCGCCGACGTGATCAAGGTCGAGCCTCCCGGCGGTGACTACGTCCGGGAGATGGCGTGGCCGATCGTCGAGGGGGTCTCGCTGCTGCACTGGCACGTGAACCGCGGCAAGCGCAGCGTCGAGCTCGACCTGCGCACCCCCGAGGCCGTCGAGACCTACCTCTCCCTGGTGGAACGCAGCGACGTGGTGATCGAGGCGATGCGTCCGGGCGCGCTCGACCGACGAGGCATCACCCGGGAGGTCCTCTTCGAGCGCAATCCGTCGCTGGTGATCTGCCGGGTCTCCGGCTGGGGAGCCAGCGGCCCGAACCGGGACCTTCCCGCGCACGGCATCGGCTTCGACGCCTGGGCCGGACTCGCACCGCCGCAGACGGGTGCCGACGGCTTCGTCCGGATCCCCGAGCACACCACGGTCGGCATCCGGGTCACGCCCGTCTGGGGAGCGTTCGCGGTCAGCGCCGCCCTGCAACGCGCGGCCCGCACCGGTCAGGGGGCCGAGCTCGACCTCGCCCAGGGAGACGTCGCCGCAGCCACCAACTGGTACGCCGTCGAAGGAATGCGCGCGTACCTACGCCCCGAGTCCGAGGTCACCGGCAACCCGGCCGACGGTGGCGAGCGCCGCGCTCCCGGCACCGCGGGGATGTCCGAGTCGGTGCGCTACCAGTACTACCGCTCGTCCGACGGGCACGTGCTGCTGATGGCGTCCGAGCAGGAGTTCTGGCGCAACTTCTGCGTCGCGGTCGACCGTGCCGACCTCTACGAACGCCACCCCGGACGCCGGTACGCCGACCACGCCCGAGGTGATGTCGGCCTCCAGCGCGAGCTGCAGGAAGTTTTCGAGAGCCGGACCACCGCCGAGTGGGTCGCCCTCGGCGCCGCCGCCGACTGCCCGATCGCCGCTGTCAACGACGCACTGTCCCTCGCCGAGGACGCCCACTTCCAGGACCGGTTCGACTGGCTCCCGTCGGAGCGGATGGGGGCCGACCTGCTCTCCAACCCGATCCACGTGCTGGGTGAGGAGGCGCCGGAGGTCCGGGTCGCGCCGGGAGTCGGTCAGCACACCGACGAAGTCCTCGCCGAACTGCGCCTGACCTAAGCCGTCGTGACAACACGAGAGTTTGCTGGTTGCCTGAGCGAATCCTTGAGTTCAGTGCGGACCTGGTCGGAGGACACATGTCAGAAGGTCGAAGCTCCCGAACGGGCGACGTTCACGCTGTCATACACGACATCGAGGTATTCGACATCCATGAACCAGGCGACTCCGGCACCGAAGGAGGATGCTTCTGCTACGAGGTGACCGCCACGGTCGGACATGTCGGTTCGCGCGGCGGAGACCACTTCATCGTGCGGGTCTGTTCGCCGAAATACGTCGCCAATCACTGGCAGGAGGTCAAGGGCATGTGGGGCCTGGTGCCGATGGTCAAGGGTGACGGCGAGGTCGTCTCGGGCACCGGCTTGTGGTTGACGGAGCAGTGGGACGAGGACGCGGTCACCGAGGCGATCAGGGCACTGGTGGCGCGGTCGAGCCCGGGTTCGACCTGGGCGGAGATCGGCGCCCGTATCGGCAGGTCGACGACCTGGGAGTTCGAGTACTACCGCGACTAGCTCGTCGGCGGAGGTGACGAACCTCAGCCGGCGGGTTCAGGGACGACCGCCGCGGGAGCGACCCCCAGCAACCCCTTGCGATCCGCGACAACCTCGAAGATCGCCGTGGCGAACGGCGGGATGCTCGCCGCGAACGCCAGCAGCGTCGTCTTCCAAGACCAGCCGAAAGCGTTCCGCGCGGTCAGCGAGACCAGCAGGTACGCGATGAAGATGCCGCCGTGGATCGGGCCGAAGATCTTCACGCCCAGCTCGGTCGTCTCGGGGACGTACTTGATGTACATCCCGATCAGCAGGCCGAGCCAGGAGCAGGCCTCGGCGAAGGCGACGATGCGGAACCAGGTGCGTACGCGTGCGGGGTCGGTCACGGCCACACCGTAGCCGGGACGATCAAGCGCGCTGGTCGGCAGGGGCTGCCCCGGGAAGGGCGGCAACTCCCAGCCAGCGGCAGGCGATCAGCGCCAGCTCCAGGTCGAGCCGATCCTCGTCCAGCGGTCGCCCGCGGGCCTCGACGGCACGATCGACCCGGTACTTCACGGTGTTCTTGTGCAGGTGGATCAGGGCGGCGGTGGCGGCGAAGCTGTTCCGTGTCGCGAGGAAGACGCGCAACGTGTCCCGCAACCGCTCCGCCCCCTCGGTGTCCTCGGCGAGCGCGCCGAGCGCCGAGCCGACCAGCCGACGGGTGCCGTCGAGATCGGCAGCGAGCAGTGCCGCGGCGCGGACCTCGGCGTCGCCGTACGCGGTCACGGTCCCGGCGCGGTCCTGCGCCACCATCGCCACGGTCTGCGCACGGAGGGCGTCGAGGTGCGAGCGCCGGAAGCCGTCGGCGCCGGCGGCCGGGGTGCCGAGCGCGACGCGCAGCCCGTGGCTCTCCAGGTCCCCGAGCTCCTCGACGGCCGGTACGGCGCTGGTGCGTCCGAGCGGGATCCATCCCCAGGCCAGGGCGCGGTCCTGGGCGACGAAGAGCGGCGGGGCGGTGCTGCCGAGGGCGCGGCCGAGCCGGGCCAGCAGCTGCTCGAGGTCGCGCAGCTCGGAGCCGGACGCGCGTCCGTCCGGCCGCCACAGGACGGCGCCCACGTGGTGCTGCCGCAACCGGTAGCCGAGGGCGCTCTCCGCCGCCGACACGTCCGGTCCGGAGCCGTCGAGCAGGTCGCTGAGGACCGCCGCGCGCACCGTGTTGCGGTTGGCCAGCCAGCGTTCGCGCTCGGCCTCGTAGACGATCAGCACCTGCTCCGAGACGGCGTCGATGTAGCGGAAGGTGATCGCGATGAACGCCTGCCCAGCCGCGAGCGCGACCTGCGGGTCCGACTCCTCGGCGGCGATCCGGTCGAGGCTCCAGGCGGTCGCGTTCTCCTGGCCGAGTCGGTAGGCGCGCAGCAGCGCGCTCGACGAGATCCCGCGCTGGGCCAGCCGGCGGGCGTACTCGACAGCCGGCGGCGGTGCCTTCACCTCGGAGACCGGGATGTCGTACCGCACGACCTGCGCGATCGTCTCCAGGTTGCCCTCGATGCTGGCCCGGAGCAGCTCCAGGATCACCGGGTCGCCCTGGAGCTCGGTGATCGCGCCGGCGAGCGCGGTGTGCAGGTCTCCGGTGAGCGCGGCCAGGTTCTCGGTCATCCGGTCGGCGGTCGCGCCGACCCGTTCCGTCGTCCGGCGCTCGAAGTCGGGATCTGGCATGGATTCATGGTCGCAGACCAACGGGGAACCCGAAACTGTGCACGTGAACCCCAATTCGGGAGCATTTGTTGGTCTCTGAGCACAATGTGGCCGGAAGGTGTGCGGGCCTAGCGTCACGGCCATGAATCTTGACTACCTCCCCTGGCGGCGGGCCGCGAGCCTCGGAGACCGGCCCTGCGTCCGCGACGAGCGGCAGCAGCTCAGCTACGACCAGTTCGCCTCCCGGGTCGATGCCGCGGCAGCGCAGTTCTCCGGTCTCGGCGTCGGTCCCGGATCGGTGGTCGCGGTGATGCTGCCGAACCGGGTCGAGCTGCTGGTCTCGATCGTCGCGGCCTGGCGGCTCGGTGCGGCGGCGACGCCGGTGAACCCGGCCCTGACCGCGGGCGAGGCCGATCACCAGATCGCGGATTCCGGGGCGGCCCTGGTGATCAACCTCGGCCCGGACGCGCCGCGTGCCGGGCGCACCGCGCTCGCTGTCGACGACCTGGCGACGGACGGGGGATCGGACCTCCCGCCCGCCAGCACCGGCGAGGGCGACCTGGCACTGCTGATCTACACCAGCGGCTCGACCGGCCGGCCCAAGGGCGTGATGCTCAGCCACGGGAACCTCGGGTCGATGGCGCGGATGATGGTCGACCACATCGCCATCACCGAGGGCGACCACTGCCTGCTGGTGCTGCCGCTCTTCCACGCCAACGCGATCTGCGTCAGCTTCCTGTCGCCGATGCTCGCGGGCGCCCAACTCTCGATCCTGGCGGGCTTCCGGCCGACGGAGTTCCTGACCGCGATCGAGACCCTGCGGCCGACCTTCTTCTCCGCCGTACCGACGATCTACTCGATCCTGGCCAACCTGCCCGAGGACGTGGTCGCCGACACCTCGTCGGTCCGAGTGGCGATCTGCGGTGCCGCTCCGGCGCCGGCCACCCTGCTCGACCAGACCGAGCGGCGCTTCGGCTTCCCGATGATCGAGGGCTACGGCCTCTCCGAAGGCACCTGCGCCTCGACCTGCAACCCGCTCGACGGTCCGCGCAAGGCCGGCACCGTCGGGGTCGCGCTGCCCGGCCAGCTGGTCGCGGTGATGGGCCCGGACGGCGAGCTGCTCCCGGCCGGCGAGCGCGGCGAGGTGGTGATCCAGGGTGCCAACGTGATGCAGGGCTACCTGAACCGTCCCGAGGAGACGGCGGAGACGCTCGGCGACGGCTGGCTGCACACCGGCGACGTCGGCATCCTCGACGAGGACGGCTACCTGCGGCTGGTCGACCGGATCAAGGACCTGATCATCCGCGGCGGCGAGAACCTGTACCCCAAGGAGATCGAGGCGGCGCTGCTCAGCCACCCGGGCGTGGTCGAGGCCGCCGTCATCGGAGCCCCCGATCCCGTCTACGGCGAGGTCCCGGTCGCGTACGTCGGCCTGGCCCCGGGAGTGACCGTCGAGGTCGATGCCCTGACCAAGATCTGCACCGAGCAGCTGACCCGGGTCAAGGTCCCGATCAGCATCACCATCCTCGACAGCCTGCCGAAGAACGCCGTCGGCAAGATCGACAAACCAGCGGTCCGTGCCCAGCATGCCCTTGCTGCCGCCGTACCGGGACTAGGAGACTGAGTCATGGGCTTCCTCGCGTTCAGCGATCCGCCGGTCGAGCCGGCGGAGTACTTCCGCAAGCCGTTCCTGGAGCGGATGCGGATCCTGACCACGGACTGGGTCGAGAACGGTTTCGGCACCCCGCGCTACATCCACTTGATCTACATCGCGAAGGTGCTGTTCCTCTACATCGGCCTCGGCCTGTTCCTGATCTCGCGGACCTCGGACCTCGGCTCGGTCTGGGACTTCAACGAGTGGTGGAACGAGCCGATCGTCTACCAGAAGCTGCTGGCCTGGACGATGTTCCTGGAGGCATTCGGGCTGGCCGGTACCTGGGGTCCGCTCTGCGGTCACTTCAAGCCGATGACCGGCGCGATCACCTACTGGGTCCGTCCCGGCACCATCCGGCTGGCGCCGTGGCCGGGCAAGGTGCCGCTGACCTCCGGTGACTCCCGGACCGTCGTCGACGTGCTCCTGTACGTCGGGCTGCTGGCGGCGCTGCTGACGGCATTCGTCCTCCCGGGCGTCGACAACGCCTCGATCCCGGCGTCGGTGCACGCGGAGGGCGGCCTGGTCCGGCCGTGGATCCTGCTCACGGTGATCGGCCTGGCGGTGGCGCTCGGCCTGCGCGACAAGGTGATCTTCCTGGCGGCCCGCAGCGAGCAGTACCTGCCGGCGATGTTCTTCTGCGCCACCCTCGGCTTCACCGACATGATCATCGCGCTGAAGATGACGATCGTGATGGTGTGGCTCGGTGCCGGGGTCTCCAAGTTCGGCAACCACTTCGTCAACGTGGTCCCGACGATGGTGGCCAACGGGCCGTTCGTCCCACTCAAGAGCATCAGTCGTGCGCACTTCAAGGACGCGCCGAACGACCTGCGCCCCTCCGGCCTGGCCTGGTTCATGGCGCACATCGGCGGCACCACCGTCGAGCTGCTGATCCCGCTGACCCTGCTGCTCACCACCAACACCACGGTGGCGCTGCTGGGGGCGATCGCGATGGTGACCTTCCACCTCTTCATCACGTCGCTGTTCCCGCTGGCGGTGCCGCTGGAGTGGAACATCTTCTACGCCTTCGCCGCGGTCTTCCTCTTCGTCGGCTTCGACGCCGGCGACGGCTACGCGGTCTGGGACTTCTCGCACGGCTGGATGCTCCCGGTGATCGCGGTCGGGCTGGCGTTCTTCCCGGTGCTCGGCAACCTGCGTCCCGACCTGGTGTCGTTCCTGCCCTCGATGCGCCAGTACGCCGGCAACTGGGCGTCGGCGACCTGGGTGATGGCTCCCGGCGTCGAGGAGCGGCTCAACGAGCTGCCCAAGCCGGCCCCGAACCAGACCGACCAGCTGGTCGCGATGGGGTACGACGACGACTTCTCCGAGATCATGATCCAGAAGGCGATGGCCTGGCGGGCGATGCACAGCCAGGGGCGCGGCCTGTACTCGGTGATGATCCGGGAGTACGGGGACGACCTGGAGCGGTACACGTTGCGCGAGGCCGAGTTCGTCTGCAACACGTTGGTCGGCTGGAACTTCGGTGACGGGCACCTGCACGACGAGGGGCTGATCAGTGCGGTGCAGAAGCGGTTGCGGTTCGCGCCCGGCGAGCTGGTGGTGATCTTCGTGGAGTCGCAGCCGATCCACAAGAAGACCCAGGACTACCGGATCATCGACGCCGCGGTCGGAGTCGTCGAGCGCGGCACCTGGCTGGTCACCGACGCGGTCGCCGAGCAGCCGTGGCTGCCGAACGGGCCGATTCCGCTTGAGGTCACCTGGCGCGATCCGGCGTACGTCCGGCCGGCGGTAGCTGCGGTCGCCTCGGTACCCTCGGTGGGAGAGGCCTCGAAACCCCCCACTCCCGAGGCAGGACAGTGACCACAGCGGTAGTAGTCGGCAGCGGACCGAACGGTCTCGCCGGCGCGGTCCGGCTCGCGCAGGCCGGGCTCGAGGTCACCGTCCTGGAGGCCGCCGAGACCGCCGGCGGCGGTGCCCGGACGACGGAACGGATCGTGCCGGGGCTGCTGCACGACGACTGCTCGGCGTTCCACCCGACCGGGATCACCTCGCCGTACTTCTCCACTCTCGGCCTGCACGCGCACGGGTTGCGCTGGCTCTGGCCGGAGGTCGACCTCGCGCACCCGCTCGACGACGGCCGGGCCGGAGTGGTCACCCGCGACTTCGCGGACACCGACGCGACCCTCGGCGCCGACGCGAAGTCCTGGCGCCGGGTGTTCGAGCCGCTGGCGCGGAACTTCGACAAGATCGTCGTGGACGCGATGGGTCCGGCCGTGCACGTGCCGAAGCACCCGATCGCGTTCGGTCGCTTCGGCCCGCAGGCGCTCGCTCCGGCGACCTGGACGATGCGGCACTGGAAGGACGACCCGGCGCGGGCGCTCTACACCGGCGTCGCCGCGCACGCCTTCGGGAGGCTGGACACGCCGCTCAGCGGATCGGTCGGGCTGATGCTGACGGCGGCCGGGCACCGGGCCGGGTGGCCGGTCGCGGAGGGCGGCTCGCAGTCGATCGCGAACGCGCTGATCTCGCTGCTGACGAGCCTCGGCGGGACGGTACGGACGGGGACGCGGGTGACCTCGCGGGCCCAGCTCCGCGACCTGGTCGGCTTCGACCCGGACGTCGTCCTGCTCGACCTGGCCCCGGCCGGAGTCCTGGACGTCCTCGGTGACGAGCTGCCCGGGCGGGTACGCCGCGCCTTCCGCCGCTACGAGTACGGCCCGGCCGTGCACAAGGTCGACTACGCGATCGAGGGCGACGTCCCGTGGACCAACGAGAACTGCCGGCGCGCGGGCACCCTGCACCTGGGCGGCACTGCCGAGGAGATCGTGACGATCGAAGGGGCCACCGCGCGCGGCGAGATGCCGGAGCGCCCGTTCGCGCTGATCGGTCAGCAGTACCTCGCCGACCCGTCGCGCTCGGCCGGATCGATCAACCCGCTCTGGGCCTACGCGCACGTGCCGGCCGGGTACACCGGTGATGCGACCGAGGCCCTGACCGCGCAGATCGAACGCTTCGCCCCGGGGTTCCGCGACCGCATCGTCGGCACCTTCGTCCGCTCGGCGTCCGACATGGCGTCGTACAACGCGAACTACGTCGGTGGCGACATCGGCGCCGGCGCGAACAACGCCCGCCAGATCCTGTTCCGTCCCCGCGCCGCCCCCAATCCCTACTCGCTCGGGATCAAGGGCGTGTACCTCTGCTCGTCCGCCGCCGCGCCGGGTGGGGGAGTGCACGGGATGTGCGGGTTCAACGCGGCGGAGACGGCGCTGAAGCGGTTGTAGCGGCGACGCCGTACCAACCCGAGCGCCGAACCAACCCGGACGTCGAGCTGCCCCCGGACGTCGAGCCTGTCGAGACGCGGTGAGGCACGCGCCTACCGGACCGCGCGCGCCTTCTTGACGACGCGGACGAGCGTCGCGTAGCCGGGCCGCTTGAGCGTGATCCGGACGCCGATCGACCGCCCCTTGTTGGCCTTCACCAGCTTGTAGGTCGCGCTCCTGGCAGCCGGAATCGGCAGCCCTCGTCGCAGCCACTGGTAGGTGACGACCGCGCCAGGGGTGGTCCGCGGCGGGACGGCGCGCATCGTCCGTCCGACCTTCAAGGTGCCGAGGAGCGACGGCGCGGAGGTGAGCCGGAAGAGTCCGGCTGCGATGGGCGCGGTTGCCGGGCTCGGAACGGTTGTCGCGGTCAGTCCGGCATGCTGCGCGGTGACGCGGACCGTGATCGTCTTGCCGAGATCGGCGGCAACGAGAGCGTAGGACTTCTGAACGGCTCCCGGGATGATCGCGCCGTTGCGCAGCCACTGACGAGTCGTGGTTGCGGTGGTCGGCCGCCAGGTGCCGTCGCCGGCGGTCAGGACCGAGCCGACGCGCCGGGTGCCGCTGATCGAGGGGGCGGTCTTGGTGATCACGTCGACCTGGTCGAGGGTGAGGTCGATGTTCGGGGTGACCTGGTTGGTGCTGACGGTGATTTCCTGCGCGGCGGCCGCGGTGGTCGCGTCGGGCCAGTACTTGTTCCGGAAGTGGGAGTCCGCCGGGTAGGCGACGAGTCGGTAGGTGCCCTGCTGGGGGGCGAGGATCGAGTAGGTGCCGTCGGCCGCAGTTCGAGGCATCTCGTCGAAGGGGCCCAGGCCCTCGTTGACCCAGTTGTTGCCGGCCTTGCGGAAGATGACGATCCGGGTCCCTTCCACCGGGGTGCCGTCGGTCGCGCTGGTCACCTTTCCGGTGATGCGTCCGAGCGGGAGCAGGCCGGTCGGGTTGATGTCGGCCGTGGTGTTCGCCGCGGTCACGGTCACCGGCGTGGCCGCCGCGGAGGTCGTCTGTCCTTGCCACCAGCCCTCGACCTTGGAGAGCCGCGTGTAGAAGTGGAGGAGGTAGGAGCCCGCCGCCAGTCCGTCGATCGTGTAGCTGCCGTCGTCCTCGATCCACGCGGTGTTGGCCAAGAACCTGCCCAACGGGTACGTCGGGTCAGTCACCCAGGCTTCGACGATGCCGTCGCGGAAGCCGCCGGGAGTGGAGGCCGTTACCTGTGCGACGGTGCCGGTGATCTTGCCTTCCACGGCGAGCTCGGGGTTGAGGGTGGTCAGCTGGTCGGGCTCGACCGTGACCGTCGTCGAGTCCTGGCGGGTCAGGGAGTCCTGCCACCACTCGCCTGCCCACTGGGTGTAGCCGACCCTGAAGTACACCTTGTACTCGCCCGACGGGAGCGCGATCGCGAACTTCCCGTTGGCGTCGGTGTTGACGAACCGGCACGCGGCTTCGATCTCACAGGCGTCGCCGGCGAGTGAGTCGTCGGGAGCAACGACCGTGGGATCGAGCGGGTAGACGGAGACGAAGCTGGCGCCGCCGACTTGGCCCTCGAGGGACACGGTGCCGTCGATCCCTTGGGTCACCTCGGGTTCGGGCGCAGCCTGGGACACGCCCGCAGGCACCAGCAGAACGCCGAGGGACACCACCAGCGCGGTGATCAGGCGGAGGGTCCGGTGGCTGCCACGGGGGTTGCGGTCGGCAGCTCCCGTAGCGGGATTCGCCGGCAGAGCAGTAGCCATGTGCGTGATTTCCTCAGGTCCGAGAACGACGGGTACGTCGCCGCGACCCTAACCTTTTGGGGCGATTCGTGCCGTATTCGATCCACCGGTCGTCCCCGGCAGGACCCGACGTCCGGGCTCAGGCCGGCTTCAGGCCGGTGCGGTGCCGCTGCGCCAGCTCGGCGTAGTACGGCGGGTTCGCGTCCACCCAGAACTGCGCCATCGTGCCCTCGATCGGCTTCTTGACCTGGGCCGGCGTACCGGCGGCGAGGACGCCCGGCGGGATCTGCGTCTCCGGGCTGACCAGCGATCCGGCGGCGACCATCGAACCGGCGCCGAGCCGGGTGCCGTCGAGCATGGTGCTGCCGTTGCCGAGCAGCGCCTTCTCCTCGAGCACGCCGCCGTGCAGGATGCAGCTGTGCGCGACGGTGGCACCGGGACCGACCTCGATGACCGCGTCGGGGGCACCGTGCAGGACCGAGTTGTCCTGCACGTTCGCGCCCTCGCGGATCACGATCGTGCAGATGTCCGCGCGCAGCACCGCGCCGTACCAGACGCTGGCGCCCTTCTCGACGGTGACGTCGCCGATCAGGGTGGCGGTCGGGGCGATGAACGCCTCGGGGTGGACGGTGGGGCGCTTGCCCTCGAAATCGAACAGGTTCACCCCGGGAGGCTACTGCTCCCTCGTACGCCGACCTGCGAATGTCGCGGGTGGGTCAGCTGGGATCCTCAGGCGCCTCGGCAGTGACATTTGCATGTCCCTGGACGACGGGAGGTACGTCACCGGGCTCGGGGGCCGGCTCCCGCTGCATCGGTACGACGCCGCTGGCAGTCCCCGGGGTGGTGAAGGTGGGCCGCGCCGCACGGGTGTCCTCGATGGTGACCTCGACCGGCTCGGTGATGCCGCGGAAGGTCAGCATCGTGCGGACCCAGCCGGGGGTCTCCTCCAGGGCGCGGGCCGTCCCCGGCCCCATCAGGATCTGGCCGTCCTCGGCTCGTCCGCACAACCGTGCGGACAGGTTCACGGTGGTGCCGATGGCGGCGTACTCGAGCTGGGCGTCGGTGCCGATCGCGCCGACCGCGCACTCGCCGGACGACAACCCGATGCCGACGCCGAGCGGGGTCTCCGGGGTGGCCCACTTGTCGGTGACCACCCGGACCCGGGCGATCAGGTGGCGCGCCAGGTTCAGCCCGACGCGCGGGTGGTCCGGCCGCGGGAACGGGGCGCCTACCAGGATCAGCGCGCCGTCGCCGGCGAAGTCCTTGACGGTGGCGCCGTACTCGGCGGCGGCGTCGATCACGACCGCGTAGTACTCCTGGAGCACCTGCACCATGAACTCGGCGCCGTGCCGCTGGGTGAAGGTGGTGAAGCCGCGCAGGTCGATGCTGAGCGCGGTCAGGCTGTAGATCTCGGTCCGAACGGCGTCCGGCAGCCCGGAGAGGTGCGCGGTCTCGGCGATGTCGGGGGAGACGAACCGGGCCATGTTGCTGCGCTCGTCGAAGAGCGCGTCCTGTTGCGAGTCGATGATCAGGTGGTCGACGTAGGTCTGCCGGGTCAGCCACTCCATCGCGAGGTTGAGCACCATCCCGGAGAGCAGCGCGGTGACCGGGATGAACAGCCCGACCGCGAGCTCCTGGTCGTCGATCCGGCCGGTCGCGTGCAGGCGCAGGGTGGCCGCGGCGGCGAGGACGACGTACGGGCTCACCGAGAGCAGGGCGAACCGCGGCGGCAGCCGGAACATGGTCAACCCGAAGTACGCCGCCATCGTCACGCAGGCGCCGATCAGTGCCGGGTTGTCGGTCGGGTAGGTGAGGGCGACCGCGAGGACGCCGCCGATCAGGTTCGCCAGCCCGCTCCACGGCAGCACCAGGTGCCCCAGGTCGTCGCGGCGGGCGACCACGGCGCCGGCGAGCAGCAGTCCGATCATCGCCGGGATCAGCACCAGGGCGAGCCCGCGGTACTCGTCCAGTGCCCCCAGCGCGACGGCGACGAAGGCGCACCCGGCCGCACCGGCGGCGCCGTACATCGCGAACTGGGTGAAGGCGCGCACGTGCTCGCGGCGCCACGAGACGTAGTCCTGCTCGACGGTGTCGTCGAGGAACCGCAAACCCCAGTGCGTCTCCGGAGACCCGAGCTCAGAAACGACCGGCCAACCCCCGGGCCTGGTCATGGCGAGGGTCGGTCAGTCACCCTGGTCGCGCTGGCCCCGCTCTGCCGAGGCGCCCGTGATCGCCTCGTTGAAGTGCGGGATCTTCGCGTTCAGGGAGGCCACGCTCTCGGCCGTGAAGTGCAGGGCCTCGAGCGGCGTCTCGGTGACGACGGTCGCCGAGCGCAGCTTGTGGTTGACCAGGGCCATCTCGCCGATCAGGTCGCCCGCGCCGACCCGAGCGACCTCTTCGCCGCTGCGACGGACCGAGACCTCGCCGCTGAGGATCAGGTACGCCTTGTCGGCCGGGGTGTTCTCGGCCATCATCGCCCAGCCCTCGGGGACCGTCAGGTACGTCGAGGCGTCCAGCACCATCCGGACCTCGTCATCGGTGAAATCCTTGAACCGGTCCAGCGTGGCGAGCTGCTGGATCCGCGCGTTCTCGTCGGACTCTTTGCCGAACATCGCCGGACTCCTCTCGTGCGGCCGGTCCGGCCGCGCAGGTTGCTCCCCGCGGCTGATTCTCCTGGCTGGACAGGTCTGTTGTCCATCACCTGACCGGCGCGCGCCCTCCGGGGTAGGTTCCCGCCATGACGACCCCGGCCGATGGAACCGCCGCTACCCAGGTCTGCGTGATCGGGGCCGGGTCCTCCGGGATCACCGCGGCGCAGGTGCTGCACGCCCGCGGAGTCGCCTTCGACTGCTTCGAGGTGGGCAGCGAGGTCGGCGGCAACTGGCGCTACGACAACGACAACCAGATGTCCTCGGCGTACGCCTCGCTGCACATCAACACCTCGCGGCAGCTGATGGAGTACGCCGCCTACCCGATGCCGGAGACGCTGCCGGACTACCCGAGCCACCGGCAGATCGCGGCGTACTTCGACGCGTTCGTCGACCACTTCGGCTTCCGCGACCGGATCAGCTTCCGGACCGAGGTCGTCCAGGTGGAGCCGGTCCCCGGCGGCGGGTACGACGTGACCGTGCGGGCTGCGGGCGCCCCGGCCGGCTCGACGTCCGAGGTGCGGACCCGCCGCTACCAGCACGTGATCGTCGCGAACGGCCACCACTGGAAGCCGCGCTGGCCCGAGCCGGCCTTCCCGGGCGCCGACGGCTTCTCGGGCGAGCAGCTTCACGCCCACCACTACCGGACGCCCGAACCGCTGGTCGACAAACGGGTGCTGGTGCTCGGCATCGGCAACTCCGCCTGCGACATCGCCGTCGAGTCCTCCCGCGTGGCCGCCTCGACCGACCTGGCGATGCGGCGCGGGGCGCACATCGTGCCGAAGTTCATGCTCGGCGTGCCGACCGACCACCTCACCGACTCCGCCCTCGCCCGCGGGCCGCTGAAGGTGCAGCAGGTGGCGATGGCGCTGATGCTCCGGTTCACCCAGGGCAAGGTCACCGACTACGGACTACCGAAGCCCGACCACGCCGTGCTGCACGCGCACCCGACGGTCAGCCAGGACCTGCTCAACCGGCTCGGTCACGGCGACCTCCGGGTGCGGCCGAACATCGAGCGCTTCGAGGGCTCGACCGTCTTCTTCGCCGACGGCAGCTCCGACGAGTACGACGTGGTCGTCTACTGCACCGGCTACCAGGTCAGCTTCCCGTTCCTGGACTCCCGGGTGCTCGCGTCCGAGGACAACCACATCGACCTGTACCGACGGGTGGTCGACCCGCGGCACCCGGGGCTCTACTTCATCGGCCTGATCCAGCCGCTCGGCGCGATCATGCCGCTCGCCGAGGCGCAGGCCGAGTGGGTCGGCGACCTGATCACCGGGGTCGGCGCACTGCCGTCGGTCGAGGTGATGGAGGCCCAGATCGCCGACTACGACCGGGCCCTCGCCAAGCGGTACGTCGCCTCGAAGCGGCACACCATCCAGGTCGACTTCCACGCCTACCGGTCCGAGATCGCCAAGGAGCGCAAGCGGGCCCGGCGGCGGATGTCGAGGCGGGCCTAGCTCGACGTCCGGCGGCTCGGACGTCGAGCCTGTCGAGACGTGGCGACCTACGTGCCGTTGTTGAAGATGCCGGAGCCGTTGCCGCCGTACAGGGAGAGGCCGAGGGTCACCACCAGCGCCACCAGCCAGGCGGCCTCGAGGAACCGGGCGGTCATCCGGCGCTGCTCCGCGCTCGGCCCCTTTCCGGGGCCCTTCGGGGTGGACTTGTGCAGAACCAGCAGCACCAGGCCGCCGAAGACCAGCATCCCGACGTTGGCGGCCATCCCCCAGACCCAGCCGGCGCTGAGCGGGTTGCCGACCAGGGCGCCGGTGCCGAACTGGGTGTGCACCCCGAGCACCCGCGCCGGCACGATCAGCATCGTCAGGCCGATCCAGGCCGCCAGCAGCACCGAGCGGTTGCGCAGCTGGGTCCGGGTCAGCCGGTGCCGCTCGTTCCAGAAGATCGCCGTGACCAGGTACGGCGGCCCGCCGACCAACCAGCCCACGAAGAGCCAGCCCTCCACCGTGGTCGGCGTCTTCTGCAGCTGCAGCGCAATGTCCTCGCCGAGCACCCGGCCGACGACGAGGAAGAGGACGGCAAATCCGGCGATGCACCAGCCGAACCGCGCGCGGTCGGACAGCGGTGTCCGGTTGCTCCCCATGTGCCGAATCTACTGGGAGCCGGGCGAGCGGGCCGAATCCGCACCGCCGTATCACGGGCCGAGTCCTAGGATGGCCGGGTGCCCATCGTCCTGAGCCTGCTCGACGCGGTGCGCTGGAACGGGGAGCCGGTCGTCGGCGATCGTCCGCAGGCACTCCTCGCGGCGCTGGCCGACGCGGGCCGGGTGGTGCGTGCCGAGACCCTGGTCGAACAAGTCTGGGGCGAGGACGTCCCCGCCGTCCCGGCGAAGGCGCTCCAGGTCCTGGTCTCCCGCACCCGGTCGGCCTGCGGCCCGGACGCAGTGGTCCGCGACGGCGACGGCTACCGGCTCGGGATCGCGGCGGCCGCGGTGGACAGCACCCGGCTGGCCGAGCTCGCCGCCGCGGCGCGGGTGGGTTTCGAACGCGATCCGGCGACGGCGGTCCGGCAGGCGCGCGAGGCCCTGGGGTACGGCGCCGGGCTGGTCGCCGCCGGGGAGAGCGAGGGCCCGCTCGCCGACGTACGGCGGCACGCTGCCCTCGACCTGCGCACCGCGACGGTGGCCCTGGCCCGGGCCCTGAGCCGGCTGGGCGACCATGCGGAGGCGCTGCCCGGTCTCGAGGCCGCCTCCGCCGAGCACCCCGACGACGAGGGCCTGCTCGCGGACCTGCTCCGCAGCGAGGGAGCCGTTCGCGGTGCCGGTGCCGCCCTGGAGCGGTACGAGGCGCACCGGATCCAGCTGCGCGACCGGCTCGGTGCCGATCCTGGCGCGGAGCTGCGCCGGCTGCACGCCGAGCTGCTCGCACTGGACAGTCCCGTCCGTGAGGGCGTCCAGTACGAGGCGACCTCGCTGCTCGGCCGCGAGCAGGACATCCGCCGGCTGCACGCGCTTCTCGGTACCTCGCGGGTGGTCTCGATCCTGGGGCCCGGGGGGCTCGGCAAGACCCGGCTGGCGCACGTCCTGGGTCGTGACGCCGCGCAGCCGGTCGTGCACTTCGTCGAGCTGGTCGGCGTCACCGCGGCCGACGACCTGATCGGCGAGGTCGGCTCGGCGCTGGGCGTGCGGGACTCGGTGAGCGGCCGCCGGGCCCTGACGCCCGAGCAGCGGGCCGACGTACGGGCCCGGATCGCGCAGCACCTCGACCAGACCCCGAGCCTGCTGATCCTCGACAACTGCGAGCACATCGTCGCCGCGGTCGCCGACCTGGTCGCCTACCTGGTGGCGACAACGCGCACGCTGCGGGTGCTGACCACGACCCGGTCGCCGCTGGCGATCTCGGCGGAGACGGTCTACCCGCTGGGCGAGCTCGACGTCGAGGACGCGGTCGAGCTGTTCCGGCAGCGGGCGGTCGCGGCCCGGCCGGACGTCCAGATCGACGACGCCGTGGTCGACATCGTGCGCCGTCTCGACGGGCTGCCGCTGGCGATCGAGCTGGCGGCCGCGAAGGTCCGGGTGATGTCGACGGCCGACATCGCGCGCCGGCTGGAGAACCGGTTCGCGCTGCTCCGCGGCGGCGACCGGAGCGCTCCCGACCGGCACCAGACCCTGCTCGCGGTGATCGACTGGTCCTGGAACCTGCTCGGTGAGCCGGAGCGGCATGCGCTGCGCTGGCTCTCGGTCTTCCACGACGGGTTCAGCCTGGAGGGCGCCGAGGCGCTGCTCGGTGCCACCGCGCTGGACGCGTTGCAGGACCTCAGCGACCAGTCGCTGGTCAGCGTGCTCGAGGCGGACGGGGCGGTGCGCTACCGGATGCTGGAGACGGTCCGCGAGTTCGGCCGGATGCAGCTGGTCGACGCCGACGAGGACGTCCGGGCCGCCGAGGCGCATCGCCGCTGGGCGGTCGACCTGTGCCTGCGGGAGGGCGCCGCGATCTTCGGTGCCGGCCAGTTCGAGGCGGTCGACGCGCTCCGGGCCGAGGAGAGCAACCTCGCCGACGTCCTCCGCCAGGCGCTGGTCGCCGCCGACCCGGTGACCGTCGTCCAGGTGCTCTCGGCGCTCGGCTGCTTCTGGTCGATCCTCGGCGACCACGCACGGGTGATCGTGCTGGCCGACGCGGTGACCTCGGTCGTCGGCGGGTGGCAACCGCCTGACGAGCTCGCCGCCGTCACCCGGGTCGCGCTGGTGATGACGCTGAACAACGCGATGATCGGCTCCTCGGAGCAGTCCGAGCAGATCCGCGCGGTGCTGCGCGAGCTGGGACCGGGCGAGGACGACCCGAGGATCGCCGCGACCGTCCAGGTGGTGCTGGCCTTCGACCCGTCCGACCTCGACGGGTTCCTCGGCGCGATGGCGGAGTTCGGCCGCAGCGCGGATCGCAACCTCGCGATGATGGCGGAGCAGATGCGCAGCCACGCGCTGGAGAACAGCGGTGAGCCGGCCGAGGCGCTGGCCGCCGCCGAGCACGCGCTCGCGCTGGCGCGGCCTGAGGACGGGCCGTGGCTGCCGGCGATCCTGCACACCCAGATTGCCCAGCTGATGATCCAGCGCGGCGACCGGGACGGCGCGGTGCTCCACGCCCGGGAGGCCATCCCGACCCTGGAGCGCCTCCGCGCGATGGACGACGCCCTCCAGCTGCGCTCGCTGCTGGTGCTCGCGGCGGTCGGTGCCGGCGACCTCGACCGGGCTGCCCTGGAGCTGGAGCGGCTCAGCGCCATCGACGACTCCGAGGCGGTGTTCGGCGGCCAGCTGGTGATCCACCTCGGGGAGGCCGAGCTGGCGCTGGCCCTCGGCGAGGTCGACCGCGGGCTGGAGCTCTACCGGGCGTCGATCGAGCGGGTCCGCGCGATCGAGTTCCCGGGGATCGACGCCACCGGCCTGGAGCCGTGGGTCTTCTTCGGGGAGGCGACGGCGCTGTCGGCGTACGCGCAGTACGGCGCGGATCCGGGCGGCGGGATCGGGCCGCAGCTCTTCGACTCCTGCCGCGCCAAGCTGCGCGGCGTGCTCGACCCCGACTACCCGTACCTGGACTACCCGGTCTGCGGGCTGGTCTTCTTCGGCGTCGGGACCTGGGGGCTGCTCCAGGACGGGCTGCCGGTCGAGGACGCCGTCCGGCTGCTGGTGCTGGCCGAGCGGTTCGCCTACAACCGGACGGTGCCGACGATGGCCTGGGACCGGATCGTGCGGCACGTGGAGGAACGGGCGCCGGGCGTGCTGGAGAAGATCCAGGCCGAGTACGGCGACCGCCGCGGCCCGGACCTCCTGGAGGACGCGCGGGCGTTCGTGACCTCGCTCTGAGGACACCGCGGCACCGCGGGGCCGGTCGCCCCGCGGTGCCGTGCGTCCTAGAGGTGCTTCTTGTAGCTGCGCACCGAGAGCGGCGCGAAGATCGCGATCACGATCAGCCCGGCCAGCAGGGTCCACCAGACCTCGCTGGTGACCTGGCCGTTGTTCGCCAGGTCGCGGGCCGCGGTGACCAGGTGCGAGACGGGGTTGATCTTCACGAAGGTGGCGAGCCCGTCGGGCAGGGTGTTGATCCCGACGAACGCGTTGGAGAGGAACGTCAGCGGGAACAGGATCATCATCGAGAAGCCCTGCACCGCCTGCGCGCTCTTGGCGATGGTCCCGATCCAGGTGAAGGCCCAGGCCAGGCACCAGCCGGTGAAGATCGCCAGCAGGATCGCGGCGGTCACGCCGAGGACGCCGCCGCCGGGGCGGTAGCCGATCACCATGCCCATGGCGAAGGTCAGCGTCGCGGCGATCGTGTAGCGGAGCAGGTCGGCGACCATCGGCCCCGCCAGCGGCGCGATCCGGGCGATCGGCAGCGACTTGAAGCGGTCGAAGACGCCCTTGTCCATGTCCTCGCGGAGCTGGACGCCGGTCGCCATGCAGGTGGTCAGCACGGTCTGGGCCAGGATGCCGGGGATCATCAGCGGCAGGTAGCTCTTCACGTCGCCGGCGATCGCGCCGCCGAAGACGTAGGCGAACATCACCGTGAAGATGATCGGCTGGAACGTCACGTCGAAGAACTGCTCCGGGTTGCGGCGCATCTTCTTGGTGGCGCGCCAGGCCATCGACATCGTCTGGCTGACGGTCTGGCGCAGGGTGTTGTGCGGGTTGGTCCGGGCGACGATCGCGTCCACGTCGAGGACGGTCACCTCCGGACGCCGCGCTTCGCGGGTTGCGGTGAGGGTGCTCATCGGACGGTCTCCAATTCTTCGTCGTGGGTGGTCTCGGCAGTGCCGGTGTCGTGGCCGGTCAGCGCCAGGAAGACCTCGTCGAGGGTCGGCTTGTCGACGCTGACCGAGGTGATGCTGACGCCGGCCTGGCGGAGCCCGATCAGGACGTCGGCGGCGCCGTCGGCCAGGTCGAGGCCGACGTTGAGGCGCCCCGACTCGGGGGTGAGGACCGGCTCCTGGCCGACGATCCGCCGTACGACGTCCAGCGCGAGGTTCTGGTCGGCGCCGTCGGCGAGCTGCAGCTGAAGCGTCGAGTCGCCGACCGAGCTCTTGAGCTCGTCGGGCGTTCCCTCGGCGACCTTCACGCCGCGGTCGATCACGGCGATCCGGTCGGCGAGCTGGTCGGCCTCGTCGAGGTACTGGGTCGTCAGCAGGATGGTGCTGCCGTCGGCGACCAGGCCGCGGATGGTGTCCCACATCTGACCCCGGGTCCGCGGGTCGAGGCCGGTGGTCGGCTCGTCGAGGAAGATCAGCGGGGGACGGGTGATCAGGCTGGCGGCGAGGTCGAGCCGCCGCCGCATGCCGCCGGAGAACTGCGAGATCGGCTTGTCGGCCGCCTCCTCCAGGGCGAACTGGCCGAGCAGTCGCGCCGCGGTGTCCTTCGCCTCCTTGCTGGAGACGCCCTGGAGCCGGCCGAAGAGCCAGAGGTTCTCGGTGGCGGTCAGGTTCTCGTCGACCGACGCGTACTGGCCGGTGACGCCGAGCAGCTGGCGAATCCGGTGCGGCTCCTTCGCGACGTCGACGCCGAAGATCGACGCCGAGCCGCCGTCGATGGCGTGCAGCGTCGCCAGCATCTTCAGCATCGTGGTCTTGCCGGCGCCGTTCGGGCCGAGGACGCCGAAGATCTCGCCCTGGCGGACCTCCAGGTCGATCCCGTCGACCGCGTTGAAGGTGCCGAAGGTCTTGACCAGGCCGGTGGCCTGGACTGCGTTCGTGGTGGTGGGCATCGGGTGCTCCCTTCCTGACCGGCACGGGTGGCCGGTCAGGAAGCAGCCTCCGGGCCCGCGGTTTCACCACGGCTTCACCCTGGTTTCACCGGCTCCCGGGGCTCGTTCGAGGTCCTCCGGGTGTCCACCAAACTAAAAGTCAGGCTTGACTGTTTGTTGTGGTTGGGCCGACGATGGACCGGTGACGTCCACCCGGGTACCGCAGGAGGAGCGGTCGCGCTCGATGCGCCTCCGGCTCCTCGAGGCGACCGTGCAGTGCCTCGCCGAGCACGGCTGGGCCGGTACGTCGACCACGCTGATCTCGCAGCGGGCCGGAGTCAGCCGCGGTGCCCAGCTGCACCACTTCCCGACCAAGACCGACCTGGTGGTCGCGGCCGTCGAGCACCTGACGCTGGTCCGCGGCGACGAGCTCGCCCTGGCCGCGGCCGCGCTGCCCACCGGTCCGCGCCGCACCCGCGCCGTCCTCGAGATGCTCGGTGACCACTTCACCTCCGACGTCTTCGTCGCCGCCCTGGAGCTCTGGGTCGCGGCCCGCACCGACCCGGCGCTGCTGGCCGTGGTGGGTCCGTTCGAACGGGTCACCGGCCGGGAGACCCACAAGCTCACCGTCGAGATGCTCGACGCCGACGAGTCGCAACCCGGGAGCCGCGAGCTCGTCCAGGCCACCCTCGACCTGATCCGCGGCCTCGGTCTGGCCAACACGATCAGCAACGACCAGGCGCGACGGTCGAGGATCCTCGACCGCTGGGCCGCCGTACTCGACGACGAATTGCCGCGTCGGAGCAAGGAGCAGGGATGAACGCCGTACTGGAAGCCGTGCTGGTCGACCTCGGTGCCGAGGGCGACGGACTGGCAGCGCTGGTGGCACCGCTCGACGAGGCCGGCTGGCGGACGGCGACGCCGGCCGAGGGGTGGGACATCGCGACCACGATCGCGCACCTCGCCTGGACCGACGAGGCGGCGATCGTCGCGGGCACCGACAAGGAGGCCTGGGACGCCGGCGTCCTGCGCGCGATGGCCGACCCGCTCGGGTTCGTCGACGCCGAGGCGTTCGCGGCGGCCGAGAAGCCCGGTGCCGAGATCTTCGCCTGGTGGCAGGTCGGCCGCCCGGCCCTGGTCACGATGCTCCGGGACTACCCGGAGGGCCAGAAGCTGCCCTGGTACGGACCCCCGATGAGCCCGGCCTCGATGGCCACGGCCCGGTTCATGGAGACCTGGGCGCACTCGCTCGACGTGCACGACGCCCTCGGGATCGCCTACGAGCCGACGGACAGGATCCGGCACGTCGCGCACCTGGGCGTGCGCACCCGGAACTTCTCCTTCGGCGTGCACGAGCTGCCGCCGCCGGCCGAGGAGTTCCGGATCGACCTGGTCGCGCCGTCCGGCGAGGTCTGGTCCTACGGCCCGGAGGACGCGGGCCAGACGCTGACCGGATCGGCGTACGACTTCTGCCTGCTGGTCACCCAGCGGCGGCACCGCGACGACCTGGACCTGGTCGCCACCGGAGCGGACGTCGACCGGTGGCTCGACATCGCCCAGGCCTTCGCGGGCCCGTCCGGCAAGGGCCGGGAGGCGTCGGCGTGAGCATCGTGCGGATCGGCAACTGCTCCGGCTTCTACGGCGACCGGCTCACCGCGATGCGGGAGATGCTGGAAGGCGGCGAGCTGGACTACCTGACCGGCGACTACCTCGCCGAGCTCACCCTGCTCATCCTCGGCAAGGACCAGCTCAAGGACTCCTCGCTCGGGTACGCACGCACCTTCGTCGCCCAGGTCGCCGACACCCTCGCGCTCGCGCTGGAGAAGAAGGTCCGGATCGTCGCGAACGCGGGCGGGCTCAACCCGGCCGGGCTCGCGACCAAGCTGACCGAGGTCGCCGCGTCGCTGGGTCTCGACGCCAGGATCGCGTACGTCGACGGGGACAACCTCGCGCCCCGGGCCGCCGAGCTCGGCCTCGGCAACGCCCTCACCGCCAACGCCTACCTGGGTGCCTTCGGGATCGCCCGCGCCCTCGAAGCCGGCGCGGACATCGTCGTCACCGGCCGGGTCACCGACGCCTCGGTCGTGGTCGGGCCGGCGATCGCGCACCACGGCTGGACGCCCACGTCGTACGACGAGCTGGCCGGCGCCGTCGTCGCGGGCCACATCATCGAGTGCGGCACCCAGGCCACCGGCGGCAACTTCTCCGGGTTCCTGGACCTGCCGCGCAGCGCCGAGCCGCTCGGCTTCCCGCTGGCCGAGGTCGCCGCCGACGGCTCCTTCGTGGTGACCAAGCACGCCGGCACCGGCGGGCTGGTCTCGGTGGACACCGTCACCGCGCAGCTGGTCTACGAGATCCAGACGACCCGCTACCTCGGGCCGGACGTCATCACCGACCTCTCCTCGATCCAGCTCGCCGAGGACGGCGCCGACCGGGTCCGGGTCAGCGGTGTCACCGGGACGCCGCCGCCGGCGACGCTCAAGGTCTGCGTGAACGAGCTCGGCGGCTTCCGCAACCAGATGGAGTTCGTGCTCACCGGGCTCGACATCGACGCCAAGGCGGCCTGGATCCGCACCCAGCTCGAAGCCCGGCTGGCGGTCAGCCCGCCGGCCGAGGTGCACTGGTCGCTCGGCTCCCGGCCGGCTCCGGACGCCGACACCGAGGAGGGCGCCTCCTGCCTGCTCCGGGTCACCGTCAAGGACCCGTCCGCGGACGCCGTCGGCAAGCCCTTCACCGCGGCCGCGGTCGAGCTGGCGCTGGCGTCGTACCCGGGCTTCACGATGACCGCGCCTCCGGGCCGCGGGTCGCCGTACGGGATCTACCGGCCGGCGTACGTCGACCGTGCCGAGGTCACCGAGACGGTGCACCTGTGGGACGGGACGACCGTCGCGATCGCTCCGCCCCCGGACGTCGCAGCCCCGGACGTCGCAGCCCCGGACGTCGAGCCTGTCGAGACGCCTCCGGACGTCGAGCCTGTCGAGACGCCCGCAGCCGACGCCCCGACCTCGATCCACCCGCTCGGCACCTTCGTGCACGCCCGGTCCGGCGACAAGGGCGGCGACGCCAACGTGGGCCTGTGGATCGGTGGTGAGCGAGGCGAGCTGCGCGACCGGCGGATCGGCTGGCTGCTGCACCTGATCACCCCGGACGCGATCAAGCAGCTGCTGCCGGAGGCGGCGGACCTGGCCGTCGAGGTCTACCCGCTGCCGAACCTCGGCGGTGTCAACGTCCTGATCCGCGGGCTGCTCGGCGACGGTGTCGCGGCGAGCACACGGTTCGACCCGCAGGCCAAGGCCGTCGGCGAGTGGCTGCGGTCGCGGCACGTGCACGTCCCCGAGGAGTTGCTGTGATCACCGGTTGGTCAGATCCGTCCGCCGCATCGGCCCAGAGGAGCCCGGCATGACCGTGTACAACGAGGACCGGCTCGCGCTCCAGGCGAGCGCGCGCACGTTCGTCGAGCGGGAGATCGCCCCGCACCTCCAGGAGTGGGAGGACGCCTGCGAGATCCCGCGGTCGCTCCACCAGGCCGCGGCGAAGGCGGGACTGCTCGCGCTCGGGTTCCCCGAGGAGGCGGGTGGCGACGGGGGCGACCTCGTCGACGCGACCGTGATGCAGGAGGCGTTCTTCGCCGCGGGTGCCTCGTCGGGCCTGATGGCCGGTCTCTTCACCCACGGCATCGCACTGCCGCACCTCGTCGCGAACGGGAGCGCCGACCTGATCGACCGCTACGTGCGCCCGACGCTGGCCGGCGACCTGATCGGGTCGCTCGCGGTGACCGAGCCGAACGGCGGCTCCGACGTCGCGGGCATCACCACCACCGCGGTCCGCGACGGCGACCACTACGTCATCAACGGCGCCAAGACCTTCATCACCTCCGGTGTCCGCGCCGACTTCGTGACCACCGCGGTGCGCACCGGCGGACCGGGCCACGCCGGCCTCTCGCTGATCGTGGTCGACAAGGGCACGCCCGGGTTCACCGTCGACCGGTCGCTGAAGAAGATGGGCTGGCACTGCTCCGACACCGCCGAGCTCGGGTACGCCGACGTACGGGTCCCGGTGACGAACCTCGTGGGCGAGGAGAACCAGGGCTTCTACTACATCGCCGAGCAGTTCGTCGTCGAGCGGATCGGCCTCGCGGTGCACGGCTACGGGATCGCCGCTCGCGCGCTCGAGCTCACTGCCCAGTACTGCCGCGACCGGCAGACGTTCGGCAAGCCGCTGATCGCCAACCAGGTCGTCCGGCACAAGCTGGTCGAGATGCGCCGGCTGGTGGAGATCTCGCGCAGCTACACGCACGAGGTGATCGCGCGGCATGCCGCCGGTGAGAACGTGATCGCCGAGGCCTGCCTCGCCAAGCAGACCGCCGTCGAGGCGTGCGAGGCGGTCGTCGACGCGGCCGTCCAGCTGCACGGCGGCACCGGCTACATGCACGGCACCGAAGTGGAACGCCACTACCGGGATTCGCGGATCCTGCCTATCGGAGGAGGAGCAACAGAAGTGCTCACCGACCTTGCCGCCCGACTGCTCGGGTACACCTCATGACCACGACCGACACCACTGCCGCGGACGC
The DNA here is from genome assembly GCF_003725695.1 of Nocardioides marmoriginsengisoli. Taxonomy (GTDB): domain Bacteria; phylum Actinomycetota; class Actinomycetes; order Propionibacteriales; family Nocardioidaceae; genus Marmoricola; species Marmoricola marmoriginsengisoli. The sequence goes on from NZ_RJSE01000007.1 coordinate 262,049, forward strand.
AGCGAGCCCGGACGTCGAGCCTGTCGAGACGCCTGAACCCAGCCGCCGCGACTCCATGCTCGCCAAGCTCGCCGACCTGGACGCCGAGCACGCGAAGGCGGTCCTCGGTGGTGGCGAGCGCGCGATCGAGCGGCACCACAAGCGCGACAAGCTGCTGCCCCGCGAGCGGATCGAGCTGCTCATCGACCCCGGTACGGCGTTCCTCGAGCTCTCCCCGCTGGCCGGCTGGGGCTCGGACTTCGCCGTCGGCGCGAGCGTGGTCACCGGCATCGGCGTGATCGAGGGCGTCGAGTGCCTGATCACCGCGAACGACCCCACCGTCAAGGGCGGCGCCTCGAACCCCTGGACGCTGAAGAAGGGCTTCCGGGCCTCGCAGATCGCCGAGGAGAACAACCTCCCGACGGTCGCGCTCGTCGAGTCCGGCGGCGCCGACCTGCCCACGCAGAAGGACATCTTCATCCCCGGCGGCAAGATGTTCCGCGACATCACCCGGTCCTCGGCGGCCCGGGTCCCGACGATCGCGCTGGTCTTCGGCAACTCCACCGCCGGCGGCGCCTACATCCCCGGGATGAGCGACTACACCGTGATGGTGAAGGAGAAGGCGAAGGTCTTCCTCGGCGGTCCGCCGCTGGTGAAGATGGCGACCGGCGAGGAGTCCGACGACGAGTCGCTGGGCGGTGCCGAGATGCACGCCCGGATCTCCGGTCTGGCCGACTACCTGGCCGTCGACGAGCATGACGCGATCCGGATCGGCCGGCGGATCGTCGCGCGGTTGAACCAGCAGAAGCGCGGGCGCGCTGCGGGCGTCTCGACAGGCTCGACGTCCGGATCGGTGACCTACGCCGAGCCCGAGGCCGACCCCGAGGAGCTGCTCGACCTGATCCCGACCGACCTCAAGGAGCCGTTCGACCCCCGCGACGTGATCGCCCGGATCGCGGACGGCCGGTCGGCGACGAACGGTGCCGTCTTCGACGAGTTCAAGCCGCTCTACGGCAACTCGCTGGTGACCGGCTGGGCGAAGATCCACGGCCAGCAGGTCGGCATCCTCGCCAACGCCCAGGGGGTGCTGTTCTCCGAGGAGGCGCAGAAGGCGACCCAGTTCATCCAGCTCGCCAACCAGGTCGACGTGCCGCTGCTCTTCCTGCAGAACACCACCGGCTACATGGTCGGCGCGGAGTACGAGCAGGGCGGGATCATCAAGCACGGCGCCCAGATGATCAACGCGGTCAGCAACTCGAAGGTCCCGCACCTGACCGTGGTGATGGCGGCGTCGTACGGGGCGGGCAACTACGGCATGAACGGTCGCGCCTTCGACCCGCGGTTCCTGTTCACCTGGCCGAGCGCGAAGTCCGCGGTGATGGGACCGGCCCAGCTCGCCGGCGTCCTGGAGATCGTCGCGAAGCAGTCCGCCGAGTCCAAGGGGCAGGAGTTCGACGCCGAGGGGTTCGGCGCGATCAAGGCGATGGTCGAGGCGCAGATCGAGGAGCAGTCGATGCCGTACTTCCTCTCCGGGATGGTCTACGACGACGGCGTCATCGATCCGCGGGACACCCGCACCGTCCTGGGCATCTGCCTGTCCGTGATCAACAACAAGCCCATCGAGGGCACGGACCGCTTCGGCGTCTTCCGGATGTGAAGGAAACCCGATGACTGTCATTGCGAAGATCCTGGTCGCGAACCGAGGCGAGATCGCCCGTCGCGTCTTCACCACCGCCCGGCGGCTCGGCATCGGCACCGTCGCGGTGTACTCCGACGCGGATGCCGGGCTGCCGTTCGTGGCCGAGGCCGACCTGGCCGTACGGCTCCCGGGCAACACTCCCGCCGAGACCTACCTCCGCGGTGACCTCGTCATCGAGGCGGCGAAGAAGGCCGGCGCGGACGCGATCCACCCCGGCTACGGCTTCCTGTCCGAGAACGCGGACTTCGCCCGGGCGGTGATCGCGGCCGGGCTGACCTGGATCGGCCCGACGCCGGAGTCGATCGACTCGATGGGTTCCAAGATCGCCGCCAAGGAGCTGATGGCCGCGGCCGGCGTCCCGGTCTTCGGGCAGATCGACCCGGCCGACGCGACCGAGGCGGACCTGCCGCTGCTGGTCAAGGCGTCCGCCGGTGGCGGTGGCCGCGGCATGCGGATCGTCCGTTCGCTGGGCGACCTGGCCGGCCAGGTCGAGCTCGCGTCGACCGAGGCGGCGTCCGCGTTCGGCGACGCGACCGTCTTCTGCGAGCCGTACCTGGAGAACGGCCGGCACGTCGAGGTCCAGGTCGTCGGCGACACCTTCGGCAACGTGCTGGTCCTCGGCGAGCGGGACTGCTCGCTGCAGCGCCGGCACCAGAAGGTCGTCGAGGAGGCGCCGGCGCCGGGGCTCTCCGACCAGACCCGCCGGACGCTCCACGAGGGCGCCGCGCTGGCCGCGAAGGCGATCGGGTACGTCGGGGCCGGCACGGTCGAGTTCATGGTCTCCACAAGCTCGACCTCCGGTGGGCAGGAGCGTGTCTCCTTCCTGGAGATGAACACCCGCCTCCAGGTCGAGCACCCGGTCACCGAGGCGGTCTTCGGGATCGACCTGGTCGAGGCGCAGGTCCGGGTCGCCGAGGGCGGCACCGTCCCGGAGGCGCCGACGCATCCGCGCGGGCACGCCGTCGAGGTGCGGCTGTACGCCGAGGACCCGGCCGCGGACTACCAGCCCCAGAGCGGCCTCCTCGACGCATTCGACATCCCGACCGACCTCGCCTTCGACCAGTTCACGACCTACGGGACGCGGCTGGACAGCGGGTTCGTCTCCGGCAGCGAGGTGGGCACGCACTACGACGCGATGCTCGCCAAGGTGATCTGCTGGGCACCGACCCGCGAGCTCGCCCTGCGCCAGCTCGCCGGGGTGCTCCACAGGTCGCGGTTGCACGGCATCCGCACCAACCGGGACCTGCTCGTCGAGCTGCTCGGCCACCCCGACGTGGTCGCCGGCCGGATGACGACGAACTTCCTGGCCGAGGCCGAGCTCGACGCCCTCGGCGGGCGGCACGTCCCCGGCCGGCCGGCCGACCAGGGCTGCGCGCTGTTCGCCGCCGCGGTGGCGCTGGTCGGGGAGTCGGTCCGGTCGCGCCGCGTCCAGCAGGCGATCCCCGCCGGCTGGCGCAACGTCTACTCGGGCCCGCAGGTCGAGACCTTCGACCTCGACGGCACCGAGATCCGGGTCGGCTGGCGCGATGCCCGCGGGGTCCTGGAGTTCGTCGACCTGTACGGCGAGGTCACCGGCGCGACGGCCACGATGCCCGAGGAGATCGCCGGCGGGTGGCGGGTCGTCGTCGAGCACGACGGGCTGCTCCGCGCGCACGACGTGTTCCTGAACGCCGACCGGGTCGACGTACAGGCGCCTTCGGGGCACGTCGCGCTCCGGCGGGTGCCGCGGTTCGTGGACCCGGCCGAGCAGGTCAGCGCCGGGTCGCTGCTGGCGCCGATGCCCGGCACCGTGATCGCGGTCCAGGCCGAGTCCGGCGCCGAGGTCGAGGCGGGGCAGACCCTGCTCGTCCTCGAGGCGATGAAGATGCAGCACTCGATCACCGCCCCCGGTGACGGCGTCGTGGAGATCGCCGTGAAAGTGGGCCAGCAGGTCTCGGCGGGCGACGTGCTCGCCGTCGTCACGTCAGAAGAAGAGTCAACCAACGAGGAGTCCGCATGAGCACCGTTCCGTTCACCGAGCCCGACGAGCGGGTCGCGCTGCGTGAGGCCGTCGCCAAGCTGGCCGGCAGCTACGGGCACTCCTACGTCGCGGAGAAGACCCGCAACGACGAGAAGCTCACGGAGCTGTGGTCCGACATGGGCAAGCACGGGTTCCTCGGCGTGAACATCCCCGAGGAGTACGGCGGCGGTGGCGGCGGGATGGCCGACCTCGCCGCGGTCCTCGAGGAGGCCGCAGCGGCCGGAGCCCCGTTGCTGATGATGGTGGTCAGCCCGGCGATCTGCGGCACGATCATCACCCGCTGCGGCACCGAGGCGCAGAAGCAGGACTGGCTGCCGAAGATCGCCGACGGGTCGATGATCATGGCGTTCGCGATCACCGAGCCGGATGCCGGCTCGAACAGCCACCAGATCACCACCACCGCCACCAAGGACGGCGACGAGTGGGTGCTCAAGGGTCAGAAGGTCTTCATCTCCGGGATCGACGAGGCGGACGCCGTCCTGGTGGTCTCGCGCACCGCCGACGCCAAGACCGGCAAGCTCAAGCCGGCGCTGTTCGTCGTACCGACGGACGCCAAGGGTCTCGAGTGGCAGCACATCCCGATGGACTTCCACGCGCCGGAGAAGCAGTTCCAGGTCTTCATCGACAACGTCCGGCTGCCCGCCGACGCCCTGATCGGTGACGAGGACGGCGGCCTCTGGCAGCTCTTCGCCGGCCTGAACCCGGAGCGGATCATGGGCGCGGCGTTCTCCAACGGGATGGCGCGCTACGCGCTGGACCACGCGGTCGAGTACGCGAAGACCCGGAAGGTCTGGAAGGACGTCATCGGCACCCACCAGGGCATCGCGCACCCGCTCGCCAAGGTGAAGATCGAGCTCGAGCAGTCCCGGCTGGTCATGCAGAAGGCGGCCGCCCTCTGCGACGCCGGTGACGACATGGGAGCCGGCGAGTACGCCAACATGGCCAAGTACGCCGGCGGCGAGATCGCCTGCAACGCCCTCGACGTGGCGGTGCAGACGCACGGCGGCAACGGCCTCGCGACGGAGTACGGGCTCGGCAACTTGCTGATCGCGGCCCGCCTCGGCAGGATCGCTCCGGTCAGCCGGGAGATGATCCTCAACTTCGTGGCGATGCACTCCCTCGGACTCCCGAAGTCCTACTAGGCCCACTCAACATGGTTGGAGAGTCTGTGACTGAGGAACTTGTTCACCTGGCGACAGCGGGCGGGATCGCGACGATCACACTGGACTCGCCGCACAACCGGAACGCGCTGTCGCGGCAGCTGGTCAGCGAGCTGTTCGACCGGCTGGAGGCGACGGCGACCGACGACGCGGTCCGGGTCGTGGTGCTGCGCTCGGCGGATCGGGTGTTCTGCTCCGGTGCCGACCTCAGCGAGGCGGCCGGCGGGTCGATGACCGAGGGCGCCGGCGCGCTGGTCGAGCTGCAGCGGGTGATCCTGACCCACCCGAAGCCGATCGTGACCCGGCTAGGCGGCCCGGTCCGGGCGGGCGGCCTGGGCATCGTGGCCTCCAGCGACCTGGTGATCTGCGGCGACGACGTCACCTTCGCGCTGACCGAGTCCCGGCTGGCCCTCGCACCCGCGGTGATCTCGCTGACGCTGATCCCGCGGCTGACCAGCCGGGCGGCGTACGACACCTTCCTCTCCGGCCGGACCTTCGACGCGGCCGAGGCGGCCGGGATGGGTCTGGTCACCCGGAGCGTCCCGGCGGCCGAGCTCGACGCCGCCGTGGACGAGGCCTGTGCCGAGCTGCTGAAGGCGCACCCGCAGGGGCTCCGCGAGACCAAGAAGATCCTGGCCCGCGACCTGCTGGCCTACCTGGAGGCGAACGCCGAGGAGATGATCGCCCTCAGCGCCCGCCTCTTCGGCTCCGACGAGGCCCGCGAAGCGATGGTCGCGTTCCTCACCAAGAAGTAGGCCGTCGAGTAGCCCCGTCGCACCCGGTCAGCGGTAGACGCGACCGGTCAGGGCGTTGGGCGAGTCGAAGGTTCCGCCGGTGACCAAGGCGTCGTCGAAGTAGAGCTGGTTGCCGTCGTACGACGTGATCGCTCCGGATCCGATGCGCACCCACGTCGGGTTGCCGAGGCACTTGCTCGGTACGACGGCCAGGACGGTGTTCTTCGCGTAGTCGATCGTGTGCGAGGTGGAGCAGCGGGCCTTCTTGCCGGCCCAGGTGTACAGGGTCGCCTTACCCTTCCAGGATCCGGGCAACGCCTCGATCTGCAGGATGCGGGCGCGGCTGCCGGTGCGGATCTCCAGCTGGTGGAGCTGGTAGCCGGAGCGGACCAGGTCGCGGTAGCGGGTCAGCACCCGGACGCTCTTCTTGGTGTGCGTCACCTTGACGCCGGTCGCGTCGCCCTGGGCGCGATCGGGAGCCGGTGCCGCCTCCCCGACGACGTCGCCGTCCTTGTCGAGCTTGACGACCTGCACGTCCCCGCGGGCGTCGCCCCGGACGATCGTGTCGGCGCTCGCCGCGGTCGGGATCGCCAGCAGGGCAACGGTGGCGATGGCAGCCAGGGGGCGGTTGAGCTTCATGGATCCTCCTCGTCGTGTGCAGCAAGGGTCTGCACCTCCGGGGGAGGGTAGCCGGGATTCCGATTTCCGGGTCTGCTCAGTATCAGAAATCTGGGGACAACGCGACGCGGGCACTCTGCGGCGTACCCGCTAGCCGGCCCGGCGCGCCTTCCCGAACGAGATCGCCCTGGCTCGGGGCAGGTAGCCGGGGGCGGTCACCGTCACCCGCAGCACCACGGTCTTGCGCAACCACGACTTCCTGACCTTCAGCCTGGTCGTGGTCGCTCCCTTGACCGCCTTGCCGCCGACGTACCACTGGTAGCCGGCGCGGAGCCCGTGGGCGGTCGTCGAGAACAGCGTCCTGGTCACGGCGACCCGGCGCCCGATCCTGGCCGACGCGGCCCCCGTCTTGGCCGACCACGTCCGCACCCACGAGGCGGGCATGGCCGGCCAGGAGGCCGGTGCGGTCGCCGACGAGACGACCACGCCGGGGCCTTGGAACCACGGGGTGCACAGGTCGCACCCGGACGGGCGGTTTGCGGACACTTCGACGCTCAGGCGGCGGCCGACGTCGGCCTTGGTGACCCGGTAGGACGCCTGGTTCGCGCCGGGGATCGTGCTGTTCGCCCGCAGCCAGCGGTACGAGTACGTGTAGGTGGGGTAGGTCGGTCGCCACGCCCCGGTGGTCGCGGTCAGGGTGCCGCCGACCACCGGCGCCCCGGCGATCTTCGGCAGGGCCACGTTCAGCGGCGTGGTGTTGACGACGGTGACGGGCGCCGACTGGATCGGGGTGCCGTTGTAGGCCCAGGCGCCCTTCGGCACCGCGCGCACCGAGAACGTCTGCTCCCAGCCGTCGTCGTCGCTGTTCAGGACGTAGGTCGGACCGGTGACGTCGAGGACCTCGCCGCCGCGCACCCACCGGTACTCGGTGCCGACCCCGGGCTGGGACCACACCACGTTGGAGTGGGCCGTCAACGTGCGTCCCCATTCCGGGCTGCCGCCGATGGTGGCCGTCCCGCTGGCGTAGCCGATCTCGTGCTTGAGCTGCAGAGCGCCGAGATCGGTGTCCGGGTAGTTCCACCACGGGAGGGCGAGCAGCCCGACCGAGCCGGTGCCGAAGTCGGCGCCGGCGCGCCCCGCGGTGGACTGGCTCAGTCCGCCCGTGGACTGCGAGAACGCATAGCCGTGCCCGGCGTCGACGAGTCGCAGCGCAGACTTCACGCTCCACCTGGGAGCGATGAGCTGGAACGCGAAGGATCCGTCGGCGGAGACGGTCCTGGTCGGGACCGAGTCGAGCCGGTACCAGCCGCCGGAGACGTCGTTGCGCCAGTAGGTCTCGTCGTTGACCCACAGCTCGACCTTCATGCCGGCCACCGACTCCCCGGATGGCGCGACCAGGTGCCCGGACAGCTGGTACGTCGGCTGCTCGGACAGCACCGGGACGGCGCCGAGCGCGGTGGCCGCGCCGTCGACGACCGAGATGCTCTGGGCACCGGTGATGACGGGCTGTGAAGCAGCGATGCGGACGCAGGTGCCGGTCGGGGCCTGACCTGCGCCGGACCACCAGTAGTCATGACCGCTGCAGAGGTCCAGGTCGGTGCGGTAGGTGCCGAACCCGACGTAGTAGTCGCCGGTGCCGAGGCCGGTGAGCTGGTAGGCGCCGGTGGCGTCGGTCCACGCGGAGACGGCCGACGTCTGGTTCGGGTCGTCGGTCCGTGTCGCCAGCACGCGGACCGTGCGCAGGTCGTACCCGTCGGGGACGGTGACGGTGCCCGTGATCGACCCGGTGCCGCCGGCGGCGCGAGCGGGGTCGGCGGTGACGGCGAAGGACGCGACGACCATCGCGGCGACGGCGAGCAGAGCGGTGCACAGGCGGGATCTCACCGGATCATCATCGGAGCGGGTGCACCGGCGAGTCCTCAGGGAGCCTCCCTGAAATCAGCCGTGCAGCGACGCCGGGAGGCTCAGCCAGCCGCGGACGAAGGCCGAGGGGTGCCGGACCCCGGCCGCCGGGTCGACGCTGACGTCCGGGTAGCGGGCCAGCAGCTCCTCGAGCGCGACCCTGGCCTGCAGCCGGGCCAGGTGGGTGCCGATGCAGAAGTGCGGGCCGCTGCTGAAGGCGAGATGCCGGGTGAACTCGCGACGTACGTCGAGCGCGTCGGCGTTCGGGCCGAACTCGCGGGGGTCGCGGTTGCCGGCGCCGTACAGCATCAGCACCTTCTCGCCCGCGGGGATGGTGGTTCCCCGGATCGTGACGTCTCGGGTCGTGGTGCGCGCGAGTCCCTGCACCGAGGACTCCAGCCGGAGGAACTCCTGGATCGCGGGCGAGAGCAGACCCGGGTCGTCGAGCAGGAGCTTGCGCTGCTCGGGTGCCTGGTCGAGAAGCATCACGGCGTGCGAGATCAGGGCCGCGGTGGTGTCGCTTCCGCCGGCGGTCACCACGAAGCAGAAGCCGAGGATGTCCCAGTCGGTCAGCCGCTCGCCGTCCAGCTCGGCGGCGACCAGGGCACCGATCAGGTCGTCGGTCCCGCCGCTCGCGCGTCGCTCGGCGATCACCTCGGAGAAGTACCCGAGCAGCTCGGCGACCGCGCCGATGCCGTCCGCCTGCTCCGGATCGTCGAGCCCGCCGCCGTTCAGGGTCTGGTCCTGCAGCGCGGTCACGTGCTTGACCCACGGGCCGAAACGCACCCGGTCCGGCTCCGGTACGCCGAACAGCTCGGCCAGCACGAAGGTCGGCACCGTCGCCGAGTAGTCCTCGTGCAGGTCGATGGTCTCGCCGGCCGCGGCACGGTCGGCGATCTCGTCGAGCCGCTCGCCCGCGAACCGCCGGATCGCGTCCTCCAGGCGGGTGACCTGGCGGGGCGTGAACCCGCGTCCGATCAGCCCGCGCAGCCGGGTGTGCTGGGGCGCGTCGACCATCACGATGTTCGGGGGCAGTCCGAGGGTGGCGATCTCGTCGGGGAAGAACGTCAGTCCCTGGGCGGAGGAGAACGCGTCGGCCTGCCGCACCGAGGTCCAGATGTCCTCGAACCGGGAGAGCGCCCAGAAGGGCGGCGTACGGTCGCTCCCGAGGTGGTGGTGGACGGGTTCCTCGTCCCGCAGCCAGGCGTAGGTGGGGTAGGGGTCGGCCAGGAAGTCGACGTCCAACGGGTGGTAGGTCAAGGTGTTCACGACCGCCTTCTAACGGAGTCCGTTACTAAGATATCTCGTTAGTATGCGGAACTGTGGCCCGCGACGCAACCGAGACCCGAGCCCTGCTGATCCGCGCCGGCGAGAGGCGGTTCGCCCGGGACGGGGTCGCCGGAGCGAAGCTGAGCGACATCGTGCGCGATGCAGGCCAGCGCAACGACTCCGCGGTCGGCTACCACTTCGGATCGCGGCAGGGCATGCTCACCGCGATCGTCACCAAGCACATGGCCGCCATGGAGGCCGATCGGGTGGTCCCGGGGCCCGACGCGGCCCTGGTCGAGGTGGTCGCGGCGATCGTCGATCCGACGGCGGCGCTGCTGGCCACCGAGGACGGCCGGGACTTCCTGCGGATCATCGAGCAGCTCGCCGCCTGGTCCGGCCTCGGCACCGCGCGGCCCAACGAGGTCCTGACCGGCACCGTCCTCGGTGCCCAGCTCGGACGGCTCAACGACCTGCTGGAGCCCCGGTTCGGGCCGGTTCTGACCCGCGAACGCGTCGCCCTGCTGGTGACCTTCCTCACCGCCGCGCTGGCCGAACGGGCTCGCGCCCGCGAGAACGGCACCCGGCAGCGGCTCAACCACGAACGATTCGTCCAACACCTGGTGAATGTGCTCAGTGGAGCTCTCTCCGCCTGAAACCCTGAGGGCATGCAGCACCGCTTCCTCACCCGGCGCAACGCCCCTGCCCTCCTGATCGCCGCACTGGCTCTGACGGCCTCCTCGCTGGGCCTGCACCCGGCCTCGGCGGATCCGGTCGAGCGGACGGTCTCGGGCGCATCGGAGCCGGTCGCCTCGGTGCTGCCGCAGCCGGTACGGCGGCACAAGCTCCCGCGGGCGTGCCGGTCCGGCCTGGTGGCGCTGACCTTCGACGACGGGCCCTCGAAGTCCGTGACACCCGGCCTGGTCAAGATCCTGCTCAAGCGGAAGGTGCCGGCCACCTTCTTCATGGTCGGTTCCCGGATCCACAGCGCACCGCAGACCGCTCGGCTGGTGCAGCGCTCCGGCTTCACGATCGGCAACCACACCTACACGCACGCGCAGCTGACCCGGCTGAGCGACTCGGGCGTCCGGCGCCAGCTGCGCAGCACCCGCCGGGAGATGCGCGAGCACAAGATCACGCCGAGCGACCTGATGCGACCGCCGTACGGCGACATCAGCAAGCGGGTCCGTCGCGACATCCGCGGCCTCGGCCTGGTCCCGGTGCTCTGGACGATCGACTCGCGGGACTGGGCCGGCGGCACCCCGGGCCAGATCGCCGACCGGGTGCTGCGCGGCCTGCGCCGGCACCAGAGCAACATCGTGCTGCAGCACGACGGGGTGAACAACTCGCCGAACTCGGTCGCCGCCGTGCCGAGGATCGTCAAGGAGGCCCGCAAGCGCGGCTTCTGCTTCACCCACATCGGCCCGCGCGGCGGCCCGGCGCTGCCGCAGTCCGCGACCCCGAAGCCGCCCGAGCCCCCGAAGCCCGCGACTCCGGCTCCGACCCCGACGCCGCTGCCGATCTCGTTCCTGTCGCTGAAGAACTAGCCCCGGCGTGCACCCGGTCACCGGGGCTCCGCCGTCCTTGTTATCTGTACCGAGTTAGGTAAGTTAAGATTGTTAAGGACCCATGGTGGGTCCAGGTGGCTCGGAAGGTGACGGATGACGGTCTGGCCGGCAGGCGCACGCCCCACGGTGACGATCGTCGGCGGCGGGGCAGCAGGCACGCTGACCGCGATCCACCTGATTCGGGCGGCGGCCCGGCGCGAGACCGCGCTGACGGTCGTCCTGATCGACCCGGCGGACCGCTGCGGCCGCGGGGTGGCGTTCGGCGCCACCGAGGACCAGCACCTGCTCAACGTCCCCGCGTCCGGGATGAGCGCGCTTCCCGAGGAGCCCGGTCACTTCGTCGCCTGGCGAGCGCGGAACTCCTTCGACACCAGCGGCGGGCCGACGGCGTTCGTGCCGCGCCGCCAGTTCGGGCTCTACCTCGAGGACCTGCTGGCGGAGGCGGAGCGCGCGGCGGACGGCCTGGTGGTCGTCCAGCACCGTCGTACCCGGGCCGTCGGCGTACGGCGGCAGGCGAGCAGCGTCGCGGTCACCACCAGCGAGGGCGACGAGATCGTCGCGGACGCCGTGGTGGTCGCCACCGGCCTGCCCGAAGCGGGTGCCGCCTGGGCGCCGCCGGCGCTGGCCGACTCGCCGTTCTTCGTCCCGGACCCGTGGGCTCCGGGCGCGGTGGACACGATCCGGCGCGACCGGGTCGGCCCGGCTGACGTGCTCCTCGTCGGTACCGGCCTGACCGCCGTCGACCTGGTGCTCTCGCTGACCGGCAAGGGGAGTCGCCCCGACCGGAGCGTCCTCGCCGTCTCGCGCAAGGGCCGGCTGCCGCGGGTGCACCTGGCCGAGCCCAAGCTCGCCGCGATCCCGGATGTTGCCGGCTGGGGCTCCGACCTGGACACGCTCCAGGAGGACGTCCGCCGGTACGTCGAGGCAGTCGCCGCCGCCGGCGGGGACTGGCGCCCTGCGGTCGACGGCATCCGGTTCCGGGTCGCGACCCTGTGGGAGCGGCTCGGCGAGGACGACCGGGCCCGGTTCCTGACCGGTCCGGCGGGCGAGTGGAACTGGCTGCGGCACCGGATGGCGCCGTCGAGCGCCGTGGTCCTCCGGGAGCTGCGCGCCGTCGAGCGGCTGACGGTCGAGCAGGGCGAGGTCGTCGGAGCCGAGCCGCTCACCGGCGGCGGGCTGCGGGTCCGGCTCTCCGGCGGGACCGAGCGCGAGGTCGGCTGGGTGGTGAACTGCACCGGGCCGCAGGCCGACATCCGGCTCCTCGGCAACGCGTTCCTCGACGGGCTGCTGCGCCCGCGCGCGAGCGGTGCCCTGGCCAGCGTGGCGAGCGCCGGACTGGGGCTCCGGACCGAGCACGGCCGGCTGATCGACGAGGCCGGTTCCACCGAGGCGCCGATCTGGACCCTGGGGTCGTTGCGACGCGGCGAGCTCTGGGAGTCCACCGCGGTTCCGGAGATCCGGACCCAGGCGGTCGGCCTGGCCTCGGCGATCCTGGACGAGGTGGCGCCGCTCCCGCGCCGGCTCGAGGACGGCCGGCTGGTCAGCGGGCACCACCCGATCGCCCGGCCGCGCGACCCGCTCGGAATGCCGTTGTCGACCACCGCCGAGGCCGCTGCCGCCTACAACGCCGGCCTCGAGCGGATCCTGCGGCTCCAGGACGGCGGCGAGGACCTGATCCGGGAGGCGACGCTGGCCGACCCCGGGTTCGCGCTCGCGCACGCCGCGCTCGCGATGCTCGGCTACGAGGCCGGCGCGCACACCGACGTCCGGGTGTCGCTGGACGCCGCGATCGAGGCGGTCGGCCGGCGCGGGGACAGCCGGGAGACCAGCTTCGTCGGCACCGTCGCGAACCGGATCGACGGGTCGCGCGCCCTGGGTTCGTCGTCGCTGATGGCGCACATCGCCACCTACCCGCGCGACGTGCTGGCGGTCTCGGCGGCGGTCCCGACGATCGCGTTCTCCGGAGTCACCGACGTGCAGCGCGAAGCCTGGGACCTGGTCGACGGGTTGGCGCCGTCGTACGGGGACCACTGGTGGTACATCTCGTTGCTGGCCTTCGTCCGCCAGGACCAGGGCAAGTTCGAGGAGGCCGGGCTGCTGGCGGAGTCCGCGCTCTCCTGCGAGCCGTCCTCCGGCCACGCCGTGCACGCGCAGACGCACGTGATGTACGAGACCGGCCAGCACGAGGAGGGTCGGGTCTGGCTCGACCACTGGGTCGCGGAGAGCGGCCGGTCGGCCAGCCACCGCGCGCACTTCTCCTGGCACGCCGCACTGCACGAGCTCGCCCTGGGCGACACCGAGGCGGTACGACGGCGCTACTACTCGCAGCTCGCGCCGCCGACCGTGACCGGCGTCCGGGGACTGGTCGACGCGGCCTCGTTGATCTGGCGCTGGCGGATCGCGGTCGCCGACTGGGACCGGGCGACCGGCGGTCTCGGTCTGCCGCCGGCGTTCGAGGGCGAGGGCGCGCCGCCGCCGATCGAGGCCGTGCTGGCGGGCGTCGACGAGAACCTGATCCTTGCTCCGCAGACCCCGTTCATCGCCGTGCACGCGGCGATCGCGCTCGCCGCCCAGGGGGAGGTGCCGCTCCTCGAACGGTTGCGGGTGCACTGCGCGCGGGCCGACGACCGGACCACCCGGACGGTGGTGGTGCCGATCTGCGACGCCTTCATCGCGGTCACCGAGCAGCGCTGGAGCGACGCCGCGACGCTCTTCGGCGAGCTGCTCCCGGCGCTGGTCAAGGTCGGCGGATCGGCAGCCCAGCGCGAGGTGATCGAGGAGACACTGCTGTTCTGCCTGGTGCAGTCGGGGCGTGCCGACGAGGCGATCTCGGTGCTGGGCGGTCGGCTCGATCGCCGTCCCTCACCCCTGGATCTCCGCCGCCGCAACGCGTTCGGCAGGTTGGCTGCGGGTCGTTAGCGCGGACGTCACCGCGTCTCGACAGGCTCGACGTCCGGTGGGAGGGCCCGCACGTACGCGCGGACGTCACCGCGTCTCGACAGGCTCGACGTCTGGTGGGCTCGACGTCTGGTGGGCTCGGACATCGAGCTTGTCGAGATGCCTCCACGTACGCGCGGACGGTGCGCGGGGAGTCGCTACGGCTGGGGGATGACGGCGTCGCCGACCGCGATCGTCCCGGCCTCCAGCGGGATCAGGTGGATCGCGAACCAGGTGGCCCGATCGACCAGCCGGTGCTTGGCCAGCGTCCGGATCGGCTCCTTGGAGGAGCTGAGGTCGTCGGGGGAGATCGTGGTCATCACGCAGCGGTCGACGCGCTTCGGCTTGCGGTACAGCACCTCGCCGATCCGCACCTCGGACCAGTCGTCCTCGGCGAACGGGAGCTCGCCGTCGATCACCACGTTCGGGCGGAAGCGTTCGATCGGCAGCGGCGCGGGCGGCTCCTCGCCGCGCTCGACCGCACCTTCGGCGATCCAGTCGTTGAGCTGGCGCAGCGAGGCGAGTGACGCCAACGTGACCGGGCAGCTGTCGGTGTAGGCGGCGTGGTCGCCGGGGCGGGCCCACTCCCGCTCGAAGGTACGGCGGGTCGGGTCGTCGCACCAGATCAGCCGGAGGTCGGCCCGTCCGGTCGCCGCTCGGATCCACTCGTGCGCGGACTCCGCGGCCGGGCGGCCTCGCAGCTCGTTGCCGTGCATCCGCAGGTCCACCAGCGCGGTGTCCGGCTCGGCGACGTCGATCGGGTCGAACCCGCGGGAGCGCAGCCGGAGCGGGACGTCGAGGCCGGGCTCGGTCTCCGGGGTGTCGGCGGTGACCCGGAACAGCGTCCGCAGCTCCCGGGCGCTGACCAGCGTGCCGTCGTCGTCGACCACCATCCAGCGGCGGTCCCCGGCGAACCCGCCCGGGCTCACCGAGGCGGTACTCACCGGCCGGATCGCGGTGCTCTTGACGGGGTGGATCGCGAGGCCGGTGACCTTCATCGCAGCCACCCGTCGAGCCGGTCGAGCCCGCGGGTGATCTCCTCAGCGCTGCCGGCGAAGGAGAGCCGCACGAACCGGTGACCGCGGGCGGTGTCGAAGTCGATGCCCGGCGCGGTCGCCACCCCCGTCTCGGCGAGGAGGCGCTGGCACCAGGCGTAGGTGTCGTCGGTCAGGTGCCCGATGTCGGCGTACACGTAGAAGGCGCCGTCCGCGGGCGCGAGCCGGTCGATGCCGAGGCGCGGGAGGCCGTCGAGCAGGAGCGCCCGGTTGCCGGCGTACCGGTGCACGTGGCCGTCGAGCTCGGCGTACGACTCCGGGGTGAACGCGGCGATGGCGGCGTACTGGGAGAGCACCGGCGGGCAGATCGTGAAGTTCCCGGTGAGCACGTCGACCGGCCGGCGCAGGTCCTCCGGCACCACCATCCAGCCGAGCCGCCAGCCGGTCATCGAGAAGTACTTCGAGAACGACCCGAAGATCACCCCGGTGCGCGAGGTCTGCCAGGCGCTGGACGTCCCGGCGCCGTCGTAGGTGATGCCGTGGTAGATCTCGTCCGAGATCAGCCGGACGCCGTTCTCCTCGCACCAGGCCGCGATCGCGGCGAGCTCCGCCGGCGGGATCATCGTCCCGGTCGGGTTCGCCGGGGACGCGATCACGACGCCGGCGATCGGGCCGGGGACGGCCGCGAGCAGCTCGACGGTCGGCTGGAACCGGGTCTCCGGCCCGCAGTCGACCTCGACGACCTCGCAGCCGAGCGCGGCGAGCACGTTGCGGTAGCAGGGGTAGCCGGGCCGGGCCATCACGATCCGGTCGCCGGGGGAGAAGGCCGCCAGGAACGCCAGCAGGAACCCGCCCGAGGAACCGGTGGTCACGACGACGTCCTCGGCACCGATCTCGATGCCGGAGGTACGCCGGTGGTGCTCGGCGATCGCGGCCCGCAGCTCGGGCACCCCGGTCGCGACGCTGTAGCCGAGCAGGTCCTCGTCGAGCAGCCGCTTGGCCTCCTCGCGGACCGCGCGCGGCGCTCCGGTGGAGGGCTGGCCGGCGACGAAGTTGACCAGGTCGCTGTGGCTGGCGGCGCGTGCCTGGGCGGCGGCGAGCAGGTCCATCACGTGGAACGGCGGCACGTTCGCGCGCTGCGCCACCGAGAGGCGCTGCTGGATCTGTCCGGTCACGAAGCCACCGTAGTGCGTCCGGCGTCGAGTCGGTCGCGCGGTGTTTCCGAGCGGGCTCAGCCTCCCGAGGAGCCGCCCTTGAGGTGCTCGGGCCGCTCGGTGAGCAGGAACTTGAAGTCGTTGGCGAACTGGATCGGCGCGGTGTCGCCGCCCCAGAAGATCGGCGCCTTGTGGGTCTCGTCGATCCCGATCACGTACGACGTGTGGCTGTTCGGGTCGTAGCCGCCGTTCGGCAGCTTGGCGCCGTCGTCGACGAAGACGCCCATCGAGCGGCCGACCTTGGCGATCGACTCGATCTTCCCGGTCAGGCCGCTGAAGGACGGGTCGAAGCGCTGCAGGTAGGACTTCAGCACCGGACCGGTGTCCCGCACCGGGTCGGAGGTCACGAAGAACAGCTGCACCTCGTCGCGCTGCTTCGCGGAGAGCTTGGTCAGCCCGGAGGCGATCGAGGAGAGCACCGTCGGGCAGATGTCCGGGCAGTTCGTGTAGCCGAAGAAGACCAGCGTCAGCGGCTTGGTGGTGTCCTTCGCGAACGTGAACGGCTTGCCGTCCTCGGTGGTCAGGGTGTCGCTCGCGATCGTGAACGGCGGGTCGACCACGGTGCCGGCGAGGTCGACCGCCTTCTCCGACGAGCATCCCGCGGTGAGCAGGGCGAGCGCGATCAGGGCTGCGATCGCACGGGCGGTTCTGGTCACTTCAACTCCAAGCCTTCGAGCACGTCTTTCGTGCTCTTGAATTCGCCGATGTGCACGGCGACCACCTTGCCGTCCCGGATCAGTGCCGAGGACGGGATCTGGTTGATCGGCACCCGGCCGTCGAGGGCGACGGCGACCCGGGCGTCGTTGTCCATCCAGTTCGGGTACGTCACGCCGGCCGTCGCGAGGGCCTCCCGCGCCTTGTCCTCGGACCGGTCCCGGGTGAAACCGGCGACGGCGAGGGTGCCGTCCTTCGCGAGCTTCGCCAGCAGCGGGAGCTCGGTCTTGCAGGGGGTGCAGAAGGACGCCCAGAGGTTGACCAGCAGCGGTCCGGTGAGGTCCGGGTCGGTGGCGTCGTCGATAGGCTCGTCGGTCGGCAGGGTGATCTCGAACGGCTTGACCTTGGTCCAGCCCGATCCGAGCGCCGGCTGCCTGCCGTCCACGCTGGAATCGAAGTACGTCGTCCCGCCGCAGGCGCTCAGCGTCAGCGTTCCGAGCAACGCCAGCAGAGCAAGGCGGAGCGGTCGCTGAGGCACTCCGAGATGGTATCCGCGCGTCCAAGCGCGGCGGTCAGGCGGTCAGTGCCGCTGCGTGCCGGCCGGCCCGGCGACCGAAGTAGGAACCCTCGGCGAGCTGGGTTCCGGAGGCGTAGCTCTTGCCGTCCTGGGCGATGTTCGCCGCGCAGGCGCCGGCGGCGTACAGGCCGGGGATCACGGAACCGTCCTCGCGCTGGGCCTGGCCGTCGACCGAGCAGCGCATCCCGCCGAGCGTGAAGCCGGCGTACAGGGCCTTGCCGAGGGTCAGGTCGTAGGCGCCCCAGGGGCCCTGGTCCTGCGGCGCGATCCAGTCGGAGAGCTTGTGGAACTCGGGGTCCTCGCCCTCGTGCGCGTGCTTGTTGTACGACGCCAGGGTGGCGACCAGGCGGCCCTCGGGGATGCCGAGCGCGGCCTCCATCTCCTCGACCGTCTCCCAGCCGTCGATGAACGGGCAGAGCGGCATCGACGGGTGCTCGATGTGCGCGGAGTCGACGATCAGGTAGGCGGCCTGGTCGGGCTGGTCCATCACGAAGCCGGAGGTCCGGGAGTGGTAGCTGTCCTCGGCCACGAACCGGTCGCCGTTCTTGTTCACCACGATCCCGGTGACCAGCTGCGAGGGCGGGTAGAACGGCGCGGTGATGAACGGCTCGTCCATGAACTTCAGCTGGGCGCCGACCGAGGCGCCGAGCCGGAGGCCGAGGCCGTCGTCGTAGGTGTTGCCGAGGACGAAGAGCTTCTCGCCGAGGGCGGGGGTGTTCGCGGCGACCATCTCGGGGTTCATCACGAACCCGCCGGCGGCGACCACGACCGCCTTGGCTCGCAGCGTGCCGGTCTCGGAGAACTTCTTCCAGGAGACGCCGACCACGGCGCCGTCCTCGGTGACCAGGTTGGTCGCGCCGGTCTCGTAGCGGACCTCGACGCCGGCCTTGAGGACCTGCTCGTTGAGCAGGTCCATCACCATCTGGGTGCCGCCGGTGTCGCCGGGGACCGGGACCTTGTGGCCGCGCGGTGCCGGTACGGCGAGGTCGCGGAACGGGTGCACCTTCTCGTTGCCGGTGAACATCAGGCCCTCGGTGTTGGGCTGGATCACCGCCTTGCCGGGGAAGTAGGAGCGCTCGAACTCGAAGCCGAGCGCCTCGATCCAGTCGAAGTGCTCGACGCTGTCGTCGCAGAAGGCGCGGATCTTGTCGGCCTCGGGCTCCTTGGAGACGGCCATCAGGAACTTGTACATCTCCTCGGCGCTGTCCTCGTGCCCGGTCGCTTGCTGCACCGCGGTGCCGCCGCCGAGGTAGAAGTGCCCGCCGGACATCGCGCTGGTGCCGCCGTACGTCGCGGAGCGCTCCAGCAGCACCACCTTCGCGCCGGCGCGGGCGGCCTCGAGGGCCGCGCAGCCGCCGGCGATGCCGAAGCCGATCACGATCACGTCGGTGGTCTCGGCGTCCGCCGGAAGGGTGCTGGCGGGGACGACGTCGGGAAGCGCTGTGGTCATGGGGGAAGCCTAAGCCGTAACTAGAACAAGTTCTATAAGTCTCGAACGATAGACTTGCCTCCAACGCCCCCAATCGCCGAGGTGCCGCTGCATGACACTCGACGTCCAGACGCTCAACCAGGGTCTCCTGGCGGGCACGGGCGTGCTGTTGGTCGCGATCATGGCGGTCCGGGCCTCGGTCGGTGCGGGACTGCCGAGTCTGCTGCTCTACCTGCTGATCGGCGTGGGTCTGGGCGAGAAGGGCCTCGGGATCAACTTCTCCGACGCCGAGCTGGCCAACGCGCTCGGCTTCGCCGCGCTGATCGTGATCCTCGCCGAGGGCGGCCTCACCACCAACTGGGGCGAGATGCGCCCGGTCGCCCGGATGGGGCTCTCGCTGGCGACGCTCGGCGTCGCGGTCAGCGTCGGCATCGTCGCGGTGGTGGCGCACTTCGCGCTCGGCATGAGCTGGCAGCTCGCCGTCCTGCTCGGGGCGCTGACCTCGCCGACGGACGCCGCGGCCGTGTTCTCCGTGCTCCGCCGGGTGCCGCTCCCGAGACGCATCAGTGCGACCCTCGAGGCCGAGTCCGGACTCAACGACGCGCCGACGGTCGTGCTCGTCACCCTGGTCAGCGCCAGCGGGCACCACGGCGCCTTCGGCTTCGTCGGCGAGGTCGTCCTCGAGCTGGTGATCGGCGTGGTCGGCGGGCTCCTGGTCGGCTTCGGCGGCGCCTGGCTGATGCGCCGGGCGGCGCTGCCGTCGTCGGGCCTGTACCCGCTCGCGGTGCTCTCCTTCTCCGTGCTCGCGTACGCCGCGACCGCCACCGTGCACGGCTCCGGCTTCGCGGCGGTGTACGTCGCCGCCCTCGTGCTCGGGAACTCCGACCTGCCGCACCGGGCCGCGACCCGCTCCTTCGCCGAAGGGATGGCGTGGCTCTCGCAGATCGGGTTGTTCGTCATGCTCGGCCTTCTGGTCAGTCCGAGCGGGTTCACCTGGGAGGTCGCCGGCATCGCCGTCGTCGCGGTCGTCGTGCTCACGGTCGTCGCCAGACCGGTGTCGGTGCTGGTCTCGTCCGTGGCCCAGCCGATGCCGTTGCGGGAGCTGGGCTTCATCAGCTGGGCGGGGCTTCGCGGTGCGGTGCCGATCGTGCTGGCGACCATCCCGCTCTCCGCAGGGGTCGTCGACGCCACCGAGCTGTTCAACATCGTCTTCGTGCTGGTCGTGATCGACACCCTGATCACCGCCCCGACGCTGCCGTTCGTCGCGCGCGTGCTCAAGGTCGCCAGCCGCAGCGAGCCGCGGGACCTCGAGGTCGAGGCCGCGCCGCTGGAGCGGATCGCCGCGGACCTGCTGATGGTGACGATCTCGCCGAAGTCGTTGATGCACGGCGTCGAGGTGGCCGAGCTCCGGCTGCCGAAGGGCTCCTCGGTCTCGCTGATCGTCCGCGACGGCACCACCCTGGTCCCGCAGCTGCGCACCGTGCTGCGCCGGGGCGACGAGCTGCTGGTGGTGACGCCGCGCAAGTCCCGGGAGCAGACCGAGCAGCGCCTGCGCGCGGTGTCGCTCGGGGGCCGGCTGGCGCAGTGGAACGCCGAGGACCGCTGAGCCGGAAATAGACCCAACCGGCGGTGGTGGCCACCGCCGGTTGAGCCTCCCCCAGGGATCGTCCGGTACTACTTGACGGCGATCATGCCGTCGATCCGGACGACCTTGCCCTTCTTGCTGATCACCTTGATGACCAGGTTGCCGGTCTTCACCGAGCTGAAGGTCTTGGCGGCGATGTACTTCTTGTTGCCGGTGCCCTTCAGGCTGTAGGTGCCGAGCTTCTTACCGGCGAAGAACACCTGGACCTTGCCGCCCTTGGCGACCTTGGTGACCAGGATCGCGATCTTCTTGGCCTTGACGTTCTTCAGCGTCATCACCGCGTTCTTCTTCTTGGCGATGCTGTAGGTGCCGAGGTAGGAGCTCCCGGCCTTGGCCCGCTTGAAGCCCTTCGCGATCGTCATCTTGCGGTCGTCGACCGGAGTCGTGGTGCACTTCTCACCCGAGAACGCGCCGGTGGTGTTGTTCGCGTCCTTGGTCTGAACGCTGTAGCAGTACGTCCGGCCCGGCTGGATCAGGTTCAGCAGCGACGTGCTGGGCGTGTTCAGGGTGAGGAACGAGTGCGCCCCGAACCCTCCGTTGAACGCCGCCGAGCGGACCCGGACGTTGGCGGTGCCCAGCGCGCTGAACCGGTCGGTGGCCTTCCAGGCGACGCTCGCCTTGGTGCCGAGGGTGATCGACCCGGGAGCGGTCATCGTGGTGCTCGCGCCGGCCACGTCGAGGATCGCGCCGTTGACGAATCCCTGGGTCGGGTCGGGCATCTTGACGATGCCGGTCAGCAGGACGTTGCCCTGGCTGTCGGCGCCGACCGCGGTCTCGCCGTTGACGAAGCCGCCGGCGCTGTCGACGTTGGTCATCAGCTGGAACGGCGACTGCCGGTACGACACGTGCTGGTGGCCCGCGTCCGGGTAGCCGATCGCAACCAGGCCGCTGTCGCTGACCACGACGTCAGGGGTGGTCGATGCCGCCAGCTCGCCGACGAGGGTGCCGCCGGACCAGGAGCCGGCGTACGGGCGGGTCGCGTAGCGGACCCGGTCCGCACCGTCGTCCGAGCTCCAGGCCGCCAGCGTGAAGCCGGCCGCGTTGATGTCGACGCTCACGTTCGAGGCCGACTGGTCCTCGGCGGAGACGATGGTGGCGCTGGTGACGGTGCCGTCGGTCAGGATCTTGTTGGCCCAGACGCGGTAGTTGTTCTCGAGGTCCTGCCGGGTGTAGGCGACCACGGCGTTGTCACCGTCGATCGCGACGTCGGACCGCACCTGGTAGGCGCCGGCGAGCGAGGTCGAGTCGGCCGCCAGCCAGGTGTTGCTCCCGGCTGCCCGCGACCGGACGTCGATCGTGCTGGTGCCGTCGCCGGCGTTGTACCAGGAGACCACGGCGCGACCGGCGTTGCTGACGGCGAGGTCCGGGGCGAACGAGCTGTTGTCGGAGAGCGTCTGCACGTTGAGGGCGCCGCCCTTCGTCAGGGTCGAGACCCGGACCTTGTTGACGTCGCCGCCGTCGGAGTCGGTGCGGGCGGCGTACACGGTGCCGGCGCCGTCCATGTCCACCGAGAGCGGCGCGGTGGCGTTCAGGTCGTTGGCGTGGCTCATCAGGGAGCGGCCGTCGAAGACCCCGCCGCCGATGTAGCGGCTGACCGCGACGCGCATCTCGCCGCCGTTGTCCTCCTCCAGCCAGGTCACGGCCGCCTCGCCCTTGTCGTTGATCACGGCGGTCGGGTTGGCGATGGTGTCGGAGGTGTACGTCAGCGAGTCCGGGACGGACCAGGATCCGCCGGTCGAGTACGACGCGTAGACGATGTCGGCGCCCAGGGCCTCGCGGATCCAGGTGGCGACGGCGTTGCCGTTCTCGGACATCGCGACGTCGGCGTCCTTGGGGAGCAGGCCGAGCTGGCTGATGTTGGACTGGTCGACCCAGGTGGGTGCGGCCGACGCGGACGGCAGGGTCATCAGCGCGCCCGCGGTGAGCGAGGCGGCTACGAGGCTGCCGGTGAAGGTCTTGCGGAACATGAGAAGTGCCTTTCGTCAGGATTTGGGTGCAGCTGGTGGGGTGTTGCTTGCGGGTAGGAGCACCGAGGTCCGGGTTCCTTACAACTTCCGAGAGAAGTCTTTTTCGATGTGCTGCAACCTTCGTCCGGGCCGCGATTCCGGGGCATCCGTGAGAACTACGTAGGTAACCGAGGGACCCACGTATCTATGCTTCGGGGGTGAAGTGCCCGGCTCTGATCTCTCGAGCCTCGGAAATGGACCTGCTCGGGCAGGCGATCGATGAAGCGGTCGCGGGCGCGGGCCGTGCGGTCCTGCTCACCGGAGAGGCCGGGGTCGGCAAGTCCCGGACCTCCGCCGCGGTCACGGCGGCCGCCGAGGAGCGCGGGATGACGGTGCTCACCGGGCGCGCCGTACGGGCGGTGACGCCGGCACCGCTGCGACCGCTGAGCCAGGCGGTGCTCTCGTGGTTGCGTGCCAACGAGCTCCCCGACACCCCGGAGCTGAACGCCTTCCGTCCCGCGCTGGGCCGGCTGGCGCCGCAGCTCGCTCCCGCCGACGCCGATCGGTCCTCCGCCGAGCAGGCGACCTCGCTGGTGCTGCTGGGGGAGGGCCTGCTGCGCCTGCTGACCACGATCGGCGGCGGCGACGGCGTGGTCCTGCACGTCGAGGACCTGCACTGGGCCGACCCGGAGACCATGGTCGTGCTGGAGTACCTCGCCGACAACCTCGCGGACTCGCCGGTGGTGCTGCTGACGACGACCCGGCCGCTCCCGGCCCCGGCCCAGGAGTCGATGGAGAGCCTCGCGACCCGCGGTGCGCTGACGATGCTGACCCTCGCGCCGTTCGAGGACGGCGCGATCGAGGAGATGGTGCGCGGCTGCCTCGGCGGCGATGCGCCGGCCGAGGTCAGCACGTTCATCCGGGCGAACGCCGGCGGCCTGCCGCTGCTGGTCGAGGAGCTGCTCACCGGGTTGGCCACCGACGGGACGCTCGCCCAGGTCGGTGACGACTGGCGAGTCGACGGCCCCATCGCGGCGTCGGTGCCGCAGACGTTCGCCCGCACGGTGCAGCAGCGGCTGGGCGCGCTTCCGCTGGAGGCGCAGCGGGTGGCGCGCGCGGCGGCCTTGCTGGGCGGGGGCTTCGACTGGTCGGTCCTGCCGGTCGCGCTCGAGTACGACGACGTGACCGTGCTGGACGCGCTGCGGCTGCTCGTCGCCAAGCAGATCGTGGTCAGTACGGCGGAGGGCTTCGACTTCCGGCACGCGCTCACCCGCGAGGCCGTACGGGCGGCGATGCTGCCGCCGGAGCAGGCCGAGCTCGCCCAGCGGCTCTCGGCCGGACTGGCCGCACCCGGGACCACCGCCGACAACGCCGGGATCGCCGAGCTCCAGGAGCTCGCCGGCGATCCCGGGGGCGCCGCCCGGACCTGGCTGCTCGGCGCCCAGGCCGCACTCGGGCGGGGCGCGCTGGCAACGGCGCGCGAGATGCTGGACCGCGGCCTGCGGCTGGTCCCCGCGGACTCGGACACCGGGCTGTCCCTGCGTGAGGTCCTGGTCGACGTGGTCTCGCTGGCCGGCGACGCCGCGGCCGGACTTCGGATCGGTCGCGAGCTGCTCGAGGACCTGCGCAGCGGCGGCGGCGAACCGGCGCGACTGGCGGTGGTCCGCCTCCGGATGGCCCGGTCGGCCTGGTCCAGCGGACGGCTCGACGAGGCGGAGGACCTGCTCGCCGGTGCTGCCGGGTACGACGAGGCCGGCGCCGCGGTGCTGCGCGCCGGGATCGCCCTCGGCCGGTTCCGCCACGAGGAGGCCCTGACGCACGCCCGGCACGCGCTCGAGGTCGTCGGCGACGACTCCCCGGGAGTGGCCTGCGAGGCGTGGGAGCTGATCGGGCGCACCGAGCGCGGCCACGACGTGCTCCGGGCGGAGGAAGCCTACGAGCAGGGGTTCCGGATCGCCGAGCGTCACGACCTCGGCCACTGGCGCAGCCGGATGCTCACCGAGCTCGCCGCGCTCGACACCGTCGCCCGTCGTCCCACCGAGGACCGGTTGCTCGCGGCGCGCGCGGTGGCGCTCGAGACCGGCGCGGTGGCGACCGCGGCCCAGATCGACTGGTACCTGAACATCGTCCGGTTGCGGAACCACGACGTCGACGGCGCGCTGACGATCGTGAACGCCAGCATCGAGCAGATGCAGCGGTTGCAGCTCCCGCTGCTCGGGCCGGCGTACCTGCTCCGCGGCTTCGCGCACGGCCTGGCCGGGAAGTTCGACGAGATGGAGGCGGACATCGCGGCCGGTCTCGCCGTCGACCCGACCAACATCGTGCTGATCGCGGGCGAGCACGCGCACACCCGGGCGCCCGTCGCCCTGGCGTACGCGCGCTACGAGGAGGCCCGGAGCGAGTTCGCGCTGGCGATGACCTGGTACCGCAAGCACCCGGGCCAGCTGTTCACGCTCCGCGGTGCCTGGGCGCTGCTGGAGACGGTCCTGGGCGACGGGCCCGAGGCCGGCGACGCGGCGCGGGCGGAGGTCCGTGACGGTGAGCAGGCGACCACGCCGGCCACCTGGTTCGCGCTCCGGTACGCCGACGCCGTCGCGGCCGGGAGGGCTGGTGACGGGGAGGCGGCGGCCCGGATCTTCGCCGACGCCGAGTGGGCGATGCCGGGCCGGGAGCCGTGGATCGAGCTGCACCTGAGGGCGCTGGTCGCGACTGCGGCCGCCCGGGACGGCTGGGGAGATCCGGTGACCTGGTTCCGGCAGGCGCTGGACGGCATGGTCGAGATCGGTCAGACCGAGGCCGCGTCGGCGACCCGGGCGGCGATGCGCGACGCCGGGATCCCGGTGCCGCGCAAGAGCAAGGGACCGCAGCGGGTGCCGGCCCACCTGCAGCGGATCGGCGTCACCGCCCGCGAGTACGACGTGCTCGAGCTGGCCGTCGAGGGGCTGACGAACGCGGCGATCGCCGAGCGGTTGTTCCTGTCCGCGCGCACCGTCGAGGTGCACGTCGGGCGGCTGCTGCAACGGACCGGGTCGGCCTCGCGCGCCGAGCTCGCCGCCCACCTGGTCGAGCCGGACTGACGCCTCAGAGGCCGAAGGACGGCGGGCTCTCGACGACGGCCAGCTCCTCGGCGACGACGATCCGGTCGAAGCTCCACGAGCGGTCCGGGTTGCTGCGCTGGGCGGCGGCGAGGTCGGCGACGTCCCGGGCCTGGGCCTCGGTGCCGAACTCGACCAGCACCAGGGCGTAGGACTTGTCGACGCTGCGCACCCAGTGCCCGGAGCTGAAGCCCGGCAACCGTCGTACCCACGGGATCACGTCGCCCCGGATCTGCCGCAGCACCTCGTCGGCGCGCGCCGGGTCGAGCTCCATCGTGAGCATCAGGGTCGCCATCGGCTCGCCTCCTAGGTGGTCAAGGGTGTCCACCTTCAGAGTGCTGGCCAGCGTGTCGGCGTACATCCGTAGTCGGTACGTATTCAAGAACCTGCGGCACACTGGGGCGATGGGCCTGGTGAGTGCGCACTCGGTGCTGGCCCAGCTGGCAGAAGAGGCCCGGTCAACCGAAAAGTAGGGCCCACTCAACGTTCGCGAACCTATGATCCCGGGCATGGACAGCGCCCGCCGGATCGAGAACCTGCTCTACACGTACGCCGAGCGGATCGACCGCGGGGACTTCGACGGGGTGGCGGAGCTCTTCACGCACGCCACCATCTACGGCCAGGAGAACGGGCCGCCGGAGACGCAGTTCGTGGGGGCCGAGGGGGCGCGGCGGATGTACGGCATGTCGACGCGCCGGTACGACGACGACGGCACCCCGAAGACCAAGCACCTGACCACGAACCCGATCATCGAGGTCGACGACGAGGCCGGGACCGCCACCTGCCGGTCCTACTACTGCGTCCTCCAGGCGACGCCGGACCTGCCGCTGCAGCCGATCATCACCGGCAAGTACCACGACACCTTCCAGGTCATCGACGGCGAGTGGTGGTTCGCCTCCCGGACGATGTTCGTCGACCAGCTGGGAGACCTGAGCCAGCACCTGCTGTGGTGACGGGCTAGGACGAGCAGTCGGACCCGGTCGCCTTCACCTTGCGCGGGGCTCCGGAGTCGAGCCGCTTGAACTTGTCGCCGATGAAGACGACCACGCCGGGGCCGAGCTCGTCGTCGGCCGCGGTCACCGGGACGTGCTTGCCGAAGGCGAGGGCGACCAGCTTGGCGGTCGGGCTGTCGACGTCCTTGGCGCGGACCTGGACCTTCGGCACGTCGCTGTTCTTGGGGGCGTCCCCGACGGCACCCGCCACGAAGCCGGCGTTCTCGAGCAGGTCGAGGGTGTCCTGGGCGTGGCCGGTCCGCTTGCCGGCGTTGTAGACGCTGACGGTGACGTCGCTGCGCTTCACGAACTGCTCGCCGGGCTCGCAGGCCGATCCGTCGGTCCCGGAGCTCACCTCGTCGACCGGGTCCTTCTCCACCGGGGCGGTCAGCGAGTTGAAGCCCCAGACGGCCATCACCAGGGTGACCAGTCCCATCGCCGCGAGCGTGGCCCAGGAGACGACGTTGCGGGAGTCCGCCTCGCTCATGCGTCGGCCTCGTGGACGCGCGCGTGGACGACGTGCCGCTGCTGCAGCGCGGCGCGCAGGGCCCGGTGCAGCCCGTCCTCGAGGTACATCTCGTCGCGCCAGAGCACGACGTGCGCGAACAGGTCGCCGAAGAACGTCGAGTCCTCGTCGAGCAGGGCGCCCAGCTGCAGGGTGTCCTTGGTGGTCACCAGCTCGTCTAGCCGGACCGGGCGCGGTGGAAGCGCCGCCCAGTCCCGCGGTCCCAATTCATGAGCCGGATAGGGGCGCCCGTCACCGATGCGCTTGAAGATCACTGAGTCATCATAGGAAAGAGGTCCGCACGGTGCCGAAATGGCGGTCCGCCGGCCCGGCGTACGGGTGTGGCACAGTCCTGCCATGGAGACGATGGGAGCGCGACGATGAGTGCTGAGGACATCAAGGCCACGGTGGCGGCCGGATACGAGTTCGAGGGCGCGGCGCTCGAGCTCGGCGGCCTGATGCTCGGAGCCGACGAGCTCACCGACGTGCACGTCAGGATCCCGCTCGGCATGCTCAGCCGGCACGGCCTGGTCGCCGGCGCCACCGGCACCGGGAAGACCAAGACGCTGCAGCTGATGGCCGAGCAGCTCAGCACCGCCGGCGTCCCGGTCTTCGCCGCCGACATCAAGGGCGACCTCTCCGGCCTCTCCACCTTCGGCGAGGGCGGCGAGAAGATCACCGCGCGCGCGGCCTCGGTCGGTCAGGACTGGAAGCAGACCGCGTTCCCGGTCGAGTACTACGCGCTGGGCGGCCAGGGCACCGGCATCCCGCTGCGGGTGACGATGTCCGCCTTCGGGCCGACCCTGCTGAGCAAGGTGCTGGGGCTCAACGACACCCAGGAGTCCTCGCTCGGGCTGATCTTCCACTACGCCGACAAGGCCGGCCTGCCGCTGCTGGACCTGGCCGACCTGCGCGAGGTGACCAAGTACCTGACCTCGGACGAGGGTAAGGGCGAGCTCAAGGAGCTGGGCGGGTTGTCCGCCGCGACCGCCGGGGTGATCCTGCGCGAGCTGATCGCCTTCTCCGACCAGGGCGCCGACGCGTTCTTCGGGGAGCCCGAGTTCGAGACCGGCGACTTCCTGCGGATGACGGCCTCGGGCAAGGGCCTGATCTCGCTGGTGGAGCTGCCGAACCTCCAGGACCGTCCGGTGATCTTCTCGACGTTCCTGATGTGGCTGCTCGCGGACCTGTTCCACGACCTGCCCGAGGTCGGCGACATCGACAAGCCGAAGCTGGTCTTCTTCTTCGACGAGGCGCACCTGCTCTTCAACGACGCCTCGCCGGCGTTCCTGGACGCGATCGCCCAGACCGTCCGCTTGATCCGCTCCAAGGGCGTCGGGGTCTTCTTCGTGACCCAGTCGCCGACCGACGTCCCGGACGACGTGCTGGCCCAGCTCGGGTCGCGGGTGCAGCACCAGCTGCGGGCGCACACCCCGAACGACGCCAAGGCGCTGAAGGCCACCGTCAACACCTACCCGACCAGCGGGTACGACGACCTCGGCGCGGTGATCACCTCGCTCGGCATCGGCGAGGCAGTCATCACCGTGATGAACGAGAAGGGCGCCCCGACCCCGGTCGCGTGGACCCGGTTGCGCGCCCCCGAGTCGTTGATGGGGACGGCGGACGCGGCGGCGATGACAGCGACGGTGCAGGGCTCGGCGCTCTACGCCAAGTACGCCACGCCGGTCGATCGCGAGTCGGCCCGGGAACTCCTCGCCGCCAAGCTGGAGGCGGGTGCCGAGAAGGCGGCGGCGGAGGCCGGGAAGGCTGCTCCGGCGCCGAGCAAGGCGGCCCCGAAGGCGCCGGCCCCGCGTAGCCGGAAGAAGGAGAAGGGTGTCGTCGAGGAGGTCGTGAACTCGACGACCTTCCGCCAGGTGCTCCGGACAGCAGCCCGTGAGATCGTCCGCGGGGCGTTCGGCACCGGTCGCCGCTGAGCCGGTTTCGCCCTCTGTTGAGGGGGAAACGTCCGCGATCCGCTATTGACAGACGTTCAATGACGTAGAACGGTGTGTACATGAGCACCCCGTTTGTCAAAGCCTCCAGCGTCCAGTCCGCCGACGGCACCCGCCTGGCCGTGTTCGAGTCCGGCAACCCCGAGGGACCGGTCCTGGTCGCCGTGCACGGCTACCCCGACAACCACACCGTCTGGGACGGCATCGCCGCCGAGCTGGGCGACCGCTACCGGGTGATCGCGTACGACGTGCGCGGTGCCGGCGACTCCGACAAGCCGGCCGCCCGGTCGTCGTACAAGATCGCGCGACTGGTCGAGGACTTCACCGCCGTGATCGACGCGGTCAGCCCGGACACGCCGGTGCACCTGCTCGCGCACGACTGGGGCTCGATCCAGTCCTGGGGTCCCGTGACCGACCCGGCGCTGGCCCCGCGGATCGCGTCGTACACCTCGATCTCCGGGCCGTGCCTGGACTACGTCGGTGTCTGGATGCGCGACCGCAAGCACCCCGGCGCCTCGCTGCGGCAGGCGCTGAAGTCCTGGTACATCGCGGCGTTCCAGATCCCGGCGCTACCGGAACGGATCGTGAGCCTCGGCGTCGTCGACCGCGGGATCGCCCGCACCGAGCTCAAGGGGCACCCGGCCGGAGCGCTCGCGAACCCGGTCCAGCGCAGCGAGGCGGACAAGGTCAACGGGATCAAGCTGTACCGCGCCAACATGCCGTCGACGCTGGCCCGCCCGCGCCCGGTGCGCACCAGCGTCCCGGTCCAGGTGCTCGCCCCGGTCGACGACGCGTTCGTCTCGGTGCGGCTCGCCACCGAGACGCCGGCGCCGTTCGTCGACGACCTGACCATCAGCGAGATCGCCGGGTCGCACTGGGTCGTCTCGGAAAGCCCGGAACGGGTCGCGGCCTACGTCGACGCCTTCGCCGTCAAGAACGCGCCGGCTGCTCCGGCCGCGACGCGAAAGCGGAAGGCCCGCCGATGAGCGGGCCGGAAGACGTCGCCAGCACTCCGGACAAGGTCGTCCTGCGCGCCCGCGAGGTCCGCTTCGACTGGACCGGGATGCCGCCGTGCTTCATCCCGAACGAGCCGTTCGCCTCGCACCTGCTCAACGTGCTGCACATCCTGCTGCCCGAGGGCGAGCGCTGGTTCGTGAAGATCTTCAGCGAGGCGCTGCCGCTGATCAAGGACGACGAGCTCCGCGAGGACGTGATCGGGTTCATCGGCCAGGAGGGGATGCACGCGCACGCCCACCAGCTGGTCCAGGACTACTTCGCCGAGCAGGGCATGGACAACAGGCCCTACGTGCGCGACATCGAGTTCATGTTCCAGCGGCTCCTGGGCGACCGGAAGCTCGAGGGCAAGAAGAAGGAGGAGTGGCTGATCGAGAGGCTTGCGGTCGTCGCCGCCGTCGAGCACGTCACCGCCTTCCTCGGCAACTGGGTGCTGGACACCCCTGCCCTCGACGCCGCCGGCGGTGATCCGCGGATGCTCGACCTGCTGCGCTGGCACGGTGCCGAGGAGGTCGAGCACCGAGCGGTGGCCTACGACGTCTTCATGCACGTCGACGGCCGCTGGTTCCGCCGGGTGCGCACCTACGCGGTCGGGGGCGTGGTGCTGCTCTGGCTCTTCTTCCGCGGCGTCAAGCACCTGATGGCGGCCGACCCGGCGGTGAAGGGCAAGCCGCACTGGTGGAGCCTGATCCGCTCGAAGCGGAAGGGCTTCACCCCGGGCTACCTGGACCTGCTGCGCTGGTCCTTGCGCTACTTCCGACGGAGCTACCATCCGTCGAAGGAGGGCTCGACCGCCCAGGCGGTCGCCTACCTGGCGCAATCCCCGGCAGCGCTCGCGGCCGATCGGCTCGCCGAGGCGGCGACGGACCCGGGAACCGGTCTTGCCGGATAGCCCGGAGCGCGCCGCTCAGCTCGAAGCCGAACGCCTCCACGAGGACTTCCGGGCGAACCCGCCGTCGCGGAGCATGCGCTTTCTCGGGGTGATCGTCGCGGCGTACGAGAAGGCCTCCGGGTTGTCGGGGCACTACCGGCCGGACATCGTCGAGGTCCGCCGGACCCTGGACGTCGTGGTCGACGAGGTCCGGCAGGAATCCGACGGCGTCCGGAGCTTCCGGCTGGTCGCGGCGGACGGCGGTGAGCTGCCGGGCTGGCACCCCGGGGCTCACGTCGACGTGGTGCTGCCGTCGGGCAGGCAGCGCCAGTACTCGCTGACCGGATCGCCGCGGGAGCACGACCACTACCGGATCGCGGTGCGGGAGATCGCCGACGGCGGGGGCGGCTCCCGGGAGATGCACGCGCTCGAGGCCGGCCAGCCGCTCACGCTGCGCGGACCCCGCAACGCGTTCCCGTTCATCGGGGTGGACAAGTACCTCTTCGTCGCCGGCGGCATCGGGATCACCCCGATCCGGCCGATGCTGTACGACGCGATCGAGCGCGGTGTCGACTGGCAGTTCGTCTACACCGGCCGGGACCGGGGTTCGATGCCGTTCCTCGCCGAGCTCACCGACCTGGCCGCGGCGTACCCGGATCGGGTGCACCTGCGACCCGACGACGAGTTCGGCGTGCCGACCGGCCTCGCGATCCTCGACTACGCCCCGGACGGTGCGGCGCTCTACACCTGCGGCCCGCCGCCGATGATCGACGCGATCCGCCGGGTGATCCCGGCCGAGAACATCGCGACCCTGCACTACGAGCGGTTCTCGCCGCCGCCGGTCGTCGGCGGGGAGCCGTTCACGGTGGTGCTCGCGCGCAGCGGCCACGTCGTCCCGGTCGCCGGGGACCAGAGCGCGCTGGCCGCGATCCGGGCGGTGCTCCCCGACGTGGCGTACTCCTGCCAACAGGGCTACTGCGGCACCTGCCCGGTGGCCCTGATCGGCGGCGACGTCGAGCACCACGACCGCTGCCTGACCGACGCGCAGCGCGAGACCCGGATGACGATCTGCGTGAGCCGCGGGAGCGGTCGCGTCACGTTGGACTTGTGAAATCAGAGAAAGGCACCCCATGTCCTACCCCACCATCGACCTGACCGGAGCCGTCGTCGCGATCACCGGCGGCGCCCAGGGCATCGGCCGCGCGACCGCCGAGGCCTTCGCGGCGAAAGGCGCCCGGGTCGCGATCGGCGACCTGAACGAGGTGCTGGCCAAGGAGGCGGCGGCCGAGTTCGGCGGCACCGGTCACCCGCTCGACGTCACCGACCCGGAGTCGTACGCCGCGTTCCTGGACGCGGTCGCGGCCCAGCACGGCCCGCTGGACGTGCTGGTCAACAACGCCGGGGTGATGCCGAACGGCGGCTTCCTCGAGCTCGACGTCCGGACCGACCGGATGACCATCGAGATCAACCTGTTCGGCGTGCTGCACGGGATGCGGCTGGCGCTGCCGGGCATGCTCGAACGCGGCCGCGGGCACATCGTCAACGTCGCCTCGCTCGCCGGGAAGTTCCCGGTCAAGGGGCTGGCGACCTACAACGCGAGCAAGTTCGCCGTGGTCGGGCTGACCGCGGCGACCCGGTTGGAGTACGTCGACCGCGGCATCAGCATCACCGCGGTGCTGCCCTCGGCCGTGGACACCGCGCTCGCCTCCGGGCTGGACATGAAGCCGATCCCGAAGGTGAAGCCGTCCCAGATCGCCGACGCGGTCGTCGGCTCGTTGCGCTCCCGCAAGGCCGAGATCGCGGTGCCGTCGTACGTCGGGGCGCTGGCGAACGCCGCCACCCTGACGCCGGAGCCGGCGATGAAGGCCTTCCGCAAGCTCGTCCGCGACGACCGGGCCCTCCAGCCCGATTCCGAGGACCGCAAGGCCTACCGCGCCCGTCTAGACCAATCCCGTTGAATCCGGCCGTCTGGTTCGTCGAGTCGGGGGTTCTGGTTCAGAGCGACGCGCGGAGAGCCGGGCTCGGCTCGGTCGGCAGCGCGGCCACGTAGCTGTACGCGCGGTGCGCGGCGTCGGCCTGGGCGTCGGGCGAGGTCTCCCGCGAGCGCTGGACGGGCAGCGCAGGAGCGGCCGGGACGGCCAGCGGAGCGGGCAGCGAGACCGGGCGGGTCACGCCGGGGAGCATCGACCGGGTCGCATCCATCAGTACGGCGGCGCAGGCCGCAGCGATCAGGACGAGCGCGAGCGCGATAACCAGCATGATGACCCCCAGGTCCTCCGTCACCGCACCCTGCGCGGTGATTCTGACCGGAACAACGAGGGCACTGATCCGGGGGTTACGGCTTTTCTCCGGATTTGTCCCGGTTCTTCGCGAGGCCCTTCCAGGGCGGGGGCGGCACCCTGGGCGCCTGCCGCCGGAACCACTAGCCTCAGGCAACCGAACGAGGAGCGCTCCAGGAATGACCCGATGACTGTTCCCAAGGTAGCCACCGACGTGGCTTTCCATGGAAAACCCGAGAAAATAGTTGATCGGGCTCGCGAGGCCGAGCGTCGCGGCGGGATCAGCGGCCTCTTCGTCGCCGAGGCCGCGCACGACCCGTTCATCGCGCTCGCCCTCGCTGCCGCGAGCACCGAACGGATCGAGCTGGGCACCTCGGTGGCCGTCGCCTTCGCGCGGACGCCGATGGAGCTGGCCCACTCGGCGTACGACCTGCAACGGCTCTCGGCGGGCCGGCTGGTGCTCGGGCTCGGCTCGCAGATCAAGCCGCACATCACC
Source organism: Nocardioides marmoriginsengisoli (assembly GCF_003725695.1). GTDB lineage: Bacteria > Actinomycetota > Actinomycetes > Propionibacteriales > Nocardioidaceae > Marmoricola > Marmoricola marmoriginsengisoli. Next base: position 295,596 of record NZ_RJSE01000007.1, read on the forward strand.
CGCCGCTACGGGATGCCGTACTCCCGGCCCGCCGCCCGGATGCGCGAGTACGTGGAGGCGCTGCAGGCGATCTGGCACAGCTGGCAGACCGGCGAGCGGCTGGCCTTCGAGGGCGAGTTCTACCAGCACACCCTGATGCCGCCGATGTTCTCGCCGGGCCCGCTGGAGGTCCCGAGCCCGCGGGTCTGGGTGGCCGCGGTCGGGCCGTTGATGGTGGAGACGGCCGGCACCGTCGCGGACGGGATCATCTGCCATCCGCTGCTCTCGCGGTCCTACCTGGCCGACGTCCTGGCGCCGCAGGTGCAGCGGGCTCGATCCGCCGCCGGCCGGGACCGGGACGGGTTCGAGTTCTCCACCCTGGTGATGGTGGCGACCGGGCGCACCGAGGAGCAGCTGGCCGCGGCGATCGCCGGGGTCCGCAAGCAGATCGGCTTCTACGCTTCCACGCCGGCGTACGCGCCGGTGCTCGAGCACCACGGCTGGCAGGACCTGCACGAGGAGGCGCACGTGCTGACCAAGGCGGGCCGGTGGGACGACCTGGCGAGCCTGGTCGACGACGAGGTGCTGCACGCGTTCGCCGTGGTCGGTGAGCTCGACGAGGTCGGGCCGGCGTTCCGGGAGCGGTTCGCCGGGATCGCGGACCGGGTCACCACCTCGATGCCGTACGCCGCGGACGAGGCCCTGGCGCTCGACGTGATCGCCGCCGGCGGCTGAGCGCCTGACCAGGACCCCGGATCGAACGGCCAGAACGGCCGACTCGACGGACCTTGGCGGCCTGGTTCTCCAGGACATCGAACCCTCTTCTCCGGGCTGCTCGGTGGGGGATACTCGGCCGGTGACGATCCCGCAGTGCCTGGCGGCTCAGCCCCGATGGAGCCTGGCTGCGGGCTCCTGGTGGCGCGTCGCCGGGTACGCCGTCTGGGCGATCTCCTGGGCCCTCGTCGTCCTGGGCCTGCTGCTCGCCCTGATCGGGGCCGGCGAGGACCATGCGCTGCCGTTCGACATCCACGCCGAGTTCTTCGTGCCCGACCTGATCCTCGCCGTGATCTACGGCCCGGCCAGTGCGGTCGTGCTGCGGCGCAGCGGGCACCCGATCGGCTGGATCTTCGCCGCGGTGGCGATCGGCTTCGGCCTCAGCGCGGTCGGCATCCAGTACACCCTCCTCGGAGCCTCCCGGGACGACCTTCCCGGCTACGCCTTCGTCGCCCAGCTGACGACGGCGGCCTGGTTGGTCGGTGCTCTGGCCGGGCTGCTGGTGCTGCCCTGGATCCTGGACCGGACCTCGATCGGACGGCCCTGGCGGGTGGCCGCGGCCGGCGGGGTGGCGCTGACCGTCTTCGCGTTCGGCACCCGGATGCTGATCCAGATCGACGGCGCCCCGGCACCGCCGTCACCGAGCAAGCAGATGTCCCAGTGGGCCTACGACGCCGACGCCTGGATCATCCCGTTCTACTTCTTCTACGGGCTGGCAGGCGCGATCTGCCTGGTCCTGCGCTACCGGCGCGCTCCGGCCGACGACCGCCGCGGCGTGATCTGGGTGGTCGCCAGCATCTCCCTGGCGGCGGTCGCCTACATCCTCTTCGAGACCGGGATGAGCATCGACGGACCGTTGCTGAGCATCGCCTCGTCGGCACTCTTCGCGGCGCACTTCATGCTGCTCGCGGCGGTCTTCGTGCTGGTGGTCCGGCAACCGCGCTGGGGGATGGACGTCGCCGTGTCGCGGGCGACCGTCTGGGCGCTGCTGACCGCGGCGGTGATCGCGACGTACCTCGCCCTGGTCTGGGTGGCCGGCCGGGTGTTCCCGATCAACGAGAACGAGTCCGGCGTCATCGTCGCGGCGTTGCTGGCGCTCGCCGTGACACCGGTACGACGCTGGATGCAGGGGCGGGTCGACCGGCTGGTCTACGGCTCGGCCTCGGACGTGGAGATCCTGCTCGCCAACCTGGGCGCCGACGCCAGCCGGGAGCGGCCCGGCCGGAGCAGCCTGGAGAGCCTGGCCGAGGGGCTGCGCCGGAGCATGCGGCTGCGGTTCGTGGGCGTGGAGTCGCTGCCCGGGCTGTCGACGGTCACCGCCGCGGCGGGCGAGCGGATCGGCTCGACGACCTCGATCCTGCTGAAGGTCCAGGGCCGCGAGGTCGGCACCATGCAGGTCGCTCCGTACGGCGGGGAGCGACTCGACGTGCGCACCCTCCGGATGCTCGAGCAGGTGGCCGGCCTGGTCGCGGTGGCCCTCGAGCTCGCCCAGGTCAACGACCAGCTCGCGTCCGCACGGACCCGCCTGGTCGACGTCCGCCACGAGGAGCGGCGGCTGCTGCGCCGGGAGCTGCACGACGGACTGGGTCCGGCGCTGGCCGGTGCGAGCCTGGCGCTGGCAGCGATCGACAACAACAACCGCGGGCTGAGCGCCGCCGACTCGCAGCTGCTCGGTCAGCTGCAGGAGGAGCTCTCCCGCCGGGCCGAGGACGTCCGCGGGATCGCTCGCGCGCTGCTGCCGCCGGCGCTAGACGACGGCCGGCTCGGGGCCGCCCTCGACGTGCTGGCGGAGCGGTTCAGCGATGCCGGGTTCGCCGTACGGGTCGAGGCGGAGGAGCCGGACCGGATCGACACCCGGCGCCAGGTCGCCGCCTACCACGTCGCCGCCGAGGGCGTCCTCAACGCCTACCGGCACGCCGGCGCCGGCGAGTGCGTGCTGAAGGTGGGCGTCGACGCGGCAGGCGCGGTCACGGTGACGATCAGCGACGACGGCGCCGGGTTCGCCAGCGGCAACGAGAAGGGCATCGGGATCACGTCGATGAACGAGCGGGCGGCCGAGCTCGGCGGCACCTTCAGCATCACCGACGGCCCGGAGGGAACGACCGTTCGGGTGGTGCTGCCGTGACGGCCGCGCGGGACCTGCGGGTCGTGGTCGTCGACGACCACCCGGTCTTCCGGATCGGGATGGTGGCGCTGCTGGAGTCGCTGGACCGGGTCGAGGTCGTCGGTCAGGCGGCCGACGCCGAGGAGGCGGTCCGCGTGGTCGCCGAGACGCTGCCGGACGTGGTGATCATGGATCTCGACCTGGGCACCGGCTCCGGGGTCGAGGCGACCCGGGAGATCGTCCGGGTGCACGCCAAGGTCGGCATCCTGGTCGTCACGATGCTCGGGGACGACGACTCGCTGTTCGCCTCGATCCGGGCCGGGGCGCGTGGGTACCTGCTCAAGGGTGCCTCGGCGGCAGAGATCGAGCGCGCCGTCCGGGCGGTGGCCAACGGCGAGGTGCTGCTCGGGTCCCAGGTCGCGCGCCGCGCGGCGACCTACCTGACCGGGTCGCGGACCAAGGGCGTCCGGCCGTTCCCGGAGCTGACCGATCGCGAGCGCGAGGTCCTGGACCTGGTGGCCCGCGGGTTCGACAACGCCACCATCGCCCGGCGTCTCGTGCTCAGCAACAAGACGGTGCGCAACTACGTCTACGGCATCCTCACCAAGCTCGGCGTCGAGGGCCGCCCGCAGCTGGTGATCCGGGCGCGCGACGAGGGCCTGGGCGCCGACTGAGCACTCCGGCGCCCTGGTGATCGGGACCAGTGGCCCTGGAGGACGGGCCGTCGGGACGCCCAGGCTCGCGGTTGCCGGTCACCCGACCGGGCGGCACCGCCGCTGACCCGAGAGAAAGCTGTCCCATGTCTGCCCCCTCCGACCTCCTCGTCGAACCGACGACGAACCAAGAACGCGGCTTCACCGCCTGGCCGCTCTGGCTCGCGCTGACCGGCCTGCTCGGCGTGGCGTCGACCGTCGCCTTCGACAAGCGCGTCGACGCCGACGGCGACTTCGACTACCCGGTCACGGTCGCCGACATGGCCGACCTCGACCACCTGTTCTTCCGGATCGGTGGCTTCACCGGCTACCTCACCGTGATCGCCATGCTGGTCACCGCGGCTGTCTGGCGGCAGCGGGTCGAGCGCCGGCACCCGTGGTCGGTCGGCGCGACCGTGGTCACCTTCGGGCTCGTCTCCGCTGCCGGAGCGATGGCCCTCGTCTACGGCTGGAAGGGCGCGCTGGGCAACTACCTGCACGGGGCGGCCGAGGAGAACACCTACGACGACCAGGGTCTCTACGTCCTCTACAACATCAACGACTTCGGTCCGTACTTCGCCTGGCTGCCGGTGCTCGTCGCCGCGCTCGGCCTCGCCTACATGGCCTTCCGCGAGGGACTGGTGTCGAAGGTGCTGGGCTTCTTTGCGGGGCTGATGGCCGTGCTCCTGCTCGGCATGGTCGCGGTCACCGGGGTTCCCGGACTGCCGGCGCTGATCTCGGTCGGGGTGCTGATCGCCGGCATCTGGCTCGCGGTCGGCCGCAGCGCGATCACCCAGGAGGAGAAGTGAGGAGCCGGCGGCTGCCCTTCGTGGCCCTGGCAGCGGCCGCGCTGGTCGCGGTCTCGGGTCTGCCGGCGCAGGCCGCGCCGCCTCCGGGCGGAGGTGACCCGGGCCCGGACGTGACGCCGCCGAAGATCACCGTCACCGCACCTGCGGGTGCCTGGGAGGGCTGGTACTCGCACCCGGTCGAGATCGAGATCAAGGCGACCGACGCCGGCAGCGGCGTCGAGTCGCTGACCTGGACGCTGACCGGGACCCAGAACGCTTCGGGTGATGCGAACCCGTCGAACGTGGTCGTCGCCCAGCCGGGTGTCAGTACGTTCGACATCACGGCCGTGGACTTCGAGGGCAACGCCAAGACGGCGCGGTACGGCGTCGGCATCGATCCGCACCTCCCGACCATCACCCTCGGCGGTACCGCGACCGAAGGCATGGTCGTCGCCAAGAATGCCGTCCGGACGCTGACCTACACCTGCGCCGACGCGCTGACGGGGATCCGGTTGTGCACCGGCGACGTGGCCTCCGGCGAGGCGGTGCCGACGAGCACGGTCGGGCCGAAGATGGTCGAGGTGTGGGGGATCGACCGGGTCGACAACCGTGCCGGCAAGGTCCTCAGCTACACCGTGGTGGAGTCGGCGCTACAAGCCAACCGGGTGCCCACGATCTCCGGGACCCGGCGCGCGGGAGCCACCCTGACCGCCAGCGGTGCCGCCTTCACCCCGGCGGCCGACACCCTGGTCTACGAGTGGACCCGTGACGGCATCGCGGTCGCGACCGGTCCGACGTACGCGCTCAAGCAGGCGGACATCGGCACGAGCATCGCGGTCCGCGCGAAGGGGTCCAAGGCCGGGTACGCCGACGGCGTCACGAGTGCGGTGAACGCCGGCCCGATCCTCAAGGAGCTCTTCACGGTCACCGGTCCGATGGCGTCCCTCCAGGGCACCCCGGCGGTCGGGTCGACGCTGACGCTGGTGTCACCGACGTTCACGCCCACGCCGGAGACGACGACCTACACCTGGAGCCGTGACAGCGAGCCGATCCCGGGAGCGAACCTCCCGACGTACCAGCTGACCCCAGCAGACGCCGGCGCTCGGATCGTGGCGAGCATCACCGTGCAGAAGCCCGGCTTCGAGAGCGTGCTGGTGTCGGCCCCGGCGACCGTCCCGGTGCAGGCGTCCGAGCTCGGCGTGACCCGTCCGGTGACCCTGGTCGGCTCGGCCAAGGTCGGGCAGACGCTCCGGGCGACGGCTCCGGTCTTCGACCCGGTGGCGACGACGGTCACCTACCAGTGGCTGCGCGACAGCACGCCGATCAGCGGCGCCGCCTCGTCGTCGTACAAGCTGGTCGCGGCCGATGCCGGTCGCCGGATCACGGTCCGGGTGGTCGGGTCCCGGGCCCAGTACGCCCCGACGATCTCGGACGCGGTGTCCGCGAAGGTCGCCAGGGCGACGCCGAGCATCGCCGCGGGCGCCAAGGCGCGGGGCAAGAAGAAGGTGCGGGTGACCGTCAGGGTCAGCGCAGCCGGAGCGGTTCCGACCGGCAGGGTCACGATCAAGCGCGGGTCCAAGGTCGTCGCGACCAAGGCGCTGACGAACGGCCGGGTCACCATCGACCTGGCCCGGCAGAAGAAGGGCAAGGCCGTCTACACGGTCGTCTACTCGGGATCGGCCGCCGTTGCGAACGGGGCGGCGCGGACCAGGAGCATCACGATCCGCTGACGAGACGGGGTCCCGGTTCTCGGGCCGGGACCCCGCTCCGTGGGCGCACCGATCCGCGCAGTCAGAGCCAGCCGACGCTGCCGAGGACGATCGCCAGCACCACGTCGACGGCGAGCATCGCGCCGACGACCGTGAACCGGCGCCTGTTGCTGGACATGTCGAAGACGGTGGCGGCGATCCAGAAGAAGGTGCCGTAGCCGAGCACCACGATCGGCAGCAGGAACGGCTCGTTCCAGTACCACCAGGACCAGTGGAAGATGCCGGCCCGGTGCAGCAGCACCTCGACGAAGACGCAGAAGCAGGACCACCAGGCGATGTAGACCCAGCGGTTCGGCAGACCGAGCAGGCGACGCTCCTTGTCCGCCGGCAGGAACTTCACGAACTCGACCCCACTGATCAGGAAGAGGAAGACGATCTCGATCGACCAGCCGACCAGGATCAGGTACGCCGTGTCGCCGGTGACCGCCCACAGCGGAGCCTTTCCGCTGGCGTGCAGCCAGGCGGAGTTCACCAGCTCGTTGAAGACGTCCATCAGGAAGAAGGCCAGGCCGGCGGCGACGATGTCGAACCGCTTCCGCTCGACCTCGTTGGCGTAGACGTACATCACGATGCCGAGGAACGTGACGACGTACCAGTGCAGGTTGGACGGATCGCGGAGCTGGGAGAGCGCCTCCCGGGTCGCGCCGGTGAGGCGGTCCGGGTCGAGGCCGAGGGCGGTGATCAGCGCGAGCATGGTCGTCGACGCTACGGCGTGAGCGAACGACCGGACCTGAGGAGTTCGCTATCCGCGGCCACGGTTTCTTGTGGAATCCCACAACTAGGGCGTAGACACGTCCGGTGACCGAGATCGAGGACAGGATGCGCCCCCACCTGGAGGCGATGTGGGCCGACCGGGATCGGCTGGTGCAGCAGGTGACCCGGGCCGTGACGAGCCAGGTGCCCAGCTATGCGGTGACGCCGTCGAGCGAGGTCTGGATCGGGATGACCCGGATCCTGGAGCGGGTGGCGTACGGCGATCCGTTCGCGCCGCCGACCGAGGACGACCGGGTGGCCGCCTACGGCACCGGCGCCCAGGGTGCGCGCGCGGGCATCGCCCCAGAGGATCTGGTCGCCGCGGTCCTGCTCGGAGCGCGCGAGGTGGAGGCCGACGTGCTGGACCGCGCTGCCGCCGCCGGACTGTCCGCGGAGCAGCTGCTGCTCGCCTCGGGGCTGGCGCGCCGGTGGGCCGAGCAGATGGCGGTCTGGGCGACGCAGGGCCTGGTCGGGGCGGCGCGCGACCACTCCGAGCGGCACGTGATCGAGGAGCGCCTCGTCCTCGGGCTGCTCCAGGACGCGCCGCGCGGCGTGGTGCTCGAGCAGGCCGCCGGGCTCGGCGTCGACCCGGGCCGGGACTGGTTCGCGGTGGTCGCGCTCGGGGTCGCCGACGACGACCCGGCGGCGGCGACGGCCCTGCGGCTGGCCACGCCCGGGGCGCTGTGGGCGACCGTCTCCGACGGTGCCGGTCAGGTCGAGCTGGTCGGACTGGTGCCGCGGATTCCGCGGGTGCCGGACGAGCTCGTCGTCGGCGCGGCCGGCCCGGGGACCCTGTTCCGGGCGACCCCGATGCTGCGCGACGCCGCCCGGGCCGCTCGCGTCGCCCGGCGCTTCGGCCGTCGGGGCGCCTCGGACCTGGACGCTCTCGGGCTGCTGGTGCCGCTGCACGAGGACCCGGACCTGGCGGCCCGGTTGACCGCGCGCTGGATCGCGCCGCTGGAGGCGGAACCGCGGCACCAGCTGGTGGCGACCCTGCGCAGCTGGATCGCGCACGACGGCCAGGTCGAGCTGGTCGCGCGCGAGTTCGCCGTGCACGCGAACACCGTGCGCAACCGCCTGGTCCGGATCGGCGATATCCTCGGCCCGGAGTGGCGAACGCCCCCATGCCGGGCGGAGATCTGGGCTGCGCTCCAAGTTGACGAGTAGGAAGTTGTAGCGATCTCCAGGCGAGTCGCGCTCGGGCTTCCGTTGAATGAGCGAGGACCGAGGAGGCCCCATGCTCCGTCGTACGACGACCGCCCTGCTGCTCAGCGCCGGGATGCTGGCGACCGCTGTCACCGCCCACCCGCTCAGTGCCCGGGCCGGCGGCATCCCCGGTCTGCCCGGATCGGATGTCGAGCTCGTCGACGTGGTCGCCCAGGTGCCCGGGCTGATCGACGCCCTGGTGACCAACCGGGGTGACATGCTCCGCTGCCCGGACCTCGCCGGCGGCACCATCGGGACCGGCGAGAGCCCCGGTCAGAGCGGTCGCAGCGGCGTCGACGAGGGCAACCCGTTGCGCGCGGGCGACGCCAGCAAGGCGCCGCGCACGCTGCCGCGCCAGGTCGTCTTCCGCAGCAGCACGCAGACCTTCAACCGGCGCTTCCAGTTCGCGATCGCGCGTGGCACCATCTGGTACAAGTCCAACACTGCGAGCACCGGCATCCGGGAGCCGTGGGCGCACCTGAAGGTGCCGCCCTGCTTCGAGGGCCGGGTGGCCGGGATCTCGGTCGACGACGACGAGCTGATCGCGATCGACGACGCCCGGTGGATCTACGGGATGGACGGCGCGCTGCGCACCCCGAACCACTTCAACTGGACGCTGCGCTGGGGGCGGCCGTTCTGGACCGGTCCCGGCATGAAGCTGCCCACCGGGATCCAGTCCTGGACCTGGTCGGTGCTCTCCAAGCTGGAGGACAAGACCTGGTCCGACGACGCCGGCAACAAGCACAAGGTCGGCGACGGGAAGGTCTCGCACATCTGGCTGCTGAGCCATCGCGGCCAGCGGCTCACCTACCTGGACCCGTGGCTGCCGCCGGACCAGAGCTACGAGCTGTGCAGCCCTTACCGCGGCCGGTTCCGGGCGGCGGCGATGTCGGCCAGCGGGTCCACCGTCTTCCTCGTCGGCCGGTACGGCGACCTCTACACCCGGCTCTACGACTTCGACATCGCCGGCGCCGACCCGCTGTTCTTCGACTACTCCTACGAGGACCAGCGCGGCGCGGCCAAGCCGGTGATCCAGCTGCCGTCGCCGGGCTGGATCCGCCAGCCGAAGATCCCGGGCCGGATCACCGACCGGATCAGCATCCACAAGACCGGGTCGGGCTCGGCCCACCGCCAGCTGCGGGTCGAGGGCGTCCGTCGCGGCCGGGTCGGCTTCTGGCACAAGGACTCGACCGCTCCGCGCTGGCGATTCACCCCGACCGGCGGACGCCTCGTCGGCGACCGGCTCCGCAACCCCGCGCGGAACACCTCGGGCCGCGGGCTGGGCGCCTCGGAGGACCGCCGGTACGTCGGCACGACCGCGGCCGGCGACCGGATCACCATCCCGTCGTTCAACGCCTACTGCACACCGACCCCGGTGCAGGTCCGGCTCCGCACGGGCGAGTCGTTCGCGCTCCGGCTGCACACCGTCGACAACATCCGCCAGTTCCGGCAGGGGCGCGGGCTCGGCACCGCCAAGCGGATGTTCAACGGCGTCCTCGAGGTCCCGCCGGCGTTGCGTCGTACCGAGGATCCGCAGGTGCGCGCGTTCCTCGACCGGCTCGGCGCGACCCGGTTCATCGACGCCAACCTGGACGCGACGCTGGGCACGCTGAAGTTCCGGCACCAGCCGTGGACGCTGACGCACGCTCCCTGAGATCCGGCGCCCGCTCCGGACCGGGAGGAGAACCCTCAGCCCTCCGCGAGCACGAACTCCGCGGTCTCCCGGTCGGTCACGAGGACGTCGATCACCCCGGTGCGCAGGGCGGCGGTGATCGCCCGACGCTTGTGGGCTCCGCCGGCGACGGCGATGACCCGGGCCTGGCGCAGTTGCTCGATGGCGATGACGACGGTGCGGTCGCTGAGCGGGGTGCGGATGAAGTGCCCGGTGCCGTCGAACGGGTGCAGGAGGAGGTCGCCGACGACGCCGTTCATCCGGAGCCGTTCGAACTCCGCGGGCTCGAGCCCGCCGGACCCGATCAGGGCGGAGCGGTCCTTGTCCTCCATGCTGCCGATGCTGACCAGTGCCGTGGTGACGTCACCGAAGCGCTGGATGGTCTCGGCGACGGCGGGGTGCCGGAGCATCTCGCGGCGCAGCGGCAGCTCGCCGAGGACGGCCGGCAGCGGCAGCGTGTGCGCGCGGCCGCCCAGGCTCTGCGCGATCCCGATGGTGAGCTCGATCGGGCCCTGCCCGCGCTGCATGTTGGCGAAGGCGCCGCAGAGCTGGACGACGGGGATCCGGGCGCCGGTCTGCGCGGGCAGGTGCGCGGCGATCCCGGCGATGGTCGATCCCCAGGCCACGCCGAGGACGTCGTCCTTGTGCAGCAGCTGGGGGAGCCAGGCGGCGGCGACCCGGGTGACGGCATCGCGGGTGGCGGCGTCCCGGCTGGTGGCGCCGGCCTCCTCGTAGCCGTCCGCGACGAGGGCGTGCTCCAGGCCGAAGCGACGTTCCAGGGCCTGGCTCAGCCGGTGGTCGATGAGGGCGTCGGAGCGGATCTCGATGGAGACGATGCCCGCGGCGCGCGCGTGCTCCAGGAGCCGCGCCACCTTGAAGCGGGAGAGCCCGGTGGCGGCGGCGATCTCCTGCTTCGTCAGCTGCTCGACGTAGAAGAGCCGCGCGACGTGCGCGGCCATCGGGTCGGCCGCTGCCGGCGCGGGAAGGGGAGTCGGATCATCGCTCATATGAGCAGAACTGTGCTCATATGATTGACCACCTGTCAATCGCCTCCTAGGTTTCGGGCCACCGATCCGCAATGGGCCGGCCTCGGGATCCGACATCAGGAGCAAGGAGACCACCGATGACACTTCGCGCCAAGATCAGCCGCTCACGTGGCCGGAGCACGGTCCTGGCTGCCGCCCTCCTGCTGGGCGTCGGCATGCTGGGTGCCTGCGGCAGCACCGAGAAGAAGGAGTCCGGCGACGGGTCGGGCGACGACCTCACCTCGCTCGGCTACAGCGTCCTGGGCAAGGGCGGCGGCCACTGGATCCGGATGATCGACGAGGTGACCGCGGCCGCCAAGGCCGACGGCATCACCGTCAAGGTCTCCGACCCGCAGTTCGACGCCGCCAAGCAGGTCGACCAGGTCCAGGACCTGATCACCCAGGGTGTGCAGGCGCTGATCATCGCCGCGCTCGACCCGAACGCGATCGAGGCCGCGGTCACGATGGCGAAGGATGCCGGCGTGAAGGTCATCGCCGACATCTCCGACTTCAAGGGCGCCGACGCCTACGTGGGCATCGACGAGTGCTCGCGCGGCAAGATCGTCGGCGCGTACGTCGCCACCTGGTGGAAGGAGAACCGCACGGACGCTCCGAAGATCTTCGAGTCCAACGCCGACTCCCTCGGCGGCAGCCTCCCGGACCGCACCGACTGCATGGTCGAGGCGATCAAGGCGGGCATCCCGGAGACCAAGGTCGTCTCCGATCTCGAGGCCTGGCAGGAGCAGGACGGGTACGACGCGATGACCGACGTCCTCTCGGCCCACCCCGACGTCAACCTGGTCCTCGGTTCCAACAACGAGGGCACCTGGGGCCACGTCTCCGCCGCCGAGGCGGCTGGACGCAAGCCCGGCAAGGACATCTTCTTCGCCACCGTCGACGGTCAGGAGAAGACCCTCAAGATGGTCCTCGACGGCCGGGTCCTGGTCGCCGACCGGATCAAGCAGGAGGTCGAGGGGCCGCTGCTGGTCGAGACCGCGCAGAAGCTCCTCCGCGGAGACCTGGAGCCGGGTGCCCGGATTACCGTCGACACCACGGTCATCACCCGCGACAACGCGCAGGGCGAGCTGGATGCGATTTCCTGATGCGAACGGGACGGGAGCCGCTGCGCGCGGCTCCCGTTCCGGCGTCCCGGCGGTCTCCCTGGCCGGGGTGACCAAGAGCTACGGCCCGGTGCAGGCGCTGCGCGGGATCGACCTCGACCTCTGGCGCGGCACCGTCGTGGGCATCACCGGCGACAACGGCGCCGGGAAGTCCACCCTGCTCAAGATCATGGCCGGGGCGGTCTCGCCGACCTCGGGCACGATGAGCATCGACGACCGGCCGGTGCACTTCACCTCGCCGAACGACGCCCGCGAGCACGGCATCGAGATCGTCTACCAGGAGCTGGCACTGGCTCCCGACCTGGACGTCGTCCAGAACGCCTTCCTCGGGCGTGAGCTGACCCGGCGCTCGCTCGGCTTCGGCCCGCGGGTGCTGGACCGGTCCCGGATGGAGACCGCGGTGGTCGAGCGGCTGCAGGACCTGCAGCTCAGCCTGACCCGGCTCTCGACCTCGGTCGAGAACCTCTCCGGCGGCCAGCGGCAGGCGATCGCCATCGTGCGCGCCATGCTCTCCGACCCCGCGGTGGTGGTGCTCGACGAGCCGACCGCAGCGCTCTCCACCGCCAAGATCCCCGGGGTGCTGGCGCTGCTGCGCCGGCTCCGCGACCGAGGCGTCTGCGTCGTGATCGTCTCGCACCGGATCCAGGACCTGCTCGAGGTCGCCGATCGCATCGTCGTCATCGGCGGAGGGTCGGTCGTGCTCGACCGGCCTGCCGGCGAGCTCGACATCGCGGGCGTCGTCTCGGCCGTCGCGGACGCGCCCACCTATGACTAGCACCCAGCCGACCCACCCCGAGGGGAGCAGCACCATGAACGCGGCCGGAACGAGCACCACGGCACCCACGCCGGAGCGGTGGCGTCCGCGCGTCGCCGGGCGCTGGAACCTGATCGGCGTCCCGGCGGTCCTGGCCGCGCTGGTCGTCTACTTCTCGATCGCCTCGCCGGCGTTCCTCACCCAGACGAACCTGACCGCGATCGCCCAGCGCGAATCGGTGATGGCGGTCGCCGCCCTCGGTGCGACGCTGGTCATCATCGCCGGCGGGATCGACCTCACGATGGGCGTCGTCATCGGCGCGACCACCGTCGCCGCGACCCTCCCGGTGATCAGCTGGGGGTGGCCGCCCGCGGTCGCGATCGTGGTGGCGCCCCTGGTCGGCATCACCACCGGGCTGATCTCCGGCCTGGTCGTCACCCGTCTCCGGGTGCCCGCCCTGATCGCGACGCTGGGCATGCTGCTCGCGGTCCAGGGCATCGCGGCGGTGGTCTCGGACAACACCACGATCTCCGGGACCGATCTGCCCGACTGGTTCCTCGAGATCGGTCGCGGCTTCGTCGGCTCGGTGCCGATCGCGGTCATCCTCGCCGTCGCCCTGTACGCCGTCGGCTGGTTCGTGCTCACCCGGACGGTCTTCGGCGCCCATCTCTACGCGACCGGATCCGAGTCGCGCTCGGCCCGGCTCGCCGGCGTCAAGGTCGACCGGGTGCTGGTCGCCGCCTACGTGCTCTCCGGCGTGCTCGCCTCGGTTGCCGGCCTGCTGCTCGCCTCCCGGCTCGGCTCCGGGTACGCCGCGCACGGCACCGGCTGGGAGTTCCAGATCGTCGCCGCGGTCCTCCTCGGCGGCACCAGCATCTTCGGCGGCAGCGGCTCGGTGATCGGCACCCTGGCCGGGGTCCTGCTGCTGGGCGTCCTGGAGAACGGCCTCAACCTGCTCAACGTCAACACCTTCTACCAGACCATGGCGACGGGACTGCTGCTGATCGCGGCGGTGGCGATCTCCGAGGCATCCCGCGGCCGTCGTACGTCGGACGCCGCCGAACGGAGGACCGCATGAGCGCGACTGCAGCCGGATCGACGTACCTGGAGCGGCTGGCGGTGATCCTGGGAAGCGTCGCCCGACTCGAGCAGGACGCGATCGGGACGGCCGCCGAGCACTGCGCCCGGGCGATCGAGGGCGGCGGGTACGCGCACCTCTTCGGCACCGGTCACTCCCAGGGTGCCGCGGTCGACGCCTACCCGCGGATCGGCGGGTTCGACGGCTTCAACCCGATCCTGGAGCCCAGCCTGACCCGGTTCCAGGGGGTCGTCGGCAACGAGGGCCTGCGCCCGATCTCCTTCTTCGAGCAGGTCGGCGGGCTGGCCGAGGTGATCCTGGTCAACCAGCTGGTCACGGCGCCGGACGCGATGATCGTGATCAGCAACTCGGGCATCAACCCGGTCGTGGTCGAGCTGGCCGCAGGCTGCCGGGCGCTCGGCGTCCCGGTGATCGCGGTGACCTCGCTGCAGCACACCGCCTCGACGGAGTCGCGGCACGCGTCGGGAGCCAAGCTGGTCGACCATGCCGATGTCGTCATCGACACCCACATCCCGCCGGGGGACGCCCTGGTCCACGTCGACGGACTCGACTACGCGATCGGTGCGGCGTCCTCGGTGATCGGACCGGCGCTCGTGCAGGCATTGGTGAGCCAGACCGGAGCGCTCCTCGCCGAGCGCGGGGTCGCGGTCGCGCAGATCCCCAGCCACAACCGGCACGACGAGCACGAGAGCTCCGCAGCCGCGGACATGGAACGCTCGCTGGTGCGGTGGGCCGTCCGCCGGGGGCGCCGGCTGGATGCGCTGGCCGCACCGGACGGGCCCTGGGGGCACGGGATCGGAGGGGCATGAGCCCGGCACCGGCGACACCCTGGCGGGCCGGCTTCGACGTCGGCGGGACCCAGGTCAAGCACGTCGCGGTCGACGCCCGCGGGGAGGTCCTGCACCAGGAGATCCTGCCCACCGGCGACCTCACCCTCGACGGGCTCCCGGAGCTGCTGGCCGGGCTGATCGCGACGACCGGTGAGCGCCTGGGCGGGCCGCCGGTCGGCGTCGGCATCGCGATGCCCGGGATCCTCGGGCTGACCGCCGGACCGGTGGCGGTGCTCGGCCGCTTCGGCGGCGGGATCCCTGACGGACTGGCGCCGTCGGTCCGGTCCGCAGTCGGCGTCCCGGTGGTCTTCCTGAACGACGCGGACGCGTTCGGCATCGCCGAGCACCGCAGCGGCGCCGGTACCGGGGTGGACCGGCTGCTCGTGATCACGCTGGGCACCGGCGTCGGCGGCTGCGTGCTCGTCGGAGGCCGCCTCCTCGGCGACCTGGGATCGGGCGAGGGCGTCTACCTCGGGCACACGGTGGTCGACCCGCGCGGGCCGGTGTGCGGTTGCGGCCAGACCGGCTGCGCGGAGGTGGTGCTCTCGGCGACCGCTCTGCTCCGCCGTGCCCGGGAGGCGCTCGGCGAGGTCCCGGCCACGGCCGACCTCCCCGCGCTCTTCGCCGCTGCCCGGGCCGGTGACGCCGGGCTCGCCCCCGTCCTCGCGGCCTTCGGAGCCGACCTGGCCCGGTTCGTGCTCCAGCTGGTCCATGCCACCGCCGCGCAGCGCGTGGTGCTGGGTGGTGGGGTGCTGCTCGGTGCCGACCTCTTCCTCGACGATGTCGCCGCGACCGTGGCCCGGCTGCAGGTGCGGGCGCCGGCGAACCCGGTGACGCCGGTCGTGGTCGCCGCGCTGCCCGAGATCGCGGGTGCGCTCGGCGCGGGACTGCTGGCCGGCCCCGGGTCGGAGACGTCGTGACCGGGCTGGCCTGGGTCGCCGGAGCCGAGGGCGGCATCGGCGCCGCTGTCCGGGCGCGGCTGGAGGCGGAGAGCTACCGGGTGCACGGGTCGGACCGACCGGACGAGGACGTCGCCCTGCCCGGGGTAGCCGCGCGGGTGGCGGCCGACCTGTCCGCGCGGGGCGACCTCGAAGTCGCCGTGCACGCGGTCGGGATGAGCGCCCGCCGGTACGGCGACGGCCCGCTGTCCACCTGCACGCTCGAGGCCTGGGAGGAGGCCGTCCGGGTCAACCTCACCTCGGCGTTCCAGTTCTTGCAGGCCTGCCTGGTCTCCGCGTCCGACGGCGCTCGGCTGGTCCTGATCGGCTCCGCGCTCGCGCACGGCTACGACCCCGACTTCGACACCGTGGCCTACCGGATCTCCAAGGGCTCGCTGGAGGCGCTGGTCGGCACCGCGGCCCGGGAGGGGGCCGCGCGCGGGATCCGGGTCAACCTGGTCTCGCCCGGGCTGGTGGAGACGCCGATGGCGCACCGGGCCCTGCGCGATCCGCGGATCGCGGACCGGCTCGGCGAGCTGATGCCGCTGCACGGGCAGGCGGCCTCCGCGGAGACGGTGGCCGAGGCGGTGGCCTGGCTGGCGGGCGACGCCTCGGCGTTCACCACCGGGGCGGTCGTCCCGGTCGACGGCGGCTGGCGGGTGCGATGAGCGCGCCCGCCCACGGAAGGACGGACGAGATGGTGGCGGAGCGGTTCGACGTGGTGGTGGTCGGCGGTGGTCCGGCCGGGGTGGCGGCGGCGGTCGCGGCCGGGCGCGAGGGCCTGCGCACCGCGCTCGTCGAGTGGCACGGATACTTCGGCGGCAGCCGGACGGCGGCCGCGGTCGACACCTTCTACGGCTTCTGGACGCCCGGCGGCGAGGCCCGCCCGGTCGTCGGGGGCATCGGGCTGGAGATCGTCGAGGCCACGCTGGGCCGGGGCGGCTTCCGCCGCGAGAACACCTACGGTGCCGGGCCGGGCGTCACCTACGACGTCCACGACCTCAAGCTGGTCCTGGACGACCTGGTGCTCGGCGCCGGCGTACGACCGGTCCTGCACACCAGCGTGAGCGGCGTACGGCGGGACGGGGACGACTGGGAGGTCACCCTGGTCACGCCGACCTGCGGGCCGTGGTCGGTCCGCGCCGGGACCGTGGTGGACACCACCGGGGACGCGACGGCCGCCGCGCTCGCCGGGCTGCCCGTCGTCCTGCCCGGCGAGCAGGGTCCGGTGCAGTCGCTCACCTCCATCTTCTTTCTCGGCGGGGTGGACGTGGACGCCGCGCTCGCGGTCAGCCACGAGGAGCGCTCGGAGCTCACCCGCCAGGCTGACGAGTCCGGGAGCTACCGGCTCCCGCGGCACGAGGGATCGCTGCACCGGACCCCGCGCCCGGGGATGCTCCAGGCGAACATCGTCCGGGTCGCGGACGTCGACGTGACCGACCCGGCGGCCCTGACCGCGGCCGAGATCGAGGGCCGCCGGCAGGTCGTGGAGTACCTGCGCTTCTTCCGGGACCGGCTGCCCGGGTTCGCGGACGCGTACGTCGCCGAGATCGCTCCGCAGATCGGGATCCGGGAGTCGCGGCGGATCCGGGGTGTGACCACGCTGACCGAGAGCGACGTCCTCGACGGTGTCCGCGACGACCAGGCGATCGCCCTGGCCGCGGCTCCGATCGAAGACCACCGTGCCTGCAGCGACACCCGGTGGGCCCCGGTCGGCGGCGACGGCCTCTACTCGATCCCGTTCCAGGCGCTGGTGCCGACGACGGGGGAGGGGTTCCTCGCGGCCGGCCGCTGCCTCTCCGCCGAGCACGCCGCGCAGGCCTCGGCGCGCAACTCGGCGCAGGCGTTCGCGACCGGGGAGGCCGCCGGGTACGCCACGGCGCTCGCCGTCCGCAGCGGGGTGGCGCTCCGGGCGATCGACGTCCAGGAGCTCCGTGCCCGGATCCGGGGGAACGGCGGCCTGGTGTGAGCGCCGCCGTCGCCCTCCTCCGGGACCGCGGGACGCTGCCGGTCGTCGTCGCCGACGACGCCGGCATCGCGGCCGGCCTCGGCGAGGCGCTCAAGGCCGGCGGGATCACCTGCGCCGAGATCACCCTGCGCACGCCCGCCGGGTGGGAGGTGCTGGCCGCGCTCGCCGCGGACGACGCGCTGCTCGTCGGCGCCGGGACCGTGCTGGACACCGAGCAGGTCGATCGCGCCGTCGACGCCGGGGCCCGGTTCCTGGTGAGCCCGGGGTTCGACCCGGTCCTGGTCGAGCGCGCCCAGGAGCGCGGCGTCCCGATGGTGCCGGGGGTGGCGACCGCGACGGAGGTGCAGGCGGCGCGGCGGGCCGGCCTGGAGGCCGTGAAGCTCTTCCCTGCCGAGGCCGGTGGCGGCCTGCCGGCGCTGCGGGCGCTCGCCGAGCCGTTCCCCGGGATGTGGTTCCTGCCGACCGGGGGGATCACGGCGGAGACCGCCCCGGCCTGGTGGTCGCACCCCCAGGTGCTCTGCGTGGGCGGGTCCTGGGTGGCGCGGCGGGACCAGCTGGCCGCGGGCGACCTGGACGCCGTCCGTGCGGCCGCAGCCGCGGCCACCGAGGCGTACGCCGCCTGGCGGGAGGGGGCGCGATGACGGTGCAGGTCACCACCGTGCTCGGGCCGGTCCCGGTGGACCAGCTCGGTCGTGTCGACGCCCACGCGCACCTCTTCCTGCGGTCCCCGATCCTGCCCGGGGAGGAGTTCCAGGACGGCGACGCGATGACCGGCGAGGTCGCCGAGGTGGCTCGGTCGGGGATCGAGACGGTGGTGGACCTGACCCCGATCGGTCTCGGACGACGCCCGGCGCGCACCGCGCGGCTCAGCCGGGACACCGGTGTTCAGGTCGTGCTCGCGACCGGGGTCCACCGCGCGGCGCACTACCCGGCGGGGCACTGGCTCTACGAGGTCGACGACGACACCCTCCTCGACTGCCTGGTGACGGACCTGACCACCGGCATCGACGAGCGCGACTGGCAGGGTCCGCGACCGCTGCCGAGCGAGGTGCGCGCGGGCATCGTGAAGCTCGGTGCCAGCTACCACCACCTCCAGCCCGCCGAGCGGCGCTGGTTCCGGGTCGGCGCCGCGGCCGGGACCCGGTGCGGGGTCCCCGTGGCGGTGCACACGGAGATCGGGACCTCGGCCCACGAGGTCCTCGACGAGCTGGAGCAGCTCGGTGTGGCGCCGTCCGCGGTGATGCTCGCCCACCTGGACCGGAACCCCGACCCGGGCCTGCACGTGGAGCTGGCCGCGCGCGGCGCCTTCCTCGGCTACGACACCATCGGCCGGACCAAGTACCACCCGGACGCGGTGGTCCTGGACCTGATCGGCGCGGTCGCCGCCGCGGGCCACGCCGGCCAGATCCTGCTCGGCACCGACGTGGGCCGCCGCGGCATGCTGCGCGCGTACGGCGGCGGCCCGGGGATGGCCGTGCTCGGGCGCACCTTCGTGCCGAGGCTGCGGGCGGCGTACGGCGATGCGCTGGTGGCCACGGTGCTGCAGGAGAACCCGCAGCGACTCTTCACCGGGTCCGGCGCAGCACAACCCTGAGCGTCCCGCTCCGGTCGCCGACGACGAACGGCGCCGCACGCGTGTGCGACGCCGTCCCTCACAGTGGCGGAGGATAGGGGATTCGAACCCCTGAGGGCGTTAACCCAACTCGCTTTCCAAGCGAGCGCCATAGGCCACTAGGCGAATCCTCCGCCGCGAAGGTTACCCGCCCGGATTGGCGCACGCGAAATCGGTCTCCTAGACTCACCCGCAACCCCCCATGTGGCGGTACCTCACTGAACTCCCCCAGGGCCGGAAGGCAGCAAGGGCAGGTGGGCTCTTCCGGGTGCATGGGGGGCCTTCGATTTCCTGGCCGGGAGGCGCTCCCCTGGGAGGATGCCCGGGTGACCTTCACCGAGCTCTCCGTGATCTGCCTGGTCGCGCTCGCCGGGCCGCTGCTCGCACTCCCGCGGCGCTGGTACCTGCCGGTCGTCCTCGGCGAGCTGGTGGCCGGTGCGGTCCTGGGCCGGACCGGGTTCGGGTACCTCGACCCGAGCAACGAAACGTTCACCTTCCTGGCCGACGCGG
This sequence comes from Nocardioides marmoriginsengisoli, assembly GCF_003725695.1. Lineage (GTDB taxonomy): Bacteria > Actinomycetota > Actinomycetes > Propionibacteriales > Nocardioidaceae > Marmoricola > Marmoricola marmoriginsengisoli. Next base: position 315,191 of record NZ_RJSE01000007.1, read on the forward strand.
GCTTCGCGCTGGTGATGTTCGTGGCCGGAACCCACGTGCCGGTCCGCGACCGTGCCCTGCGGACCTCGCTGCGCTCCGGGTTGCTCCGGGCGGTGGCCGTCGGCGTGGCGGCGGCCGTGCTCGGCGTGCTGATCGCCGCCGCGTTCGACCTCGACCACGCGCCCCTGTACGCCGTGCTGATGGCCTCCAGCTCGGCCGCGCTGATCCTGCCGGTGGTCGACTCGCTCGGACTCCGGGGACCGGCCGTCGTCCGGCTGCTGCCCCAGGTGGCGATCGCGGACGCCGCCTGCATCGTCGCCCTGCCGCTGGTCATCGACCCGGACCACGCCGGCCGCGCCGCCCTGGGAGCACTCGTCGTGATCGCCTCCGCGCTGGTGGTCTTCGCGGTCCTGGGCAGGCTGGAGTCGAGCGGTGTCCGGTCGCGGGTGCACCGGGTCTCGGAGGATCGTTCCTTCGCGGTCGAGCTCCGGGTGCAGCTGACGATCCTGTTCGCGCTCGCCGGCCTGGCGGTCGCCCTGCACGTCTCGATCATGCTCGCCGGGTTCGCGTTCGGGCTGGCGGTGGCCGCGATCGGCGAGCCGCGGCGGCTGGCCAAGCAGCTCTTCGCGGTGACCGAAGGATTCCTCGGGCCGGTCTTCTTCATCTGGCTGGGCGCGACGCTGCAGCTGCGCGACCTCGGCGAGCACCCGCACCTGATCCTGCTGGGGATCTGCCTCGGCCTCGGTGCGGCGGCGGCTCACCTCGTCGTACGGGTCGGCCGGCAGCCGGTCGGGTTGAGCCTGCTCGCCTCGGCGCAGCTCGGCGTACCGGTGGCTGCGGCGACGATCGGGACGCAGCTGGAGGTCCTGGCTCCCGGGGAGGCGTCCGCGCTGATGTTGGGTGCGGTGGTCACGATGGGGGTTGCGGTGGTCGGTGGTCGGCTGGCGGCGACGGGAGGCACGGATGACTAGGGCGAGCGGCGCCACCGGGAAGCACCGGTGGGCGCTGGCGGTGCTGCTGGTCGGCGTGCTCGCCGGCTGCGGCTCGCAGGTGCGACCGACCTCGACGCCTACCCCGACGCCGACCGCCACGCCGGACGGCGACGGGTCGCTGGTCCCGGACAACCTGCCGGACCTCACCTCGATCCCGAAGCCGACCGGTACGCCGTCGGTGGCGGTGACGCCGCGGACGGAGCGGATCTTCGGCGCCGACGTGAGCTGGCCGCAGTGCCCGAAGGGGATGGGTATCCCGCAGAAGCGGTCCCACGGCGCGCCGATGCCGACCGCGGCGGCCGAGTTCGTGATCATCGGGCTCACCAACGGGCCGTCGTTCTTCCCGAACCCGTGCCTCGCCGACCAGGTCCGCTGGGTCGCCGACCGCGGCCTGCTCGGGGCGGCGTACGCGGTGGTCAGCTATCCGGACGACGCCACGCTGCGCCGGTACGGCGGCACCGGCCCGTACGACGGCAGCACCGAGCTCGGCGCGCTGCGCAACGTCGGCTACCAGGCGGCGCTCTTCAACGTTGCCGGCATGAAGGCCGCCGGCCTGCGCAGCCCGATCGTCTGGATCGACGTCGAGCCGGTCCCGACGTTCGTCTGGAGCGAGGACGTCGTCGCCAATGCTGCGGTGGTCCAGGGCACCGCGCGCGGCTACACCGATGCCGGGTTCGCGATCGGCTTCTACTCCACGCCGGTGCTGTGGAAGCGGGTCGTCGGCGACCTCCGGTTCGGTGCTCCGGAATGGCGGGCCGCCGGTCAGACCTCCCAGCAGGAGGCGTTGAGCCGGTGCGGGGACGACTGGTCCTTCGCGGGCGGTCGCGGGATCTTCGGCCAGTGGGTGGAGGCCGGCCGGGACCGGAACGTGAGCTGCCCCGGCGCGGTGACCGACCTGCGGACCTGGTTCCACCAGTACTGATCCGGTGCCGGGCCCCGCCTGTCGGCCACTCCGACTAGGGTTCAGGTGTGGAGCACAACCTTGCCCTGTACCGCCGCTACCGGCCGGAGTCGTTCGCCGAGGTGATCGGGCAGGATCACGTGACCGAACCCTTGCGCGCCGCGCTGGCGAACAACCGGGTCAACCACGCCTACCTGTTCTCCGGGCCGCGCGGCTGCGGCAAGACCACCAGTGCCCGGATCCTGGCCCGGACCCTGAATTGCGAGAAGGCGCCGATCGCCGATCCCTGCGGCGAGTGCCAGTCCTGCCGGGATCTCGCCCGCGGCGGACCGGGCTCGCTCGACGTGATCGAGATCGACGCCGCCAGCCACGGTGGTGTGGACGACGCCCGCGACCTGCGCGAGCGGGCGTTCTTCGCGCCGGTGTCGAGCCGCTACAAGGTGTACATCATCGACGAGGCGCACATGGTGACGACGCAGGGCTTCAACGCCCTGCTCAAGCTCGTCGAGGAGCCGCCGGAGCACCTGAAGTTCATCTTCGCCACCACCGAGCCGGAGAAGGTCATCGCGACCATCCGCTCCCGGACCCACCACTACCCGTTCCGGCTGATCCCGCCGCGGGTGCTGTCGGACTACCTCGCCGAGATCTGCGCGAGCGAGAACGTGCCGATCGACCCGGCCGCACTGCCGCTGGTGGTCCGCGCTGGTGCAGGCTCGGCCCGCGACTCGATGTCGGTGCTCGACCAGCTGCTCGGCGGCGCCGGCCCCGCCGGCGTGACCTACGAGATCGCCACCAGCCTGCTCGGCTACACCCCGGACGCGCTGCTCGACGAGGTCGTCGACGCGTTCGCGGCCGGTGACGGCGGGACGGTCTTCTCGGTCGTCGACAAGGTGATCGAGACCGGGCAGGACCCGCGCCGGTTCACCGAGGACCTGCTCCGCCGCCTCCGCGACCTGGTGATCGTCGCCGCGGTGCCGGACGCCCCGGCCACCGGGTTGATCGACGCTCCCGCCGACCAGGCCGAGAGGCTGGTCGCCCAGGCGGCCCGGTTCGGCAAGGCCGACCTGGTCCGCGCCGCCGACTGCGTCGCGGCCGGGCTGACCGAGATGCGCGGGGCCACCACGCCCCGGCTGCTGCTCGAGCTGATCTGCGCCCGGGTGCTGCTGCCCGGTGCCGACCACTCCACCGACGGTCTCACCGCCCGCCTGGACCGGATGGAGCGGCGGATCGGCATGGGTGGGGTTGCGGGTGCTGCGGCCCCGGTTGCTCCTGCGGCGCCTGCCCCGGCTGCTCCTGCGGCGCCTGCCCCGGCTGCTCCTGTGGCGCCTGCCCCGGCTACGCCTGCCCCGGCTACGCCTGCCCCGGCTACGCCTGCCCCGGCTACGCCTGCGGTGACCGCGCCTGCGGCACCGGGTGCGGCTGCGCCTTCCACGCCGGCTCCGGACGCGGCGCCGGTCGCGGCTGCCTCCGCCGCGCCTGCTCCGGCTGCGCCCCCTTCCGCTTCGGAAGCGGCGCCTGCTGCGCCTGAGCCTGCTGCGCCCGCCCGGGCCGCGGCGCCGGTCGCGTCCTCCGTGCCTGCTCCGGGCGCGCCCGGAGAAGCGCAGTCCGCGGCTCCCGCACCCGACGTTGCTGCTCCGGCAGTCGCACCCGGGGATCCGGCGGCACCGGCGTGGACCGAGGAGCCGGCAGCTGCGTCGGTCGCACCAGGACCCCCGGCCGCAGGGTCGGACGCGCCCGCGCCCCCGAGCGCCGCTCCGGCTGCCACCGCTGCACCTGCGGCCGCACCCGCACCGGCCGACGCGCCTCCGTCCGAACCCGCCCCCGCCTCCTCCGGCCTCTCGCTGGTCGACGCCCGACGGGTCTGGCCCGACGTCCTCGACAAGGTCAAGGAGATGCGCCGCTTCACCTGGATCCTGCTCAGCCAGAACGCGCAGGTGATCGGCCTGGAGGGCCGCGTGCTCACGGTCGGGTTCAAGACCGTCGGCGCCAAGGACTCGTTCATCAGCGGCGGCAGCGAGGAGATCCTCCGCCAGGCCGGCATCGACGTGATCGGTGCCGACTGGAAGGTGGAGGCGATCGTCGACCCGTCGGCCGACCCCGGCGCCGGCGCGGCGCCGGTGGTGACCCGGCCCGCCACGGACAGCGCCCCCGAACCGGCCGTCCCGCCGACCCCTGAGTCGGCTACTGGGCCGACTTCTGGGTCGACTTCTGGGCCGACCCCCGCCCCGGGGGAGTCTGCGGGCAGCTCGGCCCCGCCGGCCTGGATCAGCGCCGAACCACCCGCGCCCCCGGCCCCCGAGACGATCGCTTCGGCGCGCAGCAACATCGCGCCGACCCGCACCGGTGAGGCGCCCGGCCGGTTGCCGGACACCCGGGACGCGGAGGCGGACCGGAACGACCCCGACATCGAGGAGAGCGGTATCGACGGTGCCGAGCTGCTGGCTCGCGAGCTCGGCGCCACCGTGATCGACGAGATCCCCCATGACTGAGGAGTGCCGATGACCGAGCAGAACCCGTTCGGCGGGGGAGCCCTCGACCTGGGCGCCATGCTGGAGCAGGCCCAGCAGCTGCAGTCCCAGATGATGGCGGCCCAGGAGGAGCTCGCGCGCACCCTCGTCGAGGGCACGGCGGGCGGCGTCACCGCCACCGTCACGGGTGTCGGCGACCTGACCGCGGTCGCGATCGCCCCCGGTGCGTTCGACGGCTCCGACCCGGAGTCGCTGGCGGACCTCGGCGACCTGGTGGTCGCGGCGTACCGGGACGCCAAGGCCAAGGCGGACACCGCCGCAGCCGCTGCGCTCGGCCCGCTCGCGGGTGCCCTGGGCGGCACCGAACCCCCGGCCCCGCTCGGCTTCCGGCCGGCAGGTGGCTGACTCTTGTACGAAGGTGTCATCCAGGACTTGATCGACGAGCTCGGGCGGTTGCCCGGGGTCGGTCCGAAGGGTGCGCAGCGGATCGCGTTCCACCTGCTCGCCGCCGACCCGGCCGACGTACGCCGCCTGGCCGACGTCCTGATCGAGGTCAAGGCGAAGGCACGGTTCTGCGTGGTCTGCGGCAACGTCTCCGAGGAGGAGACCTGCCGGATCTGCGCCGACCCCCGCCGCGACCCGGCGCTGATCTGCGTCGTCGAGGAGTCCAAGGACGTCGTCGCGATCGAGCGGACCCGTGAGTTCCGCGGCCGCTACCACGTCCTCGGCGGGGCGATCTCGCCGCTGGAGGGCATCGGGCCGGAGCAGCTGCGGATCCGCGAGCTGATCGCCCGGCTCAACGACGACACCGTCACCGAGATCATCCTGGCGACCGATCCGAACATCGAGGGCGACGCCACGGCGGCCTACTTGACCCGGATGTTGCGCCCGATGGGCTTGCAGGTGACGCGTTTGGCGAGTGGACTACCGGTGGGTGGTGACCTCGAGTACGCCGACGAGGTCACCTTGGGCAGGGCTTTCGCCGGGAGGCGCAATGCTGGTGATTGAGGCAGTGCTGGTGAGCGACGAGGGTGGGATGTCATGAGTGAGGGCGAGTTCGAGGACTTCGGCCAGCAGATCGCCGACGCGGCCGAGGCATTCCTGCTCGGGTTGCAGGCGATCTCCCGCGAGGAGGAGCCCGGGTCCGCGGTTCCACTGCTGCTGCTCGAGGTGAGCCAGCTGCTGCTCGCCGGAGCGCGGCTCGGCGCCCAGCAGGACTTCCAGCCCGAGACCGAGTACCAGCCCGACGTCGGCCCGGACGCGGACCTGGACGCGATGCGGTTGCGGCTCGCCGACAAGCTCGGCGACGCCGACACCTACAGCCACAACTTCGAGCCGTACGACCCGGAGACGTTCACCTCGAACCTCTCCGACGACCTGACCCTGATCGCCACCGACATCGCCAACGGGCTGCGGCACTTCCGCGCCGGCAACGTGGAGGAGGCGCTCTGGTGGTGGCAGTACTCCTACCTCGCCTCCTGGGGCTCCCAGGCCTGCGGGGTCGTCGCGGCGCTGCACTCGGTAGTGGCGCACGACCGCCTCGACCTCGACGTGGACGAGACCGACCAGCTCGAGGCCGCCGACGCCGTCCTCGACGGAGAGCTCCTCTAGCCCGTCGAGTCAGGCCCTCGGGTCGGCTGCGCCGGTACGCCGGACGAACCAGGACGCGATCCCGGCCCGCGAGCTGAGGTCGAGTTTGCGCAGGATGTTCTGGACGTGGCCCTGGACGGTCCGGTCGGAGAGGAACAGCTCGGTCGCGATCGCGCGGTTGGTCAGGCCGTCGGCGACCAGGGCGGCGATCTCGACCTCGCGCTTGGTCAGCGGCGCCAGGTTCGCGACGCCCGCTGCCGACGCGCCCGGTGCGACCGGCTCGATGCCCTCCAGGGCGACGCGCACCGCGTCGGCCAGCCCCAGCTCCTGCCCGCGGGCGTACTGCTCGGGCAGCTCGACCGGGCCGGCAGTCCGGTGCGGGACGACGTCGTCAGCCGCACCCACGAACGGAGCCCGGTCGGCCGGGACGCCGAGTCGCCGCCACACGGCGGCGGCAGCCCCGAGCAGGGTCACCGCGTGCTCGTCGCGCCCCTCCTTCGCAGCCAGCCAGGAGAGCCCTTCGAGGCGGAGCCCGATGCCGACCTGGTCACGCAGGCTCCAGGACAGCTCCAGCGCCTGCTTGCTGGTCGTCCGTCCCAGCTCCAGGTCGCCGTCCAGGATCGCCTTCAGCGAGCGCGCCCAGAGTGCGTGCGAGCGGACGTAGGACTCGCCGGTCCGTTCGCAGAGGGCCAGCAGCTCGTCGGACATCGCGGTCGCGCGGTCGACCTCGCCGACGAAGCCGAGGCTCAGCGCGCAGGAGTGCAACGAACGCAGCAGACCGAACCGGTCGTCGGTACGGCGGAACGCCGCCACGCTCTCCAGCTCGAGCTCGAGTCCGCCCCGGAAGTCCCGGCGGTAGATCCGGACCAGCCCGCCGGCGTACTGGAAGGAGCCGCGAAGCACGTCGTTGTCGAGCGCCTGCACCAGCGGCTCCGCCTCGTCGAGCAGGGCCGAGGCGGCCGGCAGATCGAGCTGCATGGCGGCCATGAACGCGCACATCACCAGCAGCTCCGCCCGGTCCTGGTCCGCGCCGCCGGGATGGGCGAGCATCCGCCCGGCCCACATCCGGGCCTCGCTGAGCTGCCCGGTGGCCACCCAGTAGGTCTGCAACCGGCAGCAGATCCGCTGCCCGGTGGCTGCCGACGCCGGGGTCTGGTCGGAGAGGTCCAGCGCGGCCCGCAGGTTGGCGTGCTCGGCGTCGAGGCGCTCCAGCCAGGAGGCCTGGTCGGGCCCGGCCCAGGACTCCCAGGCCTCGTCGACGAGCCCGGCGGCCCAGTCGCGGTGCCGCTCCCGCCAGTACTGCGACCCCTCGGCCTCGCCGAGCCGGCGCAGACCGTAGTCGCGGAGCGTCTCCAGCATCCGGAACCTGGACGAGGCCGCGGTGAGCCGCGTGACGACCGCCTTGTCGACCAGGGTCGAGAGCACGTCGAGGACCCGGGCCCGGTCCACGCCGTCGCCGGAGCAGGCGACCTCGGCTGCCTCGAGGTCGAACCCGCCGGCGAAGACCGAGAGTCGGGCCCAGAGCAGCTGTTCCTCCTCGCTGCACAGGGCGTAGGTCCAGTCGACCGAGGCCTCCAGCGACTGGTGCCGGCCCGGGGCGTCGCGGAAGCCGTGGGCCAGCACGCCGAACCGGTCGTGGAGCCGGATCGCCAGGGCCTCGGGCGAGAGGGTGCGGACCCGGGTGGCGGCCAGCTCCAGCGCGAGCGGCAGCCCGTCGAGGGCGACCACCACCTCGGACACGGCGGCGGTGTTGGCCTCGGTGAGGGCGAAGCCGGGCAGGGCGTTCCGGGCCCGGTCGACGAACAGGCGGACCGCATCGACCTGGCCGACCGTGGTCGGGTCGAGCGCGCCGAGGTCGCCGGGGACCGCCATCGGCGAGATCTGGAGGACGACCTCGGCAGCGATCCCGAGCGGCATCCGGCAGGTGGCCAGCACCTGGATCTGCGGGCAGCGCTCGACCACCGCGGACACCAGGTCGGCCACCTCGGTCAGCAGGTGCTCGCAGTTGTCCAGGACCAGCAGCCCCGGCCGCTCGGCGAGGTAGTCGGTCAGGTAGCTGTTGGTCCACGGTCCCGGTGGGGCCTGCAGCCCGAGCTCGGTGGCCACGACGTTGCCCAGCAGCGACGGCTCGGCCAGGTCTGCCAGCTCCACGAACCAGACTTCGCGGTCGTCAGCCTGCAGGTGGGCGACGAGCTGCTCGGCGATCCGGGTCTTGCCGACCCCGCCGACCCCGGTCAGCGTCACGGCCCGCGACGCGCTGAGCAGCTGCCGGGTGGTCGCAAGCTCTTCGCGGCGCCCGACGAACGTCGCGAAGGCGGTCGAGGTGCCCACGGGCCCAGCCTAGGCACCGAACCGCGCCCGGCGGGCGCGAAACGGGCAGGTCGGCGCAGGCGCGGAACCCCGGAACCGGTCAGCCGCGGGCCAGGGTCAGGTGCACCACCCGACCCGGCAGACCCTGCGGCGGTGCGAGTCCGGCCGCGACGGCCCTCAGCTCGCGTAGCTGCAGACGTAGTCGAGCTGCTCGGCGACCTCGATGTCGAACGACGAGTCGCCCGGGACGTCGAAGGACGACCCGGCGGCGTACTCGGTCCAGTCGGACGCGCCGGCCAGCCGCACCCGACAGCTCCCGGCGACGATCTCCATCGTCTCGGCGACGCCGGTGGTGAAGGTCAGCGTCGCCGGCAGGATCACTCCGACCGACTTCCTCGTCCCGTCGGCGAGCAGCACGGTGTGACTCACGCACTTTCCGTCGAAGTAGACGTTCGACTGCGCCAGGACGGTGACGTTCTCGAGCTGGGTCATGCGCCAAGCCTAAGAAGGACCACCCTTCGGCACGTGTTCGGGGTCGGCTGCGTCCGCTCGGTAGAATCTCCTTGGCCAAAGGCCGTCCTCGCCCGCGAGAATCGTGGTCAGGAATCCGGAACGAATCGCCAAGGAGAGCAGTCGTGGGCATTGTCGTGCAGAAGTACGGCGGCTCGTCGGTTGCCGACGCCGAATCGATCAAGCGGGTGGCCCGCCGGATCGTGGAGACCAAGAAGGCCGGCAACCAGGTCGTCGTGGTCGTCTCCGCGATGGGGGACACCACCGACGACCTGATCGACCTCGCCAACCAGGTCTCGCCGCTGCCGCCCGCCCGTGAGCTCGACATGCTGCTCACCGCCGGCGAGCGGATCTCGATGGCGGTGCTGGCGATGGCGATCCACGACCTCGGTCACGAGGCTCGCTCGTTCACGGGCTCGCAGGCCGGGGTGATCACCGACGCCGAGCACGGCCGGGCAAAGATCATCGACGTCACGCCGGGCCGGATCGAGGAGGCGCTCGCCGCCGGCGCGATCGCCATCGTGGCCGGGTTCCAGGGTGTTTCCCAGACCACGAAGGACATCACCACGCTCGGTCGCGGTGGTTCGGACACCACGGCCGTTGCGCTGGCCGTGGCGCTGAAGGCCGACGTCTGCGAGATCTACTCCGACGTCGACGGCTTCTTCAACGCCGACCCGCGGATCGAGCCGCGGGCCCGCAAGGTCCCCCGGATCTCCTACGAGGAGACCCTGGAGATGGCCGCGCAGGGCGCGAAGATCCTGCACCTGCGCTGCGTCGAGTACGCGCGCCGCTACGACATGCCCATCCACGTCCGGTCGTCCTTCTCCGACAAGGAGGGCACCTGGGTGACCAGTGCCGACAAGGTCGGGACCGACGACTCACAGGAGAGCACCATGGAAGCAGCCATCATCACCGGTGTCGCCCACGACCGGAGCCAGGCGAAGGTCACCATCGTCGGGGTCCCGGACAAGCCGGGCGAGGCGGCGGCCATCTTCCGTGCGGTCGCCGACGCGCAGATCAACATCGACATGATCGTCCAGAACGTGTCGGCGGCGGCGACCAGCCTCACCGACATCTCGTTCACGCTGCCGCGCGGCGAGGGTCAGACCGCGATGACGGCGCTCTCCCGGCTGCAGGACTCGGTCGGCTTCGCCGGCCTCCTGTACGACGACAGCGTCGGCAAGGTCTCCATCGTCGGCGCCGGCATGAGCTCCTCGCCGGGCATCTCGGCGCGCTTCTTCGAGGCGCTCTCGGACGCCGGGGTGAACATCGAGATGATCTCCACCTCGGAGATCCGGGTCTCGGTGGTCGTCGCGGAGACCCAGGTCGAGGACGCCGTACGGGCGGCGCACGCCGCGTTCGACCTCGGCTCCGACGAGGTCGAGGCGGTCGTCTACGGAGGGACCGGACGATGAGCCGGAACGTGAACATCGGCATCGTCGGCGCGACCGGTCAGGTCGGCGTCGCGATGCGCAGCATCCTGCTGGAGCGGGGCTTCCCCGCCGACCAGGTGCGCTTCTTCGCCTCGGCCCGCTCGGCCGGCACGGTGCTGCCGTTCGGCGACCGCGAGATCACCGTCGAGGACGCCACCACGGCGGACCCGTCGGGTCTCGACATCGCTCTGTTCTCGGCCGGGGCCACCACCTCGCGCGCGCTCGCGCAGAAGTTCGCCGACGCCGGGGTGATCGTCGTCGACAACTCCAGCGCCTTCCGCAAGGACCCGGAGATCCCGCTGGTCGTCTCCGAGGTCAACCCGGAGGCGATGGAGGGCGTGATCGCCGCCCGCCGCGGGATCATCGCGAACCCGAACTGCACGACGATGGCCGCGATGCCGGTCCTCAAGCCGCTGCACGACGAGGCCGGCCTGGTCCGGCTGATCGCGTCGACGTACCAGGCCGTCTCCGGCTCGGGCGTGGCCGGCGTCGAGGAGCTCGCCTCCCAGGTCGACGCTGCCGGAGAGAAGTCCCGCGAGCTCGCGTACGACGGCGGCGCGATCGCGTTCCCGGCGCCGAACAAGTACGAGCGGACGATCGCCTACAACGTGGTCCCGCTGGCCGGCTCGATCGTGGACGACGGCCTCAACGAGACCGACGAGGAGCAGAAGCTCCGCCACGAGTCCCGCAAGATCCTCGGTCTGCCGGAGCTGCTCGTCTCGGGCATCTGCGTGCGGGTGCCGGTCTTCACCGGGCACTCGCTGGCGATCAACGCCGAGTTCTCCCGGTCGATGACGCCGGAGCGCGCGCGGGAGCTGCTCGCCGACGCTCCCGGTGTCGAGCTGAGCGACATCCCGAACCCGCTGCAGGCTGCCGGTCAGGACCCGTCGTACGTCGGCCGGCTGCGCACCGACCCGGGCGTGCCTGACGACCGCGGCCTGGCGCTGTTCGTCAGCAACGACAACCTCCGCAAGGGTGCCGCGCTGAACACCGTGCAGATCGCCGAGCTGGTCGCAGCCCGGCTCTGACGCGGGCTACTCCGGCGAGGGCTGTTCCTCGACGAAGCGGACCGTCACCCACCACGACAGCAGGAACGCCGCCGCGGTGAGCACCGGGATGATCGCGACCATCCGTGCTTCGTTGAGGTCGTCCAGGAAGAACAGCATCGCCGCCATCGCGACCAGGCCGACCCCGAGGAACGCGGTGCTGAACGGGTCGGCGACCTTGAACGCCTTGAGCAGGTTGGCACCGATCAGGACCTCGATGGCGAGGATGGCGACCAGGGCCAGCAGGCCGATGCCGCCACCGCAGCTGTCGTTGTCGCGCACGGCCTCGCAGCCGACGCTGGCGCCCTTCGCCAGCAGGACGCAGACCAGGCCGGAGATGAGGCCGGTGAGCAGGGCGGCGTAGGCGGGCTTGATCCGCGGCATCTTGGCGGCCAGGGCGTCCGCCGGCTGCTTGCGCTGACGGCTGGAACGCTTCTCGGCCTTGAGCGCGGCCTTCTCGGCCTTGGTCTGCTTGGCCTGCTCACGACGCGCGTGCACCTGGTCGCGGTGCGACTCGGGGACCGTCGCCGCGTCGGTCGCGCGCCGCCGCCGGGACTTGGTCGGCGTGGCGAGAGCGATCGTCGGCTCGTCGGCGGCGTCCCGCGCCGCGGCGGCCGCCGCCATCGTCGCGATCGGGCCCTCGACCTCGTCAGCCTGCTCAGCAGCCTGCTCTGGCGCCTCTTCTGGGGCCTGCTCCGGAGCCTGGGCGCGCTCGGGTGCCCGCGGGGCCCTGGGGGCTGCTGCCGGGGGCGCCAGCGGCTCCTCAGCAGCGACCTCCGACAGGGTGTCGTTGGACGCTTCGACGGTCTCGGTGGCCGCGACGTCAGCCACGGGAGCGTTCAGGTCGGCGTCGGCCTCACCTGCGTCCGGGGCAGGTACGTCGGCCCCCGGTGCGTCGGCTGCGGGCTCCTCGGCTGCGGGAGCGGGTGCCGCAGTCTCGGCGGCGGCGGCCTCGACCACAGCGTCGGCCTCGCGTGCCTCGGGAGCAGGTGCCTCGGCGACCGGTGCCTCGGGCGCCTCCGCCACGGGCGCCGGCGACTCGGGCGCCTCCGCCACGGGAGGCGCTGGCGCTTCGGGCTCCTCCACGACCGGCGGCAGCACGGGCCGCGGCGGCGCGACCGCGCGTACCGGAGCAGCGGGGGCGGATCCGGCAGGGCGAGCAGCGGGACGAGCAGCAGGACGGGCAGCAGGACGGGCAGCAGCGCCACCGGCGCGAGTCGGAGCAGCAGGAGCCGCCGGCCGTACGGGAGCCCGCGCCGGGGCGGGAGCGGGAGGCGCCTCCGCGACCTCGGGCTCGACCACCGCCTCGACCACCGGCTCCTCCGGAGCGGCGGGGGCCTCCTCGACCACCGTGTCAGTCTCGGTCACGGCCGCCGGCGCGGGGGTGTTCTTGCTCCGGCGCTTCCGGCCGAATCCGAGGCTGAGGCTGGGCAACTCCAGGTTCGGTTCGTTGCCGCTCGTGTCCGGTTCAGTGGGCATGTCCGGATTCTGCCACTAGTGGTCTCCGAAGCGCGGCAGCCAGGTGGGTTTGAGAGCGGAGAGCGGTCGACGACCGTACGAAGTCGTCGGCCGCGACCGCAGCAATCGGCCCGGCTCGGCCCGGAAAAGAATCAGCCCGGACCCACTTCCGTGAGTCCGGGCGATTCCGATGTCCTGCGACATCTCACTGTCGGGCTGACAGGATTTGAACCTGCGGCCTCGTCGTCCCGAACGACGCGCGCTACCAAACTGCGCCACAGCCCGCTGCAGCCTGGGCGAGTCTAGCCAAAGGTTGTCGGCAGGATGAAATCGGGTCAGGACTTCGCCGGGAGGAGGGTCAGGAGACTGGCCTCCGGGCGGCAGCAGAACCGGATCTGGGCGTACGGCGAGGTGCCGGCGCCGGCGGAGACGTGCAGCCACGACGACCCCGGATCTCCGGGTCGGGAATCGGCGGGATGACGGTGCAGCCCCTTCGCGCGGGCCGGTTCGAGGTCGCAGTTCGTCACCAGCGCACCCTTGACCGGCAGGCAGAGCTGACCGCCGTGGGTGTGCCCGGCCAGCGTCACGTCGTACCCGTCGGCGGCGTACTGGTCCAGGACCCGCAGGTACGGCGCGTGGGCCACCCCGATCCGCAGGTCCGCGTCGGACGGCGCCGGTCCGGCGACCGCCGCCAGGTCGTCGTACTCCAGGTGCGGATCGTCGACGCCGGCGAAGGCGAGCGTGCTCCCGTTGACCTCGAGCCGTCCCGAGGTGTTGGTCAGGTCGAGCCAGCCCTGGGAGAGCTCCTCCTTCAGCAGCTTCCAGGGCAGCTCGGGCGTCGAGGTGTTGCGCTCGCCGTCGTCGGGCATCAGGTACCAGAGCGGGTTGCGCAGCTTGGGGGCGTAGTAGTCGTTCGAGCCGAGAACGAAGACCCCGGGAACGTCGCGGAGCGGTCCGAACGCCTGCAGCAGCGGGCCGACGCTGTCCATGTGCGCGAGGTTGTCGCCGGTGTTGACCACCAGGTCCGGCTCGAGGTCGGCGAGGGACGCGATCCAGCGGCGCTTGACGCCCTGGCTCGGGGTCAGGTGCAGGTCGCTCAGGTGCAGCACCCGGATCGGCTTGCTGCCGGCGGGCAGGCAGGTGATGTCGAAGTGCCGGGTGGTGAAGTTGCGGGTCTCGGCGACGGCGTACCCGATCCCGGCGATCCCGGCGAGGGCGCCGAGGCCCACCGTGCGGCCTACGGTCCGGGCCAACCGAGATCGGGAACTCATGTGACAAGGCTGCCACAATGGACCCATGAGTGATTTGAAAGAGCGCCTCCGTGCCGACCTCACCGCCGCGATCAAGGCGCGGGACGAGGTCACGTCGTCGACGCTGCGGATGGTGCTGACCTCGATCACCAACGCGGAGGTCTCCGGCAAGGAAGCCCGCGAGCTCACCGATGACGACGTGCTGACCGTGCTGGGCGGCGAGGGCAAGAAGCGTCGCGAGGCGGCCGAGGCGTTCGACGCCGCCGGCCGGGTCGAGCAGGCGGAGAAGGAGCGGGCCGAGGCCGCGGTGATCGCCGGCTACCTGCCCGAGCAGCTCAACGCCGAGGAGATCAGCGCGCTGGTCGCCGACGCGATCGCCCAGACCGGCGCTGCCGAGCTCGGCCCGCGCGGCATCGGCAAGGTGATGGGCGTGGTGACGCCTCAGGTCAAGGGACGCGCCGACGGCGGGATCGTGGCCGCTGAGGTCAAGCGCCAGCTCGGCTGAGGGGCTCCTGCGGGGCGCTAGTTGCCGGGGCCGTTCCCGTTGCCGTTTCCGTTCCCGTTGCCGTTCCCATTCCCGTTGCCGTTTCCGTTGCCGTTCCCCGGTGGGGTCGTGCCTCCGGGGTTCGGGGTGCTCAGCGTGGCCGTGTTGTTGCCGCCGCGACCGCCTGACGCGTAGATCGTCACGGTGGAGCCGGAGGCAATCGACGAGCCGCCTCGGGGGCTCATCGCGACCACGCGGCCGTTGCGGGATCCGCGGACCCGGACCACGAAGCCGCTGGACTCGAGCTCGGCGATGGCGTCGTTGACCCGCATGCCCTCGACGTTCGGGACCTTCATGTCGATGAGCCGGAACATCGAGCTGTCGGGACTGACGAAGTCGATGTCCGGGAGCAGGTCCTGGACATCGCGCATGGCGTCGGCCCACATCGGTCCGGCGGTGGTGGAGCCGTGCGCGGACACGATGTACGAGCCGCCGACGGTCTGGCCGTTCAGCGAGATCGGCTGTCCCTGGCTGTTGGCGCCGGCGATCATCGACGCGGTCGCCAGGGTCGGGGTGTAGCCGTCGAACCAGACCGCCTTGTTGGACGTGGTGGTGCCGGTCTTGCCGGCCGACGGCTTGTCCAGGGCGAGGCCGGCGCCGAAGCCGCGACCGGTCATCACGCCGCGCAGGATGTCGTTGATGGTGTCGGCGGTGTTGGTCTCCAGCACCTGGTCGCACTGCTTGGGGTAGTCCTTGAAGATCCGGCCCTCGGAGTTGAGGATCCGGGTCACCGGCCGGGCCTCGCAGTGCACGCCGCGGGCGGCGACTGTCGCGTAGGCCTCGGCCATCTCCAGCGGGCTGACGTCGGCGGCACCCAGCGTGAAGCTGGGGACCCGCTCCGACGCCGGGTGGGTCAGGTCGACGCCCATCGCCTTGGCCAGCGCGTACGGCTTGCAGAGCCCGGTCTTCTTCTCCAGCTGCGCGAAGTAGGTGTTCACCGACTCCCGCATGCCGGTGTACATGTCCTTGCGGCCGTTGGTGGTCGAGTTGCTGACGTTCCAGGGAGCGGTGTTCGGGTACGGCCCGTTGCAGGTCTCGTACTCGTTCTGCGGGATCCGCATGTTGCGCGGCGAGTTGAACGCCGTGCTCGGCGGCAGACCCTGCTCCAGGGCGCTGGCGAGCACGAAGAGCTTGAAGGTGGACCCGGGCTGGAAACCGGCCGAGTCGCCGTACTTGCTGTTCACGACGTAGTTGAGGAAGGTCTCGCCCTTCTTCTTGGCGCGGCCCATCGGCCGGGACTGGCTGATCGCCTTGACGTTGCCGGTGCCGGGCTCGACCATCGCCAGCGCACCGATCGCCGAGTCGGTCGCCTTCACGTGGCGCGAGGTGGAGCGGTCCGCGGCGCGCTGGAACCGCAGGTCCACCGTCGTCCTGATGGTCAGGCCGCCGGAGTTGAGCAGTTGCTGGCGGTCGGAGACGGTCTTGCCGAGCGACGGGTCCTGCAGCAGGTACCGGCGGACGTAGTCGCAGAAGAACGCCGCCTTGGAGCCGAGGCAGCCGTTGCGGGTCGGGCTGACCTTCAGGCCCAGCGGCGTCGCCTCGACCTTGTCGGCCAGCTCCTTGTCGACGATGTTGAGCTCGGCCATCCGGCGCAGCACGGTGTTGCGCCGGTCGAGGGCCTTCTCCGGCGAGCTGGTCGGGTCGTAGCCGACGGGGTTCTTCACGAGACCGGCGAGCAGGGCGGCCTCGCGCAGGGTGAGCTTGCTGGCGTCCTTGCTGAAGTAGTGCCGGGACGCGGACTGGATGCCGTAGGTGCCGTCGCCGAAGTACGCGATGTTCAGGTAGCGCTCCAGGATCCAGTCCTTGGAGTACTTCTGCTCGGCGCCGATGGCGTACCGGAGCTCCTTGATCTTGCGCTGGTAGGTGTCGTCGGTCGCGGCCTTGCGCTCTTCCTTGGTGGTGGCCTCGTTGACCAGCGTCATCTTCACCATCTGCTGGGTGATCGACGAGCCGCCCTGGGTGATGCCGTCGTTGGCCTGGTTGGTGAGGAACGCCCGCAGGGTGCCCTTCAGGTCGATCGCGCCGTGCTGGTAGAAGCGGTAGTCCTCGATGGCGACGATCGCCTTCTGCATGATCGGCGCCACGTCGGAGAGCGGGACGTTGACCCGGTTCTGGTCGTAGAAGGTGGCGATGGTGCGGCCGCTCGCGTCGAGCACCCGGGTCCGCTGGGCCAGCGGCGCCGCCGACAGCTCCTCGGGGAGGTCCTTGACGGTCTTGGAGAGCGACTTGGCGCCGACGCCGAGCGCTCCGGCGAACGGGATCACCAGGCCGGCGACGAGCAGGCCCATCAGGGCGGAGAGCGCGACCATCACTCCGAGGTGCGACGTGACGTCGCGGAACGACAGGGAGGGGCCACGGCTCGACATGGGGGCCAGTCTAGGCCGTGGTTCCAGCCCGCCCCGTTCCCGTAACCAATCGGCAGGTGACTAGTTGTAGTAGTCCGTAAGGACTAGGGCGATTCGGCACGTTCGGACCTGTTACGAGGTTCTCAGAGAACCTTAAGTTTCGTTATGTGGGGGGACCGGCCCTGTTGGGCCGGAGACCACAGTGTTTTTCAATGGGGGTTTCAATGTCTTGGAACGAAGAATGGGCTGCTGCCGCGACGTGTCAGAAGTCGCGGCCTGATGAGTTGTTCGTCCGGGGGGCCGAACAGCACAAGGCCAAGGTCGTCTGCGCGGCCTGTCCGGTACGCGCCGAGTGCCTCGCCGAGGCTCTCGACAACCGGATCGAGTGGGGCGTGTGGGGCGGTATGACGGAGCGTGAGCGCCGTGCCGTCCTCCGCAAGCGCCCGAACGTCACGTCCTGGCGGGCGCTGCTGTCGGCGGCCAAGGACGCGCACCTCGAAGCCGTCGAGATCGCCTCTGCCTGAACCCGCGGAGCCGCGGCCCGTCTCAGCCTTGAGGTTCGGTGCCGTGGCTCAGCAGGTCTCCGATGCGTCGGAGGCCGTCGAGGTCGTGCACGTCCGTCGGTAGCGCCGGCAGGACGACGGTGCGCACCCGCGGGTGCGCGGTGGCGAACCTGCTGCGCAACCGGCTCTCGCGCTCGACGATCAGCTTGCGGTCGGCGTGCAGCCGCAGCAGGCCGGCCGCCATCCGGGTCACGTCGTCCTCGGCGTCGCGCAGCTTCTCGTAGCCCGACATCGCCGCGGCCGCGGTCAGGTCCCCGCCCGGGTCGGTGCTCGCCCGGTTGACGACCAGTCCGGCCAGCGGCATCTTCTCCGCGCTGAGCCGTTCGACGAAGTACGCCGCCTCGCGCAGGGCGTCCGGCTCCGGAGCCGCGACCACCAGGAACGAGGTCCCCTCCGCCTGGAGCAGCTCGAACGTGCGTTGCGCCCGCTGCCGGAAGCCGCCGAACAGGGTGTCGAAGGCGGAGACGAAGGCCTGCATGTCATTGAGGACCTGGCCGCCGATGATCGTCGTGACCGCCTTGGTGACCAGGCCGAAGCCGGCCGTCATCAGCTTCGCCGGTCCGCGGGCCGGCGCCAGCAGCAGCTTCATGAACTTGCCGTCGAGGAAGCTGGAGAGCCGCTCCGGTGCGTCCAGGAAGTCCAGCGCGCTCCGCGAGGGCGGCGTGTCCACGACGATCAGGTCCCAGCGGCCGGACGCGCGGGCGTCCTTGTCGAGCTGGCCGAGCTTCTCCATCGCCATGTACTCCTGGGTGCCCGCGAACGAGCTGGAGACCGCGATGTAGAACGGGTTGTTCAGGATCTGCTGCGCCTTCTCCGGGCTGGCCTGGCTCTCGACCACCTCGTCGAAGGTGCGCTTCATGTCGAGCATCATCGCGTCGAGGCTGCCGCCGGAGGTCGAGCCCGTCGAGGCCACCCCCGGCACCGGGCGCGGGGTGTTGTCGAGCGCCTCGATCCCCATCGACTGGGCCAGCCGCCGAGCCGGGTCGATGGTCAGGACGACGACCTTGCGTCCGCGCTCGGCGGCCCGCAGTGCGATCGAGGCGGCGGTCGTGGTCTTGCCGACCCCGCCCGATCCGCAGCACACGATGATCCGCTGCTTCGGGTCGTCGAGCATCGCGTCCACGTCGAGCGCGGGCACGGGTCCGGGGGTCGCGGTCATCGGGCCGACCCGGGCCGTCGTACGACTCATGCCAGCCCCTGCTCGATCAGCTCGGCGGCCAGCTCGTAGAGGCCGGCCAGGTCGGCCCCGCCTGCCAGCTGCGGCAGCTCGTACGTCGGCACGCCGATCTCCTCGACCAGGCTCCGCTGGGAGTCCTCGAGCCGGCGTCGCTCGGCGTGGTCGCGGCCCTCGGCGACCAGGGTGGGCACCATGGACATCGGCGCCTTCACGCCGGCCGAGGTCAGCGCCTTGCCGAGCGCCTTGGTGTCGACCGATCCCGCGAGCAGCTGCTCGCGGGCCGGCTCGTCCAGGTCCTGGGGCCGGACCAGGTTGACGACCACGCCGCCCACCGGCATCCCGGCGCTGCGGAGCTCGTTGACCCCGTCGACGGTCTCCTGCACCGGCATCTCCTCGAGCACGGTGACCAGGTGCACGGCCGTCCGGCTGGAGCGCAGCAGCGTGGTGACGGTGTCGGCCTGCGCCTTGATCGGGCCGACCTTGGCGAGGCCGGCCAGCTCGTTGTTGACGTTGAGGAACTGGGTGATCCGGCCGGTCGGGGGCGCGTCCAGGACGATGGCGTCGTAGGTGCGGGCGTTCTTGTTGCGCGAGTTGCGCTGCGCGGCTTCGTAGACCTTGCCGGTGAGCAGCACGTCGCGGACGCCGGGAGCGATCGTGGTCGCGAAGTCGATCACGCCGAAGCGGTCCAGGGCCTTCCCGGCACGACCGAGGCGGTAGTACATCGCGAGGTACTCCAGCAGCGCGGACTCGGCGTCGATCGCCAGGGCGTAGACGTTGCCGTGGTCCTTCTCGGTGGCGCGGGCGAGCAGGCGCTCCTCGTACGGCAGCGGCGGTACGTCGAAGAGCTGGGCGATGCCCTGGCGTCCCTCGACCTCGCAGAGCAGCACCGTCTTCCCTCGGGAGGCGAGCGCCAGCGCCAGGCTCGCGGCGACCGTCGACTTACCGGTGCCGCCCTTGCCGGTGACGATGTGCAGCTGGACTCCGGGGAAGTCCGAGGCTGGTGCGGGCTCTGCCATGCGGAGGAGCCTATTGGTTCACCGGAGGATTGCGGGAGGGTTCGCCGCTCGCGGCCGTGAGGAGGGCCACAGCGCGGGCTGGACAATCACTGCGTGGTTAGCGATCATTAACCTTCGGACGTCGGACGGGTCGAGACGCAGGGAGCAGGGTATGGACAAGGTCGTGGCCAGTGCTGCTGAGGCGGTGGCGGACATCCCGAGCGGGGCGACGCTGGCGGTCGGCGGGTTCGGGTTGTGCGGGATCCCGTCGGTGCTGATCGAGGCGCTGCTGGAGGCGGGGCCGACCGACCTGGAGGCGGTCTCGAACAACTGCGGTGTCGATGACTGGGGTCTCGGCCGACTGCTGATGGCTCGCCGGTTGCGGCGGATGGTGTCGTCGTACGTGGGGGAGAACAAGGAGTTCGCGCGGCAGTACCTCTCCGGTGAGCTCGAGGTCGAGCTGAACCCGCAGGGCACCCTTGCCGAGCGGATGCGGGCCGGCGGGTCCGGGATCGCGGCGTTCTTCACCGCCACCGGCGGCGGCACCCAGGTGGCCGAGGGCGGTCTGCCCTGGAAGTACGCCGCCGACGGGTCGGTGGCGGTGGCGTCGCCGGCCAAGGAGACCCGCGAGTTCGAGGGCCGCGAGTACGTCTTGGAGTCGGCGATCGCCGCGGACTTCGGGCTGGTCCGGGCCTGGAAGGGCGACCGGCACGGCAACCTCGTCTACCGCGACTCCGCGCGCAACTTCAACCCGCTGGCGGCGATGTGCGGGCGGGTCACGATCGCGGAGGTCGAGCACCTGGTCGAGCCGGGCGAGATCGACCCCAACGACGTGCACACCCCCGGCGTGTTCGTGCAGCGGGTCGTCGCGCTGACGCCCGAGCAGGCCGAGGACAAGCGGATCGAGAAGCGGACGGTCCGGCCCCGCTCCGAGCTCGGCGCCGCGACGACCTCCGGAGGTGCGCGATGAGCTGGACCCGTGAGCAGATGGCGGCCCGGGCCGCCGCGGAGCTGACCGACGGCAGCTACGTGAACCTCGGCATCGGGTTACCGACGCTGGTGCCGAACTACGTCCCCGACGACGTGGAGCTCGTGCTCCAGTCCGAGAACGGGATCCTCGGCGTCGGTGCCTACCCGTACGACGGGGAAGAGGACGCCGACCTGATCAACGCCGGCAAGGAGACCGTCACGCTGCGCCGGGGAGCGTCGTTCTTCGACTCCGCGACCAGCTTCGGGATGATCCGCGGCGGGAAGATCGACGCCGCGATCCTGGGTGCGATGCAGGTCTCCGCAGCCGGAGACATCGCGAACTGGATGATCCCGGGGAAGATGGTCAAGGGCATGGGCGGGGCGATGGACCTGGTCCACGGCGCCAAGCGGGTGATCGTGCTGATGGAGCACGTCGCCAAGGACGGCGAGCTCAAGATCGTCAACGAGTGCTCGCTGCCCTACACCGGCCGCGGCGTCGTCCAGCGGATCATCACCGACCTCTGCGTCCTCGACATCACCCCCGAGGGCCTCGTCCTCGTCGAGCTCGCCCCCGACGTCACCGACGCCGAGGTCCGAGCGAAAACCGAACCCCCACTACGTTGAGTAGGCCCCAGTTGCCGTCGAATGGGCCGTAGACACCGTCGAGGCGGACAACTCAACGGTATTTAGGGCCCACTCGGCGGGTGGAGGGTCTGCGCGACGGTGACCCAGGCGGGGGACCGAGGGTCGAGGAACTCGTAGTGGCCGACCCCGCGGAGCTCGGTCAGACGAGCCCAAGGATGTACGGCGGCAAAGCCGCGGCTGAGCTCGATCGGGACCTCGTCGTCCGCGACGCCGTGCACCAGGACGACCTCGGCCGCCGGCGGATCCGCGAGCAGGGTCATCGGATCGGCCTCGGTGATCGGCGCGCCGTCCAGCAGCTGCGCGACCGCTCCCGAGCCCAGGTGCAGCTCGTCGGCGAGCACCAGGTCGCAGACCGGCGCGATCCCGACGACGACGTCGAACGCGAACGGCAGCGGCCGGCTCAGCAACCACAGCGCGAGGTGGCCGCCGGCCGAGTGACCCGTCATCACCGCGCGGTCCCAGCCGACCCCGACCAGGTCGGCCAGCTCGGGGAGTGCCGCCAGCGCCTCCTCGAGGTCGGTCCCGGTGGTCGGCCAGCCGCCGCCTCCGCCGACCCGGCGGTACTCCGGCGTCGCCACCAGGTAGCCCGCCTCGGCGAGCGAGCGGGCCTGGCGGCGGGTGTGCGTCCGGTCGTAGCGCTCCTTCCAGAAGCCCCCGTGCACCAGCACCACCAGCGTGCCGTTCGGGACCGACGGCAGGTGCAGGTCGACCACCCCGGCGTCGTGCTCGGCGTACCGGACGGTCGCGTCGGGAAAGCTGTCCGGGTGCGGAGGGTCCTGGGCCACCCGCCCAAACTAGTCGGCGGCCCTCTAGAGTCGGCTGCATGAACAAGTGGGAGTACCAGGTGGCGCCGATTCCGCTCCACAACGAGACCTTGATGCTGAACAACTTCGGGCAGGACGGCTGGGAGCTCGTCCACATCGAGAAGAACGACCAGGGTGGCCTGATCGCCTTCCTGAAGCGCCCGCTGGTGAGCTGATGAGCACCCCGGAGGAGCGCCTGGGCGCGCTCGGGCTGAGCGTTCCGGAGGTCGCCAAGCCGGTCGCGGCGTACATCCCGGCCGTGCGCAGCGGGATCCACGTCTTCACCTCCGGCCAGCTGCCGATGCGCGACGGCCAGCTGATGAACACCGGCAAGGTCGGCGGCGAGGTCACCCAGGAGGAGGCCGTCGCCTGCGCGCAGCAGTGCGCCCTCAACGCCCTGGCCGCGATCCGGGCCGAGGTCGGCGACCTGAGCGCGGTCAAGCGGATCGTCAAGGTCGTCTGCTTCGTCGCCTCGACCCCCGACTTCACCGGCCAGCCGCTGGTCGCCAACGGCGTCTCCGAGCTCCTCGGCGAGGTCTTCGGAGACGCCGGCCGGCACGCGCGGTCCGCGGTCGGCGTACCGGTCCTGCCCCTCGACGCCCCCGTCGAGGTCGAGCTGATCGTCGAAGTTTGATGGCCGGCCTCGTCCAGCTGCCGGCGGCGTTCGCCGAGGCGGCCGCCGAGTTCGCCGACGGCAGCAAGACGCCGGCCGAGCCCCGCGACGCCGCCACCGTAGTGCTGCTGCGTCCGGGTGCCGAGGGGCCCGAGGTCTACCTGCTGCGCCGGCAGGTCTCGATGGAGTTCGCCGGCGGCATGTGCGTCTTCCCCGGCGGCGGCGTCGACCCCCGCGACTTCGACACCGAGATCGCCTGGGCGGGCCCGTCCCCGGCCGCGTGGGCCGAGCGCCTCGGAACCGACGAGGCCCAGGCTCGGGCGCTGGTCTGCGCCGCGGTCCGGGAGACCTTCGAGGAGTCCGGCGTGCTGCTGGCCGGCGAGTCCCCGGACGCCGTGGTGGCCGACACCACCGGTGCCGACTGGGAGGCCGACCGGATCGCGCTGGAGAAGCGCGAGCTGGCGATGACCGAGTTCCTGTCGCGCCGCGGGCTGGTGCTGCGCACCGACCTGCTCGGCGCCTGGGCCGGCTGGCTGACGCCGATCTTCGAGCCGCGGCGCTACCGGACCTGGTTCTTCGTCGCCGAGCTGCCGGCCGGTCAGGTCACCCGCGACGTCTCCACCGAGTCCGACCAGGTGGTCTGGCTCCCGGCGATCCGGGCGGTCGAGCAGGCCGAGGAGCGCGAGATCCTGATGCTGCCGCCGACGTACATCACCAGCCTCGACGTCGCCCGGTACGACGACCCGGCAGCCGTGCTGGCCGCGGCCGCCGAGCGTCGGGTGGAGATGTTCTGCCCGGCCGTGGAGACCGAGGGCGAGGGCTTCACGCTGACCCGTCCGCCCGAGGCCGACGCGCTGCTGACGCAACGGGCGAAGACGGCCCGGTGGGGCCAGGGATGACCTGGGCCGGCGGCACGTTCGGCGAGCGCGGCCGGTGCGTGCTCGCGCCGAACGCCAACCTGATGACCCTCGACGGCACCAACACCTGGGTGCTGCGCGAGCCCGGCGCGCGTCGCTCGGTGGTCGTCGACCCGGGTCCGCCGGACGCGTCCCACCTCGCGGCGATCGAAGCCGTGGCCGGTGAGGTCGGCGCGGTGCTCCTGACCCACCACCACTACGACCACTCCGAGTCGGCCAAGGAGTTCGCGACCCGCTGGGGCTGCGGCGTACGGGCTCTGGATCCGGAGTACCGGCTCGGCTCGGAGGGCCTCGCCGACGGCGACGTGGTCGAGGTGGACGGTCTCGAGGTCCGGGTCGTCGGCACCCCGGGGCACACCACCGACTCGCTGTCGTTCTGGCTGCCGGTCGAGGACGCGGTGCTGACCGGGGACACCGTGCTCGGCCGCGGCACCACGGTGGTGGCGCACCCGGACGGTGAGCTCGGTGCCTACCTGGACTCGTTGGACCGGCTGCACGCGCTCGCGGAGTCGCGGCAGGTGACCACCATCTGGCCCGGCCACGGTCCGGTGATCGAGGACGCGCTCGGGGCGCTCGACTACTACATCAGCCACCGGGCGCAGCGGCTCGACCAGGTCCGCGACGCGCTCGCCCGGCTCACCGCCGAGCCGCACCCCGAGGGGATCGCCGAGGAGGACCTGCCGCGCCAGGTCGTCGAGCAGGTCTACTCCGACGTCGACCCGGTCCTGTGGGGGGCTGCCGAGCTGTCGGTCCGGGCCCAGCTGGCGTACCTGCGCCGCTGAAGTTACGCCCGCGTCACTGATAGGTCCGGCTGGGCTAGTCCGCCTGCGGGGGTTTGTCGATCCCGGGTATCGGGGCCCGGGATCCGCGATTACGGTGCCGGGAACGCCGGGCATCCCTCCCAGTCGCGCCCGGCACAGGGGGCTTCACATGTCTGTTCACCGTCGCAGCTCGACGCCGCGCGCCACCTTCCGTCGCGTGCTCACCGCCGCCGCCGTCGCGGTCGCCTCGGGGGCCGGCGTCCTCGCCGCGTCTGCTCCCGCGAACGCTGCCGGCCCGTGGTTCGTGGCTCCGTCGGGGGTGAACAACGCGG
Organism: Nocardioides marmoriginsengisoli; assembly: GCF_003725695.1. Taxonomy (GTDB): domain Bacteria; phylum Actinomycetota; class Actinomycetes; order Propionibacteriales; family Nocardioidaceae; genus Marmoricola; species Marmoricola marmoriginsengisoli. The sequence continues at coordinate 339,792 of NZ_RJSE01000007.1, forward strand.
GCTGCGGCCTGGCTCTGGGCACCCCCTGCGCGACCGTCACCTTCGTGCTCACCAAGGGCGCATTCCTCGACGGTGACACCATCAACGTGGCGCCCGGCACGTACACCGACAAGCCGACGTTCGGCGCGAAGACCGCGACCCTGATCGGCTCCGGCGGCGGTGCGACGTTCTCCGGCTCGAACACCGGCTACGCGATCGGGGTAGCGATCGCGGCGGCGAAGACGCTGACCTTGCAGAACCTGACGCTGACCCAGGGCAAGGCCACCAACGGCCTCGGCGGCGCGCTGGTGATCGCCACCGGCAAGGTCGTCACCACCAACGTGAACCTGACCGGCAGCGCGGCGACCAACGTCGGCGGCGGGGCCTACGTCCCGGCGAACACGTCGCTCTCGATGACCGGCGGCACCATCTCCGGCAACAGCGCCACGAACTTCGGCGGCGCCATCTACACCAACGGCGGAACGGTCGCGCTCAACGGCACGACGGTCCAGGGCAACAGTGCCGTCGCCGGGGCGGGCGTCTATGCCCAGGCCGGCACGGTCACCCTCACGAACGCCACCGTCGCCTCCAACACGGCGCCGGCGGCCAACGGTCTCGGCGGAGGGTTCGCCGGGGCGGCGACCCTGAACGTCACCGGAGGCTCCTTCACCGGGAACACCGCGTACAACGGCGGCGGCATCTACAACAACACCGGCGTCGTCACCCTCAACGGCACCTCGATGTCCGGCAACGGCGCGAGCAACCAGGGCGCGGCCGTCTTCCAGCAGACCGGGACGACGAACCTGACCAACGCGAACCTCACCGGCAACAACGCGACCGCGCTGGCCTCGGTGGCGATCGTCGGCGGCGCGCTCAACACCAGCGGCGGCTCGATCTCGAACAACACCGCCCTCAACGGCGCCGCGCTCTACAACGGCGGCACGACCGTGATCGACGGGACCACGCTGAGCGGCAACACCGCCAACGGCGGCACGACCGCCAACGGCGGCAACGCCGGCGCCATCTACAACGCGGCGGCGCTGACGGTGAAGAACGCGACCCTGACCGGGAACAAGGCAGTGCCGAACACGGCGGCAGCTCCCGGAGTCACCGGGTACGGCGGCTCGATCCTCTCGCTGTCGGTCGCCGCTGCCGGTGCCCCGACCCTGAACCTCCAGAACACCACGATCAACGGCGGTGCTGTCAGCGGGAGCAACGCCGCGATCGGCGGTGCGATCGCCTCGATCGGCAACATCGGTGTCGGCGGTGCCGCGACGGTGCTGACCGCGACCGGCCTGACCCTGTCGAAGAACGTCGCCCTCGCGGGTGGCGGGATCTACTCGACCGGCCCGGTCACCCTGAACAGCAGCACCCTGGACCAGAACAGGGCGACGCACGCCAGCGCCGGCCTCGGGGGCGGCATCTACGCCACCCCTCAGGCGAGCACGACGCCGACGCTGACCCTCGACAACACCGCGGTCACCGGCAACGACGGCGTCGCCGGCGGTGGCGGGATCGTGACCACGATCAACACCGTGGTGAAGAACGGCTCGACGGTGAACGGCAACTCGGGCGGGATCGGCGGCGGCATCTACACCGCCGCCCCGGTCGCGGTGCAGGACTCGCACGTCGACGGCAACAGCGTCACCAACAGCGGTGGCGGGATCTACAACGCCCTCGGCGTCACCACGCTGACCGGCTCGAGCGTGGACGGCAACACCGCGGCGTTCCTCGGCGGTGGCCTCTCGACCGCGGCGGCCGCGGGCACGTTCGTGATGAGCGGCGGGACCCTGTCGGGCAACAACGCCTTCGGCGCCGGCGGCGCGTTCATCAGCAACAGCCTGACGGCTTCGTTCGACGACACCGACCTGATCGGCAACACCTCGACCGGCCAGAACTTCGGCGGCGGTGCGATCCTCTCGGCCGGTCAGGTGACCATCAACAAGGCTCAGATCACCGGCAACAAGGCCGACGGCGCAACCGGGCTGGGCGGCGCGATCTTCAGCGGTTCCAGCGACGAGAACGTGACGACGTCGCTGAAGATCACCAACAGCACCCTGGCGGACAACGAAGCCTTCTCGGCCGCGGCGATCTACGCCGGGTCCAGCAAGGCCACCTCGACGAACAAGACCTCGATCGCCAACAGCACCATCCACGGCAACGCCGCGGCAGGCCCGTTCGGTGCCCTCCAGGTCGTGGACCCGGTGAGCATCGTCGGCAGCACGATCACCGACAACACGGCGGTGCCGACCAGCCCGTACGACGCGTACGGCGGGATCATCGCCCAGAGTGCCGGCCAGGTCTCCCTGAGCGGGTCGGTCGTCGCCGGCAACTCGGGTCACCAGTGCAACGTCGCGGTCGCCGACGGCGGCTACAACCTGAACAGCCCGACGGCTGCCGAGTGCGGCTTCACCGCGGGCAAGAACGACCTGTTCGCCGCCCCGCAGCTCGGCTCCCTGGCGAACAACGGCGGGCCGACGACGACCCGGCTCCCGAGCGCCACCAGCCCGCTGCTGAACAAGATCGCGACCGGGACCGCGACCGGCGTCACCGACGCGATCACCGGGAGCGCGATCACCCTCTGCACCGGCAGCGACCAGCGCGGCACCAGCCGTCCGCAGGGAGCGAAGTGCGACATCGGTGCTGTCGAGGCCGAGCAGGTCGTGCCGACGGTGGCAGGTCCCTCCTCCGCGACGTACTCGGTGGGCATCGCGGGGGCGCCGCAGGTGTTCACCACGACCGGATCCCCGCAGCCGACGCTCACCGCGACCGGCCTCCCGTCGGGGGTCACCTTCGTCGACAACGGCGACGGCACCGGCACCCTCGCCGGCACCCCCGGCGCGAACACCGGCGGGGTGCACGCGATCACGGTGAAGGCGACCAACGAGGCCGGGTCGGACTCGAAGGTCATCACGCTGACGATCAACCAGGCTCCGGCTCTCGCCGGTCCGGCCGGTGCGACGTACACGGTCGGCCAGGCGGGTGCTCCGGTCCCGTTCACCACCACCGGTCACCCGACCTCGGTGCTGAGCTCGCTCGGTGTCCTTCCGGGCGGGGTCGGCTTCACCGACAACGGTGACGGCACCGGCCAGTACGCCGGTACTCCCGCCGCCGGTACCGGTGGTCTCTACACCCTGACCGTCAAGGCCTCGAACGGCACGCTGCCGGACGCGACTGCGCCGTTCGCGCTGACCGTCCGCGAGGCTCCGTCGCTGACCGGGCCGGGCGCGGCGACGTTCAAGGTCGGTGTCTCCAGCCTCAGCGGCGAGTTCGCCGGTGCCGGCTTCCCGGTCCCGACGCTCTCGGCCACCGGTCTCCCGGCCGGTCTGACGCTGGCGAGCACCGGTGCCGGCACGGCGAAGATCTCCGGCAGCGCGGCCGACGGCACCGGGGGCCTCTACCCGGGGGTCGTGGTGAAGGCGGCGAACGGGGTCGGCTCGGACGCCACCAAGAACGTCGACGTCACGGTCAACGAGGCGCCGGAGCTGGTGGGTCCGTCCGAGGCCCGGTTCGTGACCGGCTCGGCGAACGAGATCGGCTTCAGCAGTGACGGGTTCCCGCAGGCCGCGATCACCAGGACCGGCACGCTGCCGGCCGGCCTGAGCTTCGTCGACAACGGCAACGGCAGCGCGAAGATCTCCGGCACGGCTCCGGCGAGCGCGGTCGGGACCTACCCGATCACGATCACCGCGAGCAACGGGGAGAGCCCGGATGCGGTCATCCACCTCACCCTCGAGGTGGTCCCGCCGCTGTCGATCTCGACCACCGCGCTGCCGAACGCGGCCTACCGGTCGGCGTACTCGGCGCAGCTGATGGCTGCGGGAGGCCAGCCGGGCTACACGTTCCAGGTCATCTCGGGCCAGCTGCCCCAGGGGCTGACGATGAACGCGTTCGGTCAGATCACCGGTTCACCGACGGTGTCCGCCGGGATCTACCTCTTCACGGTCAAGGCGACCGACTCCGCCGACCCGGCGCAGACGGCCACCAAGATCCTGAAGATCCAGGTCACCAAGGGCAGCACCGCGATCACGCCGACGGCGATCCTGCTCGGCTTCCTGCCCAACGGCGACATCACCCTCAACCTCGGCCTGGTCGAGGCGGACCTGACCGGCGGGTTCCCGGCGCAGCCGATCGCCGGCGCGACGGTGACGTTCAAGTCCGGGACGGCGACGGTGTGCAGCGGGAAGACGGACGCGAAGGGCCACGCTCAGTGCTCCCAGTCCCTCCTGAACGCCCTCCTCACCCCTCTCAAGGGCAACCTGACCGCCACCTTCGCCGGTGACCTCAACTGGTTCGGTTCATCCGGCTCCGCCACCCTCATCCAGAAAGGTTGAGTAGGCCCAACCTGCTCGTTGAACAGGCCCTGGTGTCCGCCGAGTAGGCCCTTGAAGCAGTGGAGATGCCGAGGGCGCAGCAGAAAGGGCCCATTCGGCGAACCGAACGGGCCCTTTCGACGGCTTGGACGCTAGCGGGCGCGGCGCTTCATCCGCTCGACGTCCATGATCACCACGGAGCGGGGCTCGAGGCGGAGCCAGCCTCGGGAGGCGAAGTCGGCGAGGGCCTTGTTGACCGTCTCGCGGGAGGCGCCGACCAGCTGGGCGAGCTCTTCCTGGGTGAGGTCGTGGTGCACGTGGACGCCGTCGTCGGCGGTGCGGCCGAAGCGGTCCGCGAGGTCGAGCAGCGCCTTGGCGACCCGGCCGGGGACGTCGGAGAACACCAGGTCGGCGTTGACGTCGTTGGCCTTGCGCAGCCGGCTGGCGATCTGGGCGAGCATGCCCAGCGCCACCGTCGGGCGGCCCTCGAGCCAGCGGATCAGGTCGTCGTGCGAGAGCGTCAGCAGGTTGGTCTCCGTCACCGCGGTGACCGTCGCCGAGCGCGGGCCGGGGTCGAAGAGCGAGAGCTCGCCGAACATCTGGCCGGGACCGAGGATGGCGAGCAGGTTCTCGCGGCCGTCCGAGGACGTGCGCCCGAGCTTCACCTTGCCGTCGGTGACCAGGTAGAGCTTGTCGCCCGAGTCGCCCTCGTGGAAGAGCACCTCCCCGCGGCGCAGCCGGGCCTCGGTCATCGACGAGCGCAGCGCGATGGCGGCATCGTCGTCCAGGGCTCCGAACAGCGGTGCCTGACGGAGTACGTCGTTGTCCACGGACATTCCTTCCAACTCGAGGACTCCCTCGCGGGGTCCACCCCCCAGTGTTGCAGGTCACAGTCTGTCCTATGACACCGAGTCACGCCACGGAACACCCTCGGGGAGGAGCTGTCGGTTCCGCTGGGTAGGCTCCGAGCGTGCCCAGACCCGCCCCGGAAGCCCCGGCCCCCGACACCTCGCTGGTCCGGAGAGCACGGAAGATTGACCGGGTCCTGGGCGAGACCTACCCGGACGCTCGGTGCGAGCTGGACTTCGACAACGCCTTCGAGCTGCTCGTGGTGACGGTCCTCAGCGCGCAGACCACCGACCGCCGGGTCAACGCCGTCCGGCCGACGCTGTTCGCCGCCTATCCCGACCCGGCAGCGATGGCCGCGGCCCCGCGTGAGGACCTGGAACGGATCGTCGGCCCGCTCGGATTCTTCCGCGCCAAGACCGAGTCGCTGCTCAAGCTCTCCGCTGCTCTGGTCGAGCGGTACGACGGCCAGGTCCCGCCCCGGCTGGAGGACCTGGTCACCCTGCCGGGAGTCGGCCGCAAGACCGCCAACGTCGTCCTCGGCAACGCCTTCGGCATCCCCGGGATCACCGTCGACACCCACTTCGGCCGGCTGATCCGCCGGTTCGAGTGGACCGAGGAGACCGACCCGGTGAAGGCGGAGTTCGCCATCGCGGCGATCTTCCCGAAGCGGGACTGGACGATGCTCAGCCACCACCTGGTCTGGCACGGCCGCCGCGTCTGCCACGCCAAGAAGCCGGCCTGCGGTGCCTGCACGGTCGCCAAGTGGTGCCCGTCGTACGGCGAAGGCCCGGTGGACCCGGAGGCGGCGGCCAAGCTGGTGAAGACCCAGGGACCTGCGTGACCACGATCCCGGAGTGGTTGGTCCCGATCAGGGACGGTGCCCAGGCGATCAGGGGCGAGGACATCACCGCGTTCCTCCCGCCCGCCGACTCCGATGCCCGGCCCGGCGCGGTGCTGATGCTCTTCGGGGAGGGGCCGCACGGTCCCGACCTGCTGCTCACCGAGCGGGCGCACACGATGCGGTCGCACCCGGGGCAGGTCTCGTTCCCGGGCGGGTCGGTCGACGCGACCGACGCCAGCCCGATCGCGGCGGCCCTGCGCGAGGCCGAGGAGGAGGTCGGTGTCGACCCGGACAGCGTCGACGTCCTCGCGACCCTGCCGGAGCTCTGGCTGCCGCCGAGCAACTTCGCCGTCACCCCGGTGCTCGCCTGGTGGCGCGCCGACCACCCGGTGGGGGTCGTCGACCCGGCCGAGGTGCACGCGGTCTTCCGGACGCCGATCGCCGAGCTGCTCGATCCCGCCCACCGGGTGACGGTGACGCACCCGGCCGGCTACTCCAGCCCGGGCTTCCTGATCGGCGAGGCCAAGGACGTGCTGCTCTGGGGCTTCACCGCCGGTCTGGTGAACAAGCTCTTCGACTTCGTCGGGATGACGCTGCCGTGGGACGCGTCGATCACGCACGAGTTGCCGGATTACATGCTCGGCGCAGGGCAGGATGAGCGGTGATGAACCTCCTCGACTGGTGCCTGGTGCTCGTGGCGGTCGCGTACGCCCTCTCGGGCTACTGGCAGGGCTTCATCACCGGGGCGTTCGCCACCGTCGGGCTGATCCTCGGCGGCCTGCTCGGGATCTGGCTGGCGCCGATGCTGCTGGGGGACGCCGAGCCGTCGCTCGGGATCTCGCTCGCCGCACTCTTCGTGGTGCTGGTCTGCGCCTCCTTCGGCCAGGCCTTCCTCCAGTACGGCGGGGTGAAGGTCCGCGACAAGATCTCCTGGCAGCCGGTGCGGGCCTTGGACGCCGTCGGCGGTGCCGTGCTCTCGGTGGTGGCGGTGCTGATCGTGACCTGGATGCTCGGTGTCGCGATCTCCGGTTCGCGGATCCCCGGGATCGGGCCGCTGGTCCGCGAGTCGAGCGTGCTCACCCGGGTGAACGAGGTGATGCCCGGACAGGCGCAGGGGCTCCTCCGGGGTTTCGACCGGGTCGTCGGGTCGAGCTTCTTCCCGCGCTACCTCGAGCCGTTCGCGCCCGAGCAGATCGTCCCGGTCGAGCCTCCGCCGGGCAACGTGGTGCGCGACCCCGAGGTGCAGCAGGCCGAGCTCAGCGTCTTCAAGATCCGCGGCAGCAACTCCTGCGGTGACGGGATCGAGGGCAGCGGGTTCCTCTACTCGCCGCGCCGGATGATGACCAACGCGCACGTGGTGGCGGGGGTGAGCGAGCCGAAGGTCCGGGTGGGGACCCGCAACCTCGACGCCCGGGTCGTCTACTACAACTCCGACCTCGACGTCGCGATCCTGGATGTCGACATCGACGGGCCGGCGATCAAGTTCGACGACAGCGGCAAGGCCAACCAGCCGGCGGTCGTCCTCGGCTACCCGAACGACGGCCCGTTCGACGCGCAGCCGGCCCGGATCAGGTCGGAGCGCCCGCTGCGGTCACCGGACATCTACGGGCGCGGGACCGTCACCCGTGAGGTCTTCTCGGTCCGCGGCAAGATCCGTCCCGGCAACTCCGGCGGACCGCTGGTCTCGCGGGACGGACGGGTCCTCGGCGTGGTGTTCGCGGCGTCGGTCAGCGACAAGGACACCGGGTACGCGCTGACCGCGGATCAGGTCGCTCCGGCGGCGGCCAAGGGACTGTCCGCCACGGAGGAAGTGTCTACCGGAGGCTGTGCCTGATCGACGCGCTGCATGGCGCGTGCGATGGCAAGGCGGAGGAGGGAAGGGCCAAGGAATACGGCCCTCCCAGCGAGCGGGCCGTCGACCGACGACAACGCGGCCAGCGTGCGTGTCAGGTGGCGCGTCAGCCCTCGTGGATGAAGGCGCGGGGAAGCTCCGACGCCTGCGCGATCGTCCGCTCCGGCGCCTTGACCTTGCGGATCTTCAGGTAGCCGACGAAGGCGAGCAGCGCGGTGAGCAGCATGTACGCGCCGAAGACGATCAGGAACGCCCAGGCCGGGTCGAGGCCGGCCATCACCAGGAAGAACGCGAACGAGATCGAGATCATCACGATCGCGAGCAGCGAGATGAACCCGGCCAGCGCGAACAGCCCGATCGCCATGCCGCCAGCACGGACGCTGACCTTCATCTCGGCCTTGGCCAGCGCGATGATGTTCCGGATCAGGGTCCCGATGTCGTCGAAGGCGTCGACGAACAACTTGCCGATCGTCGGCTCTTCCTGAGCGGGCTCTCGGTATGCCATGTGCGGTTCCCTTCAGCGTCTGACGTGCTGCCGGTCCGACCTTATCGTCCTCACGACTGCCGGTGGTGCCGGTTGCGCCGCCCGAGGAGGGCTGCGCCGAGCAGGGCGGCGGCGACCGAGCCGATCAGGACGGCGGTCTTGGCCTCCTCGGCGGCGGAGCCGCTGAAGGACAGGTCGGAGACCAGCAGCGAGACCGTGAAGCCGACGCCGCCGAGCACCGCGACACCGGCCACGTCGCGCCAGCCGAGGCTGTCGTCGAGCTCGGCCCGGGTGAACCGGGTGACCGCCCAGGAGCCGAACAGGATCCCGACCGGCTTGCCGACGAGGAGGCCGAGGACGACTCCGATCACCAGCGGGTTGCTGACCAGGTCGCCGGCACCGCTGAGCGCGACCCCGGCGCTCATCAGCGCGAAGAACGGGACCGCGATCCCGGCGCTGACCGGGGAGAGCAGGTGCTCGAGGCGCTCCGCGGGGGAGCGCTGCTCGCCGGTGTCGGGCAGCACCCGGGTGAGCAGGCCGAGCACCACCCCGGCGATGGTGGCGTGCACCCCGCTCTCGTGCAGCAGCCACCAGCCGCCGAGCGCCAGCGGCAGGTAGACGACCACGCTCCGGATCCGCAGCCGCTGGCAGATCCCGTACGCCGCGAAGACGGCCAGCGCGCCGAGCAGGCTGCCGAGGTCGATCGTCTCGGTGTAGAAGACCGCGATGATGATGATCACGATCAGGTCGTCGACCACGGCCAGGGTCAGCAGGAACGCCCGCAGCGAGGGCGGCAGCGCCGAACCCACGACGGCCAGTACCGCGAGGGCGAAGGCGATGTCGGTCGCCGCCGGGATCGCCCAGCCGCCCAGGTTGTCGGAACCGCTGGACGAGAGCACGTTGACGAGCACGTAGATCAGCGCCGGCAGCGCCACCCCGCAGATCGCGGCGACCACCGGGACCGCGGCATCGGCGGGCCGGCGCAGCGAGCCGAGCAGGAACTCGCGCTTGAGCTCGAGGCCGGCGACGAAGAAGAACACCGCGAGGGCGCCGTCGGCGGCCCAGTGCTGGAGGTCGAGCGGGCCGATCTCGAAGGTGCGGAGGGCGTCGTACCCGCCGGGATCGAGGTTCACCCAGAGCACCGCGACGGCGGCCGCCACCAGGGCGACGATGCCGCCGACCGTCTCGGAGCGGATCAGTGATCCGACGAAGGTGCTCTCGTCCGACTCGGTCGTCATCGGCGGCCTCTCGGGGTTCGGGGTGGTTCAGGTCATGCCGACCAGACTTCCCGGCGCACCGGGGACCAGTCTACGGCCACCCCGGATGCGGGTCGGGCGGGTGCGGCATGGGAGACTGAGCGCTGTTGGAGGGGAGTATTCCTTCGCGGCGGTGTCGTCAGTACGGGTGTCTTCTGGACACCCCGGGGCCGTCGGCTGGACTACGGTTCTGGTGAGCCGGTCGAGCGGAAGAGACCTCCGGACTCGGCCTATGCTCATTCCTGTCGTCCGGAGGTATTCATGCACGTCACACCGTTGGTCTGGTGGCTCACCATCGGCATCACCACCGCTCTGCTGCTCTTCGACGTGGTCGTCATCGGCCGTCGTCCGCACGAGCCGAGCCGCCGTGAGGTCACCGTCGCCCTGGCGTCGTACATCGGGCTCGCCGTCGCGTTCGGCATCGGGGTGTGGGTCATCTCCGGCCACCAGTACGGGACCGAGTTCTTCGCGGGCTGGTTGACCGAGTACTCGCTCTCGGTGGACAACCTCTTCATCTTCCTGATCATCATGGCCAAGTTCCAGGTGCCCCGGCAGTACCAGCAGACCGCGCTGCTGATCGGCATCGTGCTCGCGCTGATCATGCGCGGCATCTTCATCGCGGTGGGCGCCGCGGCGATCAACGAGTTCAGCTGGGTCTTCTACCTGTTCGGTCTCTTCCTCGTCTACACCGCGGTCAAGCTGGCCAAGGAGGGCGCCGAGGACGAGGACGAGTTCGAGGAGAACAAGCTCATCGCGTGGGTGGAGAAGCACCTGCCCGCGACCAAGGAGTGGCACGGCACCAAGGCGTTCGTGAAGGAGAACGGCAAGCGCCTGATCACGCCGATGTTCATCGTGATCCTTGCGCTCGGCACCACCGACCTGCTCTTCGCGCTGGACTCGATCCCGGCGATCTACGGCCTGACCAAGGAGCCGTACCTGGTCCTGACCGCGAACATCTTCGCGCTGATGGGTCTGCGGCAGCTGTACTTCCTGATCGGCGGCCTGCTGGAGCGGTTGATCTACCTCTCCTACGGCCTGGCGTTCCTGCTGGGCTTCATCGGCGTCAAGCTGATCCTGCACGCGATGCACGAGAACGAGCTGTCCTTCATCAACGGCGGCAAGCACATCGAGTGGGCGCCGGACATCCCGATCTGGCTGTCGCTGATCGTGATCGTCGGCACCCTGGTGATCACCACGATCGTCAGCCTGGTCGCCTCCCGCCGGATGACCGACGAGGAGCGCGACGAGGCCACCGGGCCGCGCGGGCACTGACACCCGAGCCGGCGAGGGGGTGTGACCTGCCCCTCGCCGGCCGAGGGACAAATCGCCCTAACCTCCCGGCTGCTGCGTCGTTGACCTGTACATGGAATGGATCCGGCGTAGGCCTCGTGTCGCCATGGCTGCAGGCATTGGCGGACTGGTGGGGGTGCTCGCGCTGCTCTTCCTGATGCTGCGGAACCCCGACAAGCCCGCGGACGAGCCGATCGCGTTGCCCAGCGGTCTGCCGTCCCAGACCCCCACCCGGGAGCCGCTGAAGGAGCTGCCGACGGCGGCCGCGACCCCGAGTACGGCGGCGCAGGTGCAGGCCCAGACCAAGAAGGCGTTCGAGCAGTTCGGCAAGGGGCTGACCGGCGGAGCGTCCGGCACGATCGACATGCCGGGGCTCCAGGGCGGGAGCATCTACAAGTACCTGCCCAAGCACAAGGTGACGATGCGGATCACCTCCGAGGCGCCGATCGGCACCGTCGGGTACGTCGTCCCGACCAGCCTGAAGAACTCGTCCGGGATCGTGAAAAACGTCGGCACCTCGTGGAGCCTCACGACCACCGCGTACGGCGACCCGGACTACGCCCAGCTGTTCATGGCGGCGGGGTCGCGCGGGTACCCGGTGTACTGCACGATCACCGTCGACGGCAAGGTCACGGAGCAGCGGCACACGGAAGGTCCTTACGGACAGCTGATCTGCCAGGGCTGACCCGGTAGGTGGGTTGCGGACGTCAGTCCTCGGTGCTGGTTGCTGCTCCTTCGGAGATCAGTCGCATGACGTTGCTGTCGGCGAGGGTGGTGACGTCGCCGACCTCGCGGTTCTCGGCGACGTCGCGCAGGAGGCGGCGCATGATCTTGCCGGAGCGGGTCTTCGGCAGCTCGGGGACGATCATGATCTGGCGGGGTTTGGCGATGGCGCCGATCTCGTGGGCGACGTGGTTGCGGAGCTCGGTGATGATGTCGTCTCCGCCGTCTCCTGCCGCCTCGCGGAGGATGACGTAGGCGCAGACGGCTTGTCCGGTCATCTCGTCGGTGGCGCCGACGACGGCTGCTTCGGCGACCTTGGGGTGGGACACGAGGGCGGATTCGATCTCGGTGGTGGAGAGCCGGTGCCCCGAGACGTTCATGACGTCATCGACGCGGCCGAGGACCCAGACGTCGCCGTCCTCGTCCTTCTTCGCGCCGTCGCCGGCGAAGTACATCCCCTCGAACCGGGACCAGTAGGTCTCCTTGAACCGTTCGTCGTCGCCCCACAGGGTGCGCAGCATCGAGGGCCAGGGCTCGCGGATCACCAGGTAGCCGCCGGATCCGTCGGGCACGGACTCGCCTTCGTCGTTGACGACGTCGGCGGCGATCCCGGGGATCGCGCGCATCGCTGATCCGGGCTTCGCGGAGGTGACGCCGGGCAGCGGGCTGATCAGGATCGACCCGGTCTCGGTCTGCCACCAGGTGTCCACGACCGGGGTGCGGGACCCGCCGATGGTGTCGCGGTACCAGACGTAGGCCTCGGGGTTGATCGGCTCGCCGACCGACCCGAGCAGCCGCAGCGAGGAGAGGTCGAACGACGCGGGGATCTCGTCGCCCCACTTCATGAAGGTCCTGATCGCGGTCGGCGCGGTGTAGAAGATGGTGACCTTGTACTTCTCGATGACCTCCCACCAGCGGCCCTTGTGCGGGGCGTCGGGCACGCCCTCGTACATCACGCTGGTGGCCTGGTTCGCCAGCGGCCCGTAGACCATGTAGGAGTGGCCGGTGACCCAGCCGATGTCCGCGGTGCACCAGTACACGTCCGTATCCGCCTTGAGGTCGAAGATCCCCCAGTGCGTGTACGCCGCCCCGACCAGGTACCCGCCGGTGGTGTGCAAGATCCCCTTCGGCTTCCCGGTCGTCCCCGAGGTGTACATGACGTAGAGCGGGTGCTCGGCATCGAAGAACTCACACACGTGCTCGCTCGACTGACGCCCCACGACCTCCTCCCACCAGAGGTCCTTCTCGGTACTCGCGACCTCCTGACCGGTACGACGCACCACCAGCACGTGCTCGACCAGACCCGGCTGCTCGGCCTCGACCTTCGCGACCGCCTCGTCCACCGCAGGCTTCAACGCGCTCGGGGCACCGCGCCGGTAGCCGCCGTCCGCGGTGATGATCACCTTCGCACCGCAGTCCAGCACCCGCGAGGACAACGCCTCGGCGGAGAACCCGCCGAAGATCACCGTGTGCGGCGCACCCAACCGGGCGCACGCCAACATCGCCACCACGGCCTCGGGAATCATCGGCAGGTAGATCGCCACCCGGTCCCCGGCCTTCACCCCGAGCTCGACCAACGCGTTCGCCGCCCGGCAGACCTCGTCCTTCAGCTCCGCGTAGGTGATGTCGCGGGCATCCTCGGCCGGCTCACCGACCCAGTGGAACGCGACCTTCTCGCCAGCACCCGCCTCCACGTGCCGGTCCACGCAGTTGTAGGCAGCGTTCAGCTTCCCGCCCACGAACCACTTCGCGAACGGCGGGTTCGACCAATCCAGCACCTGGTCCCACCGGGACTCCCAGGACAACCGCTCGGCCTGCTCGGCCCAGAACCCCAACCGGTCCGCATCCGCCTGCTCGTACGCCGCCGCCGTCAGATTCGCCTGCGCCGCGAAATCCGCCGGCGGATCGAACCGACGATCCTCGTGACTCAGGTTGGACAGGGCTTCGTTGCTCATCGGATGCTCCCTGGAAGTGAGGTGCAGGTCACAGTCAGCCTAGGACGCGCCGACCGGGACGGCGAGGTGGGCCCCGCCTCGGCGATGCTGACCCGGCCGACGTTGCATCCGCGCTGCGCCGGTCTCCTACTTGAAGTCGATCAGCAGCGTGCCCGGGTCCTCGGGCGGTCCGGTCTCGGACGTAGGTCCGCCTCCGGACGTAGGTCCGCCTCCGGGCGTCGAGCCGCCTCCGGGCGTCGAGCCGCCTCCGGGCGTCGGTCCGCCTCCGGGCGTCGGTCCGCCTCCGGGCGTCGGTCCGCCCCCGGACGTCGAGCTTGTCGAGACGCCTGCACCCGGCGCAGGAACTCCCAGGTCAGGCCGTGGCACCGGCTGGGTGGCGTCGAGGTCGAGGATCGGCTCGACCACCACGGGCGCCGGCGGCTGGTCGACGACGTGCGCACGGAAGCAGCGGGTCAGGTAGGGCAGCTTCATCCCGTCGTGCCCGCGGCCGTAGTCGTCGTACAGGGCACCGACCCGGGCGAGCACGTCGGCGCGCTCGGTCTCGGACATCAGCTCGAAGTAGGAGCGCGACCGGACCAGGTCGATCAGCTCGTCCTTGCGGAGGTTCTGCCAGAACCGGAACTCCTGCTCGTCGACCTCGCCGAACAGCGGCGACTCGGTGAGCGGGGCGGTCACGCTGGTGTCACCGCCGCCGATGATCGCGCCGAGCTTGCGGACCCACGGGATGCCCTCGTCGCGGACGTTCCAGACCAGGGCGAGGACGCCGTCGGGACGGAGCACCCGGGCGATCTCGTCGAGCGCGACCGGGAAGTTGAACCAGTGGAAGGCCTGGGCGACCACGACCACGTCGATCGAGCGGGACGGGGCCGGGATCCGCTCGGCGGTGGCGACCGCCGTACGGGCTCCGGGGAGACGGGCCTGGAGGTGGGCGAGCATCTCCGGCAGCGGGTCGGTGGCCAGGACGTCGTGGCCGGCCGCGACCAGCAGCTCGGTCAGCTTGCCGGTGCCGGCGCCGAGCTCGAGGACCCGGCTCGGCGCGGAGCCGATCAGCCAGCTCGCGGCGTCCTCGGGGTACGACGGCCGGGACCGGTCGTAGGTGTCGGCCATCGCGGCGAAGGAGAGCGCTTGCGCGCGCTGATCAGCGGCGCGTTCCGTACCGCTTTCTGGGCCGCTTTCAGCAGTGCCATCGTCTGGGCTCATCGTGTGCCCGAACGTACCCGATAGCCTTGCCCGTGTGGCTGAACCTCTCCGTGTCCCCGCACCGTCGGACTCCGACCCCCTCGCCTGGCTGACCGAGCTCGACGGGGTCCCGTCCGGGCTGCAGGCCGCCCGCGACGGCATCGACGCGATGCTGCGAGACCGCGGGTTGCGGAAGACCTCGCCCGACCAGACCGGGGAGTCGTTGCTGCGTGGTGCGCACGCATCGGCGGTGCTGGAGGGTTCGGCGTCCACGCTGGAGGAGATCCGCGAGGGCGCGGGCGACGAGATCGCGCTCGCCGCGCTCCGGGTGAACACCGGTGCGTTGGCGCTGGTCCCGGTGATCAACGCGTCGCCGCTGCAGGCGTTCGCCCGGCTGCACGCGCTGGCCGGGAAGGGCGACATCGACGAGGACGCGCTCGGCCGTCCGGTCAGCCCCGCGGGGGCGGACCGGCTGAGCAGCCTCGCCGACACCCTCGTCGCGACCACCGTGCCGGCGCTGATGGTCGGCGCGCTGGTGCACGCCGAGCTCGCGACGGTGGCGCCGTTCGCCTCGCACAACGGCCTGGTCGCCCGTGCCGCCGAGCGGCTGGTCCTGGTCGCGCGCGGTGTCGACCCGGCGTCGGTCGTCGTACCGGAGGCGGGGCACCTGGCGCTGCGGGCGACGTACGAGTCGAACCTGCGCGGGTACCGCGACGGCGGCCGCAACGGCCTGCACTCCTGGTTGCTGTACGCCGGCGAGGCGATCACCAAGGGCGTCGAGGCGTCCCCGCTGCGCGACTGATCCCACACAGATGAGCGGCACCGAAGGGCGTACCCTCAGTGCCGCTCGAACACACGGAGCGTGGCTACCAAGCGTGCACGGTCTAATTGTTGCCCCGGGTGTATCCCGGTCTGCAAACGCCCTCTACGAAGGGAGATCGCCGCGTGGGTACCGTTTCCATGTGCTGGTCTGGAGTTCTCTGCTCCCTGTCTAACCCGGCACCGGGCTGACTTCAAGGGTTGACTTTCCCTCCGAGCAGGGGGTGCACGGGGATCGGGCGTCAGATTCCGATGTGTTCGCGCCGTGCGCGCCGGGCGTTCACCCAGATCGCCGCACCGAGGCCGGCCGCGCCGGCGATCGCGAGCGCTGCCAGGGTCGGCTTCGCGGGCGGCAGCTTGACCCGGCTGCCGAGCGCCACCGGGCGCTCGAAGACCAGCACCGGCCAGCCGCGCTCGCGGGCGACCTTGCGGAGGTCCTTGTCGGGGTTGACCGCGAACGGGTGGCCGACCGCCTCCAGCATCGTGACGTCGGTGATCGAGTCGCTGTAGGCGTAGCACCGGGACAGGTCGTAGCCCCGCTTGCGCGCCAGGTCGTTGATCGCCTTGGCCTTGTTCTCGGCGTACGCGTAGAACCGGATCTTCCCGGTGTACTTGCCCTCGGAGACCTCCATCCGGGTGGCGACGACGTGGTCGGCGCCGAGCATCTCGCCGATCGGCTCGACCATCTCGGCACCGCTGGTCGACACGATGATGACGTCGCGTCCGGCCGCGTGGTGCTCCTCGATCAGGCTGACCGCCTCGTCGTACACCAGCGGGTCGACGATGTTGTGCAGGGTGTCGGCGACGATGTCGGTCACCGTCTGCACGTCCCAGCCGGCGCAGAGCTGCGACATGAACTGCCGCATCTTCTCCATCTGGTCGTGGTCCGCCCCGCCGACGAGGTAGACGAACTGGGCGTACGCCGACCGCAGCACCGCGCCCCGGGAGATCAGCCCGCCGGCCTGGAACTCCTTGCTGAAGGCGAAGGTGCTCGACCTGGCGATGATCGTCTTGTCCAGGTCGAAGAAGGCGGCAGTCGGACGAGCGCTGACGCTCGATCCTGCGGGGCTCATGCTTCGAGTCTAGGGAGCGAAAGCGCACGAGCAGGGCGATTGCGACGTAATCCACAGGCGGGATTCCGGGCATCTAGTCCACAGGGTGCGATTCAGTCGCTCCGGGCACGACGACGTCGGTGCGACGGTGCCGCCATGCCCGTACCTCCTGCGCCTCCGCTCCTGCTGACCGCCGATGCCGCGCTCCGTGCCGAGCTCACCCGGCTGGCCGCGGCTGCCGGTGTCACGCCGGACTGCACCGGCTCGGTCGTCGAAGCACTCCGGCTCTGGTCGGCCGCGTCGGTGGTCCTGGTCGGTGCCGATCTGGTCGAGGAGGTGGCCGACGCCGCACCGGTCCGACGGTCGCTCGTGCACGTCGTCGGACTCCAGGAACC
Organism: Nocardioides marmoriginsengisoli; assembly: GCF_003725695.1. GTDB lineage: Bacteria > Actinomycetota > Actinomycetes > Propionibacteriales > Nocardioidaceae > Marmoricola > Marmoricola marmoriginsengisoli. The sequence goes on from NZ_RJSE01000007.1 coordinate 356,779, forward strand.
GTCCGACGCGGTGTACCGTCCGGCGCTCGGGTTCGGCGCGGAGCGGGTGCTGACCCTGCCGCGGGCCGAGGCGACGGTCATCGACCTGTTCACCGACTCCGACGACGGCACCAGTGCGTACGGCGCCCTGGTCGGCGTGATCGGCGGCGCGGGCGGGGTGGGCTCGTCGATCTTCGCGGCGGCCCTGGCCCAGACGCTGGGCGAGGTCGGCGGGGCGCTCCTGGTGGACGCCGACGAGCACGGCGCCGGGGTCGACCGGATCCTCGGGCTGGGCAGTGCCTTCGGCGTTCGGTGGGACGCGCTGGCCCAGTCGACCGGACGGCTGAGCGCCCGGTCGTTGCGGGAGGCGCTGCCCCGTCGCGGCGGCCTGTCGGTGCTGGCCTGGCCGGTCGACCGCTCGTTCGCCGTCTCCGCGACCGTGACGCGGGAGGTGCTCTCGGCCGGGCGCCGCGGCTACCCGGTGGTCGTGGTGGATCTTCCGCGTCAGCCGGACCCGGTCGCGGAGGAGGTGCTCCGGCACTGCGACCTGGTGCTGCTGGTCTGCACCACGACAGCGCCGGCCGCGGCTGCCGCCACCCGGGTCGCGGCGCGGGTGCCGACGTCGCGGAGCTGGGTGGTCCTGCGCGGCGGGGTGGCCCTGGGCTCGGACGTCGAGACCCTGCTCGGGCTTCCGGTGCTGCGGGCGATGGCCGACCAGCGCGGCCTCGACGAGGCGATCGGGCTGGGGCTCGGCCCGTTGCGCTCGCGGCGCGGTCCGCTGGCACGGGCGGCGGCATCGGCGGCGAACCTGGTGCTGACCCTGCCCGGTGCACGCTGATGGCGGCGCGCTGATGGCGGCGCGGGTGCCGGACGACCGGCTGATCGTCGTACGGGATCGGTTGGCACGGGGCGGTGCCGAGATCACGCCGCAGCGGGTCGCGCAGGCGTTGCGCGCCGACGGTCGTCCGGTGGGGGACGCCGAGGTCCTGGCCGTCCACGACACCCTGCGGCGCGACGTGCTCGGGGCCGGGCCGCTGGAGGAGCTGCTGGCGCTGCCCGGGGTCACCGACGTCCTGGTCAACGGAGCCGACCAGGTCTGGATCGACCGCGGCGACGGGCTCGAGCGCAGTGCGGTCCGGTTCCCCGACGACGAGGCCGTCCGCCGCCTGGCGCAGCGCCTCGCCGCCGGTGGTGGCCGGCGCCTGGACGACGCCTCGCCGTACGTCGACGTCCGGCTCTCCGACGGCACCCGGCTGCACGCGGTGCTGGCCCCACTGGCGCACCCCGGCACGCTGATCTCCCTGCGCGTGCCGGGGGGCACGGCCCTGGACCTGGCCGGGCTGGAAGCAGCCGGCGGCCTCAGCGCCGAAGGCGCGCACCTGCTGCGCCGCATCGTCGCCGCCCGGATCGCGTTCCTGGTCAGTGGCGGCACCGGCTCCGGCAAGACCACCCTGCTCCGGGCCCTCCTCGGCCTGGTCCCGGCACACGAACGCCTGGTGATCGTCGAGGACGCCGGCGAGCTGCGCCCGGCGCACCCGCACGTGGTCGCGCTGGAGGCGCGACCGCCGAACTTGGAGGGCGCCGGCGAGGTCACCATGCGGACGCTGGTCCGGCAGGCGCTGCGGATGCGGCCGGACCGGCTCGTCGTCGGTGAGGTCCGGGGCGCCGAGGTGGTCGACCTGCTGGCCGCGCTGAACACCGGCCACGAGGGCGGCTGCGGGACCGTGCACGCCAACTCGGCGGGCGACGTGCCGGCCAGGATCGAGAGCCTGGCGCTGGCCGCGGGGTTGACCCGGACGGCGGTGCAGAGCCAGCTGGCCTCGGCGATCGACGTGGTGCTCCACGTGCACCGGCCCCGGGGTGGTCCGCGCCGGGTCCGGGAGATCGGGGTGCTGGACCGGGCCGGCGACGCCGTCGCCGTCGTCCCGGCGGTCACCTTCGACCAGCGGCTGGCGAGCACGACCGGTCCCGGGTTCGGACGGCTGGCCGCGCTGCTGGCCCGCCACGAGTCATGACCACCCGACTGCTGGCGGCTGTCGGGTTCGGCGTCGCACTCCTGATGCTGACCCGTCCCCGTTCGCCGCTGCCACCGAGTCGGCGGGCGCTGACGGTCGGTGCGGTCGTTGCGCTCGGTGTGGGTGGCGCGGTGCTGGTCGTCGCCCTGAAGCTTCCCGTCGTGACCGTTGCCCTGGCGGGTGCCGCGTCCATGGTCGCGACCAGGGAAGCAGGTCGTCGGCGGGCCAGGAGCATCGCTGCGCGCCGACGGGACGCCGCGATCAGCGCGTGCTCCGGTCTGGCCGCCGACCTGCAGGCGGGCCGCACCCCCACCGCGGCGCTGGCGGCGATCGCCGTGGAGTGGGACGAGTTCGGCGAGGTGGCATCGGCCGGGCAGATCGGCGCCGACGTGCCGGCGGCGCTGCGGAGGCTCGCCGATGAGCCAGGGGCGGGATCGTTGCGCTGGGTAGCCGCCTCCTGGACCGTCGCGCACCGCTCCGGCGCAGGACTGGCCGGGGCGGTGGATCTGGCGGCTGCGGCGATGCTCGACGAGCGGGCGACCCTGGCCGTTCTGGACACCGAGCTGGCCTCGGCGCGCGCGACGGCGAGGCTGCTGGCGGTGCTGCCGCTCGGGGTGCTGCTGCTGGGCCAAGGGGTCGGCGGCGACCCGTTCGGGTTCCTGTTCGGCAGCGTCGTCGGCACCGGGTGCCTGGTCGCCGGGCTGCTGCTCGCCTGGGTCGGACTGGCCTGGATCGAACGGATCGCGGACGGGATCCGGTCGGCGTGACCGGCTTCGTGGTCGCGGCGCTGATCACCGCGGGGGCGTTGCTGGTCGCGCCCGTGCGGTCGCGTCCGGTCCGGGCCGGCGACGCGACGCCGGTCGAAGCCGAGGAGCGGGCACTGCTGGTCCGGTTGCGCGTCCCGCTGACCGGGCTGGCGGTCTTCGGTGCCTGGAGCCTGCTCGGTGGTCTGCCGGGTGTGGTCGCGGCGGCAGTGGCCGGGGTCGCCGCCTGGCGGGTGCTGTCCCGGGTCGAGTCCCCGGCGGCGGCCCGGCGCCGCCGGGCGTTCGAGCAGGACCTTCCGATGGCGGTCCACCTCCTCGGCGCCGCGCTCGCCGCCGGGGCGAGCACCCGCCGGGCGCTGTTGGACGTCGCCGAAGCGCTCCCGGGTCCGATCGCCGAGGGGTTCCGCCTCGTCCACGACCGGCTGGCCCTCGGCCTGGACCCGGTCGAGGTGTGGCGCTCGCTCGGCGGGCCGCTCGAACCTATCGGACGCAGCCTCGCGCGGGCGCACGAGTCCGGCGCCTCGGTGGTCGCCGCGGTCGACCGGGTGGCCGACGGACTCCGGTCCGGCGCCCGGTTCCGCCGGGACGCCCTGGCGCGCAGTGTCGAGGTCCGGGCCGCCGCACCACTCGGCCTCTGCTTCCTCCCGGCCTTCCTGCTGGTCGGCGTGGTCCCGATGGTCGTCGGGATATTCTCCTCGGTGCGCTTGTTCTCGTGACGTGGCCGTCCACAGGCCGGCTCGTCCCGGAGTTGTCCACCGCCGCCGATCCGACGGTCGCCCCACCGGCTGTGCGGCGGAAACCTCATCCCTGTCAGGGAATTCGCCGCCACCGCGGCACCGAGGATCGGAGACGCCATGCACCTTCCCACCATCGTCCGGGACCAGTCCGGAGCCACCACCGCCGAGTACGCGGTCTGCACCGGTGCCGGTGTGGGCTTCGCAGGTTTGCTCTTCAAGCTGCTCACCGGCGACACCGGCCAACGGCTGGTGTCGACCGTCTTCGACCGCATCGTCGGGATGCTCCCGTTCTGAGGAGGCGGCGATGAAGAGGAGACGGACGGACGAGGGAGCGGTGACGGCGGAGGCCGCCGTCGCACTTCCGGTGCTGGTGCTGCTGGCCGCGGCACTGGCCTGGCTGGTCTGCTTCGGGGTGACCCAGGCGCGCACGGTCGATGCTGCCCGGGAGGTCGCCCGAGCGCTGGCGCGCGGAGACGACCAGGTCGGCGCGATCGCGCTGGGACGGAGGGTCGCCCCCGGCGGTTCCCGGTTCGAGGTCCGGTACGACGGCGAGGACGTGGTCGTGACCGTCACCGCCCGCGTGCGCGGCCCGGGCGGCGTCTTCGATCTCGTCCCCGCCCTCCCGGCGCGGTCCGTCGCGATCGCCCGGAAGGAGCCGGGCACATGAGCCGGCAGCCGGCGCGACGGCCGACCCGGCACGACGACGAGGGCGCCGGCGTGGTCGTCGTCCTGGCGCTGGTCGCGTTCCTGGTCACCGGGGCCCTGATCGGGGGCGGGGTCGTCGCGCTGATCGTCGGCCACCGTCAGGCGCAGGCCGCCGCCGACCTGGCCGCTCTCGCGGGAGCCGGAGCGGTCACGACCGGGGCCGACCCCTGCGAGGTCGCGCGGAAGGTGGCCGGACGCAACGGCGCCACCGCGGTCACCTGCACGACGTCCGGCCCGGTCGTCACCGTCGAGGCGGTGATCCGGATGCCGCCGGTCCTCGGCGGGAGGGAGGTGGGAGGGCGCGCCCGTGCCGGACCCGGACCGCCGTCGAGCTGAACCGGCTGCTGGTCAGCGGACGTTGCCGAGCAGCCGGGTGATCTCGATCCGGACCGCCACCCGCGCCGGGTTCACCCGCGGCACCTTGTACCGCTCGGCGTACCGGCGCTCCGCCTCGGCGACCACCGCGGGGTCGGCGGACACGACCGCACGGCCCTCGACCGTCGACCAGTGCCGGCCGTCCACGCAGCAGACCGCGATCAGGGCTCCGACGTCACCGGTCGCGGCGATGTTGCGGGCCTTGCGGGATTCGCCGGAGGTGATCGCCCAGGCCCGGTCGGCGTCCAGGTCGAGGACGACGCCCATCGGCACGACGTGCGGGGTGCCGTCGGGGCGCAGCGTGGTCACCGTGCAGAGGCGTCGCTCACTCCAGAACTCGGCGAAGGAGGAGGTGCGGGGCAGGATCACCGCGCCATCCTCTCGCACGGCGGCCGAGGTGCGGGTCGCGAGACTCAACCAGCGTGCGCGAGGACCAGGTCGAGCAGCCGGACCGCCCCGGCCTTGTCGAGCGGGTTGTTCTGGTTGCCGCACTTCGGGGACTGCACGCACGACGGGCAGCCCTCGGTGCAGGCGCAGGACGCGATCGCCTCCCGGGTGGCCTCCAGCCACTCGGCAGCGGTACCGAAACCGCGCTCGGCGAAGCCGGCTCCGCCCGGGTGGCCGTCGTACACGAAGACGGTGAGCATCCCGGTGTCCGCGTGCCGGGCGGTCGAGACGCCGCCGATGTCCCAGCGGTCGCAGGTCGCGAACAACGGCAGCAGGCCGATCGAGGCGTGCTCGGCCGCGTGCGCGGCACCGGGGAGATCGTCCGGATCGATCCCGGCATCGACCAGCACGTCGTCCGGGACGGTCCACCAGACCGCCGCGGTCTCCAGGGTGCGTTCCGGGAGGTCGAGCAGGGTCTCGCCGATCACCTCGCCGGTGATCGCCCGGCGGCGCAGGTAGGAGACCACCTGGTGGGTGACCCGGACCGCGCCGAAGCTCAGCCGGACCCGCCCCCAGGTCTCGTGCCGGTGCTCGCCGACGATCGCGATGTCGGTGATCTCGCGGGCCGACGTCGAGTAGTCGACCTCGGCCGCGGTCACCGTCGCCACCGACTCGGCCAGGTCCAGGTCGTGCACCAGGTAGCTCTCGCCCTGGTGCAGGTAGACCGCCCCGGCGTGCGCGGTCCCGTGCGACGAGCCGTGGTCGACGGTGCCGAGCACCCGGCCGGTGCCGGCCTCGACGAGCCGCACCGGGGAGCCGCCGGAGGACCGGATGTCGGCCAGGTCGCTGGCCCGTCGCCGGGCGGTCCAGTACCAGCCGTGGGTACGCCGCCGCAGCAGCCCGGCGTTCGTCAGCGCCTCCACCGCTTCGCGCGCGCCCTCCCCGAAGATGGCCAGCCCGTCCTCGGTCAGCGGTGCCTCGGCCGCGGCGGCGCAGAGGTGCGGGCCGAGCACGTACGGGTTGTCCGGGTCGAAGACGGTCGCCTCGACCGGCTTCCCCAGCAGGTGCTCGGGATGGTTGACCAGGTACGTGTCCAGCGGGTCGTCCCGCGCCACCAGGATGCCGAGCGCGTCGCCGCCCTCCCGCCCGGCCCGGCCGACCTGCTGCCACAGTGCCGCCCGGGTGCCGGGGAAGCCGCCGAGCAGCACCGCGTCCAGCCCGGAGATGTCGATCCCGAGCTCGAGCGCGTTGGTCGCGGCCAGGCCGGTGAGCCGCCCGGAGCGCAGCGCCTGCTCCAGCGCTCGGCGCTCCTCGGGGAGGTAGCCGCCGCGATACGCCGCGACCTGGTCCACCAGGGTGCCGTCGACCTCGCCGAGCAACCGCCGCGCCGTCAGCGCCACCGTCTCGGCGCCGTGCCGGCTGCGGACGAACGCCAGCGTCCGCACCCGCTCGACCACCAGGTCGGTGAGCAGGTCGGCGAGCTCGGCGGTGACCGAGCGGCGTACCGGGGCGCCGTTCTCGCCGGCGTGCGAGACGAACGGCGGCTCCCACAGCGCCAGGGCGACCTGCCCTCGCGGCGAGGCGTCGTCGCTGATCGCCCGCACCGGCAGCCCGGTGAGTCGTCCGGCCGCGACGTCCGGCTCGGCGACCGTCGCCGAGGCCAGCACGAAGGTCGGCTCCGCGCCGTACAGTGCGGCGACCCGGCGCAGCCGGCGGATCACCTGCGAGACGTGCGCCCCGAAGACGCCGCGGTAGTGGTGGCACTCGTCGATCACCACGTAGTCGAGGCCGGCGAAGAACCGCGACCAGCGCTCGTGACCGGGCAGCAGCGACCGGTGCAGCATGTCCGGGTTGGTCAGCACGTACTCCGCGTGGTCCCGGGTCCACTCGCGTTCCTCGGGGCTGGAGTCGCCGTCGTGGGTCGCCACCCGCAGCCCTTCGATCCCGAGTCCGCGGAGGGTGCTCAGCTGGTCCTGGGCCAGCGCCTTGGTCGGTGCCAGGTAGAGCGTGCTCGAGCCGCGCTGCCCGCGGGCGCCGCGCTTCTCGGTGATCGCGGTGAGCGCGGGCAGCAGGTAGGCGAGCGACTTCCCGGAGGCGGTGCCGGTGGAGAGCACCAGGTGGGTGCCGCCGTGCGCGAGGTCGGCCGCCGTCGCCTGGTGCTCCCAGAGCTCGCCGACGCCCGCGCGCTGCCAGGCGCCGGCCACGGCGGGGGAGACCCAGTCCGGCCAGGGCCGGGTGCGCGCCGACCGCGCGGGCAGGACCTCTAGGTGCACCAGTCGCTCGTCGCGCCCGACTGCCAGGCGCTCGACGAGGTGTTCCAACCGGCTGCCGCTCACCCGCTGAGTCTCCCAGCGACGCACGACACCAGCGGTCGCGACCCGGGGTCGCCCTCGGCGGGCGTGGTTCAATGACGAAGCAGGCCGTGCGGCAGCTGACCGCGCGGAACGGGCTGGATCACGCTTGGGAGAGAACGTGGACCTATCTCTGGAGACCCGTCAGGTGGACGGGTGGACCCTCGTCGCCGTAGGTGGCGAGATCGACGTCTACACGGCTCCGAAGCTGCGGGACAAGATCACCGAGCTGGTCAACGCCGGCCAGTTCCAGCTGATCATCGACATGGAGAAGGTCGACTTCCTCGACTCGACCGGTCTCGGCGTCCTCGTCGGCGGGCTGAAGAAGATCCGCGCCCAGGACGGCACGATGTCGTTGATCTGCAGCCAGGACCGGCTGCTGAAGATCTTCCGGATCACCGGCCTCGCCAAGGTCTTTACGATCCACGCCGACGAAGCCGCGGCGCTCTCCGCGTAGCCGCCGCTCGCATTTCGGGCATCCCGCCCGCTCGGTGATCGCTTCAGGTGATCTGGATCACCCCTCCGTCGTGACCCCCCTCACACCTGCGTATAGTCCGCGACGTTTGACAGGTAGTCCTCAGTCCGCCTATCACACCGAGGAGATTTCATGATCGGGCTCGCATCCGACATCACCCCAGATCTCGCTGACGGCAATCTCGTCCTGGTCCTCATCGTCGCCGTGATCGCGCTCGCCGCGCTCGGCATGGCGATGATGTTCCGCAACGAGGTCCTGGCTGCCGGCGAAGGCACCGAGAACATGAAGACCATCGCGAAGGCGGTGCAGGAGGGGGCCAACGCCTACCTCACCCGGCAGTTCCGGACGCTCGGCATCTTCGCCGCGGTCGCGTTCCTGGCGCTGCTCGTCCTCCCCGGTGACGCGGAGGTGCGGATCGGGCGCTCGATCTTCTTCCTCGTCGGTGCCGGCTTCTCAGCCGCTGTGGGTTACCTCGGCATGAGTCTGGCGGTGCAGTCCAACCTGCGCGTCGCCGCCGCGGCCAACGAGTCCGGTCGCGACCCGGCCATGAAGATCGGCTTCCGCACCGGTGCGATGGTCGGCATGCTGACCGTCGGCCTCGGCCTCCTCGGTGCCAGCATCGTCGTCCTGCTCTACAAGGACGAGGCCCCGCACGTGCTCGAGGGCTTCGGCTTCGGCGCCGCCCTGCTCGCCATGTTCATGCGGGTCGGCGGCGGCATCTTCACCAAGGCGGCCGACGTCGGCGCCGACCTGGTCGGCAAGGTGGAGAACAACATCCCCGAGGACGACCCGCGCAACGCGGCGACCATCGCGGACAACGTCGGTGACAACGTCGGCGACTGCGCCGGTATGGCGGCCGACCTCTTCGAGTCCTACGCCGTCACCCTGGTCGCGGCGCTGATCCTCGGCTCGCAGGCGTTCGGCGACAAGGGCCTGGTGTTCCCGCTGCTGATCCCCGCGATCGGTGCCCTCACGGCGGTCCTCGGCGTCTACCTCTGCCGGCCGCGTGCCGGCGAGAACGGCCTGAAGACGATCAACCGGGCCTTCTACATCTCCGCCGCCGTCGGTGCGGTGGCCTCGGTGATCGCCTCGTTCGCCTACCTGCCGAGCAAGTTCTCCGAGTTCGAGAACGTCACCGGCCTCGACATGAGCGGCGCCGAGGGCGACCCGCGGTTGATCGCCTCGGCCGCCGTGGTCATCGGCATCGTGATGGCTGCCGGCATCCTGGCCCTGACCGGCTACTACACCGGCACCGAGTACCGCCCCGTCAAGGACGTCGGCAAGACCTCGCTCACCGGCGCGGCCACCGTCATCCTGGCCGGTCTCTCGGTCGGCTTCGAGTCCGCGGTCTACACCACCCTGGTCATCGGCGGTGCCGTCTTCGGGGCGTTCCTCCTCGGTGGCGCCACGGTCACGGTCTCGCTGTTCGCGGTCGCTCTCGCCGGCTGCGGTCTGCTGACCACGGTCGGCGTCATCGTCGCGATGGACACCTTCGGTCCGGTCTCCGACAACGCCCAGGGCATCGCGGAGATGTCCGGCGACGTCAGCCCGGAGGGGGCCCAGATCCTCACCGAGCTGGACGCCGTCGGCAACACCACCAAGGCGATCACCAAGGGGATCGCGATCGCGACGGCCGTGCTCGCCGCGACCGCGCTCTTCGGCTCCTACTCGACGTCGGTCATCGACGCGGTCCTCGACGCCGGCAAGCTCAGTGCCGACGACGAGTCCGCGCTGAACTTCTTCGTCTACAACCCGGGCGTGCTCGTCGGCGTCCTGCTCGGCTCGGCGGTGGTGTTCCTCTTCTCCGGTCTGGCCATCAACGCGGTGGCCCGTGCCGCCGGCGCGGTCGTCTACGAGGTCCGTCGCCAGTTCCGGGAGATCCCCGGGATCATGGAGGGCACCGGTCGTCCGGAGTACGGCAAGGTCGTCGACATCGTCACGCGCGACTCGCTGCGTGAGCTGGTCACGCCCGGTCTGCTCGCCGTCCTCGCTCCGATCGCCGTCGGCTTCGGCCTCGGCGTCGCGGCGCTGGCCGGCTTCCTGGCCGGTGCGATCGGCACCGGCACCCTGATGGCCGTCTTCCTGGCCAACGCGGGTGGGGCCTGGGACAACGCGAAGAAGCTCGTCGAGGACGGCAACCACGGGGGCAAGGGTTCGCCCGCCCACGAGGCGACCGTCATCGGTGACACCGTCGGTGACCCGTTCAAGGACACCGCCGGTCCGGCGATCAACCCGCTGATCAAGGTGATGAACCTGGTCTCGCTGCTGATCGCCAGCGCCGTCGTCTCGCTGAGTGTCGGCGAAGACCAGAACGACGCCCTCCGGATCGTGATCGCGCTCGCCGCGGTGGCGATCATCGCGGTGGCGCTGTACATCTCCAAGCAGCGTGCGGTGGACCTGGGCGACGATGCGGCCGCGGCCGCGGAGAGCGCCTCGGCTTGATCCCACGATGAACCCGGCTTCGGCCGGCTCGGCCCAGTGGTCGAGCCGGCCGAAGCTGCTTTTCGGTCGCCTCGCGGGTGTCCAGGACGGTGCCCGGAACGTTGACAGTTTCACTGTTAACGTCCTACGTTCATTCGACACCGCTGCCGGGCGGTCGCGCTTCCGGGCGTGTCTACGAAGGAGTCGTCGTGGGGACGAACACCACCTCTGCCATGCCCGCTGTCGATCGTCGTACGGTCCTCCGTGCGGGCACCGCTGCCGGAGCCGCGGCCGTGCTCGTCGGGGCCGGGGCCGCTCCCGGATTCGCCGCCGCACCCGGGCGCCGCGTCACCGTCCTCGGTGGCGGGATGGCGGGCCTCGCCGCCGCCCACGAGCTGGCGGAGCGCGGCTACGACGTGACGGTCTTCGAGCCCACCGCCTGGGGCGGCAAGGCGCGGAGCATCCCGGTCGCGGGAACAGCGGCCGGCGGTCGCCAGGACCTTCCCGGCGAGCACGGCTTCCGGTTCTTCCCGGGCTTCTACCACCACATCCCGGACTCGATGCGGCGTACGCCGTTCGGCTCCAACCCCCACGGCGTCCACGACAACCTCGTCGCCGCCAAGGGCGGCAAGTTCTACCGGGGCGGCGACCGAGCCGACGCCTTCATCTTCGGCATCGGCCCCGACCCGCAGGCGCTGCTGACCGTCGACGGGCTCCGCCGCTTCCTGATGGAGAACCTGAAGGGGCAGGCCGTCCCGCCCGACGAGCTCGTCTACTTCGTCACCCGGCTGCTGGTCTTCCTCACCAGCAGCACCGAGCGCCGCTTCGGCCAGTGGGAGAACATGAGCTGGTGGGACTTCGTCGGGGCCGCCACCCGCTCGCCCGACTACCAGCACGTGCTCGCCGCCGGCCTGACCCGCAACCTGGTCGCGGCCAAGGAGACCCTCGCCAGCACCCGCACGATCGGCAATATGGGCGAGGCCTTCGTCTACAACATGTTCGGCAAGGGCAACGACGGCGCGCTCGACAGGATCCTGAACCTGCCCACCAACGAGGCCTGGATCGACCCGTGGACGGCGCACCTGCGCACCCTCGGGGTCACCTTCGTCTCCGGGTACGGCCTGGCGTCGTACGAGATGGGCGGCGGGAAGATCCGCGCGGTCAACGTCGTCGACCGGGCTGGGAACAGCTACCGCCACGAGTCGGACTTCTTCATCAGCGCGATGCCGGTCGAGAAGGCGCGGACGTTCTGGACGAACGAGATGCTCGCCGCCGACCCGAGCCTGGCCAACCTCGACCGGCTGCAGACCGACTGGATGGTCGGGATCCAGTTCTTCCTCAAGAAGAAGGTCGACCTCGCGCCGGGCCACCTCACTTTCATCGACTCGCCGTGGGCGCTGACTGCGCTCTCCCAGGGCCAGTTCTGGAAGAGCCGGAACTTCGCAGCCGACTACGGCGACGGCACCTCGGTCGACTGCCTGTCGGTGGACATCTCCAACTGGGACGCCAAGGGGATCCTCTACGGCAAGACCGCCAAGGAGTGCTCGCCGCAGGAGGTCGCCAACGAGGTGCTGGCGCAGATCCGCTACCACGACACCCCGGCCGCGCAGCTCGGTCCGGACGTGATCGGCTCCTGGCACCTCGACCCCGGCGTGACGTACGACGCCGGGACCGGCCGGAACGCCAACGAGACCCCGCTGCTGGTCAACACTGCCGGGTCGTGGAAGGACCGTCCCGCCGGTCCGACGAAGATCCCGAACTTCTTCCTCTCCGGGGACTTCTGCCAGACCGGCATCGACCTGGCCACGATGGAGGGCGCCAACGAGTCCGGCCGCCGGGCCGCCAATGCCATCCTGGCCGCCACCGGATCGAACGCCGCCCCGGCGAAGACCTTCAAGCTCTGGGAGAACCCGTCCCTCAAGCTGCTCAAGCAGACCGACGCCGCGCTCTACAAGGCCGGTCTCCCGAACGCCCTCGACCTCCGGTTCAAGGGTCGTTACTAGGTCGAGTGGGCCCGTGGTGACGGCCCACTGGGCCGTCACAACGGGCCCACTCAACTAGCCTTCGTCGGTGACCACTGAACTGACGGGGCGGCTCCGGGACGCGCTCGGTGCTGCCGACTACACCTACGACGCCGTCGCCGCCCTGATCGGTACGACGGCGCAGGCGGCCCTCGGCCGCAACGAGACCACCCCGGGGCTCCGGGCCACGACCGGCGGCAGCCCGCTGGAGACGCTGACCCGGATCTGGCTGCTCCAGGCGACCGTGCCCGCGGAGGCCGCCGAGCGGGCGCTGCCTGGACTCGTGGACGAGCTCTGCGCCGCCGGGATCCTGGAGCGGTCGCTCAGCGAGGTGGCCGCGCGGGTCGACCTGCGTCCGTACGGGACCGACGGCGGTACCGACGGCGGCGGCAACCTCTGGGTGGCCAGCGACCTCACGCCCGGCCTCGACGGCGGACCGCAGCGGGTCGGCCCCGACCACGTCCTCGGGATCAGCCCGGCCGCGACGTCGCTGGCCGAGCTGACCGTGCGCGCGCCGGTCGCCAGCGCGCTCGACCTCGGTACCGGGTGCGGAGTCCAGTCGCTGCACCTCGCCGAACACGTCGACCGGATCGTCGCCACCGACGTCAACCGGCGGGCGCTCTGGCTGGCCGAGCTCAACGCCGGGCTGAACGGGATCCCGACCGGCACGGGCGCGGGGATCGAGATCCGCGAAGGCAGCTTCTTCGAACCGGTCGCCCAGGACCGCTTCGACCTGATCGTCACCAACCCGCCGTTCGTCATCTCGCCGGCGACCGGCGAGCGGCTCGTCTACCGGGACTCCGGCCTGCCCGGCGACCGGGTCGTCGAGCACATCGTCCGCACCATCCCGCGCCACCTCACCCCGGGCGGAACCGGCCAGGTACTGGCGAACTGGGCGATCCTGCGCGACCAGCAGTGGGACGAGCGGCTGGCCGGGTGGATGTCGCCCGGGTGCGACGCCTGGGTGGTGCAGCGTGAGGTCCTGGACCTGCCGTCGTACGTGGAGCTCTGGCTCAAGGACGCCGGCTTGCACCCGTCGACCGGCTCGGGGTCGGCGGCCGAGTACTTCGACCGCTACGACACCTGGCTCTCCTGGTTCGAGGAGCAGCAGATCGAGGCGGTCGGCTTCGGCTGGATCAACCTGCGCGCCAGCGGCGCCGAGACACCGGACCTGCGCCTGGAGGAGTGGCGCTGGGACGTCGAGCAGCCGCTGTCGCGCGAGAACGCCGCGCACTTCGACCGGATCGCCGAACTCCGCGCCCTGACCGACGCGGAGCTGCTCGGGAGCCGGCCGCGGCTGCGGGTGGACGTCGTCCAGGAGACGTTCGGGCCGGCCGGTGCCGATGACCCGAGCCAGATCGTGCTGCGCCAGCAGACCGGGATGCGACGGGCCCGCCAGGTCGACACCGTCGAGGCGGCCTTCGCCGGGGCCAGCGACGGCGACCTGACGGTCGGGCAACTCCTCGCCGCGATCGCCACGATCCTCGACGAAGGTCCTCTCGACAGCCGTCTCGGCGACGTCCGGGAGCTCGTCGCCGACGGTTTCCTGGAGCTCGACGCGCCCCGAGACTAGACCAGCGCGCCGGGATCTCCCCCGTAGGGGGAAGGGCGGTCAGGCCGGACTGCCTACTTGCCAGAGCGGACGTCCGCGCTACCTTGTTGCCGGCAACCCGCCATAGAAAAGAAGGATCCGAGCACCCGTGGCACACAAGCTTGTCATCGTCGAGTCACCGGCCAAGGCCAAAACGATCCAGGGCTACCTGGGTCGTGGCTACGTCGTGGAGTCGTCGATCGGTCACATTCGCGATCTCCCGCAGACCGCGGCCGACATCCCGGCGAAGGTCAAGGGCGAGCCCTGGGCCCGCCTCGGTGTCAACGTCGACGACGGCTTCAAGCCGGTCTACGTCGTCTCCCGCGACAAGAAGGCGCACATCACCAAGCTCAAGGGCCTGCTCAAGGACGCCGACGAGCTCTACCTCGCCACCGATGAGGACCGCGAGGGCGAGGCGATCGCCTGGCACCTCCTCGACGAGCTGAAGCCCCGCACCGACCTGCCGGTGAAGCGGATGGTTTTCCACGAGATCACCGAGGCCGCGATCCAGGCCGCCGTCGAGACCCCGCGCGAGATCGACATGGACCTCGTCGAGGCCCAGGAGGCGCGCCGCATCCTCGACCGGCTCTACGGCTACGAGGTCTCCCCGGTGCTGTGGAAGAAGGTCATGTCCGGCCTCTCCGCCGGCCGGGTCCAGTCGGTCGCGACCAGGTTGGTCGTGGACCGCGAGCGCGAGCGGATCGCGTTCCGGCTGGCGTCGTACTGGGACCTCGAGGGGACCTTCGACGCCGGTGCCGACCACGAGCAGCGGATGTTCCCGGGCAAGCTGCACAGCATCGACGGCGTCCGGGCGGCCCGCGGTTCCGACTTCGGCGACGACGGACAGCTGAAGTCCGAGGGCAAGGTCGTCCACCTCAACCAGGCGAAGGCCGAGGCGCTCGTCGAGGCGCTGCACGACACCGACTTCACGGTGCGCTCGGTCGAGTCGAAGCCGTACACCCGCAAGCCGTACGCGCCGTTCCGCACCACGACCCTGCAGCAGGAGGCCAGCCGCAAGCTCGGCTTCAGCGCCTCGTCGACGATGTCGGTCGCGCAGCGGTTGTACGAGAACGGCTACATCACCTACATGCGTACCGACTCGACCACGCTGTCGGACACCGCCCTGAACGCCGCCCGGACCCAGGCCCGTGAGCTGTACGGCGCCGAGTACGTCCCGGACGCACCGCGCGTCTACGCCTCCAAGGTGAAGAACGCCCAGGAGGCGCACGAGGCGATCCGCCCGGCCGGCGACAACTTCCGGACGCCCGCGCAGACCGGTCTCACCGGCGACCAGTTCCGGCTCTACGAGCTGATCTGGATGCGCACGATCGCGTCGCAGATGAAGGACGCTGCCGGGAACTCGCTGACCATCCGGCTCGGCGGCCCGTCCGCCTCGGGGGAGGACGTTGTCTTCACGTCCAGCGGTCGCACGATCACGTTCCACGGCTTCCTGAAGGCGTACGTCGAGGGCAACGACGACGCCGACGCCGCGCGCGACGACGCCGAGAGCAAGCTCCCGAACCTGACCGAGGGCGCGGCGGTCAGCGCCGCCTCCCTCAAGGCCAGCGGCCACGAGACGAAGCCGCCGGCGCGCTACACCGAGGCCTCGCTGATCAGCGAGCTCGAAGGCCGCGAGATCGGCCGGCCCTCGACGTACGCCTCGATCATCGGCACCATCCTGAACCGCGGCTACGTCTACAAGAAGGGCACCGCGCTGGTTCCCGCATGGCTGGCCTTCTCGGTGATCCGGCTGCTGGAGAGGCACTTCGAGCGGCTCGTCTCCTACGAGTTCACGGCCGGCATGGAGCAGGTGCTCGACGAGATCGCCGGTGGTCGGAAGGACCTGCCGACCGAGCTCGGTGAGTTCTACTTCGGCAGCGACAACGTCGAGGGCCTCAAGCGGCTGGTCACCGAGCTCGGCGACATCGACGCCAAGGAGCTCGCGACGTTCCCGGTGCTCACCCCCGCCGGCGAGCCCAGCGGCATCGACCTGCGGGTCGGCCGCTACGGCCCGTACGTCGAGGCCGCCGCTCCGGACGGCGAGGAGGGCGACGGCGTACCGGCCCGCGGGAACGTCCCCGAGGACCTGCCGCCGGACGAGCTCACCGAGGCGAAGGCGCGCGAGCTGCTGGCCAACCCGGCGGGCGCCGAGCAGGAGCTCGGCAAGGACCCGGAGTCCGGCAACCTGATCGTCGCCAAGAACGGCCGCTACGGCCCGTACGTGACCGAGGTGCTCCCCGAGGACGCGCCGAAGAAGCAGAAGGCGCGTACCGGCTCGCTGTTCAAGTCGATGAACCTGGAGACCGTCACGCTCGAGGACGCCCTGCGGCTGCTGTCGCTGCCCCGGGTGGTCGGCACCGACGCCGAGGGTGTCGAGATCACCGCGCAGAACGGCCGCTACGGCCCGTACCTGAAGAAGGGCACCGACTCGCGCTCGATCGAGACCGAGCAGCAGATCTTCGACCTGACCCTGGAGCAGGCGCTGGCGATCTACGCCCAGCCCAAGCAGCGCGGCCGCGGTGCCGCGAAGCCGCCGCTCAAGGAGCTCGGCCCGGACCCGGTCTCCGGGCAGCCGGTCGTGGTCAAGGAGGGGCGCTTCGGTGAGTACGTGACCGACGGCGAGTACAACGCGACCCTGCGCAAGGACGACACCGTCGAGGCGATCACCCTGGAGCGGGCGGCCGAGCTGCTGGCCGAGCGTCGGGAGAAGGGGCCGGCCAAGAAGGCGGCGAAGAAGACCGCGAAGAAGGCCGCCAAGAAGACGACCAAGAAGGCGGCGGCGAAGAAGACCACCAAGAAGGCCGCCGCCAAGAAGTCGTAGGTCGCGAATAGGGTGTGCAGGTGTCCTCGCCCGCGTACTCCGACTCCGGTCTCTTCGTCTGCTTCGAGGGCGGCGAGGGCGGTGGCAAGTCCACCCAGGCCGAGCTGCTGGCGCAGTGGCTGGAAGGCGACGGCCGGGAGGTCGTGCTGACCCACGAGCCGGGTGCGACCGAGGTCGGCCAGAAGGTCCGGCAGATCGTGCTCAGCCCGGAGACCGGTCACCTGGACGACCGCACCGAGGCGCTGCTCTACGCGGCCGACAAGGCCGAGCACCTCGACAAGGTCGTCGTCCCGGCACTGCAGCGTGACGCGGTGGTGATCACGGACCGGTACGTCGACTCCTCGCTCGCCTACCAGGGCGCCGGTCGTGCGCTGGAGGTCGCCGAGCTCGAGGACATGCTGCGCTGGGCCACCAGCAACCTGCGACCGCACCTGACGATCCTCCTCGACCTCGAGCCGAGCGCGGGCCTGACCCGGGTGGACGAGCTGGTCGCCGGGCGCGACCGGATCGAGGGTGAGCCGCTGGAGTTCCACCACCGGGTCCGCCAGGGGTTCCTCGACCTCGCCGCCGCCGACCCCGAGCACTACTTCGTCCTGGATGCGCGTGGCTCCGTGGAGGAGATCGCCGCCGCGATCCGCGAACGCGTCGGAGCCCTGCTGTGAGCGTCTTCGACGACCTGGTCGGGCAGGCCGCCGTGATCGAGACGCTGCGCCGCGCCGTCGCCGGCGACATGACCCATGCCTGGCTCTTCACCGGTCCTCCGGGATCCGGCCGCTCCAACGCCGCCGTCGCCTTCGCGGCCGCGCTCCAGTGCGAGCAGGGCGGCTGCGGGCAGTGCCACTCCTGCCACGAGGTCGCGGTCGGCACCCACCCCGACGTCCGGGTGACCCGGACCGAGAAGCTGTCGATCGGTGTCGACGAGGTGCGCGAGCTGGTGCGTTCCTCGGCGCTGGCGCCGGCCGGCCGGCGCTACCAGGTGATGATCGTCGAGGACGCGGACCGGCTGACCGAGCAGGCTGCCAACGCGCTCCTGAAGACCATCGAGGAACCCACCGAGCGGACCGTCTGGTTGCTCTGCGCACCGACCGTCGAGGACGTCCTGCCGACGATCCGGTCCCGGACCCGGCTGGTGGTGCTCGCGACCCCGAGCAGCGCCGACGTCGCCGAGTTCCTGGTCCGCCGCGACGAGGTGGACGACGAGACCGCGCTGTACGCCGCCCGGGCCAGCCAGGGTCACATCGGCCGGGCACGGGCGCTGGCCCGTGACGGCGACACCCGCCGCCGGCGTCGCCAGGTCGTGGAGTTCCCGGTACGGCTGACCACGCTCGGTGCCTGCATGAAGGCGGCCACGACGCTGCACGACCTGGCCAAGGAGGAGGCGGACGCGCTCACCGGCCAGCACGACGCCAAGGAGCGCGAGGACCTCGACCGGGCGTACGGCGTGGTCGAGCGCGGACGTCGCCCCCGGGAGTACGCCCCGGCGCTGCGCGACCTGGAGAAGTCCCAGAAGACCCGGGCCAAGCGACGGCACCTGGACGTGGTCGACCGCGGCCTGATGGACCTGGTCTCGATGTACCGGGACGCGCTGACCGTGCAGCTCGGCGCCAGTGCCGAGATCGTCAACGAGGAGGTGCGCGGCGACGTCGAGAAGCTGGCGGCGGCCACCACCCCGGAGGACAACCTGCGCCGGATCGACGCGGTCTTCGTCGCCCGGGAGCAGATGCTCGAGTTCAACGTGCCGCCGATGCTGGCGCTGGAGTCGCTGATGATGGGGTTGCGGGTCGCCACCTAGGCTCTACGCATGTCGTTCCCCCCGCCCGGTCCGCCGGCTCCGCCGTCCGCGCCGATGCCGCCGGAGCAACCGCACGGGACGCCGCCCGCGAAGCAGCGCAGCGCGGTCCTGGTGGGCGTGCTGATCGGGGTACTGGTGTTCGCGCTGATCGGCCTGGTCGTGGTCGGCGCCAAGGTGATCTCGAACGCGCTCGACCAGGACGACGCGTCCGCCGAGAGGCCGTCCCCGAGCGCGAGCCCGAAGGAGCCGCTGCCGGCCACCGATCCGAAGCTGGCGGCGTACTACGACCAGAAGCTCTCCTGGCGCGGCTGCGGCAGCAACGACTGCGCGACGCTCCAGGTCCCGCTCGACTACGCGAAGCCGGCCGGCGAGAAGGTCGGGATCGCGGTGTTGAAGGTGCCCGCCGGCGACCGGTCCGAGCGGGTCGGGTCGCTGGTGGTGAACCCGGGGGGTCCCGGAGGATCCGGCGTGCAGTTCGCGGCCGCCGGGAAGTACCAGTTCGGCAACGACCTGGCCGACCACTTCGACATCGTCGGCTTCGACCCGCGCGGGGTCGGCCGCAGCGACCCGATCACCTGCGGCGGCACCAGTGAGCTCGACGAGCTGATGGCGATGGACCCGGACCCGGACGACGAGGCCGAGCGGGACCGGATGACGGCGCTGACCCGGCAGTTCGGCAACTCCTGCGTCGCGGGGAGCGGCGACCTGGTCCAGCACATCTCCACCCAGGAGGCGGCGCGGGACATGGACATCCTGCGGGCAGCTCTCGGCGAGCCGAAGCTCGACTACTTCGGCTTCTCCTACGGCACCTACCTCGGGGCGACGTACGCCGAGCTGTTCCCGACGAACGTGGGCCGGTTCGTCCTCGACGGTGCCGTCGACCCGTCGCTGTCGAACGCGGAGCTCTCGCTGGAGCAGGCTCGCGGTTTCGAGACCGCGCTGCGCGCCTACGTGAAGGACTGCGTCGACGACGACGGCTGCATCCTCGGCTCGACCGTCGACCAGGGCACCGCGAGGATCCGGGAGCTCCTCGACCAGCTGGAGAAGGAGCCGTTGCCGACCGGCGGTGACCGGGAGCTCACCGAGGGCCTCGGCATGATGGGGATCTGGCTGCCGCTGTACGCCAAGGAGCGCTGGCCCGACCTCACCGACGCCCTGACCCAGGCGATCGAGGACGACCGCGGCGACGACCTGCTCGCGCTCGCCGACCTGTACGCGTCCCGGGGTGACGACGGCTACACCGACAACTCGATGGCCGCGCTGCTGGCGGTGAACTGCCTCGACCACGGCGACTCCATCGCCACCGAGGCGGTGCCGGCCGAGTTCGCGAAGTTCGAGGCGGCCTCGCCGACCTTCGGGCGGGCGTTCGCCTTCAGCCTGTCGACCTGCTCGAGCTGGCCGGTCAAGCCGGTCGAGCCGGAGCTCGCGCTGACGGCGAAGGGGGCGCCGCCGATCGTCGTGATCGGGACCACCCGCGACCCGGCCACCCCGCTGGTCTGGGCGCAGGCGCTGGCCGCGCAGCTCGACTCCGGTCAGCTGATCACCCGCGACGGCGACGGGCACACCGGCTTCCGCCAGGGGAGCGAGTGCGTCGACGACGCGGTGCAGGGGTGGTTGGTCTCGGGCCGGGTCCCGAAGCCCGACCTGAAGTGCGGACCCTGAGTTTCGTCCGGGCGGACGCCCGCCCCTATACTCGTCCGGCGTGCCCGGCTTCACGGCCGGACATTGCGCCGCCTTAGCTCAGTCGGTAGAGCATCTCACTCGTAATGAGAAGGTCGTCAGTTCGATTCTGACAGGCGGCTCCGGTTTGGAATGGCTCCTCGGCTGGCCTCGCGCTGGTGGCTGGGATGGCAGCGCGTAGTCGGCTCCTCGGGCTGGCCTACCCACCACTCCTGCGATGCCTGGGGGCGATCGGGCATGATCGGCGCAATGGGGAACCTGCGGGAACGGCTGCGGCTGAGGGCGGTGCTGACGGCTGCCGCCGTGCTGGCGGCGATCGCGGTGGTGGCGGCCCCGTTCGCGGCGGAGCAGGCGGTCGAGCGGGTCCGCTTCGACGACCGCCTGGGCACGCTGCCCGTGGAGGTCTCGCTGTGCCACAACGGTTACTCCACCGTCGACACCGGGATCCTCGGCTCGGTCTACTGGCAGCGCACCGGCATGTTCGGCTTCGGCGCCTGCATCCGGGTCACCGAGCCGCCCGAGGCCGGCGGCACGCTGTCGTCGTACGTCGATGAGTCCTTCGTCCGGACCAACGCCGAGCTGATCAACGATCCGGACGAGATCGCGGCCGCCTACGGGCACGAGTTCAGCCGCGGATTCCGCCGCGAGTTCCTGCGCACCGAGGCACTGCTCGTCGGGGTCGGGCTGCTGGTCCTGGTGGCCGTACGGCGACGCACGCCCCCGAAGGACGAGGACCGGATCCCGTGGTGGGGCGAGCGGATCGCCCGGCGCCTGGCCCCGTGGCCGGTCGCGCGGATCGCGTTGTGGTCGGTGCTGCTGATCCTGCTCGGCACCACCGCCTCGGCCGTCGTGGCGACGTACTCGTTCAAGTCCTGGTCCGGCAGCAACGCCGTCGGCACCACGTACCCGCTCCCCGCGGTGGCCGGCCTGAGCTTCAGCAGCCCGCAGACCCGTGAGGTCGCCGGCCAGGTGCAGCCGTTCATCGAGAAGAACTACGACCGGCTGCGCGAGCGCGGGAAGGAGTACGAGGACACCGCGACCGCCTCGTTCACGACGGCGCTCGCGGCGCGACGCTCGGAGCTGCTTCCGCGCGGAGGCGAACGGGTGGTGCTCGCCGAGGCCGATCCCCAGGGCAGCCTGGTCGGCACCGCGGTCCGGACCCGGCTGTACCCGATCCTGGTCGAGGCGCTCGGCAAGGACGCGATCGTGCTCCGGACGATCTCCGGCGACATCACCTCCAACGGCACCGTTGCGGAGGACGCCTTCGTGCGCAAGGAGGCCCGCAGCAGCGGCGACATCCCGACCGTGGCCGCCGCGGGGGACCACGACTCGGAGACCACGGTGGACCAGCTGAAGGAGTACGGCGTCGAGGTCCCGGACCTGGAGACGATCACCGTCGGCGGCCTCCGGGTCAGCGTCGGCAACGACCCCGAGTTCAAGACCCTCTTCGGCGGCTCGGTCACCAACCCGTCCGGGGTCAGCGAGGAGGAGCTCGGCGAGCGGCTGCGGAAGGCGGTGGATCCGGATCGTGCGGGCATCGTGGTGCTGCACCAGGCCGACGCCGCGGCGGCGTACCTCGGGTTGAGCAGCCTGAACGAGCTGTCCCTCGGCCACGAGACCGTCCCGTACGACGACGGCATCCCCGACGTTCCTCCCGGGACCGTCGACGTCGGTCACTCGCACCGCTCGATCGGCCCGTTCGTGGTCTGGAACACCGACACCGACGACGTCACCTGGACCGTGGTCGACCGGCTGGGCACCTCCGGCGGAGCGGAGAACAGCCCGACCTTCAATCGGTTCTCGACGCCGTTCTCGACGCCGTTGAAGCCGATCGACGTGCGGTTGCAGTACTTCGACGAGGCCACCGGCCTGCAGACCGGCTACGCCACGATCAGCATCGACCCGGCCGGAAAGGCCACCATCAGCGAGCGCACCGACGTCGGCCTGCCGCTCGGCGACTCGACGCGCTGACGAGTCCGTACGCCGAAGGACGACGGCGCGGAACGGAATGCCGCGTGTCACCACCTTGGGGGACATTTCTCCACCGAATCGGCGCGACGGGAGAAATCTGGGCTTTTCGACCGGGGAAGCGGTGATAGATCTGGCCGCCCTCCATCACCACATCGAAAGGCCTGGTCGTCATGACATGGCAACGCACTCAGCCTCGCAGCTCCGGATTGTGGGTGGGCGTTCGCCTGTTCACGGTCGCGTCGCTCGCGAGCGTCGGCCTCGTTTCGGTCGCCTTCACGTCCCCGGCTTCTGCCGCCACCAACAAGATCATCACCGTCGACTCGCTCGCCTGGGCCGCCGACGCGACCTCGGGTGACGAGGTCTGCGCCACTGCCGCCGACGAGTGCACCCTGATGGCCGCGGTCCAGACCGCCAACGAGACCGCCGCCGACCCGGCGTACGACGGGATCGAGATCGTCTTCGACGACGGCCTGTCCGGCCAGGTGACCCTCCCCAACGCCGGCCCGGTGATGGCGAGCACCAGCTTCTCGGTCACGGCCGCGGTCAACGACTACACCGACCCGTTCGGGTCGTTCCTCGTCGTCAACGCCGCCCAGCCGGTCACCATCGACTTCGACGACCGGATCCAGCTGATCTCGGACGGCGACGCCGGCTACGCGGGCATCACCATCAAGTCCCGCGACGTCACGCTGACGAACTTCAGCAACATCCGCGCCGGCGAGAGCGGCGTCCTGGTCGCGGGGAAGAACGCCACCATCAGCAACGGCTCGTTCTCCGACCCGGGCTCGGTCATCCAGGAGGCCGGCATCTCACTGACCGACGGAGCCGACGGCACCACGATCGACAACGTGGTCTTCGACAGCAACTTCCGCTTCGGGATCTACGTCGACGACTGCAGCACCGTGAAGAACACCACGGTGACGGGCAGCACCTTCCAGGCCACCGAGCAGTGGGGCGACATCTGGGTCGAGTTCGGGTGCAGCGACGCCGACCAGACCGTGGTCTCGAACTTCACCGTCGACGACTCCACCTTCAGCAGCACCGGCATCTGGTCCTCGATCGGCCTGCGGGAGAACTCCACCGAGACCGACTTCGTGGTGAAGGACTCCGAGTTCACCGGCGCGGACGAGGAGGTCCTCTACCTCTTCGACACGATGACCACCGACGGTCTGACCCTCGAGGGCAACACCTTCACCGGGACCCGCCCGGTCTGGAACGAAGAGGGCAACGCGACCCACACCGACACCCGGATCGTCGACAACACCTTCACCGAGCAGCTCGCGCACTCGATCGTGATGCGCAACGCCAAGCACGTGGACAACGTGATCTCGGGGAACAGCTTCCTCAAGCAGCGTGTCGGCATCAACACGACCATCTGGCTGACCCGCCAGGCCGGGCGCGGCGATGTCGGCAACGTGGTCGAGGACAACCTCTTCGACCAGGGCGCCCCGGGTGACCCGGCCTCGCAGGACCCGAACCGCTGGGCGATCTTCGGTGAGCTCGACGCCGACGCCCCGGGTGGCAACAGCGGGTGGAGCCTGCTGAACAACCGGATCGACAACTACGGCAACGGCGGCAGCGACGCTCCGATTCGCATCGCGTTCGCCGGCACCAAGGTGCTCGGCAACACCTACGGCCAGAACACCCAGGGCACGACGGTCGCCGAGGAGAGCGAGCTGGGCGGCAACTGGTTCGTCTGGAACGTCGGCACCGCCAACGCCCGGATCCAGACCTGGCGTCCGGCCAAGGCCCGGTTCACCGGCGGCAAGGTCTCCTTCGACGTGGCGCCGGTCGACAACGGCCAGCCGCAGCCGACCCCGCCGGTCAACCTGCACGTCTACTGGACCGCGGACGACAACGCCGAGGAGTACCTCGGCAAGATCGAGAACGTCACCGCGGCCGGCCGGGTCTCGATCCCGACCACGCACAACTCCGGTTTCGTGCGGATCCAGACCGAGGGCGGCGCCTCCGGCTTCACCTCGCAGTACTCGGGTGTGGCCGAGGTGCTCGGTGACACCGACGGCGACGGGATCGCGGACGCCGACGAGGTGGCCCTCGGGACCGACCCGAACAAGGCCGACACCGATGGCGACGGCTTGTCCGACGGCGTCGAGATCACCGGTCCGGGCCTGTGCACCACCGGCACCAACCCGCTGAAGAAGGACTCCGACGGCGACGGTCTGGGCGACGGTGCGGAGGTCAAGGGCATCACGATCAACCAGGTCGTGACGACGCTCGCCGGCCGGCCCCGCGCTGGCAAGAAGATCGGGCTGGTCAGCACCAACCCGTGTGCCGCGGACACCGACAAGGACGGTCTGACCGACAAGCAGGAGGTCACCGGTTCCAAGATCAAGCAGCGCGTCCACCGCTCCAAGAAGAACGGCGGCTGGTACACGATCGGGCTCCGCAAGACGAACCCGCTGGTCAAGGACACCGACCGGGACGGTCTGACCGACAAGCAGGAGATCACCGGCAGCGCCAACAAGACGAAGAAGGCGCAGCGCAAGTCCGACCCGACCCGGGCCGACACCGACTGGGGTGGCGCCAGGGACGGTGCCGAGGTCCGGTACGGCAGCGACCCGGCGTACGCCGGCAAGCGCAAGCCGGGCGCGCGGACCAGCAGCGTCGCCGACTGATCGAACGCCTTCACCTCGTAGGGCATCGGTACCTCGGTACCGGTGCCCTACGGGCGTTCCCGGGCAAGATGAATTCATCGCGAACTCGCCCCCGGGTGCGACCCGGCGCGCCTAGCGTTGGCGGACCATGACGTACAGGCGCGCAGCACTCGCAACCGTTCTCCTCCTGATCGGCCTGCTCGTGCCCGCGCCCGCCCAGGCCGCCGAGAAGCTCCGCCTCACCGTCGACCGCCACGTCCTGTACGGCGGCCAGCAGCTCGTCGTGACCGCTCGGTCTTCCGTGGACTGCGGCTTCGCGGTGACCTGGGACGGCGATTCCCGTGGGGGCACCGGCCGCGTCCTGGTGGCGGCGTTCACGGCTCCGACGGTCACCCGGATCACCCGGATCAAGGTGCACGCGGCCTGCTTCCTCGGCACCGGGCCGAAGGCAAAGCCTGCCGCCGCACCGGCCCGCGGATCGGCCGGGCCGCGCCAGCGGCTGACCGTCACGGTGCCGACGTCGCTGCGCCGTACGGTGGTCGTCACGGTGCTCCCGCGCGGCAGTGCGGTGAGCCCGCCGGACACCGGCGGCGGCACCGTGCTGCCGAGCACCGGCGGCCCGGACCGCCTGCTGATCCTGCTCGGCCTCGGCTCGGCACTCGTCGGCGCGGGCTTGGTGGCAACGTGCCGAAAGCGGGCGAATCACCCAAAAGAGATGAAAGCGGCATTTAGCGCTATTCAATTCACCCCGTGATTGGTTTCACGAAATGCCTGTCCTGGAAATTGGCTCTGAATGGGGCTGAGGCAGTAGCGTTTGCACCACGGTGTCGCAAATATGTGGTGTGTTCGCGTTACCGCAATATGGATGAATTGATCTCGTGGGGGTAGCGCAAATGAAGAAGCTCGCATCGTTCGGCCTGATGGTCATGATCGCGGCGCTCGTCGCAGTCGGCTTCGCGCCGGCCGCCAACGCCTACCCCGACAACCAGTTCAACCTGACCGTCGACCGCCAGGTCATGTACGGCGGCGAGTCCTTCACCGCGACCGCCACGTCCAACGTGGTCTGCGACTGGACCCTCGAGTGGAACGGCGTCGTCCGCACCAAGACCGACCCCGCGATCTTCCAGACGACGTACAAGACCCCGGTCGTCACCAAGATCACCAAGATCCCGCTGCACGGCACCTGCGCGTACGACGACGGCTCGCCGCGCCTGGCCGCCAAGTCCGCGCGCGCCGCGAAGGCCGCCACCTGGTCCAAGACGATCATGATCACGGTGCTCCCGCGCGGCAGCGCCGTCTCGCCTCCGGGTGAGAACCTCCCGAACACCGGCGGCCCGAACATGTGGCTGCTGCTCGGCGGCCTGGGCGCCGTGCTCGCCGGTGCCGGCGTGGTCGTCGTCTCGCGTCGCCGCGTCCAAGAAGCCTGACCGGCCCGGTCGCGACCTGCCCGTGACGCGACGCTTCGAGCTGAGCCCGGACGTCCCTGCACCGGGTCCGTTCTCGGCCCTGCTCGGCTTCCGGTACATCAGCATCGCCGGTGGCGTCGCTGTCGTGGAGGCGGATCCGACGACCGAGCACTGCAACGCCGGCGGGATCGTGCACGGCGGATTCCTGAGCTCGATGCTCGACACCACGACCGGCTGGGCGGTGCACGCCCAGCTGCCGCCCGGGACCGCGGCGCCGCACGTCCAGCTGAGCGTCCAGTACGTGCGCGCGGCCCTGCCCGGCATCACCTTGGTCTGCACCGGGACCGCGTCGGCGGTGGGCCGGCGGATCGCCTCGACCGACGCCGAGATCCTCCAGGACGGGCGACTGATCGCCCGCGCGGTCGCCAGTCACGCCGTGCTCGCGGCTCCCGCGCAACCCTGACGGATTCCCTAATTCTCCGGCAACCCGACTAGACCGGTCGGGCTGACTGGAGAATTTCGTGGACTGCGCGACGGCCGATGCGAAACCCTCAGCAGGACCTCGTTGCCCCTCCCGGCCGGTTTGCCCGGATTTCATCGGACTAGGGCCGTAACGGGGTGGCCCTCACGTCGTTAAAGGGGTCACGGGGAAAGACTTGACGTGCTGAATGCCCTTGCAGGACGCACCGACGCTGGAGACGAGTGGATGAAGAAGCTGATACTGATCGGGATCACGACCCTTGCGGCATTGTTCGCGATGGTCGGCCTGTCGCCGTCGGCCCAGGCCTACCCGGAGACCAGCTGCAACGTCTTCGTCGACTCCCAAATCGTCAAGTCCGGCGCCACCTTCACGGCCACCGGTGAGTCCCAGCAGTTCACCACTCCGCGTCTGGCCGCTCGCGCCAGTGCCGGCGACCCGGTGTCCTGGGAGATGACGTTCAACGGCGAGGTGCGGACCGGCAAGGCCGAGGTCTTCGTCCAGAAGTTCAAGGCGCCCGTCGTCAAGAAGAAGACCACCCTCCCGCTGACCGCGTCCGCGATCATGCCGGACGCGAAGACCACCTGCACCAAGACCGTGGACATCACGATCCTGCCGGGCGGTACGACGGTCTCCCCGCCGGGTGACCACCTGCCGAACACCGGTGGCCCGCAGCTGTACCTGCTGATCGCCGGCCTCGTCCTGGTGGTCGCCGGTGGCCTCGCCATCCGGAGCTCGCGCAAGTCCCACGAGAGCCGCGGGGCGCACACCGCCTGAGGCGAACGAACGTCGAGAGAGCCTGGTCCGTGGGGGCCGGGCTCTCTCGCTTTTCCAGCGACCCCTTTCCCGCGAAACTAGAACACGTTACAGTCCGAGCATGATTCTGGATCGCTTCAAGGTCGACGGCCAGGTCGCCGTCATCACCGGTGCCGGACGCGGGATCGGAGCCGCCTCCGCCGTCGCTCTCGCCGAGGCAGGCGCCGACGTGGTCATCTCCGCGCGGCACTCCTCGCAGCTCGCCGAGGTCGCGGCGCAGGTCGAGGCCGTGGGCCGCCGGGCCCTGGTCGTCAAGGCCGACCTCAGCGTCCTCGAGCAGACCGCGGGGCTGGCCCAGGCGGCGTACGACGAGTTCGGGCGCCTGGACGTGATCGTGAACAACGTCGGCGGCACGATGCCGCTGCCGTTCCTGGACACCGATGAGGACTTCCTGGTCGAGGCGTTCCGGTTCAACGTGGCGACCGCCCACGCCCTCACCCGGGCGGCGGTCCCGCTGATGCTGACCGGCGACGACCCGGGCGGCGCGATCGTCAACATCTCCTCGGTGATCGGCCGGGTCTCGGGGCGCGGGTACGCCGCCTACGGCACCGCCAAGGCCGCGCTCACCCACTGGACCCGCCTGGTCTCGAAGGACCTCGCGCCGCTGATCCGGGTGAACGCGATCGGCACCGGGTCGATCATGACCAGCGCGCTCGACTACGTCGCCAGCGACGAGGCGGTGATGACCGAGCTGGCCGAGAAGACCACGATGCAGCGGGTCGGGGAGGTCGAGGACATCGCCGCGGCGGTCGTCTACCTGGCCAGCCGGGCCGGCTCGTTCCTGACCGGCAAGGTGGTCGAGGTCGACGGCGGCCTGGACATCCCCAACCTGGACTTCAAGCTCCCCGACCTGGGCCCGGTCCGATGAGCGCCCCGGTGAAGCGGGTCGTCGCCTGGTCGACCGGCACCATCGGCCGGCACGCGATCGCCGGCATCGACGCCCGTCCCGACCTCGAGCTGGTCGGCCTCTGGGTCTCGAACCCGGAGAAGGTCGGCCAGGACGCCGGCCGGCTGGCCGGGCTGGACCGCGACCTCGGCGTGCTCGCCACCCAGGACAAGCAAGCGCTCTACGACCTGGAGCCCGATGCCGTCGTGCACTCGGCGATGACCGACGACCGGATCTTCGACGCCCTCGAGGACCTGGTCGAGATCGTCGAGCACGGCATCAACGTGATCTCCTCCGGTCCGGTCGTGCTGACCTTCCCCGACGGCTCCGGACTGGACTCGTACGTCGACCGGATCAACGCCGCGGGTGCCGCGAACGGCGCCAGCCTGCACGTCAACGGCATCGACCCCGGCTTCGCCAACGACGTGCTGCCGCTGGTGATGACGTCGCTGTCGCAGCGGATCGACAAGGTCGTGGTCAGCGAGATCTGCGACTACTCGACGTACTACCAGCCCGTCGTCATGCAGGACCTCTACGGGTTCGGGCGCCCGATGGACTACCCGGCGCTGCTCTGGCAGCCCGGAGTGCTGACGGCGGCCTGGGGGCCTGTCGTCCGCCAGATCGCGGCCGGCCTGGAGCTGGAGCTCGACCCGGTGCTCGAGGAGTACCACGAGCGGATCCCGTCCGAGGTCGACCTCACGATCGACTCCTGCGAGGTCCCGGCCGGGTCGATGGGCGCGGTGAAGTTCGGGGTCATCGGCACCGTCGACGGGGTCCCGCGGGTCCAGCTCGACCACGTCACCCGGACGAACCCGGCCCAGGGCCCCGCGTGGCCGCAGCCGGCCGAGGGGGACGGCGGCTACCGGGTCGAGATCGTCGGCGAGCCGATGATGAAGGTGGACTTCAACCACCACGGCGAGCACGGCGACCACAACGTCTCCGGGATGATCACCACCGCGATGCGGCTGGTCAACGCGGTGTCGGCCGTCTGCGACGCCCCGGGCGGCCTGGTCGTCGCCAAGGACCTGCCCCTCATCACGGGCCGGGGACTCGTTGCCCGATGATGGAGGCATGACCTCCGAAGCAGCCCACGCCGGACAGACCTCGCGCCAGATCAGTCCGGACTCCGGCGCGCTCTGGACCGAGCCGGGTGCCTGGACGGTCGCCCCGGGCGTGCACCGGATCCCGCTGCCGCTGCCGATGGACGGCCTGCGCGCGGTCAACGTCTACGTGATGGAGACCGAGCAGGGGCTGGTGCTCGTCGACGGCGGCTGGGCGATCCCGGAGTCGCGGGCCCTGTTCGACTCCGCGCTGAAGACGCTGGGCTACACCGTCAAGGACATCCGGCGCTTCCTCGTCACCCACATGCACCGCGACCACTACACCCAGGCGTGGGTGGTCGGCCAGGAGACCGGCGCCGAGGTCAGCCTGGGCATCGGCGACAAGGCCACGATGGACCTGATGCACGACGAGAGCCTGAACGTCGACCCGAACCTCTCCCGGCTGATCGCGGCCGGGGCGAGCGACCTGGTGGAGCTGTGGCGCGACAACATGCCGCGCGAGGACCAGCCGGTGAAGAACTACGGCATGCCCGACGTCTGGCTCGACCGCGACCTCGTCATCGACGTCGGGGGCCGGCCGATCTCGGCCATCGCCACCCCCGGACACACCCAGGGCCACTACGTGTACGCCGACACCGAGGGCGGGATGCTCTTCGCCGGCGACCACGTGCTGCCCACGATCACGCCGTCGATCGGCTTCGAGCCGGCTTGGGTGGAGAACCCGCTGCGCGACTTCCTGGACTCGCTGGAGAAGGTGCGCGCGATGCCCGACATGCTGCTGCTGCCGGCGCACGGGCCGGTCGCGCCGAGCTCGCACCGGCGCGTCGACGACCTGCTCGCGTTCCACGACGAGCGCCTCGACCAGTGCAAGGACGCCGTCGCCGGAGGAGCGGGGACCGCCTGGGAGGTCGCCGCGGTGCTGCCGTGGACCCGGCACAACCGGAACCGTTCCGAGCTCGGTCCGTTCGACGCAGTCCTGGCCGCGTTCGAGACCCTCGCCCACCTCGAGCTGCTCGCCCTCAAGGGCGACCTGGCCCGCACCGACGACGCCGAGGGGACCCGGAGCTACTCCCTGCCCGCCGTCGACTAGGGTAGGTACTTCACGACAGGGGAGCGCCTAGCGCTGAGAGTGCGGATCCGCCGCAGACCCTTGAACCTGCACCGGTTAGTACCGGCGAAGGAAGTCGAAGGAGAGTCATGCGTACGCCCATCAAGAAATTCATCGCCGCCTCAGCAGCGGTGACCATCGCGGCAGCCCTGGCCGGCTGCGGCAGCGACGAGCCGAAGGCCGACCGGCCGGAGAGCAAGACCATCACCCTCGCCACCCACGACTCGTGGAACATGGACAAGAAGGTGCTGGCGGACTTCACCGAGCAGACCGGGATCACCGTGAAGCTCCAGGCCCACGGCGACGCCGGGGCACTGACCAACAAGCTGGTCCTGACCAAGGACGACCCGCTCGCCGACGGCGTCTTCGGGATCGACAACACCTTCGCCACCCGGGCCATCGACGAGGGCGTCCTGGCGAAGTACACGCCGATGGTCCTGCCGGGCTCGGTGAAGAGCTTCGCGCTGACCGGTGACGACGCCGGCTACCTCACCCCGATCGACTACGGCGACGTCTGCATCAACGTCGACGACACCTGGTTCGCGGCCAAGAAGCTGGCGCCGCCGAAGACGTTCGACGACCTGGCCGACCCGCGGTACAAGAACCTGCTGGTCGTGCCGGGTGCCACCTCGTCCTCGCCCGGCCTGGCCTTCCTGCTCGCCACCATCGGCACCTACGGCGACGACTGGAAGGACTACTGGTCCGACCTGCTCGACAACGGCGTGAAGATCGACGCCGGCTGGAGCGACGCCTACGAGGTCGACTTCACCGCCGGTGGCGGCAAGGGCGACCGGCCGATCGTGCTCTCGTACTCGTCCTCGCCGCCGTTCACGGTCCCCGAGGGTGGCGACGAGCCGACCACCAGCGCGCTCCTGGACACCTGCTTCCGTCAGGTCGAGTACGCCGGAGTGCTGGCCGGGGCGAAGAACCCGAAGAACATGCAGAAGTTCATCGACTTCATGACCACCCGTGAGTTCCAGGCGGCATTGCCGGACAACATGTACGTCTACCCGGTCGACACCACCACGCCGCTGCCGGAGGGCTGGGACACCTGGGCCCCGACCGCGCCGAAGCCGGTCGTCGTACCGGCCTCGGAGATCACCGAGAAGCGGGCGGACTGGTTGCGCGAGTGGCGCGACCTGACCACGCGCTGACCGCGCGTCGACTGGGCACCGCGGCGCTCGCCGCGGTGCCCCTGGCCGTCCTCGGAGCCTTCTTCCTCTACCCCGTCGGGGGGATGATCCAGCGCGGCTTCTGGCCCGACGGAGCCTTCGACCCCGGCGGCGTGCTCGACGTGCTCACCCGGGACCGGGTGCACCGGGTGCTCTGGTTCACGGTCTGGACGGCCGGGCTGTCCACGATCCTCGCGGTCGTCCTCGGCGTCCCGACGGCGTTCGTGCTGCACCGGTTGCGGTTCCCGGGACAGCGGCTGCTGCGCACCCTGATCGTGGTCCCGTTCGTGCTGCCGACCGTGGTCGTCGGGGTCGCCTTCCGGCAGCTGATCGCCACGTCCGGTCCGCTCGGCGGGCTCGGTCTCGACGGGACGCCGGCCGCGATCGTGGCGGCCCTGGTGTTCTTCAACGTCAGCGTCGTG
Organism: Nocardioides marmoriginsengisoli; assembly: GCF_003725695.1. GTDB lineage: Bacteria > Actinomycetota > Actinomycetes > Propionibacteriales > Nocardioidaceae > Marmoricola > Marmoricola marmoriginsengisoli. The sequence continues at coordinate 388,828 of NZ_RJSE01000007.1, forward strand.
GTGCGGACGGTGGGCGCCTTCTGGGAGGGGATCGACCGGCGTACCGAGGAGGCGGCGGCGACCCTGGGGGCCTCGCCGGCCCGGGTGTTCCTGACCGTGACCCTGCCTGCGCTGGCTCCGGCGGTGGCGTCGGCGGCGAGCGTGGTGTTCCTGTTCTGCTCGACCTCGTTCGGGATCGTGCTGACCCTGGGAGGGCTGCGCTACGCGAACGTCGAGACCGAGATCTACCTGCTGACCACCCAGGAGCTGGACCTGACCTCCGCCGCGGCGCTCTCGGTGCTGCAGATCGTCGTGGTCACCGGCCTGCTGGTGGCGCTGCACCGGGCTCGCCGGACGGCGCCGCCGCTGGCTCGCGCCGGGGAGTCGGGGAGGAGTCCGCGGCTGCGCGACCTCCCGCTCGTCGGCTGGACCGTGGTCGTGGTGGCGCTGCTGATGACCCCGCTGCTGTCCCTGCTGGTGAGCTCGCTGCGGACCGACGGCGGCTGGAGCCTGGCGAACTACCGGGCGCTGCAGGGGACCGGTGCGGACAACGCGCTGCTCGACACCGCCACCCACGCGCTGCAACGCTCCTTCGAGGTCGCCGTGCAGGCGGCGGGGCTGGCCCTCGTCCTCGGCACGATCGTCGCGTTCCTGGTCTCCCGCCGGCCGCGCTCGGCCGGCGTACGGCGACTGTCGGCGACCTTCGACGGCGTCTTCATGCTCCCGCTCGGCGTCTCGGCGGTGACCCTCGGCTTCGGCTTCCTGATCACCCTGAACCGGCCGCCGCTGGACCTGCGGACGTCCTCGCTGCTGGTGCCGATCGCGCAGGCGATGGTGGCGCTGCCGCTGGTGGTCCGCACGGTCGCCCCGGTGCTGAGCTCGATCGACCCGCGGCAGCGCGAGGCGGCGGCGTCGCTCGGCGCCGGCCCGGCCCGGGTGCTGCTCGCCGTCGACCTGCCGCACGCCTGGCGGGCGCTGGCCGCCGCGGCCGGGTTCGCGTTCGCGGTCTCGCTCGGCGAGTTCGGTGCGACCAGCTTCCTGGCGCGCGACGACACCCCGACCATGCCGGTGGTGATCTACCAGCTGATCAGCCATCCGGGGAGCGCGAACTTCGGGATGGCGACGGCGGCCGCCGTGGTGCTGGCGGCGGCCACCGGCGCGGTGATGCTGGTCGTCGAGCGGCTGCGCGTCGGCTCCGTGGGAGCGTTCTGATGAGAGGAGCCGAGATGAGCCTGACCGTCCGCGACCTGACCGTGGCCTTCGACGGGACCGTCGCCGTCGACCGGGTCGACCTGGAGGTGCCGGCCGGTTCGGTCACCGCGGTGCTGGGGCCGTCCGGCTCGGGCAAGTCGACGCTGCTGCGCGCCGTGGCCGGCCTGGAATCCCCGGCCTCCGGCACGATCCGGTACGGCGACGAGGACCTGGCGCGGGTACCGACCCACCGGCGCGGGTTCGCGCTGATGTTCCAGGACGGTCAGCTGTTCCCGCACCAGAGCGTCGCCCGCAACATCGGCTACCCGCTCCGCCTCCGCCGGCTTCCGTCGGCCCGGATCGCGGACCGGATCGCCGAACTCCTGGACCTGGTCGGTCTCGCCGGCTTCGGGGACCGCACCCCGGCCACCCTGTCGGGCGGTGAGCGGCAGCGGGTGGCGCTGGCCCGGTCGCTGGCGGTCGAGCCGCGGATGCTGCTGCTCGACGAGCCGCTGAGCGCCCTGGACCGCGGCTTGCGGGAGCGGCTGGCGACCGACCTGCACGACATCCTCCGCCGCGCCGGGACGACCACCCTGCTGGTCACCCACGACCACGAGGAGGCGTTCGCGATCGCCGACCGGATGGCGGTGATGCGGGCCGGCCGGATCGTCCAGTCCGGCGACCTCGCCGAGGTCTGGGCCCACCCCACCGACGCCTGGGCGGCCCGGTTCCTCGGGTACGCCGGGGTGCTCAGCGGCGAGCAGGCGGCGGTGCTGCGGGCGGTGATCGATCCCAGCGGGTCGTGGACCGAAGTGGCGCTGCGCCGGTCCGCCCTGGTGGTCGACCCGGACGGGCCCCTCTCCGGGGTGGTGCTGGCGGCCCGGGTGAGCCCGGAGCAGACCCGTCTCGAGGTCGACGTCGACGGCCTCGGGACGATCGCCGCGGTAGCGGATCCGGCCCGGCCCGCGGCCGTGGGGGAACGGGTCCGGCTGGCGGTCCGGACCGACCGTCTCGCCACCCTCCCCGAGACGCAGCCGAGCGAGTTCAGGCACTTGTCCCTAGAATGACTTCTCGTGAAGCGGCGGGCATATGCAATGGTGGTGGCGGTCGCCGTAGTGATGGGCCTCCTGGCCTTCATCTGCAGCAAGTCTCTCGGCTATCCGCTGCGTGACCCGGACGGGTTCCTGGGGCCTGCCTGGCTCCGTCTCCCGCTGCTGGTCGCCGGCGCGTTCATCGCCGACATCGTGCCGCGGACGCTCTTCCGCGCGCGCGGCAATCCGGGTCGCTACAAGGCCGAGGCGACCCTGCTGATCAAGGAGCACTGGACCAAGGACCGGATCACCCTGGTGGTGGTCGGCCTGATCTCGTTCTACGTGACCTACGTCAGCTACCGGAACCTGAAGAACTTCCTGCCGTTCATCATGTCCGACGGGGACGGCCGGCCGACGAAGTACGACTACGCCCTGCACCGGATGGACGAGTGGATGCTCTTCGGGCACGACCCGTCGACGATCCTGCACAACGTGCTCGGCACCGGCGTGTCCGCCCACGTGCTGTCCTGGATCTACCTGATCTTCCTGCCGATGGTGCCGATCTCGATCGTGATCTGGGCGGTCTGGTCGCGGAACGTCTCGTTCGGGTACTGGTTCATCACCGCGCAGTGCATCTGCTGGGCGCTCGGCACGCTGAGCTACTACGTGATCCCGACGCTGGGCCCGAACTTCTTCTTCCCGTGGCTCTACAAGGACCTCCCGGACACCGGGGTGGCGCAGCTGCAGGACGGGTTGTTCAACGGCCGGCAGAACATCCGGTTCGATCCGTTCGCCGACGGCGTGCAATCCGTCGCCGGGTTCGCGTCGCTGCACGTCGCGATCACCGTCTCGCTGGCGCTGGTCGCCCAGTACACGCTGCGCACGAAGGCCTTCCGGGTGGCGTTGTGGACCTACTCCGGCCTGACCATCCTTGCCACGACCTACTTCGGCTGGCACTACATCGCCGACGACATCGCCGGCCTCGCGATCGCGATCGTCGCGGTCTACCTCGCGGCCCTGGGGACCGGGCAGAAGTTCGAACGCTGGGGTCGACGGTCGCACCCGACGACGTCCACCGACGAGATCCCGATCGACGACCCGGACGACGAGCTGGCGCCCGTTCTGTCCAAATGACAACGTTGTAGTTTGTCAACACGACACGCTGTCCGATTCGAGATTCTTTTCGAAAAATGTTCCCCATGTGACGGATGAGGTTTAACGTCGGGACGTGCCGCCGAGTAATTCGGCGGCTGGAACCGACCGAGATCGAGTCGAGGCACCAGGGGGATCTTCGTGCGCAGGGCTGTCCGTGGTGCCGTGGCTGTTGCGGTGGCGATCGCCTCCGTCGCCGGGGTGACGGCCTCCGCCGACGCGGACCGGCGCAAGCCGATCCCGAGCAAGCAGCAGGTCGACCAGGCGAAGGCCCAGGTCGCCCGGAAGGCCGGCGACGTCGCCGCCATCCGCGCGGACCTGGCGCTGGCGCAGAGCGCCCTGGAAGCGGCGGCCCAGCAGGCCGAGGTGGCCTCGGAGGCCTACAACGGCGCCCAGTGGCGCCTCGGTGAGGCCAAGAAGGCGACCGCAGCCGCGATCGCCGCCGCCGACGCCGCGACCGAGCGGGCCGCGACCGAGCGCTCCGGGCTGGCCGCACTGGCCACCGCGAGCGCGCACCACGGCGGAGCGCTCAACGGGCTGACCGCCTTCTTCGCCGAGGGCGGCCCCGAAGAGGTGATGTCCGAGGTCCAGGTGGCCAAGAGCGCCTCGGACTCGATCCAGGCGCGGTTCGAGCAGTTCAAGGCCTCCGAGGTGATGGCCAAGACTGCCAGGACCCGTGCCGAGGAGGCCCAGACCAAGCAGGCCGGACTGGTCCGCGAGGCGGCGCAGCTGCGCGACGTCGCCACCCAGGCGGCCCAGTCCGCGCAGCGGCAGGCATCCGCGATCGCGGTGCAGCGCCAGCAGCTGATCAGCGAGCTCGCGGCGGCCCAGAAGATCTCCGTCAGCCTCGCCCGACGCCGGCAGGCCGGGCTGGAGAAGATCGCCCACGACAAGGCCGTCTCCGCGGCGGCGCAGGCGGCTGCGCACGCCGCTGCCCAGCAGGCCGAGCAGGCAGCCGACCAGGCCGCCGCGGGCTCGGGCAGCAACGGCGGCTCCGGGTCCTCCGGAGCGGGCAGCCCGGGCCGGCCCGCCGTCGGCACCACCCGAGCAGCCGCCCGCGCGATCGAGTTCGCCCGTGCCCAGCTCGGCGAGCCCTACGTCTGGGCCGCGGCCGGTCCGAACTCCTGGGACTGCTCCGGGCTGACGATGATGGCCTGGCGCGCCGGCGGCGTCTCGCTGCCGCACTACTCCGCGGCCCAGTACGACGAGACCGAGCACATCGGCGTCACCGACCTGCGTCCCGGCGACCTGGTCTTCTGGGGCGACACCCCGGACACGATCCACCACGTGGCGCTGTACATCGGCAACGGTCAGATCCTGCACGCGCCGCGGACCGGCCGGGATGTCTCGATCGACTCGATGTACTACTGGATCCCGCCGAACTACTTCGGCCGGCCCTGAGCCTCGGCTCCGAGCCTGTCGGAACCTGCCGTCGTACTGGCAGAGTGAGGGCATGGCCGACTACGAGCAGCCCGTCGTCGAGGTTCCGACACTGACCGCCCTGCTGGACGGCAAGTACGTCGAGGTCCGGGAGCTCACCCGCAAGCGCCTCGTCGAGTACGCCTCCGTGCTCGACGACCAGCGCGAGCTGGACCGGGCGGCCTTCCGCGAGCGGGTCCTCGAGGTCGTCCAGGAGCTCGCCGGCACCGGGCAGACCGGCCTCGGCTTCCCGGTCGAGTACGGCGGGGGCGGCGACATCGGCGCCTCGGTGGCGGCCTTCGAGACGATGGCCTTCGGCGACCTCTCGGTGCTGGTGAAGGTCGGCGTCCAATTCGGGCTCTTCGGCGGGGCGATCCTCCAGCTCGGCACCAAGCCCCACCACGACGCGTACCTCACCGACCTGGTCAGCGCCCGGACCCTCGGCTGCTTCGCGATGACCGAGACCGGGCACGGCTCCAACGTCCAGGCGCTCGGCACCGTCGCGACCTACGACGTGGCGACCCGCGAGTTCGTGATCACCACCCCGGACGAGTCGGCCCGCAAGGACTACATCGGCAACGCCGCCGCGCACGCCCGGCTCGCGGTGGTCTTCGCCCAGCTGGAGATCGGCGGCCGGTCCGAGGGAGTGCACGCGTTCGTCGTACCGATCCGGGACGGGAAGGGCCGGGCGCTCCCCGGCGTACGGATCTCCGACGACGGTCGCAAGATCGGCCTCAACGGCGTCGACAACGGCCGGATCGCCTTCGACGGCGTCAGGATCCCGCGGGAGAACCTCCTCAACCGGTACGCCGACGTCACCGAGACGGGGGTCTACGTCTCGGACATCGACAACCCTGACCGCCGGTTCTTCACGATGCTCGGCACCCTGGTCCAGGGCCGGGTCTGCGTCGGCGGCGCCGGCATCAACGCCAGCAAGGTGGCGCTCTCGATCGCGACCAAGTACGCGCTCGGCCGTCGTCAGTTCGGCAACCCGGGGGCCGGCGAGGAGCTGCTCCTCGACTACGGCCTGCACCAGCGCCGGCTGTTCCCGCTGATCGCCCGGACCTATGCGCTGCACTTCGCCCAGGAGGTGCTGGCCGGCCAGCTGCACGACGTCTTCTCGGCGACCGAGGAGGTCGACGAACGCACCCGGCGCGCCTTGGAGTCGCGGGCCGCCGGCACCAAGGCCCTCGGCACCTGGCACGCCTCGGAGACGATCCAGGAGTGCCGCGAGGCCTGCGGCGGGGCCGGCTACCTGTCGGCCAACCGGTTCGACGCGCTCCGTGCCGACACCGACGTCTTCACCACCTTCGAGGGTGACAACCACATCCTGCTGCAGCTGGTCGCCAAGGGCCTGCTCACCGACTACTCGACGTCGTTCGGGGAGCTCGACCAGCTCGGCATGGTCAGGTTCGTCGCCGGCATCGCGGTCGACACGGTGATCGAGCGGACCGCCGTGCACAAGCTGCTGGAGCGGATCAAGGACGTCATCCCGGGCTGGGACGACGGGGACGGGGAGGGCGACGTCGACGCCGGTCTCCTCGACCCGGAGTACCAGCTGACGATGCTGCGGTGGCGCGAGGAGCACATGCTCTCCGGGGTCGCCCGACGGCTCAAGCGCGGGATGGATTCCGACATGGAGCCGGCCGAGGTCTTCAGCCGCTGCCAGGACCACGTCATCGCCGCCGCCCGGGCGCACGTCGAGCGGCTGGTGCTGGAGGCCTTCGTGGCCAAGGTGGCTGCGATGCCCGACGGCGGCAACAAGATCGCGCTGAACCTGCTGAGCGACCTGTACGCGCTGTCCACCATCGAGGCCGATCGGGCCTGGTGGATGGAGCACGGCAGGTTGTCGTCGCAACGGGCGAAGGCGATCAGCCGGGAGGTCGGCGAGCTCTGCCGCAGGATCCGGCCGATCGCCGAGGACCTGGTCGACGGGTTCGGCGTACCGGCGGAGCTGCAGGCGACCGAGATGATGGCGCCCGGAACTCGAGAGGGAGATCGCACCGGTGCTTGAGAGATTGCGCGTACCCGGCCTCGGCGGCTGGAGCGAGGACCCGTTGTGGGCGTCGTTCTACGACTGGACCGTCGAGCACCCGCGCGCGGGCGGGGTCGTCTGGAAGGCCGGGATCGGCAGCGACCTGCGGATGCTGTACGACGCCGCGGCGGAGATCGGCCGCCAGCCGGCCGGGTCAGCGATCCTGGACGTGCCCTGCGGCGGCGGGGTCGCGCTGCGCGGGCTTCGGCCCGGGCAGGACGTGCGCTACGTGGCGGCCGACATCGCCCAGGCGATGCTGGACCGGACCATGGACGCGGCCCGGGAGCGCGGGGTCGCCGACCAGGTGGAACCGAGCCTCGCCGACGTCGGCGACCTGCCGTACGGCGACGGCGAGTTCGACCTGGTGGTCTCGTTCACCGGCCTGCACTGCTTCCCCGACCCGCACCGCGCGGTCCTGGAGATGGGCCGGGTGACGCACGCCGGGGGAGTGCTCACCGGCAGTGCGCTGCTCAACGACACGGGTCTTCGGACCCTGCCCATCCGCCAGGTGGGCCGCCTCTCCGGCCTGCTCGGCCCCAGCGCCACCCGTGCCGAGGTCCAGGAGTGGATGGCCGAGGCCGGCTACACCGACATCACCCTGACGATGTCCGGCGCCATCGGCTACTTCCGCGGAATCAAAGCGGCCTGACCCGGACGTCGAGCTTGTCGAGACGTGGTGACTTCTGCGCGCACGTCACCACATCTCGACGCGCTCGGTCGCCGACTTCGTTCCTCAGTCAGCGCTCACTGCTCGATGACCGACGAGCAAGGCCGCTGGCGCGTCCTTGCTCAGTGGTTCGTCGTGTACCCGGCGGCCTTGGCGCGCTCGAACGAGGCGAGCACCTCGGCCTCGGCCTCGGTACGGCCGACCCAGTTGGCGCCCTCGACGGACTTGCCCGGCTCCAGGTCCTTGTAGACCTCGAAGAAGTGCTGGATCTCGAGGCGGTCGAACTTCGAGACGTGGTTGATGTCGCGCAGGTGCTCCAGGCGCGGGTCGTGCGTCGGGACGCAGAGGACCTTGTCGTCGCCGCCGGCCTCGTCGGTCATCCGGAACATGCCGATCGCGCGGCACTTGATCAGGCAGCCCGGGAACGTCGGCGCCTGCAGGATCACCAGCGCGTCCAGCGGGTCGCCGTCCAGGCCGAGGGTGTTCTCGATGTAGCCGTAGTCCTCGGGGTACGCGGTCGAGGTGAAGAGCATCCGGTCGAGGCGGATCCGCCCGGTCTCATGGTCGACCTCGTACTTGTTCCGTGAGCCCTTGGGGATCTCCACGAGTACGTCGAATTCCACGGTGTTTCCTTCCGACAGCAATATCCGATGAGTGAGGGGGTCGTCGGCGTCGGTGATCAGGCGTAGGTGCCGACCATGACCCGCGACCGCGACCCGGCTAGTCTCCCGCACAATGCCTGGGAAGAGCCAACCGAGGAGGCGAAACATGCCGACGCGTGAGCAACGCCACGCCGGCCGCACCCGGCGTACCCGGCGCTGGACCTCCTGGATCCCGGAGGCCCTGGTCGCCCTGGTGGTCGTCGCGGCCATCGGCAACGCGGAGCTCGACCTCGGTCACCGCTGGCTGGGCCTGGACCGGGCCACCCCCGGCACCGACCCCGCCCGGGTGCTGCCCCCGGAGGGGCTCGACCTCACGGCAGGGCCTGCCGCCGCCCCGGTGGCGCTGCCCCAGGCTCCCGGCCGGATCGATCCGGCCGCGGTGCGCAAGGCGCTGGCGCCGTACGTCGCCGACCCGGATCTCGGCAAGCACGTGAGCATCGCCGTCAGCGAGGTCGCCACCGGGAAGATCGTGCTGCGACGCGGTGCCTCCGCGGTCACCCCGGCCTCGACGATGAAGCTGCTGACCAGCGTGGCCGCGCTGGAGAAGCTCGGCCCGATGACCCGGTTCTCGACCCGGGTGGTCGGTGCCGGCAACCGGATCGTGCTGGTCGGCGGCGGCGACCCGTTCCTGGCCGGCTCGACCAAGCGCGCCCGCGGCCAGTACCCGGCCCGCGCCGACATCGGCACCCTGGCGCGCCGTACCGCCGCGGCCCTGAAGGCGCAGCAGGTCAGCAAGGTGACCCTCGGGTACGACGACAGCCTCTTCTCCGGTCCCGGCCTCAACCCGCGCTGGCCGGCCACGTACCTCCCCGAGAACGTCGCTCCTCCGATCAGCGCGCTCTGGATCGACCAGGGCGTCGTCGACGGCCGGTACGTCGCGAATCCCGCCGAGGTTGCCGCGAACGCATTCGCCACCGCCCTGCGCCGGAGCGGCATCACCGTGGTGGGCGCGCCGCGGCAGCGCACCGCCCCCGCCGCTGCCGCCGAGCTCGCGAAGGTGGAGAGCGCCCCGGTCGGCGAGATCGTGCAGCAGACCCTGGCCGTCAGCGACAACAACGCGGCCGAGGTGCTGTCCCACCAGGTCGGGCTGGCGGTCAGCGGCGACGGGTCCTTCCTCGGGGGTGCCGCCGGGGTGGTCGAGGTGCTGCAAGGCCTGAAGATCGACACCGCCGGGTCGCGGATCTACGACGGCAGCGGCCTGTCCCGGCAGACCCTGCTGACCCCGGGGATCCTGCTCGGCGTCCTGCAGGCGGCCGCGTCGACCGAGCACCCGGAGCTGCGCGAGGCGCTCACCGGGCTGCCGGTCGCAGGCTTCACCGGATCGTTGCAGAGCCGGTTCGACAAGGGACCCGCCGATGCCCTGGGACGGGTCCGGGCGAAGACCGGCACGCTGACCGGCGTCCGCGGCCTCGCCGGCCTGGCCACGGATCTCGACGGCAACCTGATGGCGTTCGTGCTGATCACCGACAGGGTGCCGGTCGAGGACCAGCTGGCCGCTCAGCACGATCTGGACCTGATGGCCGGGGCGCTGGGGTCATGTCACTGCGGCCCGTAGGGTCTTCCCATGACTGAAGCACCGACGCGGGCGGCGAGCGCCCCGATGATCGACTGGGACCTCGCCGTACGGGTGGGGTCGCGGCTCGCCGGCGACGGACCGGCCGTCTCCCGCGGCGAGGCGTCGGAGGTCGTCGCGGAGCTCCGCGGGGGTGCCGAGAAGTCCACGCCGCTGGTGCGCGAGTTCACCGGCCTGTACGCCGAGGCACGCACCGCCCCGGTCCTGGTCGTCGACCGGCCCGGCTGGATCCAGGCCAACGCCGACGGTTTCGCGACGGTGATCGCCCCGATCGTCGGCAAGCTCCAGGAGAAGAAGGGGCCGCCGTCGGCGATGGCGGAGGCGATCGGGTCCCGGATCACCGGTGCCGAGCTCGGCGTGATGCTGGGCTTCCTCGGTGGCAAGGTGCTCGGCCAGTTCGACCCGTTCCACCAAGCCGAGGGTGCGGCCGGCCGGCTGCTCCTGGTGGCGCCGAACATCGTCCACGTCGAGCGCGAGCTCGGGGTCGACGAGCACGACTTCCGGCTCTGGGTCTGCCTGCACGAGGAGACCCACCGGGTGCAGTTCACCGCGGTCCCGTGGATGCGCGACCACCTCCAGGACCTGATGGGCGAGATCGTCGGCCAGGTGGAGACGGACCCGTCCGCGCTGCTCAGCGAGGGACTCTCCCGGGTCGGTTCGGTGCTCTCCGGCAAGTCCGACGCGAGTCTGCTCGACCTGTTCTCGACGCCCGAGCAGAAGACGATCATCGACAAGGTCACCGGTGTGATGAGCCTGCTCGAGGGGCACGCGGACGTGGTGATGGACGGTGTCGGGCCCGAGGTGATCCCGAGCGTCGACCAGATCCGGGCACGGTTCACCCAACGCCGCAAGGGCATCGGCACGCTCGACAAGCTGCTCCGCCGGCTCCTCGGCCTGGACCAGAAGATGGCGCAGTACCGCGACGGGGCCGTCTTCGTCCGGGCCGCCATCGACAAGGTCGGCATGGAGGGCTTCAACGCCGTCTTCGCCGAGCCCGCGAACCTGCCCACGAAGTCCGAGATCCACGACCCGGAGTCGTGGTTGAAGCGCGTCCACGGCTGATGGGGCTCGACCCGGCGGTCGCGGCGGTCCGGCTGGCGGTGCGCCGGAATCTGACGATCCTCAATGACGGCGAGGGCGGGTACTGGGCACCAGACCTCGGGAGCTCGGTGATGGTCGCCTGCTCCGGGGGCGCCGACTCCCTCGCGCTGCTCGCGGCGACGATCTTCGAGGTCGCCAAGCTGAAGGAGACCCGGGTGATCGGCGTGGTCGTCGACCACGGGTTGCAGGAGGGTTCGGCCGAGCACACCGCGCGGGTGGTCGAGCAGATGGCGGCGCTGGGCGCCGACGAGACTGCGACGATCCGGGTCACTGTCGACCCAGGTCCTGCCGGGATCGAGGCCGGTGCCCGGGAGGCCCGGTACGCCGCGCTCTCCCAGCTTGCCGAACACTTCTCCACGGAGCTCGTGCTGCTCGGGCACACCCTGGACGACCAGGCCGAGAACGTGCTGCTCGGCCTGGCCCGCGGATCGGGCGGGCGGTCGCTGCAGGGGATGCGGCACGGCTTCCGGCGTGATGAGGGCGAGCCGGTGCTTGAGCCCATCGCGAGCCGTACCGAGGAGACGCCGGACGGTCCGCGGACGCTCTACCTGGGGCACGAGGTGTTCCGGCACTCGACGGCGTTCTCCCGCCCGTTGCTCGGGATCACCCGCGCCCAGACCGAGGCTGCCTGCCGCGCCGAGGACATCGTCTGGTGGGAGGACCCGCACAACGCCGACCCGCGGTTCCTCCGGTCCCGCGTGCGGCACTCGGTGCTCCCGGTGCTCGAGCGCGAGCTCGGCCCCGGCGTCGCCCAGGCGCTCGCCCGGACGGCGGAGCAGTTGCGCCTCGACATGGACGAGCTCGACCTGCACGCCGAGGCCGCCCTGGAGGAGGCGCGGATCGAGGGCGGCATCGATGCCGACGACCTGGAGTACACCAGCCCGGCGATCTTCGGGCGCGTCCTGCGGTTGGCCGCGATCGAAGCCGGCGCGATCCCGTCCGAGCTGACCTACGAACACGTGCAGGCGATCCGGGGTACGCGACCGGGCAAGGAGATCCAGCTGCCCGGGCACGTCACCGCCTACCGCGAGGGCGAGTCGAGGATCCTCTTCAAGCCGACTCCGCCGCTTCCGGACTGATCGCCCGCCGGCGATAACCAGTCGATCCAGACTCCGGCCTCCGCGACAATCGTCGCGTGCTGAATCGTGAGCGGGTGCTGCAGCGGGTGGAGGACGACCTCCAGCGCGGGCACACCCATGTCGCGATCCAGCGCCTGACCACCCTGGTGCAGGGCATCCCCACCGACCTCGACCTCCGCCGCCGGCTCGCCGCGGTGCACCGGAGCACCGGCAACCTGGTGGAGGCCGGGCGCTGGTCCTACTTCGAGGCGGAGCGCGATCAGGCCTCGGTGGATGCGTTCGAGCGTGCCCGCCAGGATCCGCGCGGTCGCTTGAAGGCGCTCAACTGGCCGCGAGACCAGTGGGGCGAGGCGCCGGAGCGGGTACGCCGCACCCTGGAGGAACTGGAGGCGGCGCCCCGGTACCGCGGCGCCAAGGAGACGTCGGAGGCGAGCCGATGGGACGCCGTGCTCCGTGCCGGATGGGCCGCCTTCGCCTTGGTGAACGTTGCCGCGTGGGGGTTCGGGTACGTCGCGCTGGTCCGCTGGATCTGGTGATCTTCAGAGGAGTTCCTTCGCGAGCAGCCGGAGGGTCTCCTCGCGGGCCGGGGAGGAGTGGGTCGGAGTGCCCTGACGAGCACCGGCGACCGGGTGCACCATCACCTCGTCCACGCCGTACGTCGCGGCGAGCTCGCGGAGCTGACCGGCTGCGGCGGCCGGGGTGCCGATCACCCAGCGCCGTCGCATCGCCTCGACGAGGGGGCGGTGGGCGTCCGGGATCGGGTCGGACTGCGCGTCCTCGATCAGTCGCTGGGGGCGGAGCGTGCCGCCGGTCCGCAGCGCGACCATCGCCTGGAGCTGGGGCAGCGCCAGCGCCTCCGCCTCCTCGGCGTCCTCGGCCACCACGGCGTTCACGGTGAGGAACGTCTTCGGCTCCGCCAGCTCCTCCGAGGGCTGGAACCCGTCCCGGTAGAGCGCCAGCGCCTGGTCGGTGCCGTTGCCGGAGAAGTGGTGCGCGAAGACGTACGGCAGTCCCCGCGACGCGGCCAGCTGGGCCGAGTAGTCCGACGAGCCGAGCAGCCAGACGTCCGGTCGGCTCGTCGCCGCGGGGGTCGCGTTCAGGGCGTGCACCCGGCCGTTGACCTGCAGGCCCACGCCACCGGGGCTCATCATCGAGATCACGTTGTCGACGTACGACGGGAACTGGGCGACCGCGTCGTCGGTGACCCCGCCGCCGCCGTGCCGGAGCGCGTACGACGTCACCGGGTCGGAGCCGGGGGCCCGGCCGATGCCGAGGTCGATCCGGCCCGGGAACGCGGCCTCCAGGAGTGCGAACTGCTCCGCGATCACCAGCGGCGCGTGGTTGGGCAGCATCACCCCGCCCGAGCCGACCCGGATCCGGCGGGTGCTGCCGGCGACCAGGGCGATCAGCAGCGGAGGGTTGGTCGCGGCCACGGCTGGCATGTTGTGGTGCTCGGCCAGCCAGTAGCGGTGGTAGCCGGTCTCGTCGGCCACCCGGGCCAGGCTCGTGGTGGCTGCCAGCGCGTCTCCGGTGGTCTGGTCGCTGCGAACGGGAACGAGGTCGAGGACGGAGAGGCGCATGAGAACGTAACGCGGTCGTCGGCTCGGATAATCCCTGTGGCACGCTTGGACCCATGGACGCCGCGGATGTCGAATCGGACCTCGTCAACATCCTTTTCACCGAGGAGCAGATCCAGGGCAAGCTCAAGGAGCTGGCGCAGGAGATCGAGGCGGACTACGCCGGCAAGGACGTCCTGATCGTCGGCATCCTGCGCGGTGCGGTGATGGTGATGGCGGACCTGGCGCGGGCGCTGAACCGGCACGTCGAGATGGACTGGATGGCGGTGACGTCGTACGGGTCCGGCACCAAGTCCTCCGGTGTGGTCCGGATCCTCAAGGACCTGGACACCGACATCACCAACCGGCACGTGATCGTGGTCGACGAGATCATCGACACCGGCCTGACGCTCTCCTGGTTGATCTCGAACCTGGCCTCGCGCAACCCGGCCTCGCTGGAGATCTGCACGCTGCTGCGCAAGCCCGAGGCGCAGCAGATGGATGTCGGGGTCAAGTACGTCGGCTGGGACATCCCGAACGAGTTCGTCGTCGGCTACGGCCTCGACTACCAGGAGCGCTACCGCAACCTGCGCGACATCGGCACCCTGGCGCCGCACGTTTACAGCTAGGAAAGACCCGCGCGGAAGCGAGATCTGGGACTACCTGAGAGTATGTCCGGCGTGAAGCGAATTCTCCGCGGTCCCTGGTTGTGGATCGGTCTTGCCGTTCTGGGCGTCATTCTCGCGCTGCAGCTCATCTCGCCCGACGGCGGTTACACCGAGATCGAGACCTCCAGCATGGTCACCCACATCAACGACGGCGACATCAAGAAGATCACCTTCGTCGACGGCACCGACCAGCAGATGCGTGCCGAGCTCAAGGACGGCAAGAAGGTGATGGCCAACTGGGTCGACGGCCAGCAGGTCGGCCTGATGGCGGAGGCGCTGAAGCAGAACCAGGCGGACAAGATCAGCAAGGTCGCGGTCAAGATCTCCAAGCCGAGCGTGCTCGGCACGATCCTCGCCACCTTCCTGCCCATCATCATCCTGGTCCTGCTGTTCCTGTTCCTGATGAACCAGGTCCAGGGCGGCGGTGGCAAGGTGATGCAGTTCGCCAAGTCCAAGGCCAAGCTGATCAGCAAGGACATGCCGAAGACCACCTTCGCCGACGTGGCCGGCTGCGAGGAGGCCATCGAGGAGCTCGGCGAGATCAAGGAGTTCCTCCAGGAGCCCGCCAAGTTCCAGGCCGTCGGCGCCAAGATCCCCAAGGGTGTGCTGCTCTACGGCCAGCCGGGTACCGGCAAGACCCTGCTTGCGCGCGCCGTCGCCGGCGAGGCGGGCGTGCCGTTCTACTCGATCTCCGGCTCGGACTTCGTCGAGATGTTCGTCGGTGTCGGTGCCTCCCGGGTCCGCGACCTGTTCGAGCAGGCGAAGGAGAACGCTCCGGCGATCGTCTTCATCGACGAGATCGACGCGGTCGGCCGCCACCGCGGCACTGGCATGGGGGGAGGGCATGACGAGCGCGAGCAGACCCTCAACCAGCTCCTCGTCGAGATGGACGGCTTCGACGTCCGCGGCGGCGTCATCCTGATCGCCGCGACCAACCGTCCCGACGTCCTGGACCCCGCCCTGCTGCGGCCCGGACGTTTCGACCGCCAGATCAGCGTCGACGCTCCCGACCTCAAGGGCCGCGAGCAGATCCTCAAGGTGCACGCCCGCGGCAAGCCGATCGGTCCCGACGTGGACCTGCTCTCGGTGGCCCGTCGTACGCCGGGCTTCACCGGTGCCGACCTGGCGAACGTGCTCAACGAGGCCGCCCTGCTCACCGCCCGCCTCAACGGCAAGGTGATCGACGCGGAGATGCTCGACGAGGCGATCGACCGGGTCATCGCCGGCCCGCAGAAGCGGACCCGGTTGATGAGCGAGAAGGAGAAGCTGATCACGGCGTACCACGAGGGCGGACACGCCCTGGTCGCCGCGGCTCTCCCCGGCACCGACCCGGTGCACAAGATCACGATCCTGCCGCGCGGCCGGGCCCTCGGTTACACGATGGTGCTCCCGGACGAGGACAAGTACTCCCAGACCCGGTCGGAGATGCTCGACAAGCTGGCGTACATGCTCGGAGGTCGCGCCGCGGAGGAGATGATCTTCCACGACCCGACGACCGGTGCCGGCAACGACATCGAGAAGGCCACCTCGCTGGCCCGGGCGATGGTCACCCAGTACGGCATGACCGAGACCCTCGGCGCGATCAAGCTCGGCGACAGCGGCGGTGAGCCGTTCCTGGGCCGCGACCTGGGGCACACCCGGAACTACTCCGAGGACGTTGCCGCGATCGTCGACGACGAGACCAAGAAGTTCCTGCAGGCGGCGCACCAGGAGGCCTACGACATCCTCGAGGAGAACCGGGACGTCCTCGACGCCCTGGTGCTCGCGCTGCTGGAGAAGGAGACCCTCGACAAGGAGCAGGTCGCCGAGGTCTTCGAGCCGCTGCGACGCCGCTCGGCCCGCCCGGCCTGGACCGGTTCGCCGGACCGGACGCCGTCCGCGATCCCGCCGATCGACGTGCCGGCCGGTGCTCCGGCGGCTCCCGAGCCGGCGGACGAGGGCGGCGTGATCCTGACCCCGCCGAACACCGACGGCGACTCCTTCGGAGAGGCGCCGAACCCCGGGAACGCGCCGTGAGCGTCGGCCCGATCAGCGCGGGCTCGCTGGCCCCGATCAACGAGTTCGACCACGACCGGGCCGCCGCAGCGATCAAGGAGCTGCTCTACGCGATCGGCGAGGACCCCGAGCGCGAGGGCCTGCTCGACACCCCGGACCGGGTGGCCCGGGCCTACAAGGAGCTGACCGCGGGCCTGCGGCAGACCGCGGAGGGGGTGCTCACCACCACCTTCGACCTCGGTCACGACGAGATGGTGCTGGTCCGCGACATCGAGCTCTGGTCGATGTGCGAGCACCACCTGGTGCCGTTCACCGGGGTAGCCCACGTCGGCTACATCCCGGCCGAGTCCGGCAAGATCACCGGGCTGTCCAAGCTCGCCCGGCTGGTCGACGTCTACGCCAAGCGGCCTCAGGTGCAGGAGCGGCTGACCACCCAGATCGCGGACGCGCTGGTCGAGATCCTCGATGCCCGTGGCGTGATCGTGGTGATCGAGGCCGAGCACCTCTGCATGACGATGCGCGGGGTGAAGAAGGCCGGCGCCCGCACGATCACCTCGGCCGTCCGCGGGATCATGCACAACGCCGCCACCCGTTCTGAGGCGATGGCGCTCATCAACGCCGCCCACCGGTAGCCCTGTGGCTGCCGCGATCGCCTCGCTCACCCAGCGCCACGTCGCCGGGCTGCCGGTCGTGGACCGACCGCTGGTGATGGGCGTGGTCAACGTGACCCCGGACTCGTTCTCCGACGGCGGCCTGTACGCCGAGGTGGAGACCGCGGTCGCGCACGGTCTGGAGATGCTGGAGCAGGGCGCGGACCTCCTCGACATCGGCGGCGAGTCCACCCGGCCGGGGGCGACCCGACCGGTGGTGGCCGACGAGCTGGCCCGGGTGGTCCCGGTGATCAGCGGCCTCACTGCCGCGGGTGCTCTGGTCTCGGTCGACACCATGCGGGCCGAGGTCGCCGAAGCCGCGCTGGCCGCCGGCGCGGTGCTGGTCAACGACGTCTCCGGCGGGCTCGCCGACCCGGACATCCTCAAGGTCGTGGCCGAGCACGACGCCGCCTACGTGGCGATGCACTGGCGGGCGCACGCGTCCGAGATGCAGCAGCGGGCGACGTACTCCGGGCCCGACCAGGGCGGCGTCGTCGGGGATGTCCGCGCCGAGCTCGGGGCCCGCGTGGAGGCTGCGCTGGCAGCCGGGATCAGGCTGGAGCGGCTCGCGATCGACCCGGGCCTCGGCTTCGCCAAGACCGCCGACCACAACTGGGAGCTGCTGGCCGGGCTGGACGCGTTCGAGGAGCTCGGCCTGCCGATCCTGGTCGGGTCCAGCCGGAAGTCCTTCCTCGGCTCGCTGCTCGCCGACGCCGACGGCACCCCCCGGCCGGTCCTGGACCGCGAGGACGCCAACGTGGCGCTGACGACGCTCGCCGGGGTGCTGGGCGTCTGGACCGTCCGGGTGCACGAGGTGCGGGGGAGCGTCGACGCCCTGCGCGTCGTGGCGCGGTGGCAGGGGCGCTCGTTCGGTCCCGCGGTTGGGCGTTCCGAGCGCGCGGGTAGGGTCGAGGAGGAATGACTGACCAGCTGGCGGTGCGCGGCATCGAGATCTACGGACACCACGGTGTGTTCGATTTCGAGCGTCGCGACGGACAGATCTTCGTGATCGATCTGGTGCTGGGCATGGACACCCGCTCCGCCGCCTCCTCCGACGACCTGACCAAGACCGTCCACTACGGGTTGCTCGTCGACGCGGTGAAGGAAGCCGTCGAGAACGACCCGGTCGACCTGATCGAGACCCTGGCCCAACGCATCGCCGACGTCTGCCTCGCCTACGAGCAGGTCGACTGGGTGGACGTCACCGTCCACAAGCCGAACGCCCCGATAGAGGCGACGTTCTCGGACGTCGCCCTGACCATCAGACGGAGCCGAACATGACCGAGTCCCCGAACCCCGCAGTGATCGACACCGACACCCTGACCGGCGAGATGCACCCGATCAGACGCGCCGTGATCGCGCTGGGATCGAACCTGGGGGAACGGATGTACTCGCTCCAGGGCGCCGTGGACGCGCTCGAGGACACCCCCGAGGTCTGGCTGACCGGTGTCTCGCCGGTCTACGAGACCGAGCCGATCGGTGCCCCGGCCGGGTCGAAGCCGTTCCTCAACGCCGTGGTCACCCTGGACACCACCCTCTCGGCGCGGACCCTGCTCGAGCGCGCGCACGCGGTCGAGGACGCCTACGGGCGCGAGCGCGACGTGCTCAACGGCCCGCGCACCCTGGACGTCGACCTGATCGTCGTCGGCGACCGGCACGCGGACGACGACTCCCTCCGGCTGCCGCACCCCCGGGCCGCCGAGCGCGCCTTCGTGCTGGCTCCCTGGAACGACCTCGAGTCGGACGCGGAGATCCCCGGCTACGGCACCGTCGCCGAGCTCCTGGAGAAGGCCGGCCTCGACGGCGTCGTACGGCGTGACGACCTGACCCTCGAGGTCTCCTGAGGTGACCCGGGACCAGCCGCCGCTGGTCGAGCCGGACGAACCGGAACCGAGCGGTCACATCGAGCCGACCGGGCCGGGTCCGCTGGTCGTCCTCGGGTCGATCGGCCTCGTCGCCGGCTGGGCCGCCCGCGGCATCGCGATCCGGAACGGGTCGCCGACGCCGGTGATCTCCTGGACCGCCGTGGCCGTGGTCTGGTTCGTGATGGCGGTGACCGCCGGCACCGCCTACCTGACCTGGCGGACCGTCCACCGCGAGCGCCGCCGCCTGACCGCGCAGCAGGGCGTACGGCGGCTGGCGCTCGGCAAGACCATCGACCGGCTCGCCGCGCTGGCGCTCGGCGGTTCGATCGGGATGCTGATCTCCACCATCGGCGCTTCCGGGAACGGGGCGGACGTGCTCGCCTTACGGGCGATCGCGGCTGCGGTCGGTGCAGCAGCCGCGGTGGCTGCCGGCCTGCTGCTCGAGCACGCGTGTCGCGTCCCGCCCGCCGCGCGCGGCGACCTACGCTGAGCGCATGGCAGGCTCACGAACGTCCTCTCGTCGTCGGCAACGCAGTGTCCGCGTCACCGTCGCGGTCACCTTGCTCGCGGTGGCCACGGTTGCCGTCCTGATCGCCCTCCCGACCCAGTCGCCCGCCCTGCTCAGCGTCAGCGCGGTCGCCGCCCTGGTCCTCGGCTGGGCCGCCCTGCGGATCACCTGGACCGAGGTGCTGCAGTCGCGGCGCGAGAACGCCAGCGACCGCGCGTCCACCGCGACGGCGTACCGGACGCTCTTCTCCGAGCGCGCCGCCGAGCACGCCGAGTTCACCACCGCGATGACCGAGCGCCTCGCCGAGTCGACCACCACCATGCACGAGCTCCAGGGTGCCCTGGTGAAGGCGCAGCGGGAGACCGCGGCGATGACGGTACGCGCCGAGAACGCCGAGTCCGCGCACGCCACCGCGCTGGTCCGGGTCGCGGAGCTGGTCCGCTCGATCGACCTGCTCCGGGCCGAGCAGGAGGCCGAGCTCGTCCTCGGCGACGCCGCCCCCGGGTCGGTCGAGGACCTGATGGCGATCGAGGAGAAGGTCGCCCAGGCCCAGGCTAGCGGGAAGCACGCCAGCCAGACCGCCTAGTCGAGAAGGCCCTCCTTGTCGCTCGAGTGGGCCGTTCTTGTTGCCTCGGCAACCGCGGGTACGACGCTTCGGGCCTACTCGTGCGACAAATCGGGCCTACTCAACGGTTCACGTCGGCGCGGAGCATGGCGTGGATGCCGTTGGGGGTGAGGACGCCGAGGAAGCGGGCGCCGTCGGTGACGCCGACCATCGCCTTGTCCTCGCGGAGCAGCAGCGCCATCGCCTCGTCCAGCCTGGCGTGCACGTCGATGGTGCCGGCGAGGTCCGCGGCGGCGACACCGTCCAGCGGCTCCAGCCGGGCCGGGTCGATCGCGGTCACGGCGAGCCGGCGCAGGCCCCGGGCCCGGCCGACGAACTCGGCGACGAACTCGTCGGCAGGCGCGCCGAGGATCGCCGCGGGGGTGTCGTACTGCGCCAGCCGGCCGCCGGCGGCGAAGACCGCCACCCGGTCGCCCATCTTCACGGCCTCGTCGATGTCGTGGGTGACCATCAGCACGGTCTTGCCCAGGTCGCGCTGCAGCCGCAGGAACTCGTCCTGCAGGTGCGCGCGGACCACCGGGTCGACGGCGCCGAACGGTTCGTCCATCAGCAGCACCGGCGGGTCGGCGGCCAGGGCCCGGGCGACGCCGACGCGCTGCCGCTGACCGCCGGAGAGCTGGTGCGGGTAGCGCTTGGCGAAGGTGGCCGGATCCAGGCCGACCAGCTCGAGGAGCTCCAGCGCGCGGGTCTTGGCCTTCTTCTTCTCCCAGCCGAGCAGGCTCGGCACGGTGGCGACGTTGGTAGCGATGTCCTGGTGAGGGAAGAGCCCGACCTGCTGGATCACGTAGCCGATGCCGCGGCGCAGCTCGACCGGATCCGCGTCGGTCACGTCCGAGCCGTCGAGGACGATCCGCCCGGTGGTCGGCTCGATCAGCCGGTTCACCATCTTCAGGGTCGTGGACTTGCCGCAGCCGGACGGCCCGACCAGGCAGACCAGGGTGTTCGGGGCGACATCCAGATCCAGGGACTGGACCGCGACGGTGCCGTCCTCGTAGGTCTTGCCGACACCCTCGAGACGGATCATCGCCGTGGTGGAGCTGCCGGACGCGCTAGGTTCGCCTGGTGGTCCCACAGATCGCTCCTACCTTCTTGGACAACTGCCTGACCCGCAACGAGTGGATCTGCGGGCGGTACTACTCCACGCGCTCCGAAGAGCTGCGGGCCGCCGTGATCCAGCACCTCGGCATCGTGCTCGCCTCGGTCGCGCTGGGCCTGCTGGTCGCCGTACCGCTGGCTCTCCTGGCCCGACGCTACCGAAGACTCGAAGGAATCATCGTCGGCACGACCACGGCGATCTACACGATCCCCTCGCTGGCGCTGTTCTCGCTGCTGGTGCCGTTCACCGGCCTGGGGCCGCGCACGGTGCTGATCGGGCTGGGCCTGTACTCGCTGACGATCCTGGTCCGGGCGATCCTGGACGGGCTCGCGTCGGTCCCTGCCGACGTCCGGGAATCGGCGCTGGGAGTCGGGTACGGCGCCCGCACCCTGCTCTGGCGCGTCGAGATCCCGCTGGCGCTGCCGGCGTTCATGTCGGGCCTGCGGGTGGCGACGGTCTCGGCGGTCGCGCTCACCACGGTCGGCTCGATCCTGGACTACGGCGGACTCGGCGACCTGATCCTCGAGGACGCCACCTTCAAGGCCCAGGTACTGGCCGGGAGCGTGCTCTGCGTGGCCCTGGCGGTCACGCTCGACGTGGTGCTGGTCCTGGTGCAGCGGCTGCTCACCCCGTGGGCGCGGTCGGCCGCCCCGCGCCGGAAGGCGGTGGCCGCGTGAACGGCGTCCTCGACTGGTTCCGCGACTCCGAGCACTGGCACGGGGACTACGGCGTCCCGGTCCTGCTCGGCCAGCACTTCCTGCTGACCGTCACCGCGGTCCTGATCGCGTCCGCGGTCGGCTTCCCGGTGGCGCTCTGGCTCGGGCACCGCCACCGCGGCGGGCTGCTCGCGATCAACCTGACCAACATCGGCCGGGCGGTGCCGATCGTGGCGATGCTCTCGCTGTTCTCGCTGAGCGTCTTCGGGAGCGGCTACCTGGGGCCGTACGGCCGCTCCGGCCTGGCCACCCTGGTCACGCTGGCCCTGTTCGCGCTGCCGCCGATCGTGACCAGCACCTACACCGCGCTGGTCGAGGTCGACGCCGACGTGGTCGAGGCGGCTCGCGGCATGGGGATGAGCGAGGTCGCGGTGCTGCGCCGGGTCGAGCTGCCGCTGGCCGCGCCGCTGATCGTCTCCGGCCTCCGGCTCGCCGTCGTCCAGGTCTGGGCCACCGCCACGATCGCGGCGCTGGTCGCCGGCCCGGGGCTCGGCAACATCATCACCCGCGGCTACGCCAACAACCAGACCGCCGAGGTCGTCGCCGGCTCGCTGATCGTCGCCCTGGTCGCACTGCTGATGGAAATCGGGTTTGTCGGACTCCAGCGGATCGTGGACCCGCGTCCGGTCACGAGTCACTAACGGCTCCGGAAACGACCTTGTAAGGCTGTCGGAGCCATGCCCTAGGGTCGTCAGTGCGGGCACACGCTCCGGTGATCGCCGGTCGCGCGCAGGCCTGCCGGACACGCGCAGACCCTCCCAGGCTGCGGGACACAGAAGGCGGAAGACATGAACCCGAAGCTCGTACGACGGCTCGCGATCGCCCTGGTGGCGCCGATGCTGATGTTCACCGCAGCCTGCGGCGACGACGACAAGAAGATCGACAAGGCGCCGGACGCCGTCGACGGCGGTCCCGTCACGATCGTCGGCCAGAAGTTCCCCGAGGCCGACATCATGGCCGAGCTCTACAAGGGTCTCCTCGACAACGCCGGCTTCCAGGCGAAGGTGCAGGCGCTCGGCGGCCGCGACCTCTACCTCGACCCGCTGCAGAAGGGGACCGTCCAGGTCTCCACCGACTACCTCTCCTCGATGACCGAGGCGCTCAACCGCCAGGCCAACGGTGACGACGCCAAGCTGGTCGCCTCCAACGACGCCGACGCGACCCTCGTCGAGCTCAACAAGCTCGCCGGCCCGGTCGGCCTGACCGCGCTGAAGCCCGCCGAGGCGCAGGACGCCAACGGGTTCGCGGTGACGAAGGCCTTCGCCGACGAGAACGGCATCACCACGCTGACCGAGCTCGGCGCCCTCGGCAAGGAGCTCAAGCTCGGGGCCGCTCCGGACTGTGACAAGCGGCCCGACTGCAAGGTCGGCCTCGAAGGCACCTACGGCCTGAAGATCAGCAGCGTGGTCCCGACCGGCTTCGGGTCGGACGAGACCAAGGCCGACCTCAAGAGCGGCGCCACCCAGCTCGGCCAGGTCGGCACCAGCGACGCGACCCTCTCCAAGGACGGCCTGGTGCTGCTCGACGACGACAAGGGCCTGCAGAACGCCGAGAACCTGGTCCCGATCGTCAACTCGGCCTGGCTGAAGGAGCACCCGCAGGCGGAGGCGGCCCTGGACGCCCTGGCCGGCGTGCTGACCACCGACGACCTGGCTGAGATGATCGCGGAGGTGTCGATCGCCCGCGAGAAGCCGGCCGACGTCGCCGCCGCGTACCTCCAGGCGAAGGGACTCCTCAAGTAGACGTGCTCCGCCGCCAGCTCGCCCGTGGCGCTCGTCGCCTCAGGCACGGGCGGCCCACGCTCAGCATCGTCGTGCTCGCGGCCGGGGGAGACCCCGGCCGCTTGCGCGCGACCCTCGACGCGGTCCGGGACCAGCCGTCCCCGTCGATCGAGTTCGTCGTCGTCTCGTACGGCGACCCGCGCTCCGCCGGCCGTGCTGCCGCCGGTGACGACACCCGGGTACGGTTCCGGGAGGCCGAGGACCTCGCGAGTGCCCGTGCCCGCGGGGTGCAGGCGGCCCGCGGCACCCACGTGATCGTCGCCAGCCCGGGCGACCGCTACCCCCGGGCGGCGCTGGCCGACCTGGTCCCCGCGCTCGCCCGCGACGAGGCGCTCCTGCTCGCCACCGAGGCCGGTGAGCCGGACCGGGCCGACCTGCTGAGCCGCCCCGACTTCGCCCGGCTGCCGTTCCTCGGCCGGCTGGTGGTGCCGCGCGAGCAGCTGCTCGCCGCTCTGGGTGGTTCCCGGGTGACCGACGACCCCGACGGGCTGCGGATCGCCCTCGACGTCCTCGACGCCGGGGTCACCCTGACGCCGTACCGGGCCTGGTTCGACGGCCGCCTCGCCGAGCGCGGTCCCTTCCAGGTCAGGGCCGACCCGCTGGCCCGGCTGGAGGCCCACGTCGCCCGCGACCGGGACACCCTGGTGGCCCTGGTCGAGCGCCCGGCCGCCCGCGTGCAGCGGGCCGTCGGCGCGCTGGCCGAGCTGCGACCCTTCCTCGCCGCCGCCGAGGCGGCGACGGCCGACCAGCGGGAGCTGCTCCGGGAGCAGGCGGGCTCCCTGGCCGCGCTGGCCGCCGACCAGCTGGAGTCCGTCGACGTGCTGACCAGGATCCTCGCCGAGCTGGCTGCCGCCGGTGACTACGACGGGCTGGTCGACCTGGTCGCGTCCCGGGAGTTCGCCGACGGCTTCGGCACCCGGGTCGTCGACGGCGCGGTGGTCGCCCAGCTCGCGGATCCCCAGCTCACGGGGCGCGAGCCCCTCCGCGTGCTGACGGAGCACGAGACCCCGCTCCGCGCCCAGCTCCGCCGGCTCCGGGTGATCGACGACGAGCTGGTCCTCGAGGTGCTCGCCGGGGTCCGCCTCGTCGACACGGTCGAACCCCGGGTCGAGGCCCGGCTGGTCGACGCCGACCGCTCCGTGCCCGCCCGGGTGACGGTGACCGCCGACGCGGCGGTGACCCGCTGGCTGGCCGGGTCCGAGCAGGACCAGGACGGCGGTCTGCTCACCCTGCGGGTACCTGTCGGAGCGCTCGGACCGGGGCTCTGGCGCCTCGATCTCGACTGGGCCGACCGGGGTGTGCGCCGTTCCGGGACGGTCGACGACCTGGACCGCGCCGGGTCGGCCGGTCGTGCCGCCGTACCGCTGACCTCCTCGACGACGATCGCCGCCCGGGCACGGCACGGACGCGTCGTCCTGGCCGTGGCCGCAGGCCAGGCTGACGGCCCCGCGAGCACGCTGCGGAAGATCGAGGCCGTGGACGGGGCGCTGCGGCTGACCACCTCCGCCACGGTCACCGGCGTCCGGCTCGAGGGCAACGGGCACCGGGTGCCGGCGACCGCCGGCGGTGCTCCCGGGTTCTGGAACCTGCCGCTGACCGACGACCCGTGGAGCCTGGGCGCGGCTCCGCTGCCGACCGGGGCCTACCGGCTGGTGTTCGACGGCGCGGCCGTGGTTCCCGACCCGGCGCTGGTCGACCTGCTGCCGACCGACGAGCGGACCGCCCTGCACCGGGTCGAGGTAGCACGGGGGCACGGCGGGATCGTGGTCCACCTGGGTCCGCTGCTGGCCGACGACGAGCTCGGCCGGCGGGCGCAGCGCCGCCTCCAGGCCGAGCACCTGGTCGAGCGGCCGCTCGACCCGCGCCTGGTCTACTTCCAGTCGTTCACCGGCCAGTGGCCGGGCGACCACCCGCTGGCGATCCAGCAAGAGCTGTTCCGCCGGCGGCCCGACCTCGACGTCCGCTGGGTCGTCGCGGACTCCTCCGCCACGCCGCCCCCGGGCTCCCGGGCGCTGCTGTTCCGCAGCCGGGAGTGGCACGACGTGCTGGCGCGGGCGTCGTACGTGGTCACCAACATCGAGCTGGAGAAGACCGCCACCCGACGTCCCGGCCAGCAGATCCTGCAGACCTTTCACGGCTACCCGTCCAAGGCGATGGGGCTCGGGCTCTGGAAGCCGCGCGGGTTGCTGCCCAGCCAGATCGAGCGACAGCTGGACCACACCTCGCGGACCTGGAACAACCTGCTCACCCCGGATCCCGAGATGGATCAGTACTACCGCCGCGACTACGCCTACGACGGCCGGATCCTCGCGCTCGGCTACCCGCGCGACGACGTCCTGGTCGGCTCGGCGCTCGCCGAGCTGCGCGCCGCGACCCGGGCCCGGCTCGGCATCGGCGAGCACCAGCACGCCGTGCTCTACGCGCCGACCTGGCGCGACGACCTGGCCACCAACTTCCGGGCCGCCGAGGCGGTGCACCACCTCGACGTGGAGGAGGCGGCTGCGGCGCTCGGCAAGGACTACGTGCTGCTGATGCGCGGCCACCGGTTCCACGCCCCGCGGGCAGGGACCGGGTCGCGGGTCGTCGACGTGACCGGCCACCCGGACATCAACCACCTGATCGCCGCCTCGGACGCGGCGGTCCTCGACTACTCCTCGCTGCGCTTCGACTTCGCCATCACCGGCAAGCCGATGGTGTTCCTGGTGCCGGACCTGGAGACCTACGGGTCCCGGACCCGCGGGTTCCTCTGGGACTACCGCGAGACGGCGCCCGGGCCGCTGGTCGCCACCACCGCCGAGGTGATCGGCGAGCTGCGCGACCTGGACCGGCTCGGCGCCCGCTGGTCGGCCGACCTGGTCGCCTTCAACGCCCGCTACAACAGGCTCCAGGACGGCCGGGCGGCCGAACGGGTGGTGGAGGAGTTCTTCGGTCCGCTGCTCTGAGCGGAAGAGTCCGGACGCTCAACCCGGCCGCTCAGCCTGTCGAGACGCCGGGACGGGCCCTCAGCGCAGCCGAAGCCGCCGAGCGACCCGGCCGCCCAGCAGCCGGACCAGCTCGCGCCCGCCGAGCTCCTTGGCGGGCGACTTCCGCGCGCGCGATGCCTGGCGCGACTCCATCGCCGCCAGGGACTGCGATCCGTCGACGGCCCCGCGGACCACGTCGGCGAGCAGGTCCAGGGAGATCTCGGTGATCTCCGCGGGCAGCTCGGCGGGCTCGACGTTGCCGCGCAGGAGCAGCCGGGACGGATCGCCGACCACCCGCACCCCGGCCGCGGTGATCGCCGCGACCTGAGCTTCGGCTCGGTCCGCCACCTTCTCGTAGGCCCACCCGGGGAGACCGGTGATCTTCGGGCCGCCCTCCTCCAGCGCCGTCCGCAGCGCCTTCACGGTGCCGGCCTGGATGATCCGCCAGTACTGCTGCGGCGTCCACCCGTTCTCGCGCGCCATCAGGTTGAGGCGGCGCACCGCCTCGGTCTGGGTGAAGGTCAGCGACGTGTTCGACCGGGTGCTTCCGGGTTGGAGGGTGCCCTCGTCGAGCCCGAGGAAGGCCTCGAAGGTGTTCGGGGTCAGCCGGCGGTCGGCCTCGTCGGCGACGATCACCGTCATCCGGTCGCGGTCCAGGTGCCGGGCCCAGCGGTCCAGGATCGGGCCGACGTCGTGCGACTCCCACATCATCCGGGCTTCCCAGTCCCGGTCCGGGTCGTCGACGACGTGGTGCAGGAACTCCTCGTAGCCGAGCGTCATCCGAGACTTCACCCGCTCCTGCCAGTGCGACGGCAGCAGCTTGTCGAGCCGGCGGGCGACGTAGACCAGGTGGGTCCGCTCGGCGCCGGTGCCGGCCAGGATGCGGGCGATCGCGTCGTCGTCGGCGCGGCCGAAGTCCTCGTTGCTCACGCAGATCCGGGGCAGCTCGTTCCGGGCGATCTCGTCGACGTACGACGTCCAGCGGGCGATTCGCGGTGCCGCTCGTCCGACCGCGGAGTTGATCCCCATCACGGCCCAGCCGCCTTCGCGCGGCCGCATCTCGTTGCCGGGGTAGAGCACGCCCTGGGCGGCGAGCTCGGCACGGGACTCGTGCATCGCCGTCTGGATCGCGGTGGAGCCGGTCTTCTGCGGGCCGATGTGCAGCAGCAGGGCGCCCTCGGGGAGGAGGAGCGAGTCGGTCATGTCTGCCTCCAGGGCATCGAGTCGTCGAGGAGGGTGGCCAGCACCCGTTCGGTGGCCCGGCCGTCGTGGAGGCCGTTGAAGCGCTGGTTGAACGCCGCGACCTGGTCGGCGTACTCCGTGCGGAGGACGTCGGGCCGGCTGAGCGCTTCGGCAACCTCCGCGGTGGTGGTGAGCAGCGGGCCGGGTGCCGAGTCCTCGAAGCTGAACAGCGGCGGCCGCAGCCCGAAGTACGTGTCGCGGTCGGGGACGAAGAAGACCATCGGCTTGCCGGTGATCGCCCAGTCGAACCGGAGCGAGGAGTAGTCCAGGATCGCGGCGTCCGCCGCGAGGGTCAGCTCGTTGATGTCCGGGTAGTCGGTGACGTCGACGACGGAGCCCGCCCGCGCCACCCGCTCGTCCTCGCGCTGGTTGTTGTTGTGCCCGCGGACGAGCACGACGTACTCCGGGCCGAGGCTGTCGGTGAGCTGCTTGAGGTCGAGCTCGTCGAAGCGGCTGGCGGCGTACGTCTTGGTGGTCAGCGTGTCCCGGTACGTCGGCGCGTACAGCACGACGGTCTTCTCCTCGGGGACGCCGATCCGGGCCAGCACCGTGCTGCGGACGGCCGCGGCGTCGGCGTTGACCAGGATGTCCGTGCGCGGGTAGCCGGCCACCAGGACGGCCCCCTCGTAGAGGTACTGCTCGCGGTAGTACGCCTCGCACTCGGCGCTCGGGACCAGGATCAGGTCCCACTCCTCGTTGGCCTTGGCGACCGCGTGCTTGATCTGGCCCGGCGTGAACGCCTTGCTCCGCCAGAAGTCCAGGCCCATCGTCTTGAACGGGTAGCCGTGGAAGGTCTGCAGGTAGGCCTGGCCGGGCTTGATCCGGAACCACGGCCCGAAGTCGATGTTCTTGCTCAGGTAGCGGCTGCGGGCGATCGCGTCGTACCAGGCGGCGCTGCCGATCACGACCCGCTCGGCGCCCTGGGGGACCAGGGTCGAGGAGTCGGCGACTCCCCAGATCCGGGTGATGTCGGGTCGCGTCGCGGCGAGGTGGCGGTCGATCGCGAGCTGGCTGTCGGTCGCGAACTCGCCGAGGTAGCTGGCGAGCAGGAAGGAGTCGGTCAGCGCCGGAGTCCCCGCCCGGTACGCCGCGTGCAGCCGGAACTGGTTGTACCGGCCGAGCTCGTCGGCCTCGAGCGGCGGAGCCAGCGTGAACCGCAGCGGGACCTTCTTGCCGAAGGTGACGTTGAGGGCGCGGCCGTCGTCGAGGAGCCGTACCGGCAGCGAGCCGGCGAAGTCCGCGGACGGGTGCGGGCCCTTGCCGTCCACCTTGAGGACGTAGTCGGCGCTGGGGGCGGTGTGCGGGGTCGACCCGAACTCCTGGGTGACCGTCGAGAACCGGGCGACGGTGTCGGTCGACCCGACCAGCTCGAGGGTGGTCCGGGCGTTGCCCAGCGTCGCCTTGCGCAGCTGCGCGGCGGTCGCCGAGGAGAAGGTCAGCACGATCTCGTCGGCGGTGATCGCGACGTCCTCGACCAGCGGCCCCTTCGGGACTGCCGGGGGGTGCTTGAGCCCGCCGGCGCGGAGCCGGAAGGTGAAGCCCAGGCTGGGATCCCACTCCGGCCGGACGCCGAGCCGCGCCCCGTCGATCTCGACGTCGCGCGGCAGCGGCTCCTCGGCCGAGGAGCCCATGATCGGGTAGTGGAACGTCCCTGACGAGGTGATGCCCTCGCCGGTGATGGACCCGTGCAGGGACCACGGCTGCCCGGGAGCCAGGTCGGCCAGCGGGATCCGCACCCGGAAGCCCGCGGTGGCGCAGCCGGCGTACGGGAGCGGGGCCCAGAGGTTCGCCTCGCCGAAGGTCTCGTGGGCGAAGGCCAGCGGGATCTCGGTGTCGCCGGAGCGCAGCGCCAGCGTCATCTCCGGGGTCGCGTCGGTGACGTCCAGCCCGCGGTGCCGCATCCAGCCGGTGAGCTCCACCTCGGGCGTCGCGCCGGGGTGCCAGGTGAGCCGCTGGACG
Organism: Nocardioides marmoriginsengisoli; assembly: GCF_003725695.1. Taxonomy (GTDB): domain Bacteria; phylum Actinomycetota; class Actinomycetes; order Propionibacteriales; family Nocardioidaceae; genus Marmoricola; species Marmoricola marmoriginsengisoli. The sequence goes on from NZ_RJSE01000007.1 coordinate 418,341, forward strand.
GCGCCCTCGAAGTGGCTCTCCAGGGTGGCCATCCGGTGCAGGTGCTCGGGCAGGCCGACCGCCCAGTCCTCGTCGTCGGGAAGGATCGCGACCAGGCTGCCGTCGACGACCCGGGTCGGCGGGACCTGGTGCACCGAGAGGAAGTACTGGGTGGCGGTGTCGACGTCGTCCCAGCGCTCGGCCGCGACCAGGTGCGCGCGGACCTTCGGGAACACCCGGACCAGGTCCCAGGCCCGGTCGGTGGCGCGCGTCGAGAAGGTCCGGTAGACCTCGGACAGCGTGGCCCGGTAGGTGTCGTCGGCGTCCAGGGCCTGCGCGACGAACGGACCGAAGTCGACCTCGAGGCACCGGGCCACCCAGACGTCGTAGGTCTGCTCCGACGCCTCGGCGCGGAGCATCGCGTGCGCCTCCTCCTTGACCTCGATCCGGTCGAGCAGGTTCTGGATCCTGGCCTTCTGGTGCCCGGTCGAGTCGTCGCGGATCCGCCAGTTGTAGGTGATCTGGCTGAGGATGTCGAACTTCTCCGCACGCACGTACGCCGCCAGCATCGGCACGTGGTCCTCGTAGGCGATGCCGCCGCGGAAGTCGCCGACGCGCTCGCGCCAGAACGAGGTCCGGAACACCCGGTTGCACGCGATGATGTCCTGCATCGCGGCCGGGAACTCGTCGATCGTGGTGCCGATCCGGTCGATCTGGTGGACGGTGCGCTGCCAGGTCGTCCGCATGTACTGGCGGTGCCGGAAGCGGCGTACCCCGCCGACGCAGAAGTCGGACCCGGATTTCCGCAGCATCGCGACCATGTGCGCGAACGCCTGCGGCGGGATGGTGTCGTCGGAGTCCATGAAGGTCAGGAACTCGGCGCGGGCCGCGGCGACCCCGACGTTGCGGGCGCTGCCCTGGCCGGCGTTGGCCTGGGTGAACACCCGGACCCGGGAGTCGCGCCGCTCGTAGTCGCGCAGGATCTCCAGGCAGGAGTCGGTGGAGCCGTCGTCGACGGCGATCAGCTCGAGGTTGTGCAGGCTCTGGGTCAGCGCGCTGTCCAGGGCCTCGCGCAGGTACGCCTCGACGTTGTAGACCGGCATCACCACGGTCAGCTCCGGACGCTGCCGCCGGCGCTCCCAGGCCACCAGCGGACGTCCGCCGAGCCGGCGCACGCCGCTCTTCAACCGCCGGCCGGCGCGGTTGCGGGCGAACCCGAGCACGCGCTGGGTGGTCGATGGTGACGCAGGCATGGCGGAGCGGGGGCCTCTCGGTCTGGTGCTGGGCTGCGCGCCAGTCTAGGCGGGCGCGGGGGCGGGACCGCGCGGAGCGGTGCGGCTCCGCTCAGATGTCGGTGTCGTCGGCGATGCCCAGCGGGTCGTCGCGCCGGATGTCGACGATCAGCCCGGTCTGGTCGCTGAGCAGGATGTCGATCGACCGGCGGGCCACCTCGACCGACTCCAGCAGGCTGCCGGCAGGCTCCTCGCCGAAGGCCTTCGTCCGCATCGGGGTCCCGGTCCGCTCCGGGTTGATGCAGTTGACCCGGATCCCGATGCCGGACCACTCGTCGGCGAGCGCCTGGGTCAGGTTGACCACGGCAGCCTTGGCCGACGAGTACAGCGCGTAGCCGCCCCGGCCGCGGGTGTAGGAGCTGGAGGTGAAGTTCAGCAGGCTGCCGCGGCTCGCGGACAGGTGCGGGTGGAACTCCTGGGCGATCATCACCGGTGCCAGGTAGTTGATCTCGGTGGCGGCGTAGATCGTCTCCTCCGAGGTCTCGATCAACTGACCGCGGGGGAGCACTGCGGCGGAGTTCACCACGAAGTCGATGTGGTCGGTCTTCGCCAGCACCTCGGCGATCGCCGCCTGCAGGTCGGTACGTCGCTCCACGTGGGTGTTGGTCGAGGACCGGCTGAACGTGAAGACCTCGGCGCCGTGCTGCCGGGCGAAGTCGGCGATGTCGGCACCGATGCCGTAGCTGCCGCCGAAGATCACCATCGTCTTGCCGGCCAGCGCCTGCTGGTACTCCTCCTCGGAGCGCGACGGCGGCAGGTTGCTGGTGGTCAGCTGGAAGAGCTTGTCGGCCAGGTAGACGTCGATCGGCTCGGTGACCTTCATGTTGCGCTCTTCGCCGGAGACCACCCAGATCGGGACGTCGGGGGTGTACTTCAGCACCACCGAGCAGTCGTCGGTGGCCTGGAAGTCCGGGTCGCCGGCCGCGACGGCGTACGCGGCCCGGATGACCCCGGCGCGGAAGGCCTGCGGCGTCTGGCCGCGCCGCAGGTTGGCCCGCGGCGGGATCTGCGAGATCACGTTGCGCTCGTCGACCTCGATGATGGTGTCGGCGGACGGGATCGCGACGTCGACGGCGTCGTACGTGTCGAGCGCCTCGAAGCAGTCGGTGATGATCCGCGAGGAGAGCAGCGGCCGGACCGCGTCGTGGAAGAGAACCCGGGCGTCGTCACCCTCGATGACGTCGAGCGCGCGCAGCGTCGTGCCGTTGCGGGTCGCGGCCCCTTCGAGCACCTGGGTGACCTTGGCGTAGTCCCCGTCCCGGACGATCGTGTGCACCGCATCGAGGTGGCCCTGCGCCATCATCACGATGATCTCGTCGACCAGCGGGTGCGCGTTGAACGTCGCCAGGGTGTGCTCGAGGATCGTGTGCCCGGCCACCTTGATCAGCTGCTTCGGGATGTCCAGGCCGACCCGGGTGCCGACGCCGCCGGCCAGGATCACGGCCACGCGTGCACTCATCGGGACTCCTTCTCGGCTGCCGGCTTCTGCCAACGGGCCCGAGTCTTCCGGATGCGCTGTCCGATCGCGAACTTGACAGCCCGCGCGGCGCCGAGGCCGGCGAGCTCCTCGGCGCGCGCCTGCTGGCGGGCCAGCACCGGGGTCCAGCGCTCGGTCTGGGCGGCGGCGCGCTCGCGGCCGGACGCGGCGATGGTGCGGAGCTGCTCGCGGTCGTCGGGTTCCAGGCCGGGCTCCAGGTCGGCGACGACCCGCGCAGCGTGCTCGATGCCGGTGCCGTCCGGCACGGCCAGGTCCTCCGGCGGCGGTCGCCGGCCGCGGACCGCCTGCAGGATCCCGCGGGACTCCAGGACCCGGATCCGCTCCTGGCCGGCCGCCACCACCTCGTCCAGGCCGGCGGCCTGCTCGGCGAGCTGGGACCGGCAGGCAGCGGCCGCCTCCTCGATCAGGCCGCGCTGCTCGGGGGTGACCCGGGTCGCCACGTCCTGGGCGTGCAGCTCGGCGAGGAAGCGGTGGTAGTAGTCCGGGGTGTAGTGCACCCAGAACGGGCCCCACGGGTGCTTGTCGGTCGAGGAGTAGCGCTCGTCGCGCAGGTCGATCCGGGCCCAGCCGTAGGCCTCCAGGGCGTGCGCGTCCAGGCGCTTCCACAACGCGTTCCCCGCCGGTACGTCGAACGGGGCGAGTCGGGCTCCCTTGCGCATCGGCATCCAGCCGGGGCGGTCGCCGACGACGATCTTGTTCGTGTTGAAGCCGCAGTGCAGGATCACCTGCGTGTTCGGGCAGTTCGTCCGGATGAACGCGTCGAAGCGGTCCATCGCCTCGATCCACAGCTCCAGGTAGGCGTCCGGGTCCTCCAACGGCCGGACCCGGGTCACCCGTCCGGTGGCGACCCAGTCGGCGTACTGGGCGGTCCGCCAGAGCTTCCAGCGGTTGTCGGTGACGTAGCGGCCGTCGTCCAGGCGGAGCACGCCGAAGTGGACGTCGCCGAAGAAGTCGAGCAGCAGGAAGTCGGGCTGGGCCTCGACGACGCCGGCCAGGAACTCGCGGGAGAGGTCGGAGCGGACGTTCCAGGCGTCGTAGTCGCCCAGCGGGTCGGCGTCGGTGAGCTCCGGCTCCACGGGCGGCGACATCATCGCGATCATCGAGCTCTGGTTGGCGGCCAGGACCACGTCGTACCAGCGCCGGTGGTCCTCGTTGAACCGCGCGTTGAAGTTGTCCCGGGTGATGCAGCTGCCGCAGACCGCGACCGTGCGCAGCGATCCGTCGCCGTCCTCAGCGGGCCGGCGTCCGGCGTGTTCGTTGATCGCGGGCCTCCTTCGCGGTTGGGTCGTACGGAGCCCAGCATAGGAAGTCGGGCGAGGGTATCCTCGCGTGACCTGTCGTCGAACCGAGATTGGCTGCCGCCGTGACCACCGCGCACCCCGTACCGCCGGTCGAGGCTCCTCGGTTCACGATCGTGACGGCGGTCTACAACGTCGCGACGTACCTGCCGGCCTTCATCGCCTCGGTCGACGCCCAGACCTTCGGTCCGGAGGGTCTCGAGGTGGTGGCCGTCGACGACGGTTCGACCGACGACTCGCTGGCGCTGCTGCACGCCTGGGCGGAGCGGGCGGCGTACCCGGTGGTGGTGCTGACGAAGGAGAACGGCGGCCAGTCCACCGCCCGGAACCTCGGGCTCGACCACGCCCGCGGCGAGTGGGTCACCTTCACCGACCCCGACGACGTGATCGAGCCGGGCTACCTGGCCGGCGTCGACGCCTTCCTGACCGCGGAGCCCGGGGCCGTGCTGGTGGCCTGCAACCTGCTGCTGCTCCAGGACCGGACCGGGCAGGTCGAGGACGAGCACCCGCTGCGGCACCGGTTCCGCGGGAAGGCCCGGCTGCGCGACCTGGACCGGGAGCCCGCGTACTTCTTCGGGAGCGCTCCGGTGGCGTTCTTCCGGCGCTCGGACGTCGAGCGGCTCGGCCTGCGGTTCGACCCGGCGATCCGCCCGAACTTCGAGGACGGCCACTTCACCGGGATCTACCTGCTCTCCTTCGAGCGCCCGCTGGTCGGCTTCGTACCGCAGGCTCGCTACCAGTACCGCAAGCGCGCCGACACGTCCTCCACGACCGGGAGCAGCGCGCGCGACCGCGGTCGCTACACCACGGTCCTCCGGCTCGGCTACCTCGACCTGCTGCGACGGGCGGCGGCCGACCGCGACGGCCGGATCCCGGAGTGGCTCCAGAACCTGATCCTCTACGAGCTCTCCTGGATCATCACGCTGCAGCTGCGGGCCGGCGGCTCGTCCTCGTCCGCGGTCGCCGAGGCCTCCGACGAATTCCACGGGCTGATGGTCGAGCTGACCGGACTGCTCGACCCGGAGGTCGTCGACCGCAGCCCGGTCAGCCGTCTCAACCAGCTCTGGCGCGACGTGCTGCTGCACGCCTGGTCCGGCGAGGACTGGCAGCAGTCGCCGGTCCAGGTCACCCACTTCGACCGTGCGCAGGGTCTCGTCCGCCTGGAGTACCGGTACGTCGGCACGGCGCCCGCCGAGGTCTGCGTCAGCGGCGGCGTCCCGGTACGGCCGGTGTACGCCAAGACCCGCGACGTGTCGTTCGTCGGCCGGGTCGTCCTGCACGAGCGCAGCCTCTGGCTGCCGGCCGGCAAGGCGATCAGGATCGACCTGAACGGACGCAGCGCGGCGCTGGACACCGAGGAGCCGCGGCGCGGGTCGAGCGTGGCCACGGTGCCGTCGATCCGGCGCCACCTGGACCGGCACGGCTACCGCGAGGACCCGGAGCCGTGGGAGCGGCCTACCGTCGATCCGGAGCCGAACGCGGCCAGGATCCTCCGGCTCGCCCGCTCCCGTCCGGTACGCCGCGTCCTGGGCCGCGCGTGGGTGCTGATGGACCGGGTCCACGACGCCGGCGACAACGGCGAACGGCTCTTCGAGTACCTGCGCGCCGAGCGCCCCGACATCAACGCCTGGTTCACGATCCGTCGCGACGCCCCGGAGTGGGCGGGCCTCCGCCGCCGCCACGGCCGCCGGGTGGTGGCCTACGGGTCGCTGCGCTGGAAGCTGCTGCTCCTCAACGCCGAGCACCTGGTCTCCTCGCACGCCGACCAGCCGGTGACCGCGCCGCGGGAGATCACCGAGGGTCTCGGCGTGCGCCCGGAGTGGCGGTTCACGTTCCTCCAGCACGGCGTGATCAAGGACGACCTGTCGAACTGGCTGAACCCGAAGAGCATCGACACCTTCGTCACCAGCACCCGCGCCGAGCAGGAGTCGATCGCCGGGGACCACAACGGCTACGCGTACAGCAGTCGCGAGGCACGGCTCACCGGGCTGCCCCGCTTCGACCGGCTCCGCGAGATCGGCGCCCGGGTGGGCGTACCGGGCCGGGACCTGATCCTGGTCGCGCCGACCTGGCGCAACTGGCTCACCCGGCAGCTGGAGCTGGGTTCCCAGGAGCGCGAGCTCAGCGACGACTTCGCGTCCTCCGAGTTCGCCACCAGCTGGCTCGACCTGCTGGGATCGGCGGAGCTCGCGCGGGCGGCCGCCGACCTCGGTCTCACGATCGCGTTCCTGCCGCACCCCAACCTCCGCGAGGCGCTCTCCGCGGTGGACCTCCCGGCCGGCGTGGAGCCGTTCACCTTCGAGGGCGACGTCCAGGAGCTCTTCGCCCGCTCGGCGGTCCTGGTCACCGACTACTCCTCGATGGCGTTCAACGCCGCCTACCTCGACATCCCCGTCGTCTACTTCCAGTTCGACCGCGACCGGGTGCTGGCCGGCGAGCACGTCGGCAGCCGCGGGTACTACGACTACGAGCGCGACGGCTACGGCCCGGTCCGCACCGAACTGGCGGCGGCGGTCGCGGCGGTCGTCGAGTCGGCCCGTACCCGGACACCGGCCCCCGAGTACCAGGCCCGGATCGAGGCGGCCTTCCCGGAGCGCGACGGCCGCTGCTGCGAGCGGGTGGTCGCCGCGATCACGGAGTCCACCCGGAAGGCGCCGGCAGCGGAACCGCTCTGAGCCCGGATCCACCGGTGCCCGGTCCGGGCGGGCGGTAGTCTCCACGGCCATGAGCGCCCCCGCGAGCAACCGGCTGATCGACGCACGCACGGGTACGACGACGACCTGGGCCGAGCTGGCCGCGGTCGACCTGCCGGCGCCGGCAGCGGTGGTGGTCGGCACGTCGTACGAGGCGCTGCCGTGGGTCCGCGCGCACGCCTCGACCGGCGGTGAGCTCCTGGTGGTGGCGGCCGGCCGGATGGAGCAGCGGCTGCGGGCGGAGCTGCTGGAGAGCGGGTTCACCCTGGTCGAGGGCGACGATCGGTCCGCCCCGGACACGCCGCGGGAGGCCGAACCGGGCCGCCTCTGGCTGCTGACCTCCGGCTCGACCGGGCGGCCCAAGCAGATCGGCCACACCCTGGAATCGCTGACCACGGTCTCCGGCGACCTGGTGCCGCGCCGGTGGCTCTGCCCGTACTCGCCGGGCACCTACGCCTGGTGGCAGGTCGTCACGCTCTCGCTGGCGACGCCCGGTCAGGACCTGGTCGTGGTCGACCCGACCGACCTCGACGGCTGGGTGGTCGCCGCGGCCGAGCACGGTGTCACCGCTGCGTCCGGTACGCCGACCTTCTGGCGGCAGACGCTGATGACCCAGCGGGAGCGGCTGGCCGAGGTGCCGCTGGAACAGGTCACCCTCGGCGGCGAACCGGTCGACCAGGCCGTCCTCGACCAGCTCGCCGCGGCGTTCCCGCAGGCGCGGATCTCCTGGATCTACGCGTCCTCCGAGCTCGGCGCCTCGATCGTGGTCCACGACGGCCGCGCGGGCTTCCCGGTCGAGTGGCTGGATCGCGCGGCGCCGGACGGCGACCGTCCGCGGCTCTCGGTCGTCGACGGCGAGCTGGTGATCGCCTCGCCGCACCACGGCGCCGGCCTCGGCGGAGCGGTGCCCACTGGCGACGCGGTGGTCGTCGAGGACGGCCGGGTGATCATCACCGGCCGGATCAACAGCGACGAGATCAACGTCGGCGGCGCGAAGGTCTCGGCCGGGGTGGTCCGCTCGGTGCTCACCAGCCACCCGGAGATCGCCTGGGCGGCGGTCCGCGGCCGGAAGTCGGCGCTGGTCGGCAACCTGGTGGTGGCCGAGGTGGTGCTGACCCCCGGGGCGACCGACTCCCGGGAGCTCCAGGCGGCCCTGACGGCCTGGTGCGCCGAGCGGCTCCCGGAGTACGGCGTCCCGCGCCGGATCAAGGTCCTCGACGAGATCCCGGCGACGGTCACCGGGAAGTCGGCCGTCTAGCCGTGTGACCTTCGACATACGGCCGTTCCCTGGTCGGAGTCGATGCCGCGGGCGTACGCTTTTTGCGTCATCAAGTAGTGCGGTACCCGCCCGGGACTGCAACGAAAGGCGATGAGCCCACATGACCCGTATCGGGGTTGTTGGCGCCGGCAGGGTCGGCGCTGTCCTAGCCGCTGCGCTGCGCGCCGCCGGCCATGAGATCGTCGCCGCTGCCGGCGAGTCCACGGCGTCGCGCGAGCGGATGGCGGCGCTGCTGCCCGGCGTGCCCGGCGGCAAGCCGACCGACGTCGCGAAGTCCTGCGACCTGCTGCTGCTGACCGTTCCCGACGACATGCTCGAGAACGTCGTGAACACGATGGTCGGGGCCGGTGCGATCCGCGCGGGCCAGTACGTCGTGCACACCTCCGGCCGGCACGGGCTGGCAGTGCTCGAGGCGGCCTCGTTCGTCGGGGCGCACCCGGTGGCGATGCACCCGGCGATGACCTTCACCGGCACCGAGGTCGACCTCGACCGGCTCCGCGGCACCGTCTTCGGCGTGACCGCCGGGGAGCAGGACCGGGCCGTCGTCGAATCCCTCGTCGCCGACCTCGGCGGGGTGCCGATGTGGGTTCCCGAGGAGAAGCGCACGCTCTACCACGCCGGTCTCGCGCACGGCGCGAACCACCTGGTCACCCTGGTGTCCCAGGCGATGGAGCTGCTTGCTGCCTCGGGTGCCGAGGACCCGGCGGCCACGCTCCGGCCGCTGCTGACCGCCGCGCTCGACAACGCCCTGGTCGCCGGCGACGCCGCGCTCACCGGGCCGATCGTCCGCGGCGACGTGAACACCGTGCGGGCGCACCTGCGCGACATCGGCGAGACCGCGCCGGCCACCATCCCGTCGTACGTCGCGATGGCGAAGGCCACCGCCGACCGGGCCGTCCTGGACGGCCGCCTGATGCCGCTCCGTGCGGTCAAGATCGTCCGGCTGCTCGACGAGGCCCTGGCCAAGGTCGAGTCCCCGCACCTGACGCACCGCACCTGGACCGAGCAGCCGTGACCACCACCCTGCTGCGCGCGGACACGCGTGCGGACCTGGCCGCTGCGCTGACCCCGACCCGGCTCGCCGGCCGGCAGGTCGCGTTCGTGCCGACGATGGGGGCCCTCCACGACGGCCACCTGGCGCTGATGCGCCACGCCCGCGAGCTGGTCGGGCCCGACGGCGCGCTGGTGGTCTCGATCTTCGTCAACCCGCTGCAGTTCGGTCCGAACGAGGACCTCGACCGCTACCCGCGCACCCTGGACGCCGACCTGGACGCCTGCGCCGGGGCCGGTGTCGACGTGGTCTTCACCCCGGACGTCGCCGAGGTCTACCCGAACGGCGTCCCCTTCGCGAGCGACGCGGCCGACGTCACCGTGGACCCCGGCCCGCTCGCGCGGATCCTCGAGGGCGCCTCCCGCCCGGGCCACTTCCGCGGCGTCCTGACCGTGGTCGCCAAGCTCTTCGGCCTGGTCCGGCCCGATGTCGCCGTCTTCGGTCAGAAGGACTACCAGCAGCTGGCCCTGCTGCGCCGGATGGCCGCCGACCTGTGCCTCGGCATCGAGGTGGTCGGCGCCGAGACCGTGCGCGAGCCGGACGGCCTGGCGCTCTCCAGCCGCAACCGGTTCCTCGACGCCGACCAGCGCGCCGAGGCCATGGTCCTGTCGCGCGCGCTGCTCGCCGCCCAGGAGGATGCGACCCGTGGTGCCGCCGCGGCGCTGGGGGCCGCCCGCGCAGCCCTCCGTACGACGCACCTGGTGGACGTCGACTACCTCGAGATCACCGACCCCGATCTCGGGCCGACGCCGGAGAGCGGCGCCGCCCGGATGCTCATCGCCGCCCGGGTGGGCTCCACCCGGTTGATCGACAACGTCGCCCTGGACCTCGGGGCTGCGACAGAAGGAGGCAGCTGATGCTGCGCACGATGATGAAGAGCAAGATCCACCGCGCCACCGTTACGCAGGCGGACCTGCACTACGTCGGCTCGGTGACCGTGGACGAGGACCTCCTCGACGCGGCCGACCTGCTGGTCGGCGAGCTGGTGCACATCGTCGACATCACCAACGGTGCCCGGCTGGAGACCTACACGATCGCGGGGCCGCGCGGCTCCGGGATCATCGGGATCAACGGCGCGGCCGCCCGGCTGGTCCACCCCGGCGACCTGGTCATCCTGATCGCCTACGGCCAGATGGAGACCGCGGAGGCCCGGGAGTACCAGCCGCACGTGGTCTTCGTCGATGCCGACAACCGGATCATCGGCACCGGTTCGGACCCGGCGGAGGCGCTGCCGGGCACCGGCCTGGTGCGCGGTGACCTCGTCGACGCCGATGCTCGCTAGCATCCACGGATGAGCCTTTCTTTCCCCGGCCCGCTCCCGCAGCGTCTCGCGGCGGGCGACCCGGGCTGGACCCGGGAGGCCGACGTCGTGGTGGTCGGCTCCGGCATCGCCGGGCTGACGGCCGCGCTCCGGCTGCGCGGACAGGTCGGCAAGATCCTGGTCGTCACCAAGGACGTCCTCTCCGCGGGCTCGACCCAGTGGGCCCAGGGCGGCATCGCCGCAGCGCTCGGCCCCGGTGACACCCCGCACGAGCACGAGGTCGACACCCTGGTCGCCGGTGCCGGAGCGTGCGACCTCGAAGCGGTGCGGGTGCTCGTCAACGAGGGCCCCGACGCCGTCCGCGAGCTGATCGCCCTCGGCGCCAACTTCGACCACGCCGCTGACGGCGAGCTGTCGCTGACCCGCGAGGGCGGTCACCACCGCGACCGGATCGCGCACGCCGGCGGGGACGCCACCGGCGCCGAGATCCAGCGCGCCCTGGTCGCCGCGATCGAGGCGGCCCCCGACGTCGAGGTGATCCAGCACGCCCTTGCCGTGGACCTGCAGCTCGGCGCGGCCGGCGAGGTGTGCGGTCTGACCCTGCACGTGATGGGGGAGGGTCAGCGGGACGGCGTCGGCCAGGTCCGCTGCCGGGCCGTCGTCCTGGCGTCCGGGGGGCTCGGCCAGGTGTTCTCGCAGACCACGAACCCGTCGGTGTCGACCGGTGACGGGATGGCGCTGGCGCTCCGGGCCGGTGCCGTGCTCCGCGACCTCGAGTTCGTCCAGTTCCACCCGACGGTGATGTACCTCGGGCCGGACTCGACCGGGCAGCAGCCGCTGATCTCCGAGGCGGTCCGCGGCGAGGGCGCGTTCCTGGTCGACTTCGAGGGCAACCGCTTCATGCAGGGCGTCCACGAGCTCGCCGACCTGGCGCCGCGCGACGTGGTCGCGAAGGCGATCACCCGGCGGATGCACGAGGAGGGCAAGCCGCACATGTGGCTGGACGCCCGGCACCTGGGGCGCGAGTTCTGGGAGAAGCGGTTCCCGACGATCCTGGCGACCGCTCGCAGCCACGGCGTCGACCCGGTGACCGAGCTGATCCCGGTCGCCCCCGCCTGCCACTACGCCTCCGGCGGCGTCGCCACCGACCTCTGGGGCCGCTCGACGATCACCGGGCTCTACGCCACCGGCGAGGTCGCCTGCTCGGGCGTGCACGGCGCGAACCGGCTGGCGTCGAACTCGCTGCTGGAGGGCCTGGTCTTCTCCCGCCGGATCGCCCAGGTGCTGCCCGGCGAGCTGGGCGCGCAGACCGAGCCGGTCGCCGACCCGCGGACACCGGGGGTGATCGACGGCAAGGTCCGGACCGCGATGCAGGCCACCATGACCGAGCAGGTCGGGGTGCTGCGCAGCGCGTCCGGCCTGGACCTGGCGCTGACCTCGCTCGGCGAGCTCGCCGCGGTCGACGGCGTCGAGGGGACCTCCAGCTGGGAGACCACCAACCTGGTCTCGATCAGTGCCGCCCTCGCCACCGCGGCCCGGCTGCGGGAGGAGACCCGCGGGTCGCACTGGCGCGAGGACTTCGGCGAGCGCGACGATGCCGCCTTCGCCGGGCACTTCGACGTCGTCCTCACCGACGGCGTGCCGGTGGCGACCTTCCGGGCGGCCGCCGCGACCGACGGGGAGCAGCCGTGATCGCCGCGACGCCGTACGACGCCCTGCCGGCCGACCTGGTCGCCGAGCTCACCGCTGCCGGACTGGACCCGCGACGGATCTACGCCGCGATCGTCGACGCCCTGGCGGAGGACCTGCCGCCGGACGGCACCGGCGTCGACGTCACCAGCGAGGCGACCCTCCCGGACGTCAGCGCCACCGGCGACTTCGGTGCCCGCGAGGACGGTGTGGTGGCAGGGCTCGGCATCGCCGCGATGGTCTTCCACTACGTGCTCGGGGACGCCGTCCTGATCTCCGACCGGGTCCCCGACGGCACCCGGGTGCGCGCCGGTGACGTGGTGCTCCGGGTCGCCGGCCCGGTCAAGGGCCTGCTGATCGCCGAGCGCACCGCCCTGAACTTCGCCTGCCACCTCTCCGGGGTGGCGACGGCGACCGCCGCCTGGGTGGACGCGCTGGAGGGCACCAGTGCCCGGGTCCTGGACACCCGGAAGACGCTGCCCGGCTACCGCGAGCTGCAGAAGTACGCCGTCCGCTGCGGCGGTGGCGTCAACCACCGGTTCAGCCTCAGCGACATGGCGCTGGTCAAGGACAACCACGTGGTCGCCGCGGGCGGGGTGCTGCCGGCGTACGAGGCGGTGAAGGCGAAGTACCCGGACCTCCAAGTGGAGGTCGAGGTGACCGACCTCGACCAGCTCCGGATCCTGCTCGACGCCGGCTGCGAGCAGGTGCTGCTGGACAACATGAGCAACGAGCTGATGGCCGAGGCGGTCGCGATCAATGCGGGGCGCGCCGTCCTCGAGGCGTCCGGCGGGCTGACCTTCGAGCGTGCCCGCGAGGTCGCCGCGACCGGGGTGGACTTCATCTCCGTCGGCGCGCTGACGCACTCGGTCAAGGTGTTCGACCTCGGGCTGGACCTGGAGGAATCGTGAGCGGGCGCAGCGGCCGGCCGGCGGACGACGCGGAGCGGGGACATCGATGACGCTCCTCTGCGCCGACATCGGCAACTCGCACACCACCTTGGGCCTGCTCACCGACGGCGAGGTCCAGGACCACTGGCGGGTCTCGACGCTGGAGACCCGGACCGCGGACGAGTGGTTCGTGTTGATCCGCGGGCTGATCGAGGACTCCACCGCGCTCGCGCACGACGGTCTCCCGGACGGGATCGCCGTCTGCGCGACGGTGCCCTCGGTGCTGCACGAGTGGCGGGACATGCTGAGCCGGCACTTCGGCGACGTGCCGGCGGTCGTCATCGAGCCCGGTGTCCGGACCGGCGTACCGGTGCTGATGGACAACCCGCGCGAGGTCGGCGCGGACCGGGTGATCAACGCGCTCGCCGCGGCCGCCATGTACGACGGCCCGGCGATCGTCGTCGACTTCGGCACCGCGACCACGTTCGACGTGGTGAGTCCGCGCGGCGAGTACATCGGCGGCGCGATCTCGCCGGGCATCGACATCTCGCTGGAGGCGCTCGGTCGTCGTGGCGCGCAGCTCCGCAAGGTCGAGCTGCTCCGCCCGCGCACCGTGATCGCGAAGAACACCGTCGAGGCGCTGCAGTCCGGGATGGTCTTCGGGTTCGCCAGCCAGGTCGACGGGATCGTGGCGCGGATGATCGAGGAGCTCGGCGTACCGACGGACTCCGTGCACGTGATCGCGACCGGCGGCCTCGCCCCGGTCGTCGTCGACGAGTGCCGCGCGATCACCGACCACCAACCCTGGTTGACCCTCCGCGGCCTGGAGCTCGCCTTCCTCCGCAACACCTAACCCGTCGAGTAGGCCCGATCTGTACGTCGAGCAGGCCCGATCTGCGCGTCGAGTGGGCCCGATCTGCGCGTTGAGTGGGTCCTCCGGCGTACTCGACTGCATCGTGGGCCCACTCGGCCGACGTCATGGGCCCGTTCGACGTTCAGTAGCCTTGCGCCCATGACTGACCAGCCCGAATCCGACGTTGACGACCTGCCCGAGCAGATGCAGGTACGCCGGGAGAAGCGGGCGCGGCTGCTGGAGTCCGGACGCGAGGCGTACCCGATCGCGGTCGAGCGGACCCACACGGTCAAGGAGATCCGGGAGACCTACGACCCGCTGCTCGAATCGGGCGAGATCGAGCCGGACACGATGACCGGGCAGATCGTCTCGATCGTCGGCCGGGTGATCTTCCTGCGCAACACCGGCAAGCTCTGCTTCGTCCGGCTCCGCGAGGGCGACGGGTCCGAGCTCCAGGTGATGCTGTCGCTGGCCAGCGTCGGCGAGGACGCGCTGGCGGACTTCAAGGCGCTGGTCGACCTCGGCGACCTGCTGGCGGTGACCGGCGAGGTGATCACCAGCCGCCGCGGCGAGCTCTCGGTGCAGGCGTCCAGCTGGCAGATCGCCGCCAAGACCCTGCGGCCGCTGCCCAACGAGCACAAGCCGCTCTCCGACGAGGCCCGGATCCGGCTGCGGTACGTCGACATGATGATCCGCCCCGAGGCCCGCGACATGGTCCGGACCAAGGCCGCCGTGCTGCGGAGCCTGCGCAGCACCCTCGACGCGCAGGGCTACCTGGAGGTCGAGACGCCGATCCTCCAGCTCACCAACGGCGGTGCCGCGGCCCGGCCGTTCCGGACGCACCTGAACGCCCTCGACCAGCCGATGCTGCTGCGGATCGCCCTGGAGCTCGACCTCAAGCGGGCGATGATCGGCGGCGTCGACCGGGTCTACGAGATCGGCCGGACCTTCCGCAACGAGGGGCTCGACTCCACCCACGCTGCCGAGTTCTCGATGCTCGAGGCCTACCAGGCGTACGGCGACCAGTTCACCATGATGCAGCTGACCAGGGACCTGGTGCTGAACGCCGCCCGCGAGGTCGGCCGGACCGTCGTACCGGGCCGGGACGGTTCCGAGATCGACCTGGAGGCCGAGTGGCGGCAGGCGCCGATCCTCGACCTGGTCTCGGACGCGCTCGGTGAGGAGATCACCGTCGAGACGAGTGTCGAGGCGCTGGTCGCGCACGCCGGGAAGCGCGATGTCGAGCTGCAGCCGAAATGGGGTGCCGAGGAGATCGTGGTCGAGCTCTACGAGCAGCTCGTCGAGGATTCCCTGATCACCCCGACTTTCGTCATGGATTATCCGGCGGCGGTGAAGCCGCTCGCGAAGAGCCACCGGTCCAAGAATGGTTTGAACGAGGCCTGGGATCTGATCATCAACGGCGTCGAACTGGCACCGGCCTATTCCGAGCTCAACGACCCCGTCGTCCAGCGCGAACGGCTGACCGCCCAGTCCCTGCTGGCCGCCGCGGGCGACCCGGAGGCGATGGAGCTGGACGAGGTCTTCCTCCGGGCGATGGAGTACGGAATGCCGCCCGCCGGCGGAATGGGAATGGGCGTCGACCGGCTGATCATGCTGCTCACCGGAGCCGGTATTAGGGAAACCATTCTGTTTCCGCTCCTGCGTCCGGAGTAATATGACCTGACGGCATTCGCGGGAATGCCGATCCGGGCCAACGAAAAGGAATTCTCATGGCGCAGAAGGTCAACATCGTCCTGGTCGACGACATCGATGGCACCGACGCTGAGGAAACGGTCAGCTTCGCCCTGGACGGCCGCGAGTACGAGATCGACCTGAACAGCAAGAATGCCGCGAAGCTGCGCGATGCCCTGGCGCCGTACCTCGGCCACGCCCGTCGCGGCGGCGGCCGCAAGCGCGCCCGTTCCGGTGGGCCGAGCCCGGCCGAGATCCGGTCCTGGGCCCGCGAGAACGGGTTCAAGGTCCCCGACCGCGGCCGCGTCTCCTCGCACGTGCGCGACGCCTACCTGGCCTCGCACTGATTCAGTCCCCCGGGCGGGGGAGCCCAGAGTGACTCGGAGTTCCCCCGGGCGAGGGTTCCAGGCTGCGCGCATGTCCGGGCAGTCTGATCGCATGCAGCCAGACGTGCACGACTTCCGCGAACGCCTCCGCGCCGTACCCGTCGCCTACTGGGTGCTCGCCGGAGTGCTCGGTGCAGCGCTGTACATCCTGGGGAGCGTGACACCGCAGGCCTACGGGGTGTTCGGCAACGGGATGAACGCGGAGGAGTTCTTCAGGCAGCTTGCCGGCATCGGTGTGCTGCTGGCGGCCGCGTCACCGGTGATCGCTCTGGTGGCTCCTCGGACGGCCCTGGCCACGGCAGTCACGCTGCCGGTGATCCTGTTCCTGCTGGCGAACCAGCATCAGTGGCCGTTCACGATGTTCCTCGCGGTTCTCGCGGTGGCGGTCTGCACGATGCGCGATCGGCAGGTCCTCGCCTGGCTCTTCGGCCTCTTCGCGATGGTGTTTCCGATCTCGCTGGTGTTCTGGGGTTCGATGGTGACCCCGGACGGTGCGTTGATCGATCTGCGGTCCTACGGCGACCCGTTCGACAGCCTGGTGACCGTCACCCTCTACGCGATCGGAGTGCTCCTGGCGCTTGGAGCCGGGGCGTTGTTCCGCTCCCGGGTCGCAGCCGGCGTGGCTGGCCGCCGTGCGCTGGCCCGCGCCGGACAGGTCGAGGAGCAGGCGACCGTCGTCGGCGAACGCGCCCGCCTCGCCCGGGACCTGCACGACGTGGTCGCGCACCACGTCTCCCTGATCGCTGTCCGGGCCGAGACGGCGCCGTACACGAACACGGATCTCGATGAGCCCGCTCGCGCGGTGCTGGCCGAGATCGCCGCCGATGCGCGGCTGGCGCTGGACGAGCTCCGCGGAGTCCTGGGGATCCTGGGCCGCTCGGGAGGGGACGCTGAGCGGATGCCGCAGCCCGGCTGGTCGGACATCGGAGCACTGGTCGAACGCAGCCGTGGTGCGGGCTCGGTGGTGATGGTCCGCGGCGATGGTGCTGACAGCGGCGACGTCGCGCCGTCGGTCGGCTACGCGGCGTACCGGGTCGTCCAGGAGGCGCTGACCAACGCCCGCAAGCACGCGCCCGGCAGACCGGTCACCGTGTCACTGACCCGTACCGACCCGATGGTCGTCGTCCGGGTCGGTACGCCGCTGCGAGGCGATGCCGTCGATGACGGCATCGGGCACGGCCTGCTCGGCATGCGGGAACGGGTCGAGAGCCTCGACGGCCGCCTGATGGCCGGCGCGGTTGACGACGAATTCGTCGTCGAGGCAACACTGCCGCAAGGAACGGCGTGAGCCTCGAACCGGTCAGGGTGGTCGTGGCTGACGACCAACCGGTGATCTGCGCCGGCTTCGCAGCACTGCTGGCTGCGCAGGACGGCATCGAGGTCACCGGTACGGCGGCGAACGGCCGCGAGCTGATGACCCTGGTCGCCGCCGACCCGCCGGACGTCGCCCTGGTGGACATCCGGATGCCCGTCCTCGACGGTATCGAGGCGACCAGGCTGATCACCCGTGACCACCCGACGCGGGTGCTGATCCTGACCACCTTCGACCTCGATGCCTACGTCTACGACGCGATCCGTGCCGGGGCCAGCGGGTTCCTACTCAAGGACGTCACCGCCGACCGCCTCGTGGACGGTGTCCGGATGATCGCCGAGGGGTCGATGCTGCTGGGGCCGACGGTGAGTCGCCGACTGGTCGCCGACTTCGCGCGCGGACCGCGAACCTCGGCCCGGGTCCAGGTGTCGGAGGTCTTGAGCCCCCGCGAGTACGAGGTCCTCCTGAACCTCGCCCAGGGCCGGTCGAACGCCGAGATCGCGGATGGGCTGGTGATCTCGACGGAGACGGTCAAGTCGCACGTGGCAGAGGTGCTGCGCAAGCTCGGCCTGCGCGACCGGATCCAGGCGGTCGTCTTCGCCTATGAGAACGGGCTGGTCCGGCCCGGCGACTAATCGCCGGGCCGGCGTTCATCTCAGCCGAGACGCATGCCTCCGGGGCCTCCGAAGTAGGTCTCGCTGTTGATCCGGCCGTACTTGGGCACCTTCACGGTGCGCTCCCCGGCGGTCCCGCCGAGCACCACCCGGCGGTAGGAGACGTTGTTCTTCTTGGTGGTCTCCTTCAGGCGGTTGAGCGGGTTGGCGGTCACCCGGATCCAGTAGGAGCCGTTGGGCAGCCCGGTGATGTCGATCGACTGGCCGGCCCGCTGCTGGGAGTAGGTGTCGCCCCAGCCGGACGCCAGCACCTCACGCACCCAGACCGACGTCGGGTCGCCGCAGGCGGTGGAGAGGTCCCCGTTGCCCGGGTCGACCACGGCACCGCGACCGAGCAGGTCGATGGCGTCGGTCGGGGCCAGGCAGAACGCCTCCTTGCCGCTGGTGCGCAGGCGCTTGTGCTTGCGGTTGGTCAGGTCGTAGACCGCGAAGTCCCGGAAGTGCCAGTGCGAGTGCGAGGGACGGACGTCGTACTCCATCGTGCCGACCCGGCGCGACGCCACCTGGCGCTCGCCGCGGTAGAAGAACTGGTAGGCATCCATCTCCGGCGCGGACCCGCGCCGGAAGCCCTCGGCGACCAGCGGGGCCGGCCCGCCGTTGTAGACCGTCGCGGCGAAGTCGAGGAGGTCGCGACCGCCCTCGTTGTGGGTCGAGATCCCGAACGCCGGCAACGAGATCAGGTCCGGCAGCACGCCCGGGGAGAGTCGTCGCGCGTCGGCTCCGGGCGCGCTCGGGGCGCCCTGCCGTGCGTTCGCCGAGGCGGACCGAGGGCCGGACCGGCCGGACGCGTGCGGGACCGGCTCGGGACCGGGACCCTCCTCTTCGTCGACCACGTGCTTGACGGTGATGCGGAAGCGGAGCTTGCGCTGCGCGTCGGTCAGCCCGAGGACCTTCGCCAGCCCCCAGCGCATCGTCACGTCGAGGATCGCCCGGTCACCGGCCATCGCCGCCGGCGGCTCGATGCCCCAGCCGAGGACCTGCCGGGCCCAGCCGCGGTCGATGCCCCAGCGTTGGCTGCGGGTGAAGGGGTGCGAGCTGCAGCCGGAGGTGAACGCGGTCTCGGTGGCGGCGTTCGGCCGCAACCGGCTCGGCTGGCCGTCGTTGGGGCACCAGGTCACCTTGGTCGAGGACGTCACGGCGCCGGCCGGCGTCCGCCAGGTCAGCGTGAAGGCGTCCCGCAGCCCGGTCCAGCCGGCCAGCAGCTTGCCGGGGACCTTCTGGCTCCGGTTGCCGATCCGCAGGGTCGCGGTGATCGGTTCGCTGGCGCTCGTGCGGCGGACGTCGAACTCGAGCCGGCTCTTCCGGGATCCGAGGTAGATCGCCGGGTTGAACTCGGTCCACTGCTCCTCGCCGGAGTTGTGGATCGTCATCACGACGTTCTTGCTCGGGCTGAACAGCCGGACACCGGTGTCGCGTTGCGGGGCCGCCTGGGCGGTCAGCGTGGTCAGCGCCAGCGCGCTGACGGCGAGCAGACCGGGTACGGCGGTGCGGAGATGGCGCACGAGACGACCTTTCTCGAAGGAATGAACTGAACGTACGACGCTCCGCGGAGCCGTTCGGTTGCCTGCGCGGCCGATGATTCTCAGATTTCATGTTCGCTCAGAGCGGATACGGTCTTTCGGCGGAACACGTAGGGTGGAATCAGGGTTTGAGAGACGTGCGGGTGGCACGGCGACCGACCCGCGTAGTCAAGGAGCGATGCCCATGTTCGAACGGTTCACAGACCGTGCCCGTCGTGTTGTCGTGCTGGCCCAGGAAGAGGCCCGCATGCTCTCGCACAACTACATCGGCACCGAGCACATCCTGCTCGGGCTGATCCACGAAGGTGACGGCATTGCGGCCAAGGCCCTGGAAAGCCTCGGCATCTCGCTCGAAGGCGTCCGCGCCCAGGTCGAAGAGATCATCGGCCAGGGCCAGCAGGCCCCGAGCGGCCACATCCCGTTCACCCCCCGCGCCAAGAAGGTCCTCGAGCTCTCGCTCCGGGAGGCCCTCCAGCTCGGCCACAACTACATCGGCACCGAGCACATCCTGCTCGGCCTGATCCGCGAGGGCGAGGGCGTCGCCGCCCAGGTCCTCCAGAAGCTCGGCGCGGACCTCAACCGGGTCCGCCAGCAGGTCATCCAGCTGCTCTCGGGCTACCAGGGCAAGGAGGCGCAGACGGCCGGTACGGCGCCCGAGGCCGCCCCGAGCTCGAGCCTGGTCCTCGACCAGTTCGGCCGCAACTACACGCAAGCCGCGAAGGAGGGCAAGCTCGATCCCGTCATCGGTCGCGAGAAGGAGATCGAGCGGGTCATGCAGGTGCTGTCCCGCCGCACCAAGAACAACCCGGTGCTGATCGGCGAGCCCGGCGTCGGCAAGACCGCCTGCGTCGAGGGCCTGGCCCAGGCGATCGTGCGCGGCGACGTGCCCGAGACGCTGAAGGACAAGCAGATCTACTCGCTCGACCTGGGCGCCCTGGTGGCCGGCTCGCGCTACCGCGGTGACTTCGAGGAGCGCCTGAAGAAGGTCCTCAAGGAGATCAAGACCCGCGGCGACATCATCCTGTTCATCGACGAGCTGCACACGCTCGTCGGTGCGGGTGCCGCCGAGGGTGCGATCGACGCCGCCAGCATCCTCAAGCCGATGCTGGCCCGCGGCGAGCTGCAGACCATCGGTGCGACCACGCTCGACGAGTACCGCAAGCACCTGGAGAAGGACGCCGCGCTGGAGCGCCGCTTCCAGCCGATCCAGGTCGCCGAGCCGTCGATCGCGCACACCATCGAGATCCTCAAGGGTCTGCGCGACCGGTACGAGGCGCACCACCGGGTGACCATCACCGACGAGGCCCTGGTGGCCGCGGCGACGCTGGCCGACCGGTACGTCTCCGACCGGTTCCTGCCGGACAAGGCGATCGACCTGATCGACGAGGCGGGCTCGCGGTTGCGGATCCGCCGGATGACGGCCCCGCCCGACCTGCGCGAGTTCGACGACAAGATCGGCGAGGTCCGCAAGCGCAAGGAAGGCGCCATCGACGGCCAGGACTTCGAGGCCGCCGCGCGGCTGCGCGACGAGGAGAAGCAGCTGATGCTGGCCAAGGCCGAGCGCGAGAAGCAGTGGCGCGCCGGTGACATGGACGTGGTGGCCGAGGTCGACGAGGAGCTCATCGCCGAGGTCCTCGCGGTCGCGACCGGCATCCCGATCGTCAAGCTCTCCGAGGAGGAGTCGACCCGGCTGCTCAAGATGGAGGACGAGCTGCACAAGCGGGTCATCGGCCAGGAGGAGGCCGTCAAGGCGCTCTCCCGGGCGATCCGTCGTACTCGTGCCGGCCTGAAGGACCCGAAGCGCCCCGGTGGCTCGTTCATCTTCGCCGGTCCGTCCGGTGTCGGTAAGACGTGGCTGTCCAAGACGCTCGCGGAGTTCCTCTTCGGTGACGAGGACGCCCTGATCCAGCTCGACATGTCGGAGTTCTCCGAGAAGCACACCGTCTCGCGGCTCTTCGGCTCGCCTCCGGGCTACGTCGGCTACGAAGAGGGTGGCCAGCTGACCGAGAAGGTGCGGCGCAAGCCGTTCTCGGTGGTGCTGTTCGACGAGGTCGAGAAGGCGCACCCGGACATCTTCAACAGCCTGCTGCAGATCCTGGAGGAAGGTCGCCTGACCGACAGCCAGGGCCGGGTCGTCGACTTCAAGAACACCGTGATCATCATGACCACGAACCTGGGCTCGCGCGACATCAGCAAGGGCGTCAGCCTCGGTTTCGGCAACGCCTCGGACACCCAGGGTTCCTACGAGCGGATGAAGGCGAAGGTCCAGGAGGAGCTCAAGCAGCACTTCCGGCCGGAGTTCCTGAACCGGGTCGACGAGATGATCGTCTTCCCGCCGCTCACTCAGGAGCAGATCATCGCGATGGTCGACAACATGATCGCGTCGGTCGAGCTGCGCCTGAAGGACCGGGACATGTCGATCGAGCTGACCCAGGCCGCCAAGGACCTGCTCGCCAGGAAGGGCTTCGACCCCGTGCTGGGCGCCCGGCCGCTGCGCCGGACCGTGCAGCGCGAGATCGAGGACATCATGGCCGAGAAGATGCTGTACGGCGAGGTCGGACCGGGCCAGATCGTGCTGGTGGACGTGGAGGGCGAGGGTGCCGAGGCGACCTTCACCTTCAAGGGCACCCCGCGCGTCGAGCTCCCCGACACGCCTCCGGTCGAGGTGGCCGGCGGCAACGGCGAGGAAGCCGCGGTCTAGCCGCTACGGAAGCCTGAAGCGCTGGCCTTCCTGCACGACGAGTCCATCGTCGAGCAGGGAGGCCAGTGCTCGTTCCCGCTGCACCGGCTCGGCCCAGGCCGCGTCCAGGCGCGATCGCGGCACCGAGCCCGGTGCGTCCCGAAGCACGGCCAGCAGTCGGCCGCGGCACATCCGGTCGGTCCCGGCGTACGCCTGGGTCTTGCGGGCCGGGCCGTCGTACGGGGGCTTTCCGAGGCGCTGCCAGGCGCACTCGTCGAACACCGGGCACCCGTCGCAGCGCGGGCCGGAGGCGGTGCAGACCAGGGCGCCGAGCTCCATCACCGCCACCGCCCAGACCTCGGGGTCCACCTCGGGCACCAGGGATGCGGCGAGGTCGCGCTCGGCCCGGGTGACGCCGGGGGCCGGGAACTCCACGCCGCCGAGCGTCCTGCCGAGCACCCGCCGGACATTGGTGTCGAGGACCGGGTGGGCGCGGCCGAAGGCGAACGAGGCGATCGCCGCGGCGGTGTAGTCGCCGACGCCAGGGAGCGTGCGCAGGTCGTCGTAGGTGTCCGGGACCTCGCCGCCGAACTGCTCGGTGATCGCGACGGCGGAGGCGTGCAGCCGGAGCGCGCGCCGCGGGTAGCCGAGCCGCCCCCAGGCCCGGACCGCCTCGCCGCTGGGCTCCGCGGCCAGGTCCGCCGGCGAGGGCCACCGTTCCAGCCAGGCCTCGTGCACGGGCAGGACCCGGTTGACCGGGGTCTGCTGGAGCATGAACTCCGAGACCATCACCGACCAGGGGCTGGTGCCCGGTCGCCGCCACGGCAGATCGCGCGCATGCGCGTCGTACCAGGCCGTGATCGGCTCCAGCAGGGCGTTCATGGCGGCCAGCCTACGAGTCCGCCCGGTGCGCCTCCGCAACACCCGGGTCGAAGTTTTCTACCGTGGTGCCATGACCGCCTCGCCGCGTCCGCACGGACCTCTTCCCGCGCGCGTCTACTGGTTCCGCCGCGCGCTGGTCCTCGGTACGGCGCTGGCGCTGGTCTTCGCGCTGGCCCGGATGCTGACCGGTTCCGCCGAGCCCGATCCGCAGAGCAAGGCCAACGTCACGGCCGCCAAGAGCACGCCGACGCCGGAAGCCGGTCCGCTCGGACCGCAGCCGGTGGTGACCGCGAAGCCGGGTGCGACCCCCACCGGGACGCCGCCGCCGGCGCTCGCACAACCGAGCGGTCCGTGCGCGCTCGACGAGATCACCGTGACCCCGGTCGTCGGGACCCTGCAGGGGGGCGGCACGGTGCCGCTCACCCTCCAGCTCACCGGCATCCGCCCGGCCTGCAACTTCGAGGTGACCGCCGACTCCGTGGTCGCGAAAGTGACGGCCGGCAAGAAGCGGGTCTGGTCGAGCCAGGACTGCCCGAGCTCGATCAAGAAGGCGGCGGTGGTCGTCCGCAGCGGTGCCCCGACCACGATCCAGGTCACCTGGAACGGCCGGTACTCCGACGCCCAGTGCAGCCGCTCCACCGACTGGGCGATGCCGGGGAGCTACCAGGTGCTGGCGGCCGTGATCGGCTCCGAGCCGACCTCGGCCCCGTTCCGGATGACCAGCCCGCCGCGGCCGGTGATCACCGTGACGCCGAAGCCGAAGAACAAGCCGAAGGGCAAGGCGTCGAAGTCGCCGACGGTGGCGTCGGGGAGGTAGCCCTGGAC
The DNA here is from genome assembly GCF_003725695.1 of Nocardioides marmoriginsengisoli. Lineage (GTDB taxonomy): Bacteria > Actinomycetota > Actinomycetes > Propionibacteriales > Nocardioidaceae > Marmoricola > Marmoricola marmoriginsengisoli. Next base: position 442,095 of record NZ_RJSE01000007.1, read on the forward strand.
GCGTGCGTCACCAGGTTTCGGCACGCTCGGTCGCCGAGCTCGTGCCTCGCTTCGGCGCTCGCTGCTCAACCACCGACGATCAAGTCCGCTGGCGCGTCCTTGATCAGACGTAGCGCTCGAGGATGCTCGACTCGGCCAGCCGGGAGAGTCCCTCGCGGACGCTCCGGGCGCGCAGCTCGCCGACCCCTTCGACGATCTGCAGCTCCTCGACGCCGGCCGACAGCAGCTTCTGCAGGGTGTCGAACTGCTCGATGAGGCCGTCGACAACCGTGCTGGGCAACCGCGGGACCTTGGCCAGCAGCCGGTAGCCGCGCGGCGTCACGGCGCCGTCGAGGTGCTCGGCCTGACCGAGGCCGAGGGCCTTGGCAACCATCGAGATGTCGACGAGGTCGGTGGAGGAGAGCGCCTCGAGGTCGTTGAGAACCGTCTCCGGGGTGCGCTTCCGGCGACCGGTCGGGAGGTAGTCGCGGACGACGAGCTCGCGCTCCGCGTCGACGCCGGTGACGAGCTCCTCGAGCTGCAGCGAGAGCAGCCGGCCGTCGGAGCCGAGCTCCAGCACGTAGTCCTCGATCTCGCGGGCGATCCGGGTGACCATCTCCAGCCGCTGCGCCACGACGGCGACGTCGCGCACCGTCACCAGGTCCTCGATCTCCAGGGCGGAGAGGGTGCTGGAGACCTCGTCGAGGCGGAGCTTGTACCGCTCCAGGGTGGCCAGCGCCTGGTTGGCGCGGGACAGGATCGAGCCGGTGTCCTCGAGCACGTAGCGGGTCTCGCCGACGTACGCGGCGATGATCTGCATCGACTGGGAGACCGAGATGACGGGGAAGCCGGTCTGCTTCGCTACCCGGTCCGCGGTGCGGTGCCGGGTGCCGGTCTCGTCGCTGGGGATGGTGTGGTCGGGCATCAGGTGCACGTTTGCCCGGACGATCCGGGTCACGTCGGCGTCGACGATGATGCCGCCGTCCATCTTCGCGAGCTCGCGCAGGCCGGTCGCGGTGAACGGGACGTCGAGGGTGAACCCGCCGGTGGCGATGGTCTCCATGGTCTTGTCGTGGCCGAGCACGATCAGCGCGCCGGTACGGCCGCGCAGGATGCGCTCGAGACCATCGCGCAGGGACGTGCCCGGCGCGATGCTGGCAAGAGTGGCGCGCAGGCGTTCGGCCTCGCGCGCGTCGTCGGCGGCTACCACGGGCCTGAGTCTAGGGTCTCGGCCCGCCAGGACCGACCGACTTTGGTATCGACTGGAGGTGACCTGGGTCGCGAACCCGGGCTCAGCCCTGCGCGGCCGCCTCGTCGGCGGACATCCCCAGGATGTCCAGCGCACGCCGGATGTTGTCGATGTCCACCACCCGCATCCCGTCCATCACCCGGCTGCGGCCGATGTGCTCAGGAGCCTCGGCCGGCACCGCCGCAGAGCGGAAACCCATCCGTCCCGCCTCGGAGAGCCGGATGTCCAGGTCGCGGACCCGGCGCAGCTCGCCGGAGAGCCCGAGCTCGCCGACCGCGACGACCTGGCGCCCGAGCGGTCGCCCGTGGAACGCCGAGGCGATCGCCAGCGCGATCGCCAGGTCGTTGCTCGGCTCGTTGAGCCGGGCGCCGCCGACGCTGGAGACGAAGACGTCGAAGGAGTGCAGGCGGATCCCGGCGTGCTGCTGCAGGATCGCCAGGATCATCGCGACCCGCGACGAGTCGACGCCCGAGGTCGTCCGGCGCGGACGCTCCGAGGCCGAGTGGGTGACCAGGGCCTGCACCTCGCTGAGCAGCGGCCGGCGCCCCTCCATCGCGACGGCGACGCAGGTGCCGGGGACGTTGCCGTGCCGGACGTCCAGGAAGAGCCCGGTGGGGTCGGTGATCGCGACGATGCCCTCCGAGGACAGGTCGAAGCAGCCGACTTCGTCGATCGGTCCGAAGCGGTTCTTCATCGCGCGCACCATCCGCAGCCGCGAGGACCGCTCGCCCTCGAAGTGCAGCACCACGTCGACCAGGTGCTCGAGCACCCGCGGGCCGGCGATCGACCCGTCCTTGGTGACGTGGCCGACGAGCACCAGGGTGATGTTGCGCAGCTTGGCCATCCGGATCAGCGCGGCGGCCACCTCCTTGACCTGGGTGACACCGCCCGGGACGCCGTCGAGGTCCGCGGCGCTGATCGTCTGGATCGAGTCGATCACCAGCAGGGTCGGCTTGACCTCCTCGACGTGGCCGAGCACGGCACCGAGGTCGGTCTCGGCGGCGAGGTACAGCTCGTCCTGGATGCCGCCGGTGCGGTCGGCGCGGAGCCGGACCTGGGCGGCCGACTCCTCGCCGGTCAGGTAGAGGGTGCGGTGGCCGTAGCGCGCGGTCTGCGCGGCGACCTCCAGCAGCAATGTCGACTTACCGACCCCGGGCTCGCCGGCGAGCAGGATCGCGGCGCCGGGGACGAGGCCGCCGCCGAGCACCCGGTCGAGCTCGGGAACGCCGCTGCTGCGAGCCTGCGAGTCCTCGACCGGGATCTCGCCGATCGGCAGCGCGGGCAGGGTGACCGGACCGGCCTGCACCCGGCTCTTCGGGGCCGATCGCTCCACCACGGTGCCCCAGGCCTGGCACTCGCCGCACCGGCCGACCCACTTCGCCGTCTCCCAGCCGCACTCACCGCACAGGTACGGCACGCTCGCCGTCTTCGCCTTCGCCATGGGATCGAACATACGTGCGACTGCCGACAGATGCCACCAGGCTCGCGGAGCGACCCAGGAGCGACCCAGGAGCGCGCAGGCCAGGCGGCCTACTATTGGATCGATCCAGTCCGTACCGACCAGCCAGGAGGTGACGATGAGCCCGATCAGACGGCTCACCGACGCGCAGCCGACCCTGGCGACGGTCGCGGAGCGGGCCGGCGTCTCGCGGCAGACGGTCTCGAACGCGCTGAACAACCCGGAGCTCCTCCGCGAGGACACCCTGGCCCGGGTGCAGGAGGTCATCGCCGAGCTCGGCTACACCCCGAACCGGGCGGCGCGCCAGCTGCGGACCCGCTCGTCGCACATGATCGGGCTGCGCTTCGAGCCCGCGCCGGAGGGCACCAGCAACGCGCTGATGGACCGGTTCGTGCACACGCTGGTCGAGGCGACCGCCAAGACCGGTCACCACATCGTGCTGTTCTCCGGCGACCCTGACGACCCGCTGGACGGGTACGACGAGCTCCTCCGCGCCACCGCGGTCGACGCCTTCGTCATCACCGACACCTACGCCGGCACCCCGCAGGCCGACCTGCTGCACGGCGTCGGCGCCCCGTTCGTGACCTTCGGCCGCCCCTGGGAGGACCCGTCCGCGCGGCACCCGTGGGTGGACGTCGACGGTGCCCGCGGCGGCGAGCTGGCGACCGAGCACCTGATCGAGGTCGGCCACACCCGGGTGGCGTGGCTCGGCTGGGAGCGCGAGTCCCGGATCGGTGAGGACCGTCGTACCGGGTGGCGCCGGGCGCTGGACGCCGCCGGCCTGGACGCGACCGGCCTCGGCGTCCGGACGACCGACAACGTCGACGCCGCCCGGATGGCCGCGCACGAGCTGCTCGAGGACGGCCGGACCACCGGGTTCGCGTGCGTCAGCGACACCATCGCACTGGGCGTCCTGCACGCCCTGGCCGAGCGCGGTCTGCGTCCCGGCGCCGACATCGGCGTGGTCGGCTTCGACGACTCCCTCGGCGCCCAGGTGACCTGGCCGGGACTCACCTCGGTCCGGCAACCGCTGGAGCAGGTGGCGATCGAGATCGTGGACCTGGTCAACACGGTGCTCTCGCTCAAGGCGGTCGCGAACCCGGCCCGGATGCTGGAGCCGACCCTCGTCGTACGGCGCTCGACGCTGCGGGACGGATAGTCCGGACCGCTCGAGGGCAACTAGGGCCCGCTCGACGGGCAACTAGGGCCTCCTCAACGGCGCTTCCACCAGAGGTTGACGGCGTAGTCGACGCCGGTGGTGCCGGGGTGCTCGGTGAGTACCTCCTCGGCGACCAGCGTCGGCAGCTCGATCCGTACGACGGCCTCGAAGTCAGCGCGGGAGTCGAACTCCCAGGCGATCGCGAGCCGTTCCCGGGACCAGCCCTGCGCGGCCCAGAACGCCTCGACCGCCGCCGGGTCGACCTCCGGGAAGCCGCGGCGGAACCAGCCGCCGAAGGTGGACGCGGTCGGGTCGTTGTCGATCACGAACGCGGTACCGCCGGGACGGAGCACCCGTTCCAGCTCGGCCAGCCCGGGCTCGCTGCCGGGGCCGAAGAAGTAGGCCCAGCGGGCGTGCGCGACGTCGATGCTCGCGTCCTCGAGCGGGACCGCCGAGGCGGATCCTTCGAGCACGCGGACGTTCGCGTGCCGCCGGGTGCGCCGCCGTGCGATCGCCGCCAGCGGCGGGTGCGGCTCGACGCCGACGACGCTCCGCGCGGTGGCCGCGAACCGGGGCAGGTGGAAGCCGGTGCCGCAGCCGAGGTCGAGCAGGTCGCGGCCGGCCCAGTCGGCGATCGACTGCATGGCCGACTCGATCACCCCGGCGCGATCGACGCCGAGGTTCTCGATCTCGTAGACCGCCGGGTTGTCCCAGATGTTGGGGGACCGGCGTACGGAGTGCCCGGGGGAGGCCGGCATCCTCAGATGCGGACGAGGCCGTTCGGGGTCTGGAAGGCGACGGCGACGATGCCCGGCGTCCCGTTCGGGGCGACCCAGTCGACCTTGACGTCCTCGAGCGGCTGCTCGACCGGAGCGCCGAGCCACTCGGTGACCCGGGCCGGGTCGCCGGCGATCTCCAGGGACTCCAGCGAGATGTTCCCGGTCGAGCCCGTCGACGGGTGCTCGGCCGAGGCGGTGTCCCACTGGATGAAGTAGGGGAGCTGCGGGTCGGACTGGAGGCCCTTGACGCCCAGCTGCTTCCAGAGAAGCTCGGTGCCGTCCGGGCGGTGCCGGTTGCCCTTCACCGACTCGCGGCCGAGGCGCTCCTCGAGCGGGGCGAGGTCCTCGACCGAGACGACCCAGCCCATCCAGCCGCCGCCGAGCTCGGAGCGGGCGCGGACGGCCTGGCCGAACGGGGCCTTGTCCGAGGCCGGGTGGTCCAGCACCTCGACGAGCTCGAGGTAGGTCCCGTCGGTCAGCGGCAGGATCCGGTTGCGGGTGCCGAACCGCGGGTGCACACCGCCGTCCTGGAACTCCTCGCCCAGCAGGGCGGAGAGGCGTGCGGCGGTACCGGCGAGACCGTCGGGGCCGGCTGCGAAGACGATGTGGTCGAGGCGCATGGATCGATTCTCACCCCGGCGGGATCTGGGTCACACACCGGGGTCACCCCCAGGGTCGCTCCAGGGTCGCTCCACGCTCAGGGCTGAGGCGAAGCCGGGTGCAGCGCCAGCAACGAGCGCGAGCGCAGGTGCCGTTCGCAGGCCGCGGCCAGGACGTCGTACGCCGGCTGCCCCATCAGGGCGATCAGCTCGGTGGCGTTGGAGAGGTAGACCGGCTCGGCACCGACGTGGGCCTCGGTGTTGCCCGAGCAGTACCAGTCCAGGTCGTGGCCGCCGGGACCCCAGCCGCGCCGGTCGTACTCGCCGATGCTGATCTCGGAGTACGACGTCCCGTCCTGGCGCTCGACGTCGCGGAAGGTGCGCCGGATCGGCAGCTGCCAGCAGACGTCGGGCTTGGTCTCCACGAAGTGCACCTCCTCGCGCAGCGCGAGGGCGTGCAGGGCGCAGCCGTAGCCGCCGGCGAACTCGCGGGAGTTGTGGAAGATGCAGGCCGATCCGGTGCTGCCCTCGACGGCCTTGGTCTTGCGCTCGCCGTCCTCGACCTCGGTCCACTTCTTCCGGGCGACCTCGCCCTTCTTGTTCAGCGCCTCGTGGCGGCGCTCCCAGAGCGAGTCGTCGAGCTTGTCGACCCAGACCGCCACCCGCTCCTCGTCCTCGGCGTCGGAGAAGTGCGCCCCCAGGGTGCAGCAGCCCGAGTCCGGCGAGGTCTCGTAGATGCCCTGGCAGCCGTTGCCGAAGATGCAGGTCCAGTTCGAGGTCAGCCAGGTCAGGTCGCAGCGGTAGACCTGGTCGCCGTCCGCGGGGTCGGCGAATTCCAGCCAGGCACGCGGAAAGACGAGGTCGACTTCAGGCACGAGCGAACCCTACGCTGCCCGTCGCGGCCCGGCAGGCATGATGGATCGCATGGAGGACGGGGACGGCTTCGCGGTGGCGACGGTCAACCCGCGCGTCCCGATCCTGGCCGGCGGGCTGATCCTGCTGGCGGTGCTCGCGACCTGGCTCTTCGGCCACCTGCCGTGGGTGCTGGACGGGTTCCGGGTCCACGACGACGCCCGCGGATCGGCGACCGGCCTGGCCTCGGTCCGGCTCTCCATCCCGTTGATCGCCGGGCAGCTGACGTCGCTGGTCGCGTTCACCGCGATCGGGTCGATTGGGGCGACGCTGCTGCCGCTGGCGTTCCCGGACCTGCCCCGCGCCCTCGCCGTGGTCCTCTCCGGGCTCACCCTGGCCGTCACCACGCTGATCCTCACCCTGACCGCCCGGTCGTCGATCTCGACTCACGCGGCGGATGCCTTCGCCGGCGACGAGCGCGTCCTCGACGGACTCGTGGCCGGGGTCCTGCTGGTGACCGCCGCGGCCGGGTTCCTCGGCTGCCTGGCGTCGTTCCAGATCGGGCTACTGCCGCTCGCCACCGCTGTCGTGGTCGGCCAGCTGCCGGTGTGGTTCGGGGCGCTCGGTGCGGACGCCGACCTGACCAGGCTGCTGTCCCGGCTGGGCGCGCTGGTCCTGCTCGCCGCCGCCTTCGTGATCTCGGTACGACGCTCGGCCGGCTGGATCGTGCTGTGGCCGGTCGCGCTGGCGATCGTCTGGATCGCGACGCCGCTGCGGATCGCGACCAGCGGGATGCAGGACCGGTTGCGCCCGGGGGCGGGGCTGAACGAGGACAACCTCTCCGACGTCTTCGCGCACGGACGCGAGCTCTTCCGGGTGTCGTTCTGGGAGGCGCCCCAAGCCTGGTGGCCGGGGGTGGTGGCGGCCGGGATCGCCGTGGTCTGGCTGCTGGTGGTGCGCCGCCGCACCCTGCCCCACCGGTAACCTCGACGTATGCGGCTAGGCGTGCTCGACATCGGTTCCAACACGGGACACCTCCTCGTCGTGGACGCGCACGCCGGCGCCGCGCCGATGCCGGCGTCCTCGTACAAGGAGCCGCTGCGCCTGGCCGAGCACCTCGACGAGGACGGCGCGGTCACCCGGCGCGGAATCGATGCGCTGACCGAGTTCGTCGGCAACGCGCTGGACCTGGCCGAGGACAAGGGCTGCGAGGAGATCTACGCCTTCGCCACCTCTGCGGTTCGCGACTCGGTCAACGCCGACGCCGTGCTGGAGCACGTCCGCGAGCACACCGGCGCGGTGATCCGGGTGCTCGCCGGCGAGGACGAGGCCCGGCTGACCTTCCTCGCCGTACGACGCTGGTTCGGGTGGTCCTCGGGCCGCCTGGGCGTCTTCGACATCGGCGGCGGGTCCCTGGAGATCGCCGCCGGATCGGCCGAGGCGCCCGACGCGGCCTGGTCGTTGCCGCTCGGAGCCGGCCGGCTCACGCGCACCTGGTTCCGGGACGGCAGTCCGGGCGAGGACTCGTTGCGGGAGCTGCGCCGTACGATCCGCGCCGACATCGCCCGCGACGCCGGCACCCTGATCCGCGGCGGCGCGCTCGACCACGCGGTCGCCACCTCGAAGACGTTCCGGTCGCTCTCCCGGATCTGCGGTGCCGCGCCGTCCAGCGAGGGCCTCTTCGTCCGGCGGATGCTGCCGGCCGACGTCCTGGAGAGCTGGCTGCCGAAGCTGGTCGAGATGAGCACCGAGGAGATCGCCGAGCTGCCGGGGGTCTCGCCGGACCGCGCGCACCAGGTGGTGGCCGGTGCCTTCGTGGCCTCCGCGGTCCTCGACATCTTCGACCTCCCCGAGCTGGAGATCTGCCCCTGGGCGCTGCGCGAGGGGATCATCCTGGATCGTCTCGACAAGCTCAGCGTCCTGGGTGACGCGTGAGCTCTCCGCTCTTCGCCCTGTCGACGGCCTCGGTCTACCCCGAGTCGGTGGCGGACGGGTTCGCCTACGCGTCCTCGCTCGGCTACGACGCGGTCGAGGTGATGGTGAGCATCGACGCGATCAGCCAGGACGCCGGCAAGGTCCGGAAGCTGCGCGACTACTACGAGGTCCCGGTCTGCGCGGTGCACGCGCCGTGCCTGCTGATCACCCAGCGGGTCTGGGGGACCGACCCGTGGGCCAAGCTGGAGCGCAGTGCCGAGATGGCGCACGAGCTCGACGCCGACGTGGTCGTCGTGCACCCGCCGTTCCGGTGGCAGAAGGAGTACGCCGCCGGGTTCGTCGAGGGCATCGCCGACCTGGAGGAGCGCACCGGGATCGCGTTCGCGGTCGAGAACATGTACCCGTGGCGGGCGACCTCGCGCCGCGAGATGGACGTCTACCAACCGCACTGGGACCCCAGTCGCGAGGACTACGCCAACACCACCATCGACCTCTCGCACGCCGCCACCGCGCACTCGGACCCGCTGGAGATGGCGAAGCGCCTGGGGGGCCGGCTCCGGCACATCCACATGACCGACGGCAGCGGGTCGGCGAAGGACGAGCACCTGGTGCCCGGTCGCGGCACCCAGCCGTGCGGCGAGCTGCTGGAGTACCTCGCCGAGCAGGACTTCACCGGGCACATCGTGATGGAGATCAACACCCGCCGGGCCGGCACCAAGGAGGCCCGCGAGGCCGACCTGCTGGCGTCGCTCGCGTTCGGGCGGTTGCACTACGCGACGGAGTCGCGAGCATGAGGCTCCGCGCGACGGAGTCGCGAGCATGAGGCCCAGCGCGACGGAGTCGCGAGCATGAGACCCAGCGCGACGGAGTCGCGAGCGTGACGACCTCCCGTGGACGACGTCCGGGATCGCCGGACACCCGGGCCGCGATCCTGGAGTCGGCCAGGACGCTCTTCGCCGCCCGGGGATTCGCGGCCACGTCGCTGCGCTCGATCGCGTCGGCGGCCGGCGTCGACCCGGCCCTGGTGCACCACTACTTCGGCGGCAAGGACGATCTCTTCGTCGCTGCCCTGTCGCTGCCGATCGATCCGCGTGCGGTGTTCGCGCAGTTCGCCGCGGGCGAGGTCGAGGACGCCGGGGAGCGGCTGGTGCGCGGGTTCCTCTCGGTCTGGGACGACCCGGAGCTGCAGCCCTCGATGGTGGGGTTCGCTCGCGGCCTGATCGAGCCGTCCGCCACCGAGATGATCCGCCACGGCTTCCTCCGGGTGGTGATCTGGCCGCTGGGCGACGCGCTCGGGATCGACGAGCCCGGGCGCCGGATGCCCCTGGTCGCCAGCCAGATGATCGGGCTGGTGATGCTGCGCTACCTGATCGCGGTGGAGCCGCTGGCCTCGATGCCGCCCGACGACGTGGTCGCGATCTACGCCCCGACGATCCAGCGCTACCTGACCGGGGACCTGCCGCCCTTGCCCTGACCCGCCGGCGGTGGCATATTCATCACATGATGAATAAAGGTGTCGACGTCACCTCCCTCCGGGTCGTCCGCGGCGGTCGCCTGGTGCTGGACGACCTGACCTTCGAGGTCGCCGCCGGCCAGGTGACCGGGCTGCTCGGACCGTCGGGGTGCGGCAAGTCCACGCTGATGCGGGCGATCGTCGGCGTGCAGCGGATCACGGCGGGCACGGTCAGGGTCTTCGGCGAGCCGGCCGGGAGCGCGTCGCTGCGCCGCCGGATCGGCTACGTCACCCAGGCGCCGAGCGTGTACGACGACCTGACCGTCGCCGAGAACCTCGCCTTCTTCGCCCGGGTGCTCGGGGTCGGCGCCGACCGGGTCGAGGAGTGCGTGCGGCTGGTCGACCTGGTGGAGCAGCGCTCGCAGGTGGTCGGCCGGCTCTCCGGTGGTCAGCGCTCCCGGGTCTCGCTCGCGGTCGCGATGCTCGGCGACCCGGCGCTGATCGTGCTGGACGAGCCGACCGTCGGGCTGGACCCGGTGCTGCGCAAGGACCTCTGGGAGACCTTCCACCGGCTGGCTGCGGAGGGCGCGGCCGTCTTCGTCTCCAGCCACGTGATGGACGAGGCGAACCGCTGCGACCGGCTGCTGCTGATGCGGGACGGCCGGGTGATCGCCGACGACAGTCCGGCCGCGCTGCTCGAACGCACCGGGGCCGCGGACATCGAGACCGCCTTCCTCGACATCGTGGCCGCGGCCGAGGTGGACCGGTGAACGCCCGGACGACGCTGGCCGTCGCCGGCCGGGTGCTGATCCAGCTGCGCCGGGACCGCCGTACGTCGGCGATGCTGCTGGTGCTGCCGTGCGCGGTGATGACCCTGCTGTGGTGGATGTTCGAGGACCTGCCCGGTGCCGGGTTCTCGGCGCTCGCGCCGGCGCTGCTGGCGCTGATCCCGTTCATCGTGATGTTCCTGGTGACGTCGGTGACGACGCTGCGGGAGCGCACCTCGGGGACCCTCGAGCGGCTGCTCGCGATGCCGCTGGGCAAGGGCGACTTCCTCGGCGGCTACGCCCTCGCCTTCGGAGCCGTGGCGACGGTCCAGTCCGCGCTCGCGGTCGGCGTCTCGACGCTCTTCCTCGACCTGGACGTGGCCGGCCCGACCTGGCTGCTGCTGGTGGTCGCCGTCCTGGACGCGGTCCTCGGCTCGGCGCTCGGACTGTTCGTCTCGGCGTTCGCGCGCACCGAGTTCCAGGCCGTCCAGTTCATGCCGGCCCTGGTGGTGCCGCAGATCCTGCTCTGCGGCCTGTTCGTCGACCGGTCGGTGCTGCCGGGGTTCCTCGAGGTGATCTCGAACTGCCTGCCGCTCTCCTACGCGGTGGACGCGATGACGAAGGTGTCCGAGGACTCGGATCCGCAGATCCTCGGCGACCTGGGGCTGGTGGGCGGGTTCGCGGTCGCGGCGCTGGTGCTGGGGGCGCTGACCCTGCGGCGGCAGTCCGAGTGACCCGTGATCGTCGCGTGGTCGTCGCTGCGCTCCTCGGCGCTCCTCGCTACGCACACCTACGAGCAAGCTCGAGGTGCGCTCCGCTCGTCGCGTGATCGTCGCTGCGCTCCTCAACGCTCCTCGCTACGCACACTCACGAGCAAGCTCGGAGTGTGCTCCGCTCGTCGCGTGGTCGTCGCTGCGCTCCTCGGCGCTCCTCGCTACGCACACCTACGAGCAAGCTCGAGGTGTGCTCCGCTCGTCGCGTAACGTGGGGTGGGCGGCACAACGAGGTGCTGCGAGAGTCACCCAGGAGAATCCATTGCTACGCCAGGGTTTGTTGCTGCTCGCCAAGAGCCGACAGGTCAAGGAGCTCGTCACCCGGCTGCCGGTGAGCAGCGGGATCGTCTCGCGCTACGTGCCGGGGGAGCGGATCGCCGAGGTCGTCGCCGCTACCCGGACCCTCGCCGAGGACGGCCGGCTGATCACCATCGACTTCCTCGGCGAGGACACCACCGACGAGGACCAGGCCGAGGCGACGGTCACGGCGTACCTCGACCTGCTGGAGGCGCTCTCGGCCGAGGGGCTCTCCCGGAATGCCGAGGTGAGCGTCAAGCTCAGCGCGATCGGGCAGGCGCTGCCCGAGGTCGGCGTGAAGCTCAGCCTGGAGAACGCCCGCCGGATCTGCCGGGCCGCGCGCAACACCGGGACGACGGTCACCCTCGACATGGAGGACCACACCACCACCGACCAGACGCTGGAGACGCTGCGCGAGCTGCGCAAGGACTTTCCGGAGACGGGCGCGGTCGTCCAGGCCTACCTGCGCCGGACCGAGGACGACTGCCGTGCGCTCGCCTTCGAGGGGTCGAGGGTGCGGCTCTGCAAGGGCGCGTACAACGAGCCGGAGACGGTCGCGTTCGTCGACCGCCACGAGGTCGACAAGTCCTACGTGCGCTGCCTCAAGGTGCTGATGGCGGGCCAGGGCTACCCGATGGTCGCCACCCACGATCCGCGGATGATCAAGATCGCCGGCGCGCTGGCGACCCGGTTCGACCGGGCGCCGGGGAGCTACGAGTACCAGATGCTGTTCGGGATCCGCACCGAGGAGCAGAAGCGCCTCGCGGCAGCCGGGGAGCGGATGCGGGTCTACGTGCCGTTCGGGGCCGAGTGGTACGGCTACCTGATGAGAAGGCTCGCCGAGCGCCCCGCGAACCTGACATTCTTCCTGCGTTCGCTGTTGTCCCAGAAGTAGGTCCAGAAGTAACGGAGGAGTCGCGATGTCTGTCGCCATCATCGGTGCCGGCGTGATGGGGGAGACCCTGCTGTCCGGCCTGATCCGCGCGGGTCGCGACGCCGCCGACCTGGTGGTCGGGGAGAAGCGGACGGACCGTGCCGAGGAGCTCCGCGACCGCTACGGGGTGGACGTCGTCTCGAACGTCGAGGCGGCCAAGGCCGAGACCGTCGTGCTGGTCGTCAAGCCCCAGGACATGACCGAGGTGCTGGGCGAGATCGCGCCGCACCTGCGTCCGGGCCAGCTGCTGGTCTCGCTGGCCGCCGGCATCACCACGGCGCTGATCGAGAAGCACATCCCGGACGGCGTCGCCGTGGTCCGGGTGATGCCGAACACCCCGGCGCTGGTCGACGAGGGGATGGCCGCGATCTCGGCCGGATCGCACTGCGACGAGGCGCACCTGGAGATCGCCGAGGGCCTGCTCGCGGCGACCGGACGCGTCGTCCGGGTGCCGGAGAAGCAGCAGGACGCGGTCACCGCGATCTCCGGCTCCGGCCCCGCGTACCTGTTCTTCGTCGTCGAGTCGATGATCGAGGCCGGCGTGCACCTGGGGCTGCCGCGGACCACCGCCACCGAGCTGGTGGTCCAGACCGTCGTCGGCTCGGCGAAGCTGCTCCGCGAGACCGGGACGCACCCGACGGTGCTGCGCGAGCAGGTCACCTCGCCCGGCGGTACCACCGCGGCAGCGATCCGGGAGCTCGAGGACCACAAGGTCCGGGCCGCGTTCATCACCGCGATGGAGGCGGCGCGCGACCGGTCGCGGTCGCTGGCCGAGGGGCTGGACTGACCGCGGTGACGGGTTGCGCCGGTGGCACCTGCGTCGTGTACGACGAGTCGCTGACCGGCTACGACTTCGGCCCCGAGCACCCGATGAACCCGGTCCGGGTGGACCTGACGATGAGCCTGACCCGGTCGCTGGGCCTGCTCGACGCGCCCGGCGGCCTGGTCGCCGTACGGGCTCCGGACGCGAGCGACGACGACCTGCTCCTGGTGCACGACGCCGCGCTGATCGAGGCGGTGCAGCGGGCCGGCAACGACCCGTCCCGGCACGACCCGCGGTTCGGGCTCGGCACCGACGACAACCCGACCTTCCCGAACATGCACGTCGCCGCCCGGCACATCGTCGGTGCGACCCTGGAGGCCGCCCGCCGGGTCTGGACCGGTGAGGCGATCCACTCCGCGAACATCACCGGCGGCCTGCACCACGCGATGCCCGGGTCGGCGAGCGGGTTCTGCGTCTACAACGACGTCGCCGTCGCGATCCAGTGGCTGCTCGACAACGGAGCCGAGCGGGTCGCGTACGTCGACGTGGACGTGCACCACGGCGACGGGGTGCAGAAGATCTTCTACGACGATCCGCGGGTGCTGACGATCTCGTTGCACGAGACCGGCCAGATGCTCTTCCCGGGCACCGGCTACCCGGTGGAGACCGGCGGCCCGGAGGCGCGCGGCAGCTCGGTCAACGTGGCGCTGCCGCCGGGGACCTCGGACGCCGGCTGGCTGCGCGCGTTCCACGCGGTGGTGCCGCCGCTGCTCCGTGCCTTCGCCCCGGACGTCCTGGTCACCCAGCACGGCTGCGACTCGCACCGCGACGACCCGCTGGCGCACCTGATGCTCACCGTCGACGGCCAGCGGGCGAGCTACCTGGCGCTGCACGAGCTGGCCCACGAGGTCTGCGGAGGACGCTGGATCGCGACCGGCGGGGGCGGCTACGCCCTGGTCGACGTGGTGCCGCGGTCCTGGACGCACCTGCTGGCGATCGTCGGCGGGGTCCCGCTCGACCCGGACGTCGAGACCCCGGAGGAGTGGCGTGCGGGTGTCGGCGAGCGCCTCGGAGCGCGGGCGCCGGAGCGGATGACGGACGGCCGGGAGCCGACGTACCGGGACGTCTCCGAGGGGATCGATCCGGACGCCTGGCTGGACCGCGCGATCACCGAAACACGCGCCGCTGTCTTTCCGGAGCACGGATTGGACCCGGTGTCCTGGTAATCGGGAAAGATGACGCCTCAGAACTATCCTGAGTTCACCTCTTCCCCACGCGTCACATCAGGCCCTATTCTCGGGTCATCGAGCACGTGTGACCTCCGGTGGGGAAGCCGGAGAGCGTGCCATGAGAAAGTGCGGTGCGAGATGGGTTCGAACCTGTCCGGAGATATCTCCGAGGTGAAGTTCCTGACCATTGCTGAGGTTGCCTCGGTGATGCGGGTATCGAAGATGACGGTTTACCGTCTGGTGCACGGCGGCGAACTGCCGGCCGTGCGTGTGGGGCGCTCGTTCCGCGTGAGCGAAGAAGACGTCAACGACTACCTGCGGAAGAGCTTCTTCCAGGCTGGTTGAGCTTCTGCTGACGGATCGGACGTGAGACCACTCACGTCCGATTCGTTTGTCTCCCCCGGTACGGATAGGCTGACCTCTTCCGAGGAGTCTTCTGCGGCTCCACTGCTGAGACTCCATCTGCAAGAAGAGGACACCCGTGGGTTCTGTCATCAAGAAGCGCCGCAAGCGTATGGCGAAGAAGAAGCACCGCAAGCTGCTGAAGAAGACGCGCGTCCAGCGTCGTCGCCTCGGCAAGTAGGGCTCTAGCCCGCCGTACCGGAGAGGGACTGTCGTGGGCCGTGTCGTCCTCGTCACCGGTGTCGCTCGCGACCTGGGACGCCGATTCGCTCGTCAGATAGCGGCCTCGCCTGCTGTCGACCGGGTGATCGGTGTCGACGTCCAGCCTCCCCGTGGCGACCTCGGCGGAGTCTCCTTCGTCCGCGCCGACATCCGCAACCCGATCATCGCCAAGGTGATCATGCGTGAGCACGTCGACACGGTCGTGCACATGAGCGTCCTGCCGTCGGCGGGTTCCTCCAGCCGCACCGCGGCCAAGGAGCTCAACGTGATCGGCACGATGCAGCTGCTGGCCGCGTGCCAGCAGTCGCCGGACCTCGAGCACTTCGTGCTCAAGTCCAGTACGTCGGTCTACGGTTCGTCGAACCGCGACCCCGCGATGTTCTCCGAGGACATGAACGCCAAGCACGGGTTCGGCGTCGGCTTCGTCAAGGACATCAACGAGGTCGAGAGCTACGTGCGCGGCTTCGCCCGCCGCCGTCCCGACGTCCGGGTGACCACGCTGCGGACTGCGAACGCGCTCGGTGCCGGCCTGAGCACCCCGACCACCGGCTACTTCAAGCTGCCGGTGATCCCGACGGTGCTCGGCTTCGATCCGCGGATGCAGTTCCTCAACGACACCGACCTGCTCGACGCGATCGAGCACGCCACCCTGGCCGACATCCGGGGCACCTTCAACATCGCCGGTGCTGGCGTGATGATGCTGAGCCAGGCCATCCGCCGGCTCGGCCGGCCCGCGCTGCCGCTGCCGAGCTTCGCCGTCGGCGCCGTCGGCTCGGCGATGCGTCAGGCTCGGATGGCCGACTTCTCCCGCGAGCAGATCGCGTTCCTCGCCTACGGGCGCGGCGTCGACACCACCCGGATGCGCGAGGTGCTCGGCTTCAAGCCGTCCCGGACCACCGAGCAGGCGTTCGGCGAGTTCGCGGCCTCGCTGTCACCCGGCCTGATCTCCGAGCGGCGGGTCCGAGCCGCCGAGGAAGCCCTGGTCGGTGCCCTCGGAGGCAGGAACCAGATCGGAGAGCTCGATGGGTGACGCCGAGATCATCCCGATCGGGACCCGCGGCAAGCCGGGACGCGGCACGGGCAGTGCCAAGCCGTCGAGCTCGGCCCGCGGCCTGGTCGCGAAGCCGGCCGCCAAGCGCGCGCCCAGGACCAAGACCCCGTCAGCCGCGACCCCCGACGGCGCGGCCCCGGACGGCGCGGCCCCGGACGTCGAGCCTGCCGAGACGCCCGCACCGGCAAGCAGTCGCGATGCCACGATCCCCGCGCCGCGCCAGCCGCTCCACCAGCAGGTCCCGCCGGTAGCGGGTGCGCACCCCGAGCCGACGGTCGGGATCCCGGCCGTGGACTGGCTCGCCGGATTCACCACGGCCGCCGTCGAGGTCTTCGGCGACAACTGGGAGCCGCGCCTGGCCGCGTTCCTGGCGTTCCTGCGCCGCCGGCTCACCGGTGACTACACCGTCGACGAGTACGGTTTCGACGCCGAGATCACCCAGCGCTTCTTCATGACAGCGATCCGGCCGGTGGCCGAGAAGTGGTTCCGGATCGAGGTCCGCGGCGTCGAGAACATCCCGCCCACCGGCGGGGCGCTGGTGGTCTCCAACCACTCCGGCACGATCCCGATCGACGGGATGATGACCGCGATCTCGATCCACGACCACGCCCACCGGTTCCTGCGCCCGCTCGGCGCCGACCTGGTCTTCAAGCTCCCGGTGGTCAGCGAGCTGGCCCGCAAGGGCGGCGTCACGCTGGCGTGCAACGACGACGCCGAGCGGATGCTCCGCGGCGGCGAGATCGTCGGTGTCTGGCCGGAGGGCTTCAAGGGCATCGGCAAGCCGTACAGCGAGCGCTACAAGCTGCAGCGCTTCGGTCGCGGCGGGTTCGTCTCGGCGGCGATCCGCACCGGCGTACCGATCATCCCGACGTCGGTCGTGGGTGCGGAGGAGATCTACCCGCTGGTCGGCAACATCCCGTCGCTGGCGCGGCTGCTCGGGGTGCCCTACATCCCGATCACGCCGTTCTTCCCGCTGCTCGGGCCGCTCGGCCTGATCCCGCTGCCGTCGAAGTGGATCATCGAGTTCGGCGAGCCGATCCGGACCGACGAGTACGACGAGGGCGCGGCGGAGGACCCGATGCTGGTCTTCAACGTGACCGACCAGGTCCGCGAGACCATCCAGCAGACGCTCTACAGCCTGCTGATGCAGCGCAAGTCGGTCTTCGGGTAAGGACCCGCTCGGTCCGGTCGCGCGCTTACCGGGCTGCCGGCACCGAGGCTACTTCGGCAGCAGGCCGGTCAGCGTCGCGAGGGTGTTGTTCAGGGTGTCGGTGAGCGGCGTACCGCCCCCGCCCAGCAATGCCGAGACGCCGGAGGTCAGACCTCCGACGACGCCCGTCAACCCGCCGACCTTCGGTGGGGTCGGTACCGGGAGCCCGGTGCCCGGGTCCACGTCCGGGTCGTCCGCGGTCTTGCCGCTGCTGTCCGGCGTGGCCGGGGTGTTGTCGGTCTTGGTGCTCTTGGCGATCTGACCGGCCTTGCCGGCCAGCTCCGCCTGGTTGCGCGCCTCGACGGCGGCCTTGTGCTCGGCGCGGCTCACCGGGAGCTCGAAGAGGCTTCCCAGGGCGGGCGCGGAGGAGATCCGGAGCTTCTCGCTAATCCCGCCGGGTCCGCAGTCGGCGCAGAGCACCGAGGCCTGCTGGTCCAGGTCGGAGAGCAGCTGGCGGGCGGCCGCGAAGGCGGGACGGGCGTCGGCCGGCGCGTCCGAGGACAGCGAGTCGAGCTTGGTCAGCTGGCTGCTGAGCATCGCCCGGAGGCGGGAGATCGTCTCGGTGTCGCCGGTGCGCTGGAAGTCGACGAAGAGCAGGTCGGCACCGTCGGTGGCACTGCGCTTGAACGACGACAGCGTGTGCGTGATCTGCGTCGTCGAGTCGTTCTTGGTCAGCAGGCCGTCGACCTCGTTCAGCCGGGTGCCGGCCTGCCGGAGCAGGTCCTGGCCCTTGCCGGAGTCGCTGCCGTTGAGCGAGACCTGGGCGCTCTCGATGCTGCGCTTGAGCGGGTACAGCGCGTCGCCCGGGAGGGCGTTCTCGGCGGCGGCGGCCACGCCGGCGGTGCCACCGACCACGACCAGTGCCGCGGCGGCGATGCTGATCCGGCGCTGACGGCGGTTCGTGGAGGGCTGCTGCAGCGGGACGACCGGTGCGAGGGTCGCCTCGGCCGGCACGAGGAGGGTGTCGGCGGCGTCCATCAGCCGCATCCGGAGGTCGGCGACGAAGTCGGCGCGCGGCGCCGGGATCTCCTGCTCGCGGAGCACGTCCACGCAGGTGAGGAGATCGGAGTAGCGGTCGGCTACGTCTCCTCGTGCGCCGTCGACGGCACGAGCGAAGGCCTCAGCGTCTCTGCGCGCCGGGCTGAGCGGGGTCATGAGCTGGATCCTGATTCCTGGGAGGGGACGCTCGGCGTTCCCGCAGGGGTGGCGCGGTCACGCGAACGCTCGTACATGAGGTCCAACGAGCGCACGAGGTCCGAAGTTATGCGTGACGTGGGACGCATTCTGGGCATTTTGAACTGGTTCGCGCTCATCATTCCCGCTCCCCCGCCGGAATCAACTTCGCCAGATTTCGGACACCTCGCAGCTGGAGCTGCTTCACGGCTCCGCTGCTGCGTCCGAGGATCTCCGCGGTCTCGGCGATCGAGAGGCCCTGGAGGAAGCGCATGATCAGGCACTCGCGCTGCTCGGTGGGCAGCTCGCCGAGCGCACGGAGCAGGGCCTCGTTCGTCAGGGACGCGAGTACCTCGATCTCCGGGCTCTCCGAGGTGGTGTCGAGGGTCTGCATGTCCTCGGTGGTCTGCTCCAGGCGGGTGCGACCTGCCTTGAAGTGGTCCGCGGTGAGGTTCCTGGCGATGGTCATCAGCCAGGCGCCGAAGTCCTTGCCCTGCCAGCGGAACGAGTGCATGCTCCGCAGCGCCCGGAAGAACGTCTCGGCGGTCAGGTCCTCGGCGAGCGTCATCGAGCCGACCCGGTAGTACAGGAACCGGTAGACGGACGGCTGGTAGTGGTCGTACAGCTGTCCGAACGCGTCCTTGTCGCCGTTGCGGGCCAGCTCGACCAGCGCGATCAGCCGGGTGCCGACGGCCTCGTCCTCGGCGGAGGAGGCGGCCAGCTCGGCGTCGCCGTGGTCCGGCCCGCGGTCGGCGTCCTTGCCGGGGGAGGGGACCGGTGCGAGGTTCGCCCCGGAGCCGTTGGCGGCGTGCTTGCGCCGGGCGCCCACGGTGGTCGCGTTCGCGAGGAGGATGCGGTCGTCGTCCATCCAGGACGGACCGGGGGTCGCCAGCAGAGGAGTGTGCGCCAACTCGGCGACCGCGCGGTGCAGCGCAGCAAGACCGCGCGCGTACTCCCGGCTCACTCCCATGAACAGTTCTCCCTCCCCGGCCCCCCGCCAGGATTCACGTGCTCACCATAGACAGGGCGGGCGATATTTGGGAATGAAGTTCGACAAATCACCCGCCGATGCACCCGCTTGTCCAGACCAGTTACGGAACTGCACGGGCTCCGTACCCAAATCGTTACAATTCGGACAGTCTAGCGGAGTCGGCGACGGATCGCCGTACCGGCGGCGACGGTGCCGACCGCGGCCCCTGCGACGGCCGCGGTGAAGGCCCCGGCGCGGGCCGCCTTCCGCCCGGTGCGGTAGTCGCGGATCCGCCAGCCCTCGGCCTTGGCGTGGGCACGCAGCTTGGCGTCCGGGTTGACCGCGCACGGGTCGCCGACCAGCGAGAGCATCGTCAGGTCGTTGTAGGAGTCCGAGTACGCCGAGCAGCGGGTCAGGTCCAGGCCCTCGCGGGCCGCCAGCGCGAGGACTGCCTCGCCCTTCGCCGGGCCGTGCAGCATCTCGCCGACCAGGCGGCCGGTGTAGACGCCGTTGATGTGCTCGGCGACCGTGCCGAGCGCCCCGGTCAGCCCCAGGCGCCGCGCGATGATGCTGGCGATCTCGATCGGTGCCGCCGTCACCAGCCAGACCCGCTGGCCCTGGTCGAGGTGGAGCTGCGCCAGTGCCCGGGTGCCCGGCCAGATCCGGTGCGCCATCGCCTCGTCGAAGATCTCCTCGCCGAGCGCCTCGAGCTCGGTCGTGGTGTGACCGGCGATGAACGCGAGGGCTGCCGAGCGGGCCTCGGCGACGTGCTCGGGGTCCTCGACGCCGACCAGGCGGAAGTAGGCCTGCTTCCAGGCGGCACCGACGATGTCGCGGGTGGTGAAGAACTTGCGGCGGTGCAGCCCCTTGGCCAGGTGGAAGATCGAGGCGCCCTGCATCACGGTGTTGTCGACGTCGAAGAACGCCGCGCCGGTCGCGTCGGGATCGACGGCCAGGCTGGTCTCGACCTCCGCGATCGCGGCCGAGGCCTCGCCGGCCAGGCGGGAACGACG
This sequence comes from Nocardioides marmoriginsengisoli, assembly GCF_003725695.1. Lineage (GTDB taxonomy): Bacteria > Actinomycetota > Actinomycetes > Propionibacteriales > Nocardioidaceae > Marmoricola > Marmoricola marmoriginsengisoli. Next base: position 462,363 of record NZ_RJSE01000007.1, read on the forward strand.
CTTGAGGTTCAGCGGGCGGTTGGCTGGCGTCACGCGACCAGCCTAAGCCTCGGCGGTGCGCCGCCGGTGCTCGCCGAAGACGCTGAGGCTGAACTCCACGATCGACTCGCGGAGCTCCATCACCTCGGCGGCCCGGCCGGTCCGGACGTACTGGGCCAGTCGGGTGTAGATGCCGCCGACCACGAGCGGGACCATCTGCGGGTCCGGGGTCGGCATGCCGGCGGACATCTCGGCGTTCGCGAACAGCTCGTAGGAGCTCTCGAGCGCGGCGTGCACCCGGGCGTGCGAGTCCCGGCCGGACTTGTGGATCTCGACCAGGTAGAACCGGGAGAAGGCCGGGTTGTCCGCGGTCGCCCGGAGCAGCGCGACCATGCAGGCGTCGAAGGCGGTCTCCCAGCCCTGGTCCGCCGCCGCCGTGTAGGCCTGTGCCACCGCCCGGATGATCTTGCGGACACCGACGTCGAAGGCGGCCAGGAGCAAGTCGTCCTTGTTGGGGAAGTGCTCGTAGAACGTCGCCAGGCCGACACCGGCGCGGGCGCAGATGGCCTTGATCCCGGTGTTCTCGAACCCGGACTCGTCGCTCAGCTGGACGACCGCGTCCATCATCCGTTCGCGCTGGATCGCGGCGACCTGCTCGCGGGTATAGCTGACGCCGGGGGCCGTCAACGAGCGGGCGGGGTCACGAGCGTCGCGCGCACCGGGCAGCACCAGCCGGTCGTCCGCGTTCATTCGATCTCTCCGACGCTCGATTTTCGGTACTGGGGGTTTGCGCGCGAAGCGCTTCCGAGAGCGACTGATCCTGGGATCGCGCCGACGGGACGAAGCATAACTTCGAGCGAGGTGGGAGGGCCGTTCGTGCCGGCCTGGCGCGTCGTTGACCCGGAAGTCCGGGCGTTCATAAAAACCACGTCAAACCAGGACAAAGCGAACAGTTCAGAAATGAACTCCATCGCAGGGCCGAATTTAAGTAACTTTTGTTATCGGGAATTCGCGTGATAGTGCGGGCCCACCAATCACCGCAGGTCAGTCGGGTAGTGGCCTGAGCCTGGAGGTAGGCGAATTCGTAAGTAACCAAGATTTCATCGAAACTCGTGAGTAACGTTGACGCATCGATGAAACCCGGGTTACATCACTCCCCAACAGATGCTCGGGACCCACTCACCCAGGAGTAAAGATGAGTTCGCACCCCGTACGACGACGCCGTTGGCGTCGTGCGTCGCTGGGCCTGATCACGGCGCTCGCGCTGCTGGTCGCGCCGTTGGCGATCGCCCCCGCCCAGGCAGACGACGAGCCGTCCAGCTTCGGGCTGAGCATGGTCGCCGGCACCGGCAAGATGATGATCGCCGGCAACGAGCCCGGACCGGACCTGGCCAACCCGACCAGCATCAACGGCAGCTACGACGCCGAGACCGGCCAGCTGACGGACGTGAACTTCTCCAGCCCCTCGGTCACCTTCGAGCAGCACGTGACCAAGCCGATCACCCTGACGCTGCAGATCACCGAGCAGCTGCTGATGATGGACCCCGGCAGCGGGACCGGCCGGCTCGAGGCCGACGGCACCCTGGCCTTCAACCTCGGTCTGAAGCTGCGGGTGCAGATCGCCTCCACCGTGGCGAACGGCGACTGCTACTCGCAGCCGGTCAACGTGGAGCTGCGCTCGACCGCCCCGTACGACCCCGCCACCGGCCGGGTCTCGCTCAAGGCGGAGGGCTTCCGGGTCAACAACTTCGAGGTGACCGACAAGTGCTCGCAGCTGATCGTCACCAACTCCGGCCCGCAGTTCGAGGGCACCAACAACCGCCTCACGCTGACCGCCGAGGGTGACTTCGGGACCCGGCTGGAGCAGACGACCACGTCGCTGGCCGTCGCGCCGGACGAGGCGATGAACGACACGGAAACCACGCTCACCGCCACGGTGGCGCCGGCCGCGGCGAGCGGAACGGTCAACTTCTACTCCGGCGGTACCTCGCTCGGCGATGCCCCGGTCGTGGACGGCGTGGCCACCACGACGACGAAGCTCAGCGCGGGCAGCCACCAGCTCCGGGCCGAGTACGGCGGCGACCAGACCTACGCCGGCAGCACGAGCGCGTCGGTCGCCTACCAGGTCAGGGCCTACGCGACCTTGAGCGGTGACCTGCCCGGCACGGTTCGCCGGGGCGCGGCTCCGCAGCCGTTCACGTTCTCGGTCGCCAACCCCGCCAACGGGCGGGACGAGCAGCGCCTGCGCCTCGACCTCGCGATCGACCAGGACCCGAACCCCAACCTCTGCCCGACCTGTCCCGGCTACGGCGACTACGTCGAGGCCGAGGACGTGGTCTGGGAGTTCCAGGACGGCTCCGGGGCCTGGCAGCGGATCCCGTTCAGCGGTGACATCGCCGGGGGAGACGCCCAGCTCCTCGGCGCGTTCGGCGGGAACGCCGGGTTCGCCCTCGCGGCCGGCGAGAGCCGGGACGTCCCGATGCGACTCAGCATCGGCAACGGGTCCGCCGAGGGCCGCAAGCTGAAGGTGACGGCCGCGCTGGTGCAGGTCGATGCCTCGACCGGCGAGAGCGGGGCGACGATCGACTCGTCCTCGGCCACCGTGCAGATCCCGCTCGCCGAGCGGGTTCCGCTGGAGTCGATCGGGATCGACATCCTGTTCGGCGGCGCGCAGCCGTACCGGTACGCGCAGGGGTACGACATCGGCTGGCGGGTCCGGTTGAACAACTCCGCGGTGCCGGCGACCGGCTACCCCGACGGGCGGGTCGAGTTCTTCGTCGACGGGAAGCCGCGTTCGGTGACCGTCGGGGCGGTCTCCGGGACGATCCAGCAGGTCCCGGAGGGCCTCGCGCAGATCACGCAGGCGGTGATCCGCACCGACGACCTCGCGCCGGGCAACCACACCATCCAGGTGAAGTACCTGGGCGGGACCAACCACCTGCCGATGCTGTCCGCGCCGCTCACCTTCGAGGTGCTGGCGCCGTTCGGTGCGCTCTACGAGTGCAGCTTCCCGACCCTCGGCGGGGGGTCCGGCTCGAAGCGGATGCTGATCGACGGTTCCGCGGACGTGCCGGCGTACGCCGGGGTGGGCTCCGAGGTCGACCTGGGCCGGGTGCGGGTCACCGTCGGCGGCGATCTGCGGAACCGGCAGTACGCGTCGGAGAACCTGACCGCGGAGATCGGGTCGTCGGGCACGGCGTCGGCGGCGACCGGGGTGATCGAGAACCCGAACGCCGCGCACAACGACTACCGGATCCTGTGGGACGGCGGAACCGGCCGGACCACCGTCAGCGGCGCTGCCGGTGACCTGGTGGACGTCCCGCTGGACCGGGTCCGGTTCTACACGCCGACCGGTGACCGCCAGTACGACTGCGTGCCGGTGGGACGGCCGGCCTCGCTCGGGCTGGTGCGTCTGGTCGGGACCGACCTGACCGTCAGCCCGGCCGGCAGCAGCAGACTGGGTGAGCTGGTCACGATGACCGCGACGGTCACCGGCGGGGCGTGGTTCAGCACGGCCGGATCGGTCACGTTCCGGGACGGCAACCAGGTCCTCGGCACGGTGCCGGTCGCGTTCAGCACCCCGGTGTCGTTCAAGACCGCGGACCTCGGGTCGGGCGCTCACCAGCTGACGGCGACCTGGAGCGGCGGCATCGGCTTCCCGCCGGTGCGGTCGGCCGCGGTCGAGCACCGGGTCGCCAGTCCGACGGTGACCACGCTGGCGACGTCGAACGCGACGCCGCAGTACGGGCAGCCGATCACCTGGAAGGCCACCGTGAAGCCGAGCCCGGCGACCGCGGGAACCCCGTCCGGGGACGTGCAGTTCGCTGTCGACGGGAACCCGGTCGGATCCCCGGTCCCGCTGGTGGACGGGGTCGCCACCTCGGCGCCGGTCGCCAACCTGGCAGTCGGGTCGCACCAGGTGACGGCGTCGTACGCCGGCTCCACGGCCTTCGGCCCGAGCACCTCGGCCGCCCTGGCCCAGGTGGTCGCGAAGGGGGCGACGTCGATCAAGGCCACCCCGGCCCTGGTCGAGCTCAAGGGGCTCAAGCTGCACCTGACCAACCTCTCCGCGACGCTCACCGGGCCCGCGGGTCCGGTCGCCGGGGAGACGGTCACCTTCAAGAGCGGCGTGGTGCCGCTGTGCACCGCGATCACCGCCGCGAACGGGGTGGCCAGCTGCAGCGGTACCGCGGGCCTGCTCGGGATCATCCTGGCCCTCGGCTACAAGGCGGACTTCGCGGGCAGCGCCGGCTACCTGCCTTCGTCGGGCAAGGGGGCGCTGATCGGCTGATCCACCCGAGGTGAGTTCGGGTGCGGGGTGCTGGGCCATTCGGGGCCCAGCACCCCTGTCCCTTATGGGAGACTCCCCGGATGGAGACCAACGTTGCCGATCTCCTGGCCGCCGCGGCTCGTGCGGAGCCGACGAAGATCGCGCTGTCCGAGGCAGCTACCGGCCGCACGGTGACCTGGGCCGCCCTCGACGACCTGGCCGACCGGGTCGCGCAGGGGCTGTCCACCGCCGGCATGGTCGCCGGCTACCGGGTGATGATCGCGGTCACCAACCGGATCGAGTTCGTCGCCACCTACCTGGGCGTGCTCCGCTCGCGGATGGTGGCGGTGCCGATCAACCCGCGCAGCGCGACCGGCGAGATCGTCCGGATGCTGGTGGACTCCGGCTCCCGGATGGTGATCGCCGACGGCAGCACCATCGCCGGGGTGCGCAGCGCCGTCAGCGGTGTCGCCGAGGCCTGGGAGGCGACCGACGCGGAGACCGCGACCCCGCCGCGCCCGCGGATCGTGAGCATCGGCACCACCCTCGAGCCGGGGGAGCGGTCCTGGGACCACCTGGTGATGGAGGCCGGTGTCGAGGTGCCGGGGACGACCGACCCCGAGTCGGTCGCGGTCCTGCTCTACACCAGCGGCACCTCCGGCCGGCCGCGCGCCGCGATGCTCAGCCACCGCGCGCTGGCAGCCAACATCGCGCAGGCCGCTGCCGTGGTGCCGCCGATGATCAACGGCCGCGACGTCGTCCTCGGCGTGCTGCCGCTCTTCCACGTCTACGGCCTCAACGCAGTCCTCGGCCAGGTGATCCGCCAGCACGCGCGGATCGTGCTGGTCGACGGGTTCGACCCGGAGGGGTCGCTGGACATCATCGAGGACGAGGCGATCTCGGTCCTCCCGGTCGCGCCGCCGGTCTTCGCCTACTGGATGCAGATCCCGGGCATCGAGGACCGGTTCGGACCGGTCCGCACGATCCTCTCCGGATCGGCGCCGCTGGCCCCCGAGCTCACCGAGGCGTTCACCGCGCGGACCGGGCTGACGATCCACCAGGGCTACGGGCTCACCGAGGCCGCACCGGTGGTCACCTCGACGCAGTGCAGCGCGCACCCCGATCCGCGCTCGGTGGGGGCGACACTGCCCGGCATCGAGGTGCGTCTCGTCGACGAGCACGGTGCCGCACCCGAGGACGAGGACGCCGGCGAGATCTGGATCCGCGGCGCGAACCTCTTCTCCGGCTACTGGCCCGACGGTGCCGACGGGCCGGACGAGGAGGGCTGGTGGGCGACCGGTGACGTCGGCTACCTGACCGAGGCGGGCGACCTGTTCCTGGTCGACCGGCTCAAGGAGCTGGTGATCGTCTCCGGGTTCAACGTCTACCCCAGCGAGGTCGAGGACGTGATCGGCGAGGTCGCCGGCGTCGCGGCGGCAGCGGTGATCGGGGTCGAGGACGAGCTGACCGGTGAGGCCGTGGTCGCGTACGTGACGCCGGCCCACGAGGTCGACGAGGACGAGCTGGTCGCGACCATCCGGGCGCACTGCGAGTCCCGGCTGGCCGGGTTCAAGCAGCCGCGCACCATCCACCTGGTCGCCGAGCTGCCCTACACCGGGACCGGCAAGGTGCAGAAGGGCCGGCTGCGGGCCACCGAGCGCCGCCGCGCTCTCGGGTTGCTGGAGTGACCGTGGCGCGCGTCCTGCTCTACGGCAAGCCCGGCTGCCACCTCTGCGACGACGCCCGTGCGGTGATCGCCCGGGTCTGCGCGGACGTCGGGACGTCGTACGACGAGGTCGACATCACCGGCGACCCCGCGCTGATGCGCCAGTACGGCGAGCAGATCCCGGTGACCTTCGTCGACGGTGCCCAGCACGACTTCTGGCGGGTCGACGAGGCTCGGCTGCGCGCAGCACTCGGTCCGGTCGCCGGCGCCTGATCGGGCGCGCCGCCGACCCCGCTGGGTGGGGAATGTCTCACCTGTGCTAGTCAAGTCGGGGCCACGGGTCGGACTCAGTTTGTTCCCACGTTCACAAACTCTTATGGTGATCTGGCTGACCGCTTTTCAGACAGGCCCGCTGACCGGGCCCGGAGCGCGTCGCTGGAGAGTTGACCGTGAGCCCTACACGTATCCCTGAGGCGACCGTCGCGCGCCTTCCGGTGTACCTGCGGGCCCTCAATTCGCTGCTGGACTCGGACGTCCGCTCCTGCTCCAGCGAGGAGCTGGCCACCGCGGCCGGCGTGAACAGCGCCAAGCTCCGCAAGGACCTCTCCCACCTCGGCTCCTACGGCACCCGCGGCGTCGGGTACGACGTGGAGTACCTGCGCTACCAGATCTCCCGCGAGATCGGCCTCACCCAGGACTGGCCCGTCGTGATCGTCGGGATCGGCAACCTGGGCCACGCGCTGGCGAACTACTCCGGCTTCTCCTCGCGCGGCTTCCGGACGGTCGCACTTCTCGACGCCGACGACAGCCGTACCGGCGAGCTGGTCGCCGGCCTGAAGATCCGGTCCTTCGACGAGCTCACCGCGATCGTGCACGAGCACGGGGTCGCGATCGGCGTCATCGCCACGCCTGCTGCGGCCGCCCAGGCCGTCGCCGACCAGATGGTCTCCGCCGGCATCCGCAGCATCCTGAACTTCGCGCCGATGGTGCTCTCGGTCCCCGACGGCGTCGACGTGAGGATGGTCGACCTGTCCAGCGAGCTGCAGATCCTGGCGTACCACGAGCAGCGGAAGTCGACGCTGCAGCCCGACGACGGGGTGGTCGCATGAGCGTGCTGGTGGTCGGCATCTCGCACAACTCGGCACCCGTCTCGGTGCTGGAGAAGGTGGCCCGTGACTCCGAGGGCACCCACAAGCTGATCCGCGACGTCTCCGACAACGAGCACGTGATCGAGGCGACGGTGCTGTCGACGTGCAACCGGATCGAGGTCTACGCCGAGGTCGATCGCTTCCACGGCAGCGTCGAGGCGATCTCGCGGATGCTGCTCGAGACCGCCGGCGGTCTGCCGGAGGAGCTCGTCCCGCACCTCTACGTGCACTACGACGACGGTGCCGTCTCGCACCTGTTCCACGTCGCCTCCGGTCTCGACTCGATGGTCGTCGGCGAGAGCCAGATCCTCGGCCAGGCCCGGGAGGCTCTCCGCGTCGGCCAGGAGTCCGGCACCGTCGGTCCGGCCCTGAACACGCTCTTCCAGCAGGCCCTCCGGGTCGGGAAGCGGTCGCACGCCGAGACCGACATCGACCGGGCCGGCCCGTCGCTGGTCAGCTCCGCGCTGGAGCAGGCCGCCGTGCACCTGGACCGGGTCGACGGTGCTGCCGGGATCCGCGCGCTGGTCGTCGGCGCCGGGGCGATGGCGGGCCTCTCCGTCGCGACCCTCACCCGGGCCGGTGCCCCCTCGATCGTGATCGCCAACCGGACCGAAGCCCGCGCCGCCCGGCTCGCCGAGTCGTACGGCGCCCGCGCGATCCCGCTCGCCGACATCGCCGCCGAGCTCGCGGACGTCGACCTGCTGATCTCCTGCACCGACTCGACCAGCATCCTGGTCGACGCCGAGACACTGCGTTCGGCCCGGCCCGTCGGTCGCCCGCTGGCGATCATCGACCTGGCGCTGCCGCGGGACATCGACCCGGCCGTCGCCGACGAGCCAGGGGTGCACCTGATCGACCTGGCGACGCTGGCCGCCGAGCTCGAGAACGCCGGCGAGCGCGGCGAGGTCGCGGACGTCCGGCGGATCGTCGGCCAGGAGCTGCAGGCCTTCCTCGCCGCCCGGCACGCCGCCGCGGTGACGCCGACGGTGGTCGCCCTGCGGACGATGGCGACCGGGGTCGTGGAGACCGAGCTGCAGCGCCTCGCCGGCCGGCTGCCCGACCTCGACGACGCCGCCCGCGCCGAGATCGAGCTCGCGGTACGCCGGGTGGCGGACAAGCTGCTGCACCAGCCCACGGTCCGGGTCAAGGAGCTCGCCAACGAGACCGGCGCGGTCTCCTACGCGGCGGCGCTCGCCGAGCTCTTCTCGCTGGATCCCGACGCCGTCGAGGCCGTGACCCGGGTGGAGGGCGTATGAGCACGCTGCGCGTGGGTACCCGCGCCTCCGAGCTGGCCCGCACCCAGTCCGGCCTGATCGCCGACGCGATCACCGCCCGCACCGGGCGCGAGACCGTGCTCGTCCCGGTCTCGACCGAGGGCGACGTCAGCACCGCGCCGCTGGCGAGCCTGGGCGGCACCGGAGTCTTCGTCAGCGCGCTGCGCGACGCGCTCCTGGCCGGCGAGGTCGACGTCGCCGTGCACTCGTTGAAGGACCTGCCGACGGCCGCCGCCGACGGGATCGCGCTGGCCGCGGTCCCCGAGCGCGAGGACCCGCGGGACGCGATCATCGCCCGGGACGGCCTGACCCTCGGTGAGCTTCCGGTCGGCAGCAAGGTCGGCACCGGCTCGCCGCGCCGGGTCGCCCAGCTCGAGGCGCTCGGGCTCGGCATCGAGCTGGTCGGGCTCCGCGGCAACGTGGACACCCGGATCGGACAGGTCACCTCCGGCAAGCTCGACGCGGTCGTGCTGGCGCGCGCCGGTCTCGCCCGGCTGGGACGCGCCGGCGAGATCACCGAGACCATCGACCCGATCCAGGTGCTGCCCGCGCCCGGGCAGGGCGCGCTGGCGATCGAGTGCCGCGCGAGCGACACCGAGCTGGTGGCAGCCCTGGCCGCGGCGCTGGACGACCCGCACACCCGGGCCGCGGTCGAGTGCGAGCGGATGGTGCTCGCCGAGCTCGAGGCCGGCTGCTCGGCGCCGGTCGGCGCGCTCGCCGAGGTCGTCGAGGGGGAGGACGGCGCGGAGCTCTGGATCCGGGCCGTCGCCAGCAGCCTCGACGGCGCTCTCTCCGTCCGGCTCTCCGCCTCCGGCCCGTACGACGACCCGATCGGCCTGGGCCGCAAGCTCGCCGCCGAGATGATCGCCGACGGCGCCCACACCCTGCTCGATCGCGGGACCCTCGACAACCCCGTGCTCCACCCTCACCCCAACACCAGCGGCAAGTAGCAAGAAGGCGATTGTGACCAACACTGCACCCAGCACCAGTGCCCGCCAGACCCGGTGGGTGTCCTTCGTGGGCGCCGGACCCGGCGACCCCGACCTGCTCACCGTGCGCGCGGCCGAGCTGCTCCGGGACGCGGAGATCGTCATCACCGAGCTGCCCGAGCACGAGGCGCTCGTCCGCGGGCTGCTCGGCATCCCCGAGCCGGTCGAGGTCGAGGACGACGCGGAGACCGACGCGGTCGAGGCGGTCGGGGGTCCGCTCTTCATCGACGGCGGGTTCGGCGAGGACGGTCAGCCGCTGACCCACGCCGCCCGCGCGAAGGTCATCATCCGGCAGGCCAAGACCGGCCGCCGGGTGGTTCGGCTGATGGCCGGCGACCCGTTCCTGTACGCCTCCGGTCCCGAGGAGGCCCAGGCCTGCGCCAAGGCCGAGATCGGCTTCGAGATCGTCCCGGGCGTCTCCTCGGTCAGCGCCGTCCCGGCGTACGCCGGCATCCCGCTGACCACCAAGAACCACCGCGAGGTCACGGTGCTCTCGTGCAGCGGCGCCTCGATCGACTGGAGCAGGTACATCGACCGTCCGACGCTGGTGCTGCTCTCGGCGGTCGGCAGCATCGCCGAGATCGCCCGCGAGCTGATCGCCGCCGGCAGGTCCCCGGAGACCCCGGTCTCGATGACCCGGACCGGCACCGTCACCACCCAGCGGACCCTGGTCTCGACGCTGGCCACGGTCGGCGTGGACGCCCGCGCGGCCCGGATGGAGGCCCCCGCGATCACCGTCGTCGGCCCGGTCGTCGACCTCCGCGAGCAGCTCTCCTGGTTCGAGAACAAGCCGCTCTTCGGCTGGCGGGTGCTGGTGCCCCGTACCAAGGAGCAGGCGGCCTCGCTGTCGATGCGGCTGCGCAGCTTCGGCTCCGAGCCGGAGGAGGTCCCGACCATCTCGGTCGAGCCGCCGCGCAACCCGCAGCAGATGGACAAGGCCGTCCGCGGCCTGGTCGAGGGCCGCTACGAGTGGATCGCCTTCACCTCGGTGAACGCGGTCCGCGCGGTCCGGGAGAAGTTCGAGGAGTACGGGCTGGACGCGCGCGCGTTCTCCGGGCTGAAGATCGCCGCGGTCGGGGAGAAGACCGCCGCATCGCTGCTCGACTGGGGCCTGCGCGCCGACCTGGTGCCCTCCGGTGAGCAGTCCGCCCGTGGCCTGCTCGAGGACTGGCCGCCGTTCGACGAGCTGCTCGACCCGATCAACCGGGTCTTCCTGCCGCGCGCCGACATCGCCACCGAGAACCTGGTCGCCGGCCTGATCGACCTGGGCTGGGAGGTCGACGACGTGACGGCGTACCGGACCGTCCGGGCGGCTCCGCCGCCGGCGCCGACCCGCGAGGCGATCAAGTCCGGCAAGTTCGACGCGGTCGTCTTCACCTCGTCCTCGACGGTGCGCAACCTGGTCGGCATCGCCGGCAAGCCGCACGCCTCGACGATCATCGCCGTGATCGGGCCCGCCACCGCGAAGACGGCCGAGGAGCACGGGCTCCGGGTCGACGTCCTGGCGCCGAACCCGTCGGTCGAGGACCTCGCCGACGCGCTCGCCGACTTCGGTGCCGCTCGTCGGGCGTCGATGATCGAGGCCGGGGTCCCGGTCACCAAGCCGTCGGAGCGGCGCGCGGCCGGACGTCGCCGGGCCAGCTCGAAGTAGCGTCCTCGGACGTCGAGCGGGTTCGGACGTCGAGCAGGTTCGGACGTCGAGCTTGTCGAGACGCGGTGAGAGGATTGAGGACATGAGCTACTACCCCGAGATCCGTCCCCGCCGGCTGCGGCGCACCCCGGCCCTGCGCCGGCTGGTCGCCGAGTCCGGGGTGGCTCCGCGCCAGCTGGTGCTGCCGTTGTTCGTCCGTGAGGGCGCGACCGAGCCGACCCCGATCTCCTCGATGCCCGGCGTCGTCCAGCACACCCGGGAGACGCTGAAGAAGACCGCGAACGAGGCGGTCGCCGCCGGGCTGGGCGGCGTGATGCTCTTCGGCATCCCGCAGTCCAAGGACGCCGTCGGCTCCGGTGCCGTCGACCCGCACGGGATCCTCAACCTGGCGATCACCGACGTCGTCGCCGAGGTCGGCGACGAGCTCACCGTGATGTCGGACCTCTGCCTCGACGAGTTCACCGACCACGGTCACTGCGGCGTGCTCGACGCCGAGGGGAACGTCGACAACGACCGCACCCTCGACGTGTACGCCGCGATGGCGATCGCCCAGGCGGCTGCCGGCGTCGACCTGGTCGCGCCCAGCGGGATGATGGACGGTCAGGTGCGGATGATCCGCAGCGCCCTCGACGCCGAGGAGCACACCGACATCGGGATCCTCGCGTACTCCGCCAAGTACGCCTCCGCCTTCTTCGGGCCCTTCCGCGAGGCGGTCGACTCCTCGCTCCAGGGGGACCGGCGCACCTACCAGCAGGACCCGGCCAACCGCCTCGAGGGAGTGCGCGAGGCCAAGCTGGACGTCGCCGAAGGAGCCGACATCGTCCTGGTGAAGCCCGCCCTGGGCTACCTCGACGTCCTCGCCGCGGTGAAGGACGCGGTGGAGGTTCCCGTCGCGGCGTACAACGTCAGCGGGGAGTACTCGATGATCGAGGCGGCGGCTGCGAAGGGGTGGATCGACCGCGAGGCGGCGATCCTGGAGAGCCTGACCTCGATCCACCGGGCCGGCGCGGACATCGTCCTGACGTACTGGGCTCTGGAGGCGGCGGGGCTTCTTACGTAGGGGGGTGCCTGCGGGGCTTTTTGCCCTTCGGGCTTGCGCCCTTCGGGGTGCGCCTGCGGCGGGCTCCGTGGCTGGGTTTGCGGG
>NZ_RJSE01000007.1:474551-758834 GCF_003725695.1 Nocardioides marmoriginsengisoli
TGGGGGTTCTGGAAAGCTCCGAACGGCCCGTGCTTGTCGTGGGGTCTCTGCCCCCCGGACGTCGAGCTTGTCGAGACGTGGTGACCTACGCGCTGTCTGGCCCGCCCCCGGACGTCGAGCTTGTCGAGACGCCCTGACCTACGCGCATCCTGGCCCTCCCCAGTCGGACGTCGAGCCTGTCGAGACGCGGTGACGTGCGCGCAGCCTGGCCCGCCCTCCGGACGTCGAGCTTGTCGAGGCGTGGTGACGGGTTCGGGGACTCCGTGCAAACGAGAACGGCCCCGACCGGTTGGTCGGGGCCGTTCTCATGGGTGCATCTCTTTACTTGCCCAACCCCAACCAGGAGAGGATCGAGTTCAGCGTGTTCGGGATGACTGACGCTGCGTCGTTCGGGGTCATGCCCTCGACTCGGTTCGCGCACTTGTTCTTCGCGCCGGTGAGCAACCCGAGCGGGTCCGGGATCTTGGCGAACTGGCTGTTGCAGAAGTTCAGCGCCTCGGCCAGGGAGTTCAGGGTGTCGACGACCGGCTGGGTGACGCCGGTGACGACCTCGTTGAGGGTGTCGGTGACGCCCGTCAGCGGGTTGGTCGGCACGGTCGGCTTGGTCGGGGTCTCGCCGCCGTTGCCGGGGTTCTCGGTGCCGGGGTTCGACGTACCGGGCTTCGGCTTGGTCGGGGTGACCGGGGTGACCGTCTTGGCCGGCTTGTTCGGGTGCGCCTTGCGGGTCTTGATGGCCGAGGAGTAGCTCGGGGTGAAGACGGTGCCGCCGTAGGTCCCGGACGGGATGGCGCTGTAGTCGCCCTGGCTGTAGGCCTCCATGATCCGCAGCACCAGGTCGACGTACGCGCGGCTGTGGTTGTAGCGGAAGACCGCGGCCTCCTGGCCGGTGCGGGACGACAGGTCGTCGGCGCCGGAGCAGAGGTAGACGCCGGTCGCCAGCGAGGCGTCGTCGATGTCCTGCGGGTTGCGCTCGCCGTCACCGTCGGCGTCGACCTTGACCGACGACCAGGTCGACGGGATGAACTGCATCGGGCCGACGGCGCGGTCGTAGACGGTGTCCTTGTCGAGCTGGCCGCCGTCGGTGTCCACGATCGCCTGGGTGCCGTTCTTGCCGTTCAGCTGCGGGCCGTAGATGCCGGGGCTGCTGATGCCGTCGCTGCCGAGGATGTTGCCGCCGTACTGGCCGTGGTCGGACTCGACGCGACCGATCGCGGCGAGCAGCTCCCACGGGACGTTGCAGGTGGTGTCGGCAGCGTTGATGATCTGGGATCCGCGCTGGTAGGCGGACAGGGCCGCGGACGGGATGCCGCTGGTGGACGCACCGGCGACGACCGAGTCGGCGGTGCCGTCGGGGACGCTGGGCGCGATCGCGCCGGGGATCGGCACGCTGGCCGGAGCCTTGATCGCCTCGCTGGGCACGGCCGCGCCGTCGGGGAGCGGGGTGCTGTCGGTGCGGGCGGCGTCGGCACTGTTGACGCCGACGAGACTCAAGGTCCAGGCGGCCGAGAGCATGGCGAGCGGAACGAGCGTCACTGCCTTGCCCTTACGGCTGTTCATGATTGCGGCCATCGTGGTGAGTCTCCCTGGTCTAAAAGGTCCGATTGCGATAAATCGGACGCCACCCTCTCCAACGATTATCCCCCAAAGGGGTCACGGCGGGCCATTTCTCTTTTTTTCGGACAGGTTCGGCGGGGTGCGTGTCTAGGAGACGGACCTCCCCGGAATTCATGAGGCGGGTTCGGTAAGAAACTTCCTTAGCCGAATTTCAGGCCCGCCCGCGCCGTTCCTGGACGGGACGATTCGCCCGGCTGCGGGGCGGTCGGGGAGAATGCGCGGGTGCCTACTACCTCCGAGCAATGGTTCGCGCGTGCCCGTGCCGTCACGCCCGGAGGGGTCAACTCGCCGGTCCGCGCGTTCGCGGCCGTCGGCGGCACCCCGCGCTTCATGGAGTCCGGCGCCGGTGCCTGGCTGACCGACGTGGACGGCCGGTCCTACGTGGACCTGGTCTGCTCGTGGGGACCGATGCTTCTGGGCCACGCGCACCCGGAGGTGCTGGCCGAGGTCGGTGCCGCGATCGCCCGCGGCACCTCGTTCGGTACGCCGACGACCACCGAGGTCGAGCTCGCCGAGGAGATCGTCCGGCGGACGCCGATCGACCGGGTCCGGCTGGTCAGCTCGGGCACCGAGGCGACGATGTCGGCGATCCGGCTCGCGCGCGGCTTCACCGGCCGCGACGTCGTGGTGAAGTTCGCAGGCTGCTACCACGGCCACGTGGACTCGCTGCTGGCCCAGGCCGGTTCGGGCCTGGCGACCCTGGGCGTCAGCAGTACGCCGGGCGTCCCCGCCTCCTCGGCCGCCCAGACGATCGTGCTGCCCTACAACGACCGGGCCGCGGTCGAGGCCGCGTTCGCCGAGCACGGGGACGCGATCGCCTGCCTGATCACCGAGGCCTCGCCCGGCAACATGGGCGTGGTGCCGCCGGAGCCCGGCTTCAACGCGTTCCTCGCCGAGACCTGCACGCGGCACGGAGCGCTGTTCATCTCCGACGAGGTGATGACCGGGTTCCGGGTCTCCGCCCGCGGCCAGTGGGGCGTCGACGGCGCGGTCGAGGGCTGGGTCCCGGACCTGATGACCTTCGGCAAGGTGATGGGCGGCGGGTTCCCGGCCGCCGCGTTCGGCGGCCGCACCGACGTGATGGCGATGCTGTCGCCGGAGGGCCCGGTCTACCAGGCCGGCACGCTCTCGGGGAACCCGATCGCGACGGCCGCCGGTCTGGCAACGCTCCGGCTGGCCGACGACGCCGTCTACGCCCGGGTCGACGAGGTCGCGGCGACCATCTCCGCCGCTGCCGCCGAGGCGCTGACGCGAGCCGGGGCGCCGTACCGGCTGCAGAGCAACGGCAACATGTTCTCGATCTTCTTCGGCGACGCCGTGGCCGGGTCCGCGGTCCGTGACTACGTCGGCGCGCAGGCCCAGGACTCCGAGGCCTTCAAGGCCTTCTTCCACGCGATGCTCGACGCCGGTGTCTACCTGCCGCCGAGTGCCTTCGAGTCGTGGTTCGTCTCCGCGGCGCACGACGACCGCGCCGTCCAGCAGGTGCTGGACGCCCTGCCGGTCGCCGCTGCCGCGGCGGCTGCCGTCTCCACCAGCACGACGTCCGGGGAGGACACCGCATGACCACGACGATCGTCCACGTGCTCCGCCACGGCGAGGTCTACAACCCGGAGGGCATCCTCTACGGGCGGGCGCCGAACTTCCACCTCTCCGACCGCGGCATCGCGATGGCGGAGCGGGTCGCCGAGCGCACCGCCGACCGGGACATCACCTACGTGGTCGCCTCCCCGCTCGAGCGCGCCCAGGAGACCGCCGGACCGATCGCGAAGGCGCACGGGCTGGAGATCGCCACCGACGAGCGGGTCATCGAGTCGACCAACATCTTCGAGGGCAAGCCGTTCTCGGTCGGTGACGGCGTGCTGCGCCGGCCGTCCGCGTGGAAGTACCTGTGGAACCCGTTCAAGCCCTCCTGGGGCGAGCCGTACGCCGAGGTTGCGGCCCGGATGTGGGCGGCGGTCGAGGACGCCCGGGACGCCGCCCGCGGGCACGAGGCGGTGGTGGTCTCGCACCAGCTGCCGATCTGGATCTGCCGGCTGCACGCCGAGAAGCGCCGCTTCCTGCACGACCCGCGCAAGCGCCAGTGCACCCTGGCCAGCCTGACCTCGTTCACCTTCGAGGGCGACGAGCTGGTCTCGGTGGGCTACTCCGAACCGGCCGGCGACATGATCCCCGAGGCCGAGCGCAAGGCGGCGTTCTCGTCGGGAACCGGGTTCGTGACCGGTGCCGTCACCGAGCCGAACGACCTGAGCGCCCAGCCCGGCTCGCAGGCGCCCGCCCGCAGCGCCGACAGCGAGAGCTCCGACTGACCATGCGCCGTCCCCGTTCCGTCGTCGTGCTGCTCGCGGTGGCCTTCGCCTTGCTGACCGCCGGCTGCGGCGTCGGCTTCGACGGTCTCGACGCGACCGGTGACAAGGGGTACATCGACGGCGAGGGCGTGATCACCCGGCTGCCGGTCGGCGAGCGGGTCAAGCCCGGCGAGGTCAGCGGGACCACGTTGGACGGCGAGGAGGTCTCCCTGTCGTCGTACGCCGGCAAGGTGATCGTGATCAACGTCTGGGGCTCGTGGTGCCCGCCGTGCCGGGCCGAGGCCGACGAGCTGGCCGCAGCCGCCAACGAGGTGATGCCGAAGGGCGTGGTCTTCCTCGGCATCAACACCCGCGACACCAGCGCCGACAACGCCCGTGCCTTCGAGCGCGCGCAGAAGGTGCCGTACCCCTCGATCTACGACCCGGGCGGGGAGAACCTGCTGGCCTTCCACCGCACCCTCAGTCCGAACTCGATCCCGAGCACCGTGATCATCGACAAGCAGGGCCGGGTCGCCGCGAGCGTGATGGGCCAGGTCACCAGCGCGCGCACGCTGGTCGACCTGATCGAGGACGTGAGCAAGTGACGGCCCTCTCGATCGGGACCTGGTTCCAGGAGACCGCGCTCAACGGCTCGCTCGTGCTGGCCGTCCCGGTCGCGCTGGTCGCCGGCCTGGTCTCCTTCTTCAGCCCGTGCGTGGTGCCGCTGCTGCCGGGCTACCTCTCGTACACGACGGGGCTCTCCGGGGCCGACCTGGAGTCGGCCCGGCGCGGCCGGATGCTGGCCGGCTCGTTGCTGTTCATCGGCGGGTTCTCGTTCGTCTTCATCTCCTACGGGCTGACCTTCGGCGCGGTCGGGAGCTGGCTGCACGAGTACCAGCGGCCGATCACGGTGGTCCTTGGCTCCTTCACGATCCTGCTCGGCGTCGTCTTCCTCGGTGCCGTTCCGTGGATGCAGCGCGACTGGCGCTTCCACCGGGTCCCGGCGGTCGGGCTCGCGGCAGCGCCGATGCTCGGCGTCCTCTTCGGGCTGGGCTGGACGCCCTGCATCGGGCCGACCCTGGGTGCCATCAACGCGCTGGCCTACAACGAGGCGAGCGCCGGGCGCGGAGCGCTGCTGAGCCTGATCTTCTCGTTCGGTCTCGGGCTGCCGTTCGTGATCGCCGCGATCGCGTACCGGCGCACCCTCGGCGCGATCGGCTGGGTCCGCCGGCACCAGGCCTGGATCACCCGGATCGGCGGCCTGATGCTGATCGTCGTCGGCCTGCTGCTCGTCACCGGCTGGTGGGACGTCCTGGTGGACGAGCTGCGGTCCTCCGTCATCGTCGGCTTCACCCCGAGCGTCTGATGAGCGAATCCCCGGACGAGCGCCCCGACGACGCGCAGTACGAGAACGCGCGCGACCGCGCCGCGACGGTGGCACCACTGGCCCCGCGGGAGTTCCTGCGCTGGACCTGGCGCCAGCTCACCTCGATGCGCACCGCGCTGATCCTGCTCTTCCTGCTCGCCCTGGGCGCGGTCCCCGGCTCGGTGGTGCCGCAGAACGCCGTCGACTCGCTGGCCGCGGCGCGGTGGCGCGACCAGCACCCGTCGCTGACCCCGATCTACGAGAAGCTCGGGATGTTCAACGTCTACAGCTCGCCGTGGTTCTCGGCGATCTACATCCTGCTGATGGTCTCGCTGGTCGGCTGCATCCTGCCGCGGACGCGGGTCTACCTGCGCGCGATGCGGGCCCGGCCGCCGAAGGCGCCGCGCAACCTGGCCCGGCTGCCGGAGCACCGGACGTTCACCACCGACCAGGAGCCCGACGAGGTCCTGCGGCACGCCCGCGCGGCGCTCCGCGGCTACCGGGTCGACCTGGCCGGACCGGTCGACGGCACCGGCTCGATCGCGGCCGAGCGCGGCTACCTGCGCGAGGCCGGCAACCTGCTCTTCCACGTCTCGGTGCTGGTCGTGCTGGTCGGCTTCGCGGTCGGCTCGCTGCTCGGCTACAAGGGCGGGGTGCTGGTGGTCACCGGCGGTCAGTTCGCCAACGTCTCCAGCCAGTACGACGAGTTCACCCCGGGCAGCCTGTTCAGCGTGGGCAGCCTGGAGCCGTTCTCGTTCAAGGTGACCGACTTCGACGTCACCTTCGACACCGGCAAGCGCAACTTCGGGCTGGCCACCGACTTCTCGGCCGGGCTGTCCTACAAGTCGTCGCCGAACGGCGAGGTGAAGACCGCGCGGATCTCGGTCAACCACCCGCTCTCGATCGACGGCACCAAGGTCTTCCTGATCGGCCACGGCTACGCACCCGACATCACCGTGCGCGACACCGAGGGCAACGTCGAGTACTCCGGTCCGGTGATCTTCCTGCCGGAGGACACCATGTTCCGGTCCTCCGGAGTGATCAAGGTGCCGGACGCCTCGCCGAAGCAGCTCGGCTTCCGCGGCGAGTTCTACCCGACGACCGGCTTCTCGATGGAGACCGGACCGACCTCGGTCTTCCCGGACGCCAAGCTGCCGCTGCTCTCGATGCAGGTCTACGCCGGCGACCTCGGTCTCGACGACGGCATCCCGCAGTCGGTGTACGCGCTGAACACCGACAACATGAAGCCGGTGCAGAAGGACGGCAAGGACTTCCGCGTCGACCTCGCTCCCGGCAAGGGCATCATCAAGTCGGACGGCTCGCTGATCCCGAGCACGGTGACGCTGCCGGACGGCCTGGGCACCATCACGTTCAACGGGGTCAGCCGGTTCGTGAAGCTGCAGATCAGCAAGAACCCGGCCGACGGGGTGGCACTCGCGGGCGTCGTGCTCGCGCTGCTCGGTCTGCTGGGCTCGCTCTTCATCAAGCCCCGCCGGATCTGGGTCTCGGCCCGCCGGGAAGGCGGGCGTACTGTCGTCGAGGTCGCCGGGCTGGATCGCTCGGCCGGTGGTGACCTCTCCGGCGTGGTCGACGACCTCGCCGGGAAATTGGAGAACCGGATGTCGGAGGACAAGGCATGAGCCACGCCCAGTTCGAGGTGCTCAGCAACCAGGCCGTGGCGATCTGCGGGGCGTTCTACTTCATCGCCCTGCTCGCCCACCTCGCCGAGTGGGCGGCGGGACGCAACGTGCCGCTGGACGCCGACGCGGCTGCCGACGCGGCTGCCGTCTCTGGCACCGCCTCCGCAGGCACCGCCTCCGCCGGTTCCGCGGACACCCTGGTCGCGGTCCAGGAGTCGACCGAGAAGATGGAGCGGTTCGCGCGCTGGGGCCTGGTCGCGACCGGGGTCGCCGCCGGGGTGCACCTGGTCGCCGTGGTGGCGCGCGGACTGGCCGCGGACCCGATCCGGGTGCCCTGGGGCAACATGTACGAGTTCACCCTGACCGCGTCCCTGGTCGTGACGATCGGCTACCTGGCGCTGTACCGGAGGTTCAAGCTCGCCTGGCTCTCGCCCGTGGTCACCGGCTTCCTGCTGGTGGTCCTGATGCTCGACGCGCTGCTGCTCTACGACCCGGTCTTCAAGCTCCGCGACGCCCTGCAGTCGCCGTGGCTGGTGATCCACGTGATCGCGGCGATCATCGCGACCGGTGCCTTCACCCTCGGCGGGATGGCGTCGGTGCTCTACCTGATCAAGGAGCGCTGGCTCCGGAACCAGGGCGATCCCGACCGGACGCCGCGTCGGGTCGGCTACCTGGACCGGGTCCCGGGGCTCGTCCAGCTGGACCGGTTCTCCTACCGGGTGCACGCGTTCGCGTTCCCGATCTGGACCTTCGCCGCGCTGATCGCCGGGCCGATCTGGGCCGAGGCGGCCTGGGGCCGCTACTGGGGCTGGGACCCGAAGGAGGTCTGGGCGTTCATCACCTGGGTCGTCTACGCGGCGTACCTGCACGCCCGGGCGACCGCGGGCTGGAAGGGCCGCGCGGCGGCGATCATCGCGATCATCGGCCTGCTGACGCTGTGGTTCAACTTCGTCGGGATCAACTTCTTCTTCGGATCGGGCAGCCAGCACTCCTACGCGTAGGTCGCCGATCCGGTAGCGCGCGGGGCCGGGAGGCCCTACCGTCGTCCTCGGGGAGTAGTGCCGCGTGGGGCGGCACGCCGACTTCTGGAGCACGCCCATGAACCTCCGCAGGTACGTCTCGCTCACCCTCGCCGCCGCCCTCGCCGCGGCCGGTGCCGCCCTGGCGGTCGCGCCCACGAGCACGGCTCTCCCGGCAGCACGGTCCGGCATCGTCCCGGCGGGCTGCGGACCGGTCGTGACCCAGGCGGCCCGGGCTGCCGACGTGGCGCGGCTGTCGCCGTCCTTGTTCCGGACCGCGATCCAGCGCAACGCCACGACCGTCCCCGATCTCGAGACCCGGGCGGCGACGGACCCGACGCTCTGGCTCGACCGGTGCGCGCGGGCCTACTACGCCGAGAAGGTCGCGACACCCGCGCAGGTCGCTCTCGCCGAGGAGGGGATGGGCGCGGTCGCCTCGGCCCCCGGTACGGCGTTCAGCAGCGTGCCGCTCGACCAGACGCTGACGCTGAACTCGAAGCCCGGCTCGAACCGGACCATCTACCTCGACTTCACCGGCGGCACCGTGACCGGCACCATCTGGAACTACTCCTACGGCGAGGTCTACGGTGCCCCGATCGTCTGGGAGCCGTACTCGATCGACGGTGACCTGAGCACGTTCTCGGACGCGGAGCTCACCGAGATGCAGAAGGTGTGGCAGGTGGTCGCCGAGGACTACGCGCCCTTCGACGTGAACGTCACCACCCAGTACCCCGGCGAGGCCGCGATCCAGCGGACGAGCTCGGCGGACGCGGCCTACGGGACCCGGGTCGCGATCACCAACGGCGGCCCGATCCGCGACAAGTGCCGCTGCGGCGGGATCGCGTACGTCGGCTCGTTCGACGACGTCGGCACCAGCCACGACGGCCTCCAGCCGATCTGGGTCTTCTCCAACGGCACCACCAAGAACGGCAAGTACGTGGGCGAGGCGGCGGCGCACGAGGCCGGCCACACCCTCGGGCTCAACCACGACGGCACCTCGGGGGTCGACGGCGTCGAGTACTACTCGGGCTCGGACCCGTGGGCGCCGATCATGGGCTCCAGCTACACCCAGCCGCTCTCGCAGTGGTCGCACGGCCAGTACCCGCGCGCCAACAACGCCGAGGACGACGTCGCCAAGATCGCGGCGATGACGCCCTTCCGCACCGACGAGGACAAGTCCGGTCCGGTGCCGCTGGCGAACGGGCAGAGCCTCGACGGCATCGTCTCCCGCTCGACGGACACCGACTCCTACACCGTCACCGCGGCGGGGACCGTGACGATCACGGTCGACAACGCGGGCCCGTTCCCGGATCTCGACGTGCTGCTCAAGGTGACCAAGGGGAGCTCCGTCGTCGCCACCTCCAACCCGCCGACGGTCCGGTTGTCGGCGTACCAGGCGAGCGGGACGAACGCTTCGGTCACCTTCACCACCCCGGCCGCCGGGGCGACGTACAAGGTGACCGTGCAGGGCGCCGGCCAGGGCATCCGGACGTCTCCCGGCAGCTACACGAACTACGGCTCGCTCGGGGCCTACCGGATCAGCCTGGGGGTCACGCCGCCGGTGCTTCCGCCGCCGGTGACGGTGGCCGCTCAGTCGGCCTCCGGGTCGGTCGGTGCGGCGTTGTCGCAGCAGCTGGTCGCGGGTGGTGGCACCGGTGCCTACACCTGGACCAAGGCTGCGGGCACGCTGCCTTCGGGGGTGAGCCTGAGCAAGACCGGGCTGCTGTCCGGGAAGCCGTACAAGGCGGGGACCTACACCTTCACGGCGAAGGCGACCAGCGGTGCGCAGAGCGGGACGGGCTCGGTGACGATCACGGTCGGCCCCGCCCTCGCCTGGGGCACCGCGGCGACGCTGCCGAAGGGCAAGGTCGGGACGCCGTACGCCGTGTCGATCGCCGTCACCGGTGGCACCCCCGGCTACACCTGGGCGCTGGCGAGCGGCAAGCTGCCGCAGGGATTGTCCCTGTCGAGCGGCGGCACGATCAGCGGTACGCCGACCAAGTCCGGGTACGCGTCGTTCACCCTCAAGGTGACCGATGCGTCCGGGAAGGTGATCAGCAGGACGTTCTACCTCAGCGTCGGAGCCTGAGGCCGGCCGCCGTCGAAAGTCTCAATCCCGTGGCGCGCGAGGTCGCCAGGGCCTAGCCTTCGACCCCGGGGGTAGTGCCGCGTGGGGCGGCACGTCGACGTCTGGAGCACGCCCATGAACCGCCGCAGGTACGTCTCGCTCGCCATCGCCGGAGCCCTCGCCGCCACCGGAGCCGCGCTAGCGGTCACGCCGACGAGCACGGCCCTCCCGGCGGCGCCGAGCGCCGTGGCGCCGGCGGGCTGCGGCCCGGTCCTGGGCAAGCCCGCCCGTGCGCTCGACGTGGCACGTCTCACTCCGTCGGTGTTCCGGGCCGCGGTCCAGCGCAATGCGGCCGACGTCCCCGACCTCGGCACCCGCGCGGTGTCGGACACCTCGCTCTGGCTCGACCCGTGCGGCCGCGTCCTCTACTCGGAGCCGCGCGCGACGCCGGCCGAGAACAGGCTGGCGGCCACCTCGATGGGCCCGGTCGCGACACCGGCCGTCGAGGCGATCCCGCTCGACCAGACCTTCGCGCTCAGCTCGAAGCCCGGTGCCAACCGCACCATCTACCTCGACTTCCGCGGCGGCACGGTCACCAGCAGCAACTGGAACTACTACTACTCGAGCAACGCGCCGATCAGCTACGAGCCGTTCTCGATCGACGCGGACGTCAGCACGAACTTCTCCGACGCGGAGCTCACCGAGATCCAGAAGGCATGGCAGGTGGTCGCGGAGGACTACGCGCCGTTCGACGTCAACGTCACCACCGCCTACCCGGGCGAGGCGGCGATCAAGCGGACCGACACCAACGACCAGGCCTACGGGACGCGGGCGGTGATCACCAACGGCGGTCTGGTGTACGACAGGTGCCGTTGCGGCGGCCTCGCCTACACGAACGCCTGGAAGTACGCCGGCAGCGCGCACGCCGGCAGCCAGCCGGCCTGGATCTTCAGCAAGGGCGCCACCACGAACGGCAAGTACCTCGGCGAGGCGGCCTCCCACGAGGTCGGGCACCAGTTCGGCCTGCTGCACGACGGTCAGAAGAGCGGCGGCGACTACTACCGCGGCTCGGACCCGTGGGCGCCGATCATGGGCACCAGCTACTACCAGCCGGTGTCGCAGTGGTCGCGCGGGTCGTACCCCGACGCGAACAACAAGCAGGACGACGTCGCGCTCATCGCCGCCGGGGCGCCGTACCGGGTCGACGAGGACAAGGGTGGTGCGATCACGCTGGCGAATGGTCAGACCCGCGACGGCATCGTGGCGCGGGCGACGGACGTCGACTCCTACACCTTCACCGCGGCCGGGACCGTGACCGTGACGGTCGACAACGGCAGCCCGTTCCCCGACCTCGACGTCCAGCTCAAGGTGACGAACGGCTTCACCACGGTGGCGACCGCGAACCCGCCGACGACCTGGCTGTCCGAGGTCGAGGCGGGCGGGATGAACGCGTCGGTCACCTTCACCACGCCGCCCGCCGGCGGGACCTACAAGGTGATCGTGCAGGGCGGCGGCCAGGGCGCCGCCTCCCAGCCGGGCAGCTACTCGAACTACGGCTCCGTCGGCACCTACCGGATCAGCCTGGGGGTCACGCCGCCGGTGCTTCCGCCGCCGGTGACGGTGGCCGCTCAGTCGGCCTCCGGGTCGGTCGGTGCGGCGTTGTCGCAGCAGCTGGTCGCGGGTGGAGGTACCGGTGCCTACACCTGGACTAAGGCTGCGGGCACGCTGCCTTCGGGGGTGAGCCTGAGCAAGACCGGGCTGCTGTCCGGGAAGCCGTACAAGGCCGGGACGTACACGTTCACCGCGAAGGCGACCAGCGGATCCCAGAGCGCGACCGGCACGGTGTCGATCACCGTCGGGCCGGCACTGAGCTGGTTGACGGCCTCGGCGCTGCCGAAGGGCAAGGTCGGGACGCCGTACGCCGTCACGCTCGTCGCCACCGGGGGCAAGCCGGGCTACGGGTGGGCGCTGGCGAGCGGCAAGCTGCCGCTGGGGTTGTCCCTGTCGAGCGGCGGCACGATCAGCGGTACGCCGACCAAGACCGGCTTCTCCTCGTTCACCGTGAAGGTGACCGATGCGTCCGGGAAGGTGATCAGCCGGACGTTCTCCCTCAGCGTCGGAGCCTGAGCCAGGACCGACCCCGCGGGCAGGTCCTAGGAGGCGAGCGCCTTCTCGATGTCGGCCTCGAACTTGTCGACCGTGGTGGTCGGGGCGTAGCGCTCGATCACCTTGCCGTCACGGCCGATCAGGAACTTCGTGAAGTTCCACTTGATCATGCCGAGCACGCCGCCCTGCTCGCTCTTCATCCACTTGTAGAGCGGGTGCGCGTCCTTGCCGTTGACGTCGATCTTCTCGAACATCGGGAAGGTGACGCCGTAGTTCTTGGTGCAGAACTCGCCGATCTCCTCCGCGGTGCCCGGGTCCTGGGAGGCGAACTGGTTGCACGGGAAGCCGAGGATGACCAGGCCCTGGTCGGCGTACTTCTCGTAGAGCGCCTCCAGGCCCTCGAACTGCGGGGTCAGACCGCACTTAGAGGCGGTGTTGACGACCAGGACGACCTTGCCGGCGTACGCCGCGAGATCCTGCTCCTGGCCGGTCAGGGTGTTGGCGCTGAAGTCACTCAGGGTGGTCATGGGTCTCCTGGGAGGTGGGGTCGGGCGTGGGGTCGGGCTTCGGGGCCGGGTCCGGGCGCGAGCGGCGGGCGTCACGGTCGAGGTCGCGGAGGAACGCCTCGTCGTCGTCGGGTCCGACCGGTCCGCGCGGGAGCGGGCGTGCCGGTCCGGCGGCGCCTCCGGAGTTCCTGCGGTCGATCGCCCAGAAGACGCCGTACAGCGCGGCGGCGAGGAGCAGCAGGACGAGCACGAACCTGATCACGATGCCAGCCTATAGAGCGGACGGGAATATCCTGTCCGTTGTGAAGCATTTCGTGGTCTACACCGTCCTCCGGATCGCCCTGTTCATCGCCTGCTGGGCGGTGGTCGCGGGCATCGCCACGCTGATCTTCGGCGCCTCGACCCAGGTCGGGGTCTGGTCGTTCGTGATCGGGGCGGTGCTCTCCTCGCTGCTGTCGCTCCGGCTGCTCGAGGGTCCGCGGGAGCGGTTCGCGCAGAGCGTCGAGGCGCGGGCATCCCGGGCCAGCGCCCGGTTCGAGGAGCTGAAGACGTCCGAGGACTCGGACTGACGTCGTGGAGGCCAGCGACGACGGCTGCTGCCGGACCGCCGAAGCCGAGGGTGACCGGACCTGGCTGCACGAGGCGATCCGCCGGGTCGAGGCCGACGCCAACCGCTCGGCCGACACCCACCTGCACGTCTTCGGACTGCCGCCGTCCTGGGGGATCGACCTCTACCTGAAGGACGAGTCCGTCCACCCGACCGGGTCGCTGAAGCACCGACTGGCGCGCTCGCTCTTCCTCTACGGCCTCTGCAACGGCTGGATCCGGGAGGGCTCCACGATCACCGAGGCGTCCTCGGGGTCGACGGCCGTCTCCGAGGCCTACTTCGCCCGGCTGCTGGGGCTGCCGTTCGTCGCGGTGATGCCGGCGACCACCTCGCCGGAGAAGATCGCGCTGATCGAGTTCCACGGCGGTCGCTGCCACCTGGTCGAGGACGCCGGCGCCATCTACGACGAGGCCCGCCGGATCGCGGCCGAGACCGGAGGCCACTACCTCGACCAGTTCACCTACGCCGAGCGGGCCACCGACTGGCGCGGCAACAACAACATCGCCGAGTCGATCTTCGACCAGCTCTCCGCCGAGCGGCACCCGATCCCGGCGTGGGTCGTCGTCGGCGCCGGCACCGGAGGCACGTCGGCCACCATCGGCCGGTACGTCCGCTACCAGCGGCACGACACCCGGGTCTGCGTGGTCGACCCGGAGAACTCGGCGTTCTTCGAGGGCTGGACGAGCGGCGATCCGTCGTACGAGACCGGGATCGGTTCGCGGATCGAGGGGATCGGCCGGCCGCGGGTGGAGCCGTCGTTCCTGCCGTCGGTGGTGGACGCGATGGTCTCGGTGCCCGACGCCGCCTCGATCGCGGCGATGCGCTGGACCTCGCGGATCACCGGCCGCTCGGTCGGCGGATCCACCGGGACCGCGATGTGGGGAGCCTTGCGGCTCGTCGCCCAGATGCACGCCGCGGGCGAGACCGGCTCGGTGGTGACGCTGCTCTGCGACGGCGGCGAGCGGTACGCGCACACCTACTACGACGACGCCTGGCTGGCCGAGCACGACCTCGACATCGCGCCGTACCTGGCGACCCTGGAGAACTTCTACGAAACCGGCCGGTGGACCGAGCCCACCTCGGACGTCGAGACGCCCTGACGCGCCCGCAGCTCGCGTTTCGGACGTCGAGCCTGTCGAGACGTCCTGACGCGCCCGCAGTCTCAGCGCCCGATCAGTAGTCCCGCGAAGATCCCGGCGGCGTACAGCAGCTCGCCGACGCCGGTGAGCTGGAGGACCGGGATCAGCCCCGGTCCGGTGGCGCGCTCCTTCAGCACGATCAGCTCGGCGCGCAGCAGCGGCACGAACCCGAGGAAGCCGAGGCAGGCCCACCAGGTGGTGTGCGCGGCGAGCGCGAACAGCACCGCGAAGGCGGTCGAGGTCAGCAGCACGTAGAAGATCCGGGTACGGCGGTCGCCGAGCTTCACCGCCAGCGTCCGCTTGCCGGCGATCGCGTCGGTGGGGATGTCGCGCAGGTTGTTCGCCACCAGGATGGCGCAGGCGATCGCGCCGACGCCGACCGCCGGCCACCAGGCGGCTCCGGGGATGTCCTCGAGCTGCACGTACACGGTGCCCAGGACGGCGACCAGCCCGAAGAAGACGAACACCATCACCTCGCCGAGCCCGAGGTACCCGTACGGCTTCTTCCCGCCGGTGTAGTACCAGGCCGCCAGGATGCTGACCACACCGACCAGCACCAGCCACCAGGAGGTGCTCACCGCGAGCGCGAGACCGGCGACCGCGGCACCGCCGAACGCAAGGAAGGCGGCGGCCTTGACCGCATCCGGCTTGGCCAGTCCGGAGCCGACCAGCCGCAGCGGTCCGACCCGGTCGTCGTCGGTGCCGCGGATCCCGTCGGAGTAGTCGTTGGCGTAGTTCACGCCCACCTGGAGCAGCAGCGAGACCAGCAGCGCCAGCCCGGCCTTCCACCAGACGGCCTCGTCGACGTACGCCGCGATGCCGGTGCCGGCGAGGACCGGCGCGACCGCCGCGGGCAGGGTGCGCGGGCGGGCGCCTTCGATCCACTGTGCAGTTGTGGGCATGGGGGGATTCTGTCAGGGAACCGGCTCGCTAGCCTCGGGGGTGTGAGCAGTCTGTGGCCCGTGTCCGGCGACGCCGAGGGGATCCTCGCGCTGTTGCGGGACTGGGACGCCGCCGAGGACCCGGCTCCGATGGTGATCGAGACCTCCGGGTCGACCGGGCGGCCGAAGCGGGTGATGTTGTCGCGCGACGCGATGCGGGCCTCGGCGCTGGCGACCCAGGAGCGTCTCGGCGGGCCGGGGCAGTGGGTGCTGAATCTGCCGCCGACGTACGTCGCCGGGGTGCAGGTGCTGTACCGGAGCGTGGTGGCGGGGACGGAGCCGGTGGTCTTCGAGGAGTGGGACGACTTCGAGTCGGTCTGGCGCCGGATGGACGCCGACCGCCGTTACGTCTCGCTGGTCCCGACTCAGCTCCACCGCCAGCTCAAGGACGGCTTCGACGTCCAGGACCTGTCGCGGTTCACCCGGATCCTGGTCGGAGGTGGGCCGCTCGATCCGGCGGTTCGCGCCGAGGCCGAGACGATGCAGCTCGCGATCGTGCAGACCTACGGAATGTCCGAGACCTGCGGCGGCTGCGTGTACGACGGCGTCCCGCTCGACGGGGTCGAGATCCGGATCGAGGACGACGGCCAGGTACTGCTGCGCGGGCCGATGCTCTTCGACGGCTACCAGGACGAGCCCGAGCGCACGGAGGCTGCTTTCCGCGACGGGTGGCTGATCACCCACGACCTCGGGCACTGGGCCGAGGACGGACGCCTGCGGATCGACGGACGTACCGACGACATGATCATCAGCGGCGGTGTGAAGGTGCCTGCTCAGGCGGTGGCCGCGATGATCGCCGTCGACGACGGGGTCCTCGACGTCGTGGTGGTCGGGGTCCCGGACCCCGAGTGGGGGGAGCGGGTGGTCGCGGTCGTCGAGCCGAACGACCCGATCACGCTGGCGGACCTGCGCGACGCCGTCGAGCCGCGTTCCTGGGCCCCACGTCAGCTGGTCCTGGTCCAGGAGATCCCCCGCCTCCCCAACGGCAAGCCCGACCGGCTCGCCCTGAAGCGGCTGGCGACCGATGGCTGACCTCTACACCTACTCCCTCGCGCTGACGACGCGCTTCCGCGGCATCGACGTCCGCGAGGGGATGCTGCTGCGCGGCGACGCCGGCTGGGGCGAGTTCAGCCCGTTCCTCGAGTACGACGCCGCCACCTCCGCGCCCTGGTTGGCCGCCGCCCGCGAGGCTGCCGACGTCGGCTGGCCGGAGCCGCGGCGGACCAGCATCCCGGTCAACGTCACCGTGCCGGCCTGCTCTCCCGAGCGCGCCCGGGAGATCGTGCTGGCGTCGAACGGGTGCCGGACTGCGAAGGTGAAGGTGGCCGAGCCGGGTCAGTCGCTTGCCGAGGACCAGGCCCGGTTGGAGGCGGTCCGGGACGCGCTCGGACCCGAAGGACTGATCCGGATCGACGCCAACGGCGGCTGGTCGGCCGAGGACGCGATCGCGGCGATCCCGGTGCTGGACCGCGCCGCTGGCGGGCTCGAGTACGTCGAGCAGCCGTCGCCGAGCGTGCACGACCTGGCCGCCGTACGCCGGAAGGTCGGGGTGCCGATCGCCGCCGACGAGTCGATCCGCCGCGCGGAGGACCCCTACCTGGTGCGCGACCTCGACGCCGCCGACATCGCCGTGCTCAAGGTGCAGCCGCTCGGCGGGGTGCGTGCGTGCCTGCGGATCGCCGAGGACATCGGGCTTCCGGTGGTGGTGAGCAGCGCCCTGGAGACGAGCGTGGGGATCGCGGCCGGGCTCGCGCTCGCGGCGGCGCTGCCGTCGCTGGATCATGCATGCGGTCTGGCCACCGTGCAGCTGCTGGCCGCCGACGTGGTCGCGCCCCCGTTGCTCCCGGTCGCGGGCGAGCTCCCGGTGATCCGCCCCGAGGTCGACCTGACCGCGCTCGCGACCTGGTCGGCCGGCCCGGAACGCGACGCGCACTGGCGTGCCCGGATCGCCGAGGTTGCCGGACTCGGGCAGGATCAGTCCTCGTGACCTCCCAGAACGCGACCGAGCTCGCGCGCGCCTGCGTCGAGGCGCTGATCGGCGTCGGCGTGCGCCACGCCGTGCTGGCGCCCGGCTCCCGCAACGCGCCGCTCTCCTTCGCCCTGGCCGACGCGGCTGCCACCGGCGCGCTCGCCCTGCACACCCGGATCGACGAGCGCACCGGGGCCTTCCTCGCGCTCGGGATCGCCAAGACCTCCCGAGTGCCGGTCGCGATCGTGACCACGTCGGGCACGGCCGCCGCGAACCTGCACCCCGCGATGATGGAGGCCGCGCACGCCGGCATCCCGCTGATCGCGGTCACCGCGGACCGGCCGGAGTGGCTGCGCGGGACGCTGGCCAACCAGACCACCGACCAGGTCGGGATCTTCGGCACCGCGGCGGCCTCCGCGGTCGACGTCGTCGAGCCCGACGACCTCCGGTTCGGCCTGGTCGGACTCGGCGAGGGTCCCGTGCACCTGAACGTCCAGTTCGACGAGCCGCTGCTGCCCGAGGACGTCTTCGTGCCGACCGCGACCGCGCCCGAGCGGGAGCCCTGGGTCCGCGGGACGCCGTACCCGCTGGAGCAGGGCCGGGCCACCGTGGTGGTCGCCGGCGACGACACCGGCCCGGGGCCGCGGGTGCTCGCCGAGGCCGCCGGCTGGCCGCTGCTCGCCGAGCCCAGCAGCGGCGCGCGCAACGGGCCGAACGTGATCCGCAGCTACCGGCTGCTGCTCGGCACCGAGCTCGGTCAGCGGATCGAGCGCGCCATCGTGTACGGCGCCCCGACCCTGTCGCGGCCGGTGCAACGGCTGCTCGCCCGTGACGGCATCGAGGTGATCTCGCGCCGGGCCCGCGGGCGCTGGGCCGAGCGCCCGCACCCCGTCGTCGTCGAGTACGACGGCCCGTTCGAGGTCGAGTCGCAGGCCGACCCGGCCTGGCTGGCGGCGTGGCAGGAGGCGGACCGGTCGCTCTCCGGCCGGATCGATGCGCTGGTGGCGAGCGAGCCCGGCCTGACGCCGTACGAGGTCGCCGGGGCGGTGCACCGCGCGGTGCCGGCCGAGGGCCTGCTGCACATCGGGGCGAGCAACCCGATCCGCGACCTGGACCTGATGGCCGGCGCCTACCCGGTGGGCGAGCGGCGGCTGATCATCGCGAACCGCGGCCTGGCCGGGATCGACGGGACCGTCTCGACCGCGATCGGCGCCGTCCTCGGCCGGCCGCACACTGCGCGCGCGATCCTGTACGTCGGCGACGTGACCTTCCTGCACGACCTCACCGGCCTGGTGATCGGCCCGGTCGAGGAACGTCCCGACCTGACGATCGTGGTCGCCAACGACGACGGCGGCTCGATCTTCGCGACCCTGGAGCAGGGCGCCGCGCCGTACGGGGATCGCTTCGAGAAGCTCTTCGGGACGCCGCACGGGGTCGACCTCGCCTCGCTCTGCAACGGTCTGCGGGTGCCGCACTGGAAGGTCGACAACCTCGGCGAGCTCGAGCACGCCCTGGCCAGCCCGAACAGCGGGATCGAGGTCGTCGAGGCGACGCTGCGCCGCGACAACCGGCGGGACCTGGATGCGCGGATCCGCGGGCTGGCCGGATAGGAAGGCCGTGATCCCGCAGGTCGCTCGATAGGCTCCGCGGGTGGACCTCGTCGTCACCCTCGTCTCCCTGGTCGCTGCCGTCCTCGCGACCACGGCCGTCTGCGCCCGGCTCAACCTGTCCTCGCCGCTGACCCTGATCGCGGTCGGCATCATCGGGTCGTTCCTGCCGTTCATCCCGGACGTGGAGCTGCACCCGGAGGTGGTCCTCCTCGGTCTGCTGCCGCCGCTGCTCTACGCGGCCTCCCTGCAGACCTCGCTGGTCGACTTCAACGCCAACCGGCGCTCGATCCTGCTGCTCTCGGTCGGCCTGGTGGCGTTCACCACCGCCGGGGTCGGGGTGCTGGTGCACGCCCTGCTCCCGGACGTCGGCTGGGCCGGAGCCTTCGCGATCGGCGCCGTCGTGGCACCCCCGGACGCGATTGCGGCGACCGCCATCGGCCGGCGGATCGGACTGCCGCGCCGGATCGTCACGATCCTGGAGGGGGAGTCGCTGCTCAACGACGCGACCGCCCTGGTCGCGCTACGCACGGCACTGGCCGCCGCTATCGGCGTGGTCACCTGGCAGGAGATCGCCGAGGACTTCGGCCGCGCAGCCGGCGGGGGGCTGCTGATCGGGCTGCTCTTCTTCGTCGTGATCGGCTACATCCGCAAGCACGTCACCGACCCGGTCTTCGACAGCGGGCTCTCGTTCGTGACCCCGTTCGCGGCGTACGTCACCGCCGAGGAGATCCACGCATCCGGCGTGATCAGCGTCGTCGTCGCGGGGCTACTGCTCGGTCACAAGGCACCGATCATCCAGACCGCGCAGTCCCGGATCGCGGAGCGGATGAACTGGCGCAGCATCGCCTTCCTGCTGGAGAGCTCGGTCTTCCTGCTCATCGGCCTGCAGGCACGGACGATCATCACCGACGCCGGTGACGACGACCTGAGCGGCGGCAGGATCGCGCTGATCTGCGCCCTCACCCTGGTCGCCGTGATCGTGCTGCGGGTGGTCTGGGTCTTCGCCGCCCGCTACCTGATCGTGCGCCCGTCCGCCGACGGCCAGACCGGGCAGAAGCCGCCGTGGACCTACACCCTGCTGCTCGGCTGGGCCGGGATGCGCGGCGTGGTGACCCTGGCGGCGGCGTTCATCATCCCCACCTCGATGCCGCACCGCGAGGTGCTGCTGCTGATCGCGTTCACGGTCACCGCGGGCACGCTCTTCCTCCAGGGGATGACGCTGCCGTGGCTGGCGAAGCGGTTGCGGGTGCCGTCCCCGGACCCGACCGCGGACGCGCTGTCCCGCGCGAACCTGCTGCACCAGGCCTCCCAGGCCGGGCTCGCCGCGCTGGACTGCCTGGACGAGGAGGACCCGCACGAAGTCAGCGAAACCATCCGGGAGCGGGTCCGCAACCGGGACTACGCTGCCTGGGAGCGGGTCGGCGCGGCCCAGGCGGAGACGCCGAGCGAGATCTACGCCCGCCGCAGGCAGGTCATGATCGAGGCCGAGCGGGCCCGGGTCCTGGAGATCAGGTCGACCGGGACGGTGGCCCACGAGGTGGTGGAAGAGGTGCTGGCGATGCTCGATGTCGAGGAGTCGATGCTCGACTACTCCGAACGGGAACGCGAACGCGTCAAGGCTTCCGGTACGCCGATCGCGTTCGAGGGCGACTGCGACGACCTGAGGCTGCCCCGGCCGCCGGTCGAGCCGGACACCCCCGGCGAGTGCGGGGAATGCGTCCGGATGGGGTCGGCCTGGGTGCACCTGCGGATGTGCCTGGTCTGCGGCCACATCGGCTGCTGCGACTCGTCCCCGCAGAAGCACGCCACCGGCCACTTCCACAGCACCGGCCACGAGGTGATGCGCTCCGCCGAACCCGGTGAGACCTGGCGCTGGTGCTTCGTCCACGAGCTCACCGGTTGAAGGGGCCCGAAGAACCGCCGAGTAGGCCGTAGTTTGCGTTCAGTCGCTGAGCACGACGGCACTAGGGGCCCGTTCGACGGTTATGAGGGCCCACTCAACAGTGGCTTGAGGGCGAGGGCCGCGATGACGAGGGCGGCGACCACTCCCGTCGTACGGCGGCCTCGGGGGCCGGTGATCCAGCGACCCAGTCCGGTCCCGATGCTGGCGACGAAGACCTGCCAGCTGGCGCTGGCCGCGAACGCCGCCGCGATGAACACGATCCCCTCGACCGGCCCGTCGATGTCGACGCTGCCGCCGAGCACGATCGCCGCGAAGTAGACCACCGTCGCCGGGTTGACCGCGGTGATCCCGACGAAGGTCAGCCAGGCTCGTAGCGGCGTCCAGGTCCGGCCGTTCCGGTCCTCGTCCGCGGAGGCCGGACGCAGGGCGTGCACCAGGGTCAGGGCGGCGAGGATCAGCAGGGCCGCGATCGCCACCCCCTGCAGCACGGACTCGATCGGTTCCAGAGCGGTGGCGACGGCCTGCCCGGCCACCACGGCGATGGCGGCGTAGACCCCGTCCACGGTCGCGACACCGAGGCCCGCGGCGGCACCGACCCGCCAGGAGGTCCGGGCGCTGAGCGTGATGATCAGCGCGGCGACCGCCCCCACCGGTACGGCGATCGCGTAGCCGGTCACCAAGCCGGAGAGGAGGACGTCGAGCATCGGGAGATCCTCCCGCCCCGACCCTGACCGGCGCAAAGGGGTTTCGAGGCAGGCCTGCGCCCGCGCCTCAAGACCGGTAGGTCTGGTACCGCTCAGGCGAAGGTGTAGTCCTCGAGCGGGAACGCCTCGACGGCCTTGCGTGCGTTGCGCGAGGAGGTCGGCCGGAGCAGCACGGCGTCACCCTCGTTGGTGTAGTAGTAGCTGCGCGCGGTCGAGCAGGACCCCTGGTTGAAGACGGTGTCGTCCATCCGCTCCAGCATGTGCCCCAGGAACTCGGCGTCGGCTTCGGCGGAGATCTCGAACGTCCCGGCGTCCTGCTCGCGGAGCGCGCCGAAGAGCCGCTCCAGGTGCCGCATCTGCACCTCGATGGTCATGAAGTAGCTCAACCCGGAGTACGAGTACGGCGAGTTCAGGCTGATGAAGTTCGGGAAGCCGGGCACGGTGACACCCTCGAAGGCGTGGTAGCCGGTCTGCCGCCAGGACTTGCCGAGGTCGCGGCCCTCGCGGCCGATCACCTCGAAAGCCGGGAAGTTGGTGTCCCACAGGTTGAAGCCGGTGGCCAGCACGAGGACGTCGATCGGGGTCTCGTTCCCGTCCGAGGTGACGATCCCGGTCGGCGTGATCTTCGTGATCGGGGTCGTCTCCAGCGCCACGTGCTCCTTGTTGAACGTCGGGTAGTAGTCGTTGGAGAACGTCGGCCGCTTGCAGCCGAAGCTGTAGTCCGGGGTCAGCTTGCGCCGGGTCTCCGGGTCCTTGACCTGCCGGCGCAGGTGCGCCTTCGCCAGGGCCGCGGCTCCGTTGTTGAGGAACTTGGCCTGCTTGTAGTGCAGGACCGCGGTCACCATCATCCCTTCCAGCCAGGCGCCGTTGGCGGCCCGGGCGACCCGCTGCGTCACCGGTGCCGCGGCGAACATCGCCTGCACCGGCTTGGGGATCTTGAAGTCGTTCTTCGGCGTCACCCAGATCGGGGTGCGCTGGTAGACGGTCAGCGCCGCCGCCCGCTTGGCGATCTGCGGGATCAGCTGGACGGCGGTCGCGCCGGTGCCGATGACGCCGATCCGCTTGCCGTCGAGGTCGACCGAGTCGTCCCACTTGGCGGTGTGGATGACGGTGCCGGCGAAGTCCTCGACGCCCTCGATGTCGGGCAGCTTGGGCTGGGAGAGGAAGCCGGTCGCGGTCATCAGGAACCGCGCCGTACGGGTGGCCGAGGAGCCGCCGGCGACCGGGGCGGTGGTGACCACCCAGTGCTTCTCCTCGTCGTCCCAGCGGGCTCCCTCGGCACGGACCCCGAAGACCATGTGCCGGCGCAGGTCGTACTTGTCGGCGACGTGCTCGGCGTACGCCTTGAGCTCTGCGCCGCGGGCGAACCAGTTCTTCCAGTGCGGGTTCGGCTCGAACGAGTACGAGTAGGTGACGCTGGCGATGTCGACCGCGAGACCGGGGTAGTGGTTCACGTGCCAGGTGCCGCCGAGGTCGTCCTCGCGCTCGATGATCAGGAGGTTTTCGTAGCCGAGGCGTCGCAGGCTGATCGCCGCGCCCATGCCGCCGAAACCCGCGCCGACGATGATCACGTCGTGGTCGGTCATCTGCCCCACTCCTTCTTGAACTAAGTTCAATAGTGGTCACGACCATAGTCTGAGGGCATGCGAATCTTCAAGCACGGGCATGCCTGCGTGAGAATCGAGGCCTCCGGTCAGGTGATCGTCCTCGACCCGGGGATGTTCACCGAGCGGGACGCGGTCGACGGCGCGACCGCGATCCTGATCACCCACGAGCACGCCGACCACTGGTCTGCCGAGCAGCTGGCCGCGACCGATGCGCCGATCTACACGATCGCCGCGGTGGCGGAGCAGATCCGCGCGGCGTCACCCGCGGTGGCCGAGCGGGTCCGCGTGGTCGCCGCGGGTGAGCGCTTCGACCTCGGCGGCACGGCGATCACCGCCGTCGGCGAGAAGCACGCGATCATCCATCCGGAGCTGCCGCACTTCGACAACAGCGGCTACCTGCTCGAGGTGGGTGATCGGACCGTCTTCCACCCGGGCGACGCGCTGACCACCCTGCCCGCCGCACCGGACGTGCTGCTGCTGCCGGTGAGCGCACCGTGGATGAAGGTCTCCGAGTGCATCGACTACGCCCGCGAGGTCGGGGCGCCGCTGTCGGTCGCCATCCACGACGCGGTCTACAGCGACGCCGGTCTCGGCATCGTCGACGCGCACCTGGGCAGGTTCCTGGCTCCACGGCAGCAGGAGTACCGACGGCTGCCGGCCGGCACGGAGCTGTAGTGCCGGAAATGCAGCAAGCCCCGGGCTGGAAGCCCGGGGCCTGCTGACGGTCGTGGTTCAGCTGACGATCAGGTCGATCTCGCTGGGGCGCACCGTCGGCAGTGCGTCGGCCGCGCAGTACAGCCGCGGGCTGCCGATGATCGGGTACTGGGGCGTCGAGCTGGAGGTGCCCCCGAAGGCGGCGAAGTAGACCATCGACCCGATGGCTGCCTGGACGGGGATCCGCTCGCCCGCCTTGACGGTCTTGTCCACGATGGGGCCTCCGGTGGTCGGGTCTCCGAAGCTTGCTCCGAACGTGGAGTCCGGCGCGACGGTGCTGCTGTCGTCGAAGCCGAGGGTGGTCGAGAACCGGGTGCAGAGCTTGTTCGCCTTCACGACCATGCCGCCACCCAGGAGGGCGATCGAGTGCGGGTACGACGTGCCCTTGATCTTGCCCGTGGTGTCGTGGATCATCCCGCCGCTGACGATGGCGGACTGCTGCACCATCGAGAGCCAGCGGTAGGTCGTGACGTTGCGGACGGCGCTGACGCCGGTGCGGGCGGACCTGGTGGCGGGCATGATCACCCGGATCGAGGTCTTGCCGCCGTTGGTCATCTTGACCCGGGCGACGTACAGGTTCCGCTTGGAGACCTTGGCCCGGGCGACGGTGGCCCAGCGACCGGCGCCGTTCTTGCGCTGGATGTCGACCTTCTTGCCGGCGGCGCCCTTGCCGACGACCTTGCCGGCGACCTTGACGGTCCTGCCGACCTCGCTGGTCGTGGCGCTGACCGTGGCGGTGACGCCGTAGGCCTTCTTGGCGTTGGTCTTGGCCTCAGCGGTGAGTGGGACCAGGACGAGTGCCGCGGTGACGGCGACGACGATGAGCTTGCGCATGCTTGTTCCTCCCGAGCAGGTTGTAGGTGCACGCTCATCCTGGCGCGGGTGCATCCTTCCCGCGGGTGAATCGGAGAAGTGCCCGATCTTTTCTGAGGACGGCCGGACCCCAGCGACCTCAGCGGCCGGCGAGGGCGTCCCGCACCGGGACGAACTTCGCCTGCGCCTCGGCCAGCTCGGACTCCGGGTCGGACTCGGCGACGATGCCGCAGCCGGCGAAGAGCCGGACCCGTCCGGTCCCGTTCGGTCCCGGGCCGTACTCGGCCGAGCGCAGCGCGATCCCGAACTCGCCGTCACCGGAGGCGTCCATCCAGCCCACCGGGCCGGCGTACCGGCCGCGGTCCATGCCCTCGATCTCGCTGATCATCGCGACCGCGACGTCGGTGGGGGTGCCGCCGACGGCGGCGGACGGGTGCAGGGCGGCGGCCAGCTCGAGGACCGTCGAGGAGTCGGTGTCCGGGACGACGCCGGCGACGTCGGTCGCCAGGTGCATCACGTTGGGCAGGTGCAGCACGAACGGCGACTCGGGCACGTTCATCGAGGTGCAGTGCGGGGCCAGCGAGTCCGCGACGGACCGGACGGCGTACTCGTGCTCCTCGAGGTCCTTCGAGGAGCGGGCGAGGGTGGCGGCCAGGGCGAGGTCGCGCTCGTCGTCGCCGGTACGACGGATGGTGCCGGCCAGCACCCGGGAGGTGACCAGACCGCGTTCGCGCCGGACCAGCAGCTCCGGGGTCGCGCCGAAGAGGCCGTCGACGTGGAAGGTCCAGCACATCTCGTACTCGCTGCCGAGGCGGCGCAGCGGCCAGCGGACGTCCAGGGGAGCCTCGGTGCTGGCGATCAGGTCGCGGGCCAGGACGACCTTCTCGAGCTCGCCGGCGTTGATCCGCTGCACGGCCTGGGCGACGACCGCCTCCCAGGCGGTCCCGCCGACGCTGCCGTCGGCGAAGACGACCTCGCCGGGTGCTCGCGGTTCGGGCTGGGCGACCAGGTCCGGCGGCGGGCTGACCTCGTCGTCGCCGATCACGGTCACCCAGGTCCGGTCGCCGCGCCGGCCGACGACGACCTTGGGGACGATCAGGACGCTGTCGCCCGGGTCGTCGGCGAAGGCGAAGCTGCCGAGGCAGATCAGGCCGCTGCCCGGCACGGCGAGCTCGTCGCGGACGACGGCGCTCGCGGAGACCTGGTGCCACCAGTCGACGGCTGCGTCGAAGCGCTCCGGACCGGAGGTGCGGACCGAGGCGGCGACGCCCCAGCCGACGATGCCCTCGCCGCGCCGCAGCCAGGCCGTCGGCGCGTCCTCGGGCAGCAGGTCGAGCAGCGGACCG
The DNA here is from genome assembly GCF_003725695.1 of Nocardioides marmoriginsengisoli. Taxonomy (GTDB): domain Bacteria; phylum Actinomycetota; class Actinomycetes; order Propionibacteriales; family Nocardioidaceae; genus Marmoricola; species Marmoricola marmoriginsengisoli. Next base: position 500,509 of record NZ_RJSE01000007.1, read on the forward strand.
GGGTCGGCGACCTCGATCGACCGTGCGACGAGTCGGCCGAGGGAGGTCGGCGTCGCGGCGCTCGGAGTGCTCGTCACGATGACGGAGCCTACGCCGTCACCCCTGGCTGCGCCGCGACGCCCGCCACATTCCCGGTGTGATCGTCACGACCAGTAGACGACGGCCTTGTCGCCGACCCGGACCTGGTCGAAGAGCGCCTGGAGCCCGTCGTAGTCGCGGACGTTCACGCAGCCGTGGCTGGCCCCGGAGTAGCCGGTGGCGGCGAAGTCCGAGGAGTAGTGCACGGCCTGGCCGCGGGAGAAGAACATCGCGAACGGCATCGCCGATCCGTACAGGCTGGAGACGTGATTCGGGGACTTGCTCTCGATGTGGAACAGACCTTCGCGGGTGGGCGTGTACGACGACCCGAACCGCACCGCCATCGTCTTCCGCACCTGGCCGTCGACCACCCACCGGATGGTCCGGCTGGTCTTGTCGATGCACAGCGCCCGGCCGGTCCGGCAGCGGGCGTCCAGCGGGGCGTTGGTCCAGGTGCCGTCGCTGATCCGGTTGGCCAGGTCGTCCTTGGTGGGGGTGCGGGTCATCGCCTTGAGCCGCTTCATGGTGGCTGCGTCGACGTACCCGAGCTTCGGCAGCCCGCGCTTGCCCTGGAAGCCCTTCACTGCGGCGGTGGTCTTCGGGCCGTAGGAGTCGGTGACCTTGCCGGAGAACCAGGCGAGCTCACGGAGCCGCGACTGCAGGGCCCGCACCTGCGGGCCGGTGTCGCCGGGCTCGAGCACCGGCGGGGGAGGCGGGTCGGCCGGGACCACCGGGGTGACCGGGCGCGACGGTTCCGGGTGGGCGATCGTGGGGACCGCCGGAGTGGGTCCGGGCACCGCGGCCGCACTGGCGCGGCCGTCCAGCTGGCCGGTCGCTGCTGCCACGCCGTACCCGAGTGCGCCCACGGCCAGCAGCAGCACGACGAACATCGCCACACTGGCCCCACACTTAACTTCAGTCACCACTGTCACATGGTGCCGCCTCAAGAGCTTCATGTCAGACAAGACGCACCGAGGAGGCAAAAGGTTGCCTGGCATACCCTCTCGTCGTGACTCGCGCAGACCTGGAGAAGAAGCCCGCCGAAGTGAAGGCGATGTTCGACGACGTCGCCGCTCGGTACGACATCACCAACGACGTGCTGTCGCTGGGCCAGGACCGGCGCTGGCGCAAGATCGTCCTGGACGCGGTCGACCCGCGCCCCGGCGAGGTCGTCCTCGACCTCGCGGCCGGCACCGGCACCTCCAGCCAGCCCTTCCTGGACCGCGGCGCGACCGTGGTCCCGTGCGACTTCTCGGTCGGGATGCTCCGGGTCGGCAAGAAGGCCAAGCCGCACCTGCCGTTCGTCGCCGGCGACGGCACCAGGCTCCCGTTCGCCGACGACACCTTCGATGCGGTCACGATCTCCTTCGGCCTGCGCAACATCGTCGACCCCGACGCGGGTCTGCGCGAGCTGCGCCGCGTCACCAGGCCGGGCGGCCGGATCGTCGTCTGCGAGTTCTCCTCGCCGACCTGGTCGCCCTTCCGCACCGTCTACATCGAGTACCTGATGAAGGCGCTCCCCGCGGTCGCCCGCGCGGTCTCCTCGTCGCCGGACGCCTACGTCTACCTGGCCGAGTCGATCCGCGCCTGGCCGGACCAGCCCGGGCTCGCCGCGCGGCTCCAGGGCGCCGGCTGGGCAGCGGTCAAGTGGCGGAATCTCTCCGGCGGGATCGTCGCTCTGCACCACGGCACCAAGCCCTGATTTAAGCAACGCTCTCGTGCGTTAAATACGCAGGTCAGAGCGGGTTTTGATCTCCTCGCCCCCCGAGGTCGCGCTCCGTGATCCACGCCTCTATGCTGCGTAGGTCACAGATCGTGAAGTTGTTCACAAGGGCACAAACAAGGGCCCTCGCGGACGCAGCAGGAAGGTGAGGAATGGAGCTCTACACCCCCGTTCTGGCGCTCCTGGTCCTGGCAGGCGGATTCGCCGCCTTCTCGGTGCTCATGAGTGCGGGCGTCGGCCCGAAGCGCTACAACCGGGCCAAGCTCGACTCCTACGAGTGCGGCATCGAGCCCACGCCGCAGCCGATCGGCGGCGGTCGGCTCCCGGTCCGCTACTACATCACCGCGATGCTCTTCATCGTCTTCGACATCGAGATCGTCTTCCTCTACCCGATCGCTGTCGCGTTCGACGCGATGGGCACCTTCGCACTGATCGAGATGATCCTCTTCATCGTTCCGGTCTTCGTGGCCTATACGTACGTATGGCGCCGCGGCGGCCTCGATTGGGATTGAGAGTCAACGAATGGGTCTGGAAGAGAAGCTTCCCTCCGGCGTCCTGCTGACGACCGTCGAGGGCGTCGCCGGCTACATGCGCAAGGCGTCGTTCTGGCCGGCCACCTTCGGTCTCGCCTGCTGCGCGATCGAGATGATGACCACCGGCGGTCCGAAGTACGACCTCGCCCGGTTCGGCATGGAGGTCTTCCGGGCCAGCCCCCGGCAGGCCGACCTGATGATCGTGGCCGGCCGGGTCAGCCAGAAGATGGCTCCGGTGCTGCGCCAGATCTACGACCAGATGCCCGAGCCCAAGTGGGTGCTCGCGATGGGCGTCTGCGCCAGCTCCGGCGGCATGTTCAACAACTACGCGATCGTCCAGGGCGTCGACCACATCGTCCCGGTCGACATGTACCTGCCGGGCTGCCCGCCGCGGCCGGAGATGCTGATCGACGCGATCCTCAAGCTGCACGACCAGGTCCAGAACACCAAGCTCGGCGTCAACCGCCTCGCCGAGATCGAGGCGAACGAGGCGACCGCGCTGACCGCGCTGCCGACCAGCCAGATGAAGGGCCTGCTGCGATGACCGAGAGTCAGGACCCCTCGACGGACGTCGTCGCGGCCAACGACGCTCCCGCGGAGCCGGGCGAGGTCATCTCCCGGCACGAGGGCATGTTCGGCGTCAGCGGCACCGGCGACACCTCCGGGTTCGGCGGTCTGGTCCGCAACGTGGAGCTCCCCGGTGCCAGCACCCCGCCGTTCGGCGGCTGGATGGACGACGTCGCCAACGCGCTCGCCACCGCTGCCCGGGAAGCCGGGATCGAGTCCTGCGTCGAGAAGGTCGTCGTCCACCGCGGCGAGATCACCTTCTTCATCCGCCGCGAGGACCTGCTCCCGGTCGTCAAGCTCCTCCGTGACGACGAGCAGCTCCGCTTCGAGCTCTGCTCCGGCGTCAGCGGGGTGCACTACCCCGACGACGCCGGCCGCGAGCTGCACGCGATCTACCACCTGCTCTCGATGACCCACAACCGCCGGATCCGGCTCGAGGTCACCGCCCCCGACGCCGACCCGCACATCCCGAGCGTCTGCGCGACGTACCCGACGGCCGACTGGCACGAGCGCGAGGCGTTCGACTTCTTCGGGATCGTCTTCGACGGGCACCCGGCGCTCACGCGCATCCAGATGCCCGACGACTGGCCGGGCCACCCGCAGCGCAAGGACTACCCGCTCGGCGGGATTCCTGTTGAGTACAAGGGCGGGACCGTGCCGCCGCCGGACCAGCGGAGGAGCTACAACTGATGTCCGAGACCACCGCAGACCCGTACGCCGCCACCGAGGCGGAGACCACGCAGGGCAAGGTCTACACCGTCACCGGCCAGGACTGGGACTCCATCGTCACGGGCATCGCCGAGGACCACGACGACAAGATCGTCGTCAACATGGGCCCGCAGCACCCGTCGACGCACGGCGTGCTCCGCCTGATCCTCGAGCTCGAGGGCGAGACCGTCACCGAGGCCCGGTGCGGCATCGGCTACCTGCACACCGGCATCGAGAAGAACATGGAGTTCCGCTCCTGGACGCAGGGCGTCACGTTCTGCACCCGGATGGACTACCTCTCGCCGTTCTTCAACGAGGCCAGTTACGTGCTCGGCGTCGAGCGGCTCCTGGACATCGAGGACGACATCCCGGAGAAGGCCCAGGTCATGCGGGTCCTCCTGATGGAGCTCAACCGGATCTCCAGCCACCTGGTCTGCATCGCCACCGGCGGCATGGAGATCGGAGCGCTCACCGTGATGACGATCGGCTTCCGCGAGCGCGAGCTGGTCCTCGACCTCTTCGAGCTGATCACCGGTCTGCGGATGAACCACGCGTTCATCCGCCCGGGCGGCGTCGCCCAGGACATGCCGGCCGGCGCGCTGGACGAGATCCGCGACTTCGTGGCGCTGATGAAGAAGCGGCTCCCCGAGTACGCCGACCTCTGCAACGCGAACCCGATCTTCAAGGCGCGGCTCGTCGACGTCGGCCACCTCGACCTCGCCGGCTGCCTGGCGCTCGGGCTGACCGGCCCGCCGCTGCGCGCGACCGGCTACCCCTGGGACCTGCGCAAGTCGGAGCCGTACTCCGGCTACGAGGACTACGACTTCGAGGTCCAGACCTGGGACACCGCCGACGCGTACGGCCGGTTCCGGATCCGGCTCAACGAGATGTGGGAGTCGCTGAAGATCGTCGAGCAGGCCGTCGAGCGGCTCGCGGGCCTCGAAGGCGCCCCGGTGATGGTCGGCGACAAGAAGATCGCCTGGCCCAGCCAGCTCGCGATCGGCAGCGACGGCATGGGCAACAGCCTCGACCACATCAAGCACATCATGGGCGAGTCGATGGAAGGCCTGATCCACCACTTCAAGCTCGTCACCGAGGGCTTCCGGGTCCCGGCCGGCCAGGCCTACGTGCCGGTCGAGTCGCCGCGCGGCGAGCTCGGCGCGCACGTGGTCTCCGACGGCGGCACCAAGCCGTTCCGGGTGCACTTCCGCGACCCGTCCTTCACGAACCTGCAGGCGACCAGCGTGATGAGCGAAGGCGGCATGGTGGCCGACGTCATCGTCGCGATCGCGAGTATCGACCCCGTCATGGGAGGCGTTGACCGGTGATCGACGAGAAGACGTACGCCGAGCTGCGCGAGATCGCGGACCGGTACCCGGAGAAGCGGTCGGGCCTGCTGCCGATGCTGCACCTGGTGCAGAGCGCGGCCGGCCAGATCACCCCCGAGGGCATCGAGGCCTGTGCCGAGATCCTGGAGATCTCCGCGGCCGAGGTCAGCGGCGTGGCGACGTTCTACACGATGTACAAGCGCCGCCCGGTCGGCGACTACCACGTCGGCGTCTGTACCAACACGCTCTGCGCGGTGATGGGCGGCGACGCGATCTTCTCCCGCCTCAAGGACCACCTCGACGTCGGCAACGACGAGACCACCGAGGACGGCAAGATCACCCTCGAGCACATCGAGTGCAACGCGGCCTGCGACTACGCGCCGGTGATGATGGTCAACTGGGAGTTCATGGACAACCAGACGCCCGCCTCGGCGACGCAGCTGGTCGACGACCTCCGCGAGGGCAAGGAGGTCCGCTCCACCCGCGGACCGAAGATCTGCACCTGGCGCGAGGCGGAGCGGGTCCTGGCCGGTTTCCCCGACGGCCTCGCCGACGAGGGCCCGTCCGCGGGTCCTGCCTCGCTGGTCGGACTGAAGATCGCCCGCGAGCAGGGCTGGACGGCCCCGGCCGGCTCGACGTCCGAGGAGAAGGCGAATGACTGACACGCTCACCCCGGTCCTCACCGACGACTGGGACGCCGCGCAGAGCTGGAAGCTCGCGACGTACGAGTCGCGCGGCGGGTACGGCGCCCTGAAGAAGGCGCTCGGGATGGCCCAGGACGACATCATCACCGCGGTCAAGGACTCCGGTCTCCGCGGTCGTGGCGGCGCGGGCTTCCCGACGGGCATGAAGTGGAGCTTCATCCCGCAGGACAACCCGAAGCCCAAGTACCTCGTGGTCAACGCGGACGAGTCCGAGCCGGGCACCTGCAAGGACATCCCGCTGATGATGGCGAGCCCGCACACGCTCGTCGAGGGCGTCGCGATCAGCTCGTACGCGATCCGCGCCAACAAGGCGTTCATCTACATCCGCGGCGAGGTCCTGCACGTGATCCGCCGGGTCCAGGCCGCCGTCGCCGAGGCGTACCTCGCCGGCCACCTGGGCAAGAACATCCACGGGTCGGGCTACGACCTGGACGTCGTCGTCCACGCCGGCGCCGGTGCCTACATCTGCGGCGAGGAGACCGCCCTCCTCGAGGGCCTCGAAGGTCGTCGCGGCCAACCGCGGCTGCGCCCGCCGTTCCCCGCCGTTGCCGGCCTGTACGCCAGCCCGACGGTGATCAACAACGTCGAGTCGATCGCCTCGGTGCCGAGCATCATCGCTAACGGCGCCGACTGGTTCGGCTCGATGGGCACCGAGAAGTCCAAGGGCTTCGGCATCTTCTCGCTCTCCGGCCACGTCGCCAACCCGGGTCAGTACGAGGCTCCGCTCGGTATCACGCTGCGCCAGCTGATCGAGCTCGCCGGCGGCATCCGGTCCGGTCACGAGCTCAAGTTCTGGACCCCGGGCGGCTCCAGCACCCCGCTGCTGACGGCCGAGCACCTCGACGTCCCGCTCGACTTCGAGGGCGTCGGTGAGGCCGGCTCGATGCTCGGCACCCGGGCCCTGCAGATCTTCGACGAGACCACCTGCGTGGTCCGTGCGGTGCTGCGCTGGACCGAGTTCTACAAGCACGAGTCCTGCGGCAAGTGCACCCCGTGCCGTGAGGGCACCTGGTGGCTCACCCAGACGCTCGCCCGGCTGGAGAACGGCCAGGGCAGCGCCGAGGACCTGGACCTCCTGGTCGACCAGTGCGAGAACATCCTCGGCCGCTCGTTCTGCGCGCTCGGCGACGGAGCGACCAGCCCGATCACCTCGTCCATCCAGTACTTCCGCGAGGAGTACCTCGCTCACCTCGAGCACGGCGGCTGTCCGCTCGACCCGATGGCGTCGACGGCTTTCGCGACGGAAGGAGCGTCGGCATGACGCAGGCTCCCGAGAAGGCCGTGACCAAGACCGACGAGGTCTCCCTCACCATCGACGGCGTCCAGGTCAGCGTGCCCAAGGACACCCTGGTGATCCGGGCCGCCGAGCAGGTCGGCGTCCAGATCCCGCGGTTCTGCGACCACCCGCTGCTCGCGCCGGTCGGCGCCTGCCGGCAGTGCCTGGTCGACGTCCCGGACGCCGGCAACGGACGCGGTTTCCCGAAGCCGCAGGCCTCCTGCACGCTGCCGGTCGCCGAGGGCATGGTGGTCAACACCCAGGCCACGAGCCCGGTGGCCGAGAAGGCCCAGCACGGCGTGATGGAGTTCCTCCTCATCAACCACCCGCTGGACTGCCCGGTCTGCGACAAGGGCGGCGAGTGCCCGCTGCAGAACCAGGCGATGAGCAACGGCCAGGGCGAGTCCCGGTTCGCGGCGAGCGGCGGCACCAAGCGGGTGTTCCCCAAGCCGATCAACCTCTCCCCGCAGGTCCTCCTCGACCGGGAGCGCTGCATCGTCTGCCAGCGCTGCACCCGGTTCGCGGCCGAGATCGCCGGCGACCCGTTCATCGAGCTCGTCGAGCGCGGCGCGCAGCAGCAGATCGGCATCGCTGAGGGCGTCGAGTTCCTCTCCTACTTCTCCGGCAACACCATCCAGATCTGCCCGGTGGGCGCGCTCACCTCGGCGGCGTACCGGTTCCGCTCGCGGCCGTTCGACCTGGTCTCCACCCCGTCGGTCGCCGACCTGGACGCCTGCGGTTCGGCGATCCGGGTTGACCACCGGCGCGGCAAGGTCATGCGCCGGCTGGCCGGTGACGACGCCGAGGTCAACGAGGAGTGGATCACCGACAAGGACCGGTTCGCCTTCGCCTCCGCGCGCCAGGACGACCGGCTGACCCACCCGATGGTGCGCGACGCGGACACCGGCGAGCTCCGGGCCGCCTCGTGGCCGGAAGCGTTCGTGGTGGCTGCCCGTGGTCTCGAGGCCGCCAAGAAGAAGGTCGGCCTGCTCCCCGGCGGCCGGCTGACCGTCGAGGACGCCTACGCCTGGAGCAAGTTCGCCCGGGTGACCGTCCGGACCAACAACATCGACTTCCGTGCTCGTGAGCACTCCGCCGAGGAGGCCGAGTTCCTGGCGGCTGCGGTCGCGCTGACCGGCCCCGACGGCGGCGGTATCACCTACGCCGACCTGGAGTCGGCGCGGACCGTCGTCCTGGCGGGCCTCGACCCCGAGGACGAGGCCGGCGCGATCTTCCTGCGCCTCCGCAAGGCCAACCAGGCCCGCGGCACCCGGGTGTTCTCGGTCTCCGCCGTCGGCACCCGCGGCCTGCGCAAGATGGGCGGCACCCTGCTCCCGACCGTGCCGGGCACCGAGGCGGCCGCGATCGCCGCGGTCGCCGAGAACGGCGAGGTCGCCCTGGACGCCGGCGGCGTGATCCTGGTCGGTGAGCGTCTGGCCACCGTGCCGGGTGCGCTCTCCGCGGCAGTGCGTCTGGCCGCCACCACCGGCGCCCGGCTGGCCTGGGTCCCGCGTCGTGCGGGTGACCGGGGCGCGGTCGAGGCCGGCTGCCTGCCGAACCTGCTTCCCGGTGGCCGTCCGGCCGCCGATCCCGCGGCCCGGGTCGACCTGGCTGCCGCCTGGGGTGTGCAGAAGCTGCCCGACAACGAGGGCCTGGACGGAGCCGGCATCCTCGACGCCCTCCTCGACGGCGACCTGCGTGCGCTCGTCGTCGGCGGTGTCGACCCGGCCGACGTGCCGGTCACCAAGAAGCTCCGCAAGGCGCTGAAGAAGGCGTTCGTGGTCTCGCTCGAGGTGCGCGCCTCCGCCTTCACCGAGCTCGCCGACGTGGTTTTCCCGGTCGCACCGTCGTCCGACAAGGCCGGGTCGTTCGTGAACTGGGAGGGCCGGGTCCGCTCGTTCCCGAAGGTCCTGGACAACCCGAGCTCGCTGCCCGACGTCCGGGTCCTGGCCGGGATCGCCGAGGAGCGCGGTCGTTCGCTCGGGTTCCGCACGGTCGAGCAGGTCGCCGCCGAGATGAGCCAGGTCGGCGCCTGGGAAGGTCCGCGCCCGGAGATCGCGCCTGTCGAGATCCCGCGCGGCTCGACGTCCGGTGACCTGGTCCTGTCCTCCTGGAAGCAGTCCGTCGACGATGGCCGGATGCAGGACGGCGACGAGCACCTGCGTGCGACCGCGCGTCCGCCGGTGGTGCTGGTCAACCAGGCCACCCTCGCCGGGCTCGGCGTCAGCGAGGGCGACACCGTCACGCTGGCCGGCCCGCTCGGCAGCATCGCCCTGCCGGTCGCCGTCGGTGAGGTGGCTGACGGATCGGTCTGGGCGCCGGCGAGTGCTCCGGGCGCCTCGGTCCGGCACCTGGTCGGTCCGGCCGGCAGCACCGTCACCATCTCCGGCACCACCGAGGGAGGCAGCAAGTGACTGCTCAGCTGACCGGGCTGCTCACCAGCCTGGACACGGCCAAGGGTCTCTCCGACTTCGGGAAGGACCCCGTCTGGCTGGTGATCGTCAAGGCGGTCCTGATCTTCCTGATCCTGGTCCTGCTCACCCTGTTCAACATCTGGTGGGAGCGCCGGGTCGTGGCCCGGATGCAGCACCGGATCGGCCCGAACGTGAACGGTCCCTTCGGGCTGCTGCAGAGCCTCGCGGACGGCGTCAAGCTGGCGCTCAAGGAGGACCTGATCCCGAAGGCCGCCGACAAGGTGGTCTTCCTGCTCGCCCCGGTGCTGGCGGTGATCCCGGCGTTCCTGACCTTCTCGGTGATCCCGTTCGGCCCGACCGTGAACATGTTCGGCGAGCGCACGCCGCTGCAGCTCACCGACATGCCGGTGGCCGTCCTCTTCGTGATGGCGATCGCCTCGATCGGCATCTACGGCATCGTGCTCGGCGGCTGGTCGTCCGGGTCGACGTACTCGCTCCTCGGCGGTCTGCGCTCCAGCGCCCAGATGATCTCCTACGAGGTCTCGATGGGCCTCGCCCTGGTCGCGGTGTTCCTGTACGCCGGCTCGATGTCGACCTCCGAGATCGTCGCCGCGCAGGACAAGCTCTGGTACGGCCTGATCCTGGCGCCCTCGTTCGTGATCTACGTGATCTCGATGATCGGTGAGACCAACCGGGCGCCGTTCGACCTGCCGGAGGCCGAGGGCGAGCTCGTCGGCGGCTTCCACACCGAGTACAGCTCGCTGAAGTTCGCGCTCTTCTTCCTCGCCGAGTACATCAACATGGCGACCGTGTCGGCGCTGGCGACGACGCTGTTCCTCGGCGGCTGGCACGCACCGTTCTGGATCGACGAGTTCTGGGCCGGCGCCAACTCCGGCTACTGGCCGGTGCTCTGGTTCATGGGCAAGGTGCTGGCGTTCATCTTCTTCTTCATCTGGCTGCGCGGCTCGCTGCCCCGGCTGCGGTACGACCAGTTCATGCACTTCGGCTGGAAGCGCCTGATCCCGATCTCGCTGGTCTGGATCATCGCGGTCGCCTCGATCCGCACGATCAACCTGAACGGCGGCTTCGACCGGTCGTACCTGTTCGCCGCGATCGGCGTCCTGGCGGCCCTCTCGATCGTGCTGTTCTTCTTCGACGAGAAGAAGGCCAGCGACGCCGCCGAGGCGGAGGAGGCGGCGGTGTTCGACGCCTTCGCCGGGGGCTACCCGGTCCCGCCGATGCCCGGTGTCGAGGTGCCGACCCGCAAGGTTTCGACGACAAGCTCAACCGACGCCGATGGAGGGGCGAGCTGATGGCTACGCTCAAGGAACAGTTCTGGGACCCGGTAGCCGGGTTCGGAGTCACCTTCCGGACGATGTTCCGCAAGGTCGTCACCGAGCAGTACCCGTTCGAGAAGCTGCCCACGGCTCCGCGCTTCCACGGCCGGCACCAGCTCAACCGCTGGCCGGACGGGCTGGAGAAGTGCGTCGGCTGCGAGCTGTGCGCCTGGGCCTGCCCGGCGGACGCCATCTATGTCGAGGGCGACAGCAACACCGACGACGAGCGGTTCAGCCCCGGTGAGCGCTACGGACGCGTCTACCAGATCAACTACCTGCGCTGCATCCTCTGCGGACTCTGCATCGAGGCCTGCCCGACCCGGGCGCTGACGATGACGAACGAGTACGAGCTCGCGGACACCTCGCGGGAGAGCCTGATCTACGAGAAGTCCGACCTGCTCGCGCCGCTGCTGCCCGGCATGGAGCTGCCGCCGCACCCGATGCTGCTGGGTGAGGACGAGGGCGACTACTACCGGGGCAACCTGCACCCGCGGCCGACCGAGGGAGGCGAGGGCTGATGGTGGCCTTCTGGATCCTCGCTCCGCTGATGGTGGCCTCGGCCCTGGGCATGCTGTTCGCCCGCAAGGCCGTGCACGCCGCGCTGCTGCTCGCCGTCGTGATGATCTCGCTGGCCGTCCTGTACCTGGTCCAGGACGCCCCGTTCCTGTTCGCGATCCAGATCATCGTCTACACCGGCGCGATCCTGATGCTCTTCCTCTTCGTGGTGATGCTGGTCGGCGTCGACGCCTCGGACTCCGTGGTGGAGACGATCCGCGGACACCGGGTCTTCTCGATCCTGGTCGGCCTGGCCTTCGGCCTCACCCTGGTCCTCGGCGTCGCGCAGGTCTCGTTCGGGACCGTGATCGGCCTCGACGACGCGAACTCGCAGGGCAACGTCCCGGCGATCGCCGAGATCCTGTTCACCAAGTACGTCTTCGCCTTCGAGGTCACCTCGGCGCTGCTGATCACCGCGGCGCTCGGCGCGATGGTGCTGGCGCACCGCGAGCGGCTGACCCCCAAGGTCACCCAGGCCGCCCTCGCCGCCCAGCGGATGAAGGACTACGCCGAGAAGGGCACCCATCTGGGTCCGCTGCCCCCACCGGGCGTCTTCGCCCGGCACAACTCGGTCGACACCCCGGCGCTGCTGCCGGACGGTACCGCCGCCGAAGCCTCGATCTCCCGGGTCCTCGCGGCCCGCGGCACCGTCAAGTCGGTGCCGGAGATCGCGGCCGAGGTCGATGAGCTCGACACGCCCGACACTCCGAGGGGGGAGGGGAACTGATGGACACCACACCCTTCATCGTCCTGTCCGCGATCCTGTTCACGATCGGCGGCATCGGCGTCCTCACCCGGCGCAACGCGATCGTGGTCTTCATGTGCGTGGAGCTGATGCTCAACGCCAGCAATCTCGCGCTGATCACGTTCTCGCGCGCGAACGGCAACCTGGAGGGCCAGATCGCCGCGTTCTTCGTGATGGTCGTCGCCGCCGCCGAGGTGGTCGTCGGACTAGCGATCATCATGACCATCTTCCGCACCCGTCGCTCGGCCTCGGTCGACGACGCGAGCCTGCTGAAGTACTGAGGAGACGACCATGGTGAATCTGGAAGCTCTCCACGACGTGCCCGTCGTCGGCAGCGTGCCGACCGACGGCGCCTTCTCGCTGCTCTGGCTGGTGATCGCGCTGCCCGCCCTCGGTGCGGCGATCCTGCTGCTCGGCGGCCGGCGTACCGACAAGTGGGGGCACCTGCTCGGCACCGCGATGGCGGTCGGCTCGTTCGTGATCAGCCTGATCCTGTTCTTCACGCTGCTCGGCAAGGACGCCGACGACCGGCAGGTCACCCAGCACCTGTGGAACTGGTTCACCGCCGGCTCCTACTCGGTGAACTTCGACCTGCTCTACGACCAGCTCTCGGCGGTGTTCCTGCTGCTGATCACCGGCGTCGGCTCGCTGATCCACGTCTACTCGATCGGCTACATGGAGCACGACGAGCGCCGTCGCCGCTTCTTCGGCTACCTGAACCTCTTCGTCGCCTCGATGCTGGTCCTGGTGCTCGCCGCCGACTACGTGGGCGTGTTCCTGGGCTGGGAGGGCGTCGGCCTGGCGTCGTACCTGCTGATCGGCTTCTGGCAGCAGAAGCCGTCCGCGGCCGCGGCCGCCAAGAAGGCGTTCGTGATCAACCGCGTCGGCGACATCGGGCTCTCGCTCGGCACCGCGCTGATCTTCATCACCTTCGGGTCGACCTCGTTCGCCGTGGTCTCGGCCGCCTCGTCGCACGCGAGCGACGGCGCCCTGACCGGCATCGGCCTGCTGCTCCTGCTGGCCGCCTGCGGCAAGTCGGCGCAGTTCCCGCTGCAGACCTGGCTGCTCGACGCGATGGAGGGCCCGACCCCGGTCTCCGCCCTGATCCACGCGGCCACCATGGTGACCGCCGGCGTCTACCTGATCGTCCGGTCCAACTTCATCTTCAGCCTGACCGAGGACGCCCGCACCGCGGTGATCGTCATCGGAACGATCACGCTGCTGATGGGTGCGATCATCGGCTGCGCGAAGGACGACATCAAGAAGGCGCTGGCCGGTTCCACGATGAGCCAGATCGGCTACATGGTCCTCGCCGCCGGCCTCGGCCCGGCCGGGTACGCGTTCGCGATCTTCCACCTGCTCACCCACGGCTTCTTCAAGGCGAACATGTTCCTGGGTGCCGGCTCGGTGATGCACGGCATGAACGACGACGTGAACATGCGCCACTACGGTGCTCTGCAGAAGGCGATGCCGATCACCTTCGCCACCTTCGCGACCGGCTACCTGGCGATCCTCGGCATCCCGCCGTTCGCCGGGTTCTGGTCGAAGGACAAGATCATCGAGACCGCGTTCGCGGACAACACCCTGGTCGGCCTCTGCGCCCTGATCGGTGCGGGCGTGACCGCCTTCTACATGACGCGCCTGATGCTGATGACGTTCGTCGGCACCAAGCGGTGGGAGAAGGACGTGCACCCGCACGAGTCCCCGAAGGTGATGACGTACCCGCTGATCGCCCTCGCCGCGCTCTCCGCCCTCGGCGGTCTGCTCACCCTCGGCGGCTGGATCGGCGACTGGCTCGAGCCGGTCACCGGTCACGCCGAGCACCACGAGCTGCCGTTCGGGATGGCGCCGATCGTGATGAGCCTGATCATCCTGCTCGTCGTCGCTGCCGGGGTGGCGGTGGCCTGGCAGCTCGTCGGACAGCGCGAGGTCCCGCGCGAGGCGCCGGAGAAGGTCTCGATCTTCACCCGGGCCGCCCGTGCCGACCTGTACGGCGACGCCTTCAACGACGAGGTGATCATCAAGCCCGGTGCGGCCGGCATCCGGGGGCTGACGGTCTTCGACCGGGTGGTCGTCGACGGTGCGGCCGAGGGGACCGCGACCGCGTTCGCCAGCATGTCGGCTCGCTTCCGGCTGCTGCAGAACGGCTTCGTGCGCTCCTACGCGCTGGCGCTGCTGGCCGGTGCCGCGCTCGTGATCTTCGCTCTGCTGGCGGTGAACTTCGGATGAGGACCGCTGAAATGAACTCGAACGAGACGACCCGGGAGGTGGCCCGATGAACGACTTCCCGTGGCTGTCCGTGATGCTGTTCCTCCCGATCGTGGGAGCGCTCGTGCTGGTGGCGCTCCCGGCTCGGGTCGGGTCCGCCCTGCCCAAGCAGCTGGCGCTCGGCACCTCGCTGGTCACTCTGGTGGTCGGCATCGTGATGGCGATCCGCTACGACTCGGACTCGAGCGCGCAGTTCCAGTTCACCGAGCAGGCCGAGTGGATCAAGTCCTTCGGCGCCCACTACGCCCTGGGCGTGGACGGCGTCGGCCTGACCCTGGTGATCCTGACCGCGATCCTGGCGCCGGTGGTGATCCTGGCGTCCTGGAACGACGGCGACAACGGGCGCTGGTCGGCCAAGGCGTTCTTCGCCTGGATGCTCGCGCTGGAAGGTCTCGCGATCGGTGTCTTCGCCGCCACCGACGTCTTCCTGTTCTACGTGTTCTTCGAGGCCACCCTGATCCCGGTCTACTTCCTGATCGGCGGGTACGGCGGCGCCAACCGGGCCCGGGCCGCGGTCAAGTTCCTGCTCTACTCGCTGGCCGGCGGCCTGATCATGCTCGCGAGTGTGATCGGCCTCTACGTCGAGTCCGCCAAGAGCGACGGCGGCGCGACGTACCTGGTCACCGAGCTCGCGAAGCTCGACTTCGGCACCGACGTCGGCCGCTGGCTCTTCCTCGGCTTCTTCGTGGCGTTCGCGATCAAGGCGCCGATGTTCCCGGTGCACACCTGGCTCCCGGACACCACCGAGAACGCGACACCCGGCACCTCGGTGCTGCTGGTCAGCGTGCTCGACAAGATCGGCACCTTCGGGATGCTGCGCTTCTGCCTGGAGCTCTTCCCGGAGGCCTCGCGGTGGGCGACGCCGGCCATCGTGGTCTTCGCGGTGATCAGCATCATCTACGGCGCCTTCATGGCGATCGGCTCGGACAACATCCCGCGCCTGATCGCGTACACGTCGGTCTCGCACTTCGGCTTCATCGTGCTCGGCATCTTCGTGATGAACAGCCAGGGGCTGAGCGGCGCGAACCTGTACATGTTCAACCACGGGCTCTCCACGGCGGCGCTCTTCCTGGTCACCGGCTTCCTGATCTCGCGCCGGGGCTCGGCGCTGGTCAGCGACTACGGCGGCGTCGAGAAGGTCGCTCCGGTCCTGGCCGGCATCTTCCTGGTGGCCGGACTGTCCTCGCTCTCGCTGCCCGGCCTGTCGCCGTTCATCTCGGAGTTCCTGGTGATCGTCGGGACGTTCTCCTACAGTCACGTCGCCGGAGCCTTCGCGGTCACCGGCATCGTGCTGGCGGCGATCTACATCCTGTTCCTCTACCAGCGGACGATGACCGGGCCGACCCGCGACGAGGTCAAGGACATGAAGGACCTCGGCACCCGGGAGATCGCGGCGCTCGCGCCGGTCCTGCTGCTGATCGTGATCCTCGGCTTCTTCCCGAAGCCGTTGCTCTCGGTGATCAACCCGGCGGTCGACCACACGATGGAGCGGGTGCAGAAGCACGACCCGGCTCCTGATGTCGATCCTTCCTCGCTCCAGGAAGGGGCCCACGAGTGAAGTTCACCGCTCCGCACATCGAGTACGACCTGCTCTCGCCGATCCTGATCATCGTGGCCGTCGCAGTGCTCGGGGTCCTGGTCGAGGCGGCCGTCCCCCGTGCCCGCCGGTACGTCGTCCAGGTCGGCCTCGCGGTCGTCGGCGTCGTGGCCGCGCTGGTTGCCGCCTTCATCGTCCTCGGCCGGATCAACCCGACCTCCGACAAGCCGAAGCTCGGCTACCTGGTGGCCGAGGACGCGCTGGCGCTCGACGGTCCGACGCTCTACAGCTGGATCGTGATCCTGGTGCTCGCGCTTCTCGGCGTGCTGCTCTTCGCCGAGCGCCGCCTGGAGGGCGGGATCACCGCCTTCGCCGGCCAGGCGGCTGCGCTGCCGGGCACCGAGGGCGAGCGTCAGGCCTCCGCGAAGGGTCTCGAGCACACCGAGGTCTTCCCGCTGCTGATGTTCGCCGTGGCCGGCATGCTGGCCTTCCCGGCGGCCAACGACCTGCTCACCCTGTTCGTGGCGCTCGAGGTGCTCTCGCTGCCGCTGTACCTGCTCTGCGGACTGGCGCGTCGTCGCCGGCTGCTCAGCCAGGAGGCGGCGCTGAAGTACTTCATGCTCGGCGCTTTCAGCTCCGGGTTCTTCGTCTACGGCATCGCCCTGGTCTACGGGTACTCCGGCTCGATGTCGTTCGACAAGATCGCGTTCGCGGTCAGCAGCGGCAGCGGCAGCGAGGCGCTGCTGCTCGGCGGCATGGGCATGCTCGCGGTCGGCCTGCTCTTCAAGGTCGGCGCGGCGCCGTTCCACGCCTGGACGCCGGACGTCTACCAGGGCGCTCCGACCCCGGTCACCGCCTTCATGGCGGCCGCCACCAAGGTGGCTGCGTTCGGCGCGCTGCTCCGGCTCTTCTACGTCGCCTTCGGCGGCGCCCGCTGGGACTGGCAGCCGACCTTCTGGGCCATTGCGATCCTGACGATGGTGGTCGGCTCGGTGCTCGCACTCAGCCAGACCGACGTGAAGCGCCTGCTCGCCTACTCCTCGATCGCCCACGCCGGCTTCCTGCTCGTCGGCTTCCTCGGCGCCCGTTCGCTGAGCGAGATCAACGTCGGCGACATCAACCCGGTCCAGGCAGTGCTGTTCTACGTGACCACCTACGGCCTGACCACGATGGCGGCGTTCGCGATCGTCAGCGTCGTCCGGGACGGTTCCGGCGAGGCCACCCAGATGTCCCGCTGGGCCGGGCTCGGCAAGGAGTCGCCGCTGCTGGCCGGCTCGTTCGCCTTCCTGCTGCTCGGCATGGCCGGCATCCCGCTGACCAGCGGTTTCACCGGCAAGTGGGCCGTGTTCGCGGCGGCCCTGTCGGCGGGAGCCTGGCCGGTCGTCATCGTCGCGGTGCTGATGTCCGCGGTCGCTGCGTACTTCTACGTCCGGCTGATCGTGGTCATGTTCTTCACCGACCCGGTGGGCGACGGGCCGACCGTCACGGTGCCCAGCCTGCTGACCAGCTCGGTGATCGCGGTGGGCACCCTCGGCACCCTGGTGCTGGGCGTCGTACCGGGTCCGTTGCTCGATCTCCTCGGCCGTACTGCACAATTCATCAGGTGACCTCCTCCCTGGCCCTGCCGATCCTCGACGCCGACCTCGAGGAGCGTCTGCGTGCGCGGATGCTCGAGGTCGAGGAGGCGATGCTCGGCCACGTGGAGAGCGAGGCGCCGTTCGTCACCAAGGCGGCCCGGCACCTGATGGAGGCCGGCGGCAAGCGGTTCCGGCCGCTGCTCTGCTTCCTCGCCGCGGAGACCGGCCAGGGCGCCAACGCGGACGTCCTGACCGCGAGCTGCGTCGTCGAGCTGACCCACCTCGCGTCGCTGTACCACGACGACGTGATGGACGAGGCGGCACTGCGCCGCGGGGCCGAGTCCGCGAACGCCCGCTGGGACAACCACGTCGCGATCCTCACCGGTGACTTCCTCTTCGCCCGCTCCTCCGAGCTGACCGCGGCGCTGGGCCCGGAGGCCGTGCTGATCCAGGCGCAGACGTTCTCCCGCCTGGTCGAGGGCCAGATCCTGGAGACGCTCGGCCCCGGGCCCGAGGACGACGCCCTGGCGCACTACCTGCGCGTGGTCGCCGGCAAGACCGGCTCGCTGATCGCGACCTCGGCCCGGTACGGCGCGATGTTCGGCGGTGCCGGCGACGACGTGGTGACTGCGCTGACCGAGTACGGCGAGCGCGTCGGAGTGGCCTTCCAGCTCTCCGACGACATCCTCGACGTGGCCTCGGAGAGCGACGAGTCCGGCAAGACCCCCGGCACCGACCTCCGCGAGGGCGTGCCGACGCTGCCCTCGCTCTTCGCTCTCCGCACGACCGACGAGTCCGGCGCCCGGCTGCGCGAGCTGCTCGCCCAGCCGCTGACCGACGACGCCCTGCACGCCGAGGCGCTCGGACTGCTGCGCGCCCACCCGGCCATGGCCGAGGCGCGTGCCTACGTGGCCGCCGAGGCAGCGGCCGCCAAGAGTCTGCTGCAGGCGTTGCCGGACGGTCCGGTCCGGACTGCGCTGGAGGCGTTCGCCGACGTGGTGGCCGACCGGTCGAGCTGAGCTCGATGACCCCCGCGAACGATCGGGCGCCGGCAGCGACGGTGAGCCAGGTCGTCGTGAGCGCGGCGATCGGCGTCGCGGCCACCACTGCGGTGGCACTCGTGGACCCGCACCGTCCGGGGCACTACCCCGGCTGCCCGTTGCTCTGGGCGACCGGGCTCTACTGCCCGTTCTGCGGCGGCCTGCGCGCCGTGCACGACCTGACCCACCTGGACCTCGGCGCGGCGCTCGACCGGAACCCGCTGGTGGTGCTCGGCCTGCCGTTCGTGCTGCTGGGCTGGGCGCTGTGGGCCCAGCGCGCGTTCACCGGCCGGCGGATCGGCTCGTTCCCGCGGTGGCTGGGGTGGAGCGTTCTGGCGGTGCTCCTCGGCTACGCCGTGCTGCGCAACCTGCCCGGCTGGACGTTCCTCTCGCCGGCCTGACGCTCGCGGAGGACCTCGCCGGAGAGCACGTGCTCCCGCGCCTGGCCCGGGGTCAGTCCGTAGACGTGCCGCATCGCCCGCTCGAGGGTGCGCCGCGATCCCAGCCCGGTCGCGTGCGCGACCTCGTCGAGGTCGGGGAAGGCGCCCGGATCCGCGACCAGGTGGCCGACGGCCGCGACGACCCGGCGCCGGCGGATGTGCGCCGCCAGCCCGCCGTGCGTCGAGAACAGTCCTTGCAGCGTGCGCCGGGACAGCCGGGTCCGGGTGGCGATGCTGGCGGTGGTCAGGCCCGGGTCGGCCAGGTGCTGGTCGATGTGGGCGAGCACCCGCTCCAGGCGCTGGTCGGCGATCGACCGGTTCCGCTCCAGGGCCCAGGACGCCATCATCACGAACGCGGCGACGGTGTCGTGGTCCGAGGCGGCGTGCACCGGCCGGAGCCGGGCACGGTGCTGCGCCTCCGGGCCGTACGGCGCCAGGTCGGCGACCTGCTGGCCGTCGTCGTCAATCCAGGACGGCGTCATCGACTTGATCGCCGCCCGCATCACCTTGCGGTCGGGGCCGTCGAACCGGATCAGCCTGGTGCCGAGGGCGGGTACCCGGACCGGCAGGCCGGCGCTGTGGACCAGGTGCAGGTCGGTGGTCTCGGCCGCCACCAGCCGCCAGGTCCCGTCGCTGGGGATCGCCCAGGGGGTGCTGGCCCGGACCGGGTAGGAGCCAGCCAGCGAAGCGAGCACGATCGGCCGGCTGGCCAGGCCGAAGGTGATGCCGGTCCCGGATTCGGTCGGCAAGGCGGGCAGCGGCGTCGTACCGGGGTGCATCCGGCCGCGGAAGAGTCGTTCGGTGGTCACGGTGAGTAGGACCGCCGAACGGGCCGCAGATCACGCTGCCGGGGACCTGGACCGACAATCCGCGCCGGAACCGGCAGTCTGCGCAGCCGCTCTCGACCTGGAGGCCGTCGCGGGGTCATCATGGAGTGGGTGCCTGAGGGTGACCAAGGTCCGATGCCGGCCACGTCCAGACAGTCGCGGAAGCACCCCACGGCGTGCCGCGACTGGTGGTCCGGCGCACCATGTCGGAGACCCCCCTCAGGCACCCGCCCTCGCGCACGCATCGATCAGTCCTGCGGTGCCGGCGTCGCCCTGAGCGACCGGTCGACGTAGCTGAGCTCGACAGCGGCGTCGGTGCAGGGCAGGCACCCGGTGAGGTGGACGTCGACGAGGCGTCGCCGCCGCGCGCCCAGGGCGTCGCGGAGGTGGTGGGGGAGCAGCTCGCGCACCTGGCGGCAGCGAGGGTCGGCCGCGGTCAGGAGGTGCTCGGCCAGGTAGGCCTGCCGGAGTCCGGCGCGCGCCCGGAAGGTCAGCGAGGCGACCGCGTTGACGCCGAGGCCCAGGTGCTCGCCCGCCTCCCGGTTCGACCGCCCCTCGACGGTGGTCAGCCAGAGCGCCGCCTGCCAGCGCTCCGGCAGCTGGGCGAAGGCACGGAGGACGGCCTCGCGGTCGAACCGGCTGTCGGGATCGTCGACGACCGGGCCCAGCCGTCCGGTCGGCTCGTGGTCGGCCACCAGGTCCTCGCGACGTCCGGCACGGACCGCGTTGAGGTGGGTCGACCGGACGGTCGTGAGCAGGTAGGCCCGGAACGACGTGTCCGGGCCGAGGCCCCGCCGGAGCAGGTCGAGGACCTTGGTGAACGCCTCCGCGCAGAGGTCGTCCGCCCGCCCCGGCTCGACGAGACGCCGGGCGTACCTCAGGGCGACCTCGCGATGGCGAACGAAGAGCTCCTCGTAGGCCGCAGGATCGCCTGCGCGCACGAGCGCGATCAGTTCCAGGTCGGTGGCGGTACCGGGGTCCTTCGCATGTGTCATGGCATGGGGAATGACACTGCGGCGGGCCGCCTGGTACGGCCCTAGGAGGTGATCCGGGTCACAGCTGGATCGGTTCCGGCTCCAGCTCGTTGCGGAGCCGTCTTCGGCGGTGCCGCAGCGAGTCGACGGTGAAGAGCACCAGCGCGATCCAGACCAGCCCGAAACCGAGCCACCGCATCCTCGACATGGCCTCGTCGAGGACCACGACGCCGAGCAGGAACTGGATCACCGGGGCGAGGTACTGGAGCAGGCCCAGCGTGGTCAGCGGCACCCGGATCGCGGCGGCGCCGAAGAAGAGCAGCGGCACCGCGGTCACCACGCCGGTCAGCACCAGCAGGGTGCCGTGCCCGACGCCGTACCCGAAGAAGTGGCTGTCCCCGGTGCTGCCGAGCCAGACCAGGTAGCCGATCGCCAGCGGAGCCAGCACCAGGGTCTCGAAGGTCAGGCTCTCGACCGCCGGGACGTCGGCCTGCTTCTTCGCCAGGCCGTAGATCCCGAACGAGACCGCCAGGATCAGCGCCACCCAGGGCACCCGGCCGTACTCGAAGGTGAGCCCGACGACCGCGACCGTCGCGATCGCCACCGCCACCCACTGGAGCCGGCGGAGCCGCTCGCCGAGGAAGACCACCCCGAGCAGCACGGTGACCAGCGGGTTCATGAAGTAGCCCAGGGACGTCTCGACCACCCGGTGATGGTTGACGCCCCAGATGTAGGCGCCCCAGTTCATCGCGACCACGACCGCGGCCAGTCCGAGCAGGCTCCGCGCGCGCCGGTCGCGGGCGATGGCGACCAGCCGACCGCCGCGCCGGGTGAGGAGCACCACCAGGGTCATCGTGAGCACGGCCCAGGCGATCCGGTGGCTCAGGATCTCCAGGGCGCCGGCCGGCTTGAGCAGCGGCCAGTACAGCGGGAACAGCCCCCAGAGGAGGTACGCCGCGAACCCGGCGAGGAGTCCGCGGCGTTGCTCTGTCACACCCGGACTCTAGGGGACCGGGTGCCGCTACCTCGACCGATATTCGGGCCGCTCAGAGGACGGTCCAGGTGTCCTTGCCGTTGATCAGCCCGGCGAGGGCCGCGGCCTGGTCCTCCTGGCCCGCCGTGGCGGTGGCGACCTGCTGGCGGGCGCCGTCGTCGTACGTCGGCCGGACGACCGAGCGGAAGATTCCGATCGGTGCCTGGTGCAGCACGCCGGCGTCGGTGAGCCGGGAGAGCGCGAACGCGATCGTCGGGTCCGGGTTGTGGGCGTCGTGGACCAGCACGTTCGGGTCGTCGCCGGCGACGACCTCGACACCGCCGGAGGCGGACCGGGCGATGCCCTTGGTGCCGAGCCCGTCCTCGCCGAGCACGCCGAAGCGGATCGGCTCGCCGTGCTCGAGCGGGATGATCGCGTCGGCCTTGGTGTCGTTCTCCTTGACCGCGTCGAAGGCGCCGTCGTTGAAGATCGGGCAGTTCTGGTAGATCTCGACCAGCGAGGTGCCGCGGTGCGCCGCTGCCGCCGAGAGCACGGCGGTGAGGTGCTTGCGGTCCGAGTCGATCGTCCGGGCCACGAAGGACGCCTCGGCGCCCAGCGCGAGCGAGACCGGGTTGAACGGGTGGTCCACCGAGCCGACCGGGGTCGACTTGGTGATCTTCCCCGGCTCGGAGGTGGGGGAGTACTGGCCCTTGGTCAGGCCGTAGATCCGGTTGTTGAAGAGCAGGATCGTCATGTTCACGTTGCGGCGCATCGCGTGGATCAGGTGGTTGCCGCCGATCGAGAGAGCGTCGCCGTCGCCGGTGACCACCCAGACCGAGAGGTCCTCACGGGCGGTGGCGATGCCGGTGGCGATCGCCGGGGCGCGGCCGTGGATCGAGTGCATCCCGTAGGTGTCGAGGTAGTACGGGAACCGCGAGCTGCAGCCGATGCCGGAGATGAAGACGATGTTCTCCCGGCGCAGGCCCAGGTCGGGCAGGAAGCCCTGGACGGCGGCGAGGATCGCGTAGTCGCCGCAGCCGGGGCACCAGCGGACCTCCTGGTCCGCGGTGTACTCCTTGCGGTTCTGCGGCTCGTCCTTGGTCGGGACGCCGGCCAAGCCGGGGAACGGCAGCTCTTGCGTGGTCACTTGACCGTCTCCTTCGTGCCGGTGCCGGCATCGCTCGCGTTCACGTCGCCGGTCGTTGCGGTGATCAGGTCGGTGATCGCCTCGGCGAGCTCGGCGGCCTTGAGCGGCATGCCGTTGACCTGGTTGTAGCCGACGACGTCGACGAGGAACTTGGCCCGGATCAGCAGCGAGAGCTGACCCAGGTTCATCTCGGGGATCATCACGGCGTCGTACCGCTTGAGGATCTCGCCGAGGTCCTTGGGGAACGGGTTCAGGTGCCGCAGGTGCACCTGGGCCACGTCCAGGCCGGCCTTGCGGACCCGGCGGGCCGCCGCGCCGATGGGGCCGTACGTCGATCCCCAGCCGAGGACCAGGACCTTGGCCTTGCCCGACGGGTCCTCGACCTCGAGCGGCGGCAGCGAGTCCGCGATCCGGTCGACCTTGGCCTGACGGGTGCGGACCATGAAGTCGTGGTTGGCGGGGTCGTAGGAGATGTTGCCGTGGCCGTCGCCCTTCTCCAGGCCGCCGATCCGGTGCTCCAGCCCCGGGGTGCCCGGGATCGCCCACGGGCGCGCCAGCGTCTCCTCGTCGCGCAGGTAGGGCCAGTACTCCTCGGTGGTCTCGCCCTTCTTGTCCGTGACCGTCTTGTTGGTCGCGGAGGCGAAGTCCGGGTCGATCTTCGGGAGGCTCTCGACGTCCGGGATCGACCACGGCTCGGAGCCGTTGGCGAGGTAGCCGTCCGAGAGCAGCATCACCGGGGTGCGGTAGGTGACCGCGATCCGGGTCGCCTCGATCGCCGCGGCGAAGCAGTCGCCGGGGGACTGGGGAGCGACGATCGGGACCGGGGACTCGCCGTTGCGGCCGAACATCGCCTGCAGCAGGTCGGCCTGCTCGGTCTTGGTCGGCAGGCCCGTGGACGGACCGCCGCGCTGGACGTCGATGATCAGCAGCGGGAGCTCGGTCATCACGGCCAGGCCGATGGTCTCCGACTTCAGTGCGATGCCCGGACCGGAGGTCGTGGTGATGCCCAGCGAACCCGCGAAGCTGGCACCGAGGGCCGCGCCGATGCCGGCGATCTCGTCCTCGGCCTGGAAGGTGGTGATCCCGAACCGCTTGTGCTTGCTCAGCTCGTGCAGGATGTCGGTGGCCGGGGTGATCGGGTAGGTGCCGAGGAACACCGGCAGGCCCGACTGGACCCCGGAGGCGACCAGGCCGTAGGCCAGCGCGAGGTTGCCGGAGATGTTCCGGTAGGTGCCCGGCTCCATCTTCGCGGGCTTGATCTCGTAGGAGACGACGAAGGCCTCGGTCGTCTCGCCGAAGTTCCAGCCGGCCTTGAACGCGGTGATGTTCGCGTCCCGGATGTCGGGGACCTTGGCGAACCGGGCGGAGAGGAAGTCGATGGTGGTCTCGGTCGGCCGGCCGTACATCCAGGACAGCAGGCCGAGCGCGAACATGTTCTTCGCCCGGGCGGCGTCCTTGCGGGAGAGGCCGAACTCCTTGACCGCCTCGACGGTCATGCCGGTCAGGTCGAGGACGGAGAGGTTGTAGTCCTCGGCCAGCGAGCCGGCGCCCTCCTCCTCCAGCGGGTTGCCCTCGTAGCCGGCCTTGATCAGGTTGCGGTTCGAGAAGTCGTGGGAGTCGACGATGATCGCCGTACCGGGCTTCATGTCGTGCAGGTTCGCCTTCAGCGCGGCGGGGTTCATCGCGACCAGCACGTCCGGGGCGTCGCCCGCGGTCAGGATGTCGTGGTCGGCGAAGTGCACCTGGAACGACGAGACGCCCGGCAGCGTGCCCTGGGGCGCCCGGATCTCTGCGGGGAAGTTCGGGAAGGTCGCGAGGTCGTTGCCGAACGCCGCGGACTCCTGGGTGAACCGGTCACCCGTCAACTGCATCCCGTCACCGGAGTCACCGGCGAAACGGATGATCACACGATCGAGCTGCTGGACCTGCTTGGCCACGACAAACGCCTTCTCTTCCCTGGTGTCGCCGCACTCGCGCGGCGGCGCACGATTCCCGAACCTCGGCCACCATCGTACGCCCAAAATAGAACGTGTTCTAGGTGGTCTCGGTCCACCAAACACGATAGTCCGCCGCCGGGCAGTTAGCGGCCAATCTCAGCAGCCGAAAGCGGGAGTGACACGCGTCACCCCGAGGCGCATTTGCCATTGACCCTATGAAGTGTAGTAACTTAGTCGTTAATACTGAATAGACAATCTCTCTTGACCAAGGAGCACGCATGAGCAAGCAGCCCCGAAACCTGGGTACCCGCCGACGTTGGCTGGCAGTCGCCGGCGCCGCGACGGCAGCCGTCGTGGGACTGACGGCCTGCGGCTCCGACTCCGGTGGCGGATCCGACGAGACCATCTCGATCGTCGGCTTCGCGGTGCCCGAGGCGGCCAACAAGGCGATCGCCGCGGAGTTCAACAAGACCGACGAGGGCAAGGGCGTCCGCTTCAAGACGTCGTACGGCGCCTCGGGTGACCAGAGCCGCGCCGTCGAGGCCGGCCTGAAGGCGGACTACGTCCACCTCTCCGTCGCCACCGACGTCGACCGCCTGGTGAAGGCCGGCCTGGTCGACCCGTCCTGGAACACCGGCCCCAACAAGGGCATCGTCTCCACCTCGATCGTCGTCCTCGGTGTCCGCAAGGGCAACCCGAAGAACATCAAGGGCTGGGACGACCTGATCAAGCCCGGCGTCGAGGTCGTGACCGCCAACCCGGCCTCCTCCGGTGCCGCGCGCTGGAACGCGCTCGCTGCCTGGGGCAACATCACCCGGAACGGCGGCACCGAGGCCCAGGCCACCGACTACCTCGGCAAGCTCTTCAAGAACGTCGTCTCGCTGACCAACAGCGGCCGGGACGCGACCACCGCCTTCCTCGGCGGCACCGGTGACGTCCTGCTCGCCTACGAGAACGAGGCGATCCTCGCGGCACAGAACGGCCAGGGCTTCGACTACGTCATCCCGGACACCACCATGCTGATCGAGAACGCCGGCGCGATCCTCAAGGACTCGACCCCGGCCGCGAAGAGCTGGCTGGACTTCGTCCTCTCCCCCGAGGGGCAGAAGCAGTTCGCGCTCAAGGGCTTCCGGCCGCTCAACACGGCCGCGCCGGGCACGGTCGACCTCGCCTCGGTGGGGCTGAAGGCCTCCGACATCAAGGGCGCTGCGGACCCGGCCGACCCGTTCCCGGCCGTCAAGCACCTGCTGACGCTGGACACGGACTTCGGTGGCGGCGACTGGGGCGCGGTGAAGGACAAGCTCTTCGGTGACGGTAAGGACGGCAAGCCCGTCGGCATCGTCACGAAGGCGATCGCCGACTCCGGCAAAGCCTCCGAGTAGTCACGCAAGGGCTGACCACCCCTCATGACGACTCCTGTGCAGGAGGGCCGGCCGGTCGCCACCCGGCCGGCCCTCCTCAACCACAACCTGACTGCCTCCAGCGGCATCGGCCTGGGCATCTCGATGCTCTGGTTCAGCCTGCTGGTGCTGATCCCGCTCGCTGCCGTCATCGCCACCGCCGCGGCCGGCGGGTGGGACGAGTTCTGGCGCACGATCACGAACGAGCAGACATCCTCCGCTATCAAGCTCACCCTCAAGGCGGCAGCGCTCGTTACCCTCGTCAACATCGTCATCGGGACCGCGATCGCCTGGGTCCTGGTCCGGGACAAGTTCTGGGGCAAGGGCCTGCTCGAGCTGATCATCGACATCCCGTTCGCGCTGCCGACGATCGTCGCCGGCCTGGTGCTGCTCTCGCTGTACGGCGTCAACAGCCCACTCGGTATCGAGGTGGCCAACACCGGTGACTCGGTCTTCCTGGCGTTCCTCTTCGTGACGCTGCCGTTCATCGTGCGGATGGTGCAGCCGGTGCTCGAGGAGCTCGACGAGGACGTCGAGGAGGCAGCCGCCTCGCTCGGCGCCAGCCGGGTCACGATCTTCCGGCGGATCATCCTGCCGAGCCTGGCGCCGGCGATCGCTGCCGGCGCCGCGCTCTCGTTCGCCCGCGCGGTTGGCGAGTACGGCTCGCTGGTGCTGCTTTCGGGCAACCTGCCGTTCAAGTCCGAGGTCGCCTCGGTGCGGATCCTCAGTGCGATCGAGAACGACAACCGGGCGGGTGCTGCCTCCATCGCGACGCTGCTGCTGGTGATCTCGCTGCTGGTGATCATCGTGCTCGACGTGGTCCAGCGACGGGTGGCCCGCCGTGGCTAGCCGTCGTCAGGTCCGCAAGGGACCGTTCACCTACCTCCTGCGGCTGGCCGTGGTCACCTACCTGGTGCTCCTGGTCGCCTGGCCGGTGGTGCTCGTCGTCACCCACACCTTCGAGGGCGGCACCGCGACGCTGACCGGGATCTTCTCCGACCCGGACCTGGTGGCCGCGCTCGAGCTGAGTGCGTACGCCGCCGTGATCGCGACCGCGATCAACACCCTCTTCGGGGTGGTGGTCTCGTTGCTGCTGGTCCGCTACGAGTTCCCGGGCAAGCGGATCATGTCGGCGTTGATCGACCTGCCGCTCTCGGTCTCGCCGATCGTGGTGGGCCTGGCGCTGGTGCTGGTCTACGCCGGCCGGGACGGCTGGTTCGGGCCGACGCTGGAGGGCTGGGGCTTCCAGATCATCTTCGCGACCCCAGGCATCATCCTGGCGACCGCGTTCGTCTCGCTGCCGCTGGTCATCCGCGAGGTCGTCCCCGTCCTCCAGGAGATCGGCACCGAGCAGGAGCAGGCGGCGAGCAGCCTGGGGGCCAGCGGCTGGCAGACGTTCTGGCGAATCACCCTGCCGAGCATCAAGTGGGCGGTCGTCTACGGCGTCGTCCTCACCCTGGCCCGCTCGCTCGGTGAGTTCGGAGCGGTCAAGATCGTCTCCGGCAACTTCAGCGGCGAGACCCGGACCACGACCCTGGCGGTCGAGGAGAAGTACCTGAACTTCGACCAGCAGGGGGCCTACGCGCTCTCGTTCCTGCTGGCCAGCGTCTCGGTCCTCTCCATCATCATCGTCTTCGGCCTACGGGCCCGCGGTGCCCGGGTGAACGAGACCCGCTCGCACTCCGGTGCCCCCGTCGCCGAACTTGCTCCGTCGGAAGGAAGAACCTCATGAGCATCGAGGTCAAGAACATCAACAAGCGCTTCGGCAACTTCGTCGCGCTGGAGAACGTCAACGTCTCCATCCCCACCGGTCAGCTGACCGCACTGCTCGGCCCGAGCGGAGGCGGCAAGACCACGTTGCTGCGGATCATCGCCGGACTCGACACGGCCGACGAGGGCTCGGTGGAGATCGAGGGCGTCGACGCCACCAAGCTGCCGGTGCAGAAGCGCAACGTCGGCTTCGTCTTCCAGCACTACGCGGCCTTCAAGCACATGAGCGTGGCGAAGAACGTCGCGTTCGGCCTGGAGATCCGCAAGCAGCCCAAGGAGGAGATCCGCAGGCGCGTCGACGAGCTCCTCGAGCTGGTGCACCTCTCCCAGTTCGCGAACCGGTTGCCGGCCCAGCTCTCCGGTGGTCAGCGGCAGCGGATGGCGCTGGCCCGGGCGCTCGCCGTCGAGCCGACCGTGCTGCTGCTGGACGAGCCGTTCGGTGCGCTGGACGCGAAGGTCCGCAAGGAGCTGCGCGAGTGGTTGCGCCGGCTGCACGACGAGGTGCACGTGACCACCGTCTTCGTGACGCACGACCAGGAGGAGGCACTGGAGGTCTCCGACGAGATCGTGGTGATCAACGAGGGCCGGGTCGAGCAGGTCGGGTCCCCGGACGCCCTGTACGACGAGCCGGCGAACGACTTCGTGATGAGCTTCCTCGGGCCCACGACGGTGCTCGACGGCAAGCTGTACCGGCCGCACGACATCGAGGTCTTCACCCACCCCGGGATCGAGGGTTCGCTGCCCGCCCGGATCGTGCGCGAGCTCCGGGTCGGGTTCGAGGTGCGGCTCACCGTCGAGCTGCTGGACGCCGCACACGAGGAGATCGTCGTGACGGTCACCCGGGCGCACCAGCGGTCGATGGGACTTCGCGAGGGCATCGACGTCTGGCTCTCGCCGACCCACGCCGCCGCGGCGGTGCCGGTGGGCGGACTCAACTGAGCGACTCGACGCGGACCTTCAACGCGTCCGCGTGCCGCTGGAACCCCTCCCGGACCCGCTCGGGTCCGGCGAGGGCGACCAGCGGGCCGGCGAACTCCTCGACCGTGTCGTAGATCGTCGGTCCGCCCGGCTCCTGGCTGAGCCGCTGCAACCGCCGGCCCTTGACCAGGCCGAGCTTCGCCGGCAGGCCCTCGTAGACGTAGCCGAGGGTGGCCCGCCGGATCTCGCCGTCCTGGGCGGGCGGCTCGACGATGCTGATCCGCTCGGGCGAGGTCTGGGTCCGGCCGTTGGACCAGCGCACGTAGAGCTTGATCGGGTCGCCGACCTTCGGCGGGGACGGGCAGTCGGCGCGGTAGCAGAAGGGGTTCCACTCGCCGTACGCCGCGATGTCCGTCATCACCGCCCAGACCGCGTCCAGGGGTGCATTGATGGCGACCGTTGCCGCAGGGCGTGCTTCAGGCATTCGCTCATTATGCCGACAAGGTGACGTCGCTCGGGCGGCCTCCCGATAACTTCGGTTCTATAGAAGAACCGATGATTACTCGCGGGTATCCGGATTTTCACGAAACCGCCCCTCGTGAAATAGGGAGGGTGCCGCGAAACGCTCCGGGACCCGTCGTCGGCGTCAGGCCGCGCCACGGCTGGACATTCCGAACCTCGGGGGTCTCGGGATTTGCGATACCCGTATGGTCAAGAATGTCTCTGATGACCGATGCGAGCGAGGCGGCAGGCGTGGACGTGACCCCGGGGGATGCACCTTCCGTCGTGCTCCCCGGCTACTACTCCGCTCGTGATCCGTCCCGGGCGCTGGCCGTCGGCCCGCACGGACTTCCGCGCGAGCACGTCGCCCAGGTGCAACGCGAACGGCTGATCGACGCGTTCGTCCAGGTCGTTGCCGAGCGCGGCTACGAGTCCGCCGGCGTCAAGGCGATCTGCAAGCGCGCCGGGGTCGCCTACACGACCTTCTACGACCAGTTCGAGTCGAAGGACCAGCTCTTCCTGGCGGCGTACGACGCTGGCATCGCCGCGCTGTTCACAGCCGCCCGCGATGCGGCGATGGCGGCGGACCGCACCAGCGCGAAGGCGACGGTGCTCGCCGCGATCGGCACCATCCTGCAGGCGCTTGCCGACAACCCGCGCTTCGCCCGGTTCTTCGCGATCGAGATCCACAAGGCCGGGCCGGAGGCGCAGGAGCGGGTCGACGAGACGTTCGAGAAGGCGTTCCGGCTGTACGCGATCTCCGGTCTCTCCGCGCCGATCCGGATGTCGCTCGAGGACGCCGGGCCGCTGGTGATCGGCGGCGCGTACACGCGGATCTACTTCTACATCCGCAACGGCAGGACCGCGGAGCTGCCCGACCTGCTCGAGGTGCTGGCCTCGTTCGTGGTCTTCGACTTCTGAGCTCAGCGCGGCGGCCGCAGGTTGATGCTGCTGGTGCCGGCGCCGAGCATCACGGCCTCGCTGAACTTCATCAGTGACGGCAGCAGCCGGGGCAGCTCGGCGGTGCGGCCGATCCGCACGTACCGGGAGAGGTGCGCGTAGATCCCGCCGACCAGGAGCGGGACCATCTCCGGGTCGGGCGCCACCAGTCCGCTGTCCGGCTCGACGTCGGTGAAGAGCTCGAACGCGGCGTCCAGCGCGCCTTCCACCCGCTCGTGCGCCTCCTGCCCGGCCTTGTGGATCTCGACCAGGAAGAAGGTCGCGAAAGCCGGGTTCTCGGCGAGCGTCTCGAGCAGGGCCAGGATGCCGACCTCGATCCGGTCGCGGTTGTCGGTGCCGTCCGGCGGGGTGCTGTACGCGGCGCTGACCGCCACGAAGAGATCGGCGACCCCGGCGTCGTACGCGGCGAAGACGAGTTCGTTCTTGGAGTGGAAGTGCTCGTAGAAGGTGGCCAGCCCGACACCCGCCCGGCTGCAGATCGCCTTGATGCCGGCGTTCTCGAAACCGTCCTCGCTGACGACCTGGACCACCGCGTCCCGGAGCCGGTCCTTCTGGAGCTCGACGATCTCCTCGCGGGTGTATCCGTGGCCGACCGGGGTCAGGGAGCGATCCGCGTCGCGCGCGTCCCGCGCCCCCGGGAGAACGACCTTCGTACTCGGATTCATTTGCCCTGACCTGTTCGGAATTGACCGTTGTGTAACAACGATTATCTAAATGCAACCTACCTGCCAGTACTGGTTGACAGGGTTGAAAAACCTGCGTTACATGACTGACCAAGCAGATGCTTGCTGGCTTTGTCTCGGACGGCACCCACCGGAGGCAGCAGCTTCTTTCGACTCACCCGAAGGAACCCTTCCATGCATCTTTGGCATTCTCGACCCGCGCATCGCCGACGCGTCAACGGGTCACGTAGATCCCTGATCGCCATCTTCGCGCTCATCGCCTCGGCCCTGTCGGTCGGCGCGGTGGTCCCGCTGGTGGCCAACGCCGCCGGGCCGCAGGCCTTCGGCATGAGCATGGTCCCGGAGACCGGCCGCTTCATGATCTCCGGCAACGAGCCGGGTGCCCCACTGGGTGACCCGACCTCGGTCAGCGGCTCCTACGACCCGTCGACCGGTGAGTTGTCCAACGTCAGCTTTGCCACCCCTGAGGTGCACATCGTCCAGCACGTCACCGTGCCGCAGGAGCTCGACGTCTTCATCGACCAGCAGCTGATCCCGCTGGCGCCCGGTACCGGTCACCTCGACGAGAACGGCGACATGACGCTCGACCTCACGTTCAAGCTGCACGTGAAGATCAAGGCGAGCATTGCGACCGGCGACTGCTGGTCGGAGCCGATCAACGTCCAGCTCAAGTCGACGGCGCCGTACAACACGGACACCGACCAGGTGAACCTCAAGGCCGAGGGATTCAACATCCCGAATCTCCAGACCACCTCCACCTGCGCGTCGATCATCACGAACAACGCCGGCGCCCAGTTCGCCGGGTCCAACAACCGCCTGGAGCTGACCCTGCAGGGAGATCTCACGGCGGCGCTGAACGAGTCGACCACCACCCTGGCCCTGTCGAACCCCGGTCCGGTCACCCAGGGCACGTCGACCACGATGACGGCCACCGTTGCTCCGGCCGAGGCGACCGGTTCGGTGGACTTCTACACCGGTGAGTCGTACCTCGGTAGCTCGCCGATCAACGCCAGCGGCGTGGCGACGCTCGCGAAGGCGCTTCCTTCGGGCACGCACCAGATCACCGCGAGGTACTCGGGCAATGCCACGTACGCCGGCAGCTCCTCGGACCCGATCGAGTTCGTGGTCCAGGCGAAGCCTGACTTCGGCGTCGGGTTCCCGCCGATCCTGGTCCCCGGTGCCGCAGCGCAGGAGTTCGACCTGACCGTGACCAACCCGTCCGACGGCGTGCCCGCGAATCTGCGGGTCGACTTCAGCATCGCGCAGGCTCCCGGGGACTCTGCGGTAGGCGGACTGAACGTCACACCGTCCAACCTCTCCATGGAGTACCAGGACGGCAACGGCGACTGGGTCCCGGTCGGTCTCACGCAGGGCGCCACCACCTTCTCGGCGATGACGGCCTCGTACGGCACGCTGAACGGCTTCGCCCTGGCACCCGGAGAGACCCGCGAGGTTCCGTTCCGGATGGCGGTTGCCGTCGGGACGCCGAAGCGAACGCTGACCACCACGGCCAGCCTCAAGCAGGTGAACCCGGAGACGGGTGCTCCGGTCGGCGCCAACGTCGCCCAGATCATCGGCACCTCGATCATCCCGTCGGGTACCCGGGTCGACCCCGGTGCGGTGACGCTGAGCCCGCTGGGCGGCGGCGTCAACCCGGGTGACCAGGTCACGCGCGGCTACTACCTCGCCGTCAAGGGCCTGATCGCACCGGCTGCCAACGTCGCAGGTCAGCCGGTCAACCCGGCCCCGGTGGGTGTGGGTGAGCTGCTCGTCGACGGGGTTCCGACTCCGACCGTGTCGATGCAGGAGGGTGTCGAGCCGAGCGGGCTTCGTGTTCCGATCGTCACCGGTACCGGCATCACGCCCGGCTCGGGCGGGTTCGTGCGAGAGTTCCTCGACACCAAGAACCTGACCGCGGGGACGCACACGGTGCAGCTGCGCTACTTCGGTGACAGCAACTACAAGGATGCCTTCTCCAACGTGGTGACGTTCACCGTCACTCCCGCGTGGGGCAAGCTCTACACCTGCACCTTCGCTCCGCTCGCGGGCGGTGTCTACAAGGTGCCGGCGATGGTCAACGGAATCGCGACCCTGCCCAGCGCGGTGGCCTCCGGCACGACGGTCTCGTTCGCGGACGCTGAGATCAAGCTCGGCGACTCGCCGTTCCCGGCGGCGTCCAGCCAGCAGGTGCTCGGCCCGCAGATTCGGGACATCACCGCGACGCTCGCGCCTGGTGGCACGGCGTCAAAGATCGGTGGCTCGACGGTCACCCAGCCGAGCGCGACCCAGAACGACGTCCGGTTCGGCTTCACGGGCATGACCGGAAACGCTCTGATCGTCGGTGAGCCGGGTGATCGGGTGGACGTCACCATCGAGCGGCTCGACTTCCGGACCGGCGGGTTCGCCATCCCCGGCTTCTGCGAGTCGACCGGTGACCCGGCACGCCTCGGGTCCGTGATCGTTGCGGGCACGAAGCTGGTGGTGACCCCGGGCGGCATCTCCAGGGTCGGTGACCAGGTCACGCTGGCCGTGAACGTCGGGCCGGCAACCGGTGGCCAGGTCGAGTTCTTCGACGGCGAGGACAGCCTCGGCGTCGTACCGGTGACGGCCGGCAAGGCCGTGCTCGTCACCGGCGACCTCGCTGGCGGGACGCACCAGCTGGTGGCGCGGCACTCGGGTGGATCGGTGAACATCAACGGGGTCAACGTCTCCGTCGGTGCGAACTACTCCAACACCGTGGAGAAGCTGATCCAGTCCGCCACGACGACGTCGACCGCGGCCACGAACGCTCAGTTCCTGACCGGGCCGGCAACGTTGAAGGCCGTTGTCGAAACCAGCCCTGCCAGCAGCACCGCGCCGACCGGCAACGTGCAGTTCAAGGTGGACGGGAACCCGGTCGGGTCCCCGGTCGCCCTGAGAGACGGACAGGCGCAGCTGGTCTCGACGTTCCCTGCGGGTGCGCACACCGTCACGGCGTCGTACATCGGCACGGACGCCTTCGCGGCGAGCGACTCCGCGCCGACGACGTTCACGATCGGCAAGTTCGTGACGTCGATGGGAGTGGCACCGGTCGAGGGCAGCAACGTGGGCCTGTACTTCAGGTCGACGGCGTTCAAGGCGACGCTGACCAGCCCGGCCGGTCCGGTCGCTGGGAAGACAGTGTCGTTCAAGGTCGGTCCGAACCCCGCGTGCTCCGCGGTGACCGACGCTTCCGGCGTGGCCATCTGCACGGGTCAGGTTCCGTCCCTGACGGCGACTCTGAAGAAGGCGTACACGGCGACCTTCGCCGGTGACGCGACGGCGACGGCGTCGTCGGGAACGGCGGCGCTCGTGCGCTAGCCGGTAGGACCTGATTCCACGCCGGCTTGGGAGAGCCGATCCAGACGTGGAAGCAGCAGACAAGTGCGCATCGCGGTGAACCCCCCGACCCGCGATGCGCACTTGTGTCCCACCCCGACATCGGAAGGTCTGTCCCACCCATGTGCGAGTGCCTCAACGACGTCGTCGAGATCGCGGTCTGCGTCCAGACCGGCGCCCTCACCGACGACGACGCGGCCCTGGAGCTCGGCGCCGTCGCGTTGTGGGCGAACCATCACCGGCTGATCGACCTGGCGATGGCCCGGACGGCGCCGGTGCACTACGCCGTCGCCCTGATGAACGTCCCGCGCGGGGGAGCGGCCGCGCACTGGCTGGTGGCCGACCTCGCCCGCATCATCGACGTGGAGGAACGGTGCGGGCTCAATCCCGCCTGGCGTGCCTACGCTGCCCTGTGGCTCGCACACATGGCCGCTGCCGTCAGCCGGAGCACGCCCGACCCGTCGTCGGCCGAGCGCGCGCTGGCGTCCGCCCGCAAGCACGTGGACAACGTGGGCGGGGTCTGTGCCGACTCGCTGCAGGCGCCGCCGACGGTCGCCGAGCTGGAGCAGGACCCGTACGCCTGGGTGCGCTGCGAAGGCCCTCCGGCGACCCTCCCCAGCGCCGCCGAGCTCGCCGCGGGGACTGCGGCCGTCGTACCGGATCCGGCGGTCGTCGACCTGTCCCCGGTGGTCCTGGGCCTGCGCACGATCAACTCCGACGACTGGCGGACCTGGTCGACGGCCGCGCTCGTCCGGCGGTTGCACGAGGGCTGAGGAGCACTACTTCGGTCGCTCGCCAGGGCACGGAGCTATTCGAGCTCGGCGCGTATCGCCGCCACAGCCGTCGGCAGGTCGGACATGACCGTCTCCTTGATCCGGGTGAGGCTCGTCGCGCCGTACCCGTGTGCAATCCGGTGGCGAAGGCCGCGCATGTCGGGCCAGGTGTCGGGGAACAGGCGATCTGCCACCTCGTCCGGCAATCGGGTCAAGGTCTCCAAGCCTGCGAAGAGGCGCATCGACATCGCGTCGATCACTAGCCGTTGGGGCGTGCCGTCGAGCAGGGCGTACTCGGTGGCCGCATCGAAGTGTCCGAGCGCCTCGTTGAGCACCTCCTCGACAGTCCTGCTCACAGCGGCACCGCCTCCCGGAGAACTCGATCCTCGAAATCTGGCCGGAGGTCGTCCTTCGGCACGATGTCGACAGGTATACCGAGGACGTCCGACAGCAACCGCTCCAGTCGCGCGACCCTGAGGAGGCCGACGGTCGGTGGCAGGTCGATCAGCAGGTCGATGTCGGACCCGTCCCGGTCCTCTCCCGTTGCGACCGACCCGAACACCCGGGGGCGGGAACCGCCTGCCTGGGTGACGAGCTGGATCACCTGGGCTCGGTTCCTGCGCAGCGCCATCGCCCTCGGGCCGGTGCCGTGGAAGCGGAGCAGTCGCGAGACCTCGGGCTGGCTGCGTCCGATCTCGTGGGCGATCTGCGCCTGCGTCAGTCCCGCAGCATGGGCTTCGCGAACGGCGATCACGAGATCACGACGCGCTCGTGCGACCGCAGCGTCGGTGCGGCGAGCGATCTGGGCGAGTGCGGACACGTCAATATAGTAAGTGTTATATCGAGGAAGAACTATCCTCGAATCGTGAGCGGGTGGATCGGGGCGCTGCGGACGCCGTTGTGGGTCAGCAGGATCGTCTTCGTCGTCGGCGCGGTCAGCCTGGCGAGCGCGTACCTCCCGGCGATCGACGCGCGGACCCACCTGGTCAACCAGCTGATCCCGGACTCGTTCCCCGCAGCCGCCACGACCGGCGGCGCGGCGATCGGCGTCCTGCTGATCGTGCTCTCCCGCGGGCTGCGGCGCGGCAAGTCCCGGGCTTGGTGGCTCGCCCTGCTGCTCACCGTGCTCGCGACCGCGATCCACCTGCTGCGCGGGCTCCAGGCGGAGCAGGCGACTCTCTGCCTGGTGCTGATCGCGCTCCTGGTTGCCGCCCGCCGGAACTTCACGGCGCGGCCGGACCCGCGCTCGCTGCGCCGGATGCTCGCGGTGCTCACCCTGGGTCCGGTGCTGGCGGTCGCGCTGGGCTGGCTGTGGTTGACGGTCGACCGCCTCGGCGAGGCACCCGGTACGACGACCGCGGACCGGCTGGCCCAGGCGAGCCTCGGACTGCTCGGCATCCCAGGCCCGATCGACTTCGTCTCGACCCGCTCGGAGGCGATCGCCGCGGTCGGCCTGGCAGTGCTCGGCGCCGGCGTGATCCTGCTGGCCGTCGTCACCGCACTGGCACCGAGCGGCGGGCCGCACAGGCTCACCGCGGAGGAGGACGCGCGGGTCCGAGCCCTGTTGGACGAGTGGGGTTGGGTCGACTCCCTCGGCTACTTCGCGACCCGTGACGACCGGTACGTGGCGTTCAGCCCGACCGGCCGCTCGGCGGTCTCCTACCGGGTGATCGGCGGGGTGTCGTTCTCCGCGGGCGATCCACTGGGTCATCCGGACGACTGGCCGCAGGCCGTGGCCGCCTGGCTCGAGGAGACCCGTTCCTACGGCTGGGCGCCCGCGAACCTGGGTGCCAGCGAGCGCGGTGCGGCAGTCTTCCACCAGGCCGGCCTGGAGGTGCTCGAGGTCGGCGACGAAGCGATCCTGCACGCCTCGGACTTCACCCTCGAAGGCCGGCCGATGCGGGTCGTCCGGCAGGCGATCGCGCGAGCGGAGCGCTCCGGGCTGGTCGTCACCGTGCACCGCGTCGCCGATCTCCCGGTCGACGTACGGGAGGACCTGCGGTCGCGGGCGATCGCCTGGCGTGACGGGTCGATCGAGCGCGGCTTCGCGATGGCGCTGGGACGGTTCGGTCAGGAGCGCGACGACGCCGGCGTGGTCGTCGTCGCCCGGCACGCAGACGGCGTCGTGGCCGGCTTCCTCTCCTTCGTGCCCTGGGGCGACGATGGGCTCTCGCTCGACCTGATGCGCCGCGAGCCCGAGTCGGTCAACGGCCTGGTCGAGCTGATGGTCTCGACGCTGATGGACGGGATCGAGCCGCTGGGCGTCAACAAGGTGTCCCTGAACTTCTCGGCGTTCCGCAGTGTCTTCGCGCGCGGCGAGCGCCTCGGCGCCGGGCCGATCCTGCGAGCCTGGCGCGCCGTCCTGCTCTGGGCGTCGAAGTTCGCACAGATCGAGGCGCTGTACCGCTCGAACGTGAAGTACCGGCCCGAGTGGGTGCCGAGATTCCTGGTGTACGGCGACATGACCGACCTGCCCCGGGTGGCGACGGCGGTGCTGCGTGCCGAGGCGCTGGTCGTCGCGCCGGACTGGTGGCGCCGGTTCAGCCGGAAGCCGTCACGCGCCGGCGCGGTCGAGGAGATCCCGGAGGTCTCCGGGGGTGCGGTGCCGGAGTCGCCGCTCGACGTACCGGGCCGGGTTCAGCGGTAGTTGGTGAACTGCACCGCGAAGTCGTAGTCCTGCTCCTTGACCAGCGCCTGGACGGCCTGCAGGTCGTCGCGCTTCTTGCTGGTCACCCGGAGCTCGTCGCCCTGGACCTGGACCTTGACGCCCTTGGGGCCCTCGTCGCGGATCAGCTTGCCGACCTTCTTGGCATCCTCGGTGCTGATGCCTTCCTTCAGGGTCACGGTGATCTTGGACTCCCGGCCCGAGGCACGGGGCTCGGTCGCGTCGACGATCTTCAGCGACTGCTGCCGCTTGATCAGCTTCTCCTTGAACACCTCGAGGATGGCGCTCGCGCGGTCGTCGGCGTTCGCGGAGATCTCGATCAGGTCGCCCGACCACTTGATCTCGGCGCCGGTGCCCTTGAAGTCGTACCGCTGGGCCAGTTCCTTGGCCGCCTGGGACAGCGCGTTGTCGACTTCCTGGCGGTCGATCTTGCTCACGATGTCGAACGATGAGTCGGCCATGACCTAGTTCCTCTTCCTGTGCGGGTTCAGCGCTGTGTGCCGATTTAGCAGCACCGCCGCTGGTGCGTTATCCTCGTCTGCGCTGCTCACCTTAACCGGTAGGCAGCACTGGCAGATTGCCCGAGCGGCCAATGGGAACGGACTGTAAATCCGTCGGTGTATGCCTTCGAAGGTTCGAATCCTTCATCTGCCACAGCAAGGCCCTCGACTCTCTGAGTCGAGGGCCTTCTGTCCTCCCGGCACTCGAGGTGCGCGGGATGCGGAACCACGCGCCGCGGTCAGTCCTCGCAGGCGATCCCGTCGCCGTCGCGGTCGAGGTCGTAGGGGTCGGAGCCGGTGACGTAGATCGGCCCGTGGGCGTAACCGGGCCCGTCACCTGATCCGCCGGCGCAGTCGTAGTCGGACTTCGGCGGCAGGCACGGCGAGTAGCCCGGGGTGCAATTACCGCCACCGCCACCGCCGGCGTTGCTGACGCCGGTGACCTTGGCGGTCCTCCCGCTGGTCTTCGTCGCTGCCTTGTACCCGGCCTTGGTAGCGGTGACCCTCACGCTGAACCGGTGGGTCTTGGCGGCCTTGGTCAGTCGATAGGTCTTCCTCGTGGCCCCGCGGATGGTCCTGCCGTCGCGGAGCCACTGGTACTTGATGGTGACACCTGACGTGCTCCACGTGCCCGGGTTCGCCGTGAGCGTCTTCCCGACCTTGGCCGTGCCGGTGATCGTAGGTGCCCTCCTGTTCGCGAGGATGCCGTAGCCGACCACTGCTGTCGGGCTCGAGAGCATCGGCTTCGTCACGACACCGACCCTGGCGCCGGTGACGCGCACTCTGGTGCGGGTGCCCCGGTCAGCGGCCGTGAGCACATAGGTGGCGCCAGTCGCGCGTGCGATCGACCGACCGTTTCGAAGCCACTGGAAGGAGAGCTTCGGGCTCGGGGACCATGTGCCCGGGTTGACCCGTAGCGTCGCGCCGACCCGCGCGACCCCGATGATCCTGGGAGTCCCGACCGCGGCGAACGGTCCGATCGGGGTCACCGCGTTCGAGACCGCCGACGGCAGCGACGGGCCGGCAATGGTGGAGGCGCTGACGGTGAACCTGTAGGTGGTCCCGTTCGTCAGGCCGGGAACCACGCACGACAAGGCACCCGCGGTCACGCAGGTCTGCCCTCCCGGGACCGAGGTCACCGCGTATCCGGTGATCGCGGCGCCACCGTTGCCCAGCGGCGCGAGCCAGGACACCTGTGCCTGGCCATTGCCGCCCGTGGCGGAGACGGACCGCGGCTCGGACGGCGCCACGGCCGGGATCAGCACGGGGGCGCTGGCGTCCGACGGATCGCTCTCGCCGGCGGCGTTCACCGCTCGAACCGTGAAGGTCAACGGGACGTCGGAGCCGATCGTGGGGAAGGCCCCGGTCCAGGTCGGCTCGGTGGTCGTCGCCACCGAGCTGTCGAAAGAGTTCGAGACCTTGTAGGCCGTGATCAGGTTCCCGCCGTCGTCCTCGGGCGCCGTCCAGGTCACCGTCACCTGCCGTCCGGCCTGTGGCGAGGCGGAGACGCCGGTCGGCATGCCCGGAGCTCCCGGGTCAGCCGCGGCTGCCAAGGACGGCATGCCGACCAACCCGAGGGCAACCACGGCGATCGCCGCGACCAGCTTGCGCAGCAAGCGCCAGCGCCCGTCCAAGTCTCGAGATCGTGTCGCGGTCGATGTGCTGGAGCGCATGTGTACCTCGCTGGGAAGGGAGGGAGTAGTGATCGGCCCCGACACGCGTCCGCGAAGACCCGTCGGCGGCTCCGGCTAGTAGACCGCCTCCGGAGGATTCTCGGGTGGTTTCACCGATTTCCAGGCCGGGTGCTGCGGCCCCGG
This sequence comes from Nocardioides marmoriginsengisoli, assembly GCF_003725695.1. Taxonomy (GTDB): domain Bacteria; phylum Actinomycetota; class Actinomycetes; order Propionibacteriales; family Nocardioidaceae; genus Marmoricola; species Marmoricola marmoriginsengisoli. The sequence continues at coordinate 540,541 of NZ_RJSE01000007.1, forward strand.
CAACTGCGGTCTAGTCGTCGACGCGCCGGACCTCATGCTCCAGGATCTTCGGGCCCCACTCGGTCCACGGGTGCGCGGACTCGAGGAGGCCCTTGATGACCTCCGGCCCGACGTCGAGGTAGTCGTACAGGTGACTGTTGCGGAACTGGACACGAAGGACGCGCTCGGCCGGGTCGTAGCCGACCTTGTGGAGTGCCCGGGACCGACGCATCGGTGTCATCTCCATGGCGTCCTGCCTACCAGGCCGCTACGACATCGACCTCCCTTCCGACAGTGAGAGGCCCGGGAGCGGTGCTCAGGTCGGGAAGGTCTCCTCGACCGCCCGGGGCAGTGCCGGGTGCGACCAGTACGCCGAATGGGTCCACAGGCCCGACGACGTCCGGTAGGGCACCTCGCGGTCGTCCGGCTCGCTGCCGTCGGCGAGGCGGAAGAGCTTGCCGGCCACGAACGCCAGCGGGTCCAGCGGCTCCCAGAGGTTGAGCCAGTGCCCGGTCAGGGTGTCCGGCAGGCTGACCGGCGTACCGGCAAACCGGTCGACGACTCCACGCGGGTCGACGAGGTCGAAGAGCGGCCACTGGCTGCCGAAGGTCACCAGGCCGTCGAGGTGCATCGGGTCGGTCTGCTTCGTGCACAGGTCGAGGACGATGACGCCGCCGAGGCTGTGGCAGACGAAGCGCGCAGGTTTCTCGGCGGTGCCGTAGCCGTGCTTCTCGACGACCTCGCGGACGCGCGCCTGGATCCGCTCCTGGTGCGCCTGGTAGACGATGATGTCGCCGGCGAACTCGGCGACGTTCGGCAGGATCTTGGTCCGGATCAGCTGGTTGAGGCGGCCGGCGGCGGCGCCGACGCCGACGCTCAGCCCGTGCTCGATGTCCTGGATCCGCTGCTTGGCCCACTTCTTCAGTCCGTCGCCGAACCCGTCGGCCGCCAGCCGGAGACCCTCGGGTGCCGGGCCCGTCGGCGGCGGGTCACCGGCGAGCGCTTCGCCGATCGCGGCCAGCAGCGCGGGGTCCTCGATCGAGCGCAGGTACGGCAGGTCGTCCCAGCTCTCCTCGAGCGCGGCGTGCCACACCTCGGTGCCGACGTCGCCGGCACCGGCCGCCGCGGCGATCGCGGGGATCGGGTCGGGCGGCCCGTCGATGTTCCAGCGATCGGCCGCAGGCGGGCTCAGCAACGCGACCTCGATCGGCGTCGGGCCGGTGTTCGGTACCCAGAGGTCGCGCTGCTTGCGATCGCCGAGGTCGGGCACCGCCAACTCGACGTACTCACGGTTCCCGCCCAGGTCGCCCCAGAAGACCGGGACCAGCTGGTGCCCCGGGAGCGCCCGCTGGAGCTCGGCGAAGTTGCCCTCGAGGTACTGCTGCTTGTGGTGGTTCTTGACGCCGTGGATGACGAAGACCGGATCGCTCATGGCTCAGCATGTTGGCGTGAAGCGACGGCGGGCAAGAGGTGCCGCTGACATACTTGCGCCCATGCCGCAGCGCGCTAGACAGGCTCTGGCCCTGACCAAGGCACTCGTCCGAGGCGGCCACCGACGACAGACCGCGGTCGCCGAGATCCTCCGGCCGGCCAACCTCTTCCAGCCGCACGCGACCACGTCGGCGGACCGGTACCCGGTCGAGTTCGCGGCGGCCGCCGACGCGCTGACGACCGCGGCTCCGAGCATCCTCTCGTTCGGCTGCTCCTCCGGCGAGGAGCTGCTCAGCCTGCGCGGTCAGTTCCCGGACGCACGGATCCACGGCGTCGACATCAACCCGGTCGCCGTCCGCCGGGCCCGGCGAGCGGTCGCCGACGATCCCGCGATCACCGTCGCCCGGGCCGGCGACGCCGAGGGCCTGGAGCAGGCGTCGTACGACGTGGTGACGGCGCTCGCGGTCTTCCGGCACGCCGACCTGAACGAGGCACCGCCGCGGTGCGACCCGACCCTCCGGTTCGCGGACTTCGAGCGGACCGTCGACCGGCTTGCCCGGTGCGTCCGCCCCGGTGGCGTGCTCGTGATCCGGCACGCGAACTTCCGTTTCACCGACTGCGCGGTCGCCGCGGACTTCGAGGCGGTGCGCACCGGTTTCGCGTCAGCCGGCGAGGGCGGTCTGCTGACGCCGATCTACGGTCGGGACGACGCGTTGATCGGCACCACGGACCGCGACGACGGGATCTACCGCCGTACCCGTTAGCGGATCGTGCCGACCCCGGGGATCAGCGGCAGGTCCAGCGCGGTGACCCAGCCCGGCGGCAGGTCGTTCACCGCCGGTACGGCGTTCAGCGCGCGCAGCCCGGTGGCCAGGCAGCCGGCGACCGCGGGCGCGCGGCCGGAGCCGTCGCTGAACCGGAACGCGGTCTCCTGCGAGATCGACGGCGATCCGTCGATGTCGACCCGGTAGACGTCGTCGGCCGAGCCGGCCGGCCACTCCGGGGCGGCGTCCAGGCCGATCCGGTTGACGTGCTCGAGGGTGATCACCTCGCGACCCTGGAAGACGCCGTTGATGGTGAACCGGATCGCCGCGACGTCACCGGCCCGGACGACGCCCTTGGCGGTCTTGCGGTCCTCCGGAGTCACCCACTTCTCCCAGGTGGTGGTGATGTCGTCGAGCTCGATGCCTGCGGCGTGCGCGATCATCGGGACGGTCGCGCCCCAGGCCATGATCAGGATGTCCGGGATCTCCAGCAGCGGGGAGAACTCGGGCGGGCGGCCGATGCCCATCTCGTCCTCGTAGTCGCCCTCGTAGTCGGTGTAGTCGAGCAGCTCGGAGGCGCGCACCGACTTCACCTCGCCGCACAGACCCATCAGGGTCAGCGGGAACAGGTCGTTGGCGAAGCCCGGGTCGATGCCGGTGGTGAAGCAGGACGAGCCGCCCTCCTCGCACGCCTCGGTGATCGGGTCGATCCAGTTCGGCGGGTTCTGCTTCATCGCCGGCCACACCCACGGCGTCATCGCGGTCGAGGTCACGTCGATGCCGGCGCGCAGGAAGGCGGTCATCACCCGGATGTTCTCGTCGGCGTACTGGGCGGTCGGGCCGTAGTGCACCAGCGCGTCCGGCTTCAGTGCGACCAGGTCCTCGACCGAGTCGGTGGCGATCACGCCGGTGGCGTCGATCCCGCAGATCTCACCGGCGTCCTTGCCGACCTTGTCGGGGTTGCTGACCCCGACGCCGACCAGCTCGAAGGCCGGGCTCTTCACGATCTCGGCGATGACCATCTTGCCGACGACCCCGGTGCCCCAGACGACGACGCGCTTCGGTGAGTAGCTCATGCGCAGACCCTAGGGGCTCGTCGCCGAGGAAACAAGAACACGTTCTAGTCTTGAACGTGCCTTCAGAGAGCGCGGGTCTGGTGCGTCACACCCAGTACCTGCGACGCCGGGTAACACCTAAGGTGACAGCATGGATCTCTCAGCCCGCGGCCTCGCGAAGGCCGTCGTCAAGCAGGCGAACTCGTTCGGCGCGATGCCGATCAGCTCGCGCGGTGTCCTGAACCGCGCCGTCGGCAGTCTCGGTGATTCCGACGGGTCGGCCGCGCTGCGGAAGGCCGTCGGCGGCAAGGTCGTCCTGGTCACCGGAGCCTCGTCCGGGATCGGACGTTCGGCAGCCGTCCGGCTCGCCGCCGCCGGGGCCCAGGTCCTGCTGGTCGCGCGCAGCGAGGACCAGCTCGCCGAGGTCGTCGACGAGGTGGCCGCGGCCGGCGGACTGGCGATCGCGTACCGCTGCGACCTCACCGACTTCGACCAGATCGACGCGCTGGTCACCAAGGTGCTCGACCGGCACGGCCACGTCGACATCCTGGTCAACAACGCCGGGATGTCGATCCGGCGCAAGGTTCGGCACTCGCAGGACCGGTTCCAGGACTTCGAGCGGCCGATGCACCTCAACTACTTCGCGGCCGTCCGGCTGACGATGGGGCTGCTGCCGACGATGGTCGAGCGGGAGAGCGGCCAGGTCATCAACATCTCCAGCTGGGCCGCCATGCTGCACCCGGCCCGCTTCTCCGGCTACACCGCCAGCAAGGCCGCGCTCGAGGCCTGGTCGGACTGCGTCCAGGGGGAGGTGCTGGACGACGGCGTCGTCTTCACCAACGTCCGGATGCCCCTGGTCCGGACGCCGATGATCACGCCCACCAAGCTGTACAGCCGGATGCCGGCGCTGAGCATGGAGCAGGCCGCCACGGTGGTCTGCGACGCGACCGTCAGCCGCTCCCGCCGGGTCACGCCGCTGGTCGCCGCCTGGGCGAGCTTCGCCGAGTCGGTCAGCCCGGCGCTGGGCGACCTGCTCCGGAAGAACGCGATCTAGGCGTGACGCCCCGGCATCACGCCTAGCCGGCGTAAGCCAGGGCCGCCGTACGGCGCTTGGCCTCGGCCACGACAGCCATCGCCGGGGTGACCTGCCGCGGACGGACCCGGTCCAGGATCCCCCCGAAGACGACCGCGATCAACGGGATCCAGACGGGGATCAGCATCCCGGCGAAGAGCGGGAGCATGATGCCGACGAACGTGCCCATGGTGGTCCTCCTGGGTCTCCCGGATGCGCCTCTCGCACCCCGACCCGGCTGACGATCCAGGAGTTCCGCGGCGCAGCCCACGTGCGTCGGCCCAAACTTCGCCCGCGCCGTTGTTACCCCGGCACAACTCCGCCGTACCGGTCCAGGCAGCGCAGCGCGAGCGCGATCTCGGTACGACGCTCGGTGAGCGGGTGCCCGATCAGCTCCTCCGCCTGGGCCAGCCGGTAGCGGATCGTGTTCTTGTGCACGATCAGGCTGGTCGCCGTCTGGTCGACGCTGCCGCCGAACCTCAGGTAGGTCGACACGGTGTCGCGCACCCGGTCCAGGCCGCGCTCGTCGCCGGCGAGGCCGCCGAGCTCCCGGCCGATCAGCGCGGTGATGCCGGCCTCGTTGCCGGCGACCAGGCAGGCCAGCTCGACGTCGGCGTACGCAGTGACCGGGGCGGAGGTGCGTGCCGAGACCGCGAACCGCTGCGCGTCCACCGCTTCGCGATGGCTCTGCCGGAAGCCGGCGAGCCCGGGTGCGGAGATCCCGATCGCGACCCGGACCGAGCCCGACTGCGCAGCGACTGCCGCGGCGATGACGACCGGGTCCGGTGCCTCCCGGGTGGCCAGCCACGTCCACACCTCGCGACGGCCGACCGGGATCGTCAGCGGGCGCCCGGCCTTGACCGCACCGGCCAGGCTGGTCGCGAGCTCGTTCAGCGGGGCCAGCGCATCGGCGGAGGTGCCCTCCTCGATCCAGAGGACCAGGGCTGTCTGGAGGCCGCGCAGCGGGTGGCCGAGATCGGTCGAAGCCGCGTCCAGGCCGATCTTGTCGCCGCGCAGCAGCGCGTAGACGGTCTCGGTACGGCGGGCCAGCGCACCGTGCATGGTGGCCTCGCGCTCCTCGTAGAACACCCCGATGAGCTGCTCGATCGCCTCGTTGATCCAGGTGCCGCCGTGGCCCCAGAGGTAGATCAGCACGTCGCTCCGGTCGGGTCCGTCCTCGGGGACGTCGGCAGCCACCGTGGTGAAGAACTCCCAGACGGCACCGGCAGCCACCCGGTAGATCTTGAGCAGCACGCCCAGCTCCAGCTGCCGGCGGGCGATCGAGAGCGCCAGGTCGACGGCCTGCGGCGGCAGCAGCAGCTCCTGGCGCTCGCGCTCGAGGAGGCTGAGGAAGACCTGGAACTGGGCCTTGGTGCTCGCGTACATCTCGGTGACCAGCACCGGGTCGGCGGCCACCTCGGGCACCTCGGCCAGGATCGAGGCGTTGACCTGTGCGGTGAACGCGTCGACGTTGTCCTCGCGGCTGGTCTCGGCGACGTAGGCGGAGACCCACGCGGCGAGCGCTGCGGCCCGTTCCTCTTCGCTCTCGGTCACGAGGCGCTCCTCCCGTGGATTGTGCGGACGTCCAGATCGCCGGCCGATTCCTAGGGAGTCACCCCAAGATCAGGTCCGAAAACTGTGTTGGACTCTCAAACACCCAGCACCCTACTGCCGCTGTCGAGGAGTGGATCGGATGACTGTCCTGGAGGTTCGCAACCCTGGCACGCGCGGCGTCGTCGGCTCGTACCCGGTCCACGGCGAGGCCGAGGTCGGCGCCGCCGTGGACCGCGCTCGCGTCGCCGCGGCGTGGTGGGACGGCATCGGTTTCCGGGAGCGTCGCAAGCGGCTCGACGAGTTCCGCGGCGTGATCGCCCGGCGGATCGACGAGCTGGCCCGACTGGTCTCCGACGAGATGGGGAAGCCGCACGGCGATGCCTACCTGGAGATCGCGCTGGTCCTCGACCACCTCGCCTGGGCCGGGCGGAACGCGCCGAAGACGCTCGGGCGCCGGCGTACCGGAACCGGTGCGCTGAACGCCAACCTAGGGTCGACCCTCGAGTACCGCCCGCTCGGTGTCGTCGGGGTGATCGGGCCGTGGAACTACCCGGTCTTCACGCCGATGGGGTCGATCGTCTACGCCCTCGCCGCCGGCAACGCCATCGTCTTCAAGCCCAGCGAGTACACCCCCGGCGTCGGCGCCTGGCTGGTCGACGCCTTCAGCCGGATCGTCCCGGAGCAGCCGGTCTTCCAGCTCGTCACCGGTGACGGCGCGACTGGCGCCGCGCTCTGCCGGGCCGGTGTCGACAAGGTCGCGTTCACCGGCTCGACCGCCACCGCCAAGCGGGTGATGGCGGTCTGCGCGGAGACGCTGACCCCGCTGGTGGCCGAGTGCGGCGGCAAGGACGCGCTGCTCGTCGACGCGGACGCCGACCTGGAGGCGGCCGCCGACGCGGCGGCGTGGGGCGGCATCGCCAACGCCGGCCAGTCCTGCATCGGCGTCGAGCGGATCTATGCGCACGCGGCGGTGTACGACGTGTTCGAGCGGCTGCTGATCGATCGGGTCTCCGGGCTACGGGCCGGCACCGACCCGGACGCGCTGGTCGGACCGATCACGATGCCGTCCCAGGTCGACGTCATCGAGAGCCACCTCGCCGACGCGCTCGCCCAGGGCGGCCGGGTGCTCGCCGGCGGGGGCGAGACCGTCGGGCACGTCGTCCAGCCGGTGCTGCTGACCGATGTCCCCGAGACCTCGGCGGCGATGCGCGAGGAGACCTTCGGGCCGACCCTGGTGCTGCGGAAGGTCCGGGACATGGACGAGGCGGTCGAGCTCACCAACGCCTCGCGCTACCACCTGGCGGCGTCGGTCTTCAGCAAGCGCGACGGAGAGCGGATCGCGGCCCGGATCCGCTCCGGCATGGTCGCGGTGAACTCGGTCTTCAGCTTCGCGGCGGTGGCCTCGGCGCCGTTCGGGGGCGTCGGCGAATCGGGGTTCGGCCGGATCCACGGCGAGGACGGGCTCCGTGAGTTCTGCTACGCGCACGCCGTCGTGCGCCAGCGCTTCAAGCCGCCGCTGCCGCTGATGACCTTCCGGCGTACGACGACGAGTGAGCAGCGCCTCGCCCGGATCGTCGCGCTGGTTCACGGCCGGACGTGACGGTCAGCTGAGCCGCTCCCCGGTGGCGGTGTCGAAGACGTGCACCTTGCTCGGCTCCGGGACGACGTGCAGGGTCTCGCCCTTGTGCACCGCCTCGCGGCCGCCGACCCGGACGATGATGTCGACCGCGGTGCCGTCGAGGTCCGCCGTACCGTAGGCGAAGCCGTCGGCGCCGAGCTCCTCGACCACGGTGACCACGACCGCCAGACCGCCCTCGGACGCCGCGACGATCCGCCAGGACTCCGGCCTGATCCCGACGGTGACCTTGCCCTCGGCGTGCGGGGCGGCTTCGCCCAGCGGCATCGCGTAGCCGCCGAGCTCGACAGCGCCGTTGGCCGCGACACCCTCGAGCAGGTTCATCTGCGGCGAGCCGATGAAGCCGGCGACGAAGAGGTTGGCCGGCTTGTCGTACAGGTTCAGCGGGGTGTCGACCTGCTGGAGCTCGCCGAGCTTCATCACCGCGACCCGGTCGCCCATCGTCATCGCCTCGACCTGGTCGTGGGTGACGTAGACCGTGGTGACGCCGAGGTCGCGCTGCAGCTTGGCGATGTCGGTGCGGGTGTGCACGCGCATCTTGGCGTCCAGGTTGGACAGCGGCTCGTCCATGCAGAACACCTGGGGGTTGCGGACGATCGCCCTGCCCATCGCGACCCGCTGGCGCTGCCCGCCGGAGAGCGCCTTCGGCTTGCGGTCGAGGTACTCCTCGAGCCCGAGGATCCGGGCCGCGTCCTTCACCCGCCGGTCCTGCTCGTCCTTGGGGACCTTGGCCATCTTGAGCGCGAACGCCATGTTGTCGGCGACCGTCATGTGCGGGTAGAGCGCGTAGTTCTGGAACACCATCGCGATGTCGCGGTCCTTGGGCGGGACCTTGGTGACGTCGCGGTCGCCGATGAAGATGTGACCGGAGTTCACCTCCTCGAGCCCGGCGAGCATCCGCAACGTCGTGGATTTGCCGCAGCCCGAAGGACCGACGAGGACCATGAACTCGCCGTCCTCGATCTCCAGGTCGATGCCGGGCACGGCCGGTGTGTCGGCTCCCGGGTACCACCGCTGCGCCTTCTGGAACGAGATCGATGCCATGTCTGTGGTGCCCTTTCTGTTAGCCCTTGACCGCACCGGCGGTCAGGCCGCGGACGAAGAACCGCTGCAGCGTGAAGAAGACGATCATCGGGATCACCATCGAGATGAACGCGCCCGCGGTGAGGAGCTCCTGACCTTGGCCCTGGGACCCGAGCAGTCCCTGCAGCTTGACGATCACGGTGCTGTTGCCCGGGCTCAGGAACAGCTTGGCGATCAGCAGGTCGTTCCAGACCCAGAGGAACTGCAGGATCGCGAACGCGGCCAGCGCCGGCACCGACATCGGGACGATCAGCCGCCAGAAGGTCTGGAAGTGGGTCGCACCGTCGATCTTTGCCGACTCGATCACGGTCCGCGGCAGCGTGCTCATGTAGTTGCGCAGGGTGTAGATCGCCAGCGGCATCCCGAAGCCGGTGTGCAGCAGCCAGACCGCGATGTACTGCCCGGAGATCCCCAGCCCGCGGGGCCCGAGCAGGTCGAGCATCGGCTGGAAGGCCACCTGGATCGGCACCACCATCACTGCGACGATCGCGACGAAGATCAGGTCCTTGCCGCGGAAGTCCATGAAGGTGAACGCGTACGCCGCGAAGGCCGCGAACATGATCGGGATGATCGTGGCCGGCACCGCGACCACGACGGTGTTGAGGAACGAGGTCCCCATCTCGTTGCCGTTGAAGACCTTGTCGTAGTTGTCGAGCGTCCAGCCGCTGCTGAAGATCTCCCACCAGCCGTGGGTGGCCGCGGCGTCCCGGGTCCGGAACGAGGTGACCAGCAGGCCGAGGGTCGGGATCGTCCAGAGCAGGCACAGCAGCACCATCACCACGATCGCGAAGGGACTGCGCCGGCGTCCGTCTGCCATCACGCTCATCGGTTCGCCTCCTCCTCGCGGAAGTGCCGCACCTGGTACCAGAGCACCGGGGTGACCGCGAGCAGCAGGATCACCACGATCGCCGAGGCCCGCCCGGCCTGGTCGTTGGCGAACAGCTCCTGGAAGAACAGGTTCGCGATCACGTTGGTCTTGTCGAGACCGTTCTTCAGCACGTAGACGATGTCGAAGACCTTGAGGACCAGGATCAGGACGGTGATGAAGACCGTGATGATCGTGCCCTTGATCTGCGGGATCACCACCCGCCAGAAGATCTGCAGCTCGCTGGCACCGTCGATCCGAGCCGCTTCGATCGTCTCCTCCGGGACGCCCTTGATGGCCGAGGAGAGCAGGATCATCGCGAACCCGGCCTGAAGCCAGATCAGGATCACCATCATCAGGAACGAGTTCAGCCGGAAGTCGCTGATCGACAACCAGGCCTCGGCCTTGCCCCCCAGCCCGGTCCAGATCCGGTTGAGGAGTCCGGTCTGCTTCTCGCCGATGTCGTAGTGGTAGACCAGCCCCCAGATCGCCGAGGCGCCGACGAAGCTGACCGCCATCGGCACGAAGATCGTGCTCTTCGCGACCTTCTCGCCCTGGGTGGAGAGCTTGTCGGCGAGCACCGCGACGACGACGCCGATCGCCACCGTCACCGCCGGGACGACGAGCAGCCAGAGGACGTTGTTGAGGATCGACTGCCAGAACTCGTCGTCCTTGAAGATCTCCCGGTAGTTCTGGAAGCCGACGTACTTCGAGCTGTCCTCGTTGGCGAAGGAGTAGTTGATCGTCTGCAGCACCGGGTAGAGCAGCATCAGACCGATCAGGCCGACCCCGGGGAGCACGTAGGCGTACGGCATCAGCTTGGCCGAGATCCGGTCCGGCAGGCCCTCGACGAACATGTTCAGGAAGAAGAACAGGATCGCCGCGCCGCCGACCCCGGCCACCAGGGCGAGCAGGGCGATGACGACCTTGGAGCCGTACTTGTCCGGGTAGTAGCCGAACGAGAGGAACAGGTTCGCCAGGCCCCAGCCGAGCAGCCACATCCCGACCGCGCCGATCAGCAGCTTCTTCCAGTCCAGGCCGCTGCTCCGGGTGGTCGCCACCTCGGTGGTCATCTCCCCAGCCGTCATGACTTCGGCCAGGAGTTCTCGATCTCGGTGGTCACAGCCCGCGAGGACTTCCCCTGCAACCACTCGACCATGCCGGTCCAGAAGGTTCCCGAACCAACCTCCTTGGGCATCAGGTCGGAGGCGTCGAAGCGGAGCACGTCCGCGTTCGCTGCGATCGCGGCGATCCGCCTGGTCGTCTCGTTCGGGTAGTTGGTCGCGTCGAAGTCGCGGTGCGGCGAGATCCAGCCTCCCTTCTGCGCCCACTCCTTGCCGAAGTCCTTCGAGGTCAGGAACTTCATCACCTCGATCGCGTCCGGGTCGTTCCCGTTGAAGAGCGCCGCGGTGTCGCCGCCCCCGACGATCGGGTTGCCCGCGTACCCGCCCGGGCTCGGCGGGAACACGAAGAGCCCGACCTGGTTGTCGAGGTCGGCCTGCACCGGCTTGGGGTAGAAGGTGATCGCGAAGTCGGCCTGGTGGTGCAGCAGGCACTTCGGCTTGCCGCCGAACGCCGGCGTCATCGCGTTGGCGAACGGGGTGTTCAGGATGCCCTTGACGCCGCCGTACACCTCGCCCGGCGCCTTGGCGATCTTCCCGAAGGCGTCGAACGCCGCGATGATCCGCTTGTCGTTGAACGGGATCCGGTGGCTGACCCAGTCGTCGTACACGTCGGGTCCCCACATCCGCAGGACGTAGCCCTCGATCCAGTCGGTGCCGACCCAGCCGGTCGCCTGGTCCGATCCCCAGGCCATGCACCACGGGGTGATCCCGCCGTCCTTGATCTTGTCGCTGATCGCGGTGAGGTCGTCCAGGGTCTTCGGCTCGGTCGAGTAGCCGGCGGCGTCGTACGCCTTCTTCGGGTACCAGACCAGGCCCTTGACGGCCATCTTCACCGGGGCGCCGTACACCCGGCCGTTCAGGCGGACCGCCTCGAGGAAGCCCGGGATCAGGCTGCGGGCGACGGCGTCGTAGTCGAGGTAGGTGTCGATCGGCTGGATCTCGCCGCGCTTCGCCATCTCCAGGAGGCCACCGGGCTGCGGGAACAGGCCGATGTCCGGGGTGTCGCCGGCGCTGACCCGGGTCTTGATCGTGGTCGCGAAGTCGGTGTCGGAGGTGTACTGGATGTCGATGCCGGAGGATTTCTCGAACGCCGTCAGGGACGCGACGAAGTTCTTGCCCTCGTCGCCGCCGAACTGGCCGAGGATGGTGACCTTCTTGTCGCCGTCGGAGCTGCCGCCGTCGGCGAACGCCTGACCGCCGAGCCCGCCCTGACCACTGGTCTCCGGGTCCTGCAGGAAGCACCCGGACGTGGCCAGCAGCAGGAGGACGGAGACGCCGGCGAGTGCACTTCTGCGGAGTGTTCGGATCGGAACTCGCATCCGTGGACCTCTTCCCTCTTTTCGACACCGAGACCGCGACGCGTGACCGCGGTCACATTTCGCACGATTTCTGTATACCCGCGTTGGAAGCACCCTGTCGAGGACCGGACCGGATCAGCTGTCCTCGGCGGCCTCCACCTGTCCTACCCCCATCAGGGTCGGGTCAAGCACGGCCCGCTCGTCCGGACGGAACCGGAGCACGGTGTCGATGTAGGACCGGGCCGCCTTCTCCAGGGGCACGGACCGACCGGCCGCCTCGGAGAGGAACCAGCGGTGCTCGAGGACCTCGTGGTAGAACTCCGCGGGCTCCAGCTTGGCGGCGAGCTCGGGCCCGATCAGGGCGACCACCGGCTCGAAGACGTCGGACTTCCAGTGCCGGGCGACCTCCGCCTCGTCGACGTCGGTCCCGGGCATGACCGCCTGCGCCCGGAAGGTGTCCAGGTCGTTGAGGATCCGGCGGGCCTGGTTCTCGCCGACGTCGAGTCCGGTGAGCTGCTGTAGCCGGCGACGGTGGTGGCCGGCCTCGACGACCTGGGTCTGCAGGAAGATCTCCGGTCTGCCCTCGACCTCGTCGACCTCGATCTGGGACACGTCGTACCCGAGCGCGTTGAGCCGTCGCAGCCGTTGCTCGATCCGGTCCCACTCGTCCGCGCTGATCGTCTGCGGCCGGGTGAGCTCGTCCCAGAGCCGGCAGTAGCGATCGACCACGGACTCCGCGGTGGTGATCGGGTCGACCGACGCGGAGAGGAGCCCGGCGCCCTGCAGGTCCAGCAGCTCGCCGCCGAGGTTGGTGCGGGCGAGCTCCAGGTCGTAGTCGCGCTGGCCGTCGCTGAGCCGCGGGTGCAGCTGACCGGTCTCGGCGTCGACCAGGTACGCCGAGAGCGCGCCGGCATCGCGCCGGAAGAGGGTGTTCGACAACGAGCAGTCGCCCCAGGCGAAGCCGGCCAGGTGCAGCTTGACGATCAGCTCGGCGAGCGCGTCGAGCAGCTTGGTCTCGAGGTCGTGGTCGAGGCGCCGGGAGAAGAGTGCCCGGTACGGCAGCGAGAACCTCAGGTGCTTGGTCACCAGGGCGGAGTCGAGCGGTTCGCCGGCGGGTGTCGCGCGGCCGGAGACGACGCCGACCGCCTCGACGACCGGGATCCCGGCGCGGGCCAGGCTGCGGAGCAGGCCGTACTCGCGCTGTGCGGTCTCCTGGGCGATCTCCTTGACGGCGTACACGGTGCCGCCGATAGTCGCGAAGCGGACCACGTGCCGGCTGATCCCGCGCGGCAGCGAGACGAGGTGCTCGTGCGGCCACTCCTCGAGCGGAACTGACCACGGCAAGGTGAGCAGATCCGTCGGATCGGGACCGGTGGCAAGGTTCATGCGCACCCCGCCAGCGTCGCACACCCCGGCCTCCGTACCGCGGCGAGCGGAATGGTCAACGACCTCGGTGCGGAGGTGGTGCGGATCGATCGGGCGACCGCCCCGGGGGACCGCGCTCGTGCCGCCGCCGGGCCCTGGACGCTCGAGGGTCTGCCCGATCAGCTGGCGGCTTGGGCGTGACCTCGGCGTCCCTGCGGCCTAGGTTCGTCCCATGAAGCCGAACCTGGCCGGCAAGGTCGCGATCGTCACCGGTGGTGCCTGCCGCTCATGATCCTCCACGACCTGCTGAGCCGCGCCGCGGGCGAGGCCGCCTCGCTGAAGTCCTGCTTCGACGTCGGCCTGGTGCGCGTCGACCCGCCGTGGGTGCTCGCCCGCGGTGCCGCCGGGCTCGCCAAGTTCGGTGCCCTCGGCGGTTCGATCGGGCTCTCCGCCGCCCGCTACCCCGACCGGGTGGCGATCCGCGACGAGCGCGGCTCGCTGACCTACGCCGACCTCGACCGTCGCTCCAACGCCCTCGCCAACGCCTGGCGGGAACGCGGCCTCGGCCCCGGCGCCGGGGTGGCGATCCTGGCGCGCAACCACCGCGGTTTCCTGGACGCCACCTTCGCGGCCGCCAAGTGCGGAGCGCGGATCATCTTGCTGAACACCGACTTCGCCGGACCGCAGATCGCCGAGGTCTCGACGCGCGAGGGGCGTCGACCTCCTGGTCCACGACGAGGAGTACGCCGCGATGGTCGGCGGCGTCGACGCGCCGCTCGGGACGTACCTGGCGTGGGCCGAGAGCGAGGCCGCGGCGTCCCGGCCGGCTCGACGTCCGGAGTCGCTCGACGCGCTGATCGCCGAGGGCAGCGAGGCCGCCCCGCCCTGGGTCGGCGAGGCAGCCAGGATCGTGATCCTGACCAGCGGCACCACCGGGACACCGAAGGGTGCGCAGCGCGCGGAACCGCGCTCGCTGATGCCGTTCGGCGGTCTCTTCGGCAAGGTGCCTTACCGCAGCGGCGAGGTGATGGAGTGCTGCGCGCCGATGTTCCACGCCCTCGGGTTCGCCCAGGCGATGCTGGGGATCGCGCTCGGCCACACCCTGGTCCTCCGCCGGCGGTTCGATCCGCAGGCGACGCTGGAGAGCATCGCGAGCAACCGGGTGACCACTCTGATCGTGGTGCCGGTGATGCTCCAGAAGATGGTGGACCTCGGGCCGGAGTCCCGCGCGGGTCTCGACCTGGAGAGCCTGCGGATCGTCTTCGTCGCCGGCTCCCAGCTCGGTGCCGACCTCTGCACCCGGGTGACCGAGGCGTTCGGCCCGGTCGTCTACAACCTGTACGGCTCGACCGAGGTCGCCTACGCGACGATCGCCACCCCCGGGGAGCTGGCGGTCGAGCCCGGGTGCGTCGGCAGCGTCGTCCCGGGGACGGTCGTCCGGATCCTCGACGACGACGGGCACGAGGTGCCGACCGGCGTCACCGGTCGGATCTTCGTGGCCAACGCGTTCCAGTTCTCCGGCTACACCGGCGGCGGGGGCAAGGAGGTCGTCGATGGTCTGATGTCCTCCGGCGACGTCGGCCACTTCGACGCCCGCGGGCTGCTCTTCATCGACGGGCGCGACGACGACATGATCGTCTCCGGTGGGGAGAACCTGTTCCCGGGCGAGGTCGAGCAGCTCCTGGCCGGGCATCCGCAGATCGTCGAGGTGGCCGCGGTCGGCGTACCGGACGAGAAGTTCGGGATGCGCCTGCACGCGTTCGTGGTCCGCCGGGAGGCGACGCTGACCGAGGACGACGTCCGGGACTACGTCCGCGAGAACCTGGCTCGTTACAAGACGCCCCGCGAGGTGACGTTCCTCGACGAGCTGCCCCGCAACCCCACCGGCAAGGTCCTCAAGCGCCAACTACTGAAGGAAGCAACCTGATGATCGAGTGGTCCGAAGCCGATCTGGCGATCCGCGATGCCGTGCGCGACTTCATCGAGAAGGAGATCCGCCCGCACGTCGACGAGCTGGAGACCGGCGCGATGCCGCCGTACGACATCGTCCGGAAGCTGTTCGCGGCCTTCGGCATGGACGCGATGGCCGCGGACGCGCTGAAGAAGCAGCTCGACCGCGAACGCGAACCGCACGAGCCGCGCAGCGGTGAGGAGCCCCAGTCCACCGGGATGGAGTCGATGGCCGCGATCGTGGTCAGCGAGATCGCCGGCGTCAGCCTCGGTGTCGTCGCGGCCGTAGGCGTCTCCCTCGGCCTGGGCGTCTCCACGATCGCCGCGAAGGGGACGCTCGCCCAGAAGGAGCGCTGGCTGCCGAAGCTGGTCACCTTCGAGCACGTGGCGGCCTGGGCGATCACCGAGCCGGAGTCGGGTTCCGATGCCCTCGGCGGGATGCGGACCACCGTCAGGCGCGACGGTGAGGACTACATCCTCAAGGGCCGGAAGACCTTCATCACCAACGGCCCCGACGCCGACGTGATCGTGGTCTACGCCAAGCTCGACGAGGGCGACGACCTCCCGATGCGGGACAAGAAGGTGCTCACCTTCGTGCTGGAGAAGGGCATGGAGGGCCTGATCCAGTCCAAGGCCTTCAAGAAGATGGGGATGATGAGCTCGCCGACCGGTGAGCTCACCTTCGACGGCGTCCGGCTGACCAAGGACCATCTCCTCGGCGAGACCGAGGACACCAGCAAGGGCGACGGCCGCGACAGCGCTCGGTCCAGCTTCACGGCCGAGCGGATGGGCGTCGCGATCCTGTCGCTCGGCATCATCAACGAGTGCCTGCGGCTCTGCGTCGACTACGCCAAGTCCCGTGAGCTCTGGGGCAAGCCGATCAGCGACTTCCAGCTGATCCAGCTCAAGCTGGCGAAGATGGAGGTGGCCCGGATCAACGTCCAGAACATGGTGTTCTCCAGCCTCGAGCACGCCCGCGCCGGCAAGCCGCTGACGCTGACCGAGGCCTCGGCGATGAAGTGGTACTCCTCCGAGGCGGCGACCGAGGTTGCGATGGACGCGGTCCAGCTCTTCGGCGGCAACGGCTACATGGCCGAGTACCGGGTCGAGCAGCTCGCCCGGGACGCCAAGTCGCTGATGATCTACGCGGGCAGCAACGAGATCCAGATCACCCACGTGGCCAAGGGGCTGCTGGGCTAATCGGTACCCACTAGGTGTGAACAGGAAGGTCGGCCTGATGTCGCGAAGGAACTCGATGGTGCTGGTGGGCCTCGGAGTGCTCTTTCTGTGCGCGGTGATCGTCGCGGCCGTAAGCAAGTCGCATGCGGACGATGTCGATCGATCCGGGGCGCCGTCGGCTTCGGCGATCGGCGAGGGTGCCTTGCGCGGCGGCTTCTACCGCGGCGACGAGCCGGGGGACGCCAGGTGCGTCGGCACCTTGTTTCGAGAGTCCTCGCTGTCGAACCAGATCTTGAGGCATGTCGCATCGGGCGACCTCGCTCCTGGCAGCTCGTGGCGCATGAGCGAGAGCGACATTGGGCTCATGCAGGGCTCGGTCGAGTTTCGTCTCAAGGAGAAGTGCGGCGTACATCCGGGGCCTTGACGCAGGGATACCCGTCGAGCGGGAACAGTGGGTGCGAGCGCAGCTGTCCCGACGAATGGTGGTCTAAGAGTCCTCAGTGTCGAGTCCGTGCTCGATGGCGTAGCGGGTCAGCTCGACCCGGTTGTGCATCTGCAGCTTGCGCAGCGTGCTCTGCACGTGGTTCTGGACGGTCCGGTGCGAGAGCACCAGGCGCTCGGCGATCTGCCGGTAGGAGAGGCCCTTGGCGACCATCTTCAGCACCTCGGTCTCGCGCTCGGTCAGGCGTGGCTCGCTCGGGTCCACCGCGGGCGCGTCGGAGAGCCGCTGGAACTCGCCGAGGACCATCCCGGCCAGTCCCGGGGTGAAGACCGGGTCGCCCGCGGCGACGGTCCGGATCGCGGCGAGAAGCTCCTCGCGGGAGGCGGATTTCACCAGGTAGCCGGTGGCGCCGGCCTTGACCGCCGCCAGGACGTCGGCCTGCTCGCCGGAGGCGGAGAGGATCAGCACCCGTACGTCGGGGTTCTGGCGGCCGACCTCCGCGGTGACCTCGATGCCGTCGGGTGCCGGGATCTGCAGGTCGAGCACGATCACGTCGGGGCGGGCCGCCGGGAAGCGGGCCAGCGCCTCGCGGCCGTTGGCGGCGACCCCGACCACGTCGAGCCCCGCCTGGATCAGGTCGCGCTCGACGGCGTCGCGCCACAGCGGGTGGTCGTCGACCACCATCACCCGGATCGGAGCCGGTGCCTCGGTCTCGCTCATGCCGACGACCCTAGGCCGCGCTCACGCGGTACGACGAACTCCCACTCGGTGCCGAACGAGCCGGTGCTCAGCTCGGCCGTGCCGCCGAGGTCGGTGATCCGGCTCCGGATCGATTCGCTGACCCCGAGGCGTCCCTCGGCGGCAGCGGCCTCGAGCCGTCCCGCCGGGACCCCCGGCCCCTCGTCGCGCACCGACAGCTCGACCCGGTCCGGGTAGGCCTGCAGCAGCACCCAGGCAGGGGCGTCGGCACCCACGTGCCGCTTGACGTTGTCGAGGCAGGCGCGCGCCGTGGCGACCAGCTCGCGGGCGGTCAGCGCCGGAAGGTCGACCGGGAAGCCGGGGGTCGACACCGTCACGCCGGGCAACCGTTCCAGGCGGGCGAGCTCGGCGGTCACGTTCACGGTGCCGTTGCTCGGTGCCACCGAGTCCTGCGCCTGGATCAGCCGGCGCAGCTCGCGCTCCTGCTCCCCGGCCAGCTCACCGAGCTCGGCCGCCTCGCCGCCCAGCTCCCGGCCGCGGCGCTGGACCAGGGCGAGCACCTGGAGCACGCCGTCGTGCACGGCACGGGCGAGCCGGACCCGCTCGGTCGCCATCGCGGCCGCCCGTTCGGCCACCTCGCGCTCGGCCGCCATCTGCTGCAGCGAGGCGCAGAGGAAGCCGACGATCGTGCCGGAGAGCACCAGCAGGAAGGCGTTGCCGTAGTCGGACTGGTGCAGCTCCTGGCGACGGGAGAGGTCGGCGGCGGCGAGCGCGACCCCGGCGATCAGGCCGCCGCGCCAGCGGTAGTGCGCGGACCAGGCCAGCAGCGCGCCGATGATCCAGGAGCCGGGGATGGTGGCACGGAAGTCGGCACCCTTCACCTCCACGGTGAGCAGGATCAGCGCGACCGCCAGGGCCAGGTCAGCGACCAGCAGCAGCGCCGTACGACGTCGGGGACTGCGGTAGGCCCAGATCGCCACCCCGGTCCACAGGACCATCACCGCCACGCACACCACCGCGGCGACCGGGTGGTCGAAGTTGCCGCGCCGGTAGATGTTCAGGCCGACCGCGTTGACGAGCACCACGACGCGGAGCACCGCGAGCGCACCGAACAGCCTGTTCTCGACGGCGATCGCGGCGGGGGAGGGCGACGGACTCACACCGGGAGTGTTGCACCGACGGAGGGCCGGTACTTGAGTACCCGGGCTCAAGCGCACCCCCGCCGCCCCTTCCTAGCGTGGAGGCATGCCCTTCCTCCACCGCCTCTTCCTGCCGTACACCGCCTACCTGCTCGGGGTGCTCAGCCTGCTCTCCGTGCTCTGCTTCCGGTTCCCCGAACTGCTCACCAGCCAGGAGTTCCGGGCCGTCTACTCCGCCGACTTCGCCCGCGGGATGCTGCTGTTCGGCCTGGTCGCGACCTTCATCCTGGGCACCGCCGCCGTCCTTCGTGACGAGCGCCGCGCGCTGGCGCTGACCGGTGTCGGCGCCGCGGCGCTGGCGGTCCTGCTCGGCGGCGCCGACGTGCAGGTCGGTGAGTTCGCCCGGACGCCGTACTCGCTCGGCCTGGACTGGTTCATCCTCTCGCTGTTCTTCTCGGCGCTGGTCTTCATCCCGCTCGAGCACTACCTCTCTCGGCGGAAGCTGGCGGTGCTGCGACCCGGATGGCGCACCGACGCGACGTACTTCTTCATGAGCCACGTGCTGGTGCAGTTCATCCTGATCCTGGTGACCGCCTCCACGTCCGCCGTCGCCGCCGCGATCGCGATCCCCGGGGTCGAGGACGCGGTCGGGTCGATGCCCGGCTGGGCGCAGTTCCTGCTCGCCGTCTTCGTGGCCGACCTCGCCCAGGCGACGCTGCACCGGGCGTACCACCGGATCTCGACGCTCTGGCGGTTCCACGCAGTGCACCACTCCAGCCGTGACCTGGACTGGCTGGCCGGCTCGCGGGTGCACTTCGTCGAGACCGTCCTGACCCGCAGCATCGTGGTGCTGCCGCTGATCGTGCTGGGTTTCTCCACCCCGATCGTCAACGCCTACGTGATCCTGGTCGGGCTGCAGGCGGTGGTCGCGCACGCCAACATCACGGTGTCGTTCGGGTGGCTCGAGTACGTGCTGGTGCTGCCGCGCTACCACCACTGGCACCACGCGCGGCACGTCGACTACTGGGACCGGAACTACGCGATCCACCTGCCGCTGGTGGACATGCTGATGGGCAGCTTCAAGCTGCCGCGCGACGGCAGCTGGCCCGAGGAGTACGGCGTGCTGCGGCTGGAGACGGTGCCGCAGGGCATCGTCGCCCAGCACCTTATGCCCTTCCGCGGCAAGCGCGAGTACGAGGACTACGTCGCGTAGCAGCTGGTCCATTCGAGCCGTTCGGAGCTCGCGCGGTGCAAGGATGCTGCCGTGAGCGCAGGGGACCGGAGCCAGCAGCAGCGCGCTCCCTTCGGCTCGGTGCTGCTCGGACCGGAGGACCAATCGCCGAAACGGCTGCGGGTCCGGATCCAGCTGCTGCTCACCGCGCTGCTGATCACCACCCACCTGGTCGGCGCCGGCGTGGTCTTCGTGATCTCGGTGTTCGTGCTGCCGACCCAGGCGCTCAACCACGCCAGCATGATCAGCCTCGCGATCACGGTGCCGACCTACGTCGCGGCCGCGGTCCTGGTCGGCGGCTTCTGGGGCACCCTGAGCAGCCTGCGCGGGCTGCGCTGGGCGCTGGAGGGCCGCGACCCGACCCCGGCCGAGCGCCGACGGGCGCTGCGCACGCCGCTCCGGCTCACGCTGATCCAGGGCGGGCTCTGGTTCGTCGCGTTCGTGATCTTCTCCGTCCAGGCGCTGATCGTGCAGCCGGACCGGGCGATGGGCACCGGGTTCGCGATCGTGATCAGCGGCCTGGTGGTCAGCACGATCGCCTACCTGCAGGCCGAGTTCGTGCTCCGGCCGATCGCCGCCCGGGCTTTGTCCGGCCGGGGCCGCAGCCGGCGCGGGGTCACCGGCGTCCAGGCCCGGATGCTGCTCTTCTGGGGCATCGGCACCGCGGCCCCGATCGTCGGCCTCGCGGTCGCGGCGATGGTCGCGCTGACCAGCGCCGAGATGTCGAAGAACCGGTTGGCGATCATCGCACTGGCTCTCTGCGGCGTCGTCCTGGTGTTCGGGCTGATGGTCACCGTGCTCAACGCCCGTTCGGTGGTGGCGCCGATCGCCTCGGTGCGCAACGCCCTGGACCGGGTCCGCACCGGTGACTTCGACGTCGAGGTCACCGTCTTCGACGGCACCGAGCTCGGCCTGCTGCAGGCGGGCTTCAACGACATGGCCCGGGGGCTGCGCGAGCGCGAGGCGATCCGGGACATGTTCGGCCGGCACGTCGGCAAGGAGGTAGCGGACGCGGCCGCCCACGGCGAGGTCGTGCTCGGCGGCGAGACCCGGGTGGTCTCGGTGCTCTTCATCGACCTGATCGGGTCGACCACCTACGCCACCGAGCGTTCGCCCATCGAGGTCGTGGCGACGCTCAACCGGTTCCTCGCCGTCGTGGTGGAGGAGGTCGACGCCCAGGGCGGGTTCGTGAACAAGTTCATCGGCGACGCGGCGCTGGCGATCTTCGGCGCCCCGGTCGAGCACCCGGACCATCCGACGGCGGCGCTGGTCGCGGCCCGGCGGATCGCCACTCGGCTGCGCACCGAGGTC
This sequence comes from Nocardioides marmoriginsengisoli, assembly GCF_003725695.1. Taxonomy (GTDB): domain Bacteria; phylum Actinomycetota; class Actinomycetes; order Propionibacteriales; family Nocardioidaceae; genus Marmoricola; species Marmoricola marmoriginsengisoli. The sequence goes on from NZ_RJSE01000007.1 coordinate 561,718, forward strand.
GCCGAGATCGAGGCCGGCATCGGGGTCGCGACCGGGGAGGCCGTCGCCGGCAACATCGGGGACGAGTCCCGGTTCGAGTACACCGTGATCGGCGACTCGGTGAACTCCGCGGCCCGGTTGTGCGACCTCGCCAAGGCCGTCCCCGGCCACGTCTCGGTCGCTGCGGAGACGGTCCGGCTCGCGGACGCCGAGGAGGCTTCGTCCTGGGTGCCCGACGGGGAGGTCGTGCTGCGCGGTCGCGCCGAGCCGACCGCTACCGCGCGGCTCCGCGGCTAGCCGCGTCCGCCTCGCGCACCCACCGCGGCAGCTCGAAGCCGCGGTCGAACTGCCAGAGGTCGGTGACCTGCTCGCGCGCCTCCGGGTCGGCGAGGGTGCGGGCGAGGTCGGCGAGCGCCGACGCCGGGTCGGGCATCGCGGCCGACCAGGTCCGGAGCCGGCGCGAGTACAGCTGGGTGTCGGCCTCGGTGGTGAAGCCCTGGCCTCCCATCGCCTGGTGCGTCGTGGACGCCGTCTGGCGCGCGGCCCTGCGGGCGGCGTACGCGGTCATCGCGGCGAAGTGCCGCGGCGGCTCGCCGTCGTTCGCAGCGAGGTAGGTCGTCTTCCGCACCAGCAGGTCGGCTCCCCGGACTGCGGTAGCGGCGTCGGCGAGCGGGAAGGCGACCCCTTGGAATGCGCCGACGGGGCGGCCGAACTGGTGGCGCTGGGAGACGTACTCGACGGTGCGGGTCAGCAGGTTCTCGGCGGCCCCGACGAGCGCCGCGGCGGTGGCGAGCCACCCCCAGGAGATCCAGGTCCGGGCCTCCGCGTCCGTCGGGGCGGGGGTCCCGCCGAGGGCCCGGACGTCGTGCGCCGACTCGCCGGCCGCCGTACGGACCGCGGCGCCGGGGGAGACCAGGCCGACGGTCGCGCCGGTGCGGACCGCGACGAGGTCGACGCCGGCAGCCGCGAGCGGTCGGTCGACGCCGTCGGAGACGTCGCCGCGGCCGAGCAGGGCGAGGGCCGGCACCGAGGCGACGAACGGAGTCGGCGCCAGCGCCGCGCCGACCTCGCGGGCGGCCCGGACCAGCAGCTCCGGCTGACCGGCGAGGTCGCCGAGGCCGAACTCGGTCAGGGCGGCGTCGAGAGCGCGGTCGGTGCCGTCGCCGGCCTCGGCGGCGCGCACCTGGTCGCTGCCGGAGTGCTTGGCCAGGACGCGGCGCAGGGCGGCGCCCAGCTCCTCGGCGTCCCTGCTCCAACGATCGTCGATCATCGCGTCGTCCTCCGGGTCTTAATCAGTTAATTAGGTGTACCTTAAACCCATGCGTCTGCCTGTTTCACCCCTGCGCCCATGAACGCCCGGCTCGTGCCCGAGGTCGGCAGCGACGACGCGCCGTTCTGGGAGTCGGGCGCCGACGGCGTCCTCCGTCTCCAGCAGTGTGCCTCCTGCACGCGGTTCCAGCACCCGCCTGCACCCCGTTGCCACCACTGCCTGTCCGAGGACATCGCCTTCACCGCGGTCAGCGGGCGCGGCGAGCTCTACTCGGTCTCGGTGAACCACCAGTCCTGGCTCCCCGGCCTCGAGGTCCCGTACGCCGTGGTCGTGGTCGCCCCCGACGAGGCACCCGACCTGCGGCTGGTCAGCCGGATGGCCGGCCTGGTCGACCCCGGGGCGCCGCCGCGGATCGGTGACCGGGTGGAGGTCCGTTTCGACGAGGTCGACGGCGTCTGGCTGCCGCTGTTCGTCCCCGCGGGGGCGGGCGCGTGAGCCGGCGACCCGAGCAGTCCGCCGTCATCCGCGGGATCGGCGCCTCCGAGGTGGGCCGCCGGCTGCCGCGCTCGGAGCTGGCGCTCACCCTCGACGCGTGCTTGGAGGCGCTGGCCGACGCGGGCCTGGACCGCTCCGAGATCGACGGGATCGCGACCTTCCCCGGCGGCGGCTTCGACTCGCCCGGCCTCGCCGGACCCGGAGCCCAGGAGGTGCAGGCCGCGCTGGGCCTGGCGGTGAACTGGAGCTACGGCGGCCCCGAGGGCGGCCAGCTCGGCGGCTTCTTCTCCGCCGTGCTCGCGGTCGCCTCCGGTCTGGCCCGGCACGTGCTGGTCTACCGCACGGTGGGCGAGGCGTCTGCTCAGGGGGATGCCGGCCGGAGTCGCGCGATGTCGTTCCAGGGCACCACGATCCCCGGGTTCCGCAAGTGGCTGGCGCCGTTCGACGCGCACTCCCCGGCCACCTGGATCGCCCTGCACGCGGCGCGGCACATGCACGAGTTCGGCACCACCCGGGACCACCTGGCCGCGATCGCGCTGAACAACCGCGCGAACGCGGCCCGCAACCCGGCTGCGGTCTACCGCACGCCGCTCACGCTCGAGGACTACTACGAGGCCCGGATGATCTCGGAGCCGTTCGGGATGCTCGACTGCGACGTGCCGTGCGACGGCTCGGTGGCCTTCGTGGTCAGCCACGTCGACACCGCGGACGACGGACCGCACCCGTCGATCGGGATCGAGGGGATCGGCTGGGCGCTGCGCCAGCGCCCGCTCTGGCACGCCGGGCCGGACCTGACCGGGATGGCGGCCTCGGACGCCGCCGCGCACCTCTGGGAGCGCAGCGACCTGCGACCCGCCGACGTGGACCAGGTCCAGCTCTACGACGGCTTCACCTTCCTGCCGCTGGTCTGGCTCGAGGCCCTGGGGTTCTGCGGCAAGGGCGAGGCCGGCGCGTTCGTCGGTGACGGCTCCCGGATCGCGCTGGACGGCGAGCTCCCGCTCGACACCGGCGGCGGGCAGCTCTCCGCGGGCCGGTTGCACGGGTGCGGACTGCTGCACGAGGCCTGCGTCCAGCTGCTCGACCGCGGGGGTGAGCGCCAGGCCGGACGGCCCGCGGTGGTCGCGGTCGGGGTGGGCGGCGGTCCGACTGCGGGTGCCCTCACCCTGGTCCGCCGCTGATCCCGGGACGCGGCTCAGATGACTGATCGACCGAGAGCGGAGGTAGCAGTGACGGACGTACTCGCGGCAGGGCCGACGGTGGCGGAGTTCGCCGAGCAGGCGCGCGCGTTCCTCGACGAGCACGCCGAGCACCGGCCGGACGGGTTCCCGGACGCGATGTTCGCGCAGTTCCGGGAGATGGACGACGTCGAGGCGTGGGAGCAGTCCTGCCGGCAGTGGCAGCGGACCCTCTTCGAGCACGGGTTCGCCGGGATCACCTGGCCCGCCGAGGTCGGCGGCCGCGGCCTGAGCCCGGCGCACGCGCTGGCGTGGACCGACCTGGAGTTCGAGTACGACGTCCCGCGCGGGCTCTTCGGCGTCACCCTGGAGATGATTGGGCCGACGGTGTACACCTTCGGGACCGCCGCCCAGAAGGAGCACTGCCGGCGGATCCTCCGGGGCGAGGAGGTCTGGTGCCAGCTGATGAGCGAGCCGGGCGCGGGCAGCGACCTGGCCGCGGTGAGCACCTCTGCCCGGCGTACCGAGGACGGCTGGGTGGTCAACGGGCAGAAGGTGTGGACCTCGGAGGCGCGGCACTCGCGCTACGGCTACCTGATCGCCCGCTCGGAGCCCGGCAGCGAGCGGCACCGCGGACTGACCGCCTTCGTGGTCGACCTGGAGGCGCCGGGCGTGGAGGTCCGGCCGCTGCGGCAGATGACCGGGGGCGCGTCGTTCGCCGAGGTCTTCTTCGACGACGTGCTGCTGCCCGCCGAGGCCGTCCTGGGCGAGGTCGGCCAGGGATGGATGGTCGCGATGACCACGCTGGGTTTCGAGCGGTTCACGATGTTCGGGCGCTCCTTCGGCCGCCTGGTCCGGCAGGCGGCGGACCTGGACTGGGACGCGAGCGATGCCCGGGAGCGCTTCGTCGACGTGGTCGTCCAGCAGCGCGGGCTGGCCGCGTTCGAGGAGGGCATGCACGCCCGGCTGCTGGCCGGGAGCGCTCCGGGACCGGAGGCGGCACTGGCGAAGCTGGCCACCGGACGGCTGGTCTCCGGCCTCGGCGACGCGGTACGCCGCTCGCTCGGCGCCGAGCTGGCCCTCGACGACCCGTCGCTCGACGACTGGCGCCTGGTGCTGCTCGCGGGTCCGGCGTTCCACATCGCCGGCGGAACGGATGAGATCGTGAAATCGATGATTGCCGAGCGCGTGCTCGGACTGCCGAAGGGATGAGCCGCCCATGAACGACGGAGCCGAGCAGGACTACGAGATCATCGACGCCTGGGTGCAGCCCTGGCCGGCCGAGGTGGTGCGCGACATGCCGGCCCGGAACTTCCAGATGGCCGACCGGTTCGCGCACGGGCGCCGCGTCAAGGCGGGCATCCCGGTCGCGGAGATGGTCGAGGAGATGCGCGCCGCCGGGATCGGGCACGCGCTCTGCTCCGCCGGGCCGCTGATCCCGAACGAGCTGGTCGAGAAGACGGTGGCGGACCACCCGGACCTGTTCACCGGGGTGGCCTCGGCGAACCCGTGGTCCACCGACGGCGTGATGCCCGCGGTCCGCGAGCTGCGCCGGCTCGCCGAGGCCGGGTTCAAGGGCCTGAAGCTGGAGCCGTTCATCTGGGACAAGCTGCCGACCGACCCGCAGTGGTACCCGCTCTACGCCGCCTGCGTCGACCTCGGGCTCACCCTTCAGGTCCAGGTCGGCGGCACCGGCCCGGCGACCTACACCTCGGAGACCGGTCGCCCCGGCCACGTCGACCGGATCGCGATCGACTTCCCGGAGCTGAGGATCGTCGCGGGGCACATCGGCTGGCCGTGGACCGAGGAGATGATCGCGGTCGCCGCCAAGCACCCGAACGTCTGGATCGACACCAGCGCGCACCTGCCCAAGTACTACCCGGAGCCGTTCAAGCACTTCCTGCGCAGCTACGGCCGCTCCAAGTGCATCTGGGCGAGCGACTGGCCGATCCTGGAGTTCGGGGGTGCTCTGGACGGGGTCGACGACCTCGGCCTGACGCCGGAGGTGCGCCGGATGTTCCTGCACGACAACGCCGTGGCCGCGTTCGACCTCGCCCGCTGAGCGTCGTCGCGGGCCTGCCGGCGCGGGGTCGGCTGTGCTAGGTTATTTGTATAACCTGTTTAACTGATTCGAAGGAATCCCTCGTGCACGTCCTCTGCTCCCCGCGCGACCTCGTCAGGAGGGCGCCCGATGCTGTTCCACGATGACCACGACGCCTTCCGCGCCTCCGTCCGAGCGGTGCTCGAGCGCGAGGTGGAGCCGTACGTCGACGCCTGGGAGGACGCCGGGATCTTCCCGGCCCACGAGCTCTTCCCCAAGCTGGCGGCGGTCGGCCTGCTCGGGCTCGAGTACGACGCGGCGTACGGCGGCGAGGGCGCCGACCACTGGTACACCGTGATCGCGTGCGAGGAGTTCGGTCGCACCGTCTCGGTCAACGGCATCTCGATGGCGTACAACGTGCAGGCGAACATGGCGACGCCGTCGCTGCACGCCCACGGCAGCCACGAGCTCAAGGAGCGCTTCCTGGCGCCGGCCGTCCGCGGCGAGCAGGTCTGCTCGATCGCGGTCACCGAGCCGGACGCCGGGTCCGACGTCGCCGGGCTGCGCACCCGGGCCGAGCGCGACGGGGACTCCTGGGTGATCACCGGGTCGAAGCTGTACATCACGAACGCCCCCCAGGGCGACTGGATGTGCGTGCTGGTGCGGACCTCGGACGAGGGCGGCTACCGGGGGATGAGCCAGATCATCGTCCCCAACGACACCCCGGGCGTCTCGATCACCCGCAAGCTCGACAAGCTCGGCAACCGCAGCTCAGACACGGCCGAGGTGGTCTTCGACCGGGCCCGGGTGCCGGTGGAGAACACCATCGGCGAGGTCGGCCGCGGGTTCCAGCAGCAGATGCAGCAGTTCCAGACCGAGCGGATCTGCGCGGTCTACCAGGCGGTCGGCCAGATGGAGACCGCGATCGGCCGGACCCTCCGCTTCCTCCGGGAGCGGAGCGCGTTCGGGGGACCGCTGCTGGACAACCAGTACCTCGTCTACCGGCTCACCGAGCTCGCCTCCGAGGTGGAGGCGGTGCGGGCGCACGCGCACGCCTGCGCGGAGCTGATCGTCGCGGGGCGGGACGCGACCCGGCAGACGTCGGTCGCCAAGCTGCTCTCCGGGCGGCTGATCCGGGAGGTGGCCGACACCTGCCTCCAGTACCACGGCGGGATGGGGTACATGTCCGAGACCTGGACCTCCCGCTTCCTCCGGGACTCGCGGCTGCTCTCCATCGGGGGCGGCGCCGACGAGGTCATGCTCCGCGTCCTGTCGCGCGAGCTCGCGGACGGCGCCTTCTTCGACCAGCGACGGGAGAATTGACGATGACCACCGAGATCCAGAACGCGTCCGGGCGGGTCCGGATGGAGAAGGACCACGAGGCGCACCTTGCCCGAATCACCTTCTCCAACCCGGAGAAGAAGAACTCGCTCGCCCCCGAGGACTTCCTCGACTTCGGCGAGATGCTGGAGGACTGCGCCGAGGACGACGCGATCAAGGTGGTGATCCTCCGCGGCGAGGGCGGCACCTTCACCACCGGTGTCGACCTGGGGCACGCCTACGGCTGGTACGACACGCCCGGCGACTCCCGGCGCCCGAGCCAGCGCCGCCGGCTGCGGGTGGACCGCAAGTCGCAGCGGGTCTTCCACGAGCTGATCGGCTTCCCGAAGGTGACGATCGCGCAGGTCGAGTCCTACGCGCTCGGAGCCGGGATGGAGTTCGCGCTCTCCTGCGACCTCGCCGTCGTGTCGCGGACCGCGAAGCTGGGCATGCCGGCGGCACGGTTCCTGGGGCCGGTGCTCGGCAACATCGCGCTCTTCATGCACCGGCTCGGACCGGTGCTCACCCGCGACCTGCTGCTCACCGGCCGGATGGCCGAGGGCGCGGAGTTCGAGGGCCCGCGGATCTTCGCCCGGTTCGCGGAGGAGGCCGACGTGGCCGCGGCGACCGAGGAGCTCGCCGCCCAGGTCGCGAAGATGCCCGCGGACGGCATCGTGATCGCCAAGGAGGCCTACCGCCTGGTCGAGGCGTCGTCAACGCTGGGACTCGAGGAGGCCACGGCGTACCTTTTCCACAGCTTCGGCACCAACCTCCGCTTCGAGGAGGACGAGTTCAACTTCGTGAAGACCCGCAAGGAGAGCGGCACGTCGGCCGCGTTCAAGAAGCGCGACGAGCACTACGACGGCAAGGGAGACGAGCAGTGACCCGCACCATCCCGGACAAGGTCCTCGTCGTCGGCGGCAGCCGCGGCATCGGTGCCGCTGCCGTCGTCCAGCTCGCGCGCGAGGGCATCGCCACCGCGATCGGGTACGTCGCCAACGACGAGGCCGCGAAGCGCACCCAGGCCGCGGCCGCGGCGACCGGCGGGCCCGAGCCGGTCCTGGTCCGGGGTGATCTCGGCAAGGACGCCGCAGGGATGGTCACCCGGGCCGCCGAGGAGCTCGGCGGTCTCGGCGGCTTCCTGACCACCGCGGTCCCGATCCTGGCCGGGCGCACCCTCGGGGTGACCCGGGAGGAGTACGACCTGGTCTTCGACGTCCAGGTCTGGGGGCTCTGGGAGGCGATCCAGACCGCGGTGCCCGAGCTCGAGAAGGTCGGCGGCTCGGTGGTCGCCTGCAGCAGCCTCGGCGCGAACCGGTACGCCCGCTACTACGGCGCGATCGGACCCGCCAAGGCGGCGATGGAGAACCTGGTCCGGTACTTCGGCGCGGAGCTCGGACCCCGCGGCATCCGGGTGAACGGCGTCTCGCCGTCCCTGGTCGACAATCCCGGCCACGGCGGCGAGGACATCATCGCCGGGGTGCAGGACGTGATCCAGGCGGTCGCGGACAAAACCCCGCTGCGCCGTCTGTCGCAACCCGAGGAGATCGCCTCGGTGGCGGTGGCGCTGATGAGCAGCGACTTCTCCTTCGTCACCGGCCTGACGATCCCGGTCGACGGCGGCTACACCCTGCTGGCCTGAGCACGCGCGAGACGCCACCGACCGACGACGCCGAGGAGATCCCGTGGAGTTCCGCCTGAACGACGAGGAGCGAGCGCTCCGGGCGAAGGTGCGCGCCTTCGTCGAGGGGTTCTCGCTGGCGGACCTCGAGGCGATCGAGCAGGAGATCGCCGAGCTCGAGTCCGACCGCCAGGCGCCGACCACGTTCAACCCGCGGCTCGCGGGGCTGGGGGTCGTGGGGATGGGGTGGCCCGGCTCGCTGGTGCCGCCGGCCACCCAGGGCGAGCGGTTCGTCGCGCACGAGGAGCTCGACTCGGCGGGGTTGCCGACGTACGGGCTGGAGCAGTCGGAGGCGGTCGGGTGGATGCTCGCGACCTTCGGGCCGGAGGAGCTCGCGGCCGAGCACCTGCCGCGCATCCTCGACCAGTCCTGGAGCTACGCCGGGGGGTACAGCGAGCCGGAGGCGGGCAGCGACCTGCTCGCGCTGACCTCGCGCGCGACCCGGACCGACGCCGGCTGGCGGGTCCGGGGGCAGAAGCTCTGGACCTCGGGGGCGCACGTCGCCGACTGGATCTTCACCCTGGTGCGGACCGATCCGGAGTCCACCCGGCACCACGGGTTGTCGATCCTGATGATCGACGCGCACGCCCCCGGCGTGACCGTCCAGCCGGTGCGGGTGATGGGCGGCTGGCGGGTGAACGCGTGCTTCTTCGACGACGTCGAGGTGCCGGCCTCGCACCTGATCGGCGAGGAGGGCAAGGCCTGGATGATGATGTCCGCCGCCCTCGACATCGAGCGGTCGATGTCCTTCGGCGGCCGCGAGGCACGGCTGCTGCTGGCCCGCTACCTGGATCGCCTCGGCCGGACCGGCGCCACCCTCCCGGAGGCGTCCTGGACCGAGCTGGGGGAGCAGGTCGCCGAGCTCGAGGTCGAGCGGCTGCTCGGGCTGAGCACGGTGGCGCGGGGCGAGGCGAACGAGCCGGCCAGCGGCGAGGCGAGCATGAACAAGATCGTCGGACCGGCCGTCGCCCAGCGAGTGGCACAGCTGCTGGTCGACCGGCTGGGTGCCGACGCGCTGCTGGCGCCCGGCGTCACCGCGGACCGGCTCGCGGCGGATGCCGAGCACTTCCTGCGGGCGGCGACCGTGCTCTCGATCATCGGAGGTACCAGCGAGGTGCAGCGCTCGATCATCGCGCAGCGCGCTCTCGGGCTGCCGCGGGGCTAGGCGAACCGGGCCTCGGTCCGCGTTGGTAGCGTAATAGTTGAACTAGTTATATGATTCAGACGCTCCCGTGCCACGGGCGGCACGAGCAGGCGAGAGGAGCGGCCGGATGGACTCCACGGCGGTGGACAGCCTCGGCCTGCGCCTCGACGACCTCGACCGGGCCTGGGCCCAGGAGCTCGGTGCCTGGCTGGCGCAGCACTGGCCGGCCCACCGGGCCGCGATCCGTGCGGCAGCGCCCACCGAGCGCGACGGTGCCCTGCGGGCCTGGCAGTCGGAGCTCGCGGAAGCCCGCTACGCGGCGATCGGCTGGCCGGAGGAGTTCGGCGGCCGGGCCGCGACCACGACCCAGCAGCTTCTGTTCCACCTGGCCCTGGGCGAGCACCGGGCGATGCCCGCGACCGGGCGGATCGGGCTCAACCTCTGCGGCCCCACCCTGATCTCGCACGGCACCCCGGAGCAGCAGGAGCTCTTCCTGCGCCCGATGCTGCACGGCGAGCACCTCTGGTGCCAGGGCTTCTCGGAGCCCGACGCGGGATCGGACCTCGCGTCGCTGCGCACCCGAGGCGTCGTCGACGGCGAAGAGCTGGTGATCACCGGCCAGAAGATCTGGACCTCCGGCGCCGACCGCGCGGACTGGATGTTCGCGCTGGTCCGCACCGACCCGGCCGCCGCGAAGCGGGACGGGATCTCGTTCGTGCTGGTGCCGATGGACGCGGCGGGGGTCGACGTCCGGCCGATCCGGCAGATCTCCGGCGACTCCGGCTTCAGCGAGGTCTTCCTCGACGAGGTCCGGGTGCCGCTGGCGAACGTGGTCGGCGGCCTGGACAACGGCTGGTCGGTCACCCGGACGACGCTGGCCAACGAGCGCGCGGTGCTCTTCCTCGGCCAGCAGGTCGCGCTGACGTCGACGATGCGGAAGATCGTCGCCCAGGCCAAGGAGGACCTCCCGGGCCGGCCGCGCGCCGCCGCGGATCCCGCGCTGCGGGACCGGATCGCCGGCGCCTGGATCGAGACCGAGCTGGTCCGGATCAACGGCATGCGCAACCTGGCCAAGGTGCTCGACGGCCAGAACCCCGGCCCGGAGGGGGCGATGTCCAAGCTCTTCGGCCAGCACGTCGAGCAGCACGTGCACGAGCTCGCCCTGGACCTCGGCGGCGGCGCGGCCGTGCTCGAGCGCGGAGCCGAGGACGCGCCGTACGACGGCAAGTGGGCGCTGGGCTGGCTGCGCACCCGCGCCTCGACGATCGGCGGCGGCACCTCGGAGATCCAGCGGAACATCCTGGCCGAGCGGGTCCTCGGGATGCCGCGCGACCCGTGGGCGGACGCGTGAGGAGGTCCCGGTGGAGTACGGACTGACCGACGAGCAGCGCGCGCTCGACGACGCCGTCGCCGGTGTTCTCGCCGCGCACGCGCACCCGCGCACGCCCTACGACGAACCCGAGGCGCCGGCGGTCGACGTGGCGCTCTGGGACCGGCTCCGCGATCTCGGGGTGCTCGGCCTCGCCGTACCCGAGGAGCACGACGGCGCCGGTGCCGGCCCGGTCGAGCTCGCCCTGGTCTGCGAACGGCTCGGGCACGCCGTGGCGCCGGTGCCGGTGCTCGGCCAGGTGGTCGCCGCGGAGGCGATCCGGCTGGCCGGCGACGACGCGCTCGCCAAGGAGCTGCTCCCCGAGCTCGCCTCGGGCGCGCGGCGGGCCGGCATCGTGCCCGCCGGCCCCGGGGTGGACCCGGCGCCGGACCTGGTCTCCTCGCGCGACGGGCAGACGGTCAGCGGCCGGGTGCCGCTCGCCCTCGACGCCGTCGGAGCGGACCTGCTGGTTCTGCCGGCGACCGACGGCGACTGGTATGTCGTCGAGGTCGGGCCGGGCGTCACGATCAGCCCGCAACCGACCCTGGACCGCACCCGGCCCGCCGCGGTCGTCGTCCTCGAGGAGGCCCCGGCCCGACGGCTCGGCGCACCCGGGTCGGGGGCGCGGATCGGACGTCGTGCGGTCGCGCTGCTGCGGGCGCTGGAGGCCGCGGAGGCGGTCGGGATCGCTGCCTGGGCCTTGGAGCAGACGCGCGCCTACGCCGGCAGCCGCGAGCAGTTCGGGCTACCGATCGGCACGTTCCAAGCCGTCAAGCACCGGCTGGCGGACATGCTCGTCGCGGTGGAGAACGCGCGCTCGGCGTCGTACGGAGCCGCCTGGGCGCTCGCCGCGGACCCGGCCTCCGATGCGGCCGTCGCGGTCGCGATGGCGCAGGCGGTCGCGACCGAGGCCGCGGTCCAGGTGACCGCCGACGCCGTCCAGCTGCACGGGGGGATCGGCGTCACCTGGGAGAACGACCTGCACCTGCGGCTGCGCCGGGCGAAGACCCTCCAGCTGCTGCACGGATCGCCGAGCTGGCACCGCGAACAGGTTGCCGCGGTCCTGCTGGACGGCTAGAACACTCGACAACGGATCAGGAGATACCTCGAGATGGTGGACATGGACGGCCGCGTAGCGGTGATCACCGGTGCCGGCAACGGCCTCGGCCGGGCGCACGCGCTCGCGTTCGCGGCAGCGGGCGCGCGGGTCGTGGTGAACGATCTCGGCGGGAGCGCCGCCGGCGAGGGCGGCTCCGACGGTCCCGCCCAGCGGGTTGTCGAGGAGATCCGCGCCGCCGGCGGGACCGCGGTCGCGAACACCGACGACATCGCGACCTGGGACGGTGCCGCGGCGCTGATCGGCCAGGCCGTCTCCGCGTTCGGCACCCTCGACGTGCTGGTGAACAACGCCGGCATCCTGCGCGACAAGATGCTGACCTCGATGTCCGAGGCCGACTGGGACGCCGTCGTCAACGTGCACCTCAAGGGGACCTTCGCGCCGACCCGGCACGCTGCCGACTTCTGGCGGCAGCGCTCCAAGGACGGCCTGCCCGTCGACGCCCGGGTGATCAACACGACGTCGCCCTCGGGTCTCTTCGGGGCCGTGGGGCAGGCCAACTACGGCTCCGCGAAGTCGGGCATCGCCGGCTTCACGACCATCGCCGCGATGGAGCTGGGGCGCTACGGGGTCACCGTCAACGCGGTCGCTCCGACGGCGCTGACCCGGCTCACCGAGGACATCGGTCCGATGCAGGAGCTGGCGCGGAGCAGCGACATGGCGCCGGAGTCGGTCTCGCCGGTCGTGGTCTGGCTCGGCAGTGCCGAGTCCGCGGGCGTGACCGGCCGGATCTTCGCCGTGATCGGCGGGACCATCGCCGTCGTGGACGGGTTCGCCTACGGTCCGGAGGTCTCCAGCGACGAGCGCTGGACGCCGGGCCGGCTCGGTCCGGTGATGACGGACCTGGTCGCTCGTGCGGCGCCGCAGCCGGACATCACCGGACGCCGTCCCGCGGGAAGTCCGGCATGACCGGCCACCCCGCCGAGGCGCGCGTCGGGGAGACACTGCTCTCCTACGAGATGCCGGTCGAGCGGGGCAAGGTCCGCGAGTTCGCCCTGGCGACGGGCTCCGCCGACCCGGCGTACCAGGCGGACGACGCGGTGGTGCCGCCGACATTCCTGACCGCGTCGGCGTTCTGGGAGCCGACCGACGGTCCGTCGCTGGTCGAGCGGCTGGGGGTGGACCTTCCGCGGGTCCTGCACGGCGGCCAGGAGTACTCCTTTCCCGGCGAGCTGCCCCGGGTCGGCGACGAGCTCGCCGTCGACGTCACGATCGAGTCGGTGACGGTCAAGGAGGGCAAGCGCGGCGGGTCGATGACCTTCCTCGTCGTGCTCACCACCTTCCGGCGCGGCAGCCACGACGGGCCGGTGGTGGCCGAGGGCCGCTCCACCGTGATCGAGAGGAGTGCAGGATGACCGTGCCGAGCGAGCTCGCCGCCGGAGCGGTGCTGCCGGCGCGCACGCTGCCGCCGCAGACCCGGACCGACATCGTTCGCTACCAAGGGGCCAGCGGCGACTTCAACCCGGTGCACCACGACGACGACTTCGCCCGGAGCGGCGGCATGCCGGGGGCGTTCAGCGTCGGCATGCTCCAGGCCGGGCTGCTCGCGACGTACTGCACCGACCTCTTCGGCGCGACCGCGGTACGCCGGTTCGCGGTCCGCTTCGCCGAGCAGGTGTGGCCGGGTGACGTGCTCACCTGCGCCGGGGTCGTCCGGGAGGTCCGGGACGAGGCCGGCGCCCGGGTGGCCGAGCTCGACCTGGCGATCAGCAGGGCCGACGGCGGTGTCGCCGTCTCCGGAACCGCGACCGTCCGGCTGGAGGACTGAGCGATGGGCAAGGGCGACTTCGGGCACCGCACCCTGGTCGGTAGCTTCGAGCCGGCGGCCGCGGACGGACTGCCGACCACCACGCACTTCGGGCTGTCGCTGGCGGTGACCTGGTTCTACCTGAACCTGCGCGACGAGGACGGCAAGCTCTACTTCGCCTACCGGACCACGCTCGGTCTCGAGGGCAGCCTGCACTTCACCTGCAACGAGTCCCGCGACGGCGCGCTCCGGAAGCGGGAGATGCCCGCGGGCCAGGAGTGGTTCCGCGGCCCCGTGGTGACCTCGGCCCAGGACGGCGACTGGCGGATGGGCAGCAAGCCCTTCGAGGCCGGGTACGCCACCGGGCAGCCGTTCGAGCTGGTCCGGGGCGACCGCTCCGTCCGGTACGCCGAGGGCGACGCCCTCCGCGTCGAGGGCCGGCGGATCGGGCCCGGGATGCAGGTCTACGTGCCGAGCGGGCCGTCCCCGCTCTTCTACAGCTCGCTCCAGCACCGGGTCGCCGGGACGGCGTTCGGCAAGGACGCGGACGGCTTCCTCTGGATCGACCAGTGCTACCTGCCGCCGGGGGTGACCTGGCGCAACAGCTCCTACTTCGCCGGCGTCGAGCTGGCCTGGACGCCGTTCGGCACCGAGTACACCGACGGCTCGGTCGAGATGGGTCACCTCTGCTACGGCGCCGACGGGTTCGCCTTCGCCTTCGTCGCCGCCGAGTCCGCCGACGGCGGGACCGAGCTGCTGCACTGCGGCAGCGACGTCACCGCGGAGGACATCGTCTACAAGGAGAACACCTTCCCCGACTCGATGAGCTACCTCGCCGACGGCCAGCGGTGGGACTGGACCCATGTCGCGGACGGCGAGCTCCCGGAGATGGCGTCCGGGCACGACTTCTACCGATCCTCGGAGGGGTACCTGCGGCGCGCCGGGGAGACCCGCGAGCCGGTGAGCTACCACTCGTACAACGAGTTCTTCCCGCCGGCGATCCGGCACTGGGAGACGACCGGCCGGATCCTCGGACGATGAGCACGAAGGAGCAAGGATGACGAACCAGGTGCCCGCGGTGGCGCACCTCCGCCTCGACCCCGCGCCGACGATCGTCGGATCCCGGTGCGGGTCGTGCGGAGCGACCTACCTGCTCCGCCGCTCGGCGTGCGCGAGCTGCGGCGGCGACGACTTCGCGGCCGGGGTCGACCTCGGCACGACCGGCGTGGTCACCACGGCGACCGTCGTGCACCGGGGGATGCCCGGCGTGCCGACCCCGTTCACCAGCGGCGTGGTCGCCCTCGACGCGGGCGGGTTCGTCCGCTGCACGCTGACCGACGCCGAGGACCCGGTGGCCGCGGTCGGCCGGCGCGCCGTCCTGGAGACCGGGGTCGTCGGGACCGACGCCGCCGGGACCGAGGCGGTCGCCTTCACCTTCCGCGTGCAGGACATCGAAGGAGCACCCGCATGAGCGAGCCGATCTGGATCGTCGGCGCCGAGATGACGCCGTTCGGCCGCTTCCCGCAGTGGGACGTGGTGGACCTGGCCGCCCGCGCCGCCCGCGGGGCGATGGCCGACGCGGGCCTGGGGATCCGCGACGTCCAGCACGTCGCGGTCGGCAACGTCTTCGACGCGATCACCGGGGTGGGGCAGCGGATGCTGCACGAGATCGGCATGACCGGCGTCCCGGTGGTCAACGTGGTCAACGCGTGCGCGACCGGGGCGACGGCGATCCGGTCGGGGATCACCGCGATCCGGGCCGGCGAGGCGGACATCGCGCTCGCGGTCGGGGCGGAGCAGCTCGGCAAGCGCGGCCTGCTCGCCGCCCCCGAGGAGCCCCGAGGGCCCGAGTTCGCGGCGCGCGGGCGCGACGGCGCGGTGCTCGACACCGAGGGGTTGATCGGCAGCGCGCTGATGCCGGGCGTCTTCTCGGAGGCCGGCGTCAGCTACCTCGCGGCGAACCCGGAAGCCTCGGCCGACCACTTCTTCCGGATCGCCGAGAAGAACCACTTCCACTCCTCGCTCAACCCGCTCGCGCAGTACCAGAAGGCGTTCACGTTCGAGCAGGTCCGGGACGCCGACATGATCGCGTGGCCGAACACCTCGTTGATGTGCTCGCCGACCGGGGACGGAGCCGCCGCGGTGGTGCTGGTCAACGCCGACGGACTCGCTCGGCTCGCCCCGGGGGTCCGCGAGCGGGCGGTCAAGGTGGCCGCGTCGGTGCTGGTCTCCGACCCGTGGGTCGAGGACGCCGAGGCCCGCTGGGACGTCAACGGGGTCACCCGGCTGGCGGCAGCGGCGGCGTACGAGCAGGCCGGGGTCGGTCCCGAGGACCTGGACCTGGTCGAGCTGCACGACTGCTTCGCGACCGCGGAGCTGCTGCACTACGAGAACCTGCAGCTCTGCAAGCCCGGCGACGCGGTCTCCTTCCTGGAGTCCGGGGCGCCGTGGCGCGACGGCTCGCTGCCGGTCAACGTCTCGGGCGGCCTGCTCTCGAAGGGACACCCCCTCGGGGCGACCGGGGTGGCCGGTGTGTACGAGGTCGTGACGCACCTGCGCGGCGAAGCGGGCGACCGCCAGATCGCTGGCGCGAAGGTCGGGATGGCGCACGTCCTGGGTCTCGGGAGCGCCTGCGCGGTGCACGTCCTGGTGCGGTGAGGGAGCGCTGCCCAGCCACTCTTGAAACAACTTAATCAGTTAGATAATATCGACGCGGATTCCCCCGCGCGCGAGGAGCGACGATGCCACTGCAGGACGACATGCACCTGATCTCGGTGGACGACCACCTGATCGAGCACCCGAACGTCTGGGTGGACCGGCTGCCGGAGAAGTACCGGGAGCTCGGGCCGCGGATCGTGGACGTCCCGCGCGAGAAGGGCGGTCCGCCGAGCCAGGTCTGGGAGTACCAGGGCAAGCGCTACCCGCAGATCGGCCTGAACGCGGTTGCCGGCAAGGACCCCAAGGACTGGGGGATCGACCCTGCCCGCTTCGACGAGATGCTGCCGGGCTGCTACGACCCGGTCGAGCGGCTCAAGGACATGGATCTCGACGGCGTCGAGGCGGCGCTCTGCTTCCCGTCGTTCCCGCGGTTCGCGGGCACCGTCTTCCTGGAGGGGGCGGACCGCGGCGCCGCACTCGCCTGCGTCAAGGCCTACAACGACTTCCTCATCGACGAGTGGGCCGGCGCCGCCCCCGCGCGCTACATCCCGCTCGCGGTGCTGCCGCTCTGGGACGTCGAGGAGTGCGTACGGGAGATCGAGCGCACCGCCGCGAAGGGCGTCCGGACGATCGCGTTCCCGGAGAACCCCGCACCGCTCGGCCTCCCGTCGATCCACACCGAGCACTGGGACCCGCTGTTCAGCGCGGCCGAGGCAGCCGGGACGCCGCTGTCGATGCACTTCGGCACCTCCGGCGTCTCTCCGAAGCCGTCCCCGGACGGACCGATGGCGGTCTCGATCACGCTCTTCGGCTGCAACTCGATGTACGCGCTCACCGACCTGCTCTTCTCGCCGGTCTTCCACCGGCACCCGAACCTCAGGATCAGCCTTGCCGAGGGCGGTATCGGCTGGGTGCCGTACATGCTGGAGCGCGCCGACTACGTCTGGGAGCGGCACCGCTGGTACCAGAACATCGTCCACGACGCGCGCCCCTCCGACCTCTTCCAGAAGCACGTCTACGCCTGCTTCATCGAGGACGTGCACGGGCTGGAGAACCGGCACGCGGTCGGCATCGACAACATCCTCTGGGAGTGCGACTACCCGCACTCGGACTCCAACTGGCCCAACAGCCGGAAGGTCGCCGAGGAGGTCTTCGCGAAGATTCCCGACGACGAGGTCTACAAGATCGTCGAGGGGAACGCGCGGGCGCTCTTCCACTTCCCGCGGACCGAGGAGTCCACGGGAGGCCTCGGGAGCCGGGCGTGACCTCGCTGCCGGAGGAGGAGTCCCGGGCTCCGCACGGCCCGTCGGAGATGCTCGGCGACTCCGACTGGGACGACGAGGACCTGCTCACGATCGCGGAGGCCTCCGAGCGCCTCGCCCAGGAGGTCGCCCGGTCGCGGACCCGCGCGCGGATGCTGCACGACCTGCTCGAGAGCGGGGACGTGCTCGACGGCGACCGGGCTGGGCTGGTCGCCCAGGCGGAGGCGGAGACCGCGCGGGCCGACGAGCTCGCGGCGGCGGCCGAGCGGATCCGCGCCGGCCGGGCGAACGCGCCGGTGCCGCGGTGACCCCGGAGCAGGCGGTGACGGTCCGCGCCGTGGTCTTCGACCTGGGCGGCGTCCTCACCACGGACCCGTTCGCCGGCATGGTCGCCTACGCCGAGGATCTCGGCATCCCGTCGTCGTCCATCGCCGACGCGGTCCGCACCGGTCCGCAGTTCCAGGACGTCGAGACCGGGCGGTCGACGATGCGCGACTTCCTCAAGTGGCTCTGCGTCGACATCGAGACCCGGTACGGCGTCCGGGTCGACATCAGGCGCCTGGCGGCGGCGCTCGCGGCCGGGCAGCAGGTGCGCCCCGAGATGCTCGTGCTGGTCCGGGACCTGCGCGCCGCCGGGGCGCGGATCGGCCTGCTCACCAACAACGCCCGTGAGGCGAAGTCCTGGTGGGAGTCGGGCGTGCTGCCCCTCGAGGAGTTCGACGTGGTGCTGGACTCCTCCGACCTCGGCGTCCGCAAGCCGGATCCCGAGGCCTTCCGCATCACGCTCGACCGGCTCGGGCTCGAGCCTGCCGAGGTCGCCTTCGTGGACGACCTCGCCGTCAACGTCGACGGCGCCCGTGCGGTCGGACTGCACGGCCTCGTCTTCGAGGACCCTGCCCAGTGCCGGGCCGAGCTGACCGCGTTGCTCGACCGGTCCGCACCTGTGACCACTACCGGAAACCAATGAGAGGGAGTGCCGTGGCGCTTCGCGACGAGGGCAAGGTCTACATCGAGGCCGGGGTGAACGAGGTCGTCACCAAGGACGACAACCCGAACGTTCCGTACGGCGCCGAGGAGACCGCCGAGAACCTGGTGGACGCGGTCCGCGCCGGCGCCACGGTCGTGCACTTCCACGCCCGCTACGAGGACGGGGTGCAGGCCTGGGTCGACGGCTCCGTCTCCCGTACCGTCCTGGAGACCGCCGCGAAGGAGGTGGACGTGCTCGCCTACCCGAGCTACGTCGGCAGCCTCGAGCACGTCTGGTCGCTGGCCACCACCCCGCCGGACGGGGTCCGGCTGGCGCTCTCGCCCTTCGACCCGGTGCAGCACATCAAGCGGGTGCTCTGGCAGGAGGAGCAGAAGAAGTTCGGCGTGGTCACGTTCGGACCGGAGGACCCGAACCACGGCCGGCCGCCGTACCCGCCGGAGATCGACCGGTTCAAGGAGCTCGGCCTGGTCCCGAACATCGCGGTGTTCAACGCCGCCGACATGCGGTGGGTGATGCTCGCCGCCCGGGCCGGCCTGCTGCCGCAGCCGCTGAACCTCAAGCTCTTCTTCTCCGACCGCTGGGTCTCCAACAGCGAGCCGGACCCGGACGTGATCGATTTCCTGCTCAGCCGGATCCCGGACGACGTCGACCACGAGACGATCGTGGTGCCGTACGCGATGAGCTCGGCGGAGCGCTGCGAGGCGCTCTGGGACCGCGCGCTCGAGCGCGGGCTGGGCATCCGGGCGGGGATCGGCGACACCCCGCTCGCCTTCCCGACGGCCACCAACAAGGAGATGGTCGAGCGGATGGTGGAGCGCGTGCAGAAGCACGGGCTCGAGCCGGCGACGCAGGCCGACCTCCGCCGCCGGTGCGGGATCGCGGAGCCGATGCGATGAACCAGGAGATCGAGATCGATGTCTTCACGCCGGTCGTCGACCCGTACACGCCGCTGGCCGAGGCGCACGCGCGCTGCCCGGTGACGCGCACCGTGGGCGGCGCCGTGGTCGTGACCGGGCGGCAGAACGTCCATGACGTCTTCGCCGACGCGGAGGCGTTCCGCAACGAGCTCAAGCCGCCGCAGCCCGGCGTCGAGCCGAGCCTGGTGCACATGGACGGGCCGGACCACCACCGGCTGCGCAAGCTGGTGGTGCGGGCGTTCACCCCGCGTGCGGTGAAGCGTCTGGAGGAGCCGACCCGGAGGTTCGCCAACGAGCTGATCGACGCCTTCGTCGCCGACGGGTCGGTGGACCTCTCGGCCGACTACTGCTTCGTCCTTCCCGCGATGGTGATCGCCGAGCTCGTCGGGATCCCCGAGGGCGACCGCCGCCGGTTCGTGGAGTGGGCCAGCGAGGCGATCGAGTACTCGGTCCCCGGGCGGGAGGGCGAGGCGCCCTCCGCGAACGAGCTCCGCGAGTACGTCACCGGCATCGTCGAGGAGCGGCGACGCACTCCGGGCGACGACCTGCTCAGCGACCTGATCGGCGTGCACGAGGGCACCGACTCGCTCAGCACCGGCGAGCTGGTCGCCCTGGTACGGCAGCTGATCCTGGCCGGGACCGACACCACGGCCAACCTGCTCGCCTCGATGTTCCACTTCCTGCTGACCGAGCCGGAGCGGTGGGAACGCGTCCTGGAGGACCGCGCGCTGGTCCCGAACGCGGTCGAGGAGACGCTCCGCCTGGAGCCGCCGCTGTACTGGGTCCCGCGCCGGACCGGGGCGGACGTCGAGGTCGGCGGCACCACGATCCCGGCGAACACGATGGTGTGCACCGCGGTCGGGCACGCCAACCGGGACACCGACCACATCGCCGACCCGCTGGAGTGGGACCTGGACCGCCCGGCGATGGAGAACCGCCGGCACTACACCTTCGGGTACGGCGAGCACTTCTGCATCGGGTCCTCGCTGGCCCGGCTGGAGGGGATCGTCGGGCTGCAGGCCGTGCTGGACCGGCTCCCCGACCTCCGGCTCGTGCAGGACTACGAGTTCGTGCCGCACGGCCCGCTGATGATCCGCGGCGTCGCGCACCTCCCGGCCGTCTTCACGCCGGGTTCCTGAGGACCTCAGCAGATCGGAGACCGACCATGGGCCAGGGCGGACGAGTACTCGTCACCGGCGGCACCGGAGCATTCGGCATCGCCACCGGCAAGTGGCTGGCGCGCGCCGGGTACGACGTGCTGGCGATGGCGCGCCGCGAGCCGGCGCACCTGCCGCGCGGTGTGCGGTTCGTCGCCGGTGACATCGCCGACCAGGAGAGCGTCCGCAAGGCCATGCAGGGGTGCGACGCCGTCGTCCACCTGGCCTGGGTGCTGAGCGGCACCGTCACCGAGGCCGAGGCCGAGCCGATCAACATCGGGGGGACCCGGAACGTCCTCGACGCGATGCAGGACACCGGCTGCGGCCGGCTGGTCTTCGCCTCGTCGGTGACGGCGTACGGCGCGCACCCCGAGCACGACGGCCGCCGGTTCACCGAGGACGAGCCGCTGGACCCGCACCGCGCGATGATCTACGAGTGGCACAAGGCGCAGGCCGAGCGGATGATCGCCGAGTCCGGTGCGCCGGCGCTCCGCGTCCGGCCCACGGTCGTGGTCGGCCGCAACACCTACAACGGGCCGGCGAACGTCTACCGGCAGCCGGTCGTCCCGGACCTCGGCGGCAAGGTCGAGATCCAGATGATCCACCAGGAGGACGTCGGCCGCTTCTTCGCGCACGCCGTCGGGCACACCGCCACCGGAGCGGTGAACCTGGCGCCCGCCGACACCCTGACCTGGACCGAGATCGCCGCGCGCGCGAAGCGTCCCTCGCTGCACACCCCGACCCGGCCGCTGCAATCCGTGCTCGGCGCCCTGGCGAAGGTGAACGGGCAGGCGGAGTCGATCGACGCCCTCTTCCACCTCTTCCTGCACTGGCCGGTGGCCGACACCGCCCGCCTCAACGGAGAGCTCGGCTTCGAGCCGGCCTGGTCCTCGCGCGAGGCGATCGACGACCAGGGCCGGACCAACAGGGGCTACACGTTCCTGGCGCTCAAGCGGATCCGGAACCTGACCACGCTCGACCGCACCACCGAGCGGCCGGCGCCGTTCGTCGGGGAGCAGGACGGGGCCGAGCGTCTGCCCGGGCAGCTCGGTGAGTTCGACACCCGGCGGCCGGACCCGGCGTACCCGGAGTGGACCTGCTCGAACCTGGCCGAGGCGTTCCCCGGGCCGATGACGCCGCTGTCGCTGCAGCTGGCCAGCGACACGATCCTGATGAGCGCCGAGGTGGTCGCCCGGCTGCTGCCGCTGGACGAGCGGGTCAAGGACCTGGTCCGGCACCAGCAGGTCGGCATCTTCGGGCACCAGCTGTACCAGAACACCTCGGTGATGCGGGAGATGGTGGTCTCCGTCCCCGGGCAGACGCCGGAGGACTTCGACCACCAGATCAACGGCCGCGACTTCCCGGAGGGCTGGGTCCGTCCCAAGCCGTCGCTCGGGGATGTGCTCGGGATGGCGAAGTTCGCCGCGGTCGCCGGTCCGCGGCTCGCCCGGCTGGACCGTGCGGTCGACGAGATCGTCGGTCGCGCCGGGGAGCTCGCCGCCGAGTCCGCCGGGCTCGCCGCGATGCCGGACGCCGCCCTGCTGAACCGGATCGAGATGCTCTGGGACGAGCTGATCCGCGCCTGGCAGGTCGGCAACACCTGCACGTTCATGGTCAGCGCGCCCTCGGGCCTGCTCGAGCGCCGGTACGGCGCGGCGGCCCTGGCAGCGGTGTCGCAGGGCGCCGAGGAGCTCGCGAGCGGGGCGACCCTGAAGGGCGTCCAGGACCTGGCCGTCCGGGCGACCGGCGACGCGACCGTGCGCGGGCTGCTCGCCGGCAAGGTCACCGACGCCACCTGGGAGAAGGTCCAGGCGGACGCTCCCCGGTTCGCCGCGGCCGTCCGCGCCCTGCTCGCCCAGGTGGGGCACCGCGGACCGGGCGAGACCGAGCTCTCGAACCCCACCTACGCGGACGCGCCGCACCTGCTGCTCCGGGCTGTCGCCGGGGTGCTGACGACCGGGGTCCGGGAGCGGCCGTCGTACGCCGCGGGGAGCCCGGGGGAGCGTCGCCTGGCGGCCGCGACCGCGAAGGCGATCGGCCGGCGCGAGCGTGCTCGGGACGCGGTGAGCCTGACCATCGACCAGCTCCGCAAGGCGTTGCGCGAGTGGGGCGACCGGCTGGTCCGGCAGGAGGTCGTGCAGCACCGCGACGACGTCTGCTACCTGACCTTCGAGGAGTTGTTCACCGTCACTGCGGGCGAGGCCGGACCGCTGGTCGAGCGGCGTCGCGCCGAGCGCGCGCGGTTGCAGGCGCTGAGCCTGCCGACCCGGTTCGAGCACGCGATCGACCTGGACGACGCCGGCCCGGAGGAGAGCGCCGGCGGCGTGCTCACCGGCGCCGCGGTCTCGCCCGGCGTCTACCGCGGACCGGTACGGATGCTGGTCTCGCCCGACGACGAGATCGAGCCCGGCGAGGTGCTGGTGGCCCGGGCCACGGACACCGGCTGGACGCCGTTCTTCGGCATCGCCGGCGCGATCGTCACCGAGATCGGCGGAATGATGTCGCACGCCTCGATCGTGGCCCGTGAGTTCGGCGTCCCGGCGGTGGTCGGCGTCGACGGGGTGATGGCCGCGCTCCGCGATGGCCAGCTCGTCGAGGTCGACGGCAGCGCGGGTACGGTCACCCCGGTCGAGGACTGACCCTCAGGTCTCCAGCGAGATGCCGCGGGCCTGGCGCGGGGCGCCCAGCGGCGCGAGGTGCTGGGTCTCGCTGAAGGAGACCACCGTCCAGCCGCCGCGCGGGGTGCGGCGCAGGGTTGTGATCGAGGCGTAGTCGGCGTCGAGGGCAACCGCGGCCGGGAGGCCGAGGGCGTGGCTGACCACCGCGGCCACGAACCCGCCGTGGGTGAAGACCAGCAGCGGGTCGGTGCCGGTGACGTCGGTGACCCGCTCGAACGCGGCGACTGCCTCGCTGTGGAACGCGGCCCGGGCGCGCTGGATGCCCGGGTCTCCCAGGCGGGCGCGCCACCAGGCGATCTTCGGGTGCTCCCCGGCCAGGTGCAGGTCGGTGATCGGGAGGTAGAAGTCGGCACCGATCTCAAACTCGGCGAGCCCCGGATCCTCCTGGGAGCCTGCTCCCAGGCTCCGGAGCAGCGGGTCCGCGGTCTGCCGGGCCCGCGCCAGCTGGCTGGTCAGCACGCCGCTCACCGTCCGCCCGTCCCACCAGGTGGCGACCGCCTCGGCCTGGCGACGGCCGTAGCCGCTGAGGTCGGGGTCGGGGTCGGCCGTGTCCGTCACCTCGACGGGGAGCCCGTGGCGGACCAGGTGGACATGCTCGACCCGGCGCGCGGTCACGTCAGTCGCTCGAGGGGAGCGGCTTCGCGTCCTTCACGACCAGCAGGGCGCTGCCGTCGCCCAGGGCTCCCGGGCCCGCCTTGGTCACCAGGACCTCGAGCGTTCCGCTGCCGTCGGTGTAGCGCTTGCCGACCAGGGAGCCCGTCGCCGCGGTTGGGTCGAGGGTGAGGGTCGGGTCCGCGTCGGCGCCCAGCTCGACCACCGGGTGCCCTCCGCAGTGGAGGGTGATGTCGGCGGGGCGCACGACGATGACCTCCGTCGTGCAGACCTGGCTCCGGTAGCGGGTCCCTGGCTTCAGCACTGCTTTCCTGCTTCCTTCTCGTCCGGGCGATCAGGTGATCGCGCCGCGGTCCTTCAGGGCGATGATGTCGTCCCACTCGAGGCCGGCCTCGAGCAGCAGCACCTCGGTGTCGGCGCCCAGCTCGGGCGCCGGGGTCGGCGCGGGCTGCTCGCCGTCGAACTGCGTCGGAGTGCTGACCACCTTCATGCTCGTCGCCGGGGTGATCTGGAGGTCCTGCACGTAGCCGTTCGCGACCACCTGCGGATCGGTCGACACCTCCCGCGGGCTCTGCACCACCGCCCAGACGCCCTGCTGCTGCGCGAGGAGCTCGGTCCAGGCGGCCAGGGGCCGCTCGGCGAAGAGGGCGTCCAGGGCCGCGACGCAGACGGTGCTGTGGGTCGCGCGCGCCTCCGCGGTCGCGAAGCGCGGATCGGTCGCGAGGTCCTCGCGCCCGGCCAGGGTCATCAGCGGTGCCCAGAAGCGGTCGGACTCGAGCATCACCAGCGCGACGAACCGGTCGTCGGCGGTGCGGTAGGTGTTCGTGATCGGGTTGCTCGCGTCCGGGTGCTGCCGCATCGGCATCATGTCGAGGTCGTAGAGCGAGGATGCGGCGATGTGCGGGGCCGTGCACCACGCGGCCGCGCCGAGCAGGGAGACGTCCACGACGCGGGCGACGCCGGTGCGCTCGCGCTCGAGCAGGGCGGCGGCCACCCCGCCGGCTGCGTACAGGCCGGCCTGAAGGTCCCCGAAGGCGGAGCCGGGGAGGCTCGGCGGCCAGGCGTCGCCGGGCTGGGTCGAGGCGTGCGCGAGCCCGCCGCGCGACCAGTACGACGCCAGGTCGAACCCGCCGCTGTCCGCCTCCTCGCCGGCCGGCCCGAGACCGCTGCCGCGGACGTAGACGAGATCGGGGTTGACCGCACGCAGGTCGTCGACGTCGATCCCGAGCTTGGCCCGTACGCCGGGGAGGTAGTTGGTCAGGAACACGTCGGCGGTGCTGACCAGCCGGAGGAGCGCGTCCCGGGCGCCGGGGTCCTTGAGGTCGAGGCCGACGCTCTGCTTGCCGCGGCTGAAGGTCTGGAACATGAAGCTGACCGCGTCCGGGCCGGCGGCCTTGAGGGAGGACGGGACCAGGCCGCGCATCGGGTCGCCGTGCCCGGGGTGCTCGACCTTGATCACCTGGGCCCCCCAGTCGGCCAGCGCGACGCCCGCGGACGGCACGAACCCCCAGGTGGCCAGCTCGACCACGCGGATCCCCGACATCACGCCCATTGCGCCTCCCTCGTCTCCGCGTCAGAATAAACTAAATGGGTAATCTATTTCGAGCCCTCTGGGAAAGAGAGTGCAGATGATTCTCACCACCCCGCCCACCGTGCCCGCTTTCGCCGGCCTGTACATCGGCGGCCGCTGGGTGCCGACGGACGGATCGGTCGCCGTGCACGACCCGGCGACCGCGACCGACGTGGGCACCGCGCCCTGGGGCGGCGCGGCCGAGGCCGACCGGGCGGTGGCGGCGGCGCGGGCCGCGTTCGACGACGGACCGTGGCCGCGCCTCTCGCCGAAGGAGCGCGCGGCGGGCCTGCGCCGGCTGCAGGAGGCGCTGTCCTCGCGGGTGGACGAGATCGTCGCCGCCGTGGTCGCCGAGGTGGGCGTCCCGGTGACGATCGCGAGGGCGAGCCAGTTCGACGCTCCGATGCGGGTCCTGGACTACTGCATCGACCGGACCGAGCGCTTCGAGGAGCTGGTCCCGCTCCAGGTCACCAACACCGTCGGCCGGCACGGTCGGCTGCTCGGCGGCGGGGTGATCCAGCGCGAGCCGCGCGGCGTGGTCACCGCGATCACGCCGTACAACGCGCCGTTCTTCCTCAACGTGATGAAGGTGGCGCCGGCGCTCGGGGCCGGCTGCACCGTGGTGCTGAAGCCGTCCGACTTCACTCCCGTCGAGGCGCTGCTGCTCGCGGCCGCCGTCGAGGAGGCCGAGCTGCCCCCGGGGGTCCTCAACGTCGTCACCGGCGGGCTGGAGGTCGGCGAGCTGCTCACCACCGACCCGCGGGTCGACATGGTCACCTTCACCGGGTCGGACGTCGTCGGCGCGAAGGTGATGGCCCAGGCCGCCGGCACGCTCAAGCACGTCGTCCTGGAGCTCGGCGGAAAGTCCGCGATGGTCGTGCGCGCCGACGCGGACCTGGACGTGGTGGCGCCGCGCGGAGCAGGCGAGCTGACCCTCTTCACCGGTCAGGGCTGCGCGCTGTGGACCCGGCACCTGGTGCACCGCTCGATCCACGACGAGTACGTCGCCCGCACCAGTGCGGCGATGGCCCGGTTGCCGATCGGCGCGACCGTCGACCCGGCGACAATGGTCGGGCCGCTGATCCGGGACCAGCACCGCGACCGGGTCGCCGGGTTCGTCGACCGTGCGGTCGACGCCGGGGCCACCCTGGTCTGCGGCGGCAAGCGTCCCGAGGGCGCCGGCTACTACTACGAGCCGACCCTGCTGACCGACGTCGCCAGTGACGCGGAGGTCGCGCAGCAGGAGATCTTCGGTCCGGTCGGGGTCGTGATCCCGTTCGACGACGACGACGAGGCCGTGCGGATCGCCAACGACTCGGCGTACGGGCTCGGCGGGTCGATCTGGACCCGGGACACCGGCACCGCGTTCGAGCTGGCCCGGCGGATCCGGACCGGCACGGTGACGATCAACGGCGGCGTCGGCGGCCTCAACCCGTGGGCGCCGTTCGGCGGGTACAAGCGCTCGGGCGTCGGCCGCGAGCTCGGCCCTGACGTGATCGCCGACTTCACCGAGACCAAGGCGATCCAGTTCCACGCCGGCTGAGATCTCCGCCAATAAGGGTTTATTCAGTTAACGGATTGTGGCATTCTCGAGGGTAGTCGAACGAGGAGCAGTCATGGAGTTCAAGCACGCCGTCGTCACCGGAGCCGCGAGCGGCATGGGTGCGGTGGAGGTCAGGAACCTGCGGGCGCGCGGGGTGGCCGTGACGGCGCTCGACCTGAGCCCCGAGCTCAAGGGCGCCTACGCCGGTGATCCGGGCGTGGTCTGCGAGGTCGGGGACGTCACCGACCTGGCATGGTGCCGATCGGTCCTGGCGGCGGCCGAGACCCGGCAGCCGGTCGACCTGCTCTTCCACGCGGCCGGGATCATGCCCGGCGGCGACGTCGCCGACATGGGCGCCGAGCGGATCAACCGGCTCATGGAGATCAACTACGGCGGCACCGTCAACGCGGTCGACGCCGTGCTGCCGGCGATGCTCGCCCGCGGCTCCGGGCAGATCGTGCTCTTCGGCTCCACGGCGGGGATCGTGCCGAGCCGCAAGTTCGCGGCGTACGGCGCGTCGAAGGCGGCGATCAACTACTACGCCGAGGTGCTCGCCCACGAGGCCGCCCCGCAAGGGGTCTCGGTGCTGCTGGTGACCCCGGGGGCCATCCGGACGCCGCTCCTGCAGCAGGCGTCCGACGGTCCGAAGGCGATCACGGCGATGAGCCCGCGGCTGGCGAAGATCCTGATCGGCGATCCGGAGCGGACCGTGGCCGCGATCGAGCGCGCGATGCGCCGGCGGAAGAAGCTGGTCCGCCCGAACGGGACCGCGGTCGCGGCGCTGCGGCGAACCTCACCGCGCCTGACCTGGGCGCTGACCGAGGCGATGGAGAAGCGCTCCTAGCTGCCAGGGGCGAGAGAGCGAGGTGGTCCGGTGGCCTGCTGCCTCCTGCTGCTCCGCCTGCTCGCGCCGGTCTCCAGTCGGCTGGGTATCGGCGACCCGGCCCGGGCGCCCCGGCTGCCGGTGGTGCCGATCGCGCTGCTCGGGTTGGTCGAGGCGGCGGTCGCGGTCGTGCTCGTACGCCGGGCGGACGGCTCGGCGCCCGCGGGTCACCTGCACCACCTGGCCGCGGACCCCGCGGCCGGAGCGATCACCCTGGGGACGGTCTGCGCCGTCACCCTCACCGCCCTGGTGGCGGTCCTGGGGCTCCGCTGGTCCGGTCGTGCCCGGCATCCGGTCGGGCTCGTCGGTGTCGGCGTCGCCGTCGTGGCCGCCCTGGTCGCGGTGAGCGGTGCGGCCGCTGCCTCGCACGCACTGATGATGGTCGTCGTCGAGCTGGCCCTGGTCGTCGGGCCGGTGGCGATCGTCGGCGCCCGGGTGAACGCGGCGCCGGCCGAGGACCTCTGGGTGGTGGTGCGTGGGTTCCTGGCGCTCGCCGCGGCTGCCGTCGCGGGCTTCCTGCTGGTCACGCTGCACCTGCCGGCGACCCATCACTGGTACCTGGCCGGCGACGGGCTGACGTGGTGGTCAGCGCCGGTGCTGCTGGCCTCGGGGCTGGCGTTCTGGAGCAGCGTGGTCCGGTTCCGGTTGCCGCCGGGCTGGCGGGCACTGCTCCTGGTCGCCGTGCTGGAGACCGGAGCGGTGATCGGCCTGGTGCTGCTCCTCGCCGGCGACCGGCTGGTCCCGATGGTGCCGGGAAGCGGTCTGGGTGTGGTCGCGGACCAGCGGCTCGCCGGTGCGGTGATGATGCTCGTCGACCTCGGGCTCCTGGCCCGCGTGGTGGAGCCGGTGCTGCGTCCCCTGGTGGGCCGGGTGCCCGTGGTCGCCCCGCGCTGAGCCGGGCCCGGGTCGCGGGAACGACCCGAGCCCGACGCGTCAGTCTCCGAGCACCTCGTCGACACCCGGGATCGCGGACTCGCGGATCCGGTCGCCGAAGGTCTCCAGCCAGCTGAAGCCGACCTTGACCTTGCGGTCGTCGTCCAGCCGGCGGGTGTGGCCGGCCTGGGCCCGGTAGCCGCCCCAGCGGGCCTCGGTGAAGCCGGCCAGGGTGCCGCCGTCCTCGAGCTCGAAGGTCCACTGGTTGCCGTCCGGCGCCTTCCAGGTGGCGCGCTGGGCCCAGTCGTTCTCGCCGAGGTCGATGCCGCCGACGCTGCCCGAGGTCATCGAGACCGGGCCGTCGGCGCTGCAGACGCCGGTGAAGTTGAAGCCCTCGCGGCCGATGCAGAGGTGGCCCCACTCGATCGACCCGTCCTCGTACTCGTTGGCGAACGCCTGCCAGCCGAGCTGCAGGTCCTTGAAGACCTTGAACTCCTTCCAGTCCATCCCGGCCGGCCAGTACGAGTGGTCGTAGAAGACGAACCCCTCGACGTCCTGGCCGTCGACGTTGCCCACGACCTTGTAGAGCTCGCTCACGTAGAGGATCGGCTCGTCGTTGTCGGGGGCGAAGATCTGGACGCCGGGGCCGACCAGGGTGCCGGTGAGCTTGAGGAGACCGTCGTTCTCCTCCCACTCGAACCTGCCCGGAGTGACGTGGAACCTGAAGGCGCCCCCGGACGCGCCGACCTTCTCCATCATGGCGCCGTGCAGCAGGACCGACTCGTCGGTGTACTCGCGCTTCACCTCGCCGCGGACGGTGCGGGCGGACTCGGGGTTGATCTGGACAGCGGTCTGGTCGCACTTCATCAGCCAGAGGCCGGCGGTCATCGGGCCGATGAACTTGCGCTCGAAGACGTGCAGGGTGCCGTCGGCCTCGCGCCAGCCGCCGTACAGGTAGAGGACCTGCTCGGTGAGGCCGAACGGGGTCCGGGTCGGGTGGTGGACGGCGATCGTCGAGTCGTACGGCGCGGTCAGGGCGCGGTGCTGGAAGTCGCCGATTTCGGTGGTCATTGCGTTGCTCCTCCTGGGGTGAGCACGGGCTGGTCGTACTGGCTAGTCACTAGACACTATGTCTTGTGAATGGACACTCTGTACTACACTCGCCGCCGTGTCCACCACCTCCCGCGGAACGCTGCGCCAGCAGCAGAAGGCCGCGACCCGGCAGCTGCTGCTCGACGAGGCGACCCGGTGCGCCGCGGAGCACGGGTACGGCGCGATGACGGTGGAGCAGGTGGTGGCCGGTGCCGGGGTCAGCCGAGCGACCTTCTACCTGCACTTCTCGGGCAAGTCCGAGCTCGCCCGCGCCGTGATCGACGACCTCCGGCAGCGCTCCGCGGGCCTGCTGCCGCCGCAGGCGCTGCACGAGCTCGGCCGCGACGAGCTGGTCGTCACCGCGCGCCGGATGATCGGCTACTACCGGGAGGAGATCGACGCCTTCAAGCTCTGGCACGAGGCCTCGGCGATGGAGCCGGGGCTCGAGGAGGCGATCGACGCGACCCGCTCACTCTTCGTCGGCGGCCTGCTCGGCGACACGACCTGGCCCTCGGCGGCGGTGGCCCGGCGCGCGAACCTGGTCCTGGCGCTGATGTTCTTCCAGCTCGAGCGGATCTGCTTCGGTTGGTTCGTCTCCGGGTGGCCGATGCAGGAGGCCGAGGTGGTCGACGAGGTGGTGCGCTCCTGGGAGGGCCACTACCTGCCGCGGCTGCGCGAGCTGCACGGCGGCTGAGCGACCTGGTGGCGCCGGGCCGTGAGGCGCAGCGCCGGCGGCGAAATCAGCCGGCGAATTCTCTGTGGATACCGTCAGCGGGGAACCGCCGCGCGTCTACCGTAGGTCGGGTGCGGCCCCCACTCTCGGCCTCGGCCTCTCGGACCCTGGTCGAGCGCGACCTCGAACTCGGGCTGCTCGACGGCATCCTGACCGCCGCCGTCGGCGGCCGCGGCGGCTCGGCCCGGGTCCTCGGTCCGGCGGGCGTCGGCAAGACCTCGCTGGTCCGCGCCCTCGGTGAGCACGCCCGGGACGCCGGTGCCCGGTCCTGGCTCACCTCGGCCGGGCAGCTGGAGGCGCGGGTGCCCTTCGGGGTGGTGCGCCGGCTCCTCGACGAACCGGTCCGTGCGGTCACGCCCGAGCACCGGCAGGCACTCGCCGCCGGCCCGGCCCGGCTGGCCCTGCACGAGCTCTGGGGAGGCGGGGGCGCACGCGCCGAGCCTCCGGCCCAGGGCGACATGGTGCACAGCCTCGGCTGGCTGCTCACCGACCTGGTGGCCTCGGGTCCGGTCCTGCTCGGCGTCGACGACGCGCAGTGGGCCGACGAGGAGTCGCTGCTCTTCCTGGGCTCGTTGCGCGATCGGCTGCCCGGGCTCCCGGTCGCGCTGGTGGTCTCCGCTCGCGACGAGTCCGTCGACCGGACGCCGGCGATGTCCGCGCTCGTCGCCGACCGCGACGCCGTGGTGCTGCGCCTCGGCCCGTTGTCGGCCGCCGGCGTCGACGCGGTGCTCGTCCAGGCCTGGGGATCGGTGCCCGACGGCGCGGCTGCCGCGGTGCTCGACGTCACCGGCGGGAACCCGTTCCTGGTGCACGCCCTCGCCGGCGCACTCGCGGACGCTCCGGTCGTCGGTGCCGACCAGGTCCGCGCTGCCGTCCCGGCCTCGGTGGTCGACCTGATGGTCGCTCGGCTGACCGGTCTCTCAGCGGCGGAGCAGGCACTGGCACGGGCGATCGCCGTCCTCGACGACACCGCCCTGCCGGTCGCCGCCGCGCTGGCGGACGACGACGTGGACGCCGAGACAGCCGATCGTCTGCGTCGCGCGGGACTGCTCGCCGAGGACGGCGGCCTCCGGTTCCGGCACGCACTGCTCCGCTCGGCGGTGTACGCCGTGATCGGCCCTGACGTCCGCGACGAGCTGCACCGGCGAGCGGCCCGGATCCTGGCCGCCCAGCCGGGGCCGGACCTCTCCGCCGCGGCGGCGCACCTGCTCGCCTCGTCGGGTGTCGGCGACCCCTGGGCGGTGGGCGTGCTGCGCCAGGCGGCCGCCGCCGCGATCGGGGTCGGGGCACCGCAGTCGGCGATGGCGCTGCTGCAGCGGGCCGTGGCCGAACCTCCTCCCGAGGACGACCTGGCCGAGGTGCTGCACGAGCTCGGCCTGGCCCAGCTGCGGGCGTTCGATCCCGGCTGCGCGCAGACGCTGGCCCGGGCGCACGCGCTCACCCCGGACCCCGTGCTGCGGGCGCTGCGGGCACTGCCGCTGGCTGCGGCGTACGGGTTCGGGGGACGGCACGTCGACGCGGCGGACCTCCTCGGCAGCACCCTCGACGAAGTCCGCGGGGGCGACCGTGAGCTCGAGCTGACCCTGGTCGCCACCTGGGCCGCCGTCGCGCTGCTGGTCCCGGACCGCGTCGCGGGGGCCCGGGAACGGCTGGCCGAGGTCGCCGACCTGCCGGGTGCGACACCGGCGGAGCGACTGGTCCTGATCCAGCAGGTGTTCGTCGCCGCCAGCGCCAACGAGCCGGCGGCGAAGATCGGCGACCTGATCGGCCGGGTGATCGGGGACGGCACCGCGTCGGAGCAGTCGATGGAGAGCGGCGCCTGGGTGTGGCCGCGCCTGTTCCTCGGCCGGATCGGCGAGTACGACGAGGTCCGCCGGCAGACCGACACGGGCCTGGCCCTCGCCGAGGCCAACGGGTCGGTGGCCGGGATGATCGCGGCGCACTTCGTGCGGGCGCTCGCCGAGGCCGACGCCGGCCGGCTGCCCGAGGCGGAGCAGCACTTCCAGGCGATGCTCGCGCACCACGACGGCGGGCTGCTGATCCAGATGCTCGGGCACAGCGGCCTGGCGCAGACGCTGGCCCGGCAGGGGCGGGTCGCCGAGGCCCGCGCGATCCTGGACCGGTTCCCCGCCGAGCTGGATCCGGCCACGCCGGTCACCGGCGCCGCCCTGGTCTGGGACGCCCGGTCCCAGGTATGCCGGGCCGAGGGTGACGACGCCGGGGCGCTGGCGGCGGCGGAGCGGCTGCACGCGCTGCTCGGCGCGCTGGGTGCCGACTCCCCGACGTGGGTGCCGTGGCGACCGGTCGCGATCGACGCGTTGCGTTCGCTCGACCGCCTTCCGGAGGCGCGGACGCTCGCGGAGGAGCACCTGGCGGCCTGCGAGGCCAGCGGTGTCCGGCACCTGGTCGGCGAGGCGTTCTGCCTGCTCGGCAGCGTGACGGCGGACCCGGCCGAGGGCATCGCGCTGGCGCGCCGCGGTGTCGAGGTGCTCGCGGAGAGCGGCAGCGGGCTGCGTGCCGGTGCGGGCGAGCTCACCCTCGGCGCGCTGCTCCGCCGGGACGGCGCCAAGGCGGCGGCGCGGGAGCACCTGCGGACCGCGGCCGACCTGCTGGACGGCGCCGGCGCCGTACCGCTGGCCGACTACGCCCGTGCCGAGCTGGCTGCTACCGGGGTCCGGCTCTCCCGCTCGGATCCGCGGACACTGACGCCCAGCGAGCGCCGTGTCGTCGAGCTCGCCCTCGCCGGGTCCGGCAACCGCGAGATCGCGGCCCGGTTGCACGTCACCCGGAAGACCGTCGAGACGCACCTGTCGGCGGCGTACCGGAAGCTCGGGATCCGCAGCCGCGACGAGCTCACCGCCGGTCACCTCGAACCCCGCTGATCCGAGGACGCCGCAACGACCGCCCGTCCGGAGGGCGCGGACAGGTGGTGGAGGCCGAGGTGAGATAGTAGGGCGTCCTAGTATTTCGTTCGTGCAGGGAGGCGTGTGACGTGAACAAGGTAGGTGTCGTCGGCTGCGGCCTGATGGGAGCCGGGATCGCCGAGGTGTGCGCCCGGGCGGAGCGCGACGTGATCGTGGTCGAGACGAGCGACGCCGGTGTCGCCGCCGGCACCAAGCGGCTGCGCACGTCGCTCGACCGGGCCGCGGCACGCGGCAAGATCGCCAGCGCCGACGCGGTGTTCGCGCGGATCGCGGTGACCTCCGACCTGGACGCGCTGCACGACCGCGACCTGGTCGTCGAGGCGATCGTCGAGAGCGAGACGGAGAAGGTCGACCTCTTCCAGCGTCTCGACGCGATCGTGACCTCGCCGGATGCGATCCTCGCCTCCAACACCTCCTCGATCCCGATCATGAAGCTCGGCGTCGCCACCGGCCGGCCCGAGAACGTGCTCGGCATCCACTTCTTCAACCCGGTCCCGGTGCTGTCGCTGGTCGAGCTGGTGCCCAGCCTGCTGACCGCCAAGGAGACGACCGAGCGTGCGCGGGAGTTCGTCGAGAAGGGCTTGAGCAAGACCGCGATCGACTGCCAGGACCGGGCCGGCTTCGTCGTGAACGCGCTGCTGATCCCGTTCGTGCTCTCCGCGATCCGGATGCTCGAGTCGGGATTCGCGACGGCCGAGGACATCGACCGCGGGCTCGTGCTCGGTGCCGCGCACCCGCAGGGACCGCTCGCCCTCGCCGACCTGATCGGCCTGGACACGACCCAGGCGATCGCCGGGTCGCTGTACGAGGAGTTCAAGGAGCCGCTGTACGCATCCCCGCCGCTGCTCGGCCGGATGGTCGACGCGGGTCTCCTCGGCCGCAAGTCCGGCCGAGGCTTCTTCACCTACGAGTGATCCGCCGGCGGATCAGACCGGCAGCGCACCCTCGGCGTACTGCTCGACGTACTCGCCGCTCGGCGGGATCGGCTTGATGATGTCGATCAGCACGCCGTTGGGGTCGCTGGTGATGAAGTGGCGCTGGCCGAAGGGCTCGTCGCGCAGCTCCAGCAGGATCGGCAGGCCGGCCGCGCGCAGGCGCTCGTAGGCGCTGTCCGGGTCCTCGACCTCGAAGTTCAGCAGCAGCCCGCCGGCAACCTGTCCGCGGGCGACGGCGGGGATGGTCTGGTTGGCGCCGTCGAGGACGGCCAGGTTCACCCGCGGGTCGTCGGGCAGCTGCAGGTGCACGTACCAGTCGGCGGTGAACAGTGCCCGGAAGCCGAAGTGCTCCTGGTAGAAGTCCGCCGTCCCGGCCACGTCGGTGGTCATCACGACGGGGTAGTAGCTCGTCACCTTCACGATCGATCCTCTCTAGTAACATACAGACTGTATGTACGCTGACCGTAACTTACAGACAGGCTGTATGTAAATGGCGAGGACCAATCGCGAGCGCACCGAGACCACCCGGCTGGCCCTGATCGAGGCCGCGCGGGCGCTCTTCGTCGGCCAGGGGTACGGCGACACCTCGACCCCGGAGATCGCGACGGCCGCCGGGGTGACCCGGGGTGCGCTGTACCACCACTTCGTCGACAAGCGGGACCTGTTCCGGCAGGTGCTGCAGCGCGAGGGCGAGGCCGTGGCGGCCGACATCGAGGCGGTGACGCCCGACCGGCTCAGCCCGCGGGAGGCGCTGCTCGAGGGCAGCCGGGCCTACCTGGACGCGATGATGGTGCCCGGCCGCACCCGGCTGCTGCTGATCGACGGCCCCGCCGTCCTCGGTACGGCGGAGCTGCAGGCGCTCGACGACGCGACCTCGGCGAGAACGCTGCGCCAGGGACTCGAGCAGGCGGGGGCGGGCCGGGGCGAGGTCGCCCTCGATGCCCTGGCTCCGCTGCTCGCGGCCGCCTTCGACCGGGCCGCGCTGGCGATCGATGCCGGTGCCGACGCGGCGGAGACCCGGGCGGCGATGGCGTGGCTCCTGGAGCGGACCCTGAAGGGCGCAAATCCGGATGAGTGACACTATGACCGCGTTTGTCGCTGCACGTAGAGATGAGATCTCTTCGACCTTCCGACTCGACGTCGGTCTTCACCGATGACTCCGGTGCCCGCCGGCGTCTGCTCACGTGGACCGTTCGCGGTCTGATCGGAGCGATCGCGCTGACCGGCGCGGCGGTCGTCTTCAGCCTGGTCACCCACGTGCCGCTCCCCGAGCTGCCCGGGCCGTTCGCGCTCCCCGGGGCCGACACGTCGTCGCCGCGCCAGGCCGCTGACGCTCCGGAGAAGGACGACCCGAGCGCGGAGCCCGACGTCACCAGCGGGCCGAGCGTGCCGACGCCGACCTCCGGCCCCACGTCGTCCAGCGGACGACCGGCCGGCACCCGTGGTCCCGCCGTGACGACCGCTGCGAAACCGTCGAGCGGGCCGACGAAGGCTCCCGTGACGACTCCGCCGGCGGCGACCCCCTCGGCCACCCCCGGGTCCAAGGCCAACCACGGTGCCGCGTCCAGCGACGCGCCCCGCAACAACCCGACCAAGACGCCGAACGGTCCGGAGAAGACACCGCCCGGCAAGCTCAAGTAGCCCGTCGATGGGTTCTCGGGTGGAACGCCGCGAGCCGCGGGCGCACTGGGTCCTGTTCGGCCTGCTGCTGGTCCTGGTGCTGGTGCTGCTCGTGGTCGCCGGCTTCACCGGCGGCCAGCTCGGTGAGAGCCAGCACGCGCCGGAGTCCGAGCCGAGCTCGGTGCGGGTGCCGGACGCCATCCTCGACGGCGGCCCGATCGTCGACCCCAGTCGGGTGGAGGCCGGTCTGCGGGTCCCCGCCGGCCACGTCGCGCTGACCTTCGACGACGGCCCCACGACGTGGACGGCGCAGATCCTCGACGTCCTCGACCGGTACGACGTCAAGGCGACCTTCTTCGTCATCGGGTCGATGGTGGCCGAGCGCCCGGAGCTGGTGCGCCGGATGCGGGACGAGGGGCACGAGGTCGGGGTGCACTCCTTCACGCACGTGAACCTGGCCAACATCGCGCCGTGGCGGCTGCGGCTCGAGCTCGACCAGACCCAGCTGGCGATCGCCGCGGCCAGCGGGCACACCACCGACCTGGTCCGGCCGCCGTTCTCGTCGAGGGCGGAGGCGGTGACCGGGTCGGACTGGCGGTCGCTGCAGCGGATGACCGGCTACCGGGTCGTCTACACCGACCTCGACACCGAGGACTGGCGGAAGCCCGGTGTCGGCGACATCGTGCGAGACGGTACGCCGGCAGGGAACGACGGCGCCGTGGTGATGCTGCACGACGGCGGCGGCAACCGCTCCGAGACGGTCGCGGCGCTGGAGCGCCTGATTGTCACCCTCCAAGCCCGCGGGTACGTCTTCGACACGGTCAGCGAAGCCGTCCAGGTGCCGTCCGCCTGGCACCGGGCGAGCCGGGCCGAGGAGATCCGCGGGATTCTGACGATCGGCGTGGTCCGGATGTCCAACGCGGTGGTCGACCTGCTGCGGGTGGCGTTCCTCGGGTTGGCGGTGCTGGCGGCGCTGCGGACCCTCCTGCTCCTGCTGCTGGCGCGCCGTCACGCACGGCAGCCGACGAGCGCCGCGGGGGAGGAGTACCTGCCGCCGGTCTCGGTCGTCGTACCGGCGTACAACGAGGAGCTCGGGATCGCCGCCGCGGTGAAGTCGCTGGTCGCGAGCGACTACCCCGAGCTCGAGGTGCTGGTCGTCGACGACGGCTCCACGGACGGGACCGCGGCGGTCGTCGAGGCGCTGAACCTGCCCGGCGTCCGGCTGATCCGCCAGGAGAACGGCGGCAAGCCGTCCGCCTTGAACACCGGGGTGGCGGCGGCGCGCCACGACGTGCTGGTCCTGGTCGACGGGGACACCGTCTTCGAGCCGGACGCGATGCGGGCGCTGGTGGCACCGCTCGCCGATCCCCGCGTCGGCGCCGTCTCCGGGAACACCAAGGTCGGGAACCGCCGGGGTCTGCTCGGCCGCTGGCAGCACATCGAGTACGTGATCGGGTTCAACCTGGACCGCCGGATGTTCGACGTGCTCCAGTGCATGCCGACCGTCCCGGGTGCCATCGGCGCCTTCCGGCGCGAGGTCCTGGACCAGGTCGGCGGGGTCAGCGACGACACCCTGGCCGAGGACACCGACCTGACGATGGCGATCTGCCGCGGCGGGTGGCGGGTGGTCTACGCGCCCGAGGCCCGGGCCTGGACCGAGGCGCCGGCGAGCCTGGGCCAGCTCTGGCGGCAGCGCTACCGCTGGTGCTACGGGACCATGCAGGCGATGTGGAAGCACCGGCGCGCGGTCGTCGAGCGGGGCGCCTCCGGCAAGCTCGGACGTCGCGGACTGCCCTACCTGCTGGCGTTCCAGGTGCTGCTGCCGCTGCTGGCGCCGGTCATCGACGTCGCCGCGCTCTACGCGATCGTCTTCCTGCCGTCGCCCACGATCGCCTACGTCTGGCTCGGGTTCCTGGCGCTGCAGTACGTCGCCGCCGGCTACGCGTTCGTCCTCGACCGCGAGCGGCTCGGCCCGCTGTGGAGCCTGGTGCTCCAGCAGTTCGTCTACCGGCAGCTGATGTACCTGGTGGTGATCCAGTCCGCCGCCAGCGCGCTCTACGGGATCCGGCTGCGCTGGCAGAAGCTGCGTCGTACCGGCGACCTGGAGTCGGCTCCGGTCTGAGCTCCGTCCTCACGGCGCAGGTACCCCTAGGGGGTACTTGCGCGACCCTGGCCACTCCTGATACATATACCCCCCTAGGGTATCAATCTAAGGAGGACGCCATGGCGTCGAATTCGGAGTCGGCGGCACCAGACCGCCGATGGCTCGGGCTGGCGGTCATCGCCGCTGCCCAGTTCATGGTCATCATGGACACCTCGATCATCGGAGTCGCGCTGCCGGAGATGCAGGCCGACCTCGGCTTCACCCCGCAGAACCTCTCCTGGGTCTTCAACGCCTACGTGGTGGCGCTCGGCGGGCTGCTCCTGCTCGGCGGGAAGCTCTCCGACGTGCTCGGTGCTCGCCGGGTCTTCAGCGCCGGCTGGGTGGTGCTGCTGGTCGGCTCCGTGCTGGCTGCGGTCGCCACGAACCCGGCGGTCGAGCTGATCGGCCGGGCCGTCCAGGGCGCCGGGTCCGCACTGATCGCGCCGTCCGCGCTGACGCTGCTGTTCATGCTCTTCGGCGCCAAGCCTGGGGAGCTCACCAAGGCGCTCGCCGTCTACGGAGCGGCCGCGCCCGCCGGCGGCACTGCCGGGGTGTTCCTCGGCGGCGTGATCACCGAGTACCTCTCCTGGCCGTGGGTCTTCTACATCAACGTCCCGATCGCGATCGTGATCCTGGTCGCCGCACCGCGGCTGTTCCCGAGTGCGCCACCGGCGCAGGGACGTCGGGTGGACCTGCTCGGCGCGGTCACGGTGACCGGCGGACTCGGTGCCGCCGTGTACGCCGTCGTGAAGGCGCCCGAGGTCGGCTGGGGCTCGGCGCAGACCTGGGGCGTGCTGGGACTCGCCGTCGTCCTGCTGGCCGCGTTCGTGGTGACCCAGGCGCGCGGTCGGGACCCGTTGCTGCGGCTCGGCATCTTCTCGGCGCCGAACCTGGCGGCGGCCAACCTCGCCCAGCTGCTGCTGGGCGCCGCCTGGATCCCGATGTGGTTCTTCCTCAACCTCTACCTGCAGCAGGTGCTCGGCTACTCGGCGTTCCCCTCGGGCGCGGCGCTGCTCCCGATGACCGCGCTGATCATGCTCGGCATGGTGGTGCTGGCGCCGCGGGTGATGGCGGTCCTCGGGCTGGTGCGATCGACCGTCGCCGGCCTGCTCCTGCTGGCCGTCGGGATGGGCTGGCTCGCGCTGATCGACCCGGCCGGCTCGTTCGCGGTCGACGTGCTGCCGGCCTCGCTGGTCGCGGCCCTGGGCATGTCCCTGGCCTTCATCCCGACCCTGGGTACGGCGATCGCGGCGGCCCGGCCGGAGGAGGGCGGACTCGCCAGCGGCATCGTCAACACCAGCTACCAGGTGGGCTCGGCGCTCGGCCTGGCGGTGATGACGGCGATCGCCGCGGCCCACGGCGCCGACGAGCTCGGCGACAAGGTCGCACTCACCGACGGCTACTCGGCGGCCTTCGTCGGTGCCGCGGTGGTGGCGCTGGTCGGGGCGGTGCTGGCCGCCGTACTGCTGAGGAGTCCGGCGGTCGTCGAGGAGGACGATCCGGCGCACGCGTCGGCGTGAGGACAAGCAGAAGGGCGGCCCCGGCATCGCCGGAGCCGCCCTTCTGGTGCTCGATCTAGCCTGCCGGGTTGATGTGGATCAGCAGTGCCTTGGTGTTGTAGTTCGCGCCGACGGTGAACTTGACCACGATCAGCGAGTCACCCGGGGTGGTGGGCGTTCCGGTGATCGCGCCGGTGCCGGAGTTCAGCGAGAGCCCGGCCGGCAGCGACCCGTAGGTCAGCGTCCAGTTGCCGGTGCCGACCCCGGAGAGCGTCGCGGAGTACGCGACCCCGACCTTGCCGTCGGGCAGCGAGGTCGTGTTGATCACCGGCGAGTTCGGCGCCGAGACGTGCAGCAGCAGCACCTGGGTGTCGGAGTATCCGGTGCCGGTCTCGGTGAAGGTGACCGTGAAGCCGAAGTCGCCCTGCGCCGTCGGGGTGCCGGAGAGCAGGCCCGAGGCCGACAGCGACACGCCCGGAGCCAGGTTGCCCTTGGTGACGGCCCAGGTACCGGCGGCGCCGGTCTTGGCGAGCTGCTGGCTGTAGGCCGTGCCGGTGACGCCGTCCGGGACCGAGGTGGTCGTGATGACCGCGCTCGGCGCCAGCACCAGGGCGAAGCCCTTGACCGCGACCTTGCCGGTGGCCGTCTCGGTGATGCCGACGTACACGCTGAAGGTGCCGGTGACGGTCGGCGTACCCGAGATGACGCCGGTGGCGGCGTTCAGGGTCAGGCCGTCCGGCAGCGGGTACGACGACCA
This sequence comes from Nocardioides marmoriginsengisoli, assembly GCF_003725695.1. Classification (GTDB taxonomy): domain Bacteria; phylum Actinomycetota; class Actinomycetes; order Propionibacteriales; family Nocardioidaceae; genus Marmoricola; species Marmoricola marmoriginsengisoli. The sequence continues at coordinate 601,900 of NZ_RJSE01000007.1, forward strand.
GGTGCCCGGTCCGCCGTTGTGGGTCAGGGTCACCGAGTACGGCGTTCCCTGGGTGCCGTCCGGCAGCGCGCTGGTCGTGACCGCGAGAGCCGTGGTCCCGACCTTGAGGCTGAGCGACTTCGACCCGGAGGTGCCGGTCAGGGTCTCGGTGAAGGTCGCCGCGACCGTGAAGGTGCCGAGCGTCTGGGTGGTGCCGGAGATGACGCCGGTGCTCGCGTCGACGGTCAGGCCGGACGGGAGGCCGGTGGCCGACCAGGTGCCGGCGCCGCCGGTCTTGCTCAGCGTGGCGGAGTACGCGCGACCGTAGGTGGCGTCCGGGAGCGAGGCGGTGGTGACCGCGACACCGGTGCCGCCGACGTGCAGCGTCAGCGTCTTGGTGGCGACCCGGCCGGTCTCGGTCTCGGTGAAGGTGACGACCGCGTTGAGGTCACCGAGCTGCGGCGGGATGCCGGAGAGGACTCCCGTGTCGGCGTCGATGGTCAGCGCGGACGGGAGGCCGGTGACCGCCCAGGTGCCGTCGAACCCGGTCTTGGTGAGGGTTGTCGTGTACGCCTCGGCCCGGGTCGCGTCCGGCAGCGATGCCGTGGTGATCTCCGGAAGCGGGCTGATCGTGATGGACAGCGCCTTGCTGCCGGAGAGCGTCGACTCGGCCGTGTAGGTCGCGGTCAGGTCGAACGTGCCGGAGGCCGTGGGGGTTCCGGAGAGCTCGCCGGTGTCGGGGTCGAGGGTGATGCCGCCGGGCAGTGCGCCGGCCGAGATCGACCAGGTGCCGTCGTCCTCGCTGGAGGTCGTCAGGGTGTCGGAGTAGGGGAGACCCTGGTCGCCGTCGGCGAGCTCGGTGGTGGTGACCACCGGGGCCTCGCCGACGATCACCGTCGCGGTCGCCGTGGAGCCGCCGCTGATCAGGCCGGCCCGCGCGATGGTGGCCCGGTAGTCGGTGGTGGCGTCCGAGGTGACGTCCTTGCTGAAGGCGCCGGTCGCGGAGAGCGTGGTGGTGCCGACCTCCGACCAGGTGCTGCCGGAGCGGCTCTCGATGGAGACGGCGGTGCCGGCCGCGAACGGGGTGACGGTGCCGGAGATGGTGCTGGTGCCGCCGGCGCTGACCGTGGGTGGGGTGGCCTTGATGGTGGTGGTGATCGGGCGCAGCGCGGTGACCGCGACGGCCGGCGACTGGGCCGGGCCGCGGGTGGTCGTCAGCGGGACCGCCGCGCGGTAGGAGTACGCCGCGGCGGTGGCCGGCAGGGTGATCGCGACCGAGAAGTCGCCACCCGCGTTGGTGGTCTTGGTGGTGGTGACCTTGACCCAGCTCAGGCCGGACTTGCGCTGGATGTTGATCACGCTGTTGACGGGCGTGTTGGTCACGACGCCCGACAGGGTGACCGAGGAACCGGTCACGGCCGCGGTCGGGCTGGCCACCATGGTGACCTTGCGAGCGGTTGCCGCGTCCGCGGTCGTCGCGAGACCGGTGGTGGCTACGAGGAGCCCCGCCAGCATCGCGACCAGGGTCACGTACTTGTTCCGAAGAGTTGCCACCGGGGCCACCTAATTCCGTTTGTTGCACAGCAACGCACCCCACGTGCGCCGCTGGCAGGTTACGTGCTCCTCGGCGTACGCGGGAACGGTTCTCCGGGCTGCTCAGCGAGATATCAGGAACCGCGGCGTTCCGCGTCCCCTTGGTGCTGCTTCGCGGCTTTTGTCGCTGGAGATCTGCCCCGATTTCGCGCGATCCCGCCGTCAATGGACTAGACCTCCCCGGCGGCGGCCGAAGTGTGTGACGGAGGCCACCGTGCTGGGATTTGGGTCCTGGTCGATCGCCACGTAGGGTACGAAACGAAACTGTTTCGTTTCGATGGAGGCAACGATGACCCGCTTGACCGACGAGCGTCTGCACGAGCTCTACACCGGCACCCTCAAGCTGATCGCCGAGCGCGGATTCGACAACGTGACGATGGACCAGATCGCCGAGGCGACGAAGTCCAGCAAGGCGACGCTCTACCGCCAGTGGGGGAGCAAGGCGGCCCTGTTCGCGGACTCGCTGACGGCAGGCGGTCCGGTCCCGGACGTCGCGCCGGACACCGGCTCGCTCCGCGGCGACCTGCGGGAGATGTTCGGCGCGCACCCCAAGGAGATCGAGCACCCGCCCGAGCTGGTCGGGGCGGTCCTCCAGGCGATGAAGCAGAACGACGAGGTCGCCACTGCTGTCCGCACCAAGATCATGGACCCGCTCCACGAGCGGATCGCCCTGCTGATCGCGCGCGCCGTCGAGCGCGGCGAGGTCGCTGCCGACTGCCCGGCGATCGAGTACGTGCACCTCGTGCTGATGGCGCCGTTCGTGCTGCTCGACGCGGTCGACGGCTGCGACCCGCAGGAGAACGACTACGTCCTGAACTACATCGACGCGCTGGTGCTGCCGGCGCTCGGCATCCACTGATCCACCACTCAACGGGAGAACACACACCATGGCTTGGCACCTCTACCGACTCGGGCGCTGGTCGTTCCGGCACCGCCGCGCAGTCCTCGCCCTCTGGGTCGGGCTGCTGCTCGCGATGGGCGTCGCCTCGAGCACGCTCTCGGGGAAGACCTCCGACGAGTTCGGCGTCCCCGGCATCGAGTCCACCCAGGCGTTCGACCTGATCAAGGAGCGCACCCCGGACGCCGCGCCGGACGGCGCCACCGCCCGGATCGTCTACCAGGCGCCGAAGGGCGAGACCCTCGAGTCGGCCGCCAACAAGGCGCTCGTCCTGGAGTCGCTGGAGGCGACCCGGACCGACCACGTGATCGCCACCTCGGATCCGTACGCCGCCGGCACCGTCTCCGAGGACGGCCGGACGGCGTACGCGACGGTGTCCTACTCCAAGCAGTCGATCGAGCTCACCGACGCCGACCGGACCGCCCTCGAGACCTCCCCGGACGAGGCGCGCGACGCCGGCCTCCGGGTCGAGATCGGCGGCGACGCGATGCAGGAGGCGCCGGAGACCGGGACCAGCGAGCTGCTCGGCATCGTGGTCGCGATCCTGGTGCTGGTCCTCACCTTCGGATCGATGCTGGTCGCCGGGATGCCGCTGCTGACCGCGCTGATCGGCGTCGGCATCGGCGTCACCGGGATCACCACCCTGACCGGCTTCATGGAGCTCGGCTCGACGACGCCGATCCTCGCGATGATGCTCGGCCTCGCGGTCGGGATCGACTACGCGCTGTTCATCGTGTCCCGCTACCGCCACGAGGTGGAGACCGGGGTCGAGCGGGAGGAGGCCGCCGGCCGCGCGGTCGGTACGGCGGGCTCCGCCGTGGTCTTCGCCGGCCTCACCGTGATCATCGCCCTGGCGGGCCTGGCGATCGTGAACATCTCCTTCCTGACCGAGATGGGCCTGGCCGCGGCCGGCACCGTCGCGGTCGCGGTGCTGATCGCGCTGACCCTGCTGCCGGCGCTGTTCGGCTTCGCCGGTAAGCGGATCACCTCCGGCAAGCTGCCGTTCCTCAAGGCCCGCGACCCGGAGGCGGTCACCGCCAAGCCGACCCGCGGCCGTCGTTGGGCGGACTTCGTCACCAAGCACCGGACGGTGACCTTCGTGGCGGGCCTCGCCGTGGCCGGCGTGATCGCGATCCCGGTCGCGTCGATGCAGCTCGCGCTCCCCGACGACGGCACCGCCGCGGCCGGGAGCGGCCCGCGGGAGGCCTACGACCTGATCGCGGAGAACTTCGGCGCCGGCACCAACGGCCCGCTGATGGTCGTCGTCGACACGAAGAACTCCGGACACCCGGTCTCCGCGATCGAGCAGGTCGTGGAGAAGGTCGAGAGCATCAAGTCCGACGTCGCCGCGGTGATCTCGCCGGTCCCGGACGCCGGTGACGCCGAGGCGACCAAGGCGTTCGACGAGCAGCTCGACACCGCGCAGTACGCGCTGGTGACGGTGATCCCGGAGAGCGGTCCGTCCGAGGCGAGGACGCAGACGCTGGTGGACGACATCCGCGACGCCGTCAAGGACACCGAGGCCAAGACCGGCGCGCAGGTGCTGGTGACCGGTCAGACCGCCCTGGGCGTGGACATCTCCGAGAGCCTCGCGAAGGCCTTCCCGCGCTACCTGCTGGTGGTCGTCGGGTTCGCGTTCCTGCTGCTGATGATCGTGTTCCGGTCGATCTGGGTTCCGCTCAAGGCGATCGTCGGGTTCCTGCTCTCGGTCGGGGTCTCGCTCGGCGCGACCGTCGCGGTCTTCCAGTGGGGCTGGCTCTCCGAGCTGATCGGCGTCGACAAGTCCGGGCCGGTGCTGTTCATGCTGCCGCTGCTGCTGACCGGCATCCTGTTCGGCCTGGCGATGGACTACGAGGTCTTCCTGGTCTCGCGGATGCGGGAGGAGTACGTCCACGGCAAGGCCGCGGTGCGCTCCGTCGTCCTCGGCTTCCAGCACGGTGCCCGGGTCGTGACTGCCGCCGCGGTGATCATGATCGGCGTCTTCGTCGGGTTCGCGCTCGCCGGGGACCCGGTGATCAAGTCGATCGGCTTCGGTCTCGCGGTCGGCGTCCTTGCCGACGCGTTCCTGGTACGGATGACCCTGGTGCCGGCGTTCATGGCGCTGATGGGCGACCGGATGTGGTGGCTGCCGCGCTGGCTCGACAAGCTGCTGCCGAACCTGGACATCGAGGGCGAGTCGCTGTCGCTGAGTGCGGACGCCTCGCTCGGCGAGAAGGAGCGGGTCGAGGCCTAAACCTCGCTGAGCGCGAGGTCGATCAGCTCCTCGACCTCGAGCTCGGTGCCCGCCCGGAACGCGTCCTCGTAACCGGCGTCGCCGAGCGCCTCCCGGGCGGCGGCCTCGGTCCGCGCCCGGAGCTCGGCGTCGGGGAGGTAGTAGGTGTAGACGTCCGCGCCCACGGCCTCCCGCAGGGCGGTGGCGGCGCCGAGCAGCGTCGCCACCCGGGAGTGCTCGGACGCGTGCGCCTCGACGTCGGCGAGGGCCTCGGTGAAGTAGGCCAGGTTCGCCAGGTCGCGGACCTCCTCGGAGAGGGTGATGCCCTCCTCGAGGTGGGCGCGGGCGAGGTCGTACTCTTCGGTGCCGATCGCCGCCTGGGAGAGGTTGTACAGCGCCACGAAGGTCGCCAGCCGGTCGCCGCGACTACGTGCCAGCACGAGGCCGCGCTCGATCGAGCTCGTCGCCTGGACCTTCTTCCCGGTCTGCAGCAGAAGCGTTCCGAGCCAGACGTGGACCAGGGACGCGAGCCAGTCGCCGCCGGCCGGTCCTGCCTTCTCGCAGAGCTCGAGGCTCTCGGTGAAGAGCGGCTCGGCGGTGGCCAGGTCGCCGGTGGCCAGGGCGGCCAGGCCGACCCCGGCCCGCGCCTTCGCCATCACCTCGGCATCGCCCAGGGAGCCGGCGATCGTGCCGGACTCGCTCCAGTAGCCGTGCGCGGCCTCGACGTCGCCGCCGGCGTACGACATCGTCGCGGCGGTCAGGGCGACCCGGCAGCGCACCTCCGGCGACGGGTCCGCGGCCAGGCAGAGCTCCGCGAGCCGGCGGCCCCGGGAGACCTGACCCCGCATCCACCAGAACAGCCACAGGTACCAGGTGATCAGGCTCGCGGTGTCGTCGTCGCCGCTGTCCAGGCTCCGCTCGACGGCGATCAGCAGGTTCGGTTCGGCGGCCTCGATCCGCGCCAGCCAGGCGATCTGGTCGTCGCGCTCGAACTCGATCGCTCCGCGGCGGGCCAGCTCGAGCCCGTACGCCGCGTGCGCCGCCAGCACCCGCGACGCCTCCTCGCCGGCGAGCAGGCTGCGGGCGTACTGCGCCACCGGTTCGAGCATCGTGAACCGGCTGGTCCCGTCGGCGTCCGGACGCACCACCACCAGGGAGTGCTCGACCAGGTCGTTGAGCAGCGCCAGCGCACCGGTCGCCGCCCGGCCCTCGGCCGCACCGACCACCGACTCGACCGCGTCCAGGGTGGCGCCGCCGCGGAACGCACCGAGCACCTGGAACAACCAGCGGGCGTCCTCGGAGAGCAGGCCCAGGCTCCAGTCGAGGGTGGCGCGCATCGTGCGTTGCCGGGCGGGCAGGTCGCGGGCCGCCGAGGTCGCGGTCGCCTCCTCCAGCCGGTCGACCAGGACCCGCGGCGTCAGCACCCGCAGGTGCGCGGTGGCGAGCTCGATGGCCAGCGGCAGCCCGGCCAGCCGGTGGCAGAGCTCGATGCAGGCGCGCAGGTCGTCCTCGTCCAGGGTCGACTGCGGTGCCACCGCGAGCGCCCGCTCCAGCAGGAACGCCCCGGACGGAGCCGCTTCCAGGTCCTGCCGGCTGCTCGCCTGGTCGCCCGGCAGGCCGAGCGGCTCGACGGCGTACTCCAGCTCGGCCCGGATCCGCAGCGGTGACCGGCTGGTCGCCAGCAGGGTCAGCCGCGGGCATGCGGAGGTCAGCTGGCTGAGCGGCGGCGCGGCGCTGAGCAGGTGCTCCAGGTTGTCGACCACCAGCAGCAGCTGCAGCGGCCGCAGGTGGTCCACCAGCGTCTCCAGCACGTCCGGCCCGTCGCTGCCGGCCAGGCCCAGCGCGCGGGCCAGCGACGGCAGCACCGCGCCCGCGTCGGTCACCGACACCAGGCTCACCGCGACCACGCCGTCGGCGAACCGGTCCGCCACGGCGTCGGCCACCGCCGCCGCGAGCCGGGTCTTCCCGACCCCGCCCGGACCGGTCAGCGTGACCACCCGGGCGTCCTCGTCCAGGATCAGCCGGCCCAGCGCCGCGATGTCGGACGCGCGTCCGTGCAGCACCGTCGGCGGGACGTCGAGCGTGGGGGCCGGGCGGTCGGGCGTCGCTGGATCGGCCGGTGCCGGGCGGGCTGCCCGGCGGCCGGCCGCGGCGATCAGCGCGGACCGGTCGGCCTCGTCGACCTCGAGCGCGTCGGCGATCGATCGGATCGTGTGCGGGTACGGCCGGGTCCGGGTGCCGCGCTCCAACGCACTGATCCCGTGCGGGGTGAGCCCGGCCTTCTCGGCCAGCTCCTGCTGGGTCAGGCCGACCCGCTCCCGGAGGTCGCGCAACCGGGTCGCGAACGACTCCTGGGACTGCTGACCGGCTCCGGGCATGCGCAGCAGCATAGGACCGCGACGGACCCGCTGTCCGCCTGCATTTCGGCGCCGTCGCAACTGTACGAGGAGTGTGCGGGTCCTGACCGTGGTGCGTGAACGGCCCAGGCTGAAGGCTCGTCGCATGAGCGAGAACCAGGACCAGACGCCCCGCCAGGGCCGGTGGCTGCCCGAGGGCTGGGTGCACCCGCAGCGCGTCGTGATCGCGGCCGGGCACCACCTCCGTCCGATCAGGGCGACCGACGTCGACCTGGACATGCACGCGGTGATGGGTTCCCAGGAGCGGCTCTGGTCGATCTACGGCGAGGCCTGGGGCTGGCCGCCGGCCACGATGACCGTGGAGCAGGACCGCGCCGACCTCGCCCACCACGAGGACGAGATGACTCGCGCCCAGTCCTACAACTACGCACTCTTCGACGCAGGCGAGACCGAGCTGCTCGGCTGCGTCTACCTCGACCCGCCCGCCAAGACCGGCGCCGATGCGGAGATCTCCTGGTGGGTCGTCGACTGGCTGGTCGGCGGTCCGGTCGAGGCGGCGCTGGACGCATTCGTGCCGGCCTGGATCCGGTCGAGCTGGCCGTTCACCGCCCCGCGCTACATCGGGCGCGACCTGACCTGGGCCGCCTGGCTCGCCCTGCCGGACCTGACGCCGGCCCCGGATTCGGTCTCGGTCTCGGAACACCCCCTCACCCACGAACGGCACGATCAAGGAGAAATCAGATGACCATCACCACCCCGCGCGACGACACCGCGTCGATCGCGACCCCGGCGAGCCTCGGCAAGGGCTGGGCGATCGCCGGTACGACGGCAGGCCTGGCGAGCATCGTCAGCATCGTCGGCAGCGCCATGTCCGGTGCCGCCTACGACAAGAGCGTGGCCGGCGACGCCGTCGGCATCACCGAGAAGCTCTCCGAGCAGACCGCGTCGATCCTGCTGATGCACACCGGCGCGATGTTCTCGGCAGTGCTGCTGCTGGTCTTCGCCCCGGGGCTGCGCCGCTACCTCCAGGCACGCGTCCCGGTCAGCAGCCTGCTGCCGGACGTCGCCGCCGGCGGTCTGCTGCTGGTCGTCGTCGCCCAGCTGATGGGGACCGCGCTGACCACCGAGTTCGCCTTCGGCCTCGCCGACACCGACCAGGTCGTCCCCGAGACGGCGGTCTTCTTCGGGCACTGGATCGGCACCGTGCCGTGGCTCTGGGTCGGTGCCGGCGTCGCCGCGCTCGCCCTCGGGATCGCGGGCCGCAGGCACGGCGCGGTGCCCGGCTGGCTGGTCTGGACGAGCCTCGTGCTCGGCGGCCTCACCACCCTCTTCGGGGTCAGCCCGCTGCAGTACATGGCCGGGATGACCGGTCCGATCTGGCTGACCGCCGCCGCCCTGGGCCTGCTCAAGCGCGCCTGATCCACCCCTCCCAGCAATCGCAAGGAACCCCGTGATGACCACTCACCACCCCGTCTCCCACCGGTCCGGCCCTCGCCGGGCCCTGGTCGCCGCCGTCCTGGTCGCGCTCGCGTCGGCGATGACGCCGGTGCTCGGCTCGGCACCCTCCGCGGCTGCGGTGCGCGCTGCCGCAGCCGGGCCGGCGTACGGGTTGCAACCGGTGAGTGGTCATCACCCGGCCGAGGGCGAGTCCTTCGTCGAGCTGACCGAGATCAGCGCCTCCGGCGAGGTCGTCCTCTACAAGGCCGACCTGGGATTCGGCCGGCCCGGGCTACTGGTTCGCGACCGGGCCGCCGGCACCACCAGGCTGGTCGACCACAAGGTCGGCGACCCGGACGCGGTGGCCTCGTGGCGCGCCGATGACGCGGCACTCGCCGCCGACGGCAGCGTCGTGGTCTTCGCCTCCGAGGCGGACGACCTGCTCGGTGACGACGGGTCGACCTGGGGCGAGGCGTACCTCTGGACCCGGGCGACCGGCACCACCACGCGGATCGCCCGGCCGACCGCCACCGGAGGTCACGTCCAGGCCGTCGACGTCTCCGGCGACGGGGACCGGCTGGTGCTGCTGATCGGCCCGGACTGGTCCGAGGAGGACCAGTCGATGCGGCTGGTCACCCAGAACCTGCGTACCGGCGCGACCCTCGCGACCCGCCGGATCCCCACTTCCGCCTTCGGGGCCGAGATCAGCGAGGACGGTTCGACCGTCGCCTGGATCGAGGACGACGCCGACGGCACCCCGCGGCTGCTGCTCGCCCCGGCGACCACCCTGGCCCCCGCCCACGCCCGCGACGACTGGGGCAACGGGCAGCCGTCGCTCGACCGGACCGGCGAGCACGTCCTCTACCGGGACGGCGACGGCCGGCTGGTGATCGCGACCGGTGCCGGTGCGAGCGTCGAGGTTCCCACCCCGGACGGCACTACGGTGCGGAACGCGCGGCTGAGCAGCGACGGTTCCACCGCGGTCTACGACGACGCGGCGTACGACGAGGGCAACGACGCCGCCGCGGTCTGGTCGACCCGGCTCCCGGACGGTGTCCCCACCCTGGTGGCCGGCAGCGAACCGGCCGAGGGGGAGGAGCCGACCGAGTCGCCCCTCGGCCACCGGGCGGTCTGGCCCGCGGTCAGTGCCGACGGGTCCACGATCGCGCTCTGGCTCGACCAGGGCGTGCAGGCCGCCGTACGGACCTCCGGTGAGGCGGACACCACGGCACCGACCTGGCCCGCCGGCGCGAAGCTGACCGCGGAGCCGCACACCGACGATGCCGTCCGGCTGCGCTGGCCCGAGGCGAGCGACGACGTCCTGCTCCGCGGCTACGAGCTGACCGCCGACGGCCGGCCGCTGGTCAACCTGGGTCCGGCGCGGACGTCGTACGACGTGCCGGTACGCCGGAACGACCCCACCCCGGTGCAGTACGCCGTCCGCGCGGCCGACGCCGCCGGCAACCTCAGCGCCGCGCTGGAGACCACCGCTCGCGGTGCGGCCGTGCTCACCGTCGACCGCGACGGGGTCGACGCGCTGCGGCTCGACTGGGCCGGCTCCGACCGGGCCGACGTGACCGGCTACCGGGTGCTGCGCGCCGACGGCGGCGGCCGGGTCGACGGCTCCGTCGGAGACCCGGCCGACCTGACCGAGATCGCCCGGACGACGAAGGACGAGGCGCACCTGGTCGACGAGGGCCTGCGGCTGCTGCGCTGGTACGACTACCGGGTCGACCTGGTGCTGGCGGACGGCTCCACCGCGCCGTGGACCGCGGTGGCCAGCGAGCACACCGAGCTGCCCGGACCCGGGCCGCTCACGATCGACGAGGTCCGCTCGGGTTCGGCCCGGCTGACCTGGGCGCCGGCGCCGAGCACGATGCCGCTGCAGCACTTCGTGGTCGAGCGGCAGCAGCAGTCGCCGGACCGCGAGTACGACTGGACCGAGGTCGGGACCCGTACGCCGGATCAGAGCGCCGTCCTGGTCGACGCGGACCTGAAGCCCCGGTCGACCTACCTGTGGCGGGTCCGCGCCGTGCTCGACCTGGGCTGGCCGACCCGGGACTGGACCGAGCACGCGCTGGGCTCCACCGCTGGGGAGGGCCTGACCGACTGGGACATCGAGGCGGAGCGGACCGCCGACGGAGCGGCCCTGGTGCTCGGCACCGAGCTGGTCGCGACCGCCGCCGGTGAGCCCGGGATGGGCGCCGAGGTCCGGCTCTGGGAGCAGAGCAAGCCGGCCGAGGGCGAGGCCCCCGCGGTCACCCTGCCGCTGGCCGAGGTCGCCGCGGGGCGGTACCGGTCCGCCGGCTACGTCCTGGACGGCACCGCGCTGAAGGCTGTCGGCAAGGCCGAGGTCGTCCTGTTCGAGGGCGAGCGCCGGTTCAGCCGGTCGGGAACGGTCGGTCCGATCAGCGGCCGGCTCGACCTGGACATCGCCGAGAGCGCCGAGGAGCTGCCGCCGGTGGAGCTGGTCCTGCGCGGACCGAAGGGCACCCAGCGGCAGCCGGCGACGGCGGGTTCGAGCCCGTCGGTCCCGCTCTCGCCGGGGCGGTGGGACCTCAGCCTGGCGGCCGCCGACGGAGACGTGCTGGCGACCCGCCTGGGCATCGACGTCGCTGCCGCGACGCCGCAGGACCTGACCGTGACGCCGGAGCGGCACGCCGAGCTCGCGGTGACGGTCACCGGATCGCCGCTGCTGCTGCGCAAGGTGGTCGTCCGGAACGCCGCCGGAACCGTTCTCGCGACCCGTCCGGTCAACCCGGGCACCGGAACCGTGACCATCCCGGGGCTGCCGCGCCGGACCGAGGTCACCGTGCAGGCCCGCCTCGACGACCAGGCGCAGCAGGTCAGCCAGCCGACGGAGACCGTCCGGCTCGGCGTCGGCCGGCAGGAGCTGACCCTGACCTCCGAGGCGCTGCCGACGTCCCGGGTGCGGGCGCTGGTCACCGGCTCCGGGGGCCCGCTCGCCGACGCCGCGGTGGCCGTGACCCAGAAGGTGGACGGCCGCGACTGGCGCTTCACCGGGCGCACCGACGCCACCGGGCGGGTCACCGTCGACGCCCTGTCCGGGGACGCGAACGTCCGAGCCACCGCGGAGCGCTTCCTGGCGAGCGGTGCCGAGGTCCGGCTCGTGGCCGGGGAGACCGCGGACGTCGAGCTCGACCTGGTGCCGGCGCCGACGTACCTGATCCGGCCGCAGGTGTTCACCACGAACGCCGGCGGGCAGCCGACGCCCCAGCCGATGGACTGGTCGACCAACTACCACCTGCACGTCGACCTGACCGCGAACGGCCGTCCGCTCAAGGCCGCCCCCGCGGTCGCCTACGCCGGCAACGAGGGCGAGACCGTGAAGCTCTGCGCCGACGGCTTCGAGCGCGGGCTCTCCGCGACCTGTGCCTCGGTCAAGCTCGGGACCGAGAGCGAGGTGCCGCTGCGGATCGACCTCACCCAGGCCGGTCTCGCGACCGGACGCCTGGTCGACACCGCCGGTGCCGCCGTCACCGGGTCGACCGCGACGGTCTACAAGGTGGAGAGCACCGGGATGCGGCACCTCGCGACCGTCTACTCCTACTCCGCGAACCCGCTGGTCGGCATCGCCCTCCCCGGGGTGTACCAGGTGGTCTTCGCGGCCGGCGCCGGCACCAGCTCGCCGATGCAGTTCTCGGTCTCCGGCGGCTCGGTCGTCGACCTCGGCACCGTGCGGCTGGCCGGCGGCAGCCCGACCGGCAGGGGCGCCACCTTCGACGCGCTGCCCGACCCGGTGCTGCCCGGCGGCCGGCTGACCTACCGCGTCAGCATCCCCGGGACGGCGTGGCCGAACCGGACCGCGCTCAAGGTCACCGTCCCGTCCGGTACGACGCCCAGCAACGACGGCGTCGTGGTCGACGGCAAGCCGGTCGGGGCGACCCGGTCGGGCAACGAGCTGACGATCCCGGTCTCCGGCTCGGGGGCGACCGTGATCCGCTACTCCGTGGACGTCGCGGCCGACGTACCGGCGGGACGGCTGTCCTCGATCGTCCGCCTGGTGCACGACAACGGTGCGACCACGTCCGAGCTTGGCAGCGTCGCCGGCACCGTCGCCGGGGTGACCGTCTCCGGGCCGCGGATCGTGACCGAGCCCGAGGTCCGGCTCAACGGGACCGCTCCGCCCGGAGCCACCGTCTCGCTGGCGGTCGACGGTGGTGCCGAGGTGCGTTCCGCGACCGCCGGACCGGGCGGCCGCTGGACGGTGAGCGTGCCGCTGGCGCACTCCCAGCGCGGCTCCCGGCACGAGGTGCTCGCCTCGGTCGAGCACGCCGGCCAGCGCCTGGTCTCGACGCCGTTCCCGGTGCGGTTCGACCCGACCTTCGTGCAGCCCGACCGGGTGGTCATCGACAACATCGGGGTGACGGCGGCCGGTTCGCGCAGCATCGCGTTCGACCCGAGCGAGGGCGTGGCCGCGTTCACGATGGTCTACATCCCGAGCCACCCGATCCGGGTGCGGGCCGAGTTCGCGGACGCCTCGAGGATCCACGACTTCGTCGCGCACGTCGGCTCGACGCAGGCCGCAGGGACCTGCGACGCGACCAGCTGCACCGCGGAGGTGCGACCGGCGACGTCCGCGGACGTGGGGGACATCTGGGTCGACTACGACTCGGACGCGCTGCCGCGGGCCTCGATCGAGGAGGTGACAGCGCCCTCGGAGGAGGAGCTCCGGCACAACACCCGGGAGCCGTTCAACGACCCGCGCCCGCTCGAGCCGGCCGCGTCCAACCAGCTCAGGTTCGCCCTCGGTGCCACCGGGGTGGACGTCACCGCGACGGTCGGCGGGGCCGCCGACGTCGAGTACACGACGACGCCTGCCGACGAGCGGATGCTGGCGCGCACGGGGGTGCCGGCGTACGGGATGGGGATCACGGGTGAGCAGACCGCGGACGGCATCGAGCTCCGGCTCAAGGCAGCCGTGCCCCGGGACTTCATCGCCGGCGGTGCCGGTGCCCGCACGCTGGGGCTCTCCAAGAAGCAGGTGGACCTGATCGAGCTCGCCTTCAAGCTCAAGGCCGGCGCCCAGATCGGCGTCGACCAGCTGAAGCACCTCTTCGACGCGGGCGACGAGGAGGAGGAGTTCGTCCGGATGGAGGACTACATCCGGACTCAGATCGAACCGTGCTCGCCGGACATCGCGCGGGAGCTCTACAACGACGTGCGCTTCTCCCGGGCGACGGTGATCTACTACCGGCTGACCAGCGACGCCCTGAACGCGCTCGGACTCCTCGGCGGATCCTGGACGACGATGGCCGAGGGTCTGGTCAAGACGCTGGTGGAGACGCTGATCGGTGAGCTGATGGACATGGGGATCGGCAACATGATCTCCGACGAGGTCGACTCCACGAAGAAGCGCGTCTACAACAAGCCGCGCTGCGACAAGCGGATCAAGTGGATCCCGCCGGAGTTCAAGTTCCCGAAGGCGACGCCGACCTGGATCTTCGACCCGAGCGGCTACGTCTACGAGGCCCTCGGCGCGAACCGGATCGAGGGCGTCAAGGCCACCGTGCTCGCCGGAGCCTCGGAGCAGGGGCCGTGGACGGAGTGGGACGCGGCCGCCTTCGGGCAGTCGAACCCGCAGCGCACGACTGCCGACGGCCGCTACGGCTGGGACGTCACCCCCGGCTGGTGGAAGGTCCGCTACGAGAAGGACGGCTACCGCACCACCGAGTCCGAGGCGATGGAGGTGCTCCCGGAGCGGTACGACGTCAACATCGACCTGCACCGGACGGCACGACCGGCGCTGGCATCGGCGAGCCTCGCGAACGGCGCCGCCGAGGTCGCGTTCGACACCTGGATGTCGGTGGACTCGGTAAGCGCTGGGCTCCGGGTCGAGTCCGGGGGCACCCGGGTGGCCGGCACGGTGCAGCCGGTGGCCGCGGAGACCTCGCCCCGGGGCGTCGCCCTGGCGAAGACCTTCCGGTTCGTGCCGACCAAGGCGTTCACCCCCGGGCAGCGACTCCGGCTCACCGTGGCGTCGGGCACCCTCGACCACGGCCGGGTCGACCTGGGCGCGGACGCGGTGCGCGAGCTGACGGTGCCGGGAACGCCGCCGCCGGCGGAGCCGGGCTGGTGCTCGGCGACGACGCTGACGCTCTCGGCGACGCAGGTCCGGAAGGGGCAGCCGGTGACGGCGCGGGTGAGCACCCGAAAGCTGGCCCTGGTCGGGTTCTACGCGCGGACCGCGCCGGCGATGTCGTACCGGCTGGTGGGCTACGGCTTCACCTGGTTCGGCGGCACCGCGTCGTTCACGCTGCGACCGTCGGCGACGACGAGCGTCTACGCGCGACCGTTCGGCTGCAAGTCCGCGAGCGAGCCCCGCACGGTGACGGTCAGGTGACCGCGCCGGGGGCTCGCCCCCGGGACCGTACGGGTGTCACCAGAACGGGTGACACCCGTACCGTCGCGGCACTCATTTTTGTCACTGCGATTCCGAGATTTATCGAAATTGCCTGTTATCGGCCTAGACCGTACATAGGGAGGTTTGGCGCCATTCCGGGCTGCGGGCGTTTGATGTCTTGATTGCCGACAACACATCGACGCGGCCGATGAGGCGTTCTGCGGTTCCCTCGACGGGGGCCGAAGGTTCCGCAAGTCACATCACGCGTTCGCCATCAACATTTCGAGAAACCCTTGGGGGAACCTCATGATCCGCATCAACGCAACGAAGAAGCAGGGCGTACGACGCCTCGCTCCGTTCCTGGCCGCGCTCGGCATGCTCGTCATGTCCAGTGGTGCGGCACTGATGGTCACGGCCGGTCCGGCCACGGCTGCCACGAAGGTGGGCATCTGTCACGCCACCAACTCCGACAGCAACCCGTACGTGTACGTGAACGTCGATGACGACTCGGTGAAGTACAAGGGTCACCTGCAGCACCAGACCAACCCGAACAAGACGTGGAAGACCGCCGGCAGCTTCAACGGCGTCCCGCACGCGGCCGGTGACCCGAAGCCGGACATCATCGGTGTCCCGAACGCGGCCGCCTGCGAGCCTGCCGTCCCGGTCATCGAGGCCGTCGCGGACGTCGACTTCGACGACCCGAGCTGCGCGAACCTGGGCGTGCCGTCGTACGACACCACCGGCGACCACGTGACCTTCAGCATCCTGAGCGGCTCGGTCGCTCCGGACACCGACATCGTGGTCCGGGCGACCGCTGACCCGAACACCACGTTCGACGGTGGCGGGACGACGCAGGACTTCCCGCACCACTTCGGTCCTGCCGTCGACCCGAACGGTCCTCCGTGCGTGATCGTGGCTCCGCCGGGTGTCGCGCTGGCCTCGGTCGACTTCGTCGACCCGAGCTGCGCGAACCTGAACGACGCGTCGTTCGCGTCCGACGGTGACAACGTGACCTTCGCGATCACCAACGGCAGCAACGCTCCGGGTGCCGACATCGAGGTCACCGCGACCGCCGACGCGAACAACGAGTTCGCCGGGGGCGCGACGACGAAGGTGTTCACGCACACCTACGGTGCCGCTGTCGATCTCGAAGCCGAGCCGTGCGTCTCGGTCGAGCCGCCGACGATCACGCCGACGGGCACGGTCACCACGCCGACGCTGGTCCACGCCGGTCTGATCGACGCGCCGGCCGACCTGCGCGGTGAGCAGGGCCTCGCGCTCCTGATCGCCGGAATGGTCCTGATGGTGGCCGCTGGTGCTCTCGGTCTGATCCGACCGGGTGCCAAGGCCAGCCGCTGATCTGAGCAAGGACGAAGGCGGCGTTCGGAGGAGACTCCGCAACGCCGCCTTCGGCCTTGTCGTCGTTGGCGTTACCCGGCATTTGACGCGGCGGCGGGAGGATCCTGAGGACATGGAGAAGGAGCCGCTGCCGCTGGGCGACTGGAACCGTCCCCTCAGCGCGCTCGATCGGGTCCGGCAGGAGGACGAGCCGGAGGAGCCCTGGGACTGGGACCCCGAGTCGACCGAGTCCGCCCCAGGGGCGGAGCCGGCTGCTCCCGGTCCGGCGGTCGTGCGCTCCGCGGCCGCGATCTGGGCCTGGGTCCCGGACAAGCCACCGGTAGCCCCGCAGGAGGAGGCGGCGCCTCCCGCCGTCGAGCCTGAGCCGACGCCCAAGCGCGTCTCCAAGCGCAGGGCGAAGGCCGCGCCCGAGCAGGATCCGGCGCTCGTTCCCGAGACCATCTCGGCGTGGAAGTGGGAGGCGGATCCCGCGCCCGCGCCTGCGCTCGTAGCCGAGCCGGCTCCGGAGCCCGAGCCGAAGCGCCGGTGGTGGAGCAAGGCGGCGCCGGCGCCCGAGGTCGTGCTGGCGCCAGCTCCCGAGGTCGTGCTGGAGCGCGAGGTCGCTCCGACCGCCGAGCCGGAGATCGCTCCGACACCCAGGTCGAAGCGGAAGCGCAAGCCGGAGCCCGAGCCGGCGGCGGAGCCTGTTGCCGAGCCCAAGCGGAAGCGGAAGGCGAAGGCGGAGCCTGCGCCCGAGCCGGTCGCGGAGCCTGTTGCCGAGCCCAAGCGGAAGCGGAAGTCCAAGGCCGAACCCGCTCCCGAACCGACCCCGGAGGTCGTGGGCAAACGCCGCCGTGGTCGGAAGAACGTGGTGGTCCCCGACTGGGAGTCCCTCGAGCCCGAGCCGGTGGCGGAGCCCGACGCTCCGGCCTCACGGCGCCGTCGTACGGTCAAGATCGCGGCGGTCGTCTTCGTGGTCGGGGTGTGCGCGACCCTGCCCTGGGCGGTCCCGCAGATCCCGGACCTGTTCGCCAAGGCGGTCCCGGAGCCGACCAGCTCACCGCACCCGACCGACCCGAAGATCGACCCGCCGAGCTCGCCGACCGCGACGGTGACCGGCAACCCGACCCTGCTCGGGACCCGGCTGAAGTCGGCGGGCAAGCCCCTCGAGCTCTGGGTTCCGCGGCTGAAGGTCCGCTCCGAGGTGGTCCCGATCAGCGGCCAGTCCGGCGAGTTGCTTCCCCCGGACGACCCGCAGATCCTCGGCTGGTGGCAGGAGGGCCGGTACGCCGGCGCCGGGCACGGATCGGTCGTCATCACCGGCCACACCGTGAACGGAGGCGGGGGAGCCTTCGACCACCTCGGCGAGCTGGTCCCCGGCGACAAGATCCGGGTGCGGACCGAGGCCGGATCGATCCGGTACGTCGTCCAGCAGTCCCGGGACGTGTCGGTCGACAAGCTGGCTCGGACCGCCGAGGAGATCTTCCGGCAGTCGGGCGACGGCCGGCTGGTGCTGATCACCTGCAGCGACTTCAACGGCGAGGTGTACCTGTCGAATTCGGTCGTCTACGCGACCCCGGTGAAGGACGAGCCGAACAAGCCCGTCGAGTCCCTTAGGGATTACCAGGAGATAAGGCAATAGCGAGTATCGATTCTGTGTCCCAATTGTCGCTTTCTCGAATATTCTGGCGCGTATTCGACGGCGTCGGAATGAGTTCAGCGCACCCGGGTCCAGAAGTGTCACACCCCGGGGTGCGCGGCCTAGACCGGATTTCCGACATGTCCGATTCGAGTGACTGCGAACCACGGGTGTCGTTAGCGTTTTCCTCTTACTCCCGCAGCACTTGAGCTGCACCAAACAGTCTGGAGACAACCATGCTCAGAAGTGCTGTGAACCGGGCCCGCGCGGGCCGTCGGGACGAGGCCGGCTTCACCCTCATCGAGTTGCTGATCGTCATCGTGATCCTGGGCATCCTGGCCGGCATCGTCGTGTTCTCGGTCGCCGGAATCACGGACAAGGGTGACAAGGCGGCGTGCAAGTCCACGATCGCGAGCATCGACACCGCGTACGAGGCGGCTTACGCGCAGGGCACTGCGACGAGCACTGCGGTCAACGTGTCGACCCTGGGCGCGTTCTTCCACGGTGGCACCGCGCCGACGACCGTGAAGAACGGCGCGGGCACGACAGTGACCCTGACGACTGTCGCCGCCGCCGACGCGATCGTCTGCTGATCCGCTGAACGACCGGAGGGCCGCCGTCTCTGCGGCGGCCCTCCCTTCAGTATCAATCGAGACCAGGCCTTGGGGGCTTCGTGTTCCATCACCTGCACCGCATCGGAGACCGGGTAGACCGGCTGCTGGAAGCACTCTGGAACACCCGCGGGACCGACTTGATGCTGACAGTTGGCCTCCCTCCGATGACGCGAGTCGACGGGGAGTTGCGGCCCATCGAGGGCGAGGCCGTGCTCACCCCCGCGGAGACCGACGGGTTACTCGCTGAGGTGTTGACCCAGGAGCAGAGCGACGCCTGGAGCACCCAGCACGAGTACGACTTCTCCTTCTCGTGGCGCGAGCATGCCCGAATCCGCGGCAACGCCTTCACCCAGCGCGGGATGACTGCCGTGGCTCTGCGGATGATTCCGCGTCAGATCCCGAGCCCTGATGAGCTCGGCCTCCCTGCTGTGCTCCGCGAGCTGTCGATGACCCACCAGGGCCTGATCCTGATGACCGGCCCGACCGGCTCCGGCAAGTCCACCACTCTCGCCTCGCTCGTCGACCTGATCAACACCAACCGCGCTTGCCACATCATCACGGTCGAGGACCCGATCGAGTACGTCCACGACCACAAGAGGTCCGCCGTCAACCAGCGCGAGGTCGGCACCGACACGGGCTCCTTCCACAAGGCGCTCCGATCCGTTCTCCGTGAAGACCCGGACGTGCTGCTCGTCGGTGAGATGCGCGACCTGGAGTCGATCGCCTTCGCTCTCACTGTCGCCGAGACCGGCCACCTGGTCTTCGCGACCCTGCACACCAACGACACCGCCCAATCGCTGGGCCGGATGATCGACGTCTTCCCGGCCGAGCAGCAGGCCCAGATCCGGGTCCAGCTCGCCTCGGCACTGAGCTGCGTGGTGTACCAGCGATTGATTCCGAAGATCGGCGGCGGGATGACCGCGGCGTACGAGATCCTGGTGGCGACCCCGGCGGTGCGCAACCTGATCAAGGAAGGCAAGACGCACCAGCTGCGCAACTCGCTGGTGACCGGGTCGCGGGAAGGCATGGTGACGCTCGAGCAGTCCCTGTCGACGCTGGTCCAGGCCGGGATCGTGACCGAGGAGGATGCGACTGCGCGCAGCCTCTACCCGAAGGACATCGAATCCAGGCCGCGCCTCGCAGCGGGCCTCGGCTAGTGGATCAGGACGGCAGCCGATGAGACTGAAGCGACGCAACCGGATCGAGGAAGGCCCCGTCGAGCCGACCCGCGCAGAGCGGGACCAGCGGTTGGCTGGAGTCCTCGTGGCGGCGGGCAAGGTCGGCCAGGCGGAGCTCGACCAGGCGCTGGTGGCCCCGAGCTCCGGTGGTCTGGCCGACCTGCTGATCAGTCGCGGCGCGATCAGCGACATGGAGCTGGCCGCGGCCGTGGCAGGCCACTACGAGGTCCCGGTGCTCGACTTCCGGGACCTCACTCCGGAACCGGAGGCAGTCGCGACCCTGACGCCTGAGCGTGCGGCCGAGCTCGAAGCCCTGCCGATCTCGGTGAACCCCGAGACCGACGCCCTGGCCGTGGCGGTTCGGGACGCCTCTCCCGAGCACCTGGAGACGATCGCCCGTGCTGTCGGCCGACCGGTGATCGGTGTGGTCGCCACCCGACGGGATCTGCAGAGGGCCCTTGGCACCGCCTACAGCGCCACCAAGGACGTCGGCGGTCAGGTCAAGGAGTTCGAGGCCCGGGACGCGCTGCGCCTGGAGGCCTCCCGGCTGGAGAACGCCAGTGCCAGTGACGAGGCGCCGGTGGTCCGGGTGGTGCAGATGATCATCACCCAGGGCCTGCGGGACCGCGCCTCGGACATCCACATCGAACCTTTCGGGGATCGGGTTCGGGTCCGGTACCGGATCGATGGCGCCCTCAACGAGGTGCTGGACCTGCCCGGCTCGATCGGTCCGGCGATCGTGAGCCGGGTGAAGATCCTGGCCGAGCTGAACATCGTCGAGCGCCGGCGCTCCCAGGACGGTCAGATCAGCATGGCGGTCGAGGGCCGTGACGTGGACATCCGGGTCGCCACGACGGCGGTCGTGGGCGGCGAGAAGGTGGTGCTGCGGCTGCTCGACAAGAGCCGCCCGCTCTTCAAGCTTGAGCAGCTCGGCATGCCCGCCGACACGGCCGAGCGGTACAGCGCGCTGATCCGGTCGCCGTACGGGATGGTGATCTGTGCCGGACCGACCGGGGGTGGCAAGACCACCACGCTGTACGCGTCCCTGGGTGAGCTGAACAGCGCGGACCGCAACATCATGACGATCGAGGACCCGGTCGAGTACACCTTCGACTCGATCAACCAGATCCAGATCAACGAGCAGGCCGGGGTCACCTTCGCCGACGGTCTGAAGGCGATCCTGCGGCAGGATCCGGACGTGATCCTGGTTGGCGAGGTGCGTGACGTCGACACCGCGCGGATCGCGGTGCAGTCCGCCCTGACCGGCCACTTCGTGCTCTCGTCGCTGCACGCCACCGAGGCCGTGTCGGCGCTGTACCGGTTGCTCGACATGGGGATCGAGCCGTTCCTGATCGCCTCCTCGGTGACAGCGGTGGTCTCGCAGCGACTGGTTCGGCGCAGCTGCACCTCGTGCCTGGAGACCTACAAGCCGTCTCCGGACGAGCTGGACTTCCTGCACACCTTCGGCGGGCGTGAACCGGTTGGCGGGTTCAAGCACGGTGTCGGCTGCAACTTCTGCGCGCACACCGGCTACCTGGAGCGGATCGGCGTCTACGAGTTGCTGGCGGTCACCGACGACGTGCGCGAGATGATCGTCGACCGGGTGCCGCACGACGAGATGCGCAAGCTCGCGATCAGCCAGGGCATGAGCACGCTGCAGGAACAGGCTGTCCGGTTGGTCATGGACGGCACCACCACCGCCTCCGAAGTCATGCGCTCCATCTACGTCGCAGGAGTCTGACGATGCCCAAGTACGCCTACAGCGGGACCACCCTGGATGGGGCACCCGTCAAGGGCACTGAGAAAGCCAGTAGTCGAGCCGACGCCGAGCTCGCGCTCTACGAGCGCGAGCTCCGTGACCTGAAGGTCACCGAGAAGACCAGCTTCCTGCAGATGGAGATCACCGGGCCGCGGATCACCAAGGCCGAGGTGATGCACATGTCCCGGCAGATGGCCGCGTTCCTCCGGGCCGGGTTGCCGATTCTGGACGCCGTGCACTCGATCGGTGCCGAGTCCGAGAACTCGTCGGTCCGGCGGATGATGAACGACATCGAGGACGGCCTCCGCACCGGCGAGCGGTTCTCCGACTGCCTGGAGCGCCACCAGAAGGTGTTCCCGAGCTACTACCGCGGGATCGTCCGATCGGCCGAGCTGACCGGTGAGCTCGACACGGTGCTGGCCAGGCTCGCGCTCTACCTGGAGCGCGATCTTGAGGCCCGCCGCAAGATCAAGTCGGCGCTGACCTATCCGATCGTCATCGCCGCGATGTCGTGCGTCACTGTCGTCGTCCTCGCTGTCTACGTGCTGCCGAAGTTCAAGGCATTCTTCAGCGATCTCAACGCCGACCTGCCGTTGCCTACCCGGATGCTGCTCGGATTCACCGATTTCCTCGGTGACTACTGGTGGGCACTGGCTGGCGGTGCCGCGCTACTGGTGCTGGCCGGATGGACGGTCTTGCGGTTCGAGCGGGGGCGCTATGCCCGCGACGCCTTCCTGCTGAAGGTCCCGGTGCTCGGCGAGACCATCCAGTACTCGCTGGTCGAGCGGTTCTGCCGCGTCCTCGGCTCGATGGTCGGTGCCGGGGTGAACCTTCCCGAGGCTCTCGTCGTGACGATCGAGTCCCTCCAGAACCGGGTCTACGCGAAGAGACTGGGTGAGGTCGGCGAGGCCATGCTCGAGGGCCAGGGCATCGCTACGCCGCTGGCGCGGACCCAGCTCTTCCCGGGCGCCGCCACCCAGATGCTCCGGGTTGGTGAGGAAACCGGCTCGCTGGACTCGCAGCTCGAGGTCACCGCGGCGTACTACGAAGTCGAGCTCGACTACAAGATCAAGAAGCTCACGGCGATCTTCGAGCCGATGGTCATCGTCGTCATGGGCCTGATCGTGGGCTTTGTCGCGGTTGCTCTCGTGTCCGCGATGTACGGGATCTTCAATCAGGTCGACGTCTGATGCTTGCGACCCTGAGGCGAGATCAGCGTGGGGAGACCTTGGTAGAGGTCCTCGTCACCGTGGTGATTCTCGGCCTCGCCGGTACGGCGATCATGGGAGCCGTTGCCCTCTCTGCTCGTGCGTCGGACCTGAACCGAAAGCAGGCGACCGCCGGATCCTATGTCCGCGGAGTGGTCGAAACCGTGCAGAACTACGTGGCCGCTGGTGGATACCAGACCTGCGGGGCTGCAGGCGTCTATGCGACCTACCTCAACAACAATCCCGCACTGGTGGACCTGCCCCCGGGCTACACGCTCACCCAGCCAGCCAAGGTGGATACCTGGGACGGGACCACCTCGACGTGGTCGACGTGCGCTAGTGCCGCGTCGGACTACGGGGTGCAGCGCGTGCGATTCCAGCTGCTGAAGGCCGGAACCGATGGCCGACCTGACTCGGTCGAGTCGTTGTACGTGATCCTGCGCAAGCCGTGCTCAGGAAGCGTGCCGACGCCATGCTGAACGACCGACGACGTAACGAGGACGGGTTCACCCTGGTCGAGCTCCTGATCACGACCGTCATCGTGGGCACCATCATCGGCGCCCTCGCCGGCATCCTGATCCAGTACTTCAGGGTCAGCACGAACACGCAGTCGCGGTTGAGCGAGACGACGGACCAGCAGTTCGTCTCCGCCTACTGGCAGCAGGACGTCAGCAGCTTGGGCCTCCGCGGCTACACGCCGGCGAACGCCGGCGACCAGTTCCCGGTCAGGCAATCGGCCTGGACCGGCTCTGCGCCCTCAGGGGTTCCTGCGGGCTGCGTGAACGGGCTGACGGGCACGGTGGTGGTGGGATTCGTCTGGAACGACTATCCGATCGGGAACCCCTCAGCAACCGCATTCGATGCCACGGTCAACGGTGTCGTCTACACGGCTCAGCAAGTCGGTGCCCAGTGGGAGCTCACCAGGGTGCGGTGCAGCAGCACGGCGGCGGCGAAGTCGAACGTGATCGCGCACCGGCTCACGGAACGACCCACCGCGACGTGCCTCAACTCTGCCAACGTCGTGGTCCAGTGCTCTTCGACGTCGCCGCTGCCTGCCGTGGTGAAGCTGGCCATGAGTGTCAAAGACCTCACCAACGCCGACTCGACGGGCTACACCAGCACGCTGATCGCTCAACGGAGGCAAGGATGATCGCGAACAGAAGGCGCTCCGACGACGGGGCCGTCTTGATCCTCGCGCTGCTGGTGATCACGACCGTTGCGGTGGTCACCATGGCTCTACTGACGAGGGGGCAGGGGAACTTCAAGACGACCGTCGCATTGCGGTCGGTGGCGGCCAGTGCCTATGCGGCAGATGCCGCAGCTCAGGTAGCCATCACCAATCTCGAACTGGGTGCGGCTTCGACGAACAAGACGATGCCCAACAAGTTCTTCCCGAGCCAGAGCCCTGCTTGGGTCTACAACGGCTACCTCGACGGAACCGGATGCTTCGGTTGGAACGAGGCGAGCGCACCTCATACAGCTCGTAACTCGTTCGTCATGAGCAATCTCTACCCCAAGACCGGGAGCCAGACAGCGGCGGCATCCGCTCGCGTCGACTGCACCTTGGTCGACGGGTCGGGCATCTTCGGCACGGGACCGGGCGCCGGGGTGGATTCCGGGAACGGACGCGCGCTGACCATTGTCGGTACCGCCTCGAGCGACGAGCTCAACGTCTCCGCGAAGTCCGGAGACTTCTTGGTCAGGGGTGGCATTCAGTCCGCCGCGAAGATGACCACGAACGGGCTCTTCACCAACAGCTCCGTGCAAGCCAGGTCGTGCTCTTCAGGAACTGCGGCAAACGTACAAAGTACCCCGGCAGTGGACTGCAACTACACCGGGGCCGTCACCGAGCCGAGCGGTATCACCAACCCGATCTCCTCCTTGCCCACGACGCTCCGCACGAAGAACGGCACCGTGCAGCACGACACGGGGGACTCGTGCAAGTTCCAGCCGGGCTACTACGACGACGCAGACGCACTGACGAGCGCCACGGACGACTGCGCGACCTCCGTCTTCACACCGGGTCTGTACTACTTCGATTTCCACAACGACTCCACCGACAAGATGGCCAACGAGTTCGTGATGAATGACGCATCACCCTCGACCTCCGGAGGAAGCGTGTGGACGATCAGCAGGACCGTGATCGGCGGGACGCTTTCCAGTGACTCGGTCGTTCCGGGCAGGTGCGTCAGCCCGCTCGTCAGTCCTAGTGCGTCCGGAGTGCAGTTCGTCTTCGGCGGGACCAGTCGCATGTACGTTCCGATGAACGGGTCGGTCGAGCTCTGTGGCTCCTACAACGGTGGTGCGCCGCCCGTGGTGATCTACGGCCTGACGAGCGGAGACACCAACGCGCCCGATGAGCAGTTGAACCTGCCGATGACCGCTGCCGCGACCACGGGGTCCAACCCGACCTTCACAGGGAACCCGAACTCGGCGTCCCTTCTGTCCAGCATCGCCACTGCGAGCGACAGCAATGCGGCGACCTGGGAGGCCGGGAACTCGAACAGCGACGTCAAGCTGAAGCTGACGGGTTTCGATGCAGCGGCCATTCCTGACGGTTCGATCCTCCAGAGCGCGACGCTCAAGATCGTCAACAGAACCACGGGTCTCGGGACCGCCACCTACGACCTGACGGTGGCCTCCGACGGAGCGCCGGACACCACCGGGACGATCCCGAAGAACGCAAGTTATGCCCCGAACACCTTCGATGTGACGAGCACGCTGAGCAAGGCCGTGCACGACGGCACGCTCGGGTCCGACCCGACCGTGACGATCGCGAAGACGAAGTTGAAGAACGTGAAGCTGGAGATCGACAAGGTCAGCCTGGACATCTCCTACATCACGCCCACGCTGCGCGGCCAGATCGATGACGCGGTCGTCGCTGGCAAGACCAACTGCGTCGCCACGCCGTCCTCGTCGTCCGTGCCGGGTGCTGATTCCTGCGAGTTCGTCTCGACCAAGACGAACGGCAATCCGAAGGCCACCTTCGTGATCCAGGGCCTGACCTACGCGCCGAAGGCGTCGTTCTACCTCAACCTGGCGAACAACGCATCGAGCGACGGACTGATCGCGCTCAAGTACGGCCTGGTCGCACGGAGCTTGAACTCGTCGGGATGGCCGAACTACACCTTCGCGGATCCTGTGGTCTCGATCCCGGACTCCGGGCCCGGTTTCGGGTCGAACGTGTCGATCGTCGACCTCAAGGTCTCGGTCTGCCCCTCGAGCGCTACCTGCAGTACGGGCGGGACACTGGCGCTGACCGTGCGGGTTCGGATCACAGATCCGCCGATCACAGATCCGTTCAACCCTCCGACACTGTCGGGTGCCCGCAAGGTCGACATCATGTCCTGGAGTGAGCAGCGCTGACCGCCGACCACGCGGAGGTCGTCGTCTACGCCGTCCTCTCCGGCCTGCTCGGCCTGGCCATCGGCTCGTTCCTCAACGTGGTCGCCTACCGCGTCCCGCGAGGCGAGTCGATCGTCAGCCCGCCGTCGGCGTGCCCGCGCTGCGGGACCCCGATCCGGAACCGGCACAACGTCCCGGCGCTCGGCTGGCTGCTGCTGCGCGGGAGATGCTTCGACTGCCACGAGCCGATCAGCCCGCGCTACCCGCTGGTCGAGCTCGGCACCGGGCTGGCGTTCGCGGCGGTCGCGGTCCGGTTCGCCGACGAGCCGCGGCTGCTGCCGGCGTACCTGGCCTTCACCGCGATCGGGATCGCGCTGGCGTTGATCGACCTGGATGTGCGCCGGCTGCCGGACGTGATCGTGCTGCCGTCGTACCCGGTGCTGTTGGCGCTGCTCGCGATCGACGCGGACGGGCACGCCCTCCTGCGAGCCCTCTACGCCGGCGCAGCGCTGTTCGCGTTCTACTTCCTGATCGCGATGGCCTCACCCGGGAGCATGGGCTTCGGGGACGTGAAGCTCTCCGGCGTGATCGGCGGCGTGCTCGGCTACCTGTCCTGGGGTGCGCTGCTGACCGGGGCCTTCCTGGGCTTCGTCCTGGGTGCGCTGGTCGGCGTGCTGCTACTGGCGGTCGGGAAGGCGGGCCGGAAGACGGCGGTGCCGTTCGGGCCGTTCATGCTGGTCGGGGCGTGGGTCGCGATCCTCGGGGCCAGTGGACTCGGGGAAGCGTACTTGCGATCTCTCGGGGCTTGATGGTCGAGCAACGTTGCTCATGTTGCTCGACGAGATTGATACTCCGATGTGACGCGGCATTGCCATCCGCATTCGCTGCGCCTGTGCCCAGCCCTAGGAAAGCCTTGGGGTCGCCAGAAGTCGACTGCGTCTGCGCATCTCTGCTGGGAGGCGCGAAGTTCGGCGAGCGTTGATCGTTGCTGGCACTCGCGAATCTTCGGGAATGGCTGAAGAAGGGTTGTGTTCAGATCAACGCCGCGGGGGTGGTCAAAGACCGGCGTGGGCCGATTGTCCGGGCTTCGTGAGGGACCACTTCGCTAGGTTTGGAATCGCTATCACCCTGCCTAGACCTCCGGAGACTCCATGACGAGGCCAACTGCTGTCTTCCGAATGTCGCCGCAGTCGGATCAGCAGAATCCTGGGCTAGCCGTTGGACACCCCCTGAACGAGGGAGTCGATTGGAGGGCATTCACTCGATATGCCCGTGACGGAGACCCGTCGAACCCTGAACCGTGGAAGTTCTTCGTGAAGACCAACGGTCCCTTGGATACGGTTTGGCCCGGTTCTGAGCCGGTAGTTTCGACAAGGTTGCGTTCCGTGCTCGAACCTTTGGTGGGGCACGCTGCACAGTTCCTTCCGGTCACGATCAACGACGACACGTTCTGGGTGATCAAGGTCAATCTCGTTGTAGACGCATTGGATCTGGAGCGCACGGAGTTCTTCCGCAGCGATGGAGCGATCCATGAATTCGAGAAGCCAGTTTGGATCGGCAATCGGATCGAGAGTCCAGCGCTCTTCCGCATTCCAATGCATGAGTTCAGGCACAAGTTCTTCGCGACTGCCGAGGTCAAGGAGGCCTACGAGGCCTCGGGATGTGGCGGCATGAGGTTCTGGTTCCCGGGTGAAGTGATCTGACAGTGTCTGGCGACAACAGAATCTACGAATCCACCGCAGGCGACGGTCTGGGTAGCGACTCGGGCATCATCGCAGTCGTGGACGCGCACGACCTCGATGGGTTTCTAGAGGAGTCACGACGGGGATGGGACGGCACTGATCTCCTGCCGACCGGCGGGTTGTTCACGACGCAAGGCGCGTTGATCAGCGTTGGTGGCGCGGACGTCTTCGCCTGGCGAGCCATGGGAACCAGCGTCGAGGTGACTGAGTTGGAGATCGCACTTGACGACGATGAGACCACCAATTGGAAGTCGCTAGGAGTAGTGCCGACTCGGAAGGGGATCCTCCTGGTCGGAGGGCCTGAGGCCCTGGTTCATTACGTTCCGTGCCCGCCGAATCGGCCGGTAGATGTCCAGAGCATGTGGCTCGCGTTGACCGTTCGACCGGGACTTGTAGAGCTTGTTCTCGGAACCAGTCGTGCGTCTGAGTACCCAACCAGTTTGAAACTGGTACACCGCAACGTGTCGTACTGATCTTCGAAGCGCCCATCGGGGCGGTGCGGGCGTCTCGGCGTCCGAGCTCCGGGAGTCCTTAGCGCTGCTCGAAGCAGAGCAGGCAGGAGTGCGGGTTGTGCTGGATGTTCGCGCGGTGCAGGCGGTCGCAGTGCCCGAACAGGTCGGCGAGCTCGCGCTCCGCGGCGGCGATCGCGGTCAGGGCAATCGGGGCCTCGAGGTCCTCGGGCCCGGTGTAGCTGGCTACTGCGCTCATGGGGTTCCCTCCCGCTGGCAATCTCCTGGTGCCTCGTCGTCCAGTGACGAGCCACTTCAGGATGCCATAAAACGGACAAAAGGGATACGAAGTTCGACCGAAAAGGGCAAAGGCGGCGACCCCCGTTGCCTGCCGCCGCCTTGGGGCCCGTGGCCCAAACCGTCAGCCGGCAGGCGTGGTCGTCGTCTGGGTGGCGTGCGGGTGCGGCTTCTTGGTCTGCTTGACCTTCTTGGTGGGCTGCGTCGGGTGCGGCTTCTTCGTCGGCTCCGCGCCCGCGGACTCCGACGGGTCCGTGTCCGGGCCGATCAGCCCGTCGCAGTACGCGCCGATCTGCTCCTTGCCGCCCGCAGCGGCCGCCAGAGCGCTGAACGCCGGGTTGTCGAGCGCCTTGCCCGGGTTGTCCGCGACGCCCGCCTGATAGGCGTTGCAGAGGCCCTTGAGGGACGGTGACGGGGCCGTGGTCGCCTTCGGGCCGGACGGCGAGGAGGTCTTGGTCGGCTTGCCCGGCGCCGGCTTGTCGCTCGGGCGTCCCGGCGCCTTCTTGCCCGGCG
This sequence comes from Nocardioides marmoriginsengisoli, assembly GCF_003725695.1. Lineage (GTDB taxonomy): Bacteria > Actinomycetota > Actinomycetes > Propionibacteriales > Nocardioidaceae > Marmoricola > Marmoricola marmoriginsengisoli. The sequence continues at coordinate 630,822 of NZ_RJSE01000007.1, forward strand.
TGTGGGTCGCGTGCGCGGGCGGCTTCGGCTTCGGGTCGTCGTTCTTCTGGCCGGGCAGGTGGCCGGTACTGGCCGCGAAGGCGACCCCGCCGCCAGCGAGCAGGACCGCGGTGCCGGCGGCGACCGCCACCTTCGCGGCCGCGAGCCGGGCCAGGGTGGCCTGGAGCAGGCTGCGTCGTACCGGGGCTGCGACCGGGCTGAGCTGCACGGTGCGGAACATCGCGACCGTGTCGGCCTCGCGGTTGAGCTCGAAGTTGGTCGGCGGCGCGGTGGCCGCGTCCAGGATCTTGTCGACGGACGCCGTACCGGACGCGCCGGTTCGGTCCAGGGCGCGCTCTGCCGCACGGCGGCTCAGGCGCTTCTCACGTCGGGTAGTCATCTCAACTCCTCAGCGGTTGAGGGACCGGATTTGTCACCGGGCGGGCGCGCGGCCCGCTTGGCGAGCGTGCGCAGGCCCCGGTACGCCGCCGTACGGACGGCGCCCGGGCTGCGGCCGAGGATCTTGCCCGCTGCCTTCGCGTCGAGCCCCATCACGGCCCGCAGGAGCACGGCCTCGGCCTGCTCGGGCGGCAGCGAGCCGATCAGCTCGATCGCGTCCGCGGTGGAGAGGATCTCGGCCACGGCCGACTCGACGTCCTCGAGCGTCGGGCGGTCCGGGAAGTCCTCGATCGGTCCGGCCGTGACCGGTCGCCGGCCCTTGGTGCGCAGGTGGTCCAGCGCGCGGTGCCGGCCGATCGTGGTGACCCAGCCGCGGAACCCGTCGGCGTCGCCGGAGAACTTCGCCAGGTCACGGCAGACGTGCGCCCAGGTGTCCGAGGAGACGTCCTCGGCGTCGTTCTGGCCGACCAGGGCGCTCAGGTAGCGCACCAGGCGTGGCTGGATGCTGCGGTACATGATCCGGAACGCCTCGTCGTCGCCGCGCAACATGCGTTGCACGACGTCATCATGCGGGTCTTCGGCGCGGGCCACAGGGCCGTTTCTACGCCATCGAGCGTCCGGTGCGCCGCAGAACCGCGATGTCTCGGCGCGAATCACATGAAGAACGCCCCATCAGCTTCTGGAAGCTGACGGGGCGTTCGCGGTTCGGTCTCGGGTCCGAACCAGGACCAACTAAACACCGGAAACGGCCCGGATGCACGCCGCCGGCGGAGATCAGTCTCGAATGTCTAGGCCTCCGAAACGGGCCTGTGACACTGGCGTTCGAAAATGCGCTGACCTTGGACGAGCGCTGTCTGAAGGGTCCGAAATGCCGCGGTGCCGGTCGCCCGTCGGTGCCTCCGAATTTGGGAGATGCCGTTCCACGCTCCACAATGGGAGGCTACGAAACCGATCGCGGGCACGACCCGTGGAGTCAGCGAGGGTCCCAACGTGTCGGAGGCTGCACCGCGTCATCGCGTGCGATCCCCTCGATCCCGCATCATCCTCAAACGGGTCGGCATCGGCTTCGCCGTCTTCCTGATGGCGCTCACGCTGTTCGCGGTCTACGAGTACAAGAAGCTCCAGGGCAACATCGACACCGTCGAGTTCGACCCCGACCCGCGGCCGGCCGCGGTGGCGCCGAAGGCGATCAACATCCTGGTGATGGGATCGGACACCCGTGACGGCGCGAACGGCAAGGGGATCGGCGGCGACACCCCGGGCCTCTCCGACACCACGATGATCCTGCACCTCTCGGCGAACCGGAAGTTCGCGTACGGCGTCAGCCTGCCCCGCGACGCGATGGTGATGCGGCCCAGCTGCCGGCGCAAGGACGGCAACGGCAAGGACCCCGGCGGCCTCACCATGTTCAACACCGCGTACGCCGTCGGCGGACCCGCGTACACCGTCAAGACCGTCGAGCGGTTGACCGGCATCCGGATGGACCACTTCGTGGTCGTCGACTTCGTCGGGTTCAAGGCGATGGTCAACGCGATCCACGGCGTCAAGATCTGCGTGCCGACCGAGGTCAACGACACCGTCGGCAACATCAACCTCCCGGCCGGCACCTACACGGTCACCGGCCAGCAGGCGCTCGACTACGTCCGGGTCCGGCACGACATCGGGGCGCCGACCGGTGACATCGGCCGGATGAAGCGGCAGCAGTCGTTCATCGCCGCGATGATCAAGAAGGTCATCTCCGCGGGCACCCTGACCAACCCGATCCGGACCCTCAACTTCCTCGAGGCCGCCACCGAGTCGCTCACCACCGACCCGGAGTTCGCGAACCTCAAGCAGCTCGCGTCCCTGGGCAACTCCCTCAAGAACATCGGCCTGGACAACGTCCAGTTCATCACCGTGCCGTTCCAGGAGTACGCCCCCGACCCGAACCGGGTGGAGTGGTCCTCGGACGCGACCGCGCTCTGGTCGCTGATCAAGCGCGACAAGAACATCGGCGCCCGCTTCAACGACGGTGCGGTCAGCCCCGGGTCGGGGACCACGCCGTCCGCCAACGCGTCGTCGACGCCGAGCGGGAACGCCTCCGGGACGCCGTCGGGCAACGCCAGCAACACCCCGTCGAGCAAGCCGACGAAGTCCCAGGCCGAGAAGGACGCCGAAGCCGAGGCTGCGGGGCTCTGCACCTGACCGGTTCGCTACTCGTCGGTAGCGTGGCTGGCCGGATAAATCGCTTGCCTGTGCACGATGAGTTGTGCGTTACCGGTTCGTTATGCAAGATGGGCCGGGTGAAGGTAGTCGTTTCGGGAGGGACCGGCGTCATCGGACGAGCCGCTGTGCGGGCGCTCGTCGACGCCGGGCACGACGTCGACGTCCTAGCCCGATCGGCCGCCAACACCGAGGTGATCCGGCGCCTCGGCGCGGACCCGGTCTCCGCCGACCTCTTCGACCGCGAGAGCCTCGCCCGGATCTACTCCGGTGCCGACGTCGCCATCAACCTGGCCACCGAGGTGCCCGTCGGCTACGCCGCCGCCTGGCCGACCGCGTGGCGGCACAACGACCAGCTCCGCACCCGGGCCGTGTCCAACGTCGTCGCTGCGGCCCGGGCCTCCGGCGTCCGGCGGATCATCCAGGAGAGCGCCAGCTTCGTGTACGCCGACGCCGGCGACGCGTGGATCAGCGAGCGCGACCCGATCGAGATCACCCCGGCCACCGAGCCGGTCGCCGTGGGGGAGTCGCACGTGCAGGAGTACGCCGGCGGCTTCCGTGCCGGGGTGCTGCTCCGCTTCGGCTGCATCCTCGGTGACGACCCGCTGACCAAGTTCTGGCTCCGCGCCGCCGCGACCGGACGCCCGGTCGGCATCGGTTCGCCGGACGCGTGGACCCACCTGGTGCACACCGACGACCTCGGCACCGCCGTGCTGGCCGCGCTGCACGCCCCGAGCGGGGTGTACAACGTCGGCGCGGCTCCGGTGCGTCGTACCGAGCTGGTCGAGGGGTTCGCGAAGGCGGTCGGTTCCGACGAGGGCGGCTACCTCGGCCCGGTGCTGCGGCGCCTGGCCGGCGGCCGGATCGAGCCGATGACCCGCTCGCTGCGGATCTCTTCCGACCACTTCTCGGCGCAGACCGGCTGGCAGCCGAGCCGCCCGGCCTTCGACCCGGCCTGGTTCGATGCCGCGCTCGAGGCGCAGCCGGTCCGATGAGCACCGAGCCGGGGCCCGAGCTCACCCCCGCCGAGCGCGCGGCCCGTCGCAAGCGCCTGGCCGAGGTGTTCGGCGACGTGCTGCCCGATCAGACCAGCGACGACCTGTCCCCCGAGGGAGACGTCGCCGCTGCCGAGGACTGGCTCAAGCGACAGGTCCCGCCCCACCACGGCTGAGCCCGTCGAGTGGGCCCGAAATGCCCGCCGAACAGGCCCGTTCTCCATGCGAATGGGCCCTTCCCGTCCGTCGTACGAACAAGAAGGGCCCATTCAAAGGGCAACTAGGGCCTACTCAACGGCTCAGGACTGCTTCGACGCGAGCAGGTCGCGGATCTCCTCGAGGAGGGCGATATCGGCCGGCTTGCCGTCCTCGGGCGTGGGGAAGAGCTTCTCCTTCGCGGCGGTGTACGGCACGACCACGAAGAAGTAGACGATCGCGGCCAGCAGCACGAACGCGACGACCGCGTTGAGGAAGGCACCGAAGCTGTTGGCGTCGTTGCTGAAGATCTTCGACGCGCTGTCCGGCATCAGACCGGTCAGCCAGTTGGTGAAGGTGGTCACCACGGTCGCGAACGCGACGCCGATGATGAACGCGACCGCGAGGTCGACCAGATTGCCGCGAAGAATGAAATTCTTGAACCCACTCATGGTGCCGCTCCTTCTCCAGATCCCGGATATCGGTACGGTCCCTCACGCTAGCGGTTCCATATCGGGGTGAGGAAGAGGGTGGCCCCGGTCGCCGCGACATGCGCCGCGTCGTCGCTCGGGACCGCGAACACCACGAGCCGGCCGGGGTGGTCGCCGGCTCCCGGCCCGCTCGCCGCACGCGGTACGGCGAGCACGATCGCGTCCCGGACCAGGGTCTCCGGGTCCCGAGAACCGGCACCTCGCTGCTGCGGGTCGCTGGCGACCAGGTCGACGTGGTCGTCGGGCCGGAGCAGCGCGGCAGCGTCGGCGTCCGGGATCCGGAGTCCGACGGCCGAGCGTCCCGGGTAGCCGTCCAAGCGCCGGGAGCCGACCAGGTCGGCGCGGGTGAGCACGTCGCCGCGCGCCAGGGGCGCGGCCAGGGTCCGGCCGACCAGCTGCTCAGCACGCAGCGCCGCGGCCGGCGGTGCGGTCTCGGCCAGGAACTTCGTTCGGCGCAGGTCGTCGGCGGTGAGCGCGGCTCCGCCGGGAAGGTCGTGCGCGGCCGTCCAGACCTCGACGGTCCGGGCCGGTCCGGCACGGACCTCGCCGAGCACCAGCCAGCAGCTCAGTCCCAGGCAGAGCGCGGCCAGACCCCGGCGGTGGATCAGGAGGGATCGGTGGATGCGGGCGACGACTGCGGCGGGCGTGAGCATCGCGCCACGCTAGGGAGCGACCGCCGGGACCGGCCGGCGTCGTCCACAGCCGGTCGAAAGGACCGGCCGGATCGGATCAGGAGGACGCGGCCGCCGTCGAGGCGGGAGCCGCGGACTCGGTCTTGGTCGGTGCGGGTGTCGACTCCGAGGGGCTCGCCGCCGGCGAGGTCGAGGTGGTCGTGCCGCGGCTGTCGTTGCGGTAGAAGCCGGAACCCTTGAAGACGACGCCGACCGCGTTGAACACCTTGCGGAGCTTGCCGTCGCACTCCGGGCAGACGGTCAGCGAGTCGTCGCTGAAGCTCTGGACGGCCTCGAAGAAGTGGCCGCAGTCGGTGCAGGAGTACTGGTAGGTGGGCACGGTTGGTCCTTGCTGCGATCGACAGGGGGTTGGCACTCGATGGCGCCGACTGCCAATCGTACGGCACTGACGCCCAGATCCCAGGTGAGTCCGCTCACCCGAAGCGGACCAGCCGTTCCTCGGTCACCGCCGCGGTCACCGGGCGGTCGTGCGGCGCGGCCGGTACGTCGGCCAGCACCTCGCTCTCGTTGAGCACCACGCAGACGAAGGTGCCGACCGGGACCCGGCCGAGGGCACGGTCGTAGGAACCACCCCCGCGCCCCATCCGGACCCCGGTCGAGCCGACCGCGAGACCGGGCACGATCACGACGTCGGCGGTGCCGATCGCGTCCGGCCCGAGCGGCTCGCCTGCCGGCTCAAGCAGGCCGCGCCCGGCCCTGGTCAGCGACTCCGGCCCGGCGTACGGGGCCCAGTCCAGGTCGTTGTCGGGCTGGAGCAGCGGCAGGATCACCCGCTTGCCGGCGGCGAGGAGGGCGTCGAGCAGGATCCCCGTCCCGGGTTCGCGCCCGACGGAGACGTACGCCGCGACGGTCGCCGCCCGGCGTACCTCGTCGGTGGCGAGCAGCAGGTCCGCGATCACCCGGCTCCGGGCCGCCAGCTCAGCCACCGGCAGCTGCCCGCGAGCGGTCAGCAATTGGTCGCGCAGGGCCAACTTGGCAGCCTCGATGTGTTCCATGGCGAGATCAACCCTACGATCGAGGTATGAACGATGCTGGAAGCGGACCCGGGCTGAGGCTTGCCCGCGAGAAGATGGCCGCCGCTGAAGTCGACCCGCTGGCCATCGACGTGTTCGCGCACTTCTACCGCCAGCTGGAGCGCGGCGAGACCGGGATGATCCCGGAGGAGACCATCGACCCGCTCGACATGCCGTCCATCGACGACGTCGAGGTGGCGCCCGAGACCGGCGCCGCGGCGCTGCGCGGCACCGCGGTGATCAAGCTCAACGGCGGTCTCGGCACCTCGATGGGGATGGAGCGAGCCAAGTCGCTGCTCTGCGTCCGCCGCGGCCTCTCCTTCCTCGACATCATCGCCCGCCAGGTCCTGCACCTGCGCCAGGAGCACGACGCGCCGCTGCCGCTGATCTTCATGAACAGCTTCCGGACCAGTGCCGACACCCTGGCCGCCCTCGCCCGGTACGCCGACCTGGCCGTCGAGGGCCTGCCGCTGGAATTCCTGCAGAACAAGGAGCCCAAGCTCAACGAGAAGGACCTGACGCCGGTCACCTGGACCAAGGACCCGTCGCTGGAGTGGTGCCCGCCGGGACACGGCGACATCTACACCGCGATGACCGCGACCGGCCTGATCGACCAGCTGCTCGCCGCCGGCTACAGCCAGGTGTTCATCTCGAACTCCGACAACCTGGGCGCGGTCCCCGACCCGAAGCTCGCCGGCTGGTTCGCCGAGTCCGGCTCGCCATTCGCGATCGAGGCCGTACGGCGGACGCCGTCGCACCGCAAGGGCGGCCACTTCGCGATCCGGAGGAGCGACGGCCGGATCGTGCTGCGCGAGACCGCGCAGACCCTCGAGACCGACATGGCGGCTCTCGGCGACCTGAGCCGGCACAAGTTCATGAGCACCAACAACATCTGGATCAACCTGGTGGCGCTCCGCGACGCGCTGGCGAGCCGGGACGGGATCCTCGGGCTGCCGCTGATCCGCAACCTGAAGACCGTCGACCCGGGCGACCCGACCAGCCCGAAGGTGATCCAGATCGAGTCCGCGATGGGGGCCGCGATCGAGATCTTCGCCGGCGCCCGGACCATCGAGGTCGGCCACGACCGCTACGTGCCGGTGAAGTCGACCAACGACCTGCTGGTGCTGCGCTCGGACGTCTACGACATCGGTGCCGACTTCGTCCTCGACCAGGCGGCAGCCGTCGTCCCGTTCGTCGACCTGGACGGCACCTACAAGCTGGTCGCCGAGTTCGACAAGCGCTTCAAGTCCGGGGCGCCGTCGTTGCGCGCGGCCGAGTCGTTCGTCGTCGACGGCGACTGGACCTTCGGTGAGAACGTCACCGTGGTCGGCTCGGTCAAGCTCTCCGGCGAGCACGGCCGGGTGGAGTCCGGGACCGTGCTGACGGACTGAGGGCCCCGCGGGGCGTCTCGGCAGGCTCGACGTCCGAGCTCACCGCGTCTCGACAGGCTCGACGCCCGAGCTCACCGCGTCTCGACAAGCTCGACGCCCGAACGCACCGCCCCGGTCATCGAGCTTGTCGAGATGCGGTGACGGACCGCGGACGTCTCCTACCGCATAGGGTTGGGACATGCCTGATCCCGAGCCCTTGAGCGTTGACGAACACCTGGCGCTGATCCTCGACCGGATCCACGAGCTGCCGGCGTACGACCAGCCGTTGCTGGAGACTCTGGGCCTGCCCGTGGTCGCCGACATCATCTCCCCGCTGTCCCTGCCGAACTTCGACAACTCCGCGATGGACGGCTACGCGGTGGTCTTCCGCGACGTCGCCGCGGCCACGCCGGCGAACCCGGTGCACCTGCCGGTGGTCGGCGAGATCGCCGCCGGCCAGACCAAGATCTTCGCGATCTCCCCGGGGACCGCCGTCCGGATCATGACCGGGGCTCCGATCCCGGCCGGCTGCGATGCGGTGGTGCCGGTGGAGCACACCGACAACGGCGTCGCGAAGGTGCTGATCAGTCAGGCGCCGACCGAGGGGCAGCACATCCGCCGGGCCGGCGAGGACGTCCGCGCCGGCGACGTGATCCTCAAGGCCGGCGACCGGATCGACGCCCGCAAGGTCGGCCTGCTGGCCTCGGTGGGCCTGGGTCGGGTGGCGACCCGGCCGCGCCCGCGAGTCGTGATCATGTCGACCGGCTCGGAGCTGGTCGAGCCCGGGGACACGCTCGGACGCGACAGCATCTACGACTCGAACTCCTACCTGCTGGCGGCGACCGCCAAGCACGCCGGTGCGATCGCCTACCGGGTCAGCGCCGCGCCGGACGATCCGGCCACCTTCACCGAGGCCCTCAGTGACCAGCTCGTCCGGGCCGACCTGGTGGTCACCAGCGGCGGCGTCAGCAAGGGCACCCACGACGTGGTGAAGGAGGCGCTGGCGAAGCTCGGCACCGTCTCGTTCCACGAGGTCGCGATGCAGCCGGGCAAGCCGCAGGGGTTCGGTGTCATCGGCGAGGACTCGACGCCGATCTTCACGCTCCCGGGCAACCCGGTCTCGGCGTACGTCTCGTTCGAGCTGTTCGTGGTCCCGGCACTGCGCAAGATGATGGGGCGGACGCCGCTGAACCGCACCCTGGTGCGCGCCCAGCTGACCACGCCGGTGACCTCGATGAAGGGGCGTCGGCAGTACCTGCGCGGCGTCTTCGAACCGAAGGTCGGCGGCTCGACGGTCACCCCTGCGGGCGGCGCCGGCTCGCACCTGCTCGGCGGGCTCTCCCAGGCCAACGCGCTGATCATCCTCGGCGAGGACGTCACCTCGGCGCAGGCCGGGACCGACGTCCCGGTGATGCTGCTGGACCGGGACTACTGATGGACGAGCCCCAGGGAGATGCCCGGCTGACCCACGTCGACGAGTCCGGGGCGGCCCGGATGGTCGACGTCTCCGCGAAGCAGGTCACCGCGCGGGTCGCGGTCGCCTCGGGGCGGGTGCTGGTCTCGCCGGCCGTCGTCGCGTTGCTGCGCGGGGACGGCGTCCCGAAGGGCGATGCGCTCGGGGTGGCCCGGGTCGCCGGGATCATGGCGACCAAGCGGACCCCGGACCTGATCCCGCTCTGCCACCCGCTGGCGATCTCCGGGGTGGAGGTGGAGTTGGAGGTACTCGACGACGCGGTCGCGATCACCGCCACCGTGCGCACCGCGGACCGGACCGGGGTGGAGATGGAGGCGCTGACCGCGGTCTCGGTGGCGGCGCTGACCGTCGTCGACATGGTCAAGGCCGTCGACAAGCGCGCTGAGATCACCGGCATCCGGGTCGAGTCGAAGTCCGGCGGCAAGAACGGGGACTGGGTCCGGTGAAGGCGGCTGTGGTCGTTGCGTCGAACCGCGCTGCGGCGGGGGTGTATGCCGACGAGACCGGCCCGCTGATCGTCGAGGCGCTGCGAGCCGACGGCTGGGCGGTGGGCGCTGCTGTCGTCGTACCGGACGGAGAGGCTGTCGGTACGGCGATCCGCGAGGCCGTGGAGGCCGGGGCGCGCGCCGTCCTGACCACCGGCGGCACCGGATTGACGCCGACCGACCTGACCCCTGAGGCGACCCGACCGCTGCTCGATCGCGAGGTGCCCGGCATCGCCGAGGCGATCCGCGCGTACGGCGTCAGCCAGGGCGTGCCGACGGCGGCGCTGTCGCGCGGGCTGGCCGGGGTCGTCGGCGAGGCGCTGGTGGTGAACCTGCCGGGGTCGCGCGGGGGCGTGCGGGACGGGCTCGCGGTGGTGATGCCGTTGCTGCGGCACGCGGTGGAGCAGGTCCGCGGGAGCGACCATTGAGCGTCGTAGCGGGGAGCACTCCGTGAGCGCGCACCCGGGCTGGCCGGTGGTCCTCGAGCACGGCCGGCTACGGCTGCGCCCGATCACGATCCGGGACAAGCGCGCCTGGCGGCGGGTGCGCCAGGAGAACCTCGCCTGGCTCTCGCGCTGGGACGCCACCACGCCGCCGGGGTCCCAGGCCCGACCGCGGTCGTTCGCGGCGATGGTGCGGGCGATGCTCGCCGAGGCCAGGGTCGGGCGGCAGCTCCCGTTCGTCGTCGAGCACGACGGCCGGTTCATCGGCCAGCTGACGGTCAGCAACATCAGTCGCGGGTCGGCGCAGCTCGCCTCGATCGGGTACTGGATCGACCAGGGCCACGCCGGTCGCGGGCTGATGACGCGCGCGGTGTCGATGGCGATCGACCACTGCTTCTTCGTGCTCAAGCTGCACCGCATCGAGATCGCCATCCGGCCGGAGAACGCGGCCTCGCTGCGGGTGGTCGAGAAGCTCGGGATCCCTGAGGTCGGGTTCGCTCCGCGGTACCTGCACATCGACGGTGACTGGCGCGACCACCGGCTGTTCGCGATCACCCGCGAGGAGGCGCCGAAGGGTGTCGAGGATCGGTTGAACCACCAGTCACAGGAGTGATCTCGCGACACACCGTTGCGCTTGCGTCACCACAGCCCCAGGCACTTCTACCCTCCTGTTGTGGACCTGTCAGGAATCATCTTCGTGGTGCTCGCCATCGGGTGGGCCGTCTACCTGCTCCCCAAGGCTCTGAAGCGCCACGACGACCTCGACCAGAGCCGTCCGGTCGAGGAGTTCTCCGACTCGGTCCGCGTCCTCGGCCGAGGCGCCGTTCCGGCACCGGTCGTCCCCGACGTCGAACGCGGCCAGACGACCGCTCCCCGTACGCCGTCCCGTCCGGCCCCGATCTCCCGTGAGGCCGCGCGCTCCGCGGCGCGTCGTCGCCGCCGGGTCCTCGCGCTGCTGCTCACCACTCTGGTCGCCGTCTCGGTGACCAGCTATCTCGGGTACACGCCGTGGTACTCGACCGCGATCCCGGGCACCCTGGTGCTCGCGTTCCTCGTGGTCGCCCGGCTCACTGTCCGGGCGCAACAGGTACGCCGCGTTGCGCCCGTCCAACCTGCCGCGGACGTCGCGGCTCCGGAGGTCGACGAGGTCGCGCCGGCCGCGACGAAGGCCGAGGTCGAGCCCGACCTCGCCGGCGAGGACACCCAGGGTCTCTCCCGCGACGAGCTCGCCGCCGCGGTGGCCGAACCGGTCCTCGACGAGGGCGGTCTGTGGGACCCGCTGCCGGTCACGCTGCCGACGTACGTGAACAAGCCGCGGGCCCGCCGTACGGTCCGGACGATCGATATCACCGCCGCCTCCACCGGCATCACATCGTCCGGTCACGACGCCGCCGACTCCGCGCTCGCTGCCGAGGCGGCGGCCGCGGAGAAGGAAGCAGCAGCGGAACCGGTTCCCGAAGACCGCAAGGCCGCCGGGGCCTGAACCCGCCCCGGGACCCGATTCGGCCTCCTCGCCGACGGGTGGTAACTTTTCCTCTGCATCAAGGGGCTGTGGCGCAGTTGGTAGCGCGTCTCGTTCGCAATGAGAAGGTCAGGGGTTCGAATCCCCTCAGCTCCACCAGGTTGTTCGTATCAAGAACCGCGTGCAGTGGCTCACTGCACGCGGTTTGCTGTTTTTGCCCCGCTCCATCCGATTCAGTTCGGGCCGCTCCATCCGCCGACCCGATCGAACGTGGCTACGCGTGTGGTGACAGCACCAGCTTGCGGTTGCCGAAGGTGGCGGTGACTTCCAGTGGGTTGACCGGCGAATCTGCCGGTACCTAGGTTGTGACCACTGTCCGGGAGCAGCAAGGGGGAGTGAGATGCAGATCGACGTCACCGGGGAACGAGCGCCCGCACCACCGGACTGGGTCCCGGTCGAGCGGCGCTTCTGGGGGATGGACCGGGCGACCCTGGTCCCGGCAGGGCTGGTCGCCGTCTTGGTCGCCGTCGCGATGTGGGCGCTGCCGGGGATCAATCGGAGCATCGAGGTCGAGGACCCCGTCCGCGCGGGCGACGTCATCCGGCTCGAAGGCGTCGAGTTCGACCCCGCCGCCGGCTGGAACATCGACCAGGGCCTGCGCGCCTCCGAGCCCCCGGTTTCTGGGAGCTTCACGAAGATCGCCCAGGTCTCCAGCGGCGCCTTCTCGGTCACGATCGTCAGCGACGGCTTTGACGGAACCCCGCGCCAGCTCCTGGCGCAGCTCCAGGACAACAACGACCGCCTGAAGCAGACGGTAGTGATCGACACCGGTCGAGCCTCCACGCTCACCAACCTCCGGGGCGACCGGGGCGCGATCGCCCGGTTCACCTCGGCCGGCACCGGCGGCCTGATCGCGGCGTACGTCTTCGACGGCACCGGAGTCGAGATCGTCGTGATGGGACCGGACCAGGGCGACGACGACCAGGTCGAGTCCCAGATCGCGACCATGATCCGGTCGGTGCGACCGGTGACGGAAGGGGCGACGTCATGACCGGGCAGGACTTGCTGGACCGGCGGGCACGATCGGCCGACGCGGTGGGCTGGGGTGCACGCGTCAACTGGAACCAGCCGCGCAACGCCTGTCTCTGGGTCTTCGTCGCCACGATCGCGTACGGCGTCTGGTACACGATCTCGCAGGTGCGGAGCCAGGGCCCCGCCTACGGCACCGCGCTCAGCATCTCGGCACTGATCTTCACCGTGTACGCCGTCCTGTTCTGGTGGTTCACGACCCGCATCGACCGGTACTCGCGGCAGCCGGTGGACCTGCGCGTGGCCGCCTTCGTCTGGGGCGGCTTCGCCGCCACCTGGGCGATCGCCCTCCAGGGCAACACCGCGCTCCTCGGCCTCTACAGCAAGCTGGGCAGCCAGCAGTTCGCGATCGACTGGGGAGCGGGCCTGGCCGCACCGTTCATGGAGGAGCTCGGCAAGGGCTCCGGCGTCCTGCTGCTCCTGTTCATCGCCCGCCGGGTGATCAGGACCGCGTTCGACGGGTTCGTGATCGGTGCGTTCGTCGGCCTCGGCTTCGAGATCATCGAGGACATCCTGTACTCGCTCCAGGCAGCGCCCTCCAACTTCGGCGTGGACCCGGTGGGCTCCAGCATCCACATCGCCCTGCTCCGTCTCGGGACCGGATTCACCTCGCACATCCTCTACTCCGCGATCTTCGGCGCGGGCGTGGTCTACCTGGTCGGGACGGTGGCGCAGCGTCGCCGGATCGGCCGCGGGCTCATCCTCTGCGCGATCGCTATGGTGCTGCACGGCGTCTGGGACAGCAACGGCGCTCTCGCCGGCGGCAGCGCCTTCATCTTCGTGCTGCTAGCCGGCGAGATCATCCTTGCCGGCATCATCGTGGTGATCGTCTACCACGTCGTCGTGGAGCCTGAACGGTCGGCGATGCGCGACCTGATGGCACCCGAGGCGGAGAACGGCACGATCACCGAGGAGGAGCTGACCGCGGTGGCCGGAGCGTGGAAGCAGCGCCGTACCTTCCGACGGGCAGGAGGAGTGCTCGACCGGCGCCGTCGGGCGCACCGGCTCGAAGCGGCGCGCGATCTCGCTGACGCGCTGGGGAGCGCGGGCGGCGAGGAGACCGAGCGGACGGCGTTCGCTCGGGCGGAGCTGGCCAGGTTCGAGGCGACCAGCTCAGCGACCTGATCAGGACGGCCGGCGGCGCTCCTGGGGGTGCTGAAGTTCCGGCACCAGTCCTGGGCGCTGGCGTTCCAGGGGCGGTAGATCAGCTCTCGTTCGACCCCTGGCCCATCCGCAGGCTGAAGAACTCGGCGGCTGAGCTGCTTCCGACGACGATCCAGGTGACGGCAGCGACTGCCACCGCGACGAGCGGGGGCAGGAATCCGAGCGCGGCGAACGGCAGGGGTAGCAGGAAGAGCGCCCAGGCCAGCCGCAAGGTCCGTTGCTGGGCGCGGTGGGCACGGGCGGCCAGCGTCACGGCCCGTACGACGACGTCGATGTCGGGTGCGTCGATGCCCACGGAGTCGGCCGAGCCGGGAACCGGGGAGTAGTCGGCGCTGTCGACGGCGAGCAGCGAGACCGAACCGCCCGGCCGGCTGTGCACCAGGCCGACGCTCTCGCCGCCGACCGTGAGTTCGCGGGCGAGCTGCAACGGGTCGGTCTCGGCGTGCCAGGCGGGACTGGCCGACAGGGTGGCGACCCGCTCCAGCTCCGCCTCGGTCCGGAGCGCGGCCAGCACCGGGGTCAGGCCGGTACGACGCAGCAGGTCGAGCTGATGACTGGCATCGGTGCGGACCTCGTCGGCGACCGTGATCCGGCCCAGCGGCCGGTGGTCGACGTCGACGGCGACGGTGGTGCCGATGGGGGACGGGGCGTCTTCGTTGCTGAACCCGAGCCACTCGGGCTGCCCGACCCGCACCGGGTGCCGGTCGACCGAACCACGGATGCCGCGGCCGGGCTCCTGGGCGAAGTTGCTGACCTTGCCGCGACCGGCCAGCTTGGCGACGGCGCGTCCGACCGGGTCGTCGTACGAGTGGGCGAGGGCGCCGGCGAACCAGCGCAGGTTCCGCTCGTGGTCGGGGTCGATCGGGTGCACCTCGGTCACCACCAGGTTTCCGGTGGTGAGGCTGTGGAACGGGTCGAGCACGAGGGTGCTGACGTGCTGCCAGCGTTCGAGTGCCTCGGTGCCGATCGACGTCACGCCGAGGGTGCGACCGGCGCGTCGGATCAGCCACGGGGAGAGCGTGCTGGCAACGACCAGTCCGATCGGCATGGCGAGGACCAGCACCGCTGCGGTGGAGCTGCCGTCAGCGGGAGCGAGCCAGGTCGCTGCCGCTGTCACGAGACCGATGGCGAGCGCGATGCTGAGCCCGATCTTGGGCGCCGCCGTACTGCGCCCCTTCACTGGCCCGCTTCCTTCATGTCCCGGAAGAGGTCGAAGTCCCGCTGGTCGCCGCCCTTCCAGAGCAGCAGGCTGGACTTGAGCACGAGGGTGATCTGGATGACGAACTCCGGGTCGTGAAGGGCTTCGCCGAACAGCTCGTTGATCCGTCGCCAGCGGTAGCGAACGGTCTGCGGGTGCACGTCGAGCCGGGCGGCGATGGCGGGTGCGCTGTCGCGGGTCTCCAGCCAGGTGAGCAGGGTCTCGGAGAGGATCTCGCGGGAGTTGGGGGACTCGGCGAGCAGTGGTTCGAGCAGCTCCTGGCAGAGGCGGCGACGCATCAACGGTTCCGCGTGCAGCCAGAGCTGGATGGTGTGGTCGACGCAGCGCACCACCTGGGTCGGCGGGATGACGCCGAGCTGCACGAGGTCGAGTGCCCTGAGCGACCAGAGCAACGCCGAGCCCGATTCCTCCGGCGTCACCGGCCAGCTGACGACAACGCGGCGGTCGGTGGCTGACCTGGTCAGGTCGGAGACGATCGTTCCGACGAGATCAGCCGGGCAGAGCAGGTGCAGCCGATCGGCCTGCAGCTTGGCGAGAACCTCGGCCGTCTCGGGGAGCGGTGGTGGCTTGCCGTGGTAGCTGACCGCGATGGCCACGACCTGGTCGGGCACGGGCCAGCCCGCCTGAAGCGCAGCCTCGTTCATGACCTCGGTATCCAGGCCGAGGGGCCGCAGCGGAGAGATTCGGCCCACGGTGCCGCCCCAGAGGAGGTCCCAGAGTCTGACGCGTGCTCGGTTCTCGTCGTAGTACGGGTCGCGGCCCCACATGCTGTGCCCGGACATCAGCTGGGCGTGCAGGTGATCGCGATACTCCAGCAGCGCGTCGATCAGGTCACGCAGGCCCTCGACGGTTTGGTTGCGGTCTACTGCGAAATCGGTCAGGTGCCGCCAGATGACCCGCATCGCCACCTGCATCGCCAGCTCGAGGTTCTCGGTGTCGTTGCCGTCCTGCGCCTCGCCCCAACCCATCCGGTGGAAGAGCTCGTCGAGCTTGCGCGGCACCGGTGCCCGTCGCGCGGCGATCTCGACGAAGGCGTCGAGGGCCGCGTCGGCGGCGCGGCTGATCAACTGGTGACGGCGGCCCCCGTCCGGTCCGCGGTAGGCGGGCACCTCGGCCCGGACCTGGTCGACGATCGGCTGGGAGAGCTGGAGGAGCACGTCGCGGTAGGACTGCAGGCCGGCTGTCGGTCGCGGGGCCAGGATCGGGGCGTCCGTCATCGCCTCGGCACCGTCATCCGCGGGTGGATCAATCTCATCCTCGGCCTCCCGGTTCCTTGGCCTGTCGTCGCTCATGAAACCTATGGACTTCCGGATCGGCTGTCAGTGGTTCTGCTGAATAGGTGGTCACGGGGTCGGCGTCTGGCCCCGTGACCGTGCGGGCGGAATCTCAGGAACTCCGCGGTACGACGCCGGACCGACCTGGGGGAGAAAGTTCGGCGCCCCGCAGCATGCATTCAGCCGGTTGGCAAGGGCGCGGGCTAGCAATCGGCAACTTTCTCGGCGGAATGAGTCAAAACTTGCGATGCGCATCACAACTATTTCGTGAACGTCGAAGGGGCGGTCAGATCTTGAACTTGGGCCTGATGGTGACCGCCTTGACGTTGGTGTTGCCGGCGTACTGCACGGTCGCCGTGTACTTGCCGCGCTTGATCTTCTTGACCACCACGGTGGCGACCCCGTTGGCGTTCACCTTGGCGACGACCCTCTTCTTGGTCTTGCCCTTCAGGGTGATCGTGACTTTGCCGGCCGGGGAGATTCCTGCCGTGGTCCTGACCTTGACGGTCAGCGTGACCTTCTTGGCCAGCTTCCTGGTCTTGCCTGTTGCCCTGGCCTTCAACGCCGCCGACGCGGCAGCCTTGCTGATGCCGACGTTGAGCACCGGGGAGGTCGACCCTGCGGTGGTCGCGTCACCGCTGTACGTCGCCGTCACCGCATGAGTGCCGGCCGCCAGACCGACGGGCAGCACCCAGGTGGCCTTGCCGTCGCTGACGGGGCGGGCGGGCGAGGTGGTCGTGCCTACCTTGAAGGTCACCGAACCGGTGCTGGTCCCTCCGAGTGCGGTCACGGTTGCCGTCACGGTCCGACCGGTCCGGACGGGCGAGGTACCGGGGCTGACGGTCAGGGAGGTGGTCGACACCACCTTCGCCACAGTCACGACGAGGTTCACCGAGGTGGACCCGGCGACCGACGCGTCACCGCTGTAGGCGGCCGTCACCGTGTGGTCACCCGCTGCCAGGTCGGCAGGGAGGGCCAGCGTGGCCGTGCCCGCCGTCAGTGCCGTGGCATCGCCAGCGGTGCCGTCCACGGTGAAGGTCACCGTGCCGGTGGGGGACGCGTCCGGGGCGGTCACGGTGGCCGTCAGGGTCCTGACGGTCCCGACCGGTGACGTCCCGGGGGCGACCGAGACGCTGGTGGTCGAGGTGATCTTGGCGACGGCGGCAGTCGCGTCGGAGCTGGACACCAGGTCCTCGTCCCCGCGGGTGGCGCTGGTGCGGTAGCTGATGGCCTGGCCGAGCTGGGCCACGCCCAGGGTCAGCGTCGTACCGGTCTCTCCGGCGATCGGGTCCTCTCCGGCGTACCACTGGCCGGTCGCCGGGGCGTCCGGAGCCAGGGAGAAGGTGGCCGGCGTGGCGGTCAGGATCTGTCCGACGGTCGGCGTACCCGCGATGGTCGGCTTGGTCAGGTCGCGGAAGATCGTCGTGATGGCGGCAGCGTGCGCCATGCCCACCACGACGGTGTTGACCGGCTCCCCGGTCAGCTCGTCCGGGATGGTCGTGACCGCGGTCTCGGCACCCCAGGCGTGCACGACACCGTCAGCGGTGACGGCGGCACTGTTGTTCCCGATGGCGAGGCTGATCACCTTGGTGGCGGGGGTGAGGCCGTCGAAGGTCGGTTCGCCGTCCGGAACCGTTCCCCAGGTCTTGATGGTGCCGTCCTCGAAGATGACGCCGCTTGCTCCCGGACCGTTGCTGATCTGGACGGCCTTCTTGCCCTCGAAGTCGGGGACTTCGAGCGCACCAGTGCTGCCCCACGAAGCAACGGTGCCGTCGGAGCGGAGGGCCAGGACGGAGGTCGTGGATGCCTCGACGTCGGTCACGTCTGCCAGGCCGTTCGGGACCGGGAAGATCGGGTTCGCAATTCCCCAGGTGGCGACCGTCCCGTCCGGACGCACGGCGTACCCGGTGTCGCTGATGACGGCGATCGCCTTGGCCCGCAGTTCGCTGGGAGGTGCGGAGAACTCCTCGGTCTCGCCACCCCAGGCAGTGATGTGGCCGTCGGTGTGCAGCGCGGCGCCACTGCCGAGCGACAAAGAGAGCGCCTCGGCGTCGGTGATTCCAGCAGGAACACTCATCCACTCGGGCGCGAAGGCGGCGCCCCAGACCCGAACATGACCGTCCAGGGTGACTACGCCGGTGGCACGGAACCCGACGGCGACGGACTTCACGGGACCAGTGAGATCCTCGGGGATCGGAATGGCTGCTGCCGCCCAGAAGTGTCCCGTGTTGCCCCAGGTGCTGAGGGTGCCGACCTTCTCCGCCGGCAGAGTGGTTGCGGAGTGCGCGGGTACGGCGGCCCCTCCGACGATCAGGCTGCTGACGGCTGTCGCTGCCAGGAAATGTCTTAGACGCATGTTCTTCTCCTGTTCGGTGGAGGCAGACACCTCCCGTGGTGTCGCCGACCATCCCTGAGGTCGAGCACGCTGAGGGGGTTTGGGAACCAACCGGGTAAGGAGAACCCAGAAAGTTGTGACCCGCCTCACAACTCACGATCGACGCGTGCCTGGCGGCCCGTGGGAGCCGGATTCTTCACTCACGATCGATGCCTGCCTGGCGGCCCGTGGGAGCCGGATTCGTCATCTGGGTGACAAGTTCGGGGACCGGGAGCGATGCATTTTCCGCGAGCGCGTCGAACGGCGCACAGGCGGACCTACCTTGTGTCGCAGGTCACGTCGGACGACGTGCGGGTTTCGTTCCCGGAGGAGTGGTTATGCGCAGACGGCTGAATTGGAGCGGTGTCGCACTGGCGGCAGCCTTGGTGCTGGGAGCACTGAGTCCCGTGGGTCTGACGCCCGCGTCGGCAGAGGACGAGCCCGTCGAGGTCACGCCGATCTCGCAACCGGGCATGGCGGTCTCGTTCGACCAGGCTGGCGAACTGCGGCTGTGGGGGGACAACTCGATCGGTCAGCTGACGATGCCGGCGGAGCTGGACGGGGTTGCGTTCAAGCAGGTGCTGCTCCCGATGGACAGCGTCGTGGCGCTGACCGCAACCGGACGGGTTGTCGGGTGGGGTGCGAATCCCGTCCAGCTGGAGAAGATCCCCGCGGTGGTTCAAGCGGCCAAGGTCGTGCAGATCGCCGCGGGTGACCAGCACGCGCTGGCAGTCACCGAGGACGGACGTGTCCTTGCCTGGGGCAAGACGCGGGCGTTCGATACTCCGCTGAACGTCCCCGAAGGGCTCACCGACGTCAAGCAGGTCGCCACCTACGCGCTCGGAGCCGCTGCCTTGAAGAACGACGGATCGGTGGTGGCCTGGGGAGACGGAGGAACCTTCAACTACGGCGTCAAGAACGTGCCGGAGGGGCTGGTGGCCACCAGTATCGCGGCGTCCGGAGCCGGGTGCTACTTGGCGCTGACTCCGGAGGGCGTGATCGAGAGCTGGGGTGACGCCTGCAACGTCGGGGGCTGGACGTCCGGTTCGCCGCGCGTCACGACTGCGGTGCGGCCGATCCTCAAGTCCCTGGCGACCAACCCCTTCGCCGCGATCGGGATCCTGCCGAGCGGCAAGATGGCCTTCTCCACCACGATGGTCAACTACTCCCCGCCTCCCGCGGTTTTCGATACGGGGGAGCCCGTCCTGATCGCAAGCGGAACCGGCAACTACGAGATGGCGTTCGTTGACGCCGATCGGAACATCCACTACTGGAACGGACAGAATCCTCCGGGACAGGTCCCGGCCCCGATTCCGGGTGAGATCCCTGCGGACCTGAATGGTCGGGACATCACCCAGATGGTGATCGGCAACTACTCGGGCAACATCGACACCATCCCGACCCAGGTCCGCGGGGGTGTGGTGATCCGGAAGCTGTTGCGGGCTGAGCTGCCGAAGGTGACCGGTGTCCCGGCTGTCGGGAGCACGCTGACCGGGACCCCGGGAACGTTCTCGGCCTCGCCGGACGATGTTGCCGGTCAGTGGCTGGCCAACGGGGACCCGATCGAGGGTGCCGTGACGGCGACGCTGACGGTGACCTCCGCGATGGCGGGCAAGGCGATCAGCTACCGGTCGACCGCGTCGAAGACCGGCCAGACCACCATCTCCTCGACCTCGTCGTCGTTGACCGTCCCGAGTGCAGCGAGTGTCAAGGTCACGGCTGCGGTCGGCGCGTACGGAAAGGCATCGGCGGTCACCGTCGCTGTCGCGGGGGCGGCCGGGAACGTGGCGCTCACCATCGGTGGCCGGCCGGCGGGGACGAAGGCGCTGTCCGGCGGCAAGGCCGTCTTCAGCATCGCTGGGACCACGGCACCGGGCAGGCACGCTCTCCAGGCGACCTATGCCGGGAGCGAGTCGTTCAGTCCGGGTAGTGCGACCGGGACGTTGACGATTGGCAAGGGCAGGTCCGGGGCGGTCGTCCTCAAGGTCGTCAAGGCGAGTCCGAAGAAGAAGGGCACGGCCACCGTGACGGTCGCGACCGGAGCTGGACTGGTCAAGGCGGCCGGCACCGCCCAGGTCGTGCTGAAGCAGGGCAGGGTCACCAAGAAGGTGAACCTGAGGGTCGTCAACGGCAAGGCTGTCGGCAGGCTCCCCAAGCTGAAGAAGGGCACCTGGACCGCGACGGTGACCTACCTGGGCAGCACCTACTACCTGCCCGCGAAGTCCCGAGCGATCCGGTTCAAGTCCAAGTAGGACGGGCCGAACCCAGCCCGCACGCCGGGCCGCAGTTGTCATCCGGGTAACAACTGCGGTCCCGGCGCCGGACGTTCTCGCCGTTCTGCTTGCTGTGACGGCCGCCACCGATGAAAGGTCCACGCATGAAGTTCAAGCAACGCGCTCGACGCTGGGCGCTGGTCGGCGCGTTCGCTGTGACCCTGGGGATGGTCGCGCCGTCCTCCCAGGCGTACGAGTACTACCCCGGACTCCCTGATTCGACGTTCGGCAACTGGACGTCGACGTCCCAGTCCGGGATGGCGTACACCAAGCGCGCGAAGCAGTGGTTCAAGGCTCCAGCCGGCATCGTGACGACGGAGTACGTCGCGGATCAGAAGAGTCTCGACCAGACCATCGCGCACTGGGAGATCCGGGCCGAGAGCTACTTCGTCTCACCCGACGGTGCGCCGGAGCAGTTCGGCTACATGGAGCCCATGACGGTGCGTTCCGTGGGTTTCGGCATCATGCCGGTGGAGGCCACGGTCCAGATCAGCCAGCGTCGACGCAACGGGTTCCCCGTCCCGGTGCCGGTCCTCATCAAGACCGATCAGTACAAGCAACCGGACGGGACCTGGGACGAGTACAACCGGGAGTTCGTCGTCGAGGACAGCGTGAACGTCCGGGTCCTGTCCGTCCGGGTCGACGGGCAGGACATGCAGCTGAACGGCAACTGCCGGACCAAGGAGCCAGCACCGTTCCGGGTGGTCGGGCCCGAGACGGTTCGCCGCGACACCGACGCCAACCCTGCGGCCGAGTGGTACGCCAAGAAGGATCCGGAAACCTACTACCACCCGTTGTACGGCGGCTCCCTGAAGGGGGCGATCACGATCCCGCCTTTCACGGGTTGCACGACCAGTGCCGGTGACGACCTGTCGCGGCTCATCACGCTCGCGGCGTCGGGGCCGGACAACCCGATGCAGGCCCGGTCCGGCTGGCCGTTCTCCTGCATCCAGCTGAACGAGACCGGCTCGATCATCGTCCCCGCTCCTCCGGGCAAGAACACGCCGAAGAAGGCGAACTGCGCCGGACCGCAACCCTTCGAGTACCCGGAACGCGACGAGTAGGCGCGGCCCGTCGGCAGACGGCAGCTCTCCAACCTTTCGTACCAACCCACCTGGCCCAGACAGGGTCACCAAGCTATTCAGGAGGTCCCCCGTGGGCGGATCGGTCGAAGTCTTCGGACTCAGCAAGACGTACGGGCGCCAGAACATCTGGCACGACGTCACGCTGACCCTGCCCCCCGGCGAGATCACCGCGATGATGGGCCCCTCGGGAACCGGTAAGTCGGTGTTCCTCAAGTCGATCATCGGGCTGACCGACCCGGAGGAGGGCCAGATCCTGATCGACGGCATCGACATGGTCTCGGCGCGGGAGTCGCACCGGCTCGAGCTGCGCAAGAAGTTCGGCGTGCTCTTCCAGGACGGTGCCCTGTTCGGGTCCCTGCCCGTCTACGACAACGTGGCGTTCCCGTTGCGCGAGCACACCAACCTCAAGGAGCACCAGGTGCGCAACCTGGTGATGGAGAAGCTCGAGATGGTCGGCCTGGTCGGGCAGGAGCACAAGCTGCCCGGCGAGATCTCCGGCGGCATGAAGAAGCGAGCCGGTCTGGCGCGCTCGCTGGTCACCGACCCCGAGATCATCCTGATCGACGAGCCCGACTCGGGCCTCGACCCGGTCCGGACCTCCAACCTGGCCCAGCTGCTCATCGAGGTGAACGCGGCCACCGACGCCACCATGCTGGTGGTCACGCACAACATCGAGCTGGCGCGCACCCTGCCCGACAACCTCGGCATGCTCTACCGGCGCGAGCTGGTGATGTTCGGTCCGCGCGAGGACTTCCTGATGACCGACCACCCGGTCGTCTCCCAGTTCATGAGCGGTGACCCCGACGGCCCGATCGGGATGAGCGAGGAGGCTGATCACAAGCGAAACGACCCGATCGACTACGACGGCACCTACCCGGGGTCCACCACGATCCACACCGGCGCGCGGGCCATCGAGGTGCTGCCCCGGCAGCTGGCTCCCCGTTCCGGCGCCGTCCGTGCCAGCGCCGAGCGGCACCGCCAGCGGGTCACCTCCGGGGCAGCGAGCCTCTACGTCGCCGACGACGAGGAGAGCGACCGAGACCGGTCCATCGCGAAGCCGATCCTCCCGGCTCGGGCGCTCGACAGCGTCGGACACCTGTTCGCGCTCGGGCTCGACACCCTGCGCGCCGCCTTCCGGCGACCGTTCTCGGCGAAGGAGACGCTGCAGCAGTTCTGGTTCGTCGTCAGTGTCTCCTGGGTGCCGGCGGTCCTGATCTCCATCCCGCTCGGAGCGGTCATCGCCCTCCAGCTGGGCACCCTGACCAAGCAGATCGGTGCGCAGTCGATGACGGGTGCGGCGAGCGTGCTCGCGGTCGTCCAGCAGGCAGCGCCGATGGTGACCACGCTCGTGATCGCCGGAGCTGGCGGCGCGGCGATCTGCGCCGAGATCGGATCGCGCAAGATCCGGGACGAGATCGACGCGATGAAGGTGATGGGTCTCGATCCGGTGCAGCGGATCGTCGTACCGCGGGTCGTCGCCTGCGTGGTGGCGGCGGTCCTGCTCAACGGCCTGGTCTCGGTGGTCGGCGTGCTCGGCGGGTACTTCTTCAACGTCGTGCTCCAGGGCGGGACTCCCGGTGCCTACCTGTCCAGCTTCACCGCGCTCGCTCAGATCTCCGACCTGTGGATCGGGGAGATCAAGGCGATCGTCTTCGGGTTCCTGGCCGGCGTCGTCGCCAGCTACCGGGGCCTGAACACGGCTCCCGGCCCCAAGGGGGTCGGCGACTCGGTGAACCAGTCGGTGGTCATCACGTTCCTGCTGCTCTTCTTCGTCAACTTCGTCCTCACGGCGCTGTACCTGACGATCGTTCCCATGAAGGGGGCCTGACATGGCAGACAACGCCGTGTTCGCCGAACCGTCCTTTCCGCCCGAGCTGCCAGCGCCGCGCAGGCGGGCCCAGCGTCCGCCCGCCAGGACGCAGGGTCGCGCCGCGGCGCTCCTGTCGCGCCCGGTCGACCGGGTGGTCAACCTCGGCGCCGACCTCCGCTTCTACGGGTCGGTGCTCGGCCAGATCCCGGCGACGCTGAAGAGCTATCCGAAGGAGGTGCTCCGGCTGCTGTCGGAGGTCAGCTTCGGGTCAGGTGCGCTCGCCGTCATCGGCGGGACGATCGGCGTCATGCTCGGCCTGACCCTCGCGGTCGGGTTCGTCGTCGGCATCCAGGGCTACGCCGCGCTCGACCAGATCGGCGCGGCCGCGCTCAACGGGTTCATCTCGGCGTACTTCAACACGCGTGAGGTCGCCCCCATGGTCGCCGCGCTGGCGCTGTCGGCCACCGTCGGCTCCGGCTTCACCGCGCAGCTCGGCGCGATGCGGATCAACGAGGAGGTCGACGCGCTCCGTGCGATGGCGGTGTCGCCGGTGCCGTACCTGATCACGACCCGGGTGATCGCCGGCTTCGTCGCGATCATCCCGCTGTACGTCGTCGGTCTGCTCACGTCGTACGCCGGGTCCCGCCTGATCACGGTCCTCGTCTACGGCCAGTCGCCGGGGACGTACGACCACTACTTCAACCTGTTCCTGCCACCGGTGGACATCCTGCTGTCGTTCTTCAAGGTGCTGTTCTTCTCGGTGATCATCATCCTGGTGCACTGCCGGATGGGCTACCAGGCGACCGGCGGTCCGGCCGGGGTCGGCGTCGCTGTCGGCCGCGCCGTAAGGCGGAGCCTGGTGACGGTGGCGGTGCTCGACCTCGTCCTCTCGATGGCCCTGTGGGGTGCCTCGACCACGGTGAGGATCGCCGGATGAGCGCCGCACGCGTGCGTGACCTGCTCCTCGGGATCCTGGCACTAGCCCTGATCGTCGGCGGCCTCGTCGTCGCCTACCTCTCGTTCAACCGGACCCTGGTGCCGCACCGCGACGTGACGCTGCGGACCGACGTCGTCGGCAACGCGCTCCAGGTCGGATCCGACGTGAAGTACTTCGGCGTGCCGATCGGGGCGGTCTCCAAGATCACCGCCACCGACGAGGGCGCCGACCTGACCCTGGCACTCGATCCCGACGTCCTGGACGACGTGCCGTCCAACGTCGTCGCCCGGCTGCTGCCCAAGACGATGTTCGGCGAGCGCTACGTGGCGCTCGTCGTCCCCGAGATCAAGAGCAGTGCGGCGCTGGCCCAGGGTGACGTGGTCTTCCAGGACGCATCGGCCGAGGCCACCGAGCTGCAGCAGGTGCTCGACGAGCTCTTGCCGGTGCTGCGTGCCATCCAGCCTGAGAAGCTCTCGGCGATGCTCGGCGAGTTCTCCGACATGCTGCGGGGCAACGGGACCGAGATGGGCGACTCGATGGTCGCCTGGTCCAGCTACATGAAGAAGATGAATCCGAAGGTTCCTCAGATGATGGAGGACTTCAAGAAGCTGGCCGTCGTTGCCGACTCCTACAAGATCGCGGCACCGGACCTGATCGACGCCCTCGCGACGATGACGACGTCATCCCAGACGCTCGTCGAGGAGCGCGAGAACCTGCGCGACGTGTACGCGAGCGTCATCGGTTCCTCCGACACCGTGCGGGGGTGGATGACGAAGAACGAGAACACCATCGTGGTGCTCTCCGACCGGAGCAAGGCGGCCCTGCGCGCGACCGCTCCGTACGCGTCCCAGTTCCCTTGCCTGTTCCGGGCCGTGGTGAAGATGAAGCCGCGGATGGAGCAGGCGCTCGGCAAGGGCACCGACGAGCCGGGCATCCACGCCGTGCTCAAGGTGACTCCGGCCCGGTCCAAGTACCTGGCCGGCAAGGACAACCTGACCTACACCAAGGGCACCCCGCCGCCCCGCTGCCCCTACGTCACCGGCTCCGTCGGAACCAGCCCCGCCAAGAGAACGGCAGCTGCGGCAGTCTGGCCCGATGCCGGCTCCGGGTCGATCGCGCCGGAGACGGACGGCGGTACCAACGACCCGCAGCAGATCGCGCCGCCGCCGGCAGCCCACGCGCAGGCCCACCTGGCAGCGTTGACGGGCCTGGGTGACGCGAACTCCCCGGCCGAGAACCAGCTGATCGCCGAGCTGATCGCCCCGACCCAAGGCATGGCTCCCTCCGAGTACCCGGACTGGAGCAGCCTGCTGCTCGGGCCGACCCTGCGCAACACGAAGGTGGTGCTCCGATGAGCAACGACGCCAACCATGGTCCGCTCTGGGTCATTGCGGTCAAGAGCATCGTCTTCACGCTGATCACGGGGGTCGCCACCGGACTGCTCGCGCTGACGATCCGGAACTCATCCTCCGGGGACCTGCACACGTACACCGCGATCTTCACCGATGTCACCAGCCTGAACCGGGGCGACGACGTCCGGGCCGCCGGGGTCAAGGTCGGGACGGTCGAGGACATCCAGATCACCGACAAGCGGCTCGCGCGGGTGAAGTTCACGATCCGTGACGGGGTCCCCGCCGCGTCGGACTCGGTCCTCCAGATCAAGTTCCGCAACCTGGTCGGCCAGCGCTACATCGCGCTGCAGCAACCGGATCCCTCCGGGAGCGACGCGACGCCCGTGAGCGCGTCGGCACGGGTCGAGCCGGGCCACGTGTTCGGCGTCGAGCAGACGCGCCCCGCGTTGGACCTCACCGTCCTGTTCAACGGCTTCCGCCCCCTGATGCGGCTCCTCGACCCCGAGGACGTCAACAACCTGAGTGAGCAGATCATCGCCGTGTTCCAGGGCGAGGACGCCACCGTCGAGGGCCTGATGCAGAGCACCGCCAGCCTGACCACCGCGCTCGCTGAGAAGGACCAGGTCATCGGTGAGCTGATCACCGGCCTGAGCAGCGTGCTGACCGACATCAACTCGCGCTCCGGTCAGCTCGACACGACCCTGGTGACGATGCAGCAGCTGGTCACCGGCCTCTCCGAGGACCGGCAGGCGATCGGCGCCTCCCTGGAGGGCATGGGGGCGCTGACCACGAGGGTCTCGACCCTGGTCGGGGAGACTCGGCCCGCGCTGCGCCGCTCGATCAGGCACCTCGGGGTGCTCGCCCAGACGCTCGACACGAACAGCGACGACGTCGAGAACTTCCTGAGGACGACGCCGATCAAGCTCGACCGGATCGCCCGGACCGCCAGCTACGGGTCCTGGCTCAACTTCTACCTGTGCTCCATGGACGGACGGATCCCGATGGCTGAGGGCTACATGGGCGACGTCGGCGTGCTGCCGGTGGCCGGGAGGTGCCGCTGATGTCCCGCTTCCCCCTGGCGTTCGCCGAACGCAACCGCGTCTGGATCGCCGTTGTCGGGTTGGTCGCTCTCGGTGCGGCGTTCTACGCGGCCGTCAACATCACCTCGCTCCCGATCATCGGTGACGGGCAGCAACGTCAAGCGATCTTCCGCGAGGCCGCCGGTCTGCGTCCTGGGGACGAGGTCCGCGTCGCCGGCGTGCGCGTCGGCGAAGTGACGAAGGTCCAGCTGGAAGGCGACCAGGTCCGGGTCAGCTTCCAGGCGAAGGATGTCGACCTTCCCGACGAGAGCAGTGCCGCGATCAAGGTGAAGACGATGCTCGGGCAGAAGTACCTGGCGCTCGACCCCCTCGGATCCGGGAAGCTGTCGGGACCGATCCCGCTCGAGCGCACGCTCACGCCGTACGACGTCAACGCGGCCGTGTCCGACTTCGCCAGCACGCTCGGGGAGATCGACACCGAGCAGCTCGAGGGCAGCTTCCGCGCCCTGTCCGCTGCGTTCAAGGACACCCCCGAGTCGGTCCAGAAGCTGGTCTCCGGTCTCTCGGACCTGTCGCGGAGCATCTCGACCCGAGATGCCGACCTCGCCTCGCTCTTCGAGGCCTCCAAGGGCGTCAGCGGGACACTGGCCGAGCGCAACAACGAGCTGGCCGGTCTGATCACCGACGGGTCCGACCTGCTCGGGGAACTGCAGAAGCGAC
This sequence comes from Nocardioides marmoriginsengisoli, assembly GCF_003725695.1. Classification (GTDB taxonomy): domain Bacteria; phylum Actinomycetota; class Actinomycetes; order Propionibacteriales; family Nocardioidaceae; genus Marmoricola; species Marmoricola marmoriginsengisoli. Next base: position 658,359 of record NZ_RJSE01000007.1, read on the forward strand.
GCGATGCCGTGCACAAGCTCTGGGTCGGAACCCGGGACCTCGGGGAGCACCTGCACGGGCTGGTCAAGGACAACGAGAAGGCGCTCTCCCCGGCCCTGGAGAAGATCGACCGGGTCTCGGCGATCCTCAACCGCAACCAGGCGAACCTGAACGCCGCGCTCGCGAAGCTGGGCCCGTACTACAACGTGCTGGCCTCGGCGACCGGCAACGGCAAGTGGATCGACTCCTACCTGTGCGGCTTGTTCGACGGGAACAACGAGCCGGTCCTGGAGAACGACGTGGTTCGCAACTGCCGACCCGGAGGTGCGCAGTGAGTAGGCCAGTAGCACTCGGAAAGCGCACGATCGTCCTCGTGGCGATCGGGCTGCTCGTCGTGGCCGGGATCGGCGCCAAGGCGCTGTTCGGCACCGACCCCGTCAAGATCACCGCGATGTTCGACTCGACGGTCGGCCTGTACGTCGGCAACGACGTGCAGGTGCTCGGCGTACCGGTCGGCGAGGTCACCGGCGTGTTCGTCGAGGGCGAGAGCGTGCGGGTCACCATGGAGATCGACCCCGAGCAGCCGGTCGCCGCTGACACGAAGGCGGTGATCATCGCGCCGACGATGGTCAGCGACCGGTTCGTCCAGCTGACCACCCCGTGGAAGAAGGGCTCGGGTGACGCCCGGCTCGGCAGCGGGACCGTGCTGAGCACCGAGCGGACCGCCGTTCCCGTCGAGATCGACGACCTCTACCGCGGTCTCGAGGACTTCTCCGAGGCGCTGGGTCCGCGCGGCGCCAACAAGAACGGTGCGTTGAGCGAGCTGATCACCACCGGTGCCGAGAACCTCCAGGGCCAGGGCGCCAAGCTGAACCAGATGATCGCCGAGTTCGGGAAGGCCAGTGCGACGCTCTCCAGCATCGACGAGGACTTCTTCGGCACCCTGAAGAACCTCAACGACCTCAGCGACATGCTGGTCGCGAACGACGACGCGGTGGCGGCGGTGAATCACCAATTCGCCGAGGTGGCCGGCTTCCTCGCCGACGATCGCGACGAGATGGGGGAGGCGGCCGAGAACCTCGCGGCCGCGATGACGATCCTCGACGACTTCATTACCGAGAACCAGGACCACCTGGACCAGAGTGTTCGGAACCTGCTGCCGACGGTGCAGACGCTCAAGAAGCAGCGGAAGTCCTTGGACACGATGGTCCGGCTCGGGCCGCTCCTGCTGGCGAACCTGAAGGACAGCTACGACCCGGTCAACAACCTGATCGCGGGTCGAGGCAACGTCAACGAGGTGTCGTTGTGGAGCAACGACGGGCTGACCGCCCGCACGTCGCGGAACGCACCGCCGACCTTGCTGGCCGGCACGAACGATCGGAGCACCCGATGAGGACCAAGAAGACGGTCGCACTGGTGAGCGGCCTGGCGCTGACCGGAACGCTCATGTTCAGCGGGTGCGGAACGGACCTGTACTCGATGCCGCTCCCGGGAGGCGCCGACGTCGGCTCCGACCCGGTGCGGATCACGGCCGACTTCTCGGACGTGCTCGACCTGGTGCCGCAGAGCGCGGTCAAGGTCGAGAACATCGCCGTCGGTCGGGTCGAGTCGATCAAGCTGAACGAGGACGGGCGTAGCGCCCGGGCGACCATCCTGATCCGCGGCGACGTCGACCTCCCCGAGGGGACCGCGGCTCGCTTGCAGCAGACGTCGCTCCTCGGTGAGAAGTACGTGGCACTGGTCCGACCCGAGGAGGGCGAGGCCGGATCGGGCTCGCTGCGCTCGGGCGCGAACATCCCGATCCGGGAGACCAGCCAGGTCGCCGAGGTGGAGCAGGTGCTCGGAGCCCTCTCGATGGTGATCAACGGTGGCGGCGTGGCCAAGTTCCAGGAGATCTCGCGGGAGCTCCAGAAGGTCTCGACCGGTCGTCCGGAGGAGATTCGCGGCTTCCTGCGCAACGTGGGGACCTTCGTGGCGGGCCTCGATGCGCGCAAGGGCGCCGTGACGGACGCGCTCGACGCGATGGCCGGGCTCTCGACCACGCTGAACCAGGACAAGGAGAAGATCGCCCAGGCCCTCGAGGGACTCAGTCCCGGGATGCAGGTGCTCGTCGACCAGCGCAAGGAGCTGGTCTCGATGCTCACGGCGCTCGACAAGCTGAGCACCGTGTCGGTCCGCACCCTCGACGCGTCCCAGGAGGACATGATCGAGGACATGAAGCTGCTCGAGCCGATTCTGCGCGAGCTGGCCGAATCGGGGAATGCGCTCCCGGACTCGCTCGAGCTGCTGCTGACCTACCCGTTCCCGGACGAGGTGCTGAACGCGATCAGGGGTGACTACTTCAACGTGTTCGCGACCGCGAACTACACCTCGCTGCCGGCGAGCTGCACCGGGCTCGGGTGCCCGTGGCCGCAGATGCCGGACACCGGGACCATGCCGCCCTTTGATTGGGAAGCGGAGCTGGATTCGGCGGGACGGATGGCGATGCCCGGCTTGGTCGCTCCCGCTCCGAGCTCGCCTCCGGCAGCGTCCGACCAGCCGTCGCCGTCGGGGTCCGCGTCGCCGTCCGGACCTGCGTCGCCGTCGGGGTCCGCGACGCCAGCCGGTCCCGGGCCGTCGCCGTCGAGCTCGGCCTCGCCGACGGACGGGCCGACCTCGACGCCGTCCGTGACTCCGTCGCCGAGCCTGCTCCCCCCGACCGATTCCGCGGCTCCCGGACTCGGGCAGCGCTCGGTCCAGGTCCCCACCGCACGTAAGGCCCGCTGATGCTGACATTCCTGACCAAGACGAAGGTGGCCGTGTTCGTCGCGCTGTCGCTGGCCACGACCGCCTTCCTCTCCGTGCACTACGTCGGCCTGGACCGGTTGCTGGGCGGCGGCTACCGGATCACGGTGGAGATGCCCGAAGCCGGTGGTCTCTTCAAGAACTCCGAGGTGACCTACCGCGGTGTGCCGGTCGGTCGGGTCGAGTCGCTGGAGGCGACGAAGGACGGTGCCCGGGCAGTGGTCCACATCGAGTCGGGCGCCCCGGAGATGCCGGCCGAGGTCACTGCCCGGGTCGTGAACCGGTCGGCGATCGGTGAGCAGTACCTGGACCTGCGCGGCGGTTCGGTCGGCAACGACGAACTGGGTGACGGTGCCCGCGTGACCATGACTGCTGCTGACCTGCCGCCCGCGATCGACAAGCTCCTCCGCAGCAGCAGGGACATGGTGGCGTCCATGCCGTCGGTGGACCTGAACACGGTCATCGACGAGGGGTACGAGTTCACCCGCGGCAACGGCCAGAACCTCTCCCGGTTGCTTGACACCTCGGCTCAGTTCGCCGAGACCGCGGACCGGAACTTCCTGATGACCGCCAGCCTGATCGACAACTCCGGGAAGGTGCTCGCCACCCAGGAGTCGACCGCGGCCAGCTTCCAGAGCTTCTCCCAGGACATGCGCCTGCTGGCGCACGCGTTCGCCGAGCAGGACGCCGACTGGCGCGAGGTGATCCGGCAGGTACCGCCGTCGATGCGCGCGCTCGACGGGCTCTTCAGCGGCGTCGGGGTTCCGCTGGGCCAGCTCATGACCAACCTGATCTCGACAGCCGAGGTCTTCGGCACCAACGCGGGTGCCGTCAAGGAGACCCTGATCAGACTCCCCGAGGGCATCTCGATCACCTTCGCGACGATGACCAGCCAAGGCATGCGCTCGGGTGTGCAGCTGAGCTTCTTCAACCCGCTGCCCTGCGTTCAGGGGTACGAAGGCACCACGATGCGCCCAGGTCTCGATACCTCGCCGGGCAAGCCGTTCAACACCAAGGCCGGCTGCACCATGTCACCATCCTCGGGAGTGAACGTACGCGGCCCGCGCGCCGTCCTCGACAAGAGGCCGGCCGGCTCGCGCACCACGACCGTGGACCAGGCTGACGACCTGGGAGACCTGCTGGGAGGCAGTGAGTGACAACGGAGAAGCCCTTCGAGTTCCGCGGACGCAAGGGCAAGGCGGCCTCGGACGTCGAGCTTGTCGAGACGCCTGTGCCGGCCTCGGACGTCGAGCCTGTCGAGACGCCGCAACCGGCCAGCAAGGGCGTCGAGCCTGTCGAGACGCCGCAACCGGCCAGCAAGGGCGCCGGCTTTGGGACCTGGCTGTTCCTCGCCGCTGCAGTCGTCGCGGTCGTGATCGCCTTCACCTCCTGGCGAAGCGCGGACGGTGACCCCGACCGCGCCCGTGGCGCGGCTCGCGATCTCGCCATGATCCAGGGGATCAAGGCGGTCGAGACCATGAACACGATGGACCACCGCGATGTGGAAGCCGGGGTCAAGGCCTGGCAGGGCGTCTCCACCGGCGTTCTGCACGACCAGCTGATCGCGATCGACGCCGACCAGAAGAAGCTGCTCGCCGACCAGGGGAAGATCGCCACCGGGCGGGTGGTCCAGGCAGCGCTGACCGACCTCAAGGGCAGTACGGCGCGGATGATCGTGGCGGTCGAGGTCACCGTCCGAGACAGCGAGACCGATGCCGAGCCCGCGGTGAAGCGAAACCGCTACGCGGCGGACCTGGTCCTGGTGAAGGGCACCTGGAAGCTCGAAGACCTTCAGCAAGTGGCGGTGAAGCTGTGAGGGCGCGGATCGGGTTGCTGGTGCGCAAGGTAGGCACCCGGCAGGGGATCGTCGTACTGGTGGCGGTGGCGCTGCTGGTGACCGCCGGCGTCTTCGCCTTGCAGGCCAAGCGCCTGAACGACGACCCGGTGCTGGCCAACCGGGCGCTCCTCGACCAGCGGGACGCCGACGAGCTGGTGGCAGGTGTGTCCCGAAGCCTGACGTCCGTGCTGAGCTACGACTGGCAGGATCCTGACGCAACCCGAGCGGTTGCCGAGCAGGTCCTGCAGGGTCAGGCTCGCAAGGAGTACGACACCCTGTTCGCGAGTCTCCAGCAACGGGCGCCCGGCCAGAAGCTGACGCTCTCCGCGCAAGTCCAGGTCGTCGGTGTCCAGGAGCTGACCGAATCCCGGGCCAAGCTGCTGGTCTTCCTCGACCAGAAGAGCACCCGTGAGAACGACAAGCAGGCTTCCGTGTCCGCAGCCCAGCTGAGCATCACCGCCGAGCGCAAGGGCGGCAACTGGGCGATCATCGGTCTCAAACCTCTCTGACCTCGAGCCTGTGAAGCCGTCGACGATGAGCAGGTCGCGCGTCGCGGACGGCGCGTTCTTCGTCGTCCCTGCCGAGTTCCGTCGCCGCGGGAACGACCTCCGACGCGCCGAGGTCCGGCTGGCCCAGCGCGAGCGGATGCTGATCGCGGTCACCGAGCTGGTGGCGCAGCACGGGTACCGCGGGGTCGGCGTGCGGGACATCGTCGGGCGGGCCAAGGTCTCGTTGGCGACGTTCTACGACTGCTTCACCGACAAGGACGCCTGCTACTTCGCTGCCTACGACCGCTTCGTCGTCGTGCTGCTCGGCCGCCTGGAACCGGCGCTCGAGCAGGGCACGGAGTGGGAGGAGCGGGTTCGGCAGGTCGTGCGCTCCTACCTCGCTGCGCTCGATGCCGACCCGGTCGTGGCCAGGGCGTTCGAGGTCGAGATGGATGCCCTCGGCAGGCCCGCGCGCGAGCGCCGCCGCCGCGCGAACCAGGGGATGGGCAGGCTGGTGAAGGCGATGCGGGAGGAGACCTGGCCGGACCATCCCACCCTGGTCGAGAGTGCGTACGTCGGCGTGGTCTGCGCCGTTCAGCAACTCGCGTCGGATGCTCTCGACGGCGGCTACGTGGGCTGTCTTGCCGACATGACCGAGGAGATCAGTGGCTGGGTCGTCGCGACTCTCGGTGCCGGCTGAGGGCTACCGACCGGACCAGCGGGCCGGGCGGCGCTCCTGGAAGGCGAGCGCGCCCTCGCGCGCGTCCTCGGAGCTGAAGACCGGCTCCAGGATGGCGCCTTGCAGCGCGAACGAATCCTCGACCGGCCAGCTCGGCGACTCCAGCGCGACCCGCTTGGAGGCGGCCACGGCGAGCGGGGCGTTGGCGGCGATCAGCCGAGCGAGCTCGGTCGCCGTACCCAGGGCCTCGCCGTCGGCGGCCAGCTTGTTGACCAGGCCGAACCGCCAGGCCTCCTCGGCCGTCATCGGCTCGCCGGTCAGGAGCATCTCCAGGGCGCGCGAGCGCGGCAGCCGCTGGGTGAGCCGGATGGCACCACCGCCGCGAGCGACCAGGCCGCGGGTGACCTCGGGGAGGCCGAAGCGCGCGGTCTCGGCGGCGACGATCAGGTCGCAGCACAACAGGATTTCCAGACCGCCGCCGAGCGCCCAGCCCTCGGCGGCTCCGATCAGCGGCTTGGTCGGCGGCTTCTCCACGATCCCGGCGAACCCGCGGGTCGCCGACCGGGCGACCTCGCCGCGGGCGAACGCACCCAGGTCCAGGCCGGCGCAGAAGGTCTCTCCGGCGCCGGTCAGCACGCCGACCCGGAGGCTGCTGTCGGCGTCGAGCCGGTCGAGCGCGGCGGAGATGCTCTCGGCAACCTCACGGTTCACCGCGTTGCGCTTCTCCGGTCGGTTGATCGTGATCGTCAGGACGCCGTCCCGAGCGTCGACCCGTACCGCGTCGCCAGTTTCCTGTGTCATGGAGCCTCCGGAGATAGACGAGTGACGTCGAGAACGCTATTCTACATCAAGAACACCGTTCTCTATAAGGAGCAAGCGCCCATGGCTTTGTCAGAGGAAACGACGTCGATCCTGCGAGGGCTCGAGGGCTTCCTCACTGCGGAGGTGTTCCCGCTCCACGAGGAGTACGCCGAGGTCCTCAACAACCCGCGCGAGCGCTACTCCGCCGACGGACGGCACGTCCCGCAGGTCGAGGAGCTGCGGCGCCGGGTCCGGACGGCGTCCGCGGAGGCCGGCTACTTCACGATGACGGTGCCGAGCGACCTCGGCGGCGGCGGGCTGGGTGCGGTGCCGACGTACGCCGCCTGGGAGCTGATCTACCGGCTCAGCGGTCCGCACCGCTGGCTGGCCCACGAGATCCTGGCGCACTGGGCCACCGGTCCCAGCTTCGTGTTCGGCCTCGTCGGCGACGAGGTGCGTGACCGCGTCCTGCCGCAGCTGATGTCCGGCGAGAAGACGATGTGCTTCATGATGTCCGAGCCCGATGCCGGCTCGGACGCCTGGGCGATGCGCACCCGCGCTGTCGCCGACGGGGACGGGTGGCGGATCACCGGCACCAAGCAGTGGACCACCAACGGCCCGTACGCCGACTTCGGGATGGTCTTCGCGGTCACCGATGCTGAGGCACTGGAGCAGCGCCGCGGCGGGCTGAGCGCCTTCCTCGTCGACACCGACGCCCCCGGCTTCAAGGTCGACAGCGTGATCGGCCTGTACGGCGAGACCGGCGGCAACCACTCGATCATCTCGCTCGACCAAGTCGCGGTGAGCCGTCGCGAGCTGGTCGGTGCCGAGGGGGCCGCCGCCGGTATCGGGCTCGGCGGCATCAACCTGGGCCGGATGTACAACAGCGCGAAGTCGGTCGGGCTGTCCCGGTGGGCACTCGACCAGGCCCTCGACTACGCGGCCGAACGCCGGTCGTTCGGGAAGAAACTGACCGAGCACCAGGGCGTGATGTTCCCGCTGGCCGCGTGCGCGACCGACGTCCATGCCGCGCACGTGCTCGGCCTGGACACGGCGGCGCGGATCGACGCCGGCGACCCGGCGATCATGGAGGCCGCGATGTCCAAGATCTTCTCCACGGAGATGGCGACCCGGACGATCGATCGCGCGATGCAGACCCTGGGCGGCATGGGCATCACCACCGAGGTCGGGATGTCGGAGGCCTGGAACATGGTGCGGACCGTGCAGATCGCCGACGGTTCCTCGGAGATCCTCCGACGACTGGTCGCGAACCGCCTGGTCGGAGGGGATCGCGATCTCTGATTCCCGAGTAGTGTCGCCCGCGTCGTGGGTTGGATGACAGTGCACCGAGAGGACAGTGGCCATGGTCGATGACAAGGATCGCGCCCCAGCGGTCACCCGGGCGTTCAGCGTGCTCGGGTTCCTGGCCAGCAAGGGTCCCTCGGTCCTGGCCGACATCGTCGAGGAGACCGGCATCAACAAGAGCACGGCCTTCTACATCCTGCGCACGCTGACCTCGCTGGAGGCGGTGGACTACGACGAGCGGATGCGGACCTACCGGCTCGGGCCGACGCTGCTCGAGCTCGGCGCCGCCGCGAGCGGCCAGTACGGCGAACTCGCCCTCGCCCGCCGCTATCTCGGCGAGCTGATCGAGAAGGTCCAGGCCACGATCGTCATCTACCGCCGGGTCGGCCTCGAGGAGATCTCGCTGCTGGACAAGATGGAGCGCCCCAACCGGGTCCGGATCACCTTGCAGCCCGGCGAGCGGATCCCGATCCAGGGCGGATCCTTCGGGCGGGCGTTCCTCGCCTACGAGAGCCCCGAGTCGCTGGAGCAGGTGCTCCGGCACGGACTGCAGGCGTTCACCCCGAAGAGCGTCACCGACGTCCAGGCCTTCCGCGACGAGCTGGGCCGGGTGCGCGAGCGGGGCTGGGCCGTCGACCACGAGGGCTACGCGCTCGGCATCTCGACCGTCGCGGCGCCGGTCTTCGACTCCGAGGGACGGGTGTCCCTGGTCGTCGCGGCCGTCGGGTTCTCCAACCTGATCGACGACGCCACGGCCGCCGAGTACGGCGCCGACCTCCGCCAGGTGTGCGACCGGATCGGCGCGGTCAGCGCCCAGTCGCGGCAGTTGAGCGGATAGCCCGCCGATGACCGTGGTCGAGGAGAGCCGGACCGATCACCCGGACCAGGCGCTGAGCGGCGTACGGGTGGTGTTCCCCGCGGCCCTGGGGCCGGTGCCGTTCGCGGCCATGCTGCTCGCGGACCTGGGCGCGGAGGTGATCCGGATCGACCGGGCCGGCGCGGCCGGCGTGATCGGCACCTCCCTCGGCGACGATCCGCGCACCCGCGGCCAGCTCTCCGTCGGTCTGGACTTGAAGAGCCCCGACGGCGCAGCGGCGGCCGCACGGCTGATCGCGTCGGCCGATGTGCTGATGGAAGGGATGCGCCCCGGTGCGATGGAGCGCCTCGGCCTCGGGCCCGACGAGATGCGTGCCCGCAACCCCGGCCTCGTCTACGCGCGGATGACGGGCTGGGGCCAGCAGGGGCCGCTCGCCTCCCAGGTCGGCCACGACATCAACTACATCGCTCGTGCCGGGGCGCTCTACCCGTTGGGTGACGCCGACCGGCCGCCGACGGTGCCGCTCAACCTGGTGGCCGACTTCGGCGGCGGCGGGAGCTACCTCGCGCTCGGCGTGCTGGCGGCCCTGATGCAGCGCGGTCGCACCGGCACCGGACAGGTGATCGACTGCGCGATGGTCGACGGATCGGCCTCGCTGACCACGATGCTGCACGCGATGATGGCGTCCGGGTCCTGGGGATCCGAGCGCGGCACCAACCTCTTCGACGGCGCCGCGCCGTTCTACCGCACCTACCGCACCCGGGACGACCGGTACGTCGCCGTCGGTGCGATCGAGCCCGCCTTCCACCGCGCGCTGCTGCACGGTCTCGGGATCGACCCCGAGGAGTGGCCGCAGCACGATCGCGCCCGCTGGCCCGAGCAGCGGGAGGCCCTGGCGGCGATCTTCGCGGCCCGCACCCGGGCGGAGTGGGTGGCGACCTTCGCGGGGACCGATGCCTGCGTCAGCGGGGTGGCCACGCCCGAGGAAGCAGCGGCCGATCCGGAGCTCGCGGCCCGGGAGGTCTTCGTCGAGTGGGACGGCATCCGGCAACCGGCGCCGGCGCCGCGGTTGTCGGCGAGCCCGGCCGTCGCCAAGCCGCGCCGCGGACCCGCGGCGGACACTGGTGCGGTGCTCGCGGGACTGGGCTACCGGACCGAGGAGATCGAACGGCTGGTGGCCGCCGGCGCGGCGTTCTCCGCCGGGTCGCCTTGACGCCCTGAGTTCCGGCTCGTACTCTCTGGTGAACGACATTCTCTATACTGAATCGAGGAGCGATGCGGGCGTCATCCCCGTCTGATCCCGAATGGGCGGAGAACCTCTTCGGCTTCGAAGTCCTGATCGTCGACCACGTCCTGCTGGTCCGGATCAACCGGCCCGAGGTCGGGAACTCGCTCAGCAGGCGCATGCGCGAGCCGATGGCCCGGATCTGGGAGCGGCTCGACGCCGACGACGACCTCCGGGTCGCGGTGGTCACCGGTGCCGGTGACCGGCACTTCTGCACCGGCGCCGACGTCCGCGAGATCGCCGGCGACGGCGCGGTCCCGTCGGGCGACGCGGCCGACGAGCCGATCGTCTGGTCGCCGGTCGCCCGCGGGGTCCGCAAGCCGGTCCTCTGCGCCGTCAACGGAGTCGCGGCCGGCGGGGGACTGCACTTCGTGGCCGATGCCGACATCGTGATCGCCGCGGAGCACGCCGCCTTCCTGGACACCCACGTCAGCGTCGGCCAGGTCGGGGCTGTCGAGAACGTCGGCCTGACCCACCGGCTGCCGTTCGGCACCGCTATGCGGATGACCCTCCAGGGGACGGGCTACCGGCTGGACGCCGCGCGCGCGCACGCTCTCGGGCTGGTCGACGAGGTGGTGCCCGCGGCCGAGCTGGAGACGACCGCCCTGGAGATCGCCCGCAGCATCGCGGCGAACTCGCCGCGTGCCGTCCAGCTCTCGCGCGCGGTCCTCTGGGACTCGCTCGGACGGCCGCGGCAGGAGGCCGAAGCGGCCGGATGGCAGATCGCCCAGGAGCACTGGAAGCACCCGGACTTCCTGGAGGGCGCCCGGGCGTTCGCGGAGAAGCGCGCCCCGCGCTGGACGGTGGGGGAACCGTGACCCACGAGGTGGCGACCGAGGTCGCCGACCTCGACGTGGAGGTGTTCCGCGCCGAGGTCCGGTCCGTGCTCGCGGACTTCGGCTCCCGGCTCGATCCGCGCCAGTTCTTCCACGGCCGCGGCGGTGCGACCCGCGAGCTGTACCAGGAGCTCGGCCGCCGCGGCTGGCTCGCGCTCGGCTGGCCGCAGCCGACCGGCGCGGTCCCGGCCACCCTGGCGCACGAGTTCGCGCTCTGGGACGAGCTCGCCTACGCCCGGGCAGCGCGTCCGGACCTGGCCTCGGGGATCGTCGCCAAGACCTTGGTCGTGCACGGCACCGACGAGCAGAAGGAGACCTTCCTGCCCGGCATCGCCGCCGGCCGGATCGGCTTCGCGCTGGGCTACTCCGAGCCCGAGGCCGGCTCCGACCTCCGGGCGGTCCGCACCCGCGCCGTCCGCGACGGCGACGTCTACCGGGTGACCGGGGAGAAGCGCTGGACCTCGGACGCGCACTGCTCCGACTACCTCTGGCTGCTCTGCCGTGCCGGGGAGGCGGGAGGGCACACCCTGCTGATCCTCGACCTCCGGGCCGAAGGCGTCGACATCCGGCCGATCGAGACCATCGACGGCCACCGGCTCAACGAGGTCTTTCTCGACGACGTCGTGGTGCCGGTCGCCCACCGGGTCGGTGACGAGGGCCAGGCGTGGAACCTGATCCGGGAGGCGCTGGCGGTGGAGCGGCACCTGATGGTGCTGCCCGGGCGGGTACGGCGGGACCTGGACGATCTGGTCTCCTGGGCGCGAGGGACGAGGGCCTTCGCGGACCCGGTGTTCCGGGCCCGGCTGGACCGGCTCGAGATCGACGTCTGCGCGACCGAGGTGCTCGCGGCCGAGGCGCTGGCGCGCGCCCTGGAGGGTGCCGACTGCGCGGCGGAAGCGGCCCGGGTGAAGCTCGTCGGCTCCGGCGCCACCCAGGACATCGCGCGCGCGGCCTTCGAGCACGGCTACGTCGAGGCCACCGATCGCGACGGCGACCTCGCCTTCCTCTGGCGCGAGTCGGTGATGGAGACCCTCGCCGGCGGGACCTCCGAGATCATGCGCAGCGTCCTGGCCCGCACCGAGTTCGGCCTGAACCCGCGATGAGCACGTCCTTCGTCGAGGTGATCGCCCGGCACGCCAGCCAGGCACCGCTGGCTCCGGCGGTCTCCGACCCGGACGCTGCCTGGAACCACCGCGAGCTGTGGGAGCGCTCCCGCGAGATCGGCTCGGCGCTCGCGAAGCGCGGCATCGGACCCGGTGACCTGGTCGCGACCGCGCTGCCTCCCGGCGTCGCGCACCTGAGCGTCCTGATCGGGATCATGGCGACCGGCGCCGCAGCGGCACCGGTCAACCTCAAGCTGGCACCGGACGAACGGGAGACCTACCTCGGCGCCCTCCGGCCGACCCTGGTCGTCACGGGGTCGGCGACGGACGCCGGGGGCTCCCCGACCTGCTCGGAGAGCGACCTCGTCGGCGCGCCCGCCGGCACCTGGACCCACGTCCCCACCGAGCCGACCGCACCCGCGTTCGTCGTCGGGACCGGTGGCACGACCGGCACGCCCAAGGGCGCCGTCTGGACCTCCGGCGGCCTGGCCGAGTACCTGGCGTCCAGTGCGCTGGTGCTCGAGGCCCGTCGTACCGACGTCGAGCTGTACTTCGCGTCCTTCTTCCACATCGCGCTGGCGACGTGCGCGATGAGCACCCTCTACGCCGGCGGCAGCGTCACCTTCGAGCCGCGCTTCGACGCCGGGCGCGCCGTCGAGAAGATCCACCGGGGCGAGGTGACCCGGCTCTTCGGGCCGCCGACCGCGTTGGACCGGATCATCGGGCACCCCGACCTCGACCTGACCCGGACCGGCTCGGTGCGCAGCGTCCTCTTCGGATCGACGTCCTCCGAGCCGGACCTGCCGGATCGGCTCCGGGCCGCGTTCCCGGGCGCGACCCTGGTCACCGGGTACGGCGCCACCGAGTTCGGCGCGGTCACCCGGCTGCGCTCGTGGGAGTCGCCCGACGGACTCGACGGCGTGGGGTGGCCGGTTCCGGGCGCCGCGCTGGAGATCGTCGACGAGCACGGCCGGCCGGTCCCGGACGGAGAGGTCGGCGAGGTCGTCGTACGGGCTCCTTGGCAGATGGCCGGCTACCTCGTCGACGGGCGTCTAGAACCGGTCGCCGACGGTGCGATCCGCTCCGGCGACCTGGCCGTCCGTGAGGCCGACGGCCGGATCCGGTTGCGCGGCCGGCTCAAGGAGCTGGTGATCACCGGGGGTGAGAACGTGTTCCCGGTCGAGGTCGAGCGGGTCCTGTGCGACCACCCGGCGGTGGCCACCGCGGCCGTGGTCGGTGTCGCGGACCCCGAGTGGGGCGAGCGGGTCGAGGCGATGGTCGTCCTCCGGGCACCGGCCTCCGCGCAGGTCGTCGACGAGCTGGTCCGGCACTGCCGGGAGCGACTCGTGGGCTACAAGGTTCCCAAGCGGGTCGTCGTCGGCACCGAGCTGCCGCTGACCACCGCGATGAAGGTCGACAAGCGTGCAGTGAAGGAGTGGCTCGGTGAGCACTGATTGGCCCTACTCGGAGGAACAGCGGGACTTCCAGCGCACCCTTGCTCGCGTCCAGCCGGCCCTTCCCGAGGTCGACGAGTCGGGAGCGTTCCCGTGGGCGCACTGGCAGGCGGTCGGCCGGACCGGCGCGCTCGCGCTGACGTCACCGGAGACCGGTGCCTCGGCGCTGGACCTGGTCGCGGCCGGTGAGGCGCTCGGCCACGGCGGCTGTCCGGGTCCGTGGTGGCAGTCGCTGCTGGTGATCCCGGTGCTCGAGGACGCCGAGGCCGCGATGGCCGGGGAGGTCGTCGTCACCGCCGGTACGGCGGACCGGGTGCCCTGGGCCGCCGTCGCCGAGCGCGTCTTCGAGCTGGGCGAGGCCGCGGACCGGTCCTGGCTGCTGCGGCCGGTGCGGGTTGCCGGAGTGCGCGAGTCCTGGATCTCCCTGGGCCACGAACCGGTGCTCGCGGGCGACCTCGTCGGCGACGGGCCGGAGATCGCGGTCCCGGCCCGCATCGAGCTGCTCACCAAGCTGGGCCTGGCCGCCTACCTGAGCGGCGCCGGTCGGCGGGTGCTGACCGACGTGGTCGCCTACACCGCGCAACGCACCCAGTTCCGCACCCGGATCGGGGACTTTGCGGCGGTGGCGCACCCGCTCGCCGAGTGCGACGCCCGGGTGCGTGCTGCTGCGGGTCTGTCCCGGCGCGCGGCCGCGGTGCTGGACGAGGCCGGCGGCGGTGCCGGGGAGTCCCGGTCCGTGCACACCGCCCTGCGGGCCGCGGCCGCCGCCTCCCGCGAGGCGGTCTACCAGGCGCACCAGGCGTACGGCGCGATCGGGTTCTCGCAGGAGGGCCCGCTGGCCTGGCTCGGTCAGCGCGTCGCCCAGCTCGCCACCGACGCCGAGGACCTGGCCCGCGACGCGGTCCTGGTCGCGGACTGACCCGGTCGATCCCGGGCCCGGAAACAGCAGTGCCCGGACGTGGGAGGCGTCCGGGCACTGGTTCGTCCTGATCAGCGGGGCGCCATCCGGATCGATCCGTCGAGGCGGACCGTCTCGCCGTTCAGGTAGCCGTTCGAGAGCATCTGCACCGCCAGGGCGGCGTACTCGCGCGGGGAGCCCAGGCGCTTGGGGTAGGGGACGGTCTCGGCGAGCGAGCCGCGCACCGTCTCGGGCAGGCGCGCCAGCATCGGGGTGTCGAAGATCCCGGGAGCGATCGCGTTGACCCGGATCCCGTGCGTGGCCAGGTCGCGGGCCGCGACCAGCACCATGCCGTGGACGCCTGCCTTCGAGGCGGCGTACGAGGTCTGCCCGATCTGGCCGTCGAACGCCGCGACCGACGCGGTCAGGACGACGGCGCCGCGCTCGCCCTCGCGCAGCTCGTTGCCGCGCATCGCCTTGGCGCCGAGCCGGAGCACGTTGTAGGTGCCGATCAGGTTCGTCCGGATCACGTCGCTGAAGGACTCCAGCGAGCCGGGCTCGCCGTCCCGGTCGAGGATCCGGACCCGGTCGCCGCCGCGTCCGGCGCAGTGGACCACCCCGTCGACACCCCCGAAGGAGGAGATGGCGAGGTCGAAGACCGCCGCGGTGGTCACCTCGTCGGTGATGTCGGCCTCGAGGAACAGGTGCCGGGGGTCGTCGGTCTCGACAGCGCGCTGGTCGGTGCTGACGACGCGTGCGCCCTGCTCGAGCAGCAGCGCAGCGGTCGCCGAACCGAGCCCGGAGGCGCCGCCGGTCACGACAAAGGTGGAGTCTTCGATCTGCACAGAGGGTTCCCTTTCTCAGGGTGACGGGGGACTAGGAGAGGTTCTCGACGAGGGTGGCGTTGGCCATGCCGCCGGCCTCGCACATCGTCTGCAACCCGTAGCGGAGGTTCTGGTCGCGGAGGTGGTGGACGAGGCGGGTCATCAGGATCGCGCCGGAACCGCCGAGCGGGTGCCCGACGGCGATCGCGCCGCCGTTGGGGTTGACCCGTTCGGGATCCGCGCCGGTCTCGACCTGCCAGGCGGCGACGACCGAGGCGAAGGCCTCGTTCACCTCGAAGGCGCCGACGTCGCCGATCCCGAGACCGCTGCGCGCGAGCAGCTTCCGGGTGGCCGGGATCGGCGCGGTGAGCATCGTGACCGGATCGTCGCCGACGACGACGCCGTGCCGGAACGCCGCGAGCGGGCGCAGTCCGAGCTGCTCGGCACGTTCCTGGGTCATGATCAGGAGGGCGCCGGCGCCGTCGGAGATCTGCGAGGCGTTGCCGGCCGTCACCACGCCGTCGTCGGCGAAGGCGGGCTTCAGTCCGGCCAGCTTGTCCAGCGAGGTGTCGCGTCGGATGCCCTCGTCGACGGCGAGCTCGCCCTCGGGGAGCCGGACCTCGATGACCTGGTCCGCGAACGCGCCCGCGTCGGTGGCCCGTGCGGCCCGGGCGTGCGACTCCAGGGAGAGCTCGTCGAGGGCGGTCCGGCTCAGGTTCCAGCGACGGGCGATGGTCTCGGCGCCCTCGCCCTGGCTGAAGGTGTCCCGGTCGTAGCGGGCCCGGACCCGTGGCCCGTAGGGCTCGCCCACCGACCGCGCCGACCCGATCGGCACCATCGACATCGACTCGACGCCGCCAGCGATGACGATGTCCTGGTGCCCGGCCGCGACCGTTGCTGCCGCGAAGTGCAGGGCCTGCTGGCTGGAGCCGCAGGCCCGGTCGACGGTGGTGCCGGGGACCGACTCCGGCCAGCCCGCCGCCAGCGCTCCGAGGCGGCCGACGTTGCTCGACTGGGCGCCGATCTGGGTCACGCAGCCCCAGACGACGTCGTCGACCTGGGCCGGGTCCAGGCCGTTGCGCGCCGTGATCGCGGCGAGGACGTGGGCGGTCAGGTCGACGGGGTGGACTCCGGAGAGGGAACCGTTCCTGCGTCCGATCGGCGTGCGTACCGCATCCACGATGACGGCGGTGGACTTCATCAGCGTCCTCTCGACAGAGTGTTCTGTATGTTGTTTGATGTTCTCAACAGTGAACAGCCTAGAGCAAGGATTCGCGATGTCAATCGCCCTGAACGCCGACGAGCAAGATCTTCAGCTGGCCGTCCGGCGCTACCTCGACACCAAGATCGCGCCCCTGGTCGCGGAGCACGAGGAGCGCCGCGAGTTCCCCTGGGAGGTGCTCGCCGGCCTCTACGAGTTCGGCTACGTCCGCGGCATGGTGGCGGCCGAGCACGGCGGCGACGAGCTGAGCGCGATGATGCAGGCCGTCCTGATGGAGGAGGCCGGCCGCTGCTGGGGATCGCTGCGGACCACGGTCAACGTGCAGGGCATGGTCGCGATGCTGCTCAGCCGTTCCGGTACGCCGGAGCAGCGCGGCACGTTCCTGGACCCGATGCTCGCCGGCGCCCGGTTCGGCTGGTTCGCGCTGACCGAGTCCGAGGCCGGGTCGGACGCCGGCGCGCTGACCACCACGGCCCAGCGGGTCGGTGACCGGTTCGTGCTGAAGGGCCGGAAGATCTACATCACCAACGCGCTGGGCTCGGACTTCGGGATCCTGGTGGCCCGCCACCTCGACGCCGACGGCACCGACCTCGGCGTCTCCGCGTTCCTGGTCGAGGCGGCCGAATCGCCGTACGGGGTCAGCGAGATCGCGCACATGCCGGTCCGGAGCACGTCCAGCTGCGAGCTCGTCTTCGACGGCACCGAGATCCCGGCGGCCAACCTGCTCGGCGAGCCGGGGTCGGGGTTCCGGCAGGCGATGGCCGCGGTCAACATCGGCCGGCTGAACATGGCGATGGGCGCCGTCGGCCTCTCCCAGGCCTGCCTCGAGGCGGCGGTGCGGTTCAGCAAGGAGCGCCGGCAGTTCGGCAAGAGCATCGCCGAGTTCCAGCTCATCCAGCAGATGGTCGTCGACATCGCCGTGGGCACCCAGACCGCCCGGCTGCTCGGGTACGACGCCGCGCGCGCCCTCGATGCCGGTGCGGACGCCCGGTACGAGTGCTCGATGGCGAAGTACTACTGCGGGGAGACGGCCGGTCGCAGCGCGACGCTGGCGCTGCAGGTCCACGGGGGCGCCGGACTGATGGAGGAGTTCCCGGTGGAGCGGTACTTCCGGGACGCCCGCGAGGCCACGATCCCGGAGGGAACCTCGCAGATCCAGGTCCTCCAGATGGGGCGGCAGCTCCTCGGCGTCTCCGCTCTGCGATAAAAGACAAGGGTCGTCTCGGAAATCGTTGACCGTGACTGTGATCCACACTACAGTCGTCAATAGTGAACAACGTTCTTTCTGCTGAACACACGAGGTAGTCATGATTGTTTCAGTCCGGACCAGGGGTGCCCGGTGAGCGCGGCTCCGCTGGTCGTCGTCACCGGTGGCGCGCGCGGGATCGGCCGGGTGCTCGCGGAGAACTGGATCGCGAACGGCGCCCGGGTCGCACTCGCCGACCTGGACGAGGACCAGGCCCGGGCGACCGCGGCCGAGCTCGGGTCCGACGTCGCCTTCGGGGTGGGGTGCGACGTCGGTGACGACGCCTCGGTCCAGGCCGCGATGGAGCAGGTCGCCGCGTGGGGCGGCGGCATCGACTGCCTGGTCAACAACGCCGGCCTGCACCTGATGGCCTGGTCGCGGCCACCGACGGAGATCGACTCGGCCGGCTGGATGTCGATCCTGTCGGTCAACGTCGTCGGCCTGGTCCGGTGTGCCCGCAGTGCGCGGCCCTGGCTGACGCGGTCCGAGAACGCCAGCATCATCAACATCTCGTCGGTCTCCGGCATCGTGCCGCGCGACGTGTACGGCGTCAGCAAGCTCGCGGTCCGCGGCCTCACCACCGCGCTCGCCGCCGAGCTCGCCGTCGACGGGATCCGGGTGAACTGCCTCGCGCCCGGCCCGATGGACACCGAGTCGGCGATGGCCGACCTGCCGAGCAGCCTGCTCGAGGAGTTCATCGCGAACAAGCAGCTGATCCAGCGGCAGGGGCGGACCGGCGACCTCGTCGGCCCCGCGCTCTTCCTGGCTTCCGAGGCCTCCGCGTTCATGACCGGGGAGACCCTCGTCATCGGCGGCGGGTTCCCGCTCCGCATGTGACCGCCACGACCACTCACCTCTCGAAAATCCGTCCCGAAAGGCATTCATCACCATGAGCTGGAACCTGCACCACGTCAATCTTCCCGCGCACGACGTCCGCGCGATGGTCAACTTCTACAGCAGCGTCTTCGGGATGAACGAGGTGCCGTTCCCGTGGTCCGGTGACGGCGACAAGGGCAAGCTCGAGACCGGCGGCGACTTCGTCGCCCTCTTCGAGGACGTCAACGGCCGGCAGATCCACATCTGCAAGCCGACCCCGTCGCTGCCGTGGGACAACGACCTGCGCCTGCACCCGGTCATCAACGGCCACATCGCGCTCCAGGTCGACGACATCCAGGCCGTGATGCGTCGGCTCAAGGAGCAGAACATGCCGTACAACGACGCCGGCAGCTGGTCGTACCGGGGATTCCACCAGCTGTACACCTACGACCCGTCGATGAACGTGGTCGAGGTCAACCAGCGAGTCGAAGACTGAGACCTTGAGCGCCGATCGAGCGGCTGCGCTCCCGTCCGGCTCAGGCCGGCGGGATCTGCAGTGCTTGCGCCCAGAAGGCGGTGACCCGCTCGACACCCTCGTCGAAGTCGAACGGCTCGCCGAGCACGAACCACAGGAAGGCGCAGCGCTCGGTCATCGCTCCCAGGGCGGTCGCGCAGAAGGCGATGTCGACGTGTGCCGGGATGATGCCCTGCTCCTGCCAGATCCGGAAGGCGGACTCGGTGCGCTCCCGGCTGTTCTGGTGGCGGGAGGTCAGCACCAGCCTGGCCTTCTCGTCGCGCATCGCGGCCTCCTCGACCACCGCCCAGAACGCGGCGTTGCGCCGGAAGGCCTCGAAGTACAGGCGGTTGGTGTCGCGGAGACGGTCGTACGGGGCCGCGTCCCGCGGCAGCCGGGTCGGCTCGTCGAAGACCTCGTTCTCGAGCTCGACCAGGAGCAGGTGGAAGACCTCTTCCTTGGAGTCGAAGTAGGTGTAGAAGGAGCCGACCGCGGTCCGGGCGGCCGTCGTGATGTCGGCGACCCGGGTGCGGTGGTAGCCCTGCTTCTCGAAGGCCCGCTTGGCGCCGCGGAGCAGCTGACGACGGGTGCGGAGGCCCTGCTTGGTCAGGCCCCCGGGGTCCCGGCCGCGGCTTGTTCCGGCGGCCTTCTCCGGCGTCGGAGGAGCAGTCCCTGCGAGAGGGGAGCCCGTCGTTGACTCCTCCGGATCCGCGGCCATGGTCGCAACCTATCTGGTGGTCGTTGGTGGTCATCGACAGTCTCAACAACATTGAATAGGAATTCAAGATCTGAACACTTGCTCAACATATGAATCTATGTTCAACTTGGCCTCACCATCAGCTGTGGTGCTCGCCACACGGACAAACAGGGAGAACGAAGTGGACCAGCGCGTTGTGCTCATCACCGGAGCGTCTCGAGGATTCGGCGAGGTCGCCGCCCGGGAACTGGCACGCCGAGGGCACCGGGTCATTGCGTCCATGCGCAAGCCGGAGGTCGACGGCGAGAAGGTGCGCGCCGGCTACGAGGACCTGATGACGACGGTCAGCCTGGACGTCACCGACCCGGCGGCGGTGAACGCGGTGGTCTCGTCGATCGTCGCCGAGCACGGCCGGATCGACGCGGTCGTCAACAACGCCGGCTACGGCCTGTACGGCGCCGTCGAGGACCTCAGCGAGGAGGAGCTGTTCCAGCAGTTCAACACGAACTTCATGGGTGAGTGGCGGGTCTGCAAGGCCGTCGTCCCGCACATGCGCGCCGCCGGCGGCGGCACGATCGTCAACGTCAGCTCGCTCGGCGCGCGCTTCGTGGCTCCGCTCACCGGGATGTACTCGGCGACCAAGGCGGCGATCGAGGCCATGTCCGAGGCGCTGCGCTACGAGGTCGACCGGTTCAACATCAAGGTCACCATGCTCGAGCCGGGCATGTACAAGAGCGACTGGGCGACCACCTCGCTCGCGGTGTGCGACGCGCTCAGCGCCGGCACCAGCCCGTACCAGGAGTCGGCCGAGAAGGCGCTCGACGCCTTCCGGGTGATGGCCGAGACCCGGCCCGGTCCGGAGGCCGTCGGCATGGTGATGGCGGACATGGTCGAGCTCCAGCAGAACCCGCCGGTGCGGATCCCGATCGGCGAGGACGCGTTCCGGCTGACCATGGCGCGGACCTTCGCCTCCGACGACGCCTGGGAGAAGTCCATGAAGACCGGGCCGTTCTTCGACGGCGTCGTCGCCCCCGAGGCCGGACCCGGGTTCGCCGGCTACTGAGCGGCCGCCGTGCAGGTGCCCCCACCCTTCGTCAGATCCGAGGTGAACGATGAGTGAGTTCGAGAGCAAAGTAGTGATGATCGCGGGAGGCGCCCGCGGCATCGGGCGCGCGATCGCGACGTCGCTGGCCGGAGCCGGAGCGCAGATCGTCCTGGTCGACGCGCCGGCCCCGATGCAGACGCTCGGCTACCCGTTGCCGGACGCCGACGCCCTGGAGTCCGCCGTCGCGGAGATCCGGGCCGCCGGCGGCACCTGCACCGGGTACGAGCTCGACGTCCGCGACCGTCCGCGGGTCGCCGAGACCGTGCAGCGCTGCATCGCCGAGGCGGGACGCATCGACATGCTCGTCAACTGCGCCGGCGTCGGCAGCGTCTCCGACGCGGGGGAGATGGACGACCTCACCTGGTCGGAGGTCGTCGACACCAACCTGAACGGTTTCTACAACCTGGTCCGTGCGGTGACGGCGCACATGACGGCGCGCGGCTCCGGGAACATCGTGGCCGTGGTGGGCGACTCCGCCCGCCGCGGCGCGGCCGGCCTGTCGCACGTGAGCGCCGCCGGCTGGGCGACGATCGGGCTGGCCAAGTCGCTCGCCCTGGAGACCGCTGATGCCGGGGTCGCGGTGAACGTCCTCAGCCTCGGCCCGGTCGACACCGAGCTGTCCTCGTCGGCGGAGTTCCGCTCCGCGGTCGCCGACCTGCGGCACGTCGTACACGGACAGGACGCCATCGAGGCGATGGGCCGGCGGCACCCGAACTGCGAGCCGTGGGTCCCGATGGAGGACGTCGTCCGCGCGGCGCGGTTCCTCCTCGGCGGCGGTACGTCGATGACCGGGTCGGTGCTGGACGTCTCGGCGGGGCTGAGCGCCCTGAACTCGTCATGACGCCGTACTTCTGCGGAGCGGGCTCCGCTGCGACGTACTCCAGCCAATCCAGTGAGGGGAAGAGATGACCGAGCCAGTTGACCGGGTGGTGCTCGTCACCGGCGGCGCGAAGGGTCAGGGCCGCAACCACGCCCTCGCCTTCGCGCGCCAGGGTGCACGGGTCGGCGTGATGGACATCTGCCGCCAGTTCCCGGGTTCCGCGCCGATGGCCACCGAGGAGGACCTGGCGACGACCCAGAAGCTGCTCGGCGAGGCCGGTGCGGACTCCTTCGCCCTGGTGGGCGACACCCGCAGCAGCGCGGACATGCGCCGGTTCGTCGACACCGCCGTCGAGCGCTGGGGACGCGTCGACGTCTTCGTCGCCAACGCCGGTGTCGCCAGCTTCGGGCCGGTCGTGGAGATGACCGACCCGATGTGGGACGACGTCGTCTCGACCAACCTGGACGGCGTCGCGACGTCGATCCGGGCGGTGATCCCGACGATGGTGGCCCAGCGTTCCGGACGGATCATCGCGACCTCGTCCTCGGTGGCCCGCGAGGGCGGCCCGAACAACGCCAACTACGCCGCCTCGAAGTGGGGCGTGATCGGCTTCGTGAAGTCGGTGGCGATCGAGCTGGCGCCGCTGGGGATCACCGTCAACGCGTTCTCGCCGATGTCGGTCTCCACCGACATGTGCCACAACGAGGCGACCTACAAGCTGTTCCGCCCGGACCTGGCGGATCCGCAGGAGGACGACGTCCGCGAGACCTTCGCCGGGTTGAACCCGATGCACGTCCCGTGGCTGGAGCTCGAGGACGCGACGGCGGGGGTGCTCTACCTCGCCTCGGAAGGCGCGCGGTACGTCACCGGCGCCGCTCTCGACGTGGCGGGTGGCTGGAATGCCTACCACGGCGCCTAGGTCCGACCCGGCCCGCGTGTCGCCGGTGGCGACCGCCGGCCGGGCCGCGATCAGCGACGTGTCGGGGCTGGCGAGCCTGGGCCAGACCCACGCCGTACGGGTCGGGCGCCAGGTCTTCATCTCGGGCCAGCTCGGCCTCGGCGAGGACGGCCGACTGGTCGGTGCCGACGACTGCTACGCCCAGTCGGTGCAGTGCTTCCGCAACGTCGAGGCGATCCTGCGGGCGGCCGGCGGGCAGCTGACCGACGTGGTCAAGCTCGTCTGCTACCTGACCGACCAGGCGAACGCCAAGGCGTACGCCGAGGCCCGCGGCACCTTCCTCGACCAGCTCCCCGCGACCACGGCCGTGGTGGTGCAGGAGCTGCTCCTTCCCGGCGCGCTGCTCGAGCTCGACGTCACCGCCGTCCTTCCCGATCCCGACCACACCCCTGAATCTTGAGAGGCCCTCGATGACCCGCACGATCGACGATCTCGTCTCCGCCGAAGTCTCCGGCGGACCGCCGATGTTCTTCCCGCAGCCGGAGGAGCCGATCCACTACAACTTCGACCAGGGGAATCCGGCGACGGAGACCTTCCCGCTCGACGAGCTGGCCGCCATCGAGGCGGACGTGCGCCGCGAGATCGGCGGACCGAGCTTCGACTACTTCGACGCCGACACCGGCTACGAGGAGCTGGTCTACGGCTGGCGCGGCCTGCGCGGCGTCCTCGCCGACCGGTTCGCCGCGCGCGACGGGGTGGAGCTCGACCCGATGAACGTGATCCTGACCTCGGGATCGGTGCACGGGATCGCCCTGGTCGCCCGGGCGTTCCTCGACCCGGGCGACGTGGTCCTGGTCGAGGCCGCGACGTTCCCGTACGCCGTCCGCTTCTTCGAGGCCGCCGGTGCCGAGGTCGTGACCGTCCCCGTCGACTCCGAGGGCATGCGCGTCGACCTGCTGGAGCAGGAGATCGCGAACCTGCGCGCTGCCGGCCGCCGTCCGAAGCTGATCTACACGATCCCGACGTTCCAGCTGCCGACCGGGACCTGCATGCCGCTGGAGCGGCGTCGCCAGCTGGTCGCGCTCGCCCAGCGCGAGCGGATCATGGTGCACGAGGACAACGTCTACGCGCAGCTGCGCTACGACGGCGAGTACCTGCCGACGCTCTTCAGCCTCGACGACCAGGGCATCGTCATCCAGTCGGACAGCTTCAGCAAGACCGTCGCGCCTGCCCTGCGCCTCGGCTGGGTGCTGGGTTCCGAGCAGGCGATCGCGGCGGTGGCGGCGGTGCGCCAGGACCTCGGCGTGAACCAGTTCCACGCCCGGGTGATGGCCCGGTACACCGAGTCCGGCCAGCTGGACCGGCACATCGAGCAGATCCGGGAGGTGTACCGCGCCAAGCGGGACACCGCGGTGAAGGCGCTGCGCGAGTACTGCGGCGCGTGGGTCGACTTCGAGGTCCCGCAGGGCTCGTTCTTCCTGTGGCTGCGGATCTCCGAGCAGGTCGACTGGGAGCTGGCGGCGAAGAAGGTCGCCGAGGAAGGCGTCTTCTGCCGGCCGGGAGAGCGCTTCTCCGGCGACGCCTCCGGGCAGCGCTACCTGCGGATGGCGTACAGCAACGTCTCCACCGACATCATCGCCCAGGGTGTCGAAGCCCTCGGCCGCGCTCTCGACGCAGGCGCCCGACGCTGATGCCGACCGCGAAGAGCAGCGCCACCGGGCGCCCGGACCTGGACCTCGAGACCGAGGTCCGGGTCGAGGGGCTGCTCTTCCCGGAAGGCCCGGTCGTGCTCCCGTCCGGGGACCTGGTGGTCTGCGAGCTGGCCGGACGGCGGGTCACCCGGATCGATGCCCGGGGCGGCAAGCGCACGCTGGCGACCTTCGCGGGCTCGCCCAACGGTCAGGTGGTGGCCCCGGACGGGTCGCTCTGGGTCTGCGACAACGGCGGCCGCTGGGTCGCCGAGTCGGCGGCGGACCTTCGTGAGGGTCCGGGGGACCAGCCGGGCCTGCTCTGGCGGCTCACCCTGGACGGCGACCTGGCGCCGCTGCTGACCGAGATCGACGGCCGGCCGCTGACCTCTCCCAACGACCTCTGCCTGGACGGCGACGGCGGCCTCTGGTTCACCGACCCGGTCTGGCCGGACGCCGACGGCCAGGTGTCCGCCGGGAAGATCGGCTACCGCGCCGCCGACGGTCGCGCGCACTACGAGCACGAGGGCCTGCGCTTCCCGAACGGTCTCGCCGTCACCGCGGCGGGTGACGCCCTGATCGTGGCCGAGTCGTACACCTCCTGGCTGCACCGCTTCCCGATCCTCGGCCCGGGCCGGCTGGGTCAGCCGGAGCCGTTCGCGTTCCTCGGCGAGGGCACCCTGCCCGACGGGCTCTGCTTCGACTCCGCCGGGCGGGTGATCGTCGCGGGCGCCGGCACCGGGTGCGTCGTGGTGTTCACCGCGGACGGCGAGGACCTCGGCCGGATCCCGTTCGGCAACGACGTCACCAACGTCTGCTTCGGCGGCAGCGACCTGCGCACGCTCTTCGTCACCGAGGTGGGGCTGGGACGGGTCAGCACGGTCCGCTGGGACGTGCCCGGGCTGCCGATGCCCTACCAGCTGGGTTGGGCACCGCGGGACGCGGAGGCGGTGAGCACCGATGCCTAGGATCCAGCCGGTCGCCGACGAGCTCCTGGACCGGAACCATGCCGACCTGCTCGCCACCATCCGCGGCGCGTACGGTTCCGAGCCGTCCAGCTTCGCGCTGCTCGCGCACGTCCCCGGACTGCTCGAGGCCGTCGGCGACCTCAGCGAGGCGGTGATGGGACCGGGACGGATCGACGCCGGCCTGAAGTGGATGGTCGCCCACGTGGCCAGTCTCTCCGCGGGCTGCCAGTACTGCTCGGCGCACACCGGCTACCACGCCGCCCACGCCGCCGGCGTCCGCGAGGAGAAGGTCGCCGCGCTCTGGGACTTCGCGACCGATCCGCTGTTCTCGCGCGCCGAACGGGCCGCGCTGAACCTGGCGCTGGGCGCGGCGCACAGCCCCAACGCCACCACCGACGCCGACTTCGACGAGCTGCGCGCCTCCTTCACCGACGGCCAGATCGCCGAGCAGGTGGCGGTGGTCGCGCTCTTCGGCCTCTTCAACCGCTGGAACGACACCTTGAAGCCCGAGCTGGAGGACGCGCCCCTCCGGTTCGCGGAGCAGACCGGGGCGTACGCGGGGCGCAACGAAGGGAGATCGCGATGAGGACGACGATGACGATCGCGGCTGACGACCTGCAGTCGCACTTCTACGACCAGGGCTGGACCGACGGGCTGCCGATCGTCGCGCCGACCGCCGCCGCGGTCGAAGCGATGCTGGCCGGAGGCGGGGTCGCCGCCGACGAGGTGCTCGGCGCGATCCCCGCGCACGGCGTGACGATGGACGCCGAGCACGCGGCCACCGCGGCCGTGATGGCCGGGTGCGTCCCGGAGTACTTCCCGATCGTGCTGGCCGCGGTCGGAGCGACGCTCGATCCGCTGTTCAACCTGCAGGTCGCCTGCACCAGCACCGGTGGTCCGGCGCTCTGCACGATCGTCAGCGGTCCGCTGGCCGCGGAGCTCGCGATGAATGCCGAGCACAACGCGCTCGCCTCGGGCAACCGGGCGAACGCGACCATCGGCCGAGCGGTCAGGTTCGCCGCGGTCAACCTGCTGCGGACCCAGGTCGACGGGACCGACGGGTCGTCGATCGGCAACCCCGGCAAGTACACCTTCTGCTTCGCCGAGCGTCCGGTGACCGGGTGGTCGTCGCTGCGCGAGGACCTCGGGTACGCCGAGGAGGACACCACCGTGACGGTCGCGCCGACGACCGGACCGATCCAGGTCGGAAACCACCTCACCGCGGAGCCGGACGCGATCGCCGCGAGCCTGGCGGCGGCGATGCGGATGCCGTCGCTGTTCACCACCGGCAAAGGTGGCGCGCAGTTCGTGATCGCGCTCGGGGTCGAGCACGAGGCGGCGTTCCGCGACAACGGCTGGACCCGGGCGGACCTGCGGGCTCGGCTGCGCGAGGGCAGCCGGATCCGGGTCGACGAGCTCCGGGCGGCGGGCATCGTGATCGAGGAGGGCACCCACCACGACATGAGCGCGGACGCGGACGGCTACCTCCGGACGGTCGCGGCCGACGCCGACATCCACGTGGTCTCCGCGGGCGGTGCCGGGGCCGGCTGGTCCGCGGTGATCCCGTCCTGGGCGCCCCGGCAGCACGCCCAGATCGCCACCCGCCGGGTGCGGGTCAAGGGCGAGGAGCTGCCCGACTGCGGCCCGGATTCCTGTGCGATCGACCCGACGGCGATGGAGGGACGGCTATGAGCGAGCTGACGGTACTGAGCCCGGTCGCCGAGCAACCGGACGACGAGGCACGTGCCGAGCTCGCGCCCCGCGGGGAGCTCGCCGGCCTGCGCCTGACCGTGATCGAGAACGGGAAGCCGCGGGCGCACGAGCTCCTCGGCGCGCTCGCCGCCGGGCTGAAGGAGCGGCACGGGTTGGCCGCGGTCACGATCTTCTCCAAGCCGGGCGCGTCCCAGCCCGTCAGCGACGAGACCGTCCAGGAGCTGGCGGCCGGCGGCGACGTCTTCCTCACCGGCCTCGGCGACTGCGGCGGGTGCTCGGCGTGCAGCCTGCAGGACGCGCTGCTGATGGAGCGCGCCGGTCGCCCGGCCACGGTGCTGATCTCGGATCCCTTCCAGGGCCGGATCGCGTCGTACGCCGCCAAGCTCGGTGCTCCGGGCTACGGAGTCGTGGTCGCGCCGCACCCGGTCGCCACCCGGTCGGCGGAGTTCCTCGCCGACCTGGCCGAGCAGCTCGTCGACGGCGTCGCCCGCAACCTCGGCAGGCTGCCATGAGCCCGTCCGAGCAGGTGCGCGCCGCGGTCCTCACCGGCCCCGGTGCGATCGAGCTCCAGACCTTCCCCCGGCCGCCGACGGATGCCGACTCGGCGCTGCTCCTGGTCGAGGCGAACGGCATCTGCGGCACCGACGTGCACTTCCGCGGCGACGGGGCCGACGTCCCGCGCATCCTCGGGCACGAGGTCGTCGGCCGCATCCTCGAGATCGGCGACCTCGCCCGCGAGCGCTGGGGCGTCGAGGCGGGGGACCGGGTCGCGGTCGAGGCCGGGATCGCCTGCGGGACCTGCCGCTCCTGCCTGGATGGCTTCGCCCAGACCTGCGCCGCCCGGCTCGGTTACGGGTCCAACGTCACCACCGACGTCGCCCCCGCCCTCTGGGGCGGCCTGAGCGAGCTGATGCACCTGGCCCCCGGGTCGGTGCTGACCAAGGTCGACGACGCAGTCGGTGCCGACGTCGCCGCCGGCTGGTTCAGCCCGCTGGCCAACGCGGTCGACTGGACCGGCGAGACCGGGGGCAGCGTCCAGCCGGGTCAGACCGTGCTGGTCCTCGGCCCCGGTCCCCAGGGGCTGGCGATCTGCCTCGCCGCGAAGGCTCGCGGAGCCGGGCAGGTGATCCTGGTCGGTCTTGCCCGTGACCGGCACCGCCTGGACGCCGGCACCAGCCTCGGTGCCGACGTGGTCGTCGAGGCCGACGTCGAGTCGGTGCTCGAGGTCGTCGCCGCCCGGACGAACGGTGCGATGGCCGACGTGGTGCTCGACGTGTCGGGCAACCGGGAGAGCGCGCGCACGGCGGCCCTCGCGGTGCGTCCGCGCGGGACGATCGTGGCGGCCAGCCCGATCAACACCACCGACGACGTGGGCCTGCCGCTGCGCGACCTGATCTGGAAGCAGGTGCGCTGGCAGGGCGTCCTGTCCAACCGTCCGAGCGCGGCCCCGGCGGCCGCCGTACTCCTGGCGGCGCACGCCGAGCAGCTGGCGCCGCTGGTCACGCACCGCTTCGACCTTGCCGCCGCCGATCAGGCGATCGACGTCGTCGCCGGAGTCGACCCCGCAGCCGCGGCGATCAAGGTCGTCGTCTGTCCGAACGGAGTTCCGTCGTCATGATCAAGATGAGATTCGGGTGGCGCGACCGCCCCGGCATGACCGCCGAGGAGTGCGAGGCGCACTACCGGAGCGTGCACATGGAGCTGGCCCGCGCCGGGTTCGACGGCGTCGACGGCTTCATCGCGGTCGCGTACGAGCGGGTGCGCAGTGCTGCCGTCAACGACTTCAACCGCCCGGAGCGGCGCGAGGTCGTCCCGGACTTCGACGCCTTCTGCGAGCTGTACTTCCGCGACGCCACGAGCATGCAGGCGGCGTTCGCGCGGCCGCAGCTGGCGGCGATGTTCGAGGACCACGTCAACTTCATGGACACCGAGATCGAGTCCAACGTCCGGATCTACGAGGTCGAGGAGACCGTCTTCTTCGGCGCCCGCCCGGACCCCACGTCGTCCGCAAGTCAGTCTGAGAGGACAGTTCCGTGAGCACCAAGACCGTCTCCGCACTCACCGACGGCGCGTCGAAGCGCTCGGGGCGTTCGAGCCGATCGGTTCAACGCCTGCAGAGCGCGGCGGTGACCACCGTCGCGGTCACGATCGTCGGCGTCCTGCTGGTGATGAGCTGGCAGTGGACCTACGACCGCGAGCTGATGTCGAACATCGTGCTGCCCTCGCCGATGCAGACCTGGGACGCGTTCCGGGCCGGCGTCCTGGAGTCGGACCTCTACTGGCCGCACATCTGGGCGACCACCTTGGCGACGCTGATCGCGGTGGCGATCGGCCTCGGCATCGGGGTCGCGGCCGGGGCCCTGTTCGCGTTCGTGCCGCTGGCCCGGCGGACGCTGTACCCGTTCGTGCTGATCGGGCTGTCGTTCCCGAAGATCGCGGTCGCGCCGCTCTTCGTGCTCTGGTTCGGCTACGGCATGTCCTCGAAGGTCGCGGTCGGCGCCTCGATCGCGTTCTTCCCGGTGCTGGCCAACACGGCGGCCGGCCTGCGCGAGGTCAACCGCGACGAGATCGAGCTCTTCGAGTCCAACCGGGCGACGGTCTGGCAGCAGTTCCGGCTGCTGCGGGTGCCGCGGGCGCTGGCCTTCATCCTCCCGTCGCTGGACCTGGCGATCGTCGGGGCGCTGCTCGGCGTGATCGCGGGCGAGTTCGTCGCGTCCGGCGAGGGCCTCGGCTTCCTGGTCCTCCAGTTCTCCCAGATGGGCGATGCCCCGGGAGTCTTCGCGGCCCTGTTCTGCATGGCGATCATCGGCCTGCTGATGAAGGCGCTCGCGGTCGCCCTCGTCCAGCTCGGTCCCAAAAATGTCACACCCAACTGACTTCCCGGGGAGTCACGGCAACACCTGCGAAAGGAAAAGTATGTTCAAGAAGAAGATGTACGTAGCGGGCCTGGTTGTAGGGCTCCTCGTCACGACCGCCGCGTGCGGGGGTGACGACGAGAAGGGCGCGGACGGCAAGTCGCTCACGAAGATCGTCCAGGTCAACGCTGACCCGGGCCTCGGCGCGACGACCGCGTTCCACTCCTCGGTCCCCGAGAAGCTCGGGTACTTCAAGGAAGAGGGCCTCTCGGTCGAGACCCGCGGTGTGCAGGGTGCTGACGCCGCTGCCGCCATGGTGCAGTCCGGTCAGGCGGACATCGTCCAGGCCGGCGGCCCCGCGATGGTGCAGTTCGCCGGTGACAAGGACGACAGCCTGGTGGCCGTCTACCTGAACAAGTCGCACTCGTTCCGGTTCGTCGTACCCGAGGACAGCGACATCAAGACCGCCGCCGACCTCAAGGGCGCCACCATCGGCGTGCTCGCGATGGCCGGTCCGATGATCCAGTACGGCAAGGCCGTCGTCAGCCAGGGCGGGCTCGACCCGGAGAAGGACGTCAAGTTCCTGCCGGTGGGCCTCGGCACCCAGGCCGCGGCCGCGTTCGAGAAGGGCCAGATCCAGGCGTACGCCGGTGCCGACTCGTTCAACTCGGTGATCGGCCAGCTGACCGGTCAGACGATGCGGGTGATCTCGGTCCCCTCGGACACCCTGCCGGCGTTCGGCGGCTGGCTGGTGCGCCGCGAGATGATCGAGAAGAACCCCGAGGCGATCATCGGCTTCATCAGGGCGACCCTGAAGGGCCTGACGTTCGCGAACGCCAACCCCGAGGCCGCGGTGAAGATCCACTGGGAGCGCTACCCGACGTCCAAGGCGGCTGACGGTGACAAGCCCGAGGTCCTCGCGCAGTGGGCAGCCACGATCAAGGAGCGGATCGACCTGGCCTACCTCGGCAAGGGCCCCGACGGCTTCTACGGTACGGCGGACGAGAAGGACCTGGCCGGGTCGCTGCAGTTCCAGGTCGACGCGGGGATCCTCCCGAAGATGCCGGACCTGAAGCAGCTGGTCGACCTTGAGTTCGCCAAGCAGTACAACGACTTCGACGAGAGCGGACCGCTCGACTCGGCGAAGAACTACTGAGACAAGAGGATCCAGAGAAATGACGACAGCCACAGTCGCTCGGGCCAGCATCAGCGTTCGGGGCGTGAGCAAGAGCTTCGAGATTCCGCGGGAAGCACCCTTCCTGGCCTTGAAGGAGGCATCGATCGAGGTCGAGCCGGGCGAGTTCCTCGCGCTGGTCGGCCCGAGCGGCTGTGGCAAGTCGACCCTGCTCCGGATGATCGCCGGTCTGCTGAAGCCGACCGAGGGCGAGATCTGGGTCGGGGACCGGCAGATCACCAGGCCGCAGGAGGACTTCAGCATCGTCTTCCAGAGTCCGCGGCTGCTGCCGTGGAAGACGGTCCTGGAGAACGTGATGCTTCCGCTCGCACTCGGGCGCGGCAAGAAGGTGCCCAAGGCGGAGGCCAAGGCGCGCGCCCAGGAGCTGCTCGAGCTGGTCCAGCTCGAGGGCTTCGGGGGACGCTTCCCCTCCGAGCTCTCCGGCGGCATGCAGCAGCGGGTCTCGATCGCCCGCTCGCTGGTCAACTCGGCGAACGTGCTGCTGATGGACGAACCGTTCGGAGCGCTCGACGCGTTCACCCGCGAACGGCTGAACGAGGAGCTGCTCCGGATCTGGTCCGCGACCGGCAGGACGATCATCTTCGTCACCCACGACATGGACGAGGCCGTCTTCCTCGCCGACCGGGTGGCCGTGATGGGCAAGGAACCGGGCCGGATCGTCGACGTCGTCGACATCCCGCTGGCCCGGCCCCGCAACGCGGAGTCGCGTACCTCCGAGGAGTTCTTCGGGTCGGTACGGCGGCTGCGCCAGACCTTGTCCACGGGAGTCGGCGTGGATGCCGGCGGAGCGGGCGCGCACCGCGCCGAGTGACCTCGGCCGGCCGGTCGCGGAGAGGGTGAGCCATGCAGCCCACGCAACGCCTGCGGGACGCGATGTCCCGGGTGCCCGTCTGGGAGTCGCTGGACCAGGCGATCCGGAGCCATGCCGCGACCCGGCCCGACGACTGGGCGTACATCGAACCGGCCGGACGGCTCAGCTGGGCGGCGTACGACGGCTACGTCACGCTGATCGCCGCGGCCCTGGTGGACGCCGGCATCGAGCCGGGCGAACGGGTCGCCCTCTGGATCCCGGACGGCGTCCTGGTGCACGCCGCGCTGTCGGCCGCCCTGCGCGCGGGCGTGGTCGCGGTCGGGATCGGCGCTCGTTCCGGTGAGCGCGAGGTCCGGCACCTGCTGTCCCGGACGGAGGCGACGACGCTGCTCACGGTGCCGTCGATCGGGCAGGTCGGGACCCGGGAGGTCTTCGACCGAGTCGCCGCGGACCTGCCGCGGCTGACCCGCTACCTCGACCTTCCGGGCATCGTGCCCGCGCCCGTCGGCGAGGTGCGCTCGGCAGGGGACCGGGACGCGCTGGCCGGGGCGGAGCAGCGGATCGCGGGTCGTCGCCGGCCGGTGGACGCGCTGTCGATCATCAACTCCACCTCGGGGACGACCGGGCTGCCGAAGTGCGTGGCGCACGACGAGCGTCGCTGGCTGATGTACCACGAGTACTCGGTGGACTGCGGCGACCTCAGCACCGAGGACGTCTGCCTCAGCGTGGTGCCGGCACCGTTCGGGTTCGGCCTCTGGACGGCGCACTTCACGCCGACGCTGCTCGGGGCGCCGACGGTGGTGCTTCCGAGGTTCGACCCGCGGGCCACCCTCCAACTGCTCCAGGACGAGCGGGTCACGGTGTTCATGGCGGTGTCGACCCAGTTCGTGATGATGCTCGGCCAGCCGGACTTCGACGACTACGACCTCTCCGCGCTCCGGGTGATGTTCACCGGAGGCGAGGCAGTGCCGCGGCACAAGGCCGAGGAGTTCGAGCGCCGAACCGGGGCCGTCATCCTCAACATGTACGGCTCGAACGAGAGCGGCGTGCTGAGCTACACCACCACCGACGACCCGCCCGAGCGCCGGCACACGACCGCGGGCCGGTTGATCCCGGAGGTGGAGGTGCGGTTGTTCGACGCCGACCGGAACGAGATCGACTTCGGGTCCGGGCCCGGGCAGCCGGGCCTGATCGGGACGGTCCGCTCGCGCGGCTACTACCAGGACGACGAGGCGAACCGCGCCCTGTACACCGAGGACGGCTGGATGCTGATGGGGGACCTCGTCACCATCGACGCCGAGGGCTACCTCCAGGTGGTCGGTCGGACCTCGGACTTCATCATCCGCGGCGGCAAGAACATCAGCGCACCGGCGGTCGAGGAGCTCGTCAGCGAGGTCCCGGGGGTGCTTCGGGCGGCGGCGGTCGCCGTACCGGACGAGGTGTTCGGCGAGCGGGTGTGCGTCTACGTGATCCCGGCCGGTGCGCCGGTCACCCTCGACGCCGTACGCCGGCACCTCGCCGACCAGGGTGTGAGCAAGGAGTGGCTGCCCGAGTACCTGGTGCTCGTCGAGGAGCTGCCGGTCTCCGAGGGCGGCAAGCTCGCCAAGGGCGCCCTGCGCGCCGATGCCCGGCGCCGGCGGGACGACGGCGAGCTGGTGCTCTCCTGAGCCCTCGCTCAGGCAGCGCCGACGCCGAGGAGGCGCATCGCCCACTCCCCGTAGTGGAACACCAGACCGTCCTCGCCGGTCGACCTGTCCTCCTCGTACCAGGCGGCGACACCGATGCCCATGTCGATCAGCGCGCAGGAGGCGAGGTGGACGGACGCGACGTTGAACTCACCGGCGTCGACCCCTTCCCGGATCAGCTCCCGGAACCGCCGCTCGTAGCTCGAGCTGCGTTCGAGCACCTCGGCCAGCGCTTCGGGGTCCAGGCTGCGCGTCTCCCGGGTCCCGATGAACGCCTCGTACTTGTGCCGCGCGTGGAAGCGGACGTGCGCCTCGAACGCCCGGCGCAGCCGGATCGTCGGCGACTGGCTCGACCGGATCGCCTCGTCGAAACCCTCGGTGAGCGAGTCCAGCGTCCGGACGATGATCTCGCGCAGCAGCTGGTTCTTCGAGCCGACGTGGTTGTAGATGCTCGGTGCCCGGATCCCCAGCTCGTCGGCGATGTGGGCCATCGTCGTCGCCTGGTAGCCGTTGGTCGCGAACAGCCGGAGCGCGACGGCACGGATCTCGTCGGTCCGATCGGCGCCCCGCGGGGCGGCCTTCGCGCCGACCGAACCGCGTCCGCTCATCGGTCCGGGAATGCGCTCTGTCTCTGAGTTCACGAGCGCAGACTAACGGCCATTCGTCGCGCTAGCCAAGTCACGAGGACAAGTTTTCCACTTATTTCACGAAGCCCTTGACAAGTCGCGGACCCGATCCGTTAGGTTTCGTGTCGTTCAAACTAATGACCATTAGTTCAAGGGGTTGGTTCCAGTGCTCAGGCTCTTCGATGTCCTGCGGAACAACGCCAGGCATCTTCCCGACCACCCTGCGGTGGTCATGGGCGCGGAGCGGGTCTCCTACGGCGAGCTCCTCGGCCGAGCCGTGGCGTTGCGGGCCGGGATGGCCGAGCGCGGGCTGGAGCCGGGTGACCGGGTCGCCGTGATGTCCCGGCATGCGGTCGACTTCGTCGCGCTCTACTTCGCGACCGCCGCCTCCGGCATCACGATGGTCCCGCTGAGCTACTGGCACCGCGAGGGCGAGCAGCGCGAGGTGCTCGCCATCGCCCGCCCCGACCTGGTCGTCTGCGAGCGCGAGTTCGAGGCGCAGGTCGCCGGGCTCGCCGCCGAGGTCGGCGCACCGGTGGTCGTGGTCGAGGACGGCCGGCACGGTGACGACGAGGTCTCGCCGCCCTGGACCGCCCTGTACGGCGAGGTGCCGGCGGGTGCGGACCCGGACGCCCGGCCGCTGGTCGCGGGCCACCCGCACATGATGATCTTCACCTCGGGGACGACCGGCACCCCCAAGGGCGCGCTGCTCTCCGAGGCGCGGACCGTCGAGAGCGCCTACGGGATGTCGCTGGCCCTCGGCCTGCGCCGCGACGACGTCTACATCGACTGCTTCCGAACCTTCCACTCCGGGTCCTGGGACCACCTGAAGCTGTACTTCCTCGTCGGTGCCTCGATCGTGCTGATCCGGGACTTCGACGCTGCCGTGGTGGTGGAGAAGATCCAGCGCGAACGGGTCACCGTAGTGCTCGCCGGCGGCACCATGCTCCGGCTCTTCATGGACAGCGCGCCGTTCGCCGGAGCGGATCTCAGCTCGCTGCGGCTGGTCTACGCCGGCGCCTACGCGGACGGCACCGGCCTGGCCGACGAGTTCATGGGACGGCTGCGCGAGCACAACCCGGAGGTGGCGTTCGCGGCCACCTACGGGCTCACCGAGTTCGGGCCGTACGTGACCCTGATGACGCCGGACGAGGTCGCGCTCAACCCGGCCGCCGTCGGCCGGCCGATCCCCGGCGTCCGGGTGGAGCTGGTCGACGACGACGGAAACCTGGTGCCGCGCGGAACCGCCGGCGAGGTGGTCGCGTTCGGTCCGTCCTTCGACGGCTACCTGGACCGTCCCGAGGAGACCGCGGAGTCGCGGCTGGCGGGCGGGCTGCGGACCGGAGACATCGCGATCGAGGACGAGCACGGCTTCCTGGTCCTGGTCGACCGGAAGAAGGACATCGTCCGTTCCGGTGCGCACAACATCTTCTCCGCCCAGGTCGAGACCGGCCTGGCCGGGCACGAGGCCGTCGCCGAGGTGGCCGTCGTCGGGGTGCCCGATCCGGTGCTCGTGGAGACGGTCTGCGCCGTGGTCGTCCTGGCCGGTGCCTTCGCGGACGCGGATCCGTCAGAGGTCGCATCCTCGATCCAGGAGCGGGTCCGGTCGCAGCTGGCCGGCTACAACGTGCCCAAGTTCGTGGTCGCGGTGGACGCGCTCCCGCGCAACTCCAACGGCAAGGTGCTCAAGCGGGAGCTCCGCGAGGCGCTCCGGGACCTGGCGACGACCGGGGAACCCGACGTCGCGGCGGTGAAGCCGCGGTGGATCAGCAGGGGCGAGCACGATGACTGAGCCGGTCCTGGAGCTGAGCGGGGTCACCAAGGACTTCGCGGGGGTGCGGGCCGTGGACGCGGTCAGCTGCGCGCTCGCCGCCGGCGAGGTGACCGGGTTCATCGGTCCGAACGGGGCCGGCAAGTCGACGATGATCAACCTGGCGTCGGGACTCCTCCGGCCGACCCAGGGATCGATCCGGCTCCGCGGCGCCAACGTGACCCGTACGTCGATGGCCCGTCGGGCCCGGCTCG
Source organism: Nocardioides marmoriginsengisoli (assembly GCF_003725695.1). Lineage (GTDB taxonomy): Bacteria > Actinomycetota > Actinomycetes > Propionibacteriales > Nocardioidaceae > Marmoricola > Marmoricola marmoriginsengisoli. The sequence continues at coordinate 694,333 of NZ_RJSE01000007.1, forward strand.
GCATCCGCCGGTCGTTCCAGCACCCGCACCTGCTCGCCGGGGCGACCGTCGACTCGATGCTGCGGCTGGCCGCGTCCGCACCGCGCTCCGGCGGCATCCGCGACCGGAAGGCGGTCGCGGACCGCTTCGGCCTCGGCGACCGTCTCGACCAGGTCGTCACCGACCTGCCGTACGGGCACCAGAAGCTCCTCAACCTGGCGATGCTCTGGGTCGGCCGCGCGGTGGTCGTGCTGCTCGACGAGCCGTACGCCGGCGTCGGACCCGAGCACCGCGACGCGGTCACCGAGGCGATCCGGACGATGGCCGGCGACGGGGCCGCGGTCGCACTGGTCGAGCACAACCTCGAGATCGTCTCGTCCCTCGCGCCGACCAGCGTCGTCCTCGACCTGGGTGCAGTGATCTTCACCGGTGCGACCCAGGACGCGTTGCGCGACGAACGGGTGCTGACGGCGTACCTGGGCTCCGCGGAGGAGACGGCATGAGCGAGTCGCTGCTGACCGTGGAGTCCCTCGTCGCCGGCTACCACGGGTCACGGGTCATCGACGACGTCTCGTTCTCGGTCGGCCCGGGCGAGGGCCTGGGCGTGGTCGGCGCCAACGGTGCCGGCAAGTCCACGCTGCTGCGGACGATCTCCGGACTGGTGGCGCCCGCCTCCGGGCGGATCCTGCTGGAGGGCCGCGACATCACCAGGCTCAGCCCGGACCGGATCGCCCGCGCCGGGGTGCTGCACGTCCCCGAGGGCCGCCGGGTCTTCAGCGGCCTGACCGTGCACGAGAACCTGCGCACGGGGACCATCGCCGGTGCCGCGCGGGCCGGGTCCTCGGCCGACCCGTACGACGCGGTCCTGGATCTCTTCCCGCGCCTGCGCGAGCGCCTGAACCAGCAGGCGCAGACGATGTCCGGCGGCGAGCAGCAGATGCTCGCCATCGCCCGTGCCCTGATGGGCCGGCCGTCGGTGCTGCTGGTCGACGAGCCGGCGATGGGCCTGGCCCCGGTCGTCGTGAAGCGCGTCGCGGAGCACCTCAGGACGATCCGGGAGCACTGGGGTGTGGCGTTGGTCGTGGCCGAGCAGTCCGCGAACAACGTCGACGGAATCGTCGGCGGTCACCAGCTCCTGGTGGACGGCCGGCTGCGGGAGGTCGACTCGGGCGGGTCCGACCGCGCCAACCTGCTCGCCGCCTACCGGGCGGCCGGCGCAGATGTTCCAACAACCGCGCGATCCGGTCGCGCCCTCACCGATGGGAAGAACGAATGAGAGTCAGGTCAATCGCGTGGGTGGCGGGCGCCGCCCTCGCAGTCACGGGTCTAGCGGCGTGCGGTGAAGACAGCGGATCCTCCGACGGCTCGGAGCTCGTGATCGGTGAGGTCGCTGAGCTCACCGGAGCCGCCGAGGCGGTCGGCGGTCCGCAGCACAACGCGATCAAGCTCGCCGTGGACGAGATCAACGCCGCTGGCGGCATCCGGATCGGCGACAAGAAGGTCCGGATCAAGCTGCGTACCGAGGACACCAAGTCGGACCCGACCGTCGGCGTGACGGCGGTGCAGAAGCTCCTCACCAAGGACGGCGTGCACTACCTGGTCGGCAGCCTCAGCGGTGCCGTCGCCAGCGCCTACCTGCCGGTGATCAAGGACCGCAAGGACATCATCGACATCGTCGTCGGAGCGGCGAACCCGGGGCTGAACGAGAACATCTCGGTCTACCGCCCGCGGGCCGACGCCTTCCAGTCGGTCGACGCCGAGGTGACCCTCGCGCTCGAGACGGCCGGCGAGCTCGGCACCGACAACATCGCGGTGCTGTCGGACAAGAAGCTGCAGTCCAACGCGGTCGCGGTTCCGAAGATCGTCGACGCGATCAAGGCGGCCGGGAAGACGGTCGTCGGACCGGTCGACTTCGAGATGGGCGCCACCCAGTTCAGCTCGCAGATCGCGGCGCTGAAGCGGGCCGGCAACAAGGTCGCCCTGTTCCAGGGGTACGGCACCGACCTGATGACCTTCGTGAAGCAGGCCCGTGCGCAGGGGTACGACGGCACGGTGGTCGCCGCGTCCGGTGCCACCGCCGACCAGGTCAAGCAGGCCGACGTGTCGGCCGACGCCCTGAAGAACGTCTTCGACATCGGCACCGCCTTCCCGGCCGACCTGGTCGCGCTCAAGCTGAACGCGGAAGCGGCGCAGAAGTTCGCGGACGCCTACGAGAAGGAGTTCGGCGCCCCGCCGGGCTACACCTCGGCGAGCGCCTACGGCGGTGTCCACATCCTCGCGGCCGCCCTGGAGAAGGCCGGCACGACGACCGACTACGCCAAGGTCCGCGAGGCCCTGGACGACCTCACCGTCGCCGACGTCCCCGAGCTCGCGGAGAAGGTCGTGCCCCAGGAGGGCGACCGGATCTTCAAGGACCACCAGGCGTACTTCTCCCTGGTCCTGCGCGCGTGGGACGGCGCCGCCTGGACCACGGTCAAGGCGATCGGCTGACCCTGCTGCCGACGACAGGGGCGGCCCTCGCCGCCCCTGTCGCCGACACCCCTTCCCCACGAACGGAGGACCTATGCAAGAGCTGCTCAACGGCGTGGCTCAGGGCACGGTCTACGCGCTCATCGCAGCCGGCCTGGTGCTGATCTTCGGCGTCGTCCGGGTGCCGCACTTCGCGCACGGCGAATCAGTGATGGTCTCCGGGATGATGACCTGCTGGGCCGTGACCAGCCTGCACCTACCGGTGCTCCTCGGCGCGGCCGTAGGTGTCGCCGCCTCGGTCGGCTACGGACTCTTCCTCTGCTTCGCCGTGTACTGGCCGATGCGGAACCACCCGGAGTGGAACCTGCTGGCCTCCTCGCTCGGCGCGGTGGTGATCACCCAGACCGCGGCGATCGCGATCTGGACGAGCACGCCGCGGGTCACTCCCGGCGGCGTCAGCGGCTCGTTCGAGATCGGCGACGCGATCATCCCGTGGAGCTGGGCCGTCCTGGCCGCGATCAGCGCCGCGGTCATCGGCGCCACCGCGCTCCTCGTCTCACGGACCACCGCCGGCGTCTCGATGAAGGCGATGGCCGCCGATGCCGAGACCGCCCAGCTGATGGGCATCCCGGTCCGCAAGAACTGGGCGATCGCGTTCGCGGTGGGCTCGGCCCTCGCGGGGGTCGCCGGCAGCGTCTACAGCACGGTCTTCCCGGTCTCCACGACGCTCGGCCTGGACGTCACCTTCTCGGCACTGGTGGTGATCATCCTGGCCGGCATCGGCTCGGTGGCCCACGTGCTCTGGGGAGGAGTCCTGCTCGGGGTCGTCGAAGCCGTCGCCGGCACGGTCTTCCCCGGCGGCTACCAGGACAGCATGGTCTTCCTCTTCATGCTCGTCGTGCTGGTGGCCCGGCCGAACGGGCTCTTCGGGTTGGAGCGCGCCCGTGACTAGGTTCCTTCCGTGGGCCGCCCTGGTGGCCGGGCTCGGCATCCTCGGCACCGGCAGCCCCTACCTGCTCACCCTCGCCGCGACCTCGGCGCTGGCGATCATGGTCGCGATCGCGCTGAACGTCTCGATGGGCCTGGGCGGCTCGGTCAACCTGGGGGTCGGGGTGTTCTACGGCTGCGGCGCGTACGGCGCGGCGCTGCTCAACACCAAGCAGGGCTATTCGCTCGGCGCCTCGCTCGTGGTCGCCGTCGCGATCGCGGTCGTGGTCTCGCTGATCGTCGGACCGCTCCTGCTGCGGACCCGCAGCCTCTACTTCGCGATCTCGACGCTGGCGCTGAACGGCATCTTCGTCGACATCGTGGCGAGCAACGACGACCTCGGCGGCGAGCTCGGCATCCCGGGGATCACCCGCCCCGGTCCGCTGCCGTTCTTCGGCGAGGACGGCGACCCCGGGTCGCTGCGGACGATGTACCTGTTGATCTGCGTCGCCCTGGTGGCGGTCCTGGCCGTGTTCGCGGCGATCCGCGGCCACCGGGTCGGGCGCACCCTCGAGGCGATCCGGGAGGACGAGCTGCTCTGCCAGTCGCTCGGCTACACGACGCTCGGCTACCGGGTGTTCGCGTTCACGGTGACGGCCGGGCTCGCGGCGGTCGCCGGGGTGTTCTACGCGTTCGTCATCCAGTACGTGAACCCCGGCCCGTTCTCGTTCCTGACCAGCTCCTTCCAGGCGTTCGTCATCGTGGCGGTCGGGGGAGCGGCCCGGACCTGGGGGCCGATCCTGGCCGGGATCGTCCTGGTCGCCGGTCCGAGCTTCCTGGAGTTCTCGGCCACGACCAACCAGTACGTCTACGGCGGGGTCCTCCTCGCCATCGTGATCTTCCTCCCCGGCGGACTCGCCGCCGGGGTGGACCGGCTGGCGCGCGGAGGCGCAGCGACAACGTCGTCGCTGCGCCGCACGCTGGCACGTCTCAAGCACACCCGTGAATCAGAAGGAGAGTTGTCATGACGTCCACTCGCACCCACCGCACCGTGTCCGCGACGCCCGACGAGGTCTGGGCGATCCTGTCGGACTGGGCCAAGGTCGGTGACTGGTTCCCCGGGATCGCCGACTGCGTGGTCGACGGCGAGACCCGCACCCTGACCCTCGGCAACGGCGCGACGATCGTCGAGACGATCACCCAGGTCGACCCGGAGCTGCGCCGGCTGGAGTACGAGGTCACCGGCGGCGACATCCAGGTCGACGCCCACCGCGCCACCCTCGACGTCCTCGACGTCGGCGGCAGCACCGTCGTGGTCAGCTCGGTCTACGCCGCCCCCGCCTCCCGGCTCAAGATCTTCGCCGGCACGCTCGAGCCCGCGCTCGACGGTCTGGAGAAGGTTCTCGGTCGCTCATGACCGGCCTGGTGGTGTCGGACCCGACGACCTCCGGCGGCGTCCGGCGGATCCGGCTCGATCGGCCCGACGCGCGGAACGCGCAGAGCCCGGCGCTGCTCTACGACCTGGACCGGGCTCTCCTCGAGGCCGCGCAGGACCCGGCGACGAAGGTGATCGTGCTGTCCGGGAACGGACCGCACTTCTCCTCCGGGCACGACCTGCGTGACCCGAGCCGTCCGGAGCCGGGCAGCACCGTCGGGACCTGGGGCGAGTTCGAGGCCCCCGGCTGCGAGGGCCGGCTCGCCGTCGAGGAGGAGCTGTACCTCGGGCTCTGCCGCCGGTGGCGGGAGATCCCGAAGCCCACCATCGCCCAGGTGCACGGCAAGGTGATGGCCGCGGGCCTGATGCTGGCCTGGGTCTGCGACCTGATCGTGGCCGCCGACGACACCGAGTTCCTGGACCCGGTGGTGGCCTTCGGGATGCCGGGCGTCGAGTACTTCCTGCACCCCTGGGAGCTCGGCCCGCGCCGGGCCAAGCACATGCTCTTCACCGGCGAGCCGGTGTCCGCCCGGGACGCCCTCGCCCTGGGCATGGTCTCCGACGTGGCGCCGGTCGACGAGCTGGAGGGCCGGGTGGACGCGCTGGCCGAGCGGATAGGCCGGCAGCCGCTGATGGCGCTCAAGCTCGCCAAGCTCTCGGTCAACGCGATGGTCGACGCCCAGGGCCAGCGCGCCGCGGTCGACCAGGCCTTCGCGCTGCACCAGCTCGGCCACGCGCACAACCAGGAGCTCTTCGGGTTCCCGATGGACCCGACCAACCTGCGATCGTGAAAGGAATCAGATGACCGCCGAGAACACGGTCCCCGACGAGGCATGGCGGATCGACCGCGAGATGCGCGAGGTCTGGGAACGCATCCCCGTCGCCGTCGAGCTCGCCCCGGTGAGCTACACCGTCACCGACGAGCACGTCGCCCGCTACCTGACCGCCGTGGGCGGTCCGCCCGCGCCGGAGGGCACCGCCGGGTGGGTCCCGCCCGAGCTGTTCTGCGGGGACTACAGCCCGCTGGTGCTGGACTTCGGCCAGACGGTGGGCTTCCACGCCAGTCACCGCTTCACGTCGTACCGGCCGCTGGAGATCGGGACGACGGTCACCGCCACCGGCCGCGTCGTGGAGAAGTTCGAGCGCCGGGGCTTCCGGTACTTCACCCTCTCCTTCACGCACGCGTCCGCCGACGGCCGGGTCTTCGTGGTCAACGAGACGACCATCGCGGTCGGCGTGCTGCGCGATCCGTCGTACCGGCCGGAGCCGCGGACCGGGGGTCCGGCGGAACCGCGTCCCGAGCCGGTCTTCGAGACGGTCGCCACGGTCCCGATGAGCCAGGAGGCGATGGCGGTGTTCGCTGCCCAGGGGGCGATCCGGTGGGGCTGGGAGGACACCGGCGGCGGTGCGCACACGGACGAGTCGTTCGCCCAGTCCGCGGGGCTGGAGCAGACCAACGCCCAGTCGCTGCACTACGTCGGCTGGATGGCCCGGCACCTGGCCGCCCGCTGGGGAACAGCGTGGTGGGAGCGCGGCGGGCTCGACGTGAAGTTCGTCGGCCAGGTCGGGCCGCGCGACGTGCTGCGCCTGGAGGCGAGCCCGGGAGCGGGCGCGTCGGACCTGCTGGTGCGGGTGCTGAACGACGAGACCGGCGCGGTGATCTGCACCGGTTCCGCCTCGCTCCGGGCGGAGGCCGAGTGAGCGGACCGGTCCGCCTCCTCGACCAGCTGGTCGGCCTCGTCGCCGAGCTGGGCAACCGCCACCTCTTCGGGGTCCTGGGCGACGCGAACATGTTCTTCGTCGACGAGTACCGCAGGACCGGCGGGCGGTACGTCGCGGCGGCGGAGGAGAAGGCCGCGGTCCTGATGGCCACCGGCTACGCCCGGCGGGGCGGGCGTCCCGGGGTCGTCACCGTCACCCACGGCCCCGGCCTGGCGAACACGGTCGCGGCGCTCGTCGACGCGGAGCGCGACAAGAGCCCGGTCCTGGTCGTCGCCGGCGAGACGCCGCCCGAGGACCCGGACCACCTGCAGTGGCTGCCGCAGCGCGAGCTCGTGGAGGCGATCGGCGTGACCTACCTGCGCGTCGACGCGCCGGGGGAGCTGGCGGCCCGGTTCGCCGAGGCGGTCGCCGAGCTGACGGCGCGCCGCGGCCCGGTCGTGCTCGGGATCCCGAGCACGTTCATGTTCGAGGAGGTCGTCCCGGAAGCGGACCGGCCTCCGGCCGCGCACCGGCCCGCGGGTCGCGTCGACGAGGACGCTCTCGACGCCGCGCTGGGGATCCTCGCGACCAGCCGACGCGGGATCCTGCTGGCGGGACGCGGTGCCACCGGACCGGGGATGCGCGAGGTGCTTCTCCAGCTCGCCGAGGCGGCGGACCTCGACGTCGCGACCACCCTGCTGGCCAAGGACTTCTTCGCCGAGCACCCGCGCGACCTCGGCGTCTTCGGCACCTTCTCGACGGCGTCCGCGACCGAGCGGATCGCCCGCGCCGACTGCATCGTGGCGCTCGGTGCCTCCCTGAACCGGTGGACGACCGCGGACGCGACGCTGCTCAGCGGCGCACGGCTGATCGCCGTCGACGACGTCGTCGACCCGGCCGCCGGAGCCTGGGCGCGGCCCGACGTCGTGCTCCGGGCCGACGCCGGCGACGTCGCGGCGCTGCTGACGCAGGGACTCCGCCAGCTCGGACCGAGAGAGCCGCGGGTACGACCCGCCGCGGACCTGGCGCCGCCGAGCCCGGCCCCCATCGACGTCTACGTCGGTGCGCTCGACGAGGCGTTGCCCCGGGACCGGACGGTGGTGTGCGACGGCGGTCGCTTCATGGTGCGCGCGCTGCACGGGATGCGCGTCGCCGATCCGCGCGCCCTGGTGCACACGCTCGGCTTCGGCTCGATCGGGCTCGGTCTCGGCAACGCGGTCGGTGCCGCCGTCGCGGCACCGGAGCAGCCGACGGTGCTGCTGGTCGGGGACGGCGGGCTGATGCTCGCCGGCTGGTCGGAGCTGCACACCATCGTGCGGGAGCGGCTCGACGTCACGATCGCGGTCTTCAACGACGCGGCGTACGGGGCCGAGCACCAGCACTTCGTGGGGCGCGGCCTCGATCCGTCGGTGACCGAGTTCGACTGGCCGAGCTTCGCCGAGGTCGCCTCCGGGTTCGGGTGGGCGACGGCGACCCTCGAGTCGCCGGCCGACGCCGAGCGGATCGGGCCGCTGCTGCGGCAGCGGGACCGGCCGACGCTGCTCGACCTGCGGCTGGACCCGCTCCAGGTGCCCACGACCACGGGGTAGGTCGGAGGGAGTCGATTGCCGGTCAGACCGTTCGCGGGGCGACCGTCTTCTTCGACGCGGGGCTGGTCCGCCCGCCGTGCGATGAGCCGTCGGGGCTCAGCCCCGCCCAGGTCCGCCGGGCAACCGCTCGGTCTGCTCGCGGTTGACCTCGACGGCGGCCTGGAGCTGGGCGATACCGATGCGGAGCTGGTCGGTGGTCTGGGTGGCGAGGAACGCGTTCCAGGCCTCGCTCACGCCGGCGTAGAGCGGTGCCAGTCGCGCGCCGACCTGCTCGAGGTCCGCGGTGATCCGGACCTTGCGGCGGTCCTGGGCGTCCCGGCTGCGACGGACGAACCCGGCCTTCTCGAGCCGGTCGACCAGCAGCGTGATCGCACCGCCGGCGGTGATGCCGGTGTGCTGGGCGAGCTCGCCGGGCGTCGCCGATCCCTGGGCGAGCAGGACGCCCAGCGCCTGGAGGTCGGTGCTGTTCAACCCTGCCGCGCGCGCGACGGCGTCTTGGAAGAAGACGGCGGTCGCCATGAAGTCGCGCATCACGGACGCGTACTCGGCGTGCAGCTGCTCGCGGTTGGACATCGCTTTCACCTCTGCTACTTTGTCTCTGAAACCGAGTGAATCACATTCAGAGAGACTCGGTCGATCTCGTCAATCGTAGGAGGTAAAGATGCCGAAGGCCGTCGTGGTGGGTGGGGGAGTCGCCGGTCCTGCCGTCGCCCAGCTGTTGACCCGGGCTGGATGGGAGGCGCCGGTCTTCGAGGCCCGCGAGACTCCGGACTCGTTCGAAGGGCTCTTCCTCAACGTGGCCGTCAACGGCCGTCGGGTCCTGCGCGAGCTCGGCGTCGAGGAGCGCCTCTTGTCCGATGCGCACCCCGCCCCGTCGATGGCGATGTGGAGCGGACGCGGCAAGCAGCTCGGCGTGGTGCCGAACGGCCCGGCCGGCCGGCCCGCCGACGGCGGCGTCGTCGTCAGGCGTGGCTGGCTGCACGACGTGATCCGCGAGGGCGCCGAGAACGCCGGGGTGCGGTTCGAGCACGGCCGTCGCCTGGTCTCGGTCGACGAGCGCGACGGCCTGGCCGTGGCCACGTTCGCCGACGGTCACGTCGAGGAGGCCGACGTGGTGATCGGCGCCGACGGCGTCGGCTCGGCGGCCCGCGCGTACGTCGCACCCGACGTACGGCCGACCTTCACCGGGTTGCTCGGGACGGGCGGCTTCGCCAGCGTGCCGGGGCTCGCGCCGACGCCCGGCCTGCAGCACTTCGTCTTCGGGGCCCGGTCCTTCTTCGGCTACTTGGTCCGCGACGACGGCACCGTGTACTGGTTCGCGAACCTGCCGGCCGACTCGCCCGACGCCGGTGACTCGCTGACCGCCGGGGAGCAGTGGATCGCGATGCTGCGCGACCTGCACAGCGACGACCCGGCCCCGGTGCCAGGGATCCTGGCGAGCACGACGACAGCCCTGCGCGGCTACCCGATCTTCCGGCTGCCGTCGGTTCCGTCCTGGTCGCGCGGCCGCGTCGTCCTGGCCGGGGACGCCGTGCACGCGACCAGTCCGTCGGCCGGGCAGGGGGCGTCGCTGGCTCTGGAGGACGCGTTCGTGCTGGCGCGGGCGCTGCGGGACCGGAAGACTCCTGAGGCGGCGTTCGCTACGTACGAGGAGGCGCGCCGCCAGCGCGCGGAGGCGGTGGTCGCCTGTGCCGCGGGCATCGACAAGCAGAAGCGGGTCACCAAGAGCCGGATCGGCGTCGCTCTGCGGGACGCGATGCTGCCGATGTTCCTGCGCAGGGCCGGGAGCGACGCGCGGCACGACTGGATCTACGACTACGACGTGCCGTGGGAGGCTCGGGCGTGATCGTGGCGCGGCTCCGCCGGTTGCCGCAGTGGGCTCGGTGGACGGGCGGCATCGTCGCCGCGGGGCTGGTCGCCGCCGGCGGCTTCGTCGCGCTCGCGGCGCGGGTCTGGCTGACCGCGCCGATCGACACCACCGGCGACGTCGACTTCGACCGACCGCTCGCCATCCCGCCGCTCGCGTCCTCGACCGTCGTCGACGGCGAGCGGATCTTCGACCTCCGCCTGCAGGAAGGGGTCGCCGACTTCGGTCGCGGCCGGACGCCGACCTGGGGCGTCAACGGCGACTACCTCGGACCAACCCTGCGCGCCGAGCGCGGCGAGCGGGTCCGGATCCGGGTGCGCAACGACTTGGGCGAGGACACCAGCCTGCACTGGCACGGCATGCACCTGCCGGCCGCCATGGACGGCGGCCCGCACCAGCCGGTCGGTGCCGGGGCGACGTGGACACCGCATTGGCGGATCGACCAGACCGCTGCGACGCTCTGGTATCACCCGCACCTGCACGGGAAGACTGCCGCGCATGTCTACCGCGGCCTGGCGGGACTCTTCGTCCTCGACGACGCGAAGGAACGCTCGCTCCCGCTGCCCCGCTCGTACGGCGTCGACGACATCCCGGTCATCCTGCAGGACAAGAAGCTCCACGACGACGGCTCGCTCGACGAAGACGCGGGGCTGTTCCGGTCCGCCGGTCTCACCGGGGACACCGTGGTGGTCAACGGGACCGTCGGGCCGTACCTCGACGTCAGCACCGAGGCGGTCCGGCTGCGCGTCGTCAACGCCTCGAACACCCGGCCGTACAGCCTCCGGTTCGACGACGGCAGCAGCTTCGCGATGATCGCCAGCGACGGCGGCCTGCTCGACGCCCCTATCTTCCTCACCCGCTTGCAGCTCTCGGTCGGTGAGCGGGCGGAGATCGTCGTCGCGCTCGACCCGGGGGAGCGGCGGGTGCTGCGCTCGGGGCCGTCCGACAGCGGTGACCGGCTGGCCGGAGGCGGCGACCGGCTCGACCTCCTCGAGCTTCGGGCCGCCGATGAGCTGAGGCCCGCGCCTGCGCTCCCGGCCGCGCTCACCGAGCAGCCGGCGCTGGCCGAGGACGAGGCGGTCCGTACCCGCACCTTCGACCTGGCCGGGTTCTCGATCAACGGACGGACGATGGACCTGGGCCGGATCGATCACGCGAGCACCGTGGGCGACACCGAGATCTGGGAGGTCACCAACGCCGACGGCGGGAGCCACAACTTCCACGTCCACGACGTGCAGTTCCAGGTGCTCGCCGTCGACGGCGAGCCGCCGCCTCCCGAGCTCGCCGGGCAGAAGGACACGGTCTGGATCAGGCCCAAGGAGACGGTTCGGCTGATCATGAGGTTCGAGGGTTACACGTCTCCCGGGACGCCGTACATGTTCCACTGCCACACGCTGCGGCACGAGGACCTCGGCATGATGGGCCAGTTCGTCGTCGTCGAGCCGGGCCAGGCTCCCGACGACCACGTCGCCGGCTCAGCAGCCGGGCACCACTGAGTCTGCCTCGGCCCGCGCCAGGATGTCGGTCATCGCGCGCACGAACTCCCGACGCCGTCGGTCGCTCCAGTCCTCGGTCAGCGTCGAGAAGACCCGTTCCTGCCAGGCACGCGCCTCGCGGAGCAAGGAGCGTCCGGCCGGCGTGACCAACACCTCGCGCCGGCGACCGTCGTACGGCGAGGTGCGCAGCTCCGCGTGCCCGGCGGCGACCGCCCGGTGGACCAGGCGGGAGGCACCGCTCTGGTCGATGCCGACCTCCTCGGCAATCGCGTTGATCGTGGCCGGTGCACCGCGGGCGGTCAGGTCGAGCGCGGCCTCGACGACCATCACGAGACGCCCCTGATCCGTGCCGAGCGGGTCGGTGGTGGGGACCCGCCGCGACCAGAAGCGAACGAACCCGAAGAGAGCCTGACCGTCGGTTCTCATTCCGTTGCCGCCAGCTCGCGGCAGATGAACGCGAGGTCCAGTGCGGCCCGGAGGTCGGGGAGCCGCAGTGCGGCGGTGACCTTGCCGTCGGCCACCCGGAAGACGCTCGCGACCCGCGTCGGCTCCGGGCTAGCGGGCCAGGTGGCGTCCTCCTCGACGACCATGATGCGGTCGCTCACCGGGTGCCACGACCGCGGCGTCAGCTGGATCCCGGATCGCTCGACCCAGTCGGCGAACCCGGAAGGAGTCAGGGGCCCGGCGCCCTTGGGGCCGAGGACCACGACCGTGCTCCCCACGGATCGGGCCGATCGGTCCAGGTCGCCGGAGTTGACGCTCGCGTGCCACTCGACGATGGCAGCCTCTGTCGACAAGGTATCCATGCAGACAGCATATATGCCTGGCGCATGGAAATCACCCGGACTCCGCGCTCAGCGCGGCAGCCGGTGCCGGACCAGCCCGCGGTTGCCGCCGACACCGTCGACCGCGGCGCGCACGGAGGCGAGCCGGGCGCCGGTGGCGTTGCGGATCCGGATCGGGTTGCCGGGGGTGTAGTGGTTCCACTGCGTCGGCACGTACGCCGCCCGGGTGACCACCCAGCGCCCGTCGGACCGCTCGGTGAACTCGAAGTCGACGGTGATGCCCTCGTAGGTGTTGCGCCGCTCGACCTCGTTCTGGGCGATCATGTTGCCGAGCCCGTAGGCGACCCACTTGCCGTTGACGGTGGTGATCGGCTGGACGACGTGGGCGTGGTCGCCGAGCACCAGGTCGACGTCCGGTGAGGCGGTCAGGGCGTCGGCGAGCGCGACCTGGTCGGCGTTCGGGCGGTGGTCGTACTCGTTGCCCCAGTGCACGTGGGCGATCACGATGTCGGCTCCGGCGGCGCGGGCGCGGCTCGCCTGGACGAGGAGGTTGTCGCGGAGGTCGGTGGTCTGCGAGACCGCCCACCACTGGCGCTCGGGGACCACGAACCCGTTCAACCCGTACGTCGCCGCGACCACCCCGACCCGGACGCCGTCGGCGGTGGTGAGGATCACCGGCTCGGTGCGCTCGTCGGCGCTGCGGAAGGTGCCGATGTGCCGGACGTGGTTCGCCTCGAGCAGGTCGGCGGTGGTGACCAGGCCGGCGAAGCCCTGGTCCCAGCTGTGGTTCGACGCGGTGGTGCAGCCGTCCCAGCCCATGCTCGCGATCCAGGGCGCGACCTCGCGCGGCGCCGCGAACACCGGGTAGCTCTCCGGTTTCTGGCCGGGCGCAGCGAACGGCACCTCCTCGTGGCAGAGCGCGACGTCGGCCGACGCGATCAGCGGCTTCAGCTTCGCGAACATCGGGTCGAAGTCGTAGCGCCGTCCCTTGCCGGTGCGGGCGCGGTCCTCCGCCGCGCTGAACCACACGGTGTTGTGCCACAGCAGGTCGCCGCCCATCACGACCGAGACGGTCCGCGGTGCCGGATCGGCGCTCGGGTCCGGGGTCCGCGCGCTGGCGGTGGCCGACGGCCGGTCGCTCCCGCGGCTCGCCGGGCCGGCGTCGTCGCAACCGCTCGTCGCCAGCAGTGCCAGGACGAGGAGCGCGACCACCGGGGCGGACGAGCGCCGAACGGGGAGGGGTCTGGGCACGCGGCCAGTGAAGCACCCTCGCCCCAACGGATCAGGTGCGGGGCCGACCGCTAGGCGGCGCTCGCCCCGACGATCCGCAGCGCGATCTCGACGTACCCGTCGGCGATCTCGGAGGCGTCCCAGCCGGGCTCGCGGTACCAGCGGGCGATGTCGATGCCCAGCGACTGGAGGGCGACCACGGCCATCCGCGGGTGCGGGGTGACGAACGCTCCCGAGGCGATCCCGCGCTCGACCAGGTCGCTGAACAGCACGTCGATCTCGTGGCGGATCCGGAGCATCTCGGCGAGGTGCGGCTCGGAGAGCGCGGCGAGCTCGTAGTTCACGATCCGGGCGGACGTGTGCGCGCGGACGTGGTGCTCGGCGAAGTTCCGCACCGCGACGCGCAGCTGCTCGACCGGGTCCTCGGAGGAGTCGACGGCCGCCCGGAGCAGCGCGAGCACGTCCTCGTGGCCACTGCGCGAGATCTGGTACAGCAGCTCCTCCTTGGAGGAGTGGTGCACGTAGACCGCCGCCGGCGACATGCCCGCCGTCGAGGCGATGTCACGGGTCGTGGTGCCGTGGTAGCCGCGGGCGGCGAACGCCTCCACGGCCGCCTCCAGCAGCCGTGCCTTGGTCACCTCGGCCCGTCGAGGGTCCCTCGTCTCCGGCATCGTCGCACCTTCCGCTCTCGCCCGGCTTGGCCCCGTGTGGGGAATCGCACGTGTGTGGGGAGCAGGGTACGGCGATTGGTGGTTGACGCCCTGCTTCTGATGCCGCATCCTATCAGTCAATAAGCAAGCGCTTAGTTACCTGATGGGGAGAATTCGTGCCGCAAGCAGTCGTCGTGACGCCGGGCACGGCCGTCGTCACCGGGGCCGGCGGCGGCATCGGGCGCGCACTCGCCCATCGGCTCGCGGCGGGCGGCGTCCGGGTCGTCGTGAACGACCTCGACGCCGAGGCGGCCCAGCGGGTCGCCGCCGAGATCGGCGGGCTGGCGGTGCCGGGCGACGCCGCCTCGGTCGTCGGCGTCGCGGCCCTGGTCGATGCCGCCACCGCGCACCTCGGTCGGATCGACGCCTGGTTCGCCAACGCCGGGGTCGACCGGGGGCGCGGCCTCGACGCGGACGAGGAGGCCTGGGTCTCCAGCCTGGAGACCAACGTGCTCGCGCACGTCCGGGCCGCCCGGCTGCTCGTGCCCGGCTGGCTGGAGCGCGGCCACGGCCGGTTCGTGGTGACCGCGTCCGCCGCCGGCCTGCTGACGATGCTCGGCAGCCCGGCCTACTCGGTGAGCAAGCACGGCGCGGTCGCCTTCGCGGAGTGGCTCTCGGCGACGTACCGGCACCGCGGCGTGGTGGTCCAGGCGATCTGCCCGCAAGGCGTCCGCACCCGGATGCTCGACGACGCCGGCTCGCTCAAGGAGATGCTCAGCCGCGACCGGGCGCTGGCTCCGGAGGAGGTCGCCGAGGCGGCCTGGGAGGCGCTCGCCGACGACCGGTTCCTGGTGCTGCCGCACGACCAGGTCGCCGGCTACTGGGCGGCGAAGGCGGCGGACCCCGAACGCTGGCTGGCCGGCATGAACCGGATCCAGCAGCACCTCGACATGCAGCAGGAGCCCCTGCAGGACGGAGTGACGACATGAAGGCGTGGCGCGTCAGCCGGCTCGGTGAGCCGGCCGCGGTGATGGAGCTGGTCGAGGTCGAGGACCCGCGGCCCGGGCCGGGACAGCTGACGGTGCGGGTGCTCGCCTCGCCGGCCAACTTCCCCGACGTGCTGATGTGCCGCGGCGAGTACCAGGTGAAGCCGGAGCTCCCGTTCCACCCCGGCATCGAGCTCTGCGGCGAGGTCCTCGCCGTCGGTGCCGGGGTCACGGAGCGCCGGGTCGGCGACCGGGTGCTGGGCGCGTCGGTGCTCCCGTACGGCGGCTTCGCGGAGCAGGCGCTGATGGAGGTCGGGACGACCTTCGCGGCACCTCCCGAGCTCGACGACGCCGAGGCCGCGGCGCTCTACGTCGGCTACCAGACCGGGTGGTTCGGGCTGCACCGGCGCACCTCGCTGCAGCCCGGCCAGACCCTCCTGGTGCACGCCGCCGCCGGCGGTGTCGGCAGCGCCGCGATCCAGCTCGGCAAGGCCGCCGGTGCCCGGGTGATCGGGGTCGTCGGCGGACCGGAGAAGGCCGAGGTGGCCCGCGCGCTGGGTGCCGACGTGGTCGTCGACCGCCACCAGCAGGACTTCGTCGAAGTGGTCAAGGCGGAGACCGGCGGCCGCGGCGCGGACGTGATCTACGACCCGGTCGGCGGCGAGACCTACGCGCGCTCCACCAAGTGCATCGCGTTCGAGGGCAGCATCCTGGTGATCGGCTTCGCCGGCGGGGCGATCCAGACCGCAGCGCTCAACCACGCGCTGGTGAAGAACTACTCGATCGTCGGCCTGCACTGGGGGCTCTACACCCAGCGCGATCCGCGGTTGGTCCAGGAGTGCCACGACGCGCTCTGCGACCTGGCCGCCCGCGGCCTGATCAAGCCGCTGGTCAGCGAGCGGCTCGCGCTCCCGGACCTCGCCGCCGGCGTCCAGCGGCTCGCCGACGGCGTCACCGTGGGCCGGGTGGCCCTGCAGGCCTGACCCCTGATCCACCGCCCTGAACCCCGGGCATAGCACCGACACAGGAGAACGACATGACCGACCAGCTCACCCCGCAGACCGAGGGCCGCGTCTTCCAAGGCACCGGCGACCTGTACGACGCCATCGGCACCCACGTCGGGTACTCGTCGTGGCACGAGGTCGGCCAGGGCCGGGTGAACGAGTTCGCCGACGCCACCGGTGACCACCAGTGGATCCACGTCGACGTCCCGCGCGCGGCCGACGGGCCCTTCGGCGGCACCATCGCCCACGGCTACCTGACCCTCTCGATGGTGCCGATGCTGGTCTGGGAGGTGATGCGGATCGACGGTCTCTCGATGGAGGTCAACTACGGCGCCGAGAAGGTGCGCTTCCCGGCTCCGGTTCCGGTCGGCTCGCGGGTGCGGGCGGGCGTCGAGCTGCTCAGCCTCATCCCCGCCGGCGACGGACACCGGCTGATCTCCCGGGTGACCGTCGAGCGCGAGGGCGGGGACAAGCCGGTCTGCGTCGTCGACACGGTCTCCTACCTGGTGGCCTGATGACGGCCGTGTCGGCGGTCCCCGGGCTCGACGTCGCCGCCTTCGCGGGCTGGCTCGCCGAGGCGTTGCCGGGTGTCGACCCGACCACTGCCCGGGCCGACCTGATCGCCGGCGGCAAGTCCAACCTGACCTACCGCGCCACCCTCGGCGAGCTGACCTGCATCGTCCGGCGGCCGCCGCTGGGACACGTCCAGGCGACCGCGCACGACATGGCCCGCGAGTACCGGGTGATGAGCGCGCTGGTCCCGACCGACGTCCCGGTGCCCCGGACGCTCGCGCTCTGCGAGGACCCCGCGGTGACCGGCGCCGTCTTCTACGTGATGGAGGACGTCGCCGGGACGCCGTACCGGACCGCGGCCGAGCTCGCCGGCCTCGGCCCGGAACGGGTCCGGACCGTGTCGACGGCGCTGGTCGACACCCTGATCGCGCTGCACCAGGTGGACCCCGCCGCGGTCGGGCTCGCCGACTTCGGCCGGCCGGAGGGCTTCCCGGAGCGCCAGGTACGACGCTGGACCCGGCAGCTCGAGGGCTCCCGGACCAGGCCGCTGCCGGCAGCCGACGAGCTGCGCGGCCGGCTCGAGCGGAACCTGCCGCCGCCCCGGCCGAGCCGGATCGTGCACGGCGACTACCGCCTCGACAACGTCCTGATCGACGCGGCGGACCGGCCGGCCGCCGTGATCGACTGGGAGATGGCGACCCTCGGCGACCCGCTCACCGACCTCGCCCTGCTGCTCGTCTACGGACGGGTCGGCGAGATCGCCGGCGGCGAGGCAGTCGCCGACGCGGCGTCCGCGCCCGGCTTCCTCACCGAGAGCGAGCTGGTCGCCCGGTACGCCGCCGGCACCGGGTCCGAGCCGACCGGGTTCGGCTTCTACCTCGGCCTGGCGGCGTACAAGCTCGCCGGGATCCTCGAGGGGATCCACTACCGCTTCCTGCACGGCCAGACGGTCGGTGCCGGTTTCGAAGGAGTCGGCGCGGTCACCGAGCCGCTGCTCGACCTGGGTCTCGACGCAATGAAGGAGTACAGCTGATGGAGTTTGCCTACGACGCCCGCACCGAAGGCCTGCGGGAGAACCTGCTCGATTTCATGGCCGAGCACGTCTACCCCGCCGAGGCGGTGTTCCACGAGCAGCTTGCCGCGCAGCCGAACCCGTGGGCCTGGGACGCGGCGCCGGTGATGGGCGAGCTGCGCGCGGCTGCCCGGAGCCGAGGGCTGTGGAACCTCTTCCTGCCCGGTGAGGGCGGTGCCGGCCTGACGAACCTGCAGTACGCGCCGCTGGCGGAGATCGCCGGCCGCAGCGTGCTGCTCGCGCCGCCGGCAATGAACTGCGCCGCCCCGGACACCGGGAACATGGAGGTGCTCTCGCTGTTCGCGACGCCGGCGCAGCGCGAGCAATGGCTGGAGCCGCTGCTGTCCGGCGAGATCCGCTCGGCGTTCGCGATGACCGAGCCGGACGTCGCCTCCTCCGACGCCACCAACATCGGCACCTCGATCGTGCGCGACGGCGACGAGTACGTGGTCAACGGCCGCAAGTGGTGGATCACCGGGGCGATGAACCCGAACTGCAAGGTCCTGATCGTGATGGGCAAGACCGATCCGAGCGCCGACCGGCACCAGCAGCAGTCGATGATCCTGGTGCCGCGCGACGCCCCCGGCCTGGAGATCAAGCGCGGCATGCACGTCCTCGGGTACGACGACCACGACCACGGCGGCCACGCCGAGCTGGAGTTCCGCGATGTCCGGGTGCCGGCTGCGAACCTGATCGCCGGCGAGGGCGACGGCTTCGCGATCGCGCAGGCCCGCCTGGGCCCCGGCCGGATCCACCACTGCATGCGCTCGATCGGAGTCGCCGAGCGGGCCATCGAGCTGATGTGCGCCCGTGCCGAGGAGCGGGTCGCGTTCGGGAAGCCGATCGCCGATCAGGGCGTGGTGCGGACCTGGATCGCCGAGTCCCGGATCAAGGTCGAGCAGCTGCGGCTGCTCACCCTCAAGGCCGCCTGGCTGATGGACACGGTCGGCAACAAGGGTGCGCACACCGAGATCCAGGCGATCAAGATCGCGGCCCCGAAGACGGTGCAGTGGATCCTGGACAAGGCGATGCAGGTGCACGGTGCCGGCGGCCTCTCGCAGGACTTCCCGCTGGCCAACGCCTACGCGAGCATCCGCACCCTGCGGCTCGCCGACGGGCCCGACGAGGTCCACCAGGACGCCCTGGCCAGGGCCGAGCTGCGCCGCCAGCGCGACGCGCGCGGGTCCGCCTCCTGACCGCGTACCGGCGCCCGGGGTCAACGGCAGGGCGCCGGTACGCGCACCATCGTGGAATCCGGGGTACCGAAATGACACGAACCGGGGGATTGCCTACACTCGGGCTGCAAGCAAGCGCTTAGTAGATGGGGAGGAGGCGGACCGATGGCGACGAACGAGCTCGCTGAGGGCGGTGCCAAGCGGATGGCGTTCCAGCGCGAGCACGAGCACGTCTCGCCGCGCGGCCTCTTCGACCAGGTCGAGCCCAAGGGCTCCCGCCGGTTCCTCACCGCCGCGGTGGTGGCGTTCTCCGGCCGCGGCTACCACGCCACGACCACCCGCGACATCGCGACGCTGGCGGGGTCCAGCCCGGCCGGGATCTACACCTACTACGCCACCAAGGCCGACCTGCTCTACGAGATCTCGGTGATCGCGCACCAGTACATCCTCGACGAGACGATCGCCGCCGTCGCGGTGCACGAGGACCCGATCGGCCGGATCAGCGAGGTGGTCCGGCGCTCGGTGACCTACCACGCCGAGGAGCACGTGCTCGCCCGCGTGGTGAACACCGACTTCCGGGCGCTCGACGTCCCGCGCCTGGCGGCGATCCTGAAGATGCGCCGGCAGATCAGCACGATCGTCCGCGACGAGGTCGCCCGCGGTGTCGAGCTCGGCGTCTTCGACGTCAACCACATCGAGGGCGCGACGATCGCGATCCTGCGGCTGCTCGACGTGGCGCCCTGGTACAACGAGCGCGGCCCGATGTCGCCCGCCGAGCTGGCCGAGGTCTACGTCGCGCTGATCCTGAAGATGGTCGGGGCCTCACACCAGGGCGGCGATCGAGATGCCGCCGTCAACGGGTAGCACCACACCGGTCAGGTACGCCGAGGCCGGCGCGGCCAGGTAGACGACCGCACCGGCGATGTCGTCGTCGCGGCCGATCCGGCCCAGCGGCGCGGCCTTCTCGAAGGAGGCCTGGTCCTCGTCCAGGGTCGCCGCCATCATCTTCGAGGCGAACGGTCCAGGGGCGATCGCGTTCACGGTCAGGTGCGGGCCGAGCTCGACCGCCAGGGTGCGGGTCAGGTGGTGCAGGCCTGCCTTGGCCGCCGAGTAGGAGAAGTTCGGCAGCGACGGGACCCGGAGCCCGTCGATCGAGCCGATGTTGATCACCCGGGCCGGAGCGTCGGGGGTGGCGTGCCGGCCGAGCAGCCCGGCGAGCTCCTGGGTCAGGTAGAACGGGGCCTTGAGGTTCAGGTCCACGACCTTGTCCCAGGCCGATGCCGGGAACTCCGCGAACGGCGCCCCCCAGACCGCACCGGCGTTGTTGACCAGCACGTCCAGCCGGTCGGTGCGCTCGGCGACCTCCGCGGCGAGCCCGACGCAGCCCTCGTGGGTGGACAGGTCGGCGGCCATCGCCTCGATGGGACCGAGGTGACCGAGCTCGGCCGCGGTCTCCTCGCAGTCGGCGAGCTTGCGCGACGCGATCAGCACCCGGGCCCCCGCGTCGAGCAGTCCGCGGGCGGCCATCCGGCCGATGCCGCGTCCGCCTCCGGTGACGAGCGCGGTGCGGCCGGTGAGGTCGAAGAGGGGGTTCATCAGGTGCCTTTCGGTCGAGTCAGGATGCGGCGGTGCGGGCCGGCGGCTGGAGGAAGGAGGAACGGAGCTCGGCGAGCCGCTCGTGGTAGCGCTCGATGTTGCGCTCCTTGATCTCCTCGTAGCCGCGGACCAGGTCGGGCAGCTCCGCGATCTCCACGGCGAGTGCGTGGTTCTCGGCGGTGATCGCGCCGGCGAGCTCGGCGATCAAGGCGTCGTACTCGGTGACCAGGGCGCGCTCGGCCCGGCGCACCCGAGCGAGGCCGAAGACGTCGAACGGGGTGCCGCGCAGACCGCGGAGGGCGTAGAGCACGGTGAAGACGATCCGGAACCAAGGGCCCAGGGTCAGCTTCTTCTTCATCCCCAGGGCGCGCAGCACCGGCGGGTGCAGCCGGTACGACGCCTTGTATCCGGGACCGAACTGGGCCTCGAGCGCGTGCCGGAGAGCCGGGTCCACGGAGAGCCGGGCGACCTCGTACTCGTCCTTGTAGGCCATCAGCTTGTGCAGGTGCTGCGCGGTCGCCAGCGCGAACTCCTCCGATCCGGGGACGGCGCTCTCCTCGGCGGCGCGGGCGCGTTCGACCAGGGCCGCGTACCGCTCGGCGTACCGGACGTTCTGGTAGGCGATCAGGTCGTCGACCCGGCGTACCACGAGTGCGGCCAGCGCACCGTCGGCGGCGGCCTGGACGGAGCCGGCGATCCGGACTGCCTCGGCGCTCGGCTCGGCGGGAGCGTCGTCGGACGCGGTCAGCGCCGCCAGGTCGGCCAGCAGCGCCGCCGGGTCGGCGGCGAACTGCCGGCCGCGGCGGAACGCCTGCACGTTGCGGGGCACCTGGACCCCGTTCAGGCTGATCGCCTCCTCGATCCGGGCGGCCTCCAGCGGCAGCGCACCGGCCTGGAAGGCGACGCCGACCAGGAACACGTTGGCGAACTGGTCGTCGTCGAAGAGGTCCTTGGTCAGCTGGCGGGCGTCGATGTAGCGGCTCGCCTCGTCGCGGACGCGGGCCTGGATGCGGCCGGCGGTCTCGGCCGGCTCGGGGAACGCGACCGCGGTGTCGGTGACCATCGCGCCGGTGGGGACCTCGGCGGTCGAGACGACGGCGACGGTCCGCTCCGGCGAGGCCACCGAGAGGTACGTGTCGGTGGCCGCGACGAGCACGTCGCAGCCGAGGTAGAGGTCGGCCTCGCCGCGGGCGATCTTGTTCGACCGGGCCACCGGCCGGGTGGAGATCTTCACGTCGGAGACCACGGCGCCGCCCTTCTGGGCCAGGCCGGTCTGGTCGAGGGTCCGCACGTAGCGGCCGGAGTTCGAGGCCGCGGTGGCGATGATCTGGGAGACGGTGACCACGCCGGTGCCGCCGATCCCGGTGATCCGGAGGCCGAACTGGTCGGCCGGCACCACCAGCTCGGGGTCGGGGAGCATGCCGTCGTCGAGGTCGGCAACCGTCGACCGCGGGGTGGCCCGGTTCCCGGACGCCGCCGGGACCACGGTCAGGAACGACGGGCAGTCGCCGTCCAGGCAGGAGTAGTCCTTGTTGCAGGAGGCCTGGTGGATCGCGGTCTTGCGGCCGTACTCGGTGCCGACCGGCTGCACGGACAGGCAGTTCGACTTCGAGCCGCAGTCGCCGCAGCCCTCGCAGACGCGCTCGTTGATGAAGGCACGCTCGACGGGCTCGACGACCAGCTTGCGCTTGCGCTTGCGGCGCAGCTCGGTCGCGCACTCCTGGTCGTGGATCAGCACGGTCACGCCCGGGACCTTCGCGAGCTCCTGCTGGGTCTCGATCAGCCGGTCGCGGTGCCGGACCTCGACGCCGCCGGGCAGCCGGATCTTCCGGTAGCGGTGCGGCTCCTCGGTGGTGATCACGATCCGGGCGACACCCTCGGCGAGCAGCTCGGAGACGATCTCGGGCACGGTCATCGCGCCGACGGCGTCCTGGCCGCCGGTCATCGCGACCGCGGAGTTGTAGAGGATCTTGTAGGTGATGTTCACCTGGCCGGCGAGTGCGGCCCGGATGGCCAGGCTGCCGGAGTGGTGGAAGGTGCCGTCGCCCATGTTCTGCAGCAGGTGCGGCGCCTCGACGAACGGCGACATCCCGATCCAGGGCCCGCCCTCGCCGCCCATCTGGGAGAGGCCGATCACCTCGCCGACCCGGTCGCTGGGCATCAGCGCCGCCATCCCGGAGCAGCCGATGCCGGCACCGACGAGCGAGCCGTCGGGGGCTCGGGTCGACCGGTTGTGCGGGCAGCCGGAGCAGAAGTACGGGGTGCGGGCGAGCAGCGGGAGGGCGATCGTCGTGGGTCGTGGCCGGGCCGTCCCCGCCTCGGCGGGAGCCGGCAGGGCGACGTGCTCGCTGAGCCGGCGCCGGAGCGCGTCGGTGATCTGCTCGGGGTCGAGGTCGGCGTCGGAGCGGAGCAGCGGCAACCGGTTCATCGTGGTCTTGCCGGACACCGCGGGTGCGTCCGGGCGGCCGTACAGGATGTCCTTGATCCCGCTCTCGACGAAGGAGCGCTTCTCCTCGACCACGACGATCTCGTCCAGGCCGTCGGCGAACGCGATGATCTCCTCGGCGTCGAGCGGGAAGACCACCCCGAGCCGGAGCAGCCTGATCCCGCGGGCCTCCAGCTCCTCCTCGGAGAGGCCGAGCCGGGCGAGCGCCTGACGGACGTCGAGGTAGCTGGCGCCGGCGGTGACGATCCCGACCCGGGCTTCACCGGTGGCGCCGTAGGTGCGGTTGAGGCCGTTGGCGACGGCGTACCGGGCGGCGAGGACGAGGCGCTTGGTCGCCAGGCTGTTCTCCAGCTCCGACAGCGTCGGCTGCAGGAACTGCGCCGAGACCTCGTGCACGTAGGGGAAGCCGGCGACCTTGTTGTCCGGGATCACCGGGGTGACCAGGTCGGGGGCCACCTCCGTGGTGGCCGAGCCGTCGGCGACGTTGGTGGCGATCTTCAGGCCGACGTACAGGCCGCTGAACCGGGACATCGCCAGGCCGTGCACGCCGAGGAACAGGATGTCCTGCGGATCCGCCGGGCTGAGCACCGGCAGGCCCAGCTCGGCCATCGCGATCTCCGAGCTGCTGGGCACCGTGGAGGACTTGGCGGTCGAGTCGTCGCCGACCAGGACCAGGGCACCGCCCTCGGGGTGCGCGCCGCCGAGGTTGGCGTGCCGGATCGCGTCCGAGGCCCGGTCCAGGCCCGGAGCCTTCCCGTACCAGATCCCGATCACGCCGTCCTGCTTGGCGGTCGGCTGAGCGCCGGCCAGCTGGCTGCCCTGGACGGCGTTGGCCGCCAGCTCCTCGTTCAGGCCGGGCATGAAGACGACGCCGTACTCGTCGAGCAGCGCCTGCTGCCGGCCGAGCTCGAGGTCGTAGCCGGCCAGCGGCGATCCCTCGTAGCCGCTGATGAAGCAGGCGGTGTCCCGGCCGGCCGCGAGGTCGTGGCGGCGCAGGTCCAGGGGGAGTCGGACCAGCGCCTGCATCCCGGAGAGGTACACCGTGCCGCGCTCGACCGTGTAGCGCTCGACCAGCGGCCTCGCAGCGGTGTCGACGGGTGCCTGAGTCATGCTTCCTCCGGGTCAAATCGGGACAGAACGGGGGGTCTTTTCATTCAATCCCGTGGACTCGACGATTGTCTGCTGTCAGATCCACGGTTTCCCTGGCGCACGGGCGGAATCTCTTGTTGAATCCACAAAGAGCGTCCGAAATGAGGAGATCGTCATGGCGAAGAGTGCGGGTCGGGAAGCGATCGTCGAGGTGCTGCAGCAGCTGCTCGACGACATGCCGGTGCTGGCGAGGGGGGTCGTGCGGGAGATCCGAGCGCAGGTCCAGGAGTACGACCGGGTCCCCCTCGGTGACCATGCCGACCACGTGCTCGAGCAGCAGGAGCGGATCGTCCGAGCCCTGATCGAAGGCCGCGGACTGGACGCCGAGGACCTCCGCCGGGCGGCCGCCCTGGGCCGGGTCCGGGCGGCTCAGGGAGTCAGCGTCGAGGGGGTGATCAGCGCCTACCACGTGGGCAACCGGGAGCTCTGGAAGCTGATCGACGAGCACGCCGACCGCGGGCGCGAGTTCCTCCCCGAGCTGGCCTCGATGATGTGGGAGGCGATCCACCACACGTCGACCGAGATCGCCGCCGCGCACTCGCTGGTGGCCCGTGCCCGGCACACCCAGAGCCTCACCATGCGGCACCGGTTCATGGAGCTCCTCGACCGCGCGGACGACGATCCGGAGATCCTCGAGATCGCCGCCGGACTCGGGTTCGATCCGGACGGACCCTTCCTCGCGGCGTGCATCGATGCAGGTGAGACGCCTGTTGGCGTCGCGGAGTCGGTCCACGAGGAGCTGGAGTACCTCGACGGCGTCTCGTTCGCGGTGCAGCAGGGAGCGCTCCTGCTGGTGCTCGCCCAGGGCCCGGACGCGGCGGCCCTGACCGAGCTGGCCGAGGCTCTCCGGCCGACTCCGCGGACCGGTGTCGGGTTGCGTCGGACGGGTCTCGCCGGCGCCCGGGAGAGCATCCGGGACGCGGTCGAGGCGTTGGCCGGGACCGACGTCGCGCACCCGGTCGCGGGCTTCGCCGACAGCTGGTGGCTGGCCTGCGTCGCGGCCCAGGCGAGCCGGCTGGAACCGGTGCTCGGAACGGCCCGCGAGGTGGTCGCCGACAACCCGCACCTGGTGGCCGCGGTGCGGGCCTTCGCCGACGCCGGGTTCTCGGTGGCGGCCGCCGCGAAGGAGCTGCACGTGCACGCCAACAGCGTCGCCTACCGGCTCGACCGATGGGACCAGCTGACCGGTTGGAACCCGCGGACGTTCACCGGTCTAGTGCACTCGCTCGCCGCCTGCACGGCTGTTCAGGCGCCCGAATGAATTGATCGGGCCGTAACACAATCGCAACTAAGCGCTTGCTTGCCAGTGACTAAAATCCGTGCCATAGTCACGCTCACTGTGATGGCAGTCACAGGGGATCCGAGAGGTGGTCGAGCAAGAGATGTCCCAGGAGATGTCGCAGTACGACGTGATCGTGATCGGTGGCGGAATCGCCGGTGTCTCGATCGGCTACGAGTTGTCGAAGAGCAGCAGGGTCTGCCTGCTCGAGATGGAGTCGACACTCGCGTTCCACACCACGGGCCGGTCGGCCGCGACGTTCCTCGAGACGTACGGCGGACCGGAGATCAGGGCGCTGACGACCGGCAGCCGCGCCTTCCTGGAGAACCCGCCGGAGTACTTCGAGTCGGAGCTGATGACGCCCCGCCCGCTGCTCCAGTTCGCGAAGCAGGGCCGCGGTGCGGTGATCGAGCAGCTGCACGCCGACGTGCTGCCGCTGGTCCCGGACGCCGAGCTGCTCACCCCCGACCAGGTCGCCGAGATCTTCCCGCTGGTCGCACCGGGCTACGTCGAGCGCGGCATGTACGAGCCGGGAGCGATGGAGCTCGACGTGGCCGGCCTGCACCAGGGCTACGTCCGCGGCCTGCGTGCCCACGGCGGCGACATCGTCAAGAGCGCCCCGGTCGTCGGCCTGACCCGCGGACCGGAGAGCTGGACCGTCGAGACCGCTGACGGCGAGCGCCGCTCGGCGGCCACCATCGTCAACGCGGCCGGCGCCTGGGGCGACGTCGTCGGCGAGCTCGCCGGCGCGAAGCCGCTCGGCCTGATGCCGTTGCGCCGCAGCATCTTCATGGTGCGGTCGCCGCAGGGTGCGGACAGCAAGGACCTGCCGATCTTCGGTGACATCGACCAGAGCTTCTACGTCAAGCCCGAGGGCGAGCAGTTCCTCTGCTCACCGGCCGACGAGACGCCGTGCCCGCCGAGCGACGCCAAGGCCGACGAGCTCGAGATCGCCCGGGCGATCGACGAGATCAACGCGGCCACCAGCATCGGCGTGCGCAGCATCAGCACCTCCTGGGCCGGTCTGCGCACCTTCGTCCCGGACCGCAACTTCGTGGTGGGCCCGGACCCCGAGGTCCCCGGCTTCCACTGGTTCGTCGGTCAGGGCGGCTACGGCATCCAGACCGCGCCCGCCGCGGCGATGGCCGGTGCCGCGCTGGTCCGGGGCGAGGGGCTCCCGGCCGACCTGATCAGCCGCGGCCTCGAAGCCGCCCGCCTGGCCCCGCACCGTCCGGGCATGTCCGACGCAGCCGACCACTAGGGAGCGACCGTGGAATTCCTCCAGCAGGTCACCAACGGCCTGACCATCGGCAGCGTGTACGCGCTCGTCGCCATCGGCTTCTCGGTCGTCTACGGCGCGCTCGGCCTGGTGAACTTCGCCCACGGCGACATCCTCATGGCCGGGACGTTCGTGACGTACGGCGTCTACACGTCGTTCCACCTCCCGATCGTGATCTCCTGCGTGATCGGCATCCTCGCCGGCATCGTGATAGCCGGGATCGTCGAGGAGGTCGCGGTCCGGCCGGTGCTCAAGTCGCACCTGCTGATCCCGATGATGACCACGCTCGGCATGGGTCTGATCATCCGCAACCTGGTGGAGCTGAAGTACGGCTCGGGCACGCTGCCCTTCCCGTCGTTCGCCGGATCGGGGTTCTTCCACATCGGCGACCTGCAGATCGCCCGGGCGGCGGTGGTCACCCTGGTCGTCGCGGTGATCACGCTGGTGCTGTTCGCGGCGTTCCTGAAGTTCACCAAGCCAGGCTTCGCGATCCGCGTGGTCGCCCAGGACATGACCGCCGCCCGGCTGATGGGCGTGCCGGTCAACCGGACGATCATGGCCGTGTACGGCGCGGGCGGCGCGCTCGGCGTCATCGGCGGCCTGCTCTACGCCAACACGCTCGAGGTCGTCTACCTCGGGATGGGCTTCCCGATCCTGCTCAAGGGCTTCGCCGCGGCGATCGTCGGCGGCATCGGCAACCTCCAGGGCGCCCTGATCGGCGGTCTGGTGCTCGGCATCCTCGAGGCCACCGTCGGCCCCGCGGCCGGGTCCTACCGGGACGCGATCGCCTTCGTGCTGCTGATCGCGATCCTTCTCGTCCGCCCCGCCGGCCTGCTCGGCGCCCGAGTGCAGGAGCGTGTCTGATGTTGAGCTTCGTCCCCAAGCCGATCATGCGGATCGCGCTGCTGGCCCTGGTGGTCCTCGGCTTCCTGCTCCCGAACCTGGTGGAGCCGTACACGATCCGCGTCGCCGCGACGATCCTGGTGTTCACCGTCTTCGCGACCGGCCTCAACCTGATCCTCGGCTTCGGCGGACTGCTCAGCTTCGGGCACGCCGCGATGTTCGGAGCGGGTGCCTACATCGCGGCCCGGCTGATGCTCGACACCGGGATGTCGCTGGCGCTGGTGATCGTCTGCTCGGTCCTGGGTACGGCGGTCTTCGGCCTGCTGGTCGGGATCACCTCCTGGCGGGTCGGCGGTGACTACCTCGCCCTGATCACCCTCGGCGCCGGTCAGATCTTCTACCTCTACCTGAACAACGCCAAGGAGGTCACCGGCGGTGCGACCGGTCTGCCGGGCATCCCGCCCGGGGTGTTCTTCGGCTGGGACCTGACCGCGATCGAGAACACCTACCTGTTCATCCTGGGCGCGACGATCGTGGCGACCGCGTTCGCCTGGCTGATCGGCAAGTCCTTCCTCGGCCGGTCGCTGCTCGCGATCCGCGAGGACGAGGTGATCGCCCGCGCGCACGGCATCAACGTGCCGCTCACCAAGGTGATCGTCTTCGGGATCGGCGCCGGTATCGCGGGACTGGCCGGGGTGCTCCAGGTGTTGCTGCTCGGCTTCGTCGGCCCGGCGAGCTTCACCGTGGACCAGTCCATCCTGGCGGTCGAGATCGTGCTGATCGGCGGGATGGCGACCACCCTGGGTCCGTTCCTCGGGTCGATCCTGGTGATCGGCTCCACCGAGTACCTGCGCAGCCTGGCCGACTACCGCTCGATGATCTTCGGCGCGCTGATGGTGCTGATCCTGCTCTGGAAGCCGGGCGGCCTGGTCCAGATCCTCGGCCTCGGCGAGACCCGGGCCTCGAAGGCCACGTCGCTGTCGGCGCTGCTCGCGAAGCTCCGCCGGTCCGGTACGCCGCCGTCCCGGCACAGCGCCCACGCGGAACCCGTCACCGAGGAGGCCCGGCCATGAGCACCACCGTCACCGATCCGATCTTCAGGGCCACCGGCGTCGGCTGCCGGTTCGGCGGCGTGATCGCGCTGGACAGCGTCGACTTCGAGATCGGCCGCAACGAGATCGTCGGGCTGATCGGCCCGAACGGCTCCGGCAAGACCACCCTGCTCAACGTGCTCTCCGGGATCTACAAGAGCACCTCGGGCGAGCTCGAGGTCGACGGCCGGCCGAGCCGGTTCATGTCCTCGCGCCGGCTGAGCCGGGACTACGGCCTGGCGCGGACCTTCCAGAACATCCGGCTCTGCTCGTCGCTGACGGTGCGGGAGAACGTGCTGATCGGGATGCACTCCCGGTTCAAGTGGTACGACTCGATCCTGCCCTTCGGTCCGGGGAGCCGGGAGAAGAAGGCCGCGGCGAACGTCGAGGAGATCCTCGAGTTCGTCGGCATCGGCGACAAGGCCGACGAGATCGCCACCGACCTCGCGTACGGCGACCAGCGCCGGGTGGAGATCGCCCGCGCCCTGGCCACCTCGCCCCGGCTGCTGCTCCTCGACGAGCCCGCCGCCGGGATGAACCCCCGGGAGGCGCGGGTGCTGGTGGACCTGATCCACCGGATCCACGCCGAGCGCGACATGGCCGTGGTGGTCATCGAGCACAACATGAACGTGGTGATGAACACCGCCTCGCGGGTGATGGTCCTGGACGCGGGGCTCTGCATCGCGCACGGCGACCCGAAGACGGTCAGCGCCGACCCGCACGTCCTCGAGGCCTACCTGGGAAAGAGGTTCCGCGATGCCTGAGACCCTGCTCCGCGCCGACGACCTCACCGTGCGCTACGGCCCGGTGACCGCGTTGAACGGCATCAGCCTGCACGTCGACGAGGGTGAGGTAGTCGCCCTGGTCGGCGCCAACGGTGCCGGCAAGTCGACGCTGCTCAAGACGCTGTCCGGACTGATCCGTCCGGCCGGTGGGTCGATCACCTTCCAGGGCAAGGACCTGGCCCGGACGGCCGCGCACGACATCGTGAAGTCCGGCCTGGTGCACGTCCCCGAGGGCCGGCACGTGTTCCCGCGGTTCACCCTCAAGGAGAACCTGCTCGCCGGTGCGTTCACGAACGACTTCAAGAGCGCCGGCAAGCGGGCCGAGGAGATCATCGCCGGGACCCCGATCCTGGCCCGCCGGGCCGGCAGCACGGCCGGCCAGCTCTCCGGCGGCGAGCAGCAGATGCTGGTGATCCAGCGGGCGCTGATGGCCGACCCGCGGATGATCATGCTCGACGAGCCGTCGATGGGTCTCTCGCCGGTGCTCGCCGACGAGGTCCTGGAGCTCGTCGCCCAGCTCAGCGAGCGCGGGATGACTGTGCTGCTGGTGGAGCAGAACGCGCTCGGCGCCCTCGACATCGCCGACCGGGTCTACGCGCTCGCGACCGGGGAGGTCCTCTTCGAGGGCCGCTCCGACGACCTGCGCGCGAATCCCCAGTTCGCGGACCAGTTCCTCGGCGTCGTCTCGGCGGACGCCGAGCGGCGGGCGCACGAGGAGCCGGAGGCGGCAACCCCCTGAACTCCGGATCCCGGTCGCGACGAGGCGACCGGGTCCCCGGTTGGTGCAGCTACGCGGTGACGGGACACCGGGTGTACGCACCGCAGATGCAGCACCACAACCAGAACAAGGAGCAGGCATGAAGTTCAAGAAAGCGTACGCAGCCAGCGGCGTGGCACTCGCACTGGCGCTCTCGGTGAGCGCCTGCGGGAGTGACTCGGGATCGGGTGCCAGCGGCGACTCGGTCACCGTGGCCGTCGCCGGACCGATGACCGGTGACAACGGCATCTACGGGCAGGACCAGCTCTCCGGCGTCCAGTTCGCGGCCAAGGAGATCAACGACGCCGGCGGGATCCCGTCCGGCCCGCTCAAGGGCAAGAAGATCAAGGTGGTCAAGTTCGACGACGTCGCGGACCCGAACCAGGGTGCCTCGGTCGCGCAGAAGATCTGCGACGACTCCGGGATCATGGCGGTCTTCGGCCACTCCAACTCGTCGGTCACCCTGGCCGCCGAGCCGATCTACGAGCGCTGCGGCGTGCCGCTCTTCGTGAGCTACTCCTCGAACCCGGCGATCACCGCGGAGCTGCACAAGAACCTGTTCCGGACGCTGATCGACGACGCGAAGATGGGCGCCGAGATGGCGTCGTACTCGCACGACCAGCTCGGCTTCAAGAAGGTCGGCGTGCTGGCCTCCGACGACGACTACGGCGACGGTCTGAAGACCAACTTCACCAAGACCGCCGACGAGATCGGCCTGGACGTGGCGAAGGCGGTGACCACCTCGGCCAAGCAGAAGGACTTCACCCCGCAGCTGACCGAGCTGAAGAACGCCGGCGCCGACTCGCTGGTGCTGCTGAACACGTACACCGACGCCGCGCTGCAGATCAAGCAGGCCTACGCGATGGGCTGGAAGGTTCCGATCTTCGTGACGCCGGGCTCGAACAGCCCCGAGCTGGTCAAGATCGCCGGTGACAAGGCGGCCGAGGGCGTCATCGTCGCGGCCGTGTTCGACCCGAACTCCACCGCACCGGGGCCGTCGAAGTTCGTCAAGGACTTCACCGCCGCCAACGGCAAGGGTCCCGGTGAGTCCGCGGCGATGTCGTACGACTCGTTCTACGTCTTCCTCAAGTCCCTCGAGGAGGGCGCGGACGACCGGGCCAGCGTGATCAAGAAGACCGATGAGATCGGCACCTTCACGCTTCCCATCCGCGGCGAGCTGATCTTCAACGAGACCCACGAGCCCACCGTGGTCCCGGGCAAGCCCGCCCAGGTGCTGCTCCAGGTCAAGGACGGCCAGATCGGCAGCTACACCGGCTGACCGGCCGGAGAACCAGTGCCGTGCGGGTCCCGATCGGACCCGCACGGCACCCTCCCGGCGACCCCCTGCGGCGTCGCCGAGCAACCCCCGAGAACCCCTGAACCCCCCAAACCTGCGAATCTTCGAGGAGCGAACCGTGGCCGACATCCTGGACACGATCACCACCTGGGCCGCTGGGCTCAGCTACGAGGACCTGCCCGCCGAGGTCCGCGAGCGCGCCGCGTTCGCGCTCAGCGACACCATCGCCACCATGGTCGGCGGCGCGCCGACCGAGTCCGCCGCGATCGCCCTGGACTACGCCGCGGTCGCTGCCGGCCCGGCGCCGCTGGTCACCCGCGGCACCAGCACCACCCCCGCCTCGGCCGCCTTCGCCAACGGCGTCGCCGCCAGTGCGCTCGACTTCGACGACGGCCACTACCTGGCCGGAGCGATCCACCCCGGCTCGGTCGTGGTGCCGGGCATGCTCGCCGTCGCCGACGGGAGCACCACCGTCGCCCAGGCCCTGGTGGCCCAGGTCGTCGGCTACGAGATCGGCCTGCGCGCAGCCGCGCTGCTCTGGCCCAAGCACGACGGCGACCACTACCACGCAACCGGCTGCGCCGGCGCGATCGGTTCCGCCGCCGCGGCCGCCAAGCTTCTCGGCCTGGACGCCGACGGGATCGCCCGCGCGATCAAGATCGCCTGGGTGCACGCGCCGATGTCGACCTTCAACACCCCGATGGTCAAGGAGTCGATCGGTTGGGGCGCCTCCACCGGCGTCGCCGCGGCCGAGCTCGCCAGGGCCGGCTGGATGAAGGTCCCGGCCGGCTACGCGATCCCGTCCAACGAGGTCCTGCCGCCGTCGCCGTTCCACCAGCCGGGTGCCGCCGAGGACCCGTTCGTGACCAGCATCGGGACGACGTACGAGGTGATGAACACCTACTTCAAGTCGTTCGGCGCCTGCCGCTACACCCACGCCGCCGGGGCCGGGTTCGCCGAGCTGCTGGCCGAGCACGGCCTCAAGGCCGACGACATCGCCTCGGTCCGGGTGGGCACCCACCAGGCGGCGACCTTCCTCGACGAGGTCGCGCCGCAGACGATCGAGACGGCGCAGTACAGCTTCCCGCTGGTCCTCGGCGCGCTCGCGCTGTGGGGCGAGGTCGGTGCTCCCGAGATGGCCGCGTCCAGCCTGGACGACCCCGAGCGGCTGGCGTTCGCGGCCAAGGTCCGGCTGGAGCACGACGCCGATCTGGACCAGCACTACCCGGCCCGCTACCCGAGCCGGGTGGAGGTCACGACGACCGACGGCCGGTCCGTCTCCGGCGTCTACCTGGACGCCCCGGGTGACCCGGGCAGCAGCTTCGGCCCGGACGAGATGAAGGCCAAGTGGATCCGGCTGCTCACGCCGGCGCTGGGGGAGTCCGGGACCGCCTCGGTGCTCGCCGGGATCGCCGACCCGACCGCCTCGCTGACCTCCGTGCTCGGGCCGGTGTGGGCGAGCCGATGAGCACTCCCGCCAACCTCGCCCCGCTCCTGGAGCCGCTGGCTCTGGGCGGGCGGACGTTGCGCAACCGGATCATCGTGACCGCGCACGCGACGTACAACATCGACGCCGAGCACCTCCCGAACGACGACGACGTCGCCTACTTCGCGGAGCGTGCCCGGGGCGGCGCGGCGCTGGTCACGATGGGGACGACGGCGGTGCACCCGAGCTCGCCGTCGCCGTACGGGATCTACCACAACTTCGACGACCGGATCGTGCCCCGGTACGAGGTGCTCAGCGAGTCGGTGCACGCCCACGGCGGCCTGGTCGTCCCGCAGCTCGGTCACATGGGCGCGCGCACCGACGGCGAGGCCGGTGCGGTCTGGGCGCCGTCGCAGGTCTCCCACCACCTGTGGGCGAGCGTTCCCTACGCGATGAACCGCGCGGACGTCCGCACCGTCGTCGAGGCGTACGCCGCGGCGGCGGAGCGGGCGGTGCGCGGCGGCATGGACGGCGTGGAGATCTCGGTCGGGCACGGCCAGATGGTGAACCTCTTCCTCTCGCCGCTGACGAACCGCCGCGAGGACGAGTACGGCGGCTCCGACGAGGCCCGGTTCCGGTTCTGCCGCGAGGTCCTCGAGGGTGTGCGCGAGGCGGTCGGCGATGCGCTGCTGCTGGTCCGCGTCAACGGCTCCGACGAGGTGGCCGGCTCGCTCGACCAGGACCAGTGGCTCGACATCGACCAGCGGATCGCGGAGACCGGGCTGGTCGACGCGATCAACGTCTCGGCCAACTTCTACGGCTCGGTGATCCCGACGATGGCGGTCCCGCGGGGCTGCTACCTGCACTACGCCCGCGCGGTCCGGGCCCGGGTCGACCTCCCGGTCGGTGCGGTCGGCCGGATCGTCGACCCGACGATGGCGGCGCAGGCGCTCGAGGACGGGGACGCCGACTTCGTCGGGATGACCAGGGCGCACATCGCCGATCCGCACCTGGTCGCCAAGGTGGTCGAGGGCCGGACCGACGAGATCCGCCCGTGCATCGGCTGCATCCAGATGTGCCAGGGCGAGCTCGGCCGGCACCGCAACGTGAAGTGCGTCTACAACCCGGTCACCGGCCGCGAGCGGTTCCTGCGCGAGGTCGAGACCACCCCGGCCGACGTGCCGCGGCGGGTCGTCGTCGTCGGCGGCGGACCCGCGGGTCTTGAGACCGCCCGGGTCAGTGCCTTGCGCGGCCACCGGGTCACCCTGTTCGACGAGCGCTCGGAGCTCGGCGGCCTGGTCCGGGTGGCGGCCCGGACCGACGGCCGCGACGGCCTGATCGACGCCGTCGACTGGCTCGGCAACGAGGTCCGCCGGCTGGGCGTCGACGTCCGGCTGCGCCGTACCGCCGAGTCGGCGGAGGTGCTCGCCCTCGAACCGGACGTGGTCGTGCTGGCCACCGGTGCCTCCGAGGCGCTGCCGGTGTGGGCCGCCCGCGAGGACCGCCGGCTGCTCGGTGCCGCCGACGTCGTCTCCGGGCGCCCGAAGCTCTCCGGCACCGTCGTGGTCGTCGACGAGACCGACCGGACCTCCGGGATGTCAGCCGCTCTAGCCGCCGCGGAACAGGGGTGCGCGGTGGTGCTGCTGACGGCCCGGCCGGGACCGGCCGAGCTGGTCGAGCCGGAGGTGCGCGACGACTTCCTGCAGCGGCTGCACGATGCCGGCGTCGAGCTCCGCTGCTCGGTCCAGGTCCACGAATTCGACCTGGCCGGCGGGACGCTGCGCTGCGGTGTCGGCGGCCTGGCCGCGCTCACCTACCGCGACGTCGACGCCTCCGGCCAGCTGCTCACCCGGGCCGTCCCCGACGTCCTGATCGCCGCCGACCACGTCGTGCACACCTGGACCGAGCCGCGCGCCGAGCTGTTCGCGGACCTGCCCGACTCGATCGAGGTCCGCGCCGTCGGCGACGTCCTCAACCCCCATCGCATCGAGGCCGCCGTGCACGGCGCCTTCGAGCTCGCCGCCAGTCTCTGACCAACCCACAGAACGGAGCACCACCATGTCTCTCCCCCTTCGTCCCGCCGTCGCCGCCGGTGAGTGGGTCGCCATCTCGGGCCAGGTCGGCGTCGCCGACGGCGTGCTCGTCGAGGGCGGCGTCGCCGCCGAGGCCAAGCAGGCGCTGGCCAACCTGGTGGCCGTGCTCGAGGCCCACGGGCTGACCACCGCCGACGTGGTCAAGACCAACGTCTTCCTGGTCACGATGGACGACTTCGCCGCGATGAACGCCGAGTACGCCCAGGTCTTCACCGCCGACTTCCCGGCCCGCTCCGCCGTCGCGGTGCACCAGCTGCCGATCGGCGCTGTCTTCGAGATCGAGGCCTGGGCCTACCGCGGGAGCTCCTCGTGACCGTGCGCGGCTCCGTGGTCGTGACCGGGGGTTCCCGGGGGATCGGCCGCGCCTTCGTCGTCGACGCCGCCCGGCGCGGCTACGACGTCTTCCTCACCCACCGCGGTCGCGCGTCCGACGCCGAGGAGGCCGTGGCCGCCGCCCAGGAGGCGGCACCCGGCGCGACGGTGACGGCCGTGGAGGCCGACCTGCTCGACCGGGCGGCGCTGGAGAACCTGATCACCACGGTGCTCGACCACGGGCCTGTGCACCTCCTGGTGAACAACGCCGGGACGATGGCGCACGGCCTCCTCGACGAGCTGACCGAGGAGGGCTGGAAGCGCTCCTTCGACGTGCACGTGACGGCGCCGATGGTGCTGGCCCGCGGCTTCGCCGAGTCGCTGGCGTCGACCCACGGCGCGATCCTGAACGTCTCCTCGACCGGCGGTGTCGTCGGCTCGGTGCACGGTGCCGCGTACGGCGCGAGCAAGGCCGCGATCCTCGGGTTCAGCAAGTCGCTGGCCCGCGAGCTGGCCCCGTTCGTCCGGGTCAACACGCTGGCGCCCGGACCGGTCGGCACCGACATGTACGCCGACCTGCCCGAGGACGAGCGGCGCGCGGTCGAGGCGGAGACGCCGCTGGGCCGGGTGGCCGAGCCCTGGGAGATCGCCCGGGCCGGGCTGGACCTGTGCCACTGGACCTACGCGACCGGGCAGACCCTCGTCGCCGACGGCGGGCGGGTGCTGACATGAGCGCCGAGGTCGCCCTCGTTACCGGAGGATCGCGCGGCATCGGCCGGGCCGTGGTCGCCGAGGCGGCGCGGCGCGGGTACACCGTCGTCTTCAGCCACCGTGGTCGTGCCGACGACGTCGCCGCGACGGTCGCCGCCGCCGAGGCCGCGCGCGCCGGCTCGCGGGTCGTTGGGGTGGTCGCGTCGATGGAGGACCGGGCCGACCTGGACCGCCTCGCCGAGGCTGCCCGCGCCGAGGGCGAGGTGCACCTGCTGATCACCTGCGCCGGCTTCCTGGTGAACACCCCGCTGGCGGACGTCACCGACGAGCACTGGTGGGCCTCCCTGGACGTGCACGTGACCGCGCCGATGCTGCTGGCCCGGGCACTCGCCCCGGACCTGGCCCGGGTGAACGGTGCGATCGTGAACGTGTCCTCGGACGGCGGCGTGGCCGGCTCGGTGCACGGGACGCCGTACGGGACCAGCAAGGCGGCCACGATCGGCCTCGGCCACACCCTGGCCCGCGAGCTGGCCCCGCACGTCCGGGTCAACACGCTGGCACCGGGCCCGATCGCCACCGACATGTGGGCCGCCGTCCCCGAGTCCTCGCGGCGCGCCGTCGAGGACGCCACCCCGCTCGGCCGGGTCGGCACGCCCGAGGAGATCGCCCGGGCTGCCCTCGACCTCGGCTCCTGGACCTACGTCACCGGCCAGACCCTGGTCGTCAACGGCGGGCGGGTCATGAAGTGACCCGCTCCGCACCCCGTCAGTCCCCACCATCCCTCCGTCACAAGGAGTCGTGAACACCATGTCCCAGAACAGCGTCGGAACCGTCATCATCGGCGGAGGCATCGGCGGCGTCGCCCTCGCCTACTACCTCGCCGAGCTCGGTGAGGCCGACATCCTGGTCGTCGAGGGCCGCGAGCTCGCCAGCGGCTGCACCGGCGGCTCCCTCGGCGGCGTGCGGCAGCAGTTCAGCACGCCGTACGAGGTCGAGCTCGCGCTGCGCGGCCGTACCTTCTGGCAGACCTTCGAGCAGACCTTCGACTACTCGTGCACGTACTACCAGGACGGGTACCTGATGCTGACCGGCCGCGAGGAAATCTTCGAGAACCTCGGCCGCGCCGCCGACGTGCAGCGCGCCGGCGGCGCCCCGAACGTCGAGATGGTCGCCGCGGCGGACCTCACCGACATCGTCCCGTGGCTCTCGACCCAAGGTCTGGTCGGCGGCTGCTGGACGCCGGAGGACGGCCGGGTCAACCCGACCGACGGGGTCTACGGCCTGGCCGCCGCCGCCCGCAAGCTCGGCGTCCGCTTCCTCCAGCACACCCGGGTCGAGAAGATCGAGAAGTCCAAGGGCGGCTGGACGCTGCAGACCCCGGAGCCGGTCACCGCGCGCCGGGTGATCGTGGCCGGCGGCCTCGGCTCCCCGGACCTGATGCGCCCGTTCGGGCTGGACCTGCCGATCACGCCGATGATGGTGCACTACGGCTTCACCACGCCGGTGATCTCCGACCAGCGGCTGCCGATGACGATCGACCTGGACACCGGCTTCTGCGTGGAGCGCGAGCAGGACGCGGCCGTGGTCACGATCCTGGACTCGTCGCTGCCGGACACGTACGGCGTCGAGGACATGCTGCTGGAGTTCGCCGAGGCGGCCGCCGTCCGGGCGCCGGTCTTCACCGAGGTCGGGATCCGGTCGACGATCAGCGCGGCCGCGGACGCGACCGGCGGCGACGGGCACCCGTTCATCGGCGAGTTCGAGCCCGGCCTGTGGACGATGACCGGCTTCGACGGCCACGGCACGATGCAGGGCCCGGCGATCGCGAAGTTCACCGCGAACCTGATCGCCGGGATCGCTGACCCGTTCCTCGACCCGGCCGTCTTCGACCCGCGGCGCGAGGCGACCGCGACCCAGGAGTGGCTG
Organism: Nocardioides marmoriginsengisoli; assembly: GCF_003725695.1. Lineage (GTDB taxonomy): Bacteria > Actinomycetota > Actinomycetes > Propionibacteriales > Nocardioidaceae > Marmoricola > Marmoricola marmoriginsengisoli. The sequence continues at coordinate 732,201 of NZ_RJSE01000007.1, forward strand.
CGGGCGGCCCGCCGATGAGCACCGGGCACGGCCCGCGGATCGCCCTCGTCACCGCCGGCAGCTCGGGGATCGGCGCCGGCATCGTCCGTGCCCTGGCCCCCGACCACACCGTCGTGGTGCTCTCCCGGTCCGAGGGCGCCGACGCGATCGCCGCCGAGGTGGGCGGGGTCGCCGTCCGCGGGTCGATCACGGATCCGGCCGACCGGGAACGGGCGGTCGCGACGGTGCTGGACCGGTTCGGCCGGATCGACGCCCTGGTGCTCAACACCGGTCACCCGCCGAAGGGCGACCTGCTGGAGCTGACCGACGCGGACTGGGAGGCCGGGCTCGACCTGATCTTCCGCAGCTCGCTGCACCTGGTCGGGCTGGTCACCCCGACGTTCCTGGAGCAGCGCGGCGGCTCCGTCGTGGCGATCACGTCCTACGCCACCCGGGTGCCGGAGCTGGTGATGCCGGTCTCCAGCGTGCTCCGCGCGGCGCTGCAGAACTGGATCAAGCTCTACGCCACCCGGTACGGCGCCGACGGCATCCGCGCCAACAGCGTGCTGCCCGGCTTCATCGACACCCACCCGGCCGACCCGGCCCGGCTCGCCTCGATCCCGGCCGGCCGGTACGCCGACCCGCTGGAGCTCGGCCGCGTCGTGGCCTTCCTGGCCTCGGACGCCGCTTCGTTCGTCAGCGGCCAGAACATCACCGTCGACGGCGGCATGGTCGCCGTCCCCTGAGCAGGAGACACCCATGAGCAACGCACCTGTCCGCAACATGCCCTTCAACGAGGAGTACACCGGCGTCAACGGCCCGGTCGCGATCGACCGGCGCTCGAAGCCGACGAACCTGACCGAGCTCTCCGCCGGCTTCGTCACCTTCACCGAGGACGGCGCGACCGATCCGTGGACGCTGCCGTACGAGGAGGCGTTCTACGTGATCGAGGGCGCGCTCACCCTGGTCGTCGGCGAGGAGCGGATCACCGGCGTCGCCGGCGAGGTGCTGACCCTGGAGAAGGGCGTCACCGCGATCTACGAGGGCACCGCCGGCACCCGGGCGTTCTTCTCGCTGGTCCCCGCCGACTGGATGGAGCGGAGCGAGTCGTGAGCGAGTCGTTCGACGTCGTCGTGATCGGGTCCGGCGCCGCCGGCCTGACCGCGGCACTGACCGCAGCGGAGGCCGGCGCCTCGGTGCTGGTGCTCGAGGCGAGCGACCGGTGGGGCGGATCGACCGCCGTCTCCGGCGGGCTGGTCTGGGCACCCGACCACCACCACGCCGCGGAGAAGCAGCTGGTCGACTCCCGCGACGACGCGCTCGCCTACCTGCGGTCCTGCGCCTACGCGCGCGAGGACGACCGGGTCGTCGCGTTCGTCGACGCGGTGCCGCAGGCGGTCCGCTTCGTCGAGGAGCACACCCCGCTGACGTTCCAGGCGATCGACTACCCGGACACCTTCGCGGAGCGACCGGGCGGCAAGCTGCACCGGCACCTCGAGTCGCTGCCGCAGGACCCGGGCGCGCTCGGCCGCTGGCAGGACCTGTTCTGGACCCAGGACGAGCCGCACACCCTGATGAGCGAGATCCTCCCGATCGGGGCGCACGTCTACGGTCTGCCGCTCGACCTCCCCGCGGTCACCGAGCGCCGTGAGCGCGGCCTGGTCACCGGCGGCGCCGCGCTCGTCACCGGGCTGCTGCACGGCATCGACGCCGCCGGCGTCACCCGCCGACCGGACAGCAGGGTCACCGCGCTGACTACCGACGCCGGCCGGGTCACCGGCGTGACGCTGGCCGACGGAAGCACCGTCGGCGCGCGCCGCGGCGTGGTGCTCGCCTCGGGCGGCTTCGAGTGGAACGACGACCTCAAGAGCGCGCACCTCTCGGTGCCGATCACCCACCAGGTCACGCCGCCGGTGCAGCACGGGGACGCCCTCGGGCTGGCCTCGGCCGCCGGCGCCGCGCTGGCGCACACGCACGAGAACTGGGCCTGGCCGGCCGTCGAGGTCCCGATGGATCTCTGGCCGGACGGGTCGCCGCGGCACCACCTGTCCTTCAGCGAGCGGTACATGCCGCACTGCCTCTGGGTGAACGGCGCCGGCCGCCGGTTCGTCAACGAGTCCAGCCACAACGTCGCGCTCGCGCTGGGGGAGGTGGACCCGACCGGGCACCGCCCGCGGAACCTGCCGGCCTGGTCGGTGATGGACGCCCGGTTCCGGGCGCGCTACCAGGTGGCCGGGGTGCTGCCCGGCGAGGACGCCAGCGAGTGGATCGTCGAGGCACCGACGCTGGCCGGGCTCGCCGCGCTGATCGGCGTCGACGCCGGTGCGCTGGCCGAGACCGTCGACCGGTTCAACACCTTCGCCGCGGACGGCGTCGACCCGGACTTCGGGCGCGGGCTGTCGGCGTACGAGCGGGCGATGGGGGACCCGACCGCGACGTACCCGAACCTCGGCACCGTCGCCGAGGGCCCGTTCACCGCCGTCGCGATCCGGCCGAGCACCGTCGGCACCAAGGGCGGCGTGCTGACCGACGCGCGCGCCGCCGCGGTCCGGTACGACGGCACCCCGGTGCCCGGCCTGTTCGCCGCCGGGAACGCGATGGCCGCCGTCTTCGGGCCGGGGATCTCCGGCGGCGGGATGACCATCGGCAACGCGATCGCCTGGGGCTGGCTCGCCGGCCGCGGCGCGGCGGGCGGTGCGGCATGAGCGCACCGATCCTCGTGACCGGGGCGACCGGGAAGACCGGCGTCCCGCTCGTCGCGGCCCTCGCCGAGCGCGGGATCGCCTACCGAGCCGGGGTCCGGCGCCCGGCGGCCGAGCACGAGGTCCGGTTCGACTGGGACGACCCGTCGACCTGGGCCGCCGCCGCGGACGGGGTCGAGACGGTCTACCTGGTGAAGCCGCCGGACGCGCCGCTGGAGCCGGTGACCGCGTTCCTGGCGGCCGCTCCCGGGATCAGGAGGGTGGTGCTGCTCTCCGAGCAGGGCCGGGAGGCGAAGTCGTCCTCCGACCCCGACCGGGCGGTGGAGCTGGTGGTCGGCGAGGACGGACGACGGGCGACGATCCTGCGTCCGAACTGGTTCTTCCAGAACTTCGGGCCGGAAGGCGGCTGGGGCGAGGCGCTCCGCGACCGCGGCTCGATCACCCTGCCGACCGGACCGGCTCCGCTGGCCTGGATCGACCTGCGCGACGTGGTCGAGGTGGCCGTCCGCGCCCTGGCCGGCGAGGACCTCGGGCCGATCGACCTCACCGGTGCCGAGACCTTCGACGTCGCCGAGCTCGGCCGGCGGATCGGTGCTGCCACCGGCCGGCCGGTGGTGCACGACTCGCCGTCCCTGGCGGCGTACCGGTCGGCACTGGAGGCCACCGGCCCCGGCGCTGCACGCCTCGCGTTCCTGATGGACCTGGTGACCGATGCGGCGGAGGGCCGCTACGCCCGGATCACCGATGACCTCGAGCAGCTGCTCGGGCGTCCCCCGCGGTCGTTCGACGACTACGTCGCCGAGAACACCGCCTACTGGAGAGGGAAGGTCTGATGGCCGGCTCCGTCCTGCAGGAGAAGCTCCTGCCCACCCTGGACTACCTCCTCTACGAGTGGCTCGACCTGGGTGCGCTGCTGGAGCGCGAGCGGTTCCGCGACCACGACCGGGCCGGCATCACCGACCTGCTCGGAACCGCGGCGGAGATCGCGACGGCCCGCTACGAACCGGCCAACCGGGTGATCGACGACCAGGAGCCGCGCTTCGACGACGGCCGGGTGCTGCTGCCGAAGGAGACCCAGGAGGCCTGGGACGCGTACGTCGACATGGGCTTCCTGCTCGCCACCCACGACGAGGAGCACGGCGGCCTGCAGCTCCCGCGCACCGCCGACTTCGCGTCCAAGATCATCCTCGGCGCGGCCTCGATCGGGATCAGTCCGGCCATCCTCACCGAGGCCAATGCCGCGCTGCTGCTCACCTACGGCACCGAGAAGCAGCAGTCCGTGTTCGCCCGTCGTGAGCTGGCCGGTGCGTGGACCGGGACGATGTGCCTCTCGGAGTCCCAGGCCGGATCGTCGCTCTCCGACATCACCACCCGGGCGGTCCCGGACGGCGCCGGCTCCGAGGACGACGTCCTCGGTCCGCGGTACCGGGTCACCGGGGACAAGATGTGGATCAGCGCGGGCGAGCACGACCTGGCCGAGAACATCGTGCACCTGGTGCTCGCCAAGATCCCCGGCCCGGACGGCGCGGTCGACCCGAGCACCCGGGGCATCTCGCTCTTCGTGGTGCCGAAGTTCGTCGTCGACGCCGACGGCGCGCTGCTGGAGCGCAACGACGTCGTGCTGGTGGGCCTCAACCACAAGCTCGGCTACCGGGGCACCCCGAACACGGCGCTCTCCTTCGGCGACGGCAGCCACCGCCCGGGCGGCGAGCGCGGCGCGCTCGGCTACCTGGTCGGCAACCCCGGCGACGGGCTGCGGCAGATGTTCCACATGATGAACGCGGCCCGGATCGAGATCGGGCTCGGCGCGGCCGCGCTCGGCTTCGCCGGGTACGCCGCCTCCCTGGACTACGCCAAGCAGCGCCGCCAGGGCCGGCCGGTGACCCGGGACGGCAAGGACGCCTCCCGGCCGCAGGCGCCGATCGTCGAGCACGCGGACGTGAAGCGGATGCTGCTGGCCCAGAAGGCGTACGCCGAGGGCGGCATCGCGCTCGGCCTGTACGCCGCCCGGTTGCTCGACGAGCAGCAGACCGGGACCGCGGACGAGGCGGCCGAGGCGGGCCGGCTGCTGGAGATCCTGACGCCGGTGGTGAAGAGCTGGCCGAGCGAGTGGTGCCTGGAGGCGAACAGCCTGGCGATCCAGGTGCTCGGCGGGTCCGGCTACACCCGGGACTTCCCGGTCGAGCAGTACTGGCGGGACAACCGCCTGAACATGATCCACGAGGGCACCCACGGCATCCAGGGCCTCGACCTGCTCGGTCGCAAGGTGCGCCTGGAGGGCGGCGCCTACCTGGACGCCCTCGCGTCCCGGGTGCAGCGGACCGTCGCCCGGGCGCAGCAGGCGGGACTCGCTACCGAGGCGGACGCGCTCGCCACGGCCTGGGCGCGCGCGGTCGCGACGGCCGAGGCCGCCTGGGGCACCGGCGACCCCGAGGACGCGCTGCCCAGCGCGACGCTCTTCCTCCAGGGGTTCGGGCACGTGGTGCTGGCGTGGGTCTGGCTGGACATCGCCGCCGGGGCGGTGGCCGGCACCCACCCGGAGGCACCCGGGAAGGTGGCCGCGATGCGCTTCTTCTTCGGCTACGAGCTGCCCAAGGTAGGCGCCTGGCTCGATGTCGTGGCTCGCCGCGAGACGCTCTGCCGGGACCTCGATGTCGCCCTGCTCTGAGCACCGCGGGCGGCTGCGGTGAGCACGATGCCGCACGGGCGCGCGCTGGTGCTCTCGATCGCGTCCGCCGTCGGGTCGAGCAGCAGCGGCCCGCTGGCGAAGGCGTTGCTGGAGGGCGGCTGGAGCCCGATCGCGGTGGCGCTGGTGCGGCTGGCGGTGGCGCCGCTGGTGCTCGTGGTCCCGGCGGTGCTGGCCCTGCGCGGGCGCGGTGCGGAGGTCGGGTCGGCTCGTCGCGGCATCGTGGTGCTCGGCATCTTCGGGATCTCCGGCTGCGTCGTCTGCTACTTCAACGCGATCTCGCGGTTGCCGGTCGGCGTCGCGCTGATGATCCAGTACGCCTCACCGCTGCTGGTGCTCGCCTGGACCGCCTGGCGGCAACGCCGGGTGCCGCCGCCGGTGACCCTGGTCGGCGCCGCTGTCGCGATGGCCGGCCTGGTGCTGGTGGTCGGGCTGGTCGGCGGCTCCGGCACGAGCATCGTCGGGGTGCTCTGGGCCTGCGGCGGGGCGACCTGCTTGGCGACCTACTTCGCGACCTCGGACGCACTGGCCGAGCTGCCACCGGCGGGGCTGGCCTTCCTCAGCCTCGCGGTGGCCGCGACCACGGTCGCCGTGCTGGCGGCGGTCGGTGCGATGCCGCTGCACTGGTCGACGCAGTCGGTCGACATCGGCGGGCACGGAACGCCGTGGCTGGTGCCGCTGGTGCTGCTGGTCCTGGTCGCCACGGTCTTCGCCTACACCACGAGCATGGCCTCGGTCGGGGTGCTCGGGGCCCGGCTGGCCTCGTTCGTCTCGCTGTCGGAGCTGATCTCGGCGGTGCTGATCGCCTGGCTGGTGCTGGGGGAGTCGCCGCGTCCGGTGCAGCTGCTGGGCGGGCTGCTGATCGCTGCCGGCGTGGTCCTGGTGCGGGTGGAGAAGGCGGCGGCGGTCCCGGTCTCCTGACCGTACGGCGGTCGCCTTGACCTGGAGCGGGTGCTCGCGGTTTACTGATAACTAAGCGCTTGCTTAGGAGATGAGCCATGTACGTCCGATCCGTCCGAGACCTCGTCGTCGGCACCGTCCGCGGGGTCGTGTCCCTGCTGTCCCGCTGACCCGTCCGCCACCCCGAGGAGCCCCATGTCCGACGTCACCTTCGACTTCACCGGCCGGACCGTCCTGGTCACCGGCGCCGCGCGCGGGATCGGTCTCGAGCTCGCCCGTCGCTTCCAGGAGTCCGGTGCGGCGACGTACCTGCTGGACGCCGACGGCGACGAGGTGGTCGCGGCCGCCGCCGGGATCGGCGCCCGCGGCGGGATCCGGGTCGACGTCGGTGACAGCGAGCAGGTGGCAGCCGCGGTGGCGCACGCGCACGAGGAGACCGGCCGGATCGACGTGGTCGTCAACAATGCCGGGATCCTGCGCGACAAGATGCTCTGGAAGCTGACCGACGAGGACTGGGACCTGGTGCTCCGGGTGCATGCCGGCGGCACCTTCCGGATGACCCGCGCGGCGGTTCCGCACTTTCGCGAGCAGGGCTACGGGCGGGTCGTGAACGTGACGTCGTACACCGGCCTGCACGGGAACGTCGGCCAGGCCAACTACGCGACCGCCAAGGCCGGGATCATCGGGTTCACCAAGACGGCGGCCAAGGAGCTCGCCGGGTTCGGGGTGACTGTCAACGCGATCTCCCCGAACGCGGAGACCCGGATGATCTCCTCGATCCCCGAGGACCGCCGGGCCGAGATCGCCGCGACGATCCCGCTGGGCCGGTTCGCGGACCCGAGCGAGATGTCCGCCGCGGTCTGCTTCCTGGCCTCCGAGTCGGCCGGCTACATCACCGGCACCGTGCTGCCGGTCGACGGCGGCATCGCGATCTGAGCCGATCGGCTCAGGCTCAGCCGGTCCCCCAGGAGTAGCTCACCTTCTCGATGTGCATGTAGGTGAACACCTCCGTCGACCGGACGCCGGGTGCTTCCCGGATGACGTCGTTGACGATGTCGAACAGCTGCGGGGCGTCCTTGCAGATCACTTCGACGATCACGTCGAAGCGGCCCGAGGCGAGGATGACGTAGACGATCTCCTCGACCTTGACCAGGGCGTCGGAGACGGCGCGCACGTCGCCGTCGACCTGGATCCCGACCATCGCCTGCACGTTGAAGCCCATCTTCAGGGGCTCCGAGACTGCGACGACCTCGATGACGCCGCCGTCGATGAGGCGGTGCACCCGCTGGCGGGCCGCCGCCCGTGACAGCCCGACCTCCGGGCCGAGCTTCGAGTAGGCCATCCGGCCGTCGACCTGCAGCGCGCGAATGATCGCCTTGTCGATGTCGTCGATCGGGATGGGACTCGTCGACCCCTTCTCAGCAGCCACGTGCGGTCCTCTCTCGATCCATCTGGTGTGTCCCGGAGTGTATCGGCCACCGATTTGGTAGGCGCGCACCCGAATCACTCGCGAGTGGGGCCTCAGACAATCGAATCGGAACAATTTTCGACAAGGGACTATACGAATCGCTCGTCAACTGTTAGTTTCACGAACGACACGTTTGTTGGAACGAACGAAAGGGCCGCCGCGATCATGGACAGGTTCCCCAGTGGGCTCACCCGCTACGACTTCCTCGACGAGCTGAGCCGCCTCGAGCGCGCGTCTCGCTTCGACGAGACGGAACGGAACTTCTTCGACGAGGGGCCGCACCTGATCTCCTCGCCGGAGCTGCCCTGGGGCGACGAGGTCCGGCACCTGTCGGTGGCGGCGTACGAACGGTTCATCCACGGCGAGACCTGGATCACCGGTGGCGGCGCGCGCGAGATGGAAGCGGACATCGTCGCCTGGATGGGGACGATCCTCGGGTCGGACGACCCGGCGGGCTTCGTTACCGCCGGCGGCTCGGAGTCCAACATGTGCGCGGTGCTGACCGCCAAGCAGCGCGCCGGTCGCAAGGGCGGGAGCATCGTCTTCCCCGACAACGGGCACTACTCGTTGCACAAGCTCTGCCGGATGTTCGACCTCGACCCGATCGCGGTGCCGGCTCCCGAAGGTCGCCTGGACCAGGTCGACCCGGCGGCGATCGAGGCCGCGATCCGGCCGGACACGATCGCCATCGTCGCTACGGCCGGCACCTGGGCCTACGGCAGCATCGACCCGATCGCCGAGATCGGCGCCATCGCCGAGAAGCACGACCTCTACCTGCACGTCGACGGCGCCTTCGGCGGCTACATCCTGCCCTTCCTCGAGATCGGCGGGTACGACCGGGAGATGCCGCTGTGGGACTTCCGGGTCCCGGGCGTCTGCTCGATCAGTGCGGATCTGCACAAGAACGGGATGGCGCCGCCGCCGGCCAGCACCCTGTTCTTCCGCGACTCCGGCCTGCTCGAGCTCGCCAAGGAGATCTGCCCGCCGAACGGGACGATCTCCGGGACCCGCGGCACCGGACCGATCGCGGGCGCCTGGACGATGGTCAAGCTGCTCGGTACCTGGGGCTACGTCGACGTGGCGAAGAAGAGCATCTCGATGCGCGACCAGCTCGCCGCCGGGGCCGCGGAGATCCCCGGCCTGCTCGTCCACCCCGGTTCCCGGATCAACATGACCCTGATCCACTCGCAGACCGTGGACCTCCGCCCGGTCGTCGACCGGCTCCGGGACCGCGGCTGGATGTTCGCCGTCCGGGCGATTCCCGCGCCCGCCGGCATCGTGCTCGCGCCGATGCCGCATAACGAGGGTCAGGCGCCCGCGTTCCTCGACGACCTCGCCGACGCCGTCGCCGCCGCGCCCGCGATGCCGACCGAGCTCCGCGTGGACGCGGAGAAGGTGTCCTCCTATGGGTTCTGAGGACACCATGCGGATGTCCGTCGACATCGGCGGGACCTTCACCGACCTCGTCGTCGAGGACGGCACCGGACTCTCGCTGTACAAGGCGCCGACGGTTCCGTCCGACCCGGTCCAGGGAATCCTGGACGTCCTCGGTACGGCGGCAACCGCGCGCGACGTCCCCCTCGCCGAGCTGCTCGGCAAGGTCGGCGCCTTCGTGCACGCGACCACCCGGGGGTTGAACGCGGTCCTGACCGGCAACGCCGCGCGGACCGCGTTCCTCACCACGGCGGGGCATCCGGACGTCCTCCTGCTGCGCGAGGGCGGCCGCCAGGACGCCTTCGACTTCACGGTCCCGTTCCCCGAGCCGTACGTGCCGCGGGCGCTGACGTTCGAGGTGACGGAGCGGATCACCTCGACCGGGGAGGTGCTGACCGCGCTCGACCTCGACGCCCTGGAGCGCACCTGCGACCAGCTCGTGGCCGCCGACGTCGAGGCGATCGCGGTCTGCCTGCTCTGGTCGACCGTCAACCCCGAGCACGAGCTCGCGGTGGGCGAGGTGCTCGACCGGCGACTGCCCGGCGTACCGCACACGCTGTCGCACGCCCTGAACCCGTCGCTGCGCGAGTACCGCCGGGCGTCCTCGGCGGCGATCGACGCGTCCCTGAAGCCGCTGATGAGCGACTACTTCAGCGCGCTGACCGAGCGGCTCCGGGACGCGGGCCTGCGCGGCCGCATCCTGATGGTGACCTCGGCGGGCGGGGTGATCGATGCCGCCGACGCGGTCGCCCGCCCGATCCTGACGATCAACTCCGGGCCGTCGATGGCGCCGGTCGCGGGCCGCGCCTACGCGCTCGCCGACACCGGGTCGGACGACGTGATCGTGGCCGACGCCGGCGGCACCACCTACGACGTCACCCTGGTCCGCCGGGGCGAGATCCCCTCGACGCGCTCGGCCTGGGTGGGCGACGTCGGCACCGGGCACATGACCGGGCTCCCGTCCATCGACGTCAAGAGTGTCGGGTCCGGCGGCGGCAGCATCGCCTGGGTGGACGAGGGCGGCCTCCTCCACGTCGGACCGCAGTCGGCCGGGTCCGTCCCGGGGCCGGCCTGCTACGGGCGCGGTGGCCGGAGTGCGACCGTCACCGATGCCGCGCTGGTCCTCGGCTACCTGGACGCCGACGGGTTCTCCAGCGGCGCGATGACCCTCGACGCCGAGGCGGCCGTGGTGGCCGTGAAGACGTCGGTGGCCGACGTGCTCGGGATCGACGTCATCGAGGCGGCGGACGCCATCCTGCAGCTCACCACCGAGCAGATGGTCCGCGCGATCGAGGAGATCACCGTCGGCCAGGGCATCGACCCGGCCAAGGCGGTCCTGATCGGTGGGGGCGGCGCCGCGGGGTTGAACGCGCACGCCGTCGCGGAACGCCTCGGCTGCCGCACCCTGGTGGTGCCGGCCGTCGGAGCCGCGCTCGCGGCAGCCGGCGCGCTGATGTCGGACCTGACCGCGATCTACTCCGCGACGGCGCCGACGATCACCTCGTCGTTCGCGATCGAGCGCGTCGACGCCGCCCTCGCCGAGCTCGTCGAGCAGGGCCGCGAGTTCGCGCGCAAGGCCGGGGTCGCTCCGGAGGAGGCGACGATCGCGCTGTTCGCCGAGGCCCGCTACCCCCAGCAGATCTGGGAGCTCGAGGTGCCGCTGCGGGTGACCGCGTTCGCCGGCCCCGACGACGTCGCCGACCTGGCGGAGGACTTCCACCGCACCCACCTGGAGATCCTCGGCATCACCGACCCCGCGTCACCGGTCGAGATCGTCAGCTGGGGCGCCCGGGTCACCGTCCGCCTGGAGGAGGCCAACCACCAGGTGGGCGCGCTCCCGCGCGGCAGCGCCGAGATCACCCGTCGCCGGGCGTTCGTCCCGGGGCGCGGGATCACCGACGTCCCGGTAGTGCCGCTCGCCGCGATGGAGCCGGGCCGGCCCGTGCGCGGCCCCCTCCTGGTGGAGGCGCCGTTCACCACCGTGGTCGTCGCCGGGGACGCGCAGTGCCGCATCGGCGAATCAGGGTCGCTGGTCATCGAGACCGAGACCGACCGTCCCGAGAAGGAGGACTGAGATGTCCGAACAACCCAGGTCCTCGGCCGCCGAGAGCGCCCAGCTCGCCGTGCTCAGCCACCGGTTCGAGGCGATCGTGACCCGGATGCAGAACACCCTCGCGCGGTCGGGGCGCTCCGGCGTCCTGAACACTGCCCGGGACTTCTCCTGCTGCATCCTCACCGCTGACGGCGACGTCCTGATGACCGGCCAGAGCCCGCCGATCCACGTGATGGGCGGACCCGACCTGCAGGCCCGGTCGATGCTCGAGTTCTACCCCGAGGTGCATGCCGGTGAGGCGTTCCTGCACAACTCGCCGTACCACGGCAACACCCACGCCGCCGATCACTCGATCCTGATCCCGGTGGTCGACGCGGACGGGAAGCACCGGTTCACGGTGCTCGCCAAGGCCCACCAGGCCGACTGCGGCAACTCCATCCCGACCACCTACATGGCCAGCGCGCGCGACGTCTACGAGGAGGGTGCGCTGATCTTCCCGGTGGTCAAAGTCCAGGACCAGTACCGCGACTGCGAGGACATCCTGCGGATGTGCGAGATGCGGATCCGCGTCCCCGAGCAGTGGCGCGGCGACTACCTGGCGATCCTCGGGAGCGCCCGGATCGGCGAGCGCGCGCTGCTCCAGCTCGCCGACGAGGTCGGCTGGGACGCGCTCGACGTGTTCTCCGGGAAGTGGCTGGACTACAGCGAGATCCGGATGGCCTCGGCGATCAGGAAGCTCCCCGCCGGGCGAGCGGTCACGACCACGTGCCACGACCCCTTCCCCGGGGTTCCCGAGGGCATCCCGATCCAGGTCGCGCTGGAGGTCGACCCGGTCGCCGGCACCATCGACGTCGACCTGCGCGACAACATCGACTGCGTCCCGGCCGGGCTCAACCTCAGCGAGGCGACCTCGCGGACGGCCGCGCTGATCGGCATCTTCAACAGCATCGACCACACGGTGCCGCACAACCAGGGCAGCTTCCGGCGGGTCCAGGTGCACCTGCGGGAGAACTGCGTCGTCGGGATCGCCCGGCACCCGGCGAGCACCTCGACGGCGACGACCAACCTCGCCAACCGGCTCGGCAACGCCGTCCAGCGAGCGATGGCCGAGATCGGTCCGGGTATTGGCATGGCCGAGGTGGGCTCCGGGATGTCGCCCTCCGAGGCGGTCGTCTCCGGGATCGACCGGCGCGAGGGCAGCACCCCGTTCGTCAACCAGATCTTCACGGGTACCAACGGCGGGGCCGGCAGTCCGCACTCCGACGGCTGGCTCACGATGAGCGATCTCGGTTCGGGCGGGACGCTGCTGCTGGACTCGGTCGAGATCGACGAGCTCAAGCAGCCGATCCTGATCCACCGCCGCGGCATCGCCGTCGACACCGAGGGTGCCGGCGAGCTGCGCGGAGCGCCCGGGATCGACGTGGAGTACGGCCCGGTCGGCGGGACGCTCGAGGCGATCTACGCCAACGACGGCTCGATCAACGCGATGGCCGGTGCCCGCGAAGGACTGCCGGGCGCACCCTCGATCCAGGCCAAGCGCACCACCGACGGCACCGTCGAGCCGGTGGACATCTGCGGACCGGTGCGGATCCTCGACGGCGAGCGGCTGCTGGCCCGGACCAGTGGTGGCGGCGGTTACGGCCGGCCGACCCGGCGCGATCCCGCCGCGGTGGTCCACGACGTCCGCGAGGGCTGGATCTCCCGCGATCGCGCCGCGGCCGTGTACGGCGTCGTCCTCGACGACGCACTCCAGATCGACGTGGCGGCGACCGAGCGCCGCCGGACGAGTCTCGACAACGAGGAGCTGGTGAAGGCATGAACGACCAAGCAGGCTACGACCCCCGTGCGGTCGAGGCGATGGTGGCGCAGGAGCGGGCGACGTACCTCGCCCGGAACCCGGTGTCCGCGGCGCGGCAGGGCGGGACCGGCAACCTGTTCGGCGGTGTGCCGATGACCTGGCTCGCGAAGAGCGCGGCGCCGTTCCCGTTGCACTTCGAGGGTGCGTTCGGCGCCCGGGTCGTCGACGCGGACGGGCACGAGCTCGTCGACTTCTGCCTCGGCGACACCGGGGCGATGGCCGGCCACTCGCCGCTCCCGACCGTGGAAGCGGTCGCGCGCCGGTACGGCACGCTCGGCGGTGCGACCACGATGCTGCTGACCGAGGACGCCGGTGTCTGCGGCTCGATCCTGGCGGACCGGTTCGGTCTCCCGCTGTGGAGCTTCGCGCTCACCGCGACCGACGCGAACCGGTGGAGCATCCGGCTGGCGCGGGCGCTCACCGGGCGGTCGAAGATCCTGGTCAACAGCTACTCGTACCACGGCAGCGTCGACGAGAGCTTTGCGGTGAAGGGCCCCGACGGAGCGGTGTCGCGGCGCGGCAACGTCGGTCCGCCGTGCGACGTCGCACGGACCACCCGCGTCGCCGAGTTCAACGACCTCGCGGACCTGGAGCGCGAGCTCGCCCACGGGGACGTCGCCGCGGTCCTGATGGAGCCGGCGATGACCAACATGGGCATCGTGCTGCCCGAGCCCGGCTACCTGGCCGGCGTCCGGGCGCTGACCAGGGCGGCCGGCACCCTGCTGATCAACGACGAGACCCACACCCTCTCGGCAGGACCCGGCGGCTGCACGGCCGCGTGGCGTCTCGAGCCGGACATCGTGACCTTGGGCAAGGCGATCGGCGGCGGCATCCCGTCGGCGGCGTACGGGATCAGCCAGGACGTCGCGGACCGGCTGGCCGCTCGCCCGGACCTGGACCTCGTCGACACCGGCGGTGTCGGCGGCACCCTCGCCGGAAATGCGTTGTCGCTGGCGGCCGTTCGGGCCACGCTGACCGAAGTGCTCACCCCGGAGGCCTTCGTGCAGATGACCGCGCTCTCGACCCGGTACGCGACCGGCGTGGAGAAGATCATCCGCGGCGCGGGCCTGCCCTGGTCGATCAGTCAGCTGGGTGCGCGGGCCGAGTACCGGTTCACGGATCCGGCTCCGCGCAACGGCACCGCCTCCGAGGCGGCCACCGACCTGCTGCTGGAGGACTACCTGCACCTCTACCTGCTCAACCGAGGGGTCCTGCTGACGCCGTTCCACAACATGGCGCTGATGTGCCCGGCCACGACCGAGGCGGACGTCGATCTGCATCTGGGTCTGCTCGGCGGCGCGGTCGACCAGCTCGTCGGCGCCTGACCGATGACGGATCAGGGAGCGGGGCCGGGGGCCGTGCGGACGCCGTCCGCACGGGACGCCGGCGCGCGCCCGCTCCTGGTGGTCGGCGTGCTGGCGCTCGCCGTCACGGCGTTCGGTCTGATCACCTCCCTGACCTTCCCGGCGCTGCCGCACCTCCAGCGGGAGTTCGACACGGACCAGGCGACGATCACCTGGGTCGTCACCGCGTACCTGGCATCGTCCGCGGTGCTGACCCCGGTGCTCGGCCGGGTCGGTGACGTGGTCGGTCGCGAGCGGCTGCTGATCGGCTGCTTGGTCGTGCTCACCGCCGGGTCGCTGCTGGCCGCGCTGGCGCCCTCGGTCGAGGTGCTGATCCTCGCCCGCGTGGTCCAGGGGGCCGGCGGGGGCGTGCTGCCCTTGTCCTACGCGATCGTCCGGGAGCACGTGCCGGCCGACCGCGGACCGGCGGCGGTCGGGCTGATCTCCAGCCTGATGGGCGTCTCGAGCGCTGTCGGCATCGTCATCGGCGGACCGATCATCGACTCGCTGGGCTACGAGTACCTCTTCTGGATCCCGCTGGCCGCCACCGCGATCGCCGCGACCGTGGCCGTCGTCGTCATCCCTCGGCGGCAGGGCCGGACGGGGGAGCCGGTTCCGTTCGTCGCCGCGGGACTGTTCGGCATCGGCATGGTGTCCGGCTTGATCGCGCTCAACCAGTCGGCCCGCTGGGGGTGGCTGAGCGCCGAGGTGCTCGGTCTGCTGCTGCTCTGCGTCCTAGGGTTCGCCGGCCAGTGGGCCATCGACCGTCGCCGGCCCGCCACCGCCTTCATGGACCTGGCCCTGCTGCGCCGGCGCGCGGTCGCGGTCGGCCACGTCGTCGGCTTCCTGGTGGGCTTCGGAATGTACGCGTCGTTCGCCTTCGTCGCGCCGATGCTGCAGGCTCCCGTGTCCGGGCACGGCTTCGGCGCCAGTACGTCGGTCGCGGGCCTGCTGATGCTGCCGTGCGCGGTGGCGTCGTTCGCGGGCGGGATCGTCGCACCGCATCTGGCCCGCCCGCTGGGCACCCGCCCGTTGATCGTGGTCGCGTGCGCGGTGGCCGCTCTCGGCATGGCCGGGATCGCGCTGTCGTCGGGATCCCGCACCACCTTCGTCGTCTCCTACACCGTCCTCGGGCTCGGGCTCGGGGTCGCGATCGTCTGCCTGACCAACCACCTGCTCGACACCGTGCCGAGCTCTCAGCTCGCCGCGGTGGCGGGCATGAACGCGAACCTCCGCGTCGTGGGCGGTGCCGTCGGTACGGCGCTCCTGGCCGCCGTGGTGACCGCGAGCGCCGCGTCCGGCGACCCGTACCTGGCGGGCTTCCTGGTGCTTGCCGGAGGGCTCGTGGTGGCCGCGCTGGCGGCGACCGGATTGCCTCGCCCGGCTATCGCATCCGAGCAAAGTGACACCACAAACGACCGTATAACTCTTGAAATCTGAATGTAACCAACGAATTGCTTGTCAATGCAGGGAGATCGAGACCATAATGACTGTCAGCTACGAGTCGGCGTACCGCGTGGTCGCCGGGAGGAGTCGGAATGAGTGAGTTCGAGAATCTGGACGGCCTCGGGATGGCAGAGCTGGTGAAGACCGGGCAGGTGACGCCGGCAGCTCTACTCGAGGACGCGATCGAACGGATCACGAAGGCCAACCCGGCCGTGAACGCCGTGATCACCACCCTGTACGACGAGGCCCGTGCGGAGGTGGCCGGGCCGATCGCCGACGGCCCCTTCCAGGGAGTGCCGTTCCTGCTCAAGGACGGCGGCGCGGTGGGGGTCGCCGGCACCCGGCTCACCTCGGGCAGCCGCTACCTGATGGACAACATCTCGAAGGAGGACGGCGAGCTCTACCTCCGCTATAAGGCCGCCGGCCTCGTCGCCTGCGGCAAGACGAACATGCCGGAGTTCGGGCTCCAGCCGACCACCGAGCCGGAGGCGTTCGGTCCGACCCGCAACCCGTGGAACCTCGACCTCACCGCCGGTGGGTCTAGCGGCGGTGCGGCGGCGGCGGTCGCCACCCGGATGGTGCCGATCGCGCACGCGTCCGACAGCGGCGGATCGATCCGGATCCCTGCCTCCTGCTGCGGCGTCTTCGGCATGAAGCCGACCCGGCTTCGGATCACGTCCTCGCGTCGCCACCTCGGCGTCTCGGCCCGGATGTCGTTCCTCAGCGAGAACGCGATCAGCCTCACCGTGCGCGACTCGGCGGCGCTCCTCGACGCGTCCGCCGGTCCCGGCTTCGCCGACCCGTTCCAGGCCCCGCGACCCGAGCGTCCCTACCTCTCCGAGGTCGGCGCCGACCCGGGCCGGCTCCGGATCGTCGTCAGCAACGAGTCGCCGACGGGTGTGCCCCTCGACGGGCACGCGGTCGCCGCCGTCGAGGACGCCGCCCGGCTCTGCGAGAGCCTCGGCCACCACGTGGAGTACGGCGTCCCGAAGCTTGATCTCGGCGGCATCGCCGGTCCGTTCGGGGTGGTGACCGCCCACGGCCTCGCCTGGGACATCGCCCGCCTGGAGCAGCTCACCGGCAAGGTGGCGCTCGAGGAGCACTTCGAGCCGGCCACCTGGGACCTGATCATGCGCGGCCGCACCAGTACCGCCACCGTGGCCGAGTACGCGGACGGGCTCGCGGCGCTGCAGGCCCTCTCCGAGGACGTCCAGCGGTTCCAGCAGCCCTACGACATCTGGCTGACGCCGACCGCGGGGAGCGCGCCGCCGGCGCTGGGCTCGTTCAGCGCCACCGCGGAGGACCCCACCCGGGGCATGCGCGCGGCGGCGTCGTACCTGCCCTTCACGACGCTGATCAACGTGACCGGGCAGCCGGCCATGTCGGTGCCGCTCTACTGGACCGCCGACGACATCCCGGTAGGCGCGCACTTCGTCGCCCCGTACGGCGACGAGGGCATGTTGTTCCGGCTCGCCGCGCAGCTCGAGGCCGCCCGTCCCTGGGCCGGCCGCAAACCCCTGACCGCAGCCTGAGGCTGAAGCAGTTCCGACCCACCCACAGGAGAGATCGTGACAGACAGCATCACCTGGCCGAATCCGTCTTTTCCCGGACCGACCTGGACCTCACACCAGTTCATCGACGACGTGGTCATGGACGACCAGCTCAAGCACCACATCAGCATGATGTTCTACGGCATGTCCGACCTCGGCGAGTGCCTCGAGGTCGCCCGCACGATCCGGCTGCACGACGAGGAGAGCTGGGTCTCCTCGTGGAGCGCGATGGCCCGGACGCTGCAGGGCCGCGCCGAGGACTCCGAGCGGAACGGGCACCGGATCTCGGCAGGTGACCAGTACCTGCGCGCCTCGACCTACTGGCGGGCCTCGCTGATGCACTTCACCGAGCCGGAGGACCCGCGCACCCGGGAGTACGCGCTGACCAGCTACGCCTGCTACGACAAGTACCTGGAGCTGTCCGGCTACCCCGGCGAGCGGCTGGAGATCCCCTACGAGGACAGCTTCCTGCCGGCGTACCTGTACCGGAGCCCGCACGCGACCGGACCGGCACCACTGATCATCTTCCACCAGGGGCGCGACGCCTGGCCCGAGGACACCCGCTGGGTCTACGACAACGCGATCCGGCGCGGCTACCACTGCCTGGCCGTCCAAGGGCCGGGGCAGGGAATGGCGCTCCGGGTGAACAACCTGCCGTTCCGCTACGACTGGGAGAACGTGATCACCCCGGTCGTCGATTTCGCGCTTGAGCTGGACGGCATCGACCCCGAGCGGCTCGCGCTGATGGGGCTCAGCTTCGGCGGCTACCTGGCTCCCCGGGCCGCCGTCTTCGAGAAGCGGATCAAGCTGCTGATCGCCGATCCCGGCGTCCTCGACTGGGGCGGCTCGATCCGGCAGAACCTGGGTGCCGAGCTCTCCGCGGCGTTCGACCAGGGACCGGAGGCCTACAACGCGGCCTCGGCACGCGCCCAGGAGGTGAGCCCGCTGCACGCCTGGGGGATCCGGGACTTCCTCTGGAAGCACGGCGTGGACAACCCGTACGACCTCACCGTCGAGCTCGACAAGTGCGACCTCACCGGCATCGCGGACCAGATCGAGTGCCCCACGCTGATCATGGACGGCGTCACCGAGCTCTTCTCCGTCGGCGAGGGCCAGAAGCTCTTCGAGGCGCTGACCTGCGAGAAGGAGTACCTCGTCCTCGACGAGAGCACCACCGCGCAGCTGCACTGCCAGAACGGTGCCAACGCCACCGCGGCCGAGTCCCTCTACGCCTGGATCGACGGCCGGCTCTAGCCGTCCCGGAACACCGCCACACCCACCCACGAGAACAGGAACAGCAGATGAGGAATGTCAGCACGCGCATGGCAGCGGTCGCAGGACTCTGCTGTCTTCTCCTGGCCACGGCCTGTACGACGGACGGTTCCGGGACCTCCGACTCCAAGCCTGACGGAGGAGACAGCGGACCCGGCATCGCCGAGTCCTTCGACAGCCGGTTCACCGGCAACGAGGAGTTCTGCCGCCCGGCGGCGGATGCGCCCGACGAGGCACCGAAGGCCACCGCCCCGGGCATCACCGCCGACGAGGTGGTGATCGCGAACATCCGGCTCAAGATCGAGGACCTGGAGAAGGTCGGGTTCGCCTTCGACAACGGCGACCAGGCCGACCAGGCCCAGGTGTTCGTCGACTACATCAACGACAAGTGCGGCGGCATCAACGGCCGCAAGCTCAAGCTGGAGACGATCGCCCAACCGGTGCCCGGCTTCGGCGGTGACCCGGAGGTCGAGGCGCAGCAGACCTGCACCAAGGTCGCCGACGAGCTGCACGCGGTCGTCGCGTTCTCCTACAGCGGCGTCGGCAATCCCCTCGCCAGCTGCCTGAGCGGGCCGAAGAAGACCGGCTTCGTGACGACGTACGACCTCGGCAAGCGCGACTTCGCCCAGGCCGACGGCCGGCTGTTCTCGGTGAACCACTCGCCGGAGAACATCCTCAAGTACGCGGCGCTGGAGATGGTCGACGAGCTGAAGGGCAAGAAGGTCGGCGTCGTCTACGGCGACCAGGACCCGAACGGCCAGGTGGTCCAGGAGGGTCTGGTCGCCACGCTGGAGGACGAGGGCGTGGACGTGGCCCGGGTCGACGCGCTCGGCTGCGCGGACGGCAAGTGCACCGAGGGCCTGATCCCCTCGGTACAGGGCATGCGCTCCGACAAGGTCGACGTGGTCTTCCCGCTGCTGGACACGATCAACCTGCCGACCTACCTTCGCGAGATGGTCACCCAGGGCTTCAAGCCGGGCGATGTGCAGTTCGTGAACTCCAGCTTCATGGCCCAGGACAGCGAGCTGGTCACCGGCAAGATGGTCGAGTTCGGCGGCAAGGAGGCCGGTGAGCTGTACGACGGCGCCACCATCTGGTCCGGCAGCCGGGCCGGCGAGCACCGGATCGACGGGTTCGAGCCGGACCCGTTCGTCGCCATGTGCAACGAGACCTACGCCGCGAACAGCACCAAGGTGACCAAGCCCTACGACCAGTACGAGGACGAGGACAACCGCCGCGCCAGCAGCGTCGCTTCGCACTGCGCCGGGGTGCGGATGCTCGCCCGGGCGATCGAGGCAGCCGGTGCCAACCCGACCCGCGAGGACATCTACGAGGTGCTCGGGAACTTCGGGAAGTTCGACCACGGCGAGGGGCTGCCGGCCAGCTTCCGTCCCGGCAAGCCGACCGGACCGGACGCGGTCGTGCGGGAGAAGTTCTCCTTCCCGTGCAAGCTGAAGGTGAGCAACGCGGTCGGCCACTGCATCGAGCCGGTCAGCGACTTCCTGCCGCTGCCCGACTGATCCCCTGACGAGCTTCTCGACCACGACGAAGGAACGCACCTGCTCATGGACAACGAGACCCTGGCACCTCCGGAACCGCCCTCCGCGGCATCGTCGCTGACCGCGACCGTGCTCGCCGAGGAGGCCGACCGGAAGGCCGCCGCGGCCGACCGGAGTGCACCGGTGCTGATGCCGGACGACCTGCTCCCCGGAGTCGGTGCCAGCAGTCTCGGTCTGCGAGCGACGTTGCGTCGCGGTGGCTGGGTGACGATCACCCTCGCCGTCCTCCTCGTCGTGGTCGAGCAGCTCAGCCGGGAGGCGACCAACGTCCTCGGCCCGGACATCCAGAGCTGGTTCGGCATCAGCGACACCAAGCTGATCGGACTGGCATCGTTCGGCGGTCTCGCCCTCATCATGGGCGCGATCCCGATCGCGGCGCTCGCGGACCGGCTGCCGCGCAACCGGATCGTCGCCGTCTCCGGCATCTTCGGCGCGCTGTCGCTGATCGGTGCCGGCCTGGCCCAGAACACCTTCCACCTGTTCCTGGCCTTCACCCTGCTGGGGGCGGCGACGGCGTACTCGAACCCGGTCTTCGGCTCGCTGATCGCGGATGCCTACCCGATCGAGGGTCGCGGCCGGATGTTCTCCCTGCATGCGACCGCGACCCCGCTCGGGCTGGCGCTGGGCCCGTTCGTGGCCGGCACTATCGCGAACCTCGCCGGCGGGCCGGAGGGCTGGCGCTGGGGCTACCTGGCCCTGGCCGCTCCACTGGCCGTGCTGGCGCTCGCCGCCGCGTTCTTCCTGCCGGAACCGCCGCGCGGGCAGTTCGAGCAGACCGCGGTCCTGGGCGGGGTGATGGAGCAGAAGGTGCGCCCGGAGCTGCCGGTGACGATCTCGATCGCCTACCAGCGGCTGCGCAAGGTGAAGACGTTCTACTTCATGTGCATGGGCATCGGGGCGCTCGGGCTGGCGCTGATCACGGTGCCGCTGCAGCTCTCCTTGCTGCTCGAGGACGAGTACGGCTACGGGCCATTCACCCGCGGCTGGATCCTCTCGCTGGCGCAGATCCCGACGATCGTGGCGATGTTCGTCGCCGGCGCCGCCTTCGACCGGATCTACCGGGTCACGCCGGAGCGGACCGTCCGGCTGGCCGGGTCGATGATCATCGCGTTCGGCGTCATCCTGGTCATCGGCCTGCAGTTCCACCCGATCGTGCTGCTGATCGGCTTCTACGGTCTTGCCTGCGCCTGCACCGGGGGAGCGCTGGTGGTGATCAACCCACTGGTCGCCTCGGTGGCGCCGTACCGGTTGCGCGGTCAGGCGTTCGCGATCGTGCCGGTCTTCACCTTCCTGATGGGAGGCTTCATCGGCGCCCTCGGCGCCGGCGCCGTCTCCGACGCGTACGGCGAGCGGGTCGCCCTGACCGTCATCGTGCCGATCTCCGCGATCGCCGGCGGGCTGCTCTTCCGCTACGGCGCCCGGTTCCTCAAGGCGGACATCTCGCGTGCCGTCGAGGAGATGCTCGAGGAGCGGGCCGAGACGGAGCGGATGCGCGCCAACCCCGACGACATCCCCGCGCTGCAGGTGCGCAACCTCGACTTCAGCTACGGCCCGGTCCAGATCCTCTTCGACGTCAACCTGGACGTCCGGCGCGGCGAGGTGCTCGCCCTGCTCGGTACCAACGGTGCCGGCAAGTCCACGCTGCTCCGGGTGATCAGCGGACTCGGCATCCCCGACCGCGGCGTGGTCCGGCTGCACGGACAGTCGCTGACCTACTCCGAGGCGGAGGTGCGCTTCAAGGCCGGGGTGGTCCAGCTGCGCGGCGGCGCCGGCTGCTTCGGCCAGCTCACCGTCGCGGAGAACCTGCGCGCCGCGATGCTCTCCGCCGGGCTCACCCCGGCCGAGCGGGAGCGTCGTACCGAACGCGCCTACGAGCGCTTCCCGGCTCTCCGGGAGGCCGAGCGCACCTTGGCCGGCGACCTCTCCGGCGGTCAGCAGCAGATGCTCGCTCTGGCGATGACGCTGCTGCACGACCCGGAGCTGCTGATCATCGACGAGCTCTCGCTGGGGCTGGCCCCGGTGGTGGTCCAGGAGCTGCTCGAGGTGCTCAACGGCCTGCGTGCCGAGGGGATGACGATGATCATCGTGGAGCAGTCGCTCAACCTCGCGCTCGCCTTCGCCGACCGGGCCGTCTTCATGGAGAAGGGCCGGATCATGTTCGAGGGCCCGGCCGACGAGCTGGCCGAGCGCGACGACCTGGTCCGTGCCGTGTTCCTCGGAAACGATCGGAGCTGACGTGAATCCGCTCTTCGTCACCGTCACCCAGCAGACCGTCGTCAACGGCGTGGTCCTCGGGCTGGTGTACGCGATCCTGGCCGCCGGGTTCGTGCTGATCTACCGCTCCACCGGCGTCCTCAACTTCGCCCAGGGCGAGATCGGTGCCTTCGGGGTGGCCATCTTCACCCTGCTCGCGGCCGGCTTCGGGGTGCCCTACTGGCCCGCGTTCGTGCTCGCCGTGGCGTCCGCCTGCCTGGTCGGACTGGTGATCGAGACCACCGTGGTCAGACGGCTGTCGTCGGCATCCAAGCTGGTGCTGCTGATCGGCACCATCGGAGTCGCGCAGCTGCTGGTGGTGGCCCGGGTCTCGCTGCCCGAGCGCGGTGCGAGCAAGGCGTTCCCGATGCCGTTCGACCTGCGCTGGCAGTTCGGCGACGTCCAGATCGTCGGCCGCGACGTGCTGATCCTGATCGTCGCGCCGCTGACCATCCTGGCGCTGGCTCTGTTCCTGACCCGCACCCGCTGGGGCCTGATGGTCCGGGCCAGCGCCGGCAACCCGGACACCGCCCGGGTCTTCGGGATCAGCGTCAAGCGGACCTCCACCATCGTCTGGATGATCGCCGCGGGTTTCGCCGCGGTGACCGCGATCCTGATCGCCCCGATCCAGGGCATCACCCCGGGCAGCATCGTCGGTTCGGGTGCGGCCGCGCTCGGGCCCGGCCTGATGGTGCGCGCGCTGGTGGTCGCCCTGATCGCCCGGCTGAGCTCGCTGCCGATGACCCTGGTCGGCGGGCTGCTGGTCGGCGTCGCGGAGTCGATCGCCCGGGCCAGCGTGGACTCCCGCAACGGCGCCATCGTGGACGTCTGGTTGCTGCTCGCCGCGATCGTGCTGGTGCTCTTCTGGGTCCGGGGCCGCGGCGGCGACAACTCCTTCGCGCTGGCCGTGAAGCTGCAGAGCGTCCCGGAGCGGCTCCGCCGGGTCTGGTACGTCCGGCACGCCAACCTGTTCGGCTTCGCGCTGCTCTTCGCGCTGCTGGCGGTGGTCCCGTTCGTGTTCAGCTCGCCGGGCGACACGGTCGCCTGGACCGACGTCCTGGTGTTCGCGATGATGGCGCTGCCGTTGTCGATGCTGACCGGCTGGGCAGGTCAGTTCACCCTGGGTCAGTTCGCCTTCGTCGGGCTCGGCGCCGGGGTGATGGTGATGACCACGCACGGCACCTCGTTCCCGTTCCTGCCGAACTTCGGACTGGCACTGCCCTGGTGGCAGGCGGCCGCGTTCGCGACCGCGATCGGCGGCGTGGCGGCGCTGCTGATCGGTGTCTCGGCGCTCCGGGTGAAGGGGCTCTTCCTGGCGGTGATCACGCTGGCGTTCGCGGTCGCGTCGTCCACCTGGATCTTCCGGCAGGCGTGGTTCACCGGCTCCGAGTTCGAGAACAAGACGCCGTACATGGAGGGACCCCGGCTCGGCGGCATCGACCTGGCGTCGGGGCGGGCGTTCTACTTCCTCTGCCTGGCGACCCTCGCGGTGCTGGTCGGCATCCTGATCCGGATCCGGCGCAGCGGGATCGGCCGCTCGATGATCGCCGTCAGCGACAACGAGGAGATGGCCGCGGCCGCGACCGTCTCACCGACCCGGATGAAGCTGATGGCGTTCGGCATCGCCGGAGCAATGGCCTCGTTGGCCGGCTGCTTCTTCGTGACCCTGCGGGTGCAGATCACCCCGTCGTCCACCTTCGACCCGGACGGCTCGGTGCTGCTCGTCTCCACCGCGATCATCGGCGGCATCGGCTCGGTGGCCGGCCCGATCGTCGGTGCGCTGTTCACCCGCGGTCTCCCCGCGCTCTTCGGGGACGTCCAGGAGGTCCAGCTGCTCACCAGCGGTATCGGTCTCCTGGTGCTGCTGATGTACTTCCCGGGCGGGCTGATGCAGATCGTGCACGGCATCCGCAGCCTCGTGCTCGGGGCGGCTGAACGTCGCCTCGACCGGGAGGACGCGGAGGAGGTCGTGGCGGCGCCGGTCCAGGTGGTCGAGCACCAGCGGATCGCCGCGCCGGCGCCGGACGAACCCTGGCTGGCGGTCCGCGACCTCAGCGTCCGGTTCGGCGGCAACCAGGCGGTCGACCGGGTCAGCCTGGAGGTGTGGCCCGGGGAGCTGGTCGGGCTGATCGGCACCAACGGGGCCGGCAAGTCCACCCTGATGAACGCGATCAGCGGCTTCGTGCCGTCCACCGGCGGTGTCCAGGTGCTCGGCCAGGACGTGAGCCGGCTGGCTCCGCACCGCCGTCACCGGGTCGGGCTGGGCCGCGGGTTCCAGGCCGCCCGGCTCTACCCGAACCTGTCGGTGCGGGAGACCGTGCTGGTCGCCCTGGAGGCGCGCGAGCGCACGGACCTGCTCACCGCGGTCACCGGGCTGCCCCCGGCGCCGGGGCGGGAGCGCCGCAAGCGGACGGCCGCGGACGACCTGATCGGCTTCCTCGGCCTCGGCCGGTACGCCGACGAGCTCACCTGCAACCTGTCCACGGGGACCCGGCGGATCGTCGAGCTGGCCTGCCTGCTGGCCGCGGACGCGAAGGTGCTGATGCTCGACGAGCCGACCGGCGGTGTCGCGCAGAAGGAGACCGAGGCGTTCGGCCCGTTGCTGCGCCGGATCCAGCAGGAGCTCGGTGCCGCGATGGTGGTGATCGAGCACGACATGCCGCTGGTGATGAGCATCTCCGATCGGATCTACTGCCTGGAGGCGGGCAAGGTGATCGCGTGCGGCGACCCGGAGACGATCCGGAACACCCCGGCCGTGATCGCGTCGTACCTGGGCACCGACGAGCGCGCGATCCAGCGTTCCGACACCGGCGTCACCGCCGCGATGACCACCTGACAGCGACAGCGAGGAGTAGGAAACCCATGGCACAGTCCCAGCAGCTCGACGGCAAGGTCGCGATCGTGACCGGCGCCAGCTCCGGCATCGGCGCGGAGATCGCCCGGGCGTTCGGCGCCGCCGGCGCAGCGGTCGTCCTGGTCGGCCGGTCCGAGGAGCGGCTTGCCGAGACCCGGGCGGCCGTCGAGGCCGAAGGTGCTCGCGCGGTGACGGTCGCCGCGGACATCTGCGCCGCGGAGGCGCCCGACCAGATCGTGGCGCAGGCGCTGGAGGCGTTCGGCCGGATCGATGTCGTGGTCCACGCCGCCGGGGTCTACCGCCCGGGCGCGCTGGGCCAGATCACCGATGCCGACTTCGACGCGCACTGGGAGACCAACACCCGGGCACCGTTCCGGCTGACCCGCGCGGTCAGGCCGCACCTGGGGGAGGGCGCCGCCGTGATCTTCCTGTCGTCAGCCTCCGGGCACGTGGGCTCGGCGGGCGACATCGCCTACTGCGCGTCCAAGGGCGGTGTCGAGCTGATGGTGAAGGCGTTCGCCGCCGAGCTCGCCCCGGAGGGCGTCCGGGTGAACGCGGTAGCCCCCGGCACCGTGCACAGTCCGATGAACGCGCACCTGCTCACCCCGGAGATCACCGAGGAGTGGCTCGCCTTCACCCCGGCCGGCCGGTTCGGCGAGGTCGGCGACATCAGCCCGGCCGTGGTCTTCCTGGCCTCCGACGCTGCCGCCTACATCCACGGCGTCAGCCTGGTGATCGACGGTGGTCTCGTTGCCCAGTGAGATGCCCAGTGAGGTGCCCGGTGACGTGACCGCGACCGGTTCCTCGCGGGTGAAGCGTGGGATGGCGGAGATGTTGAAGGGGGGCGTGATCATGGATGTCGTCAACGCTGAGCAGGCGAGGATCGCTGAGGATGCTGGTGCGGTCGCGGTGATGGCGTTGGAGCGGGTTCCTGCTGATATTCGTGCCCAGGGCGGGGTGTCGCGGATGAGTGATCCGGACATGATTGATGGGATCGTGGGGGCGGTCTCGATTCCGGTGATGGCCAAGGCCCGGATCGGGCACTTCGCCGAGGCGCAGGTCTTGCAGTCGTTGGGTGTGGATTACATCGATGAGTCCGAGGTGTTGACCCCGGCTGATTATGCGAATCACATCGACAAGTGGGCCTTCACGGTTCCGTTCGTGTGTGGGGCGACGAATCTGGGTGAGGCGTTGCGGCGGATCACCGAGGGTGCGGCGATGATCCGCTCGAAGGGTGAGGCCGGGACTGGGGATGTGTCGAACGCGGTGACGCACAT
>NZ_RJSE01000007.1:758962-1304370 GCF_003725695.1 Nocardioides marmoriginsengisoli
TGGGTTGGGCGAGGCCATGGTCGGCATCAACGTCGAGGACATCCCCCAGCCCCACCGCCTCGCCGAACGCGGCTGGTAGCCCGCCGCCTCAACTCTTCCGTTGCCTCGGGCCTTGCGGTGCCCGGGCATCCCGCGGACGGTGCTAGGTGCGGGCAGCCCGCGCGTACCGCTGCGCCAGCACGCTCAGGTGCTGCACCAGCTCCGCCGGTTCCTCGACGGTGAAGTCCAGGCCGAGCATGCCGATCCAGACCGCCACCACCTCCAGGCTGTCGCCGCCGGTCACCAGCACGCTGCGGCCGTCGGGCAGCGGCTCGACGGTGCCGACGGCGGGGTTGATCCGGGAGATGACCTCGTCGGCGGAGGCCTCGATGACCAGCCGCGCGTGGATCGCCCACCCGGTGCGGGCCACTTCGCGCACCACGAACTCGGTCAGGTCGCCGGGGAAGTCCGCCGGGGTGAACGGGCGGCCACCGGGGGTGCGCAGGGTCAGCCAGTCCACCCGGTACGGCGCCCAGTCGCCGGAGGAGCGGTCGCGTCCGACCAGGTACCAGCGGCGCTGCCAGGCGACCAGCCGGTACGGCTCGAGCTCCAGGCGCTGGTCCTGGTAGTCGCAGCGCAGTCCCTGGTGGTCCCGGATCGCCGCCGCGAGCTCGGTGAGCACGGCAGGGTCGACCGCCGGGTCCTCGACGTTCGAGTCGGTGTTGACCGGGCCGGTCGTCGTCGCCTCGCGGAGTGCGGTGACCTGACGGCGCAACCGGTGGGGCAGCACCTGCTCGAGCTTGCCCAGCGCACGGGCGCTGCTCTCCTCGACCCCGGTGATCCCGGTGGCGGCCTGCAGCCCGATCGCGACGGCGACCGCCTCCGCGTCGTCGAGCAGGAGGGGCGGCAGCTTGCCGCCGACGCCGAGCCGGTACGAGCCGCTGCGCCCGCGGACGGTGTCCACCGGGTAGCCCAGGGCGCGCAACCGCACGATGTCGTTGCGGACGGTCCGGCCGGTGACATCGAGGCGCTGAGCCAGCTCGGTGCCCGACCAGTCCGGGCGGGACTGGAGCAGGCCGAGGAGCGCCAGCAGGCGCGCAGAAGTTTCTCGCACGAGGTCGAGAATACAGGAACGTATCTTTCCTAATAGGTTCCTAACGTGGTCTCACCGGGTCGACGAGGACCCGGGAACCCGACCAGACCGAGGAGCACGACATGAGCACCACGCAGATCCTTCCCTTCACCGTCAGCGTCCCGCAGGCCGAGCTCGACGACCTCCGCGACCGGCTCGCGCGGACCCGTTTCGCGGCGGCAGTCCCGGGCGACGACTGGACCTACGGGACGCCGACCGGCTACCTGCGGGACATGGTCCAGCGGTGGCAGGACTTCGACTGGCGCGCGGTCGAGGAGCGGATCAACGCCCACCCGAACTTCGTCACCGAGATCGACGGCCAGACGATCCACTTCGTGCACGTGCGTTCCGCGGTGCCGAACGCGACCCCGTTGCTGCTCGCGCACACCTACCCCGGTTCGTTCGTGGAGTTCCTCGACGTGATCGGCCCGCTGACCGACCCGGAGAGCCACGGCGGCCGGGCCGAGGACGCCTTCGACCTGGTGATCCCGTCGATGCCCGGCTTCGGCTTCAGCACCCCGGTGGTCGACACCGGCTGGACGATGGCGCGGGTCGCCCGCACCTACGACACGTTGATGCGCGAGCTCGGCTACTCGTCGTACGGGGTGCACGGCTCGGACGGCGGCGCGATGATCGGCCGCGAGCTCGCGGTCCTCGACCCGGAGGGCTTCCTGGGCGCGCACGTGCTGCAGCTGTTCTCGTTCCCGTCGGGCGACCCCGCGGAGTTCGAGGGCTTCGGGCCGAAGGAGTACGCCGCCCTGGAGCACATGCAGTGGTTCCAGAGCGTCGGCGGCTACAACACGATGAACGGCACCCGGCCGCAGACCGTCGCGGCCGGACTCTCCGACTCACCCGTCGGCCAGCTCGCCTACTCCGAGCTGTTCGAGAGCTTCGGCAACGGGACCTCGCTGGTCACCCCGGAGCAGGTGCTGGAGCAGGTGTCGCTCTACTGGCTGACGAACACCTCGGCCGGGTCGGTGCGCTACCACTACGAGGAGCAGCACGCCGGCGCGGAGCCGGTGGTGAGCCAGGGCCGGATCGGGGTCGCGGTCTTCCGGGACGACTTCCAGACGATCCGGTCGCTGGCCGAGCGCGACAACGCGAACATCCAGCACTGGTCGGAGTTCGACCACGGTGGCCACTTCGCGGTGCTGGAGAACCCGGACGCGGTCGTCGCCGATCTGCGGTTCTTCTTCGCGGGCACCGCAGTGCGCTGAAACGCGTGCACGCCGTACCCCTTGACACCCGGTAGGACGCCCTCCTAGGTTTGGTACGAAATCTCGGATAGTGTCTGATATATCGAACGAAGGGTGTTTCTAGTGACTTCTCGACAGACATGGGGCCGGGCCGTGGCGTCTGCCTCGCTGGCTGCCCTGGTGCTCGCCACTGCCGGGTGTGGATCCTCCGACAAGGAATCGGCATCGAACTCCGCAGGTTCCCTCGCCGAGCTGAAGAAGACCGGAACGATCCGGTCCGCCTTCATCAACGCCAAGCCGCTGGCCTACATGGACGAGAAGTCCGGACTCCTCGACGGCAGCGGGCCGACGGTGCTGAAGGCGATCATGACCAGCATCGGCGTCAAGAACGTCGATCCGATCCTCACCGAGTTCGACGCGATCATCCCCGGCCTCAAGGCCAATCGCTGGCGGATGTCCGCGTTCCCGTTCTACGTGACCCCCGAGCGGTGCAAGGAGGTCGCGTTCACCAACCCGACCGCCCAGTACCTCGAGGGCGCGCTGGTGCAGTCCGGCAACCCGCTGGGCCTGGCCAGCTACAAGGACCTCGCGAAGCCGGGTGTGCGCGTCGGCATCCAGTCCGGCAACGCCGAGATCGAGTGGGCCAAGGACAACGGCGTGAAGCAGTCGCAGATCAAGCTGTTCTCCGAGGAGGCCCTCGCGGTCGAGGCCGTCCGCAACAAGCAGATCGACGTCTACCTGAACGCCGAATTCTCCGTGATCCAGGCGCTGAAGACCTACGGTGACAAGGGCTTGGAGATGGCGTCTCCGTTCGAGGGCCCGATCGTCGACGGCAAGGAGGTCGTGGCGTACGGCGCCTGGGCGCTCGGCTCCGACGACAACGAGCTGCGGGAGGCATTCAACGAGAAGCTGGCCGAGATGCTCGCGAGCGGCGAGCTGCTCAAGCTCCAGGAGCCCTTCGGCTACAACGCCGACGCGATGCCGGACCCGGCAGTGACCTCCGCGTCGCTCTGCCCGGACGCCGACTGGGCCAAGTAGGCCGACCGGATGGGTCCCGACGTGTGCAGTACCAACGGTGAGCAGGAGGATGCGTGAACGAAGTCGTACTGCGGTCGATCCTCGACGGTGTCGTCGTCACGGCCGAAGTCGTCACGCTGGCGATCCTGGTCGCCGCTCCGCTCGCCCTCACCGTTGCCCTGGCACGCGTCAGCCGCTTCAAGCTGGTCCGGGGTGCCGCGCTGGTCTACGTCGAATTCCTGCGCGGCACCTCGGCACTGGTCCAGCTGTTCTGGGTCTACTTCGTCCTCCCCGAGCTCGGCTTCGCGATCAGCGCGTTCGTCGCCGGCTTCGTCGTCCTCGGCGTCAACGCCAGCGCGTACGCCGCCGAGGTGATCCGAGGAGCGATCCTCGCCGTACCGCGTCCGCAGCTGGAGGCCGCCGGTGTGCTCGGGCTCTCCACCACCACGACGATGAGCCGGGTGGTGCTGCCCCAGGCCTGGCCGGTGATGCTGCCCGCCCTCGGCAACGTCGCGATCGACGTCCTCAAGGCCTCGGCGCTGGTCTCCCTGATCACGGTCTCCGACTTCACCAGGGAGGTCACCCGGTGGGCGACCACCGGCGTCATCGACGTCACCCTGGCGTTCTCGCTGCTGCTGGTCGGCTACCTGCTCCTCTCCGTCCCGATCACCTGGGGCGGACACCTGCTGGAGAAGCGCTCCCGCCGCCACCTCTCGACGTTCGGGGAGGGGTAGGGATGGATCTCGACTACTTGCAGTCGGTGTTCCCCGAGCTGCTCGGCGGCCTTCGGGTCACGGTCGTCGCCACGCTCCTCGGTGCCGCGATCGCGCTGGTCCTCGGGCTGCTGATCGCCTGCGTCCAGGTGTTCCGGGTGCCGGTCGTGCACCAGGTCGTGACGGTCCTGGTCCTGGCGATCCGCAACACCCCGCTGCTGGCCCAGCTCTTCTTCATGTACTACGTGCTGCCGCGCTACGGGATCCGCTTCGACGCGTTCACCATCGGGGCGCTGGCACTCGGGCTGCACTTCTCCTGCTACGCGGCACAAGCGCTGAAGGGCGGCTTCCTCGCGGTCCCGAAGGGTCAGTGGGAGGCGTGCCAGGTGCTCGGGCTCGGCAACCTGACGACGCTGCGCAGCGTCGTCCTGCCCCAGGCCCTGCCGCCGGTGATCCCGACCCTGACGAACCTGCTGATCTCGATGTTCAAGGACTCGGCGGTGCTCTACGCGATCACCATCATGGAGCTCCTCGGCACCACCCGGAACCTGGCATCGACCTCCTTCCAGTACACGACACTGTTCACGGCGATGGGTCTGATGTACCTGGTGATCGCCCTGCCCGCGTCGATCGGTGTCCGGCGCTACGAACGACGACTCAACGACAGGACGGTGCGAGCATGACCGAGCTCAGCGGCAAGGCCGGCAGCGGCATCGCGATGGCCGGCGTGACCAAGCAGTACGGCGATCACCGCGTCCTGGACGCCATCGACCTCGACGTCCGCGGCGGCGAACGGGTGGCGCTGATCGGGCCGAGCGGCTCCGGGAAGACGACGGTGCTGCGCTGCATCGCCCGGCTCGAGGCGATCGAGTCGGGGTCGATCAGGATCGAGGGTCACGAGATCGCCCGGATGGCCGACGCACGCTCCGGCAAGGCGTCCGCAGAGGTCGCCGCCGCGATGCGCGGCGTCGGGATGGTCTTCCAGCAGTACAACCTCTTCCCGAACATGACGGTGCTGGACAACCTGACCATCGCGCCGGTCAAGGTGCTCGGCGTCGACAAGGCGGAGGCGCGGGAGCGCGCCGCCGGGCTGCTCGACCTCGTCGGCCTCGGCGCCAAGGCGGACGCCTACCCGGCCCGGCTCTCCGGCGGCCAGCAGCAGCGGGTCGCGATCGCCCGGTCGCTGGCGATGCAGCCGTCGGTCCTGCTCTTCGACGAGGTCACCTCGGCGCTCGACCCCGAGCTCGTCGGCGAGGTGCTCGAGGTGATCCGCGGCGTCGCGGCCCAGAGTGATGTGACGATGCTGATCGTCACCCACGAGATGCAGTTCGCCCGCGACATCGGCGACCGGGTGGTCTTCATGGAGGGCGGTTCGGTCGTCGAGCAGGGGCCGCCGGAGAAGGTGCTGGCCGACCCGGAGAACGAACGGACCCAGCGCTTCCTCCGCCGGCTCCTCAACCACTGACCGACAGCGATTCGAAAGGAGGAGCCCGTGCGCAAAGTGCCCGCGCTCCAAAGAGCAGTGGCGATCCTGGACATGGTGACCGCGGCGCCCGAGCCGATCAAGGTCGCCGAGCTGGCCGCCGCGCTCGCCATTCCGCGCAACAGCGCCTACGAGCTGGTCGGCACCCTGGCCGACGCCCGGTTGGTCAACGTGCTCGACGGCGGCACCCTGGTGCCCGGCCCGCGCCTGCTCGAGTGGGGGAGCGCCTACGCCCGGGGCATCGACCTGGTCTCCGAGGCCGCGGCGCTGGCCGGCGGGTTCGCGCGCCGGGCCGATTCCACCGTGCACGTCGCGCGCCTCGACGGCGAGGACGTGGTCTACCTGGTCAAGGAGGAGGGCAGCCAGCACATCCGGATGGGATCCGAGGTCGGCGGCCGGGTGCCCGCGCACGCCACCGGCGTCGGCAAGGCGATCCTCGGTGCGCTTCCGCCCGAGGAGCTGTCGGCCTTCCTGCGGCGCTCGCCGCTGGACCGGCTGACGCCGTCGACGATCGTCGACGCCGACCTGCTCCGGGCCGACATCGCCTCGGTGGCCCGCCTCGGTGTCGCCTACGACCGGGAGGAGTCCAGCCGCGACGTGTGCTGCGTGGCCAGCCCGGTCCGGGACAGCAACGGCACCGTCGTCGCCGGGATCAGCATCTCGACGCTCGCCAACCGGATGACGCCCGAGACCGAGGAGCGGCTCAGCGTCCTGGTCGTCGAGGCGGCCCGCGAGCTGTCCTCCCGGCTCGGCTACGTCAGCCCGGGCGAGATCCACGACGAGGGGAACGAGCAGTGAACGTGTACGAGCGCATCGGAGCGGTCCGGGTCGTCAACGCGGTCGGGCCGGCCACCAGGTTCGGCGGCGTGCCGCTCAGCGCCGGGGTGCTCACCGCGATGTCCGAGGCGACCGCGGTCGCGATCGACATCGAGCAGCTGCAGCTGACTGCCGGCCGGCACCTGGCCGGACTGCTCGGCGTGCCGGGTGCCTACGTGACACCGGGTGCGTCCGCCGCCCTGCTGCTCGGTACCGCCGCCGCGCTGACCCGGACGGAGGCGCGCCTGATCGACGCGCTGCCGACGGTCCTCGGCACCCGGGACACCGTGGTCGTCCAGGCCGCCCATCGCGATCCGTACGACCACGCGATCACGGCCACCGGCGCCCGGCTGGTCGAGGTCGGCTATCCGGGGACGACCCGCGCCGGCGAGGTGGCCCGCGCGCTCGACGAGCGCACCGCGGCGGTGCTCTACCGTCCGGGACGGCCGGGGGAGCACGTCGGCCTGCGGGAGCTCGCCGACCTGGCGCACCGTGCCGGAGCCGTCGTGATCGTCGACGGGGCGCTGCACGTGCCGCCGGTCGACCGGCTGCACGAGTACTTCGAGCAGGGCGCCGACCTGGTCGCGGTGAGCGGCGGCAAGTGCTTCCGCGGCCCGCAGGCCAGCGGCCTCCTGCTCGGCGACCCGGCGCTGCTGACGGCGGCGGCGCTGCACCACCAGGACATGGACGTGCGCGACGCGACCTGGGGCCGGCGCCCCGGCCGGGACGGCGGCGGTGCACCGCGGCAGGGGATCGGCCGGTCGCTGAAGCTCGGCCGCGAGCAGCTCCTGGGCCTCGTCGTCGCGGTCGAGGAGTACCTCGCCGGCACCTCGGCCGACGCGCTCGGGGAGGCCGAGCTCGCCGTGGTCGCCGAGCGCCTCGCCGCAGCCGGTACGACGGCCACCTGGCACCACGATCCCGCGCTCGACGTACGGAACCTCGAGGTGCCGCTCCCGGAGACCGGCGCCGACGACCTGCTGGTGCGGCTGGCCGGCAGGCCGGTCCCGGTCTTCGTCGAGGAGGGCACCGCCTGGCGCGGCGTGCTGGCGCTCAACCCGATGGCCCTGGTCGAGGGCGACGGGGCGATCCTCGCCGACGCGCTCCTCGAGGAGCTCGCCCGCTCCGGCCGACCCGCCTGACCCCCGAGACGAAGGAACCACCGGACATGCCCGACATCATCACCGTCAACGGCACCATCGATGCCGCGGACCTCGGCATCACCCACAGCCACGAGCACATCCTCTGGGACTACTGGGACCTGCTGCCGTCGTACAACCACATCCACGACGACGTCGCCCTCGCGTGCGCGGAGCTGGACCTGTTCAAGGCGTCCGGCGGCGGCGCGATGGTCGACGCGAGCACGGTCGGCATCCGGGTCGACCCGCTCCGAATCCGGCAGATCTCCGCGCGCACCGGGGTGCACCTGGTCGCCGGTGCCGGGTGGTACCGCGAGCGCCTCTACCCGCAGGTGGTCCGCGACCGGACCTCGGAGCACCTCGCCGACGTCCTGGTCGAGGAGATCGAGCAGGGCATGGACGGCACCGACGTCCGGGCCGGCGTCATCGGCGAGATCGGGACCGAGCGCTACCGGATCACGCCGGCCGAGGAGCGGGTCTTCCGGGCGGCGGCGATCGCCAGCCAGCGCACCGGCGTCGCGATCCTCACCCACACCACCCACTTCGGCGAGCTGGCGGTCGAGCAGATCGAGCTGCTCACCGGCACCGGGGTCGCACCCGATCGGATCATCGTCAGCCACCTCGGCGACCGGCGCGACGTCGACCACCTGCTCCGGATCGCCGAGACCGGCGTCTACCTGAGCATCGACAACATCGGGTACGAGCGCGACGGGTACCCGGCCGACGAGGTCCGCCTGCAGAACATCGCCGCCCTCGTCGAGCGCGGGCACCGCGCGCAGATCGTCCTGGGCACCGACATATCGACCGTCGATGCCCTGCACGCCGGCGGCGGTCGCGGGTACTCCTGGCTGATCGACTCCTTCGTCCCGCGGATGCGGTCCGCCGGCCTGGACGCAGCCGTCGTCGACGACCTGCTGGTCCACAACATCGCCCGCGCTCTGTCGGTCACCCGGTAGCGCCCGTCCACGGAAAGGTCAGTCGCATGCCGCGCACCGTCGCCACCGGGGAGGGCCTCGCGCCCCCCGCCGGCCCCTACTCGCCCTGCGTCCGGATCGGCGACACGATCGCCTGCTCCGGCCAGGCCGCGATCGACGCGGACGGCGAGATCGTCCGTGCCGGGATCGAGCGCCAGACCGAGATAACGCTCGCGAACATGGTCGCCGCGCTCGCCACCGCCGGGGTGGACGAGAGCGACGTCCTGCACGTGCGGGTCTACCTCACCGACGTCGAGCACTTCGCGCCGATGAACAAGGTCTACGAGACCTTCTTCTCGGCGCCGTACCCGGCCCGGACCACCGTGTACGTCGGCCTGCCGGAAGGACTCCTCGTCGAGATCGACGCGCTGGCGGTGCTGCCCGAGGACCGGCGGTGACCGTGCCGTGATCCTCCTGAACGGCAGCGTCCTGCCGCCGGGCGCGGGTGACCTCGCGCCGGGGGCGGTGCGCCTCGACGGCGGAGCGATCGCCGATCCCGGGCCGCCGCCGGCAGCGGACGAGCAGGTCGTCGACGTCACCGGCCTGGTCGTCGTCCCCGGGCTGGTCGACCTGCACACGCACGTCTTCCTCGGCCAGGACGCCGGCGTCGACGCCCAGGCCATCGGGCCGGCCACCGGGGTCACCACGATGGTCGACGCGGGCAGCGTCGGCGCGCACCTGCTCGGCGCGTTCCGGCGTACCTCGATGCCGGCCGACGGTCCGGTGCGGGTGCTCGCCTTCCTGAACGTCGCCACGATCGGCATCACCAGCCTGACCCTCTCCGGTGAGCTCAAGACGCCGGCGTACCTCTCCCGGGAGGCGGCGCTGGCGGTGCTGACCTCCGGCGACGACACCATCGTCGGGGTCAAGGTGCGGCCCTCCGCCGACGTGGCCGGATCGCACGGACCGGCCGCCCTGCGCGCGGCGCGGGAGCTGGCCACCGAGGCGGGCCTGCCGCTGATGGTGCACCTGGGTCCGCCCCCGGCCACGGCCGAGGAGGTCCTCGAGCTGCTCGGTCCCGGCGACATCCTGACCCACTGCTTCACCGGCTTCGAGGGCAACCACCTGGCGCGTCCCGCCGTCGCCGAGGCGCTCGTCGCGGCCCGCGAGCGCGGCGTCCGCTTCGACCTCGGGCACGGACAGTCCGGGTTCGACGCGACCGTCGCCGCCCGGATGCTGGCCCGAGGCTTCCCGCCGGACACGATCAGTACCGACCTGCACGCCTACTCGGCGGTCTCGGTCGGCGGGCTGCCCCAGGTGATCTGCCGGTTGGTCGCCCTCGGGATGCCGCTCGCGGACGCGCTGCGGGCGGCGAGCGAGGCGCCCGTCGCGGCGATCGGGCGCGCGGACAGCGGACTCGGCACCTTGCGCGTCGGCGCCCCGGCCGACGTCGCGGTCTTCGACCGGGTCGAGCGGCCGCGCACCCTGTACGACGGCTTCGGCAACCCGATCGAGTCGAGCACCGAGCTGGTGCCGGTGCTGACGATCCGGGGCGGCCGGGTCGTCCACGACCCGCGCGGGCTGGCCGGCGACCCGATCGGGTGAGGTGCTAGAGGGCTTCGGAGATCGCGTCGGCGCAGGTCCGGAGCACGGCCAGCGCGCGCTCGCGGGTCGCGTGCGCGTCCTGCAACCGTGCCGAGGGGATCGAGCAGCTGACCGCGGCGACGGTCGCGCCGGCGGCGTTGCGGATCGGGACCGCCACGCAGTAGACACCCTCGGTGAACTCGCCGTGGTCCTCCGCGAACCCCTGCGCCCGGACCTCGTCGAGCTGGCTCTTGAGCGCGTCGTACGAGGCCACCGTGCTCGGCGTGAAGGTCACGAACTCGCGCCCGCGGAAGCGGTCCTCCACCTCCTCGACGGTCAGGCCGGCGAGGAGGACCTTGCCCAGGCCGGTCGTGTACGCCGGCAGTCGCGAGCCGACCTCGGAGACGAGGCGCAGCGGCTGGTCGGACTCCTCCTTGGTGATGTAGACGTTGTCGACGCCGTCCAGGATCGACACCTGGAAGGTCTCGTTGAGGTCGACCCGGGCCTGCCGCAGGTGGATCCGGGCGACGGTCGCGAGCTGCTCGGCGAAGAGGAAGCTCCGTCCGACCTGCCAGGCGCTGACCCCGATCCGGTAGCTCTTGTCGTCGGGGTCGAGGTCGAGGTAGCCGCGGTCGGTGAGGACGCGGAGCAGTCCGTGCAGGCTGCTCTTCGGCAGGTCCAGGCGGGCCCGGAGGTCGCTGAAGGTCCAGGCCTGCGAGCCCTCGGAGGCGATCAGCTGGAGCAGGTCGAGGACGCGTTCGGCCGACTTGATCGACCCCGCTCCGGCCGCTTGCGGAGGGCCTGCGTTCGCTGCGTCCACGTCTCCGTCGCTTCCTGCCGGGCCGGCGGCCCTTGCCGTGGCCGGACTCATGATGGCACGCGCTTCGGGCCGGGTCCGGAGGGCGCCTGCTCCCGGGCATCCGTGATCGCGTGGCGGGCGATCTCGTCCACGGCGTCGGGGTGGGTCACCGATCCCCGGTCGAGGCAGAGGTCCGGGTCGGCGCCGCCGAGGATCCGCTTGACCGGCACCTCGAGCCGCTTGCCGGAGAGCGTCCGGGGCAGGTGCGCGAGGTGGATCACCCGGTCCGGCCGGTGCCGCGGCGAGAGCCGTCGCGCCAGCTCGTCGACGACCCGGCCCAGGTCGTCGTCGGCCAGCCGGCCGCTCGGCGGATCGGCGACCAGCAGCACCAGGGCATCCGCCCGCCCGGCACCTGCTTCGAGGTGGACGACCAGGCTGTCCCCGACGGCGGACTCCTCGTCCAGCACCGCGTAGAACTCGGCCGTGCCGATCCGGACGCCGTGCCGGTTCAGGGTCGCGTCGCTGCGCCCGTGCACGACCCAGCCGCCCGCCGCGGTGGTGGTGACCAGGTCGCCGTGGGTCCACACCCCGGGGCGCTCGGCGAAGTACGCCGACCGGTACCGGTCGCCCCCGGCGTCGCCCCAGAAGCCGACCGGCATCGAGGGCATCGGAGCGGTCACCACCAGCTCGCCGACCTCGTCGGTCAGGGAGTTGCCGTCGTCGTCCCAGGCCGCGACCGCGCAGCCGAGCCACGCGCACGGGATCTCGCCGGCGCGGACCGGCACCGTGGGCGCACCGCCCAGGAAGGCGGTGCAGACGTCGGTGCCCCCGGAGATCGGGACCACCTGCACCCGGTCCGGAACGTTGCGCGCGGCCCAGGTGTGCAGCTCCGCGCTCAGCGGTGCCCCGGTGACGCCGACCAGGCGCAACCCGTCCAGGGCGCCGACCTCGCCGGGGACGACACCCGCGTCTCGGCACTGCGCCAGGAAGGCCGGGCTGAGGCCGAGGGCGGTCAGCTGCCAGCGATCCGCGAGCTCCCACAGCGCCGCCGGCCCCGGGTACGCCGGATCGCCGTCGACCAGGCCGATCGTGGTCCCGGCGCCGAGCGCGGAGGCCAGGAAGTTCCACATCATCCAGCCGGTGGTCGTGAACCAGAGGAACCGGTCGCCGGCGCCCAGGTCGAGGTGCAACCGGTGCGCTTTGAGGTGCTCGACCACGATGCCGCCGTGGCCGTGCACGATCGCCTTGGGCAGGCCGGTGGTCCCGGAGGAGAACAGCACGACCAGGGGAGCGTCGAAGGGGAGCCGGGTGAAGGCGGGTGCCGCCGGCTCGCCGACGAACGACGACCAGGGGATCGCGCCGTCCGGCCCCTCGGCGTCCGGGTCGAGGTAGGGGAGCCACACCACGGACCGGATGCTCGGCAGGCCGGCGAGGACCTCCGCGACCGCCGCTTCGCGGGAGACCGGTTTGGCGCCGTACCGGTAGCCGTCGACGGCCAGCAGCAGGGTCGGTTCGAGCTGGCGCCAACGGTCCAGCACGCTGCTCGGTCCGAACTCGGGCGGGCAGGAGCTGAAGACCGCGCCGAGGCTCGCGGCGGCGAGCATCAGCACCAGGGTCTCGGGGATGTTCGGCGCGTAGGCGGCGACCCGGTCGCCGGTGCCGACGCCGGCCCGGAGGAGGCCGGCGCGGGCGCGCGCGACGGCGTCGCGGAGCTCGGCAGCGGTGAGCTCGACATCGGGCCGGGTCTGCGAGGTGGCCCGGACGACGACGTCGGCGTCGGCGCGGCCGGGCATCGCCAGCACCGCCTCGGCGTAGTTCAGGCGGACGTCGGGGAACCAGGCGGCGCCGGGCATGGCCGTGCTCGCGAGCACCGTCCGCGGGTCGCCGTCGTACGGGATCGCGAGCTCCTGCCACCACGCTCCCCAGAAGCCGGCGGGGTCGCTGACCGACCACTTCCAGAGCTGCGGGTAGTCCGGAACGGGTACGCCGCGGCGGGCCGCGGTCGTCGTCGCGAACGCCTCGAGCTGCGAGCCGCCGTCGCTCGCGGGCTGCCACAGAGCCTGCGGATTCGGGGGTTGCACCGCACTCCTTTGATCGAGATATCGAACAGTGTTCAGTGGGACGAACACAACGTAAATCCGATGGTGTCACGCGTCAAGGTCGGAAATCTTTCGCCCGGGGCCTTGTGGGCCGTCTTCCGGAGGTGCTATAAACCGTCCACCGATTGATTGTGAACTCAAGTTCATAACTATGAACTACGCGAACCGTACCTCCTAGGAGTCCTCGTGAAGAAGAGCATCTCGATCTCGATGGCAGCCGTGCTGGCGGCGACCATCGGTCTCTCGGCCTGTTCCAGTGACGACAAGGATCCGGACAAGGCCACGCTGCCGTCGGCCGGTGCCGAGTCCGCGGCCTGCCAGGGCGAGCCGAAGACGGGAGGCAAGCTGGTCGCGGCCAAGCAGAACGAGACGCTCTCGCTCAGCCCGTACAACACCCCGGGCGGCTTCGGTGACACCGAGGCGATCAACATGATCTTCGAGGGCCTGGTCCGGATGGACCCGACCGGCGCCACCCAGGACATCGTCCCGGCCATCGCCGAGAAGTGGACCGTCGCGCCGGACGGTAAGTCCTACACGTTCAACATCCGCTCCAACGCGGCGTTCTCCAACGGCGACCCGGTGACGGCCGCTGACGTCAAGTACTCGCTGGACACCTGGGCGGACCCGGAGAAGAACTCCTGGGCCACCTTCGCGGCCGGCTACAAGGGGACGACCGTGATCGACCCCGCCACCGTCCGGATCGACCTCTCCGAGCCGACCGGCGGGTTCCTGTACTCGCTGGCGATGATCTCGGCGAGCATCCTGCCGGAGAAGCTGGCGAAGGCGCAGGGTGCCGACTTCTTCGAGAAGCCGATCGGCAGCGGCCCGTTCCAGGTCGCCACCTGGAACAAGGGTTCGTCGATCAGCTACACCCGGAACGAGCACTACTGGGAGGAAGGCGTCCCGAAGCTCGACGAGGTGCTCGTCAACTTCGTCACCGATGACAACACCCGGATGCTGGCACTGCGCTCCGGTGAGGCGCAGCTGGTCGACTCGGTGCCGTTCGCCCAGGTGACCTCGCTGCAGAAGCAGAAGGACGTCAAGCTCGACGCCCTCACCATCGCGTCCTGGATCCTGCTGTCCATCAACAACAAGAAGCCGCAGTTCAAGGACGTCCAGGTGCGCCAGGCGCTCTCGCTCGCGATCGACCGGGAGGGCGTCAACAAGAGCATCTACTCCGGTCTGGGCGAGCTGCCGAACAGCGCGCTCCCGCGGCTGAAGTACGACGCCCCGGACTCCGAGATCCCGCCGACGCCGTACGACGTCGAGAAGGCGAAGAGCCTGATCGCCGGCTCCGACTTCGCCGACGGCTTCAAGGCCCGGCTGGAGTTCCCGAGCGGCAACGCGGCGTTCCAGAGTCTGGCACTGGTGCTGCAGAGCGCCTGGGCCGAGATCGGGGTCGAGCTCACCCTCCACCCGGAGGACCAGGCCACGCTGAGCAAGAGCTTCAACGGCGGCACCTACGACCTGATCCTCCCGTACGCCTTCGCCGCCAGCGACGTGCCGATCCCGGACGAGTTCGGGGCGTTCTACGCGATCCCCGGCGGCACCAACGGGTTCTTCACCTGGTGGGCCGACCCGGCGATCGAGGCGCTGACCAAGACCTTCGTGCACACCACCGACGAGGCGTCCCGCGCCGAGCAGTGGCCGAAGATCCAGGCCGCGCTGCTGGAGCAGCAGCCGGCGATCAACGTCCTCGACCTGCCGCTGCTCGAGGCCCGGCAGCAGAACGTCTGCGACTTCAAGGCGAACGCCACCGGCAACAGCTCGCTGGGACTCACGTGGATCGCAGGCTAGGCACCGGCACCGGAGGAGGTGGTGCGCGATGACCGGCTACCTCCTCCGGCGCCTCTCCACGAGCCTGGTCCAGCTCGTCGCCCTCGCGGTGATCGCGTTCCTGATCATGCAGATCGTGCCCGGGGACCCGGTGCGCACGATGCTGGGCGATCGGGTCTCGCAGGACTACGTCGACCAGGTGCGGGGCGAGCTCGGGCTCGACCGGCCCCTCTGGTCGCAGCTGGGGGCCTTCCTCGGCAACCTCCTCACCGGTGACTTCGGCCAGTCGTTCACCCTGAACCGGTCGATCGGCTCCCTGCTCGGCGACCGGATCGGGCCCAGCGTCTTCCTGATCGTCTACGGGCTGCTGGTCGCCGTCGTCATCGGCGTGCCGCTGGCGATGATCTCGGCGGTGCGGCCCGGGCGTCCGGTCGACTACCTGATCCGGATCCTGGTGACCGCCACGTTCACGATGCCGGCGTTCTGGCTGGGCCTGGTGCTGGCGCTGGTGTTCGGGCTTCAGCTCGGCTGGTTCCCGGTGCTGGGCTACGAGTCCGGGTTCGGCGGGCACGTCCGCTCGACGACCCTGCCGGCGTTCGCGCTCGGGCTCTCGTTGCTCGCCGTCGTCGTCCGCACGCTGCGCGGCAGCATGCGGCGCGAGCTGTCGACCGAGTACGCCGAGGCGGCGACCGCCCGGGGGCTGAGCAGCACCCGGGTAGTGGCCCGGCACGCCGCGCGCAACGCCGCGATGCCGACGATCTCGGTGCTGGCGGTCTCCGTCGGCGCCCTGGTCGGCGGTACGGCGGTCCTGGAGCAGGTCTTCCAGATCCCCGGGATCGGCTCGTTGCTGATCCAGGCGGTGCAGCGCCGCGACTACCCGACGATCCAGGTGATCTCCGTGCTCGCCGGCGCCGTGGTGATCCTCGCCGGACTGGCCGCGGACCTGATCCAGGCCGCCATCGACCCGCGGGTCCGGATCGCGGTGTCCCGTGGATAGCCGGCGGAGTCGCGCGCTGCGCAGGGTCAAGGGCCTGCCCCGCGAGGTCCAGGTAGGCGCCACGATCGTGCTGGTGATCGGCTTCGCCGCGCTGCTGGCGCCGGTGATCGCGCCCTACGAGCCGAACGCCCCGAACGTCCTCGACAGCCTGCTGCCGCCGTCCGGATCGCACTGGATGGGCACCGACTTCGTCGGCCGCGACGTCTTCTCCCGGGTGCTGTACGGGATGCGGGCGGACCTGCTGATCGTGCTCGCGGTGACCACGATCGGGTTCGTCGTCGGCACCCTCGCCGGTGCCGTCGCCGCCTACTTCGGCCGCTGGCCCGACGTGATCGTCTCCCGGGTCGCCGACACCGCGATCGCGCTGCCGTTCCTGGTCGTCGTGCTGGCGATCGTCGCCGTGATCGGAGCCGGCACCCTGGGCGTCTGCCTCGGCATCGTCGCCGTCGGCTGGGCCGTCTACGCCCGGATCGCGCGGGCCGAGATGCTGGCGCTGCGGGAGCAGGAGTTCATCCTGGCGACCCGCGCGCTGGGGTACAGCCACACCCGGATCATCCTGCGGCACGTGCTCCCGAACGTGGCGCACTCCGGGCTGACCTACACGACGATGGACTCGGTCTCGAACCTCGTCGCGCTGGCCGCGATGTCCTACCTGGGCTTCGGCGCCCAGCCTCCCGCGGCCAACCTCGGGTCGATCATCGCCAGCGGCCAGCCCTACCTGCTGACCGCGTGGTGGATCTGCACGCTGCCCGCCCTGCTGCTGGTGCTGCTCGGCATCGGGATCGGCCTGATCGGCGACGGCCTGACCGGTCGCGGTCTCAACACGAGGGAGGGGTGAGGATGACC
Source organism: Nocardioides marmoriginsengisoli (assembly GCF_003725695.1). GTDB lineage: Bacteria > Actinomycetota > Actinomycetes > Propionibacteriales > Nocardioidaceae > Marmoricola > Marmoricola marmoriginsengisoli. The sequence continues at coordinate 775,450 of NZ_RJSE01000007.1, forward strand.
GAGCAGGACGCTCCGCTGCTGCGGATCGAGAACCTGGAGATCGGCTTCGGCAACGGCGCCGGCCGGCACACCGCGGTCCACGACGTCAGCCTGACGGTGAACCCGGCGGAGATCGTCGGGCTGGTCGGCGAGTCCGGCTCCGGCAAGAGCCTGACCTGCCGCTCGGTGCTCCGGCTGATCCCGGTCGGCGGCCGGATCACCTCCGGCGACGTCCGGCTCGGCGGGCAGGAGCTGCTGGACCTCTCGGCCAAGGAGATGCGCGAGGTCCGGGCGCACCAGGTGGGGATGGTCTTCCAGGACCCGTTCACCTCGCTGAACCCGACGCTGCGGATCGGCACCCAGGTGATCGAGACGCTGCGGGCCAACGGCGGACTCTCCCGCGAGGCGGCCCGCCGGCGCGCGGTGGAGCTGCTCACCCAGGTCGAGATCCCGTTGCCCGAGGAGCGGCTCCGGGCCTACCCGCACGAGCTCAGCGGCGGCATGCGGCAGCGGGTGATGATCGCGCTGGCGATGGCTGCCGACCCGCAGCTCCTGATCGCCGACGAGCCGACCACGGCGCTGGACGTCTCGACCCAGGCGCAGGTGCTGGCGCTGCTGCGCCGGATCCGGGACGAGCGCGGGATGTCGATCCTGCTGGTCTCCCACGACTTCGGCGTCGTCGCCGCGATCTGCGACCGGGTGGTCGTGATGTACGGCGGCTTCGTGGTCGAGTCCGGCTCCATCGAGCAGGTCTACGGCGCGCCGGCGCACCCGTACACGCGGGCGCTGCTGAACGCCGTACCGGACCTGACGCTGCCGCCGCCCGGGTACCGGCGTCCGGCCATCCCCGGTCCGCCGCTCGGGTCGGTGCCCTACGAGGCCGGCTGTCCGTTCGCCCCGCGGTGCCGGTTCGCCCGGGACGCGTGCGGCTCGGTCCCGATGAGCCTGGAGCCGGTCGCCGGGGACCACCTGACCGCGTGCCCGTTCGCCGACGACGCCGGTGCCGGCGTCGCGGCCGTCGTCCAGGAGGTGTCGTGAGCGAGGAGATCCTCCGGGTGGAGGGCCTGATGAAGACCTTCGCGACCCGTCCGTCCCTGCTCCAGCGCGCGCGACGCCGGGAGACGGTGCCGGTCCGGGCGGTCGACGACGTCGGCTTCACCCTCGGCCGCGGCGAGATCCTCGGCATCGCGGGCGAGTCCGGGAGCGGCAAGTCGACCACCGCCCGCTGTCTGAACCGGCTGGTCGAACCGGACGGCGGGACGATCGTCTTCGACGGGATCGACGTGCGCGCCCTCGCCGGGCGCGAGCTGCGCGAGGTCCGGCGGCGGATCCAGATGGTCTTCCAGGACCCGTACGCCTCGTTGAACCCGCGGATGTCGATCGGCAACGCGATCCTGGAGGCGGGCCGGGTGCACCGCCAGCTCGGTACGACGGCGCCGCGGCAGTTCGTCCGCGAGCGGCTGGACATGGTCCGGCTGCCGGAGTCGTTCGCCGACCGGCGCCCGCGCGACCTCAGCGGCGGTCAGCGCCAGCGGGTGGCGATCGCCCGGGCGCTGGCGACCGATCCGGAGATCATCGTCGCCGACGAGGCGGTGAGCGCGCTGGACGTCTCGGTGCAGACCGAGATCGTGAACCTCTTCCTCGACCTGCGCGACGAGATGGGGTTGTCGATCGTCTTCGTCTCGCACCAGCTGCCGGTCCTGGCCGCGCTGACCGACCGGATCGCGGTGATGCGGTCCGGCGCGCTCGTCGAGCTCGCGACCACCCGCGCGATCTTCGAGGACCCGCAGCACCCCTATACCCAGGGGCTCCTGGCGGCGCACCCGCACCCGAGATTCCAGCGGGAGCCGTCGCCCTGAGCCCCGGACCGACTCCCAGGAACCGCACCACCCTCACCCGCACCACCACGCCCCCGGGCGTGGCCTCACTACGGAAAGTAAGCCGATGAGTCTTAGTGTCGTTGTAGGCGCAGCACGTGGGATCGGGCGCGCGATCGCCGAGGATCTCGCCCGCGCCGAGCCCGATCGTCCCCTTCTCCTGGCCGACATCGACGGCGCCGCCGTCGAGCAGGTCGCCGCCGAGCTGGCGGCCCGCGGGGTGAAGGCCACCGCGCGCACCGTCGACGTCGGGTCGCCGAGCTCGGTCGCCGACCTGGTCGCCGAGAGCCGGGAGGCCGACCGGGTCGCGATCGCTGCCGGGATCTTCCGGAGCTCCTCCGCCCTGGTCACCCCGCCGGCCGAGTTCGAGGAGGTGCTCTCGGTCAACACGGTCGGCTGCTTCCACGTCGCCCAGCTCTACGCCGCGGCGATGGTGGAGAACGGCGGCGGAGCGGTCGTCGCGGTCGCCTCGATCTCGGCGCGGATGCCGCGGATGCGCCAGGCGGCGTACTCGGCTTCCAAGGCCGCGCTGCGCCAGGGCCTCCGGGTGCTGGCGATGGAGGTCGCCGGCCAGGGGGTGCGGATCAACACGGTCTCGCCGGGCCCCACCGACACCGAGATGATGCGCGAGCTCGCCAGCGACCACAAGTCGGTGGTGGACCTCGCCAGCGGTTCGCTGGAGGCGTCCCGCCCGCGGATCCCGGCCGGGCACGTCGCCACCGCGGAGGACATCAGTGCCGCGGTCGCGTTCCTGCTCTCGCCGGCCAGTCGGCACATCGTGATGGCCGATCTGGTCGTCGACGGCGGCGAACTCCTCGGGATGTGACGGGGATGGCAACCACGATCCGCCTGGGCGTCCTGGGCGCGGGGATCATGGGCCGCAGGGTCGCGGCGGCCGCCGTCGGGACCGGGCGGTTCGAGGTGGTCGCGGTCGCCGACGCCGACCGGGTCCGCGCCGAGTCGCTGGCCGGCGAGTACGGCGCGAGCGCCCACGGCGGCGTCGCCGACCTGTGCGCGGTGCCGGATCTGGACGCCGTCTACGTCGGCCTGCCGCACGCGTTGCACCTGGAGGCGTGCGCCGCGGCCGCGGCGGCCGGGGTGCACGTCCTCGTCGACAAGCCGCTGTGCACGACGGCCGCGGAGGCCGACCGGATCGGCGCGCTCGCCGCCGCCTCGGACCGGGTCTGGATGGTCGGCTTCAGCTACCGCTACCGCGCCGAGTGGCAGCGGGCCCAGCAGATCATCGCCGGCGGCGAGCTCGGGCTGCCGTACTTCGTCCTGGACACCGCGATCGAGGCCTACGTCTCGACGCCCGGCTGGTACTGGGACGCGGCGGCGGGCGGCGGCACGATCCAGCTGCAGTCGCACCACAGCTTCGACCGGATCGCCTGGCTGATCGACAGCGACGCGACCGGCGTCTCCTGCCGGATCGTCCGCCCGCCCGGCTCCGCGGAGGTGTCCGCGCAGATCTCGGCGACCTACCGGTCCGGGCTGGTCGCCGGCATCTCGCTCTCCTTCGGCAGGACGTACGACGCGGTGCCCCGCACGCTCTTCGTCCTCCAGGCCGAGCGCGGGATGCTCGAGATCGACGAGGACCGGACCCTCCGGGTGACGACGGCCGACGGGGTCCTGACCGAGTCGCACGCGGACGACGACTGGCTCGGTCACGAGCTGGGTGCCTTCGCCGGCGCGGTCGACGGGGACGGGTTCCCCTTCCCCGGGATCGCGGCCGGACGCGCGGCGCTGCAGTGCGCGCTCGCCGCCGAGCGCGCCGCCACCTCGGACTCCTGGATGGTGCCGGATGCCTGATCCCGGCGCTGCCGGAGGTGCCGGCGAGGACCGGGTCTGGCGGCTCCGGGCGCTCCCGGTCGGGGTGCTGCCGACGCCGCGGTGGGCGACCACCTTCGGCGCCCACGACACGTCGCTCCAGGACCTCGGGTTCTACGTCTGGATCGTGACCGACGGCGCGACCGTCGGCCTGATCGACCTGGGCCTCCCGCTGGACGCCGCCGACGCGCAGGCGATCAGCGACTCGAACCGGGTCTTCGGCGACGGGTTCCGGGACGTCGTGCTGCTGCCCGAGCTGCTGCGGTCCGCCGGCCTGGACGGCGCCGACGTGGACTTCGCGCTGGTCACCCAGACGGTGACGTACCACTCCGGCGGCCTCGACGCGGAGCTGCTCCCGAACGCGACGTTCTACCTGGCGCGCGGCGGCGTCGACGAGCTGCTGGGCGGTCCGCCCGGGCACCCGGCTCCGGAGTTCTACTTCACCGAGCGTTCCTGGCGCTCGCTCCGCACGCTCGCGATCCAGGGCCGGCTGCGGCTGGTCGACGAACCGGTGGTCGTCGTACCGGGGGTGACGTTCGAGGCGACCGGCGGGCACCATCCCGGCTCTGCCGGTGTCCGGGTCCGGACCGCCGAGGGCGTCGTCGGCCTGCTGGAGACGGCGTTCCTGCAGGCCGACCTCGACAACGGCGTGCCGATCGGCATCGCCGAGGACGTCGCCGGCTGCCGCCGGGCGATACAGCGCTACCGGGCGGAGTGCGACCACGCGGTCGCCCTGCACGACCTCGCGAACGCGACGCGTTTCGGCTAGGTCGTCGTGGAGCGCCTAGTCCTGCTCGGCGAGGTTCTGGCGGATCCAGCCCTCGATCCCGGCCACGTGCGCGAGCGAGTACGCGGCGGCGATGCTGGGCTGCCGGTCGCCGATCGCCCGGGCGATCGCGCGGTGCTCGCGCTGCGTCTGCTCGAGCGCGTCCTGCTGGGTGACGCCCCGCCAGATCCGGGCCCGCTGGGTCCTGCCGGACACGCCGTCGATGAAGGAGCACAGCACCGCGTTGCCCGACGCCTCGGCGATCCGGTGGTGGAACTCAAGGTCGTTGGCGACCAGGTCCTCGATCGAGGAGTCCGGCCCGATCTCGTCGACCAGCGCGAGCAGGCGCGCGGTCTCGTCGTCGGTCATCAGCCGGGCCGCCTTCTCCGCGGCCATCGGCTCGAGGGCGCGGCGGACCTCGAACAGGTCGAGGATGCTGGCGTCCTGGTGGAAGTCGATGACGAAGGCCATCGTCTCCAGCAGGATCTCGGGAGTGAGGCCGGAGACGTAGGTGCCGTCGCCCTGGCGGACGTCGATGATCCGCATCATCGAGAGGGCGCGCACGGCTTCGCGGAGGGAGCCTCGCGAGATGCCGAGCTGCTCGGCCAGGTCGGCCTCGCGGGGGAGACGGTCCCCCGGCTTCAGGCTGCCGTCGATGATCATCGCCTTGATCTTCTCGATCGCGTCGTCGGTGAGGGCCATCGGTCTCCCCTTTCTCCGGAGCGTCAGGTTGCCGGCAGGTGCCGGGCCGGGTCAGGTGGCGGGTCGGAGTCGCAGCGTAGCCATGCCGCCGTCGACGGCCAGCGTCGTCCCGGCCGTCGAGCCCGAGCCGGGGCCGGCCAGGTAGGCCACCGCTCCGGCGATCTCGTCGGCGCGGACCAGGCGGCCGTGCGGCTGGCGGGCGTCGAGCGCGGCCCGCTCGGCGGCTGGGTCGGCGGCGGTGTCCAGCAGCCGCTGCACCCAGGGCGTGTCCGTGGTCCCCGGGTTGACGCAGTTCACCCGGATCCCCTCGCGCAGGTGGTCCGCGGCCATCGCGAGCGTGAGCGCCTGGACGGCCCCCTTGGTCGCCGCGTACAGCGCCCGTTCGGGCAGTCCGGTGGTCGCGGCGACCGAGGCGATGTTGACCACCGCGGCGGCCGGCGACCGGCGCAGGTGCGGGAGCGCTGCCCGGGTCACCCGGACGATGCCGAGCACGTTGACGTCGTACACCTGGTGCCAGAGGGCGTCGGGGTGGGACTCGATGGTGCCCTGGGCGCCGATCCCGGCGTTGTTCACCACGACGTCGAGGCGCCCGAACTCGTCGACGACCTCGGCCACCGCCTGCCGGACGCTGTCGTCGTCGGTCACGTCCGCGCGGACCGGCAGCACCCCGTCCGGACCGTACGACGGGTCGAGGTCGAGCGCGGCGACCCGGGCACCGCGGGCGAGCAGCGCCGTGCAGACGGCGGCGCCGATCCCCGAGCCGCCGCCGGTGACGATCGCGGCCAGGCCGTCGAGCTCGCTCATCGGCCGGCGTCGTACGCGAGGTACTCCTGGCGCTGGCGGCCGAGTCCGTCGATCTCGATCTCGACGACGTCACCGGGGACGAGGTACGGGAAGCGGCCGGAGAGGGCCACCCCCTCCGGGGTCCCGGTCAGGACGAGGTCGCCCGGGTCCAGGGCCATGAACTGGCTCAGGTGGTGGATCACGTGAGCGACGTCGAAGAGCTGGTCGGCCGTGGTCGAGTCCTGCCGCGGCTCGCCGTTGACGAAGCTGCGCAGGCCGAGCTTCTGGTGCTCGACCTCGTCCGGGGTGACCAGCCACGGACCGAGCGGGCTGAACCCGGGCGCGATCTTGCCCTTGCTCCACTGACCGCCGGACAGGTCGAGCTGGAAGGCGCGCTCGGAGAGGTCGTTGGCGACCACGAAGCCGGCGACGTGCTCGAGGCTGTCCGCGGGGGAGTCGAGGTAGGAGGCGCGCTTGCCGATCACGATGCCGAGCTCGACCTCCCAGTCGGTCTTGGTGCTGCCCTTGGGGATGGTCACCGGGTCGTTCGGTCCGGCCATCGTGTTGGGGGCCTTGAAGAAGATCACCGGGACCGGCGGCGGCTCGGCGCCCGACTCGGCCGCGTGCGCCGCGTAGTTCATCCCGATGCAGACGATCGCTCCGGGCCGGGCGATCGGCGAGCCGATCCGCAGCCGGTCGGCGTCCTCGACGACGGGCAGCGTGCCGGCCTCCAGGGCCGCGCGGACGCGAGCGGGGCCGTCGGTCTCCCAGAAGTCGGCGTTGATGTCGGCGACCAGTCCGGCCAGGCTGTAGACGGCGTCCTCGCGGACGACGACCGGCTGCTCGTGGCCCGCCGGGCCCAGTCGAGCGAACTTCATGCGACTACCTCCACGACTAGAGATTCGATCTTTACAGAGAACAACGCCTGATCAAGCGGACGTGTTCCGCGTATGGCCTCGATGTTGACAGATGAAACATCCGATGTCTAGCCTCAGGCATCGATCCGACCCAAGGAGCTCCGATGACTCGAGTAGCCCTCCTGGTGACCTGTCTGAACGACGCGCTGTACCCGGAGACCGGCCGGAACGTCGTGCGGCTGCTGCGCCGGCTCGGGGTCGAGGTCGACTTCCCGGAGGCGCAGACCTGTTGCGCCCAGCCGATGATCAACACCGGCTACCTCGACGAGGCGGTCCCGGTGGTGCGCACCTTCGTCGAGGCGTTCGCCGGGTACGACGCCGTGGTGGCCCCGTCCGGATCGTGCGCCGGCTCGGTCCGGCACCAGCACCGGCTGGTCGCCGCCCGCTCCGGAGATGCGACGCTCGCCGACCGGGTCGCCGAGCTCTCGCCCCGGGTCTACGAGCTCTCCGAGTTCCTCGTCGACGTGCTCGGCGTCGTGGACGTCGGCGCCTACTTCCCGCACACCGTCGCCTACCACCCGACCTGCCACTCGCTGCGGATGCTCGGTGTCGGCGACCGTCCGACCCGGCTGCTCGAGGCGGTGCGCGGGTTGACGCTGGTCGACCTCCCGGCGGCGGAGCAGTGCTGCGGTTTCGGCGGCACCTTCGCCGTCAAGAACTCCGAGGTGTCGGTGGCGATGGGCACGGACAAGGTGCGACAGGTGCAGGAGACCGGTGCCGAGGTGCTCGTGGCCGGCGACCGGTCCTGCCTGATGCACCTCGGCGGCCTGCTCGGACGCCAGGGCTCCGGGATCCGGGCGCTGCACCTGGCCGACGTGCTCGCGGCGACCGAGGCCGGCTCGTGAGCGGGACCTTCGTGGGGATGCCGGCCTTCCCCGAGGCGGCGGCGGAAGCGTTGCGGAACGCCCAGCTGCGCACCAACCTGGCGCACGCCACCGGGACGATCCGGGCGAAGCGGCTCGCGGTGGTCGGTGAGGTCGAGGGGTGGGAGGACTTGCGTCGGGCGGGTGCGGCGATCAAGGACGAGGTGTTGCTGCACCTCGACGAGCACCTGGTCGAGCTCGAGCGGAACCTGCAGGCGGCCGGTGCCACGGTGCACTGGGCGCGCGACGCCGCGGAGGCCTGCCGGATCGTCTCCGGGATCGCCCGGTCGCACCGGGTCGAGGAGGTGCTGAAGATCAAGTCGATGGTCACCCAGGAGATCGGCCTCAACGAGGCGCTCGCCGCTGACGGCATCGCGGCCTGGGAGACCGACCTCGCCGAGCTGATCGTGCAGCTCGGCGACGACCTGCCCAGCCACATCCTGGTGCCGGCGATCCATCGCAACCGGGCCGAGATCCGGGAGATCTTCCTGCGCGAGATGGGCGGCGTCGGCCGCCCGGCGCCGGCCGACCTGACCGACGACCCGGCACGGCTGGCCGAGGCCGCCCGGCTGCACCTGCGGGAGAAGTTCCTCCGCGCCAAGGTCGCCGTCTCCGGTGCCAACTTCGCCGTCGCCGACTCCGGCGCGCTGGTCGTCGTGGAGTCCGAGGGCAACGGCCGGATGTGCCTGACCCTGCCGGAGGTGCTGATCTCGGTCGTCGGCATCGAGAAGGTGGTGCCGACCTGGTCGGACCTCGAGGTGTTCCTGCAGCTGCTGCCGCGGTCCTCGACGGGGGAGCGGATGAACCCGTACACGTCGACCTGGACCGGGGTCGTCCCCGGCGACGGGCCGCAGGAGGTGCACGTCGTCCTGCTCGACAACGGCCGCACCCGGGCACTCGCCGACGAGGTCGGTCGCCAGGCCCTCCGCTGCATCCGCTGCTCGGCCTGCCTGAACGTCTGCCCGGTCTACGAGCGCACGGGAGGGCACGCCTACGGGTCGGTCTACCCCGGTCCGATCGGCGCGATCCTGAACCCGTTGCTCCAGGGGCCCGGGCACGACGAGCAGACCGACTCGCTGCCGTACGCCTCGACGCTGTGCGGCGCCTGCTTCGAGGCCTGCCCGGTGCTGATCGACATCCCGAGCATCCTGGTCGACCTGCGTGCGCAGGTGGTGGATGCCCGTCGCGGGGGCGTGCCCGGAGGTGAGGCGCTCGCGATGAAGGCGGCGGCGCGCACGCTCGGCTCGGCACGGAAGGTCCGTCGTGCGGAACGGATCGCGGGCCTGGTCGGGCGTCTCGACCTCCGCGGCCGGCGTCTCCCCGGTCCCGGCAAGGGATGGACCCGCGAGCGGGACCTGCCGCAGCCCGCGCGGGAGCCGTTCCGGGCCTGGTGGAAGCGCACCGGAGGACGCGGATGAGCCCCGGGGAGAGCTCAGGAACGAACCCGGCGCGCGACGCCGTCCTCGCCGCGGTACGACGGGCGCTGGCCGGCACCGATCGGGCTCCGCGGGCCGCGCGGCACCGGCCCGCGGCGGGTCGCCCCGCGGACGTGGACCTGTTCGTCGAGCGGGTGCGCGACTACCGCGCCGAGGTGGTCCGCTGCCGGCCGGACGAGGTCGCCGGCTCCGTGGGGTCGGCACTGACCGGGGTCGCCGGCGTGGTGGTGCCCGAGGGTCTCGGGTTCGACGTCGACGGCGCGCTGGTCGACGACGGTCTCGGTGCGCGCGAGCTCGACGCGATCGAGGGCGTGGTCACGCTGGCCGCGGCGGCCGTCGCCGAGACCGGCACCATCGTCCTGACCCACGGTCCCGGCCAGGGCCGGCGGGCCCTCTCCCTGGTCCCCGACCTGCACGTCTGCGTGGTCGCGGCCGAGCAGGTCCTCGCCGACGTGCCCGCCGCCATCGAGGCGGTCGCGGGGCAGCCGGTGACCACCTGGATCAGCGGCCCGTCCGCGACCAGCGACATCGAGCTGATCAGGGTCGAGGGCGTGCACGGCCCGCGCCGGCTCGTGGTCGTGCTCGTCGAGCCGAGGAGTTGAGCGATGTTCAACAAGGTCCTGGTGGCGAACCGAGGCGAGATCGCGATCCGCGCGTTCCGGTCGGCGTACGAGCTCGGCGCGGAGACGGTCGCCGTGTTCCCGTGGGAGGACCGCGGCTCCGACCACCGGCTCAAGGCGGACGAGGCCTACCAGGTCGGCGAGCGCGGGCACCCGGTGCGGGCGTACCTCGACGCCGCGCTGATGGTGCGGACGGCGGTGGAGGCCGGTGCCGACGCCGTCTACCCCGGGTACGGGTTCCTCTCGGAGAACCCGGAGCTCGCCGAGGCCTGCACGGCCGCGGGCATCACCTTCGTCGGTCCGCCGGCCGAGATCCTGACCCTGACCGGCAACAAGGCCCGGGCGATCGCCGCGGCGCGCGCTGCCGGCGTACCGACGTTGCGCGGTATCGATCCGGGCACCGACGTGGACGCGCTGGTCGAGGCGGCCTCGGCGCTGCCGTTCCCGGTCTTCGTCAAGGCCGTCGCCGGCGGCGGGGGCCGCGGGATGCGCCGGGTCGAGCGCGTCGCCGACCTGCGCGAGGCGATCGAGACCTGCATGCGCGAGGGCAGTGCGGCGTTCGGCGACCCGACCGTGTTCGTGGAGCAGGCCGTCGTGGATCCGCGGCACATCGAGGTGCAGATCCTGGCGGACGCGCACGGCGAGGTGATCCACCTCTTCGAGCGGGACTGCTCGGTCCAGCGCCGGCACCAGAAGGTCGTCGAGATCGCGCCGGCGCCGAACCTGGACCCGGAGGTGCGCGACCGGATCTGTGCCGACGCGGTCCGGTTCGCGCGCGAGATCGGCTACGTCAACGCCGGCACCGTGGAGTTCCTGCTCGACCCGGCCGGCGACTACGTATTCATCGAGATGAACCCGCGGATCCAGGTCGAGCACACCGTGACCGAGGAGGTCACCGACGTCGACCTGGTCCAGGCCCAGCTCCGGATCGCGTCCGGCGAGTCCCTGGCCGACCTGGGCCTGACCCAGGAGTCGGTGCGGCTGCGCGGCACCGCGCTGCAGTGCCGGATCACCACCGAGGATCCGGCGAACGGCTTCCGCCCGGACACCGGGGTGATCACGACGTACCGGTCGCCCGGCGGAGCCGGGATCCGGCTGGACGGCGGCACGACGTACACCGGTGCCGAGGTCTCCGCGCACTTCGACTCGATGCTCACCAAGCTGACCTGCCGCGGCCGCGACTTCACCGCGGCGGTCGCCCGGGCGCGGCGCGCGGTCGCCGAGTTCAGGATCCGCGGCGTGGCGACCAACATCCCGTTCCTGCAGGCGGTCCTGGACGACCCCGACTTCCGGGCCGGGCGCGCGACGACCGGGTTCATCGAGACGCACCCGGGGCTGCTCCGTGCCCGGTCGAGCGCGGACCGCGGGACGAAGCTGCTCACCTACCTGGCCGACGTCACCGTGAACCGCCCGTACGGCGACCTGCCGAGCACCACCGAGCCGACCTCCAAGCTGCCCGCGCTCTCCGGGCCGCCGGTCCCCGGGTCGCGGCAGCTGCTCCTCGAGCTCGGACCCGAGCGGTTCGCCCGGGCGCTGCGCGACCAGGAGGCGGTCGCGGTCACCGACACCACCTTCCGGGACGCGCACCAGTCGCTGCTGGCGACCCGGGTCCGGACCCGGGACCTGCTCGACGTGGCCGGCCACGTGGCCGCGAACACGCCGCAGCTGTGGTCGGTGGAGTGCTGGGGCGGGGCGACGTACGACGTCGGGCTCCGGTTCCTGGCCGAGGATCCGTGGGAGCGGCTGGAGGCACTGCGCGCCGCGGTGCCGAACCTCTGCCTGCAGATGCTGCTGCGGGGGCGCAACACCGTGGGCTACACGCCGTACCCGACCGAGGTCACCCAGGCCTTCGTGGAGGAGGCGACGGCGACCGGGATCGACGTGTTCCGGATCTTCGACGCGCTCAACGACGTCGAGCAGATGCGCCCCGCGATCGAGGCCGTGCGCGCCACCGGGACCGCGGTGGCGGAGGTCGCGCTCTGCTACACCGGCGACCTGTCCGATCCGGCCGAGTCGCTCTACACGCTGGACTACTACCTCGGCCTGGCGCGGCGCATCGTCGACGCCGGGGCGCACGTGCTGGCGATCAAGGACATGGCCGGCCTGCTTCGCGCGCCGGCCGCCCGGACCCTGGTCGGCGCGCTCCGCAGCGAGTTCGACCTCCCGGTCCACCTGCACACCCACGACACCGCTGGCGGTCAGCTCGCGACCCTGCTGGCCGCGATCGATGCCGGGGTGGACGCGGTCGACGCGGCCTCCGCGGCGATGGCCGGAACGACCTCGCAGCCGTCGCTCTCGGCGCTGGTCGCGGCGACGGACCACACCGCGCGGGCGACCGGGCTGGACCTGACCGAGGTGTGCGACCTCGAGCCGTACTGGGAAGCGACCCGGCGGCTCTACCGGCCGTTCGAGTCCGGCCTGCCGGCGCCGACCGGGCGGGTCTACCGGCACGAGATCCCCGGCGGCCAGCTGTCGAACCTGCGGCAGCAGGCGATCGCGCTCGGGCTCGGTGACCGGTTCGAGCAGGTCGAGGAGCTGTACGCCGCGGCCGACGACATCCTCGGCAACATCGTCAAGGTCACCCCCAGCTCCAAGGTGGTCGGCGATCTCGCGCTGCACCTGGTCGCGGTCGGGGCCGACCCGGCGGAGTTCGCCGCCGAACCGGGGCGGTTCGACGTACCGGACTCGGTGATCGGGTTCCTCGCCGGCGAGCTCGGCGACCCGCCGGGAGGGTGGCCGGAGCCGTTCCGGACGAAGGCCCTCGCCGGGCGGAACCGGCCGGCCCCGGTCGCGGCGCTGACCGACGAGGAGCGCCGCGGTCTGGCCGTGGACCGGCGCCGGACGCTCAACCGGCTGCTCTTCCCGGGGCCGACCCGGGACTTCGCGGAATCCCGGGCGAACTACGGCGACCTGACCGCGCTCGCGACCCGGGACTACCTCTACGGGCTGCGCCCGGGCGAGGTGCACGAGGTCGAGATCGAGGCGGGCAAGACCTTGCACCTCGGCCTCCAGTCGGTGACCGAGCCGGACGAGCGCGGCATCCGCACGGTGATGTGCACGATCAACGGGCAGCTCCGCCCGATCCCGGCCCGCGATCGCGGCGTCGCCGCCGCGGCACCGGCCCAGGAGCGCGCCGACGCGAACGTTCCGGGTCAGATCGCCGCGCCCTTCGGGGGCGTGGTCACCACGGTGGTCTCGGCGGGCGACCTGGTCGAGGCCGGTGCGACGGTGGCCACCATCGAGGCGATGAAGATGGAAGCGTCGATCACCACCCCGATCGCGGGCCGGGTCGGGCGGGTGGCGCTCAGCGGCCCCCAGCAGGTCGACGGCGGCGACCTGGTGCTGACGGTGGAGAAGGCCTGAGCGTTCCCGGCGGGTGTGCGTGACCGGCGAACGGGAGTAGGTTCGCAGGATGGACGATCGGCGGTCCAGCGGTGACGCGCAGTTCGGGGGATCGATCCCCGACCTGTACGAGCGCCTGCTGGTCCCGATGATCTTCCAGGGGCCGGCGACCCGGCTGGCCGGCGTCGTCGCGGCGACCTCGCCGCGGACGATCCTCGAGACCGCCGCCGGGACCGGAGTGCTGACCCGGGCGCTGGTGCAGCAGTGCCCGGACGCGCGGATCACGGCCACCGACTTGAACCAGCCGATGCTGGATGCCGCCGCCACGAGGACTGCCGCAAGGGTCCGGTGGCAGCAGGCGGATGCGCTGGACCTGCCGTTCGAGGACGGGTCGTTCGACGTGGTCGTCTGCCAGTTCGGCGCGATGTTCTTCCCGAACCGAAGCGCCGGCTACCGGGAGGCGGGCCGGGTGCTCGCTCCGGGCGGCACCTTCGTCCTCAACGTCTGGGACCGGATCGAGAACAACGAGGTCACCTACGTGATCGAGTCCGCGATGGCGCTGGCGGCGCCCGCCGATCCGCCCCGGTTCATGAGCCGCACCCCGCACGGGTACTTCGACCCCGACCGGATCCGGGCCGACCTCGCGGTGGCGGGGATGACCGACGTGGAGATCGTTGCGGTCGACGGCATCGGCGTCACCACCGCGGCGGACGCGGCGGTCGCGTTCTGCCAGGGCACGCCGTGGAGCGGAGAGCTCGCCCGGCATCCGACGCTGGACGTCGCGACCGCGACCGGGATCGCCGAGCAGGCGCTGCTCGACCACTTCGGGTCCGGGACGATCGACGGCCGGATCCGCTGGTTCGAGGTGGTCGCGCGGCCGGGGACCGCCTAGGGCCGGCCGACGTTCAGGGCAACCGCCAGCACCTGGTCGGGTTCGATCCCGGCCTCCTTGCGGACGGCGCTCTTCAACGGGATCAGGTAGCGGCCGTCCTTCGGGAACAGCGCGGTGCTGAACTCGGTGTCGCCGATCCGCGCGATCACGGGGACCTGGCCCCAGTACTCCAGTCCCTTGGCGGCGAACTTGATGTCCGCGCTCTCCTCCTCCGGCACGCGCAGGAAGTAGTACGGCGCCGGACCGCGCCACTCGACGACCGGGCCCTCGAACTCGAAATCCATCGTCGCCATCATGCCCGACCGAAGGCCGGCGCGACGTACGCCGTCACCAGCGCCCGCTCGGTCGCGGCGTCCTGGGCCGGCCAGGCCAGCAGCATCAGCACGACCCGCACCACCCACTGGGCGCCCAGGGCGTCGGTGGCCGGGAGGCCGGTGAGCGCGGACGCGACCGAGGTCAGCTCCGCGGAGCCGCGCAGGTAGTCGTCGGCGAAGGAGTTGCGGCGGCTTCCGAACCAGGCGGCCAGCGCCCGGTCGGCACGGACCGCCGCGACCGAGACCAGGATCGCCTCGACGACCCGCTCCGGTCCGGAGATCCCGCGCAGCTTCTCCTCGACCCGGTCGCCGACCCGGGACGCGGCGTCGGCCAGCACCATCGCCAGCAGCGCGCTCTTCCCGCCGACGTGGCGGTAGAGCGTTGCCCGGGAGCAGCCGGCCCGCGCGGCGACCGCCTCGGCGGTGAACTTGTCGAGTCCGCGCTCGGTCAGCAGGTCCCGGGCGGCGCCGCGGATCCGGGCGATCGCGAGCTCGTGGCGCTCGCCGCCGGTGAGCCAATCGGTGCTCGGCGTGCTCATCCCACCTCCGTGACAGGTGAACCAATTTGTCTCACTCTAAGACAGATTCGGCTCCACTGTCGCCCGGGTTCGGGCTCGGTCCGGGACCGCGGTGAGAGGGCCCGTCGGGTACGCCGGACCGCCCGCGTCTCAGTCCTCCCGAACGCCTTGTCCGGAGCATCGCGCGGCACCACGATTGCCGGCAAGCACCCGCCCGTTCGGAGGAACCATGACCGCGACCACCGTGCCCCTCGACCTGTTCGCCCCCGAGCACGTCGACGATCCGGCTGCGCTGTTCGAGCGCCTCCGCCGTACCGCCGCCGTGCACCGAGTGCCGGGCACGAGCTTCCACCTGGTCTCCACCTGGGACCTGGTCCAGGAGGCGGTTGCCCGGACCGAGGACTTCTCCTCCGAGCTGCGCTCGGTGATCCTGCAGGGGGCCGACGGTGCCGCCACCGAGCTGGGCATGGACGGCGGCGGCACGATCGAGCAGGTGCTGGCCACCGCGGACGACCCGTCGCACAAGCTCCACCGCGGCCTGGTGCTGCAGACGCTCGGCAAGCGGATCCGCGCGCTGGACCAGGACGTGACCGCGTTCGCCGGCGAGCTCTGGGAGGCGCACGCCCGGGACGGTCACGTCGACTGGGCGGACGCGATGGCCGACCGGCTGCCGCTCGCCATGGTCGCGCGCCTGATCGGGCTTCCCGAAGCCGACGTGCCGCGGCTCCTGGACCTCGCCTACGAGAGCACCGAGCTGCTCGGCGGCATCGTCGCCGCGGACCGGATGGACCGCCTCGTCGCCGCCTCGATCGAGCTGTACGGCTACCTCGCCGAGCACTTCGACCGGGCACGTCGGCATCCGGGCGACGACCTGCTCGGCACCCTGGCCGCAGCCTGTGCCGACGGCGGCCTGCAGCCGGAGACGGCCGTCCTGATCCTGCTCCAGCTGGTCGGCGCCGGAGGTGAGTCCACCGCCGGGTTGATCGCGACCTCGGCCCGGCGGATGGCGGAGGACCCGGTGGTCCAGGCCCGGCTCCGCTCCGACCCGGCCCTGATCGACCCGTTCCTCGACGAGTGCCTGCGCCTGGAGTCGCCGTTCCGCGGGCACTACCGCGTCGTCACCCGCGACACCGCGCTCGGCGGCGTGCCGCTGCCGGCGGGCAGCCACCTGCTGCTGCTCTGGGGTGCGGCCAACCGGGACCCGGCGCGCTTCACCGACCCCGACGTCCTCGACCTCGACCGGCCGGGCATCCGCCAGCACCTCGCGTTCGGGAAGGGGGCCCACTTCTGCGTCGGGTCGTCGCTGGCCCGGATGGAGGCGACGGCGGCGCTCCGCCTGCTGCTCGACCGGACCGAGCACGTCGATCTCGACCCGGAGGCCCTGCCGACGTGGGTGCCGAGCATCTTCGTACGCCGGCACCGCACCCTCCCGCTGCGGTTCCGCTGACGCCGGTCAGAGCCACCCGGCGCTCCGGGCGAGCGCGGCCGCCTCGCCGGTCTTCGCCACCCCCAGCTTCTGCCGGATCGATCGCAGGTGGGTCTTGACGGTGTTCAGGGACACGTACAGCTCCTCGGCGATCCCGGACTGGCTGTGGCCGCGGCTGACCAGGGCGAGCACCTCGAGCTCCCGGCTGGTCAGCGGGGTGTCGCCGGTGAGGTCCACGGGTGCCGGCGCCGGCACCGCGACGTGCGAGCTCCCTCCCTCGAGGAAGGCGACGATCTCGGCGGCCCAGGCGTTGCCGGGCGACGCTGCCAGGGCCCGCCGGGCAAGCACCAGGTTCTGGGTCGGGAGGAAGAGGGCGAACACCCGGCGAGCGTTGACAGGTTCGGTCCACGCCAGCGCCTGCTGCATGCTGGCATCCGCGTCCTCGGAGCGACCGAGCTTCTCCAGCAGGCCGGACTCGTACGCGCAGGCGCAGGCGAAGGTCAGCGAGAGGTGCCGCACCCGACCGGAGGTGATCGGGTCGAGCAGCGCCAGGGCCTCGTCGAGGTCACCGCGCTTGCCGGCGATCATGGCGCGCACCATGATCGCCTCCGCCGGTGCCGGGACCAGGTCGAGCCGGGACGTGTACGCCTGCGCGCGGGCCCGGTCGCCCTGCTGCACCGCCAGGTAGGCATCCAGCATCATCAGGGGCAGTGCCCAGACTCCGCCGCGGGCGACCCGGTGGTCCACCGAGGCGCTGGCGAGCACGCTCCTGGCGGCCTGCATCTGCCCGGTGTGGAGAGCGTCGTGGGCAGCCATCGCGATCGCGAGCGAGGCCAGGGTCGGATCGGCCTCGGCCTCCGGCCGGACGGTCGGGAGCTGGGCCAGCAGGTCCCAGGCGACCGGTGCGCCCTGGAAGTGGTCGGCCCAGCCGAGGGTGAGCTGGGCGCGGACCTTCCAGAACGGCGGCGGTCCGCTCGCGGCGTCGTGGTGGCCGAGGTCGAGCGCGGCCCGGGCGAACTGGGCGGCCATGCTCGGCCGGCCGCGCGGAATCTCGGCGAGCGCCAGCCGCGAGAGGATCGACGCCTCCGGGCCGCGGACCCCCAGCACCTTGACCAGGGTCAGGGCGGCGACCAGGTGCTCCGTCGCCGAGTCGATCGCGTCCAGGTCCGCGGTCATGTCGGCCTGGATGCAGGCAGCGATGTTCAGGTGCAGCAGCACGCGTTGCCACGGGTGCAGTGCCGCCGGTGCCGTCAGCAGCTCCGCAGCCAGGGCGTAGGCCTCCGGGTCCGGACGCAGCTGGACCCGGGCGGACCACAGGCGCAGCGTGACGACGTCGCACCGGTGGGTGAGGTCCTCGCTCAGCGACTGGTACCGGAGTCGTTCGACCAGCTGCAGGCTCGCGCCGAGGTGACCGGTCCGGGCGAGCGCGAAGATCAGGTACGGCGCCGCGGCCGTGTTCGCGGCGGTCGCCGACTCGGCCTCCAGCCAGGCGATCACCTCCGGGTCGTCGTACGGGTCGGGCGCGATCCGACTATCCCCGTCGCCGTCGGCGCTCGGGAGCTCGTCCGAAGGAACCCAGGGTTGCCCAGCCACACCAGTACAGACTCCGGCAGCGCGCACGCATTACGCGGAACGTCCAAGATCTGATGGTCATCAGGCGCAGGCGCGTCGCCGGTGGAGGTCCTCCAGGCTCGGGTGGCTGCGGAGCCGGTGCCGAGCCCGGGTGGCCATCGCCGAGATCGCCCCGGTGGACTTCCCGAGGTCGAGCGCCAGCTCCAGGATGCTCTCGTTCTCGACCTCCAGGCGCCAGAGCAGGGTGCGCCAGGCCTCCGGGAGGTCGCGGAGGGCGTCGAGCACCGGCGACGCCGGAGGCAGGTCGATCTCGACGACCTGGGTGTCGAGGAAACCGGTGTCGTCGGTCGGCCGGCACCGGGACCGTTCCTTGCTGTGCTGCCAGGCGACCCGAGTCGTCGTGATCGACAGGTAGCCGGCGAAGTTCGTCGTCGGACCGTTGCCGCCGTGGATCGCGCGCAAGGTCCGGGCGAACCCCTCCGCGACGACGTCCTCGACCTGGTCGGCCGGGGTGCCGGCCCGCCGGGCGGCACGCGCCCCGCAGTCGAAGTGCCGGGTGTAGAGGACGCCGAAGCAGTCCAGGTCTCCTTGCCGGACGCCGGTGACGAGCGTCGCGTCGTCCAGCTCCTCCAGGTCCGTCCCCAGCTCCACCATGCTGCCGATCCCTTCCTCGTGCGGCCACAGGTCGGGCCCCCGGGATCGATGCTCGGCGCGAGGACATAGCCGCCGAATCACACAAAAGGGTGATCTTGCGTCGAAAAGGAGGAGGAAAAGGATGAGATCCGGCCTCCGCCCCGCGGGTTCGTCCACAACTGCCCGGGCAAGCGCGTCACGAATGGCGCGTCGGGCGATCAATCGAGGTGAGCGCGGTTGCACAGCCGTGCCGCGTCGTCAGGAGGAGAGCTGTGAGCGAGTCAGTCGAACGAGCCTGGTCGTCGGAACGCGAGGATGACCTGGAGGCACTCGAGGTCCTGGTCCGGGGAGTCCTCGGCGACATCGATCGCTACGAGGCGCAGCTGCCGCACCTGGTGGTGTGCGTCGACCTGTCGCTGGGGGATGCCACCTTCTCCGGGCCGTTCGCGTCCTACGCCCAGGCCCAGCAGGTGGCCGACCACGAACGGCGCTCGGTCGGGCCGTCGAGCCAGATGATCTTCCGGGTCACCCCGCTGTACCCGCCGCTCCGGCTGGCGCCGGCGATCGACGGGGCGGTCGGCGACGCCGCGGTCGGTGCCGGCGAACGGTGATCGGGGAGCGTCAGGGACGCAGGCCGACGCCGGGGCCGTGGAACTGCTCCAGGTCGGCGCGGACGGCGTCGTCCATCTCCCACGACGTCGCCGTCTCCGAGTTCCAGAAGACGAACGACGACTCGGCGACGAGGGCGGGCGGGTGCTCGGCGGAGGTCCGCATCTGGGTCGCGACGGTGAACGAGGACCGGCCGAGACGGCTCACCCAGATCCGGACCAGGAACGGCGTGTAAGGGATGAATCGCATCTCCGCGTGGTAGTCGACGCGCTGCGACCCCATCAGCTCGACGATGCCGGCCGGCCGGTTCCGGAGCAGGCCCGGCCGGCTCTCCGGCGAGCGGTCGTCGAAGACCGGGGCGAACATGAAGAACTGGATCCGGGCCTCGTCGATCACCCGGACCGCCTCGACGTTGTCGACGTGCCCGCCGACGTTGATGTCGCGGAAGCGGGTCTGGATCTCGGTGTCGAACCGGCGGCCGGTCATCTCAGCCGAAGGTCATGTCGCCGTCGTTCCACCAGGCGCGCATCGAGCGGATCAGCCCGTCCTCGTCGAAGGCCATCATCTCCATCGGGTCGAGGACGGCGACGCCGGCGCCGGTGTCGGTCTCGATGTGGAAGTGGAAGGCCGCCTCGCCGCCGGAGGCGCGGATGGCGAGCAGCTCGGTGGTGACCTTCATCGGCTCGAGGGTCGCGTAGAAGCCCTGGATCGCCTCGCGGCCGACCAGCGGCTCCGATCCGACCGGGTCCTCCAGGACGCCGTCGGGGGCGTAGAGCGCCACGATCTCGGCGGCCGTGCCGGTGGCGACCAGCTCGAGGTAGCGACGGACGTTGGCTTCGGCCTGCTCGTTCGTGATGGGCATAGAACATGTTCTACCACTGCCCGGGCCCTGGCTGTTGATTAGGTAAGGCTACCCTTTGTTACATGGTCACGACTTCGTCCTTGCCGTTGCTGTTCGTCGAGCTGGAGACGCTCAGCGTCGAGCGGCTCTCGCCGTCCTTCGTCCGGGTCGTCCTCGGCAGTCCCGAGCTCGCCGACTACGGCATCGAGGGTCCGCGCTACGACCAGCGGATCAAGCTGATCTTCCCCGGCGCGCGGCAGACCGCTCCGGCCGCGCTCGACGAGGAGTCGATGCAGGCCTGGTGGGGCCTTCCGGAGGAGGAGCGCGGGCACATGCGCACCTACACGATCCGCGACGTCCTCGGCAGCGGCCGGGAAACCCGTTTCGTGGTCGACATCGTCGTGCACGAGGACGGCCTCGCCGGCCCCGGCGGCAGCTGGGCGCTCCGGGCGGTCCCGGGTGACCGGGTGCAGGTGATGGCGCCCCGCCGCGGCGTACCGTTCGGCGGGATTGAGTTCGCGCCGCCGCAGGTCAACCACCTGCTACTGGTCGGCGACGAGACCGCGCTGCCGGCGATCGCGAGCATCCTGGCCGACCTCGACGCTACCAGTGTCGGCCGGGTCTTCCTCGAGGTCCCGGACGTCGGCGACATCCTCGACCTGGCGGCGCCTCCCGGGATGGAGCTCTGCTGGCTGCCGCGCGGGCACACCGACGCCGGCGCCCGGCTGGTCCCGGCGATCCGGGCGCACTTCGGTCTCGGCGCCGGGGAGTGGGCCACCGACGCCGAGATCGACCCGGACCTCTGGGAGACGCCGACCTGGTCCTCCTCGGGGGCCGATCTCGACCAGGACGCGCGCTCGGACGGGCCGCTCGCCGACCTCTACGCGTGGATCGCCGGCGAGTCCCGGATGGTCACGACGCTGCGCCGGGCGCTGGTCAAGGAGCTCGGCGTCGAGCGCTCCCAGGTCGCCTTCATGGGCTACTGGCGCAAGGGCGTCTCGATGAAGTCCTGACCGCTCCCGGGGAACTCTCCTCGGCCCGGGCCCGTTGTCGGTGCGGCTGACTAAGGTCGGCCGGGCCGGCGAATGGCTGTCGCCGGCAACGACGGAGATGAGGGTGTGGACGAGTTGACAGAGATGATCAGCGCGACCGGATTGGTCAAGCGCTACAAGAACGTCGAGGCCCTCCGCGGCCTCGACCTGAGTGTTCCCGAGGGCAAGGTGCTGGCCCTGCTCGGCCCCAACGGTGCCGGCAAGACGACGGCGGTGCGCATCCTTGCCACCCTGATCAAGCCCGACGAGGGCACCGCGGTCGTCGCCGGCCGCGACGTCCTCAACGACGCCGAGGGCGTCCGTCGCAGCATCGGCCTCTCCGGCCAGTACGCCGCGGTCGACGAGCACCTGACCGGGTTCGAGAACCTGGAGATGGTCGGCCGGCTCTACGGGCTCGGCGGGGTGGCGTCGAAGGCGCGCGCCCGGGAGCTGCTCGAGCGCTTCGACCTGAGCGACGCCGGCGACCGTCCGTCCAAGACCTACTCCGGCGGCATGCGCCGCCGGCTCGACCTGGCCGGTGCGCTGGTCGCCGCGCCGCCGGTGCTGATCCTCGACGAGCCGACCACCGGGCTCGACCCGCGCAGCCGGCAGCAGATGTGGGAGGTCATCCGCGAGCTGGTGGGTGCGGGCTCGACGCTGCTGCTGACCACCCAGTACCTCGAGGAGGCGGACAAGCTCGCCGACGACATCGTGGTGATCGACCACGGCCGGCAGATCGCCCGCGGCACCGCCGACGAGCTCAAGTCGCAGACCGGCGGCGAGCGGATCGAGGTCGTCCTGGTCGACGACGGCGATCGCGACGCCGCGGTGGCGGTGCTGGGTCAGGTCGCCACCGGCGAGGTCCAGTCCGGGGACAGCGAGCGTGCGCTGACCGCCGCGGTCACCGGGGGAGCCGACTCGCTGAGCCAGGTGCTCGCCGGATTCGCCGCCGGCGGCATCGCGGTGCTCGACATCGGCCTGCGTCGCCCGACGCTGGACGACGTCTTCCTGTCCCTGACCGGACACGCCACCGAGTCCGATACCGACTCCGATGCCGGCTCCGCCGGAGGGGAGGGCGCATGAACGCCGTGTCCCGCGCGCTGACCGATGGCTGGGTCATCACCAAGCGCAACCTGATCAAGATCAAGCGCGTGCCCGAGGTGCTGATCTTCGTGCTGATCTCGCCGATCATGTTCGTGCTGCTGTTCGCCTTCGTGTTCGGCGGCGCGATCAACCCGGGTGACGGGGTCTCCTACAAGGAGTTCCTGATCGGTGGCATCTTCGCCCAGACGGTCGTCTTCGGGGCGACCTTCACCGGTGCGGGTCTGGCCGAGGACATGCAGAAGGGGATCATCGACCGGTTCCGGTCGCTGCCGATGTCCCCGGCTGCCGTCCTGGTCGGGAGGACCACCTCGGACGTCGTCTACAACGTGCTGTCGCTGATCATCATGGCGCTGACCGGACTGCTGGTCGGCTGGCGGATCCGGGACGGGGCGCTGGACGCCCTGGCCGGGTTCGGGCTGCTGCTGCTCTTCGCCTACGCGATCAGCTGGGTGATGGCGTGGGTGGGCCTGCTGGTCCCGAGCGTCGAGGTGATCAACAACGCCTCGTTCATCGTGATCATGCCGCTGACCTTCGTCTCCAACGCCTTCGTGCCGATCCAGTCCTTCGACGGGGTGCTGCGCACGATCGTCGAGTGGAACCCGGTGTCGGCGCTGACCCAGGCGGCCCGGGACCTCTTCGGCAACCTGCCGCCGGGCGAGACCGTCTCCGACGCGTGGTCGTTGCAGCACCCGGCGCTCTACACGCTGCTCTGGGTGGTCGGCATCCTGCTGGTGTTCGTGCCGCTCTCGGTGCGGCAGTACCGGCTCGCGTCGAGCAAGTGATCGAGTAGCTCAACCGAGCCGGACGACGGTCCGGCCGACCGCGCGGCGCTGGAGGTGATCCTCCAGCGCCGCGCCGGCTTCGTCGAGGGAGACCACCCGGCCGACGTGCGGGCGCAGTTCGGTCGTGACCAGGTCGGTCAGGGCCGCGTGCACCCGGTCGCCCTCCTCGCGGAGGAACGGGTTGAAGCCGAACCGGCGCATCCCGGGGTCGACGGCGTCGACCCAGGCGCAGACGACGCCGACGACCGAGAAGTTGCCGATGCTGATCATCCGCAGCGGGCGTCCGCTCATCCCGTTCTCCGGGTCGTCGGTGAAGCCGACCGGCAGGTAGCGGCCGCCGCGCGCCACGCAGGTCCAGGACTTGCCGACGAACTCGCCGCCGGCGAGGTCCAGGATCACGTCGGCACCCGCGTCGCCGGTCGCGGAGAGGACGGCCTCGACCCAGTCCTCGGCGGTGTGGTCGATGACCAGGTCCGCTCCCAGGGAGCGGCACAGCGCGGCCTTCTCCGGTGAGCTCACGGTGGCCAGCACCCGGGCGCCGGCGGCGACACCGAGCTTGATCGCGGCGGTGCCGAGACCGCTGGCCCCGGAGTGCACCAGCAGCGTCTCCCCGGCCCCCAGCCCGGCTCGCACGTGCAGGGCCAGGTAGGTGGTGTGGAACGGCAGCAGGAAGGCGGCCGCCTCGGTGTCGGTCAGCTCGGCCGGCGCGGCGAACACGCCCGCGGCCGGGGCGACGACGTACTCGGCGAGACCGCCGAGCGCGTCCTTGGCGACCGCCAGCACGCGCTGGCCGGTCCAGCTCTCGGCTCCTGCGCCGGCCGCTTCGACGACTCCGCAGAGATCCATCCCGAGGGTGAACGGCGGATCCTGGGTGACTGAGACCAGTCCGCCCTGGCAGCGCAGGATGTCGTTGTAGTTGAGCGCCGCGGCGGAGGTCCTGATCAGCACCTCGCCGGGTCCCGGCGCCGGCCGTTCGATGTCGTTGACGGCCAGGACGTCGATCGGATCGCCGTGCCGGGTGACCTGCAGCGCGCGCATTGTGCTCCTCGGGGGCTGGACAAGAATGTGAGACTCAGTATCATTCGAGTCACCATGGTGGTCAAGGGAACGACGTCTCGACAGGCTCGGCGTCCGGGTGCGGAGCCCGGCCTGCGGGAGCGGAAGCGTTCGGCCACCCAGCAGCGGATCGCCGAGGCCGCCGCCCGGCTGGCCACCGACCAGGGCATCGCCGAGACGACGGTCGACGAGATCGCGACCGCTGCGGGGATCGGCCGCGCCACTTTCTTCCGGTACTTCGACTCCAAGGAGCTCGCGATCGCGACCGGGCTCTCCGACGCCGGGGCCTACGTGCTCGCCGGGGTGCTGGCCGACGTACCGGCTCGGCTGGGGCCGCTGGACGCGGTCCGCGCCGCCTACGCCCGGCTCGGGGAGGACTTCGAGGCGTACCGGCCGATGTTCCTGGAGCAGGCGCAGCTGAGCCGGTCGTCGCCGGCGATGCTCGCCTGGACGCTCTACCTGTACGTCGACTGGGAGGTCGCGATCGCCGAGGCGGTCGCCTCCCGGTTCACCGACCTGCGCCCCGGTGACCCGCGCCCGCGGATGCTCGGCGCCCACACCATGACCGCCGCCCGGCTGGCCTGCGACGAGTGGGTCGCCGACGCCGGACGCGGTGATCTCCCCGCGCTCATCCAGCAGTACCTCGCCGCGTCCCCGACGAGCACCCCGACCAGCCCGACCAGCCCGCAAGGAGAGTCATGACCGAGAGCACTCTGCAACGCCGCGACCGCCTCGTCGACGCCGCCATCGCGGCAGCGGGTTCCGACGACTTCGGCGCCGACTCCTGGCAGGAGGGCCTGGAGATCTATCTCGCCTCCCTCGCCGAGAGCGCCCGGCTCAACGAGGTCGGCGTCGGTGTCGCCGAGGACGGCATCGTCGGCGACCTGGCCAACCGGCTGCGGATCGAGGAGTGGCGCAAGACCCATCCGGCTGTCGCGGAGCAGGAGGTCCGGGCGCCGATCATCATCGTCGGGCAGCCGCGCACCGGCACCACCATCCTGCTCGACCTGATGGCCCAGGACCCGGCCAACCGGGCACCGCTGAGCTGGGAGATCGAGCGGCCGGTCCCGGCGCCGCGGACCGCCAGCTTCGACACCGACCCGCGGATCGCCGAGGCCCAGGCCGGGTTCGACCTGGTCGACGCGTTCATCCCGGGCTTCGCGTCGTTCCACGAGCTCGGCGCCCAGCTGGCGCAGGAGGACGTCCGGATCTTCACGAGCGACTTCCGCTCGATGCAGCACTCGCTGCAGTTCGAGGTGCCGGCGTACAACCGCTGGCTGATGCACGAGGCGGACATGGCGCCGGCGTACCGGTGGCACCGGCGCTTCCTGCAGCACCTGCAGTCCGAGCACCACTCCGAGCGCTGGCTGCTGAAGTCGCCGGCGCACCTGTGGAGCCTGCCCGCGCTGATGGCGGAGTACCCGGACGCGATCGTGATCCAGAACCACCGCGACCCGCTCAAGGTGATCGCCTCGATCAGCGCCCTCGGCGCCAGCCTGCGCGAGATGACCACCGACCACTTCGAGGTGACCCGGCTGGCGGCGCAGTACGGCGAGGACATCGTCCTCGGCCTGGATCGCGCGCTGGAGGCTCGGCGCGACGGGGTGTTCGCCGACGCGGACGGTGCGGGCGGCCGGGTGATCGACATCCGCTACCAGGACATCCGGCACGACCTGATCGGCGGGGTCGCGCGGATCTACGACGAGATCGGCCTGGAGCTCACCGCGGAGGCGGAGGCTCGGATGCGGACCTTCCTGGCGGCGCATCCGGGCGACCAGGGCGGCAGCCTGAAGCGGTACTCGTTCGCGGAGACCGGGCTCGACGAGGGCGAGTACCGGGAGCGGGCACGGGCGTACCAGGAGTACTTCGACGTGGAGTCCGAAGAACTGGGCTAGTGGCTGAGACCCCTAGTGCGGCAGGTGCGCGAGCCGGAACGAGGCCGTGGAGCGGCGGCGGCGACGCAGCGCACGGGCCCGCTGCAGCCGGCGGACGAGGGTCGGGTCGTGCTCCAGCGCGCCCGGAAGGTCGATGATCTCGTTGAGCGTGCGGTAGTACTCCGAGGCCGTCATCGCCAGCTGCTGCTCCAGCTCGTGGGCCTTGCCCCCGGAGTAGCGCCACCACTGGCGCTCGAAGTCCAGGATCGCCTGCTGCTGCTGTGTCAGTTCGGCCACGGGGAAGAGACTGCCATGCCGACCTGAGCGGTCGGGTTTCGGGTCCTTGAACTCTGCGTTACGAGGTTCTCTCACCCGGGCGGTGTCAGCGAGATCACACGCTTTCCGGCACAACTTCATCTTCCTGAAACATTGCGGAGACAGGCGGCGTCGTCGCGACTCCTACGGTGACGACCGCGCCTGAGTTCGGCGCAGCACCGACCTACTTCACCTAGGGGTTCACCTTGAGCGGCAACAACGTTCGACTGCAGGCCATCAAAGACGTCGAGGCGTACGTGCCTCCGGCAGCGAGCTTCGCGCTCCACGAGACTCCCGGGGACATCTTCGGCGAGAACGTCTTCAGCACCTCGGTGATGCAGCGCCGCCTCCCCAAGTCGGTCTTCAAGTCCGTGATCGCCACCATCGAGCGCTCCGAGCCGCTCGACCCGCTGGTCGCCGACGCGGTCGCGTCCGCGATGAAGGACTGGGCGATGGAGAAGGGCGCCACCCACTACGCGCACGTCTTCTACCCGCTGACCGGGATGACCGCGGAGAAGCACGACAGCTTCCTGGAGCCGGCCGGCGACGGCTCGGCGCTGGCCGAGTTCTCCGGCAAGACCCTGATCCAGGGCGAGCCGGACGCGTCCAGCTTCCCCAACGGCGGCCTGCGCAACACCTTCGAGGCGCGCGGCTACACCGGCTGGGACGTGATGAGCCCGGCGTACGTGCTGGAGAACCCGAACGGGAACACCCTCTGCATCCCGACCGTCTTCGTCTCGATGACCGGCGAGGCGCTCGACCACAAGACGCCGCTGCTGCGCTCGGAGCAGGCGATGTCGACCCAGGCCGAGCGGATCCTGACGCTCTTCGGGCACACCCCGGACCGGGTGGTCGCGTACTGCGGCCCCGAGCAGGAGTACTTCCTGGTCGACCGGCACTTCTTCCTGGCCCGCCCCGACCTGCTCAACGCCGGCCGGACCCTCCTCGGCCACAAGCCGCCGAAGGGCCAGGAGTTCGACGACCACTACTTCGGCGCCATCCCGGAGCGGGTGCTCGGCTTCATGATGGACACCGAGCGGGAGCTCTTCAAGCTCGGCATCCCGGCCAAGACCCGGCACAACGAGGTGGCCCCCGGCCAGTTCGAGGTCGCGCCGATGTTCGAGCGCGCCAACGTGGCCTCGGACCACCAGCAGCTGCTGATGACGATCTTCAAGTCGGTCGCCCAGAAGCACGGCATGGAGTGCCTGTTCCACGAGAAGCCGTTCGACGGGGTCAACGGATCCGGCAAGCACGTGAACTTCTCGTTCGGCAACAGCGCCCAGGGCAACCTGCTGCTGCCGGGCGACACCCCGCACGACAACGCCCAGTTCCTGGTCTTCTGCGCCGCCGTGATCCGCGCGGTGCACCTGCACGGGGGCCTGCTGCGCTCCTCGGTCGCCTCGGCCAGCAACGACCACCGCCTCGGCGCCAACGAGGCCCCGCCGGCGATCATCTCGATCTTCCTCGGCGACCAGCTCGCCGACGTCTTCGACCAGATCGCGAAGGGCGGCGCCACCCGTTCGAAGGAGAAGGGCACGCTGCTGGTCGGCGTGGACACCCTGCCGCCGCTGGGCCAGGACCCGGGCGACCGCAACCGGACCAGCCCGTTCGCCTTCACCGGCAACCGGTTCGAGTTCCGCGCGCCGGGCTCGATGCAGACCGTCGCTGCCCCGATGGTCGTGATCAACACGATCATGGCCGAGGCGATGGACTTCATCGCGACCGAGCTCGAGGCCAAGGTCGCCGCGGGCACCGAGTTCAACGAGGCCGTCCAGGACGTGCTCGCCGACATCGTCAGCAACCACGGCGCGGTGATCTTCAACGGCAACGGCTACTCCGACGAGTGGCAGATCGAGGCGGAGCAGCGCGGGCTGAAGAACCTGCGCACCACCGTCGACGCGCTGCCCGAGCTGATCACCGACGAGGCGATCGAGCTGTTCTCGACGTACAAGGTGTTCAGCAAGGCCGAGATGCACTCCCGCTACGAGATCGGCCTGGAGCAGTACGTGAACAGCGTCGGCGTCGAGGCTCGCTCGACGCTGGAGCTCGGCACCACGGTGATCCTGCCGGCGGCGGTCCGCTACCAGACCGAGGTGGCGACCAACCTGGCCGCGCTCAAGGCCGTCGGGGTGGAGCCGGACCTGGAGCCGCTCGAGACCGTCTCGGCGCCGCTGGCCGAGCTGCGCGCCGGACTGGCCGTTCTCGCCGGTGCGCTCACCGCGGAGACGCCGCACGACCCGCTGGCCGAGGCGACGTACACCCGCGACGTGCTGCTGCCCGCGATGGCGGCGGTCCGGGGCGCCGCGGACACCCTGGAGAGCGTGGTGGCCGACGACCTGTGGCCGTTGCCGACGTACCAGGAGATGCTCTACATCCTCTGAGGCTTCTAGGCGGGCGGGGTCCCGGGCGTAGCGTGCAGGTATGCGCCTGGGACTCCACCTCGTCAACTTCGACTTCGAGGGCCCGGTCGGCCCGGCCCTGGCCGAGATCGGTGCCGCGGTCGAGGAGGCCGGGTTCGACAACCTGTCGGTGATGGACCACTACCTCCAGCTGGAGTTCATGGGTCCGCCGAGCAGCTCCATGCTGGAGGGGTACACGACGCTCGGTTTCCTGGCGGCGCACACCTCGACCGTCGACCTGCAGCTGCTGGTCACCGGAGTGACCTACCGGCACCCGGGCGTGCTGGGCAAGATCGTCGCCACCCTGGACGCGCTCTCCGGCGGGCGTGCGGTGCTCGGTCTCGGCGCGGCCTGGTACGAACGCGAGCACCGTGCCCTGGGCATCCCGTACCCGCCCTTGAGCGAGCGGTTCGAGCGGCTGGAGGAGACTGTCCAGGTCGTCCGGCAGCTCTGGTCCGACGACGACGGGCCGTACGACGGCCGGCACTACCAGCTCGCCGAGACGATCTGCTCGCCGAAGCCGGTGCGCCCGGTGCCGATCATGATCGGCGGGTCCGGCGAGCAGAAGACGCTGCGGCTCGTCGCCCGGTACGCCGACGCCTGCAACCTCTTCGCCAGCGCCGAGTCGGGCCCGGAGGCGATCGCGGCCAAGCTGGAGGTGCTCCGCCGCCACTGCGCCGACCTCGGCCGCGACTACGACGCGGTCGCGAAGACGATCCTGTGGACCGGCGACTGCGAACCGGCGGGTTTCGTCGAGGCGATGAAGCCTTACGCCGACCTCGGGGTCAGCGAGGTGCACGTGATGCACCTCGGCGCCGAGCCGCTCGCCCTGGTTCGCGCCCTTGCCCCGCAGGTGGGCGAGCTCCGCTCCCTATAGCTGGGCGAGCTCGCGCTTGAGCACCTTCCCGGTGGGGTTACGGGGGAGCTCGTCGAGGAAGAGCACGTCCCGCGGCGACTTGTAGCGCGCCAGGTTGTCCTTGACGAAGTCCTGGACCTCGACCACCTCGAGGGTCTCGCCGGGACGGAGCACGACGAAGGCGCGCAGCCGCTGGCCGAAGGACTCGTCCTCGGCGCCGAGCACGGCGGCGTCCGCGATCGCCGGGTGCGTGACGAGCAGCTCCTCGACCTCGCGCGGGAAGACGTTCTCGCCGCCGGAGACGATCATCTCGTCGTCGCGGCCGTCGATGTAGAGCCGGCCCTGCGCGTCGAAGTGGCCCACGTCGCCGGTCGCCATCAGGCCGTCGATGACGTCCTTGCCGCCACCGCCGGTGTATCCCTCGAACGGCGAGGTGGTGCCGACGAAGATCCGCCCGGTCTCTCCTTGCGGCAGGACCTGGCCGTTGTCGCCGAGGATCTTGATCCGCACGCCCAGGGTCGGCCGGCCGACCGACGTCGGCGCCTCCCGCACGTCGACCGGGGTGGCGATCGTGGCGACCGAGACCTCCGTCGAGCCGTACAGGTTGTAGATGACGTCGCCGACCTGGTCGGAGAACTGCTTCGAGAGCGCCGCCGGCAGCTGGGACCCGGCGGTGAACGCGCACTTCAGCGAGCGGGTGTCGTACTCGGCGAGGACGTCCGGACCGAGCTCGACCATCCGCTGGAGCATCACCGGGACCACGCAGATCGTGCTCGCCCGGTGGGTGTCGATGTCGGCGAGCATCTGCCGGGGGTCGAACTTCGTCCGCAGCACCAGCTTGTTGCCGACCGAGATGGCGAGCGTGGCGAGCAGCAGCCCGGTGCCGTGGAAGAGCGGCGGCCCCATCACGGTCGACTCGCCGGACCGCATCGGCATCCGCTCCAGGACGCCGCCCGGGATCGCGAAGCCCTTCGGATCGGCTCGCGGGGCGCCCTTCGGCGTACCGGTGGTGCCGCTGGTCAGCAGCACGATCCGGCCCGGCTTCGCCGGCGCGGGCGGCAGGTCGGGGGAGCCCTCGGCGATCAGCGCGTCCAGGTCGTCGCCGCCGGCGGCCACGTCGATCGCGAACTTGCCGTGCGGCGGGGTGACATCGGCGAGCAGCTCGGTGAACTCGGCGTCGTGGATCAGCAGGTCGACGCCCTCACGGGCGCAGACCTCGGTCGCCTGCCGCGCCGAGAAGGAGGTGTTCAGCCAGAGGCTGCGCAGGCCCGCGCGGGAGGCCGCGAAGCCGATCAGCAGCGGCGCGCGGTGGTTCTTGCAGAGCATCGCGATCCCGTCGCCCTGCTGGAGGCCGCGGGCGAGCAGGGCGTTCGCGAGCCGGTTGATCAGCTCGTCGAACTCGAGGTACGTCAGCTCGCCGCGCTCGTCGGCGATCGCCGGGGAGTCCGGGTGCCGGATCGCGGCCAGGTGCACCGCGGATCCGAACGGGCCGAAGGCGCGCAGCGTCTTGAGGATCGCCACCGTCTTGGCCGGCGAGGAGCCGCCGATGGCCCCGGCCCGGAGCAGCGCGGTCAGCGCGCGCGCCTCGATGCCGGCGCGGTTGATCAGCTCGAGCGGGTTCGGCATGGGACTCCTCGGTACTGGTCAGTAACGTGAATCCGACCATGGTAGGGACAGTCGGAGGGTTCGCCTAGGGAATGTCCATCTGCTTGACTCGCGACATGGCCGAGATTCCCGATGAGTTCTGGGGCAACCGCGACGGCGCGCTGGCGCGGATCGGCACCCGGGTCGCCTCGACCAGGCCGGGGTCCTGGACCATTCGGAAGCTGATGCCTCTCGATCGGCGGCTGATGCTGCGCTCGGACGGGCGGCGGACGATCCTCGGCCCGGTCGGAGCGCCGACGCTGCTGCTGGAGACGCTCGGGCGGAAGAGCGGGCAGGTCCGGGTGAGCCCGCTGCTGTTCGCTCGCGACGGCGGGTCCGCGATCGTGGTCGGATCGAACTTCGGGCAGCAGCACCATCCGGCCTGGACCGGCAACCTGCTCGCGTCGCCGGAGACCGCGATCGTCGTACGGGGCCAGCGGATCCCGGTGCGGGCGGAGCTGCTCGCCGGCGAGGAGGCCGAGGCGGCGTACCAGCGGATGGTCGCGGTGACCAGCGTCTATGCGTCGTACCGAGGCCGGACCGACCGGGAGATCCGGGTCTTCCGGCTCACGCCGGTGGAGTGAGTCCGGTCTCACCTTAGGTAAGGCACCCCTAAGCGAATGTTAGGGTCCTCGGCGTGGGCAAGGCCATCAAGCTTCCGAAGACGAAGTGCTGCGTGTCGAAATCACGCTGCGATCGCTGCCCCCTGCGCATGCTCAAGGAAGGCGACCTCCCCACCGGATACGGTGTGCACAGGCGCGCGCTCGTCCGGGTGGACTCCGAGGGCCGACCGCTGACCAAGAAGACGGCCAAGAAGGTCCGTCCGAAGGTCAAGGTCACCAAGAAGATCACCAAGTCCGAGCTGGCCGCCGCCGTGAAGATCCAGAAGAAGAAGTCGGGCAAGAAGAAGTCTCTGGCCGCCTGACCCCAACCGGGAGGACCCGCCGTGACCGCACCTCGATTCGCTGCCCAGCTCAACGAGCAGATCGGCAACGAGTTCGCCGCCCACCAGCAGTACATCGCGTGCGCGATCCACTACGACGCCCTAACGATGCCGCAGATGGCCGCCTTCTTCTACGGTCAGGCGCTCGAGGAGCGCGACCACGCGATGATGATGGTGCAGTTCCTGCTCGACACCGACTGCGAGGTGCAGATCCCGGGCGTCGAGGCGCCGCTGACCGCGTTCGAGTCGATCGTCGCGCCGGTGGAGCTGGCGCTGGCCCAGGAGAAGCGGGTCTCCGAGCAGATCTTCGCGCTCACCCGCACGGCCCGCGAGGAGAACGACTTCGCCGCCGAGCAGTTCATGCAGTGGTTCATCAAGGAGCAGGTCGAAGAGGTCTCGACCATGAACGACCTGCTCACCGTGGTGACCCGTGCCAAGGACGACGTCAACGCGATCGAGGAGTACATGCGGCGCGAGCAGGGCGGCGAGGGCGCCGACGCCACCGCGCCCCCGATCGCCGGCGTCTGACGAGAACAGCCGACTCAACGGGTCGGAACGGCCTCTTGAACGGGCAAGAAGGGCCTCTTCGACGTCAGATCCAGCGGGAGAACCAGATCCGCTGCATCCACTCGGACTCGGTGAGCAGGCCGTCGGTGTAGATCGGCCAGAACCAGGCGAAGTTCACCGCGATGGTCACGACGATCGCGCCGGCGGCGATCGCGCCGATCCGGCGTCTCCGGGTGCCCGGTGCCGCACGGCCGAGGATCTCGCCGAGGAGCAGCACCGCGCCGAGGATCAGGAACGGCTCGATCACGATTGCGTAGTAGCTGAAGATCGGGCGGTCGTCGTACCGGAGCCAGGGCAGCCAGGTGACCAGGACGCCGACCACGACGATGCCGTAGCGCCAGTCGCGCTTGCCGATCCAGCAGACCGCCGACCAGAGGAACGCGATCGTCGCGAACCACCACAGTGCCGGGGTGCCGAGCAGGATCACCTGGCGCAGGCAGGTCTCCGAGCCGGTCGCGTCGCAGCCCTGCGCGCCCTGGGCGATGTCGAGCTGCGCGTCCACGCCGACCGGGCGGTTCAGGACCAGCCAGCCCAGCGGGTTCGACTGGTAGACGTGGTGGGCGTCGTTGAGGAAGTGCGTGTGGAACGTGTACACGTCGTGGTGGTAGTGCCACAGCGACCGGAGCGACTGGAAGAGCTCGGGGAAGAACCCGTGCGCGTCGGTCTTGATGTAGCTGCCCCAGTAGGGCCCGTACTGGGTGTTGGAGAGGTGCTGCTCGTAGACGTCGGCGTGCATCAGCCAGCCGGTCCAGCTCACGACGTACACGATCAGCGGCAGCACGACGACGTAGAGCAGCGCCGGCGCGGCGTCGATCAGCGCCGACTTCACCCACGCCCACCGGATGCCGAAGGAGCGGCGCGCGCCGGAGCTCCAGAGCCAGAAGAGGATGCCGAACGCGGCCAGCGGGAAGATCGAGGACCACTTGGTGCCGATCGCCAGCCCCCACCAGACCCCGGTGGCGAGCAGCCAGGGCCGCCAGAGCACCCGCGGCCCCCAGCCGGACAGGGTGCCGTTGGTGTCCGCCGCCAGCCGGGCCAGCCGGGCGCGGAACCAGTCCCGGTCCGCGACCAGGCAGCTGACCGCGCAGAGCACGAAGAACGCTTGGAAGATGTCCAGCAGCGCGAGCCGGGAGAGCACCAGCTGCAGGCCGTCGAAGGTCATCAGGAGGCCGGCGACCAGGCCGAGCATCGTCGAGCCGGTCACCCGGCGGGCGAGCCGGATCATCACGAAGACCATCAGCGAGCCGACGATCGCCGGGGCGAACCGCCAGCCCGACGGGTCCATTCCGAAGATCAGCTCGCCGAGCCCGATCAGCCACTTGCCGACCTCGGGGTGCACCACCATGCTCGGGTCGTTGGTCCAGAGGCCGTGCAGGTCGCCGGCGAGGATCTTGGTGTCCGCGCCCTCGACGTACCCGCTGACGTAGCCCTTGTGGACCAGCGACCAGGCGTCCTTGGCGTAGTACGTCTCGTCGAAGAGGAACGAACTCGGTTTGCTCAGGTCCTGGAGCCGGAGGAACGCGGCGATGAAGGTGATCCCCAGGGTGGCGGCCCACGAGATCACCGGGTCGAGGTCGCGTGCCCGGGGCTTCGCGCGCTCGGTGGCGGTCGGGACCCGATCGCCCTGCGCGGTCCGGGAGAGGGTCGTCACGGAGACGGTCTCCTCCTCCACGTCTGCTCGCGCCACGGCGCCCACCCTACGAGGTCGAGCGCAGCGACCGGACTGACATGATCGGGACATGACCGATTCTGAGACGGCAGGCGTGCTGGTCCTCGCCGGCACCCCCATCGGTCGGGTGGAGGACGCGCCGCCCCGATTGGCCCGCGAGCTCGCCGAGGCGGACGTGATCGCTGCCGAGGACACCCGCCGGCTCAAGCGGCTCACCAGCGACCTCGGCATCGAGCCCGCCGGCCGGGTGATCTCGTACTTCGAGGGCAACGAGCAGGGCCGGACGCCGCAGCTGCTGGAGCTGCTACGGGCCGGGGATCGCGTGGTGCTGGTGACCGATGCCGGGATGCCGAGCGTCTCCGACCCGGGCTACCGGCTGGTCGCGGCGGCCGTCGAGGCCGGGATCGAGGTGACCTCGGTGCCGGGGCCTTCGGCGGTGCTCACCGCGCTCGCCGTCAGCGGGCTCCCGGTCGACCGGTTCTGCTTCGAGGGCTTCCTGCCGCGCAAGCCGGGGGAGCGCTCGCGCCGCCTGGCCGGACTGGCGTCCGAGAGCCGGACGATGGTGTTCTTCGAGGCGCCGCACCGGACCGAGGCCGCCCTGGCGGCGATGGCGACCGCGTTCGGGGCCGACCGGGCCGCGGCGGTCTGCCGGGAGCTGACCAAGACCCATGAAGAGGTACGCCGCGACGGTCTGGGCGCGCTGGCCGCCTGGGCCGCGGACGGCATCCGCGGCGAGGTGACCATCGTGGTCACCGGTGCTCCCGAGAGCGGCCCCGTCGACGACCCGGAGACCCTGGTCGCCTGGGTCGCCGAGGAGGAGCTGCTCGGGGCGACCCGCAAGGACGCCATCGCGGAGGTGGCGCGCCGGGCCGGCGTCCCGAAGCGCGAGGTGTACGACCTGGTCCACAACAAGAAGGCAGCCCGATGACCCGCACCGCCCAGCGAGCCGGAGACCGCCCCGAACCGCCGGAGCCGCTCCCGCACCCGGTCGTGGACAACCACTGCCACCTGGACATCGGGGCTCACGACGGTCCCGGCGAACCGGTCCCGGTCCTCGACGCGCTCGCCCGCTCGGCGGCGGTCGGGGTCCCGCGGATCGTGCAGATCGGCTGCGACCTGCCCGGTGCCCGCTGGGCTGTCGAGACCGCGCGGGAGCACCCGGCGATCGTCGCCGGCGTGGCGCTCCACCCCAACGAAGCCCCTCGGCTCGATGCCGACGGCCGGCTGGACGCGGCATGGGCGGAGATCGCAGAGCTCGCCACCGACCCGCGGGTGCGCGCCGTCGGCGAGACCGGCCTGGACAACTTCCGGACCGGTGCGGACGGCCGGGAGGCCCAGGTCCGGTCGTTCCGCCGGCACATCGAGCTCGCCCACGAGCTCGACAAGACCCTGGTGATCCACGACCGGGACGCGCACGCCGAGGTGCTCGAGGTCCTCGACGAGGTCGGACCGCCGCCGCGCTGGGTGATGCACTGCTTCTCCGGGGACGCCGCGTTCGCGGAGCGGTGCCTGGAGCGCGGCGCGCACCTGTCGTTCGCGGGCACGGTGACGTTCAAGAACGCGGAGCCGCTGCGGGAGGCGCTCCGGGTCACGCCGCTGGACAGGATCCTGGTGGAGACCGACGCCCCGTTCCTGACGCCCGAGCCGTGGCGCGGCCGGCCCAACGCGTCGTACCTGATCCCGACCACGGTCCGGGCGATGGCCACGACCCGGGGGACCGACCTTCTCGAGCTCTGCCGGGCGATCGAGGCAAACACCGACCGGGCCTTCGGCGGGGCCTGGGGCGCGTGACCCAGGCCACAATTCGGACTTCTCGGCGTGACCTGGACCACGGCGACACGCTCAACGACGCGCTAGCGGTTTGCTAACTCCTTGTTAGCAATGTCAGGGTCAACCCCGTTGGCCGGGAACGGGGAAGTAGGACATCTCGGACATCGCCGCAGCAAGCGACGCGAACAGCGCCGTAGGCGATGCGCCCCCCGTGGACCGGAGAGTCCGAACATCGGAGAACCGTGCGCGCCACCCTCACGCACATCATCAGCAGCAAGGCCTGGCTCGTCGGCCTGGTCGGCACCATCGCCGTCGCCCTCGTGGCGACCACCGCCGGCTACTTCACGATGACGAGCACCGTCACCCTCTCGATCGACGGCAAGGACCGCACCGTGCGCACCTTCGGCGACGACGTCGCCGGCGTGCTGGCCGGTGAGGGCATCGAGCTCGCCTCGCGGGACGTGGTCGTCCCGTCCCTCGACTCCGCCGTCGACGACGGCAGCCAGATCAACGTCCGGTACAGCCGCCCGCTGGCGGTCAGCATCGACGGCAAGAGCAAGACGTACTGGACGACGGCGACCAAGGTCGACTCGGCCCTCGCCCAGCTCGGCATCCGGTCCGGCAAGGTTGCTCTGTCCGCCAGCCGGAGCGCATCGATCAGCCGTGAGGGCATGGCCCTGCTGATCACCACGCCGAAGAAGTTCGTCGTCAAGCTCGGCGCCGCCGCCCCGCGCAAGGTCACCGTCGCGGCTCCCGACGTGCGCAGCCTGCTGGACGGGTTGAACGCGCCGTACGACGCCGACGACATCGTGCGCCCGGCACTGACCGCGCCGCTGCAGGCCGGCGACAAGGTGACCCTGATCCGGGTGCGTGCGGTCCGCAAGCACGTCGCCCGCGAGCGGGTCGCCCCGCCGGTCACCGAGCGTGCCGACGCGTCGATGTACGTCGGCGAGCGCGAGACCGTCACGGCCGGCCGCGCCGGAGTCCGCTCGGTCACCTACCGCGTCGTGTTCCGCAACGCCAAGGTCTTCCGCAAGGTCGTCGTGAAGCAGACCGTGCTGCGTGCGCCGAAGGCGTCCGTCGTCAAGGTCGGCACCAAGCAGATGCCCGCCAGCACCGCCAACGGCGGCGCCTGGGACCGGATCGCCCAGTGCGAGTCCGGCGGCAACTGGCACATCAACACCGGCAACGGCTACTACGGCGGCCTCCAGTTCTCGCTCGGCACCTGGCGTGCCAACGGCGGCGTCGGCTACCCGCACCAGGCCAGTCGCGAGCAGCAGATCGCCGTCGCCGAGCGCGTCCGCAAGGCCTCCGGTGGGTATGGAGCCTGGCCCCACTGCGGAAAGCTCGCGTAGCCGCCATACGCGGCACCTGGCCGCGTTGTCGTCGCTCGAAGTCCGCTCCGCAAGAGGACTCCTTCGCTCCTCCGCCTTGCCCTGCACCACGTCTGACGACTACGTACCTGTCGGTCACGGATACTCTTCGTCCGTGACCGACAGTGCTGCCTCCCCGCCGACGATGCTGGGGGCGGCGGAGATCCGGACCCTCGCTGCCGGGCTGGATCTGCGGCCGACGAAGCAGAAGGGCCAGAACTTCGTCATCGACGGCAACACCGTACGGCGGATCGTGACCGACTCCGGGATCACCGGCGACGACGTCGTGCTCGAGGTGGGTCCCGGGCTGGGGTCGCTGACCCTGGCGCTGCTCGCGGTCGCCCGCCGGGTGATCGCGGTGGAGATCGACCCGCTGCTCGCGGGCGCACTGCCGGCCACGATCGCCGCTCACGCCCCGGACCAGGTCGATGCGTTCGAGGTCGTCCTCGCCGACGCGCTGCGGATCACCGAGGTCCCCGGGCCGGCGCCCACCGCCCTGGTCGCGAACCTGCCGTACAACGTCTCGGTCCCGGTGCTACTGCACCTGCTGGCGCTGCTGCCCTCGCTGGAGCGCGGGATGGTGATGGTGCAGGCCGAGGTCGCCGACCGGCTGGCCGCGGTCCCCGGATCCAAGACGTACGGCGTCCCGTCGGTCAAGGCCTCCTGGTACGCCGACGTCCGCCGGGCGGGCTCGATCGGCCGCAACGTGTTCTGGCCGGCCCCGAACGTGGACTCCGGGCTCGTCGCCTGGACCCGACGCGAGCCGCCTGCGACCACCGCCACCCGGGAGCAGGTGTTCGCGGTCGTCGACGCGGCCTTCGCGCACCGGCGCAAGGCGCTGCGGCCGTCGTTGCGCGACCTGGCCGGCTCCGCCGAGGCGGCCGAAGCAGCGCTGGCCCGCGCCGGCATCGACCCGATGGCCCGGGGCGAGCAGCTCAGGATCGACGAGTTCGTCAGGATCGCCGAGGCCCTCGGCGCGGAGGCGGCATGACCGCCCCGACCTCCGCGCGCTCGGTCACCGTCCGCGCGCCCGCGAAGATCAACCTGGTCCTCGGGGTTGGTCCGGTCCGTGACGACGGCTACCACCCGCTGGACACCGTCTACCAGGCGATCAGCCTGTACGACGACATCACCGTCAGCACGGCCGCCGGCTGGTCGGTCGGCGTCGAGCCGATCGGCGACGTCGACGTCTCCGAGGTGCCGCTCGACGAGACCAACATCGTCGTCCGGGCCGGCGTGCTGCTGACCGAGCACCACGGGATCGCCCGGCGGGCGTCGATCGGGATCAGCAAGGGCATCCCGGTCGCCGGCGGGATGGCCGGCGGGAGTGCCGACGCCGCCGCGACCCTGGTCGCGCTGGACCGGCT
Organism: Nocardioides marmoriginsengisoli; assembly: GCF_003725695.1. Lineage (GTDB taxonomy): Bacteria > Actinomycetota > Actinomycetes > Propionibacteriales > Nocardioidaceae > Marmoricola > Marmoricola marmoriginsengisoli. The sequence goes on from NZ_RJSE01000007.1 coordinate 814,117, forward strand.
GTGGGACCTGCGGACCAGTGACGAGGACCTGCTGGCGATCGCTGCGGAGCTCGGCAGCGACGTACCGTTCGCGCTCCTCGGCGGGACCGCGCACGGGACCGGTCGCGGTGAGCTGGTGGAGTCGGTCGGCGACGCCGGCACCTGGTGGTGGGTGGTGGTGCCGAACGCGACCGGGATGTCGACACCGGCGGTCTACGCGGCCTTCGACGACCATGGCGGCGGTGGCAGCGACTCGGCCGCCGTGCTCGCGGCGCTGGCGGGCACCGACCTCGACGCCCTCACCGCGGGCGTCCGCAACGACCTGCAATCCGTCGCGCTGGAGCTCCGGGCGGACCTGCGCCTGACCGAGTCCGACCTGGTCGGCGCGGGAGCGCGGGCCGCTCTGCTGTCCGGCTCCGGTCCGACGTTCCTCGGGCTGGTCGAGGACCAGGACTCCGCGCACGAGGTGCGTGAGGCGCTGCTCGACGCCGGCCATCCCGGCGTCCTGGTCGCGACCGGTCCGGTCGCCGGCGCCCACGTCGTCCAGTACGCCTAGCCAGAACGCCCGACTCAACGATGAAAGATAGTGCATGAGCAACCTGCTCAACCTCGAGAAGGTCTCCAAGTCCTTCGGCATCCGGATCCTGCTCGACGAGATCAGCCTCGGCGTGGGGGTCGGGGAGCGGATCGGCATCGTCGGGCGCAACGGCGACGGCAAGACCACCCTGCTGAACCTGATGACCGGCCGCGAGGAGCCCGACAGCGGCCGGGTCTCGCGCTCCCGCGACCTGCACCTGGGGTACCTCGACCAGCGCGACCTGCTCGACGACACCCACACCGTCCGCGAGGTCGTCCTCGGCGGCAAGGCGGACCACGAGTGGGCGGCGGACGCGACCACCCGTGAGGTCGTCGAGGTGCTCCTGGACGGGATCGGCCTGGACCGCGAGGTGCACGGGCTCTCCGGCGGTGAGCGCCGGCGCTGCTCGCTCGCGAAGCTGCTGCTCGAGCCGGACGACCTGCTGATCCTCGACGAGCCGACCAACCACCTCGACGTCGAGGCGATCGCCTGGCTCGCCGACCACCTCAAGCGTCGTACGTCGGCCCTGGTCGTCGTCACCCACGACCGGTGGTTCCTCGACGAGGTCTGCGAGCAGACCTGGGAGGTCCACGACGGCACCATCGACTACTACGAGGGCGGGTACGCCGCCTTCGTGCTCGCCAAGAACGAGCGGATGCGGCAGGCGGCCGCCAGCGAGCAGCGCCGGCAGAACCTGATGCGCAAGGAGCTCGCCTGGTTGCGCCGCGGCGCGCCCGCCCGTACGTCGAAGCCCAAGTTCCGCATCGACGCCGCCAACGAGCTGATCGCCGACGAGCCGCCGCCGCGGGACCGGCTGGCGCTGGAGCGGTTCGCCACCCAGCGCCTCGGCAAGGACGTGATCGACGTCGAGGACGTCGACCTGGTCCGGGGCGAGCGCACTCTCCTCCAGCACGCCACCTGGCGGCTCGGTCCGGGCGACCGGGTCGGTGTCGTCGGCGTCAACGGCGCCGGCAAGACCTCGCTGCTCTCGCTGGTCTCCGGGACGCTCGCGCCGACCAGGGGAAAGGTGAAGCAGGGCAGGACGGTGGCGCTGCAGCACCTGACCCAGAACGTGACCCCCGAGGACCCGAGCCAACGGGTGCTCGGCGCGATCGAGGACATCCGCCGGGTCGCGAAGAACGCCGGCGGGCAGGAGATCTCGGCGACCTCGATGCTGGAACGGTTCGGCTTCACCGGCGACCGGCTGACGGCTCGCCTCGGCGACCTCTCCGGTGGTGAGCGGCGGCGCTTCCAGCTGCTCAAGCTGCTGCTCTCCGAGCCGAACGTGCTGCTGCTCGACGAGCCGACCAACGACCTGGACATCGAGACGCTCGCGGTCCTGGAGGACTTCCTGGACGGGTGGCCCGGGACGCTGATCGTGGTCTCCCACGACCGGTACTTCCTGGAGCGGGTCACCGACTCGATCTGGGCGCTGATGGGCGACGGGACCATCGGGATGCTGGCCAACGGGGTCGACCAGTACCTGGAGCTGCGGAAGTCGCAGGCCGCTCTTGTGGGCTCGGACATCGAGCCTGTCGAGATGCCCGGTGGTAGCGCCAAGTCCAAGGCGAGGATCGGCGGCGCCGAGGAGCGCGCGGCTCGCAAGACGATCGCCCGGGTCGAGAAGCAGATCGCCCGGCTGCTGGCGAGGGAGACCGAGCTGAACACCGCGATCGCCGAGGTCGCCGACGACTACGAGGCGATGGCGAAGCTGGCCGAGGAGCTGCGCGCCGCCCAGGCCGAGCGGGACGTCCTGGAGCTGGAGTGGCTGGAGGCTTCGGCCGTCCTCGAGTGAGACAGCGGCCGGATATGGCTCGACCGCCGGGGGTGCCGTCGGTACCGTGACCGGGTGATCTCGATCGACCAGTTCCTGACGTTCGGCCTCGCCGCGTTCATCATCATCGTGATCCCGGGACCGAGCGTGGTGTTCGTCGTCGGCCGGGCGCTCGCCTACGGCCGCGGGGTCGCGCTGGCCTCGGTGATCGGCAACACCCTCGGACTGGTCACGATCGTGGTGCTCGTCGCGGCCGGCCTCGGCGTGATCGTGCAGGAGTCGATCGTGGTGTTCACGATCCTCAAGCTCGCCGGGGCGGCGTACCTGATCTACCTCGGTGTCGAAGCGGTACGTCGGCGCAAGGAGTTCCTGACCGCGGGCGGTCCCGACGACGCCGGGCCGCGGATGACCTGGCCGCGCGCGATCCGGCAGGGCTTCGTCGTCGGCGCGTCGAACCCCAAGGGCTACATGATGATGGCGGCCGTACTGCCGCAGTTCATCGACCGTGGCGAGGGTCACCTGCAGCTGCAGATGCTGCTGCTCGGCCTGGTGGCCACCACGATCGGCCTGCTCTCGGACAGCATCTGGGCGCTGATCGCCTCGCAGCTGCGGACCTGGTTCAACCGCTCCGCCAAGCGCGGCGAGGCGATGGGGACGGTCGGCGGCGTCTCGATGATCGGCCTCGGCGTCGCGCTCGCCGTCACCGGCGACGGACACTGACCTCGGGCCGGGCCGCGCTCAGGCGGCTCCGGCGATCCGGGCCAGCAGCACCTGCCGGGTGCGCGCCCCGGCCTTTGCCAGTACCGCCTTCACGTGGTCGTTGACGGTGTGCTCGGAGAGGAAGAGCTGTCCGGCGATCTCGCGGGTGTCCAGACCGATGCCGAGCAGGCCGATCACCTGGGCCTCGCGGTCCGAGAGACCGTGCGCCCGGGCGAACAGGTCGAGTCGCTCGGCGGTGGTGGCGGGCTCGATCGAGACCGCGATCTCCGCGCCGAGCCGGGACGCCTTCACCGTCACCCAGCGGCTGCCGCCGAGGTGCACCCGGGACCACGGCTCGCCGACCGGGATGCCGGCTTCCTCGGCGAGGAGCGCGGCGGCGAGGTTGTAGGCGGCCGCCGGGATCGGTGCCCGGAGCTCGTCCGGCGGGAGCAGCGTGAACAGCGCGGTGGCGGCGCCCTCGGTCAGCTGGTGGACGACCAGGTCCGGCCCCAGCAGCACGACCGCCGGCCCGACCGGGAGCAGCTGCTCGGCCGGGTCGACGAAGGTGCGGGCGAGGGCGGCCCGCAGGCCGGCGGTCACCGGGCCGACCAGGCCGGTCAGCACGGCGAGGTCGGCGGCGGTGAACGGCTCCGTCGTACGCCACAGGTCGAGGTACGCCCAGGTCCCGTACGGGTCGGCGAAGGCGACCGTCGCGGTGTCCACGACGCCGACCTCCCGCAGCACGTGCTGCCAGAGCGGCGAGTCCGATGCGTCGCCGGTGCCGAGCAGGGAGGCTGCCGGTCGGCCGACCAGCTGGTCGACCCGGTTCAGCGTGGTCAGGTAGCGCCAGCGGATCGTCTCCGGGAGCCGGTCCCACGGCAGCATCGGTACGTCGGCGTGCGGGGCCGTCGCCACCCTCGTCACCGGGTCGGTGAGCGCGAAGACGTGGCCGTCGTACGGGACCGCCGGGCGCAGCAGCTCCAGCACCCGTTCGCGCAGGGCCTTCGCGGTGTGCCGCTCGGAGCACAGCCGTTCGATCCGGCCGTTCAGGCCGCCTGTCGCCCTCACCCGCCCCACCCTAGGGGCGTGCCGGAGGCGGCGGAATCCCCAGGATCAGGGATACCGCGGCGTCGGCAGGCGGCACAGGCTGGTGGTCCGATCCGGCAACCCGAGGAGCCCGTGATGATCACCTTGCACATCGAGAACACCGTCCACGACTACGAGTCCTGGAAGGCGGCCTTCGACAAGTTCGACCGCTTCCGTGCCGACCAGGGGGTGCGGTCGTACCGCCTGACCCGTCGGGTCGAGGACGGCAACCAGGTGGCGATCGACCTGACCTTCGACACCGCCGAGGAGGCGACCGCCTTCCGCGGTGCCCTGGAGCAGATCTGGCGGACGCCGCAGTCCCAGGAGCAGCTGGTGGCGCACGGTTCGCCGACGCTCCACGAGCTCGTCGAGGAGCGGGTGCCTACCGCAGCGGCCCCATCAGCCGTTTGAGCAGGCCGGCCAGGTCGCGACGCTCGGCCGCGGACAGCTCCGCAAGCAGGTCGCGCTCGCTGGCGATCAGGGTCTCGAAGGCGCCGTCGACGGCGCTCTTGCCGGAGGCCGTGAGCCCGACCAGGACGCCGCGCCGGTCGTCCGGATCAGGGGAGCGGTCGACGAAGCCGCGCTGGGTGAGCCGGTCGATCCGGTTGGTCATGGTGCCGCTGGTCACCATCGTCTCGCGGAGGAGCTGGCCGGGGCTGAGCTGGTAGGGCTCGCCGGCGCGGCGCAGCGCCGCGAGGACGTCGAACTCCCAGGGCTCGATGGACTCGGCCGTGAACGCCTCTCGCCGGGCCAGGTCGAGCAGCCGGGCGAGCCGGCTGATCCGGCTGAACACCTCGACCGGTGCCAGGTCGAGGTCGTTCCGCTCGCGCTTCCACGCCTGGACCAGGGCGTCGACCTCGTCGGACTCGCTGGCTGGCATGCAGGCATCTTAGTCGGAAAGATTCTTGATATCGAGAGAAGTCTGGGAACTGTCGGCGACCCGGGCGACGATGGCGGCATGATCGATCACTTCGGCATCAACTGCGCAGACCTGGACGCCGCCACGACGTTCTACGACACCGTGCTGGCCACCCTCGGGCACACCCGGCTCAAGGAGTTCTCCGACGACCAGGGGCACGGCGCCATCGGGTACGGCACCACCAAGCCGGACTTCTGGATCTCCCGGTTCAGCGACGACCTCGGACCCAACCGGGAGATGCACCTGGCGTTCAGCGCCCCGGACGCGGCGACGGTCCGTGCGTTCGTCGAGGCCGCGGTCGGCCTCGGGGCCGAGGTGCTGCACGAGCCGCGGCACTTCCCGGAGTACCACGACCACTACTACGGCGGGTTCGTGCGCGACCCGGACGGCAACAACGTCGAGGCGGTCTGCCACCGGGTGGCGCCGGAGTGAGCCGGGGACCGCGGATCAGTTCTTGAGCCGCAGCTCCGGCTTGGCCTCCAGCCCGGAGAGGCCGTTCCAGGCGAGGTTGACCAGGTTGGCGGCGACGACCTCCTTGGCCGGCTTGCGCGCGTCCAGCCACCACTGCCCGGTGGTGCCGACCATGCCGACCAGCATCTGCGCGTACATCGGCGCCGCCTTCGGATCGAAGCCGCGGCGCTTGAACTGGTCGACCAGGATCCCTTCGACCCGGGTGGCGATGTCGCTGATGATCGAGACGTAGGAGCCGGACGCGGACCCGAGCGGGGTGTCGCGGACCAGGATCCTGAAGCCCTCCGAGGACTGCTCGATGTAGGTGAGCAGCGCGAAGGCGGCCTGCTCGATGAGCACCCGAGGGGAATCGGCGGTCAGCGCCTGGCGCATCATGTCGAGCAGCTGCCGGACCTCGCGGTCGACGACGACGGCGTACAGGCCTTCCTTGCCGCCGAAGTGCTCGTAGACGACCGGCTTCGAGACCTCGGCGCGGGAGGCGATCTCCTCGACCGACGCCCCGTCGAAGCCCTTCTCGGAGAAGACGGTGCGGGCGATCTCGATGAGCTGCTCGCGGCGCTCGGCCGCCGTCATCCGGCTGCGGGCAGGCTTCTTGGATCGTTCGTCGCGGGAGGGCACCCGGCCATCCTGCCAGTGTCGGCACCGCTGACTAGGGTCGGAGCATGACGGACCTGAAGGCGGAGCTGCACGAGAAGCTGAGGAGCACCCGGGCGGTGCTCCTGGACAAGCTCGCGGGTCTGAGCGAGTACGACGCCCGCCGGCCGATGACCGCGAGCGGCACCAACCTGCTCGGCCTGGTCAAGCACATGACCGGCAACGAGCACGTCTACCTCGGGGAGGCGTTCGGGCGCACGCCGCCGGACGTGCTGCCGTGGGTCGCGGACGGCTCGATCTGGGACGGCGCCGACATGTGGGCGACGGCGGAGGAGTCCCGCGAGCACCTGATCGCGCTCTACGAGCGTGCCTGCGCCCACGGCGACGCCACCCTCGCCGCGCTCGACCTGGACGCGGTCGGCTCGGTGCCGCACTGGCCCGAGGAGCGCCGGGCGACGACGCTGGGCGTGCTGCTGATCCGGATGGTCAGCGAGACCGCGCAGCACGCCGGGCACGCCGATCTCTGCCGGGAGCTAATCGACGGGTCCGGGCAGGCGGACCGGGCCGAGATCGGCGACGCTGCCTACTGGGACGACTACGTCGCGACGATCCAGGCGGCCGCGGAGAGGTTCAGGAGCTGACCGGCTGCGCGCTGACCAGCTTGGCCTGGATCCGCTCGGCGACGGGCCAGCGGACCTCCTTGACCCAGCCGGCCTTCTCCAGCAGCCAGATCAGTCGCGCGGAGGTGTCCAGCTGACCGCGCTGCACGCCGTGCCGGGCGCAGGTCGGGTCGGCGTGGTGCAGGTTGTGCCAGGACTCGCCCATCGACGGGATCGCCAGCCACCAGACGTTGGCGGACTTGTCGCGGGAGACGAACGGGCGGTCGCCGATGGTGTGGCAGATCGAGTTGATCGACCAGGTCACGTGGTGCAGCAGCGCGACCCGGACCAGGGAGCCCCAGAAGAACGCGGTCAGCGCGCCCTGCCAGGACCAGGTGATCAGGCCGCCGAGGGCGGCGGGCAGCAGCATCGAGAGCAGCACGAAGGCCCAGAAGTGCCGGGAGATCCGGATCAGGTCGCGGTCCTTGAGCAGGTCCGGGGCGTACTTGCGCTGCACGGTCTGCTCGGAGTCGAAGAGCCACATCATGTGCGCGTGCCAGAAGCCCTTCCAGAGCGCGCGCAGGTTGGTGCCGTACTTCCACGGGCTGTGCGGGTCGCCGTCGCGGTCGGAGAACTTGTGGTGCTTGCGGTGGTCGGCGACCCAGCGCACCAGCGGCCCCTGGACGGCCATCGAGCCGGCGACGGCGAGGGCGTTCTTCACGAACCGATTGGGCTTGAAGGACTTGTGCGTGAAGAGCCGGTGGAAGCCGACCGTGATGCCGTGCCCGGTGAACCAGTACATCGCCCCCATGATCAGCAGGTCCGACCAGCCGAGCCAACCGCCCCAGGCGATCGGGATCGCGGCGAGCAGCGCCAGGAACGGAACGGCGATGAAGATGCCCAGAGCAACCTGTTCGGTCAGCGACTGGGTGTCGCCGCCCATGGTGGCGTGCTGGGTGATCGGCTCGTCCAGGACGGGGGAGGCGGTCATCGTTCATCCTTCACGGAGGTGCCCCTACGGGCAGGTCTCCACCGGCATGGAGACGCAGATGCGAAAACCGTAACCTACGGCTGCGTAGGTCGGGAATCGATGAGGCCTATTGCACATCGGGCCGGGGTCCGTGACGGGGTCCGTTAGCTCGCCGGGAGAATGGCGCCATGACGCAGAGCACGCCGGCCGCCACGAAGTACGCGCTGTTCCGGGCCGAGGGAGACCTGCTGGTTCCCCAGGACATCGCCCGCAGCCTCTGGCGCGAGGACCAGATGCACGGGGTCGCCACCAGTGGCGCGCTCGCCCGTGAGCTGGAGCGGGCGGTGGCCGCGGCGGGTCGCGACGACCTGCGGCCGGCGCGCTACACCGTGGACCTCTTCCGGGCGCCGAGCATGGGTCCGTGCCGCCTGGAGTCGACCGTGGTCCGGGAGGGCTCGCGGCTGATGCTGGTCGACGCGACCCTCTCCCAGGACGGCGACATCGTGGCCCGGGGGAGCGCGATGTTCCTCAAGGCCACCGAGAACCCGCCCGGCCAGGTCTGGGCGCCCACCGACGAGCCGACCCCGCCACCGCTGGAGATCGCCCCCGTCTCCGAGGAGCCGCGGGTGCCGATCTTCTTCAGCGACGGCATCGGCTGGTCGCAGAACTTCGCCGAGCACCAGAACGGCGGCCGCAAGCAGACCTGGCAGTCGGCGCTGGCGATCGTGGTCGGGGAGAAGCCGACCCCGTTCCAGGGCCTCGCGGGTGCGGCCGACTCGACCAGCATGGTGGTGAACTGGGGCACCGAGGGCGTGCAGTACATCAACACCGACATCACCCTGGCGATCTCCCGGGTGCCGGTCAGCCAGGAGATCGGGCTGTCCGCGACCAGCTGGACCTCGCACGACGGCATCTCCACCGGTACGGCGCGGGTCTTCGACCGCCAGGGGCCGATCGGCACCAGCACGGTCACCTCGGTCTCGAACGCCCGTCGGGCGGTCGACTTCACCCAGCACGACTTCACCGAGGACTCGATCAACGGCGCCTAGGGTCAGCGCCGGGTGAGCGCCCGTCGTACGGCGTCGGCGGCGCGCTTCCCGGGCCGCCGGTCCACCTGGGCGCGCAGCCGCGCCGAGCGGTCCCGCTCGACCGCGAGCTTCCGGGTGAGGCGGTCGACCCGCTTGAGCAGCCGCTCGACCCGGGCACGCAGGTGGGCGACGCGCTCCAGCGCCTTGCGTGAGCGCTCCTGCTCCGCGTCGAGCTCCGCCCGGAGCGATGCGATCTCCGCGTTCAGCGTGGTCGTGGCGGCGAGAGGGGCGCGGATCGAGGTGCGGAACGAGTTGTTGCGCATCGAGTAGTCCCGCGCGATCACGTCCTGGTCGCTGATCCAGGTGTGCCAGGAGGACTTGTAGTTGTCCAGGTCGAGGGCGAGCACCCGCGGGACGCCGTCGAGCGCGTACCGCATCGAGAGCTGGTCGCGGCGCGAGTACCGCAGCACGTGGTTGAGCCAGGTCTGCATCGCGTCCCGGATCGACGGGGTCCAGCGCCGGGCGATGAACGCGCCCCAGTACGGACGCAGGTCGAGTACGTGCTGCTTGGACTCGGCGTAGTGGATCAGCTGCTCGTAGATCCGGGCCGGGTCGTCGAGGCCGGCGCGGGTCACCTCGTCGAACTCGGCGACCACCGTCTCCCGGTAGCTGTGGTGGATCACCGCGAGGTCGGCGTCCGCCAGCACCTCGTCCAGGATGACGGCGGGATCCTCGCTGAGCACGATCCGGTTGTCGATCCACAGCGTCTCGTCGTACTCGTCGAGCGGGTGCCCGCCTCCCATGATCTTGAGGAAGCGGCTGGAGCGGGAGGCGTCCCTCAGGAAGGCGGGTTCGATCAGGCGCACCTGCCAGGTGTTGCTGGTCAGGTCGGGGTCGTCGGTGAGGCAGATGAACGGCACGTCGGAGGTGATGGCGGCGGGCTGCTCCAGCAGCCGTTCGTAGCTGCCGATCAGCGCGGTGTACACCGCCCGCTTCGGCGGGTGGTCTGTCATCGGTTCTCCTCGAAAATCTGGTGGGGCCAAGGCTCGCACAAGCGCTGCCCCCACCTCCCGGAATCGCTAGAGTTCGCCCGGAGGGGGTGCGTTCATGGGCGTGGCACTGGTGACCGGGGTGGCCGGTTTCGTGGGTTCGGCGGTGGCGCGCGCGTACCTCGACGCCGGGCTGGACGTGCTGGGAGTCGACGCGATGAGGGCGACCTACTCGCCCGACCTCAAGCGCGACAACCTTCGCAGCCTGCTCCGAGATCCCCGATTCACCTTCCACGAGCGCGACCTGGTCCGGGATTCGGTCGCCGATCTCGTCGCCGGCGTCGACGCGGTCTCCCACCAGGCCGGCCGCGCGGGTCTGCGGGACTCCTGGCGAGGCGACTTCGGCTCCTACCTCGACGACAACGTCGCGGCCACCAAGAACCTGCTCGACGCGGTCGCCGGCGAGCCGCGGATCCGGCGGGTGGTGGTCGCGTCCTCGTCGTCGGTCTACGGCGACGCGGCGTCGTACCCGACCCGGGAGGACGCGCTGCCGACCCCGTTGAGCCCGTACGGCGTGAGCAAGCTGGCGGCCGAGCGGCTCGCCGTCGCCTACGCGTCGGCGCACGGGGTGCCGGTGGTGTGCCTGCGCTACTTCACCGTCTTCGGTCCCGGTCAGCGACCCGACATGGCGTTCCACCGGATGATCGCCGCCGCCACCGGCGGCCCGGCCTTCCCGCTCCTCGGCACCGGTGAGCAGGTCCGCGACTTCACCTACGTCGGCGACGTGGCGGAAGCGAACCTCGCCGCCCTTGCCGCGGACCCGGAGCCCGGCACGGTGCTGAACATCGCCGGCGGGGTGCAGGCGAGCGTGCTGGAGGCGCTCGACGTCGTCGCCGAGCTGGCCGGGTCCCCGGTGCGGCTGAAGCGCCGGCCGGCCGCGACGGGCGAGGCGCGCCGTACGTCCGGCGCCACCGACGCGGCGCGGGCGCTGCTCGGTTGGGAACCGCGCACGAGTCTGCGCGCCGGTCTCGAGGCGCAGTACGCCGCGCACGTGGATCAGGTCGCGCGCCTCGGTGGGTCGGTTGAGTCGTAGCCGCCCCAGAATGTGCGCCGCCCCGCAGGCGGGCGCTGTCGGCGGACCAACTCCCGATAGCCTGTGCCCTACATTCCCCGGTTGGTCTGCCGGCAGGGCCCGCCTGACTTTGAATCAGGACTAGCGACGTAGGTTCGACTCCTACCCGGGGAGCAAAGCGCCCGCTCCGCTCCTGTGCCAGGATCCTGCGGTGGCAACCATCGTGGAGCAGAGCGTCGAGATCGCGGCACCGGTCGACGAGGTGTTCGCCTACGTCGACGACTTCAGCACCACCCGGGACTGGATGTACGGGCTGCACAAGATCGAGCCGGTCACCGAGCAGCTCCGCGGCGTCGGGGCCGAGTACGACGGGGTGATGAAGGTCGGCGTCTCGCTGACCTCGCGGATCAGGTGCACCGGCTGGGAGCTGGACCGGCTGATCGAGCTCACCTCCGTCAAGGGGATCCGCAACACCCAGCGATGGACCTTCTCCGCCCTCGACGGCGACCGGACCCGCGTCGACGCCTGGATCTCCTACACCCTCCCCGGCGGGCCGGCCGGCGCCGCGATGGCCGCGGCGATGAAGCCGTTCGTCGGGATCGCGATCAAGCACACCAGCGAGACCCTGGTGCGGATGGTCGAGAGTCGGCGCGGAGCCTGACCGCTACGCCAGGATCGCGGCGACCTCGGGCGAGCTGAAGAACGGCTCCAGCCGCGCCCGCAGCAGCGGCTCGAGCTCGCCCGCCTCGTGCGCGGCCCCGATGATCCGCGGGACCAGCACCTGCGCGTGCCCGACCAAGTCGTCCCGGGTGAGGCCCAGCTCCTCGACCAGGGTCGTCGCGGTGCTGTCGCCGTACACCGAGAAGAAGCCGTCGATGAGCGCATCCACGAGTGCCAGCACCGGCTCGGTCGGGGCACCGGCGATCACGATGTCCTGGAGCAGGCCGGCGACCCGCCGGGCGTCCTCCCGGTCGCCGAGCTGGTCGAGCCGGACGACGGGCTTGTCGGCGTACAGGTCGAAGACCTCCAGCACGGCGTCGCGCGCGGTCGGGTCCTTCAGGGTGTCGATGACGACCTTGTTGAGGCGCCGCATCGCGAACGCGGCGCCCTTGCCGGCCGTGTCGCCGAGCACCTGCTGGAGCTGCTTGTCGGCGGCGCCGACCACCTTGCCGGCGGCGCTGGTGCCGAAGGAGACCAGCGAGCCGAGGCCGGGGATCTTGTCCGCCATCGCCTGGTTCGCCTGGACCATGTCGCCGACGATCCGGCCGACGAACCGCGAGGCCAGCGTCGCCACCAGCGGGCTCGCGGTCAGCTCGTCGAGGAACCGTTCCGCCAGGTCGGTCATCCCGAGGGCTTCGTCGACCAGGCTCTCGACGTTCTCGCGGTCGATCAGGTCGGCCAGCGCGAACGACTCGGTCGGCCCGTCGTACGCGACGTCGGCCGCGGTCGCGACCAGGGTGCTGGCGGCGGTGCTGGGCGGCACCGCGGTCACGATCAGCCGGGCCAGCTGCTTGACCTCGCCGGCGTCGACCAGCTCGCCGACGGTGGCCCTGGAGCCGATCGCCAGCAGGGCGTCGACGTCGCGGGCGATCGCGTCCGGAAGGCCGGGACCCGTCAGCTGGCCGAGCAGCCAGCCCACCTGAGCGTCGAGGAGGCGATCGGCCAAGGAGTCAGCGGGCATGGACGAATCCTAGGCAGTGCCGGGCGGATAGGGTTGTGGGACCGATCCACCGACCCTGGAGGACACCTTGTCGCAGGACCTGACGATCATCGTCCTCGCCGCTGGTGGCGGCACCCGGATGAAGTCGAAGACGATGAAGGTGCTGCACCCGATCGCGGGACGCAGCATGATCGGGCACGTCCTGCACGCGGCCGTCACGCTGGAGCCGACCCGGATCGTCGCGGTCGTCGGCAACCAGCGCGAGCAGGTGGCGCCGCACATCGAGGCGCTCGTCCCCGGGGTCGTGCTCGCCGTCCAGGAGGCGCAGGACGGGACCGGTCACGCCGTCCGGATGGCCTGGGAGGCGCTGCCCGCGGAGGCCCGGACCGGCACCGTGATCGTCGCGTACGGCGACACCCCCTTGCTGCAGGGCGAGAGCCTGCGGGCGTTCGCGGACTTCCACCGGTCCTCGGCCGACGCGATGAGCATCCTGACCGGCGTGGTCGGCAACCCGACCGGGTACGGCCGGATCCTCCGCGACGCCGACGGCGGGGTGCAGGCGATCGTCGAGCAGAAGGACACCTCCGACGAGCAGGCCGCGATCCGCGAGATCAACAGCGGCATCCTCGCCTTCGACGCCGACTTCCTGGACGCCGCACTGCCCCGGATCGGCAACGAGAACGCCAACGGCGAGTACTACCTGACCGACACCGTGCACCTGGCCCGGGAGGACGGGCGCACCGTCGGCGCCTTCGAGCTCGACGACGTGATGCAGACCGAGGGCGCCAACGACCGGGCCCAGCTGGCCGCGCTCGCCGCGGAGATGAACCAGCGGATCCTGGACGCCTGGATGCGCGCCGGCGTCACGATCGTCGACCCGACCAGCACCTGGATCGACGTCGACGTGAAGCTGGCCGCCGACGTCACCCTGCTCCCCGGGGTGCAGCTGCTCGGTGCCACCGTCGTCGCCGAGGACGCGGTGATCGGGCCGGACAGCACCTTGAAGGACGTCGAGGTCGGCGCCGGGGCCCGCGTCGTCCGGACCCACGGCGAGCTGGCGGTGATCGGCGCCGGCGCGAACGTCGGCCCGTTCTCCTACCTGCGACCCGGGACCGAGCTCGGCGCCGGCGGCAAGATCGGCGCGTTCGTGGAGACCAAGAACGCCCAGATCGGCGACGGCGCCAAGGTGCCGCACCTCTCGTACGTCGGGGACGCCACCATCGGCGAGGGCGCGAACATCGGCGCCGGCACGATCTTCGCCAACTACGACGGCGTCGAGAAGCACCGCACCGTGATCGGGGCGCACGCCAAGACCGCCAGCAACAACACCTTCGTCGCTCCGGTGACCGTCGGCGACGGCGCGTCCACCGGGGCCGGCAGCGTGATCCGCCGCGACGTACCCCCGGGATCGCTGGCCGTGACCAGCGGACCGCAGCGGCACTTCGACGAGTGGGCCCAGCGCAAGCGCGCCGGCACCGCCCAGGCGAAGGCCGCCGCCGACGCGGCCCGGCGCGCGCCCGCCGACCCCGAGTAGCGTCCAGATGCTGGCACGACCCCGACTCGGTGTTGGGCGACGTCGTGTCGGTGGGTGACAATCTGACAGACGAACGTTGAACGCCGAGGGTCCGCGAGGAGTTAGCCAGCGTGAGCGGAATGAAGAAAGCCACCGAGAAGAACCTGATGGTCTTCAGCGGACGGGCGCACCCCGATCTCGCGACTGAGGTGGCCGAGGCCCTCGGCACCCCGCTGGTCCCGACGTCGGCGTACGAGTTCGCCAACTCGGAGATCTACGTCCGCTACGAGGAGTCCGTGCGCGGGTGCGACGCCTTCGTGATCCAGAGCCACACCGCCCCGGTGAACGAGTGGATCATGGAGCACCTGATCATGGTGGACGCGCTCAAGCGTGCCTCGGCCAAGCGGATCACCGTGGTGATGCCGTTCTGGGGCTACAGCCGCCAGGACAAGAAGCACCGCGGCCGCGAGCCGATCTCGGCTCGCCTGATGGCCGACCTGTTCAAGACCGCGGGCGCCGACCGGATCATCACGGTCGACCTGCACGCCGACCAGCTCCAGGGCTTCTTCGACGGCCCGGTCGACCACCTGATGGCGCTGCCGATCCTGGCCGACTACATCAAGGAGAAGTACGGCGACCAGGAGCTCGCCGTGGTGTCGCCGGACGCCGGCCGGATCAAGGTCGCCGAGCGCTGGTCCGAGCGCCTGGGCGGCGTGCCGCTGGCCTTCATCCACAAGACCCGGGACATCACCCGGCCGAACGAGACCGTCGCGAACCGGGTCGTCGGTGACATCACCGGCAAGATGTGCGTCCTCACCGACGACATCATCGACACCGGCGGCACCATCGTGAAGGCCGCCGAAGCCCTCATGAAGGACGGCGCTGCCGGGGTGATCATCGCCGCGACGCACGCGATCCTCTCCGACCCCGCCGTCGACCGCCTGAAGAACTCCTCGGCGGTCGAGGTCGTGGTGACCAACACGCTGCCGCTCTCCGCGGACTGCGAGTTCGACAAGCTGACCTGCCTCTCGATCGCCCCGCTGCTCTCGCGGGCGATCAAGGAGGTCTTCGAGGACGGCTCGGTCACCTCGATGTTCGACGGTCACGCCTGATCAGTTGGCTTTGACCACCTCGGTGGCGACCAGCATGGCGTCGCCGAGCGTGGAGGCGTTGCCCATGCACTTCAGGGCGATGGTGCGCGTGCTGGTGTAGGTCGGTCGCGCCATCAGGGTGAGGGTCTGGACCTGGTACGTGTTGACGGTGCCGTTGTTGAAGCCGCTGGCCGCCTCCGAGTCGTCCCACTCGAATCCGTCGTCGAGCGTGCAGTAGGTGTTGGTCGTCGTCCCGGCCAAGTAGGTGCCGACCTTGGCGGTGACCATCCAGGTGCCCGCGGGCAGCGAGATCGTGGCGACGTTCGTCAGGGTGTTCACCGTGTCGCCCAGGAACCCCTTCTTCCGGACCATGTAGGCGCGCGGCAGCCGCGGCCGGGCGCTCGCGGCCAGGTCCGCGGTGCCCAGCGAGCCGTCGCGGACCTTCGCGCCGGTGACCGCGCTGGCGCGCAGCTTCGGGGTGGTGACGGCACCGGTCTTGAGCTCGCGGGTGCCGACGCTGCCCGCGCCGAGCCGTTCCGCGATCGCCTGAGCGGGCTGGACCGAGGCGACGACCAGGGCGAGGCCGCCGAGCACGGTCCCGGGGGTGATCCAGCGACGGCGGCGGGTCTGCTCACTCATGGGAGATCAGCTCCCGTCCGTCGCCGCTGACCAGCGCGGGATCAGGGGCCCGTCCGGTGCTGATCATCAGCAGCTCCTGGATCGGGCCGCGAACGGTCGGACCGTTGCCGCGGGTCCAGTCGGTGTCGGTGGCCTCCAGGCGCACCTTCCGTGCCGACCGCCAGCCCATCATCACCGCGTGCAGCCGGGCCCGGTCGGCCGCGACGACGGCAGCCTCGGGCGGCATCTCGTGCCGGATCCCGAGCGGCCGGAGGATGTCCTGGGTGTGCACGAGCACGTCGAGCAACGGCTCGACGGTCGTGGTGATCGGCACCTTGCGGCGCGAGTCGGCGTACGTCGAGAAGTCGGCGAGCACGGTGGCCGGCGTCTGGTCGCGGCCGCGGCGCCTGGTCTCCCGGTCGATCATCGTGTTGTAGCCGCGGCCGAGGTTGCGACCCATCATCACGGCCACGTCGCGCGCCCGGACCTGCGGATTGCTGATCACGTGCGCCGCGACGTCCTTGACGCTCCAGCCGGGGCAGAGCGTCGGGTGCTCCCAGTCCGGAGGAGCGAGTCCGGCGAGGTGGGTGGCCAGCGCCGCCCGCTGCTCATGGATGTGCCGCCACAGCGTGTCGTGGTCCATGTGTCGCCTCCGAGAGAGATCTAGTCAGATAGACTTATCAAAATAGTCAGTCGGTCTGATCAACTTGTCAAGAGGTGTCCTGTGCCCGATCCGCGGCTGCATCCGGCGTTGCTGATGTTCATCGCGTTCCGGTCCGCGGAGGCGCGGATCGTCGCCGACGTCGCCGCCGCGGGTTTCGACGACCTGACCCTGGCGCAGGGGCGCGTGGCCGCCCGGATCGGCCCGAACGGCACCCGGCTGACCGACCTGGCCGAGCAGGCCCAGATCACCAAGCAGAGCGCCGGGTTCCTCGTCGACCAGCTGGAGAAGGCCGGGTACGTCGAGCGGGTGCCCGACCCCACCGATGCACGGGCCCGCCTGGTCCGCCTGGCACCGCGCGGCGCCGCCGTACAGGCTCGGGCGCGGAGGACCGAGCGGGCGATCGAGCGGGACTGGGAGCGACACCTCGGCAAGGAGCAGATGGAGGCGCTGCGGTCCGCCTTGGAGGCGCTGCGCGAGATCACCGATCCGTACGCCTGATCTCGATTTCCCATGCCTCGGCGGGCGGGCTAGTATTTCCAGGTTGCCTCGGCGAGGGAGCGCCCCGACAGGGATGTTCCGTGATCGACGCGGTCGGTTCGTGAAGTCATGCACCGTGCCCGTCGTGCGCGGTGCATTTCGTGTCTCCGGGCGGTCTCGCACCGGACAGCCACCGACTTGAATCCACCGAACCACGTTCCAGGAGAGCACCATGTCTGAAGACCTGATCAAGGCCGAGGCCCGCACCGAGTTCGGCAAGGGCGCGGCCCGCCGCATCCGCCGCGACAACAAGGTCCCCGCGGTCATCTACGGCCACGGCGAGGCCCCCGTCCACGTGACGCTGCCGGCGCACGACACCCTGATGGCCCTCAAGCACGGCGGCGCCAACGCGGTCCTCAACATCGAGGTCGACGGCACCGTCCAGCTCGCGCTGACCAAGCAGGTCCAGGCCGACCCGCTGAAGGGCTTCCTCGAGCACGTCGACTTCGTCGCGGTGAAGAAGGGCGAGAAGGTCACCGTCGAGGTGCCCGTCCACCTCGTCGGCGAGGCCAACAAGGAGGCCTTCGTCCAGCTCGAGAACAACGTGGTCACCCTCGAGGCCGAGGCCACCCACATCCCCGAGCAGATCGAGGTCTCGGTCGAGGGTGCCGAGCCGGGCCTGCAGATCCACGCCTCCGAGCTGACGCTGCCGAAGGGCTCGACCCTGATCAGCGACGCCGAGCTGCTGATCGTCAACGTCACCCAGGCCAAGAGCGCCGCGGCTGCCGAGGCCGAGCTGGCCGAGGCCACCGCCGAGGTTGCCGGCGACGCCCCGGCGGCTGAGGAGCCCGCCGCCGAGGAGTCCAGCGACTCCGAGTGAGTCCGGTGAACGACGCGGATGTCTGGCTGATCGTCGGGCTGGGTAACCCCGGCCCGGCGTACGCCGGCACCCGCCACAACATCGGCTACCTCGTCGTCGACGAGCTGGTACGTCGGATGGGCGGGTCGCTCAAGGCGCACAAGTCCGGCCGCGCCGAGGTGCTCGAGGGCCGGCTCGCCCCGCCCGGGGCGCCGGCCCCGAAGGTCGTCCTCGGCCGGGCCCGGACCTACATGAACGAGTCCGGCGGCCCGGTCTCGACGCTGGCCAAGTTCTACAGCGTCGACCCGGCGCACATCATCGCGATCCACGACGAGCTGGACATCGACTTCGGCACCCTGCGCACCAAGTTCGGGGGTGGCGACAACGGCCACAACGGCCTGAAGTCGATGCGCGCCTCCCTGGGCACCGGCGACTTCTACCGGGTGCGCGCCGGTGTCGGCCGCCCTCCGGGTCGTCAGGACCCGGCCGACTTCGTGCTCGGCAACTACTCGACGGTCGAGCGCAAGGAGCTGCCGTTCCAGATCGACTCGGCCGCGGATGCCGTCGAGTGCCTGATCGAGAAGGGCCTCGAGGAGACGCAGCAGCGGTTCAACCGCTGAAAGGTGCCCGAACTCTCCCGGTTTAGGGGACTAGGCAGGACCGTAAGGCGGGAGTAGCGTCCGAAACCTGCACTGCGTGTCGTGAATCCTGGGAGGGATCTCACGAGAGGCTCCCACCGTGGCTCGAACCAGCCGTATCTCGGGACGCATGGTCGTCCTGGCGCTCTTCACCGTCCTCGTCGCCGCCTTCGCGTACGCCGTACCGGCCCAGGCCGCGACGCCCAACGCCACCACGACCCGCGTGCACGCGGCCAAGAGCGGTGCCGACCTGGTGCTCACCGCCAGCGTCTGGTCGGCTGCCGGCGTCCCGGCCGGCACGGTGACCTTCTACCCGCGCCCCAGCCCGGGAGGCCCGCCGCCCTCGCCGCTCGGTGGTCCGGTCGCCGTCGACAGCGCCGGCGCGGCCTCGATCACGCTTCCGAACACGCCGGACTGGCCGCTGAACTACATGGCCGAGTTCACCGGCGCCGAGGGCTGGGCGAACAGCACCGGCTACGTGAACCCGTTCGGGGAGTCGGTGAAGATGAAGCCGATCGGCACCATCCTGCACATCGGCGGCCCGCTCGGGCTGAAGATCCTCACCCGCACCTTCAGCGTCAAGGTGAACTACGCCTCGGACGGGGCGCCGGCGGTGGGCGAGGCCATCCTCTTCACCGAGAAGAACCGCGCCGCGGGAGCCAGCGGGCACCCGGGGATGGATCCGAACTACGTCGAGCCGGTCGACGTCTGCGTCGGAATCGTCGATGCCTCCGGCTACGCCAGCTGCACCGCGCCGGCGCCGATGGCGTCGATCGTGACGCTGCTGACGACCTCGGCCTGGGCCAACCACGCGGTGTTCCCGGTGTACGAGAGCGTGCGGATGCCGATCCTCGGCCTCGGCTGAGCCGGTACGCCGCGGGGCGGCGGCGTACCGACGATAGGGTCTGCACGTGACTGACTTCGATCCTGGTACGCCGCCCGCCGAGGCGCTCGAGAACGACCACCTGTTCGCCGCCTGGACTGCCACCGTCGCGGGCGAGCTGCTGCTCAAGGTCCGCACCAGCGGCCTGGAGGGCAAGGAGCTCAAGGACGCCGGTGACCTGGCCTCGCACGAGCTGCTGATGGGTCTGTTCGCGCAGTACAAGCCCGAGGACGCGGTCCTGTCCGAGGAGGAGCACCGCGGCACGGCGGGGGAGCGCGACCGGCTGAGCACCCCGCGCGTCTGGATCATCGACCCGGTCGACGGGACCCGCGAGTACTCCGAGCCTCCCCGCGACGACTGGGCCGTGCACGTCGCGCTCTGGCAGGAAGGCGCCCTGGTCGCAGGTGCCGTCGCGCAGCCGGGGCTCGGCCGTACCTTCCACACCGGCCAGCCGCTGGTCGTCCCCGCGCGGACCGCCCCGCGTCCCCGGATCGCCGTCTCGCGGACCCGCCCGCCGGCTTTCGTGCAGGCGCTCGCCGAGGAGATCGGCGCCGACCTGGTGGCGATGGGCTCGGCCGGTGCGAAGGTGATCTCGGTGGCGCGGGACGTCACCGACGCCTACGTCCACGCCGGCGGTCAGTACGAGTGGGACTCCGCCGCCCCGGTGGCGGTCGCCCGTGCGGCCGGCCTCTTCACCAGCCGGGTCGACGGCACCGAGCTGTTGTACAACCAGAAGGAAGTGCGGCTGCCGGACCTGATCGTCTGCCGCCCCGAGCTGGCGGAGCCGATCCTGGCGTTCATCCGCGAGCACGGGGTCGACTAGGTCGATGAGCGCCGCGATCGAGCTGGAGATCGAGAACCGGGTCGTCCGGATCTCGAACCCCGATCGCGTCTACTTCCCGGCGCGCGGCGAGACCAAGCTCGACCTGGTCGAGTACTACCTCGCGGTCGGCGACGGCATCGTCAACGCGCTGCGCGAGCGGCCGTGCATGCTGCACCGGTTCCCGAAGGGCGTGACCGGTGACAAGGTGCACCAGAAGCGGCTGCCCTCCGGCGCTCCGGAGTGGATGGAGACCGTGCAGGTCTTCTTCCCGCGGTGGAAGCGGACGGCCGACGAGCTCTGCGTCACCGAGATCGCCCAGGTGGTCTGGGCGGTGCAGATGAGCACCGTCGAGTTCCATCCCTGGAACAGCCGCCGGGCCGACGTCGAGATCCCCGACGAGTGGCGGATCGACCTCGACCCGGGACCCGAGTGCGACTGGTCGACGGTGCGCGAGGTCGCGCACGTCAGCCGGGAGGTGCTCGACGAGCTCGGCGCCGTCGGCTACCCGAAGACCAGCGGTGGTTCCGGCATGCACATCTACGTACGGATCCAGCCGGACGGAGACCACAAGGTCGTACGCCGGGCCGCACTGGCCTTCGCCCGCGAGGTCGAGCGCCGCTGCGACAAGGTGACCACCGCCTGGTGGCGCAAGGACCGCGACCCGGCCGACCTCTTCGTCGACTACAACCAGAACGCCCGCGACCACACCATCGCGGCGGCGTACTCGGTCCGCGGCAACGCCGAGGCGACGGTGAGCGCGCCGATCGCCTGGGACGAGATCGACACGGTGGTGCCCGGGGACTTCACGATCGCGACGATGCCGGACCGGTTCGCCGAGCTCGGCGACCTGCACCACGACATCGACGACCACGTCTTCGACCTCGCGCCGCTGCTGGAGTGGGCCGCTCGGGACGAGGCGGCCGGCAGCGAGACGCCGCCGGAGCCCGAGCAGTCGTGACTTGTTCGCCCGTTTTGCGTTGATCAGTCCATGAGGCGTCCGGCCGTACTGATCGCGCTGGTGCTGACGTGCGCCCTGAGCGGGATGGCGCCGGCGAGTGCGGAGGATCCGCCGCCGTCGGTCACGATGACCAAGGACCGGGCGTACTACGTGTCCGGTCAGACCGAGAAGATCACCGTGGTCGCGAGCGGCATCGAGGGCGGCAACCCCGAGGCGTTGCGGATCACGCTGCTGCTGCCCAACGGCACCAGCAAGGTCCTCGAGGAGAGCAGCATCGTCAACGAGGTCCCGTCGCGCTTCTCCTACGCGCCGTACGTCAACCACGTCCTGCGCGCCGACCTCGTCGACACCACCACCGACGAGCTGCTGGACTCCGCACAGCTCACCGTCGTCCAGCTGGCCAACCTCAGTACCGATCCCAAGGGCGGGTTCCTCGGCTACTCGGGCGCCTATGCGGTCTTCCCGAAGCGCAGCAGGCCGGTCTTCCGCAGCCGCGACCTCACCGGCAAGGTGGCGCCGCGCTGCCTGCGGCACCAGGTCCAGCGCCGCTACGCCTCCGGGTGGAAGCCGGTCTTCACCAGCGCGTGCCGGGCCGAGCAGCGCTCGGTCGTCGACTGGAAGTGGCTGGGCAAGCACCCCTCCGGCGTCCGCTTCCGGGTCCGCGCCACCTTCGCCGGGGACAAGTGGAACCGCGGGAACCGGGCGGCCTGGCAGTACTTCCGGCTGCGCTGACCGCGAGGGCTCCCGCTTTACAAGACGCTCTATTGTGTCAAGTTACCCGCGGGTTTAGGCTCCGGTCATGAGTGTGAACCCCTCGACCCAGCTCCCTGCCGACCCCGAGCACGACCCGCGGGCGTCGTACGCGTTCGAGCCGGAGTACGTCGCTGCGCTGACCGACCGGCTGATCGCCACCGCCGGCACCGGCGTGACGTCGTACGCGCCTGCCACCGGCAAGCCGCTCGCGGTCATTCCGCAGTCGACCGAGGCGGACGTCAAGGAGGCCTACGCCCGTGCCCGGCGCGCGCAGCAGTCGTGGCAGCGCACCTCGCTCGACCACCGCGCCGAGCTGCTGCTCCGGCTGCACGACCTCGTGCTGGACCGTCAGGACGAGATCATCGACCTGATCTGCTGGGAGTCCGGCAAGGCGCGCAAGCACGCCTTCGACGAGCCGCTGCACATCGCGCTCACCGCCCGCTACTACGCCCGTACGGCGCACCAGCACCTCGACACCGAGGGCCGGATGGGGGTGATCCCGGGCCTGACCCGGGCCGAGGTCAACCGTGTCCCCAAGGGCGTCGTCGGGATCATCTCGCCGTGGAACTACCCGTTCACGATGGCGCTGTGCGACGGCCTGCCGGCGCTGCTCGCCGGCAACGCGGTCGTCACCAAGCCGGACGCGCAGACGATGCTCTCCGCGCTGCTCGGCGCGCAGCTCCTCGAGGAGGCCGGCTTCCCGCGCGACCTCTGGAACGTCGTGGCCGGCCCGGGCCGCGAGCTCGGTACGCCGATCATCGACCGCGCCGACTACATCTGCTTCACCGGCTCGACCGCCACCGGCAAGATCATCGCCAAGCAGGCCGCCGACCGCCTGATCGGCTGCTCGCTGGAGCTCGGCGGCAAGAACCCGATCATGATCCTGCGCGACGCCGACCTCGACAAGGCGGCCGAGGGCGCGGTCCGGGCCTGCTTCTCCAACGCGGGCCAGCTCTGCGTCTCCACCGAGCGGATGTTCGTCGCGGACCAGGTCTACGACCGGTTCAAGGAGAAGTTCGTCGCCGCGACCAAGGCGATGAACCTCTCCGCCGGCCTGGAGTGGGGCAGCGACATGGGCTCGCTGATCAGCCAGGACCAGCTCGACACGGTGACCGCGCACGTGGACGACGCCGTCGCGAAGGGCGCGGTCGTCCTCGCCGGCGGCAAGGCCCGTCCTGACCTCGGCCCGTTCTACTACGAGCCGACCATCCTCGAGGGCGTCACCCCGGAGATGACCTGCTTCGGCAACGAGACCTTCGGGCCGGTGATCAGCCTGTACCGGTTCAGCGACGAGTCTGAGGCGATCGCGCGCGCTAACGACGGCGAGTACGGCCTGAACGCGTCGATCTACAGCCGCGACGTCAAGCGCGCCCGGATCATCGCGCGCCAGATCAAGTGCGGCACCGTCAACATCAACGAGGCCTTCGGGGCCACCTTCGCCAGCATCGACGCCCCGATGGGCGGCATGCGCGAGTCCGGCATGGGACGTCGTCAGGGCAGCGAGGGGATCCACCGCTACACCGAGACCCAGGCCGTCGCCTCGCAGTCGGTGCTCCGGTTCAGTGCGCAGTTCGGGCTGAGCGACGAGCAGTACGCCAAGATGATGACGGTCAGCCTGCGGGTGATGAAGAAGTTGGGGCGCGCCTGATGCCGGCGAAGATCGACGGATCCGGTACGCCGGCTTCCGAGTTCGACTTCGACGTGATCATCGTCGGGTCGGGGTTCGGGGGCTCGGTCAGTGCGCTTCGGCTGGCGGAGAAGGGCTACAAGGTCGCCGTACTGGAGGCCGGGGCGCGGTTCCGCGACGAGGACTTCGCCGACAACTCGTGGGACGTGAAGCGCTACCTCTTCCGTCCCGAGGTCGGCTGCTACGGCATCCAGCGGATCGACGCGCTCAAGGACTGCATGATCGTCTCCGGCGCCGGGGTCGGCGGCGGCTCGCTGGTCTACGCGAACACGCTCTACGAGCCGCTGGACGCGTTCTACCGCGACCCGTCGTGGGCGCACATCACCGACTGGAAGTCCGAGCTGGCGCCGTACTACGACCAGGCGAAGCGGATGCTCGGGGTGGTCGAGAACCCGCTCCGCACGGCGGCCGACGACGTGATGTACCAGGTCGCCCAGGACATGGGCGTCGAGGAGAGCTACCACCCGACTCCCGTCGGCGTCTTCTTCGGCGGACCGGGGGAGACTCACCACGACACCATCAAGGACCCGTTCTTCGGCGGGGCCGGCCCGGACCGGGTGCCGTGCAAGGCCTGCGGCGAGTGCATGACCGGCTGCCGGCACAACTCCAAGAACACCCTGGTCAAGAACTACCTGTACCTGGCCGAGGCCAAGGGTGCCCGGGTGATGCCGCTGACCACGGTCACCCGGATCACGCCGAAGGGGTCGGGCTACGAGCTCAAGGTCAAGTTCACCAAGGCCAAGCGTTCGACGGCTCGCTCGACCCGCACCCTGACCGCCCAGCAGGTCATCGTCGCGGCCGCGTCCCTGGGCACGCAGCGGCTGCTGCACACGATGAAGGACGAGGGTCACCTCCCCGGGCTGTCGGACCGGCTGGGCTACCTGTCCCGGACCAACTCCGAGTCGATCCTCGGCGCGATCGCCCCCTCCGACAGCAAGATCGACTACTCCCGCGGCGTCGCGATCACGTCGTCGTTCCACCCCGACGAGCACACCCACATCGAGCCGGTCCGCTACGGCAAGGGCTCGAACTTCATGTCGCTGATGCAGACGGTGCTCACCGACGACTCCGGTCCGGAGCCGCGCTGGCAGAAGTGGCTGAAGGAGATGTGGAGCAAGCGCCGCGAGGTCCGCGAGCTCTACGACTTCAAGCACTGGTCCGAGCGCACCGTGATCGCCCTGGTGATGCAGACCGTCGACAACTCGATCACCACGTTCAACAAGAAGATCCCGGGCACGAACATCCGGTACATGTCCTCGCGCCAGGGCCACGGCACCCCGAACCCGACCTGGATCCCGGTCGCCAACGAGGCCGTCACCAAGATGGCCGAGATCGTCGGCGGCACCGCGGGCGGGTCGATCGGCGAGCCCTTCAACCGGCCGCTGACCGCCCACTTCATCGGCGGCTGCACGATCGGCGACTCGCCTGCGACCGGTGTGATCGACCCGTACCAGCGGGTCTACGGCCACCCCGGTCTGCACATCGCGGACGGCTCGGCGATCTCGGCGAACCTGGGCGTGAACCCGTCGCTGACCATCACGGCTCAGGCGGAGCGGGCGATGTCGTTCTGGCCCAACAAGGGCGAGGTCGACCCGCGCCCGACCCTCGGGTCGGCGTACGAGCGGATCGCGCCGGTGCAGCCGGTGTCACCGGCGGTTCCGACCGGAGCCCCGGGGGCGTTGCACCTGCCGATCGTGGCGGTCTCGTAAAGCCCGTTTCCTCCCGAAATCCGTTATCGGGCGGTTCCTCGAAAATATTTCAGCAACCGGCATAACCCGGGTGCGGAGCGGTCGTTTATCAGTGCAGATCGGGTGCATCGCTCCCTCCCAGGCCCGATCTCGACACGGTTCACACCACGTGGACAATCAGGACCCAGCCTCCCTCCCTCCCCGGCTGGGTCCTGAGTCGTTTTCCGGCGCAGTTCAGGAGTTCGGGCCCGAGCCCGACACTCGCCACCGCGCCCGCGAAACCTCGACCAGATGGTTAGTGTCCTCGGCATGAAGACGATGCCTCGGGTGCTGCTGCTGACCGTCACCGCTCTCGCTGTCTCGTCCTGCGGTGCGGAGTCCGCTCCGATCCCGAGCCCGGAGGACGCCCGCACGGCGGCCTGCCGCGGTTACGTGCTGCAGATCGGCGACGACGACCTGACGCTGCTGAAGGGGATGCGCGACGACGCGTCGTACGGCACCTCCAACGACTACAGCGAGGGCCTCGGCCAGGTCCACGCCGCGGCCGTCACCGCCGGTCTCGCGGCAGGCCTCAGCGACGCCGACTTCCAGCTGTTCCGGGTGCTCGCGGAGAGCACAGGTGCGGTCGGCCGCGCTGGTCCCGACCAGGCCGACGGTGTCAAGGCGATCACGGCGTTCGACAAGGCTGTCAACGCCGTCCACCGCCGCTGCTCCTGAGCCTGGACGCGACGACGCCAGGTCGATCGGCACCGATTAGACTCCGGCTATCCCACACGCGCTGCAGAAGGGGCCGGTTTTGACCGACCACGACCTCGTCCTCGTCGTCGACTTCGGGGCGCAGTACGCCCAGTTGATCGCCCGCCGCGTCCGCGAAGCCCAGGTGTACTCGGAGATCGTTCCGCACACCATGCCGGCGGCGGACATGCTGGCGAAGAACCCGACCGCGATCATCCTCTCCGGCGGTCCGTCGTCGGTCTACGAGGAAGGCGCCCCGCGCCTCGACGCATCGCTGGTCGACGGGACGGTGCCGGTCTTCGGCATCTGCTACGGCTTCATGGCGCTGGCCCAGACGCTCGGCGGCGAGGTCGCGCACACGGGCCAGCGGGAGTACGGGCGCACCGACGTCTCGGTGCTCGAGGCCGGGACCCTGCTCGACGGGCTCCCCGAGACGCTGGTCTCCTGGATGTCGCACGGCGACGAGGTCACCGCGGCGCCCGAGGGGTTCACCGTCAACGCCCGGTCCCCGCGCGCGACCGTGGCCGCCTTCGAGCACGTCGAGCGCCGGATCGCCGGGGTCCAGTGGCACCCCGAGGTGCTGCACAGCGAGCACGGCCAGGAGATCCTCCAGCACTTCCTCTACGACATCGCCGGCTGCAAGCCGACCTGGACGAGCGCGAACATCGTCGATGAACAAGTCGAGCGGATCCGTGCCGAGGTCGGTGACGCGCGGGTCATCTCGGCGCTCTCCGGCGGGGTGGACTCGGCGGTCTCCACCGCCCTGGTCCAGCGCGCCATCGGTGACCAGCTGACGGCCGTCTTCGTCGACCACGGCCTGCTGCGCCAGGGCGAGGCCGAGCAGGTCGAGAAGGACTACGTCGAGGCGACCGGGGTCGACCTGAAGGTCGTCGACGCCGCCGAGCAGTTCCTCGGCTTCCTCGACGGCGTCACCGACCCCGAGGAGAAGCGGAAGATCATCGGCCGCGAGTTCATCCGGGTCTTCGAGGCCGCCGAGCGCGAGGTCCTCGCGACCCCCGGCGCGCCGGTGAAGTTCCTGGTCCAGGGCACCCTGTACCCCGACGTGGTCGAGTCCGGCGGCGGCGAGGGCGCGGCGAACATCAAGAGCCACCACAACGTCGGCGGTCTGCCCGACGACCTGGAGTTCAGCCTGATCGAGCCGCTGCGCACCCTGTTCAAAGACGAGGTGCGTGAGGTCGGTCGCCAGCTCGGGATCCCCGAGGCGATCGTCGGCCGGCACCCGTTCCCCGGTCCCGGACTGGCGATCCGGATCGTCGGCGCGGTCAGCGCCGAGCGTCTGGAGATCCTCCGCGCCGCCGACGCGATCGTCCGCGAGGAGACCGCGCTCGCGGGACTCGACGGCGACATCTGGCAGCTCCCCGTCGTCCTCCTCGCCGACGTCCGTTCCGTCGGCGTCCAGGGCGACGGCCGCACCTACGGCCACCCGATCGTGCTCCGCCCGGTCTCCAGCGAGGACGCGATGACGGCCGACTGGAGCCGCCTCCCGTACGACGTCCTGGAGAAGATATCGACCCGGATCACCAACGAGGTCAAGGACGTCAACCGCGTCGTG
Source organism: Nocardioides marmoriginsengisoli (assembly GCF_003725695.1). GTDB lineage: Bacteria > Actinomycetota > Actinomycetes > Propionibacteriales > Nocardioidaceae > Marmoricola > Marmoricola marmoriginsengisoli. The sequence continues at coordinate 841,494 of NZ_RJSE01000007.1, forward strand.
CTGGACATCACCAGCAAGCCGCCGGGGACGATCGAGTGGGAATGAGCCACCGGCTCTGACCTGGGGGTTTGCTTGCCTCGGGCAGGGGATCTCGGATGTCGAGCTCCTCGACTCCTATGCGCGTGCTGAGGACTACGGAGAGCTCGGCGGCGCGGCCCGGTAGCCGGGGTGGACGTCTGCTGCGAGGCCGTGGCTGGCAGCGACCTTGGCGAGCAGCTCGCCGAGGACGAGCCGCTCGTCCTCGCTGAGAGCCTGGACCACGTGCCGCTCGTGGGCGGACCCGATGTCCCGCATCCGACCCATGATCTGTCCGCCGTACTCGGTCAGGTGGAGCTCCTGGTTGCGGCGGTCTCGCGTACTCCGCCGACGTTCTACCAGGCCCTTGCTCTCCAGCCCGTCGACCAGCGACACCACGCGGCTGGGCACGACGCCGAGCTTGGAGGCCAGGTCCTGCTGGCTCATCCCGGGGTTCAGCAGGATCAGGCGCAGGATGCCGATGTCGCTGGGTTGGAGGCCCAGGTCGGCGAGCCGATCCGCGAACTGGGACGCGGCCATCGAGCCGACCTGGGAGAGCAGGAACGCGACGCGAGTCGACGGGTCCCGGCCGAAGACCGGGCCTGGTTCTTGCTCGCTCATGGGAAAGAGACTAACGCAGCAGAATCATTCTGTGCTATGAATGATTCTATGACAAGAACGAATATGGATCGACAGGCACCGGAGGCCTGGTCCCTGCGGGGCCGGGTCGCCCTGGTGACGGGAGCGTCCGGATCGCTGGGCGCGGAAGTCAGCCGGGTATTCGCATCCCGTGGCGCGTCGGTCGCCGTCCACGGTCGGCAGGAGGCGAGGCTGGCCCGCCTGGTGGAGGAGATCAGTGCCGCCGGTGGCACCGCGCGTGCCTTCGTCGGAGACGTCACCGACGCGAGCCACCTCGCCGGCACGGCGCGCGCCGTGGAGGCGGAGCTCGGCTCTATCGACACGTTGGTGACCTTGGCCGGCGGAGACGGATCGCCCGAGCGTTCCGCCGACCTGGCCCCCGATCGCTGGCGGGAGGTCATCGAGACCGACCTGACCTCGACCTTCCTGACGATCCACGCCGCCCTGCCCCAGCTCCTCAAGGCCGGGGACAGCTCGATCGTCACCGTCGCCTCGACGGCCGGCCGGCGTGCGTCCCGGGCGAACGCTGCCTACGCGGCCGCAAAGGCAGGCGTGGTCATGCTCACCGAGCACCTGGCCAAGGAGTACGCGGCCGCCGGAGTCCGGGTGAACTGCGTGGCGCCGTCGGTCGTGGAGACCGACACCCTGCGGTCACGGATGCCGGCGGACCAGCTCGATGCGCTCGCGGCCCACGTGCCGCTGGGGCGTCTCGGCCAGTCCGCGGACGTCGCCCAGGCGATCGCCTACCTGTCCGCGGGCGCATCGTCCTGGATCACCGGAACGACTCTCGACATCACTGGAGGAATGACGCTATGAGTACCGACAACCAGTCCCGCCGCATCGCCCAAGGAGGGCCGCCGCTCGCGCCGGTGGCCATCGCCGCCGTCGCACTCTTCATGGCCTCCCTGGTGGTCCCGACGATCATCGCCGGCGGCGACGTCTACCCCTCGCCGTTCGGCAGCGGACAGGCCGCGCTCGACTACTTCGCCGACCATCGGTCGTCGGTGCAGCTGATGGCACTTCTCCAGTTCGCGGCCGCCATTCCGTTCGCGGTCTTCGCCGCAACGGTCTCGGTCCGCCTGAACCGCCTGGGTGTCCGCGCTCCCGGCGCGACGATCGCCCTGGCCGGCGGGGTGCTCGCCGCGGGTTCGATGCTGCTCAGCGCCATGCTCACCTGGGCGGTCGGTCGACCCGAGACGCTCGAGCACGCCGAGCTCGTCCGGTTGCTGCACGACCTGGCCTTCATCTCGGGCGGTCCCGGCGTCGTGGTGCCCGGTGGCCTCCTTGTCGCGGGCATCGCCGTACCCGGTCTCCTGGCGGGCCTGCTGCCTCGGTGGTTCGCGCTCGCCGGGCTCGTGCTGGCGGGCATCGCCATGATCTCGATCCTCGCCGTCCGGTTCTCGGACCTCGCGTTCCTGCTCCCGATCGCACGGTTCCCCGGCTTCCTCTGGCTCATCGCGTCCGCCGTCCTGCTTCCGCAGCACCGTGCCGCCGCCAACCGCACGGCAGGAGAGGTCGCATGACGAGCGCCATGATCGAGAAGCTCGTCCGGTTCCAGGATCCCGAACGCACGCTGGGGTACGCCCGGGGCCTGGACGACACGACGCGTGCCGCGATCTTCGGGACCGACCCGGCGACGTACCTCCAGGTCGTGGCGAGCCTCGAGGAGCAGCGGAGGGAGGCAGCCGCCCAGCTGGCCGCGGATCCGGCCGTCCGGCTCCACCTGGACCGGCTGCCGTTCGAACGAGGGCAGCGAATCGTCGCGATCGGTGAGAGTACGACGGCAGATCGGTTGTCCTGGTTCGAGATCCTCTCGACTCTCGTCGCCGCCGAACGGCCCGACCTCGAGCTGAGCCTCGTCAACGCGGCCGTCTCGGGCGCGACCACGACCCAGACCTTGGCCGGCCTGCCGGCCCTCCGGCGCGTGCAGGGGGACTGGACCTTCTGCATGCTCGGGAGCAACGATCTGCAGCGCTTCGACGGTGCCGACGGTCCGCGCCTGGTCCGGAACGAGGAGACCGTCCGCAACCTGACGGAGTTGCGGCGGCGGCAGCCTTCTGGCGGGACGACCTGGGTGTGGGTCACGCCGACGAGGGTCGACGAGGCGGCGGTCGCACGCTTCCCGTTCTTCGGCGCGGCCGGGATCAGCTGGTCGAACGCGGACGTCGACGACCTGGCCGCCTCGATCGGCGGGCTGGGAGATCTCCGCATCGACACGGCGGCGGTCACCTACGGCCCCGGCGCGTTCATCGAGGACGGTGTGCACCCCTCGGTCGAGACCCAGAAGCGACTGGTCGTCGCGGTCCTCGCGGGCATCGCGGCGGACGAGGGCTGACGGGCGAAGTGCCTACGAGGTGACCGGGGGAGGCATCTCGATAGGCGCCCGGCTGACCGACGCACTCTTCGCGAGCACCTTGAGCACGTCGCGACGCACCCGCTCGCACCGCTTCGCCATGGCCTCTCGAGCGCCTTCCTCGTTGCGCTCGCGGAGCTGCTCCGCGATGGCCCGGAGCTCGCCGGGAGGGCTCGACGCGTTCGGAGCGATCAAGGCGACCATTCGCAGGACTCGCTCCAGCTCGTCGATCACGTCGACGATCGCCTTGCCGAGCCGGTTGTTCTCGGCACCGTTGGCGACGATGGCTTCGAAGCCGATCCCTGCTCGCAGCGACTCCTCCAGACCTGTGTCGCCCTGGGCCAGGGCCACCGGTACCTCGGCGAACGCGTCCAGCTGGTCGAGCGCCAGGTTGTCGAGTCCGTTCCGAGCGGCCACGGCCGCACCTTCGCTGGAGAGCAGGGTGCGCAGGCCGCAGAGGTCGTCGGTGTCCTCGAGGGTCACCGGGCTGACGACGTAGCCGGCACGGGGCATCGCGTTCACCAGGCCGTCCCGCCGGAGGCGGGCGAGGGCCTCGCGCACGGGGGTCTTGCTGATGTTCCACTGCTGGGCGAGTGAGGACTCGGTGAAGCTGCTGCCCGGCGGCAGCGTCAGGTCGATGATCTGGCGCCGGATCGCACGATAGGCCTGGCTGGTTCGGTCGAGGTTGGTGTCGTCCGTGCCGACCAGGAGAAGCGCGGGGACGTGGGTCATTCCGGTGATGACAGAGTCGGGCATCGCGCGAGCATACCAGTATCAGATATTGATATGGCAACGTCTGAGATATGTAGTGCGACGATTAGTATCTCAATGGTACCTTCCCTGCATGCAGACAAGCAGAACAGAATCCTGGGTGCTGCCTCCGACGGCCGGGCTCCCGGTGATGGGCGCGATGAGCGCGCGCGAGCGCGCGATGCGTGCGGGCCGAGACGGTGCTCGCATGCTTCCCCTCGTCGGTGCTCCGATCCTCCCGATGCCCCTGCACGTGCGACGGGCGGCAGCCGAGGCCTTGAACCGGCCGGATCCGCGCGACAGTCGCGGCCTCCCCGAGCTGCGCACGGCGATCGCCGACGACCTGGCACGCGTGCACGACTTGGACGTCGATCCGGAGCGGCGCCTCATCGTCACCCACGGTGCGATGCAGGGCCTCTCCCTGGTGTTCCGCACCGTGCTCGCTCCGGGGGACGAGGTCGTCGTGCCCACGCCCACGTTCTTCTTCGACGGTCTCCTGAGGGAGAGCGGCGCCCGTCCTGTCCATGTTCCGACCCTGGCGTCCGACGGGTGGGCTCTGGACGTAGCGAGGCTCGAAGCCGCGATCACGACCCGGACCCGTGCCTTGCTGATCTGCAACCCGAACAACCCGACCGGGCACCTTCCGGACGCTGCGACGCTGGAGGCGGTGGTCGCCCTCGCGGCTCGACACGGGCTGCTGATCATCTCCGACGACTCATGGCAGCACTTCACCTACGACGGCCGCGAGTACACGCCGCTGGAGTCCTTCGCCGATCGCTGGCCGCACATCATCACGGTGATGAGTCTGAGCAAGTACTACGCGTTGGCCAGCTGGCGGGTCGGCTACGTGATCGCCCCGCCCGAGGTCGTCGACGCACTCGAGTGCCGCCTCCAGTGGGAAGCGGTGTGTTGCGGAATCGTGTCCCAGTCGGCCGCGACTGCGACCCTGACGGGGCCCCGCGACTGGTTGGAATCGGCACGTGCGACCTACCAGGTCAAGCGTGACTACGTCTGCGACGGCATCGCAGCGAGCGGCCTCAGCGTGCCCGAGCGACCAGAGGCGGGGGCCTTCCTGCTCGTCGACTGCGCCCGCCTCGGGGAGACCGCCGAGGCCATCGACGCCGCCCTCCTGCGCAACGGCATCTCCTCCATCCGCGGTGCTGACCTGCACGCGCCCGGGAACTACGTCCGGCTGGTCTTCGGCTCGGACGAAGACGTCCTGGCCGACGTGGTCCGCGGTATCACCCGGGCGGTCCAGGAGGCGTAGCGTCAGCCGCCGAGCCGGTGCTCCGCGCTCGACGGGGACGACAGCGCCGGCCTCGTGCAGCTCACCGCTCGCGCCTTGCTCCGGCTCGGCGAGCCGTTATTGCCGGCGGGATCGGGAGGGGCCGCGTCGGGGTCCCCGGGAGGTGTCGGCCCGGCGCAGGTGATCTCGGACAAGGATCAGCGCTCCCCGACGTGGGAGTCGTAGGCGGCCGCATCGAGCAGGCCGTCGGCCCGCGAGATGCGCAGCTCAAACAGCCAGCCAGCGCCGTACGGATCGGAGTTGACCAGCCCGGGATCCTCCTGCGCTGCGTGGTTCACCGCGACCACCTCGCCGTCGGCGGGCGCGAACAGCTCGTTGACGGACTTGGTCGACTCCAGCTCGCCGCAGGTCGATCCGGTGGTCACGAGGGCGCCGACCTCGGGCAGCTCGACGAAGACGATGTCGCCCAGGGCGTCGGCGGCGAAGCGGGTGATGCCGACGCGCGCCCTGGTGCCGTCGACGTCGAGCCACTCGTGCTCGGCGGTGTACTTCAGGTCGGCAGGGCTCGGCGCCATGGGCACTCCTAGGGGCTGGTCGGTCGGCGTGGGCTGCGGTGCTCGATCGACCACGTCGCAGCAGGGATTCAAATAGTACAACAGCTGGGCTTGTTAAGATATTAAGAAACCTCTACTCTGATCTCACTCACGCCTATCGAAGGAGTTCCAAGTGCCTGGCAGTCACGATCTGCGATCCAGCGGCTGGCGAGTCGGCGCCGACATCGGCGGCACGTTCACCGACGTGATCGCCTTGGGCCCGGCGGGCGAGGTCGTCCCGATGAAGGTGCCGTCCACGCCGCCCGACTACGGAGCCGGCGTGGTGTCGGCGACCATGTCCGTCCTTGCGGCGGCTTCCGTCGAGCCGCGGGACGTGGTGGCGATGCTGCACGGCACGACCGTCGCGACCAACGCGATCCTCTCCAAGAACGGCGCCCTCACGGCGGTCGTCACCACCCGTGGCTTTCGGGACGTGCTCGAGATCGGTCGGTTGCGCCGTCCATCCCTCTACGACCTGTCGTGGTCCCGGCCCGAGCCGCTGGCGCGGCGGCGCCACCGCTACGAGCTCGACCAGCGGATCACGTCCGGTGGGCTGCTCGAGCCTGCGGCCGAGGAGAACGAGGTCCGCGCTCTCGCGAGCCGGCTGCGCGCAGACGGGATCGAAGCCGTTGCCGTGTGCCTGCTCAACTCCTACGTCCGGCCCGATGAGGAGCGCCGAGTCGCCGACCTGCTGCGTGCTGAGCTGCCCGGCGTCTACGTCACGGCCTCGGTCGACGTGTCGCCGCAGCTCCAGGAGTACGAACGCACCAGCACGGCGGCGGTCAACTCGTACGTCGGTCCCGCGGTGCACGGGTATCTAACCCGTCTGGAGGCCGGACTGCGCAATGAAGGCGTGGTCGCCCCGCTGCTCGTCATGCAGTCCAGCGGAGGCCTGATGGACGCTGGCTCGGTCGCGGAGCGCCCGGTGCAGATCATCGAGTCGGGGCCCGCGGCTGGCGTGACCGCGGTCCAGAAGCTCGCCGAGATGATCGGGCTGTCGACGGTGGTCGCGTTCGACATGGGCGGTACGACGGCGAAGGCCTCGCTGATCGAGGACGGTGAGCCGTTCGTGTCGGCCGACTACGAGGTGGGTGGCGGCATGAACATCGCCCGCGGACTGGCCTCGGGGGCCGGGTACCCCGTGCGCGCGCCTTCCATCGACATCGCGGAGGTCGGTTCCGGTGGTGGCAGCATCATCGCTGTCGACCCTGCCGGCGCCCTGCACGTCGGGCCTTCGAGTGCGGGCTCCCGGCCCGGCCCGGCGTGCTACGGCCACGGCGGTGAGCTGCCGACGCTGACCGACGCGAACGTCACTCTCGGCTACCTCAGCCAGACGTCGCTCGCCGGCGGCACGGTGACGATCCATCCCGACCTCGCCGCCAAGGCGCTGGCCCCCGTTGCCGACCAGCTCGGTGCGGACGTGCAGGAGACGGCGCGCGGTGCCTACCAGGTGGCCGTGTCCAACATGACCACCGCGGTCAAGGCGGTCACCAGCGAACGCGGACGGGACCCGCGTGACGCGACGATGGTCGCGTTCGGTGGTGCCGGTCCGCTGTACGCTGCTTCGCTCGCGCGTGAGCTCGGGATCACGACGGTGATCGTGCCGGTCTACCCGGGCTTGTTCAGCAGCCTCGGACTGCTGGTCGCGGACACCGAGCACCACGAGCTGACGTCCTATCGTCCGGAGCACGCTGAGCTGCGGGTGCTCGCCGGTGAGTTCGACAGGCTCGCGGCGAAGGTCGTCGACGAGCTGGGCGGCGATGCCGAGATCGACCGTCTGGTCGACATGAGGTACCGGGGCCAGCGATTCGAGCTGCGGGTTCGGGTCCCGGACGGCGAGCTGACCGAGGAGCTGCTCGCCGAGACCCGGGCACGGTTCCACGCCGAGCACCAGCGAACCTACGGGCGCGTCGGAGCCGACGACCTCGTGGAGCTGGTCAACCTGCGGGTACGCGGATGGATACCGACCGCAGTCGCCGTCGCCGACGTCCTCGACCTGCCTGCCGATCCGGGCCGCGCGGCGGCCACGCGGTCGTGCCGGTTCGACGAGCTCGTGGCGACGCCGGTGATCGGACGGGCCGACCTCGGCTCGGATCCCGTCGAAGGGCCGCTCGTCATCGAGGACATGGACGCCACCACGCTTGTTCCACCCGGTGCGCGGGTCTTCCGCGACCGGTTCAACAACATCGTGATCACCTGGAGCGCACCTTGATTCGCGACGCCGTGACCTTCGAGGTCTTCCGCAATGCCGTGACCGGACTGGCTGACGAGATGGCGATCACGGTCCTCCGGACAGCGCACTCGCAGCTGGTCGCCACCAGCATGGACTTCTCCGCGGCCCTGTGTGACCGGGAGGGCAGGATCATCGCCCAGGCGAACACCCTCCCGGTGCACCTAGGCTCGATCCCCGGCGCGATGGACGCGATCTTCGACGAGTTCGAGGGCAGGATCCAGCCGGGCGACATCTACCTGCTCAACGACCCGTCCCTCGGCGGGATGCACCTCCCCGACATCTTCGTCATCGCTCCTGTCTTCGAGGGTCCGACCCTGCTGGGCTTCTCGGTCACGGTCGTCAATCACACCGACGTCGGTGGCTGGGCTGCTGGTTCGATGGCGGTGCAGTCGACGAGCATCTTCGCCGAGGGCATCCAGATCCCGCCGCTGCGTCTCCTCGAGGCCGGGGTGCTGAACGAGACCTTCCTGCAGCTGGTCCTCCGCAACGTGCGTGAGCCGGACCTGTTGCGCGGAGATCTCGAGTCGCAGCTGGCGGCGTGCCACACCGGAGCCGAGGGTCTGCGCGCGCTGGCCGCCAAGCACGGTGTCGAGCACTACGAATCCCTGATCGACGAACTGCTCGACTACTCCGAGACCTTGTTCCGAGCAGCGCTCGCGGAAGCGACCGCGGGCACCTACGAGTTCACCGACCACATCGACGACGACGGCCTCGGGTCCGGCCCCATCCCCATCCGGGTGCAAGTGACGCTGTCGGGGTCGGGGATCGAGCTCGACTTCACGGGGTCTGCGCCCCAGGTTGCCTCCGCCCTCAATGCGACCGAGTCGTTCACCCGGTCGGCCTGCTACGCCGCGCTCCAAGGCGTCATTCCGTCGGACATCCCTGCCAACAGCGGCTTCTACCGGCCGTTCAGCTTCGTCATCCCGGATGCCTCCATCCTCAACGGGCGGCGCCCGTCCGCCCGAGGCGCTCGCGGCCTGGTCGGGTTCCGGATCGTGGACGCCGTGCTCGGTGCGCTGGCTCCGGTCTTCCCCGGCCGGGTTCCGGCTGCCGGCGACGGCGGTCCGAACGGCATCGCGATCGGCATCGTCCGCGACGACGGCGGATCGGTCGTGCTCTGGGATCCCCTGTCCGGTGCCTGGGGCGCGCGGCCGGACCGGGACGGCGTCGACGGCATCAGCTCCCTGGGCGCCAACCTCACCAACACGCCGATCGAGGAGCTCGAGCAATCGGGCTACATCCGGATCGATGGCTACGGGTACGTCCCGGACACCGGTGGCGCGGGCCGCTGGCGCGGGGGTATGTCGACCTTCCGTGACATGACGATGCTGGCGCCGGAGGCAAGCGTGCAGATCAGGTCCGATCGACGGATGTTCCTGCCGTACGGGCTTGCCGGCGGCGCGCCGGGCTCGCCCTCGCTGAACATGCTCGACCCGAACGGGCCCGATGAGCGCATGCTGAGCTCGAAGCCGCAGTTCGTGATGACCGCGGGGACCTCGCACCGGCACGTGACGGCAGGCGGCGGTGGGCACGGCGATCCGTTCGACCGGGACCCGGACCGCGTCCTGGAGGACGTCCTCGACGGCAAGGTCACCCACGCGGGCGCCGCGCGTGACTATGGCGTCCTGATCGATCCGGACGGCACGATCGATTCCAGCGGAACCTCACGGCTGCGCGCCGACCGCCTCGAAGGGAGCAGGGCATGACTACCGCACTGATCATCGGAGACGTCCAGGAGGGGATCACGGGCGCGTACCCGTTCGCGGAACGCGTCGTCCCGCCCCTCGCCGAGCTGCTTCCACGAGCCCGTACGGCGGGCGCGCTCGTCGTCTTCGTGCGGTTCGCCTTTCGCGGCAACGGATCCGACGTACCGCCGGCGAGTCCGCTGCTCCGGGGGTTCTTCGAGGCGGGCAGCGACTTCCACGAAGGGTCGGCGGGCACCGAGATCGCCCTGGCGGTCTCTGACGAGGACGTCGTCGTGCTCAAGCGACGTGCGAGCGCGTTCCACGGCACCGACCTCGACCTGGTCCTTCGCGCGGCAGGGGTGGACCACGTCGTGATCGCCGGCGTGGCGACCAGTGCGATGGTGGCGGCTACGGTCTACGGCGCTGCAGACCGGGGCTACGGGGTCACCGTGCTGCGTGACGGCTGCGGTGATGCGGACCCGGCGATGCACGAGTTCTTCATGAGCGAGGTCTTCCCGAGTCGTGGCGTCGAGGTCGTGCGCTGTGCCGAGTGGCACGCATGAACCAGGCGTTCCTGGATCGGCTCCGTGTCGACCTCGACGTGCGTCGCGACGGGGTCGGCCTGCGTGAGGACTTGGTGGTGTCCGGGCCGCAAGGTCCGCTGGTCGGTCTCGGCGGCCAGCAGGTGGTGAACCTCGCATCCAATGACTACCTCGGTCTCGCCGGTGACCCTGAGGTGCTCGAATCGGCTCGCCAGGCGGTGACGGAGCTGGGCCTCGGGACGACTGCGGGAAGGGTTCTGTGCGGGAATCGAGAGGTCCACCACCGGCTCGAGGAACGCCTCGCCGCGCTCGTCGGAACCGAGGGAGCGGTCCTGTACGGGTCATGCTTCGACGCGAACTTGGGGGTCTTCGACGCACTGCTGGGGCCCGAGGACGTGGTTCTCAGCGATGCGCTCAACCACGCCAGTCTGATCGACGGCATCCGGCTCGCGTCGGCGCGACGGCGGGTCTACGCGCATGGCGACCTCGAGGAGCTGGAGCGTCACCTCGCAGGATCTGCCGACGCGCGTCATCGCGTGATCGTGACGGACGGCGTCTTCAGCATGGACGGCGACCTGGCCGACCTGCCGGCACTGGAAGAGCTGGTGCGTCGCTACGACGCCGTGCTGGTGGTCGACGACTCGCACGCGACCGGCATCCTCGGAGCGACGGGTGCCGGGACGGCGGAGCACTTCGGACTGGTCGGCGGCATCGATGTCCTGACCGGTACGTTGGGGAAGGCCCTGGGAGGCGCCGCCGGTGGCTTCGCCGCCGGCTCCCGCGCCGTCGTGGACACGCTGCGCCAGGTCTCCCGGCCGTACGTCTTCACGAATGCGATGGCTCCGGCCCTGTGCGCGGCGGTCCTGTCCGCCCTGCAGATCGCGCACGATCGGCCGGCGCTCCGGCAGCAGCTGGCAGCCAACGCCCGGTGGTTGCGGCAGGCGCTGGGCGACCTCGGGTACGAGGTGGTTCCGGGTGAGCATCCGATCATCCCGGTCATGCTGCGGGGAGGTTCGTTGGCACGCGACCTGGCCGCAGAGCTGCGCCTCCAAGGCATCCTGGTCCTGGCTCTCGCCCATCCGGTCGTGCAGCCGGGCGAGGAGCGGATCAGGGTGCAGGTCTCCGCGTCCCACACGCCCGAGCAGCTCGAGCAGGTGGTCGCCGCCTTCGGCCGCACTCGGCGAATGCTCGGTGCGGCATGAGCGCCGGAGCAGAGTCCGGAACCGGACTGGCTGCACCGACGGCTGCGGACAGCCGCGAGTTCGAGGGGCGGGTCGCGGTCGTCACCGGTGGGGCGAGCGGCATGGGTCTGGCGACCGTCCACGCTTTGGCCCGGCGCGGCGCGACTGTAGCCGTGCTCGACCTGGTGGCGCCGGACCCCGCCGAGCTCGCGCTGCGCCTGGACGCGCTCCCGGAACGGATTCTGACGCTCTCCGTCGACATCACCGAGCGCTCGCAGGTGGTCGGCGCGTTCGCCTCGGTGCTCGCCGGATCGTCCCGGATCGACATCCTGGTCAATGCGGCCGGAATCGCACCGTCCACCTCGTTCGAAACGATCGACGACGACGAATGGGACCGGGTGCTCGCCGTCAACGTGAACGGCACCTTCCTCTGCGCCCAACAGGCTCTTCCTGGCATGCGGGGCCGAGGCTGGGGACGGATCGTGAACTTCTCCTCGACGGCGGGCAAGACCATCAGCACGGCCGGCGGAGCTCACTACACGACGGCCAAGCACGGAGTCCTCGGGCTGACCAGGCACTTGGCGAAGGCCTACGGTCCTGACGGGATCACGGTCAACGCCGTCTGTCCGGGCCTGATCGACACGCCGATGGCGCGCGCGCTCCTTCCGCAAGACGACCTGGAGCGGGCCGCGAGCGCCTTCCCGGTTCCTCGGGTGGGGCTGCCCTGGGAGGTCGCGGAACTGGTGGCCTTCCTCGCGTCCGACCGCGCGGCGTACATCACCGGCGCCGCTGTCGACATCAACGGCGGCGACCTGATCGTCTGACCGGCGACGAGACATCGAAGGAGTGGAGATGGTGAGGAAGGTACGACGCGTCGTCGTCGGCGCGCTCGGCGGCCACGAGTCCACGATGACGCACGTCGAGGAGGTGGCGCCGGTCGAGACCGAGGACGGTTCGATGCTGTCGTGGCCGATCTGGGGCTGGGACGAGTTGCCGACCGTTCCGCGTGCCGAGGGCTCCGGCCCCGACCTGCAACCTGCGTTTCCGGCAGCCGGTGGCGTCCGCGTCGTCGCGTTGCGCGGGCACGGCGGCACGGTCGGCGCGTTGGAGGATCTGGGGAGGGTGCTGCCGGGCTTCGTCCACGACGCCGCACGACCCGGGATGCACGCGACCGACACGATTGATATCGCGATGGTGATCGAGGGGAGGGCCGTCATCGAAGCGGGCGACGGTACGCGAACGACCCTTGGCCCCGGTGACGTGTACGTCTGCAACGGCGCCCTGCACCGGTGGCTGTACGAGGAGCCGACGCACATCGTGTTCGTCGTGGTCGGCGCGAATCGCGAGCGCTGACGGGGCCGCTCGACCGCCGGAAACGGCGTGTTGCTCTGCGCCGGATCGTAAGATATCAAGTCTTGACTTTGAGATCGCACGAACGTAAGAATGCCGTACCAATCGACGTCTAGAGGAGAATGATGATGAGGCGAACCATGCTGCTGCTGGTCGCAGCGATCCTGGCGGTCGTCGCCGCAGGCTGCGGCAACGACAAGGGAACATCCGGAAGCTCGCCTTCCGTCGCGCTTCCTGACGGACCGATCGAGATCGGGATGGCGATCGCCCGATCGGGTCTGGCGGCGCCGTACGACCTCGGCCCTGCCCGGGGCGCGGAGCTGGCCGTCGCGGACATCAACGCCAAGGGCGGTGTTCTCGGCCACCCGCTCAAGCTGGTCTACGGCGACACCAAGTCGGACCGTGCGCTGGGCACGACCGTGGCACTCGACCTCCTGGCCAAGTCCGCGAAGGTCATGGTCGTCACCTGTGACTTCGACCTCGGAAGCCCCGCCGCTATCGCTGCCACGAGCAAGGACGTCGTCGCCTTCACGCCGTGCGCAGGTTCCTCGCAGTTCGACGTGCCGACGCTCGGGCCGCTCGCGTACTCGATGGGCACCGAAGCCGGGGCTGCGGCCGAGAACGTCGCCCAGTTCGCCTACGACCAGGGCTACCGCAAGGCCTACCTCTGGCTCGACCCGAGCATCTCGCAGACGAAGAACACCTGTGCTGCTTTCGACTCGGCCTTCGGGGCGAAGCCGGATGCGGAGGTGGTGGGCAGCGACACCATCCAGCAGCAGGACACCTCGTTCGCGGTCCAGATCGCCAAGGTCCGCGACTCCGGCGCCGACGTTCTCGAGCTGTGCAGTTACAACCCGGGTGCTGGCGCTGCCCTCCGCGAGCTCCGTGCCTCCGGGATCGACATTCCGGTGACGTCGCACCTGGCCATGGACGGCAACTACTGGCTCAAGGCCGTGCCGAACCTCAGCAAGTTCTACTACGACGCCTTCGGCTCGCTCTACGGCAACGACCCGCGCGCGGACGTGAACACCTTCTTCGACCGCTACCGGGAGAAGTTCGGCGAGCCCGCGGTGACGTCGTACGCCCTGACCGGTTACGCGACGATCGAGGTGATCGCGAAGGCGATCGAGTCGGCCGAGACCACCGAGGGTGCCGCGCTCGCCAAGGCGATCGACGGCCTGGGCGAGTTGGACACGATCCTCGGACGCACCGGCTACGACGCCGAGCACCACATCGTCGCCGACCGGCCGTCGGTGATCATGAGCATCGACAACGGCACGTTCGACCCGGTCGCGACGTACGTCCGTGGCGCCAAGAGCAAGGTCGGCTGACAGGAATGTCCCTGCTCCTGCGCACCCGCCAGCTCAGCGTTCGTTTCGGCGGACTCTGTGCTCTCGACGGCGTCGAGCTCGAGCTCGGTGCCGGTGAGATTCTCGGGCTGATCGGGCCGAACGGAGCCGGCAAGACGACTCTGCTCAACGTGCTGTCCGGTTTCCAGCGGCCCACGGTCGGGGAGGTCGAGCTCGACGGACGCACGATCACCCGGTGGGATGCGCCGCGTCGGGCCAGGGCCGGCATCAGTCGGACCTTTCAGGACGTGCGCCTGTTCGAGGAGATGAGCGTGCAGGAGAACTGCGAGGTCGCCGTGGTCGGCTGCGGGGGACGTCGTTCCACGGCGCGCACGCAGGCGACGCAGGCCCTCGAGCTGCTGGACCTCCAAGGCAGTGCTCACGTCCTGGCGCGAGACCTGCCGTACGGGCTCCAGAGACGTGTCGGCCTGGCGCGCGCGCTGTGCGCCAGGCCGCGCGTGCTCCTGCTCGACGAGCCGGCGGCCGGCCTGAACGACGACGAGAGCGCCGCGATGGCCGAGACGGTACGGGCCATCCACGCTGAGCTCGGGTGCGGGGTGGTCGTCATCGAGCACGACGTCCGGATGATCCTCGGGCTCAGTCACCGCGTGCACGTGCTCGATCACGGCGTCACCCTCCGCGTGGGCAGTCCGGACGAGATCAGGACGGACCCGGACGTGGTCACGGCCTACCTGGGGGAGGAGGTGCACGCATGACCCTGCTCGAGATAGCGGACCTGCACATCTCCTACGGGCCCGTTGATGCCGTCCGGGGGGTCACCCTGGACGTGGAGAAGGGTGGCGTCGTCGCGATCGTCGGGCCGAACGGGGCCGGCAAGACGAGCATCCTCTCCGCAGTCCAGGGCCTCGTTCGAACGCGGAGCGGAACGATTCGCCTGCGAGGTGCGGAGATCACGGACTGGTCGCCCGAGCGACGGGCGCGGGCGGGGATCGCCTTCGTCCCCGAGTCGCGCGGCATCTTCGGCTCGCTCTCGATCGCGGAGAACCTGAGCCTCGCCGCCTGTGCCCTGGCCGAGAAGGCGACGGCGGCTGCGCAGATCGAGCGGTCGCTCGAGCTCTTCCCGGTCCTGGCCGACCGGCTGAACCAGCGCGCATCCGTGCTGTCCGGAGGAGAGAGGCAGCAGCTGGCCATCGGTCGGGCGCTCGTCTCCTCACCGGACCTGCTGGTCCTCGACGAACCTTCGCTGGGCCTGGCGCCGGTGATCCTTGACGGGCTCTTCGCCAGCCTCGCCGCGCTACGGGACGAGGGTCGGACGATTCTCGTGGTCGAGCAGAACGTCAGCCGCGCCGTGAGGCTCGCCGACCACGTGTACTCCCTGCGCGGCGGCCTGCTGGAGCGGCTGGAGAACCCCCAGGACCTGGTCGGCGATCCGGCGTTCCGCGCCAAGCACCTCGGAATGGAGTGAGCACATGGCTCAGAACCTCATCAACGCGCTCAGCCTCGGCAGTCTCTACGCCTTGATCGCTCTCGGAATCGCGCTGCTGTTCAGCATCATGGGCCTGATCAACTTCGCACACGGCGAGCTGATCACCATCGGCGGCTACACCCTGCTGGCGTTCCACGGCCTGCCGTTGGCCGTGGCCGTCGCGCTGACCGTCGCGGTCGTCGTCGCCGCTGCGCTGACCATGGAACGGCTCGCGTTCCGTCCTGCCCGCGGAGCCAGCGGCGAGACGTTGCTGATGACGTCCTTCGCGCTGAGCCTGCTCGTCCAGGGTGGCGTGCTCCTGAAGGAGGGCGCCGACCCGCAGAGCGTGAACGTACTCGGAAGCCTGGGCGCGAGCGTCGACGTGGGTGGCATGACCATCGGCAAGCTGGATGTCGCCATCATCGGAGTGACGGGCGTGCTGCTGATCGGGCTCGCGTGGTTCCTGCGGGCCACGCCGCTCGGGGTGCAGATGCGCGCCGCGGCCGAGGACTTCACCATGGCTCGCGCGCTCGGGGTCCGGGCGGATCGGGTCGTCGCGACTGCCTTCGGGGTGAGTGGCGCGTTCGCGGCCGTGGCCGCCGTCTTCCTCGTCGCCCGTACCGGCACGCTCACCCCGAGCATGGGTCTGACGCCGGTCCTGCTCGGGTTCGTGGCGATCGTGCTCGGTGGGCTCGGGCGGCTCTGGGCCGCCGCGATCGGCGCGTACGTGCTTGCTCTCCTCTCCGTGATGCTGCAGGCATACCTACCCACAGGGCTGGCCGCCTACCGCGACGCCCTGGTCTACCTCGGCATCATCGTCATCCTGCTCTTCCGGCCGCACGGGATCGCCGGTCGACCGCAGGGGGTGCGGGTATGAGGAACAGAGCGATCACGCTGGTGGCCGGGAGTGCCCCCGCAGCGCTGTCCACGCTGCTCGTGCTCGTGATCAGCGGCCTGGCCATGCTGGGTTCGGAGACGACCCAGCGGACTGCGGCGCAGATGCTGGTGATGGGGGTGATCTGTGTCGGCACCTACATCTTCGTCGGCAACTCAGGGGTGCTGTCCTTCGGCCACGTCGTCTTCGTCGCCGTGGGTGCGTACAGCACCGCACTGATGACCATGGAGCCCGGTCTGAAGCGAGCACTGCTCCCGGACCTTCCGGGCTGGATCGTCGACCTGCACCTCGGGATGGCTGCCGCACTCCCGGTCGCGGGTCTGCTCGCTCTCCTCGTCAGCGTGCTCTGCTCACCCTTGGTGCTCCGGCTGGACGGGATGGCAGCAGGCATCGCGAGCCTCGCGCTCCTGATCAGCGTCAACGTGGTGATCGGCAACTGGGACCAGGTGACCCGGGGTTCGCAAGGCATCGTCGGGATCCCCGCCGACCTCACCGTCGGCACAGCGCTGCCCTGGTTGATCGGTGCGATCGTGCTCGCTCTCGCCTACCAGGTGAGCGCCTCCGGGTTCCGGCTACGGGCCTCCCGGGAAGATGCGGTCGCGGCGGCATCGCTGGGTGTCCGGGTCGGCCGCGAGCGCACGATCGCTCTGGTGATCAGTGCTTTCGTCTGCGGGATCGGCGGCGGCCTGTATGCGCACTTCCTCGGAGCGCTCACGCCAGGGGACGTCTCGCTCAAGCTCACCTTGCTGGCGCTGCTGATGCTGATCGTCGGTGGCCTGAGGAGCCTGAGCGGGGCTGTGATCGGGACGATCTTCATCTCCGTGCTGGCCGAGCTGCTGCGCCGGGTCGAAGCCGGCGGCGACTTCGGTCCGATCGCGCTCGCCCCGCATCCCGGGATCGAGCAGGTAGTCCTCGCCCTGACGCTCCTCTTCACTCTGCTGCTCCGGCCTGGAGGGATCACCTCGGGAAGGGAGCTCGGCCACCGACTGGTACGACGGTCGAGTCGGGACGTTGAGACCGCCCGCACCGAGATCGTGGCCGCGCCCGAGCCGGGGTGACGTGGGCCACGGGCCGTAGGCCGGGGATCCCGCGGCCGCCGGGCATCCTGGGTAGAGTCCTGCGTGCCGATCCCCACCCCGGAAGGGCCACGTCGACCGATGAGCCTGCTGTCCTCCTTCAAGTCCGCCGTCATGAAGCGCATCGTCGCGCGCACCGGCGGGGTGGACTTCACCAAGCTCGACAAGATCCCGGACAGCCTCGCCTGGCCGCTGATCCGCGACGGCGTCGACCCGACCGACCGGCTGCTCGCCGCCCAGGCGCAGGACCCGGTGCAGAAGCTGACCTCGTTCATGGGGCTGGAGCTCTGGCTCATCACCGGGTACGACGAAGCCCGCGAGGTGCTCGGCAACGTCAACCACTCCACCGACATCCGCCCGTACATGGGCAAGAGCGGCGACGTCGAGAAGGGCGACATCGGCGGTCTCGGCTTCACCGACCCGCCGGAGCACACCCGCCAGCGCAAGCTGCTCACGCCGGAGTTCACGATGCGGCGGCTGGCCCGGCTGAAGCCGGCGATCGCGGACATCATCGACAAGCAGCTCGACGAGACCGCAGCCGGTGCCGAGGCGGGCGACGGCGTGGTGGACCTGGTCCAGACCTTCGCGTTCCCGGTGCCGTTCCGGGTGATCTGCGACCTGCTCGGGCTGCCCGACGAGCAGCGCGAGACGTTCCGCAAGCTCGGAGCGGCCCGGTTCGACATGTCCGAGGGCGGGGCCGGCTCGATCGGCTCGATCGGCGCCTCCCGGGAGTTCCTGCTCGCCGAGACCGCCCGTCAGCGCCACGACCCCGGTCCGGGTCTGATCGGCCAGATCATCCGGGACAGCGGCGACCAGATCAACGACTTCGACCTCGGCGGCCTCGCCGACGGCGCCTTCAACGGCGGCATGGAGACCAGTGCCTCGATGCTGGCGCTCGGCACCGTGCTGCTGCTGCAGAACCCCGAGCTCTGGAAGTCGCTGGCCGAGGACCCGGACAGCGTCGACGACATCGTCGAGGAGCTGCTCCGTCAGCTGGCCGTCGTCCAGATCGCCTTCCCGCGGTTCGCCAAGGAGGACGTGGTCGTCGGCGGGCACAAGATCAAGAAGGGCTCGATCATGCTGGCGCACCTGCCGACGGCGAGCCGGGACCCGCGCTCGACCCCCGGTGCCGGGCTGTGCCCGATGAAGGAGTCCTCCAACCACCTCGCCTTCGGGCACGGGCTGCACCGCTGCGTCGGTGCCGAGCTGGCGCGGATGGAGCTGCGGGCGGCGTACCCGGCCCTGGCGAAGCGGTTCCCGAACATGCGGCTTGCGGTCGACCCGAGCGAGCTCCAGTACCACGCCAAGTCGATCGTCTACGGCCTCGAGGCGCTCCCCGTCCGCCTCTCCTGATCAACGGGTCAGGCGGGCGGCAAGACGAGTCGCGTTCATGTAGGCGATGGATTCGATCGAGATCATCGGGTTGACGCCGGAGGCGGTGGGGAAGCAGGACGCGTCGGCGACGACCAGGTCCTTGACGTCCCAGGTCTCGCCGTCCGGGTTAACCGCGGACATCTGCGGCGAGCCGCCCATCCGCGCGCTGCCCATGATGTGCAGCGCGGCGAGCGTCAACCGGGCCGGCGCGGCGCCCTCGGCGCGGATCGCCTTCACGAACGACTCCAGGTTGCCCTTCCTGCCGGGCGCGTAGCCCATCGTCCGGTGGTGGGTCGTGTAGATCTGGGTGGCGCCGGCGGCCTCGGCGATCCGGGCCGCCCCCTCGAGACCCTTCATCAGCAGGTCGGTGTCGCCGGGGGAGAGGGTGTAGCTGACGATCGGCTCGCCGTCCTTGCCGATCTTCACGGTGCCGCCCGGTCCCTTGTCGCGGACCACGATCGCCACGCCGAGCATGTTCTTCAGCTCGCGCATCCGGCGCAGGTGCTCGGCCCCGCCGCGCCAGTTCACGAAGCCGGACCCGAACGCCGGGGTCAGCGGGGCGGTCTCGTAGAGCACCCCGTAGCCGTCCCCGTCGAGGTCGGTCCACTCGTCGACGTACCGCGCCTGCATTGCCCCCTCCCACGGGTTCACGAGCTCGGGCATCAGACCCCAGAGCGCGGTCGCGGGGTGCAGGCGCAGGTGCTTGCCGATGTTCGGGTTGGTCAGCCCGGACCGCTTGAGCAGGGCGGGGGTCTGGATCGCACCGGCGGCGACCACCACCGCGCGGGCCTTGACCGACAGGGTGTGGCCGTCGGCGGAGACCGCGGCGACGCCGGTGGCGCGGCCGTTCTCGACGGTCACCTTCGTCGCCCGGGCGCCGGTGTAGATCCGGGCGCCGTGCTCGGCCGCGTCCGCGAGCCAGGTCTTGGTGACCGACTGCTTGGCGCCGATCCGGCAGCCCATCCCGCAACGGCCGCACTCGATCCCGGCGTCGCAGCCGATCACGTTGCGCGGCATCGCTCCGCGGCTCCAGCCGATCTTCTCGGCCCCCTTCTCCAGCAGCCGGTCCCGGACGCCCGCACCCGGGTGGTCCTTGTTGACGCCAAGCCGGGCGTTCACGGCCGCCATCGCGTCGTCGTACTCGGAGGTGGCGAACTGCGGCGTCCCCAGCGCGGCCCACTCGGCGCGGACGTGGTCAGGGGTCGGGAACGAGGTGGTGTAGTTGACGACGGTGCCGCCGCCGAGGCCGCGGCCCGCCACCAGCTGCACCTGACCTTCGGAGGTCACGCCCGGCGAACCGGCGTACAGCTGGCTGAAGCCGGTCCGCTCGCTGCCGTCGAAGTCGCGGTCGTCGTGGTACTCGCCGGCCTCGAGCACGACCACGTCGAGCCCGGCGGTCGCGAGCACCCCGGCCGCGGTGCCGCCGCCGGCACCGGAGCCGACGACCACCACGTCGCAGACGATCGACTCGTCCTGGGTGACCCCCTCGGGCTTGAGCGCCGGGTCCGGCGCGTTCTCCAGCGGTCCCGGAGGTCCGGCGTACCCGATGCTGTCCCAGAGCACCGGTCCGCCGGTGACGTAGTACGGCGCCAGGCAGGCCCCCTTGAGGGCCGCGAACAGGGCGCGCTTGGCGGCGACCCGGGAGTCCGAGAGCGAGAGCAGCACCCGCTCGCGGCCGGCCTGGTCCAGGCTGGAGAACTTGCGGGGGCGACCGGTGAGCACCAGGCCGAGGAACCGGGTGTCCCAGAGTCGCAGGACCAGCCTGAGCTGCTGGAGCTCGCTCTTCCGCGGGTTGGTGCCGGCGAGCTCCAGGGCGAACTCGGGCCCGCCGACCTTGCTGGCCGGCGGAACGGCGCCATCACCGGGGGCGAAGGTGTCGCTGATCAACCGGAGCGCGGCGAGATGCTGGTCGGTGAACGTCATGAGGGGACCGTACTGGCGTCCCGGTGCGCTGCGAAAGAGACGCGCGTCCAGGGTTCTGCGGAAGGTTTGGTCACGAACCCCTAGGGTGTGGCCGTGACCGACAACCAGCGACGCCGCGGCCCCCGGGTCGACGTCGACGTGCCGACCGTGCTGCTGAACACGGCGGAGGAGCTTTTCGGCACCCACGGCGTCGACAACGTCTCGCTGCGCGCGATCGCACGCGAGGCCGGGGTGGCGCCGGCCGCGCTGACGCACCACTTCCCGACCAAGCGGGACCTGCTCGACTCGGTCGTCTGGCGCCGCGGTGACCGGGTCGCCGAAGACGTCCGCGGCCGGCTGCGCGCGCTCGGCGGTCGCGCCGACGTCTCCACCCGGGAGCTCGTCGAGGCGGTGCTGTTCCCGTTCGTCGACGAGGTCAACCGCGATCCGGCCGACGCGGTGCGCTGGTTGCGGATCGTGATCACCCTGGCGCTGTCGGGCGACGAGATCATCGCCTCGGGGGTGGCCGGCGAAGGCGACATCACCGACCTGTTCACCTCCGCCGCGACCGGCGTACCGGCGCTGCAGGCGAACTCGGTCGAGCTGCGCGCACCGATCGCGATGTTCTCGATGCTGACCGCGCTGGCCGCCGCCGACCTCGGCGGCTACGGCCGCCCGATCGGCCCCGCCGGCCTGGATCCCGAGTACGTCGAGCAGCTGGCCCTGTTCACCAGCAGCGGTCTCCAGGCGGGCTGACCGCGGCCATCGAGCCTGTCGAGGCCATCGAGCCTGTCGCGGACATCGAGCTTGTCGAGATGCAGTGAGCGTCTCGACAAGCTCGACGTCCGGCGTCGCTCAGGACAGCCGGACCCGCATCTCCTTGATGCCGTTGATCCAGCTGTGGCGCAGCCGGACGGCCTCGCCGAGGCGCTCGATGCTGGTGCACTGGTCGGCGAGGGCGTCGAACATGATCTTGACTTCCTGGCGGGCCAGGTTGGCGCCGATGCAGTAGTGCGCGCCGTGGCCGCCGAAGGCGAGGTGCGGGTTGTGCTCGCGGGCGATGTCGAAGGTGTACGGGTCGGTGAAGACGTCCTCGTCGTGGTTGCCCGAGGCGTAGAACAGCCCGACCCGCTGGCCGGCCTTGATCAGCTGCCCGCCGACCTCGACGTCGTTGATCGCGGTGCGCTGGAAGACGTTCACCGGGGTCGCCCAGCGGATCACCTCGTCCACCATGGTGGTGGGGCGCTCCTTGACCCACAGGTCCCACTGCTCGGGGTTGTTCAGGAACGCGTTCATGCCGTGGGTGATCGCGTTCCGGGTGGTCTCGTTGCCGGCCACGGTCAGGATGATCACGAAGTAGCCGAACTCGTCGTCGGTCAGACCGCGACCGTCCTTGTCGGCGCTGATCAGCTTGGTGACGATGTCGTCGCGCGGGTTCTCCTTGCGGTCCGCCGCCATCATCATCGAGTACGCCAGGATCTCCGCGGCGGCCACGTCGGCCTGGCCCTCGAACTCCGGGTCCTCGCCGGCCAGCATCTGGTTGGACCAGTCGAAGAGCTTCTGGCGGTCCTCCTGCGGGACGCCGAGGAGGTCGGCGATGGCCTGCAGCGGCAGCTCGGCCGCCACGTCGGTGACGAAGTCGATGTCACCCTTGGCGAGCGCGTCCGCGACGATCTTGGAGGCACGCTCGATCATGATGCCGTCGAGGGCGGCGATCGACCGCGGCGTGAAGCCGCGGCTGATGATCTGGCGGGTCGAGGAGTGCTCCGGCGGGTCCTGGTTGAGCAGCATCACCCGCTGGAACTCGATCATCTCGCGCAGCATCCCCTCGGGGAACCGGATGATCGCGGAGTTCTCGGCGCTGGAGAAGTTCTTGCTGTCCTTGGAGACGCGGAGCACGTCGGCGTGCCGGGAGATCGCCCAGTAGCCGGTCCCGCCCTCCATGCCGTCGCGGGAGGCCTGCGGCTGCTCGACCCAGTGCACCGGCGAGGTCTGGCGGGCCAGCGCGTGCTCGCTGAGCGGTACGCCGACGAGCATCGTGTCCGGGTCGGTGAAGTCGAATCCCTCGGGCAGTTCGGTGATCGTCATCTCGCGGTATTCCTTGTCTCGTTGACGGTGAGGGCTATTTGCGCAGGCGAGCAAATAGCCGTGAAGAAATCTAACATGGGTGACCTAGGCCACGGAACAATTCGGTACTGCTCGGGACCGTCCCGATCGCGGTCCCAGTGACTATGCTCCGGCGGGTGACCCGTCCCAACCGCCGAGGGAGCCAGACCCGGCAGAACATGCTGGACGCGGCACTGCGCGCGCTGGCCACCGGCGACCCGAAGGCGGTGTCGGCCAACCACATCGCCAAGGAGGTCGGCGTCACCTGGGGTGCGGTGAAGTACCAGTTCGGCGACGTCGACGACCTCTGGGCCGCCGTACTCGGGTACATCGGGGAGCGCCGCGGCGAGCTCGACCTGCGCAGCGACGCCGACGCCGGGCTCGAGGACCGGGTCGGTCAGATCGTGGACCTGCTCTGGCGCGGTCTCGACACGATCGACGCGCGCGCGATGGACACGCTGCGCGGCGCGCTGCCCCGGGAGCGCGACGAGCTGGAGCGGTCCTTCCCGAAGACGGCCGCCGAGCTGGCCGCCGCCCAGGCCGGTTGGACGAAGGCCTGCCAGCAGGCGTTCGCCGACCTCGACGTCGATCCGGTCCGGGTCCGGGAGATGGCGGCGATGATCCCCGGAGCGATGAAGGGGCTCACCGCCGAGCGGCACCTCAGCACCTACTCGGACATGGACGACGCCAAGCGCGGGCTGCGCAACGCGATCGCCGCCTACCTGTCTAGCCGTTGAGCGGCCGGAGCACGTCCCGGGCGAACCGCTCCATCCCGTCGATCTTCTGATCCAGGGTGGCCTTGAAGCCGTGGTAGAAGAGCCACGGCATCGTCATCGCGTCGGTGACCCCGCCGGCCTCGGCGGCCGCGAACTGCTCCGGGGTGACCGCGTCGTTCAGCGCCACGACGATGTCCGCCTTCTCGGTCACGCCGGACTCGGCGCGGAGGTCGCGCAGGCGCGCGGCGTACCCGATCGCGTCCTCGGTGGAGCAGACGTCGCCGATCCAGCCGTCGTACCGGGCGGCTCGGCGGAGCGCCACGTCGGTCATGCCGCCGATCAGGATCGGTACCTTCGTCGCCGGCCGGGGCCGCATCGTCAGTCGCGGCGTCGGGTACAGCGGCCCGTCCGAGGAGGCCCACTCCTCGGTCCAGAGCGTGCGGATCAGGTCGAGGCCCTCGTCGGTGCGCTTGCCGCGGGTGCCGAAGTCCTGGCCGAGCAGGTCGAACTCCTCGCGGCACCAGCCGGCACCGACGCCGAGCCGCACCCGGCCGCCGGACATCACCGCGGCGGTGCCGACCGACTTGGCGACCTGGTACGGGCTGCGCAGCGCCGCGACGTAGATCGAGGTGTAGAAGGTCAGCCGGGTGGTCACCGCGGAGAGCGCGCCGACCAGCACCCAGGGGTCGGGCCACTCGCAGCTGCTGTCCCAGCGGCGCGAGCCGTCCGCCTCGTACGGGTACGGCGTCGCCAGCGTCTCCAGGTCGACGACGTGGTCGGCGATCGCGAAGCTCGCGTACCCGAGCTCGTCGGCGGCCACCGCGATCGGCAGTAGCTCGTCGGTGGGCAGCATGGCGCCTACGATCGCGAAGTCCACCCCGCGAGGCTACCGCAGTTTTCATAGAACCCTCTGTGAAAAGTCTTGATGCGCGTCCCGCGGTGTGCGAACCTCAGCCCATGGCTGACCCTTACCCCTCCACGTCCGGACGACGCGTCCGGATCTTCCAGGTCGCGACCGGCAACGTCGGCACCGAGATGATCGGCCGGATCCAGCGCCACCCGGACCTCGAGCTGGTCGGCCTGCACTGCTACACCGCGGACAAGATCGGACGCGACGCCGGCGAGATCGTCGGGATCGACCCGATCGGCCTGGTCGCCACCGGCACGATCGAGGAGATCATCGACGCCGCTCCCGACTGCGTCACCTTCCACGGCGTCTGGCCGGACTTCGAGCTCTACGAACGGGTCCTCGAAGCCGGCATCGACATCGTCACCACCGCCGACCAGGTCACCGGCCACCACCGCGACAAGAACCACCCGCTCCCCGACGGCCGGGTGCCGACCGAGGTCCTCGAAGCCGCCTGCCAGCGCGGCGGATCGACCTTCTACGGCACCGGGATGAACCCGGGCCTGGCGCAGGTCCTGAGCATCGTGCACACCAGCGACGTCGCCGACATCGAGAAGGTCACCTGCATCGAGTCCGTCGACGTGTCCTGCCACCACTCCGTCGACACCTGGGTGAACTGCGGCTTCGGCGCGCCGGCCGACGACCCCGAGCAGCTGCGCAAGCTCGAGCTCGGGACGACGGTCTTCGGCGACGGCGTGCACCTGATGGCCGACGCCCTCGGCCTGGAGCTGGACTCCGTGGACTTCGAGGGCGAGCTCGGCGCCTGCACCGAGGACGTCGACCTCGGCTGGTTCCGGTTGCCGAAGGGCTCCGTCGGCGGAGCCGCGTTCCGGTACGTCGGCAAGGTCGGCGGCGTTCCGCGGGTCGTGCTCGGCCTGGAGTGGCAGATGACCCCGAAGACCGAGCCGAGCTGGGACGTCAAGGGCTGCTACATCACCCAGATCGACGGCGACCCGATCGTCTACAGCAAGCACATGATCATCCCCCGGCCGGGCACCCCGTTCGACGCGGACGCCTTCGCCGCGATCGGGATGACCGTGACCGGGATGCCGGCACTGAACGCGATCCGCGCGGTCGTCGAGGCCCGGCCCGGGCTGATCACCAGCGCCGACCTGCCGCTGCGAGCCTTCGGTGGCAGGTTCCGTGCCTGACTACCCGCACCTGCTCGCTCCTGGCCGGATCGGGTCGATGGAGCTGCGCAACCGGCTGGTGATGTCGCCGATGGAGACGATGTACGGCACCCCGGACGGCCTGCCCTCGGCGCGGACGATCGCCTACTTCGCGGAACGCGCGGCGGGCGGCGTCGGTCTGATCACCGTCGGCGCCACCGGGATCGACCACCAGCACCCGGAGACGCCGGGAGGCCTGCACCTCGGCACCGACGCCTCGGTCGCGGCGCACCGGGCACTGGTCGAGGCGGTGCACGCGCACGGGGCGAGGATCCAGCCGCAGATCGTGCATGCCGGACCGGACGGACTCGGCCCGGAGATGCACGGGGTGACCTCGCTCGGCCCGTCGGTGATCCCGTCGTACCTGACCGGGCGGCCGTCGGAGGAGATCAGCGTCGAGCAGTTCGGCGCGGTGCTGGACCTCTACAAGGCGGCGGTCCGGCGCGCCCGCGAGGCCGGGTACGACGGCATCGAGCTGCACGCCGCGCACGGCTACATGATGCTCGGCTCGTTCCTGGCGCCGCAGCGCAACCGGCGCACCGACGCCTATCGCGGGGACACCCCGCAGGGTCGTCTCCGCGCGGTCTTCGAGGCGCTCGCCGCGATCCGCGCCGAGGTCGGCGACGACTTCCCGGTCACGCTGCGGATCTCCGGGTTCGAACGCGTCGCCGGAGGCCGGCCGATGTACGAGACCGCCCAGTCGGCGCCCGCGCTGGTCGAGGCCGGCGTGGACGCGTTCCACGTCAGCGGCGGGGTGATCGACCGGCTGGTCAGCAAGATGGTCAACGGGTCCGACGACGGCGACGGCCTCAACCTCGGTGCCGCGGCCGCGGTGCGCCAAGTCGTCGACGTGCCGGTGATCGCGGTCGGCCGGCTGCACGACCCGGACCTGGCGGAGCAGGCTCTCGCCGACGGTCGTGCCGACTTCGTGGCGATGGGCAGGCCGCTGCTGGCTGACCCGGAGCTGCCCCGCAAGCTCCGCGACGGCGGCCGGGTCCGCCGCTGCATCTCGTGCGAGAACTGCATCGACTCGCTGGAGCAGCGGTTCTCGGTCGACTGCGCCGTCAACCCGCGGACCGGCGCCGAGGCCGACCTCCCGCTCGGGCCGACCCGCGCGGTGCGGCACGTCGTCGTGGTCGGCGGCGGCCCCGGCGGGATGGAGGCGGCACGGACCGCGGCCGGCAAGGGCCACCGGGTCACGCTGCTGGAGGCCGACGGCGAGCTCGGCGGTGCGTTCCGCTGGGCCAGCGCCGCGCATCCGGACAACGCGCCGTTCATCGAGTACCTGCGCGCCGAGCTGGCGGCCGCCGCGGTCGACGTACGGCTCGGCGAGCGGGCGACGGCGGACACCATCGCCGCGCTCGACCCGGACGCCGTGATCGTCGCAACCGGTGCCCGGATCGCCGGTGCCGCGATCCCCGGCAGCGACCTGCCGCACGTCGTGGACGGTGCCGGGATGCGTGCCCTGCTGGCCGGCCCGGACCTCGCGCTGGGCAGGAGGGTGACGGTGCTCGGCGGCGACCTGGCCGGGGTGGCTTTCGCGGTGCTCGCGGCGGAGCGGGGGCACGCGGTCGCGGTCGTCGAGCCCGGCCGGGAGCTGGCGCCGGAGATCGGCTGGAAACGGAAGACCGAGGAGATGAACCGGCTCGACCGGCTCGGCGTCACCGTGCACGTCGGCGCCGTCGTCGACCGGATCGAGGCGGGTGCCGTGGTCTTCGCGCCGTACGGGTCCGGGCCGCGGCCGCTGCCGAGCGACTCGGTGGTGATCGCCGGCGTCCTCGAACCCGAGCTCACCCTGTACGACGAGATCCGGGCCCGGCTGCCCGGCGTACCGGTCGAGGCGATCGGGGACGCGACCGGACTGGGCCTGGTGCGCAAGGCAACAGCGGACGCCGCCCGTGCGGTGGCCGCGCTGGAGGAGGAGCAGTGAACTCAGAGATGTTCCGGTTCGTCGACCTGAGCGACGCCGAGGTGGATGCGCTCGAAGCCCGCTACGGACCGCTGGGCGCGTCGCTGCGCGAGCTGGTCGACGCCGCGATCCGGACCAACGCCGGCGACGCCGAGGTCCGCGACGCGGTGGCCACCATCGAGGCGCTCACCGAGAAGCTGCGCATCGACCAGATCGAGGGCGCCTCGGGCGTGCACTACAACGAGGCCGGGCGCAGCTGGAGCTGGGGCAACGCCGCGATCGGGCTCCGCAACGCGGTGGCGCCGCCGATGGACGTCCAGCAGTCCGAGAACGGCGACACCTACGCCGAGGTGCACCTGGGTGCGGCCTACGAAGGCCCGCCGGGGATGGTGCACGGGGGCGTGAGCGCGCTGCTGCTCGACCACCTGATGGGGGTGACGGCGAGCCGGATGACGAAGGTGACGTTCACCGGCACGCTCACCTTGAAGTACCGCAACCCGCTGCCGCTCGGCCGGGTGGTGCTCTCCGGCGAGGTGTCGGGGGAGGAGGGCCGCAAGGTCTTCGTGGCGGCGCGGATCGAGGGCGACCAGGGCATCGCGGTGGAGGCCGACGGGATCTTCATCGTCCCGGTCTGGTCGGAGTAGCGCCTACCTCCGCTGGCAGAGCACGTCGGCGGTCACGGTCTCGTCCTTCGTGATCGTCGTCCGGGCCGGATCGGTGGCGCAGCGCGCCTTGCCGCCCTGGTACGCCGGCGAGGTCGCGGTGACGACGTACGCGCCCGGCGACAGCTGGATCGCGTACCGGCCGTCGGCGCCGATGTCGGCGCGGAGCACCTCGCCGCCCGGGCCAGCGATCCGCAGCTTGCCGGAGATCAGCTCGTCCTCGGTGCCGGCCGGTCCGCCGACCGCGAGCAGCCGGCCCTCGATGGTGCCGACCGCCGGTCCGCCGACCGGGGCGCTCGTCTGCCCAGACGGTGTCGACGCGGGCTTCTCGTCACCGCCGCATCCGGTGAGGGCGAGGGCGAGGACGGCGAGGAGCAGGGCAGGTTTCACGGGAGAAGCATGCTACAACCGGTAGATCGCGACCTCGGTCGCCTTCACCGTCAGCTGGGCCGCCGTCCCCAGGACCAGGTCGAGCGCGGCGACCGAGTGCGCGGTGACGTCGGCGCTGAGCTGGCCGGCGCGGACCCGGATCAGGTCTCCGAGCGGCTCCAGGTCGTCGATCGTGGTGGCGAAGACGTTGCGGGGGCTGCCGACCGGGCGCTCCAGGTAGACCGCCACCGCGTGCGGCCGGAACGTCGCCACCACCAGGTCGCCGACGGCCGGCTCGGGGCCGGCGACGATTCCGTGCACCTGGCTGCCGTCGGGGAGCACCGCATGATCGCCGCGCCAGGTGCCGTGCAGCAGGTTGAGCCCGGCGAGCCTGGCGGCGAACGCGCTGCGCGGCTGGGCCAGCACCTCGCCACTGCGTCCCTCCTCCACCACGCGGCCCTCGTCGATCACCAGCACCCGGTCCGCGAGCAGCAGGGCGTCGAGCACGTCGTGGGTGACCAGGACCGTCGTCCGGTCGGCGAGCACCTGGCGCAGGGTCTGCCGCAGAGCGGGGGTGACCGCGACGTCGAGCGCGGCCATCGGCTCGTCGAGGAGCAGCAGGTGCGGTTCGGCCGCGAGCGCCCGGGCCACGGCGATCCGCTGGGCCTGTCCGCCGGAGACCTCGCCCGGCTTGCGGTCACCCAGCTCGGCCGCCCCGACGCGGTCCAGCCAGGCATCCGCGGCAGCGCGGGCCTCGGTGCGCGACCGGCCACGGCTGCGCGGCCCGAAGGCAACGTTCTCCCGGACGCTGAGGTGCGGGAAGAGCAACGGCTCCTGCGCGAGCAGCGCCACCTCGCGCAGGTGCGGCGCGAGGTCGACCCGCTCGTCGGTCGCGACCAGGGTGCGATCGTCCAGCACCACCCGGCCGGTGTCGGGACGGAGCAGGCCGGCGATCACCGAGAGCACCGTCGACTTGCCGGCTCCGTTCGGGCCGAGCAACGCCAGCGTCTCGCCGGTGGCGACCTCGAACGCGACCTCCAGCCCGCGGTCCGCGACGGTCGCGGTGAACTCCAGGCTCATCGGGCTGCTCGTTCCGGTCGCAGCCAGGCGATCACCAGGACGGCGACGACCACCAGGACCAGAGCGAGGGCGACAGCGGCGTCCGGGTCGGACTCGCGCTGCAGGTAGATCTCCAGGGGGAGCGTCCGGGTGACGCCCTGCAGGCTGCCGGCGAAGGTGATGGTCGCCCCGAACTCGCCCATCGCCCGGGCGAACGACAGCACCGCTCCGGCGAGCAGTCCGGGGAGGACCAGCGGCAGGGTGATCCGGCGCAGCACGGTCGTCGGGCGGGCGCCGAGCGAGGCGGCGACTGTCTCGTACCGGTCGCCGGCGGTCCGCAGCGATCCCTCCAGGCTGACTACCAGGAACGGGAGCGAGACGAAGGTCTGGGCGAGCACGACCGCGATCGTCGAGAACGCGATCCTGATGTCCAGGACCTCCAAGGTGTGGCCGAGCAGCCCCCGGCGCCCGAAGGTGTACAGCAGCGCCAGCCCGCCGACCACCGGCGGCAGCACCAGCGGCAGCAGCACCAGCGAGCGCAGGATTCGCTGCCCGGGGAAGGTGGTGCGCGCCAGCACCAGCGCCATCGGTACGCCGATCAGCACGCAGAGCGCCGTACTGGCGGCGGAGGTGCGCAGGCTGAGCGC
Source organism: Nocardioides marmoriginsengisoli (assembly GCF_003725695.1). Classification (GTDB taxonomy): domain Bacteria; phylum Actinomycetota; class Actinomycetes; order Propionibacteriales; family Nocardioidaceae; genus Marmoricola; species Marmoricola marmoriginsengisoli. The sequence goes on from NZ_RJSE01000007.1 coordinate 871,647, forward strand.
GAGCGCCGCGCGGGAGGACTCCGAGGTGATCAGGTCGAGGAAGTTCGCCCAGTCGACCTTGGCGACGATGGCGACCAGGGGGAGCAGGACGAAGGCGGCCCCGAGCGCCGCGGGGGCGTAGAGCCATCCGGGCAGACCGGCGGTCCGGGTGCGGCTCATCGGGTGCGGCTCATCGGGCGGCTCTCACGCCTGGTGAGTCTAGGGCCGGGCGAACCCGGCGGCGGAGAGCACGCCCTGGCCGACGCTGCCCAGGACGAGCTGGACGAACGCGGCCGCGAGGTCGGCGTTCTTGCTGTCCTTGACGGTGGTGATCGGGTACAGGTTCACCGCGGAGGAGGACTCCGGGAAGACGATCCCGTCGACGGTGTCGCCGGCGGCCTTCACGTCGGTGACGTAGACCAGGCCGGCCTCGGCCTCACCCGCCGCGACCTTGGCCAGGACGTCCTTGACCGACTGCTCCTCGCTCACCGGCTTCAGGGTCACGCCGGCGGAGCTCGCGACGGTCCGGGCCGCGCTCCCGCACGGCACCTCGGGAGCGCAGATCACCAGGTCCACGCCCTTGCGGGCGAGGTCGGCAAAGGTGGCGATCTTCTCGGGGTTGCCCGGCGGGGTGACGATCTCCAGGGTGTTGGAGGCGAAGTTCTCCGGCTCCTGACCGTCCAGGTCCGCGGCCGCCAGCTTGTCCATGTTCTTGGTGTCGGCCGAGGCGAAGACGTCGGCGGGAGCGCCCTCGGTGATCTGGCTGACCAGGTCGGAGGAGCCGGCGAAGTTGAAGGTGACCTTGACGCCGGGGTGGTCGGCCTCGAACTTCTTGCCGAGCTCGGTGAAGGTGCCGGTCAGCGACGCGGCGGCGAAGACGGTGAGGGTCTTCTCCTTCGTCGATCCGGAGTCGTCGGAGCCGCAGGCGGCCAACGAGGTCGTGGCGACGAGCGCGGCGAGTACGGCGGCAAGGAAGGGGGCGCGTCGGGAGGTAGTCACGGAGCCATTCCACCACGTCGTCCGCAGATGCGGACATCAGGACCATGATGAACCGCGAATGCGGATAGAGATTGACCGCCGTCAAAACTGAAACGAGTTACAGTTTCGCCATGGTGAACAACGTCTTCGAGCCCGCTGACCTGGGCCCCGTCCGGCTGCGCAACCGGACCGTCAAAGCAGCCACCTTCGAGGGGCGGACGCCGTACGGGCTGGTCACCGACGAGCTCATCGACTACCACCTGGCGCCGGCCCGCGGCGGTGTCGGCCTGACCACCGTCGCATACCTGGCGGTCGCGCCCGAGGGCCGCACCCAGAAGGAGGTCATCGTCGTCAACGACGAGTCGGCCCCCGGCCTGGCCCGGCTCACCGACGCGATCCACGAGACCGGTGCCAAGGTCGCCGGCCAGCTCGGCCACGCCGGCCCGGTCGCCAACGGGCGCTCCAACGGAGTCCGGGCCCTGGCCGCCTCCAAGATGCCGTCGCCGCTGAGCATGCAGATGATCAAGTCCTGCACGGCCGCGGACATCGACCGGATCACCGAGGACTACGTCCGGACGGCCCGGATCATGAAGGCCAGCGGGTTCGACGTGCTGGAGATCCACATGGCGCACGGCTACCTGCTCAGCTCGTTCCTGGCGCCGGGACAGAACCGCCGCAAGGACCAGTGGGGCGGCTCGCTGGAGAACCGCGCCGCCTTCGCCCGGCAGGTGGCGAAGGCGGTCCGCGAGGAGGTCGGCGACAGCGTCGCGGTCACCGCGAAGATCGGGATGACCGAGGGGTCGCCGGTGGGCTTCTCGATGCCCGAGAGCCTGGAGTTCGCCAAGATGCTCGAGGCCGACGGCCACCTGGACGGGCTGGAGCTCAGCGCCGGCTCCTCGCTGCTCAACCCGATGTACCTGTTCCGCGGCGACGTCCCGCTCAAGGAGTTCGCCGCGTCGATGCCGATGGCCGTACGACTCGGGTTGCGGACCCCGGTCGGCAAGCGTTTCTTCAAGGCGTACCCGTTCGAGGAGGCCTACCTGCGGGAGAAGGCGCTCGCGTTCCGGGAGGCCGTCTCGATGCCGCTGATCATGCTCGGCGGCATCAACGACAAGGAGACCATGGACCGCGCGATGGCCGAGGGGTTCGAGTTCGTGGCGATGGGCAGGGCGCTGCTGCGCGAACCCGACCTGGTCAACCGGATGCAGGCCGGCGAGGCGAGCCGCGGCAAGTGCATCCACTGCAACCAGTGCATGCCGACGATCTACAACGGCACCCGGTGCACGATCGTGACGCCGGAGCCGCTGAACATCGTCCCCGTCTGAGCCCTACTCGTCGCCGGCGAACGCCGGCTGCCCGGGCGGGTTGACCACGACGAAGACCGTCTCGTCGGACGGGTCGGTCGCCATCGATCCGGAGACCGGGCCGTCGAAGACGACGTCCCAGTGCACCTTCTCGTAGGCCAGCGTGTAGGTGACGTCGGTCCGGACCGTGTAGCCCATCTGCGGCAGCACCCGCTTGTAGAACGCGAGCACCTCCGCCGGGTCGGTGGTGTGGATGTCGAACTGCCAGGTCTCCTCGATCGCGCCCGGGTCCTTGACCTTCGCGCCCTTCGGGATCGGGAAGCCCTGGATCGTCCGGGGCGCCTCGCCGCCGGCGGTGAGCTCGGAGGCGCCGGGGACGGCGGTCAGCGTCGCGGTCGGCTTGATCGTCGCGCGGGCCTTGGGCTTCTCGAGCTTCACGTTGCCCGGGAGGTCGCTCTCCTCGGTCGCCGTCGCCGAGGGAGTCGGGCTCGGCGCGGGGGTGTCGCCGACCGCGGCAGGCGCGTGCTCGTCGGCGCCGCAACCGGGGAGGAGGAGGCATGTGAGCAGCGCGACAGCCGCTACGGGCAGCCTGCCTCGAACGGACACCGCGGTTCCCCCTACAGTCGATCTGGATCGATTCGACCGTACCGGACAGGTGAGCCTTGATGACATTCGAGTACGACCGGGACACCGCGCTGCGGCCCCGCGGCGACGGCGCCTATGACGCGGACCTCGCCCCGGGGTGGCTGGTCGGTGGCGGCGTCAACGGCGGCTACCTGCTCGCGATCATCGGCAACGCCGTCGCCGCCGAGCTCGGTACGGCGCAGCCGGCGAAGCAGCACGTCGACCCGTTCTCGGTCAGCGCGCACTACCTGAGCGCCTCGACCGCCGGGCCGGCGTACGTGCGCACCGAGGTGGTCCGCTCGGGCGGCCGGTTCTCCACGGTCGCCGCCACCCTGCTCCAGGACGTGGACGGTACGCCGGTGCCGCGGATCGCCGCGCACGCCACCTTCGGGAACCTCGACAGCGCCCACGACGCGAAGAGCGACCTGGAGGCGAGCGCCTTGGGCCTGGCCCTGGAGGCGCCGGTGCTGCCGCCGCCGGAGGAGTGCCTCGAGTCCCGGGACGCGCCGCCCGAGGTCAAGAAGATCGCCCCGCTGCTGGACCGGTTCGGGACCCGGTTCGACCCGGAGACCGCCGGGTGGGCGGTCGGTGAACCGAGTCGCCGCGGGGTGATCCAGGGCTGGTTCAAGCTCGCCGACGACCGGCCGCTCGACCCGATCTCGCTGCTGATGGTGGTCGACGCGCTGCCGCCGACGACCTTCGACCTCGGCATGCCCGGCTGGGCTCCGACCCTGGAGCTGACCGCGCACGTGCGGGCCAAGCCGGCCCCCGGGTGGGCCATCGTGCGGCACCGGACCCGGACGGTGGCCGGCGGACTCTTCGAGGAGGACTGCGAGGTCTGGGACTCGACCGGCACGCTTGTCGCCCAGTCCCGCCAGCTGGCCCTGCAGCCGCGGTCCTGATGCTCGTCGTCGGGGTCGCGATCGTGCGCGCCGGGCGGGTGCTCGCCGCGCGTCGTACCTCCGGGGGCTGGGAGTTCCCCGGCGGCAAGGTCGAGCCCGGTGAGGATCCGGCTGCGACCGCGGTGCGCGAGATCGCCGAGGAGCTCGGCTGCGTCGTCGAGGTCACCGGCTGGCTCGACGGCGTCGTCCCGATCCGTGAGGGTCTGGAGCTCCGGGTTGCCACCGCGCAGCTGGTCGACGGCGAGCCCGTCCCGAACGCCGGCGACCACGACGAGCTGCGCTGGTTGGCGGGTCCGGAGATCGGCGCGGTGGAGTGGCTGGCGGCGGACCGGCCGTTCGTGGTCGAAATCACCGCGCTGATTGTCGAGGGGCCCGACTAGGGTTTCGGGCATGACCAAGCACATCCTGCTCGTGCACGCCCACCCCGACGACGAGAGCATCGGCCAGGGCGCCACCATGGCCAAGTACGTCGACGAGGGAGTCGGCGTCACGCTGGTGACCTGCACCGGCGGCGAGATGGGCGAGATCCTGGTCCCGGAGCTGGCGCACATGGCGGCCGACCAGGACGACACCCTCGGCGAGCAGCGCAAGATCGAGCTGGCGAACGCGATGGCCGAGCTCGGCGTCACCGACTTCCGCTACCTCGGCGGCTTCGGGACCTACCGCGACTCCGGGATGAAGTGGCACGACGACGGGCACGCGGTCGCCGCCGACGACGTCCACGAGAACGCCTTCTGGCACGCCGACCTGACCGAGGCGGCCAGCCACCTGGTCTCGGTGATCCGGGAGGTCCGGCCGCAGGTGCTGGTCACCTACGACGAGTTCGGCGGCTACGGCCACCCCGACCACATCCAGGCGCACCGGGTCGCCACCTACGCCGTTGCGCTGGCGGCGGTGCCGTCGTACCGGCCGGACCTGGGGGAGGCGCACGACGTCGCCAAGGTCTACTGGGGCGCGATGTCGGCCAGCCGGATGCGCGACGGGCTGCGCCGGCTCCGCGACGCCGGCGACACCACCACCTTCGAGGGCATGGACCCGGACAACCTGCCGCCGTTCGTCACCGAGGACGAGAACCTGGCCGCGATGGTCGACGGCAACAAGTACTACGAGCAGAAGATGGCCGCGCTCAAGGCGCACGCCACCCAGATCACCACCGACGGCCCGTTCTTCGCGCTGAGCAACAACCAGGGCAGCGAGGTCTGGGGGAACGAGTTCTTCCGGATCGCCAAGGGGAGCAAGGCCGGTCCGTTCAACGAGTTCGGGCTGGAGACGGACCTCTTCAACGGGGTCTAGCCCGCCGGCGCAGTCAGGTGGCGGTACGCGTGGTGCCGCTCGAAGCCGAGCCCGGCGTACAACGCCTGGGCGGCAACGTTGTCGGCGACCACCTGGAGCAGGAGCACGCTCGCGCCGCGCTCGGCCGCCCACTCGACCAGCCCCGCCATCATCGTGCGGGCGAGCCCCCGGCGGCGGTGCTCCTTCGCGACCAGCAGGTCCGCCACGAACGCCCAGTCGTCGCGCAGGCCGATCCTGCCGTGCGCGAGCTGCTCGCCGTCCGCGTCGATGGTCGCGAAGGTGGCGTCCGACAGGGCCAGTGAGGCCGCCACGGCGTCGTAGTTGGCGAGCGCGTGCTCGTTGCCGGTCAGCCACTCCCGGCTGATCCGGTCGGCGTGGGTGACGATGCCGGTGTCGACCGGTCCCAAGGCGCGCTGGACCGCGGCCACCCCGGCGAGCAGCACCTCGGTGTCCGCCTCGCCGGGCCGGAGCACGGTCCAGCCGCGCTCCTCCAGGGCGATCTGGACCTCGGACCCGACGATCACCTGGGCGCAGGCGGCCCGGCCCCGGTCGGCGTAGAACTGCACGGTGTGCGCGATCGCCTCGTCGAGCGGGACTCGGGGATCGCCAACCGGCAGCAGCGAGTTCGGCCGGGCGTTCACGCCGCCGGTGTAGCGGAGCACCCAGTCGCCGATCTGCTCGGTCTCCCGTGGCACGAAGAACGCGGTGGCGCGGTCCTCGACCTCGTCGGCGGACAGCCGGGCGAACCGCGACGGCCGGGGCGGGACCGGCTTGCCGGAGACAATGTCGGCGAGCGCAATCGTGGTCAGCACGCCGTCCTCGCCGCGGATCCCGGTCTCCGTCGGCCCCCAGGACTCGCAGATCCCGAGCAGGTCGGTCATCGCCGGACCGCCGCTCGGGCCGGTCTGCCCACGCAGCAGCCGCCGGACGACGACCCGCTTCCCGACCACGTGCGGACCCAATCCGTGGGCCCCGCCGGAGGGCTCCTCGAATTTGATCACGTGTCGAAACGCGGGACTGCCTTCAGGACTCACGTTCGGGATACTAGGCTTGCCCCAGTCCACTCCGGACACGTACCTCAGGAGGACCCAGGTGACCTACGTCATCGCCCAGCCTTGTGTAGATCTGAAGGACCGCGCCTGCGTCGACGAATGTCCCGTCGACTGCATCTACGAAGGCAAGCGGATGCTCTACATCCACCCCGACGAGTGCGTCGACTGCGGTGCCTGCGAGCCGGTCTGCCCGGTCGAGGCCATCTACTACGAAGACGACACCCCGGGTGAGTGGAAGGAGTACTACGACGCGAACGTGCACTTCTTCGACGACCTGGGCTCCCCGGGTGGCGCGGCGAAGACGGACTTCACCGAGCAGGACCACCCGATGATCGCCGCGCTGCCGCCGCAGAACCAGGACAAGGAACACTGACCGTTCTCGGTCGCGTTTCCGGCCGGCTCCCGGACTTTCCCTGGGACCACCTGACGCCGTACGGCGATCAGGCGCGCGCGCATCCTGACGGGATCGTCGACCTCTCGGTCGGCACCCCCGTCGATCCCACCCCCGAGGTGGTGCAGCGCGCCCTGATCGCCTCGGCGGACTCACCCGGCTACCCGACCACCATCGGGCTGCCCGAGACGCGGCAGGCCTGCATCGACTGGCTCGCCCGGCGCTTCGGCGTCACCGGGCTGGGCCTGGACGGCGTGCTCCCGGTGATCGGCTCGAAGGAGCTGATCGCCTCGCTGCCGACCCACCTCGGCATCGGACCGGGCGACTTGATCGTCCAGCCCGAGCTGGCGTACCCGACGTACGAGGTCAGTGCGGCGCTGGTCGGCGCGCGAGTGATCGCGACCGACTCACTGACCGCGCTGGGACCCGAGGTGCCGAAGATCCTCTGGATCAACTCGCCCTCGAACCCGACCGGCAAGGTGCTGCCCGTCGAGCACCTGCGCAAGGTCGTCGACTGGTGCCGCGAGCGCGGCGTGCTGCTGATCTCCGACGAGTGCTATCTCGAGCTGGTCTGGAACGACGAGCCTGCCGTGTCGGTGCTGCACCCGGACGTCTGCGGCGGCTCGACCGAGGGCATCCTTGCGGTGCACTCGCTCTCCAAGCGCTCCAACCTGGCCGGCTACCGCTGTGCGTTCGTCGCGGGTGACCCTGCGGTCATCGGCGAGCTGCTCGCCGTGCGCAAGAACCTCGGTCTGCAGCTGCCCGGCCCGCAGCAGGTCGCGATGGTCGCCGCGCTGAACGACGACGCGCACGTCGACGAGCAGCACGCCCGGTACGCCGCCCGTCGTACCCGGCTCAAGGCGGCGCTCGAAGCCGCCGGCTTCCGGATCGACCACTCCGAGGGGTCGCTGTACCTCTGGTCGACCAGGGAAGAGCCCTGCTGGGACACCGTCGCCTGGCTCGCCGAGCGCGGCATCCTGGTCGCTCCCGGGTCGTTCTACGGCCCCGCCGGCAGCCAGCACGTCCGGGTCGCGCTCACCGCCACCGACGAGCGCATCGACGCCGCCATCACCCGATTGACCTAGTTCGAACGGGCCCGAAGTGTCGTCGAGTGGGCCCGATCTGATTGTCGAGTGGGCCGGATCTGTCGTTCGACCGTTCCATCGCCAGACCCTCGGCCTACTCGAGGTGCAACTCGGGCCCACTCGCGGTCAGCCGAGGTTGACCTCGACCCGGCTGTCGATCGCGTTCGAGCCGGTCCAGCCCTTCTCGGAGTTGCGGCCGGTGCGCCAGGTACGGCCGTCGAAGGAGACCTCCTGGATCTTCAGCGGTCCGGCGAACGCGACCAGGTACTGCGCGATCGCCCAGCCGAGCCGGTTGCCGACCTTGCCGTTCGCGACCGGGATCAGCAGGTCCTCGCGGGCGCCGGTCCGGTCGACCGCGGTGGTGCCGAACGCCTCGTCCAGGGACTTGCTGACGGCCTGGGCGCGGCCACTGCCTTCGGGCTCATCGACGACGCAGGTGAACGCTCCGCCCGGGCTGTAGCCGGTCAGTGCCGAGGAGAGCGCGCGGGCGTCCGGGGCGTGGTCCTCGTAGGCCTCCGGGAACCCGGAGCGCTGCACCTTCTGGGCGGCCTCGGTGATCCGCATCGTCTCGTAGCCGTCGATGTGCTCCAGCGCGGCGTAGAACTTGTTGATCGAGTAGTGCTCGTCGCGGATCTGCGCCACCGTGCCCCAGCCCTGCGAGGGCCGCTGCTGGAAGATCCCGATCGAGTCCCGGTCGCCGTGCGCCAGGTTCTGGATCTTGCTCTCCTGGTACGCCGTGGCCAGGGCGATCGAGACCGCCCGCGCCGGCAGCCGGCGCTGGAGTCCGATCGCCGCGATCAGGGCGGCGTTGCGGCCCTGCTCGGAGGAGAGCGGCACCTTGCGCCCGCCGACCACGGCCGAGCACTGCTCGGGGTCGGGCAACGGGCCGGTGCCGCGCCAGATGGCCACGCCGACCCCGGCGATGAGGGCGAGGACCGCGAGGAAGACCAGCGAACGGGTGCGCAAGTGGGACCGCGGTCTCAGTTCGCGTGCAGGTCGGCGTTGAGGGTGATGCCCTCGGCCCGCCACGGCACGGCCTCGACGGTCCCGCTGACCGAGTTGCGGCGGAACAGGATGTTCGACTGACCCGACAGGGTCACCGCCTTGATCACCTGGGGCTTGTTCTCGATGTTCCTGATCGTCACCTTGGTGCCGGCGGTGACGTAGCAGCCGGCCTCGACCACGCAGTCGTCGCCGAGCGAGATGCCGATCCCGGAGTTGGCGCCGAGCAGGCAGCGGCTGCCGATCGAGATGACCTGGGCGCCGCCGCCCGAGAGCGTGCCCATGATCGAGGCGCCGCCACCGACGTCGGAGCCGTCACCGACGACCACGCCGGCCGAGATCCGGCCCTCGACCATCGAGGCGCCCAGGGTGCCGGCGTTGAAGTTCACGAAGCCCTCGTGCATGACGGTGGTGCCGTCCGCGAGGTGCGCGCCGAGGCGGACCCGGTCGGCGTCGGCGATCCGGACGCCGGCCGGCACGACGTAGTCGGTCATCCGCGGGAACTTGTCGACCCCGAACACCTGGACCGGGCCGCGTGCGCGGAGCGCCGTACGGACGTCTTCGAAGCCGGCCACCGCGCAGGGGCCGTGGCTGGTCCAGACGACGTTGCTGAGCAGGCCGAACACGCCCGTCAGGTTCTGCCCGTGCGGGGCGACCAGGCGGTGGCTCAGCAGGTGCAGGCGGAGGTACACGTCGGCGGCGTCGACGGGCTCGTCGGCCAGCACGATCTCGGTGCGGACCACCTCGGTGCGGACCTTCCGGGCGTCGTCCTTGCCCTCGAGCGCGGTCAGCGAGGCAGGGGCGGCAGCGTCCGCGGGAGCCGGTCCGAGCGCGGGGGCCGGGTACCAGGTGTCGAGGGTCGAGCCGTCGTCGGCGATGGTCGCGAGACCGAAGCCCCACGCGTGGGTGGCAGGGGTGCTGGACGGCGCAGACATGTCGTTCAGGCTACCGGGCGGGACCTACCCCGTTCGTGGCAGGCTGCGGTGATGGGACAGCGGACAGCCATCGCGACCTTCAAGGAACTCTGCCTCGACAGCCACCCCGCGCGGGGTCAGGACCTGACCGCCCTGGGCCGGTTCTGGGCCGCGGCGACCGGCTGCGCGTACGAGCGCGGCGACGTGCGGTACCCCGGTGACGTGGTCGGCGCCGAGGAGGGCATGGGCATCGCGATCTGCCCGGTCCCTGAGCCCCGGACGGTCAAGCACCGGGTGCACGTCGACGTCGCGACCGACCGCGTCGACGCTCTGGTCGCGCTCGGCGCCACCGTGCTGCGGGAGCCGACGGCCGAGGACGAGTGGACCGTGCTGGCCGACCCCGAGGGCGGTGAGTTCTGCGCGTTCGTGCGGCCCGCGGAGAAGCTGTCGTCGTACCGGACCCTGGAGCTAGCCGTGGACGCGGTCGACGCCGCGGCGATCGGCGCGTGGTGGGCGGACGTGTTCGGGGCCGAGCTGCACCGCAAGTCCGGGACGTCGTGGCACTGGATCGAGGACGTCCCCGGGATGCCCTTCGACGCCTGGGTCTTCGGTGACGTCCCCGAACCGAAGACGGTGAAGAACCGCTGGCACTGGGACCTGTACGGCGAGGTGCCGGACTTCCTCGCCCGTGGCGCCACCCTGCTCTGGGAGCAGCCCCGCTGGACCGTCCTCGCCGACCCCGAGGGCAACGAGTTCTGCGTCTTTCCCCGGACCTGAGCGCCGGATTCGGCCAGGGTGGCACGGCTGCTACCCGGAGGGCTGACAAGATGAAGACATGGCCCTGGATCTGACCGCGGACGTGGTCGCACTGACCGAGACGCTGGTGAACATCGAGTCGGTCAGCCTGGACGAGCGCGCGATCTGCGACGCGGTCGAGGCCGCGCTGGCGCCGCTGACCCACCTCAAGACCGTCCGGATCGGGAACACCCTGGTCGCCCGCACCGAGCTCGGCCGCGCGGAGCGGGTCGTGATCGCCGGTCACCTCGACACGGTTCCGCTCAACGACAACCTGCCGGCGCGCAACGACGGGACCCTGCTGCACGGCCTCGGCACCTGCGACATGAAGGGCGGGGTCGCGGTCGCGCTGCGGCTGGCGGCAACCTTGCCCGATCCGGTCCGGGACGTCACCTACGTCTTCTACGAGGGCGAGGAGATCGCCTCGGTGCACAACGGGTTGCGTCTGGTCGCCGAGCAGGAGCCGACCCTGCTCGAGGCCGACTTCGCGATCCTGATGGAGCCCTCGGACGCGGTCGTCGAGGCCGGGTGCCAGGGCACCCTGCGGGTCGAGGTCACCGCGACGGGGGAGCGGGCGCACTCGGCGCGGTCGTGGCGCGGGGTCAACGCGATCCACGGCGCCGGCGAGATCCTGAACCGGCTGGCGTCGTACCAGGCCCGGCTGCCGGTGATCGACGGGCTGGAGTACCACGAGGGCCTCAACGCGGTGCTGATCAACGGCGGGGTCGCGACCAACGTGATCCCGGACCGCTGCACCGTCACCGTCAACTACCGGTTCGCCCCCGACCGGAGCGAGGACGAGGCGCTGGCCTTCGTCCGCGACTTCTTCGCCGGGTTCGACGTGGTCGTCACCGACTCCGCTCCCGGCGCGCTGCCCGGTCTGGGCGTCCCCGCCGCGGCGGCCTTCGTGGCGGCGGTCGGCGGTGAGGTGAACCCCAAGTTCGGCTGGACCGACGTCGCCCGCTTCACCGGCCTCGGCATTCCCGCGGTCAACTTCGGACCGGGCGACCCGATGCTCGCCCACAAGCAGGAGGAATACGTGCCGATCGAGCAGCTCCGCGTTTGCGAGTCCACCCTGCGCCGCTGGCTGGGGGAGCAGTGAGCACCGGCGAGGGCCGGCCGGTCAAGCGCAAGGGGCCGACGTTCCTGCGCGACACGCAGGTCGACCTCTCCACCACCGACCAGCGGCTGCTCGACGACCACGGCCGGGCGGACTGGCTGCACACCGACCCCTGGCGGGTGCTCCGGATCCAGGCCGAGTTCGTCGAGGGCTTCGGCGCCCTGGCCGAGCTGGGCCCGGCGATCGCCGTCTTCGGGTCGGCGCGGACCAAGCGCGAGGACCCCTTCTACGCGAAGGGCGAGCAGATCGGCGCCAAGCTCGTCGAGGCCGGGTTCGCGGTGATCACCGGCGGCGGCCCCGGTGCCATGGAGGCCGCCAACAAGGGGGCGTCCGAGGCGGGCGGGGTCAGCGTCGGACTCGGCATCGAGCTGCCGTTCGAGGACGGCGTCAACGACTACGTGAACATCGGCGTGAACTTCCGCTACTTCTTCGCCCGCAAGACCATGTTCGTCAAGTACGCCCGCGGGTTCATCGTGCTGCCCGGCGGGATGGGCACCTTCGACGAGCTGTTCGAGGCGCTCACCCTGGCCCAGACCCAGAAGATCACCTCGTTCCCGGTGGTCCTGGTCGGCATCGACTACTGGTCCGGTCTACTGGACTGGCTGCGCGGGACGGTGCTCGCCGACGGCAAGATCTCCGAGGCCGACCTGGGCGCGCTGGTGCTGACCGACGACGTCGACGAGGCGGTCGCGATCATGGCGGCCGGGAAGGCGACGAGCTCGTGATGACCTGGCTGCTCGTGGTGCTGATCCTGCTGGTCATCGGCGGGGTCGCGGTGGTCGCGACCGGCGCCGGTGACCCGCTGGCGCCGGCGTACGACGACCGGCCGGACGTGCCGCTGCCGACCGACCGGCCGCTGACCGCCGAGGACCTGATGGAGGTGCGTTTCACCTCGGTCGTGCGCGGGTACCGGGCCAGCGAGGTGGACGCGCTGATCGCCCGGCTGGCGCAGCAGCTGTACGGCCAGCGCGCGGCCGGGAACGCGGCGCCCGCCCAGGGCCCCGTCCACGACCCCGCCCAGGACCCAGCCCAGGACCCCGCCCGGACCGACGAGCCGCCGGCCTAAGGAGCTTCTCGCATGCGTTTCTCGGGATCGGCGCTCGGCGTCGTACTCGTCGCCCTGATCCTCGGCCTGCTGGCCGCGCCCGTGCGCGCCGAGACCGGTACGACGGAGCGGGCCGCCGCGCCGACGGTGAACGAGATCCGGATCTTCGGGCGTTCGGTCAAGGGGCGGGCGCTGCGGGCGTACCGGGTCGGCGACCCCGCCTCGAAGACCAAGGTCGTGATGATCTCCGGCATGCACGGCAACGAGCCCGGCCCGGCGCGGATCCTGGAGCGCCTGATCCGCGGCGGCCCGATCGCCGGCGCCGACATCTGGCTGGTGCCGTACCTCAACCGGGACGGGCTCGCCCGGCACACCCGCAAGAACGCCCGCGGGGTCGACCTGAACCGCAACTTCCCGGTCAGCTGGGTCCGCCGTCCGGGGCACTACAACTCAGGTCCGCGGCCCGCCTCAGAGCCGGAGACCCGGTCGCTGATCCGGTTCCTCGGCAACGTCCGGCCGACGTACGTGATCAGCATGCACCAGCCGCTCAACGGGGTGGACACGTCGTACGGGAAGGCTCGTCCGCTGGCGCTGCGCCTGGTCGAGGGCCTGCGACTGCCGGCGAAGGTGTTCCACTGCAACAGCGGGTGCCACGGCACCATGACGCAGTGGTTCAATCGGACGTACGCCGGCGCGGCGCTGACCGTGGAGTACGGCGCTCGGATGACGACCACTCAGGTCTACCGCACCGGTCCGACCGGTTTGCTCGGATCCGTGTTCGCATCCCGCTGATCGTTGGGGCCGGTGTTCTGGTCGCTCCAGTCGAGTGCGGCCCGATCAGAAGGGCCGACTCAAGGGACAAGAACGGCCCGTTCAACGGGCAAGAAGGGCCTACTCAACGACCTTCGAAGACCGGCTTCTCCTTGGCGAGGAAGGCGTCGACGGCGCGGCGGTGGTCGGCGCTCGCACCGGTGAGGTTCATCTTCGATCCCTCGTACGCCAGCGACTCGTCGAAGTCGTGCGTGGCCGAGAAGTTCACCGACTGCCGGATCGAGGCGTAGGACAGCGTCGGCCCGGAGGCCAGCTTCGCGGCCAGGGCGGCGGCCTCGGCGGCCAGGTCCGCGTCCGGGACGACCCGGGTCGCCAGGCCGAGGCCGAGCGCGTCGGCGGCCGGGATCGTGCTCGGGAAGTAGAGCAGCTCGATCGCCTTGGCCTGGCCGACCAGGCGCGGCAGCGTCCACGAGGCACCGGTGTCGCAGGAGAGCGCGACGCCCGGGAAGGCCAGGTTGAACCCGGCCGACTCCGCGACGATCCGCAGGTCGCAGGCGAAGGCGAGGCTGGCGCCTGCACCGGCGGCGACGCCGTTGACCGCCGCGATCACCGGCTTCGGCATCCCGGCCAGCGTGCTCACGATCGGGTTGTAGTGCTTCTCGACGGTGGTGAACAGCTCGTCCGAGCTGCCGGAGTTCAGCAGCTCGACGTGCTCCTTCAGGTCCTGGCCGACGCAGAACGCCCGGCCGCTGCCGGTCAGCACGACCGCACGGACCTCGGTGTCCTCGGCGGCTCGGGTGACCGCCGCGAGGAGCGCCTCCTTGGCGGCGATGTTGAGCCCGTTCATGCCCTCGGGGCGGTTCAGCGTGATGGTGGCGACGCCGCCGTCGACCTCGTAGATGACGGGCTCGGTCATGGGGTGGCTCCTTCTCGGGTCAGGCACTGGTCGATGAATCGGGTGGCGGCGGGACGCAAGCGGTCCGCGTGCTCGTCGAAGAACGCGGCCGCACGGGCACCCGGCCAGTCCGCGGGAAGCAGGACGGCCGGAAGCCCCGGATCGGTGAAGAGGAACTTGCGCCAGCTGTGCAGCAGCTCCGAGCGTACGACGAAGGCCTGCTCGTCGCTCACCGGGCCGGTCGCGACCAGCTCACCGGCCTCGGCCAGCCAGGTGCGGTAGGCCGCGGCGAGCGTGTCGACGTCGAACGCCTTGAGCAGCAGGCTGCTCGGCGCGGCATCGGTGGCGCTGAACGAGACCACCGGGACGGCCTCGTCGAGGAGGAGCTGGTCGACCTCGCCGGAGTGGTGCGGGCTGATCCAGGTGCTGTCGCTGATCGGCGCCATTCCGAGGAAGCGCAGCTGGTTGCGGACCCGTTCGCGCCGGACCCGGTCGGCGATCGGGCTCAGCACCCGGACCTGCCAGCGGCCGTCCCACCCGGCCGGATCGGTGCGGTAGATCCGAGCGGCGGCCTCGTCGAGGCGGGTCCGGGCGCGTTCGGTGAGGGCGTATCCGGGGCCTTCCGGGGTGGGATCAGCGACCAGCCAGCCCTGCGCGACCATCCGCGAGACGGCGGTCCGGGCCGCCGGCGCGCGCACCCCGAGAGGCTCCAGCATCCGGATCAGGGCAGCGACCGGAGCACTCCCGCCGCGGGTGCGCAGGTGGTCGCCGTACAGGTCGAACAAGGCTGATCTGGCATGCACGGAGCCGAGTCTGCCGTACCCGGATCTCGCACGGATTGTCCGAGGCCATGCCTGATAGGGAATAATGGGTGCGAACAGCGTCACATCTGCTCGGCGCTTTGATTCAGTCTGAGGAAGAGGTGTGCGCATGGCGGCGATGAAGCCGCGGACCGGCGACGGGCCGCTGGAGGTCACCAAGGAAGGTCGTGGCATCGTCATGAGGGTTCCCCTCGAAGGCGGTGGACGGCTCGTGGTCGAGCTCAACGCGGAAGAGGCTCGCGCACTCGGAGACGCTCTGAAGGACGTGGTCGGCTGACGCCGGGCACCCACCATCACGACCGCGTCGACTGACGCGACCGAAGGCCCCGACCCCGGTTTGCCGGGGCGGGGCCTTCGGTATTCTCACCTGGTGCCGTCGCCTTCCGCCGTGATTCCTCCGGCTTTCGTGCTCTCCTCGGGCCAGGTCGGCGCTGCTGCCGGCCTGGTGGCGCTACCGCTCCTGGACGACGACGGGGCCCTGACCCTCGGGCCGGGCGCCGCGGACCTCCAGGACCAGCTGGGCGACCTGGACCTGCTGGCGATGTTCGAGCAGGCCGGGGCCGGCACCGCGGCCGGCCAGGTGGCCAGGCTGCCGCTGCCCGGCCGCACCGTGCTCGGCATCGGGCTCGGGGACGGCGGCTCCGACGCCCACCGCGCCGCCGGTGCCGCGCTCGCCCGGGCGGCCGTCGGCGCCGACGAGGTCGTCTCCACGGTCCAGGCCACCGCCGACGACGACGGCCTGACGGCCTTCGTGGCCGGTGCCGTGCTCGCCTCGTTCCGGTTCACGCTGCGCACGGCCCCCGCGGACGGTACGACGGACGCCCCGGTCGGCCGGATCGTGCTGGCCGGCACGGCGCCGGAGCGGCAGGACGTGCTCGACCGGGCGACGGCGATCGCCCGGGCCAGCGCCGAGGCACGTCGGCTGGCGACCACGCCGTCGAACATCAAGTCCCCGAAGTGGCTGGCCGACGAGGCCGGCCGGCTGATGACCGGCGACAGGGTGCGGACGAAGGTCTGGGACCGGGCCGCCCTGGAGAAGGACGGCTTCGGCGGGATCCTCGCGGTCGGGCAGGCGTCGTCCACGCCGCCGTACCTGGTGCAGGCGGAGTACTCGCCGGCCAAGGGTGCGCGGCGGGCTCCGCACGTCGTCCTGGTCGGCAAGGGGATCACCTTCGACACGGGCGGGCTCTCGATCAAGCCCGGCGAGTCGATGGTCACCATGAAGCGCGACATGACCGGCGCCGCGGTGGTCGCCGCGACGATGAGCGCGCTGGCCGCCGTCGACTGCCCGGTGCGGGTGACCGGGCTGATGCCGATCGCCGAGAACGCGATCAGCGGCAGCGCGCTGCGGCCCGGGGACGTGATCACGCACTGGGGCGGCCGCACGACCGAGGTCACCAACACCGACGCCGAGGGCCGGCTGGTGCTCGCCGACGGGCTCGCCTACGCGGCGGCCAGGCTGAAGCCGGACCTGCTCGTCGACGTGGCCACGCTGACCGGTGGCATCAAGGTCGCGCTCGGCCTGAGCACCGGCGGCTACTTCGCGACCGACGACGCGGCGGCAGCGGCGCTCGAGCAGGCCAGCATGGTCTCCGGCGAGCGGCTGTGGCGGATGCCGCTGGCCGAGGAGTACGAGAGCTTCCTGGCCTCGAAGGTCGCCGACGCCGACAACGCCCCCGGCCGGGCGCCGGCGATCACCGCCGCGCTCTTCCTGCAGCACTTCACGAGCTCGCTGCCGTGGGTGCACCTGGACATCGCGTCGGTCGGCGACGCGCCCCGTGACGCCGGCGAGTGGACGCCCGGGCCGACCGGCTTCGGGGTCCGGCTGCTGCTGCACTGGCTCGGGTCGGCAGCACCCCTGGAAGGAGTGGGACGATGATCGAGGAGTACGCCGGCCTGACGGTCCGCTGGTCGCTGGCCGAGGCGGCCGACGGGGTCGAGGAGGCGCTCGTGGACTACGTCGCCACCGTCTCCCACGCCCGGTTCACCGAGATGGAGGGCCTCCGGCTCAAGACCTGGCGGATGCGGCGCGGCGAGTGGTTCGAGGGGTGCTACGTCTTCGTCGACGACGCCGTCCGAGCCGAGTTCCAGGCGTCGTTCGCCGCGATCGCCGCGGAGTCGCCGGGGTCGCAGATCATCGGCTCGCCGCCGATCCTGATCGAGGAGTGCATGGTCGTCGCGCTCGCCGAGGGCGGTTCCGGCGCCCGGGCCTTCACCACCCGCGGTTGAGTAGGCCCGATCTGTCTGCTGAGTAGGCCCGATCTGTCGGACGAAGGCGGAGTCACTCGACCGGAGGGGACGACTCGTCGGTAGAACGGGCCTGTTCGACCGGTGTCTTGGGCCCGTTCGAGGGGGTCGGGAGGGCGAGCTCGGCGACGAGGCTGAGCAGCACCCAGCAGACCGCGAGCGCGATCAGGTAGCGGGTCAGGGCGACGTCCAGCGGCATCGTCCGGTCGACCAGGCTCGCCCACAGGGCGGGAGAGGCGACCAGGGTGGCGCCGGTGAGGACGGTCGGTGAGAGCGGGCTCATCCGGCCACCTGAATCGCGCCGGGCTCCAGGACCGAGTAGCGGGTCACCACACCGACCGACCGGACCTGGTCGGCACCGACGAGCTCGGTGTAGGCGAGGACCGGGAGCTGGTGCAGGGAAGGCCGCACCAGGCGTCGTACGGCGGGGCGGAGCTGCGGCGAGCAGACCAGCACCGGCCGCTGGTTGCGGTTCTCGGACTCGCTCAGGAACGTGGTCAGCTGGTTCAGCATTGACTGGCCGAGCTCGGGATCCATCGCCACCACGGCGCCCTGGTCGCTCGGCCGGAGGTCCTCGAGCAGCTGCTGCTCGAGCTGCGGTTCCAGGCTGATCACGTGCACGGTGCGTTCCTCGCCCGCTCCGCCGAGGTACGGCGCGACGATCGCCGGCCCGAGTGCCTGCCGGGCCGCCTCGACCAGGGCGTCCAGGTCCTTGGTGGAGGTGGCCTTCAGGGAGAGCGCCTCGTAGATCCGGACCAGGTCGCGGACCGAGACGCTCTCGTCGAGCAGCGTCTGCAGCACCCGTTGCACCTCGCCGAGGCTGAGCTGGGCCGGGGTCAGCTCGTCGACGACCACCGGGTGGCTGCGCTTGACCACGTCGGTGAGCAGCCGGACGTCCTCGCGGCCGAGCAGCCGGGACGCGTGCGTGGTGACCACCTCGGCCAGGTGGGTGGTGATCACCGAGGCCCGGTCGACGACGGTCGCACCGGAGAGCTCGGCCTGGTTGCGCAGCTCCGCCGGGATCCACTTGGCCTCGAGCCCGAAGACCGGTTCGGTGGTCGGCTCGCCCGGGATCGACCCCAGACCGCTCTGCCCGAGCTCGGGGGCGCCGATCGCCAGGACGGTGCCCGCCGGGGACTCGCCGCGGGCGACCTCGACCCCGAAGAGCTTGATCGCGTAGGTGCGCAGCGGCAGATCGAGGTTGTCGCGGGTGCGCACCGGCGGCACCACGATGCCGATGTCCGAGGCGACCTTGCGGCGCAGCGCCTTGACCCGCTCCAGCAGGTCGCCGCCGGCGTTCGGGTCGACCAGGTCGATGATGTCGGGGGAGAGCTCGAGGCCGAGCGGGTCGACCTGGATCTCTGCGGCGAGCACCTCCGGCGAATCCGGCGAGGGGAGCGCGGCCAGCGCGTCGGCGTCCGCCGCGACAGGCTCGCTGGTCTCGTCGATCCGGGTGCTCGCCAGCAGCATCAGGCCGCCGGCGATGATGAACGGCAGCTTCGGCAGGCCCGGGATCAGGCAGAGCGCGAGCGCCGCGAAGCCGGCCACCCGCAGCGGCGTACGGCGGGCGGTGAGCTGGCGGACGATGTCGGAACCCATGTCCTGGTCGCCGACCGCGCGGGTCACGATCAGGCCGGTCGCCACCGAGAGCAGCAGCGCCGGGATCTGGGAGACCAGGCCGTCACCGATCGAGAGCAGGCTGTACGTCGAGATGGCGTCCCCGAACGGCATCCCCTTCTGACCGACGCCGATGCCGAAGCCGCCGATCAGGTTGACCAGGGTGATCACGATCGCGGCGATCGCGTCGCCCTTGACGAACTTCGAGGCTCCGTCCATCGCGCCGTAGAAGTCCGCCTCGGCGTGCACCTCGAGCCTCCGGGTCCGGGCCTGCTCCTCGGTGATCAGGCCGGAGTTCAGGTCGGCGTCGATCGCCATCTGCTTGCCGGGCATGGCGTCCAGGGTGAACCGGGCCCCCACCTCGGCGACCCGGCCGGCGCCGTTGGTGATCACCACGAACTGGATCACCAGCAGGATCGCGAAGACGATCATCCCGACGATCAACGATCCGCCGACCACGAAGTGCCCGAAGGTGTCGATCACCTTGCCGGCGTACCCGTCGAGCAGGACCAGCCGGGTGGCGCTGACGTTGAGGGCCAGCCGGAACAGCGTCATCACCAGGATGACCGCCGGGAAGGCGGCGAAGTCGAGAGGCTTGTTGATGAAGATCGCGGTCAGCAGGATCAGCAGCGCGCCGGTGATGTTCAGGGCGATCAGCAGGTCGAGCACCATCGCGGGGAGCGGGACGACCAGCATCACCACGATGAAGACGATGCCGATCGGCACGCCGAGCTGCGTCATGCGCTTCATGGGGTTCGCTCTCTGGCAGGGCGCGCCGTCCATGGCACAGCGGTCGACGTCGTCCTGGCGTCGGAGTCCCTATCGGGCGGTGCGCCCCGGAGTTGAGGAGATTCCGGCCCCGGGTTGCGGACGTCGCCGGCGTCCGGCCACCGGCACCGGAGGCAGCGCACCCTCGGGCCGTGGCGAACGGTGCTCCCCGCCGTGCTGGCCGCGGCTGCGCCGGCTGATCACGAAGGCGAGCACCTGGGCGACGGCGCCGAACAGCTCGGCCGGGATCTCGTCGCCGACCTTCGTGGAGCGGTAGAGCGCGCGGGCCAGCGGGACGTCGCGCACCAGCGGGACGGTGTCCTCCGCCGCGAGCTCACGGATCCTCGCCGCGATCGCGCCGGCTCCACGGGCCACCACCCGCGGTGCTCCGCGCTGGGCGTCGTACCGGAGCGCGACGGCGACGTGGGTGGGGTTCACCAGGACGACATCGGCGGTCGCGACGTCGGCCATCATCCGGTTGCGGGCGGCGGCGAGCTGGCGGGAGCGCATCGCGCTCTTGACCATCGGGTCGCCCTCGGTCTGCTTGTGCTCCTGCTTGACCTCGTCCTTGCTCATCCGGGTCTGCTTGCCGATCCGGCGGCGCTGGACCAGGTAGTCGGCCGCGGCCATCGCGAGCCCGACCAGGCCGATGTTGCGGATCAGGCCGAGGGCCTTGTCCGAGACGATCTCGATCATCACCGGGATCGGGACCAGACCGCCGATCAGCGGCATCACCGACTTGATCGCGACGTAGGCGACCAGGGCCACGAACGTGCTCTTCAGCAGCATCTTCGCGCCCTCCCAGAGCGCGTGCGGACCGAAGACCCGCTTGGCGCCCTTGATCGGGTCGAGCTTCGACCAGGTCGGCTTCACCGTTTTCGTGGCCAGGAAGAAGCCGCCCTGGGCCAGCGCGGACGCGACGCCGATCAGCATCACCGCGCTGCCCAGCACCACGATGCTGAGGAAGACGTGCCGGGCGGCGTCGCCGAGAAGGGTCAGCGCCTGCGCCGTACTGGGGTTCTCGACCGACAGGCTGGTCACCATGATCCGGCGGACCGCGCCGAGCTCGTGGGAGAGCAGCATCGGCATCGCCATCGCGACGACCAGCAGCGAGCCCCAGCCGCCGAGCTCCTGGGTGCGCGCGACCTGGCCCTCCTTGCGGGACTCCTTGAGTCGCTTCGGGGTGGGCTTCTCGGTCTTCTCGCCACCGTCCCCGGCGCTCACGAGCCGCTCCGGGTCGTCTCGACAGGCTCGATGTCCGGACTCACGGCGCTCCCGCTATCGCAGCCATCGCCTCGTTCGCCAGGTCGACCAGTCGCTCCATCGCTCCTGGCAGCACCGGGAAGGAGAGGCCGAGCAGCAGCAGGGTGAGGCCGATCTTGGCCGGGAACATCACGTTGAGCGCGTTCAGCTGCGGGGCGACCTTGGTGAGCAGGGCCAGGCCGAGGTCGGCGATGAAGAGCACCGCGATCAGCGGCAGCGCGATCTGGACGGCGGTGGTGAAGAACATCCCCATCGCGGTGACCAGGATGTCGGTCGGTCTGCCGACGTCCGGACTGGTCCCGACCGGGAGGAAGTGGAACGTGCGGAGCAGCCCGCCGACGACCAGCAGGTGGCCGCCGGTGGCGAAGAGCAGCATCGTCGCCAGCATCTGGTGGAACTTGCCGAACACGGTGTTCATGGTCAGCCCGAGCGGGTCGAATCCTTGGGCGAGCGCGAACCCGCCGAAGAGGTCGACCAGGCTGCCCGCGGTCGCGATCGCCTGGAAGAGCAGGTAGGTCACGAAGCCCATCCCGGCACCGATCAGCACCTGGGTGACGATGTTGACGGCCAGCGCCCAGAACGTCACCGGGATGTCGCCGCCGAGCCCGGGGGAGACCGCCAGCGCCAATCCCAGCGAGAGCACTACCTTCGCCATCGCCGGCACCGCGCGCGACGAGAACGGCGGCACGATCGCCAGCCAGGCGATGATCCGCACCGAGGCCAGCAGGTAGCCGATCAGCGGCTCGCCGGCGATGGAGATCGTCATCGTCAGCTCAGCAGTCCGGGAAGACTCTCGAACAGGTCGACCGTGAAGTCCATCAGGGTGTGCAGCATCCAGTTGCCGCAGATCAGCAGGGCGATCCCGACGCCGATCACCTTCGGCACGAAGGAGAGGGTGAACTCCTGGATCTGGGTCATCGACTGGAACAGGGAGATGACGAAGCCGATCACCAGCGAGGTCGCCAGGATCGGGGCGGAGAGCTTCAGCGCCACCAGCATCGTCTGGAGCGCGATCTGCATGATCGTCGTATCGGTCACGGCGCTACGCCTGATAACTCGCGACCAGGGACTTGATGACCAGTCCCCAGCCGTCGACGAGGACGAAGAGCAGCAGCTTGAACGGCAGCGACACCATCACCGGCGGCATCATCATCATGCCGAGCGCCATCAACGCCCCGCTGACGACGATGTCGATCACCAGGAACGGGATGAAGACGATGAAGCCGATGATGAAGGCCTGCTTCAGCTCGCTGAGCACGAACGCGGGCACCAGGGTCGCCATCGAGACGTCGTCGCGGTTCTTGGGCAGGTCGCGGTTGGCGACGTTGGTCAGCAGGGTCAGCTCGGCGTCATCGGTGTGGTCGAGCATGAACTCCTTCAGCGGCTTCACCCCATCGGCGTACGCCTGCGCGGTGGTCTTGTCGCCCTTGAGGTAGGGCTGGACGCCGGCGTCGTTGATGCTGCCCAGCACCGGCGCCATGATGAACAGGCTGAGGAAGAGGGCGAGCCCGGCGAGCACCTGGTTCGGAGGGGTCTGCTGGAGGCCGAGGGCGTTCCTGGTCAGACCGAGGACGACCAGGATCTTGGTGAAGCTGGTGCAGGTGAGCAGGATCGCCGGCAGCAGCGACAGCAGCGTCATCGCGATGATCACGGTGACCGACGTACTCGGCTTCTCCGTCAGTCCGCCGAGGTCGACGGTCACCGACGTGTCGCCGGTGCTCGGGCCGTTCGGCCCCTCCGGCCCCGGGGTTGCCGGCATCGGTGCCAGGCCGGTGGCGGCGGTGGTCGGGGACGGCGCGGCCGTCGCCGCGACTGCCGGTACGACGACGAAGGCGGCCGTCGCGAGCAGCAGGAGCAGCAGCCGGCCGATCCGGGTCACGAGACCCGCCGAGTCGAGCCGCGCCCGGTGGCGACCTGGAACGCCTGCCGCCAGGTCTGGGCCGAGAGCACCGAGCCGGCGAGCGGACCGGTCGACGGGAGAGAGGCGGCGGGGGCGGCGCGGTGCGATCCGCGGGCCGTGCGAGGCAGCGCGGACGCGGACAGCGAGCCGGCCGGGAGGTCGGCGCGGAGCGTCTCGACCAGGTCGGCGTCCGGGACCTCCGCGAACGAGAGCACCGCGGCGTCCTCGAGCTCGATCTCCTCCGGGTCGAGCTCGGCGAGCACGCTGATCTGCTGCTCGGTGGTGCCCAGCACCAGGACCCGGCTGCCGACCGTCACCACGGCGACCGCCGAGGTCCGGCTCAGCGGCTGCCGGTGGACGACCTGGACCATCGCCCCGGCGTTCCCGCGGAACTTCCGGGCGCCGAACCGCGCCAGCAGCAGGAGGAGTCCGACGACGATCGCCAGCGAGACGACGAGTCGGAGGGTCAGCTCGAGCACGGCCTCAGCCAGCCGCGCTGTCGTCGATGATCTCAGTGAGCCGGAGGCCGAAGTCCTCGTCGACCACGACCACCTCGCCGCGGGCGATCAACCGGCCGTTCACGAGCAGGTCGGCCGGGCTGCCGGCGGCACGATCGAGCTCGAGCACCGCGCCCGGGGTGAGAGCAAGCAGGTCGCGCACCGTCATCCGGGTGCGGCCGAGCTCCACGGTCACCTCCATGTCGACCCCGTGCAGCATCTCGATCCCGCGCGTCGGGAGCGGGGTGACGTTCGCGGCGGGAGTCTCGACCGGCGCGACGGCAGGGGTGCTCGGGGTCGGGGTGTTCGGGGCCGGCGCGCTCGGGGCCGGCGGCAGCGTCTCCGCGAACGGTGCCTCCGGGGCCGCGTTCGTCGCGGCGGCGACCAGCAGCCGGTCCTGGATCAGCACTGAGGCCGCGATCCCGGCACCGATCAGCGGTACGACGGTGAAGTCCGGCCCGAGGTCGGAGAGGACCAGGTCGAGGCTGACGGTCTGCGCCGCGCGCGCCGAGGCGCCGAGGGTCGCGGCGATCGCGTCCAGCGCCGGCTGGGTCGCGGCGGCCAGGTCGAGCCCGTCGATCGGGCTGGAGGCCAGGGCGCCGGTGAGCTCGTCGCCGACCAGGACCGCGATCCTGCCGGTCCGGGCCCCGTCCAGCTCGGTGATCGCAGCGCCGGAGAACGACGCGACCACGTGCTCGTTGCCGGGTTGGGCGCCGGCGGCGACCAGCGGGTCCACCGACGGGAGCACCGCCGCGGCGGCGCTGGCCGCGGCCAGCGCGAGGTCCGCACCGGTGAGCCCGGGGTTCTGTTCGGCGAAGGGGGAGGTGGTCATCAGGACTCCTTCTGGGTGCCGACGATGAGGGCAGCGAGCCGCTGTCCCTGGGCGCCAGGCGTGGCGTGGGCAAAGATCTTGTCGTCGACCGTTACGTCCAGCGGTGCCGACGACGGATGGGCCAGCCGGACGACGTCGCCGGCCTGCAGCACGCTGAGGGCGTCCGGTCCCAGCCGCGTCGGCCGGAACCGGACGGCGACCTCCAGCGGGACGGTGGCGAACTGGGCCTGGAGCAGCTCGGCCGCCTGGGCACGCTTGGCGCGCTCCCGGTCGGACGCCGGTGCCGGGGCCGCTGCCGTCGCCAGGTGGGGGAGCAGGCCGCTGAACGGCAGGCAGACCGTCATCCGGTGCGCCCGCTCGTCGATCCGCAGGTCGAAGGTCGCCACCACCATCACGTCGGCGGCGCCGGCGACCTGGGCGAACTGGGGGCTGTACTCGATCCCGGTGACGGTCGGCTCCAACGGCACGATCCCGGCCAGCGAGTAGCGCATCTCACCGAGGAGCCGTTCGATCAGTCCGCCGATCACGCCGCTCTCGATCTCGGTGAGCGGGCGTTGCGGCTGATCCGGGTTGCCGGGCCCGCCGAGCATGTGGTCGACGCAGGACATGGTCGCCAGCAGCGGGATCTCCAGGACGCCGAGCCCCGGCATCGGGTCGGCGGCGAACATGGTCAGGTACGTCGAGGCGTCCAGCGAGTCGACGTACTCGGCGTAGCTGCGCTGGTCGATCGCGGTGAGGGCGACGCCGCAAACAGTGCGCAGCGACGAGGTGAAGACGG
Source organism: Nocardioides marmoriginsengisoli (assembly GCF_003725695.1). Taxonomy (GTDB): domain Bacteria; phylum Actinomycetota; class Actinomycetes; order Propionibacteriales; family Nocardioidaceae; genus Marmoricola; species Marmoricola marmoriginsengisoli. The sequence goes on from NZ_RJSE01000007.1 coordinate 896,520, forward strand.
TGGTCGCCTGCCGGGCGAAGCCGTCGAAACCGAGCTGCAGGGTCCGGGAGTGCTCGCGGGAGAGCTGGATCGGTCGCCGGAAGTCGTACGGGACCGGTTCTGCGGTGCCGCGACGGCGCGCCCGGGCGCCCGACGACCCGGAACGGGCGGCGGTGTTCGGTCCGGGAGCGGACGCAAGGAGACTCACGTGGGGTCGTATCGGCCCCGCGCGAGGCGACCTGAGGTGTTACGGGTCGGCTACTGGGTGACGAGCTCGGTGAAGTACACCCCCATCACTTCCTTCTCGTAGCGCTCCTCGAGCTCCTTGACCAGCTCCTTCTTCAGTGCGGCGCGGTGCTTCGGGTCGTTGACCTCGGCCATCGGCAGTCCGGAGAAGATCTCGATGGTGGCGTCCAGTGCCTTGCTGCCGTCGGCCTCCTTCACGCCCTTGACCAGCTGCAGCGCGATCCCGATCCGCAGGTAGTGCTCGGCGGCGAGGTTGACCTGGATCGGTTCGAGGGTGACGACCTCGCCCGGGACCGGCGGGCCGGACTTCGCCGGCATCAGGAACAGGTAGTACCCGCCACCGCCGAGGAGCAGTGCTCCGACGAGGAGGGTCACCAGCTTCTTCCTGCTCTTGCGAACAGGTGCGTCGACGGCTTCGTCGGCGGGTGTCTGGGGCATCGCGGTCACGGTCATAGGAGCCCTCCTCGAGCCCAGTCGTACTCGGCGGCGTGGTCCTTCACCACGTCCTTGATCCGTGCACGGGTCTCGCTCGGCAGCGTGGAGAGCACCACGATGTCCACCCGCTTGTTGATCGCCTGCGACCCGGGCTTGCGCGGGTCGATCAGCGGCTTGGTGTGCCCGAACGCCGAGGCAGTCAGCCGCGCCGCCGGCACCCGGTTGGCCTCGTTGAGCCGGCGCAGCACGGTCACGGCGCGGGCCGAGGAGAGCTCCCAGTCGGTCGGGTAGAACTTCGGCTTCACCTTCACCTGGTTGGTGTGGCCGTCGATCTGCAGCGGGTCCGGGATGTCGCGGAGGACCGGTGCCAGGGTGTCGACCAGGAGCTGCCCGCGCGCCGACAGCGACGCCAGGTTCGCGTCGAAGACGACGTGCCGGGAGACCAGGCTCAGCACCAGGCCGCGGTTGTCGATGGTCGCCTGGACGTCGTCCTCCAGGTTGTTCTTGACCAGCGCCGCGTGCAGCCGCTTGAGCAGGTCGGCGAGCCGGTCGACCTCGGCCTCGGCGGCGGTGTACTGACGCTGGGCGACCTTGTCCTCGTGCTCGGCGATCGCCTTCGAGGTCTCCGAGGTCTTGGCACCCTTCACGTCCACGGTGAACCGCTGCGGAGCGATCGGGGCGACGGCGGCGGCACCCGGCTGGTCGAGGATCGAGCTCGCACCGCTCTGGATCGAGGTCGACTGGCCGAACCCGGCGGCGAGGCCCTCGCGCAGCGCGTCGAACTTCTTCTGGTCGACCTGGCTCATCGCGAACATCACGATGAACAGGACCATCAGCAGGGTGACCATGTCGGCGTACGTCACCAGCCAGCGCTCGTGGTTGACGTGCTCGTCCTCGTGCTCGGCACGCTTCCGGCGGGGCATGGCTAGGCAGCCTCCGACTCGGGCTGCTGGCCGGCAGGCAGGAGCGAGCGCAGCTTCTGGGCGATGATCCGGGGGTTGGAGCCGGCCTGGATCGCGGCGACGCCCTCGATGGCGATCTCCATCCGGGCGCACTCGAGGTCGCCGAGCCTGCGGAGCCGGCTGGCGAGCGGCAGCCAGATCACGTTCGCGGACGCGACCCCCCACAGCGTCGCCACGAACGCGCCGGCGATCAGGTGACCGAGCTCGGCCGGCGCGGCGAGGTTCTCCAGCACGTGCACCAGCCCCATGACGGTGCCGATGATGCCGATCGTCGGCGCGTACGCACCGGCGTCGGCGAAGAACTTCGCGGCCTGCCGGTCCTCGGCGCGCTTGGCGTGGACCTCGGCCTCGAGGATGTCGCGCACCTCCTCGGGATCGGTGCCGTCGATCGCCATCGTGACGCCCTTGACCAGGAACGGGTCGTCGATCTCGGTGAGCGACTCCTCCAGGGCGAGCAGTCCCTCGCGGCGGGCGCGCTCGGCCAGGCTGACGACGTCGGGGATCATCGCGGCGGCCGGGTCGACCTTCCCGTTGAACGCGCGCTTGAGCGAGTTCGGGACGTTCTTGGCGTCCATCATGGTTCCGCCGGCGATGCAGATCAGGATGGTGACGCCGAAGACCAGCAGCAGCGGCGGCCCGAGGAGCAGGCTCATCGGGTTGCCGCCCTCGAGCATGTTGACGGTGATGACGACCGCGAAGCCGCCGCCGATGCCGATCGCGGGTGCCGGATCCATCAGTGGTCCCCGTGCGCCGAGGACGTCCCCGCCGAGGGCAGCGTGGCCACCGCGGCGAGGGGCCGGTCCGGTGTCGGCTGGACGGGCTCTTCGGGAGCATCCGCCAGCCGGGAGCTGACGGCGACGATCTGGCCGCGGTAGGTGCGGACCGCTGCGATGATCTCGTCCAGGGACTCCGAGACGACGTACTTCTTGCCGTCGACCAGGGTGATCACCGAGTCCGGCGTGGCGTCGATGCGCTCGATCAGGTCGGAGTTCAGGACGAACACCGATCCCGAGAGTCGCGTGAGCGTGATCATGGGCGCACCTTCCTTGTGCGGCGTACTTGGTGGAGCCAGTACCGGGCCGTCCGTGGCCCTTCGAGGAGGTTGATCGGCGGCCGGTCGCCGTACCTGAGGGATTCAGGGGCGACGGGAGCCGGCGACCAGCAGGACGGCGAACGCCCCGCCCACCACCGGTGCCAGCACGAGCATCCGCCGGGCGTCGTCACTGAGCGCGACGTCGTGGGTCTCGCCGTCGACGACCAGCGTCCTCGACCAGGCGTCCTTCCGTACCCGATCACCCTCGGTGAGCAGCGCGGCGACGGCCCGGTCCAGGTGGCGCGGGCCGTCGTCGTCGAAGCCCACCATCCAGACGTCGTCGACGCCGGGGTGCTTCTCGTGACGCAGCTCGATGCTGGTCACGGTCCCGTCCAGCGCGAGCGGGATCGTCGAACGGGCGACCATCGACCAGGCCGCGAGCGCGGCGAACGCGACACCGACGAGGAGGAGGGTCAGGGCCGCCCAGAAGCTCCTAGGAGAACGCATACGCGAACCCCGCGACGAGCAGCGCCAGGCCGGCGACCCCGGCGATGCCGGCCGACCGGTCGTACGGTCTGCCGTCGACCATCCCGAACCCGGCGAAGACCGCCCCCAGGCTCTGGTTGGCCAGGTCGACCGGGTCGAACTCCGCCAGCCGGAACACGGTCGCCTCGGTGAAGACTCCGAGCAGGACGGCGGCGAGGACGCCGTACACGACCGGCCAGCGGCTGTTCCGGTCCAGCTCCACCACGATCGCGAGCAGCCAGAAGGTGCCGCCGGCACCGGCGAGGAAGTGCCCCAGGTAGTCGGTGCGATCCGGGAACAGCACGCCGTACGAGACGCCGACGAGGACGACCAGGACGAGCGAGAGGGTCAGCGTCGGGCGCGGCCAGCTGGACGCGTTCACCTGGTCTCCTCCGTTGAGCTCGGCGTCCTGGTCCGCCGAGTCGTGGGTTCTGCTCAGGCAATCTGACCAGAACCCGCAACTCGACGGACCAGAACGGCCTACTCGACGGTCAGGTCGGGCCCGCTCGACGTCAGCGCTTGATGTTGACGAGGTCCTCGAGCACCTGGTCGGAAGTGGTGATCACGCGGGAGCTGGCCTGGAAGCCGCGCTGGGCGAGGATCAGGTTGGTGAACTCCGCGGCCAGGTCGACGTTGGACATCTCCAGCGCGCCGCCGATGATGGTGCCGTTGCGGCCCTGCCCGGCGACGCCGAGGGTGGCGGTGCCCGAGTTCGCGGACTGCCGGTACGACGTCTCGCCGACCTTCTCCAGGCCCATCGGGTTGTTGAAGTCGGCGATCGCGATCTGCGCCATCCCGCGCTGGATGCCGTCGTCGAAGATGCCGAGCAGCTTGCCGTCGCTGCCGATGCTGTACGACGTCAGGCCGACACCCGCGGGCACCGGCGGGGTGAGCGCCGAGAAGTCGAGGGTGACGTCGATCAGGCCGCCGGTGGGCAGACCCGCGGCGTCGAGCGCATAGCCCTGCACCCGGTTGCCGGTCGGACTGACGAGACCGCCGGTGTTGTCGAACGTGAACGCGCCGGCGCGGGTGTACAGCTGCTCGTTGCCCTTCCTGACTACGAACATGCCGTCGCCCTGGATCATCAGGTCGGTCGGCCGGCCGGTGCTCTGGGTCGAGCCCTGGGTGAAGTTGGCGTTCGTGGCGGCGAGCTGCACGCCGAGCCCGATCTGGATCGGGTTGGTGCCACCGCGGTTGGCGTTGGCGGCCGACGAGCCGGTGAGCATCTGGCTGAGGGTGTCCTGGAAGACCGTCGAGGACGACTTGAATCCGGTCGTGTTGGCGTTGGCGATGTTGTTGCCGGTGACGTCGAGCATGGTCTGGTTGACGCGGAGGCCGGAGATGCCGGCGAAGAGCGAACGGAGCATGGTGGATTCCTTCTCTGGTCGGGTCTGTGCGGGTCGGGACTGAGTAGTCGGGCTAGGCGGTGGCGGGCTTGTCGGTGACGGAGACGACGTCCGCGATGGCGAGCTTGGTGTCGCCGACGTCGAGGATCGGACCGGCGGACCCGAAGGTGACGCCGCTGACGGTGCCGCTCTGCGCGACCCCGTCCTTGTCGGTCCAGGTGACCTGCTTGCCGATCAACCCGCTGGCGCCGAACGCCATCTGCGCCGAGAACAGCGCGGCGGTCTGGTCGGCGACGGCCTGCATCTTCTCCAGCGCGGTGAACTGGGCCGACTGCGCCAGGAACTGGCTGGAGTCCGTCGGGTTCATCGGATCCTGGTAGCGCATCTGCGCGACCAGCAGCTGCAGGAACATGTCCTTGTCCGCGGAGCCCGCCGTACTGGTCGGTGCGCCGGTGGAGCTGAACATGCCCGAGGTGACGGCTTCTGTGGCCGGGATCGACATCGGTGCCCTCCTCACATGGTCAGGTCGACACCCGCGAGGCGGGGGCCGCTGACCGGTTGGGTTGATCGGACCTCCGGAAGCACCGGTTCGCGGTGCTGCCGAGGGCTGCGGTCGCCGTCCCTGGCGGGGTGATCCGCACGCGTCCCTGCGTGCTGGTCGGTGGGGCGGTCCGAGCCGGCGCCGAAGGACGCCCCGGTCGAACCGGTGGTGGGAGCCGGTGCCGCGTTCGGCAGGTCCCGTACGACGACCCGCGCGTCGGTGGCGCCGGCCCGCTCGAGCAGGCGACCGAGCTCGGGGCTGCCCTCGACCAGCGAGGCCTGGGCCTCCTGGCCGGCGGCGAGGCGGACGTGCACGGCCCCGGCGCGCATCGTCATCACCACCCGGACCTCGCCGAGGTGCTCGGGGTTGAGGGTGAGCGTGATCCGGTGGGTGCCGTTTCCGCGGCTGACCAGCCCGGTGACCTCGGGGAAGACCTGCGCGCTGACCCGGTCCAGCTGCGCGCTCGGGGCCGTTGGAGCGGCGGACGCGGTGGTGGGCGCGACCGGCGCGAGGACGCTGGGCACGGGAGCAGCGGTGCCCGACGGCTGGGCCGGCTGGATGGCTGCTCCGTTGGCGGGGGTGGCCGGCGCGCTGGCCGGGGTGCCGGCGGGCTCGTCCCCGGCCCCGTCGTACACCGACCTGCGAATGTCGCTGATGGGGTCCGTGGGAACCCCAACCGTCTCACCCGTGACATTTGCATGTTCGGCGCCCGCGGGGGGCCGGGCCGGGGAGACCGCCGGGACCGGGGGACCGGCAGGCTCGCCCTGGTTGCCGTCGTACACCGACCTGCGAATGTCGCTGGTGGGGTCCGTGGGAATCCCAGGCGTCCCGCCCGTGACATTTGCATGTTCGGCGCACACGGTGTCCGAGGCCGGCGCGGGTGCCACGACCGGCGCGACGACCTGCGCGATCAGTGGCGGGTCGCCGGCCAGGGCCTGCCCGTCGGCCACCGGCATCTCGGCAGGCTCGCCGTCCGGCTCCTGCGCGTCCGGGCCGGGCGACCCCAGCGCGTTCAGCAGCGCCGCCAGGAAGTCGCCGGGCGCGGCGTCGGCGACCTCGCCGCCCGCAGCTGCCACGGGTGCCGGAGTCGTTGCCAGGGGAGCGATGGTCATGAAGCCGCCTTCATCATCGAGAGCACGTTGCGGACGTAGTTCCGGGTCTCCGGGTACGGCGGGATGCCGTCGTACTTGAGCACCGCGCCGGGCCCGGCGTTGTACGCCGCCAGCGCCAGGTCGGTGCGCCCGAACCGGTTCGTGAGGTCGCGGAGCATCCGGGCGGCGCCGTCGACGGCCTGGGCCGGGTCGAAGGAGTCGGTGACGCCGAGGCCGCGCGCGGTCCCCGGCATCAGCTGCATCAGCCCCTGGGCTCCCGCTGGGCTGACCGCCTTCGGGTCGTAGCCGGACTCCTGCTTGGCCACCGCGGAGAGCAGCGCGGCCGGGACGCCGTACTTCTCCGAGGCCGCGGTGAACAGGTCGGCGTACGGCGTCCGCGCGCTGACCCGGGAGGCGACGCCGAGCTCGCTGTCGGCGGGCACGATCCGGCGGATCATGTCCGGCGTGGAGGGCACGTCCACGATCCGCACGTTCAGCCCGGTGCGGGGTGCCTCGATCATCTTGCCGTCGCCGACGTAGATGGCGATGTGGTCGGCGCCGTTGTTGCGGCTGGAGTTGTCCCAGGCGAGCAGGTCGCCGGGTTGGGCCTCGGCCAGGCTGGCGACCGGGGTGCCGGCGCGGGCCTGGTCGCTGGAGACCCGGGGCAGGTCGTAGCCGAGGTTCTTGTAGACCAGCTGCACCAGTCCGGAGCAGTCCAGGCCCTTCCGCGGGTCGGTACCGCCCCAGACGTAGGGCAGGCCGAGGTACTTGCGGGCCTCGGTCACGACGGCGTCGCCGCTGGCCGGGATGTCGCCCGAGTACGGCGTCGCGGCCGTCTCGTCGAGCGCACCGGTGAGCGCCGAGGCGAACGCGGTCGAGGTGGTGGCCCGCGGGGGTGCCAGCATCGCCAGCTGGGACTGGATCTGCTGGATCCGCGCGGTGATGTCGGTGACGCTCATCGGCCCGCCTCACGTCGGAGCCAGCGCTGCGCGGCGAGGTCGTCGAGGTCGCGCGCCTCGCGGCGGCCGGCCTCCTCGCGCCGGGCGGCGGCGCGTCGCTCCAGCAGCATCTCGATCGCGCCGAGCCGGGACTTGTCCTGGTGCCAGCGGGCCAGCGCGGCCTCGCTGATCGTGGCGGCCTGGTTGCGCTCCGCCTCGGCCGTGCCGAGGATGCCGCCGAGGACTTCGAGCGACTGGCGCAGTGCGAGGAACGTGGCGGCCGGACCGGACTCGAACGCGTCGGCCGCGTCCACCCGCGCCCGTAGCTCGTCGACCCGGGCCTGGGCGCTGCGCTGCTCGCCGAGCGCGGTCTGCAACCCGATCCGGCTGTCGGTCTCGCGTACCCCGCGGACCCGGGCGACCGCGGCCAGGCCGGCGTCGTGACGGGCGCTCATCGGGCCGCCTCCGGAGTGATCAGCGCGGCCAGCCGGTCCCAGCTCTCGGCTGTCGGCGTGGTCTGCTCCAGCGGCTGCTGGAGGAACGCGGTGATCTGCGGCAGCCGGGCGAGGGCGAGGTCGGCGTCCGCGTCGGCGCCCGGGACGTAGGCCCCGATCTCGACCAGCTCGCGGACGTTGCGGTGCGCCGCCAGCATCCGACGCAGCGCGGTCGCGTCGGCGCGCTGCTCGGGCACGGTGATCGAGCTGGTGACCCGGGAGATCGACTCCAGCACGTCGATGCTGGGGAAGTGGCCGGCGGTCGCGAGCGACCGGGAGAGCACCACGTGCCCGTCCAGGATCGAGCGGGCGGTGTCCCCGATCGGGTCCTGGAGGTCGTCGCCCTCGACGAGCACGGTGTAGAGCCCGGTGATGCTGCCGTCCGGGGAGGTCCCGGCGCGTTCGAGCAGCCGGGGGAGGAGGGTGAAGACACTCGGCGGGTAGCCGCGGGTGGCGGGCGGCTCGCCAGCCGACAGCCCGATCTCGCGCTGCGCCATCGCCACCCGGGTGAGGCTGTCCATCATCAGGACGACGTGCCGGCCGGTGTCGCGGAAGGACTCCGCGATCCGGGTGGCGACGAAGGCGGCCCGCAGCCGTTCGACCGGCGGGGCGTCGCTGGTCGCGACCACGACCACCGACCGGGCCAGGCCCTCGGGACCGAGGTCGTTGTCGAGGAACTCCCGCACCTCGCGGCCGCGTTCGCCCACCAGGGCGATCACCGAGACCTCGGCGTCGGTGCCGCGGGCGATCTGGGAGAGGAGGCTGGACTTGCCGACGCCGGATCCCGCCATGATGCCGAGGCGCTGGCCCCGGCCGCACGGCACCAGCGTGTCCAGGGCCCGTACGCCGAGGCCGAGCTGGGTCTGGATCCGCGGGCGGCTGAGGGCGTCCGGCGCGGCGTGCTCGACGGAGACCCGGGGCAGGTGCGCCAGGGAAGGTCCGCCGTCGATCGGGCGGCCGAGGCCGTCGACGATCCGGCCGCGCAGCTCGTCGCCGACGGGGATCCGCAGCGGACCGCCGGTGTGCCGGACCAGGGCACCGACCTGCAGCCCGGCGGTGTGCGCCAGCGGCAGGCAGATCAGGCCGCGCGGACCGCTGGCCGCGACCTCGGCCAGGGCCGAGCCGTCGATCTCGACGAGGTCGCCAACGGCGGCCGGGAGGCCGGTGACCAGGACGTGCAGGCCGATCAGCTCGGCGACCTTGCCGAGCAGCAGCGGGGCGGCCGCGGCCCGGGCCCGTTGCCCGGACTCGAGGGTGAGCAGGCTCATCGGAGCACCTCGCGGACGCGTTCGAGCGCGGTCGAGATCCGCAGGTCCAGGACGTGCTCGGCCGCCTCGACCAGGGCGTCGCCGCGGTTCAGCGCCGGGTCGGCGATCACGGTGGCGCCTGCCGCGGCGAGGGCCTCGGAACCGGCGAGCTCGTCCGGGTGCAGCCGGACCGTCACCAGGGGCTCGGGGGGAAGCAGCGCCAGCGCCCGCCGTACGACGTCCACGCCGACGGCGACCTGGTGCCCGACCAGCTCCACCAGCAGGTCGTAGGCGAGATCGCTGGCTCGCTCCTCGACCCGGGCGCAGGTCCCGGCGACCTGGTCGTGGAGGTGGCTGGCGGCGACGGCCAGGGCGGCGATCGCGGCGCGGTGCTCCTCGTCGCGGAGCACCGCGGCGGCGCGGCGGGCTTCCGCGGCGGCCTCGGCCTCGACGGCGGCCAGTGCGCGGGCGGCCCGCTGTCCCTCGGCCCAGCCGACCGCGTAGCCCTGGGACCGGGCCGCCGTCCGGGTGCTCTCGGCGAGGGAGGCCAGGGTGTCCTCGGTGACGGCGTCGCCGAGGACGGCGTTCGAGCCGAAGCGCGTCCACACCCCGGACCGGAGCTCCGGGAGCGCGAGGTCAGACGACGAACTCTTCATCGTTCCCCCGTCGGACCATGATCTGCCCCTGCTCCTCGAGCTGGCGGATCGTGCGGATGATGGACTGCTGGGCCTCCTCGACCTGGGTCAGCCGGACCGCGCCGAGCAGCTCGACCTCCTCGACGAGGTTCTCCGCCGCACGGGTGGAGAGGTTCGTGGTGATCTTGTCCCGGACCTCGTCGGCGACACCCTTGAGTGCCAGGGCCAGCTCGTTGCCCTCGACCGAGCGCAGCACCAGCTGCACCGACCGGTCGTCGAGGCTGACGATGTCCTCGAACATGAACATCCGGCTCTTCACCTCGTCGGCCAGGGCCGCGTCGAGGGCTTCGAGGCCCTCCACGATCTGGCGCTCGGTGGACCGGTCGGAGCGGTTGATGATGTTGACCAGCGGGTCGACGCCGCCGACCCGGGACATCTCCGCGGGTTGCAGCATCGAGGAGAGCTTCCGCTCCAGGGTGCTCTCGACGGCGCGGATGATCTCCGGCGAGGTCCGGTCCATCACCGCGATCCTGTGCGCGACCTTCGCCTGCTGGTCGGGGGTGAGTCCGGAGAGCAGCAACGAGGCCTTGTCGGGCGTCATGTGGGCGAGCACCAGCGCGATCACCTGCGGGTGCTCGTCGACGATGAAGGACCGGAGCTGGGCCGGGTCGGCGCGGTGCAGGAACTGGAACGGCAGTTGGATCGCCGCGGCCTTGACCCGCTCCATGATCTCGGCCGCGCGCTCGGGACCGAGCGACTGCTCGAGGAGCTGCTGCGCGAAGGTGATCCCGCCCTGGGCGATGTGCTGGCGCGCGGTCATCATGTCGCGGAACTCGCTGATCACCTGCTGGGTCTCTGCGGTGCTGATCGACTCCAGCCGGGCGATCTCGGCGGAGATCGCCTCGACCTCGGCGTCGGAGAGGTGGCTGAGCACGGTCGAGGCCCGGTCCCGCCCCATCTGGATCAGCAGGATCGCGGCCTTGCGGACGCCGAGGCCGGCCAGCGTGCTGGCATTCATGGGCGCTCCACCAGCCAGCCGCGGAGCAGCGCCGCGACGTCCTCGGGCTGCCGCTCGACCAGGGCGGCGAGCTCGTCGAGCATGTCCTCGGTCTCGGACTGCTCGGTGCTCTCCAGGGCGAGCAGGGCGGCCGAGGTCTCGACGGGCTGGGCGTTGGCGCGCTCGAGGGCGTCGAGGCGCAGCTGCTCCACGACGTACGACGTGGCCTCGGCGCGGGCCTTGGCGCGCTTGCGGCCCTTGAGCCAGGCGAGCAGCACGATCAGGGCGATCAGCACGACCAGTCCGCTGTTGCGCAGCAGGCTCATCTGCCGCGAGCTCGCGTCCGCCTTCGCGGCGGCGGCCAGCTCGGCCTTAGCGGCCTTCTCGGCGGTGCGGTCGAACGGCAGGGTGGAGACCTGGACGGTGTCGCCGCGGGCCGGGTTGATCCCGACCGCGCTGGTGATCAGCCCCTGGACGACGTTCGAGTCGATGGTCCGCGCGGTGGCCGCGTCCAGGACGACGCCGACGTGCAGGTTGCGGACCGAGCCTGGCGCGTTCTCGCGGCGCTCGACAGTCAGGTCGACGGCGTTGTCCGAGGTCTCCGAGGACTTCTCGTAGACGCCGTTGCCGCCGCTGTTCGCGGTGCCGGAGGAGTCCATCTGGCCGTCGGGGCCGACGACCCCGGTCAAGCCCGAGCGGGCTCCGGCGCCGTTGTACTTCTCAGAGCTCTTGGTCGAGGAGAGCGGTGCGTTGTTCTTGTCGTAGCCGTACTTCTTGGTCTCGGTCACCGACTTGTCGAAGTCCAGGTTCGCGGTCACGGCGACGGTGGAGTTGCCGGGGCCGACGACCCGGTCAAGCATCGTCTGGATCCGGGAGTTCAGCTGCTGCTGGTAGTCGGTGACCTGCTGGTCGCGGGTGCTGGCCGCCGTACCGGCCGCGCCGTCGCCGCTGGACAGCATCCGGCCGGCGGAGTCGGTGACGGTGACCTTGGCGGGGTCCAGGCCGTCGATGCTGGAGGCGACCAGGTTGGTGATCGAGGTGACCTGCTCGGCGCTCAGCGTCGTCCCGGGCCTGGTGGCGATCAGCACGGACGCGGTGGCCGGGTCCTGGCTGTCGGCGAACACCTGCTTCTTCGGGATCGCCAGGTGGACGACGGCGGTCTGCACCCCGTCGAGCGCCTCGAGCGTCTTGGAGAGCTCGCCCTCCATCGCCCGCTTGAAGTTGTTCTGCTCCTGGGCCTGGGAGGTGGAGAGACTCTGCTTGTCCAGGATCGAGTAGCCGCCCTCGGAGCTGCCGCTCGGCAGGCCGGCGCCGGAGAGGGCGATCCGCGAGGTGTAGACCTGGTCCTTCGGGACCATCACGGTGGCGCCGCCGTTGGTGATCTTGTACGACACCCCGTCGGCGTCGAGCTTGTCGATGACCGCGGCGGCGTCCTTGCTCGACAGGTTGCTGAAGAGCGGGGCGTAGCTCGGCGTCGCCGCCCAGCGGAACACCAGGAACCCGGCGAGCAGCAGGGCCGCGGTGCCGAGCACGGCGACGACCTTCTGGCCGGTGGTGAACTCGGTGAAGGTCCGCTGGTAGCGCGCGAAGGTGCGGCTGATGGTGTCCTTCATCAGACCTGCATCCGCATGATCTCGGTGAACGCCTCGACGGCCTTGTTGCGGATCGCGACGGTGAGCTGGGTGGTCACCTGGGCCTCGGAGGCCGCGATCGTGTAGTCGTGGATGCTGGTGAGGTCACCGGTGGCGGCCTTGACGGCGAGCGCGTCGCTGCGGTCCTGAACCGACTCGAGCCGGTCCAGGCCGTCGAGGACCAGGTCCCCGAACTCCTGGCCGCCGGAGGTGCGGGCCGCCGCGGCGGGACTGACGCTGGGGGCGACGTACGGCGTGAAGCCGACGCTCTCGATCCCGGAGACAGACATGGTCATCGTCCGATCTGGAGGGCTGCGGTGTAGGTGTCCTGGGCGTTCTTGGTGACCTGCACCGACGCCTGGAAGCCGCGCTGGGCCATCACCAGCTGGCTCATCTGGCTGGCCAGGTCGACCTCGGGGAGGCGGACGTTGCCGTCGGCGTCGGCCAGCGGGCTGTCCGGGTCGTTGACGACCCGCCCGATCGGGTCGGAGTACGCGACGCCGGCGACCTCGACGCCGCCGTCGGGACGGGCGCCGGCGATCACCATCTGGCCCTGGAAGGCCTTCTCGCTGGTGCGGGTGGCGGTGTTCACGTTCGCGATGTTGTTGGCCAGCGCGTCCAGCCAGGTCTGGTGCATCCCGAGGCTGGTGTTGGCGATCCGGAGCAGGTCGAAGGCGCCCATGTCACTGGCCCGTCGCGGCGGTCTTGACCAGGTTGAACCGGTCGGAGACCGCCCGGGTCAGCATCTGGTACTGGAACTGGCTCTGGATCGCGCCCATCGTCTCCTTGCGCAGGTCGACGTTGTTGCCGTTCGCCCCGACCGGGGTGTCGGTCGGCGTGGTGGTGGCGCCGGTGTCGACCGGGGCACCCTCGCGTGCGGTGAACGCCCCGTCGTCGATGGCGGCCCGGAGCTGGGTCTCGAAGTCGACGCTGGTGGCGCGGAAGCCCGGGGTGTCGACGTTCGCGATGTTGTCGGCGATCACCCGCTGGCGCAGCGAGACGCCGTCGAGGGCAGTGGCCAGGACCTGGCTGACTGCGTCGGACACGGCGAACGGCACGGAAGCCTCCGGTTGCGCTGAAGAGGGTGCCAATCCGTGGCGGGTGGGGCGAGCGATCCGTGCTCGGGGGGTTGTTCGGCTCCCGCGGGGAGGTCCTGAGTGGAAACGGACATTTAGTGCAGGTGGGGACGTTGGTCCCGCTACGCCACCAGCACGACCGACAGCCGGCCGCCGCCGTACCCGCCGACCTCGACCGCCAGATCCTCGCGCCGGCCCAGGGTCAGCGCCCTCGCCAGGACGTCGCCCGGGACCGGCGCGCCGGCGTGGTGGACGTCGTACAGCCGGACGTGGCGGGCGCCGTTGACGTTGAAGAGCGAGGCGGCGATGTTCAGCACCTCGTAGACGTTCTCGCGGAGCACCTCCGGAAGGGTGCGCTCCTCGATCGCCGCCTCGGCCCCGGCCACCGGAACCAGTCCGATCGAGGCGCCGGCGTGCGCGGAGAGCGGCAGGTCGAGGGCGACCACCGCGGTCACCTGGAGCGAGTCGTCGACGTACACGGCGACCGTGCAGGGGTTGTTCGGGGTCGGGGCGAGGGGCGCGTTCGGCGCGACCTGGACGTCCCGGTCGAGCAGCTCGCCGAAGAGGTCGCGGATCTCCTTCGGGCTCGGCAGGTACGACGTCATCGCAGGACCGGCGCGAGGGCCTCGTCGAAGGCCTCCGGGGTGAACGGCTTCGCGATCAGGAACAGCGCGCCGCCCGCCTCGGCCCGGGCCCGCATGTCCGGCGACCCCTCCGAGGTGACGAAGCCGAACGGCACCGCGGAGCCGGCGGCGCGGAGTGCGGCGAGCAGGTCGATCCCGTTCATCTCGGGCATGTTCCAGTCCGAGAGGACCAGGTCGGGCGCCTCGCTGCGCACCTTCTCCAGGGCGTCGCGACCGTTCTCGGCCTCGACGATGTCGTGACCGGCGTACCCGGCCTGGCGCAGGGTGCGGATCACGATCTGGCGCATCACCCGGCTGTCGTCGGCGACGAGGATCTTCATGGTGCTCTCCTGGGTTCTAGGCGTGGACGTGGACGCTGACGACGAGCGGTGCGCCGCCCCAGCCGGCATCGAGGCGGCAGGCCTCGACGACGTCGGAGGGCCGCGCCACCCGCCCTGCCGCCACCACCGGGAGGGACAGGGTGCTGGGTCCGGGCATCAGGCTCTTCACGTTGCCGCCGATCATGTTGACGAGCTCGCCGACCGCGTCCGCGACGTCCTCGTCGGAGGTCGGGTCCAGGCCGTCGACCAGGCCGAGCATCCGGCGGGTGACCTCCGCAGCCATCGGTCCGGGCAGCTCCACGCTGACCAGGCCGCGCCACTCGCCGGTGATGCTGACGGCGGCGGACCAGCCGACCTCCAGGTCCCCGGCCGGTCCGGGGACCAGCGGCTCCTCGGTGCCCAGGAACGTGCCCCAGACCTCGTCGACCACCATCTGCACGTCGGTCAGCGACGGCGCGGACAGGACCGTCATGCCGGCACCGGCTTCGCGACCAGGCCGAGGAGCTCCAGCTTCTCGGCGATGGCGTCGGGGGTGAACGGCTTGATCACGTACTCGTGCGCCCCGGCGGCGAGCGCCCGGACGATCTGGCCGTGCTCGCTCTCGGTGGTCACCATCATCAGGGTGATCCCGCGCCAGTCCGGGTTGGCCCGGACCCGGGTGATGAACGTGTAGCCGTCCATCACCGGCATGTTCCAGTCGATCAGGCACAGGTCCGGCACCCGGCCGGCCTCGAGGTGGTCGAGCGCCTCCTGTCCGTTGCCGGCTTCAAGGGTCTCGAAGCCGAGCTCGGTGACGGTACGACGCAGGATGCTCCGCATCGCGCGGGAGTCGTCGATGATCAGCGCGTCCATGGGTCAGGCTCCTGTCAGGGCGATGGGCTGAAGGGTGGTCGTGGCGGGTCGATGCAGCTGGGTCCGGCCGTGGGCCTCGCGGTTCCAGTCGTCCTCGAGGTCCAGGGTGGTCTCCGAGGAGCCGAGCAGCAGGAAGCCGTCCGGGGCGACGACCTGGCGCATCCGGCGGAGGATGTCGCGCTTGGTCTCTAGGTCGAAGTAGATGAGGACGTTGCGCAGGAAGACGATGTCGAAGGTCGGCAGCAGCGGGAACGGGGCGGAGAGGTTCAGCTGCTGGGTCCGTACCATCCGCTTCAGGTCCTCGCTGATCTCCCACTCGCTGCCGGCGCGGCTGAAGTACTTGACCAGCGAGGTGGCCGGGAGGCCGCGGTTCATCTCCACCTGGCTGTACCGGCCGGCGTCGACCCGGGCCAGCATGGTCGTGGAGACGTCGGTGGCCAGGATCTGCGCGGTCCAGCCGGCCGGGAGGTGCTGGTCGAGCAGCATCGCCAGGCTGTACGCCTCCTGGCCGCTGGAGCAGGCCGCGGACCAGATCGACAGGTGCCGGACGTGGCTCCGGGCGGCCACCATCGCGGGCAGCATCACCTCGGTGAAGGCCTGGTACGGCGCGTTGTCGCGGAACCAGGAGGTCTCGTTGATGGTGAGCGCGTCCAGCGCCTTGGCCTGCTCGACCGGGTCGGTGCGCAGCCGGGCCACGTAGCCGTCGACGTCGGCGCAGCCGGCCTCGCGGGCCAGCGGGAGCAGCCGGGCCTCGACCAGGTACTCCTTGCCGGGGTCGTAGAGCATCGCGGTCTCCCGACGGGCCAGGTCGGAGACGAAGGCGAAGCTCGGCGGGGAAATCGTCACGGCGGGTCCATCGGTAGCCGCCCGGGATTCCTGAGCAGAAACCGCCCCGGACGTCGAGCCTGTCGAGACGCCTCAGCCCCGGTCGCGGACAGTCCGGACGTCGAGCCTGTCGAGACGCCTCAGCCCCGGTCGGGGACTGCCGATAGGACGCCCGTGATCCGGGTACTGGTTGTCGACGACTCGGCGCTGGTGCGCCGCCTCGTCACCACGTCGTTGAGCCTGGACCCGGAGATCGAGGTGGTCGGGATCGCGGTGCACGGTCGCGAGGCGGTCGACCGGGTCGAGGAGCTGCGTCCCGACGCGGTCACCCTCGACATCGAGATGCCGGTGCTCGACGGCCTCGGTGCGCTAGCGGCGATCCGCCGGCGCCATCCGCGGCTGCCGGTGATCATGTTCAGCACCTTGACCGAGAAGGGCGCCACCAAGACCTTGGAGGCGCTCTCGCTGGGCGCCTCGGACTTCGTCACCAAGCCGTCGAACACCACCTCGATGGCCGAGTCGATGGCCAGCGTCCGCGAGCAGCTGATCCCCAAGGTCAAGGCGCTCGTCGGCGCCCGCCGGGTGGTGGGGCCGGGACGTAGCGAGGGTCCGGCGCGGACACCACCGCCGGTCCGGGTCGCGGCACCCTCGACGACCCGCCCCGAGGTGCTGGTGATCGGCTGCTCGACCGGCGGACCGGACGCGCTCTCCCGGGTGCTCGAGGAGCTGCCGGGGACGTTGCGGGTGCCGGTCCTGGTGGTTCAGCACATGCCGCCGCTGTTCACCACGATGCTCGCCGAGCGGCTGGACCGGGTCTCGGCGCTCTCCGTGCGTGAGGCCGTCGAGGGCGACGTACCGGCTCCTGGGCAGGTGCTGGTCGCGCCGGGCGGGTTGCACCTGCGGGTACGGCGGTCCGCGGGCGTCGTACGGGTGCATCTGGACGACGGCCCCCAGGAGAACTTCTGCCGGCCCGCCGTGGACGCGCTGTTCCGCTCCGCGGCCGAGGCGTACGGCGGCGCGGTTGCCGCTCTGGTCCTCACCGGGATGGGCCAGGACGGGCTGATCGGCTGCCAGCTGCTCGCCGAGCAGGGAGCCTGGATCGCGGCGCAGGACGAAGCCAGCTCGGTGGTGTGGGGGATGCCCGGGGCGGTGGCCTCGGCCGGCCTGGCCCACGAGGTGCTGCCGCTGGAGGACGTCGCCGGCAAGCTCGCTGCCGCTCTCGCGTAGCGGACGTCGAGCTTGTCGAGACGCCGTGACGTGCGCGTGTTGCTCTCGGTCCACCACGGCCCGGTGACGCATCATGGATCCGTGGAGATCCTGCTCTGGCTGCTGCCTGCCGCCGTGGTGACCGGGATCGCCATGCTCTGGGCCGGCTGGGCCGGGCGCGAGGCCCCGGACCGGGAGCGTTCCGAGGCGGAGCAGGAGCGGTTCGCGGCGGCGATCATGCGGCCGCTGCCGACTGCGGCGAAGGCGCGTCCGCAACCCCGCTCGCGGGAGCGCAGTACCGGGGTGGCGGTGCGCCCCTCCGAGCGCGAATCGCCCCGCCGGTCCGCCTGAGCGGCCCGGCGCTCACCGGGTTGCGGTCATTTGAGAGGGTGGCTCCATGAGTCGCCGTGCGGTCGCAGGCCTGCTCGCCCTCGGCCTGATCGCCGTCGGCGCGTTCCTGGGCCTGCGCGAGCCGTCCCCGTTCGTCCGGTTCAGCCCCGGTCCGACGGTCAACGTGCTCGGTCAGAACGGTGACAAGAAGATCATCACCGTCACCGGTCGCAAGACCTACGAGGACGACGGGGCCCTCCGGCTGGTGACGGTCTACGTCACCGGGCCCAAGGACGAGCAGAGCCTGGCCGAGACGCTGGTCGCCTGGGCCGACCCTGATGTCGCGGTGCTGCCGCACGACTCGGTCTACCGCGCGAACGAGACGAACAAGTCCTCGCGGCAGGAGTCCGCCGCCGAGATGACGTCCTCCCAGGACAGCGCCACCGCGGCGGCCCTGGGCGCGCTGGGCATCAAGTACCGGAGCGACCTGGCCGTCGCGCTGGTCGACAAGAAGGGAGCCTCGGCCGGACTGCTCAAGCCCGGTGACCTGCTCCGCTCGGTCGACGGCAAGGCGGCCGCGGACGACGCCGCGTTCATCGCCGCGATCAAGCCGCTGGCGCCGGGCACGAAGGTCCGGATCGGGATCAACCGGGGCGGAGAGGACCGCGAGGTCACGATCACCACCCGGCCGGCGCCCGACGACAAGACCAAGTCCCGGATCAACATCTCGATCACCAAGAAGCTGACCTTCCCGTTCAAGGTCGACATCAACCTGGACGACAACATCGGCGGCCCGTCGGCCGGCATGATGTTCGCCCTCTCCATCTACGACCTGCTGACCCCGGGGTCGCTGACCGGCGGCAAGGTGATTGCGGGCAGCGGCGAGATCAGCCCCGACGGTGTTGTCGGCCCGATCGGCGGCATCGGGCAGAAGATCGTCGCCGCCCAGCGCGACGGCGCCGAGTTGTTCCTGGTCGCCCAGGAGAACTGCGCCGAGGCGGCCGAGGCGCACTACGACAAGGACAAGATTCGACTCGTGAAGGTGCACAAGCTGAAGGACGCGATCGACGACCTCGAGGCCTGGCGGGCGAACCCGAAGGCCGAGCTGCCGGGGTGCGGCCGATGACCGAAGCGCCGGCCACGCTGCACGAGAAGTCCGGTCCGCTCTACGCCGTGGTCCGTGAGCTCGAGGCGCACGCGAGCGAGTCGGGCTGGGATCAGCCCGAGCGGCTGTTCGCGATCGCCGACACCGCGGACCTGGTCCAGCGCGAGCCGGCGCTCGCCCAGGCGCTGGGGCTCGACGCGAGCAGCGGTGCCTTCACCCCGATCGAGCAGGACGCGCTCGGAGCGGGCCAGAGCCTGGAGGACGTGCTGGCCCGGATCACCTGGCCGGCCGAGGTCGCCGGCGTCGCCGCGATCGCCGAACGGCTGGTGCTGCCCCCGGGCGCCGACGACGCGATCCCGGAGGATCCGACCGGCGCGACCGAGTACGCCGCCAACCACCCGGACCGCCAAGAGGTCCGGATCGTCGCCGCGGCGCTGCGCACCGGTGAGTCCGCTTGCGCTTTGCGGCTAAGGTCACATGACTCGGATGAACTCGTCCTGGCCGGGCCAGACCTGGTTCCCGGACTGTTGATGCAACTGCACGCCACGCTCGATCTGGAGGAGACAGCGGCCGATGAGTGACTTCTTCGCCGACGACGCCGAACCGGCGAACCCGCCCCCGCAGCGACCCGGCAACGGGTCCCGCCGTCCGCGCCCGCTGGTGCTGACGCTGATCGTGATGGCGGTGCTGCTGATCGCGTTCTCGCTGTTCGCGAACATCTGGACCGAGAAGCTGTGGTTCAGCAGCATCGAGTACTCCGACGTCTTCAACAAGCTGGTCTGGACGAAGATCGGCATGTTCGTGGTCTTCGGCCTGCTGATGGGCCTGGTCGTCGGCGGCAACCTCTGGTTCGCCTACCGGCTGCGCCCGATGTTCCGGCCGAACTCGCCGGAGCAGGCGAACCTGGACCGCTACCGCGAGGTGATCACCCCGATCCGCAAGGTGCTGCTGTTCGGCGCCAGCGCCGTGTTCGCGATCTTCGCGGGCGCCTCGGCGACGGGCCAGTGGCGGACCTTCCTGCTCTGGCAGAACGGTGAATCCTTCGGGCAGAAGGACGCCTACTTCAAGAAGGACGTCGGCTTCTACGTCTTCACCCTGCCGTGGCTGCACTGGCTGGTCGACTTCATGATGACCGCCCTGGTGATCGGCCTGATCGCCGGCATCTTCGTGCACTACATCTACGGCGGCATCCGGTTGCAGTCGCGGACCGACAAGGTCTCCGGCGCGGCCCAGGCCCAGATCTCGGCGATGCTGGGTCTGCTGGTGCTGCTCAAGGGTGCCGACTACTACCTGGACCGGTTCGACCTGACCAGCGCGTCCGGTCCGCTGATCACCGGGATGACCTACGCCCGCGAGCACGCCCAGCTGCCGAGCAAGAACATCCTGATGGCGATCGCGCTGGTCTGCGCGATCCTGTTCTTCGCCAACGTCTTCCGGCGGACCTGGACGCTGCCCGGGGTCGGGCTGGCGCTGTTCGCGCTCTCCGCGGTCGTGCTCGGCCTGATCTGGCCGGCGCTCGTGCAGCGGCTCCAGGTGAAGCCCGACGAGCCGGACAAGGAGGCGACGTACATCGCCAACAACATCCAGGCGACCCGGGCGGCGTACGGGCTGGACGACACCAAGGTGACGGACTACAGCGCGACGACCGCGCTGAACACCGCCGAGGTCCTGAAGTCGCCGTCGATCCCGGGCATCAGGATCCTGGACCCGGCGATCGTCCGGGACGCCTTCGAGCAGCTCCAGCAGCAGAAGGCGTACTACACGGTGCAGCCGATC
This sequence comes from Nocardioides marmoriginsengisoli, assembly GCF_003725695.1. Taxonomy (GTDB): domain Bacteria; phylum Actinomycetota; class Actinomycetes; order Propionibacteriales; family Nocardioidaceae; genus Marmoricola; species Marmoricola marmoriginsengisoli. The sequence continues at coordinate 916,754 of NZ_RJSE01000007.1, forward strand.
CTGGACGTCGACAACTACACCGTCGACGGCGTCAAGCGGGACATGGTGGTCGGGGCCCGCGAGATCAACATCAACGGTCTGCCGCCGGCCCAGCAGAAGTGGGCGAACGTGCACACCGTGTACACCCACGGCTACGGGATGATCGCGGCGTACGGCAACCAGCGCAACGGCGCCGGCGTCGAGGTGCCGTTGAAGGACAGCGGCGGCCAGCCGGTGTTCGCGGAGCGGTCGCTGCCGCCGACCGGGGTGCTCTCGAGCACCGACGACGGCTACCGCGGCCAGATCTACTTCGGTGAGAACAGCCCGAACTACTCGATCGTCGGCAAGGCGCCCGGCGGCAAGGACGTCGAGCTCGACCTGCCCCAGGGCGGCGAGTCCGGCGGCATCTCCCGGGCCAGCACGTACGACGGCAAGGACGGCGTCGAGGTCGGCGGCATCTTCAACAAGCTGCTCTACGCGGTCAAGCTCGGCGACCCGAACATGGTGCTCTCGTCGCGGGTGAACTCGAACTCGAAGATCCTCTACGACCGGTCGCCGATCAAGCGGGTGCAGAAGGTCGCGCCGTGGCTGACGATCGACAAGGACCCGCTGCCGGCCGTGGTCGACGGCAAGATCGTCTGGATCCTCGACGGGTACACGCTCACCGACCGGTACCCGCTCTCGGAGAAGCGCTCGCTGCAGGACATGACGTCCGACGCGATCAGCCCGCGGCCGACGTACGCGACCCTGCCGACCGACAACATCAACTACATGCGCAACGCGGTCAAGGCGACCGTGGACGCGTACGACGGCACCGTCACGCTCTACGAGTGGGACGAGGAGGACCCGATCCTGAAGGCCTGGGAGAGCGCGTTCCCGGGTGTGGTGAAGTCCAAGGACAGCATCCCGGAGGACCTGCTCGACCACTTCCGGTACCCGGAGGACATGTTCAAGGTCCAGCGCAACATCCTGGCCGAGTACCACGTGTCCGACCCGAAGGCGTTCTACGAGGCCAACGACAAGTGGGAGGTCCCGGCCGACCCGGACCGGACCACGACCAAGCAGCCGCCGTACCGGCTCTCCGTGGAGCCCGCGCCCGGTGAGTCCCCGGTCTACTCGTTGACCTCGGTCTACGTGCCGGCGAACAAGGACAACCTGACGTCGTTCATGTCGGTGGGGGCGGATGCCTCCGACCCGGAGACGTACGGCAAGTTCCAGATCCTGAGGTTGCCGGACTCGACGCAGTTCCAGGGACCCGGCAACGTCGCCAACCAGTTCAGCGTCGACCCGAAGGTCGCCGAGGTGCTGCGCAACTTCAAGACCGGTACCGACGCGGGGGTCCGCTACGGCAACCTGCTGACGCTGCCGGTGGGCGGCGGCCTGCTCTACGTGCAGCCGCTGTACACGGTGCGCGAGGGCAGCTCCGGCAAGTACCCGGTGCTGCTCCGGGTGCTGGCGACCTACGGCAAGGACGTCGGGATCGGTACGACGCTGAGCGAGGCGCTGGAGAACATCGGCCAGGCGGCGGCGACGCCGGCGGACGGGACCGACACCCCCGAGGTGCCGGAGCCCCCGGACGGCGGCACCGGCGGCACCGGAGGCGGCGGCGAGCTGCCCACCCGGGCGCTCCAGCTGCTGGCGGCCGCGGACCGGAAGTTCACCGCGGCCGATGCGGCGCTGCGCCGGGGCGACCTGACCGGCTACGCGACCAACGTGGCTGCCGGGCGCGATCTCGTCGAGCAGGCGCTGGCGGTCGGCAAGAAGCAGACCAAGCCGACGCAGTCGCCGACCAGCACGGCCAAGCCGTAACCAGCGGAGCCGGGGTGCCCGACCGTCCGGTCGCGGCACCCTGGTTCATACTGGAGTCCCTCGGTACTTCGAGGAACGCCCGGTCGTCCAGCGTGGGGAGTGGAAGTTGCCTCGTACGTCCGACACGAGGCCGCCGGCCGAGCCCAGCTCGCAGGGCCAGAAGCTGCGCTACCGGCGGATGCTCGACGCCGCCGTCAAGCTCGGCTCGGTGCAGGACTTCGAGCGGGTGCAGATGCAGGACGTCGCCGCCGAGTCCGAGGTCGCGATCGCGACCCTGTACCGCTACTTCCCGTCCAAGGTGCACCTCTTCGTCGGCGTGATGAAGGCCGCGGTCGACGGGATCGACCCGTCAGCGTTCGAGGTCCGCGAGGACCAGGACCCGGTCGAGGTGATCGGCGACCTGCTGATGCAGTTCACCCGGACGATGTGCCGCAACCGCCGGCTGTCGATGTCGATGATGCAGGCGATGATCCTCTCCGAGGGCCTGGACAGTCCGGACTCGATCACCATCGAGTCGCTCTTCCTCGACCTGCTCCTCGGGATCGCCGGCTGGGCACCGGACGCGACCGAGGACCAGCGCCGCCGCTGCTGGCTGGTGATCCAGTGCTGGTTCGGCGTGCTGGTGACGACGCTCGCGGGGGAGCGCCCGATCGAGGAGTCCGAGACCGACGTACGCCGCGCCTGCGACCTCCTGCTCCGCTGACCGACCCGATTTGGGCGTAGGGGCCTTCACCCGGTAATGTTGTGTTCACCGACGCGGGGTGGAGCAGCTCGGTAGCTCGCTGGGCTCATAACCCAGAGGTCGCAGGTTCAAATCCTGCCCCCGCTACAAATGCATAACCGCAGGTCAGAGGCCGTTTTCCGAGAGTTTCGGAAGGCGGCCTCTGGTGCGTTTCGGGCCGTTGGTTACCCGTTGGTTACCGGGAGCTGCGACAGGTTGCACCCGGTCGAGGTCGCAGTGAGGCAGTTGGTGAGGGCGATTTCGGTCGCGGTGAGCCTGTCGGTGAGGCCTTACTTGGTGCGTCTGGTTGGTGCTATCTCGCGCGCCATCCGTCCGACGTTGTCCACTTGATCGGCACCGAGGCACTTGGGCTTGGCACTACTGCTGACCAAGGAGCCGAGATGGAATCACCGCTGCTGAGAATTCCCGAAGTCGTCGCCCGCCTGGGCGTCAGTCGGGCGAAGGTCTACGAGTTCATGGCGAGCGGCGATCTCCGCTCGGTCCGCGTGGGTGGCTCGAGACGCATCCGAGTTGAGGATCTCGACCAGTTCATCGCCGGGCTCGATGACGCCTGGCCACGCGGCGCCTACGCGCGTCGTCCGGTTTCGTCTCGAGGTTGAGCGAAAGGCATACAGCCGATCCATGAGCATCGCTTCGACCGTGGTTCTCCACAGAGCTGCCCTGGTTGTAGCCGGTCGAGCGTTGCGGCGCTGAATCTGGATTCCCTGTCCATTGGCGAGGCGCAAATGCGCTTGGGACCGGGGAAGCCGAAGGAAGGTCTGCCGTGGCACTACGCCGTATTCGCTCAATTCGACCTGTACGTATATCGCAAATCGGGCGTAACGTGACGAGCGCACCATGGGCCTACTCGGAGGAGCCTTGGATGTCGACTGTACGAATTCTGCTCGCGACGGCAATTGTGGTGGCGTCCTGCGCCTCGTGCGCGGACAGAACTGGCGCCGCTACGCCGAGCAACTCTGCGAAGCCGTCGGAGTCCATCGCAGCATCGCCGACGCAAGCGGTACCGCCGTATCTCGCGTCGTACACAGCCGAGGAACGGGCGGCGTACTCCGACGCGCTGGCAGCCGAGGATGCCTTCGACACCAGCAACGCTCGGTTCCTCGCAAAGGGCAAGACGCTAAAGGCGGCTAGCGACTTCTATCACCGCTACTCAATCGACTGGGTGCAGGACTGGACGAACCTGGCTGAGCTCGCGAACAACCACGTGACGGTGACCGGAAAAGCTTCGGTTGTATGGGTCCGGCCGTCGCAGATCGATCTGGCGACAAAGAGCGGATTGGGTGTCGTCGTTCTGCGGCGTTGTGTGGATTCCTCGAAAGTGGCTGTCACCCAGAACGGGCATCCCCTCGCACAGCCGCACTTGGACAAGCGCCATGTCGTGCGGGTGCGGATGGAGAAACGGACGGGTGAGGCTTGGTGGAGGTCCGGCATCGCAGAGCGGGGTGCGGCATGTTGAGGGGCCGGATCGTGGCGGTCATTCTTGTTGCCACGCTGCCGCTGATCGGAGCTGTTCGCCCAGCAATCGCGGATAGCGGATGCCCGGCCGGATCAGCACCTGTACACATTCACAACGACGTCATCTGCGTGGTCGTAACTGACCCGGGTACGCCCGACAGTCCCGGAACACCGGCGAGCCCTGGTGGCAGTGCAAATCAGCCTGTGGGCTGTTTCAAGACGGATGGCACCAAGGTTCCGTGTGCAACTGATCTCGGAGTCTGGTGGCCTGGCCACCAGTGCTACGCAGAGAGGACGGATGCTCCAGCGGGGTCGCCGGCGTGGCAGGGGCATGGCGACGGAAGCGTGTGGATTTGCTCGATCTGCGTCATGGTCGGGAACATCAGCACGTGCCACGCCGACGTGATTTGGGTGGCTCCTGGACAGGCGCCAGGACCACCTGATCCTGGCCAGCTCGCTTCGGTTGCTGTAGGGGTCATGCCGCTTGAGAGAGCGGAAGTTCGCACAGCACCACAGGCTCCGGATCACACATACATCGGCGTCGAGAACTGGCTGTGGGTGCCGCAGTCGCAGTGGAAGACACTGTCGAAGACCGTGGCGGCGGGAGGCACGTCGGTGACGGTGAGGGCAACGCCGCGTCAGGTTGTGTGGAATATGGGCCTGGCTAAGACCAGGTGCTACTCGGCAGGCATTGCCTGGCGCTCCGGGATGACTGATGCAGCTGACACCCCGTGTGGGTTCACCTACGAATCCTCATCGGCTTCCAAACCTGATGGCGTCTTCGCGATCTCAGCGACTATTCGGTACGACGTCGAGTGGACGTGCACCGGCGCCTGCACGAGAGCATCGGGAACGCTCGGTCTTGTCGATGCACCGGCCGGCGTCGGAACGTTGCGGGTACTACAACGCCAGACGGTGGTGGTCCGATGACAACCGATTCGGATCAAAAAGTGCCGGTGGCGGGTCCGCGGAATACCCCTAACGGTCTGGCTGGTGCGAGCTCGCGGTCTAGGTCAACCGAGTTGCCGCGGGTTCCCCGCCGCTACGGGCAGTGGGCGGCCGCGGTGCTCTTCGTACTGGTCGCGGTCCTTGTCGCTGGGTGGCTCTGGCAGCAGAAGAGCGACAAGCAGGAGGTGCTTGCGGTGGTGCACGCCGTACCTGCCGGTTCGGTGATCACTAGCGATGACCTCAAGGTCATCGAGGTTGCTGGCCTCAAGGACAGCATCGCGGCGGCCGACCTGGAGAACGTTAAGGGGAGTACCGCTGCGGTGGGCCTGGTGGCCGGTCAGGTCCTCACGCCGGGCGTGGTCGCGGCGAATCCGATGCCGGGAAAGGGTGAACGGGTCGTCGGGCTGGACCTCGATGCCACCCGCGCACCAACTGGGCTTCAGGCAGGCGATGTGGTGATGGTGCTCGCAGTACCTCCGGCAGGTGATGCCAGCGGGCCGGCAGAACTCGAGTCGCCGACGGTTCTCGCGGAGGTGACCACTGTCCTTTCCGCTGACCACATCGAGGGGGCCGGCACCCGGTTGACCCTCGTCGTCGCCCAAAACGTTGCCGCCCGGGTCGCTTCCTTTGGCGCTGCCGGTCGCGTCGCACTGGTGCAGATGCCATTGGGAGGGGACAACTGATGTTGGTTGCCATCTGCTCCGACAAGGGATCACCCGGTGCCACAACGACCGCACTGGTGCTCGCATCAGCTTGGTCGAGCCCGACCATCGTGGTTGAGGTCGACCAAGCCGGCGGCGACCTCGGCGTCCGGCTACGCCACGGTCGAGGCACCCCGTTCCCCGAAGCACCGACCGTATTGACCGTGGCGACCGCAGCCCGGACGAGCAGCCCACCCGATCTGGTTGGCCGCTACGCCCAGGTGTTCACCAAGTCGGTCTCGGTCGTGCCCGGCGCGCTCCTGGCTGAACAGGTCGGCGGCATCGCTGACTGGGCGCCTTTGGCGGATGCACTCGCCGTCTCTGAGGTGCCCGTCTTCGCCGACCTCGGTCAGCTGCACGCAGGTTCGCGGCTGTTGCCGATTGCAGCTCGGGCCGACGTGGTCGTCGTCGTTGGACGGCCCGATCCCGGCTCGGTGATCCGGCTCCGGGAACGGCTTTCACGCCTTGCCCCTGACCTGGGGGCATTGCGCGGCAACTCTTCTCGACTGTTCCCGATTCTGGTTACCTCGACCAGGCACGGACCTGGCGACATGGCGGATCTTCAAGCGGTTCTCGCCCCCACACCCTCCAAACCATTTCTGGTGGGCTCGGGCTTTCTCGCGTTGGATCCCGCGGCAGTTCGCCGGTTGGAATCGGGCGAGGAGCCGACAGGCCGGTTGACCAGGACCGCCCTGATGCGATCGGGCCGTACGGTCGCGCAGGAACTCGCACGAGTTCTCGACAGCACTCATCGGGTACCCACATCGGGTGCAGCCACCGTGGGTGCGCCGTGAGCGACCTGGACTACAACCTCGTCAAGCGGCTCCAGGCCGAGCTGGGCCGAATCCGTCAAGACGAGATCGCCGGGCGTCGATCCGGCGGCCTCCCAGCGCTTGCCGGACAAGACGCGCATCAGCACGGCAAAGCACTGGTTCAACGCGTCGTGGGCAACCACGAGTCACAGCTGGCGGAATCCGGAGCAGAGGCCCTCGCGTGGGAGGAACGACAGGACCTGGTCGAGGCACTCGAAGCGCGCCTGTTTGGGGCCGGGAACTTGCAGTTGCTGCTCGACGACGAGCGTGTGGAGAACATCGACATCAACGGCTTCCAGCATGTCTTCGTGGAGTACGCCGACGGGACCACGGCCAAAGTGCGTCCTGTCGCCGGGTCCAACGAGGAGCTCGTTGAAACCATCCAGACCCTCGCTGCCCACGAAGGACTTTCCGCCAGGGCCTTCGATGTGGCAAACGTCAGGGTTAATCTCCGGCTCCCCGATGGGTCACGGTTGTACGCGGTCCAGTCGGTCACCCGGACGCCAGTGGTTTCCATCCGTCGGCACCGGCACTCCCGCGTCGGCCTCAAGGACCTGATCGGGCTCGGCACCCTTGATGAGGATCTTGGTGACTTCCTGACTGCTGTGGTGAAGGCCCGGAAGAACGTCATGGTCGCTGGAGGGACAAGTGCAGGCAAGACAACGTTGCTGCGTGCCTTGGCTGCCGAGATCGGTCCCGAGGAGCGCCTCCTGACCGTAGAGCGGTCACTCGAACTTGGACTGGACGAAGACACCGATGCCCACCCGAATGCGATAGCGTTCGAGGAGCGGCTCGCGAACGCCGAGAGTGCCGGGGCGGTCACGATGGCAGAACTCGTGCGCGACACGCTCCGGATGAATCCGTCCCGGGTGATCGTGGGGGAGGTCCTGGGCGATGAGGTCGTCACCATGCTCAACGCCATGACTCAGGGAAACGACGGGTCCCTGTCCACGATCCACGCGAATTCGTCCGCGGACGTGGTCCACAAGATCGCGACTTACGCCATCCAGGCCCCCGAGAGGCTTCCGTGGGAAGCGTCGGTGCGCCTGGTCGCGTCCGCGCTCGATTTCATCGTGTTCATCCGCCGTGTCCGCACCGAGGATGGGCAACGACGGATCGTCGAATCGGTCCGGGAGATTGCTGGCATCACCGAAGACGGACAACTCGCCACCAATGAACTCTGGGGACCTGACGGGTTCGGTCAGACGCTACGCAGTCACGGCGTCCAGGTCCGATGCCAAGACGACCTGATCGCTGCGGGCTGGCGACCCGAAGGCGGTGCATAGCCGTGACGTCCTTCCCATCGATGATCGCGTTCATCGCAGTCGCCGCCTGCATCGCGCTGGGCCTGATGGCATTGGTGCAACTGGCCCGCGGCCGTTCAATAGCGCCGACATTCCTGTTTCAGCGCGCCAAGCTGGGGAGCGATCGGGTGCGCCATCTGGGCATCTCGGTTGGTGCCGGGATCCTCGTACTCGTGCTGACTCGTTGGCCGCTGGCCGGGGCCGCTGCGGGCGTCCTAGTCTTCGGGTGGCCTCGGCTCTTCGGTGGGGCCGCAGTCGGACGCCGTCAGCTCGCGATGATCGAGGCCATCGCAGCCTGGACCGAATCATTGCGGGACACGGCAACTGCTGCTGCCGGACTTGAACAGGCCATCCCAGCCACTCTTCCGGCGGTCCAACCGTTACTGCGCGCACCGGTGCGTGAGCTGGCCGCTCGTCTTGATGGCCGGGTGCCACTCCCAGAGGCATTGGCGCGCTTCGCCGACGACGTCGACGATCCGGCAGCGGACATGGTCGTGGCGGCTTTGTCTCTCAACGCCCGCCAACGTGCCGGCGGTCTCGACCGGATCCTGACATCACTGGCGTTGTCGTCTCGCGCGGAGCTGGAGATGCGGCGCAAGGTCGAACTTGAGCGCCGGTCGCTGCGACGTCAAGCGCAGCGGATCGCTCTGGCCGTGGCTGGGTTCGCTATCGCTCAGGCGATATTTGCGCGCGGTTGGGTCGCCCCCTACTCGAACCCGACAGGGCAGCTGGTGCTTGCAGTGTTCTTCGCCTGCTTCGTTGGCGCCTTCGCCCGGATGAAGTCTCTGGCTGCAAGCGAACCGGAGCCACGGTTCCTGACTTCGCCGGACCAGGTCACCGAGATCGCGTCCTACAAGCCGCGCTTCTCCCGGACCGGCGATCGCCCATGATCGCCTTCATGCTCGCCTCCGGGCTCGTCGCAGTAGCCACCTTGCGTGTCTACCGGCTTGCGTTCCCGCCCCGTGTCGATCTCGTCACCGCCGTCGGTCGTTGGGACGAGTCGCGAGCACGTCCGAGCCGCGTCCAGAGCATCCGGGCCACCTCGAGCGACACGCTGACCGGGCGACTCGGATCGTTAGTGGCAGAGCAGCTGATGCGGCGAGCGCGGAACCTGGGATCGCTTACGCAGGACTTGGCGATCTCGGGCGCAACCCTCGAAGAGCACATGTCGAAGTCACTGGCACTCGCCGGCGTCGGCTTCGTCGGACCGATCGCCATCGTCAGCTTCCTCGACGCCCTCGGCCTCGGCCTTCCACTGATCTTCGGGCCGATTCTCGGCATCGGGCTAGCAGGGGCGATGCTGGTCGTGGTCCACCATGAACTCCAGGAGAGCGCTCGCAAGAGTCGCGCGGAGTTCCGTAGAACCCTGTCGATCTATCTCGACCTTGTCGCGATGTCGATGCAAGCCGGACGTGGGCACAGTGAAGCGCTGCCAGCCTCAGCCGCCATCGGCAGCGGATGGGCGTTCACTCAACTACAGGACGCAATCGAAGGCGCCCGGTTCAGCGGCGTAACGCCGTGGACTGCGCTGGGTCAACTGGGCGAGCGACTCGGGCTGCGTGAGTTGACGGACCTCGAAGGGGCGCTACGCCTGGCCAACGACGACGGCGCAAAGGTACGAGCCACTCTCATCGCGCGTGCCGAAACGCTGCGAGCCCAGCGGATCGCAGACGCAGACGCGGCTGCAGCCCAGGCGACCGAATCAATGAAGTTCGCCCCGATCGTCATGGTCTTCGTTTTCCTCAGCTACGAGCTCTACCCGTCCGTGGCCAGGCTCTTCGCCGGCTGACCTGCCAACAACTCGACCAAGCCCAATCCAACTAGCGACTCGGAGAACGCAGATGGACGACATCAGATTCTGGATCACCTGGTTCCGCACCCGCATGGCTCAGGCTCACCGCGACGAGGGCGGCTTCACAGCTGTCGAATGGCTCTTCGTCGCGCTGGGTGTCATCACGATTGCCGGCATTGCTGTGGCCGCAGTCAAGACTTATGTCACAGGCCAGACCACCAAGCTCGGGAACCCGTAAGCGTTCGGGGGAGTGGGCATGAGGCGACTGAACCAGCACCGCGACGAGGCAGGGGCGATCGCGGTGGAGTTCCTACTCACCATCGTCATGCTCATTGTCGTGTTCATGGTGATGTTGCAGTACGCCGTCAAAGCCCACGCTCAGCAGATCGCCACGGCCGCAGCCGAGGAAGCACTAGCTGCAACCTCCAGCTACGGCGCCACGACCGCCGACGGCGAGAACGCTGCCAAGACCTACCTGATCAACCTCGGCCCTGGCCTGGGCAACTCCACCGTCAAGGTCACCCGCACCGCGAACACCGCCACGGTGACCGTGACCGGCGAGGTGGACCAGTTGATCCCGTTCCTGCCAGTGACGGTGAGCGTCCACGTCGAAGGCCCGATCGAACGGTTCGTCCCGACCGCTGCGGACACACCATGAACCGCCCAGACCAGGCACACCACCCGGGTCGCCGAGATCGCGGTGAGGACGGTTCCATGGCCATCGAGCTTGTGCTGCTGGCCCCCGTGCTCGTCGCCTGCATCGTGGTCATCGCTGGCGGTGCCCGCTACGTCGAGGCTCGCGGCCAAACCGACAGTGCAGCTTTCGCTGCTGCTCGCGCGGCCTCACTGACCAGCAACCAAGAGGCGGCAGTCGCCGCCGGACGATCCGCTGCCGCTCGGTCGCTGGCCGAACGAGGTCGCGCCTGTTCGACGCTGGAAGTGCACATCGACGCCCACGACTTCCGCCGCGGCGGCAACATCCGCGCATCGGTGACCTGCATCGCCGATCTCTCCGACCTCGCAGGCTTCGGATTCCCCGGCCACAAAACCTTCACCTCGACCGCGACAGTTCCGCTCGAACAACACCGAGACCTACCGTGAGAACCCGTGCGCGCAGCGAGCGGGGGAGCGCTTCGGTCTGGGCGGTGCTCGTGACCGCTGGCGCCTTCACCCTGCTCTTGGGACTCGTCGTGGACGGCGGCCGAGTCATCGACTCAAGACTCGCCTCCACCCGCACGGCCGCACAAGCAGCCCGAAGCGGAGCCGATGCACTGTCCGCGGCAAGCGTCCGCAACGGCAAGGACGAGATCGCCGTCGCCACCGCGATCAACCGCGCCGAGAAGTACCTCCGCGACGCTGGAGTGACCGGATTCGCTCGCGTAGTCGGGCCCACCGTCACGGTCACGGTCACGGGCAGGTCGACCACCGTGATCCTCAGCGTGATCGGCATCAAATCCTTTCCCATCGAGGAAACGCAGAGCGCCGAGGCCATCAACCAGGGAGCACAGCCATGACCACGATCCAGCGAACTGCGACCGTGACCAGGGCCGCTGCAGCCGTGGCCTTCGTCCTGGCGTTTGTCGCCGGCGTCCCCATCCTGCTCATTGCAATGATCGGCAACCCGGTCCCGGAAGGCTGGACTCTGAACTCTCCGTTGACAGACCACGCAGTGCTCGGCCTCATCGCCTGCCTCGCATGGATCTTCTGGGCACAAATGACCCTCTGCCTCGCGGTGGAGGTGATCGCTGAGGTCAGGATCGCCGCGGGCCGACCCGCAGATTGGCTCAGCCGAGTCCCCGGAACCACGGGAGGTCAGCAAGCCCTCGCCCGCGCACTAGTCCAGGCCGTCGTCGCTGTCGGACTCACCTCTGCTGTCGCGACCGCCACACCAGGACCCTGGACGATGCCGGCAGGAGCGACGTCCGGGACCTCACTGCAGCCAGCCCACGACGTCACCACCCCTACATCGACCTCTGCCACCCTGCCACGACCCCCGACGCAGCTCGCGCATCCGCCCGTTCAACAGCGATCAACCCACGCAACGATGGTCGAGGTCACCAAAGGTGACTCTCTGTGGTCGATCGCAGCACAGCACCTCGGGAGTGGTGAGCGTTGGCGCGAAATCGCCGCCCTCAACGAGGGGCGTCAGATGCCCGACGGTGTCCACTTCCGAAGCGCGACCTCCATCCTCCCTGGCTGGAAGCTGATGGTCCCCGCCCCAGCAGTCGTCTCGGGGACCACAGCATCCGAGACGACAGTTAGCGACCTGATCACGGTCGAACGCGGGGACACCCTTTGGGGCCTGTCCGAGGAGGCTTACGGGGACGGCAAAGACTGGCCCAAGATCTTCGAAGCCAACCGCGCCACGATCGAGGACCCCGATCTGATCTTCCCCGGCCAGCAACTTCGGACACCAGGCACCCACTACAACGCCCCGGCGACGAGACCGCCCAAGCCTGCGCACCACAACCACCCCCAACAGCCATCCACCGGGACGCAGGAGCCACCGGCTCATCAAGCTCCGCCGACGACGGTGCCGACGCCGGCACCGCCAGCGCTGTCCGGGGAACAGCCGCCTGTATCGCGTTTCGACAAGCCCACTGACGCGACGCATCCGAATGTCACCGCCGACGCGGATGGATCGGGCGCGCTTGCACGCTCGCTGATCGGCAGCGGCGTCTTCCTCGCGGGAGGACTCTTCCTGGCGCTGATCGCCCGCAGACGCAACCAGTTCCGAACACGGCGATCCGGACGAACTATCGCCCGGACGCCAGACGCATTGATCGAAACTGAACGAACGGTGCGCACTGCCGGCTCAGCGGGAGGCGAAGCCGCTGAATTTCTTGACCTTGCTCTCCGAGACCTGGCAACTCGACTCCGGTCCTCCGGAGGAGATATGCCGGAGGTACAGGCAGCACGGCTCACCGAGGCGCACCTGGACCTGATGATCGGGGGCTCGGCCACTGACCCGCCAGCGCCCTGGATGGTCGCCGACCGGGGAACCTGCTGGAAACTGGCGCGTGACCATCGCCCGGTCGACGCTGATATCGCGGCTCCCTATCCGACCCTGGTCTCCGTCGGCGCCGACGATGACGGCGGAACCTGGCTGATCGACCTCGAAGCCGCCTGCGTGCTCCACGTTGTCGGTGACCAGCCAGCCGCAGCCGGCCTGGTCAGGTTCATGGCAGCCGAACTAGCGACGAACCCGTGGGCGAACACCGTCGACGTTGCACTGTGCGGTGTTGCCGCTGAGTTGATCCCGCTCAACCCGACCCGTTTGGCGGAGGCAGCCGAACTCGACATCGGAAAGCTGACCAAGTCCGCACGACGAATCCGCGAGGCCGCCGAAGCAACGGGCCTGGGCGTCCTAGAAGGACGCCTCAGCGGACTGGGTGCCGACAGTTGGATGCCGTCAGTCCTTCTCGCCGACGTCGGGACCAAACACATCTACAGCGGCGAGGTCGACGGAGTCCTTGAGGAACTCTCCCGACTCCGCGGCCGGAACGCCATCGCGCTCGTGGCTATCGGTCCGGACGAGGTCGCGGAGGGTGCGATACGGTTGACGGTCGATAGCGCCGGACGACTCGTGACGCCGTGGGCCACCCTGGAGGCCAACCGCCTCGGACACGATGAGGCAACCGCGCTGGCTGACCTCTTCGCCGCATCTGAGGCCGATGCTGCCGACGAACCCATGCCCATCGCGTCCCGCGTCGACGGCACCACGAACGATGTGGACGTGGCCGGGGCCCTGACCGACGACGTCACAGACACGCGCAACGGAGTAGGCGGGCCGACCTCGCTCCTTCCACGTCCCGACGTCGAGTACCTGGCGGCGGCTGCGACGACGGGTGAGGATCTTGCAATTCTCGCGCCGGCAGTCACACCGGGGATTCGGGACCGTGTCCTGAGCGACGACGCGACGCTGGAGGCCGACCACGCAGGCTGGACCGACGTCGCCGAGACGAGGCCGAAGCTACATCTGCTCGGGCCAGTCGAGGTCCACGTAGCCGGCGACAGCCCTCATGACGTGGAGCGCCGCACCGCCTACTACGCCGAACTCATCGCCTACCTCGCCACCAGGCCGGACGGAGTCACACCCCAACAGATGGCCGAGGCATTCTCGATGCAGACCAACAGCCTGCACAGCAGAATCGCCACGCTGCGCAAGTGGCTCGGCGCCGACCCCCTGACGGAGGAGTTGTACCTACCCGAATCGACGCTCACAGCAGCAAGTAAGGCCCGCGGCATCCCCGTCTACCAACTCGACGGCGTCCTCAGCGATGCCGACCTCTTCACACGACTCCGGGCCCGCGGTCAGGCGCGCGGACCCGCAGGGATCGAGGACCTCGTCTCCGCGCTCCGACTCGTCGCAGGCAAGCCCTTCGACCAACTGCGCCCCGGAGGCTACGGCTGGCTGGCTGAGAACCCGGTGGACCATTACCTGACCGCTGCCATCGTGGACGTCGCCCACATCATCGCGACCCACGCGCTCGCCGAGAACGATCCCGAACTCGCCGCCTGGGCCGCTGAGCGCGCGATCGCCGCAGCACCCTGCGAAGACAAGCCACGTCTCGACCTGGCCCGAGCCCAAACCACACTCGGTCGCCCCGACGAGGCCAAGGAGTACGTCGCAAGCGAGATCTTCAACCGAAGCGACGACGGCGACGCGCCACTCGAGCCTTCGCCGCGAACCAGCCAGGTGTTGGGACTCGGGACACTATGATCAGCCGCCGCTATGGCGCCTGATCCGCGGGACAAGTCCCAACGCGGGCGCAAGTCGAAAGCGACCAAGCTGCCCCAGGTTCGCACGGGACCATCACCTGATGATGCCCACGAGATCGTCTACTTCCGCCGCCACGCCTCCGACGACCCCAGCCAGACCGAGCCTGGGCGCGGGGCCTTGAACTCGTATCCGACTTCGGTCCGAGCAAAAATCCGTGCCGTTCTGATCGCAGTGGCAGCTGCACCACCCAAACGGTTCGCGGGTGGTGGCTACTGGGAGGCAATGAAGGGCGAGATGAGCGGGTGGTTCGAGATTCGTGCCGACGGTCCTGGGCGCCACCACTGCCGACTATTTTGTCTTCTTGACTATGCCGCGCAAGGCCGGGAGAAACCGTTGCTCGTCGTGGTCGACGGGCGCGACAAGCCCTTCCGCACGACCCTCTCCGCCTCGGACTACGTGGCTGTGAGGCGAATGGGCCAGGAGTACCTCGCCCGCAATCCAAGATCAGTGAGCTGACGGCCTACGCGGGCACCTTTGGTTTGCGAGTGCGCATACCGTTCAGATGCCGGGCTAGGCCATTCGCGTCGGCGCTGTGTCCTTCGAGCAGGGGCTTGGTGACCTGACGACGCTCGACTTCGGGAAGCGGCTCGAGGGTGATCCTCATCCCGAGTGCTGCCGCCACCTCAGCGAGCGTGCCGAGCGTCGGATTAGGGTTGTCCGAAGCGAACAACCGCCGGATCGTCGCAGGTTCGACCTGGATCGCGCGGGCAAGCTCGGCCTTGGAGAGCCCAGCAGCAGTGCGTGCCTCGTCGAGCTCGTTCACGACGGCGTCGATCGTTGCGATCCGCATCGACTCCACGACGTACTCGCGGAGAAATGCCGGGTCCTCCAAATCGCGAGCAAGGTCATCCCAGAACGCGCTGTGTTCAGCCATTGCACTGCTCCTCTCAACCGATATGCAGCGTAGCATAAATGTTACGAAATGGGGGCCTGGGTCAAGCACACCTAGGACCTTTCCACGGATCTACCCCCGCCTGATCCAGCCGCGGTGAGGCCGTTGGTAAGCCAACTGGTGAGGGTCGAGTTCGACCGTGAGTGCCCATTCGCACTCTCGGAAGGCATCTGCCATGTCGTCGATCATTCATGTAGGCATTGAGCCATCAAACCTGGCGGAGATCGTTGAAGGCGAGATCTGGGATCGCTGGCTCGGAGCCGAACCGGCTCTGGCTGGCGTCAACTCGTTGGCTGAACTCGATGCTTTGCGCGGCTCTGCCACTGACGGTCCTCTCGGCGCTTTGGTACGTCTGGCGGCCTGCGACGGTGGTGACGACGAGGTGGCCGGAATCGCGGTGGTCCACCAGCTTGAAGGCGGGGTTCGGCAACTGATTCGTCAGTTCCGCAATCTCACTGACGACGTCGAAACGGTAGTCGTCGAGGCGCTGTGGGAACAGATCCGTACCTTCCCGTGGCAGCGCCGCACCCAGTCGTACGCCGCAAACCTGATCTACGACACCAGGGCGGCGGTCATCGCGCTGCTACTGCCCGACACAACTCGGCGCGGCCCGAAGCCGGTCGTCCTCATTGACCCGCAATCGGGACTGCTGGACGTCGTCGCCGGGTCCAGAGAACCCGGTACCGACGAGGATCTCTGCGATGCCAGGGACCAGTTGGCTGACCTTCTCAGCTGGGCAGTTGCGACCAACGCCATCACACCTGAGGATGCTCGCCTTCTGGTGGAGCTTGTGGCTGCCGATCGTGGTGCCCTCGACACCCAAGGCCGTCAGTGGGCGCGAGGAGCGTGCTCGGTCGCTGCGGTGGCCAAGGTTGCTCAGCATCGCGGACTCTGCACGAAGACCGTGTTTCGCCGACGCGATCAGGCGCTGGCCAGTCTGCGTGCGACCGCTGGACGCTACTTGAGCGAAGTTGCCTGATGAGTGTCCACTCGGCCACGTTGCATGTGCTTGACATCGACATGTACATCGACGAAGCCGCATCAGCCGCGTTGCCGTTCCAGGCAGGCGATGCCGAATGGGTCGCTGACCTGCTCGATACCTTCCGCGACGGGGATCTCGATGTCCTCGTCGAGCAGCTCGGAGCGCTCCTGGCATCGCTGCGTCAGGCAGCAAAGGCCCGGCAGATCCTCGCCGGGATCAACCCGGGGCTATTGCGCGAAGGAATGCGCGTCCGAGCGACAAGGCGAGAGGGCCAGTCGTGACCATCACAGCTCCTCGAGTGACGACCGTCTCTGAACTGATTGCTGCGGTCCGAGCGCAACAGGATGGGGGAGCAGCCCATGCCACTCCCGCGACCTCAGTGACCTCAGAGACCCCGCCCCGCACCGCGAGCCCGTCGTTGCTCGTTGTCGCAGCTCACGCCGGTGCCGGTGCGACCACCGTCAGCGTCGCTCTGGCCGATGCCCTGGCTGCCGCGTTGAGCGACGCGACAGGGCGGTCCGCGCGAGAAGTACACCTGATCGATGGCGCGCCCACGGAGCGGTCCGGGATGCTCGCCGCGACAGACCGCGACATGGCCAACGCCGGAAGTTCATGGCGAATGGGTCGCCGCAAGGCGGTCAGGGTCTTTCGTCCGGTGCACTCCATGTCGCCGTCCGACCTACCACCCCTGCCGCCGTGCGGGTCCGCCCTTGTGGTCACCGATTCGGGCACGGACTGGAGGACCCTGACCTCCACTCCGAACCCGTTGTGGCCACCCCAGGAGGGTGTCGAGCTGGTGGTGGTCTTTCGGGCGACAGTCCCAGGCGTACGCCAGGTCGAAGGGGCGCTGGCTGCGCTTCCGGACAATCCGCACGTGGTGGGCGTTGGCTCGAAGCGCTGGCCGACCCCCGTGGCCGCGGCCTTCGGCCCCCGACTGGGCAGCGCCCAGAGCAAGGACCGGGTCGCTCTGTTCCCAGCCGATCGCCACCTCGAACTCAACGGAATCGATACCGAGCCCTTCTCCAAGCCCCTGGCTAGCGCAGCCACCGAACTGATCGAACTCATCTGGCCCGACATCACTGGGGCTTCCGTGAACCAGACCACGCATCGGAACAAGAAGGGCCTACGCCGATGATCATGCTCGACATCAACAACGTCTGCGCCCAGGCGCCAACAGGCATCGCGCAATACACCGACCTACTCATGAGCTGGGTCAAGTACGGCGTCGCGGCGGTCATCATCATCGCCGGGTTCATCTCCGTCGGCGCCATGGTCATCGGACGCATTGGCAGCATGTCCCGAGCCGCCCAAGCCGGCGCCTCGGGTCTCGTCTACGTCGTCTTCGCCGCAGTCGCTTACGTAACCATCTACGGGATCCTGTGGGCGATCGTCGGGAAGGGCTGCTGATGTCCAAGCTCGCCTTGGCCAAACTGGTCACTGGACCCCAAGAGTGGGACCGACGCAGACTGCAAGTGCTGCTCGCCATTGCCGTGCTCGTCGTCATCGCGGTCGCAGCCGGCATAGTGTGGTCCGTCCAAGCCCTGATCACCGGCAGCGACGCTAGCGCCAGCGACACGGCGGCCTCGAGGTCCAGCGAACAACAGGTTACAGGCTCCGCACAGGCGGGCACGACACTCGCAGAAGCCCAACCGGGACCTCTGTCTACCGGCTCGACCGGCACCATCGCGCTCCCACAAGCAGCCAAGCTTGGCGAATCGCAGGTGGCCACCGGCTTCCCAAGAACCTCAGCGGGCGCGTTGGCACAGTTGATCGCGATCGACCAACGCGCCATCGGCTCTGCATCGGTGGTGACGGCACAAGACGTCATCGCGACGTGGGCGATGCGCGGCGGACCCACCGCCCAGACTTGGTCCGGTGTCGAAGCAGTCACCGTGTTGCTGTCCTCGGCCGGGCTGCCAGCAAACGGCAGCACCGAGCTTCAGATCGCCCTGGACCCGGCTATGGGAACGGTCAAGACAGACCCAGCGACCGCGAGCGTCATCGGGTGCGTCGACTTCGTCGTCACCATCACCGCTGGCCGCAGTCCCGCGAACCGGATCGCCGTGGCCGATTGCCAGCGGATGGTCTGGAACGAAGGCCGCTGGATGATCGGTCCAGGAACCGAGCCTGTGCCGTCACCATCGTTGTGGCCGGGCACGCAAGCTTCCTACGACTCCGGCTACCAATGGCTGGAGGTCAGCCCATGAACGCGCTGCTCGTGCCGTTGATCGACCTGAACCCGTTCCACTGGATGGGCGACAAGGTCAAGGAGGGCCTCTCTGACGCCTTCACCTCGATGATGATGTCGCTGTGGTCAGCCGGCCTCTGGCTGATCGACATGGTCTTCGGCGTCATCGACAAGTTCACCACCCCCAATGTCGCCGACCCGGGCCTTGGCCACCTCTACGGCATCACCTTGTGGCTGTCATTCCTCGTCGCCCTGTTCATCGGCTTCGGCCAAATCGGGGTGGCAGCAATCCGGCGTGACGGCCGGTCGCTCGGTTCGTTGGCAGTTGGGGTGGCCCAGTATGGCGCGGTCGTGTCCGGCTGGGTCGCGATCTGCGCGGGACTGATCCTCGGCTGCGCTGGACTGACCCGCGGGCTGCTCCACGAGATGCTCAACATCGATAGCTTTGCGGGCTACTCAGCATCGGCCGGAATGACCAACCACGTGACCGGCACCGTCCAGTCAGCCGTGCTCGGCGTGTGCTCGCTGTTCCTGCTCATCCCGGCAGCCTTCGGCTACCTGCTGATCATGTTGGTCCGCGAGGCCGGACTGATGATCCTCACCGCGACCATGCCCATCGCAGCAGCTGGCGCACTGGGGGAGGGAACCAAGGCCTGGATGTGGAAGTCGATCCGTTGGTTCGCAGCCGCGAGCTTGACTGCCCCGCTGCTCGCCCTGGTGGTTGGCATCGGCGTACAGATCTCACGTGCCGCATTCCCCGACGGACCGGCCACGCCTGGTTCGGACCTTGGCCAGGGGCTGACCACTGTCGCCCAGCATCAGGTCGCCGACAGCGCAACGAATGTCGGCATGGCCGTCGTCGGCTGCGTGATCTTCTTCATCGCCTGCTTCTGCCCGATGGTGCTCTTCCGGCTCCTCGCGTTTGTCGACCCAGGCACGTCCTCGGGCGCGTCATTTCGTACGACCATGGCCGCCAACGGTGGCGTCTCCGGGCTCGTCTCCGGAAGGCGCGGCGCCCAAGACCAGGGCTCCGGTGCTGCCACCGACGTCAGCTCTGACGGCCGGGCCGCCAGCGAAAGCTCGGCCGATTCCGCGACCGCGAACCGGTTCCAGTCGAAGTTCGCGCACGCGTTCGGTGCGGCGGGCAAGGCAGCCGGCGTCGCCATGGGCGCCGTCGGGACGGTCGCCGCCACCGGGGCGTCCATGACCGTTGACGTGATGGGACAAGCCGGCATTGGCAACCAGGGCTACTACGACACGACACCGCCTCCTCGAGGTGGGAAGGGTCCACAGCCCCGCACCCGCGCCGGGCACGGCTGGGACCCGCACCACGGTGCCGCCAATGACCCTGCCCACCTCGGCAGCGCAGACGGCGGGGGTGCTGGCGGCGTTCCGGGCAACGAACTCGTTGGCGATCTTGGCGAAGATCTTGGTGGCGAAGCTGCGTTCCTCGCATGATCACCTACGGCGCAACCGCGACCCGCGACCGACAAGGCTGGTTCTTCGGCCTGACCGGACCACAAGTGTTCCTGGTGCTCGGCACCGCCCTGCCTTGCTGGCTCGCCATGGCCGTAGGGGCGTGGGCCGCGCTCCTGGGGCTCATCCCGCTCTGGCTCGCCGCGGTCGCCCTGATCTGCGTACCCGTCCGAGGCTGGTCAGCCGCCCAATGGATCGGCATCCTCGCCCGACACCTTGTCGGACACCTCACCGGCTGGACACGTTGGCAATCCAAAGCAGCAGCCGGCGACCTGGACGATCACGGCGAGGCAGACCTACCCGGCGTACTGACCGGCATTGAGATCCACGACGGACCACCAATGTCCGGAAGGACCTCCCGCCCGGCGATCATCCAAGACCACAGCGCCCGGACCTGGGCAGCCACCGCACGGATCGTCCACCCCGGTATCGGGATGAGCGATGAGGACGAACGGTCCCGGATGGGCGCCGGCCTAGCCGAGCTCTTCGAAGCAGCCTCAGCAGCGGGCCAACTCCACCTCCTCGCACTCCAGGTCCGAACCATTCCCGACGACGGCACCGAACGAGCTGAATGGGTCCGACAGCACGCCCGTGAGAACGAGCCCGCGCTGAGTGCTCAGATCCACACCCAACTTGAGATCGCCATCAACGGCGCCGCTGTGCGCACCGAAGCCTTCGTGACCGTCGTCGTCCGCGATGAGGTCATCGCCAAGGACGCCCGCCGAGCCGGACGAGGAGTCACCGGTCGAGCGCGAATCCTCTACGGAATCCTCGCCGAGGTCGAAGCCAGGCTCACCGGGGCCATCGGTTGCACCCACGCAACGTGGCTCGATACCGCTGCACTTGCTGCCGCGATCCGTACTGGCTTCGAACCCGGAGACGCCCCGGCGCTCGCCGACGCGGCCATCCATCACGCCCACGACGAGACGATCCCTGCGGGGATCCCTGTCGGTGCCGCGGGCCCCACCAACACCTCCACCGCCTTACGGTCCTACCGCCACGGCGACTGGGAGTCGATCTCCACGACGATCCTCCTACCCCGCAAGGGCGCAGTGATGGGTGCGCTCGCACGCGCGCTGGTCCCCTCCCAGATCGGGGAACGTCGAGCGCTCACCGTCTTCTACCGACCCGTCGGCCAAGGGGTCGCCGACCGCAGCACCAGCCGCGCCGAGATGTCGGCTGCGATGGCTGCCGAGATGCGCCGCAAGGTTGGTCGTGTCGAACGGGCACGGGACCGACGAGCCGTTGAAGAGCTCCACGTCACCGACGAGAAGCTCGAACGTGGCCGCTCCTTGGTCAAGGTGTCCTCGGCCATTTCCATCACCGTCCCAGCCGTTTGGAATGCCCAAGACTTCGGTCGGCGCCTGGACGCCTCGGTCCGGCTCTGTGGCTTCACTCCATTGCCCCTCGACGGTGCCCACGATGCAGCCTTCGCAGCAGCGACCATCCCGCTGGGAACAGGGCTCCCGAACCGTCGCGGAGCAAGGTGACGCTGATGAGCCCGCGAAGAAACACCACATCCTCAGCGCGATCGCTGGATGAGCTTCTCACTGACTTCGGCGGACAGATGCCCCGCAAGGAGACAGCAGCCGTCGAGCCGCCAGCAGACAAGTTGTTTCCCAAGGTCGTCCGCGCCCGCGGCACCCGTCACCGAGGCCACGGCTGGGCGCCGACTCTGCCACCGTTGGCTGGCTACCAGATGACCTCCGAACAAACCCCGGTCACATGGCCCCTGATCGCCGGCGACGGGCTACCACCGACCGGTGCGCCAATGGGGTTCAACGTGCTCTCGGGCGGGTCGTTCTACTGCGACCCCATGGGCTGGGTCAACGACGACAACATCGGGGTCACCAACCCGAACGTATTCATCTTCGGCAAGCCCGGCCGCGGAAAGTCTGCGTTGGTCAAGGCATTCATGCTCCGGATGATTCGCTTCGGTTACCGTTCCCTGGTCCTGGGTGACGTCAAGGACGAGTACGAGGACATCTCACGAGCACTCGGCGTCGAGCCTTACCGGATCGGCCCCGGCCTGTCTGGGCGGATCAACCCACTCGACTTCGGTCCCCTCGCCCAGGACTGGGAGGCCCAAGACCGGGTCGAGTGCGCCCGACGCGGCGCCATCCTCTTCAACCGCTGGCTGGCACTGATCCGCGGCCTGGTCGGGTCGCAGAACGTGCCCTTCACTCCCACCGAGAGCCGGGTCATGAACCGCGTCCTACGCGACCTCACCGGCTGGTCCCGCGGACAGTCCAAACTCACGCAGATCACCATCCCTATGGTCTGGGCAGCACTGGACACACCCACCGACGCCCTCGTAACCGAATGCCGCTACGAGACCCGCCAAGACTTCTTCGACGGCACCCGCGGACTGCGCGACGCCCTCGGCTCTCTATGCGAAGGCGAACTCGAAGGCCTCTTCGACACCGCCTCCACCTTCCAGCCGAACTGGCGCGCACCCATCCAGACGCTCTCACTGAACACCCTGCACGCGAACGGCAACGAGGCCGCCGTCGGGATCGCCCTGATGTGCCTCAACTCCTGGGGACAGGGGATGCGTGAGATGGCCGAACCGGGCGACCGGCGCATCGTCCTGCGCGACGAAGCCTGGATGCAAACACGCCTCGGCGTCGAGGCCGTCAAGACCCTTGACTCCAACCTGCGGATGTCGCGCAACGACGGCGACATCCAACTCGTCACCTATCACAAGCCCTCTGACCCGCTCTCCGCTGGAGACCAAGGCAGCCAGGCTGCGCAGATCGCCAAAGACCTGCTGCACCTGGCCGACGTGCGGATCCTTCTGGGCCAAGACGACGAAGTCGCCGCCGAACTCGGCCACCTACTCGGCCTGAGCCGCATGCAACAAGAGCTCGTCACGGGGTGGGCGATGGGCGACAAGGGCCGCGCCCTTTGGATGGTCGGCGACCAGCGCTACAAGGTCCAGACAGTGCTCACCCCCCTCGAACGCCGGCTCACCTACACCAACGAAGCCATCGCAGGCTGACCCGTGGGCAACCACAGCGCAGCCAAGTACGGAGCACCGCTACTCCTCGGCGGTGTTGCTCTTCCGATCCTGTTCCTCGCCCTGATCGGCAGCCAGGCCTCCCAACCTCCCGACCCCTGCGGCCACGGCGTCGTCGCAGATCCCGCCACAACTGTCGCGAACCAGAAGATCGACGCCGAACAGATGTCGGTCGCCACGCAGATCGTCGCGGCCGCACGCGCCTTCGGGCCCACCTCGAACAAGCCCCATGCCGCTGTCATCGCCCTGGCAACCGCACGACAGGAATCAGGCATCCGCAACCTCGGCTACGGCGACCGCGACTCCCTCGGCGCGTTCCAGCAACGACCCTCACAAGGCTGGGGGACAATCGATCAGATCCGAAACGTCTCCCACGCGACCACGACATTCCTTCAACACCTCGTACGGGTCCCCGGATGGGAGACCATGCGGGTGACCGACGCGGCAGCGACCGTGCAACGGCCAGCCGAGGAATACAGTGGCCTCTACGAACAATGGGTTCCCCTCGCAAACGACCTAACCAAACAGCTCTGGCCCGGCGCCATCCTCGCCCTGGCTGCAGCAACGAACACGCAGTCTTGTAACCCGATCGTCCTGGCAGCAGCCGGCACCATCGTCTATCCGGTCCCGGCCACGTTCACCGCAACCAACCAGAACAACTGGGGCCACAGCGGAGGCCACTGGAGTAGCTGGCACACCGGCACCGACTTCTCGGTCCAATGCGGCACCCCAGTCCTCGCCGCGACCAGCGGCACCATCGGCATCGACAGATCCCAAAGCTGGGCAGGGCCCTGGCTCGTCACGGTCGTCACCGGACCCAGCTCGCTAGCCACCTGGTACGCGCACATGCAACAGGTCCTGGTCTCACCAGGCCAAGTCGTCACAGCCGGACAACAAATCGGCAAGGTCGGGGCGCTCGGCAACGCCACCGGGTGCCACCTGCACTTCGAGGTCCACCTACACAACGGCAGCATCTATGGACCCGACAACACCGATCCGACACCCTGGCTGGCTGCTCATGCGGGGCGCGCTGCAGGGCCTGGGTAGGGGCCTTCGCTCGATTCAGGCTCTGACGCAGGGTGAACCAACAACCTGATGTCCATTCGCCCTCCTCTACTGCACTTGGTGAAGCATGGAAGCAATCCAAGGTCGCGACCGCTGATGCGTGTCCAGAGTCAACGGACCGATGTTCTCCCGCTCACCTGGGAACTGCCGGCAGGCCTAGGACTGACCTGGTGCCTGGCAGCAGTCCTCGCACTTCCAGTCGGCCAGGGATTGGCCTACCTTCTTGTCGGCGAGCCGTTCGCGTGGCCCGACCAGGCGTTGGGCCAGAGTCTGCTGGGTCTGCTCGCGGGCGAGCCCGGGCGAGGTTTTCCCGTCGCGGTCGCAAGCAACTGCCCGCAGGCGGGCCTGGTGTACGGATGCATCGCACTGGTTGAGGTGCTGGTCGCAATTGTCGCTGTCTGGGCGTTGGGATGGTGGTGGAGGACGGTCGGGCCCGCTGCGCAGTTCGGGCTCGCGAGTCGCCACGAGGTCCAGGCCGTACTCGGGCCGCGTGTGCTCCGCAAGCGGCGCAAGACGATTCGCCCGGACACCGTCGCGCCAACGTCGAGCTGGTTCTTCCGGCGGGGTCAGCCGTGACTCGAGAGCAGCTCGCCGAGATCGGATGGCCCTTGGGCAAGTCGACGATTCCACGGGGTGTGGACCTGTGGGTGCCCTTCGACCGCACCGTCGGCGTCTACGGACCCCAAGGCTCCGGAAAGACGCTCGATCTTCTGACGCCTGCTCTGCTGTCGGCGCCCGGTGCCGCCCTGGTGACCCTGACCAAGCCAGAGGACCTATTCCTGACCCTCGACGCTCGCGCCCAAGACGAACGCCCGGTACACGTCCTCGACCCCTTCGATCTGGCACCAGGCGTTCCGCAGCTGATCTGGGACCCGATCGACGGCTGTGAGGACTCCATGACAGCCGAGCGGCGCGCTAAGGCATTCACCGCGGGAACTGTCGGCGGCGCCGTCACGCGAGGAACCGGCGACGATGCCGCCCGCTTCTACGCGGCCGAAGGAGCCAAGGTCCTCCAGGCGTACTTCCACTCGGCGGCGCTAGCCGGGGCCTCCCTCGACGACGTACTCACCTGGCTCTCGGACCCTCACAACGCGGGACAGCCAGAGGAGATCCTGCGGACGCACCCGGGCGCCGCGCCTTTCTGGGACGGCCTGTTGCGCGGCGCAATCCACGGCGACGACCGCACAGCAGGGAACACGATCACAACTGTTCAGCAAGCAATGGCGTTGTTCTTTCAAGAATCGATCCGGCGACGCTGCGCGCCCGGTCCCGGTCGCCCAGCGATCGACCTCAAGGCTGCGATCGAGGCCGGCGGCACGATCTACCTGCTTGGCCGTGACGATCCCTATGCCTCTGCCTCCCCGCTGATGACCGCGATCGCTGAACACGTGCTCGACACGGCGCTGGGCATGGCCATGGCTTCGCCCTACGGTCGATTGTGCCCGTCATTCTTGGCCTGTCTGGACGAGTTGCCATCGACCACACCACTACCCACGCTCCGGACACGGATCGCAAACGAACGCGCGCTCGGACTGTCATTCATCTACGCCGCCCAGACCTGGCGCCAACTCGTCATCTGCTACGGGGAAGACGAAGCCCGCACCATGTTCGGACTGACCAACAACATCGTGGTCTTCGGTGGTGGCAAGGACATCGAGTTCTACAAGGAGATCTCCGACCTCCTCGGTACGACGCGGGTCGCTCGGCGCAGCTTCAACCTGAGCCACGGCGCCTGGGGCAGCAGCTTCTACGGCGACGACGTGCCGGTCCTCCGACCAGAAGAGATCCGCCGACTCCCAGAGCGCCACGCCTTGGTGGTGGCGGAGAATGCCAAGCCGTTCATCGCTCGGCTGTCCAGGTGCATCGACGGTAAGGCCGGTCGCGCCTTGCTGAGCGCCCAGACGGAAGCCCGGTCACGTGCCAATCGAACGCGAGGAGGTCGCCGATGGCGGACCAACCTACACGTCTTCTCGCTGTTCCTTTTCCGTCACCGTCGCCGGTAGTAGTCGCCAACTTGGACGAGCTGCGACTCGCAGCAGCGATCCCGCCTGAATCGGAGCACGAGCTCCGTCGGCTATCGACACTCCCGCGTCCCTGGGATCCGCCGACCTGCCCTGATGAACTCCGGTGCCTGATCTACGTGTGGCTCGATGAGGTTGTCGCTTGGATCAACGAAGAGCACACCTGGCGCACCGATCACGTGATCCCGATGTGCTGGCAAGAACACCCCCACATCGTTCACGAACTCGCCACGATCGCCTGCCTGCGTTGGGAGGCGGCGTACGCCGTGACCTCGACCGCACTGGAGGAATGGCACCGCTACGCGCTGCCCACCTTCCTCGATCGGATCTCTCAGCGCATCGGCTCGACCGGCTGCCCGCCGGGGCGCCACCAGGCGCATCCAGGCGATGCGCGCAACGCCATCTATCGCGAAGGCGATGAGTCGACTCGACGGCGTGAGCATCGTTGGCAAGACACTTCCGATCCGCGCGATGGCGCGGACCCTGACGGATCGATCGCGGCAGATATGACGCACCCATCGCGGCAGATAGAATCGTTGCAGCCTCACGACGCTTGGAGACTTTGACCGCATCCGGTGGGCGTGTCTCCTAGCCAGAGCCGACGAACTCAGGTCGTCATCCTTGACGATGTACCAGGAACTCCCAGCGCACCGGCGCAGGGCGGTTGGAGGGCCGCTCGTGACTACATGAACAGCCGGAACTGGTAGCTGTCGTCCGGCAAGTGCGGTACCCGGCTGATCATTCGTGCGAGCCGCTGACTGTAGGAGATGGTCACCGGGGTCAGCCCGTACAGGGCGTCGTTGTTCCAGTCGAGCTTCGACAGCGCAAGGATCTCGCTGGCAGGAATCTCCAGGGGGCCGGCGCCGGCGTAGCGCTTGAACGCAATCGGGGTCGGCAGCGCCTTGGCCGCCTGGTTGTAGTTGTCGCCCTGCAACGCGACACCCTTCGCCGTGCCGGCGACCCACAACAGAGCCTCCCGTTCAGAGAGGTATTGGAGAGATCCGCGGTCCACGGGCCAGCTGTTGGGGACCGCCGCGCTGCCAGTGCCGCGACGCAGGGTGACGCCAGTCCAGGGTGTGTCTGCACGCACCTGGAGGCACTCGATGTCAGCCACGGCCGGGCTCCACGCGTCGAAGACCCCGGCGACCTCTTCCTCACGCCAGGGCGTCGTCTTGTGGATGACAAGACGCTGTGGCAGCGCCCCTGCTCGGCGGCGCTGGTAGAGGCGGGCGCTGCGTGCCATCACAGTGCGCATCTCGTCGCGTGTCAGGTGCGGGTTCTCCAGGTCCCGGTCGGCGCCGACGTTGTAGGCAATGAACTCGAAGCCGCCGCCTTCGGCGTCGAAGACCTGCGAGCAGCAGGTGACGAACTCGTCGGCGGTTCCGCCGCGGATCGCGTAGGCCAACCC
Source organism: Nocardioides marmoriginsengisoli (assembly GCF_003725695.1). GTDB lineage: Bacteria > Actinomycetota > Actinomycetes > Propionibacteriales > Nocardioidaceae > Marmoricola > Marmoricola marmoriginsengisoli. Next base: position 944,130 of record NZ_RJSE01000007.1, read on the forward strand.
GAGGTACGCAGTGTCGGTCTGGGTCGGCTGCACCATTCGGAACGGCACACCGCCGGACTTGGTAAGCAGCGCGATCGATAGGCGCCAGTACATCGAGCACTGGTACTTGAATCGCAGGGCAGAGGCCTCGCGGACCATCTGGATGGGGCACCCAAGTGGCGCGGCCATCGCCTTCAGGCGATCGTGCAGGTCCAGCGCACCGTCTGAGCTGAGTCTGAGAGGCTCCCAGGCTTCAGGCAGGAGGACGACGATGACATCCCAGGAGTCGCGGATGGTGTGCAGGTGCCGGACGGCACGGGCCAGCGCGTCGCTGAGCCGCTCGTGCGCGTCAGCTCCGGTGCCGATCTCGCTGCTCCTGATGTCGACGTGGGCGTCGGACTGGGGAACCAGGTCGGCTTTGAACAGTGCCCCGAACCCCGGGTACCGCGGTACGTACGCACGACGGTCGCCGGGTTCGTGCACCTGGGTGGCGCCGCGGAGAAAGCCGTAGAGCTTCTGCTTCTGACCATCTAGCGTGATCGTGGCCAACCGCACGCTGTCGGTCGGCGGGCCTGCGTACGGACCGTGGTCGAGTAGGCCGACGAGCGGATGACCCGATGTTGCCGGGTTCGGAGTGCTGTCGAACTTCAGCATCGGTTCCTGAAGGATCGTGTGCGGCGCCCACGGTTGGCGGGGGTCGACGTCGTGGCTCATGCTGACCTCCAGCTATGTGCTGAGAACGCGCCGAGGGTAAAGCCGCCGAATGTGTCGGGCACGCAGGCGCGGGGAAGGCGAAGCGAGACGTCCTTGCGGTGAGGTGCGATCGAAGTCGCCCACACATCGATGATGCCGGCCCACGTCTCATTCTGCTTGCGCTGCACCCAGCGTTCCCGACGCCAGTCCGCTGCCGGGTCGACGACCATCATTTCGTGGTCCTCGTCGCGTTCGAGTCGCTCGACCCAGGTGAACGGGACGAAGATCATCCACGGAACCCCCCATCGCCACTCGACGTGGACACGCGCCGCCTCCGCCCAGGCGCGCTGTTCTCCACGCCGGTTCAGCCCGCGACCTTCTCCCAAGTGCCCGGTGACCTGGCCGTCGTAGGCTTTCTTGAAGCGGCGAAGCGCGTGTTTCCGAGGTTCGCTGAGGTCCTCCCACTCGTGCAGCAAAACCAAGGCGTCGTGACGCGTCATCCTGGCTCGGGCCGGCAGCCACGATGCGATCGACTTAGCCAGACCCTGGACGAGCAGCCCTTGCAGGCCCGGCTCCGGGATGCCGCCGGTCAGGTCGATGTCGACGACCTCGGGAGCGGTGCCAACGATTCGTTCGAACTGCTCTGAGTCACCCCAACCCCATGCGCTTCCGCCAGCGTGGACAGCAACTCCGCGCCACTCGGCTTCCTTAGCTCGCCGACGGAACTCCTCGTTGTCGACGCCGGACAGCGGAGCGTGCAGGACCGATGTGGGAGCGGCCAGGAGCGGGAGCGCGTTGTAGCGGATGATCGGGTAGCTGCGTTTGCCCTCCTCGGGTGGAGAGGCGGCCGCGACCCGGGACGCTGGTTGTAGACCATTGATGTACGTGCGGGCGCCTTCGGTGAGCTCGGCTTGCAGGACGAGGCTGGCCATCAGCTCGTCGAAGGTCTCCAACGCCACCAGGTAGGAGGACACACCCCGCTCGGTGGCGGCCTCTAGGAGACGGCGCACCCGATCGGGTACACGGTCTGGCTCCCGTGCGAACCACCACAGGCCAGCAGGCCAGGCGCTGTCGGGCAGCGTCGCGCTCTCCAGCATCTCCATGACGCTCTCATCGCGGCCACTGTAGCCCACGACGGCCAGTCCCACGTTCCGGCTGACGTCCTGAACGGACTGGCGCAGCACCTGGTCTTGCGCAACCAACTCGTCGGTCAGGTTCTTCAGCGACGACTCCCGGAAATCTCCGTGGAGCTTGACCAGGAGCGGATGATTCTCGGAGGACAGGATGTGGCGCGCACGGTCGACGCTGTTCAGCGCGGCGACGTTCAGGCGCCGCGGATCTCCTACGTCATTGACAGCGGAGTAGGACTCGGCGGCGGCTTGTTCGATCAGATCGTCGAAGTTGGTCGTGGTGGCGATGTCGATGAAGCCAGCGGTCATCAACGCCCCGAAGATCCTCTGACCGTAGCTCGGGCTACAGCCCTTCAAGATGCCTTGCAGGTACGAATGGCGAGCCGACTCGTCAGGCAGTGCCAGCTTGAACGCGCAGGAGTAATCGTCCGCGGAGCCGAACAGCACCATACTGTTTCGGCCGTCGAAGTACGAGGTCAGTGCGGAGCGGACGTTCGGGTCGTTCGCGTTCAGGTTCTGGCGGACAAGGCCGTGCCGTTCTGCGTAGACACGCAGGAGCAGGTCGTCACGGACTTGATTCGCCGTCCGCAAGCCTGCCGACGCGCTCGCGCCGGCACCAAGGAGCCATGCGAACCGCTGGGGCTGAACAGCCCAGGCCCGCACGAAGGTGCCCTGATCGACAAAATCCACCCTCGATGTTCACACGGGGTCGTAACCGAACCTGTGTTCGACACGCGCCGACGTAGATTCCAGCCAGCTGACCAAAACGAACCGTCAGGATGTCGGTTTCTCACATCTCGAAGTTGTTGACCCGGTCCTCGAGCTCGGAGTACCGATTCACGGTCGCTTCGAATGGTTCGTGGACCTCGCTCATCGCCTTCTTCAGCATCTGTCGGTGGTCAGCGTTGAACGGAACCTGGATACCGGCCTCGATCCACTGCATGGCCGACGCCATCGGGCCGGTCTGGAGGAACGCGTCGGTTGCATCGAAGACATCGCAAGCTTGTGGGAACCCAGTCGGCGTATCGGGGATGACGGTCGCCTTGACGGCGCCAGCGCCTTCGGTCAGGCGTGCTGGTATCGCGCCGACGGGCGTGTGGATGAGCAGGGCGCGTTCCTTCTTCCCGAACCCGCCGTGAGCATCGAGGTTGCGGAACTCTTCGACGGCGACTTTCAGCCTGATGAAAACTTCGTCGGCTTCCGGACACGCCGGGATGACACGCTTCCACTTCAGGGACCACGTGTCGCCAATGACCTCGGTGACGCTTCGCTCCTGCGGTTCCCAGCCTGTGAACGGTAGTGCCAGCACCAGCACGTGCTCGAGCCAGGAGAAGTACGCCGACGCCATCGCCGTCAGGCAGTAACCCAGCTGGTTGCGGACTACAAGCGGCATTAGGAAGTGCTCGCCTGGCTTCCCGCCGGCAGCGAGGAACCCCATGCCGGCCATCTCCTGGCGAAGCTCATCGTCGCCGTGACCGTCGATGAATGCTTGCGCCTGCCAGCGGAAGTAGTCGTAGGCACCTCGGAGCCGTGCGTGCTGGTTGAGCAAGGTGATGTTGCCAGCGCTGACCTGCTCCTTGACCACCTTCGCGAACACGTGCTGGTCGAAGACCTGCACCGCTCGTCCGAGTCGAGTCAGGAAGTCGTGGAAGAACGTGTCCAGATCTGGGTCCTCAGACAGATCGTGCCGCGTTGACGACATCGCCTTGGGGACCCTCGTCCTGCTGGCCATCTTGAGGAGGTCGTCAATCTCGTCGAGCCAGTTCTCGGACTGCTTGGTCGTTGCTGTCGGCCGGGTCGGGCCAGAGCCCGTCAGACCGGAACTCGCAATATCGCCCTCGACGAGGCCGGACTCAACGTTTTCTGCGGCGGCTATCAGGTTGGCCTCCGGATCGAGATCATCCTCGGAATCGTCATTGCTGATGTCGAGCAGATTGTGAGTGAAGCCGGTGACGTCGGCCTCGACCATGAAGCGGAGTCCGAACTTGGTCGATGAAAGTGAGACGTTCCGGTCGCGGAAACGGCCCCCGAGTCGCCACGAGGTCTTGTCATCCCAACGTTGAGGGACGTAGCCGGCCCATCGCAGCGCGGCGCGCGCGAGTTCCGGAAGCGGGAAGTAGTCGACAGGTACAGCGATGCGCATCTCACCGTCGGTCCACGGCTGTTCCGGGTCATCGGGTGCGAAGTCAGCCATGATGCGGCTGAGAAGGGCTGCTGTCTCGGCGCTAGGTTCGAGGGCATCGAAGTCCATCGGGGAAATCTAGTCTTCGGCCCACCCTGGTCGGTACCGAGTTTGCGCTCCGATCGACTCCCGTGAAGAAAGCTGGCTGAGCTGGGTGCAATTCGTTCAGGCTCCAGTGGCAGCTCTCATCAAGGCAGGCTGACCGTCGAACTACCTGGGCGAACCTGCGCCTTCGCGGTCATGGTCACCGACGATGGTGGCGCCGATGCGCTCGAGGATGGCGAACGGGCCGTACTCGCGGGTTGGGCCCTCGAGGCCGTCGATGAGGTCGGCGATTGCGGCCTCGAAGTGCGTGACCTGCATGTTGTAGTTAGGCAGTGGGATGGTTCCGCGCGCGCCGTCGACGCGGGCGAGAACGACGCGGTCGATGAGGGCGCCGTTCCAAAAGATGTCAGCCCAGAACAGTCGGATGCTGGGGTCTGGGAACTTGTCGGCCCAGTCGAAGTGTCGGCGGTCATTGGGGTCGGTTGCGTCATCGACATCAAGACCCCAGGAGATGGTGAGGCTGGGCTCATCGCGGCACACGGCCTGCTCCCGATGCTCGCCCATCACATAGCTGAACCCGCCGTCGCGTCCGGTGCCCCACTGCCACCGGTAGTGAAAGTTCGGGCCGTCGCTAGGGACGCGGTACCAGGCATCGGCCGTGCGGTCGGCGATGAGATCGTTCTGAATGGTGAACAGGTTCACGGCGGTTCCTCCGGGAAAGGGCTGTTGAGAATCCGACGGTAGAACGAGCCTCCGACAGTTCCGATCTGGCGGTGCGCGGGGCTGGTCCACGGGTCAGTCCGTGGGCTGGCTGAAGGGCGGCACGGACTGCGCGTACTGCTGGCGTTCGCAGACGACGCCGCAAAATGAGACGTAGGGGTGGTGGCAAGGTGCCATGGCGCTGCGTGTTCTTGCGGCGTTCTGCGCCAGGCCTTACCTACGAGGCGCGGTCAAAGTCACGGGGTCCGGAGGTTGCTCGTCCTAACGCTCAGAGCATCCGTCACCGGCCCCTGGGACCTGCGGAGCGGGTTGGAGACTGCATCGAGATCGGTCGTGTACTCGTTCGCGATCGGCGTCACAACCATCAGAGTGGTCGCGGGCACCTTCACCTTGTCGCCGGTCTTCGGGTCTTCCTGTTCCTCGTCGCGGCCCAGCGCGAGACTGTTGATCGTGATGACGGTGCTGCCAATGTCCTTGGCCAGCGAGTTCGACGCCTGATGCTGCCACCGGTAGGCGATGATCGGCGGCGCCACGATCGGCGCTAGAACCAATGAGACACCCAGTTCGCGGAGCATTGCACCGTCCTGAGTCAGGTGGTCAAGGTCCTCGCAGACGAGGATGGCGACCCGGCCAGCGCGGCTCTCGATGACGGTCAACTTTTTCCCCTGGATCATGCCCTCGTCCAGGATGACCTCCGGTGCTGTGCCTAGCCCGTATGACGCACGGTAGTCGGGCAGGATCGTAAACCCGTGTCGCTTGTCCTGGACGGCGATGACAGTGCCCGAGCGACCGTCGAGCAGCACGGCCCGGTTGGGACCCAGGGTGACGCCGGACGCGGTCACTACCCCTGGCGTCGGTGCGGACACACCCGGGTGCGTGCCGGTCACGTTGCCGGTGCCGACCAGGACCCAGTCTGGCCCGCCGGGCGCGCACGTGGCTTGCCACGAGGCGAGGATGGCATCGTCTAGCGTTGCCTCTGGGACGAGCGCGATCTGGGCGCCAGAATCACGGAACGCCTCCATCGCCTTCTTGACCCGACGTTCCAGGGTCGGGTCCGGCGTGCACGTGTAGATGTCGACGCCAGCCGCGGTCGTCTCGTGCGCCAGTTTGATCTCGCCGGGCGCGGCGAAGGGAATTTGCGCGACTGGGACCAGACCGCCGGCGGCGACGGTGATGTCGAAGCGCTGAAGGGTGGTGGCGTGGAGATTGATCTGGGTGCAGCGTCGCCAGGTGCTGGTGGACACCCTGATGGTGTGGAAAACCTCGTCCAGGGCCGCTGAAGTCGCGCGGGGCCGCCCGGCCTCGACGTAGCGGGGGAGGACGGCGCCTTCGGTCGTGGAATTGAACCTGCCGGTACGCAGGAACTGGCCCCGCAGGGTCATCGAGAGCGGGTCGGTCGCGAAGGACATCGGTGTACCGCGCTGCAGAGCCTTGTCGAGGGCGGAGAGGATGCCGAGCAGCTGGACCGGGGCGGCCGCGGCGATGGTGGCGGCGTCGACCATGCCGGTGTTCTTGATTTGGTCCCGAGCGTCAGCGAAAGCCGCGTCCCGACCCGGATCGGAGCTCCACTTCTGGAGCTCACCTGATACCGGGCTCTCCGCGGACAGACGGTCGTACGCCTCGGCGAAGGCGTCACCTGGTTCCATGCCGTAACCATACTTGACATATAGTTGATATGCCAGGACAGTTCATCACAGGAGGTGAATTTCATGACCATCAAGCCCGCCCGCTCCAGCATCATGCACACAGACACAACCGACAAGGCCAGCCAGATCAATCGTCCCGTCGACACGGCGAGGCCGACAGGCAGCGCCAGGGTTGGTGCAGCCATCGTCCAAGTCCTCAGGGAAGGACGCACGCTGCTCGATACCACCGGAACGGTCGATGCCGTCTGGATAGACGGCCTCTCTGCGGTAGTGGTCGACACGTTGATGACGACCGGCTCCGACGGCGTTTCTGAACTTGAGAGCGCGCTTGCCACGTTCGATGCCGAACTCCGGGCCCGCCAGGGCGACGACGTCGCCAGCGCCAAGCTGGAGGTCTTGCGACGCATCGCCCAGCTCGGAGCACAAGCCCTCATCCCTCGGGAAGCAGCGCGAAGCATCGAGCCGAACACTCACGCAGCGAACCTTCTCGTCCTGCTCGACGAGAGCAAGAGCGAAGTGTTCAACGACGTAATCGCAGAGCAGTTCGGGCTGCACCCAACTCAGCTCAGCCACATCACCAACAAGTTGACCAGTCAGGGGCTCCTTCAGCGGACTAAGTACGGCCGACGAGCCAGTTGGTCGCTGACCGCCACCGGCGAACTCGCTGCAGAGCAGATTAAGGAACGTGACGGGTCGACCATGCCGGACGACGCCGTCACCGTAACTACGCCAGCAGAGTTGGAGGATGCAGTACACAGATCTGTTGACGCGCTCGAAATCGACACCCCGAACGCAGAAGATGCCTGGTATGTCCGAGCGACCCTCGGCCGGATGAGCGGAATAGACGTCTTCGGCACCACAGAACTGCCGTCGGTTCTCTTCCCAAGCTCACTGCAGGACGCTGCCTACATCCGCAGCGACCTGGCCAAGGCCCTGGTTCGGTTCTACCGCCTCGCGTCCCACACACACCGGCTCCCTGGAGCCGAACCCGGAGGACTGACCATCGCGGGTTCATTCGTCCACAGAACCAGCGTCGAAGAGCCCGGCGCCGAACTCGAAGATGCTGAGCGAGCCTGATGATGCGCTCACGCACCCACTCCCCAACCACACCCCCCGTCACGGCGCCCTTGATCGCAGCTAACAGCACCCCGGCGCAGACCAAGGACGTCAACCGAAAGGGCGACTACCGAGTGACCGACAACAACCCGAGGACCACCAGGTCCTGGAACGAGCTCCGCGACGAGGCAACCGCCATCAGCCTCGCCGTGGTGGATGCAGGCGACGCTAACGTCACCTTCCGCATCACCCCGAAAAACCACAACCAAGAAGAAGGCAACAGCACCGTGAACGTTCTGACAGACCTCATTGAGCACGGCGGGACCGTGCGCATCCTGGGACCCGCCGGGTCCGAGGAGGGCGTGCGCCAGTCCTAACCAGCTCAACGAGGTCGCCGCGACCAGTCTCAGACACCGACCGCCCGTACGGGCAGAATCACCGAGGCGACCATGGCCGACAACACCGCACACACCGTCCAGCATCTTGAGGAGCACGAGCTCTTCGCGCTCCTCCTCGTGGCGCTCAAGCTGCACGCCGGACGAGAGGCGCCCGTCGGCGCTGACGTCACCTTCGAGACCGAGGCCGCCGACCTCGACCGAGCCCAGGTCACCAACATCGCTCACGCCCACCGAAGGACCTGTGCCGAAGTGGCCGAGTCGAGCCTCGAGTCGCTCGCGTCGGTCATGGCTGCACTCGCCACCCACATCGCGTTCGCTGACCTTCTTGACGACCCCGAGCTCCGCCGGCTCTACGCCTCAGTTGTCAGCGACAGCCTCGCTGGCCGCAACCAGCACTTCATCGAGTGGGACGACGACCAGACATTCCCGCCTGCCCTCGACCAAGCTCGGAACAGTGGGAGCCAAGGACCGCTCCTCGACTGGTACGAGGATCACCTCGAACCACAACCCGCGATTCAACTGTTCGCCGTCATCATCGGCGCGATGACCGACGGCGAGGAGATGAAAATCAAGGCCGTCCGCAGCCGCGCCACCGCCGTCAAGCTCGTCCTCGAGCGTCACGGCTATGCCGTCCACGCCCCGTGCACCGGCCCGCCCAGCGGCCGCGATCCCGCCGTCGTCGTCCAGGATGATGTAGACAAGATCGCGCGCGCCGACATCGTCATCGCGCTCCTCGACCCGGCCGCCCACGGCGTCGGTATCCTCCTCGGCGAAGCCGCACGCAGCCACCCCGCGGTGATCTTCGTCGCCGAAGCTTGCACCGACATCACGCCGCTTGCCGCCATCGTGGGGGACCCCGACCCCACCCGGGTCACCTACATCACCGATGCCAGCATGGCGACCGAAGTCGAACGGGCCCTCATCCGTCGCCGCGACGCCCTCCGCGCCCGAGCCGCGCGACGCCGGCTCAAGGCGACGAACTCGATGGAGACATACGACGAGTACTCCCAGGCCTACCGGTTCGCGCTCGACAGCGGTCTCACCCTCGAGGTGCCCGACCACCCCGACTACCGAGTCCGGCTCATCTGCACAAGCATGACATCCTTCCGCGCGGCCACCCAGACCGAGCTTGAGGACATCTGCACGGCCCTGAACGACCTGCTCTACGGTCCCGACCAGTTCGAGAAGCCTGCCGAAGCCGCACAGGAGTCCGAGCCCGGCGCCGAGGACACATCGATCGCGGACAAGCCGTCGGTCGACGGCAAGGGCGACGTCGTAGAGGACGACCAGGACGACGAGTTCGTCGAAGAGTGGGACCAGCCGTCCCTGTTCCAGGACTTCACCCGCCACACCGAGGCCGCAACCGGCGAACTTCCGCCCGGCTGGCGCAAGGTCAATCCGCTGACCGAGCGCGAACTGAACTTCGCGGAGATTTCAAACGAGTTCCTCGAGCTGAACCAGCGCGAGTTCCGGCGGATGGTTCACGAAGCCCGGGTCGTGCGGTATCGCGAGTCGCTCGCCGGAGCCGGTGTCAGCCGTGCCCACTTCGGCGATGCCCGGGCGTGGCTCACGTTCTGGAAAGTCAACCTGGGGCGCCCATGATCAACAATCCGCTCCCCGCCGGCCCTGCACCTGACGCCGCAGCCATTGCCGAACGACTCCGGAACCTCGCGCGCTGCCGCAGCAACCCGGACCTGGAGGAAATCGCCAGCGTCCTTGGCGTCTCGTCCATCCGCGTCGATCCGACCCTCGACAGACTTGGGCACACCACTTGGACTACTGCCGGGCCCGAGATCGCACTCCAGGCCAACCAGAAGGCAACACGGCAGCGGTTCACGCTCGCCCACGAACTCGCACACATCTACCTCGGCCACGGTCGAGACGGCGCCCACCCTCACGGCCAGCCGTACCGGGATGCCAGGCCAGAGGAACGGCTGGCAGACGCGATCGCCGGGCACCTACTCGTTCCTAGCGCCGAGATCCGTAGACTTCGGGACCTCACCCCAAATATCGCCGATATCCGCGAGGCTGCCGTCCGACTTGGCGTCTCCCAAGCCGTTGTGGTCCGCCAGCTCGCCGATGCAGACAGCACCCACCATTGGCTGCTGATCAATCTCAAGCGTACCGATCGCGGTGGATGGCATTTCTGGCGAGTAACCGGACGCATCCGCGGCCTCAGCGACAAGATGCGAGTCGCGGACACCGAGCACCCGCTCCTCGATAAGGTTCCCGAACGCGATGTCCCGCTCCAGATCCTCACCCAGATCGGCGACCTCACCGTGCAGCTGCAAGGGACGGGGAACCGGCGAACGAACCTCACCCTGATGCTTGTTGACCACGTCCGGCCGCAGCGCGAACCACGTCGGCCTTTAGCGAGCGAACGCTGACCCAGTCTGCTGAAGCGACCATGCCGGGCCCAGTCGATGGGATGTTCGATCGAACTCCGACATGAGAAGAGAACGAGGACGCGACCCGGGCCGGCTCTTCGCCGCCATGCCCCGCTGCGTCGCCACTCGATAGCCGATCTCCGGTGAGGCGGTCTCGATCGTGCTCGGCAAACGCGCCAGGACCGCAGGGCTGGCCGCCGAGCGGGGCACTGCCCACTCGCTGCGCGCCGGACGCGCCACAACCGCGGCCGTCGCCGGCGTCGCCTTGGACCGGATCGCCGCACCGACCTGACACAAACGAATCTCCACCCTCATTGAGCGCCACATCCGCACCGCCCAAGCCCTGGAGTGCACCTTCAGCAGTGATCTCGGACTGCAACGAGAGTTGTCTATCGAGAAGCGGGGATATGACACAGCCCGCGCTGTGTCGGAGGGTGGGTCTAGGTTCGGACAGCGTGCGGGCCAACTTGGGCGCGCTCGGGTAGTCCATTTGTACTGCGGGTTTGGGCTGAAGGAGCGTGTGCGATGAGTGCCCTTGAATCGAAGTTGTCCGGTTGGACTGGTCCGTCGAGCACGACGGAGCAAGACAAGCAAGATCGAACTGAGCGGATGATCAAGGAGGCCGTGCGGGCCCATCCGGGGTTCAGCGACTGCAGCCTACGGATTTACGCTAAGGGGTCCTACGCGAACAACACCAACGTGCGCGCCGATAGCGACGTGGATATCGCGGTGCAGTGCACGGACGTCATTTACTGGCAGGAGGCTGTTCCTGATACTCGGACTTCGTCTGCGGGACCGTATACAGGGAGATGGACACCTGCGCTCTTGCGTTCGGAGTTGAAGACTGCGCTAGAGGCCAAGTTTCCCGGCCAAGTGGACTCGAGCGGGTCGACGGCCTTCCGCATCGACTCTGGGTCAGCTCGGGTGGAAGCCGACGTTGTGCCGTGTTTCGACTACCGCTACTACATGTCGAGTGGTCGTTATCGGGACGGGGCGAAGGTCATCAAAACAGACGGTCGGAGCTTGGTGAACTACCCGGAGCAGCAGTTGTCGAACGGCAAGACGAAGAACACATCGACGAATCTTCGGTATAAGAAGGCCGTCCGGGTTGTGAAGCGGCTGGAGAACGCGATGGTCACGGCCGGTGGCATCGAGGTGCCGTCGTTCCTGATGGAGTGCCTGGTTTACAACACCCCGAATGCCTATCTGACGCGGGGCACTTGGACCGATGTCGTGCGTGGCATCTTGGGCCACGTGTACAACGAGCTTGACGGGCCCGAGCCGACGGATGAGGGCGACAGGTGGTACGAGGTGAACGGGTGCAAGTTCTTGTTCCATGACGAGCAGAAGTGGACACGCGGTGGGGCTCGTCAGTTTGCCGCGGACGCGTGGTCGTACCTGGGGCTGTCATGAGCCGGAACGTGGTGGTTCGTGTCGTTGCTGCTGCGATGCTCGGCGTGCTGCTCGCTGGGACATGGGTGACCAGCGGTCGACTAGAGATTGGGTGGCTGCGGTTCTTCTCGGCCGGCGTCTTCATTGCCACGGTTGTCTTGAGTGCATGGGACTTGTGGCTGTGGCGGCTGCCGTGGTTTCAACGGATTCCTGGAGTTCCGCGTTCGGTGCGCGGGACCTGGGAGGGTGTGCTGACGTCCTTCTGGGTTGATCCTGGGACCGGCGTGAAGGTGCTGGAAAAGGCGGCGTTCCTGGTGGTGCGGCAGACAGCATCGTCGGTCTCGGTGCGGTTGATCACCGATGAGTCGCAGTCGAGGTCGTCGCTTGCTTCGGTGTCGGTTCCCGACGGCAGTGCGGTTCTGGACTACCTCTACCTGAACCGTCCGAAGTCGAGCGTTGAGCATCGCAGCCGCATGCATCACGGGTCTACGGTGTTGGACATCAGTGGCTGTCCCGCTCGGCGGCTCGAGGGCCGGTATTGGACTGACCGGGATAGTCGCGGGGAACTGGTCTTCACGAAACGGTCGCGACGCATCGCAGACGACTTTGAGGAGGCGCGGGAGCTGTTCACCGCGAGCTGAGTCCTCGAACATGTATCTGACAGGTTTGCGAGGCCGATCGGCTCATTTGCTGGTGCCCGGGTGCTGTTCGTGCTCGCTCTGTGCGCCACAGTACGAGCAAGTCGGCAGGTTGGTGGTCCAGCCGGCCATTCGGTACAGGCCGGGGCATCTGAGCTCGAAGCAGGTCGCATGGACGGGTTCGTCGGTTCGGGCGTTGATGAGCAGCGTCGGGGCAAATTCCCCGGATGTCGCGCGCTCCAGCTCTTCTGGGGTAGGCGCGTATCCGAGTCGGGTCAGAAACGTGTTGACTCGCAGTGCTTGAACGTCACCGGGGGATGCGCCATTGGGGGCGACCCGAAAGTTGGAACTGAAGATCGTTGCGGTTTCCCCACCCGGGCTAGGGGTGGCAGACGCTATCTCTGGCTTATCGCCGACAGGTTCGGCGATGGTGACGACGTCCCACGAGCCGGTCGTTTCGTAGCCAGCGGCAGTGCTGGCGAGCCAGAGCGAGATCTCGGTGCACTGGTCTGGATGGAGGGTCGTCGCTGCGAGTAGGTGCTCGACGATCTGAATCCCGCCGAAGGCTTGGGCCCAATAGCCGTTGTCGCCAAACACCGCGACGATAAAAGTCTGACCAGCACGGACGGTGACGAGGTCGACTCCTGCGAACGCGGACACGAAGAAGTCGAAGCGAGTGTCCTCGGTGCTGGGCACGCCGGCGCGGAATACGAATACGGTCCCGGGCGGTGTCACGACGGTGAGTGTCGCGGGCGTGGCGAGGAGAAGGCGCCGGAGGTAGTCGTTGCGACCTAGCAAGTCGGCGTGGTCGAGCATCTGGGGTGAGTTCAAATTGGCGACATCGGTTCGGAACCGGGTCTCGAAGAACCTGCTCCCGTAGTAGAGCTTGGCCATCCACAGAGTCAGGGTGAGCGCATCCAGGGCCCGGACGGCCTCGACGCCGTCAGCGATCGCGGCCCGAACTGGCTGTTCGAGGTGTGCGGACATCCTCTGGTTGCACTCGAAGCAACACGGCACCTTGCGCTGCCCGTAGCCAAAGAGCTGGCCGTTCGGCAGTTGGGCGGACGCGCCGCCGAGGGAGAACATACGCATGAGCCACTTCGGGATGACGTCTTCATCCGCCGCTCGGACCCTGTCAGTCGACTCGATCGTGTCGTCGTCGCCGCGCCCTCGCGGCACTAGCTCTCGGTGGCATAGGAAGCACGCCCTGCCGTACGCGTTTACCGGTGCCTCAGTCTCCTTTGCCATACGGAGATTGTCTCCCGCTCCTGTGAGTGCCGAAGAACGTAGGTGGCCAACCCTGAAAGTCACAGTTTCGTGCTCTATTTCGTCGGCGCTGAAAAGTTCGGGGAGCGGGATCGGTGGAGTCCGCCGTTTGCATCGAGGATGCATGCGGGGCTGGCGTGGGCCTGGCTCAGCGGCTATTGCAACTGGTCATCGGCGGACCGCTCGAGACTCGGCCCGCGGTGGAGTGGGCGGTATCCCGTCCGGCGATCGCTGGCCGGCTTTCACCAACAGTCGCGGTGCGTTCGAGTGCGTGGCGCTGACCGCGGCTTCGGTGCGGCGTCGGAGCGTGGCGAGTTCCCGTAGCGCAAATCGTTCGGGGTTCTCTGCCCACTGATTGCTGGCGTCGATGACTTCCATGTGGAGCATTCCTGGCGGAAGTGTGAGGGACTCGTTGACTCGTTCGATCTGGTCGATCCAGCGGCCGGGTGGGAGTGCGCTTATGACGCGGGCGGTATCTCGGGCGAGCCATATTCGAGCCGCTGCGTCGCTGAGGCCGGTGGCGTGATCGTCGAGCATTCGGTCGAGGATGCTGGCTCCGAGGATGTCGGTATTCCCGAGTCGATCGGCCAGTGAAGTCGGTCCCTCTGTGCGAAGGAGATCGGCCGGATCAACGCCGTCAGGCATTGCAAGGTGTCGGGGGTCGGCGCCGAGGGCGGCAAGTCGCCAAAAGGCTCGTTGGGCTGAGAGCCAGCCGGCGGAGTCGGGGTCTGTTGCAACGACAATCCGCGAATGGTCGGCGGCGAAGTAGGGCTTGAACTGTGCGGCCTGAGACTCGGTGAACGCGGTTCCGAGCGGTGCGATTCCGACTGCTGACCTACCTGCCGCGATGGTCACTGCGATGGCGTCGAACGGACCCTCAACGAGGACCGGTCTGGCTCCGGCCTCGAGCTCTCGGGTTCCTTCGGCGAGCCCGAAGAGTTGCTCACCCTTGGTGAAGGCGGCGGTTGTTCGGGTGTTGAGGTACTTCGGTCCGGCGTACTCGGCGTCGTTCTTGGTCGGGTTTCGGCGTCCGATGAACCCGACGAGTTGCAGACCGGAGTAGATCGGGAAGACGAGGCGGTCGCGGAATGCGTCGACCAGGCGTCCGCGATCAGTGCGACGGGCCAGGCCGGCTTCTACGAGTTCTTCTGGGCTGGCGCCGATGGCTGTGAGGTGCTGGATGAGGCTTGTCGGCCCCGGTGGTGCGTATCCGACTGCGAATCGTGGTTCGTCGGACAGGTCGGTGCTGAGCCGCTCGCGCAGATAGTCAGGCGCCCAGGAGCGCGGGTACATCTGGGTGAAGTGGTCGAGCGCCATCTGGTTCAGGGCGATGATCCGGTCCACGCTGGTGGCCGACTCTGGAGACGGTGCGGTGGGGGAGAGAAGTTCGGTGGCGCGTTCCTCCGCGAGCGCCGGGGTGTAGACGCCTTCCGGTGGTTCCAATCCGTCTTCGGGGGGTTCATCAATCATTGTGGCCACTCGCCAGACCAGTGCTGCGCACAGAGCTTCGGGGGCAACTTCACTCCGGTCTCCGGCAAGCGCGGCGTCGATGAGCTGCTCTGCGGTCCACTCCGTCGGGCGAGCGTGAAGGGCAGCGACGAGCGCAGGCCACATGCCGTCGACCATGACTCGGGTGGCGGTTTCGTTGCCGAGTCGCTCAGTCAGGTGTGCCGACCAAGCGGGGCGAAGGTTTGCGGCCGAGTCGGTGGTGGCGCGGAGGGCGGCTGGTCCGAGGTGCCGGACGATCCTCCACCAAAGTGCATCGGCGCTGCGCTCGTCAGGCAATGGATGCGGCTGGCTCAAGGCTTGATCGAGGAGCGCGACTACGTCAACGCCCGCGGCCTCAAGATCTGCGATGCGTTCGGCGAGACGCTCGAACTGCGGATCGCGACGAACGTCGTCGGGTAGAAGGTCGAGCACAGTCAGGTCAGCTCCGCCACCAACGGTGGAAGCACTGAGGCGACGCTTGAGTTCCCTTTGATGACCGGCGGCGGTGGTTCCGGACTGGCGGGGTCCGGTGGCGCGGGAATCGTCGTCGGGTACTGCCATGGCAGCCCGCCACACGGCGAGGTCGCCCCGCAGATCGGTGTGCTCAGCTGCGGTTAGTGCGGCAGCCCACGTCGGGGTGCCGCTAGGCGTCCAGGCACACGCCCGGTCACGAACGATTGCGGCCAGGCATGCGACTCGGGTTGAGCGTGCTTCGAGGTAGGGACCCCAGGTGGTGTGGTCCGACAAGCCACGTGGAATGCCGTCGAGCCAGGGGAGTGGCCCCTCAGTCGAACTGTCGTCGATGCGCCAGTCGAGTACGGCTGCTCGGTCCTCAGACGTGGCGAGTTCTTGGGAGCCGGCGGCGTCGAGGACTGCTGCGACCGGGTCGGTGCCGTCGAGGGCGATCAGAGCGAGGTGTCCGCGGAGGTTTGGGTATGCCGGTTCGGAGGTGAGCCCGGGCCAGATGGCCTCCAGTTCTGCGTCGGTGGACCTCAGGATATCGGGGCTGAGAGTCTGCTCGGCCGCGAATCCGAGTGCGTCGTGATACCTCATCACCGCTTCGTGGAACTGAACGGCAGGAGCGTCGGCTTCGCGGCGGGTGGTGGTCGCGGAGCGTTGGGAGCCATCTCGTTCTAGGACGTTGGTCAGGACGTCGATCGCGGTCGGCGGCCTCAGGGCTTCGGGTCCGATGAGGCTGTGCGGGTCGCCGTCGTGGGCGTTGGCGAGATAGACGTGGTTGGCGTCGCGGCCGCGGGAGAGTCCGACGTAGAGGGTCTGTCGTGATTCCTCCCCGGTGGCGACGACGTGGGCGGTGTCGGTGGTCATGCCTTGGGCACCGTGCACGGTGGTCGCGTAGCCCAGTCGGACGTGCTCAGCCACGTAGGAGGCGGGGAGGGTCACTGTTCGGCCAAGTTCTAGGTGTCTGGCTACGAGGCTGCGATCAGGATTGACCGCGGTGATGCTCCAGCGGTCGCCGTTCTTGACCCAGTTGCTGTTCGACACCGTGATCCTGCGTTCGTTTCGTCGGGTGACGATTACGTCGCCGGCCGATGCCCGGTTCCCATCCGCGAGTCGAACCTCTTGCCCGCGATCTGCTGCAGGGATGGATTGGATCCGGTCGGCACGGGCTCGCGTGTTGAGTCGGGTCACCAGGTCACGGGTTGGGGCGAGCAGGATGGTGTCGAGTCCAGCGTGGCGATCGGTGGCCCAGGCGTCGTAGGCCTGGTCGGTGACTGCGCCGATGTCGCCGACGTGGATTCGGGTGTTGTCGGCGTAGAAGCCGACTGCGCCTGCGTCGCCTTCGCGTACGGCCAGGGTGGCGGCTGCCTCGGCCGGGTCGCGGAACCGACGCACCTCCGAAAGCGTTGACGCGCCGAGTTCGTGCTGGATGTCGCGAAGGACTCCGCCGGCTCCGACGGATGCGAGTTGCTGGTCGTCGCCGACTAGGCGCACGACGCCCCCGCGACCGGTGATGTAGCTGACCGCGGCGGCCAACTCGGTGGTTGATGCCTGACCGGCCTCGTCGAGGATCACCATCGTTGTCGGGCCGATCCCGGTGACCCAGGCCGGCCACTGCTCAGCGGGAGCGTTAGCGAGGGTCCAGGTGAGCTTGGCGAGGGTGTCGGTGTGCCCGCCAATCGCGTTGCCGAGCTCGTGGGCGGCTTGGGCTGACGGCGCGAGCCCGATCACCTGGCCCCCTGAGGCTGCCCACGCCTGGGCCAGGACACTCATCGTGGTGGTCTTTCCTGTTCCCGCCGGAGCCAGGGCAAGCTGGACCGCGGCACCTGAAGTGGCGAGGTCGCGAACCATCGCGGCCTGGGCATCGTTGAGGTCGAACCCGTCGGCGCCTGCTCCCGCGACGGCGATCTCGCCGCGGACGTCGCTGAGGGCGCGATACCCCGTCAGGTGCGCAGCCGCGAGCAGTTGTTGCTCGGCTGCCATTACGCCCGGCGATGTGTAGCGGGTTTCGCCGTGGATCGCGTAGACGCTCTCGCCGTTTGATCGGGTGAGAGCCGCGGGTTCGGTGATCGGGTCAGGGGCGCCAAGCCGCAGGGACGTGGCGATAGCCGTATTGACGACGCTCGCGACGGCTTCGTCGAGTTGGCTTCGGGCGATACCGCCAGCCCGGGCCTGCCTCTCGGCTTCGGCCTGAAGGTGCCACACCTGCCAGGTCGCGCGGGACCCTTCGACAGCACTGATTGTCGCGGCTGCAGCTTCCTCAATCCAGGACTTCGTCAGCCGTTCGCCGCGTGATCTGCGTCCGGATGCTCGTTTGAGCATCTCGGCGACTTCTGCGGGCCCGCCCATCACGGCTTCGGCCTCGTGACGCCAGTTCGCGCGCTGTTCGGCCTCACTGCGTGGTGCGTGCTTGGCGTCCCGGGTTTCCAGGGCTGCCTGATCTGCCAGGGAGATCGCCTCGACTGCGGTCGGGGGACGACCATGTCGATCCTGAAACTCAGCAGCCAACGCCGAGCGACGGATCTCGACGTCGCGGCGCCGACGCGACCACCAAGCTGCCAGCGCCAAGCTAACCCCCGCGATCTCACGAATCGGTCGCTTGTCGACCGGGCCCGAAGCCTCGACGAACTCCAGGCCCAGGCGCGCGGTCAGCTCGGCTTCGATGCGGGTGTTGTAGCGCTCGGACGCGGCAACGTTGGCCTTGTAGAGCAGCCGACCGTCCAGGGCCAGCCAGCGCCCGTCCTCGGCCTGGACCTTGTTGCTCAGCGCAACGTGCGTATGGAGGTCCGGATCGCCGGCCCTACTGTCGCGGTGCGTGAACGCCGCAGCGATCAGCCCGCGAACTCGCACCTGCCGGGCACCGGCCCGGCCAACCCGGGTGAACGCGACCTCGCGTTCAATCCACCCAATCGTGTCGGCGACCGCGGCATCGTGAGCCGCCCGGATCTGCTCTGCCACCTCGACCGGTGCCAGAGCCCAGAGCGTCGAGATCGACTTCACAGGGGAGAACGTGAGGTCATAGCCGGCAACGGCGCTGGTGGCCTGTCGGGACGCACGGGAGATTGACCCGGCCAGCTCGCGAGAATCCGTGGGTGTGCGGCCGTGCCGCTCGGTGAACATCGCTGTCCCGATGTCCGTGCGGATCCGGGCCCGCTCTGCAAGCGGGATCACGGCATTCCACTTAGTACCGCGATCGATGTTGAAGGCAGTGAAGGCCCTAGCTACCTGCACGTTGAACGAAGAGGCAGCCAAGAACACCGGGAACCGGCGCCCCAAGGTAGCTGCCGCCTCGACCTGTGACTTGCTCCCACCGCGTGCCGCGACAGCGGCCTGGAGCGACCCGGCGTCGGGGTGCCTGCCAAGGCCGAACAGTTCCTTCATCTGTTCGGCAGTCACGGTCGCGCCCGGCTCCATGCCCAGCCCGGTGAGGCCGCTACCGAGCCATTGCCCGGGCGATTCGCCCTTCGCGTCGTAGTACTCCCCGAGGCTGCCGTGACCCTTCTCGGTCGCGTCGTGCGCCGCGACCTGTCGGGTCAGGTAGGTGTACCCGTCGCCGGCAGTCAACTTCTTCAGCCCCATCACACCCGCACCAAGCGCCTCACGTCCGGGTCAGTGGACACGCCGCGTTTGGGTTGGACGGAGCCTGCTCCGCTCACGCAGTGCATGAGGTGTGTGGCAGTTCTCCTTTCGAGCGCAGTGAGGCAGCTTCCTCGCGATCGCTGTCCAGTGGCGGGTCCGTGGGGTGCTTGTCACGAATGACAAGTCGCTGATCGGAGGAACTGATGGGTAGCGAAACGACGAAAGCGCTCAGGGCCCGACAACGCGAAGCGTCGACGCGAGTCACGCGGCTGATCGCAGAAGCCGACGCGGGCAGCCCGATCGGCTCCGCCCGGCGGACTCGGATCAACTCGGCGGTCCGCGAGGGCCGCCGAGCGATAACTGCGCTCGGCTCGGCCGAGCGTGCTGTCGCCGACGCTGAGGCGCGGGCTGGTGCTGCCCTGATCCGGATCACCGAGGACGGACTCTCGAACAACGAGGCATTCGAATCGCTCGGCATCAGCCGGGCAGTTGGACGACGGCTCATCAACCTGTCCGTCTCTACACGGCGTGCTCCGGCCGGTCTGTCCACAAGTACCTCGACCGATCCGACGCCGGGAGCCAATCGCGCCGACGGTGAAACCGGCGCACCAAGCGACGCCACAACGAAAGGGAATCTCTGATGTTGCTGCCTCACGCAGTCCTGCTCGCCGAGGCCAGGTCGTATGTGACCGCCCTCGCCGACAGGGCCCTGACCTTCGACGGGTCAATGGAGTACGAGCGCGTGCTCCTCGAACTCGATGAACTCCACGGCGGGGTGTTCTCACCAACCACCGGACTCCCGATCACCGATCCGACAGCCCTCTACACGATCGCCCACCAGGCCATCGCCGAACTGGAGTCACACGAGATCGACCCACTTGGGCTCGAACTCTGTCTCGCCATGTTGATCGCTGCTCGCGAGACGGACACACGGTCATGACCTACGGCGAGACCACCACGGAGTTGCGAACTGCGATGATTGAACTATTGCGTCGGCACCGAATCCTTCAACCTCTGGGCGGTCCGGGGATGCACACCGTTCCGGAGTCGACGACTGTTGAGGAACGACGGGTGATGGGGGAGCAGATTCAACGCTTTCGTCACGCCACCTTGTTGTGGTGTCACCAGGCCACGGAGGCGTCAGCTCCCAAGTTCATCGCCACGCTCGAGGACCGAGGCCCGGCCCGCAACTTGCGCTATCAACTCGGGGAGACGGTCCGCTCCATCGCCGTGCCTCTTCCGACCATCAACGAAATCGCAAGCCGCCACCCCAACGCCCTGGTCGAGACTTGGCGTCAGGCGGCGGCCGCATCCGCGCTGGGGGAACACGACTTCGGTGCAGACATCGACCACACACGCCTCGATGGCGACGAAAGCAGAGCAGTTCTCAAAGACGCCGCCGACATCGCGAGGGGACTCGTGATCCTCGACCGGCGTTACAGCAATGTGCCTGGCTGGGTGCACTTCAAGAACCCGGGCCGGCTCGAACGCGCGGCTGAAGCCTGCTCACAGTTCGCAGCTGAGCAGCCCCCCAACTTCTCTGTTGACGCTCGTGGATGGCACCCACAGCCGGCCGCCATCGAGGGGCCGGCGCTGCCGGGGATGGCCGGAGTCCTCCAGGCGCAACACAACATGCTCATAGACCTGTCGAGATTCCCCAACGCGCTCAACCTGCGCCGGATCCTCCACTCCCAAATCGGGATGACTCATGAGGCTGCCGGTCACGCCGAATCGGCAGCGCCGGGTCTCGTCGACCGGTTCCGCGATCGTGAATACACCTACAAGCTGTTGCAGCGATCCAGTCGCAATCTCGGCGGCCTCGTCGGCGATGGGGGACTGGCCTGCTCCGAAAGTGAGAACGCACACGCGCGACTGAAAAGCCTCCCGATGAGCGAGCCCAAGGATGCGCCCTCGCTCCACCAACTCGCCAGACACTTCGCCAGAACTGACGCACGAGTCGCATCGACCCTCGAACGCGGGTTCGCGGAAAACTTGTACTTCGTATCAGTCAAATATCCCCGCCTCGGTGACCAAACGTTGGCTGGTGTTGTCCAGCAGCGCCAGCGTTGGGTTCCTGTAACCTCACCCGTCCAAACCGACCTGATCCCGCTCGTCCGAGAACGGCTGCGGTCGGTCGCGCTTGTAGGTGCGATTTCATCCGAGAACCTCGAGAGTCGTCTCTCGTACGAGACTGTCTTGGCGCAACAGCCTGGGTGCGACTCAGAGCGCGCTCCTAGGCGGTAGGACTCGGATCCAATTCCGGCGGAGATCCGCCGCAGTCGCTCGGCCCTTAACCTGGGTGAGGAGTCTGCTGCCGAGCGGCACGGGCGCGAAGCCAGTGACGCTCTGAGGGGCCAGCAGCGAGATCCGTTCAACTTTTCTGGTTGGCGGAGAATGGATTCAGCAGTCACAGTCCAAAGGCGACTGCGGCTCTAATGCAGTCCAGTGCCGGGATTGAGCCTACGCGAGCCGCACACTCAGACTTGGAGAAAGTATGGATGTAATATGAAGGTCGAGTTGAACGCGTTATTTCTCTTGGCCGCATGGTCCGCGCGCCGCGGGTGCGTTTGTAAGGGCAATGACGTTTTTGGACGGCACGCGCAAGATTGACCGAGGTGAGGCAAAGATGTTTGACAGATTCGACCGGCTGATGGTTAACGTCGATATCGGGATCAACGCGGTCGTAGGCGGTAGCGGTGCTCCGGTGCTGCTACTGCATGGCTATCCACAGACCTTGGCGATGTGGGCGCACGTTGCTCCGGTGCTCGCGAGCGAGTACACCGTGGTTTGCGCCGATCTTCGCGGCTACGGCGACTCGGACAAGCCCGCACAGGACGGTGACCTGGCCAACTACAGCTTCCGTCAGATGGCGCAAGACCAGGTGGACGTGATGCGCTCGCTTGGCTTCGATCGCTTCCATGTCGTGGGCCACGACCGCGGCGCACGGACAGCTCATCGGATGGCACTGGACCACGAAGATGCTGTGCGATCGATTGCCGTGCTGGACATCGTGCCGACCTACGACATGTTCAAGACAGTGGATGCTTTGACAGCTCGCGCCTATTGGCATTGGTACTTCCTTCAGCAGCCGGCACCCTTCCCCGAGGAGGTCATAGCCGCGAACCCGGACCACTTCTTCGAGGGTTGCCTCACCGGCTGGGGTGCGATGGATATTTCGGAGTTCGATCCCGAGCAGCTTGCGGCATACCGGCGAAGTTGGCGCACGCGCGATGCGATCTTCGGAGGCTGTGCCGACTATCGAGCCGCCGCCGAGGTCGACGTGGCTCTGGATGAGGCCGACCTTCACCGCACCGTGGACTGCCCGGCGTTGGTGATCTGGGGTGAACGCGGAATCGCCCGCCTGTTCGACATGGAGCAGCTTTGGGCTACGCGGTTCTCGCGCATGCAGACGGCGTCGCTGCCAAGTGGGCACTTCTTCGTTGACCAATTCCCGGAGGAAACGACAGAGATCTTGCGCTCTTTCCTTGCGTCGGCGTCAGGAGCTGAATGATTTCGCGCTTGCCGACAGACGGCCCGAACTCCTCGGACCTCGCCGAACCCAGTCAATCCAAAGGCTCGGACCAAAGTCGCCCGCGTTACACTCGGTTGACTGTTGGCGACCGATCCAACAACGTTGTTACATCACGCTCTATTCGCAGCTTCGGATGGCAGAAGGCTTCGTGCACTGCAGGCGTTCGCCGTCGGTCGGTGCGAAAGGGGCGGTCTCCGCGCCGCCGATGTGCCTGAGCCGGTTCCCGGCCGTCGAGACGTCCTCGTTTGTGTCATGGCGACCGCGTGAACCAAGCCGATCGAGGGCTTCGGATCGCTGGTGGGTCAGCACTCCCCGGAGGGTCAGTCACCAGACGCCGAAAGAACGTGCCCACGCCTTCGCCCCAAGCTCTGCCGGTTCCAGCGAGGATCTTGCAGCGCTCCAGGCCCGGCACCTTAAGCGCGATCGCCTGAGCGATGAAGGTTCGAGGGAGAATCCAAGCAGTCCCACTTGGATCGGCCAAGGCCCTTGAAGAATGCGACGGTGTCGTCCGCCACAGCTTCGACCGTCGCCGACTCCCGTGCCTTACTTCCCCGGTGTCGCGGTCGTCGAAGGTAATGACCCGTCGCCTGGAGGCGATGCCGTCGATCGCGCGCGGATCTCATTCGTGTATGGCGCCGTGAAGTGGTGGAGGAGCGCGACTGGAACCGCCTGTCGGACCGAACTCGGGTCAGGCGAACAAGGTTCCGTTTACGTCGATGTGCACTCTCGGGGAGGTGTTCGCCGTCCTCGTTGCGAGGTCCGCGCTCATCGCTGCTCAGCTCCGCTCATGGTGATGACGACCTTCCCGCGGGCCTTGCCCTGCTCCACGTAGGCGAGTGCCTCGGGTGTCTGGTCGAAGGGGAACGTGCGCGAGTCGAGAACAGGTCGGAGGTGTCCGCCGTCGTACAGCTCGGCGAGTTTGCGGAGATGCGCGCCGTCGGCGCGCATGAAGAAGAACGAGTACCGCACTCCCAGCTTGCGTGCCTGCTTGCGGATCTTCCTGCTGAGCAGCTTCATCACCGGGCGAAGCACCGGCTGACCGAGCTGCTCGGCGAAGGACGGATCGGGCGGGCCGACGACGCTGATAGCGAGGCCGTGCGGCTTGAGGACGGTGAGGGACTTCTCCAGGCTGGCACTGCCCAGCGAGTCGAGCACGACGTCGAACCCGGACAGCACGGTCGCGAAGTCGGTTTGGGTGAAGTCGATGACCTCGTCAGCACCGAGTTCCTGGGCGCGGGCGACGTCGTCGGTGTGGGCGGTCGTCGCGACGTAGGCGCCTAGGTACTTGGCCACCTGGATGACTGTCGATCCGAGTCCGCCGGCGCCGGCGTGCACCAGAACCCGCTGGCCCGGCTGGACCTTGGCCAGCTCGACGAGCGACTGCCAGGCGGCGAGTGCGACGAGCGGGACGGCAGCGGCTTCCTCGAGTGACAGCGAGGCAGGCTTGTGGGCGACGTCGTCCTGATTGATCGCGATGTACTCGGCGAAGGTGCCGATCCGTAGGTCTCGGGGGCGGGCGTAGATCTCGTCGCCGACTGCGAAGCCTCGCACGGCAGGGCCGACGCCGGTGACGACACCAGAGAGGTCGTGGCCGAGTACGAACGGGCGCTTGTACTTGATTAGCTGCTTGAACTCGCCGTTGCGGACCATCTTGTCGAGCGGGTTGATGCTCGCCGCACTGATCTTCACCAGGACGTCGTTCGGACCGACCTTCGGATCGGGGAGGTCTGCGGCGCGGAGGCCGTCCGGACCGTACGTCGTGACGACGAATGCCTTCATGTCGGTCTGCTTTCTCGAGGCCTTTCGGTTCAGGCGGATGCGTGAACCACGGTGTAACTTTGTTTTTGCATTCCCCACAGCCTGCTTGGTCTGGCGTCTCTTAAGCCACAGCTGGTCGGTGGAGGACTCAGGCTGGGTCGAGGCCGAGAAGGTCGAGAACGTTCGTTGCGGTGGTCTCGAGAAGCGCGTCCGCCAGCGTGGCATCAGTCAGAGCGCGGGAAAGCTGGATCGTCCCGATCATCATCGCGAACGCGCTCGCGGCCTGGGTGCGGATGGAGTTCGGATCTTCAGGCGCAAGCCGCAGTGCGATCGCGTCGAAGATCGCTGAAGCGCCGGAGGTGTACGCCTGCCTGGTATCGGAGGAACTGCGCGCGACCTCGTCGAGCAAGGCCGCTGACGGACAGCCGAACTGGGGCTGGTCGCGATGGGTCGGGGAGAGATACATCCCAATCAGCTCGGCAATCCCGGCGTGCCCGGGGGACAACTGATCGAAGCTGGCGACCTGCGTGGCCTGTTGTTCGACAAGGACGGCGGCCACCAGGTCGTCCTTGGACTTGAAGTGCGCGTAGAAGGCGCCGTTGGTCAGGCCGGCATCGCTCATCAGTGTCGCAATGCCGGAGCCGTCCAATCCGTCCTGCTTGAATCGGTGGCCGGCCGATTCGAGGATCCGCTTCCGCGTTTCTTCCTTGTGTTCCTTGGCATACCGAACCACTGGTCGTTCCCGCCTTCCCAAGAGTTTTGGCGCTTGCCGGGAATCAAATCCTAGCCTATTGCCTTTTAACTGTAATAGTATGAGCGTATGCCAAAAACTCCGAGGGCTGTCATGATCCGGCACACACCTGTTGCTCTGGGCGCCTTTCCCCTAGGCAACGTCCCGTTGGCCGTGACTGGAGGCTTCCGGTCACGCGTCGGCATGGAACAGGGCGTGGGTTCGGGGGACTGCAATGTCGTAGGCATCGGCCGTCCGACGATCACAACTCCAGCTGCTGCGAGCAAGATCCTCGCCGGCGAGTCCGAAGTGATCGCCGCGCACCAGATCGGCGCCGGGATGCGCAGTGTGCTCGGCAGGGTCGCTGACCTGAAGATGATCGACGGCGGGATCGGCCCGGATCGGCACAACTACCAGTTAAACCGGCTCGGGCAGGGCCTCGAACCGGACCTGAACCGGGGAACGCTGGCAGCGACGATCTCCATGATTCGGAAGTACGGGCGTACGTCCGTTCGGCGCAAACGGGGCATCTGAGTCACGTGATTTCGGACCGTCATGCGATACCGGACCTGTTCAGCACTCGGTGGAGTGCCGCGCTGGTCTACGAATGTGGTCGGGGGGCGCGGCGCTTTGAGCAGCTTCAGCAGGCGCTCGGGATCTCGAGGCGCATTCTTGCCGCGCGCCTGGTGGTCCTCGTCGGCGACGAAATCATGGAGCGTCGCCAGTACCAGGTCGGGCCGCCTCGTTTCGAGTACCAACTGACTGCGAAGGGCCTCGCGCTACTGCCGATCTTGCGCGCGATCACCGAGTGGAGCACCGACTGGCACATGGCAGATGTATCTACCCAACGCGCCGCGACCACATATCAAGCCAGACCTATCGAGGAGTGAGCATGCCATCGCTGAACGAAGCAGTCGTGCTCGTCACCGGAGCCAACGGCGGAATCGGTTCCGAGCTCGTGAGAGCCGCGCTAGCCCGCGGCGCCTCCAAGGTTTACGCGTCCGCTCGCACACCTCGGGACTGGGACGACGACCGAGTCGTTCCTCTCAGCCTGGATGTGAACGACCGGGCTTCCGTTGTCGCTGCGGTCGAGGTTGCATCTGACGTCACCGTCCTGATCAATAACGCAGGAGCACTTCCGGCGTCGGCCAGCCTGCTCGAGCTGACGCCCGAGCAGCTCAGGGACGGAATGGAGACAAACTTCTTTGCTCCGGTGCTGCTCGCCAGGTCATTCGCACCGATGCTCACGGCGCATGACACGTCCGCTCTGGTGAACGTGCACTCGGTTGCGAGCTGGTACGCGTTCGGCGGCATCTACAGCGCCTCGAAGGCGGCGCTCTGGTCAGCGACGAACTCCCTTCGTCTTGAGCTGGACCCGCTCGGTGTGCACGTCGTTGGTGTGCATGTGGGATACGTCGACACTGCGATGGCGGCCCAGGCTGAGGGTCCGAAGATGGATCCTGGTGCGCTGGCTACCAAGATCTTGGACGCAGTTGAGGCCGGCGAGTATGAGGTTGTCGCCGATGACGTCAGTGCCCAGGTGAAGGCGGCGTTGAGCGGCCCCGTCGAAGCTCTCTATCCGCAGCTTGGTCGTCGAGGCCCTGCAGCGGGCTGAATCGCCCTTCCAATCCACAGTTTCAATCCACCGAAAGGCATGCTCATGATCACTTGGAACAACGTTCCTACACACACGGTCGACGTGGACGGAGTCCCGTTTGCCTATCGTGAACTTGGGGCGAAATCAGAGGTCCCTGTCGTCTTTCTCCACCACTTCGCTGCTGTTCTCGATGACTGGGATCCGCGTGTCATTGACGGGATCGCAGCGTCGCATCGAGTCATCACGTTCGACAACCGAGGTGTCGGTGCCACTGGATCCGATGTTCCTGGCGACCTGGAGGCGATGGCGGCGGATGCTATCGCGTTTATCCGGGCTCTCGGCCACGACAGGGTCGATCTCTTCGGGTTCTCCGTCGGGGGAGCCGTGGCTCAGATGGTCGCCCTGGAGGCCCCAGACCTGGTGAGGCGGATGGTCGTCGCAGGCAGCGGTCCTCGCGGAGGCGGCGGGATCTGGAAGATGCCATTCATTGTCGGCAGCGCTTACTTCAAGGCGTTCGTCACCCGCAAGGATCCTCGCCACTACCTCTTCTTCCCGTCCAACCCTGAAGGACGGAAGGCGGCCGCCGAGTACTTCGAACGGTTGGCCGAGCGGACGCAGGACCGCGACAGGTCCATCTCTAGGCAGGCGCGCAACGCTCAGCTGCGAGCAATCACAGCGGGCGGCCTGCACGCTCCAGACGACCTGTCGGCCATCAAGGTCCCGGTTCTGGTCGCGAACGGCGACAACGACATCATGGTGGCGAGCGAGCACTCGAAGGACATGGCACGGCGACTCCCCAACGCAACGTTGAGGATCTACCCCAACTCGGGCCACGGGGGTGTTTTCCAGCACCACAGGGAATTCGTTCCCGAGGTGCTGCGGTTCCTCGCCGGCTGAGCGATCGTCGTCAGTGGGACCTGGCGCTGCGCACCTGGCGCCTGTCCTGGTTCAGGACATAGGAAACCCATGTCTCAAGACATAGGAAACCCGGTCGTGGGTTCGATGCTCGGGCATGTCGAAAGCCAGGCTGGTCATCACTGCCGTCGTCATCGAAGGCCGAACCCAGGCCGAGGTCGCGAAGTCCTACGGCGTTTCGAAGGGCTGGGTCTCCAAACTCATCGCTCGCTACCGGGCTGAGGGCGAGGCAGCTTTCGAGCCTCGATCCAAACGACCCAAGACCTCACCTGGCGCCTTGGCCCCGAGCATCGTGGAGTTGATCAGCGTGCTCCGCACCGAGCTGAGCGCGGCAGGTCTCGACGCAGGCTCGGGGACCATCGCCTGGCACCTCGAGCACCATCACGGCAACGTTGTCTCCAGGTCGAGCATCAGCCGCTACCTGACCCGCGCCGGACTCGTGATCCCCGAGCCAAAGAAGCGCCCGAAGTCCTCCTACATCCGGTTCGAAGCAGCCATGCCCAACGAAACCTGGCAATCCGACTTCACCCACTACCGCCTCGCTGACGGGTCCGACGTCGAGATCATCAGCTGGCTCGACGACTGCACCCGCTACGCCCTCCACGTCACCGCCCACCAGCGGATCACCGGACCCATCGTGACCACGACGTTCCGGCAAACCCTGACCCAGCACGGGATCCCGGCCTCCACCCGGACCGACAACGGCATGGTCTACACCGCACGCTTCGCCGGCGGCCAAGGCGGACGCAACCGCTTCGAGACCGAACTCCGACGCCTGCACGTGATCCAGAAGAACTCCCGGCCCAGCCATCCGACCACCTGCGGGAAGGTCGAACGATTCCAGCAGACGATGAAGAAGTGGCTCCGCAGACAACCCGACCAACCGGCCACGATCGCTGAACTCCAGAGCCTGATCGACGCCTTCGTCGAGGACTACAACCACCGCCGAGGACACAAGTCGCTACCGCACCGAGCAACCCCGGCAGCCCGCTACAACACCATGCCCAAAGCACTCCCAGGAGAGTCCCGCGACCCCGAGACCCACGACCGGATCCGACACGACCGCGTCAACAAAACCGGATCCGTGACCCTTCGCCACAACGGCCGGCTCCACCACATCGGGATCGGCCGAACCTACGAGGGAACCTTCGTCATCCTGCTCGTCCAGGACCTCGACATCCGCGTCGTGAAAACAGTCACCGGAGAACTCCTCCGCGAACTGACCCTGAACCCCCACATCGACTACCAGCCGACCGGAGCACCCAAAGGACCCGCCCGAAAATGACCACCGCCGGACCCACAGTTGCAGGTCCGGCGGTTTCCGATGTCCTGAGACATCACACTGCGCACCTGGCGCCCAACCGAACGTGCGACTTGATGTGGAGCATCCGCGATGTGTTGAAGAGCGCCTTCGACGTACTTGGTAACGATGGGAGGCATCCGCTCAGGCGCGGCCGGATGAGTCCGGTATGCGTATCGCACAGCGAAGACAGTCGTGCCGGTGACCATGGCAGCAAGCGCTTCGGGGTCTTCGGGTTCGCGGACCGCGTGGCGTTGCAGGTTGTGCCCAATGGTCTTTCCTACTCGCGCCGTCACGCTGATTTGTCAGACGGCCCAAGATTGCGTGGTGGTTTTCGGCTTCAGCGCCGAACAGGAGACCGAAGCCGTCCGGAGACTCTCGGGCATCGTCAAGGAGCGTTAGGACGCCGGCTTCGACCTGGCGGTGTGCGGAGTAGGTCGAATGCAGCTCGTAGGTCTTGAACAACCGTTGCTGGAGCCGGGTCGCCTCGCGCTCGGCTGCGGCGAGGTATATCGCGTGTTTTCAGGCGAAGTGGCTGTAGAGAGTGGGGTTTGGTGCAGCCGGTGCATCTGCGATCGTCTCCATGCTCGCCCCGTAAAAGCCGTGGGTGGCGAATGCGTCGCGGGCGCCGTCGAGCAGTGCGTTGTCCGTCGGCCTAGCTCGATGGCTGGAACGGCTACGGCTGGCCATTGTGGTCCGAGAGGTTCAGAAAGATGGGGGTGCTGGTAACTGTTTCCGCGGCGAGGGTGCGTCGCTGTGCGGCGAGATCCAGGCCCTCCTGCCAAGTTGGCGATACACCCGCGTTCAACGGGTCGCTAGACTTCCGGCGCGGGTGCCCCGCAGCTTTAGTGTTTCATCCCGCCAACCGGTTCTTCTTCCGGATCTGCTTCTCGAAGGCGCCCCTCGGGGCGTAGCGTCGCAGCGCGCTCACGCGAGTGGCCATTGGCCCGGCCGGATATCGTGGCCGGGGCCTGGCGTCAACAACGGCCGAAACGATTACCTGCGCGACCGTCGCAGGATCGTCGCCGTCGCGCCGGATCGTCGCGCTTAAGACTTCGCGGACGACTTCCCGCTGGTTCTCGTACACGCTGAGCGGCTTGTCTGGCCGCAACGAATTCGCATCGAACGTCGTGCTGGTGTATCCCGGTTCGACGAGTATTACTCGAATGCCATGCTCTCGGACTTCGTGATCGAGGGATTCGGAGTATCCCTCGACGGCATGCTTAGTCGATGCGTAGACCGCCATGTATGGCGCCGGAATCAGTCCGACTATTGAAGAAATGTTGACGATGCGGCCGGAACGCTGAGCGCGCATGTGTGGCAGCACTTCGTTCGTCATGCGGATCGTGCCAAAAACGTTCGTGTCGAAAATGTCTCGAGTCTGGCTGATCGTGCTTTCTTCGGCCGCGCCAGTCATGCCCGTCCCAGCGTTGTTCACCAAGACGTCGATTCGACCGAATCGGTCGATTACCTGCTTTACCAGCGCCCCGACCGACTCGTCTTGGGTGACGTCAAGATCGAGGAACGTGACTCCGTCGAGGGCATTCGACTTGGCGGCCTTTCGGCTCGTGCCGATGACCTGGAAGCCGGCATGAGCCAGAGCTCGCGCGGCTGCGCGGCCTATGCCCGTGGATGCACCGGTCACTACAGCTACGGGCGCAGTTTCTAAGCGGCTCTCAGCCATCAGACAAGCACTCCCAACTGATCGTTTAGTATTATGAATGACCGACAATAGTGCGGAACGCCGCATCCCGCAAGTCCGCGAACCTCTTGTTGGGCCGCCATCGTCCGTCCGCGCTACGCCGGGAGAGGGCATAGCCGGGTCGCCCCGTCGAGTCGCGAGCCGCTGGGTTGGGAAAGTCCCCGCAAAACGGAGGGTCAGTCGGGATCGGGCTGCTGGGACGGGGCGGGATCGGCGTAGGCAGTTAGACCTGTATATGGCGCAGCGCGCCGCGCAAGGCCGGTACGCTGAGGACGACGACCCGCTCGGCTCACGGCGTGACCAGCACCTTGAGTGCTTCGCGCTGAGCCATAGCGCGGTAGCCGTCGGGTATTCCATCCAGGCCCACAGTGCGGTCGAAGACCTTGCCGGGCTCGATCGTGCCGTCGAGCACCTCCGGGAGCAGCTCGTCGATGTACGCGCGCGTTGGTGCGATCCCGCCGGTAATCGTGACGTTGTGGAACCACGTGGGTACGCCAAGGGGCGCCTGTTCGTACTGCGGGAGGCCAACGCGGCTAATGACGCCACCCGCACGCACAACGCCAATAGCCTGTTCGTAGGCGCTCATGAAGCCAACGGCGTCGATGACGACGCGAGTACCTTGGCCGGCCGTCAGGTCTCTCACCTGTTCGATGCCTTGTTCGCCTCGTTCTGCCACGACGTCTGTAGCGCCGAACTCCTGACCCAGAGAGGTGCGCGACCCGTGGCGCCCCATGAGGATGATGCGGTCGGCACCCAGTCGACGAGCTGCCAGGACCGAGAGGAGGCCCACTGCGCCGTCGCCGATGACGGTGACGGTGTCACCGCGGCGCACGCCCGCAGTGGTCGCGGCGTGGTGCCCGGTTCCCATGACGTCGGACAGTGTCAGCAGTGATTGGATCAGTCTGGGATCCTCAGTGCGCGGAAGCGTGACGAGAGTTCCATCAGCCCATGGAACACGTACCGCTTCGCCCTGGCCTCCATCGACGCCTTGGGCACCCCAGAACCCGCCGTGATCGCACGATGTCTGTAGACCCATTTGGCAGAACTCGCAGGTGCCGTCGGAGTAGACGAATGGTGCCACGACGAGGTCTCCACGCTTGATCGTCGTAACCTGCGATCCAATCTCCTCCACCGTGCCCATGAACTCATGCCCAATGCGAACGGGTTGCTCGGCAGGGTTCATGTTTCCATATGGGTGTAGATCAGTGCCGCAAATGCAGGCAGCTGTAACCCGCACAATCGCGTCGGTTGGTGCGGTGATGCGGGGGTCGGGAACGTCGTCGACGCGAACGTCACCGGCACCATGTAGGACTGTGGCGCGCATGAAGGCCTTTCGGTTGAAGTTAGAGTTCTGCTGGTTCGACGCACAGGCGTCGCTTTCGCGGCAGGCTTGTGGGCTCGACGTTGTCGAGAAACGTCATGACTACCGAGGCGAATTCATCGGGACACTCGATCTGGGGCATGTGGCCCACCCCCGTGAAAAGGTGGCTTGATGCGTGGGGGAGTCTCCGCTGGGCCTCGTCAAGATGCCGCGCAGGCAGGATGCGGTCGCGGTCACCCCAGATGACCAAGGTCGGTTTGCGTTCTGCAGCAATGCGATTCGAAAGCGCTTCTTGCCACTCGGGGCGCAATCCGCGCAGTGTAGCCAGCGCATTAGCGGTTTCCCAGGTAACCTCGCCCGTATCCGGCTGGCGGGCTATGGCCAGCGCGTGATCGATGCGGGCCTCCGTCACGAGTTCGGGATTTACGAACAGCATGCGCTCGGCAAGTCGAGCGCTGAATGGGGTAGTGCGCGATGCCAAGAATCGACCGACCGACAAGGTTGACAGGAGCCGTAGAGGTAGCGCAACTTCCTTGCCGAAGCCCGCGCTGGTGACGAGCACCAGGCTTGCCACACGATCGGGGGCAAGGGTAAACAACTGTTGTGCAACCGCGCCGCCGAGCGAAACGCCGATCACGTGGACCGGTTCGTGCTGACCTATCGCATCGAGTGTTGCCAGGGCACCGTTTGCCAGCACGGAGAGCGATGCCCGCGATGTTGATCGTTCAGAAAATCCTGAGCCTGGCAGATCGATCGAGATCAGTCGGTAACTCCCTGACAGCCTCGGGAACTGTGGAGCCCAGTCCTCAAGGCTGCGGCCGATGCCGTGAAGGAGCAACACTGGGGGGTTGGCCGGGTCCCCGTCTACGCGCACCCGCGTTCGCCGCCCGTCGACGCGGATGAAAGCAGTTGAACTGGTCATCGAGCTTCAGCGAGTACCGGGGCCGCCGCCGACTTAAAGGACAGAGCTGAATCCTCGATCGGCTCCGTGCCCAGCATTTGCCGGTCGCCTTTGTAGTCCTGTGCGACGACCCAAGGACCCCTCGACCCCTGTTGCGGGAACAAGTGCATCGCGCGGTTTACGTAGCCGGTGCCCATATCGATGAAAGGGCTGCGAGTCATCGAGGGATCGTCGTCAATCGTGGGAGTCGCCGTCGAGTAGCCGTGCCGGTCCATATGGGCGAGCAGCCGGCAGGTCCATTGTGCGACGAGGTCAGCCTTCAATGTCCACGCGTGATTCACGTAGCCGATCGTGAACGTGAAGTTCGGGATGTCGCTGACCATCAGCGTTTTGTAGATCAGGTGGTCAGGAAGGATCGACTCCTTGCCATCGACGTGTAGTGGGATCTTGCCAAACGGAACCATGTTCAGGCCTGTGGCAGTCACGATCACATCAGCTTCAAGTTCGTTGCCGGATTCAAGCAGGATGCCGGACTCGGTGAATCTGACGATGCGATCGGTCACGACCGATGCCCTTCCGTCCGCGATAGCCTCGAACATGTCGCCGTCTGTGACAATGCACATGCGCTGATCCCAAGGTGCGTAGTCAGGATTGAAGTGTTTGTCCACGTCGTATCCCACGGGCAAGGCCTTGACGTTGACCTTCCGAACCAACGCGCGCATTTGCTTTGGGAACCTGCGGCTCGCGTTGTAGAGCAGCGTCGCCTTGTTGATGTTGATGTAACGAGTGATCTTGTAGACGAGCGCGTCGGGCAGCACCTGACGCAGAAAAATTGGAAGGGGGTCCCTTCGTGGAAGAGGCAACACATATGACGGCGAGCGTTGCAACATCGTGACGTGCTCCGCCGTCTCCGCCATGACGGGGACAACCGTTACTGCGGTTGCGCCGCTGCCAATGATGACGACCCTCTTCCCGGCGTAGTCCAGGTCCACTGGCCAGTGCTGTGGATGGATGATCTCGCCGCGGAAGTTCTCGCGACCCTCGAAATGAGGTGAATAACCTTCGTCGCCGTCGTAGTAGCCAGCAGCTGATGTCAAGAAGCTGCAGGTAACGTCAAAGCGTTCGCGGTCGCTTGTTCGTTCGATCGTGACGGTCCAGGTCGCGTTGGCAGTAGAGAAGTCGGCGTTCACAACCTTGTGGCCGAGGTGGATACGAGACGCGAGGTCGTTCTCGTCGATCGTCTCCTGCAGATAGTCCAGGATCTCGTGGCCATCGGCAATCGCGTTGTCCCTGTTCCAGGTCTTGAAGCTGAAGCCGAAGGCGTAGAGGTCCGCGTCCGATCGGATACCCGGGTAGCGGAACAGGTCCCAAGTGCCGCCGATCGCGTCGCGGGCCTCGATGATGGCGAACGTCTTGCCCGGCTGTAGCTTGCGGAGGTGATGGCCCATGCCAATGCCGGTCAACCCAGCACCCACTACGAGGACATCGACGTGTGAGGGGATTGCGGCGGTTGAAAGGTATTCGTTCATCGTCGTGCTTCTTTCGAGAGAGTGCGTGTAAAGGTTGGGGAAGGATCCAAGGACCAGTGCGGCATCAGGAGCGAACGAGCTGGACGCTCTTCCGCGGTTCTTCTTGGCTCACTTCGTGTCCGTCGCCATCTCTCCCGACGGTCTCCGTGCCCTCGCGGGGTAAGACGTCACGCTTCTGATCCGGAAATTCTGCGGTTTCGATCTATGCAGCAACGTATGACTCTTTTGGGGGTAGCGCTCGTCACGGCATGCCAGATCTCTGGCGGACGATTGTCGTCTGGCGACAATGGGTGTGCGAGACCCAGTTGCGCCATGACCCGAGATTCCGAAGGGAGAGTGCATCTCTCGGCCAACAGTCTCGAGAGATTCCGCCTGGATTCAACGTCCGCAGTTTGGGATGGCGACCGATCCGCAGTGGATGAACGATGTACTCAACTGGCTCGCACGTGCGTTCAGTGATTGTCGCTGACTTAAAGAGCGCTCGCGAAGTTGCAGAGCGAACTATGAGGGTGGCGAGAATGAAGAGGGCAATCGAAGGCGCGGAACCTGAATGGCCACCTCTGCGGGAGGTCATGGCCGAACGTGTGTGGCGCAACGTTCTCCAACCGATCGCCGGGACCCTTCGGCAAGCTGCCGCAGCAGTGGCGGCTGACACCGTGTCTTTGGTGCGCGATGAAGTCCCCGAGCTATTCGTTGACGCCCAGACCGTCGATGAGGCGACGTCGAGCACGGAGGAAAGTGTGCGACTCTTCGCTCAACTTCTCGAGGTTGGCGGCAATCCAGCCCACAGCGACCTGCCGCCGTCGACGCTTGCCATCATGCGCTCGGCAGTCTGGAGACAGATTCCGCTGTCGTGGCACTCGCGATTCTATCGACTCGCGCACGAGCATGTATGGCGCTGGCTACACAAACATATTCTTGAGGAGACGTTGGACGGGCCCGAGCGAGCGCTGGCCGTGGATCTCGCAACGACGATGCTCCTGCAATTTGTGGATCGGGCGATGACGCGCGCTGACGACGCTTACGAGGTCGAGAGAGATACGTGGTTGCAAGGCGCCGCAGCTTCGCGCGCAGCCGCTGTCGACGACGTCCTGGCCGGCCGCGACAACGATGCGCGGGCCTTGTCAGCCAGACTTAGGTATGACCTGAACCGACACCACGTCGGGATCATCGTGTGGTTGAACGGCTCAAGTGCGCCAGGATCGCTTTTGGCACTCAGCGACGCGGTCGCAGAAATTGCTCGCGCCAATGGCGCGGAGTCCAGCATTACCCATCCGCTAGGTTCGTTGGCAGTTGCCGGTTGGTTCAGCAGCCGGCATGAGTTCGGGCCTGATTTGAAGTTCGAACTTGGCGAAAAGCGAACATCGGTCTTTCGCAAGGGACTCAAGGTGGCGGCCGGGCGGCCGGCTCACGGGATAGACGGATTCCGACTGACCTATGTTCAAGCCGGACACGCGCGCCGCGTGGCCGCACTGTTTCCACCCGAAGATGTCGGCATCACCCGGTACCAGGACATCGCACTGACTGCGTTGTGCGTCGCCGACCCGGAGCACGCCATACGATTCGTCAGACAGACCCTCGGCTCCCTAGCCGCGGAGGACGAATCAACGTTTCGGCTTGCCATGACGTTGCACGTCTACCTACGCGAGAATCGCAGTCGTGCTCGGGCTGCAGCTGAGTTGTCTGTTCATCCAAACACAGTGAACTACCGCGTGCGTCAGGCCGAGGAACTCCTTGGCCGAAGCATTGACGAGAATTCACTTGAACTTCGCGTCGCTCTTATGATGATCCCAATTCTCAAGAGACTCGATGTGGCTCGCTCGAGTGGTGCATGAGGCAGGTCAGACTTCTCTGCCGTGGCTTGACCTGCACTCGGGAAACTTCCGAGTGTTTGACAAAAGGCGATGAGACCGGACCGTCGCCATCACGAACTAGTGGCTGATCGAGTTGTTCTCGAACTTCACTTCGTTGGGCGCTGGGTGCTGGGCGAAGCCGCGGACACGGCAGCCTGCTGTGCAACCGCCGGGCGCTCCAAGGCGCGTGGTCGGCAAGTCAGGGGCTCCCGTGAGACGGCGTCACTTAGTCGATGCGCCGCCCAAGAGGGTAAGGGCACCGAACCACAGTACGCCTGGATTGATGCGCTCGGGGTGGAGTCTGTTCATCCCCTCGAAAAACTCAAGGGGCGTGGCGGAAATCGGCAGTTGCGTGTCCACATCGTCGAGGTAGCGTCGTGTGCGACCGATGTCGGCCGGGTCGTCCCGACGGGTGGGGTCTTTGTGTGAGGCCACCACATATTCAGCTCCGAGCGACTCTACTTGGTCGAGAGCCTGTCGCCACGAGTCGCGGCCCCCGCCAGCGGATTCCGCGAGTGAGAGGTGCACGCCGTTGTAGACGACATCACCAGCGACCGCCAACTTGAGGCTCGGTACCCAGAGTACGGTCGTGTCGTCGCTGTCGGTATGACCAACCTCGATGGGGATCAGCGACTCGCCCTCCAAGCTCAATCCCTCCTCGCCGACGACCTGCACGTCGACAGGGGCGGTCGGGATTTGGTCCGGAAACAGCAAGCCCCAGAACTCTTCGCGGGACTCCGCGCTGTCCAGGTCGGCCATGAGCGCTTTCGTCCCGGCCGTCGCGCGGACCACGGCGTCAGGGAATCGTTCGAGCACGACGGGAGCGCCGAGCCAGTGGTCGCCATGGCCGTGCGTGATGTAGATCTCTGTGATGACACGGCCGGTCCTTTCGACCCAGGCAAGCATCTTCGCGGTGGTGGCCCTGGTGAAAGGTGGGTCGACAAGGACGGCATCGTGCTTTCCGTAGATAAGGGTCGTCGCGGTCGGCGACCACTCCATGGGATCCCCGTTGGGAAGGTTGAGAGTGCCGCTGCTCTGCGAAACCGAGGGGGTCACGAACAGGTCATACTGCAATTGGGTCATAGTTGTTCCTTTCTTTAGAGCAACTGAGGAGCTGTCGGGCGAAGATGTCGCTACGACGCTCCGGGCGTCAAGAACATCGTGTTGCCGTTGGCGGAGGTCTCCGGGACGTCCTGCGAGGCGTCCCAGTGTTCGACGATCCTTCCGTCCTGTACCCGAAAGAGATCGATGACCGCCCGGCCGCGCTCGCCAGGTGCGTCGACATAATGGCTGTGGACAGCCACCAAATCGCCCTCGGCGATGACCTGCTGCGGTGCCACCTTCAGTTGCGGGTACCGCCCAAAGAACGCGGCAAGGCCGGACTTTAGGCCCGGCGCGCCGTCGGGGATGTTCGGGCTGTGCTCGCGGTAATCGGTGCATACGTACGTGTCGATGGCGGCCAGGTCTTTTCGGACCAGAAGCTGCCGCACGTAGTCAGTGACGAGTTTCTTGTTGTACGGGGTGAACCGTCGTCGGCCCGCAGCCTCAATCTGTGGCTCATTGAACGTCGAAAACATGTCGTTGCCGTTGGCCGTGGTCGCAGGCACCTCCTGCAGGATGTCCCAGTGTTCGGCGATCCTTCCGTCATGGAAGCGGAAGATGTCAAAGACGGCGAGTCCTGGAGTGCCAGGGACCAGGACACCGTGAGAGTGCAGAACCACTAGGTCACCCTCCGTGACGAGCCGTTTCTCCTCGTAAGTGGCGTCCGGGAACTGCAGTTTCCAGGCTGCGCCGAAGGCCTTCATGGCTTCCGGGCCGTCGGGAGCCAGCGGATTGTGCTGAATGTATTCCGGACGCACGTAGCGGTCGATGAGGGCCGAGTCACCGCCCTCGAACGCCGCCCTGAGGACCTTTACGGCGATCTGCCCCTTCACGGTCCCCTCCATCGTGAGAACGATCTTGCCGGTGGTGCGGCCGGTCTCACCGAGGGCGTGGGCCTTAGCTGCCTCGGCGAGCGGGAAGGTGGCCTCAATATGGGCGCGCAAGGCGCCGGTTTCCACAAGATTGGCGATGGCTTGCATGCCGGCTTGGTCAGCCTCGACGAGGAGGGACTCATAGCGGATACCGTGCTCGGCGATCTCTGCCAGTTCTTCGGGGTCGATAGCTACCGGCAGGATCGATACGAGTGTGCCGCCCGGGTGAAGGACAGCGACGGAGCGGCCGCGGGCGACGGGGTCCAAAGAGATCGAGTCTAGGACCACGTCGATGTCCGTGACGACTTCGGCGAAGTCGACGGTGCGATAGTCAATGACCTCGTCGGCTCCTAGGCCACGTACGAAGTCGTGTTTCGCGGCGCTTGCGGTTCCGATCACGTACGCGCCACGGGACTTGGCGATTTGGACGGCGAGATGACCAACCCCGCCGGCGGCTGCGTGGATGAGGACGCGCTGGTTGGGTTGAACGTCGGCTGTGTCGACGAGTGCCTGGTACGCGGTCAGAGCGGCGAGCGGGAGAGCGCCGGCCTGTATGTGGTCGATGCTAGGGGGCTTGTGAGCGAAGGCACGGGCAGAACCGCACACGTATTCGGCATGGGAACCGACTCCGTAGGGGTAGGGCAGCATGCCGAAGACTTCGTCGCCCTGTTTGAACAGCGTGACGCCCGTGCCAACGGCCTCGACGACGCCGGAGACGTCCCAGCCAAGGACGAGCGGCAGGCGGTCGATGGTCCGTGGCTGGGCGCGGTTCCACCAGTCGGTTGGGTTGACCCCAGCGGCGTGGACCGCGACCAGGATCTCACTCGGACCCGGCACGGGCCGAGGAAGGTCTACCTCTTGAAGCACTTCGGGGGAACCGTAAGTCTCCTGGAGGATGGCGCGCATCGTGACTGTGCTGGAATTCGTCATGCGTCCAGCGTCGCCGCATGTCACGGCGGTCACCATGGCATGAATGCCAAGTTACAACGGGATCGCGCCAATGGTCGAGGATTCGACGCACTGATTCTCATTGAGGGCCATTGGTCGTGTGAGTTCGGTGCGGCAGCGCGGGTCTCTCGGTTCCTGGATCGATTCGTAGATCCTGGCATTGGCGAGGACGTTCGCGACGTATGTGAATGTCGGGTCTCAGTTCGCTGGTCAGCTAACGTGGCAGACGGTTGATCAGGCACGGCCGCGCACGTGATCATCAGGAGCGGGCGCGGCCCGCTCGCTCCGAGGACTGGTGGGAGGCATCGCCACTGCCCCCGGGTAGCATGGCGCGAATATCGACTATCGACGGGATCCTGCCGTGGCAAACCTTCACCGCATCGTCGTCCTGGCTAGCGAAGGGGTGTATCCATTCGAACTCGGCATTCCGAGCCGCGTGTTCGGGGCTGCGGGCGGCCGCTACGAGGTACTTACTTGCAGCGTTGATGGCCTCCCCGTCCGCACCAATTCCGACTTCTCGATCACGGTCGAGCACGGCCCAGAGGTACTTCGCACGGCCGACACCGTGGTTATACCGCCATTTGTCTCGCCTGCGATCCCGCATGGAGTGCCGACAGCCGTGGTGAAGGCGCTCAGTTCCGTTCCTCCTGGTGCACGGCTGGTCTCGATCTGTACCGGCGCGTTTGTCTTAGCCGCTGCAGGGCTCCTCGATGGTCGCCCGGCAACCACTCACTGGCGGACGACGGACCTCTTCCGCGAATGGTTTCCTCAGGTCGCACTGAATCCCGACGTCCTTTTCATCGATGACGGAGACGTGATGACGTCGGCCGGCGCCGCCTCTGGTCTTGACCTATGTCTGCACATCATCCGCAAGGACCACGGCAGCGAAGTCGCGAACCAGGTCGCCCGCATGTGCGTCGTCCCCCCTTGGCGCGACGGAGGACAGGCGCAATATATCCAGCACCCGGTACCTGAGGCCGGGGACAGCGGAACGGCTGGCGCTCGTCTATGGGCGCTGGGGAACATCCATGAGCCGATGACCCTGGCGGATCTTGCCGAGCGCTCCCATATGAGCCTGCGTACCTTTGTCCGCCGTTTCACCGAAGAGGTCGGAATGAGCCCGGGACGGTGGTTGATCCAGCAGCGCATCGAGCGTGCGCGACACCTCCTGGAGACCACGGATCTGCCTGTCGAGGAGATAGCGGGCTGGGTCGGCTTTTCCGGTGGCACGTCACTACGAGAGCACTTGCGCGCCGCCATCGGCGTCTCGCCGTTCGCCTACCGGCGCACTTTCCGGGGCACTTTGATACCCGATCCGCCGAACACCACCGCAAAGTGAAATAGTCGCCACACTTGCGACGATCAAGCAAATGAAGGCCAAGATTGATCTTCCGCGAGGGTACTAGGCGGTGTCCTCGGCACGGCGCGGTCGCGCTCAGAACTGTCGCTAGCTCAGGAAGTCCCGCCCGATCCGCTCCGCGACTCTCTCCAGGATCGGCCCCGCGTCCGAAATGCATTTGGCGATATCCGGCTGCAATTCATTGAGCGCGTAGGCTCGGTGGATTCCGACGCGGCTCAGCTCCGTCCGTGATAGTCCGAGGCGGCCGCACACGGCGACTACATTCTTGCCGGCTGCCCGTGCGGCCGCGGCGACGCCCACAGGAGCCTTGCCATGCAAGGTCTGCTGGTCCAGCGACCCCTCACCGGTGATCACCAGCGTGGCGCGCTCGACCGCCGGCGCGAAACCCAGCACGTCCAGAACTACCTCTATGCCGGGCTGGAAGCGGGCACCGACCAGCAGTGCGCCGTAGCCGATACCACCTCCTGCGCCCGCGCCAGGCGCGGCGGCGTACTCCGTCGCCTTCGGCCGAGCCTCCGCCAGGACGTTGACGTAGTGTCTTAGGGCTGCGTCCAGCGTCTTTACGTCGTCCTGAGAAGCGCCTTTCTGTGGTCCGTAAACCGCTGGTGCGCCCTCGGGGCCAGTCAGTGGGTTGTCGACGTCGCTGGCCAGGATCAAATCTACTGAAGCGAGGCGGGGGTCCAAATCCGATAGGTCTGCGCGCGCAAGTTCGGTGAGGCCACCGCCCCCGGGCGACACTGGCTGGCCGCGCTGGTTAAGGAACCGCGCGCCGAGCGCCGACAGCATGCCCGCGCCACCGTCCGTGGTCGCGCTGCCGCCGGCGCCGAACACAATCGTTCGCGCACCTGCTTCCAGTCCGGCGCGTAGCAGCTCGCCCGAGCCGTAAGTCGACGCCGTGAGCGGTGCGAACACGCCGGTCGTCATTCGTTGCAGACCGCTCGCCTCCGCCATCTCCATGATCGCGGTGTCGCCGCGCAACGCGAACGCTGCGATGACCTCGTGGCCGAGGGGTCCTGTAACTCGCACCTCCCGGCGTTCGAACCCGGCTGAAACTGCCGCCGCGACCGTCCCGTCGCCCCCGTCGGCGACGGGAAAGGTCTCCACCTCGATGTCCGGTACGACCCGGCGCAGGCCGACCGTCACCCGCTCGGCAACTTGCACGGCCGTCAGCGAGCCCTTGAACTTGTCCGCGGCTACGAGGACCCGCTGCACACCCTGCGCTCCAGCGTCCACCACCATGCCACATCCTCTACCTTGCGTCGGCCTCCAAAATTTCGGCACTAAAAGCTGTGGCGGCGCGCCGAATGTTCCTCGACTACGTTCTTCGGCCTGGCGCAGTGCCTACGACCGACTCAACAGAACCACACGACGGTTCGCCCGCGTTCTGTCGGACCCGACGGACCGATCGACGAGCGCGCGTGCCTCGTTGCCATCTGCGCCTTGCCGGTACGGGAGTTGCCGGTACCGAGCGCGTCCTGCGAAACCCGCAGTCCAGTGCGGCGTTCCAAGGACGGGCAGCGCATTGAGACCTCCGATAGTCAGGTCGTCGTTGAAGCCGACGACCCGGATGTAGGCGTCCTCATCCGGGTTGTCGGAGGTCGGTGACCACCTCTGAGTCATTCAGAGCCCGTCGAGGAACGTAAGCAGCTCGCGGTTGACGGCCTCAGGCTTTTCCTGGGGGATCCAGTGACCGCAATCGGGGATGATTATCGAGCCACGGAGGTCCTTAACGACCTCGTTTGCCCTCGCGGCGGCCTCTTGGCTCCAGACGGTGGCGACGTCCCGATCACCTCCGATGAAAAGCGCCGGGACGGTGAGTGGCTGGCCGTCGAGTTCGGCGAGCTGTTCCCACCCAAGGTCGATCGCGCCGTAATAGGCGAGCGGCGCTCGGATGCCGCCGTGCTCGAGCTCGCTCACGATGTACTCGACGTCCTCCTGGCTAAGCCATGCCGGAAGCGACTCCGGCACCTCGAGGCGACCGGCGAACGTCTCTCCGTCGGGCACACACATCGACGCTCTCACGAACCCAACAACCCACTCGTAGGGCAGATCGAGAAGATTGACGCCGTCCAGTTCCGGCGGCAGCGGGCTATCCGCGGACAGGCTGTAGAGGCCGGCGAGGGCCCATGTGCGCAGATCCTCCTCGATCTCGAGCTCGGCCACGTGGCCCGGTTTGGCGAAGTAGTCCTGGTAGAACGTCAGGCCTGGACCGGCGATCTCATGGTGGACCTCGCTCGGGCGGCGCGCGCCGAAGGGGTCTCCGGGCAGACCGGCGGTGCCACGAGCGCCGAACGGAACGCTCAGGCCGACGACGCCGCGGAACAGGTCGGGACGCATCCACGCTGCGGTCCATGCAACTGGTGCGCCGAGATCGTGGCCGACGATGACGGCACTCTTTTCGCCGAGCGCCTCGACGACCTCGATGCAGTCCTGCGCGACAGTGGGAATGGAGTAGTCCTCGGTGGCCATTGGCTTGGACGAGCGTCCGAATCCCCGCATGTCCATTGCGACGGCTCGGTAGCCGGCTTCCGAGAGTGCCTTGAGCTGGTGGCGCCAGGAGTAGGACGACTCGGGGAAGCCATGGCAGAGGAGCACCAGCGGACCGCTCTCACCGGCGATGCGGAGGTGGATCCGTTGGCCGTTGGCTCGGACTGTCTGCGTCGGGTAGTCGGTGAAGCCCATCTCAGTGCCTTCCCGGGATGGCGACGATCTTTCCGTCCTGCTCGGGGTCAGCCAGCCGCTTGAAGGCATCCGCGACCTCGTTCAGGCCGACCCGGCTCGTAACGAGTCCGTCGACCTTGAGCGCTCCCGAGGCGAGGTGCCCGAGGACTTCGCCGTACTCCTCGGGGGAGAAGGCGATGCTGAAGACCAGGTCGATCTCCTTGAGGATGGCGAAGGTCGGGTAGAACGAGTCCTGTTGCATGCAGACTCCGGCGACTACGACCGTCGCGTTGGCCGGAGCGCCGTCCAGGATCTGCTGGATGACGCCGGGCACGCCGACGCACTCGAAGACGACCGCCGGCCGGAATCCCGGGGGGAACATCAAGTTGCCTGGCGCCATCTGCTCAGGGTCGTCGGTGGCCGCGACCTCGCGCCATGCGTCGTACGGCGAGGTCACGCGGGGGTCGACGACGACGTCGGCACCGAGGGCCTCTGCCATGGCGCGCCGTGACGGCGAGAAGTCGGCGGCGACGATTGGTCCGGTGCCTTGCATCTTCAGGATCGAGATCACGGCGAGTCCGATGGGTCCGCAGCCGATGACCAGCGGGACATCATGGGTTCCGAGCTTGCCGCGGTTCACGGCGTGTAGCGCGACCGCGAGCGGCTCAGCGAGGGCCGCGTTCTCGTCGGAAATGCTGTCGGGCACCGGAAAGAGAAGGTCCTCGGAGAGGATCATGTACTCGGAGTAGGCCCCAGGGATGTCAGGTCCGCCGTAGCCGATCAGGATCGGCCGTTCGCGCAGGAGGAGGGGTGGCGACGCAACTCTTGTACCTGGAGTGATGGTGCCTCGGGTCTCGGGTCCGTAGGACACAACCTCGGCACAGAACTCGTGACCCATCACGACGGGGTCGTTGATGTCGAAGAGGTCGATCCCGGTAGCCGC
Source organism: Nocardioides marmoriginsengisoli (assembly GCF_003725695.1). Classification (GTDB taxonomy): domain Bacteria; phylum Actinomycetota; class Actinomycetes; order Propionibacteriales; family Nocardioidaceae; genus Marmoricola; species Marmoricola marmoriginsengisoli. The sequence continues at coordinate 988,211 of NZ_RJSE01000007.1, forward strand.
CTTGGTGCTGGAGAGCAGCTCGGAGGCGTGCGCGAGACAGTGCAGGTCGCTGCCGCAGATGCCAGCGGCAAGTACCTTGACCAGCACCTCGCGGGGGCCAGGCGTCGGGATCGGGACAGTCGTGACGGTAAGGGTGCCGTTCTGCATGACGACGGTTTCCATGCTGCTCGTTTCGGGTGTCATCGAGGACCGTTCCTTAATGCGATGAGGGGTCGCCACCCCAGTGGCGGCTCCTCCAGGATCGCACTCAGCACCTGTTTGAACTTGCCTTGAAACGACTATTACTTGGCATTTGGCGACCGATGGAAGGTCAATGTAACGGCGTCGCGCAATGACAAATTTTTGTCGTGTGAGGGCAAGCCAGGCAGCCGCTGGCACGCCCATGATCAGTGTGCTGATTGCAGTCACACGTGCCGAAAACTGCACGTATCTCTCCGGAAGGACTCACCACATCATGTCGTCGCTCCACAACCTCACAGTTCTCGGCGCTGGTGTCCTCGGGGGACAGATCGCCTGGCAGAGCGCGTTCAAGGGCAAGCGCGTAACGGTCTACGACATCTCGGATGAGGCTATCGAACGCTGCCGCGCCGCTCACGACCAGTACGCCGCGATCTACCTCGCCGATGTCGGAGCCACCGACGCCGAAATCGACGCGACGCGGGCACGCCTATCCTTCACGACCGAGCTTGCGAGTGCGGTGTCAGCTGCAGACCTGGTGATCGAGGCGGTTCCGGAGATTCCCGACATCAAGACTGCGACTTACCAGCAGATGGCGCCGCTCCTGCCGGCGCACACCATCGTCGCGACGAACTCCTCGACACTGTTGCCGAGCGACTTCGCGGCGGCATCCGGACGACCCGACCGGTTCGCCTCCCTGCACTTCGGAAACGGTATCTGGGCGATGAACTTCGCCGAGCTCATGGTTCACGCCGGGACGTCGCGTGAGACCGTCACAGCCCTCGCCGAGTTCTCCACCGAGATCGGCATGGTTCCGATCCCCCTCCTCAAGGAGCAGTCCGGCTACGTCGTCAACACCTGGTTCGTGCCTCTGCTCAACGCGGCCCAGACCTTGGTGACCAACGGGATCGCGCGTCCTGAGGACGTCGATCGGACCTTCATGATCGGAGGCCCGGCGGTCGGTCCGCTCGGGATGATGGACATGGTCGGAATGAAGACCGCCTACGACGTCCTGGCCCACTGGGGACGTGAGAACGATGACGTCCAGATGACGGCCAACGCTGCATATATCAAGGAGCGGTTCCTCGACAAGGGGGACCTCGGTGTCCCCACCGGCAAGGGTTACTACGACTACCCGAGCCCCGCATACGCTGAGCCAGGCTTTCTCGCGATCCCTGATCCCTCGGCTGTGCCCGGACTCGTGGCACTTATTGCGGCCGACTAGCTCGATGCGCGTTCGCCTCGCTGGTCCTTGGTTTGCTCGCCGAGGTGCACGCGGCCTCCGGGCAGGTTGGGGTCTCGGGCGAGGAACCGCCCCAAGCGGCGGAGACGCTTGCACCACGTCCGGCTGCCACCGCAGTCCGGCCACCGAGGCGCTTGCCTGCGATCAGGGGCAAGCCCTCCGCGCGCGACGTCTGGGCGACCCTTCTCCCTACTCGGCTCGTCCAGAACTCCCCGACGCTCCCTACCTAGGTCTCTCACCTAGGTAGGGAGCGCTGGTTCCGGCGGGCTAGTTCAGGCAGACGGTTCGTTCTGGCGTCGCCGAGCGCGCAACTGACGTGGGGACTCGCCGTACCAACGCCGGCAGGCGCGCGTGTAGCTGCTGTGCTCGGCGTACCCCAGGGAACTCGCAATACGCGAGATGGGCATCCCGGTAGCTGAAAGCTGCCAGGCCAGCCCTCTGCGGACATCGTCGAGGACGTCTTCGAACGAGGAGCCTGCTTCAGCGAGCTTTCGTTGCAGGACCCGCGGATGAATGGCCATGGCTCGTGCTGTGACGAGCAGGCTGGCCTGATTTACGGCGAGGAGACGCTGGGTCAGTTCGCGCACATGGTCAACGATCTCCAGGTCGGGTCGGATCTCCGACAGGTAGCGCTCCGCAAGTACGAAAGCCTCCGCATCTCGTCCGCGGATTGGCTCATTCAGGACGTGGTTGGGCAGGTGGACGGAGTTCAGGTCTGACTCGAAGGTCACGGGGCAGCCGAACATGTCCTTGTAGGCGGCTATCGGGCTGATTCGCGGATGCTGCATCGTGACACGCAAAGGCACGAAGCCGTCGCCGACCATGAGGCGGAAGGCGTCCATAGCAATGCCAAGACCATGCTCGATCCACTGGTCATGTCGGGCTGGCTGACGAACGGTGGTGGTGAGGGTGAACACCGCTGAGCGGGGTCCACGTACGAGCTCCACGCGATCGACTGGTGCGATGTTGTGAAGGAACCGGGAGACAGACTCTAGCGCCGAGGCAACTGTCTCCGAGTTGCGGATGATAACGGCGACCGGCCCGAGAATTTGGATTCCTTGTTCGCGTGCCAAGCGCATCCCGAAATCCGAGCATTCGAGCTCATCGGCAGCGTCGGCTATGACGGCCGCTGCCGCTGTGCTGGATAGAAATCGCTCGTGGTCGGTCGTCGCGGAGGGGTCGATCCCGCGGGCGTGCAGCATCGCTTCCGCGTCGCCGCCTAGGGTGTTGACGAGACTGACGAAGTTGAGCAAGACAGTTCCGCGAATCAGTGAGGCCATCGTCACCAAATGTAAAGTCATCGTCGCGTATTGCCAAGTGTAGCGGGCGACTAGGCGAGGAGCTTTGACTGCACCTCGGTATCCGCGGTGCAGTGCCGATGAGAATGCAGACGGCCGTCGTGACCGTTACCGCGAACGACACAGCTAGCAAGGTCCCCATAGCATCGGGCGGGATCATGTCGGATAGTCGCGGACACTTCCGGCCTGATCGCTAAGCCTCCAATGCTCCGCGCTGACCCTTGAGGCGCCGGGTTGCTCCAGTTCGTCTGGCTCGATTGTGCCGCCGCACAACAGGGTGCCGCGAACTCGGTACGGCGACCCGTACGACGGAGCCGAGGTGCGGTTCTAGCGTGATCGGGGCAGCTCGTCCTGCGCGGCATGTTCCGAAGACGCGCTACCGGACATCCATGCCCCGACCGATCGGTCGGCCACTACCGAGAGGCCCGCCAGTGGAATTCATCGCCCAGACCGAGAATGCCGAGACCCACGCAGGCCCGAAGCCAAGGAAGGCCGAACCGGCCGGCTGGTTCGCCGTCTGCTCCGTGATGAGCGCCAGTTTCGCGCTCGTGCTGTCGGAGTTCATCCCGCTCGGCCTGCTCGACGAACTCAGCCGGGATCTGGGTGTTACCGAGGGTCGGGCGGGGCTATTTGTTGTCCTACCCGGCCTCGCCGCGTGCATCGGAGCTCCGCTGGTGACCGTGCTCGCAGGGAGCACCGACCGACGCCGGGTACTGCTACTACTCAGCGCGACCGTCCTGGCCTCCAATATTTGGGTCGTGTTTGCCCCGACCTTCGCTGTCGCCCTCATCGGCCGCGCCGCCCTCGGCTTCGCGGTTGGCGGGTTCTGGACGATCGGCCCGCCAACCGCCACCCGCTTCGTTGCCGATCGGCACGCAACCCGCGCGGCGTCACTCGTGATCGGCGGCATTTCGATGGCGACCGTTATTAGCCTGCCCCTCGGCGCCTGGATCGTCGTGGTCACCAACTGGCGATGGGCCTTCGTGGTTGCTGCCGCGTTTGCGTTCGTCGCCGTCTGTCTCGAGATCGTCGCGGTGCCGCGCCTGGCCCCCGTCGGCTCGGTCCGCTGGAGTACGTTGCTCGGGGTCTTCTCTACGCGCAAGGCCCGTCAGTGCCTGGGTATCACCGTCGCCGCATTCGGCGCCCACTTTGCCACGTACACCTACGTCACGCCGTTCGTGAACCAGACCGGGCTGCCGGAGTCGGCGCTGCCGGTGGTGCTGCTGGCTTTCGGGCTAGTCGGGGTCGTCAGTAACCTTGTGGGCGGCTGGGTGCTCGACTCGCGTCTGCGCCCCGTGTTCTCGGGAGCCCTCCTGATACTCGGCGTGGCGCTCATAGTCATGCCGATGACTGAGTCCCTGCCTGCGCTAACGGTCGCGCTGATCTTCACTTGGGGCATCTCGTGGGGTCTGATTCCGCTGAGCCTGCAAATCTGGATCCTGGCCGCAACCCCGCAAGCACGCGACGGCGACCAGGCCATGTTCGTCTCGGTGCTCCAGTTATCCCTGGCCGGTGGATCGGCCCTCGGCGGCGTACTCGTCGATTGGCTCGACGTGCGCACTGACTACTTCCTGGCCGGGGTGGTCGCGTTGCTCGCCGGGCTTGCCACTACTTGGTGGCTGCATGGCGTTCAAGGTCGTGGTGCGACCTGAGGGATCTCTGGACGCGCCCGTTGCCCTCCCAGGCTCAACGCCCGTCGGCCATGGTCGAGCGCGGAGCGAGAATCCGGTGGAACTCCATCGCGAGGTAGAGATGCGCCGTGTCGATGGGCGCGGTCAGCGATCGGCCGGTCAACTGGCTGACCTTTCCGAGGCGGTACCGGACAGTGTTGGGATGGCAATGTAGCGCGGCCGCCGCGCCGGCGGTCGACCCTTCCGCCTCGAACCAGGCACGCAACGTTGCGAGCAGCAAGGTCTGGTCAACCTCGGGAAGCTCGATTACCCCGCCCAGCACGTCACGAAAGAGATCCTCGGCGACGTCGCTCTCGGAGGCGAGGAGTACCGCTACGCGCACCCGGCCGTAGCGCAGGACCGCGCTGCTGCCCAGGGTCGCGGCCCCGCGGGCGGCTCGTGCCTCGGCGGCAGAGCCGCTGGTCGCCTGAAGCGAGGTGAAGACCTCGCTGACCCCGATCCGGCCCAGCGACAGGGTTGCGAGGTGGGTGAGAAGCCGATCGAGGGTGAAGCGCGGCGAGAGGGCAATCAGCGCGATTGCGCCGTCGGGGTCCGAACGCCAAGTGACGTGGCCACCGGCACCAGTCACGGAGCGGGCCGTGGTCACCATTGCGCGCTCGCCGCCGACCGGCACGGGGTCGGTCGCGATGACGACGAAGGCGCCCTCCGTGGGCAGCCGCAGCGCAGCCGCGATGCTCGAGATCGTCAATCCCGCCGAGTGGGTGCCGTGGAACAGTGCGGTGAGAGCGAGGTCGCGGGTGCGGGAGTCGTGCTGGATCTGCTCGGCCTCGAACTCGCGGTAGGCCCTGCTGAGGGTCTCGAGAAAGAGGTCGAGGGTGTTCCAGAACGAAGTGGCTGAGCGCAGCAGAGCTTGTTGGTCGGCGTCCCGGCTCATCACGCGGACTAGCTCCTCCCAGATGAAGGACATCCCGATCCGGTAGGCGCGCTGCACCGGGCCCAAGGGCGCGCCCTGGGCAGCGCGGAGACGGCCCGTCCTGCAGGGTGCAGCGGTGACGTCGTCGGCGCCGGTACACGAGATCGCATCGAGGATGCCCAGTACATTGGGTCGCACGCTGTCCATCAACTCGTCGAGGCTTAGCGTGGTGACGTAGTAGGGCTCCTTGCTCGCGATGAGTTCTGAAAGCGCCAAAGTCAGGCGGTCGACGTCGTGGGCCAGCACGCGGCAGGCTTCGACCACGCCCGGGTCGACGGCCGAGCCCGCCTGGGCCATCACGGTCAGGGCCACCTCAGTCCTCCAGTTCGGTCAGTGTGTTCATTTTCAAGATGGCTCCTCGGTTGCTCTGTGGTGGCGGCATTCACAGTGTGGGCACCTTGGATGGGGGGTACTTGACGTAGTACGACATTTACTTGCCATTTGACGACCATCGGAGGATGGGACGGGAATGCGAGCGGCCGGTCCCGGACGAGCCCGGGACCGACGCCATATGCCAAGTGAGCGTCAAGTCCAGGGAGCAGTCAAAGGCCCTTGAGGAAGGTCAGCAGTTCGGTGTTGACCACCTCAGGGTGCTCTTGCGGGATCCAGTGGCCGCAATTCGGGATGATCACGCTGCGCCGCAGGTCCTTTACGTACTCGTCCTGGCGGAACCGGGCCTCCTGGCTCCAGATTGTCCCCACGTCGCGATCGCCGCCGATGAACATCGCGGGCACTGTCACGGGGGTGCCCTGGTAAGGGCCGAGGACCTCCCAGTTGAGGTCGGCGTTGGTGTACCAGGCCAGGGGCGCGCGCATCCCGCCGGTTTCGAGCTCATCGATAAAGATGTCGAGTGTCTCCTGGTCGAGCCAGGGCGGGAGCTGGTCGGGGTACTGCAGGTTGGACGCGAAGCCCTCGCCGTGGTGCACGCACATCGCGGCCCGGATCCACTGGATCAGGAACTCAAGGGGAAGATTGGTCAGGTCGACACCCTCCATCTCGGGTGGCAGCGGGCTGTCCGCCGACAGTCCGTAAAACCCGCTAGTGACGAAAGCCCTCAGGTCGGCCTCCATCTCCTTCTCGGCAACGCCGGAGGGGTCGGCGAAGTACTCCTGATAAAACACAGCGTCGTCGCCAGCGAGCGCGCTGTGCGTGACCGATGGCCGCTGGTCGCCGAACGGATCCCCGGGCAGGGCAGCCATTCCGCGCGCACCGAACGGGAGGCTTATGCCGACTACTGCTCGGAAAACGTCGGGGCGGGTCCACGCCGCGGTCCAGGCGACCGGTGCCCCGAAGTCGTGTCCGACGACGACGGACTGAGCCTCGCCGAGGGCTTCGACGACTCCAACGCAGGCTGCGACGAGCTCTGTGACCCGGTAGTCCGATGGCTGGATCGGCTTGCTCGACCGGCCGTATCCCGGCATGTCCATGGCCACGGCCCGGTAGCCGCCCGCCGCAAGGGCGTCGAGCTGGTGGTGCCAGCTATAGGAGGATTCGGGAAAGCCGTGACACAACAGCACCATCGGTCCGCTCGTGCCGGCGATCCGGACGTGGACACGGTTGCCGTTGGCCTGGACGGTCCGCTCCTCCCAGTCAGACCGGGGCATGGTGTGCCTCTTCGATGGTGCGCGGCGTGCGCGACGGTCCAGGCATATGTAGCTCCTTTGATCGTGGTGGTGTATGACGTCACGGCCCCGGCACGTGATGGGGTGCTGGTCTCTTGACCCGCTACCGTCCGTCGCCGCCTGCGACCGATTCAGATTAGGAGCGACCGGGCGGGGCGTCTTTGTGCTGTAAACCCACTTTGCCGTGGTCGGTATGTGCCACGTCACATCTGCGCCCAGACGGTCGCTCGCTCAAGCCGCGGAAGGAGCCGATGACAAGTCGAGGACAGGTTGTGCGACGGCACAATCGAGGCCCCGAAGGGCTGGCCCGGGACACATGGATACCTCCTGTGACCGCTGACACACTCGCCGTGGCTAGCACCTCCAGAGTCACGCGCCTGTCGTGAAAACCCGATCTCGGCTAAGGACACGAGAGTGCCTCTCGCGAGCCGACTCGCACGTCCAACTGCTCGTCTCGAGCCCGGAAGAACAAGGGATCCCATGGACAACCCAACACGTCAGACTCTCGAGCCCCGGTCGGGACGGCAAACGGGCTCGGCGCGGAGTCGAGCCACTCTCGCCTCCCTCGTCGCACTCGCACTTCTCGGGCTGGCCGGATGCGGTAACTCCGACGGGTCGGCCAGTCCGGCCACCCCGACAGGCACCGACCAGGCAACGGGGAGCACCCCGGTCAAGGTCGGCCTGCTCAACCCTGTGAACGGCGGCGCGACCGCGCCAGGTGCTTCGCAGGGAGCCAACGCCGGCGTAGCGTTCGCTAACGGCAACCTCGGCGGCATCGGCGGTCGCCCTGTCCAGGTTGTCAACTGCGACGTCGACGTCCTCTCGCCCGAGTCCAACATCAACTGCGCCAACCAGTTCGCCAAGGACGGCGTTGTCGCGGTCATCGACGCCTTCAACCCCTCGGCCGGTGCTGCTCTGCCGATTCTGCAATCGGCGAAGATCCCGATCATCGGGCCTCTGGCTTTCGACCCCACGCTGGGTTCGGCCCCCGACAGTCGCGTCTACTTCGGACCTGCCCCAGCGGCCTTTCTGCTCGGCGCCATGCAGTCGCTGAAGGAGCAAGGTTTCTCTTCTATTACCCTAGCCAACCTCGACGACCCGACCGGTCACGCGACGATCGACAAGATCCTCAAGCCATTGGGCGCGCAGCTCGGCCTAGACGTCAAGGCGATCTATTTCCCGCCGGCCAACCCCAACTTCAACGTGCTGGCGTCCTCGATCAAGTCAACTGGCTCGGAAGTGGCGGGCCTGCTCGTGACACTAAACGAAGCGATGTGCACCAACCTTTTCAAGGCAATGGTCAACGTCGGGTTCGACGGCACGCCATTCATGGCCTCCTGCTCCAACTTCATTGGCAAGCTTGGGTCCAAGGCCGTTGGCGCGGAGACCTATTCCTCGGTTTGGCTGCCCCAAGCACAGAAGCAGGCACCTGCTGAAATCCAGAAGAACCTGTCGGCCGCCGCGCCTTACATGGCCGCCGAGCGTGGCCCCAGTGATTGGAACGCTTACGCCGCCTTCGCGACCGTCGTCGATCTCACCCGGATCCTCGACCAAGCCAAAGTGTCCAACCCCACCGGCGAGTCCGTGCTCTCAACACTCAAGGCTGTCAAGGGCTACCAATCGTTCCTCGGGCCCCAACTCGACTGCACTCGGCCTACCAGCCCCAACTGCACGACCGAGATCTACAACTTCAAGGTCACAGCGCCCAACACGATGGAGGCGGTCGGCGGCGGCACTATCCATCCGGCGGAGCAGGCCCTCAAGGCGGTGCCGGGAGCCAGCTAGACCTGTCCCGCACCATCCAGTCCGCGACGGGGCCGCTGGTCGAACTCTTAGTCCGATCGGCGGCCCGCGCCGCACTCGCAGTGAGGTTCCGCGGTGTCCGTCTTCATCCAGTTCGTCTTCCTCGGCCTGACCCTCGGGGCCGTCTACTCGGTGTTCGCGACCTCCCTGGTCGGGGTTTACGCGGCCACGGGAATAGTCAACTTCGCACAGGGATCGGTCGCTCTGTGGGCTGCATATACGGTCGCTGCACTGAGAACCGACGGCACCCTCGTGCTCCCGTTCGGCGGCAGCCTAAGGTTCGGTGATGTCACCTCGCCGATGCCAATGGTGCTGGCAGTAGTTGTCGGCGTCTTGTCAGCCGGGCTACTGGCGCTCCTCGCCCACCTGCTCGTCTTCCGGCCTCTGCGATCCGCGCCGCCGCTGGCCAATGTCGCCGCCTCGGTCGGCCTGATGCTCTTTCTGCAGGCTCTAGTTGTGCTCCGCTTCGACACGGACGCCCTGTTTGCTCAGCCGGTCCTGCCCTTCAAGACCTTCACCCTGGGCAACGTCGTTGTCAATGCCAGCGACTTGATCATGGGCGGCACAGCCGTTCTGGTCGCACTGCTGCTGTGGGCGTATTTCCGCCTCACCACCACCGGCGTGGCGACCCGCGCGGCGTCGGAGGACGAGCTGGCCGCCCGTCTAGTGGGTTTCTCGCCCGACCGGCTCGCCGCGGTCGTCTGGGTCGTTACAGCAATGGCCTCCGGCCTGATTGTGGTCCTTGGCGCCTACACGATCGGTCTCGACCCGACCAGCTACACCTACTACGTGGTTCCGGCCCTCGCGGTCGCGCTCGTCGGCCGCCTCACGTCGTTCGGCGTCGCCTGCGCGGCGGGCCTGCTCATGGGCGCCTTCCAAGCCGTCCTGCTGTGGGCCAATACCCTTGAGTGGTGGCCCTCCTGGGCTCAAGCGGGCCTCGGCGACGCGATCCCATTCGTCGTCGTGGTCATCGCGCTATTCGTACTTGGCGGCAAGATCCCGGCGCGTGGAGCGCTGACCCAGGTCGCCATGCCGGAAGTACGAATCCCGCGGCTGCGACCGCTGCCCGTGGCCGGCGTTGTTGGTCTCGCCGCGCTAGCCATCGCGCTCACCAGCGACAGCTGGCGCTTCGGTATCGTGACCTCGCTGATTCTTTCGCTCATCGCGCTTTCGCTGGTGCTGCTGACCGGCTACCTCGGCCAGATCTCGCTGGCGAGCATGGCCTTCGCCGGAACCGCCGGCTTCACGCTATCCAAAGCCACCACGGAGTGGCATGTTCCCTTCCCCATTAGCATCGTTCTCTCTGCTGGCCTCGCGACTCTGCTCGGCGTCGGCGTCGGGATACCAGCTTTACGCATCCGTGGCGCGCAGTTGGCGGTAGTCACGCTCGCCGCAGCGTTCGCAATCCAAAGCTTCGTCTTCAACAACCCCTCGTTCACGCCCTACTCTGGCAACCTGATCGGGACGCCGAACCTGTTTGGGCTCGACCTGTCGGTCCGCCGAGGCACCGACCTCATCACGCTGCGCTTCTCGATGCTGGTGCTAGTAGTGGTCACGACAACCACCCTTGTCGTGATGCGCTGGATGGCCGGGTCGACCGGGCGCAGCTTCCTCGCTGTGCGCTCCAACGAGCGCGCCGCGGCCTCGGTGGGCATCAACGTCGCGGCCACCAAACTGCTCGGGTTCGCGCTTTCGGCGTTCTTATCCGGCGTGGCCGGCTGCCTGATCGGTTACAGCCGCGGCCAGCTCTCGGCGGCGTCGTTCTCGGTAGTCGCCGGGCTCTCCCTGTTGGCAATCGCCTACTGCGGTGGCATCACCTCGGTCGGCGGTGCACTAGTCGCCGGCTTCATAGGTCCGCTCGGCGTGTTCTACGTCTTCCTCAACCAGACCCTCGACCTCGGCCAGTACTACCAGGTGATCTCCGCCGGAGGTCTGCTGCTGATGGCCGTCACCAACCCGGTCGGCGCCGCGGGGGCCAATGCGGAGATGCTCCGCCGGCTCCGACGCAGGCGTAGCGAGCACTCCTCGACGTCCGCACGTACGCCCACAGTCGCCCCCGCGAAGGGCCTGACCTCGAAGGTGGAGACTCATGTCTGACCAGCAGCCGCTCCTCGAAACCCGCGACCTGTCCGTACGTTACGGCGGGGTCACGGCCAATCAGGATGTCTCCCTCACGGTTGAGCCCGGGGAGATCGTCGGTCTGATCGGCCCCAACGGCGCCGGCAAGACGACCTTCGTCGACGCCGTGACTGGGTTTGCCCGCTCCACCGGCGAGGTCCGGGTCGGCGGTAAGCGGGTCGACGGGCTCCCGCCGCACCGCAGGCGACGCAGCGGCGTGGCCCGCACCTGGCAAGCCGGCGAACTGTTCGACGAACTCACCGTCGCCCAAAATCTCGCCGTAGCAGTTCAGCGTCCTGGCCTGCGAGGCCTGATCCGCGACGTGCTGACAGGCTCGGTGCCGCCCGCCGCCACCATCGGTTCGGCGCTCGAGACCGTCGGACTCGTCGACGTGGCCGACCGCCGACCCCCCGAGTTGTCCCTCGGCCAGCAGAAGATGGTGGGCGTGGCCCGGGCGCTGGTCGGGGGCACCTCTCTGCTGCTGCTCGACGAGCCCGCGGCCGGCCTCGACACCCACGAGAGCCAGCACTTCGGCGTCGAGCTGCGCCGGATCGCGGCGGCCGGCCCCGGCGTGCTGCTTATCGATCACGACATGTCTCTTGTCCTGGACGTGTGCCACCGCCTCTACGTCCTCGACTTCGGAAAAGTCATCGCTACCGGGACGCCCGAGGAGATCCGCAACGCCCCCCAGGTCGTCGCCGCCTACCTCGGCAGCCCCTTAGTCGACACAGCCGCCGCAGTGGACGGAGGGCGCTCGTGAACGCCGCCGCGACCGCTGCCCCTGCACTGTCCGTCAAGGGCATCACAGTCGGCTACCAGGGCGTGCCCGCCGTCCGCGACCTCTCATTCGAAGTCCACCCGGGTGAGATCCTGGCCCTGCTCGGGCCTAACGGCGCTGGCAAGACCACGACCCTTCTGGCCTCGGTCGGCGCGCTACCTGTGATGTCGGGCCAGATCAGTGCATTGGGCGCTCCGATTGACCGCCGCATCGAGCGCACCTCCCGACGCGGCTTGGCTTTGGTACCCGACAGCCGCGGAGTCTTTCGCCAACTGCGGGTGCAGGAGAACCTCGCGCTATCGAAGCGCCGGGGTGGCCCCCCGGTGGAGTCAGTCTTCGATCACTTTCCCAAACTCAAGACGCTGCTGCGTCAGACTTGCGGGAACCTGTCCGGCGGCGAGCAGCAGATGCTGGCACTCGGCAAGGTCATGTTGCAAGAGCCGAAGGTACTTCTGATCGACGAGTTGAGCATGGGCCTGTCACCGATCGCGGTGCAGGACATCCTGCCGCGGCTGCGAGCCATCGCCACCGAGCAAGCGATTGCAGTGGTGCTGGTCGAGCAACACATTGACCTCGCGCTCGCCATCGCTGACACCTCTCTCGTGCTCCACCACGGGAGGGTCGCTCTCGCGGGCCCGGCCGAACGGTTGCGCCGGGACCGTCAGTTGGTCGAGGCCGCCTACTTCGGCACGACCGAGTCCAACCACCAACCCCAGATGGAGAGACGATGACCAGAACCCTCACCACCCTGCATCGCCGCGGCCACTTCTTCGAGAGCGGCCGGTGGCGCGACGGCCGCTGGTGGGTCTCGGATTTCTACGCCGGCGCGGTCTACTCGATCACTCCCGACGGGGACGTCACGACCGAACTCGCGGTGCCGCACTGGCCATCGGGCCTCGGCTGGCTGCCCGACGGAAGCCTCCTGGTGGTCTCGATGGGCGACAGGCGCGTCCTGCGTCGCGCCCCTGGCGGCGACGTTTCCGTGCACGCCGACCTGGCGGAGTACTGCGAGGGCTTGGCCAACGACATGGTCGTCACCGCAGACGGACACGCCTACGTCGGCAGCATGGGGTACGAGTGGGACGAAGCCCGACCGCAGAAGGCCGTTCTTGTGCACATCTCGCCCGACGGCACCACCGCCCTGGCGTCCGACGAAGTGACCTTCCCCAACGGCGGGTCGATCTTGTCCGACGGTGTCACTCTTGTGGTCGCCGACACCTTCGGCTCAGAGGCATTGGCGTGGACAATCCGCCCCGACGGGACCCTGGTGGACCGGCGCATCTGGGCCGACCTTGGCGTCGCGATGAAGATCGACGCAGGCGGCCAGATCGTTGGCCTGCCCGCTGCGGGCCTCGACGGCTGCGCCGTCGACCCGCACGACCGGATCTGGATGGCCGACGGCGTCGGTCGGCGAGCCCTGCTCATCGCCGAGGGCGGGGAGATTGTTGACGAGGTCGCCGCGCCCGAGGGGTTATCGGTCTACTCGTGCGCGCTCGGCGGTCCTAACGGCACCACTCTGATGCTGTGCTGCTCGCCCGACCACCTACCGACCCCCCGCCAGGCGGCGGCGGAATCGGTCATCGTGACCGTCGAACTGTGACTCCATCTACCCACAATCGTTACCTCCCACTGGAAGAGACCACCTGATGCCATCGCTACACGAGTCCGTTGTCATGGTCACCGGCGCCAACGGCGGGATCGGCGTGCCGCTCGTCGAGGAGGCGTTGCGCCGCGGCGCCACCAAGGTCTACGCGACCGCACGCACCCCGCGCTCCAACTGGGGCAACGAACGCGTCATCCCGCTGCGCCTCGACGTCACCGACCCCGCGTCGATCAAGGCGTGCGTTGAGGCCGCAGGCGACGTGTCGGTCCTAGTCAACAACGCCGCGGTCTCGGTATCGACGCCCGGCATTCTGACCCACTCCGAGGAAGAAATTCGGGCCAACGTCGAGACCAACTTTCTCGGCCCGCTGTTCATCGCTCGGGCGTTCGCGCCACAGCTTGCGGCAACGGAAGGCTCAGTCTTAGTCGACATCCACTCGGTACTCAGCTGGTACGCCGTCGCCGGAATCTACTCCGCGACCAAGGCCGCGCTGTGGTCGGTTACCAACTCCCTGCGCCTTGAGCTCAAACCGGCCGGCGTGCACGTGGTTGGCGTCCATATGGGCTACGTCGACACCCCGATGGCGGCCCATACCGACGATCCCAAGATCGACCCCGCGGACTTTGCCCGCACGGTCTATGACGGCGTCGAAGCCGGCGCACTGGAGATTCTCGTCGACGACGCGTCGCGCCTGGCCAAGGCCGGCCTGAGCGCCCCCCTCGACGCGGTCTATCCCGAGCTCGCGACCCACTGACCTCAGACGACCCACCAGGAGCACACCCGTGACATACCGCAACCTCGCCGACCTTCTCAGCGTCTCCGCCGCCGCCCACCCGAACCGCACGGCTGTGGTCTGCGGAGCACAGCGCTATTCATACGCCGAGCTCGACGCCGCAGTCAACCGGGTCGCCGGACTCCTGGTCTCACGAGGCCTCCGAACCGGCGAGAAGGTGGCACTGTCGAGCCCAAACGTCCCGCAGTTCACCATCGCGTACTACGGAGTCCTGAAGGCCGGCGGCGTGGTGGTGCCCCTAAACGTGCTCCTCAAGGACCGGGAGATCGCCTACCATCTCCGCGACTCCGAGGCCCGCGCCTATCTCGCGTTCGAGGGCACCCCCGAGCTGCCAGTCGGCGCTTGGGCTAAGGCCGGATTCGATGCCGCCGACGGCTGCCGTGATCTGTTTCTGCTCGACACCGGCGCGTTGACCTGGGAGCCCGGTGAGCGCCCCGAGTCGCTCGCCGCTGCCGTCGCCGAACAGCCGCCCACGTTCGAGACAGTGACGGTTGACCTCGACGACACCGCGGTGATCCTTTACACCTCCGGAACCACCGGACTGCCCAAGGGTGCTGAGTTGCGGCACCGCAACATGCTGGACAACGCTCTGATCGCAAAGGACATCGTCGGCGCCGATCCCGAGCGCCCCGACACCTACCTTTCGGTGCTCCCGCTGTTCCACTCGTTCGGACAGACGATGATCCAGAACGGCGCGCTCGCAGTTGGTGGCAAGTTGGTCATGCTGCCGCGCTTCGACGCTGGCGCTGCGCTGCGGGCGATGCTGGAGCACGAGATCACCTACTTCGCAGGCGTCCCCACGATGTACTGGGGGCTGCTGAACGCGCTCGATGAGACCGTCGACGTCGCCCGCCTCGCGGCCCGGCTGCGGGTCGCGGTCGCAGGCGGCTCCGCGCTGCCAGTGGAGATCCACCGCGAGTTCCTGAGGCGCTTCGGGGTCACCATCCTCGAAGGCTACGGGCTCTCTGAGACCTCGCCGGTGGCTTCGTTCGCCCGGTTCGGCGAGGAACCCCGGGTGGGGTCGATCGGTGTGCCGATCCCCGGAGTGGAGATGAAGCTCATCGACAACGACTGGTCGGAGGTCAAGGACGTGCCTGGCGAGATCGGTGAGATCGCGATCAAAGGTCACAACGTGATGAAGGGCTACTACCGCCGCCCTGACGACACCTCGTGGGCGATCCGCGACGGGTGGTTCCGCACGGGGGACCTTGCCCGCAAGGACGAGGACGGCTTCTATTTCATCGTCGATCGGTCCAAGGATATGATTATCCGCGGCGGATTCAACGTTTATCCGCGTGAGATCGAGGAGGTGCTTCTCCAGCACCCCGCTGTCTCCCTCGTAGCCGTCATCGGCGTCCCGCACCCCAGCCATGGGGAAGAAATCAAGGCATTCGTCGTCCCGGCAGTCGGCGCGACGACGACCGAGGCCGAGCTCGTAGCGTGGGCGCGCCAGGAGATCGCGGCCTACAAGTATCCACGCGTCGTGGAGTTCGTTAACGCGCTCCCAATGACCGCGACAGGCAAGATCCTCAAGCGCGAGCTGAGCTGATTCAGTCCTTCCCGGCGTCGTACTCCGATGTTGTGGCTCGGCACATCGGCGGCACGAAATTTCGGTGCGCCGAGATATACCGCCTCGTCGACACTCCTGACAGGTTCGAGGTGTGGCGGCTGTCACTACTGCGAGGCGAGAGTCCGAAGACCGTCGCCGGTCTGCACACCCGGCGGCGGTCTTGGCGTCGCGCTCTTCACGCACGTTGCACCATGCAATTTCCGACATGCTCGTTCCGACAAAGACAAAGGGGACCTCGATATGAACGCCACCGACACCCGGGCCAAGATGGCCGCGCTCGACGTGGACGCGCTGCGCGCCAAGTACGCCGATGAGCGGGACCGTCGGCTCAACCCGCTCGAGCAGGCCCAGTACGCCAGTGTCGAGGGCGAGCTGGGGTGGGTCGACGCGGACCCGTACGTCGACGAGCCGCTCGTCCGCGAACCCCTCGATGAGACCGTTGAGGTGCTCGTCGTGGGTGCCGGTTTCGGCGGCCTCCTCGCCGCGGCCCACCTGAAGAAGCGTGGCATCGAGGACCTGCGGGTCATCGACAAGGCCTCCGATTTTGGCGGCACCTGGTACTGGAATCGCTACCCGGGCGCCCAGTGCGACGTTGAGTCGTACATTTACCTCCCGCTGCTGGAGGAGGTCGGCCAGTTCCCGACGGAGAAGTACGCTCACCGCCCAGAGATCTTCGCCCACGCCCAGGCCATCGGGAAGCACTTCGGCCTCTACGAGCAGGCGATCTTCCAGACCGAAATCACCAGTATGACCTGGGAGGAGGAGTCGCTGCGCTGGATCGTTCGAACCGATCGCGACGATCTCATCCGCGCCCGCTACGTCTTCACCGCCAGCGGGCCGCTCAACCGGCCCAAGCTCCCTGGCATCCCCGGCATCAACAACTTCCAGGGAAAGATATTCCACACCAGCCGGTGGGACTACGAATACACACGCGGCAACCACACCGGCGGCATGACCGGGCTGGCAGACAAGCGGGTCGCCATCGTCGGCACCGGCGCCACCGCTATCCAAGCCGTCCCCTACCTGGCCCGCGACGCGGCCCACCTGTACGTCGTGCAACGGACCCCGTCCAACGTCAGCCGGCGCGGCAACCAGCCCACCGACCCCGAGTGGGTCGGGACGCTAACCCCCGGCTGGCAGCAGCGCCGGATGGACAACTTCAGCCGCCTAAGCGCCGGCGTGCCGGTCGAGGAAGACCTGGTGCGGGACGGCTGGACGGAGATGTTTCGCGACCTTTACACCGCCTTCGGCTGGGCGCCTGAGGAAGGCGAGGAGGTCACGCCTGACGTGATGATGGACGTCATTGAGCGCACGGACTACCTCGCGGGCGAAAAGATGCGCGAATGGATCGCATCCCAAGTCGAAGACCCGGAGACCGCGGAGGCCCTCAAGCCCTGGTACGGCGTGCTGTGCAAGCGACCTGCATTCAACGATGGCTACCTACCCGCCTTCAACCGTGACAACGTGTCCCTGGTTGACACCCACGGCGCAGGAATCAGCGAGATCACCACCGACTCGATCGTGGTCGACGGGGTGTCCCATCCGGTCGACTGCATTATCTTCGCCACCGGGTTCGAAGTAGCTACCTCGGCCAACCGAACCGCCGGGGCGGACATCCGCGGCGTCAACGGCGAGCAGCTGACCGACCACTTCGCCGACGGGCCACGCACTTTCCACGGGTTCTATGTCCACGGCTTCCCCAACCTCTTTCTCCTCGGCTCGGGCAACAACGCTGTCAAAGGCAACTTCACCGATATGCTCGGCGAGCAGGCTGAGCACCTCGCGGGCGTTATCGTCGAGGCGCAGGCCGCGCGAGGCGCGCGCATCGAGGCCACGGCCGAAGCCGAGGACGCATGGCGAGGGACGATTCGTGAAAAGACTGCCGAAATCCGTCAGGTCGCCGCGAATTGCACGCCCGGCTACTTCAACAGCGAGGGCGACGTCGAGCGCAGTTGGGCAGCAAACACGTACGGCGGCTTCGGAGGCGTTCCCGAATTCACCGAGCTCCTTGGGGCCTGGCGCGACCGCAAGGACCTGGATGGCTTGACCGTTTCCTCCTGACGCTCTCTAGTCAAGCCCGACCGCTGATGAACAGCGGGTCGTACGGGAGCCCCAGATTGAACTCGCCGGCTCCGACCTTGGAGTCGAGCGGGTTGGCTCCAGCCGCCCGGACTTGGACGAGAACCTCGTCAGGGGCTAGGGGGGTCTCCCGAACTCTCCGACGCCTTGACCGTTCCTTCGCTCTAGACGATAATATTATGAACGTAAGGTAACCAGAACGCGATTCCGCGTTACAGATGCACGGACCGACGAAGGAGATGGCCATGACCACCGCAGGGACGCGCTTTCAGGACGCACCCAACCTGTCAGTGAAGGCAAGTGATGCTTCGTATACGTATCGGGAACTGGGTCCCCGTGGTGACGTTCCGATCGTCTTCCTGGTCCACCTCGCGGCCGTCCAGGACAACTGGGACCCACGAATTGTTGACGGGATTGCCCAACAGCGCCACGTGATCACGTTGAACTACCGCGGTACCGGCGGCTCGACTGGCAAGCCACGAGCGTCGATCGAGGAGATGGCTCAGGATGCGGTTGATGCCATCCACGCGCTGGGCTACGACAAGGTGGATGTACACGGGTTCTCCCTGGGCGGCATGGTCGCGCAGGAGATCCTGGGCATCGAGCCCGGGTTGGTGAGGAAGTTGATCCTCACTGGTACCGGACCTGCTGGCGGCGTCGGAATCGACAAGGTCACTGGGATTTCGATCCGTGACTCGCTGCGAGGGGTGCTGACCTTGAAGGATCCGAAGGTCTATTTATTCTTCACGCGTACGGAGAACGGCAAGCAGGCCGCCTCGGCGTTCATCAAGCGAATCAACGAGCGCACCAAGGACCGGGACAAGAAGATCAGCGTGGGCGCCTTCAGAGCCCAGCTGAAGGCCATCCACGCCTGGGGGCTGAAGAAGCCGATCGACCTCTCGAAGTTCGACCACCCGGTACTGGTAGCCAACGGTGAAGACGACCGCATGGTTCCGACCTCGAACTCTGAGGATATGGCCTCCCGTTTCCCGAACAGCGAACTGAGGATCTACCCGGACGCAGGCCACGGCGGGGTCTTCCAGTTCCACGACGAGTTCGTCGCACAAGCACTGGAATTTCTCCAGGCCTGACCACGAGGCCACGTGCACACCACCCTGTCGACAACAAGAGAGAAGGAACCGCGTGCCGTCTGTACTGGTGACGGGTGCCGGACGAGGAATCGGTCTGGCAATCACCCGACACATGAGCGAGCGAGGCTGGAACGTGCATGCGACTGCTCGGTCAGCGGCCGACCTTCGTGACCTCGGTCGAATGCCGCGTGTGCACCCGATCCAGCTAGACGTCACCGATCGGTCCGCTGTAGCCGGCCTGCACGAACATCTCCCTTCTGCCGTCGACGGGGTGGTCAACAACGCCGGGATCATCGTGCAGGGACCCGTCGAGGGGACGTCGCTCGACGACCTATCGCGGCAACTGGACGTCAACGTCACGGCCCAGATCGCGGTGACCCAAGCAGTTCTCCCGCAGATCCGCGAGGCCCGCGGGCGGGTGGTATTCATGTCCTCGGTCAGCGGTCTGATCACCCTGCCGAGCACCGGCGCATACAGTGCATCGAAGTACGCACTCGAATCAATGGCCGATGCCCTTCGGATGGAGCTGCGTCCTTGGAGGATCCCGGTCTCGCTTATCGAGCCTGGGCCGACGCGCACCGACATGTGGGGCGATGTGCTTGTCGACTACGACCGGATGACGAGCAAGCTGAGCCCAGAGAACCGTGAGCTGTATGCAGCGCACCTTGTCGGTACTCGCAAGCTCCTGGGCCGCATGCAGAAGTTCGCGGGCGATCCCAAGAAGGTCGTGGCGGCTGTAGATAGTGCTCTCACATCGAGGCGTCCGAGACGTCGATACCGCTGCGACAACGTCAGCCGTGTGCAGCTTGCGATCACGTCTGCAACACCGACCGCCGTCAGTGATGCCGTGTTCGCTGCCGCAACCACGTCGAAATGAGTTCAGGCATGGCGCGCCCTCGCCGCCGAGAGCGAGTCGACGAAGCTTGCGCGGACCTTCGCGGAGCTAGCGCGCGTGCCCGTCGTCAGCACCAGCCGCGAGATGTGCTCGGACCTCGAGTGGGCGGACGGATCTCCGGGGGTGCCCCAATCGTGGACAGCGCTCTTCGATGAACTTGTTCAAGCTCGCCGTGGGTCCGGCTATCTGGTCCCAACTCCGGGCGGGTCGAGCGATCGCCGAGTCTGGCCCACATGCTTCTCTGCATCTTCGTGGGTGGATTCGCCCGTCTGAGGTCCTGGCGACAACGTGCAAGACCGCACGCGGTCACGGTGAGGCGATAGTGCTCGAGATCGACACACCGCCGCTCTCGGTCATCTGGCAGCGACGCATAGGCTCCCACTCAACTCCACTTGAGCTCGGACGGCCGACTCAGCTCGTGGATGGGCGCAATCAGCGTTAATTGCTGCGAGTGTCGCCACCTCTGCCGCGCGCTGCTCGGGTACGCCCGCGTGCGGGGTGAGCAGCAGCGTGGTCACGCCGACTTCTTCGAACCCCTTGACCTGAGTGACGGTCTCGTCCTCGGTGCCGATCGGTGACCGGCACGGAACAGGTCGTCGAATCCGCGGCGACGGCCTAGCCTTATCGTGAACGGGAGATCTCAGCTGGACAGGATGCCGGTGGCTTCGTGAGAGGCGCGGGCGCGTTCGGGGTCGTCGCCGAGTCCGACGCAGATGTTGACGCCGGTGGGCAGGAACACCTCGGCCACCGGGTCGGTGAAGTCCGCGAAGTGATCACTCAGCTCCAGGGTGACGTAGCCGTGCACGAAGCTCCACAGCTGCGCCGCAACGATCTCGGGTGCTATGGGGTGCACCCGTCCCGTCTTCACGAGCCGGGCGCAAGTGTCGACGATCTGCGCGTAGGCGTGCCGAAACTCCGGCGAGTGGCCGCTCAGTCGACCTTCGGTCTCGGTTGCTGGCCGGTAGGTCGAGCGCGTGGAGAGGCCGAACATCAGGTCGTACAGGTGCGGGTTCGCGCGCGCCAGGTCCCGCACTGCCAGGGCCATGACGAACAGATCGGTCACCGGGTCATCGGTGTCGGGAACGGCTGCGAACGCGCGATCGAATTCCGTAAAGCCCGCAGCAACCACGGCCGTCACCAGCTCGGCGACTCCTCCGAAGTGGTGGTAGACGACCATGGTCGATAGGTCACACTCGGCCGCCACCGTGCGCGCCTTGATCGCGGACGGGCCCTGCTCACGCAAGAGCTTGATAGCCGCATTGACCAGGCGCTCTGGTACCGGCTCGGTCGAATCCACGGACATGTTCCTCATGCTTCCATCTGCGGCCGGATATGTGTCGCGCGGTGGCGTGAAACACGTGCGGAGCCTCTTGTCTCGGTCACTATAACTTAGTTATGTTAGCCCTCACCGAACCGAAGGGGCACGAACGTCATGACGCAGGAAGTCAGAGGACACATCGACATCGAAGATCGCGGAGCAGTGCTGGTCGCGACCCTCGACGGAGGACCCGACCAGGTGTTCGGCCGCGACGTCGCGGAGCAGCTCGATGCGCTCGTCGATCGCGCCGACCGCGACCCGAGGGTCCGGGCCGTCGTGATCACCGGTGCTCACCGCGAGAGGTTCGTGAGCCACGCGGAAGTGCGCTGGCTCCAGGAAGGCGGTGCGGCGGTTCCCGCCCTGGGTCGCCGTGGTGCCTCGACCATCGCACGGACCGCCCGGGCGGTGGATCGGGCTCACCTCGCCGGAGCGGTCAGACGCACCCCGCTGAGCCCGGTCATCGACCTCGAACGCATCCACGCCACCTTCCTCCGGATGAACAGCAGCGGCGTCATCTACGTGGCGGCACTCAACGGCTCAGCTCTCGGACTGGGAGCGGAATTCGCCTGGGCTCACGATCTGCGCGTGATGGCCGAGGGTGACTACGTCATCGGCCAACCCGAGGTCCTGCTCGGGATCATGCCCGGAGGCGGTGGTACCCAACGTCTGACCAGGCTGGTCGGCACCCACAGATCGCTGGTGGCGATCTTGGAGGGCAAGCCATTCACCCCTGCCGAAGCCCTCGCTGCCGGTGCGGTCGACGAGGTCGTGGCGCCCGACGAGGTGATCGCGCGAGCCCTCCAGCTCGCCGTGCACTTCGGTGCGCGTTCCAAGGACTCCGTGGCGGCCATCAAGAGGGCGGTCTACTTCGGCGGCTCGATGTCGCTGACGGACGGCCTGCATGTCGAACGCGCGGAGTTCCTGACGCGCGTCCTTTCCGACGAGGGGCAGGAATTGATGCTCGACTACATGAACCGAAGCGAGGTGGAGGGCGAGCTGCCCCTCTACTCCGAGGGGGTCTTCGAGGAAGCTCTCCAGGTCGGCCGCGTCCCAGCCGGCTCGCCTGCCGCGGCGGTGATTCGGTGATGGCTGACGAGGCGCTCTTTACCCGCCACGACGTTGTCTTCTCCTCCAGCGACAGCACCTGCGCGGCGTGGCTCTACCTGCCTGCAGGGGTCAGCTCACCGCCCGTCGTCGTCCTCGGTCATGGGCTCGGCGCGACCCGCGAGATGCGACTTGACGCGTTCGCCGAGCAGTTCGCGAGTGCGGGGATCGCCGCTCTTGCCTTCACCTACCGGCACTTCGGTGACAGTGGTGGTCAGCCACGCCAGCTGCTCTCGATCAAGCGACAGCTCGCTGACTGGGACGCTGCGATCGCCTACGTGAAGGCGAGGCCCGAGGTCGACGGTTCGCGCGTCGCCGTCTGGGGCAGCTCGTTCGGAGGCGGGCATGCGATCACGGTCGCGTCCCGGCACCCCGAGCTGGCCGCGGCGGTCTCGCAGTGCCCGTTCACGGACGGTCTCGCGTCCGCGCTGGCCCTTGGTCCGGTGGCATCTCTGCGCCTGACCCCGGTGGTCGCCCGTGACCTGGTGGCCAAGGTCCGGGGGTGGGATCCGGTCCTGGTGCCGCTCGCCGGCGTACCAGGGGCGCTGGCGTTCATGAACGCTCCGGATGCCCTGCCGGGGTACCAGGCGCTGATCCCGCCGGGTGGAACCTTCACCAACGGCGCCGCGGCACGGGAGATTCCGAGGCTGGCGACCTACCGGCCCGGACGTGCAGCCAAGAACGTCACGATGCCGATCCTGTTCTGCGTCAGCAACACCGACAGCGTCACCCCACCCGCTCAGACGTTGCGCTACGCGCGGACGGCGCCCCAGGGCGAGATCAAGACGTATGCGGCCGGGCACTTCGAGTTCTACCTCGGCGACACCTTCGAACAGCTGGTCACCGACCAGCTCGAGTTCCTGGTGCGGCACCTGCAGCCAGCGCCGGCGAGATCGACAACCCGACGCGCTGCACGGCAACGATCGGTAAAGGGGAAGAAGGTGGGTAGCGATGCACCTGTCCTCCCTTCCTGACCTCCGGGCCGAGTTCGACCCCGACGGTCCTGCTGTGTCGGATGACCGTGAGTCGTTGACGAACCTGGCTTTCCTGGCCCGCGTTCGTGCTGCCGCCCGGCATCTGGACGATCTGGGGATCGGACCAGGCCAGGTGGTCGCGCTCAAGCTCAGCAACCGGCTCGAGTTCGTGGTGCTGCTGTTCGCTGCGTGGCGGCTGGGCGCCACCGTCACCCCGGTCAATCCGTCGCTGACGTCGGTCGAGGTCACTCGCCAGCTCGAGGACTCCGGGGCTCGGCTGCTGGTGATTGAGGATGACGCTCCCGACGAAGCCTGGCCGGGAGGTGCTCTGCTGGCCGTCAGTGACCTCTATGCCGTGGCCGAAGGCAAGGAGTGGACTCCACGGCACGATTCCGACGAGCTCGCGCTGCTGATCTACACGAGCGGTACGACGGGAGCGCCGAAGGGCGTGATGCTCGACCACGCCAACCTGGACGCGATGACGCAGATGGGGTTGGCGGCCCTCCAGCTCGGGCGGACCGACCGGTGCCTGCTCATTCTTCCGCTCTTCCACGTGAACGGGATCGTCGTCAGTGTGCTGACGCCGCTGCTCGCTCATGCCAGTGTGGCGATCGCGGGACGGTTCAATCCGCACAGCTTCTTCGAGACCGTCGAGCGTGAGCGCCCGACGTACTTCAGCGCGGTCCCGACGATCTACGGCATGTTGGCGCAGCTCCCCGAGAATTCCGACGTCGACTGGTCCTCGTTACGCTTCGGGGTGTGCGGTGCAGCCCCGGCGGCGCCGGATCTGCTGGTCGCGTTCGAAGCGCGCTACGGCTTCCCGGTCGTCGAGGCGTACGGCCTCTCGGAGGCGACCTGCGGCTCCACCTTCAATCCCCTCGACGGTCCACGGCGGCCCGGCACGGTCGGCATCGCCCTTCCCGGTCAGCAGGTCCGCATCGTCGACTCCCACGACCACGAGCTGCCGGTAGGCGGCGTCGGGGAGGTGGTCGTCCGGGGCCGCAACGTGATGCGCGGCTACCTCGGTCAGCCGGAGGAGACCGCGCGCGTCGTCGTCGATGGCTGGTTGCACACCGGAGATCTCGGTCAGCTTGACGCCGACGGCTACCTGACCTTGGTGGGCCGGTCGAAGGACATGATCATACGCGGCGGCGAGAACATCTACCCCAAAGAGATCGAAGACGTACTGTCCGCCGATCCGTCGGTGGCCGAGGTCGCCGTCGTCGGCGTGCCCGACAAGAAGTGGGGCGAGCGCGTCGTCGCCTTCGTGCAGCCTCCGAACGGCCGGGCGATCGATACACCCGCGTTGCGCGCCCGCTGCGTCGAGTCGCTCTCGGGCTTCAAGCGACCGACCGAGACCGTCGTGCTCGAAACCCTCCCCAAGAACGCCGTCGGCAAGATCGACAAGATCGCGCTGCGTGCTGCCTATTCTTCACCTCACTAACTGCCAAAGGACGAACCAAGATGCCCTCTCTGCACGAACCGCTCACCCTGCCGAACGGCCAGGTCCTGCCCAACCGGATCATGAAGGCCGCGTTGAGCGAGGTGCTCGCCACCAAGCAGAACGCTCCTGATGAACGCCTCGAGCGGCTGTACACCACGTGGAGTCAGGGTGGCTACGGCCTGCTGATCACCGGCAACGTGATGGTCGACCGCCGGCAGCTCGGCGAGCCCGGCAACGTGGTCATCGAGGATGAGCGCGACCTCGATGCCCTGACCCGCTGGACGAAAGCGACCCACGACGGCGGGGTACCGATCTGGGCCCAGATCAACCATCCCGGGAGGCAGTCCAACCCGTTGGCGCTCGGTCACACTCCCGTCGCTCCGAGCCCGGTGGCGCTCGCGCTGCCCGGTGCGACCAAGCCCCGGGAGCTCACCGGCGCTGAGATCGAGGACATCATCGAGCGGTTCGCCACGACTGCGGCGGTCTGCGAGACCGCTGGGTTCGACGGCGTTCAGGTCCATGGTGCCCATGGGTACCTGGTCACCCAGTTCCTGTCACCGAAGACGAACCTCCGTACGGACGACTGGGGTGGCGACGCTGAACGGCGCAGGCGGTTCGTCCTCGAGGTCGTCCGACGGATCCGATCTCGGGTGTCGCCAGGATTCGCCGTCGGGATCAAGCTCAACTCCGCCGACTTCCAGCGCGGTGGGTTCACCGTGGACGAGTCGTACGAAGTCGTGGCGGCGCTGGCGAGCGAGGGTCTCGACCTGATCGAGATCAGCGGCGGCAGCTACGAGTCCCCGGCGATGATGGGAACCGAGGCGGACAGCACCCGCTCACGCGAGGCGTACTTCCTGGAGTACGCGCGCACGGTGCGTGGTCTCGTCGGCGAGGTGCCGCTCGCCGTGACGGGTGGCTTCCGGAGTCGCGGCGCGATGGAAGCAGCCGTGTTCGAGGGCGAGTGCGACGTCGTCGGGATCGGCCGGCCGACGGCGACGAAGACCGATGCGGCGGACGCGATCCTGTCGGGCCGGACCGACAGGCTCAGCGATCACGATCTCCGGTACGGGATGCGGCGGCTGCTCGGGAAGGTCGCCGACATCAAGGCGCTGGACGGCATCCTGAACCTCGGATGGCACGGCGACCAGCTGCACCGGATCGCGGCGGGTCTGGAGCCGGACCTGGACCGCGGCCGACTCGTGACCACCGTCTCGGCGATCCGCAAGAACGGCCGGGCCAGCTTCCTGCCCAAGCGCGGGCACTGAGTCGGGTCGGGGCGAGAGCGCGTGGATTCCTCCGCCTCTCGCCCTGACCCGTTCGTGACCGCGCTGAGCGTCTTCCGTAGCCGCTGGGATGCGCCCGTCCTCGGGGCATGCCTGGCCGGGGTGCGCAGGTTCGACGACTACCAGCGGACGTTGGGTGTGTCGCGGAAGACGCTTGCCGAACGCCTGAAGTACCTGGTCTCCGAGGGCCTGCTGTTCCGTGAGTGCTACCAGACCCGGCCTCAGCGCTACGAGTACCGGGTCACGGACAAGGGCCTCGAGCTGCTGCCGGCCTTTCAGCTGATGGCGGCGTGGGCCGACCGCTGGGGGACAGGTCCGGTGAGCTGATCGTTGCGCCCGAGCGCATCCACCTCGCGCTCCAGCGTCGGCACGGCATCCGCTGCGAAACGTCGCGACCAGGGCCAGACCAGCGCAGAGCTGACCAGGGCCTTGGCCCAGTGGGCGACCACGACGGCCTGGGGCACGAACACGCGAGCACGACGCTTCGCGAGGCCGTTGACGATCGCCCGCGCAGCCTCCTCCACGGTGGTCGTGACGTTGCCCGGGTAGGGGAGCTTGCTCCGCAGGGCCTGGAACGACGGCAGGTCGGCGTCTGCGCCGCGCACCAGGTCCGTGTCGATCCAGGACGGGTGCACCAGGCCGACGGTGATCCCGAGATGCGCCACCTCTTGGCGGTACGCGAGGGCAAGCATCTCCACGCCGGCCTTGCTGGCTGAGTACGACGCCATCGAGGGCAGTGCCAGGAACGACATCGCCGAGGCGATGACGACGACATGACCCCGGGTGCGCTCGAGGTGGTAGGTCGAGTACTTGAGGGTGCGGAACGTTCCGTTGAGGTTCACGTCGATGACCCGCTCGAACGAGGCGTCGTCGACCTGGCGGACGGTGCCGTAGCCGGCGATTCCCGCGTTGGCGACCACGGCGTCGATCCCGCCCATCTCGTCTGCGCACGCATCGATCGCGTCCCGGAACGTCGGGGCGTCGCGCACGTCCGCGTACCGCCACACGGAGTCGCGCCCGAGCTCGGCAGCAACCTCCCTGAGCCGCTCGGGCTCGAGGCCGATGATCGCCACCTGGGCGCCCCGGGCTCCGGCAAGTCGGGCGACCTGCTCGCCGATCCCGCGGGCACCTCCAGTGACGACGATCCGCTTGCCCTTCAGGCTCCGCTTCATGCTGGTCTCGCTCCTGCGCGGGTCTCGAGCTCGTCGAGAAGGCTCTGGGTCTGCTGGTCGGCGGCCAGGCGTGCATCGAGAGCAGGGCTCAGTACTCCCCGCAGCGCGGACAGCGGCGCCCAGCGCGCGGGCTTGATCACGCGGGGTGCCCGCCGTTCGATGCCGTCGACGATCGCCTTGGCCGCTTGCTGGGGCTGGATCCGGACGAGCAGCGGCTTCGGCAGGGCAGCCATGAGCTGGATCACGGTCGGGTCCGCATCGACGCCGTTGCGGATCATGTCGGTCTCGATGAGCGAGAAGTACGCCGTGGTCGCTGAGGCGCCGTGCTGGGCCAGCTCGACCCGGAGGCCGCGCCCGAGCTGTTCAACTGCAGCCTTGCTCATCGCGTACGGGACGGTGCCCATCCCGTTGAGAAAGGCGAAGACCGAGCTGATCAGGACGACCTGGCCGCGGTTGGCGATGACCTGCTCCATCGTCGCGCTGACCGTGTTCACGACCCCGCCGATGTTGACGGCGAACAACTGGTCCACCGAGGATGCCGGCATCGACCGCAGCGTCGCGCCGCGGCTGAGCACGCCAGCGTTGGCGATGGAGATGTCGACGCTACCGAATCGGTCGACCACCTGCGCTACTGCGGCATCCAGGCGTTCGCGGTCGCGGACATCGGCGATCACGCCGAGGGCGCCGGTCGGAGAGAGGTCCCGAGCGATCCGCGGCGTCTCCGGGTTCACGTCGAGGATCGCGACCCGGGCGCCGCGCTTCAGGAGCAGCTCGGCAGTGGCGCGCCCGAGCCCACCGGTGCCTCCGGTGATCAGTGCGGTCTTGTCGCGGAGGTCGTACGTCGGCATCTCATTGCCTTTCATGTGAGGGAGGGTCAGCCGCGGAAGGCGGGAGGCAAGGTGGGGAAGGGCGCGGTGTCGATGCCCAAGGACCCGGTGCTGGCCAGCGGGCGTACCTGCAGGTAGCAGCCGACCCGGTGCATGTTGGTCTCGAGCGAGCTCTTCATCGCGAACGCGTGCCCTCCCGGCTGGTAGGCGTACTCCTGCGCTGTTCGGAGCGACTTCCAGAGGCTGATCGAGGTGTGCTCGAACGGCAGCTGGCTGGAGATGTCGACGCTGCCGCGATGACCCGGGTGGTGTGCGGCCCTGCTCGCGGCGTGCAGGTTGTTCCGGAGGAACTTGTGCAGGTGCCCCCGGTTCACGATGCCGTGAACGATGGCGATCATCGGCTCGCCCGTGTCCAGAGGCTCAGCCCCGTCCGTGCGGGGTGTCCATCCGTGCCAGTGGTCGCCGGGCGTCGCGACCCGGAAGCGCACGACCTCGCCGTCCAGGCTGAACCGTTCGGGACCGTCCAGCGCGACCTTGAGCGGACCGGTCCACGCGGCAGCGGCTGCCTCCGGTGATTCCCAGGCAGCGACGAGTGCGCGACCAGCCGGGAACACGCGGGGGATGAGCGCATGAGTGCCGTTGTTGGCGTGGTTGACGGTCGCGGAGCGCAACCCGTCGACACCGCGTGAGATGGCGTCCCGTACCGACCGCTTCCAGCGCGCGGCGCTCAGCGAGGGCTTCTCGAAGACGTCGATGGTGAGGTAGTCGGCCTGGCTCATGGATCCTCCTCCTATAACCAAGTTATAGGAAGAGGGTAAGTCATTGGCTCGAAGATGCAAAGAAGGGGTTGTGGTTTCAGGCCAGGGAGAGTTCTGCGCTCTGACTACCTTGCGATCCGGGCCAGCAGTAGCGCGCGCTCAGCCTGGTCGACGCCGATGCCAACCGACAATGGGTGGTCACGGCGTACGCACTCGTGTTCGGCGGACTGCTCCTGCTCGGCGGCCGGATCGCCGACTTCATCGGTCGCAAGCGGGCGTTCATCATCGGCCTTGCCTGGTTCGGAGTGGCCTCGGCCATCGGCGGCCTCGCGCAGACCCAGGGTGAGCTCTTCGGCGCACGCGCGCTCCAGTGCGCCTTCGCCGCTTTTGAGAGCGAAGGCGATGATGACCTGGCGTGCGTTTGACGTGTCCGCACGCAGGCGGTCCGCAATACATCGCGTGATGAGCGCGGACGTACGAAGCAGGTCCCTCACCGACATCAGCGGTTAGGGACCTGCGCCGTCACTAATCGGTTCTTCTGCCCGCTGTTGCTCAGATGAGCAAGAGTTCCTCGGCATGCTCGAACGCAGTCTCCGCGCCCTCGATCTCGGACTGAGGACGCTGCTTGGTCACGAGTGCCAGGGAGAGGATCGTAGCGAGGATGAGGGCGCCGAGGCTCCAGGTGAAGGCGACGGTGTAGCCGTGGACCAGACCCTCGGCGACCTGGCCTGCACCATTGGCGGAGATGTAGTTGGCGGTCGCTGTGGCTGCAATGGTGTTGAGCAAGGCAGTGCCCAACGATCCGCCGACTTGTTGGGTGGTGTTTACCAATGCGCTGGCGACGCCCGCGTCGTGGTCCTCGACTCCGACGAGAGCCGTGCTCGAGAGAGCCACGAACGCGAGTCCCATGCCGACGCTCACTACGATCTGGGCCGGGAGCACGGTCGACAGGTAGCTTCCGTCGACCGTGATCTGGGCAAAGAGCGCCATCCCGATGGCGGCTGCTGCGGTGCCGCCGACCATCAGGGGACGTGGCCCGATGCGGGGGAGGAGACTGCTGGCCACACCCGCGCCGGCTACGACGCCGACGCTGAAGGGCAGGAATGCCAGCCCGGACTTCACCGCGGAGTAGTGCAGCGTTCCCTGCATGTAGTAGACGAGGAACAGGAACATCCCGAACAACGCCAGGCCGAGCAACAGCGAGACCAGGAAGGCGCCGGCACGGTTGCGCTCGGTGAAGACCCGCGGCGGCAGCAGCGGCTCGGAGGTGTTCCGCTCGATCACCACGAAGGCGACCAGGAGCACGACGGCTGCGGCCAGCAGCGAGATCGTGCTGGTGGCCGACCAGCCGCTCTCGTTGGCCTTGGTGAACCCGTAGACCAGGGCGACCAGGCCCAGGGTGCTGGTGACGACTCCGGGGATGTCGTACTTGGGCTCGCCCTCGGCGCGGCTCTCGCGCACCAAGACGTATGCGGCGACCGCGGTTGCGATCGCGATCGGGGTGTTGACCAGCAGGGTCCAGCGCCAGGAGGCGTACTCGGTGAGGACGCCGCCGAGGATAAGGCCGAGTGCGGCGCCGCCGCCGGAGATCCCTCCGTAGACACCGAATGCCTTGGCGCGCTCCTTCGGCTCGCTGAAGGTGACGGTGATGAGCGAGAGGGCGGCGGGTGCCATCAGCGCCGCGAAGGCGCCCTGCAGGGCGCGGGCCCCGAACAACTCGCCCTGGTTCTGGGCAAGGCCGCCGATTGCGGAGGCTACTCCGAAGCCGACGAGGCCGATGATGAACGCCCGCTTCCGGCCGATGAAGTCAGCCACCCGGCCGCCGAGCAGGAGCAGTCCGCCGAACGCGAGTGCGTACGCGGTCACGACCCACTGCCGGTTGGCGTCGGTGATGCCCAGCGCGTGCTGGGCGGATGGAAGGGCGATGTTGACGATGCTGGCGTCGAGCACCACCATCAGCTGGGCGACGGCGATGACGACCAGCGCCAACCATCGACGCGGGTCGACGACCGTGGTCGTCTCGGGGGGAGTGGTGCTCATGTCAGTCCTTCGAGAGTTCGGAGTAGCGGAGGAGTTCAACTCGCTCCACCATATGGACTCGGATCGTCCGAGTCCAGACGATCCGAGTGTGACTAATCCGACTCTTGACCAACTCTGCCTGTCGTTGTACGGTGCGGAGCATGGGAACACCTTCAAGCCACGCTGACCAGACGGAGCTGGCGATCTGTGCCGCGTTCCCCACCGATCTGACGATGCTGCTGCACGCCGCCGCCGGTCGGATGACCGATGACCTCGACCTCGCTGCCGTCCAGATGGGCCTCAACGACGTCCGCGACTGGCTTGTGCTCGCGGCGCTCGATGATGGCCGCCAGCGCACTCAGCTCGAGTTGAGCCGGGTCGTGTGCGTCGACAAGACGACGCTCATCAGCGTTCTCGACCGGCTCGAAAAGCACGAGTTGATCGTGCGTTCGGTCGATCCGTCAGACCGCCGGGTCCGTATCCCTGCGATCACGCCGACCGGTCGGAAGGTTTACGCCAAGTTCGCGATCGCCCGCGACATGGCTGAGGCGTGCGCACTCGACGGCGTGGACCAATCCGGCCGCGCGCTATTGATGGACCTGCTGGCCCGGATTGCACACCGCCAGGACGCATCGCTGTCCGGCGTGTAAGGCTCTGTTGGCGGTACCTGGAAGTTGGTCTGGATCGCTCACGGCGATTGGTTGACCACGCCGTCTGGTCTCGCACAGCCACCGGTGATGCCTCAGCGCCGAGGTCAGGCGACCAAAGCGGCGAGGGCGCGCCTGGTGGCGCTGGTCTCCAACTGCGGGCTCGACCCCAATAAGACCCAAGCGTTCGTCGACTCCACAGCCTTCGGGCCACTGACTGCGGCCACGACGTCGGCCAACTCCTTCCAGAACTCGTGCAGCACCGTTCAGGTGATGCCGAAGACCTGGCCGCCGTTCCTCGTCCACCGCATCAACTCGGCGGTCAGTTGAAGTCGAACATCCGGTCGCAAGCCTCGCGGTGCTCCCACCTGATCGCTGGACTCATCCCGGAGGCCCTCGGCGCGATGACCGACGAAATGCGCATTGCGCCTGACGATCGCAAGAAAACCATCGAGGTCCGTGCGCGAGGACTCGCCGAGGACGCTCTCGGTTCGGGTGCCCCCTGGATTAGTCGACTTGGCACACCTCTCACCGGCCGTCCGCATTGGCTCACCGAGGTTGGCACCGTTGCGGCCTATCGCGACCGCTACTGCATCACCGCTACGTCGCGCACAACTACTCGCGGCAAGCCAGGATGCCGGCGCTGATCTGGTCGGATCGGGCCGCACTTCCTACTTGCCATCGTCTGATCGCTGAGCTGTCCAAAGATTCCGGTGGTCCGGCAGAACGCCTTGCGCTCGGTCGTGGTAACGGGTGCTCCGATCGGTGAGCGTAAGATCTAACTCATACTCGAATTGTTTCTCGTTACCGAGAGCGTGACCGTCACCCGGACGAGGCGAGGACCAGGTCCGCGCCCCGGTGCGCGAGCATCATGGTGGGGGCGTTGGTGTCCCGACGGGAGGAACGGGATCGCGGATGCATCGATGACCCTCAGCGCATCGATCCCGTGGACCTTCAGCTCCGGTTCACCACGGCGTCGTCGTCCATGCCCATCCGGCAGGTGCCCACCGGGTGGGCGATGCTCTCCTCGGACCTCGCCAGCCACCTCGTTCCGGCGCGGTCAGCAGGGCTGTCGTAGGCGCCCACGACGTGCCTCATCGCACTCTGATCCTCGACCAGGCTGCGTGCGAGATCGGCGCCGACGACGAGCTTGCGCCGGTCGCCGGCGTGCCCCAGCAGCTGGAAGTCGACGGCCGGGCTGCCGTCACGGAGGACGACGCGGCCGCGTCCCTGCGGGTGCAGCAGGACCGTATAGACGGTGAAACCATCGGCTCGTTCCAGGAATGTCTTTCCGGTCACCTTGCCCCACCTGGTACTGGACAGGCCCGACAGCGATCTGGAAATCGTCCGTGAGCAGCTGCGCCTCGAACGGTGAGGTGGCGATCGGGCCGGTCCGGTTCCACAGGAAGTCGGCCGCAGCTGTCGCCGCGGATATCGGACCGATCGTGTTCAAGGTCGGGACCTTCGACGACCAGCGCTGCGTCACGACGAGATGGTCCTGGAAGTTCGTGCCGACCCCGTTGAGCCGGTGGCGGCTCCCGTCCGGCCCGATCCCCGAGCGCAGGAGGAGCCCTGGCGAGCCGATCGCGCCCGCCGCGAGGATCACCTCCTGACGAGCCCTGATCAGTCCGGCCGTGGTCTCGACCCCGACCGCGCGTCTGCCGTCGAGACGGATGCCGGTGACAGTCGTGCGGGTGAGGAGGACCGGCCGGGAACCTCGTGGGGCCGCCCTGAGGAATTCACGCCCCGAGTGGGACCGGATCCCGCGGCGCCGGTTCACCTGGGCTCGGGCGACGCCCAGTTGGTCCCTTCCGTTTGGGTCCGGGTTGCGCAGGTACCCCGCCTGCGTTGCCGCATCGACGAACGCCCGGTCGATCTCGTGGTCGTGCCCGCACCACTCGACGTGGATTGGACCTGCGCCGCCGCGGAAGTCGTCGGCGCCGCCGGCCCAGGACTCGATGGCCTTGAAGGTAGGGAGAACGTCGTCGTACGACCACCCGGTGCAGCCGGCCTCCGCCCAGCAGTCGTAGTCGCCGGCCCGCCCGCGCACGTAGACCATGGCGTTGATCGCCCCGCTGCCCCCGACGATCCGTCCGGCTGCGAATGGCGGGCGCTCACCGTCCTTCGTCGGGTCCGCCAGGGTCGGGTACTTCCAGTTCGCCGAGCGGTAGAGTGTCATCACGCCCGGGGCGAGCTTGACGTCAGGCCTGCGGTCCGTGCCTCCGGCTTCGACGACGATCACGGACGCGCCTGCGGAGGCGAGCCTCGCTGCGACGACCGACCCGGCAGACCCTGCGCCGACGATGACGTAGTCGGCCTCGGCGGAGGCGATTCTCCTGCGGCTTGCTGCTGGCATGGCGGGGCTCCTGCTGGCCTCGGGGCCTGTTACACGATGTTGAGTCCGTCGAGGAACCGGATGACGCTTTCCTCCGGGCCCGCGATCTCGATTCGGTGGTCGGTCCACGGCGTCCTCGCAGTTCCCCAGATGGGGAAGTCCTCGACCGCGGCCCGGACGGCGGTGGGTGCGCCGGGGGTGAGGCCGGCGGTGACGAGACCGCCCGGTTCGACCGTCCAGCTCCCACCTCCATCGCCGACCAGGGTCAGGTTCATGGGGGCGTCGAGCCACGGGAGCCCGTCGGCGCGCATCTGGTTGGTCATCACGGCGACCATCCACTCCACGACGACCGACGAGCGAAGGGCGTCCGAGCCGTCGGCGTCGCGATCGATGACCGTGAGGATGTCGTGGCGCAGGTGGATGTGGTGGTCGAAGAACATCGCGCCGGGCAGCATGACACCGAGACGGAAGCGGCCGAGCTCGGCAAGCGGCACGCGGAGGTGGATCAGCGGCGTACGACCGACGACGGCCGAGCAGCGCAATGCCGCTGAGCTCCAGCGCTCGTACTCGGCCACCAGACGATCGGAGTCCCAGTGACGTCGCGAAGCGACCGCGCCCTCATTCGTCGCCTCGATGTCGGAGCTGCGGACGAGGTCGAGTATGGCGGGCGTGAGCAAGGCCTTGCATCCGACGCTCATGTGGGCGACGACGTCGTGCACTGTCCAGTCGGCAGCCGCGCTCGGAGTCGCCCACTCGGACGTCTCCAGCGTGCTCAGCACGGCGGAGAGAGCGCGTCGTTCCCGGCGGAATGCTTCCACCCGCTGGCTCTGCGTCACGATTCACGAGGTGTCACGACACCCGGTCCCCATGCGTCGGGATGCACCGACTGCATCACGTCGCGGGACAACGCCGCTTCGAAGTCGCCTGCGGCCCATGCTGGGAGGTGCCAGGTGGACACGGCCTCGGGCTGGGACCACACCGCGAGCGCCGTGCCGTCGAACGAGAGGACCTGGCCCCGGATGTGCTTCGCGGCTGGCTCAGCCAGGAAGGCGACGACGGGCGCGACGGATTCCGGCGGGGGAAGGTCAGCTGGTGAGAAACGGTCGAACCTGATGCGGCATCCGCGAACACGGCGATCATGTGTGTCCGAGCCGGGTGCAAGGGCATTGACCCTGATGTCGAAGCGTGAGAGCTCTAGATCCAGGACTCTGTTGAGGCCGACGATGCGGCCTTGGCTGCGGAGTAGTTCGCCTGTCCGAACATGCCGAAGAGCCCGGCTCCGGATGTGATGTTGATGAGGGAACCACCGCCACCGCGCATCGCCCGTGCCGCCGCGGTGCTGCAGGACCAGGTGCCGCGGAGGTGGACGGCTATGACCTCGTCGAACTCCTCCGGAGTCATCCGGGTCGACGACCTGTCGCGTGTGAACCCCGCGTTGTTGACGAGAACGTCGATGGTGCCGTGGGCGTCGATGCACGCGTCGACCAGTTCTTGGCAGAACGCGTGGTCGGCGACCGATCCGACGCACACGATCGCGCTGCCTCCGTTCGCGACTATCAGGTCAGCGGTGTCCTGGGCGGCGGCAGCATCCGTGCCGTTGACGACCAGCCGGGAGCCGTTCCGGGCGAGAGCCACCGCGAACGCACGGCCGAGGCCGCGCGATGAACCAGTCACGACGGCCGCCTGCCCGGTGAGGGGCCCGATCACGCTTCATTGCCTCGTCGGCCGAGGAGTGAGAGCAGGTAGGCGCCACCGATGCGGCCCTCCCGTGGCGGCAGCGCGCCGAACTGTCGCATCATCTCGGTGATCTCGTACTGGGCCAGGTAGCGGGCCAGCCGGCCGTCCTTGAACTCGAGGAAGATGTCGCAACCGTAGGTGTCGAAACGACCGTAGCCGAAACGGTCAGGCGCGCTTCCCTGCTGGCGGAACAGATAGAGGCCGCGGCCGTCGTCAGGCGCGGCGAACAGCTGAACTTCGCTGAACTGCACGTCCGGCATCACCTGCCAGATCGTGTCGACATAGCGGCGCAGCTCGTCGATCCCGCGGACCACCTCGGGCCAGAACACAGTGTCCTCGAAGAGGATGTCGTCGTCGACGAGTGCCAGCACCTCGTCGGTCCGGTGCGAGTTCCAGGCGTGCTCCCACCGGGTGCCGAACTCCCGGAGGAAGTCCATCGTGATGGGTTTTCCCTTGTCGGTGGCCAGGTCGGGGCTGGATGCCATGGTTATGGGGTCCCTTCAGGTGTCGTCGTGGCGAGTCGTCACTTGCTAGTGAATACAGATTAGCCTATGGCGCAGAGAGGCGGAACGGGCACGTCAGTTCCGAAATGGGCTTCGTATGGCGTCATCGGCGACCACTCCGAACCTGCTGGCCACAACATTGATCGACACTGAGCGAATGAAAGTTAGGGCCTCTTGGTTAGGATCGTTTGACGAGAGGATGCTCGACAGTTCGTCAACGAGAGCATCCGTGCGCCGTTCGATCACTGAGGTTGCGGTTGCCATGGCGTCGGCTTCGTTCTCAGAATCACCAGAGGCGCGCATCGTGGGGAGCTGTTCGAGGGCTGCGGCGTCGACGTGGCGCCGGGCTCGGTTCTTAGTGCCGCGGAGTTCCGGTGTCGTAGTCTCGTGCTGTTGCCAGGCCTTGAACAACGCACCGCGCAAGGCGATCGCCTCGGGCGCGGCCGACATCGGGATATTTCTGAGGTGTCGTTCCACGGCGTCGAGTCTGAGTCCGTGGTCCTGGAGGGTGCGGATGAGTTCAAGACGAGCTCGGTGACGCTCGTCGTAGCGGGCAGCGCGGCCGTCGAGACTGCCGGGTGGCAACAGGCGGCGAGCGAGGTAGAAACGAACGCGCCGTAGCGGGAGGCCGACCGCGGCTGCCAACTCGTCGACGTCATACCTCGCGCTGGCCTTCGGCGTGGTGTCGGGAGTGAACATGGTGCCCTCGCTGTCACGGATTCCTAGGTAAGAGATCGTGGTGGTACGAATATAGCGTACGCTATATTGTGGAGCGGTTTCACCTCTCGGGCCGCCCGCGTGGCATGATCCGCTTAATTCTAACGCTCATTCGAATATGGAGACCCACCATGGCTGAAGCCTTCATCTACGACGCCGTCAGGACACCGCGCGGGCGCGGCAAGACGGACGGCTCGCTGCACGAGGTGAAGCCGGTCTCGCTGGTGGTCGGGCTCCTGGACGCGGTCCAGCGCCGGAACCCCGACTTGGACGCCTCAGCGATCGAAGACATCGTGCTCGGTGTCGGTATGCCGGTGGGGCAACAGGGCAGCGACCTGGCGAAGACCGCAGCGCTGGCCGCAAAGCTTCCGCATGTCGTGCCCGGCGTACAACTGAACCGGTTCTGCGGGTCCGGCCTCGAAGCTGTCAGTCAGGCCGCAGCACGCGTACGCAGCGGGTGGGAGGACCTCATCATCGCCGGCGGCGTCGAGTCGATGAGCCGGGTCTCCATGGCCGACGACGCGGGGCCCTACGCGACCGACCCACAGACGCAATTCGCTTTCGGGTTCATCCCGCAGGGGGTCGGCGCCGACCTCCTGGCGACCCTCGAAGGCTTCTCCCGTGACGATGTCGACGCGTTCGCCGCCGAGAGCCAGGCGCGAGCCGCCAAGGCCCGCGCGAACGGATGGTTCGACCGCTCGCTCGAGCCCGTGCGCGACGCCTCAGGTTTGACCATCCTCGACCACGACGAGTTCATCCGTGAAGGTACGACGGTCGAAACGCTCTCGAAGCTCAAGCCGTCGTTCGCGATGGCCGGTGACCAGGGCGGGTTCAACGCTGTCGCACTCGAGAAGTACAGCTGGGTGCCGCGGATCGAGCACGTGCACCACGCTGGCAACAGCTCGGGCATCGTCGACGGCGCCGCGCTCGTCGTGATCGGCAACGAAGCCGTCGGGGAACGGTACGGCCTTCGACCTCGGGCGCGGATCCTCGCCTCGGCGGTCGTCGGCGACGAGCCCACCATCATGCTCACGGGACCAGGGCCTGCATGCCGCAAGGCGCTCGCCAAGGCAGGCCTGGGAGTCGAGGACGTCGACCTGCTGGAGATCAACGAGGCGTTCGCAGCCGTCGCGCTACGCACGATGCGGGATCTCGACGACTTCCCCCACGACCGGACGAACGTCAACGGAGGCTCGATCGCGATGGGGCACCCGATCGGCGCCACCGGAGCAATGCTCGTCGGCACAGTGGTCGACGAGCTGGAGCGACGGGACAAGCGCATCGGCCTAGTGACGCTGTGCGTCGCCGGCGGCATGGGCGTCGCCACCGTCATCGAACGCCTCTGACCTTTACGAATCTTCAGGAGTAACCCATGAACACCGACGTGATTCAGTACGACGTGGATGAAGCCGTCGCGCACATCGTCCTCGACGACCCGCGACAGGCCGCGAACACGATGAACGACCAGTTCGCTCCGTCCCTGGCGAAGGCTGTGGACCGACTTGCTGCCGACGTCGCCAGCGGAGCGGTCCGTGGTGTGCTCGTTCGCTCGGCGAAGCGGACCTTCCTGGCGGGCGGCGACCTTAACGAGCTGATCGCCGCGACCGCGGACGACGCGCAGGCATTCTTCGACCGGTGCCAGGAGACGAAGAGCCTGCTCCGACGACTCGAGACGATCGGTGTCCCGGTGGTTGCTGCGATCAACGGCGCAGCGCTCGGCGGCGGTCTCGAGCTGGCCTTGGCGGCGCACCACCGGATCGCAGCCGAAGGGCGCTACGACATCGGGCTACCGGAGGTCTCACTCGGACTCCTGCCGGGCGGTGGCGGGATCACGCGCGTCGTTCGGATGCTCGGCCTTCAGTCGGCGCTGACGAAAGTGCTCCTGAATGGCGCCCGGCTGCGGCCCGAGGCCGCGCGGGGGGTCGGACTGGTCGATGAGATCGTTCCTGCCGACAAGCTGGTCGACTGCGCGCTTGTCTGGCTGCGCGACCAAGCCGAGGACGAGGTCGCCGCGACCCAGCCTTGGGACCGGCCGGGCTACCGTCTGCCCGGGGGCGCGCCGTCCTCGCCGAAGATCGCCGGAATCCTGCCGAGCTTCCCTGCCACCCTGCGCAAGCAGTTGAAGGGTGCCCCGATCAAGGCCCCCCGCAGTATCCTCTCGGCGGCCGTTGAGGGCGCGTTGGTCGACTTTGACACCGCGAGCCGGATCGAGACCCGGTACTTCGTCGACCTGGTCGTAGGCCAGCAGTCGACCAACATGATCAAGGCCCTCTTCTTCGACCTGGCCTCGATCAACTCGGGAGGTTCGCGTCCCGAGGGCATCCCGGCGTCGAGCATCGAGAAGGTGGCGGTGATCGGAGCCGGCATGATGGGCGCAGGCATCGCCTACGTCGCTGCGAAGGCCGGCCTCCTCGTAGTTCTCAAGGACCGGGACCTGGCGGCTGCTGAGCGCGGCAAGGCCTATTCCGCCTCGCTCGTGGCCAAGCAGGTCGAGCGGGGGCGGTTGACCGCCGAGAAGGCGGACGCGCTGCTCGGGCGTATCCAGCCCACGGACGCCTACGAGGACCTGTCCGGCGCTGACTTCGTGGTCGAGGCGGTCTTCGAGTCGGCAGAGCTCAAGCACTCGGTCTTCGCCGAGATCGAGAAGGTCGTGGCGCCGACGGCGCTCCTGGGTTCCAACACGTCGACGCTGCCCATCACCGGCTTGGCCACGGCTGTGACGCGGCCCGAGGACTTCATCGGGATCCACTTCTTCAGCCCGGTGGAAAAGATGCCGCTGGTCGAGATCGTCGTCGGGGACAAGACCTCGGACGTGGCGATTGCCCGAGCCCTGGACTTCGCGCTGCTGATCCGCAAGACGCCGATCGTGGTCAACGACAGTCGCGGGTTCTTCACCAGCCGGGTGATGAGCACGTTCATCAACGAGGGTCTTTCGATGGTGAGCGAAGGCGTCGCGCCGTGGACGATCGAGCGGGCCACCACGCAGGCGGGCTTCCCTGCCCCCGTGCTCCAACTCGCGGACGAGCTCAACCTCGACCTGCTCGCCAACGTGCGCGCGGAATCCGTCGCGGCCGCCGAGGCGGCAGGGATCGCATGGACGCCTCATCCGGCAGACGGCGTGGTGGACACGCTGCTCGGCGCACAGCGTCCGGGGAAGCTCGGGGAAGCGGGCTTCTACGAGTACGTGGACGGGCGTCGCGGGGACCTGTGGCCGGGTCTCGCCGAACGGTTCCCTGTCGACAAGGCGCAGCCTCCGCTGGAGGACCTGCGTGACCGCCTGACCTTCATCATGACGATGGAGGCTGTCGCTTGCCTCGAGGAGGGGGTGCTACGCACGGTCGCCGACGCGAACGTCGGCTCGATCTTCGGCATCGGGTTCCCCGCCCACCTCGGTGGGGCGTTGCAGGCGGTTGCCGGATACGAGGGCTCGGACGGACAGGTCGGCGCGCAGGCGTTCGTCGACCGTGCCCGCGCACTCGCGGAGCGATACGGCGATCGGTTTGCGCCGAGCGACTTCCTGCTCGAAGCGGCAGCGTCCGGGCGCGCCTTTGCCTAGTGCCGCAGGACGACATCAGTCGCCTACTTCTGAGTCGTCAATGACAGGTCTGTTTCGGGTCTGTTCCCCGGACTACCCTGCACAAGGCCTCTAAAATTAGTTCGCAAAAATGCGTGACACAGACTACATAAACATGTTTAGGTGGGCTCAGCAGCTCGCTCGCCCCGCTGATCCTTCAGGGGGCTCACCGATCAGAAAGGACTGCGCCGCCATGGGATTCGCTGACGCCGATGAGGTTGAGAAGTATCTGGGAGGGATCTTCGCCGAGGCCCTCGCCGACCAGGAGATCGGCCCGAAGCTGCGAGCCACCGGGATCTCGCTCAAGACCGTCTACGCGGACCCGGACGTGACGCTCCTGATCGACCTCGGTGCCGGCCAGGTCACCCGGGTCGACGAGTCCGCGGAGAGCGGTGCCGAGATGCGCATGGCTGCGGACACCGGAAACTCGTACTGGCAGGGCAAGGTCAATCTCCCGCTCGCGATGGCCAAGGGCAAGGTCAAGGTGTCCGGCGACATCGCGTCCCTGCTCAAGCTCGCTCCGCTGACCAAGAAGCTCGTCCCGGCGTACGTCGCTCGTCTCAACGCCGACGGCCGTACCGACCTCCTGGCCTGAGCCCGGACCACCTGAGGAGCCCCGGATGTATCCAGGAAGCATCGCCCAGCAGGCGCCCGACAAGCCTGCAGTCATCGCCTACGAGTCGGGGCGGGTGCTCACCTACCGGCAGCTCGACGACGAGTCGGCAGCCATCGCGTCCGCGCTGTACGCGCGCGGCCTGCGCCGCGGTGACGTCGTCGCCCTGCTCTCAACCAACGCCATCGAGTGCTTCACGATCTACTGGGCGGCGCTCCGTTCGGGTCTCTACATCACCCCGATCAACCGGCACCTCACGGCCACCGAGGTCGCCTACATCGCCGAGGACAGCGATGCCCAGGCGATCTTCGTCTCCGCCACCCTGGCCGATATCGCCGATGCGCTGGCTGACACCACGCCGGGAATCAAGCACAGAATCGCCTTCGGCGGCGAGATCGACGGCCACGAGTCGTACGCGGACGTCGTGGCGAACGCCGGCCCACGGCTGACCGACCAGCCGCGGGGATCCGACATGCTGTATTCGTCCGGGACCACCGGCCGCCCGAAGGGCATCCGCCCGACGCTGCCGACCATCCAAGTCGACGAGCCGGGTGACCCGATCACCGCGATGATGTCGCAGATGTTCAAGGTGGGGCCGGACGACGTCTACCTCCAGCCCGCGCCGGTGTACCACGCCGCGCCTCTCAAGTGGGCCTCCGCGGTCCACGCCCTGGGTGGCACGGTGGTGCAGCTGGACAAGTTCGACCCCGAGAACGCGCTGAAGGCGATCGAGGAGTACGACGTCACGATCGCGCAGTTCGTCCCGACCATGTTCGTCCGCATCCTCCAGCTCGACGAGAAGGCCCGCACCTCGTACGACACCTCGTCGCTGCGGATGGCCGTGCACGCCGCGGCCCCGTGTCCGCCCGAGGTCAAGCGCGCGATGATCGAGTGGTGGGGGCCGATCCTGTTCGAGTACTACGGTTCGAGCGAGCAGCACGGCATGTACTTCATCTCGACGCCCGAGTGGCTGAGCAAGCCCGGTTCCGTGGGCAAGGTCGGGATGGGCACCGCCCACATCTGCGACGAGGACGGCAACGAGCTGCCCGTAGGCGAGGTAGGTGCCGTCTACTTCGAGCGGGACTTCCACCCGTTCGATTACCACAAGGACCCGGACAAGACGAAGGCTGCGACCCACCCGACCCACGCCACCTGGACGACCGTCGGGGACCTGGGCCGGGTCGACGAGGACGGCTACCTCTTCCTTGCCGACCGCCAGGCCTTCCTGATCATCTCGGGCGGGGTGAACATCTATCCGCAAGAGGTCGAGAACGTCCTGACCATGCACGAGAAGATCTTCGACGTAGCCGTGATCGGCGTGCCCCACGCCGAGATGGGCCAAGCGGTGAAGGCCGTCGTGCAGCTCAAGGGCGGTGTCGAAGCATCGGACGAGGTAGCGCAGGAAATCATGGACTACGCCCGCGAACGTGTCGCCCACTTCAAGGCACCGCGCAGCGTCGACTTCATCGACGAGATGCCGCGGACACCGACCGGCAAGCTGCTCAAGCGCAAACTCAGCGAGCGCTACGAGGTGAGTGCGTGATGTCCGGGGCTTCGATGCGTCCGTTCGACGAGCTCGACGTCTCTCCGTTGGAGTTCTGGTCGACAACCATGGAGGAACGGGACAAGACCTTTTCCGTTCTGCGTCGCGAACGTCCGCTCTCCTGGCACCGCCCGATGCAGGGTGGGCTCCTGGCACCTGACATCGACGGTGTCTGGGTGGCGACATCGCACGAGCTCATCGCGGAGGTGAGCAAGAAGCCGGAGATCTACAGCTCCGCGCAGGGCATCAACATGGAAGACCTCTCCGAGGACATCGTGGAGGCCGCTTCCTCGATGCTCGGCACCGACCCGCCGAAACACGGATCCCTGCGCAAGGTGATCAGCTCGGCGTTCACACCCAAGCGCGTCTCCCTGATCCAGGAGCAGATCGAGGGCCAGGCCGCGCGCATCGTGGACGACCTGCTCAAGGAGAAGGAAGGCGACTTCGTCAAGCTCGTCTCCAAGCGGCTGCCGATGTGGACCGTCTTCGAGATGCTGGGGCTCGAGGAGGAGCTGCGTGAGGAGACCGCGCTCCACGCAGAGGAGTTGGTGTCCTGGAACGACGACGACGTCGCTGCTGGGCGGCAGCCGATGGAGCTGCTCAACGGCGCTCTGGTCAGTCTCCTGACGATCGGCATGGAGTTTGCCGGACGTCGGCGCGCCGAGCCGAAGAGTGACCTCATGACGGCGCTCGTCCAGGCAGAGGTCGACGGGCGGAAGCTGACTGACGACGAGATCGGCTCATTCTTCGTGCTGCTCTCGGTCGCCGGAAACGACACCACTCGGAACACCACTACGATCGCGGCGCGGGCGCTCCAGGACTTTCCCGTGCAACGGGCGCTCCTGATGGAGGACTTCGACGGTCGGATCGGCGGTGCGATCGAGGAGTTCGTCCGTTGGACGTCGCCGGTGATGAGCTTCCGCCGCACGGTCACCGAGGACACCGTGCTCGGTGGGCACGACCTCCTCAAGGGGGACTGGGTCGTCATGCTCTACACCTCCGGCAACCGGGACGAGTCGGTGTTCGTCGACCCGTGGAAGTTCGACATCACCAGGAGTCCGAACCCGCACCAGGGCTTCGGTGGTGGTGGACCGCACTT
Source organism: Nocardioides marmoriginsengisoli (assembly GCF_003725695.1). GTDB lineage: Bacteria > Actinomycetota > Actinomycetes > Propionibacteriales > Nocardioidaceae > Marmoricola > Marmoricola marmoriginsengisoli. Next base: position 1,031,552 of record NZ_RJSE01000007.1, read on the forward strand.
CTGCATGGGCAACTTCGTCGCCAAGATGCAGCTGCGAGCGATCTTCGACCAACTCCTGCACCGTGCGCCGAACCTGCGGGTCGGTGACCCGGACTTCCTGACCGGCAGCTTCGTCCGGTCGGTCAAATCCATGCCCTGCACGGTCGACTGAGTCGGTCCGAAGAATTCAAGGAGACACAGCATGACCAGCCTCAAGGGAAAGCGTTTCGTCGTCACCGGGACCGCCTCCGGAGTCGGTGACGCGACGGCGCGGCGCCTGCTCGCGGAAGGCGCCGAGGTGATCAGCCTCGATCGCAACCAGCCGACGGCAGCAGTCAGCCGGCACATCACGGTCGACCTCGCCGACGAGGCGAGCATCGACGAGGCGATCGCCCAGCTCGAGGGTGACTTCGACGGCCTCCTCAACGTCGCCGGTGTCCCGGGCACGGCTCCCGCCGACGTAGTGATCGCGGTTAACGCCCTGGCCGTCCGGCACCTGACCGAAGCGCTGCTCGACCGCCTCAACGGCGGAAGCGTCGTCATCGTCGGATCGTCGGCAGGCTACGGCTGGCCGCGCCGGCTCGACGCCATCAGGGACCTGCTGTCCACGGACACCTACTCCGACGGCCTCCAGTGGTTCAAGGACAACGCTCCGGAAGGGAACGCGTACACGTTCTCGAAGGAGGTGACCACGGTCTACGCCCAGATGATGGGCCTCGGCCTGGTCGATCTCGGTGTCCGCATCAACGCCGTCCTGCCGGGCCCGGTGGAGACGCCGATCCTCGCCGACTTCGAGGAGTCGATGGGCAAGGAGACCCTGGACGGGGTCAAGGACCTGCTCGGTCGGCACGCGACCCCGGAAGACATCGCGAAGGTGATCGTGTTCCTGGCGAGCGACGAGGCCGGCTGGATCAACGGCCAGGCCCTCGCGGTCGACGGTGGCGTCAGTGGTGCACTCGCCACCGGCCTGTTCCCGGACCCGCAGATCTGATGACGACCACAGGAGTCGACGCGATCGGGTCTGCCCAGGCGGTGGTGGACGGACTTCGCTCCGTCCACGCCACCGGACGGACGAGGTCTCTCGAGTGGCGTGAGCAGCAGCTCGCCGGGATCACCCGACTGGTCGAGGAGCAGGAGCAGGCCATCGCCCAGGCGATCGAGGCCGACCTCGGACGGAACGCGGTCGAGTCCTGGCTGGGGGAGATCGCGTCGACCCGCGGCGAGGCCGACTTCGCCCGCAAGCGCGTGCGTCGGTGGATGCGCCGCCGCCGTACCGGGGTCCCGCTGACCCAGCAGCCCGCGTCGGGCTGGGTCCAGTACGAACCGTTGGGTGTCGTGCTGGTCATCGGGCCGTGGAACTACCCCGTCTACCTGACCCTGAGTCCCCTGGTGGCCGCGGTCGCGGCTGGGAACTGTGCTGTCCTCAAGCCCTCTGAGCACGCTCCCCGGACGTCCGCGCTGCTGGCCGAGCTCGTTCCGCAGTACCTGGACCCCGAGGCGGTCCGGGTCGTCGAGGGCGACGCCGACACCACCCAGGCACTGCTCGCAGCAGGGTTCGACCACGTTCTATTCACTGGTGGGACCAACATCGGTAGCAAGATCATGGCCGGTGCCGCACCGACCCTGACCCCCGTCACCTTGGAGCTCGGGGGCAAGAGCCCGGTCATCGTGGCCTCCGACGCGGACCTGGCCGTCGTGGCCCGGCGTCTGCTGTGGGTGAAGCTGCTCAACGCCGGACAGACCTGCATCGCTCCGGACTACGTGATCGCCCACCGATCGATCAGGGACGCACTCGTGGCCGAGCTGATCGCCGTGGTGGCCGAATTTCGCCAGGACGAGCCCGACGCCATGCGCGTCATCGACGCGCGCCAGCACCAGCGGCTCAGTCGCTACCTGGCCAACACGCGCGGCGAGATCGTGCTCGGCGGAGGCGTCGATCCGGACGCACTGACGATCGAGGCGACGATCGTCGTGGACCCGCACCCTGACGACGACCTCATGCAGGAGGAGATCTTCGGGCCCGTCCTCCCGGTTATCGCCGTCGACTCGCTCGACGAAGCCGCGGCATTCGTGAACGCGCGACCGAAGCCGTTGGCGGTGTACGTCTTCAGCAAGTCGCGCAAGCGGGCCAAGGCTCTGGTCGATGCCATCCCGGCCGGCGGTGCGGTGATCAACCACGTCGCGATGCACTGCCTGGTGCCCTCGATGCCGTTCGGCGGTGTCGGTGCCAGCGGCATGGGGGCCTATCACGGGCAGACCGGCTTCGAGACCATGAGCCACCGCAAGTCGGTGCTCGCCAAGACCATGAAATTCGACCTGCGGTTCATCTACCCGCCGTACAGCGAACGCACGCTCAAGCTGTTCCGCAAGGTCTTCTAGAGAAGGAGTGATCGAGCATGAAGGTGAAGGTCGACTTCGAGAAGTGCACGGGACTCGGGATCTGCGAATCGCTCGCCCCGGAGTTCTTCGAGGTGAACGACGACGGTGACCTGGTCCTGCTCCGCGAGGACCTCGACGAGGGCGACCTCGCGGCCGTCGAGGAAGCCGTTGCCGGCTGCCCGACCGAGGCACTCTGGATCGAGCGCTGACGCGGTGGCCGAACCCACCGCCTGACCCGGCTTCCGTCCGGCGTCGTGTGACCAGACCGACGCCGGACGGGCTCCACGGGCTGACGTGACCGCGTGCGGGGCTCCTTCTCGAGCCCGACGCCCAGAAGTGCGGTCATGTGGACGAGCTAACTCCCCTTGAGCTCGTCCGCCACCCGCCCGGCCTCGTGCCGGGCGGGTTTCTGCACGCTCGAGCGGGAGTCGTCAGGCAGGAAGGCGGACGAACGCGCCGTGGATCACTGCGCGCATCGCGGCGACCACCTGCTCGTACTGACGCTGGTCCAGCGTGATCGCCGAGCGGCCCAGGCCGTAGAGGATCGTCATGATGGCCCGGGTCGCCTCCGCGGGCTCAAGCGCCAGGTCCTCGGACTCGCGGCACATGTCCTCGACGAAGTCGACCAACCGGCCGACCCGGTCCGACCCGGACGCGAGCTCAGGGTTCTGGCGCACCTCGACAGGGGCCGAGAACACCAGGCGGGAGGTGGTCGAGTCCTGCTCGTTCAGGCGCACCGAGGCGTCGAGCATGGAGTCGACCCGGTCTAGGAACGAGCTGTGGCCGGAGACGGCGTCGGTCAGCTCCACCAGGATCTCCTCGACGACGTCGTGGAGCACGGCAAGGTAGAGGCCGGCCTTCGATCCGAAGTGGTGGTGCAGCGTCGGCGAGGTGGTGCCGGCACGCGCGAGGACCTCGCGGGTCGTGGCGCTTCCGTAGCCGCGCTCGGCGAACACCTCGCGAGCTGCCCGCAGCACTGCTGCCCGGCCGTCCATCGTCCCCGCTGGGGCTCGTCCGGGTCCGCGCTTCGCCACTGTGGTCACCGCCTCACGATCTCATGCCAACCGGCTGGACCAGACTAGCGAGCCGCTCGGCGCGCACGCCGGGTGGTTGGGGCACACCGGTGCATGCCCCAACCGGCTCAGGGCGTCGTTACCGGTTCGGCTTCCTCGACGTTGGCGTGCTCGGGGTCCAAGGTGAACTCCCACTTGCACGCGATCTCGTCCGGGCGGTTGCGCGGAGGAAGTTTCAGGCACTTCGTCTTGATGTTCGGGTTGATCTCGAGGGCCTGTGCCGGGAAGTAGACGACGTCCATGTCGCAGCACGACTTCTGGCGACCCGGCAGGCCGAGCTTCTCGCAGGAGTCGAGAACCGAGCACTTGGTGACCGTCATGGTGCCCTTGTTGGGGGACTCCAGGTCCAGGTCGATCTCCATGATGCCCGCGGTGGCCGGGTTGATCTGCTGGAACTTGAAGAAGGCGGCGATGTCGTTGCCTTCGATGTTCATGCCGTCGGTGATCCAGCGCTTCTCGCGGGACACCATGTCTTCCCAGACGCCGTTGTTGATCTCGTGGGTCTCGTCCTCACCCAGGCGCTCGCGCACGCGGGCAGCCCAGTGGCCGTCGACGCCGATCAGCAGGCGGCACGTGTTCCGCCACAGCTTCAGCAGCGCTTCCTTTGATAGGTCCTCAGCCTTGAAGTTCGGGTCGAACGGACCGCTGAAGTCATCGAGCTCGTCCATGGTTTTCCTCCTGTGCGTTGTCGTGGCGTGCGAATTCGGGAGCAGGTGGTCGACGTGCACCTGTATCGGCGGGAGATGCTGCTCACGGAACCAGCACGACCTTCCCCATGACTGCGCGCTCGGCGATCCGGCGCAGCGCGTCGCGGCCATCAGCCATCGCGACGACGTCGCTGACGGGTGGTGCGACGATGCCGGAGTCCAGCCAGTCGGTGAGCTGGCGCATCGTTGCCTCGTGGTCGGTGGGTCGGGCGCGCAGGTAGCTCAGCCAGTTGACCCCGACCAGCGAGTAGCCCAGGACGAGGGCCAGGTTGGTCCGGAACGGGGCGATCTCGCCGGATGCGAAGCCGACGACGAGGAGCCGGCCACCCATGGCCGTGACCCGGGTGCAGACGTCGAAGACCTCGCCGCCGACGGTCTCGAAGACGACGTCGGCGCCGCGGCCGCCGGTGAGCTCGCGCAGGGCGCTCTTGAGGTCGGTCCGGGTGTAGACCACGGTCTCGTCGGCCCCCATCGTCCGGCAGTAGTCGGCTCGCTCGTCCGACGAGCAGACCGCGATCACGCGTGCGCCGACCGCCTTGCCGATCTGGATGGCCGCGCTTCCGGTACCTCCGGCTGCCCCGGTGACCACGAGGGTCTCGCCGGGCCGCAGCCCGGCGCGCTGGCAGAGGGCGTGCTGGGCGGTACCGAGGGAGGACATGGTCCCGCCGGCGCGCTCGAAGTCCAGGCCTGCGGGGACGACGGTCGGCAGCCAGGAAGGCAGCACCATCTGCTCGGCGAAGGTCCCGAACTCGATCCCGAGGCTCATGACTCGGTCACCGACCTTCAGTCGGTCGTCGTCCGGATCAGCGACGCGGACCACCCCGGCCACCTCGCACCCGAGAATGAAAGGCGGGTCCGGCTTGATCTGGTAGTTGCCCTCGGCGAAGAGCACGTCGTAGAAGCCGGTCCCCGCCGACCGAACATCGATCAGGACCTGACCGGGCCCGGGCGCAGGCGCCTCGATGTCGCGGTAGGTGACGTCGTCTATCGAGCCGAAGGTGTCGCAGACGAGCGCCTTCACGGCCGTGTCCTCCGAGCGCAGTGCATCGGTCAGTACGACCGGGGGAGGCCGTAGGACTCGGCGATCATGTTCCGGGCCATCTCATTGGTGATCGGGGCGATCTGGAACAGCCGCGAATCGCGCCAGAAGCGCTGCATATCGGTCTCCTGGGCCATTCCCATGCCGCCGAGGATCTGGATGCCGAGGTCGGAGGCCTTCGAGACGTACTCGGCCGTGACCATCTTGGCCATGGTGGCCTCCTTGGCGCAGGGCTGGCCCTGCTGCTGGAGCAGCGCTGCGTAGTAGGTGATGAGCTCGCTCTGCTGAAGCCAGGACGAGATGTCCGCGACGTAGTGCTGGAGGGCCTGGAAGCGGCCGATCGGGCCGCCGAAGGCTTCACGGACCTTGAGGTACTCAAGGCTTCCTTCGAGCACGCCCTCGATCATGCCGGTGGCGAAGGAAGCCGTCAGGATCCTCTCGTTGTTCAGGGTGGCGACAATGTTGGCCCACCCGCGTCCGATCTCGCCGAGGACGAGGTCGTCGGGGACGAAGACGTCGTCGAAGTAGACCTCGTTGGACGCCACGGCGCGCATCCCGATCTTCGGGATCTTCCGCATCGTCAGCCCATTGTTCGTCGTCGGCACCAGGAAGCAGGTGGTCCGGCGGCTTGGCTTCTCCTCTGGGTCGGTGACCGCGAGCACCAGCAGGTAGTCCGCCACGTGGGCTCCAGTGGACCACACCTTCTGGCCGCTGATGGTCCAGCCACCGTCGACTTTGGTGGCTCGGGTCCGCATCGCGCCCAGGACGTCGGTTCCGCCGGCAGGTTCGGTGATGGCAATGGCGAAACGGAGCTTGCCCTTGGCCAGGTCGGGGAGGAAGCGCTGCTTCTGCTCCTCGGTGCCGTACGCCCCGATCGACTTGCCGCCGGCGAAGGAGGGGATACCCCAGACGGCGACCAGACCGCCGAGCCTGCGGGCGAGGCCCTGACCGAGGACGATCTGGGAGATCACGTCTCCGCCCTGGCCGCCGTACTCCTCGCCGATGCCGATGCCGTGGAACCCGGCGTCGGCGAAGTCCTCCCACAGTTCTTGCGGGTAGTTGACGTCATCGGCCTCGAGCTGACGCGCGCGTTCGTTCGTGTACTTGTCGTCGACCCAGGAGCGGACGGAGTCGCGGAACGACTTGTTGTCTTCGTCGAGCAGCAGTTCCACGGGTTCTCTCCTTGTGTGCGGGCAGCCTGGGTGCGGGCCTTAATATAGCAAACGATATATTAGATCGAACGCACTGTCCACCCTGTGCCGAGGGGTTGGGTTGCCACCCCTCAGGAACAGGGCGTGTGGGCTACGGCGACACCGGTCGCGACAGGTTCATCGATCCCGAGAGCGGTACGGCCCAGTCCAGCTCCTGATGGGCGGCGATCAGCCGGTCCAGCTGGCGTACGTCCTCGTTCGCGAACGGGACTGTCCGTCGCGTGGCCAGGTCCACGTGTGCGGTCGCGACCTCCATGGTGTTGGCCACGAGCCGGGTGCGGTGGTCCACCACGAACGCGACGTAGTGGATGACCTTGTGGGTCCGTCCGACGAACCTGAGGTAGACCGAGATCTCGTCGCCGATGAAGACCTCGGAGTGGTAGCCGAGGTGGTGCTCGAGGTCGAAGAAGTAGCGGGAGCGGTCTTTCACGTAGGCCGGGTCGAAGCCGATCTCGTTGAAGAGCGCCACGGCGGCCTCGTCATGGGTCGCGACGTAGTGACGAATGTTCATGTGGCCGTTGAGGTCCTCGAACTCCGGTGGTACGACCAGGGTGAGGGCGTGCGCCGTCTCCAGGACCTGGTCGAACGATGGGACGTTCAGTGGCATGGCGGTCTCCTCGAAGGCATCAAGCGGGCGCCCGAGCCGGGTAGGGCTACATGCGCGAGGCTTCGGGCTCGGCGTCGCCCGACGTCGCGGCGGCGCGCCGCTCTATGTACTCGAGCAACAGGTGCAGGCCCCAGCGGAACGTCTCCGGGTTTTGGCGTTGCGGGTCGCGGAACTCGTAGCCGATCAGCAGGTAGAGCGCCGACTCAGCGATCTGGTCGCGCTCCGCCTCGTCGAGACCGAGAGTCGCCAGAGTGTCGCGGAGCACCTGCGTGCGCGCGCTATCGGCGCGGTGCATCGCCGTGGCGACGGCGGGATCGCTGGCCGCCCAGTGGCGTATGGCGGCTTCGGTCTGGTGTGGCAGCCGGGTCCCCTCGTCGATCAGGATCCGCAGCCGGGCGAACGGGTCACTCTCGGCCTCGGCCGTCCGAACCATGTCCTCGGTCCAGGACTCAAGCCAGTAGTTGATCAGCTCGTCGATGAAGTGACGCAGGTTCTTGAAGTAGTAGTAGAAACCGCCGGTGGTAACGTCGAGCTCCGCGCAGACCGTCGTCAACTTGAGCCCGGTGAAGCCCTGCTCTGCGAGGATCCGCAGGCCCACGTCGAAGTAGGGGACCTTCGACTCGTCATCTCCGAACCGCCTCATGGCCACCATTTCGTTTTGCGAATGATGATTAAGTCTACGATGCACGGGTGGAGGTGCGCAGCGACACTCAGAATTCAGACGGAGGAATCGGTCCTGACCGGGTCCGACGACAGCAGCGACGGCAGCCCGGACGTCCTCCGATCCCCGAACGACGCATGCAGATCATGGCGGCGGCCCGCGAGCTCTTCGCCCTACGGGGGTACGAGAACGTCTCGATGACCGACGTCGCCGCAGCGCTGGGGATGAGTGCCTCGTCCTTGTACAGGCACATCGCGAGCAAGCAGGAGATGCTGGCGGCCACCGTCGACGCGGCTCTCGTGGCCGTTGAAGGCGCGACGGTCGCTGCACTGACCTTCGAGGGGCTGTGCGCCGACCTGGCCGACGTCGTCATGGCCCAGTCGGATCTGTGGATCCTGCTGCGTCGCGAGTCCCTGCACCTTGACGGCACGGACCGGGACGTCTTCGTCGATCGCTACCAACGCATGATCGACGCGGCTCGCAGTGCGCTCTCGGACGAACGCCCGGAGCTCTCGTCGGCGGAAGCCGACCTGCGCGCCCGGTGCGCGCTCGCCTGCATGGCAGCGCCTCGCGAGCAGGCCACCGCCCGATCCATGACGGCTGCGGGCATCGCCGCGACTGCGTTGGCGGTGGGTCGTGGTGGCGGCCGACCGGAGGTGACCCTGACTCGGGACGACCTCAAGTCCGCGACCGGAGCGTGGGCGAGCTCCCGCACTGACGAGCTCCTCGCAGCTGCGGAAGGCCTGATCAGTCGACGGGGGTACGCGGCCGTGACCCTGGAGCAGCTCGGTGAAGCAGCTGGGATGTCAGGGCCCAGTCTCTACCACCACTTCGCGAACAAGTCGTCGATCCTGGTGGCGCTCGTGGAGCGAGCGGCCCGCGAGATGGAGGCCAGGCGGGTCGAGGCCCTGAGTGTACCGGGTGGTCCGGCTGCGACGCTCTCCACGCTGGCCCGGTCCTACCTGACGTTCGCGATCGCCCACGCCGACCTCTTCCGCGTCCTCGTCAACGACAGCGTGTCTATCCCTGCCGGCGCGGCCGCCGACCTCGCTGCGCTGCGGAGCCGCCAGATCGAGACATGGGTGGTCATGGCCGAGGCGCTCGACCAGCGGGGGAGGGCGGTCGAGCGCGCGGCCTGTGCGCTGAGCATCATCGACGAGCTCGCGGCCGCGCAAACGAGCTCGTGGCTGGTGGCTTCTGCCGGAGGGTTGTTCTCGTCGATCCAGGACGCGTTGGGGCTCTGACGAGGCAAAGGGGCGGCGGCCACCGGCCGCAGCCCTTGCGCGGGAGATCTTAGTCCGCGCGCTGAAGGATGTGGATGACGCAGACGCTGCCGCCCCCGACCATGTGGCACAGGCCAACCTGGGGGTCTGCGACCTGGCGCGCCCCGGCCTCGCCGCGGAGCTGGAGCGTGGTCTCCCAGATCTGGGCCAGGCCGGTCGGGCCACCGGGGTGTCCGCGGCCGATGAGTCCGCCGTCGGTGGAGAACGGGATCCGGCCGCCCAGCTCGGTGGCACCTTCGAGCACGAGCTTGTCGCCCTCGCCGTCCGGGCAGATGCCGAGCAGCTCGTAGTACACGAGCTCCTCGATCGGGAACGCGTCGTGGACCTGGACCAGATCGAGGTCCTCGGGCCCGAGCCCCGCCTGCTCGTACGCGTCCTGGGCCGTGTCCCGGGTCATCTGCTGGGGACCGACGACGGGGCCGGCGAAGACGTGCCCCTCGGTCATGGTCTCGGTGCGCATCTTGGCGGCCTTGACCAGCACCGTCGGGCGGCCCGGGTGGTACTTGCGGGCGAGCTCGGGGGTGGTGACGATGACGGCCGCTGCGCCCTGGCCCACTGCTGCGGACATCATGGAGGTGAGGGGGTCCGCCACCATCCGCGAGCCGAGGATCTGCTCGAAGGTGATCGGCGAGGTGGGCCGGCGTTGCGCCATCGGGTTCAGGGCGCCGTTGTTCCAGTTCTTCGCCGCGATCCGTGCCAGCGTCTCCGAGGTCGTGCCGTAGTCGAGCTGGCGCTGCTTGGCCCAGAGCGCGAAGAACGCCGCAGGAAGGATGACTCCCTCGGCGGAGTTCTTCGACAGGCCCGCTCCGGCGATCTTGTTCATGTCGTCGAAGCCGATGGCCATGGCGACGTCCGCGTGGCCGCCCGCGACAGCGCGGACCGCCTCGAGCATCGCGCCGGCTCCGGTCGCGGAGGCGTTCTGGACGTGTTGGGCGTGCACGCCGGTCAGCCCGAGCTCCTTGAGGAACCGGATCCCGGTCATGGTGGGCTCCCACAGGTAGCCCATGTAGACGGCCTGGACCTGGGGGAAGGCCAACCCTGCGTCGTCCAGGGCGGCTCGACCGGCTCGGTAGGTCTGTTCCCGGAGGGATTGGGTGGTCTCGGCGACGAAGGGGCTCATCCCCACGCCGACGACGGCGACTTCACGCATGTGCTTCTCCTGCTTGCTTGACCAGAAGGTGCTTCTGCACCTTGCCGGATGCGGTGGTGGGCAGTGCATCGATGACCTGCCAGCTGGCCGGCAGCTTCGCTTTCGCCAGGCCTTGGTCGAGGAGGTGGTCGCGCATCGCGCTATCTCCGGGCCACTCGGCGTGGTCGGCGAGGACGACGAACGCGCCGACGACCTCGCCCAGTCGATCGTCGGGCAGAGCGGCAGCCGCTGCTCTCGCGATCGACGGATGGGTCAGGATGACGTCCTCGATGTCCCGGGCGCTGAACTTCTCGCCGCCCCGGTTTATGATGTCCTTGGTCCGTCCGGTGAACCGGAACCACCCGTCCTCGTCGACGGTCCCCAGGTCGCCCGTGTCGAACCACTCGTCGTGGAACTGCTCGGCGTTCCGGGTCGGATCGGTGTAGCCGGTCATCACCTGGGCGCCGCGGATCTGCACCGCACCTTCTGAGCCGGTCGGGACGGGCTGGTTCAGGGAGTCGACGATCCGGACGTCGACGTGGTCGTTGATCCGTCCGTCGTACTCCGCACGCCGATCGAGGTCGTCGTCGCGCGCGGTCAGGGTGACGACGCCTGCGGTCTCGCTCATGCCGTAGGCGCGCTGGGCCCGGACCCCGATCTTCTCGGCGCGTCGGATCAGCGAAGGGGGCGTGGTCGATCCGCCGCTGACGAAGGCGCCGAGACGGTGAACGGTATCCGGGAGGTTCTCGTAGCGGTCGACCAGGTCCTGGAGGAACACGGCCGCACCGGCCGAGAAGGTCGCCCGGTGCTGGTCCATGAGCTCGATCGCCTCGTCGGGGCGCCAGCCGTTCATCAGCACGGCCCGGCAGCCGCTTAGCAGCGGGACGAGGGCGCCGGGGATCAGGCCGGCGATGTGGGCGAGGGGCGCGACCGCGAAGGCCACGTCGTCCCCGTCGATGTCCATGCGGTCGATCCACACCCGGCTCGCGGCAAGCAACGACCGTGACGACAGCTGGACGCCCTTCGGCGCTGCCGTGGTGCCTGAGGTGTAGAGGATCAGGCAGGTCTCGTCGAGGTCCCCCGGCGTCGGGGCCGACGACGTCGTCGCCGCTCCCGGCGCGGGCTGCTGCCGGGCGTCGGCCCACCCCGCGGTGCTGCCGCCGACCACTATGCGCACGGTGCCGTCCTCTGGAGACAGGATCTCGTCGAGCTGGTCGGTGAGCACCCGATCGCCGACGCGGTGCTGGGCCACGACTGCGCGGGGCCGGACGTCGGCCAGGATCGCGCGCAGCTCGTGGCTGCGGTAGATCGGCACGATCGGGACGCAGACGGCACCGATGCGCAGGGCGGCCAGCTGGTAGACGACGACTTCGTAGCTGTTCAACGCCGAGATGACCACGCGGTCGCCCGGGGACACGCCGCTGGCAACCAGGTCGTCGGAAGTGGCCTCGGTCCAGGCCGCGAGAGCGGCGTACGTCAGCTCGCGGTCGTCGAGGATCGCGAAGCTCAGGTCCGGCCAGGTGGTGGCTGCCAGGCTGGGCCAGGTGCCGACGTGGTGGACCGGAGTCTCCAGCGCGGGTGAGCGGCGGGTCATCGGGTCATCCCTGCTTGGGAGCGAACTGGTGGGTGACCAGCAGTCTGCCGTCCTCGAGCTCGTCCACCGGGTGGACCGTCAGCCGCATGGGAGTGCCCGGCACCCACGACGTCGGCTCCCCGCCGAGCACCGACTGGACCCGCACGCCCTCGGGGAGGTCGACCTCGCCGACCCCGTAGCCCTCGGCGTCGAGGACGTTCTTCCCGTACGACGGCACGCTGACGTAGGTGGCGACCCGCAGGACGCCGGTCCGGCTGAGCTCGATGTCCTCGACCGGAGTCTGGTCGACGGCGCACTCCCACCGGCGCGGGAAGTAGCTGAGTCCGCACTGAGGGCACCTGCTGCCGAGGAGAGCGGCCCCGTCGTCGTGAAGGACCAGTTGTTCGGGGTTGAGTGGCTCGCGATCCGTGGTGGTCATCATGCTCCTCAGGCCTGCGGGGCGGGCTGCTCGATCATGGACATCTGCTCGACGAGGACGGTTGTGCCGTGCTCGTCGGTGAAGGTGGTCTGCACGGTCACGAAGGTCATCTCCCCGCCGGAGCGCGACGTCTTCGTCTTGACGTCGATGACCTGACGGCGTCCGGTCAGTGTCTCGCCCGCGGTCGGGGTCCGTCCGTACTTGTAGGTCTGGGTGCCGTGCACCACCCGTGCCAGGTCCAGGCCCAGCTCACGCGGCAGGGCGGCAGCATCGCCACCGTTCCAGTGCGCGACCACCTGGGAAAACGTCGGCGGCATGGGTAGGTCGGCGAATCCGCGCGAACGTGCGAAGTCGACGTCGAAGTAGGACGGATCGGTCGCACCGACGGACCGTGCGAACTCGATGATCTTGCCCCGCTCGACGGGAAGGACGACGTCACTCAGAACCGTGTCCGCGATCGCTTTTAGGCGAGGGTCGTGGGGCGCTGCCGCGGGTTCGTCGCCGGCCAGTGCTGAATACGGTGCACCAACCTTGAACGTCCCGCTCAGCCGGACGTCCTCCCCGGCGAGCACACGGAACTCGCGGTGGTCGGCCGAGTTGTCGTATGCCTCGAGGACCAGCGCGTCACCGGGTACCGAGGGGGAGGCGAAGCGAGCGGAGAAGTCGATGAGGTAGCCGGCCGCAGGCGAGCCCGGACCAGCGTCCAGGTGCTCGTCGACCAGCTTGGCAGCCGCGAGCCCGGCCGTGAACATCCCCATCGCGAAGACGCTGGAGAAACCCAGCTCTCGCGCGTACGGGTCGTCGTGGTGGACGGGGTTGAAGTCGCCGCCGGCACCCGCGTATCGGACGATGTCGGTGCGGCTGAGCGTGATCAGGGGAGTGACCTCGGTCATGGCATTCACCCGACCGTGATCGGGAAGACGGGCGGGTCGATCTGGAGTCCCGGCACCAGGGTGCTCCCGGTCGCGGCCAAAAGGTCCCCGTCGGACCACTTCTTGTCGCCGGCCTTGATCGTGGCGGCTTCGGTCCAACCGGCGAACCGGGTGACGGTGTCACCGTGGACCGCGAAGACCTGGCCACTGATGCCGGCCGACTCCGGGCGGGCGAGGAGCAGGACGAACGGTGCTACGTTGGCGGGGTCCCAGGCGTCGAAGCCGGAGTCGTCGCCTGGGATCTCACCGAAGGTGTTGGTGGTCATAGGGGTACGACCGCGCGGTCCAATCACGTTCACCCGGACTCCGACGGACTGGAGCTCGGTGGCTGCGGTGAACGCGAGGCCGATCACCCCGCCCTTCGCGGCCGTGTAGTTAGCCTGCCCGAGGTGGCCGTACATCGCTGCCTCGGAGGTGGTGAAGACGACGCTGACGTCGAGGGGTGCACCCTTCTCCTTGGCCTGGGCCCTCCACTGCTCCGCGGCGTGCCGCAACGGGAAGAAGTGTCCGCTCAGGTTCACCCGTAGCACCGCGTCCCACTCGGCTTCCGACATCTTGTGCAGCATCCGGTCGCGAACGATGCCCGCGTTGCACACCAGGACGTCCAGCGAGCCGGTGACTGCGAACGCGCTCTTGACCAGGGCGGCCGCGCCGTCCCAGGTGCCGATGTCGTCGAAGTTTGCCGTAGCGCTGCCGCCCGCAGCCTCGATGTCGGCGACCACGGTGTCGGCCGGACGCTCGCCGGTCGACTCCAGGGCGGGGGAGATGTCGTTGACGATGACGTGGGCACCCGCCAGCCCGAGTGCGAGGGCTTCCTCGCGCCCGAGGCCCTGGCCTCCGCCGGTGACGATCGCGACCTTGCCGTTCAGCATGTGAGTACTTCCTTCGAACTCGAGGGGTGACGGTTCCCGACCTTCGGACAGGCGGGAGAAACGTTAATATAGCAAACGATATATTAGCCAACGGTGACTGTCCAGGGGTCGTCAGAACCCCTGGCGCCGGCGCCCGTGACCGAGGTGGACGGGCGCTACTTGCGCAGTGCGGAGTACGCCTTGCCGATCCGCTCGACGACGTGCGGGCGCCAGATGACCTCGCGGTACGCGAGGGTCTCGTAGGTGAGCGCGCTGATCGGGTCCATGGCCGGGGAGCGCAGGGCCATCTCCTTGTTGTTGGCCGCGGACTCCGCGGTGGTCTCGGCGATGGACCGTGCGATCCGGGTCGCCTCGGCGACCACCGAGCCGGCCTCGACCATGCGGTCGAGCAGGCCGATGCGCAGCGCCTCTGCGGCGTCGATCTTGTCTCCGCTGAAGGTGAGGAGCTTGGCCTGGCTCAGTCCGACGATCTTCCACAGCGGGGAGAAGTAGGGCGTCAGCCCCATCTTGATCTGGGGGAATCCCATGACCGTGTTGGTCGCACCGATCCGAATGTCGCAGAACACCGCGATGTCGCAGCCACCGCCGAGCGCAGGACCTCCGACGGCGGCGATGGTCGGCTTGCCGTAGTCGAGCAGGGTGCCGTAGGCGCGCAGGCACGCCGCCGAGTACTCGTCGCGGGTCTGCTGGTTGGTGAACACGGACTGGAGCTTCAGGTCCAGTCCGGCGCAGAAGACGTCCTCGCCGCCGGTGATGACCACGCAGGCGACCTCGTCGTCGTGGCGCCAGGCGTCTAGGGCGTAGCTGAGGTCGGCGAAGACCTCCAGGCTCAGCGCGTGGCGGCGGTCGAACCGGTTGAAGTGGATGGTGCCGACCCCGGCGGCGACCGTCGTGGTGATTTCGGTGAAGGCTGTCATGATGCTCCTTGGTGAACGAATAATAGGCAGTGATGCTCGCCGCAAATCGGATGTTCAGGTTCTGTCTACTGTGTAGGCAGCGATTCAATTCCAAGCGTAGGCTGAATCCTAATTAGGCACAACTGTTGCGTGACGATCCAGCAGGAGAAGCGGCTGTGGCGACTCGGGGAAGCCTGTTGGCGAGCTCGGCGGCGCGCGTGCCCGACGACCCGGCCTTCGTCTGTGGCGACGAGCGACTGAGCTACGCCGACCTCGACGCGACCGTGAACCGCCTCGCCCACACCCTGGCGGGCCAGGGTCTGCGGGCCGAGACCGCCGACGCGATCGTCGAGGGGTTCCTGCCGGGGGGCGTCGAACGGCTCGGCATCGGTCCCGAGGACGTGCTCGCGCGCAACCCGCGGATCGTCTACGGACGGAGCTACGACGACTTCGCCGACGCCGTGGAGGCGCACACCGGCGGGTCGGGCCGCGACCTCGTGCTCGACTCGGTGGCCGGTGACGTGTTCGACCGGAGCCTGGACGTCCTGGCTCCGTTCGGCCGGCTGGTCACCATCGGCGCATCGTCGGAGCAGGCACCCGCACGGCTGAAGCTCCCCGGGCTCTGGGCGAGGTCGGGCAGCGTCGGCGGCGTCCACATCGGGAATCTCCTGGCCTCGCGCATTGATGTGCTCGAAGCGGCGTGGGCGCGCCTGGTGGCGCTGCTCGAGGCCGGCGGATTGATCGTCGACGTTGGTCTCGTCCTCGATCCGGCGGTCATCAACCAGAGCTTCGAAGCCCTGCACGACCGAGCCGTCGACGGCCGCGTGGTCGTCGACCTGACCCAAGGAGCCCCAACCCGTGACTGACATCGACGAACGACGCGAGGCAGCTGTCGTCCTGGCCGAAGCTGGCCGTGCGCTCAACGAGGCCATCGTCCTCACCGACCTCGGTCCCGACGAGGTGCTGGCCGCCGCGGATAGGGTGCGGGCGCTTGCCGAGGAGCTCTCCGCAGTGCTCCGTCCGCCGCGTACCTTGTCGGCGATCGACGTCGCCGGCTTTAGCGTCCGGGCCTACAACCCGATCTCGGGAATGGCGAGCCCGTACTCGCCGCCGCTGACCTACCGGAACGAGGAGCAGACCATCGGGCGCCTGGTCCTCGGACACGGGCTCGAAGGACATATGGGGGTCGCGCACGGAGGCGTCGTGGCGATGCTGTTCGACGAGTTCCTCGGCCAGGCAGCCTGCCGGTACGCCTGGCCGACCGTGACGACGAACCTCGACGTCCACTTCCTGCGCCCGGTGCCGACGCGGGAGGAGCTCCTCGTCGCGGCGACCGTGGTCGAGGTGGACGGTTCCACGATGTACGTCGCAGGGTCAATCGCCCTGGAGGCCGAGCCGGACCGGGTTCTGGCCTACGGTTCCGGGACGTTCAAGTACCTCGGTGAAGCTCGCTACGGGCAGATGCTCGAGTCGGCCAACGGCCCGGGGCGCAGCGAGAAGGCGGGTGCCTGACCCGCCGCGCCCGGTGGGCGGTCAGCCCAGGGTGTTCGCGTCGAGCTCGCGCTGGTAGCCGGGCAGGATCATCAGGTAGTCCGTACCGGTCCTCGAGCGACCCGGTGCCTCCCGGCTCGTCCCGACGGCCAAGCGGAGGAGCTCGTCCTTGCGCGAACCGCCGTCGACCGCCGCAGGGTCGACGTGATGGCGGCTCGAGCTGTCGGGGCTCGGGACCCGCGCCTGCAGCATCGCGTAGGCGGAGTCTGCCAGGTCACGGGCGAGCGCGCTGCGGAGTCCGGAGCTGCTGGTGACGAACGGCGCTGCCAGCGCTGCTGTCGCCGCCGTGATCAGCAGCAGGGCTCCTTCTTCCGACAGCTCCGGCCGCCCGTGCCGGAGCCGCTCGACGAACTGGACCATCATGCCGCGGAACTGGCGCCGGACCCGGCTCGGTGCTCCTCGTCGAGGAACCTCGCCTCCCGCTGGAGGAGGATCCAGGGTCGGACCGTCGGCGCCAGACCGGCGAGTGCCTCGACTAGGTCGCGCACGGGAGTCCTCCTGGGTCCGGGCGAGCGCACCCCGCACCATGTCCAGACCGCTGCTGATCGCGCCGAACCAGGAGTGCCTGCTTGGTCCGGAAATGCCGGTATGCCGCGCGAGCCGTCAGTCCGACCTCTGCTGCGACGTCAGCCACGGAGGCGCTGTGGTAGCCGACCGCGCAGAACCGCTTGGAGGCGGCGGCGATGAGCTGGGCCCGGCGCTCGTCGGCCGAGTGTCGTGGTGCGCGCACGTACCCGGCGGCCGTCATGGACTCTGCCTCCTGGTCCGCGCGGTCGCCGGTAGGGCAATGTTTCGCGCTGGCTGGAATCGTACCGGTCGACGACCGCTGACGCGGGTACGACGTCACCCGGCAGGAGTGGCCAGCGGAACCGCAGCCAGGTGGCCGATCTTCCCTATGGTCTCGGGGCTGTCGCGGTGCCGGCGGGATTCGGCCAGGTCGTTGATCACGCTCAGGGCCGCGGTGATCCGCGCGTGCGCCTCGCCCGTGCTCGTAGACGGTCGGAGGGCGACGAGCAGGTCGACCAGCTCGCTGACGTAGTTCTTCAGCGCTTCGTGGATCCAGACCTGTTCCGCGGCGGGCAGGTGCATCGTCTCGCTGGTGAAGATGCGGAAGAGGTCGTAGCGGGTCGCTGCGAGGGCGAGGTAGTCCTGGATCGACTGGGTCAGCGAGGCCTCGGTGAAGCCGTGCTCCTGCTGGGTCCGTTCCCGATCGAGGTCGATCCGCCGGACAGCGCGGCGCAGGACGGTCGATAGAATCTGGGCCTTGCTATCGAAGTGGTGGTAGATGCTGGGCCCGCTCATGTCGACTGCCGAGCCGATCGCACCGAGGCTGACGTTGTCGTACCCGCTCTCGGCGAACAGGCGTGCCGCGGCGACCAGGATCTGCTCACGACGGCTCGTGGTCGTCACCGGGGTGCTCGCGGTGGAGTACGGCGCGGCGATCGCCGTCGACGCGCTGAGGTCCACCTCCACGGCGTCGTACGCGATGTCGGCCAGGACCGTCGACAGAGCGGTGCCCCGGGAGCGCTGCGGGTACTGGGACGGTGCGGCCATTGCAGCAACGGCTGCTCGGGCGACGAGGTCGACGTCGTTGTCGTCCAGCTCGGGCCGTTCGGCCGCGACCAGGGAGCGCAAGGACGCGACGAAGGACGCAAACCTGTTCCTGACCTCTTGCTGGCCGTCCTCGCCGAGGTAGGCCGACTCGCGTCGGATCAGGATCCAGATGTCCGGTCGGTCTACCGCGACGCGGGCGAGTGCGGTGAGCACGGACCGGATGCCCTGCCCGGCGGTGTCGGCCATGACCTCCTCGACCGCTCCGAGCCCGGTCTCGATGGCCGCGGCCAGGACGGCTTCCTTGCTCGAGAAGTGTCGGTACAGGGCGGGAGCGGTCACACCGACCGACCGGGTGATGTCGGCGACTGCGACATTGGCGAAACCGTGCTGGCGGAAGAGCTGACCGGCCTCGGTCGCGATCTTGAGGCGCCGAGACGACTCGGCTCGCCGCTTGCCCTCACTCATCCGGGTTCCGGCACGAAGGCGTCCACACGCCGGCGAGTCTAGCGGTCCTGGTGGGCGGCACGGGGAGGCTCAGCGACCCGGGCGCTCGGTCGCACGGCTGCGCCCTTCCCTGATCGCGGCCAGCCCGTCGGGCGTGCGCTGCTGGAACACGGCCCGCTGCGTCCGGTCGTGGGCTACGCACAGCTCGTACGCGATCCCGGAGACGTGGTCCATCGTGGGCGCACGCAGGGCGACCTCCATTGAGCACGACTGTCATCTCCGACCCGGCCTCGGCGATCTCGCCGGCGACACGCAGCGCGTTCTCCCGCAGGGTGCCGACGGGGACGACCTCGTCAACGAGGCCGATCCGGTGGGCCTCCTGCGCGTCGACCGGGTCGCCGGTGAAGAGCATGCGACGAGCACGCATCGGTCCGACCTGCGCTGCAGACCGCGGTAGGAGCCGTTCATGCGGTACTTGACCTGGGTCGACGCGAACGCCGCGTTGTCGGCGGCGATCGTCACGTCGCACATGTTGGACAGGTCCATGCCGTAGCCGGGCGGCGTCGGCGTCCGGTAGTCCATGAGGTTGGTCATCAGCCGGGTGGCCAGCTCGGTGAACCGACGCTGGTCGTGCCGGGCGATCCCGCTCAGCACGTCGAGGCGCCAGCCGCTGCAGAACTGGGTCTCGTCACCGATCAGTACCGCGGCGGCCTCGTCGTCGTACGCCCAGTCGGCGAGCGCGTCGATGAGCAGCTCGTTGAGCTCCCACCCCAAGGCGTTCCGCTTCTCCGGGTGGTCTAGCTGGAGCACCCCGACCTCCGTCGCGAGGTGTCGGTGCAACTTCGGTTCGGACATGGTCACTCCTCGTTCGACGGGATGGTGCGCAGGCAGGGGAATCGTTCTGCTAGAGGCCGAGGTCGCGCCCGATGATCTCCTTCATGATCTCGGTGGTCCCTCCGTAGATCGTCTGGATCCGCGCATCCGCGTAGGCGCGTGCGATCGGGTACTCCATCATGAAGCCGTAGCCCCCGTGCAGCTGGAGGCACTGGGCAGCGACCCGGTTCTGGAGCTCGGTGGTCCACCACTTCGCCTTGGCGGCCTTCACGGGTGTGAGGGTTTTCGCGACGAGCTCGCTGAGGCAAGAGTCGACGAACGTCTGGGCGATCTCGACCTCGGTCGCCAGCTCGGAGAGGGTGAAGCGGGTGTTCTGGAAGCTGCCGATGGACTGGCCGAACGCCTGGCGCTCGTTCACGTAGTCCAGGGTCCACTCGAGCATGCCGACCGAGCAGGCGACCGCGGTGACGGCCAGCGACATCCGCTCCTGCGGCAGGTTGCGGACCAGCGAGAGGAAGCCGGCGCCCTCATCCCCGAGCCGGTTGCTCACCGGGACGCGGACGTCGGTGAACGACAGCTCGCTCGTGTCCTGCCCGCGAAGGCCGAGTTTGTCGAGGTTCCGGCCGCGTTCGAACCCTTCCATCCCGGCCTCGACGACCAGGAGGGTCAGCCCGCGGTGGGGGTGGTCCGACGTCCGGGCGGCGACGACGACGAGGTCCGCGTTCTGGCCGCTGGAGATGAAGGTCTTCGCACCATTGAGGACGTAGTGGTCGCCGTCCAGCGTCGCGCGCGTGCGGATGCCGGAGAGGTCGCTGCCGGTGCCCGGTTCGGTCATCGCGATTGCAGCGATCGACGTGCCCGCCACGAGGCCGGGGACCCACCGTCGGCGCTGCTCGTCGTTGGTCAGCTCCAGGAAGTACGGGCCGAGGACGTCGTTCTGGAGCGCGAGACCCAGACCTGCCGACGACATTCCTGCGCGTCCGAACTCCTCGTCGAGGATGGCGTTGAACCGGAAGTCGTCCACGTCCGGGCCGCCGAGCTCGGCTGGCGCAGCGAACAGCAGGAGTCCCTGCTCGCCGGCGGCCTCGTAGAATGACCGGTCGACTATCTTGGCGTCCTCCCAGCGTTCGAAGTGCGGCGCGGCCTCACGCTCGATGAACGTGCGCACCATCTCCCGGAACCTGTCGTGGTCCTCGTCGAAGATCGTGCGAGGCGAGAACTTCAGTGACGACGACATCGACCAATCCTTCGTGAGTGAATGAAGATTAGGGTAACCAAGGCGACGTCATGAGGCAAGCATTCTGTACAGAACCGTACGAGCGGAGGGTTGAGTGTGAATACTGAATCGGATCAGACTTTGAGCTGAATGACTGCCTGGTACGAATCGTGGGCTGCCACCTGCTCCGCCGCGCGCCGCGCCATCGCGCCGAACATCTCGTCCCCGCGCTCGGTCTGCTCTACCCCGAGCGACAGCGGAACGGCGAGGATCAGTCCGGCGATGGCGTGCGCGCGGTACTTGAGCCAGCAGGTCTCCAGGTCGTAGTCCTCGACACTCCGGGCGAGCACGGCTTGGTGTTCGTCGCACCGACCCGGGGACCGGGACGGCGTTCAGCTCCAGGCGACCGGGCTCGACGAGCTGGAGCGCCTTCATCGCAGCTCCCAACCGGATGTCGTCACACGGACGGCCAACCTGACCTGGTCGGCCAGGACGCGTGCGTGCCACGGTGCCCCCGGGTAGACGTCGAAGTGGTCGCACGGATAGTGGTGGGTGGCGGTACGCGTACGTGCCGCAGCCCCGGGTCGCTGCGGCCGGCGGGGCCGACTGGTCGTTCTCCGCGATCTGCACCAGGGCCGTCCAGGCGATCTCGCACGCGTCCCGGCCGGGGGAGTCCAGGCCCAACGAGAGCAGGACGCGGGCAGCGAATCCGTTCGCCCAGTCAGGTCTCGCGGTGGATCGCATCCCGTCCCCAGCGCCGGGTGCGCTGGGGACAGCCGGTGTGGAACCCGTGCTCGCGATCGGCACGTGGACGGACAGTCGGCCCGCTACGGAGGCCAGGCCGGCGGGGACACCCGAGCGGGCCAGGGCCAGCGTCGGGCCGAGTCCGTCGCGCTTCACGATCTCGCGCATCCCGGCCGCCGTCGGTCGCCGGCGTCAGGGCGATCATCCCGGCCAGGCGACCGTCGCGCCGAGCCGCCCGGAAGACGTGTCCGCCGGAGAGCGACACGCCCCAGACGATGATCCGGGACGGGTCGACGACCGGCAGGGACCGGGCGTGGCTCACGACCGAGGCGCGGTCCGCCAGCTGGCGACGTGCCGAGACGAGCTTATGGGGTTCGCCGGTCGACCGCGCGAAGTTGCGGTAGTCGAACGTGATGGCATCAAGCCGCGGCGAAGCCCTAGGCGAACCCGAACAGGCCGCTGTCCTGGGTCGCGCCGAAGCCGTGGGTCATCACGACGCAGGGCCGGCGACCTGCGTGCTCGAGGTTCGAGGTGGTGGCCCGGGAGCGCGTCGCTGCGATGGCTTCGCCACCTGCCACGATCCGCAGGCCTCCGGTGCCGGTCAAGAGATCCCGCCGAACTCGAGCCGCCTGACGTGCTCGACGCCGTTCTGGAACTGGATGTGCTCGTGCAGGCCGAACATGTCGGTGTAGTCGTCGAGGTAGTTCGTGATGTCCCCGTGTGCTGCGGGAAGTCCGGGACGTCGGCGCCCATCGGGAAGTCCTTGAAAGAGAGTCGTTCCTTCGACGCGTCGATGTGCAGGTACCAGTAGTCGCTGGAGGGCCCGTTGGGGTTGCGGAAGGCCCAGTTGCCTCCGACCCAGTCCGAACTCTCGACGATATCGAAGCGATGCCGGGGTCACGCAGGTTCTTGGCCGAGGTGAGGCCGCTGATGCTGGCGGCGATGACGGCGACTTTGGGGTGGTGGTCACGAGGTTGCTCCTGGTGAGCCCATCACGCGGATCACATAAGGTGAATGATGATTTGACCGTACGACTGACGGTGGACGCCCTGTCAAGATTGCTTGCGTACCGTATTTCTAAGCGACCTTGTGCGGTCTCGGGGTAGTTGGGCGGCCGATCTCAAAAACTTCGAACGAAATACAGATTTGGTCTATTCAGGGTGCGAAATGGCACCTAAGGTGGTGACTGCGGTCACAGCCTCCCGTTGGCCGGCGGATGTACTACTCACCATGTAGGGGTCTCAGTGGGCGTTGAGGTTGTCGTAGAAGGTCTGACGAAGCGGTTCGGTTCGCAGACGGTGTGGAGCGATGTCTCGCTCACCCTCCCCGCCGGGGAGATCTCCGTGATGCTGGGGCCGTCGGGCACCGGCAAGTCGGTGTTCCTCAAGACGCTGATCGGCCTGCTGAAGCCGGACGCCGGACACGTCTGGATCGAGGGTGTCGACATCGCCAAGTGCAGCCGCCAGGACCTCTACGAGATCCGCAAGCTCTTCGGTGTGCTGTTCCAGGACGGCGCGATGTTTGGGTCGATGAACCTGTACGACAACGTCGCCTTCCCGTTGCGGGAACACACGCGCAAGAGCGAGTCGGAGATCCGGCAGATCGTTCTTGAGCGGATGGAGCTCGTGGGCCTCACGGGCGCAGAGAACAAGTTGCCCGGCGAGATTAGCGGTGGCATGCGCAAGCGCGCCGGGCTCGCCCGCGCCCTGGTGCTCGACCCCGAGATCCTCCTCATCGACGAGCCCGACTCTGGGCTCGACCCGGTCCGCACCACCTACATCAACCAGCTCTTCATCGATCTGAACGCGCAGATCGACGCCACGTTCCTGATCGTCACCCACGACATCAATACTGCGAGGACCGTTCCGGACAACATCGGCCTGTTGTACCACCGACACCTGGCGATGTTCGGTCCGCGGGAGATGCTCCTCACGTCGAAGGAGCCAGTGGTTGCACAGTTCCTCAACGCCCAGCGAGTTGGGCCGATCGGCATGTCCGAAGAGAAGGATGCGGACCAGCTCGCCAGCGAGGAGGGCATTGCCATGCCGCCGTTGCCTCCGCTTCCGCTCCAGATCGAGCCTTCCAGCGGGATCCCGCGTCGTGGCCAGCGGGAGTCCGGGGCGTGGTGCCGCGAGAACGGGGTCGTCCCTCCGGCGGGATCCTTCCCCGAGCGCGCTTACGCGATGTCCCTGCACTAGGAGATTCGGGCCAGTAGCGGCAATCCGAGGGTCCGAATTCCTTGAATTAGTTTTAGAAAACACGCCTGAGGGCCATCACTCTCACGGCCACACATCGTTATCGAGACACGAGGTCCAGAAAAGGACGTCGGGATGAGAGGAGACCCCATGGCACTGGCTATCAAGCCTGCGTTGTCCCGGGTCGGTGGGTTTGTGTCGCTCGTGGGGGACTCCTCCCGCGCCATGTTCCGGCGACCCTTCCCGCTCCAGGAGTACCTGGAGCAGACGGTCTTCATCGCAAGCGTGTCCATTCTCCCGGCGGTCTTTGTGACGATCCCGTTCACGGTCGTCGTCCAGTTCTTCATCAACCAGCTCCTGCAGGAGATCGGGGCGACCGACCTGGCCGGCGGAGGCTCGGGCTTCGTCGTGATCCAGGAGCTCGGTCCCTTCTGCAGCGTTCTGGTCGTCGCCGGCGCCGGGGCGACGGCCGTCTGCGCAGATCTCGGCTCACGTCGCATCCGCGAGGAGCTCGACGCGATGGAGACTCTCGGACTCGATCCCATGCATCGACTCGTTGCGCCCCGCGTCTTGGCCTTCACGACGGTGGCTCTGGGCCTCTTCGGCATCGTCTCGGTCGTCGGTCTGGTTGGCACCTACGTGTTCTCGGTAGTGATCGGGGGTGCGAGTCCGGGTTTGTTCGTCTCGAACCTGACACTCGTCACCGGGGCGCCGGAATTCATAATGGCGATGATCAAGACACTGCTCTTCGGAGTCACCGCTGCCTGGGTGGCCTGCTATCTGGGCATGAACGCAAAGGGCGGGCCCAAAGGGGTCGGGGAGGCCGTGAACCAGACGGTCGTGGTCACCCTGATGGTCCTCGTGGTCATCAACTCGGCCGTCACCACCGTCTACCTCCAGTTGGGAGTCTGAGATGTCGACCCTCGAAGAGTCCCGCCGCGAGATCGTCGCCGAAGCGCGTGCCCGGCAGATCGCCGTCATCAAGAACATCCCGCACATTCCTGGCAACGTGATCTACGCGGTCGGGCAGCACATGAATTTCTACGCTGCGGCGCTCGCCGGCATCCCGCTCGCGGTCACGCGCTACCGTCGTGAGGTCGTGCGTTTGATCGCTGCGATCGCCTTCGGTACCGGCGCACTCGTGCTGGTCGGTGGCACCGTGTTCGTCGTCGCCTTCCTCACTGGTTTCGCGGGCGTCGAACTTGGCCTCCAGGGCTACTCCCAGCTAGGCAACATCGGCGTCGAGGCCCTGACTGGGTTCATCTCCGCCTACATCAACACCAGGCTGGCAGCACCGGCTCTCGCAGGCATCGCGCTCACCGCGACCGTGGGTGCCGGCTTCACCGCTCAGTTGGGCGCTATGAGGGTAAGTGAGGAGATCGATGCACTTGAGGTGATGTCGATCCACTCGGTGCCGTACCTCGTCAGTACCCGGATCGTCGCCGGCCTGATCGCGATCATCCCGATTTATTCGGTCTCGCTGCTGGCGTCGTACGCGACGACGCGCGCCGTCGTGACCTTGGGCTTCGGGCAATCGTCAGGTGCCTACTCGCACTACTTCGATACGTTCCTGATCCCATCGGACATCGTGATCTCGTTCATCAAGGTGCTCTTCATGGCCATCGTGATCATGGCCATCTCCTGCTACTACGGCTTCAACGCCAGCGGTGGACCTGCCGGCGTCGGGCGCGCCGTCGGTAGCGCCGTCCGCCTGTCCCTCGTCGTGGTCCTGTTCACCGACATGCTGCTCAGCTTCGCGCTGTACGGGTCCACCGACACCCTCAACATCTCAGGATGACCGCCATGTCAGAATCTCGACGGTTCCTCACCCAGGCCAAAGGGCTTGTCGGTCTGATCGTCATCGGTCTGATCGTCGCTTTCCTCTTCGGCGTCTACCAGCAGGCCTTCGCCTCGGTGACCCATGTGACCGTCGAAGGCGACCGTGTGGGCCTGCAGCTGGACAAGGGCTCGTCGGTCCGGGCGTTCGGCGTTCCGGTCGGGACGGTTCGATCTGTCCGCGTCGTCGGGGACGGGACCGAGATCGACATCGCGATCGACAAGGACAAGGCCGACCTGATCCCAGCCGATGTCACTGCCTCAATCAGGGCCACAACGGTGTTCGGGGCGAAGGTCGTCGAGCTGAACGTGCCTGAGGGTGAGGTCGGAGACAGCATCCAGGCCGGAGCGCGGATCCCCACCAAGAGCGACACGATCGAGGTGAATGACGTCTTCGCCCATGCGATGGACCTCCTGGACGCTGTTGACGTCGAGAAGCTCAACACGACGCTCAACGCAACCGCAACGGCGCTCGACGGTCGGGGGGAGGAGCTGGGGAAGCTGTTGTCGAACACCGACGACTACCTGGCCGCCATCAACCCGAAGCTCGGCCAGCTCGAGGCAGACCTCGACCTGACCGAAACCGTCGCGGGCAACTACAACCAGGTTGCCCCCGAGGTGTTGAGAACTGCGGACCAGCTCACCACCACGACCGATCTGCTCGCCTCGACGCAGGCGGACTTCCACCAGATCGCCGGCGACGTCGCGGTGGGTACTGATGCGGCGGCGGGGTTCATCCGGTCGATCGGGGTCCCTTTGACCCGCACGGTCCAGAGTCTCGGCCCCGTGAGCTCACTGCTGCGGACATACGCGCCCGAGCTCGCCTGTGCGCTTCCCCAGCTCGTGGAGCACAACATCCGGTTCAAGCCACTGTTCGACAACGCGGCTCCTGAGCTCTACGGCTCGATCAGCTTCCTGCCGGGTCAGGAGCCGTACACCAAGGCAAATCTGCCCAAGTTCGTCCGGGGAGTCGGACCGCGTTGCTACCAGCAGCAGACCTTGGCCAAGCCGGTGGTCCCACACGTCGAGTTCGATGACGGTACGGCCGGTATCTACGACACCTCGATGACGCCTGAGGTCGCGAGTCCCGTGACCCTGTACTACGACATGGTCCAGTCCTTCTTCGGTTCGAGCGGTCTCAACGCGCTGCTGGCCGGGCAGAAGGCGGATCTCGCTGCGAACAAGAACGGGGCGCGCCGATGAGGTTCAAGACATCGACGTTGGCGAAGGTACTGGTCTTCGTCGTGGTGACCGGGTTCCTGGTGACCTTGGTCGGACTGACCTTCTCGCAGGTGCGGGTAGAGAAGAAGGACACCTATCGGGCGATCTTCAGCAACGCCTCTGGGCTTGCCAGCAACGTCGACGTCCGCGGGTCGGGAGTCTCGATCGGGTCGGTCAAGTCGATCAGCCGTCGTGACGCCGGCGGTGTGGTCGTTACCTTCACTGTGAAGAAGGGCCTTCGCCTGCCGGAGACCAGCGAGGCGCGGATCCGTTACGCGAACCTCACCGGTGACCGTTACCTGGAGCTGACCCCGGGCGACGGCCCGCGTGACCGCGTCCTGCGGGTCGGCGCGACGATTCCCGAGACGCGCACCAAGCCGGCGCTCGAGCTCGACGACCTGTTCGCCGGGTTCGACCCGTTGATGCAGGCGCTTTCGCCGGAGGAGGTCAACGAGCTCAGCACCAACATCCTCGCCGTCACGCAGGGCGAGGCCGGTGCGGTGAAGTCGATGCTCGCCAACGTCGGGTCCTTCACCTCGGGTCTCGCCGAGCGCGACGAGTTGATCGGCTCGGTGATCACCGAGTTGTCCAAGACGCTCACCACGCTGGACGGCCGGAAGGACGAGTTCGACGACCTCCTTGTTGCCCTCAGCGATCTGACGGGCAAGGTCAGGGACGACCGTGAGGCTTTCGGCAAGGCGCTGTCGCAGTTCTCTGCTCTCGGCACCGATATCGGTGACTTCATCGAAGCCATCCGGCCGGGCCTGAAGGCGAACATCGCCCAACTAGCGATCGCGGCGGGCAAGCTCAACGACGACGAGCCGTACCTACGGCAGGTTCTCGGCGTCGCCAAGCAGGCTCTGATGCGCGGCGGCCGACTGGGTGGCAACGCCTCGCAGTTCAACTTCTTCCTGTGCTCCTTGCGGGTGAAGGTCGAGGTGCCGGGCACAGCCGGATTCCTCACGCCGAACCTCTTTGCCTCCGACGACCGCTGCAAGAAGGGAGCCAACTGATGCCCGGCGCACCGAAGAGAACTCTCCAGGAACGCAACCAGGCCGCGTTGGGTCTCATCGGCCTTGCCGTGATGCTCCTGATCATGGTTTGTGCTCTCAATGTCAACGCGATCCGGTCCGTGTTCGGCGAAACCACCTTCGAGGCGGCGTTCGTCGACGCTGGCGGAGTGCGTTCGGGTGACGACGTCCGTGTCGACGGCGTGAGCGTCGGCTCGGTCAAGTCGGTGGAGCTGGACGGCAAGCACGTCAAGGTCACCTTTCGCGCCGGTGACGTCCGGCTCGGCAACAAGACCACCGTCGCGGTGCGCAGCGACAACGCACTCGGCAGCAAGTACCTCGCGGTTGAACCAGCGGGTTCGGGTAGCGAGACGACAGTCCCGGTTCAACGCACCGATCCAGGAGTTGCAGTCAGCGAGGTGCTGGGGAAGTTGACGGCCAACAACGAACAGATCGACACCAAGCGCCTCGCCGCGTCGTTCGAGTCGATGACCAAGGTCCTGGACGCCACTCCGAAGGAGTTCGCGTCAGCGCTCGAGGGCGTGTCGGCGCTGAGCGAGACCATCAGCTCCCGAGACGCCGAGCTGGAGCAGCTGCTGCAGCGGGCGAGCAGCATCTCGGGGGTCCTCGCCGACCGGAACGAGCAGCTCCTCGCGATCATGAGCAACGGCACGGCCCTGTTCCGCGAGATCAACCAACGCCGCGACGCGATCTCGGTGCTGTTCACCGAGGTCCGGCACGGCGCCAAGCAGTTCGCCGGGCTCGCGACCGACAGCAAGGGCACGCTCTCGCCGAACCTGGCGAAGATCAACAAGCTCGCGAAGACGCTGGCCGACTACCGCGACGACCTCAGCTACGTCCTGACCACCTTCCCCAGGTACGCCCGCTCCCTCGGCGAGGCGGTCGGGTCCGGACCGTTCTTCCAGGCGTACGTCGCGAACCTGTTCGCCCCCGAGACGCTCGCCAACACCGACAACGTGGTCAAGTCGATCCTCGACCCTTCCTACAACGGAGCCGTGAACTGATGAGCGCCGTCCTTCGATCACCCAAGATGATCGCCATCGGGGTCGTAGCAGCCGTGCTGCTCGCCCTGGCGATGTCCGCCTTCGCCGACGGCAAGCGGACCGTCGTGGCGTACTTCACTGAGGCCAAGGGCGTCTACGTCGGTGACGACGTCACCGTCCTCGGCGTCCCGGTGGGAACGATCAGCAAGATCACTCCCAGCCGCGACCAGGTCCGGGTGGAGATGGAGATCAACGACGACCAGAAGCTCCCGGCCGACGCCCGCGCCGCGATCGTCAGCAAGTCGCTGGTGTCCGTGCGTGCGATCGTCATCGGCCCGGTGTACGACGGCGGTCCGGTGCTCGCTGACGGCGCGGCGATCCCACTGGCGCGAACCACGGTCCCGGTGGAGTTCGACCGGGTCAAGGACGAGTTGGTGAAGCTCACCGCCGCACTGGGACCGCAGGGCGCCAACAAGAAGGGTGCTGCGAGCGACCTGGTGTCGTCGACCGCGAAGTACCTGGAAGGTCACGGCGCCGACATCAACCAGACGATCGAGGACCTGTCGCAGGCGGCGAAGGTGCTTGCCGACAACAAGGGTGAGACGTTCGCGACCGTGCGGAACCTGAACATCTTCGTACAGGCGCTGCAGCAGAGTGACGACCAGGTACGGGCCTTCGAGACCCAGCTGGCCAGCGCTTCTGCCGTCGTCGCCAAGAACCGGACCGATATCTCGCAGGCCGCTCGGGAGTTCAAGAACCTCCTCAAGGAGGGCAAGCACTTCTTTGACACCGACGGGAAGGCACTCGCCGAGACCCTGAAGTCGCTCGAGGCCACCACCTCGGTCCTTTCGGAGAACCGGCAGTCGATCGCCGACCTCCTCCAGGTGACGCCGACCGCGATCTCGAACCTGTACAACATCCTCGATCCGCGTGGGCCGGCGATCACCGGAGCATTGGCCGTGTCGAACTTCGGCGATCCGGCGTACATCGTCTGCGGCGGGCTCTTCGCGCTCGGCGGAGACACCGCCGACTGCAAGAAGGCGCTCGAGCCGCTGGCCGAGTACTTCAAATTCTCCGCACCCCCCATCGGTCTCAACCCGATCAACAGCGATGGCCTCCCGCCGGGAGCGCTGACCACTCCCGACCAGGCGGACATCCTGGGGAAGTCCTCCCAGGGCACGGCCGGGAAGTCGAAGACCGAGGAAGCCGACCTCATCAGTCAGCTCTCCACGCTGTTGGGAGGCGGACGATGAACAAGTTCCACGCTCTGTTGATCAGCGGCGCGCTGATCAGCACGACAGGGTGCTCCTTCACCGGGATCAACACGGTCTCGCTGCCCTTGAGCAAGGGGCGTGGTGACGATGCCGTGACCGTAAAGGTGCAACTGGAGAACTCGACGAACCTCGTCCCGAACTCCGAGGTCAAGTACGGCGAGGTCACCATCGGCTCGATCCGCAAGATCGAACTGGAAAACTGGACAGCGACGCTGACCATCGGTCTGGAGAAAGACTCGAAGGTTCCTGCGGACGTGACCGCCAAGGTGGCCCAGAAGAGCCTGCTGGGTGCCGAGTACCTGGAGCTGAAGAAGCCAACAGGGACGCGGACCGCGGGCGCGAACGACTTCCTCGAGGACGGCGACGTCATCGACCTGAAGCGGACCGAGCGGTACCCCGAGACCGAGGAGGTCCTCAGTGCGGCGTCCCTCCTGCTAAACGGCGGAGGCCTCCCCGCGCTCAAGACGATCAGCTCCGAGGCCAACCTCGCGCTCACCGGGCGGGCAGGCGACGTGAAGTCCTTCGTGCGCCGCGTCGACGAGACGACGCGTCGGCTCGACGCACAGCGTGACTCGATCACCGGCGCGATGGAGAAGCTCGATGCTCTCAGCCGCACTATCAACGGGCAGTCCGACGTGCTCGACCGGGCCCTGGTGTCCTTCCCGAAGGGCGCCCAGATGCTCGACGAGGAGGAGCAGCAGCTGTTGAACGCGCTTCGCGGCCTCGGCCGGCTCGAGGACGCCACCGCGGTGACCTTCGCGCCGAACGACCAGGCCTTCGGTCGGATCCTCGACAACCTCGTGCCCGTCACGACCCAGGTCGCCAACGTGGACCATCTCGCTGCGGCACTCGAGAGCGTCAGCTACCCGTTCCCGTCCACCAAGATGAAGGCGATCACGCGGTCCGACTACCTGAACCTCGGTGGGACGATCGTGCTCGACGCAGGCGACATCGCGAAGAATTTCCTCGGCCTGACGTCCCTCGACGGTCTGTTCACAGGGTTCGTCAAGGGCCTTCCCAACGGTGCTGCCGGTGAAGCGACGAACCCGCTGACGGCACCCGTCGAAGGGCTTCTCGGGCAGGGGCTGGACGGCGCGCTGGGTGGCCTGGGCGGCAAGGGCACGCCCAAGCCCGAGAAATCCGGTTCCCCGACGACCAAGTCGCCCGTTCAGCCCACCCCGACCCCGACGTCGAAGCCGAACCTGCTGGAACTCCTGCTCGGAGGTGCAAAGTGATCAGCAACCTGGTCCGCCGACAGTTGTACCTCTTCGGTGCCATCACCGTGATCGCGTTGACGGTCATGTCGCTGAACTACGTTCGCATCCCCGCTCAGCTCGGCTTCGGACGGTTCGACGTCGACGTGAAACTCAGCCATGCAGCGGGCCTCTACCCGAAGGCCGAAGTGACCTATCGAGGTGCAGATGTCGGTCAGGTCAAGAGCCTTGACATCGCGCCGGGCGGGGGAGTCATCGCTCACCTCCAGATCGACGATGGTGCCCGGATCCCCGCCGATGCCGTCGCACAGGTGCGAAGCGCATCGGTCATCGGTGAGCAGTACGTCAACTTCGTGCCGCCGTCCGGCGCCGGTTCCAGCAAGGTGCTGCGCGCAGGATCTGTGATCCCCAGAAGTCAGACGTCGCTGCCGACCACGACCAACGAAGTGCTCGACGCCGTCGACACCTTCGTGGCGTCGATCCCCAAAAGCGACCTGGAGACGGTGCTCGACGAGCTGGGAGCCGCGTTCGACTCCTCGGGTGAGAACCTCGGAACCCTGATCGACTCTGCTTCCGAGGTCGTCGACGCCGCGAACGAGAACGTGGACGAGACGATCTCGCTGATCGACAACGTCGGCCCGGTACTCAAGACCCAGGTCGAGATGGACGGAAACCTTCGCTCGTTCGTCTCGAGTCTCGACACGGTCACCGGTGAGCTTCAGAAGGCCGAGGGCGACCTTCGCACGATCTTCACTGAGGGTTCTCCCACGGTGCGCGCTGTGATTCCCTTCTCCGAGGGCCTGGTGCCGGTGTTCGGCAATGTCCTGGACGACGTGGGCGACGTCGGCGAGGTCGCGAACGCGTACCAGCCCGCTCTGGAGCACATCCTCACGATCTATCCCGCGATGGAGAACGTCTTCCACTCCACCTTCCCGATCGCCAACGAGGACGACGAGCTCCCGGCTGTGAATCTCTGGTTCAAGTTGAGCTTCGACCCTCCGGTGTGCACCCAGGGCTTCGAGGGCGCCAACAAGTACCAGGCGACCGGCGACAAGACCGTGCGTCCCGTGCCTGCGGACACCTACTGCAAGGTGGGACCCGGGTCCAAGCAGGTGCTGCGCGGTGCGCGCAACGCTCCGTGTCCCAACGGAGCAGGCCGAGGTGCCTACGCAGCTGACTGCGGTCTCGTCTTCGACCGCGACGAGGTTGTCCAGCAGCGGCAGCAGTCCCGGATCCCGGCTCTGGCCGACAACGGCATGACGTCGTTGTTCGCCGGGAACACGTTCTTCCTGCAGGACAAGGCCGCGACCACGAACGGTCCAGGCACCCTGCAGGACCTCCTGATGGGTCGGACCCGATGACTACCGTGAAGCGCCTCCTCGGCGGACGCTTATTCTGGATCGTGCTCGCCCTCCTGGTCGGTGCACTGGTTGCATGGGAGGTCGTCGGTCTCCGTTCCGACCAGGCGGTCGACGACCGCAGGGACGCAGCGGTCAAGACCGCCACGGCCCAGGTGCTCGACCTGACGACGCTGGACTCGGAGACCGTCGAAGGGAAGCTCGCTGCCATGGCGAAGCGCACCGCCGGCGATTTCGCTGACCAGCTCGGCGGTATCACCACAACCTTCGCCAACCTCGTCAAGCAGAACCAGATCACTGCCAAAGGTGTCGTCGACGCGGCCGGGGTCGTGTCGTCGTCCGACAAGGACGCCGTCGTGATCGTGGCGTCTAGCGCCACCGTCACGGAGAAGGGCAAGCAGCCGACCGTTCGCTCGTACCGGATGCAGATCACGCTCGAAAGGCAGAAGGGCGAGTGGAAGGTCAACGACATGGAGTTCGTCCAATGAATGACGTCGACGTTCCGGAAGACGCGCGCCCTAGGAAGTGGCTGTTCGCAGACCGTCCGAGAGCGGTGGTGGTTCTGCTGGTGATCGCTCTGCTGGCGGCGGCTCTCGTCCTGGCCGTCGTCCAGCGGGGCCGGACGGACTTCGCGGACTCGGCCGGGCCCAGGAAGTCGGTCGTGACCAACGTCGAGTCGTTGCTGTCCTACAACTCCGCGACGCTCAAGGGCGAGCTCGCGACGGAGAAGCGGTACCTGACCGGCTCGTTCGCGGAGGAGTACGTGACTCTGGTCCAAGACAAGATCGCGCCGGCCGCCGAGGCGGCATCGGTCAAGACGACATCGGAGGTCAAGGCCAGCGGGGTCGAATCGTTGTCGAACGACCGCATGGTCCTCGTTCTGTTCGTCACCACGACCACCCTGAGCGACGAGCTTGCCGAACCCAAGGTGGCGGGTAGCCGGCTGAGGGTGACGGCGCTCAAGGTCGACGGTGCGTGGCTGATCAGCGGCCTGAAGCCGATCTGATGACCCAGGTTTCCGTCGGCCCTCCGTCGCGACCCCGTGGTAGGCCGAAGCTCGACATCACGTCGGATGCGATCGCTCGCGAAGTGGCTGCACTGTTCGATGAGGGCGGTCCGGAGGCCGTGTCGATCGCTGGCGTCGCCGAGCGTCTCGGGGTGGCACGGGCGACGCTCTACCGCACCGTGCCGAGCCGGCAGCATCTGCTGGCGGTCCTGTTCGAGAAGTCGATCCAGGGACTGCTGGACGACTCGCGTTCGGTGACCGAGGAGCTCGCAGATCCGTGGGCCCAGCTCGCCGGGCTCGTCCGCCTGCACGCCGACATCGCGATCCGCATGCGCAGCTACCTGCCGGTCTTTTTCGACAGCAGCTCGTTGCCTCCCGAGGTCGCTGCTGTCTGGGCCGACTTCGTCGGGGCGTTCGAAGCTCTCTGGTCGTCAGTGATCCAGCACAACATGGACGCCGGATACCTGACACCGGCCGACCCGATGCTGGTCACCCGGTTAATCACGGGCCAGTTCAACTGGGTCTGCCACTGGTACCGCTACGACCCGAGCTACTCGAGTGAGGACATCGCGGCCACCGCCATGGGCCTGCTCGGCGGGCTGCGGGGACGGATCCCCAGTCAGCGACGGGGCTAGGCCGAGTTCTCCGCGCCGACCAGGAACATGCAGCAGGCGGTCTCGGTGATCGACTCGACGGACGTGTTCCCGAGGGAGGGCCACTCGACGGTCCAGGTCAGGGCGCCGATGATCATCATGTACAGGTTCACCGGCGTGATGTCGGCACGGACCAATCCGGCCGCGGCTGCAGCGGACATCAGGTCGGCCCAGTAGCGGCCGTAGGCACCCTCGTGCGTGCGGTGCAACCGTCTCACCTCGGCCGGCACCTGGCCGATCACGCTGATGTACGACGCCACGTACTCGGGCTGCACTCGCGCGGCCAGGATCTGGCCGCGGATGGCGGCTCGGATCCGGTCGACCGGGCCTGCCTCGTCATCGAGGCCCTCGACCTCGCCTCGTACGACGTCGAACACCCGAGTCAGCGTGTGCTCGAGCACGGCTGCGGTGAGTGCGTGCTTGGACGGGTAGTAGTAGTACAGGCTTCCGGTCTCGAGGCCGGCCTGAGCTGCGATGGCGGTGAGCGGGGTGTCGGCGTAACCACGGTCGGCGAATACCTGGATGGCGGCGTCGAAGATCCGAAGCCGGGTCGCCTCGGACTTTGCGCGCGATCGGGTCCGCGGAGCACGAGTGGTCACCTGGCCGCCTCAGCGATGAACCCGTGCCGGAACATGACCTGAGCGTCGTGCACGAGTGCGTCGAGCGTGCAGGCTCGTTCCGTCCACCACTCGGTGGCCCAGTTGAGCGATCCCACGAGGAGGAGGTGGGCGGTCTTCACGTCCAGCTCCTCACGAAGCACGCCGGCTGCCTCGGCGTCCTTGAACAGGCCACGCCACACCCCGTTGTACTTGCGCTCCTCGGCCTGCTGCTTCTCGCGGACCCCCGGAGGGAACTGGGTGACGTTGCGGATCACCGCGTGCGCGAACCCTGACTCGGCCATCAGCTGACGGAGGTGGGCCGCGATCGCGATCTCGATCAGGTCGATCGGGCCCAAGCCGGCGGGGGCCTGGGCCAGGGCGAACTCGAGGCGATCGCGGAGCCGGACCGTCCCGGAGACGACGACCTCAGCGATCAGCTCCTCGCGGGATGTGAAGTAGTAGTAGATGGCCGGTGCGTTGAGGTCGGCCTCCTGGGCGACGGCGGCAACACTGGTTCCGGCCACACCGCGCTGGCTGAGGATGGTGGCGGCCGCCTCGAGGATCCGCTGCCGCGTGCGCTCCCAGCGGGTCTCGTCGGCATCATCCGGCGGACGCGGGCTGTCAGAGGTCACTTGCACAGCGTAGACGCGGCCGCGGCTGCTCCCTGGCATCCGTGCGGCTCAGGCCCAGCAGTTCTCCAGGACGACAGCGAGCCCTTGTCCCACGCCGATGCAGATTGCGGCCACGCCCCAGCGGGATCCACGAACTCTTAGGTCGTGTGCCAGCGTGCCGATGATCCGTGCCCCCGATGCGCCGAGCGGGTGGCCGATCGCGATCGCGCCACCGCGCGTGTTGACGATGGCCGGATCGATGCCCCACGCGTCGACGCACGCGAGGGACTGGACGGCGAACGCCTCGTTGAGCTCGACCGCGCCGACGTCGGCCCAGGTGATCCCGGCCCGTGCCAGCGCTCGGTCTGCAGCCTCGACCGGGGCGTACCCGAACAGCTGAGGGTCCAGGGCGGCCGCTGCGCGCCCGGCGATCCGCGCCAGAGGAGGGGACCCGATCCTGTCAGCGGCTGCTCCGGAACCGATGAGCACGGCGGCCGAGCCGTCGTTCAGCGGTGACGCGTTGCCTGCGGTGATCGTCCCGTCGGGACGGAACGCCGGACGTAGCGCGGCCAGCGTCTCGGTAGTGGTGCCTTCCCGGATGCCCTCGTCGCGGTCGAGGTCGACGCCGGGCACCGGCACGATCAGGTCGTCGTAGAAGCCGTCGTTCCAGGCGGCGTCAGCGAGTGCATGCGAACGAGCCGCGAACTCGTCTTGTCGTTCGCGGGAGATGGAGTACTTCTCCTGGAGCAGTTCATTGCACTCGCCGAGCGAGCGGGTCCACTCCGCCGGCATGCGCTCGTTCACCAGCCGCCAGCCCAGGGTGGTCGACACTGCCACGGCGTCGCCCGCCGGAAAGGCGCGTGACGGCTTGGGGAGCACCCAGGGAGCCCGGGTCATGGACTCCACTCCGCCGGCCACGACGATCTCGGCGTCGCCACTCTCAATGGTCCTGGAGGCGCTCATGACCGCGTCCATGCTGGATCCGCACAGCCGGTTGATCGTCGTCGCCGGGACCGAGGTGGGCAGGCCGGCCAGGAGCACGGCCATCCGCCCGACGTTGCGGTTGTCCTCCCCGGCCCCGTTGGCCAGGCCCCAGGTGACGTCGCCGATGCGGGACGGGTCGAGCTCGGGAACCGAGCTCAGCAGCCCGCCCAGCGCTGTGGCGGCAAGGTCGTCTGGACGAACCTCGGACAGTGCGCCGTTGAAGCGTCCGAAGGGTGTGCGTGCGCTGCGGTAGATGTAGGAGTCAGGCATCAGGTCAGCCGTTGGCCGGAGCAGTGCCGTGGATGAGGCGCTCATGCATGAAGGTCGGTTCGGCAGCTCCGGGAAGCATGGCGATCAGCTCCGCGGTCGGGAAGAACTGGCGGAAACGGGGGTCGACCGCAGAGAAGTCGGCGACGTACTTCTCCATGATCAGCGAGTTGTACTGGTCTGCTGCGGACTCGATCGTGTTGGCGTTGATCACGACCTCCTGGTGCCACTGCTCGGCCCACTCGGCCACACCGGGGATCTTGCTGTGCTCGGGGGTGACGAGTTCTGCGGCCACCGTGTTCTCGCTGAACGTCCAGATACCGGTGTCGGTGTTCAGGCACAAAGACATGTTCCCGGCCACGTGGCCGTAGGTCAGCAGCAGAGCGACGCCGGGCCCGAGCAGGACGTCACCGTCGACGAGGATGATCTTCTCGGCGGGGACATCGGCGTAGGTCGTCGGCTGGTACCAGGGCTGCTGGAACGGGTGCAGGTCGGACAGGCTCTCCCACTCGGTGCGCTGGACGATCACCTTGGCGTTGGGGAAGACGGCCTCGACGGGCGCGTCGGGCGAGATGTCGTCCTGCGGACGGGTCGTGCCCAGCCAGTGCCGGAGGTCCTGGGTGTGCAGGTGGTCGTACGCGAGGTAGTCCACGTCCTCGGGGGCGATGCCGATCGCCTCGAGGTGGTCGAGCGGTGAGTGGTGCACCTTGACGATCTCGCGGACCTCCTCCGTCGACCGGCTCGTGAACAGGTCCTTGAAGTACGGCGTGTTCGAGTCGAGTGGTCCGTCGCTGGCGTTGAACAGGAGTGTCCGTCGCGTGCCGGACTCGTCGTGCCACTGGGCGACGAACATGCGGATCCGGAAGTTCATAAACTCCGCGTCGATCGTGGTCGCGCGCCAGAGACCGAAGGCGGTCGGGTAGGGGATCGTGGACAGATCGAACGACTCGGCGTACGCCGGGACGCCCGTGGCGGCGAACTCCTTGCGGAAGATCTCGGCGGCGGCCTTGGTCGCTCGCAGCCGCGCACCGACGCCGCCGGGGGCCGTGCGGGCCGGGGCCAGGCTCTCGAGGACGGTGAACGCTTCGGCGCTCCCGGAGGGTTCCGGGAGGATGACCGGGTCGGTGGTCGGGATCTTGATCGTCATGGTGGAGCTCCGGTTCGGGTGGGGGTGATCGTGCTGCGGTGGCGCTACTTGATCGCGATGGGGTTGAGCGGCGATCCCACGGCTTCGGGGATGTTGAGCGGGGGCGCGACCAGGAGGAACTCGTAGGTCCCGTCCTCGGCGCAGTCGGTTGCCAGGGCGTCTAGGTTCCAGAGCTCGCCGATCGTGACGCCGAGGTCGCACAGCAGCCGGCGGTGGAGGTCGAAGGGCTTCTCCGGGTCCTCAGCAGGCATCGCCTCGAAGCCGACCGTGTCGGTGGCTGCTGCTGCGACGTCGTGGTCCGCGAACCACTGGGCGCAGGCCGAACCAGGGCCGGGACAGCCGTTCATGAAGTAGGCGAGCTTCTCCTCGTCGGTGGTCAGGTCCCACCACAGCGCGAGGTACCCGGTGCGGATCAGCACAATGTCACCGGGGGCGATCTCGATGCCCTGGGAGGCGCAGACGGCATCCAGGAGGTCGGGTGTGATGACGTAGCCGGGTTCCAGCGACTGGACGCCCTGGTGCCGGGCCACGTCGAGCAGCACGCCGCGGCCCACGAAGCTCTCCCGCTGGTGGCCGATGTGGTCGAACGGTGCACCGTCCGAGGTGGCGGTGCCGACCCAGTAGCCGTTGTAGAAGCTGTCGTCGACCGGGATGTGCGCCAAGGAGTCCCACTGCGTCGACCCCTGGAGTGCCATGTCCAAGTGGTCGTCGAGGTGCACGTGGCCGGGGAAGAACTCGCTGAACTTGGATCCGGCGAGGACGTCGGAGCCGGAGACGGCGAAGTAGTGCTTCGCCGCCGGCCGTCCGGGCCACCGCGGCGCCGTCGCGTCGATCGGCAGAGCCAGGGAGAAGACGGCGCCCTTGCTCACAGACCGTGCGGCTCGCAACGTCTCGGCGGGCCCGATCAGCTGGGAGGCTCCGCGCTGGTCGTCGTCACCCCAGCGTCCCCAGTTGTTGACCCCGGGCGGCATGTAGCCGTCGACGACCTTGCCGTGCTCGTCGACGGTGTACGCCGGCGGCGCCCACTGCGGGTCGTAGAAACCGAATGAACGTCGTCCCATCGTTCCTCCTAGTGTGCGGTGCGGTGCCGGACCTGCTCGCGGATCAGAGCGTCATAGGCCGATCGACTTGCTGATGATCGACTTCATGACCTCGCTCGTGCCGCCGTAGATCCGGCTGACCCGCGCATCGGCGTACAGGCGCGCGATCGGGTACTCGGTGATGTACCCGTAGCCGCCGAAGAGCTGGAGGCACCGGTCGATGGCGCGGTTCTGGAGCTCGGTGGAGAAAAGTTTCGCCTTGGCGGCGTCGACGGAGGTGAGTTCGCCTCTCTCATGCCGGGCGAGGGCACGGTCGACCAGCGCCTGGCCGGCCTCGATCTCGGCGGCGACCGCTGCCAGCTCGAACTTCGAGTTCTGGAAGGTCGCCAGCGGCTTGCCGAAGACCTTGCGCTCCTTGACGTAGTCGATGGTCGTCGCAAGGGCGGCCTGCGCGGCGGCGACGCTGCCCACCGCGATCGACAGTCGTTCCTGGGCGAGGTTGCCGGTCAAGTGCTTGAACGCCTGGCCCTCCTCGCCCAGCAGGTTCGCGGCCGGAACCCGCACGTCGTTGAACGACAGCTCGCAGAGGTCCTGCAGGGGCAGACCGATCTTGGGCAGCCGGCGGCCCTTCTCGAAGCCGGGCATCCCGGCCTCCACGACCAGGAGGCTGAGTCCTTCGCGCCGGTTCTCCTCCTCGGAGGTACGGGCTACGGTGACGACCAGGTCGGCGTGGGTGCCACCGGTGATGAACGTCTTGGCGCCGTTGACGATCCAGCTGTCGCCGTCGCGTCGCGCCGTGGTCCGGATTCCGGCGAGGTCGGACCCGGTGTCGGGCTCGGTCATCGCGATCGCGCTGAACAGCTCACCCGACGCAAGACCCGGGAACCAGCGCTCGCGCTGTTCCTGGTTCGCAAACTTGGTGAAGTAAGGGGACACGATGTCCATGTGGCAGCGCAGCGGGCCGAGCGAGACCAGCGCGCGGGCCGCCTCCTCGACGATGATCGCGTTGTAGAGGAACCCCGGTGCGCCGCCGCCGCCGAACTCCTCCGGCATCCGTACGCCGATGATGCCTAGCTCGCCGAGGCGGTCGAAGACCTCCCGGGGCACCAGGTCGGTCCACTCCTCGGTGTGCGGGACGACCTCCTTCTCGATGAAGGTCCGCACCATCTGGCGGAAGTCGTCGTGCTCGGAGCTGAACAATTCGCGTTCCATGACGCTCACTTTCCTTGGGCTGTGCTGGTGGTGGCGCGTTCACGTGCCTTCCGGCCACGGGGGCCGATGTCGACGGTGTGCTCGGTGATCCCCTCGGAGCGGAGGACGTCCTTGCGCACCTTCTCGTTGGCTGTCTTCGGCAGCGCGGTCCGAACGTCGTAGAACCGCGGTACGGCGAAGTAGGGGAGGAGCTCCTCGCAGTGGCGGGCGAGGTCGTCCACGTCGATCGTCTGGCCGTCCTCGGCGACGACCGCGACCATGACCTCGTCCTCGGAGAGCTCGGACGGCACGGCGTACACCGCCGACTCGGCGACCTGCGGGTGCATCAGCACGACGGTCTCGACCTCGAAGCTGGAGATGTTCTCGCCGAACCGGCGCAGAGCGTCCTTCTTACGGTCGATGAATCGGAACCATCCGTCGGAGTCCATCGCCAGCACGTCACCGGTGTGGAACCACAGGTTGCGCCAGGTCTCGACCGTCGCGGTCGGGCTGTCCCAATAGCCCACCATCATGCTGTCGGGGACGTGCGGCCTGATGACCAGCTCGCCAGGGGTGCCGGGAGCAACCTCCCCGTCGTTGTCGTCGACCACCCGGCAGTCGAAGTCCGGGTGCGCCTTGCCGCAGTAGCCGGGGCGTCCGTGCTCGTCGGGCGGTGTACCGATCACCACGGAGGCGTCGGTGCTGCCGTACAGGGAGACGACGCGCAGGCCGAACCGTTCCTCGAAGAGGTTGTAGATGTCGGCTGTCGGGGTGGGGACCGAGACGGCGACGCGCACCTGGTTGCGGGCGTCCTCCTCCGACGGCGGTGCGTTCCACAGGATCGGCACCATCGATCCGAGCAGGTTGATGGCGGTCGCCCCGGTCTCCCGGACGTCCTTCCAGTACGTCGCGGCCGAGAAGCGTTCGGAGATGATTACCGTGCCCCCGAGCCGGAACATCGGCAGCAGGGTGGAGGCGATCGCGTTCGCGTGGAAGAACGGCAGGCAGGTGAACGCGACGTCGTCGCCGCGGAACTGGGCCAGCCAGGACGACTTCTCGGAGAACGCGACCAGCGAGGTGTGGCTATGGGTCACGCCCTTCGACGGACCGGTCGTGCCCGAGGTATAGAGAATCGAGGCGGTGTCCCGCTCGTCGACCGGCACCAGCGGCGCGACCGGGGCCTTCGCGAAGGCCGCTTGGTAGTCGATCGTCCCGGCAGCGCCGGGATCGTCGACCACGAGGATCCGCGCCGGGCTGCCGATGGCATCGGCGGCGGTCCTGACGACTTCGAGCATCTGCTTCTCGACGACGACGACCTGGGGGACGGTCTCCTGGAGCTGGTGCTCCAGCATGGGTCCGCGGAGGCTGATGTTCAGCGGCACCGAGATCGCGCCGATCCGGGCGATCCCGAAGAACGCGTCGATGAACTCGATCCGGTTAGTCAGCATGATCGCGACCCGGTCGCCGGC
Organism: Nocardioides marmoriginsengisoli; assembly: GCF_003725695.1. Classification (GTDB taxonomy): domain Bacteria; phylum Actinomycetota; class Actinomycetes; order Propionibacteriales; family Nocardioidaceae; genus Marmoricola; species Marmoricola marmoriginsengisoli. Next base: position 1,072,754 of record NZ_RJSE01000007.1, read on the forward strand.
GGACGTGCCCAGGTCGGCCAGGACGGTGGCGCACCGTCCGGCCCGTTCGATGAGCTCGGTCGCGGTGTAGCCACGCTCGCCGTGCAGGTGCAGGACCTGCTTCCCGGGCGAGAGCTTCTCGGCCAGCTCAAGCGACCCGTGCACGGTCCTCAGGTCCGGCGATCGTCCCGGGGCGGGGGAGGAGGTGCTCATGAGTCGTGCTCCGGTGTCTCGGTGGCGGTGAGCCACGGTGGGGGGGTCTTGTCCACGAAGGCCCTCAGGCCTGCGTGGCCGTCGCCGTCGACGGCCGCTTCCATCAGCGGTCGCGCCGACGGGATGGTGGTACCTGCGTTGAGCATCTGCTTGTAGGCGCTCTGCGCGCGGGGAGCGGCTCGCTGCAGCTCGTCGACGATCCGGGCCGTCTCGGCCTCCAGGTCCTCGGCGACCGAGGTGACGAGCCCCCAGGCAGCGGCTGTCTCGGCATCGATCATCGCTCCGGTGAGAAGCAGGTAGCGGGCGCGGGCCTGGCCGATGATCGGCGGCAGCAGTGCCGCTGCGATCGAGTCGGCGAGTCCGACGCGTGCCTCCGGGATGGCGAAGCGGGATCCCGGCGTGGCGATCGTGATGTCGGCGCACGCCGCGAGCAGCATGCCGCCGGCGACGCAGAGTCCGTCCACGGCAGCGATCACCGGCTTGGGGCAGGTAAGGATCGCGTGGAACGGCAGCGGCTCGTCGTAGTTGGCCTCGAAGTTGCTCAGGAAGTGCTCCCGGCCGCCGTCGAGGAGGCCCAGGAAGATCGACAGGTCGCCACCGACCCCGAACGCTCCCGGAGTGCCCCGGAGCACCACCGCGCGGACGTCCTCACGCGCGCCTGCGAGGGTGACACCGCGCTTGACCGCGTCGTACACGGTCGGTGAGAACGCGTTGCGGACGTGGGCCCTCGACACCTGGATGTCGAAGACCCCGCCCCCGACCGTCCACAGACAGTCGGGGGTGCCGGAGTCGACGCCGGTCATGCCGACCCTGCGGTGACCCACTCCACCACGAGGTCGTTGACAACCTCGGGCTTCTCCAGGTGCAGGAAATGTCCGACCCCGTCGATGAACTTCAACTCGCCGTGCTCGCCGAGGGCGCCGTCGGCTGCCTTCGCCAGGCGTGCCGGGAAGACGCCGTCGTCCGTGCCGTGCAGGTACCGGATCGGCACCTGGAACGGACCGTCGCCCGCGGCCTGCTCGGCTGCGTACTTCTCCAGGTGGTAATCGGCGTTCAGGCGTGCCTTGAAGATGCCCCGGGTCGCTGCCCAGAGGTTCTCGGGCTTGGCCAGCGTCTGCTGGAGGTACTCCATGTCCTCGGTCGAGTCGTAGCCCGCCGAGAAGTAGTCCCAGATCGACTTGAGCCACCCGTACGGGTCGCGCTCCAGGATCGCGTCGGCGGTGTCGGTCTGCAGCATGAAGATGTAGTAGATGCGCCGGATCATGTCGTAGTCGAGGAAGGCGTCGGCCAGGACGCCGTGCGGTGCGGCGGCCATCGTGACGGCCCGCTTCCAGCGGTCGGGCGCGAGGTCGATCGCGCCGTAGGTGGCCAGGGCGCCCATGTCGCTGCCGACGATGACGGCGTCACCGTCGCCGCCGAGCGCCTCGTGGAGCCCGATGGCGTCCGACACCATGGCGCCGACCTGGTAGCCGCCGTCGGGCGGCAGGTCTGCGTTGTAGCCGCGGAGGTACGGAGCCACGACCCGGAAGCCGGCATCGGCCAGCCGGGGCATCAGGTGGCGCCAGGTGTGGGGCGTGTCCGGGAAGCCGTGGATGCACAGGGCCAACGGGCCGCTGCCGAGCTCGAAGTAGTCGACATCCATGTCGTTCACGCGGACGGTCTTCTGGTCGAAGTTCACTGCGGTGCCCTTTCCGTTGGTGGTGGCGGTCACGAGACGCGGCCGTTGAAGTCGATGTAGGTCCGGGAGCCGCCCCAGAGCTGGCCCGACGCTGCGAGCTCGTGGAGGATCGTCAGGGACTGCTGGACCAGGGGCTCGTCGGTGTGGACGAAGGCTACGTAGCCCCAGACGTCCTCGAGCGGCGTGCCCGCTGCTCCGGGAGACCGGACGATCCCGGCGAACCCGGGGAGGTGGCGCACGAGGAGGCTGATGTCCGGGTTGGTGATCGCGTCTTCGGGCGTACCGGTCAGGTAGGCGAGGGCGAGCACGCTGCCGCAGTCGCGAGGTGCGCGCTTGACCCGACGTGCGAAAGCCTCGGGCTGGAGCAGGCTCTCCGCGAGCAGGTGCTGGTGGCTGTGGCCGTACGCGTGGAACGAGAGGTCGGCGGGAACCGGCCAGTGCGACGGGCTGTCCAGCACGCTGGTGCAGCGCAGGCCGTCAGGGTCGCCCTCGACCGTGACGTGGCCGGCGCCGGAACGGATGCCGGCCAGGTCCAAGGCCTCGCGGGCGAGCCGGGACACGGCTTCGCGCTCGGCGCTGTCCGGGACCGTGATGCGGTGCCGCAGCACGGTCGGACGGTCGGGATCGACCCGGTGGCGATACACGGCCTGGACGACGTGGTCGCCGTCGAGGCTGACGGTGTCCACGCCGTACCGGTCCGTGCCGCTCCACGACCCACGGGCTACCGGCGTCGTGGTCGCGCCGTCGGGAACCACGGGCTCCTGGCCGTCGGTCGGGGTGACCCTGACCGCGCCGCTGTCCGGACTGGTCGACGTGGTGACATCGGCGCCGTACTCGCGGAACGCAGTGACGAAGTCACCGGGGCCGTTGGGTCCGTGCTGAAGGACGAACGTGCTCATGCTCCTACCGCCATTCGGGTCTGGATTGCGCCGTAGGTCGGCGCGATCTCCTCGACGTTGCCAACCTCGCCGTCCACGAGCATCGCCGCGACGTGCGGTGCCTGCGCGGCCGCGAGCATGATCACGTGGGCGAAGGGGTAGCGCTGGCCGCAGGCCGCGCCGATCGCCCAGATCCGCTCCGCCTCGCCGTTCCCCCGGAGGTCCAGGCGCAGGTCCTTGGTCAGGCCGACGAGGGTGTCCTCGCCGATGGCGCCGTCGTGGGTGAACCGGATCGTCCGCCCGTCGTCGGTGACGAAGCGCGGGAAGTGGAATCCGCTCGTCGAGACGATGTAGTCGAAACGTTCGACGGTCCCGTCGTTCCAGGTGACGTCGAACCCGTTGTCGGCCTCGAGCACCTTCTCGACGAACACGTCCTTGATCAGGGTGCGTCCGGCCTTGATGTTGGCCACCAGGTTGCGGGCCGTCAGGACCGGGAGCGCGTTCACGTAGTGCGTCAGGATCGGGTACGCCAGCGGCATCAGCTTCGCGCGGGCGTCCGGACCCCACGGGCCCACCAGGGAGTTCAGGGTGAAGAGGCCTTCGTAGGTGAGGTCGGCCCACCGGGTGTCACCGCTGACCGCCTGGGTCAGCTCGGCCTCGAGGCGCGACAGCGTGTCGGGTGCCTCGGACACGATCTGCTGGGTCAGCTCACGGCCTTCGCCGGCCGTGAGGACGTCGTCGACCAGGTACTGGGTCACCTTCGACACGATCTCCGGGTCCTCCGGGTCGAGGGCGAGCCACTTCTCGCGGTCCAGCTTGGCCTCGGCCGGCACGCTGCACCGGTCGCGGACCGCCGAGAGGCGTCCGCTCGGAGAGGTGGCGACGACCGTGTGGCCGTCGCGGCACAGCATCGCCATCGTGTCCTGGGCGCTGGATCGGACGCCGAGGACGAGCACCCGCGACTCCGGTTCCAGCTCGCGCACCCGGGACGCCGGGTAGCTACCGCGGAGCAGGCGCTCGTTGCCCTCGTACTGCTCGACGAGCGGGGCGAGCTTCGGGGTCTTGAGGCCCACGCAGAGGACGACGTCGGTGGCGGTGAGCACGTCGCCGCTGCTCAGGGCGACCTGGTAGCCGTCCCCGGTCTGGGTGACCGACTCGGCGAGGCTCTCGACCACCCGTACGAGGGTGCCGGCACGCTCGGCCTCGTCGCGGAACTGCTGGAAGCGGTCACGGCAGTACTGCCCGAACAGGAAGCGCGGCAGGTGGTCGTCGAGGCCGACGGGCCAGCCACGGTCGACCAGGTAGTCCAGGAAGTCCGCGCGGGCCGTGTCGTCCAGGTACATGAACCCGGTGGGGGTGTTGCACAGCAGGATCGGGTCGCTGGCGAACAGGTCGCCGTACACGTTGCCGAGTCCGACGGGGATCGGGTCGACCACAGTGATCTCGGCGATCGGGCCGCGCCTGACCAGCGCGCCGAACGCCGAGACGCCGGCTGGTCCTCCGCCGACGATCACGACGCGGTTCGACTTGTCGTAGGACGGGTTCATCCGCATTCCCTCACGGTTGCCGGGGGTGAGCCGGGGGTCGGGTCGACTGCCAAGGATGTAACGGCAGTCACATTAATATAGCAAACGGTATATTGGGTGGAGCTGACGTGTCAACGGCCGCGAGGTGATCAGTTCTGCGGGCGGGCGTGGTACAGGTAGGCGCTGGTCATCTGCTGGACCACGTCACCGTGCTGGTTGCGGATCCGGCGGTCGAACGTGACGACACCCTTGCCGCCCTTGCTCGCCGCCTTCACTGCCACGACCTCCTGCTCGAGGTGGATCGTGTCGCCGTTCTTGACCGACTTGAGCATCTTCCAGTCGTCGACGCCGAGTAGCGCGATGAGGGTGCCTTCGTTGAGCCCGGACGCGTAGCCGAGCCCGGCCGCGATCGCGTAGACGAGCGGGCCGTGCGCGATGGGCTCGCCGAACGGTGACTCCTTGCAGTACTCCCAGTTCGTGTGCACCTCGTTGAAGTCACCCGACAGGCAGGAGAAATTCACGATGTCGGTCGTGGTGACGGTGCGCTTGCCGGTGGTGAAGACGTCGCCCACGGAGAAGTCGTCGAAGTGCTTGCCACGAGGTTCGTTGGTCACGGGAGTTCCTGTTCTTCGCTGGTGGATGTGCTCGGGTCCGCGAACAGCACGAACTCGAAGAGGTAGGCGGGCTCGGCCTCGCGGAAGACGACCTCCACCCGTGCGTCTGGCACGAGCTCGTCCCAGGCGTTGCGCACCCGGCTCAGGCACCGGACGCCTTCGTCGAGGTCGACCAGGCAGAGGGTGTACGGCACCTCGTGGGCGAACATCGACGGCGCGGCGCTGACCTCGGTATAGCTGCGGAGGGTGCCTGTGCCGCGCAGGTCGATCCAGGTGACGTCGCTCGACCAGCAGCCCGGGCACAACGGCTTCGGAGGGAACGAGATCTCCGCGCACGACGTGCACTGCGTGGTGCTCAGGCGCCCCTCGCGGAGGCCGTCCCAGAACGGGGCGGTGAACTCCGTCATCCGCGGCGGATAGGCGAGTTGCTCGGTCGGCACGGCAGGACCTCCTGTGGTCACGCGCGGTTCTCGGGGCGGGAGAGGATGTGCATCAAGGTCGCGTTGTAGTCGCCGAGCTCGGCGGTCACTGCTCCGATGCCGGCGCCGACGACCTGACGGTCCCCGGCCTCGCCGCGCAGCTGCTCCACGGCTTCGTAGACGTTGTAGAGCGGTGTGACGTGCGGCGGGTGACCGCGGCTGGCGAGACCGCCGGACGGGCTCACCGGGACGCGTCCGCCGATGCTGCTCTCGCCTGCCGCTGCGGCTTCACCGCCGGTGCCGCGCGGGAACAGGCCGATCGACTCGGTGAGGATCAGCTCGACGATCGAGCACGGGGCGTAGACCTCGGCGAAGTCCAGGTCCGAGGCGGTGATGCCGGCCCCCTCGTATGCCTTGCCGGAGGCGATCCGGGCGGACTCGAACGTGGTCAGGTCGGTAGGCCGGCTCGAGACCTGGTGGATGCCCTCGTGGTAGAAACCGCGGCTAACCACGTCGACGTGGCGCCCGAGCGAGCGTGCGATGTCGGGTCGTGCAACCACGATCGCGACGGCGCCGTCCGAGCGCGGCGGCACGTCGAGGAGTCCGAGGGGTCGCACGATCTGACGCGCGTCCAGCACGTCCTGGATGCTGATCTCCTTGCGCATCTGGGCCAGCGGGTTGAGCATCGCGTGCCGGCGGTTCTTCACCGGGATCGAGGCCAGCTGCTCGCGGGTCAGTCCGTACTCGTGCATGTAGCGGGTCGCGTTCAGCGCGTACCACGCGATCGGGGTCACGCCGAACGGCACGTGGAAGTCGACGTCGCCGACCGCACGCATCGACAGGTGCATGTGCTCGCCGGTGGGAACGTGCATCTCGCGGTTGACACCCAGGGCGACGGCCACCTTGGCCTTGCCCGATGCGACCCGGTCGACGGCGAGGTCGAACGCGAGGCCGCCGGTCATCCCGTTGCCCAGGACCTCGAGCAGGATGTCGTCGACCGGCATGTCCAGGTACCCCGCCATGAACGTGCCGAAGTAGCGCTGCTCGCAGTAGGGCCGAGGGAGTGCGAAGACCAGGGCGTCGATGTCCTCCTTCGACAGGCCCGCATCGGTGACGGCCTGGACCAGCGCCTGGGCGAGCATCTCGTGCTCGAGGACGTCGACGTACTTGCCGACCGGGAGGGCGCCGATGCCGACGACCGAGGCCACAGGTTCCATGTGCACGCCACTCCATTCATACGGTCAGACATTAACTAGGCTGTATAGAACTCAGATCCTTTCTAAATGTCAAGCCATTGACAGTAAGTTAAATGTCAGACATCATCCGCTCATGGCAGATCACGGGCATCCACCGGTCGTCGGCCCCCTCGACGGCGTCACCGTCCTCGACATGACGACCTCGTACGCCGGCCCCACCGGCTCGATGTACCTCGCTGAGCTCGGCGCTCGGGTGATCAAGATCGAGCGGCCCGGGTCCGGGGACGACGCCCGACACTGGGGACCGCCGTTCGTCGACGGGACCTCGGCCTGGTTCGCCTCGGCGAACCGGAACAAGGAGTCGGTCGTGCTCGACGTCCGCAAGCCGGGCGGTCTGGAGGTCCTGCACCTGCTGCTCGCTGAGGCGGACGTGTTCATGGAGAACCTGAACCCGGACAAGCTCGCCGGCCTGCGGCTGGACCCCGAGACCATCCGTGCGCGGCACCCGCGGCTCATCTACTGCGCCGTGTCCGGCTTCGGGCTGGACGGTCCGGACAGCGGCCTGCCCGGCTACGACCTGGTGGCCCAGGCCCGTTCCGGGTTGATGTCGGTCACCGGTGCGAAGGGAGGTCCGCCGCAGCGTGTCTCCACCGCTCTGTCGGACATCGTCGCCGGCATGTCGGCGGCCCTGGCGATCTGCGCGGCCGTCGTGCGACAACGCGCCCACGGGACCGGCGACCTGATCGACATCTCGCTCCTCGACGGCGACCTCGCGCTGATGGCTCCGCGCATCGCGTCGTTCCTGGCCGGTGAGCCCGAGCCGGGTCCCAGCGGCGGCACCGACTCGGTCCTGGCCGTCTACCAGACCTTCGTGACGGCTGACCGCGACATCGCGGTGGCGATCGGGAACGACCTGATGTGGCAGCGCTTCTGCGGCGTGCTGGGGCTCGCCGAGCTCGTCGCCGACGCCGCCTTGACGGACAACGCGGGACGTCGCGCCCAGCGCGGGACGATCACGGCCGTGGTCGCCGACAGGCTCCGGGAGCGCCCGGCGGCCGAGTGGCTCAAGGTGCTCGACGAGGCGGATGTCCCCGCATCTGCGGTCAAGACGCTCTCCGAGGTCGTCGACGACCCGCAGGTCAGGGCGCGGGGCAACCTGCTCCCGGTCGCGGACGCGCCGGGGCTCTTCGGTGTCCGCGCTCCGTTCCGGCTGGCCTCCGTGCCGGTGCCGCCGAACCAACCGGTCCCGGCCCTGGGCGCGCACAGCCGTGCGGTGCTGGCGTCCCTGGGCTGCACCGACGACCAGATCAGCGAGCTCGTCGCCGCGGGAGCGGTGCACGTCCGCGACAAGGAGGTGCACGATGACTGACGTCGTCGTGGTGGAGGAACGAAGCCGCGCGCGGATACTCAGGATCAACCGGCCGAGCGTCTACAACGCTTTGAACGCCGAGACCCTGACCGCCCTCGGAGACGCAGTGCGCGCGGCTGTCGGCACCCCTGGGGTCCGTGCGGTCGTGATCACCGGGACGGGTGAGAAGGCGTTCAGCGCCGGCGCCGACCTCGACGAGCTCAGCGGTCTGGACGCCGAACGCGCCGGAATCGTGCTCGGGGCGGGGCAACGCATCCTCGCGGAGATCGAGCACAGTCCGGTCCCGGTCATCGCAGCGGTCAACGGGCTCGCGCTCGGTGGCGGCTTCGAGCTGGTCCTCGCCTCCACCTTCGCGGTGCTGTCGACCAACGCGTCGTTCGCGCTCCCCGAGTCCGGACTCGGCCTGATCCCGGGGTACGGCGGGACGCAGCGGCTGTCGCGGGTCGTCGGCCCGGCCGTCGCCGCGCACATGATGCTCACCGGATCACGGATGTCCGCCTCGCGTGCCTACGAGCTGGGGCTGACCCCGCTCGAGCCGGTGGAGCCAGCGGACCTGATTCAGGCCGCTCTGGACGTGGCCGACACCGTGGCGGCCCGTGGCCCGCGCGCCCATGCCGCTATCCTGCGAGCGCTCCGGGTCGGTGCGCCCAGCCCGCAGGACCTTGCTTTCGAGACCGCGCTGGCCGCCGTGGCCACCGGCAGCGCCGAGGCCCGCGAAGGCGTCGGTGCCTTCCAGGAGAAGCGCTCCGCCGAATTCCCCGACCCGACGGAAGGGTGGTGAGCGCCGTGCCGGTCGCTGAGCTCTTCGACGTCGAGCACGATCCCGACGCGTACATCGCCCTGCACGACGCCCTCGACGAGCCCGCCAGCGACCAGCTGCTCGACAAGCGGGAGCGCGAGGTTCGCGCCCGGGTGCGAGCCGTCGTCGCCCTCGAGGTGGCGCCACGAGCCGCCGACCTCGACCGCACGCACGACTTCGCGCACGACAGCTACCAGGCTCTCGCCAGCGCCGGTCTCGCCGGCCTGATCTTCCCCGAGCGGTGGGGTGGAACGGCTGACTCGAACGTCGCGTACGCCGTGGCGATGGAGGAGATCACCGCCGCCTGCCCTGCGACCAGCCTCGTCTACATGACGCAGATGCACGCCGCTTACCCGATCTGGCGCGCGGGCAGCGAAGAGCTTGCCGACCGGCTGATCCCCGGTCTGGTCGACGGGTCGCGGTACGGCTCGCTGGGCATCACCGAGCCCGATGCCGGGAGCGATGCTGCCGCCTTGCGGACTCGTGCGCGCCGGGTCGAGGACGGCGGTGACGTCACGGCGTACCGGATCACCGGAGGAAAGACGTTCATCACCACCGGGGACCGGTCGGACGTGATCGTGTGCTTCGCCACGGTCGACCCGGCCCAGAAGCGTCGCGGGATCACGGCCCTGGTGGTGGAGGGCAACCCCGAAGGACTGACCCGCAGCCAGCCGTTCGAGAAGATGGGCATGCACGGATCGTCGACCGCCGAGCTCTTCTTCGCCGACGTCGAGGTCCCGGTCGGGAACCGGCTCGGGGCCGAGGGTGACGGGTGGCCTGTCGTGACCGCTTCGGTGGTCAAGTCTCGGGTGAGCGCGGCTGCCCAAGGCGTCGGGATCGCTCGGGCCGTCTACGCGCGGACCCTGACCGCCCTGCACCGGATCCACGGGCCCGCTCTGCCCGACGACCTCACCTTCTCCCTGGCGGAGCTGCGCGGAGAGATCCTCCGGGGCCGGCTCCTCCTGCTCGCCGTCGCGAGGGAGATCGACGTCGCCGAGACGCCCTCGACGGGTCGCATCGGCATCATGAAGCAGACCTGCACCGACCTCGGCTGGCACGCCGCCGTCGAGGCCGTCCGCCTGCTGGGCCCGTTCGGTGACCTTGCGGACGTCGGGGTCGAGAGGTACCTGCGCGACGCCAAGGTCACCCAGATCTACGACGGCACCAACGAGGTCCAGCGACTGCTGATCGGCCGCGACACCGCATCGAACATCAAGGATGTCCTGTGAGCAGGCCACTGGATGGCAAGGTAGCCATCGTCACCGGCGCGGGCCGCGGGATCGGGCGCGGCGTCGCCGCGACCCTGGCCGAGGCCGGAGCGGCCGTCGTGGTCGCGTCGCGCACCCCTGCCCAGCTGGAGAGCTTCGTCGCCGAGGCCACCGCCGCGGGGCACCGCGCGCTCGCCGTGGCGACGGACGTGACCGACGAGCAGGCCGTCGAGGCGCTGGTCGTGCGGACGGTCGCGGAGTACGGGCGGGTCGACATCCTGGTCAACAACTCGGGCGTCCTGTCCTCGACGCCGCTGCTGGACCAGGACCCGTCCGACTGGGACCGCGTCGTCGGCACCAACCTGCGCGGCACCTACCTGATGACCCGAGCCGTCGGTCGGCACCTGGTAGCCCAGCGATCGGGCAAGGTCATCAACATCGCCTCGAACTTCGCTCTGATGGGTGTCGCCAACCACGCGGCGTACGCGGCCTCGAAGGCCGGCGTGATCGCGTTCACGTCCTGCATGGCCGTCGAGTGGGCGCGCAACGGCGTCCAGGTCAACGCGGTCGCGCCCGGCTACTTCGCGACCGAGCTGAATGCCGAGATGCGCAGCGACCCCGCCGTCACCGAGAAGGTGCTCAAGGCCATCCCGGCCCGACGCATGGGCGAGGTCGAGGAGCTGGCGCCCTGGATCCTGCTGCTGGCGGGGACCGCGTCTGACTTCATGACCGGAGAAACGATCGTCATCGACGGCGGCCAGTCCGCACGATGAACCAGGAGCACAGGAGCTGACATGACCAAGACCTCGAATGTCGCCGTCCTCGGCGCAGGGACGATGGGATCAGGTATCGCCACCGTCGCCGTCCGCGCGGGACACCGGACGATCCTCTACGACCTGACCGAGGACCGGGTCGAGCGCGGCCTGACGACCACCCGCGACTTCCTCGCCAAGAGCGTGAAGCTCGGACGCCTGACGCCCGAGCAGGGCGAGACCGCCAACGCGAACCTGATCGGCAGCACCGAGCTGACCGACCTCGCCGACTGCGATGTCGTGATCGAGGCGGTCTTCGAGGACCTGGAGGTGAAGAAGGACCTGTTCGGACGCCTGGACGACATCGTCGCGGAGACGACCCTGTTCCACACCAACACGTCCACGCTGTCGGTCACGGCGATCGCGTCCGGGTCGAGGCATCCCGAACGCGTGGTGGGAACCCATTACTGCAACCCGGCCCCGCTGATGAAGCTGGTCGAGGTCGCCCTCGGGCGTCACACCGCCGACTGGGCGCACCGTGTCACGTCGGAGTTCATGGCGTCGGTCGGCAAGACGGTCGTGATCACCAAGGACATGCCGGGGTTCATCGTCAACCGCTTCCTGATCCCGTGGGAGAACGACTGCATCCGGGCCCTCGAGTCCGGTCTGGGCACCAAGGAGTCGATCGACGCGGCGGTCAAGGGCAACCTCGGCCATCCGATGGGACCGTTCCGGCTGCTCGACATCGTCGGGATGGACATCCACCAGCAGGTCGCCCTGCGCCTGTACGAGCAGCTGCGCGACCCGCGCTTCGCGCCGCCGCCGATGGTCGAACGGATGGTCTCGGCCGGTGACCTCGGGCGCAAGACCGGTCGCGGTTTCTACACCTACGACGACAACCGCCTTTTCGGCTCCTGACGCCGGCGCGACGAGAAGAGAGAACATCGATGCCATATTTCGAGAAGATCGTCGTGGTCGGGACGGACGCCCTGGCTGACGGAATCGCAGCGGCGGCCGAAGCGGCCGGCTGCTCGGTCGTGCGGGTTGCAGACGCCTCCGACCCGGGTGGCGCCGAGGACGCGCTGCGCGCCGCCTACCTCGTCGTCGAGGCGGTCGCCGAAGACGCTACGGCCAAGCATGACGCGCTCCGGGCGATCGCGTCGCTGGCGGCGCGGACCGCGGTCATCGCCACCACGACCGCGACGTTGTCGGTCACCGAGCTCGCCACCGCTGTGCCCGGTCCCGAACGGGTGGCCGGGCTGCACTTCCTGCACCGGACTCTCGACGGTGCTGCGGTCGAGGTCGTGCGCACCGACCTGGTGGCTCCGGGCGTGCTCGAGCGACTGTCCGCGTTCGTCGACGAGCTCGGCAAGGTGGCCGTCGAGGTCAAGGACCGGCCCGGCTTCCTGCTGAACCGGCTGCTGATGCCCTACCTGAACGACGTCGTGCAGGCCCTGGACGACGGACTGGCCAGTGCCGAGGACCTCGACGTGGCGCTACGCCTGGGCCTCGGCTACCGGCGCGGGCCGCTCGAGATGCTCGACGACATCGGCTTGGACGCACACGAACAAGCCACCGACGCGGCGTTCGCCGCTCTGCAGGACCGCGTCTTCGCGGCCCCGCCCCTCCTCCGGACGATGGTCGCCACCGGCCGGACCGGCGGTGCGAGCGGATCAGGTTTCCACGACAGGAAGGACCACGCATGACCAGCTACGAGGACATCCTGGTGGACCGCGACGGCGCGGTGCTCACCATCGCCATCAACCGGGAGGATGCCGGCAACAAGTTCCGGCACCAGACGTGTCTCGAGCTCAGCGACGCCCTTCAGCGGTTCCGGATCGATCCGAGCCTGCGCGCTGCGGTGCTGACCGGCAGTGGTGAGAAGTTCTTCTGCATCGGGGGCGAGCACGACCCGATCACGTCCCTGGAACAGTCGCAGGTGCTCCCCATCATCGACGTCTACCAGGCGATCGACACGATCGCGAAGCCTGTCATCGCCGCGGTCAACGGGTTCGCGGTCGGTGGCGGCAACGTCCTGGCCAACGTCTGCGACCTGACCATCGCCTCGGAGACCGCCGTGTTCCGGCAGGTGGGCCCGATGGTCGGCAGCTTCGACGCGGGCTACGGCACCTGGTACCTGGAGGACACGATCGGCCGCAAGCGAGCCAAGGAGATGTGGTACCTCAACCGCAAGTACGACGCGCACGAAGCCCTCGCGCGCGGCCTGGTCAACGAGGTCGTGCCCGCCTCCGAGCTCCTCGCGACGGCGCAGGCGGTCGCTCGGGAGATCACGACCCGCAGCCCGATGGCGATCGGAGCGCTCAAGGCAGCGTTCAGCGCGCGCCACAACGGTGTCTCCGGGCAGGCTCGGATGGCCCACGACCAGCAGCTCACGGTCTACCTCGGCACCACCGAGGCCCACGAGCTCAGCGACGCGTTCAAGGAGCGCCGCGACCCCGACCCGGAGAGGTTCTGGCGGTGACCTGGCTCGGGGTCCCGCTCTCAGCGGACCAGTCCGACCTCGTCGGCATGCTCGACGCCCTGGCGGCCAAGCAGGACGCCGACGCTCCCGGCGACGCGTACACCCGGGTCGCCGGGATCAGGGCAGCACTCGTCGAGGCCGGTGTGTGGACCCTCGGGGTCCCCGAGGAAATCGGCGGCGGGGGAGCCCCCGCTGACCTCCGTCAGCTGGCGCTCGCGTGCCTGGGTCGGCGGTGGGCGGGCGCGGCCTGGGGCAGTGTCCAGGCCCATGCCGCGGCCGAGGTGCTCGGTTCTGCCGGACTCCTCGACGTCGTGGCCGAGATCCACGCGGGCCATCCCGTGGTCGTCGTCGAACTGGACTCCGCGGCCGTCGAGCTCGAGGCGTCGGACGACGCCGTGCGAGGTCGACTGTGGCGCATTGATCCGGCCGGGGAGCACCCGCACGTCGTCGTGCTCGTGGATGATCGAACGGCCTGGTACGTGCGCGCCGACTCGGTGCAGCCGTTGCGCACCTTGCGGCGCACCGGCATGGCCGGCGCCCTGACCCTGTCGGCGGACGTCGACGCGCATCGGGCCGACGTGGCCGAGCTGACCGACCTGCCCCTCGACGGCATCCGTGCCCGGCTCCACCTCGGTGCGGCCGCGGTCGCTGCGGGGCTCGCGGCCGAGGCCGCCGAACGGGCGATCGAGTACTCCCAGGCGCGCGTGCAGTTCGGCGGTCCCCTGACCCGCCTGGCCACCGTCCGGAGTGCTCTGTTCCGCCAGACCCAGCTCGCGCTGGAGTCCTTCTCCATCGCGGTGGACGGCACGACGACCGCGGTCGCAGCGGCCGCAGCGCTCGCCGGCAACTGCGAACGGGCGATCGCCGTAGGAGCAGCTGCCCTTCAGTCGCACGGCGGATACGGCTACATCGTCGAGTACGGCGTCGAGGGTCTCCTGCGCGACGCAGTCTCGTTGCGCGCCGCCACCGGAGCCCTGGCCGCGACCCAGGCCGCCGCGGCCCTGCTCGTGGGCGGCTCCGCGCAGCTCCTTGCCGAGGAGGCATCATGAGCCTGACCCTGGACGACCTGATCCGCTCGGGCGAGGCGACGATCGACGTCGACGACGTCGCGAGGTGGCGTGCAGACGGCTCGTGGTCGGGACGCACCCTGAGGCAGGTGCTGGCAGCAGTGGCAGCCGAGCACCCGGACCGTGACGCGCTCGTCGGGTACCGCAGCGACGGCGAGGTCACCCGATGGACGTACCGGGACTTCGACGCGGCGGCGACCAGCGCCTCCGCGGCACTGAGCGGTCTCGGTGTGGCAGCGGGTGACGCGGTGGCCGTGATGCTCCCCAACTGGGTCGAGTACGGCGCGCTCCTGTTCGGTATCAACGGGCTCGGAGCGATCTACACAGGGGTTCCGGTCGCGTACGGCGAGCGGCAGGCAGAGGCGATCCTGCGGCGCAGCGGCGCCAAGGTCCTGGTGGTGCCCCGTCGCTGGCGCAGCGTCGAGCACCTGGAGCTGGCCCGTCGTCTGCGCGACACCCTTCCCGCGCTGGAGCAACTGGTCGTGGTGGACGACTCGGACGACGACGTCGCCTTCGACGAGCAGGAGCACCTGTGGGCGCGGCTGACCGGTCCCGACCTCGGGCCCGCGACGGTCGCCGCCGACCCGTCAGGTGTCTGCTACCTCGGCTTCACCTCCGGCACCACGGGAGAGCCGAAGGGTGCCATGCACACCCACGAGACGTTGATGCACAGCGTCGAGCAGCTGACTGAGCACCTCGGCGCGAGCACCTTCGGTGATCCGATGGTGCAGCTGGTCGCGTCGCCCACGGGCCACCACACCGGGTTCGTCTGGGGGGTCCTCTTCACCGTGCACCTGGCCGGGACCGGCGTGCACGTGGACCGTTGGGACCCTGTCTGGGGTGTCGAGATCATCCGGAAGGAGGGCGTCACCTGCTTCTTCGGTGCTCCGGCTTTCCTCCAGGACATGCTGCGCACCGACCTGGCTGACGATCCCGCCTGCCCGCTGCGCTGCCTGGTGGTCGCTGGCTCCTCGGTACCGCGCAGCCTCCCGGCTCGCGCGTCGCAGGCGTTCGGCGCCTACATCGCTCCTGCGTGGGGGATGACCGAGTGCAGCATCACGATCTCGTGCACGCCCGAGGAACCGGCGGCCGTCCTGCAGACCGACGGCTCGGTCTTTGACCGGTCCGGCGCCCGGGTCGTCGACGCGGACGGCAACGACATTCCGCCGGGCGAGACCGGTGAGCTGCTCGTCCGGGGTCCGTCGATGTTCCTCGGCTACTACCAGCGGCCCGACGCGACCACGGCGTCGTTCCGTCCGGGCGGGTGGTTCGCGACCGGCGACACCGCGTCGCTCGACGAGCACGGGTGGGTGTCGTTGCGCGGCCGAAGCAAGGACATCATCATCCGCGGCGGCGAGAACATTCCCGTCACGGACATCGAGACCTTGATCTTCGACCATCCCTCGGTAGTCAACGCAGCCGTGGTCGGGGTGCCGGACGAGCGGCTCGGTGAACGGACCTGTGCCGTGGTGACGTTGGCTCCGGGGACCGAGCTCGACCTCGACAGGCTCTGCGACTTCCTGAGTGCCGCAGGTCTGTCGAAGCACTATCTTCCGGAGCGACTCGTGGTACTGGACGGGCTGCCGATGACGCAGAGCGGTAAGGTCCAGAAGTTCAAGCTGCGTGAGATGGTCGACGAGACCGGACCGGACGAGGAAGGGCAGAGGCTGTGACGCCTGACGGCGAAACCGGGACCGAGGTGCCGGCACTCGTCGGTCACCGAGTCGTCCGGCCACGCCAACAGGTCGAGGACGCCCTCCGCGCCGCTGTTCTGAACGGCCGGCTCCGGACCGGTGAGCGGCTTCCAGCGGAGGCCGAGCTCGCCCGTCAGTTCAACGTGAGCCGCCCGACGGTCCGCGAGGCTCTCACCGCGCTGCAGTCGCAGGGCCTCATCAGGAAGCTCCCCGGTGCGGGTGGCGGCAGCTTCGTCCAGGCAGTGGACCACCACGCCCTGGGTGAGATCGTGCAGACCTCGGTGCACAACCTCCTGCAGCTGGGCTCCGTGAGCTTCGACGAGGTCTCGATGGTCCGTCAGCACCTCGAGGTGCCGGCAGCAGTGCTTGCCGCCGCGCGGCGTACCGACGACGACGTGGCAGAGCTCCGCCGGATCCTGAAAGAGCAGCGGATCCGGTCCGTGGACGACCCGGACGTTCCCGGTCTGGACGCCGAGTTCCACATCGCGATCGCGCAGATCTCGGGCAACCGGGTGCTGGCGGCGCTGGTGTACGCGGTCCACCGCGAGTCCGAGCCGGTCAGCTACCTGGAGCTGTCGGCCGAGGTCGGGCGCGAGACCTACCTGCAGCACGAAGCCATCGTCGACGCGATCGCCGCCGGCGACGCAGCGGCGGCTGAGGCGGCCATCACGGCGCACCTGTCGTACCTGCGCGCCCACATCAAGGCCGCGAACGTCGGCCCTGCAGCTCCGCGCGACTGACCGACCCCGCGATCGACGCACGGCACGGGCCCCAGGCCCGCGCCGTCGGAACGCGATCCCCACCACCCACAGAGGAGTATCCGTGCGCGCTGCGCTCGTCAAGGAATTCGGCCCCCCGTCCAGCCTCGTCGTCGAACGGGTCGCCGACCTGACCCCGGGTCCGGGCGAGGTCGCTATCGAGGTGGCCGCCGTCAGCGTCAACTTCCCCGACGTCCTCGTGGTGGAGGGGACGTACCAGAACCTGCCACCACTCCCTTTCAGCCCGGGGAAGGAAGCCGCCGGACGAGGCACCGCTGTCGGAGCCGGCGTCGAGCGGGTCTGGGTCGGGGACAGTGTCCTGGCGATCATCGAGCACGGCGGCTACGCCGAGCAGGTGGTCGCACCCGAGGGCTGGGTGGTGCACCTTCCGGACTCCGTCTCTTACACCGACGCTGCCGGAGCGGGGCTGGTCTACTGCACGGCTCACCTCGGCCTGTTCCGACGGGGGCGGCTCCAGGTAGGGGAGACCGCCTTGATCAAGGGAGCTGGCGGCGGCGTCGGTACGGCGGGCGTCCAGCTCGCGAAGGCGGTCGGGACCAGGGTCATCGCCGTGGCCAAGGACGAAGCCCGAGCAGCGGTGGCACGTTCCTTCGGCGCCGAGGTGGTCCTCACCTCCAAGCCGGAGTCGCTGCGCGCGGACGTGCTCAGCGCCAACGACGGGCAGGGGGTCGACGTCTGCCTCGAGTCGTTGGGCGGTGACTACCGGGACCGCCTGCCTGAGGTGATGCGGTCCGCGACGGACGGCGTTCTCGATCTCATGGCCGACTGCAGCCTGGACGCAGCGGTCAGCCACGTACTGCCACTGAACCGGGCCGGCGAGGCCTTGCAGAAGGTCAGTGACGGAGGCGTCTGCGGAAAGGTCGTCCTGACTACCGGACTCGGCTGAGGGCTCCCGTGCCGTTGTCGATCACATCCATCGAGAGGAAGTACTCATGAAGTTGCCACAGCACGTCGGGGTCTACGGGGGCGGGCGCATGGGAGCGGGGATCGCTCACGCGTTCCTCGTCGGCGGTGCCGCCGTCACCGTTGTCGAGGTTACCCGGAACGCAGCCGACCGGGCTCATCAGGCGATCGTCGCCAGCCTGGAGAAGGCGGCACAACGGGGGTCGATCGAGCTGCCGCCGGCCGAGGTCGCCGAGCGGCTCCAGGTCGTGACCGATGCCACGAGCCTCGGATCGTGCGAGCTCGTGGTCGAAGCGGTCCCCGAGTCGGTCGACATGAAGGTCTCGGTCCTGGCGGAGGTCGAGGTGATCGCTCCCGGGGCGGTGCTGGCCACCAACACGAGCTCGCTGTCGATCGACCAGATCGCCGACCGGCTCGCGCGCCCGGAACGCTTCCTCGGTCTGCACTTCTTCAACCCCGTGCCTGCCAGCGACCTCGTCGAGATCGTCGTGGGGAGCCGTACGGACCCGGCGCTGGTCGCCGAGGCGCAGGAGTGGGTGCACGGATTGGGCAAGACCCCGATCACGGTCGGTGACGCCCCCGGGTTCGCCTCCTCGAGGCTCGGGGTTGCCATCGCCCTCGAGGCCATGCGGATGCTGGAGGAGGGGGTGGCGTCGGCCGAGGACATCGACCTCGCGATGACGTTGGGTTACAAGCACCCGACGGGTCCGTTGCGGACCACCGACGTGGTGGGGCTAGACGTCCGGCTCGCCATTGCCGAACACCTCGCTCGCGAGATCGGGCCGAGATTCGCCCCGCCGAAGATCCTGGTGGAGAAGGTTGCGGCCGGGGAGCTGGGCCGGAAGACCGGGCGCGGCTTCTACGACTGGTAGCCTCTCGCCTTTTTGCCTAATCACCATTAACATCGAGCTGAGAACTCTTTGGCCAGAAGAGAAATGAGCGGAGTCATGAGCATCGATCGCCTCGTTGTAGTCGGGGGTTCCCTGGCCGGGCTGCGGGCAGTGGAAGCGGCCCGGAAAGCTGGCTTCTCCGGATCTGTCACGCTGATCGGCGCCGAGGAGCACCTGCCCTACGACCGGCCGCCTTTGTCCAAGGCGTACCTCGAGGTGCTCGAGGGCGGAGCCGAACCGGAGAAGCCGTACTTCCGCTCAGACGACGTCTACTCCGAGGAACTCGACGTCGAGCTCATGCTTGGGCGGCCGGCGACCGGACTGGACACCGTGCGCCGGGTTGTGACCGTCGGTGGTGAATTCGAGGTCGGGTACGACGCGTTGGTGATCGCCACGGGTGCAGCCGTCCGGCACATCCCCGGTACTCAGCACCTGGAGGGTGTCTTCGGGCTCCGCACGTTGGACGACTCGATCGGTGTGCGCGCGGCACTCGACGCGGGCGCACGCACGGTTGTGATCGGCGCCGGATTTATCGGCTCCGAGGTGGCGTCCGGTGCGAACAAGCGCGGGGTCGAGGTGACCATCGTCGAGGCGCTCCCGACTCCGCTGGTGCGCGCCACCGGCAAGCAGATGGGCGCCGCGATCGCCGCTCTCCACGAGCGGAACGGGACCACGTTGCGCTGCGGGACCGGCGTGGCGGCCATCGAGGGCGACGGCCGGGTCGAGAGGGTGGTCCTGGACGACGGCACGGTGATCCCGGCCGATCTCGTGGTCGTGGGCATCGGCGTGGCGCCCTGCGTGGAGTGGCTCGAAGGCTCTGGCCTCACGGTCGACAACGGCATCGTCTGCGACGCCAACCTGTGGACCGGAGCGCCGGGCGTATACGCCGCGGGCGACGTGGCGAACTGGGTGAACCCGGTCTTCGGCATCCGGCAGCGCATGGAGAACTGGACCGCTGCCGCCGAGCAGGGCGCGGCCGCAGCACGCAACGCCCTGGATCCGGAGAACGCGAAGCCCTACGGAACGGTGCCCTACTTCTGGTCCGACTGGTACGACGTCCGGATCCAGTTCGTCGGCCTGCCGGACGCCGACGAGGTCGTCCTCGTCGACGGTGACACGGACCAGGATGGTCGCTGGGTGGCGCTCTACCGCCAGGGTGACCGCCTGATCGGCGCACTCACGGTCAACGGACAGACGGAGATCATGAAGTACCGGGTGCTGATCAGCAAGGGAGCCACCTGGCAGGAGGGCCTGGACCACGCTGCGAAGCGCCACGCCCTTGCCGCCGAGAAGGCCGCAGCGGCCGCTCAGGCGCAATGCCCTCCGAATCGAGGTTCACGTCAGGAGAGCTTTCTCGAGGTCGGCGACAGCGTTCTCGAGGTGGACCAGCATGCGCTGGAGGTGGGGGAGTCGCCGCCTGTCGCCGACGACGCCGATGTTCATGCTGTCGTCGTAGCGGGTCACTGTGATGTTGGCGGCCTGGCCTTCGGTGATGAGTGAGATCGGGTACAGGTCGGTCATCTTCGCGCTACCCATGAAGAGCGGCCTGTTCGACGCTGGCGCGTTCGAGATGATCAGGTTGAACGGCTGGCGGGGGATCGAGGTAACGCCCGAGATGGCTCCCACCGCCACGCCGGCCATCAGGAGCTTGCTGACTGCGAGCGCTTCAGCGGGGGACAGACCACGCATCCGCTCCTTCGCCACGTTCATGCCGCTGGAGATCGAGGACAGGCGCTCGACGGCGTCGGCGGTGTCGGTACGCAGGTCGCAGAGGATGGAACCGAAGAGGTTCCCGCCGTTCGAGGTGTCGCCGTCGGGCTTGCGCAGGGAGACGGGGACCATGGCGATCAACGAGCGGTCGGGCAGGGCGTCGAGCTCGGTCAAGTACTCCTTGAGAGCAGAACCGCACATGGCCAGGACCACGTCGTTCACACTCCCGCCGACAGCGTTGGCGATCGACAATGCCGAGGACATCGGAGCCGTGTTGATCAGTCGGCTTCAGCACGAGTCCACGCAACCTGGGCGCGGCAAGAGACGGACCGAGGCCAAACTGATCGGCGGCCTCATCCCCGGCGCCGTCGGCCCGATGAGCGAGGACATGGCCGCGGCCCTCGCGCAGCGTCAGTCCCTGATCGAATCGCGTGCGCACGCCCTGGCCGAGACAGCCGTCGAACACAATAAGCCGTGGGTAAAGAGGCTCGGCGAACCGCCCACCCGCCACCAGCTACGCGGTCGCTGGTTCCACGAGGTAAGAACGGTCGCCGCCTATCGCGATCGCTACCGCATCGACTCCCGTAGCGCGCTTGGCGACGAGCCACGCACCGACGCGCAGGCTCGACGCCGCCCGCGCCAAGCAAGCGATGAGGCGTGCTCGCGCGTTAGCTGGAGAGGCGGCGTCGCTTCCAGCCAGTCGCACTCGAGCCGTGACGGCGGACGGACCGACGATGCGGTAGTCCCACAGGGTGAGTTCGCCCCGACTTATCCACAAGCGCCAGCGGTGGCAGAGTCGATGTGTCGCTGGCTGGGCGTATTAGTCGAGTGAGCCCAACCGAAGGAGAAGATCATGCTCACTCTGATGTGGAACGTGAGCGCTGCCATCCGCGGCTACACGCGCTTCTACATGCCCACCAACATCGCGATCGACCTGCTCCGCACTCGGCGGGGTCTCAAGTGGGCTGTTCCAGTCGCGGTCGTGGCGGTGCCTGTCTATCTGTTCGTCATGAGTCTCTGCGACACACTCGTGAATGAGGGGGGACCCGGCTGGCTCAACGTCCTGGTAATCCTTTTCTTCTGGAACGCGATCAAGTTCGGTTGGATGGCGGTACTCAGTCCGTGCATGCTAGTGCGCGCCGCCTGTCGCTGATTGCAAAGTCTGCACGTCGAGGAAGGCATCGCGAGGAACAGCAACAGCCCTGGCACTTTGTGAGGGACGCGAGGGCTCGAGTCCAACGCATCGCTTGTGAGCGAGGGAGTGGCCGCCGAAGGCGCGCCGTACGGTGGTTTCGATCTCCACGTGGGTCGGGTTGCTGAGCAAGGAGGTGAAGGCGTTGCCGGCGATGACGCCGACGGTGGGCTTCGTGGTTGGCATGTTGGGAGATTAGAGGGCCTGGTGCTCCTAGAGTTAGGGTATGAACCTCGGCGCTGACTGGCGAGAGTACGACGTGGCTCCGTTGCCACGAGTGCTGGACGCTGCGCTGGGAGTTTTTGCGGAGAAGGGCTTCCACGGCACGAGCATCCGTGACATCGCCGGTCGTGCAGGCCTGTCGGTTCCAGGGTTGTATCACCACTACAGGTCGAAGCAGGACATCCTCATGGACCTCGTGCTCACCGTGATGGGCGAGCTTCTCAGCCGGTCGCGGGCCGCCGTCGAGTCGGGTGCCGATGACCCGGTAGCGCGGCTCGATGCACTGGTCGAGTCGCTGCTGCGGTTCCACATGTTCCGTCGTGACCAGGCCTTCGTGGCGTCCAGTGAGATCCGAAGCCTGCTGCCGGAGAATCGGGCTGCGTATGTCGCCCTCCGCGATGAACAGCAGCAAATGCTGGAGGACCTCATCACAGCAGGGGAGGTCCACGGTGCATTTGCGACGCCCTCGCCGAAAGAGGCCGCTCGCGCCGTGTCAACGCTGTGCGTCGGTGTCGCCTCGTGGTTCCGCGAGGATGGGCCGCAGACGCCCGACGAGGTCGTCGCCCGCTACCTCGTGATGGTCCACGGCCTGCTCGGGAATCGCTGACGTCACCCTGCCTTGACCACGGCGGGTTCGCATGTGACGCTTACCGAGCGAGTGATCGGTCGGTGCGGAGGTAAGCGTGGTAGATGTGGAGAAGCTCGTCCAGAGGACGACTGAGTTCGTGCGCACGGAGGTGCTGCCCGTCGATGACGAGTTCGACGGGGACATCGAGGCGGCGGGAGGTGACGACCTGCGGTTGCGGCTCCAAGGACTGGCGCGCGAACGCGGCCTGCTGTCACCGCACGGCCCCCTGGACTGCGGGGGACTCGGGCTGTCGATGACCGAGCGCGCCGGGGTCTTCGAGGCCGCGGGGTACTCCCTGTTCGGCCCAATGGCCCTCAACGTCAACGCGCCGGATGAGGGCAATGTCCACCTGCTCGACCACGTCGCCACTGTCGAGCAGCGCTCGCGCTTCCTGGCGCCCCTGGTGAGTGGAAGATGCCGCTCTGCGTTTGCGATGACGGAGCCTTCGCCGGGTGCGGGGTCGGACCCGTCGTTGCTCATGACGCGCGCCTCGAAAGTCAGCGATGGCTGGCTGCTCAACGGCCGCAAGTCGTTCATCACCGGCGCAGACGGCGCCGGCTTCTTCATCATCATGGCTCGGACCGCCGGTGAGCCGGGTGACCTGGGCGGCGCCACGATGTTCCTGGCGCCCGGTGACACCCCCGGCATCAACGTCGTCCGGCACATCGGAACCATGGACCGATCTATGATCGGCGGGCACTGCGAGCTGCAGTTCACCGACGTACTCGTCCCCGACGAGTTCGTCCTCGGCGGCGTCGACGAGGGCTTCCGCTACGCCCAGGTCAGGCTCGGCCCGGCACGGATGACCCATGTCATGCGATGGACCGGAGCGGCTGCTCGGGCGCAGGAGACCGCCATCCGGTACGTCGCCGAACGGCGGGCCTTCGGGTCACGCCTCGCGGACCAGGGCATGGTCCAGCAGATGATTGCCGACAACGAGATCGACCTGGCGGCCACCCGCGCGCTTCTAATGAAGGCTTGTGCGGAGCTGGACGCCGGCGAGCGGGCGTCGGTGTCAACGTCGATCGCCAAGACGTACGCAGCCGAAGCCTTGGACCGTGTGGTCGACAGAGCTGGGCAGATGTGCGGTGGGCTGGGGGTCTCCCGAGACCTTCCGGTCGCCAAGATCGCACGGGAACTCCGGCCCTTCCGGATCTACGACGGCCCCTCCGAGGTGCATCGCTGGTCGATCGCCAAGCGTGCCGTGAGGAACGTGACCGAGGTCGCTCGATGAGTGGCTTGTCGCGCGACGACCTCGATGCCGTAGCCACGTTTCTGCGAGGCCAGGGCGTCGACGTTGCGGGTCCCTTGGAAGGGTCGCAGATCGCGGGTGGGCGATCCAACCTGACCTTTCGGCTGGACGATGGCACCTCGCGTTGGGTTCTGCGCATGCCCCCGCGGGCAGGCCGTACACCGTCAGCTCATGACGTGGGACGCGAGTTCCGGGTGACCCGCGCCCTGAGCAGGGCCGGTGTACCCGTCGCCCCGGCGGTCGCCCTATGCCAGGACGAGTCTTTGCTGGGTGGTCCCTTTGCAGTCAGTGGATTCGTTGAGGGCAGGACTGTGCAGTCGCGCACCGACCTGGACGAACTCGACGACGAGACGGCGACGGTGGTCATCTCTCGGCTGCTCCAGGCGCTGGCCGCGCTGCACCGTGTGGACCATGTCGCCCACGGTTTGGAAGGGTTCGGTCGACCGGATGCGTACGCCGAGCGACAGCTCAGACGATGGTCGGGGCAGTGGGAGCTCGTCGGACAATACGACGCGAACATCTCCGCCGCCGCGAAGAACTTGGTTGCTGGCCTTGCCGTGTCCATCCCGGAACAGCGTTCCGCCGGCATCGTCCACGGCGACTATCGCATCGACAACACCCTGCTGCGCTTCGATGGCTCGCCGTCTGTTGCGGCGATTGTCGACTGGGAGCTGTCTACGATCGGGGACCCGGTGGCCGACGTTGCAATGATGTGCGCGTACCGCCTCCCTGCTTTCGACCTCATCGTTGGATCGCCAAGTGCCTGGACGAGCAGCCGCCTTCCCAGCCTCGAGAGTCTGGCGAGCGACTACGAAGCCGCGGGAGGAGTCGAGCTGTCGAACTGGGAGTTCCACCTCGCGCTGGCCTACTACAAGATCGCGGTCATCGCTGCAGGGATCGATCACCGCTTCCGAGCCGGTGCGGTAGGTGGTCGCGGCTTCGCCGAGGCCGGCCAAGCAGTTCCGGAGTTTCTCGCTGCAGGACTCAAGACGATGGAGGTACGACGATGAAGTCGGCGATGGTGACCGGAGCATCCCGGGGGATCGGACGAGGAATCGCGACCAGCCTGGCCAGCTAGGGCTATGGCGTTACTATCACGTCGCGCGCCGAGGGCGACCTCGTGGCGGTGGCCGAGGAACTCCGCGAGCTCGGAGCGCCCACGTCGAAGATGTCGGGCGCGACGCTCATGCAGAGTGCATTGTCCGCGTTTTATCCGCGCTCTTGGCTCCGAGGAACTCCGAGACCGAGGACACTCGTCATCGAGGTGTCTGGTAGTCAGAAGAGCCCAGGTCCGACCAAGGCGAAGGCTGAGACCGCTCGCCACTCGTGGTGTGCGTCGGTCAACAACCATGGCGGCTTCGGACGTTGGGGCTACATCGAAATGACCGACCCGCTTGAGTTCAAACCCGCCTCCGCGATCCACGTCTTGCTGGTGCCAGGTGGTCCCGCCAGCACGACCTGGGGTCGTCGCTGCAGGGTCGCCACGAGCTCATCCAGCCACTCGCGCTCGCACAGCGTTAGCTCAACGAGCCAATCGACAATTCAGGCGGGCGGCGCGGCTGGAGGTCTAGCCGCCCATGGCCCGGTTGGCGCTGGGGCCGCTGCGGCTGGGCGAGCGGCCAGACCCGCCCTGACTAGATGTCGGGCTGGTCTTCGCGGCGGTTCTCCTCGTCGCGGGGAAGCGACCCAGGAGACGCCGTGGGCGGCCCAATTGGACCGTGTTTGAAACAATGTTCCAAACACTATTGCAAATATGGTCCTGGTTACCCCATCATTGGTGAGCGCAGTCACATTCGGGGCGATGGTCGTCTCGTCCGATGAAGGAGCGAGTCTCATGTCGATCGGGATGCCCTCAGCGAGCCCCGGCCAGGGCGATTCCGTGTGGCACACGCTTCTCGAACTGGACTGCGTCACAGTCCGATTCGGTGGGATCACCGCGGTCAACAAGCTTTCCCTATCGATCGCCGCAGGCGAGATCGTTGGGCTCCTAGGGCCAAACGGGGCTGGAAAGACGACCGCACTCGACACGATCTCAGGTCTCCGAACACCGACGGCGGGGCGAATCTCGTATGCCGGCGAGGACATCACCAAGCGGTCGGCGCACCGAAATGCACGCAACGGAGTGCGGCGCACCTTTCAGCGGCACCAGGCCTTCGGGTGGCTTTCTGTCGAGGAGAACGTGCTCGTGCCGCTCGAGTGGTCGACCCGGGGAAGAGGCTTCTTTGGTGACCTTCTGAGGTTGCCCCATCGCCAGCGCCAAACTCGCGAACTGCTCCAGAATGCAGCAGCTGTCATCGACGAGTGCGGACTGGCTGACGTCGCTACAGCGCCGGCGAGTTCTTTGCCAATCGGTCAGCTTCGTCTGTTGGAGTTTGCTCGCGCAGTCGTTGACGCCCCTCGCCTTCTACTGCTCGATGAACCTACCTCCGGACTGGGAACCCGCGAGACTGAGCAGCTCGGCGAACTCGTGCGGAAGCTCGCAGCCGATTTTGGCACCGCGGTCGTACTCGTCGAGCACGACGTTGACTTCGTCATGTCGCTTTGCACCCGCGTGGTCTGCATGGTTCAAGGCGCAGTCATCGCAGACGGCACTCCCGCCGAAGTTCAGTCCAACCCAGAGGTCATCGCCTCCTACCTCGGTTCCTGACCGGGACGCCAGAAACAAGGAAGAGTCATGGAATTCTCCACCATCGTTATCAGCGGTGCGGTTTCGGGAGCGCTCTATGCTCTCCTAGCCGTCGGACTGGTCCTGACGTACAACACGTCGCGCATCTTCAACTTCGGACACGCTGCTACAGCGTTCGCCTCTGCGTACCTCTTTTATCAACTCAACGGTGCGTTGGGCTGGAACGGCTGGCTCGCAGCCGGCTTTATCGCGTTGGTTTTCGCTCCCCTCATGGGATACACGTGGAACCGACTCGTTTTTTCGCGTCTGACCGAGGCCGAGGAATCGACGAAGATTGTGGCATCGGTCGGTGTGCTGATCGCCGTGCCGGCGATGACTGTCCTGATCTGTGACCTGATCGAAAGTGTCTTCCACCCTGGATTCCAAGACATTGCCGAAGTCTTCCTCGCTGCCGGCTTGCTGCCCACTGGCTCGCACACCATCGCCGAGGGGCTGGTGCTCACCAACGATCAACTCTTCGCCCTGGGCGCCAGCATCGTCCTCTTCGTCGCGCTATGGGCCATGCTGCGGTACACCCGCATCGGCCTGCAGATGCGGGTTACTGTCGACAGCCCTTCCCTAGCCAGCCTTCGCGGCATCCGCCCTCGGCGCGTCTCAGACCTGTCCTGGGTGATCAGCTTCGTCCTCGCCGCCATCGCGGGCATCCTCGCGGTCCCGTTCCCTGGACCCTTCGGCCTGAGCAACGACAACTACACGACCGCCCTGTTCGTCGCCATCACCGCTGCCGTCATTGCACGCCTGACCTCCATTCCAGTCGCATTCGCAGCAGGTCTCGCGATCGGCGCGGCGCGGAACCTTGTAGTCGCTTATGTCAATGGGGAATATCTCGGCCGCGTTGGGGAGTGGGCAGCCAGCGTGTACGGCCTCACCAGTTCGCTTCCGTTCCTCATCCTTTTCATCGCCCTGATCGTCATGGGACAAGAGAAGAACCGCCGCAAGGCAGGAATGACGGCGACCGCGGCTGCCCCCCTCCCTGACTATCGAGACGACCTGTCACCCCTAAGGAAAGCCCTTCCATGGGTGATCAAACTCGCCGTCGTCTTGGTCCCTGGCTTGTTCTTCGCCAACGAACTTTGGCGCGAACTCATCGCCTATGGCTTCGCCCTCGGACTGATATTCCTGTCGTTCACGGTCCTGACGGGCCTCGGTGGGATGGTTAGCCTTGCCCAGGGTGCCTTCGTGACCGCGTCGGCGTTGATGACGGGCATGCTCTACCACCACGGCGTGCCGATGGTGTTCGCATTCCTTGTCGGCGTCGCGTTCTCCTGCGTGCTCGGAGTTCTCACTGCCCTGCCAGCGCTCAGGCTCAGCGGCTTGGGCATTGCGTTCGCAACGCTTGCTCTGGCACTTCTCGCCGGAAACATCCTGTTCAAGATCGACTTCTTGAGCAACGGAACCACCGGGTGGCAGATTCCCCGGCCAGCGTTGGGGCCACTGAGTTTTGAGAACGATCGCGTCTTTTTGGTCGCGGTAGTCCTCCTCGCCGTCGGGTTGGCCAAGGTGGTCGACAACCTGTTGCGTTCGGCGACCGGCCGCGCCATGATCGCCGCTCGTACCGCTGAGCCGGCGGCTGCGGCATCAGGTGTTTCGCCTGCCTCGGTCAAGCTGACGCTGTTCGCAGTGTCCTCCGGTATTGCCGGCCTGGGCGGAATCATCGCGGCCAGCGTGTACGGCAGCATCAACGGTGGACTGTT
The DNA here is from genome assembly GCF_003725695.1 of Nocardioides marmoriginsengisoli. Classification (GTDB taxonomy): domain Bacteria; phylum Actinomycetota; class Actinomycetes; order Propionibacteriales; family Nocardioidaceae; genus Marmoricola; species Marmoricola marmoriginsengisoli. The sequence continues at coordinate 1,100,584 of NZ_RJSE01000007.1, forward strand.
CCCGCCGCAGCTCAGCTTCACATGGCTGGCCATCATCGTCGTGGTTGGTCTGCGCAGCCCGGCGGCAGCGATCGAGGCTGGCATGGTGGCTGCGGTCGCGCCGCGCGTTATTTCCGATGGGTTTAACTTCGGGTTTGTTTCGTGGGGCGGGACAAGCAATGACCTGATCGCGCAAGCAATGTTTGGGCTCGGTGCTATCCAAATGGCGTCGCAGCCTGACGGTTACCTAGCCGATGTCTCCCGTCGTGCGCGAACTCGCCGGGATGCGCGCCGCCTTCGGGTGGCGCAACCGGCGGACCGTGTCAACGCCGAACATCCAGTAGCAGTGAGCTCGACGGAGATGGAGACAAAGCAGGTGTCCTCGCGAGTCGATGACTCCGGCAACATCGGTCGCGCTCTTCTTGAGCTTCAGGACGTGCGCTCCGGCTATGGCGGACTCGAAGTGCTTCACGGCGTTTCGCTCGCCGTCGAAGCCGGGTCTGTCCTCGGCCTCTTAGGCGCCAACGGCTCCGGCAAGTCAACGCTCTGTTCCACGATCGCCGGACTTGTCCCGACGACAGGAGGCCGGATCCTCTTCGACGGCGAAGACATCACGACCCTCACCACGGCCGAGCGGGTGGCCCGCGGCGTCGTTCTGGTGCCTGAATCGCGCGGCGTGTTCCCTTCGATCTCAGTGGAGGAAAACCTCAAGGTCTGGCTTCGAGACAGCCGAGAACGTGCCGAGGCCTACGAGCTCTTCCCGTCCCTTGCTCAACGACGCCAGCAACCAGCCGGCAACCTCTCGGGCGGCGAGCAGCAGATGCTGAGCCTGGCGCCATTCCTCGTTCGGCGGCACCGTCTCCTCATCAGCGACGAGCCCTCGCTCGGTCTTGCCCAGCTGGTCACCCGAGACATTATGGCCGCCTTCGACACCCTGCGACGCAACGGGACCACCGTGATCCTCGTTGAGGAGAAGGCCCGCGACGTACTTGATACCGCCGACCTTGTCGGCGCCCTGAAGCGCGGCGAACTCGCGTGGCTCAAAGCGAGCGTCGATGTCGACGCCGACCAGATCACAAGCGCTTATCTCGGAACTGCGCAGGTCGTTTGACCCCTGCGTGCCTGCACCACCCAACACCCAAAGGAAGAAGAAATCATGAACCACCGACTTCTCCGATCACGAGCACTGATGGCGACCATGTTCGTCGCCATACTCGCGGTCTCCGCCTGCGGCAGCTCGGATAGTGGCGACTCCTCCCGCTCGCCGAAGCAGTCCACCATTCTGGACGCCGATCAGGCCAAGGCCGAGGTAAACGAGGTGCTCGGCGCGATTCCAGCAGTGAGCGGTGAGACCACGCGTGGCATCGAGGGCAGGGTCATCACCATCGGCGGGACCGGCAGCGCCACCCGCGGGGGACAGGACACGCTCCCAGGCCTCGACGTGGGGGCTAAGGCTCGCATCGAGCGCGCGAACCGTGAAGGTGGCGTGAACGGCTACACCTTCAATTACGTCGGATTCGAGGACGACCACGCAACGCCGAACGAATCACTGCAGGCGGTCCAGAGTCTCGTCAAGTCCGACAAGGTCTTTGCGCTGGTGCCCTACGCCGCCCTGGCGGGTTCAAGTTCGGACTACCTTCTCAAGGAGAAGGTCCCCTCCTTCGGTTGGCTCACCCAAGATTTCTGCACCTGGGATAAGAACCCCTACATGTTCAGCACGACTGGCCAGACCAACTGCGCCAACCCGCTTCCCGGGAAGGCCGTGGGTGTAACCGGTCCACTCCAGTCCTACATCGATGAGACCGGCAAGAAGCCGGCGGACGTGAAGCTCGCGGTTTACGGTGCCAACGACCCGTCGTCTAAGGCTGGCCTAAACGGCTTGGCTGCAGCTGGCGAGGCACTCGGAATGGATGTGGTCTACGCGCAGACCGACCTGCCCTCGGCGGTCGAACCTCAACTGTCGGATTACACACCCATCGCACAGAAGCTCGTCTCGTCCGGCGCGAACCTGATCGTTGGCACCACGGTCGTCCCCACCACCCTGGCCGTCCTTGGCGCTCTGAAGGGCCTCGGATACCAGGGCGACTCGTTCGCAGGGATCCCGATCGAAGCCCTTCTGCAGAGCCCACAGACTGCCGCGATCGTCGATGGGGTCTACGCCGGGGTTGGTGCAACCGGAGGCATCCCCCTCCTGGCTCCGGAGGAGTTCAATCAGGTCCAGGATGACCTTGACGCTATCGGGTCAGACGCGCCAGCCGAGGGCATCGGTACGGTGACCGGATACTGGGCCGCTGATCTGTTCCTCCAGGCGCTGGCCGCCGTTGATGGTCCCGTCACTGCCGAGAAGGTTACGAACGTCCTGAACGATGGATCGTTCCAGTACACGGGGATCGAGGGTGTCACCTGCTCGAACACGTACCCCGTCGGGCGCGTGCTGCCCTCCCTGTGTGCCGGGTTGCTCAAGTACGACGCCGCTGGCAAGACGTTGGATGCGCTTACCGAATACAAGGCACTCGGCGGCTACGCCATCGTCGACGCAAAGTAGTCCTCGGAAAACACGACTAGACGAAACCTCTGTCCTGGCATGCAGTTGTCAGTCCGTCGGCCAGGACGGAGGTCTCCAGTTTGGAGTCATGTGCTCGTGATCGGTTTCGACGAACGAATACGGGGGCGCGTTGGACCTAGGGCCATGTGGGTGTCTGTGCCCGCACTCGCGCCGAGTTCGCTGTCAACGGAAACGAGCTGTTCCTTGAACCTCGCGAGGTTCGGAGGGACGCAGACGGCGGCTCGTCGTGAAGCCCGTACACCCATTCGAACTACACGAAGATTCGTCGCCGCTCGTCACAGTGTCGACGTGAAGGACGGACCCAATGAGCGCTTTTGACAACTGCCCAGACCCACGAGAGGGCGCAGGTGAGACACCGTCTATGGTGATGCCAGGCTTGATGATGGAGGTCCCTCTCACCGTCTCCATGCTCTGGGAACGGATGCACACGGTGAACGGGGCTAGCCGGGTCGTCACGCTTCGTGACCCTGAGTCCGGGGGAACATCGGACGTGAGCTTCCGCGACGTCGCGGCTCGCTCGTCCCAACTCGCCCATGCCCTCGGGAGACTTGGCATTGTTCCTGGCGACCGCGTTGCGAGCTTGGCGTGGAACAACCAGCAGCACTTCGAGACTTATCTCGGTGTGATGGGGATGGGTGCTGTTCTCCACACAATGAACCTGCGTCTTCATCCCGACCAACTCGCGTGGACGGTCAATCATGCCGAGGACCGCATCATCATCGTCGATGCCTCGCTCGTCGACCTGATCTCGGCTGCCCTTCCCAGACTTCCCACAGTTGAGCACGTCATCGTGGTCACCGGCCCTGGGGAGGAGCGGTCCACGCTGGCGGGCACTCTCGACTACGAAGAGCTGCTCGCGGCTGAGTCGATGAACTTCCCCTGGCCAAGCATCGATGAGCGCTCAGCCGCCTCGCTTTGCTATACCAGCGGGACCACTGGCGACCCCAAGGGAGTCTTGTACTCCCACCGTTCGATCGTCCTTCACGCGTTGGCGATGACAGGCGTCGACCAGTACGCACTTAGTCGCCACGACCGGGCGCTTGCCCTTGTCCCCTTGTTCCATGCGATGGCATGGGGGATGCCATTCATCAGCGCGGTGATCGGCAACGACCTCATCCTTCCGGGCCCACATCTGAAGGCCGAGCACGTCGCCAGGTTCATCGACCGCGAACGAGTCACATGGTCTAGTGGAGTTCCAACTCTGTGGACGGACGTATTGCATTTCGTCACGTCCCTTGAGCGTGGGTCGGACAACGTGGAACTCTCAACCCTACGCATGATCCTTTGCGGTGGCACGACAGTTCCCGAGCACCTGATGCGCGAGTTTGATGCCCGTTTCGGGGTCAGCATGATCCAAGGATGGGGGATGACCGAAATATTCCCGGGCGCAACCGTCGGAGCAGACGAGCCTGGCCCTTCGGAGGATGAACGTTGGAGCCGGCGTCGCGCGGCTGGCCGAATCTCGCCGCTCTACCAACTTCGTGTAGTCGACTCCGGCGGCAAGATTCAACCCCACGACGGAGTGTCTGTCGGAGAGATCCAGGCCCGCGGGCCGGTGGTGACCGGCGCCTACTTCCGGGCACCGCGCGGTACAGAGGACAAGTTTGACGCGGGGTGGCTGCGCACCGGTGATATCGGCACGGTCGACTCCGGCGGTTGGGTTCGCATCACCGACCGGGCGAAAGACGCCATCAAGTCCGGCGGCGAGTGGATCTCTTCTCAGGATCTCGAAAACGCGATTATGGCGCACCCAGCAGTTCGAGAAGCGTCAGTCGTCGGGATTCCAGATGAGCGATGGGGAGAACGGCCGCTGGCGTATGTCGTAGCCGGGGCCCCTGTCAGCGACAAGGAGATTCAGGCGTTCCTGGGGACGCGGGTGGCCAAATGGTGGATCCCCGACCTCTACGAATTCATCGACGCCATCCCGCGTACCAGCACCGGTAAGTTCGACAAGAAGGTGCTTCGCGCAATGACCGGACGCCACAGTTGAGTTTGCCGAAGCGAACAGCGCGGCCCTTGAACATTTCCCGCACAACGTCGTGTGATTCCCAAGATCGGCCGCACGCTTCGCACTCGCAGATGCCGCCGCTGCCATGCATCGCGCGGCGGATCACACCCAGTTCGGGTCGACCGTGCTGAACCTTGAACGCGCAGCACCCAGCCCGAATGAAAGGAAACGCCATGCCAATCGCCTTTGTCATCACCGGCGCAAACGAACTCACCGCGGTAGAGGCAAATAGCCCAGAGGTGCCTGTGTCAGGACACGCGAGGGTGGAGATCACGTTTGCCGGGATCTGCTCCTCCGACATCGACGCGTACCGCAAGGGCTACCCCTATGCGCCGACCCTCTCGGGACACGAATGGACCGGAGCCGTCGTTGCCATTGGCGACAATGTCAAGGACCTCGCCGTCGGAGACCGCGTCGCGCGTACCTGCCAACCGGCGTGCGGAGACTGCCGCATGTGTCATGCCGGGCACCAAGGACTTTGTGACTTCTTCTCGTTAGGTACGCTGCCCACGGCACCGAACCACGGTGCCTACGCCACGCACATCCAGGTCCCCGCCGGCAGTCTCATCAAGCTGCCCGACAACGTGACGGACCAGCAGGGAGCGATGGTCGAGCCAGCTGCCGTCGCGTTCCATGCAGTCAGGCGAAGCAGGGTGCGGGCAGGGGACACGGTACTTCTGATCGGAGCCGGAATCATCGGACTGTTTGCTATGCAGCTCGCCCGGCAGTCGGGCGCAGTGAACGTCATCGTGATCGAACCGGACGAGCGCCGGCGTGGAGTGGCGCTGGCTCTTGGAGCGACAGCAGCTTTCGCGCCGGAGGACGAAGAACTGCTTCCAACGTTGCTCGGATTGTCTGGGGGACGTGGCGCAGATATCGCTTACGAGTGCGCCGGTCTTGGGTCGAGCCTTATGACAGTGGTCAAGTTCCTGCGTCCAGGAGGGCGACTGGTGATGATCAGCGCACCGACGGCACCTGTGGAGGTGATCCCGGCCATGTGGACGAGCAAGGAACTTGACATCCAGACATCACGAGCCCACGCCCGAGATGAATTCGACGTTGTCGTTGACCTGTTCGCGAAGGGAGTCCTTCGGACGACCGGGGTTATCACTGAGATCGTGGCGCTCAGCCAGCTTCCCCAGGTTTTCGAGGACATCGCGGCGTTCGCCAACGCCCACCGTGTCCTGGTGGACCCGAGGAAGTAATCGGAATCGCGGCCGCTAGAGGTTGGAGCGGGCTAACTTGCGCGTTTCGCTCCAGCACGGTGGCCAGACTCTCTTGGCCGAACGCCACCGCACCAGCCCTGCGTGCTGGAGGTCGTTGCCGAGGTAGCGGGGCCCTCGGCCCTTTCGTCGCGCTGCTCGGCGAGCTCCGCGCCGACGACCTGGATTATCGAGTCGCGGTCGGAAAAGTCCCTCACGACGTCAGCCCTGCGGCGGATCTCGCGGTTGAGGCACTCGTTGGGGTAGTTGGACCAAAGGAATTCACTTCGCGCATCTGGGCGGAGTCGTACCCACCGCTCCCGAGTGTTTCGAATCGCCACCGGCACGGTCGACCCGTACTGGGTGCGATTCGCCGAAGCGGCAGGCAAAGATGACGCTGCCCGGCTCGAGCAAAGGTCACCCCTGGGCGCCCGTGTGGTCGTTGTGGGTGGAGGGTGTCATGGCGGAGATTGCCGTCCTCGGCAGGTCCCTCGGCGCTGACAGAACGATCGTCGAGGCAGGGAACGTTCCCCTTGAAGTGAAGAAGGTTCCGCAGACCGGTGTCCTTTGGTGCGCGGATGCGGTCTTCGGCGCGGGCGCGCTGTCGGTGCCGGACCTTCGTTCAGACAAGCAGTTCAGCGGGAACCGCGGCGTCCAGCTCCTCAAGAGTCCAGAGGGCGTGCGGATCGCCATTCTTCAGGATCGACGGACCGTCGACGACGTGCGTCCAACGCGTGACGTTCGAGCCGCCGACCGCGAAGACTTCGCCTGTCACGTCCTTGGCAGCGTCCGTACACAACCAAGTCAGCATGGGAGCGATGAGGTTTGCCGGCGGCAGATAGAAGCTCCCGAAGTCGTCTTCTGCGACCCCCTGAGCACGCAGCGCCTCGTCCATCTCGACCTTGTAGAGATCGAAGGTGCGGGTGCCCGCACTGGGCGCGTAGGAGTTGAAGGTGAGGCCACTACCGCGGTACTGATTGGCCAGATCGTGCGAAATGCCGATGCTGCCATTCATGACGGCAGCGGCGACGGCGCTCGCCTGCGTGCCACGGGCGATTTCAGAGGTAGCGAACAGCATCCGTCCCCAGCCCCGCTCGACCATTAGCGGCACGGCGGCTCGGGCGAGCCAGAACTTTTGGCCCAGGTACAGGTTGAGCATTTTGTTCCATGCCGCGTCGTCAGCCTGGATCCCGGCGAGGGCGCCCTGCACGACCGCTCCCGCGTTGGCGACGACGATGTCACATGCACCGAACGCATCGACCGCGGTCTGGACCGCATTGACGCATCCAGCCGGCTCGGCAATCGAGTCGTAGCTGGCGACTGCTGTGCCGCCGGCTTCCCTGATCTCGGCGACGGTTCTGTCAGCTGCCTCCGAACTAGCGCCCTCACCAAGAACGCTGGTGCCTAGGTCGTTAACGACCACGTTCGCGCCTTCGGAAGCTAACCGGAGTGCAAGGTCCCTGCCGATCCCGTTTCCACTACCCGTCACGAGGGCCGTGCGGCCCGTCAAGCGATCACTCATTGCAACTTCCTCACACACTCGTGGGCCCGGCCGGTGTCGAGCTCGTCAGCGCCAGGTCCAAGTCCTCCGCATACAGCGAGGCTGGCAACCCGGCACGTTCGAGACTGGACCATGACGAGACAAGATGTCTCCTTTGCTGTGACAACCTGCGACTGTGAACTCGGGCTTCGGCTTGAACCAGAACATTGTTTGAAACAATAGTCTAATAGAGGTGTGAACCAATTCGCAAGCGTTTGAAGCGCGTGTCCGCCGAATGACGTCGGTGTATCGATCCGCCGCGATTGGGTCGAGGTGGCGTCGCGTCGAAATCAGTCGGGCAGCGGAGCTTCGGCGGGAGCACGCTTGACTGCTTCAACACCCTCCTCGCGCCCGCCGCGGTCGGGTACGAGTCCCCCGTCGCCACGGTTTCGCCGGTGCCTGCCTTGAGTTGCCAGCTCTGGTGCGGCGTCGCGCAGATAGGGCAGTCGCATCCGCTTGAGGACCGCGAGGAGTTCCTCGGGCAGCCCGGGTGCGGTCGTGGTGGTGGCCGGCTTGGGAGGACGCGCGGTCGCTGTGGTCGTCACGGTCATCAGTACTCCTGCCTGGTCTCGAGGTCGACGTCGACGTGGGTGTCGAGGTCGGGGCGGGTGCCGAAGCTGGCCCAGGAGCTGGTGCCGGGTTGCACGGAGTGGTCCTCGTCGGCGACCACCAGGGACGCGACCGAGGCACCGCCCGCGCGGTGGTGCACGAAGCGAACAGGTCACCTTCGGCGAACCGCCCCGCCGCCGCGACACCCAGTGCGGCGTCGACCGGTTCGGTCCCGACCAGGGCGGCCAGCTCGAGCGCGGGCATCTTCGACCGGACTCGGGCCGCGCCGACGGCGGCGGCCTCGACCAGCCAGGAGTGCGCACCGGGCCCAAGCGCGAGGAACGCCTTCTCCTCACGGTTGCGGCCCTTGGGCTGCGGCGGCTTCGGTGACCCGTCGGGCTGCTGCGGGTGATCGGGCTAATGGGACAGGTCGATCCTGGGGCTCCCCGGAGTCGACAACCGGTGACGCGCGACCTCGGTCAACCCAGCCTCCAGGTTGGCGGTGATGACGAGCTCGCTCGACGAAGGAGGAGCCCAACTCTGTCCCTGCGGCATCGCCACGGCTACCCCGTAGCACTTCACCGTGGCCTCCGGTTAACATCCACATGCCCACCTCGGAGTTCCCCGCCGAACCTCCGACGGGTACGCACCGCACCCGGCCCACATCCACCAGATTGGAGCCGGTAAGCCCTTAAGGGACGTACCTACGCTGGTTCCTCGCGTACTCCTCTTCATCACGCTCGCCGAGCCCACACCATCTGGCAGTACTGGCGCGTCCCGGCTTTGTCAGGGCTGCTCCCACCCGCTCCGACATCTCCCGGCGCACGGCTGTCCTCAGCTTCACCGCCCTGCTACGACAGGGACAGCGGCGAAGGTCTCTCACCTCCACTCAAATCGTCAGCGCCTCACGGCGTGAGTGGATCCGGGCTTAGCTGCCGGTGCCCGCGCAGCAACCGCCCGGGCCGCCGCCACCAGGGCGGACTCCGCCTCTCGATGGGCCATCCGGCGCGCGTTTAGCCATTCTTTGTGCAGTTGCAACTCTGGGCGCAGCGTTCCGATCTCCTGCCGGACGTGCGCCGGACCGCAGCCGCCCGGCTCCCGGCGGGTAAGAACCACTTGGAGGGGGTCCAGGACGGCCGCAACGTCGACAGCCCCGTCACGCAGCAGGTTGTCTCGGCCGGTGACAACCGCGGCGGCCTCGTCGACCGACTCAGTAGACAGCCCACGCCCGGTCGCGAGGCTGGTCGCCACGGCGCGGCCGACGATCCGGTAGCTCGTCCGGTAATCCACCCCGGTGCAGCGAGTAATCTCGTCAGCCAGGTCGGTAGCGGCGGTCTGCTCGTCACGAGCACCGCGCGCCAGGGCCTCATCGTCCAACTCCAGTCGCTCCACCACCGCTCGGGCCAGCGCCAATAGCCGGGTGGCGAGCGCCAGCGAGGAGGTCACCTCGCCGTAGGTGTGAAGCCAGTTATCGGTCTGGCCGGACGGCGTGCGGCACGTTGTTAGCAAGCCGGTCAACCGACCGACCAGCGTGCTCGCCCCGGCCCTGATCACGGCCAGCGCATAGGGGTTGCGTTTCTGCGGCATCAGCACCGAGGCCCGGCAGTGTGAGGCGTGGATCCGCACCAACCCGAAGCCTGGGCTTGCGAAGATCTGCAGGTCCTCGGCTAGGCGGGAAGCGGTCAGGGTGGCCTGGACGGCCACTGTCAGCGCATCCACGAGCCCGTCGAGGTTCCACATTGTGTCCCTGGTGTTGCGGCCCACAGCTGAGAATCCGAGGAGGTCGGCCAGGCCGGTGCGGTCAAGGCCCATGCGGGTCCCGCCCACTCCGCCCGAGCCTGCGGGCGAGACATCGGCCCAAGCGTATGCTGCCCTCAGGCGCGGCAGGTGTCGCACGGCCTCCTCGGCGAAGCTGGCCAGGTAGTGGCCGAAGGTCGAGGGCTGCGCCGGCTGCAGGTAGGTGAGGTCGGACCAAACGACCTCGGCGGCTGACTCCGCCCGATCCGCCACCGCGTCCGCGAACGCCGCCACGGCGTCGCCGAGGTCGAGGAGCTGGTCGCGCAGGGACAGTCGGAAGGCGATCCGACCAGCCTCGCGGCGGGTGCGGCCGAGGTGGACCCAGCCGGCGAGGTCGCCGGCGCGCCTGACTAGCTCCTGCTCCCGGCTGTTGTAGGCGTCGCCTAGCCGGACGTCGAACGGGAAGTCCGCCACGCTCACTTCACCGAGGTCGAGCAGTTGGGTGAGCAGGGCGGGCGCCGCTGCATCGGGCAGTAATCGCTGTCGGTCCAGGGAGATCACGTGTGCCAGGTCGGCGAGGTGAAGGCCGTGGTGCAGCATGTCGGCGTCGCCATGCTCAAGCCGGTATCCGGCTTCGACCAGTTCCGGTGCCGGCCCTTCGGAAATGCGTCCCGAGGTGCCGAGATAGCCCTCGGGGATCGCGGGGGTCACAGTGCAATGTCCTTCGCGAACAGAGTCGGGGCACCTCCGGAGACAAGGAACACCACCGGCCCCTTCTCCTGGCCGGTCCTCACACTCTCGACGAGCGCAGCCATGGCTTTGGCGCCGAAGCACGGATCGAGAAGTACCCCTTCCGTCCTGGCCACGAGGGCCGCCGCGGCCTGCCCCTCATCCGAGGAGATGCCGTATCCCGGACCGATCCAGCCGTCGCGTACGTCGACCGAACCAAGGTCTGGCGCGGGCAATTGGAGCAGCCCCGAGGCAGCGGTGGCGAGGTCATGCACCCGCTTGGCGCACTCGGCCACGGGCCGACTGACACTCACGCCTACCACCCGGTCCAGCTCACCGGTCGCGGTCGCCAGGACGACCCCCGCCTGAGTGCCACACGAACCGGTCGCCAGCCAGACGCCGGGAGCCTGCAACCCGACGCGATCCGCCTGCTCGCGGATCTCGCGGGCACCGAGGTAGAAGCCCACGCTCCCGAGCGCCACGGCACCGCCGCGGGGAAGGACAAGCGGCCGGTGAGACCGTCCCTCCAGCTCGGCGGCGACCTCCTCGATGAGGGCATCCACCGACGTCCGCGCGAGGTCGCCAGAGAACCTCACTGTGGCGCCGGTGAAACCTTGAACCAGGCGCAGGTTCCCCGTCTCGTCCGACGGACGATTGCCGTAGAAGCACAGAACCGACGCCATCTCGCAGCGCCGCGCGCTGAGCGCCGCCAGCATCGACCAGTTGGAGTGCGGCCCGGACCCCGTCACGAGGACGTCGCACCCACGGGCGAGGCCGTCGCCCAGGATCAGCTCGAGCGCACGCACCTTTGTGCCGCCCAGGCCGATCCCAGTGAGATCGTCGCGTTTGAGCCAGATCGGGACACCCAACTCCTCCGACAGCCGGGGGGCATCGCACAGCGGAGTTGGCAGGCACGCGAGCCGCACCCGCGCCAGCCGCTCCAGCCGCTCCTCAAGGGTGTCCGCACCCATCGGCCCCGCCTCCCGTTACTCCACCGACGCTGAGCCGGCCCGTTCGCGCCAGCACGGCGTCGATGAAGCGGGGAATTGAGCCCAAGGCCCGGTCCGGGTCCAACAGCCGGTCAAACTGGGCCGCGTCCAGCGCCAGTCCCGGTGCGGAGGCCACCGCGGACTCCAAAGCCGTCCGGAGGTCGACGCCGCGCTCGCGACCCTCGAGCGCCGCCCGGTGCACGAGCATCTGGGCCGTGTGCTTACCGATGTGGTCCGACAGGGCCCGCATCACCGGCCCGGACATCGGGTAGCCGCCTAGCCGGTCGAGGTTCGCGCGCATCCTTTCGGCGTCCACCTCGAGCCCTTCCAGCAGCCGGACCGCCGCAGCGACGCTCGCAGCTGCGTACATGCAGGCCTCGGGGAGTATCAGCCACTCGGTTTTCCACGCCCGGCCGTCCCGTTCGTGCCCGTGGACCAGTCCCTCCAGTGCCAATGACGCATCAGCACGCACCAGCCGCGCCAGCGTGTTGACAAGCTCGGAGAGCTCGGGGTTGCGTTTGTGCGGCATCGTGATGCTGCCCACGGTGCCCTCTGCGAGGGGCTCGCGCAGCTCACCGATCTCCTCACGCTGGAGTTCGTACACCTCGTCGCCGATCTTTGCGACGGTCCCGGTCACCAGCGCTAGCAAGGACACGAACTCGGCTACGCCGTCGCGCGCGGTCAGCCACGGAAGGGCCGGTACGGCGAGCCCCAGCCGGTCGGCGAAGGCGACGGACATCGACTCGGCCTCCGCACCCCAAAACTCCATGGTGCCCAGACCGCCGCCGATCTGCACCAACTCGCGCCGGGACCTGCCTTCCTCGAGCCGGTCGAGGTGCCGGTCGAGCTCCGCCGCCCACACGGCCGCCTTGAAACCGAACGTGATTGGAAGCCCCGGCTGTCCGTGGCTGCGGCCACACATGACCGTGTTGCGATAGCGGCTGGCCAGCGCAGCAGCTGCTCCGCGGGCACGATCGAGATCGCGCCGAAGCACCGTCGTCATGGTCCGCATCACCAGGGCGAACCACGTGTCGGTCAGGTCCTGAACCGTTGCGCCGTAGTACACCCACCCGCCAGCCTCCTTGGGGAGCACCTGCTGGAGCATCTGGATAAGTCCCATGGTGGAGTGACCGGTTTCCCGCGTTCGAACGCCGAGCTCGGCCATGTCGGGACGCCATGTGGTCACCGTGCGACGGATCGCCTCCGCCGCGGCCTGCGGAACCATGCCGACATCCGCCTGCGCCTCGGCGAGAGTTGCCAGAATGTCCAGCCAGGCGGATGTCCGGCCACCGTCGGTGAACAGCGCGCGCACCTCGGGCGAGGCCCACAGGTGGCCGTACACCTCGGAGTCAGTCAGGTGCGCACTCACGGGACCTCGATTCTCCCGACTCACACGGTCCGGGCCGCGCCGAGGTGGCCGTCTTCGGCGACGGGGCCAAGGTCATTGAGCAGACGCAGGGCGAGGCGCACCTCGTCGAGGGTCGAGCCCCAAGGAACGACCACCACATCCTTGTGACGTTCGACGCCGCGCTCCAGCATGCAGCACTTGGTGAGGACGCGACCGATCAGGTGGTCCGTGGCCCGGAGGCTCGGGCAGAAGTCCACCTGCTGTGCCTCGCTGCCGTAGAAATGGCGGTGGAACTGCTGCGAGCGAGCGCAGCCCACCAACAGCCAGTCCTGTCGTGCGGGGGGGTGGGTGTCGAGAAAGGCGACGTCACCGGGCAAGTCGACACCGGAGCCCCGGCACGGGAGCAGGTAGGCCGGGGCACGATGCTCACGAGCGAGCTCACGGAGGTCGACGGCGTCGAGCACGAGATCTATGGGCGGGAGATCTTCGTCGAAGTCGATAGCTGCGCGGGCCATCTCGTACAACTTCGCCGGCTCGGGTGGGATGACCTCCGTGACGGTGACCCGCACCGGCTCGGGACGCCATATGACGTTGACGTGCTCATAGCGACCCTGCACGGCGTAGGCGTCAACATTCGGGCTCAGCACTCGGTCGACTGCGTTGGCGAGGGCAGTCGCGTTACCGACGTCGATCGTCGCGTCCTCGAGCCAGGTAGTGCGGCCAGGGCCGGCGAGGACCCGCAGTTCCACCACCGGCGCGAACAAGGGCAGGGTGTCTGCGGTTCGCACCTCGACCAGGGCCAGCCGTGCGTCGTTGCGCAAGAGCAGCCACCGGGTGCGCCGGTACACCTCGCGGCCCATCAGATAGGTAGTCACCGCGTCGGTGTCGTCTAGGTCCACTGCGACGTCTTGCAGGGACAGCCCGCGGTATGGACGCGAGATCGTGTTCGGGTCAGGCAGCGCTATCACTGGGGTCATCAGCGCGCAGCGATTGGCGACCCGACGAGCGCCGTGTCGGCGCGTAGACCCAGCCGGAGTGTCTCCAGGGCGACGAGGTCGTCGGGGGCGATGTTGCCGAGATTGACCGAAGGTCCCAGCGACCGGATGAACCAGGTCTGCTGTGTCTTCCGGGGAGCCTCGAAGATCATGCGGTCGACGGGTACTCGCGAGGTCAGTTTGGCGATCAGGTCTTCGCGCACGTGGCCGTCGGCACCGTAGAGACCCACCGTTCCGCTCTCGCGCCCCTCCGCGATCACCCAGGCTGCGCCCGACTCAAGGTCGCGCTCCATCTCTGCCGCCCAGGCGGTGGCAAGTACTGGGGGGCGATCGTCCTTACATCCGACCTCGGCGAGAACCGTGAAGTCGGCGCTAAGGGTGCGGATCAGCTGGCTCTTTCGGTCCGCGTCCAGGGCACACAGGCCGTTGGAAACCTCAATCATGGAGACGCCGATTTCGAGGGCCCAGGCGCGCAGCTCATCGACCCGGTTTTGGACAGCCGCGATCTCCAGGAGAGTGCCGCCCAAACAGACTGGGACGCCCGCGCGTGCGTAAGCTTGCACGCGGCGAGGTGCCGAGGAGTCGATGTAGGCGATCCCCCAGCCGATCTTGGCGATGTCGACAAGGTCCGCGTGACTTTCGAGCAGGTCGCGAGTGAACGCAGCACTAAGCCCTGTGTCAAGCATGTGCGTTAGTCCCGCGTCACGAGGCTTCGCTGAGCGACCGGGAACTGCCAGGAACGAGGGTGGATGCATCCCATCGCCTCCTCTGTATCTCGACTTGTCACGCGTGATTGACGCTGACTCAACTGGAACGGTAGGCCCGGTCGCCCCTGTCCGACCCCGGCACGCGAGGGCGAAGAATCTCCAGTTCTTCGTCTTCGTGGGATATGGGTCGATCAGTGCCACCTTTCTAGGTTGGCCGCGTGTCCAACCAACTTCGGCGCAACCTGACGGAGCGTCTCCTCGTGATCGGCGGAGGTGCGGCCGGGATGTCGGCCGCCTCGGCAGCACGCAGGACCGACCCGGACCTTCCGATAACCGTCCTCGAGTCAGGTCCCTACTCCTCCTATGGTGTCTGCGGCATTCCCTACTATCTGGCCGGCGTGGTCGCGAACGCCGCCTCCTTGATTGCGCATCCGCCGAGCGAGTTCATTGAACGCCGCCGCATCGACCTGCGCCATGGAGTCGAGGCCGTGGCGCTCGACCTCGACCAGCGCACCCTGCAAACATCGGACGGCGAGACACTGGACTTCTCGACGCTGGTCTACGCCGCAGGCGCTGAACCGATCGTGCCGCCGACCGCCCGGACGCGAGACCCGAGAGTCGTGACGGTCCGCAGCCTCGCTGACGCGATGGTGCTGCGCGCCCGGCTCCCCGAGGTGGCCCGAGCCGTGGTCGTCGGCGCGGGCTACGTCGGGCTCGAGGTCGCGGACAGTTTGGCCCAGCGGGGCGTGAGTACGACTGTCGTGGACCGGCTGCCGCGCGTGATGCCGACCCTCGACGAGGTCATTGCGGAGCGCGTCGAGGCCGAGGTGCGCAAGCACGTCGAGCTAGACCTCGGTTCCGGCCTCCGAGCGCTCCAGCTGCGCACCGACGCGGTGGTCGTCGAGCTCGACGACCACGAGTTGGCTGCAGACCTTGTCGTGCTCGCGCTCGGCGTGCGACCCCGTACCGGCCTGCTCGCCGACGCCGGCCTGGCAACAACGCAGGAGGGTGCGTTGCTGGTCAACGCACGAATGCAGACCTCGCACGCCGGTGTCCTCGCCGCCGGCGACAGCGTCGCGCACCACCACCGGGTCCTGGACGCCCCGGCATATGTGCCGCTCGGACCTGCCGCGAACAAGACCGGCCGGGTCGCCGGAACCGTAGCAGCCGGCGGGGACGCTACCTTCGCCGGTGTGGTGGGGACGGCCGTCGTTAAGGTCTTCGACCTCGAAGTCGCACACACCGGGCTGTCGCTCGAGCAGGCCATGGCCGCAGGCCTAGACGCCGTAGCGACCGATGTGACCGCTATGTCGCGCGCAAAGTACTACCCGGACTCGGCAGCGCTGCATGTGCGGCTCGTCCACGAGCGCAGTAGACGTGTACTCGGGGCCCAGATCGTCGGAACCGACGGCGCGGCCAAGCGGATCGATGTCGTCGCAGCGGCCTTGCACTTCGGCTCGTTCATCGATGACCTGGCCGGCTTCGATCTTGCCTATGCGCCGCCCTTCTCCCCCGTCTACGACCCGATCACCCAGGTAGCTCAGGCTGCCCAGCGCGAGGCGAACCGCCCGTCAGCAGTCCTCGGGCGCGTCGGACGATGAGCAGAGTGGCCGCCGTCACCGGTGCCGGCAACAGCATCGGACCCGCAGCGCTCCAGTCCCTGGAGGAGGAGCACCTCCAGGTCGGGGCACTCGACTTGGACTGCGGGGCCATTGCGTGGTGACCGGCAGGCTGAGCGGAAAAGTGGCCCTGATCACAGGTGGTGGGGCAGGGATCGGCCGCGCCACAGCCCGCCTCTTTGCGGCCGAGGGAGCGGCGGTCGGTGTTCTCGACGTCGACCGAGTTGCTGCGGCCCAGGTCGCGGACGAGTTGGCGGCGACGGGGGGGCGGGCCATCGCTGTTGCGGCGAACGTCTCGGTCGATGCTGAGGTCCGCGAAGCCGTTCGAGCGCTTGTGGAGTCGCTGGGTCCGGTGAACGTGCTCTACAACAACGCGGGCGTCGCCAGTACCGGCGCAGTGGATGTCGCCGACGAGGACGACTGGGACCGCTGTATGGCGATCAACGCCAAGGGAACCTTCCTGACTTCCCGCGCCGTGTTGCCGAGCATGCTGGCGGCCGGAGGTGGCTCGATCATCAACCAGGCCTCGGTGGCTGCGATCGTGGGTGTTGCCGACTTCGCGGCGTACTGCGCAGCGAAAGGCGCGGTACTGGCCTTGACCAGGTCCATGTCGGTGGACCTGGCGCCACGGGGCATCCGCGTCAATGTCATCGCGCCGGGCACCATCTACACCCCGATGATGGAGCCGCTGCTGAAGGCGCGCGGAGGCGGAGACGTGGAGCGCGGGCTTGCGACAACACTGGAGAAGTACCCGATCGGCAGGCTCGCCCAGCCCTACGACATCGCGGCCGCCGCCTTGTACCTCGCAGGCAGCGAGTCGGCCTTCGTCACCGGCTCGGTCCTGACCGTCGACGGCGGAATGACCAGCCAATGAAGGAAGAAGGAGCACGATGTTCGTCGATCACGACAAAGTAGGCGATCTACCGTCGGCCGCTGCCCGGGTGTCCGACGGGGACATGGTGGCGCTGGGCGGCGGCCTGTCGGCTCGGCTGCCGATGGCCCTCGTCCGCGAGCTGGTTCGGCTCGGCCGGCAGGACCTGCACCTCGTGGGCTCAGCCCACGGCATGGACGTGGACCTTCTCGTCGCCGCCGGGGCGGTCGCGGTCTGCGAGGAGAGCTACGTGGGCTTCGAGCAGGATCTTGGGCTCGCCCCTTCCTACCGGCGCGCAGCGGAGGCAGGCCAGCTGGAGATCCGCGAGACCTGCTGTGTAACGATCCTGACCCAACTGCGCGCCGCGCAGATGGGTCTCCCTTTTCTCCCAGTTCGCGGAGTGAAGGGGACCGACATCCGTCGAATGCACCCGGACTACGCCGAGATAGTCTGCCCCTTCACCGGCGAGACTCTCGTGGCCGTGCCGCCGCTTGAGCCAGACGTTGCCCTGATCCACGCCCCGATGGGCGACAGGGTTGGGAACCTGCACCTGGAGCAGCCCTACGTGCTCGACGAACACTTCGCCCGTGCCGCTCGACAGGTCGTGGCCACCGTCGACCGGTTGGCCACGACCGAGGAGGTCGTCGCGACCGGCGTCACCATCCCAGGACACCGCGTGTCAGTTGTCGTCGAGGTTCCGTTCGGGGCTCACCCGACCTCCTGCTACCCCGGGTACGCCTACGACCGGCAACACCTGGCGGCATACGTCGCGGCGGCAGGCCAGGCCCAGACGGCCCAGGATTACCTGGCGGAGTGGGTAACGCGACCCGGCGGCGAAGATGCCTACCGTGCGGCGCTGGACCAGGACCGACTGGACCGGCTGATGTCTTGGTCGGACACAATCGAGGAGTGGAAGGAGCTGTTCGTATGAACTGGAACCTGCCTGAGTGGTTCGTGGTCACGTTGGCCCGGACGATCTCCGACCGCGAGGTCGTGTTCCACGGCTTCGGGAGCCCTTGCGCGCAGGTGGCCATGCACGTTGCACGCCGAACGCACGCGCCGAACATGCTGCTTATCGAAGGGGCCATGTACGCCGTCAACCCGGCCCCACCCTTCGTGCCGCCGACCAGTAACGACCAGGCTCTCAAGTATGGGGCGGCCTACAGCATGCGCTTCGAAGAGTTCTTCGACGCCGCTTGCCGGGGCGAGGTCGACCGAATGTTTCTTTCCGGCGGCCAGATCGACCCCTATGGCAACACCAACGTGACCGCTATCGGGCCGATGAACAGGCCGAAGGTGAAGTTGGGCGGAGGCGGAGGCGGCTGCAACATCTCGGCAACCATCCGGCACCTCACGCTCTGGACGACCCGGCACCGCTCTGGCCGGACGCTGGTGCAAGAGTGCGACTTCATCACCGACGTCGGCCATCGCACGCCAGCTGGCAGCAGGGTCGACCTTGGCTACACAGGCGGGGGACCGGCGCATCTGGTCACCGAACTGGGGGTGTTCGACTACGGCGACGTTGGACGCGCCCGCCTGGTTCAGATCTTCCCGGACGTGACCCTCGATGAAGTGGAGCGCTCGACCGGTTTCGAGCTCCAGGTTTCCCCGGACCTGGGCACGGTGCCTGAGCCGACCGAGGAGGAGCTTGAAATCGTGCGCGCCGTTGACCCGCTCGCCGTACATGCCAGTGAGTTCGACCCTTCCGAGCTCGACCGCACCTTCACGTCCGAGCCTGCGATTGCCTGAGAATGAGATGACACCTAGTAGTGACCAGCAGGTGTCTGAGCCAAGATCCCTGCGGGCGCTCTTCGAGCCCCGTCGCGTGGCCGTGGTCGGCGCTTCCGCACGCGAGGGGAGCGTCGGCAACTTGGTATGGAGGAACCTCTCGTCATTCGAGGGCGACGTGGTGCCGGTCAACATCCGCGGCGGTGAGCTCGAGGGGCACCACGTTCACCGTTCACTACGTGAGGTGACGGGGCCGCTCGACCTGGCAGTGGTGACCGTTCCCGCAGAAGCCACTCCAGGTGTCATTGCCGACGCCGCGGCAGCCGGAGTCGGTGCCTGCATCGTGCTAAGTGGCGGCTTCGCCGAAGCGGGTGAGCACGGACGCGTCCTGCAGGAGCAGCTGGTCACGCTCGCCCGCGGGGCCGGAATGCTGCTGCTCGGACCCAACAGTCTGGGATTGCAGGTGGTTGGTACCTCCCTGAACGCGTCATTGACCCGCGAATCGATCGCCGTCGCAGGGGGTGTCAGCTTGGTCACTCAGTCGGGCTCGTACGCAATGTCCCTGCCCGTGCTGTCCGCGGACGATGGGTTCGGATTCGCCATCGGGTGTTCGATCGGCAACAGGTCCGACATCGACGAGGCTGAGGTACTGGGTCACCTGGCAGCACGATCCGACACACGGGTGGTGTGCCTTCTGCTTGAGTCAGTAGGCGCCGGGGAGGCGCTCCTGGAGCAGGTTCGGGCGCTTGTGCCTGACAAGCCGGTGGTGGTGACGCTTCTGGGCCAATCCCCCTCCGGGGCCCGGGCAGCCGCCTCACACTCCGCGGCGCTCGCCACCAGCAGGCGGGTTTGGGAAGACGTGCTCGTCTCGGCCGGAGCCATCGTGACCCGAACCGGACTGGAGATGCTCGACGTCGCGGCGTTGCTTGATGCAGGACCCGTCCCAGGCGGCAACCGCGTGGCCGTCGTGACCAACTCTGGTGGCATCGGCACGGAGCTGACGGACCTACTCCAGGCTGAGGGACTGGAGGTGCCCGAACTCTCGGACACACTGCAGCAGCGGCTGGCCCGGGATCTCCCTTCATATGCAAGTCCCCGCAATCCCGTGGACATCACACCGGTCTGGTCACGCTTCGCCGACCTCTACCCGTCGCTTGTCGAGGACCTAGCCCGGTCCGGCGAGGTAGATGTAGTGGTGGCCGTCTTGTTACAGCGCGCGGCCGACCATGCGGTCGCAGAGCGGCTCGTCGATACTGTTCAAACGCTGCGCCGTGACGGTGTTCCGGTCACCGTGTGTGTGTGCTGGGTCGCCGCGCAGTCGCAGCGGCCAGTTGCGGCCATGCTTCGACGCGCCGACGTGCCAGTCCTCGAGTGGCCAGAGCGAACCGCCCGGGCTATCGGACATGCGGTCCGCTTTGGTCGGCTCCGGTCCGCGCCAGCTGTCCTGCACCCCACCTCCGCCGAGTCCGGTGCGGACACGCCTCCGGGATTGGGATCCGACCCTGCTGTCGACCTGGCGTTCGCCGCCGATCAGGGGATCCCCCTTGTGCCGGGCACCCTGTGCCGCGACGAGAAGGCGGCGGTCGAGGCCGCAGCGGATCTCGGCTACCCCGTTGTGGTCAAGTTGCAGCATCATTCGATCACACACAAGAGCGATGTCGGCGGTGTGGTCCCCGGTCTGCGTGACGCGAACGAGGTGCGGGCCGCGGCCCGGCGACTTCTCGGGTCCTACCAGGACGCGCAGGTACTGATCCAACCAATGGTCGCCGGAGTCGAGCTTTTGGTTGGCGGGTTGCGAGACCCGACCTTCGGTCCGGTTGTCGTCGTCGGCCTGGGTGGCGTGTTGGTGGAGATCCTCGATGACGTACGTTTCGCAGCCGCGCCATTGTCGGAGCCGGAGGCCCGCGCCCTGCTACGAAGCTTGGATGGCGCCGCAATCCTCGATGGGGTGCGCGGCTCGCCCGGCGTCGACGTCGCTGCCGTCGCCCAGCTCGTGTGCCGCATGGGTGACTTGATGGTTCGGCATCGTGATCTGGACGCCTTGGAGCTGAACCCGGTGCTGGCCACCCCGGCAGGCTGTGTGTGCGTCGACGTCCGCGTGTCCACAGCCACTCCCGAGCGGCCCAACAACCGTCGACCATTTAGTCCTCCGAGGACGGAGCCGGGGAAGGTTCGGTGCCCCTAAGTTCGCAGCGCGTCGAGACTCCGACGCCACGGCCGATACCGGCCGTGCCCCGAGGAAGAGGTGCTGCATGACCACGTCCGAACTGGATCTCAACCACCCATTAGCCGTCGAACCCGCACCGGTCTGGGCCGGGGACCCCTCAGTCCTGGGACTGCCTTCCTTCATCGTCGGTTCCACCGCACTTGGGCTGGTGCTGGTCGGGTACGTCCCCCCAGCAGCCGCCGGCGCCTCGTTGGCGATCTTGATCGCCGCTACCGGGCTCGGGCTGACCATCGCGGCCATCTGGGCGGCCGCAATCGGCCAGAGCGTTGTCGGTGCCGTATTCGGAATCTTCGCCGGCTTCTGGCTCAGCTACTCAATGCTCGTCCTAGGCCTCACCCACAACTGGTTCGGCATCGCGGCCGAGGATGCAGTCAGGACCCAGGAACTGTTCCTCATCAGCTGGCTGGCGATGATCATCATGGTGACCCTCGTGACCTTCCGGCTCCCCCTGGCTTTCACCCTGCTCTTCGTACTCGTGGACCTCGCGCTCCTGCTCGTCCTGCTCGCCACCGCACAGGGATCCATCGGGCTACAGAAGACCGCCGGCTACGTGGTGTTCGCGTTTGTCCTCGTCGGCTTCTACCTCTTCTTGAGTGCCTCCTCGGCCGCCACCGGCGGCAAGCCGCTGGCGCTGGGGCGACCGGTGCTCCGCTGAGCTTCGCCGCCCTGCTCGGTCGGGCCGGTCATCGTTACTGCACACGCGCCACTCCGCGTGTGCGGCAACACCGTCTCGCGGCATGTCGTTTTCACGCCGAAGCCCAGCCCCTCAGGCTGTCCAGCGGTTCGCAAGTCCTGCTCGACGTCGTGGTGGTGAGTTCCCGGGCAGCCCGAGTCCCCAGCGTCGAGCGTCCGCGGTGGAAGGCTGAGCGATGGCTGTCGATACCGGGCGCCCGGTCACGGCGTCTGGTGACGAGCCGCCGGCGGCACCTTTCCGCGCAGTAGACCCTCGCGTACCGCAGCATTCCTCAGTATGAGTACCGCAGCGAACGCAAAGACGACCTCAGCCCCGAACGCCGCCACCATCAAGATGTGGGGCCGACCATCAAAGACCATGCTCACAGGGCGACCCGCTGCGAGGCCGCCCATCAAAGGGAGACAAGCTGACCGGACAGGAACGCCTGCAGGTCCTCGACGGAGAACTGACGGTGCTGCGCACCGATGCCCGCGCACCGGCCGACCGCGACAAGTACCCCGACGACCCCCGCAACTGGATGGGCTTCAACGTCGAGCACAGCGACGAGGAGCTCGAGGCGGCCAGCCTGCGCTGGTGGCGCTCGGACCCCCGCCGGGTGGTCGACAACGAGCTCTTCGCAGTGACCGTGGCCACCTTCCCCGTCGCGGTCTACCGGATCCTCGGTACCGCCGGGAGCATCGCCTCGGAGAGCCGAACGTCGTTGGAGCCTTCAATTTCCTGGGCCAGCGCAGCAGGTTCACGCCCAAGCGCGATGTCCAGCGCTACTTCCTCGACTCGAACCGCGCGGTGTATCGAGACGGCGCAGCTGACCTTGCCTGCGAACTCGAACCTCGAAGTGGCACGGTCACGGCACGTCTGGGGGCCATGTTCCAAGACGTCTTCAAGACGAGCTACAGGACCTGAATGGCTACGACTTGGAGTTGCTTGAGCTGCTGTTCAGGTCCGATGTCCGTGTGACGGCCGTGGGCGACCCCCGCCAGCAGACGTTCTCAACCAACCAGAGCATCAAGAACAAGGCCTTGAAGGGCGAGGGACTCGTGGGGTGGATCAAGGACAAGGGCGATGTTTGCGAACTGCCGATCCAGAATCATTGCCACCGCAGCAATCAAACGATCTGCGACTTCGCGGACGCCCTGTTCGCCCACATGCCGGCGACCGTCTCGATGAACGACAGCGTCACTGGGCATGATGGATTCTTCTCTCTGGCGCGAGCCCAAGTGCCCGACTACTACGAGGCCCCACCATCCCGTCGTGCTCCGCTACGACCGTAACACCGACACTCTCGGTCTTCCTGCCAAGAAATTCGGCCTGTCTAAGGGAAGCACCCACGACAGAGTTCTCAACTTCCCTAGGAGTGGTCACTGATTGGACACTGGTCGAGTCTCATCGGGAACCAGAGGCCCTCCATCTCTCGGCGTACTGCACCCAAGGGATGATCCGTTGAGACGACGTGACCGTACGCGTGTGTATCGGGCGACGGAGTCGCAGCATCCTGCGTGGCCCGCTCGACCTCTTGGAATGCTCGTCAGACCGGGCGAAGTCGAACCAGGTCCGGCGTCAGCTCCTTCACGGACCTGACACCGAGGAGGCGCAGGGTCCGTGCCATCTCTTCAGCGAGGGAGGTCGTTGACTCGCCGGACGCCGGTCTCACCTGCGGCCATGAGGCCGTAGAGGTAAGCCCTCCCGATGAGAACCGCATCGGCGCCAAGCGCGAGCGCGGCAACGACGTCCGCACCGGACATGATGCCGCCGTCCACGAACACTTGGGCTCGATCCCCTACCTCACTGCGCACCTCTGGAAGAATCTCGAGCGGAACCGGAGAGCGGTCCAGGCGATCCCGCTCAACACAAGGCGAAGCTCGACGCATCGGCAGGGTCCGCAACATAACCAGCGACTGGACATAGAACCGGTTATGTGGACATCCACATAACCGGTTGGGCGAGCGGCCTGGGGAAACGGACCGGGAGTAATCCCGACACCGCGCCCCAGGCCGACTCAACCGATCGCTCGGGTTCACGCGGGGTGAAGCCGGGAGGTTGATCGTCCGTGTCGGCGGAGTCTGAACGATCGCCGGACAAGGCTGTCCGGGTGGGCAGGGCGGGTCACCGGCCGCGTCGTCGTCAGCTGTGTGAACCTCGAGCTCTCGTCGAAGATCCGCCGCCGGCGCGCAGCCTGGACCGTCCAGTCGAAGGGGTCCTGTCCCCTCGCTTCCCCGGAGATCTCCACTTCTGTATCGCGCTGACAAGCGGGCCGTGCGACATGTCCTCCGGGGTGCGTGCGCTGATGATGCTTCGTCCCAACGGGCCGGTTCGGTGTGTGCGCCCGGGAGTGCACGATGGCGCCATGACCACCACCATCGCCACTAGGCCATCCGTACAGGACGACGCGGACGAGGTCGAGCGCGTCGTTACCGCCGCTCGTGCCGCCGCCGAGCTGATCGCGGGCTGGGACCAGGATCGGGTTGACGGCCTCGTGACGGCGGTTGCCTGGGCCGTCGTGCGCCCGGACCACGCGCAGGCGCTGGCCCGCCTGGCTGTGGACGAGGGCGGCTTCGGAACGTATGAGGACAAACTGATGAAGATCCAGCGGCGCGTCACCGGGCTGCTGGCCGACATGCGCGACACGCGGACCGTCGGCGTGGTCGAGGAGCTCCCGGAACGGGGCTTGGTCAAGATTGCAAAACCCGTAGGTGTGGTGGCGGCGCTGATTCCCACCACAGGTCCGGATGCGACGCCCCCGATGAAGGCGATGATGGCACTGAAGGGCCGCAACGCGATCGTCGTGGCTCCACATCCCCGGACCCGCAAGACCAGCGAGTTAGCTGTCGAGCTAATGCGGGCCGCCTGCGCCCAGGTTGGCGCACCCGAGGATCTGGTGCAGAGCTTGCCCGCTCCCTCGATGGGCAAGACGACTGCTCTCATGCAGCAGGCCGACCTCATCGTCGCCACGGGCGGTGCAGGCATGGTCAAGGCTGCCTACAGCTCCGGCACCCCGGCGTACGGGGTCGGCGTCGGAAACTCGGTACACGTCGTCGACCAAACCGCAGATCTCGACGATGCCGCGGAGATGATTGTGACCGCGAAGACCTTCGACCTGGCGACAAGTTGCTTGGCCGACAACTCGCTCGTGATTGAGAGCACGGTGTACCACGCACTCATCGACCGCCTCCAGGCTCGACACGGCCACGTCTGCAGCCCTGACGAGAAAGCTGCTCTGCAGCATGTGATGTGGCCTGACGGGGGAGAGATCCCCGCACTCGAGGTGATCGCCAAGCCGGCGGCGACGATCGCTGCGCTCGCCGGCTTCGAGGTGCCTCCGGAGACTGCGTTTCTAGTGGTCGAGGAGGACGGCACGGGCCCGGAGCACCCGTTCTCCGGGGAGAAACTCTCCGTCGTCCTCGCGGCGTACAGCTACACCGGCGGCATCGATCAGGCGGTCGCGCTGGTCAACGCGATCACGACCTACCAGGGCCTTGGACACACCTGCGGCATCCACACGTCCCGCGACGAGCACGTCGAGGCGCTCGCAGTAGGCACCCAAACGGCGCGCGTGATGGTGAACCAGAGCCTCAACGAAGGCGCGGGCAGTCCGCGCAACGGGCTGCCGTTCACGCTGAGCCTGAGCTGTGGAACCTGGGGCGGGAACGTTACCACCGAAAACGTGAATGCGCGTCACTTCGTCAACCTGACCTGGGTCTCCCGCCCAATTCCGCCTCGCGTGATCGACGAACAGGACCTGTTTGCAGCTCACTGGGAGCGGAACGGACAATAATCCTGTTCGTCCATGGAGGACATAGAACAACCCTTCTTTAGTCCTGCCATGACTGGTTTGCGCACCGCAGGATCGCTAGCCTAAGTCTGCAATGGACCGAACAGACGCGATCGGTAAGACGGGTCAAGAAGCCGACAGTGGCGGCAGCGTAGCTAACCCGTCTCCAGTCGCGATGCGCGAGCAGCTGACGAACATGCGTGGGCTGCTGGTGTTGTCCATCCTGATGACGGAGAGCCCCGACGAGGACCAGATCCTCAACCTGGCGGCGTCGTCCGCCGCGTCGTTGGGATCGTGGCGGGTGCAGGCGTTCGCCTTCGTCGAGGAGGGCACGCTCTGGACTGCCGCCCGCGGGGCTGTGCATCGGCAACGGATCCCCGACGACCTCGCGGTGGCCCTCTCCCGGCTTGGAGAAACCGGGGGTCGACTGTCGTGGCCTGTGGCTCCTTGGACATACGCCTCTCCCATGCGGACCCCGGGCGGGATGTTCGGGCACCTCATTGCCTCCGCTGACCACCCGCCGAGTCAGGAGGATGGGTTCCTGATCAAGGTGGTCGCCCAACAGACCGCCGTGGCCGTGTCGAACGCCCGGCTTCGGGCGCTCGAACGCCGGCAGACCGTCGAGCTCGAGTCCGCCAACGCGGCTTTGGAGCGGACCGTGGCGGATTTGCGGCGCGGCGCCGAGATTCACGGCCGGATGACGGCAGCTGTCGCGTCGGGCGAGGGGTCGAGCGGCATCGCCCAGATCCTGCACGAATTGTCCGGGCGACCCGTCGTGATCGAGGACCGCTATGGAAACCTGCGCGCCTGGGCCGGGCCGGAGGAACCTACGCCGTACCCGAAGTTGCCAGCGCGAGAGCAGGAGGCTTTGGTGCGCAAGTTGGGGTCCCAGCCGAGATCTCTCCGTCACGGAGGACGAGCCGTTGCGTTGGCCTCTCCGCGACCAGGCGTCGTCGGACTGGTTGCAATCGTCGACCCAGACGACTCATGTGACGCGGCGGACATCATGGCGCTCGAGCTCAGCGCCACGGCGCTCGCCGTTGAGCTCGCGCGGGTGCGAGGCCTTGCGGACGCCGAGATCCGGCTGCGTCGCGATCTGCTGCACGATCTGCTTGCGGGGATCGATGACGAGAGCGCCTATGCCCGCGCAGACGCGCTCGGCTACGACCTTGGGACCGCGCACCGTGTGCTGCTGGTTGACTGTCCCGGCTCGGCGGGGAGCGAAGACGACGTACTGCACGCCGTGCGTCGGGCGATGCGCGAGCTCGGGATCACCGGCTTGCTCGGCACTTTGACCGGTTCGGTTGTGATCGTCACCAGCGCTTCGGGCGGCTGGGAGCCGCTGCGCGAGGTCATCGTCCGAGAGCGAGGCGCTGGCCAATGCAACCTGAGCTCCGGCAGTGCCCGCAGGCGCCCTTCCGAGATGCCAGAGTCCTTGCGCGAGGCGCAACTGGCCCTGCGCCTGCATCAGGTCTCGGGAGGTGCGCCGCGCGCTACCGAGTACGACGACCTCGGGGTCTTCCGCATGTTCGCCGCACTTCCCGAATTGGGGCACGTGGACGCCTTCGTCCGCACTTGGCTCGGGGCGCTGATCGACTATGACGCGGGCAAGGACGCCGATCTGCTGCACACGCTCACCGTCTATCTTGCCGAAGGCGGCCACTACACCGAGACGGCGGCGGCGCTGACAGTGCATCGCAGCACCCTCAAGTACAGGTTGCAGCGGATTCGGGAACTGACCGGGCTCGACCTGAACGACCCCGAAACCAACTTCAACCTACAACTCGCAACGCGCGCTTCGCTGGTCCTGCAGGCTGTTCACCACTGACTTGGCCTGCGCCCAGCAGGGCGGACGTGCCACTGACTTTCGCCCCCGCAGGACGGTGCGACTCGGCTCCGAGCGTTACTACGTTCACGCAGGCAGGACAAACGCCGAGACTAGGACGGGCCGAGTGACTCAGGAAACCGTGGCAACGAGAAGGTTCGTGGAGGGGGAGGGCCTCAACGTCGAACTCTTCCAGAGGCTGGTGTTCACCCGCCGGTTCCTGGAGAAGGTCGACACCCTGTACCGCCAGGGACGGGTGCGTGGTCCGGCACACCTGGGCTTGGGCCAGGAGGCGATCGCCGTCGGCGTTGGGTCTCTTCTGCGACCCGGTGACCGTTCGATCGGGACCTACCGGGGTCATGCCCACGCCCTCGCCCGGGGTGCCTCGCCAGAGTCGATGCTGCGCGAACTGCTCGGCCGTGAGGGCGGCATCTGCGCCGGCAAGGGAGGCTCGATGCATATCACTAGCGTCGAGCATGGCTACTACGGCTCTTACGCCATCGTCGGTGCTCACCTGACTATCGCTAACGGATTGGCCTGGGCGGACCAGATCCAGAGGAACGATGCGGTTACCGTCTGCTTTTTCGGCGACGGGACGGTCAACATCGGGGCCTTCCACGAGGCTGTGACCTTGGCAGCTGTGTGGAAGCTCCCTGTCGTATTCGTCTGCGAGAACAACCAGTACATGGAGTACACCCCGATCTCGGCGATGATCCCAACCGCACGCCCCGCGGCGGACAAGGCAGCCGCATACGGGATGACCTCGATCGTGGTCGACGGGAACGACCTTACCGAGGTGCGTCGCGTCATCGGGGCAGCGATCGAGGATGCGCGTTGTGGCCGGGGGCCTGCCCTCGTAGAGGCCGACACCTACCGCCTGAAGGGACATTCTGCGGCCGACGCCGGGAAGTACCGCCCCGCCGAAGAGGTCGAGCGGTGGCGCGCCCGCGACCCGCTCCTGGTCTACCGGGAGCAACTGATCGCGGCGGAACTCCTCGACGACTCAGCCGCGGACCAGATGTGGACCGATGCGCGGGACGAGTTGAACGCGCTGACCGAGGTTGTACTCAAGGCCCCGCCTCCGGACGCGTCGGGAGCCTGGACGGACCTATGGAGCGACGGGAGTTCATCGTGGCGCAACTGAGTTTTCGCAACGCCGTGCGCGACGCGTTGGCGCAGGAGATGCGGCGAGACGAGCGCGTCATCGTGCTGGGCGAGGACGTTGCTATCGGCGGTGTCTTCAAGACAACGGCCGGGTTGCTTGACGAGTTCGGCTCGCGGCGAGTTTGGGACACGCCGATCTGCGAGCAGGCCATCGCCGGGGCGGCTATGGGTGCCGCCATCGCCGGGCTGCGACCCATTGCAGAGATCATGTTCTCCGACTTCTACGCCACCTGCTGGGATCAGGTGGTCAACGAGATCGCCAAGACCCGATACATGACGGGGGGGCAGGTCACCATTCCCCTCGTGCTGCGCGGAGCGAACGGTTTCGGCAGCCTGGGATTCGGGAGCCAGCACGGCCAAGCCTGCGAGAACTGGGTGATGACGGTGCCTGGTCTCAAGATAGTTTCGCCCGCCACGCCGGCAGAAATGAAGGGCCTCTTGGCGGCCGCGATCCAGGACCCAGACCCGGTGCTGGTCTTCGAGCACAAGGCGCTCTACGGGGCTGTCGAGGAGGTGCCCGACGGTGATCTGGTCATCCCGTTGGGCCGCGCGCGGACCGTGCGCCCCGGGCGGGACGTGACGCTGGTCGGTCTCTCGATCACGGTGCGGACGTGTGAGGAGGCCGCTGAGCGGCTTGACGCCCAAGGCATCTCAGCCGAGGTGATCGACCTCCGGACCCTTGTCCCGTTGGATGCACAGGCCGTCCTGGAGTCGGTCGCCCGCACTCACCGTCTCGTGATCGCGGAGGAAAACCCCGGCCAGCTGGGCTGGGGTGCCTCCTTGAGCTCGATCGTCGTCGAGGAAGCCTTCGGCGAGCTCGCCGGACCACCGGTCCGAGTCTCCGGCGGAAACATTCCGTATCCGGTGGCCAGCGTGCTCGAGGCGGAGGTCGCGGTAACCCCAGATCGGGTCGTCCGAGCTGTCCAGCAGGTACTGGGTATCTCGGCACCCACCGCGACTGCGGTCCCGCAGCCCGCAGCAATCAACTAGGGAGGATCGAGTATGAAGATCAGAGACAAGGAAGTCTTGTTGCCGACTTCGGCGGTCTCGGGGTTTCCGCGGCCGCACTGGCTGCAGGGCCGAGTGCTGGGTTCGCTGAATGAGCCCGTTTACCGGAGCCTCAACGCGCGAGTTACGTACGAGGACGCGACGAAGATCTGCGCCCATGAGCAGGAACAAGCAGGACTTGACATCCTGTGCGATGGCGCGCAGTACTACGAGTGGGAGGCTCCGGGCTTCCAGTTGGAGCCGATCTTCCATTTCGTCCCCGAGAACCTCGGGGGGTTCCGGCCCTACGGTCCTCCCGGTGACGGGGCGAAGTACGCGCCCTTCTACAAGGCGGTGGTCGCGGAGAAGATCGAGTGGAAGCGCCCCATCTTTGAGCCGGTAGTCAACGCTATGCAACTTGCGACCGACAGGCCGTTCAAGGTCGCATTCCTCGGTCCCGCGCAACAGAGCATCATCGTGGACAACCAGTTCTACTCCGATCCGGTTGATGTCGCGCGCGACCTCGCGATTGCGATGAACCACGAGTTGAAGTACTTGAAGGGTATGGGTTTGGAGGCGGTGCAACTGATCGACGTACTCGCGCCGTACACGCAGGAATCGTGGCAGATCGAGGTGCAAGAGTTGATGTTCGACGGCGTGGACGTCATGAAGTTCTGGCACGTCTGCTATGGGAGCGTGGACGGTCAGCGGGACGTCTTCGAGGCGAAGACCCGCGACATGATGCCGCTGTTCAAGGCTTCCCCAGTGGACGTGATCCACCTCGAGAGCTGCAGCGCCGAGTTTGGCGAGCTGGAGGCTTACCGTGACTTCCCAACCGACAAGGTGCTGGGTCTGGGGGTCGTCAGCGCCAAGAACACTATCGTCGAGACACCTGAGACCATCGCAGAGCGGATCCGGAAGCGGCTTGAATATGTGCCGGCCGACAGGCTCCTGGTGTCCCCCGACTGTGGGCTCGGCTACTTCTCGCGCACCACGGCCTATGCGAAGCTACGCAATATGGCAGCGGCGGTCGAGATGGTCCGGAGCGAGCTCTAAAGTGATGCCGTAGTCGCACGCAGAACAATGGGCACGTACAGCGGAAATCAGGTGCCCCCGCCGCGGCCCGGCTCAGAATGGAGATGGGATGACCAACACCGACGACTTCCTTCCTGCCGGGTCGGGCCTGGCGGCGGGGGACCATCTATGCGGCTTCTACCGCAATGACCACGAACGCGACGCGATTGTGATCCCCTTCATAGAGGAGGGTCTGGCGGACGGTGCCTCGTGCACGTGTGTAGTAGACAGCTGTACCCCGACACAGGTCCTTGACCGGCTGGCCCAGGATATTGACCTCGCCCCGCATCTTGACGCACACCGATTGGAGGTGCTCACGGCCGAGGATACGTACCTACGTCGCGGGACGTTCTTGGCCGAGGAGATGCTGCAGTTCTGGGAGTCTAAGGGCCGTGCTTTGTGGGGCGATGTCGTCCCGGAAACTCCAGTTCGCAACCTGGGCGACATGAGCTGGGCGCACCGTGAGTCGGTCCGTTTCGAGTCGCTGATCAGCTACGAGGCCGAAATTAATCGGATCATGCGCGACTTCCCGCAGGTCAATCTGTGCCTTTACGACCTCAACCGATGCTCGGGGGAGGTGGTGCTAGATGTGTTGAAGACACACCCGAAGGTGCTGCTCGGGGGGATGGTGATCGATAACCCTTACTACATCGACGCCGACGAGCGCATTGGCAGCCGGCCAAGCCAAACGGCGGCAGCCCCCGAAATGGCCGATGCTAAGGCCACCGCAGGTGCGTAGCCTCGCCAACCGCGTACCTAGCCGTCCGACACCCGGCTCACCATGGCAACATCAGCAGCGCTCGATCCTCGTAAGCTCGGCACCGAGAGCGTGGGCTCGACCGCTGTCAATCCAGAATTTCAGCGGCGACCAGTCCTTCCAGTCCTTCCAGATCCTGAAAGCGTGATGGAGCGTTGAGCATTCGGGGAGTTCAGCGGCGGAAGGGGTGCGGGAGACCCGATTGCCCGACTGTGATCGCCCTTGAAAAACGCGTGGTGGTCGTTCTCCTGCGGCGATCGTGGCGACCCGCGACGTTCCGGGCAGCAGTGCGCCGCACCGCGTGGCTGAGCACGCCGACCGGAGAGAGCAGCTGTCCAGGAGCGCCCGGCTTGGAGCCGCGACGCCCGCGCGGCAGGGCAAGCCGCGGGTCGGGGCGGTGGTCCCTCGCGTCGAAGCGATCGTGAGCCGTCACGGCACGTGAAGCCCGCACTCGGTCTTCGAGAGTCCTGGCCACCGCCCTGACCGCGGATCCGCGCCGGTGGGCGACGACGTGCACGGCTTGCACCCCGTCCCGCGCGTATCGCGCCAATAAGGAGCGGAGCCGGCTGATCTCCTGGGCTGACTTCACCCGGCCGCCCTCCTTATGGTCCTGAGTCCGCTGGGCTCTGGGCTCCAGCGTCGGACCGGGAGCCGGGTGTCGATGACGTCCTCGGTGATCGAAGTTCGGGCCCGGGTTCGTCCTACCGAGCCGATCTCCAGCGTGGGTCGGACCCGCACAGTTGCCCTTCGAAGGATGGGCACCGGCCCACGTCGAGGAGTGAACATGCGCGACAGCGTCCGGCGTGCTCAGCGTGCGAGGCAACCGAACGGGCAGGCCTCGGTGGCAGGGCCCACGTTCCCGCCTCTAGACATGTTCTTGAATTTGATCGTGCGGTTAGGCATGCTCCGCAATTCAGCTCTCCATGAGGAGCTCGTCAAAGGCCGCCTGGACACAGTCAACGAACAGCGCGGTATCGGTCACGGCAGCAGGGTCGAGGGTGAGACCGATCGTGCACACACCGTCGTATGAGACAAGGACTGCCATCGCTGGGACGCCCGGTAGCGGTCCGAAGGCATACATTCGCTCGACCTTCTGGCCGGCCAAGTAGAGCGGGCAAGGCGGACCAACCAAGTTGCTGGCTTGAAGATCCACGCGGCGCGCATGCGCGCCCATGGCCGCGATGGCGACGCGGGCTGGCACTTGACGAAGTGTCGGAGCGAGGTGATCCAAGGCGCTCAGGCCGGGTTCGGCTCGCCGCGACGCAACCAACTCGTGGACTGAGCGCAGTCGCTCGAACGGGTCTTCGATCGAAGCAGGACCCGGGATGATCGCTGCGCTGATGTGGTTGCCGGCGACGTGCTCGTTTGCTCCCGCAACGTCGATCGGCAGACTGAGGGCAATGTCGGCGGCGGCAAGCTCGAATGCCTCTTGGTACTTGCGCAAACCACCCAAGAGACCGGCTAGGAAGACGTCGTTGACCTTAGCAGAATTGGCTTTGGCGGTGGTCTTCATGGCGTCGAGCTGTACCTCGAGTGTGACGAAGCGCCGAGAGTTGCTTCGTCCGGCCAGCAAGGGCAAGGGTACCGCGGTGCCGCGATCAACGGTTCGAAGTGCCGAGCGCACATATGACGATGTGTTCGTCAAAGCTCGACGAGGGTGAAGGCTGGCGCCCGAAATCGCGCGCGTGAAGGACGCAGCCCTTAGCGGATTGGTCACCCACAGGCGACCGAATGCACGGACTACCTGTGCGGCGTCGGGGGAGAGTTGTGTCAGAGCGACAGCCTCCTCCAACTTTGCGGGTTCCTGGTGACGCGTGGGCTCGAGACCGAGCAGAGCCGCCATCATGGCGATGGCACGAACACCGTCGGCGATCGCGTGATGTGCGCGGATAATAAGTAGTGCGCGTCCGCCGGTTAGTCGTTCGACAAGGACGGCGTCCCACAGTGGGCGAGCGGGGTCGAACGGAGCCGTTGCGCTGTCACTCGCCCAACTGAGAGCGGCTTCCAGGCTGCCGTCTCCGGGCGCACCGATACGGCGTAGGTGGTATGACAGATTGAAAGCTTTGTCATCGACCCATGACGCACGTCCGGCCGTCCACACGGAGCGGGCGACTCGTTGGTGCATGCGTGGCACACTGCCGACGGCTCGGCTGAAGACGGCCTCCAGTGAGCCGTCTGCTGGTAGACCCTCTAGCACGAGTGCCAGGGTCATGACGGGGCGCGCAGTGGGCCAGGCATCGCCTTTGAGAAGCAGTTCATCGAGCGCGGCCAAGTCGTCCGGGAGCGAGAGGCGATTGAACATGGTCATGCCTTCCTCCGGAGTCCTTTTGACCGCGCAGGGCGCCTAGCCTCTGCCATGCTCACAACCACATAGGGGGTCGGCCGACGAGCGGCTATGTCCAGGACGCGGCTCTGGAACTGCTGCTGGACTTCCACCCAGTTGCGCACCTGCGTGGAGGCGCGGAGCACGGTCTCATCTCGGTCCCCGTAGAACGAACGCAGTCGAACGCCTCTCCGCATCCTGTTCCTGAGCTGGATCGATGAGACTCCTTTTGTCACCTCAGCGATCCTCGCTACTCAGACAGCACACGGTCCAGACCTTAGTCACCGTCGAGATCTGGACTTGGTGGATCCTGCCATGACTCGACACGCACACTCCTTCTCGTCGCTCTCGTTGGTTCATGACTGGAGGAGGTCCGCTACGAGGTCAGGTGCCTCGTAAGGAAGGAGGTGCCCTGCGCCGGGCACCTCGACATAGGAAGCGTTTTTGATGAGGCGTGACAGCCGCATGCCGTTACCAACGGGAATGAGCGGGTCGCGGCTGCCGTGCACGACAACCGTTGGGTGCTGAATGGTCGCCAGGCGTCCTGCGTTGTGCCACGCGAAGATTGCCCGCGACTGAGCAAGGACTCCCGCTCGTGGTGTCGTTCGATCGAGGATCGACTTGACCAGTTCGCTCATCACCTCCGGGTTCGCCGCGGCGAACCCGGGAGCCGCGAAACCCGCCCACATCCTGGTGAAGTACTCGTCCAGCGGCTGCCCACGCTCTGGGGGCCGCAATGCCTTAAGAAGGACCGGTAAGTCCGAGCTGATGTGCGCCGGCGTCGGAGGCCGGGTGCCGACCAGGAAGAGTCGGCCGACTGCGTCGGGGTGACGCAGTGCTAGTTCTTGAGCGATCATGCCGCCCATTGATAGTCCCATGACGGTGGCTCGTTTGACCCCGCACTCCTGTAGCACCCCGTGGGCGTCGTCTGCGAGTTGCGCCATCGTGAACGGAGCGGGCGCCAAGCGGGACCAGCCGGCCCCCCGATTGTCTATGCGAATCACCCGAAAGCTCTTCTCGAGGCCGCGAATCCAGTCTGCCGGCCATGCGAGCCCACTGGCCGTCCAGCCGTTCAGCAGGAGAAGGGGTTCCCCATGGCCACCTTCCCGCCAGTGCACCCACCCCCCGCGGCTCTCAAGGGCTCGGTCGGGGACGACGACGCCGCCTTCGTATGAAGAAGCGAGCTTTCGCTCACCGAGTCGCTTCGTCTCGAGCTTGGTCGGGCGCCGCGCGAGATGGGAAAGGCACGTTGTCGGCAACGCGAGTGTGCGCCGGTTGGTCGCCTCCAGCATGATCCCGAGCCGGGCGTATTCAGCGGCGACAGAGCTTGTCGTGGTGGCGATCGCGACGCGGTCGAGCGCATCTGCGGCGATGAGCGGTACCTGAATTCTCATTTGAGTGTCCTCCGGAGAACCTTGCCTGTGGCGTTGCGGGGAAGCTCGTCCACGTACTCGAAGACCCGCGGGACTTTGAAGATCGCCAACTGCTCCGCGAGGTATTCCTTGAGGGCCTCAGGCGCTACTGCCTGTCCGGGACGAGCCACGATGAAGGCCTTGAGCGCGCTCCCGAAGCGCTCATCGTCGGTGGGCACAACCACTGCTTCGAGGACAGCCTCATGACGATTGAGGACTTCTTCCACTTCTGAGGGGTAGACGTTCTCTCCACCTGAGACGATCATGTCGTCCTCGCGTCCGACCAAGAAGAGCTGCCGGCGACGGTCGAAATGACCGAGGTCACCGGTGGATACGAGGCCGCTGGCGACTTCTTTGCCACCACCATTGGTGTACCCCTCGAAGCGCGCACGGTTTCCCACGAAGACCCAGCCGGACTCGTCGACAGGCGCTCGATGTCTGTCCTGGTCGAGGATTTCGACACGTACGCCCGGAGCGGGCCGGCCGGAGGTTGTGGGCGTACGGCGAAGGGCATGCGGGCCGGCGATCGTGGCTGTTGCGACCTCGGTCGAGCCATACACGTTGTAGAGGACCGGACCGAAGCGATCCAAGACCTCGATGGCGAGACGACTCGGCAACGCTGAGCCGCTCAGGGCCAAATATCGCAGGGACGCTGTCTCGATGCTTGCGAGAACGTCAGGTTCGAGCGAGCAGACCGCCTGCAGCATCGACGGCACGGCGATCAGGCCGTCCGCATGGTGATCCGCCACCAAACGCAAAGTTGACTCAGGGGTCGAACTTCGGATCGCTCACCACGGTGGCACTCAACCCCAGGCCGATCAAAAGATTGGCCAGACCCCAGGCATGAAAGAAGGGCGCAGGAATCACGATAGTGTCGCGTAGGCGCATCGGTACCCGTCCCAACAAGGCGGCGATCCCGTCTGGGCCGGATCGTGACGACCGGGCCGCACCCTGGGGGCGGCCTGTCGTGCCCGAGGTGAGAACCACCAGACGACTCGATTTGCTCGGACGGTCAAGAATGCTCGACTTGTCCTTCGCGATCAGGTCTAAGACTTCCGAGCGGCTGAAGTTCAACGTCACCGGACCTGCACGAACAAGGCCAGTCGCCTCGTCGTCGTGCACGATGCAGCTGAGTTGTTCTGCGACGGCAACCTCCGCTAGCTGACCCTGCCCGAATCCGGTGTTCAAGAAGACCAGGTCGGCCCCGAGCATGAGTCCTGCGACGACTGTCTGTACAAAGAACGGGGAGTTTCGACTCAGAATCCCCACGGTGCTGTCAGGCCCTACTCCGACGTCGGCGAGACCATTAGCTAGCGCTTTAGAGGTTCTCCAAAGTTCGCGGTAGGTGAGGCTCTCGTCCGCGCCGACAACGGCAGTTGCCTCCGGGTAACGGTGGCACGACGCAGCGACGGCACCTAGGGTGCCTCGTCCGTAGGGAAGGGCAGCCAGCATCGCTCGAGGCAGCCGATCGGGTCGCTCGGGTAGGGTCGTGTTCGCTCGAGCGACGATAGCTGAGCTGCGAACTTTGTCGGCCAAGCTCATGTGCGTTCCTTTAGTCGACAGGTAGTTGGGGTCCAGATCACTCTGCTGCTCCGATGGTCTCGAGCAGCGCGGGCGGTCTCCACGACTGGATGACCGAGCACCAACAGGTCGTGTGGTTGCCCCGCGTCGTCGCGCACCTGGTCAGTGAGTAGGCCTTCCGCGACGAAACCCAACTCTCTGAAGAGATCGACCACGTTCGTCTGCTCGACCAGTACCTCGACGGTGATCTTCAAAAGCCGGCGCTCGACTGCGAGTCGAACGCCGGCTTCGGCGAGCGCACGTCCGACGCCTTGCCCGCGCTCGGCGGGATCGACCACTAGTCGTAGTTCCGCGACGTGGTCCGACCAACCCGCACCGGGCACGAGAGCGAGAACCCCCACTGGCTCGCCGGCTGACCGAGCAATCAGCAGTTGAGTGCCACCAGGGTCGCCCAGGAGCGCGCCCCAATCGGCTTCAACGATCCCGGCCTTGAGGAAGGTGTATTCACCGTGGGGGATACGCCTGAGGAGCCCCGAGAGTGCCGCCGCATCACTCGTCGTCTTAAGCCCGATGCGCAGTCGCCGCGTCTTTGTCTGATCAGTCATTGCTACCTCTCACGAAGTCGTCACAAGCCAGTCGACGATGGCCGGAGCGCAGTGTTTTTCGGGCTTGGGAGCCGACAAACAGCCCGGCGTGTCCGGCACGCAGGCTCAGGCTGTCGAGCTGAACGGATCCGAGGGCATCAGCCAGTGGCTCTGTGCACTCGGGGGGCACAAGTTGGTCGCGCTCGCCCACCACGCTCAGCACGCGGCATTCGAGCATGGAGAGTTCGACCATGCGGCTGCCCAGCGGAACGCGTCCCGTGATGAGTGCTCCGCCCCGGATGAAGAGGTCGACGATCTGCTGGAAGAGCTTGCCAGGAAGGGGGATGTGGTCGGTTGACCAGCCGATAATTGCCTGTCTGGCAGAGAGCGCCTCAGCGTTCTCAAGCCCCCGCCATAGTCCGGCGCGCGAGGCGATCGGTGTTGACGGCTGCAGCATCCTGATTGCGTTGAGCATCACTGAAGGGGGGACGTTGCCGGTCTCGTCGAGCATCTGGTCAGGATCCATGCGCCCTTCGCGCAGCAGATTCGCGATAGGACCGAACCTCTCGAAGTCGATTGGTGTCGCTAGCCCGACCAGGTTTCGCACCGACATTTGCGGGTTGCCCGCAGCCGCGATCAGGCAGAGCACGGCGCCGAGGCAGTAGCCGAACAGGGTCAGTTGGTCGGCTCCAGCGATACGCCGAACGGCCGCTGCCGCATGGGGGATGTACTCGTCGCAATACGTCTCGAGCGAGTTCTGGGAATCCGACACATCTGGGACGCCCCAGTCCAGCAAGAACACATCGAAACCGCGCGCGAGCAGATCCTCGACAAGACTTCCGCCTGGGCGGAGGTCGAACACGTAAGGCCGGGTAACCAAACTCATGACGAGCAGGATGGGAGTTCCGTGCCTGATGCCCGCGTCGGCATAGCGATACAACGTCACTCTGTCCCGCTGCCACACCGCAGTCTTCGGTGTCACTCCGACCTTGCCCATCGGAAGACCGCTCAGGTGCTTGAGCCCGTACTGTGCTCGGACGGCAGAGCGGCTCAGCTCACGGTTGACCCGCTCCAGAAACTCCGAAGGTGCGGCCGGGGGCATCGGACTTCACCCCTCGCGGGTCTGCGCGTCAGAGAGCGCGTTGCTGAGCTCTCGAACTTGCCGCTCGACCGCGCCGATCTGCGTGAGCAGCCTGTTCACATCCGTGGCTGCAGGCAGGTTCAGCGTGTGCCACAGCTTGCGTGAAAGATGCTGCGCTCTTGCGGCGACGCCAGTACGGACTCGAGAGGCCAGGGCCACCGCGACCGCGAACTCCTCGCTGCGCACAACCGAGTCCCGGGACGAGCCCAACACGGTGTCGACTGCCCCGAGTCCCGCTGTCACAAGGGAGGTCTTGTTGTCCGGCACAGGCTTCACCAACTTCCTCGGCACGGTGGCCACACAACTGTCCATGAACGTTCGGCGCAGGTCAGGGCGTGTAGCAAGCACTGGCCTCTTCGCATCGATTCCCCAGAATAGTCTCATGTTTCAAACTAAAAATGAAACATGGATCTAACGCTGGCCCAGGTGATGGCCTGCGTCAGCTCCAACACAAGAGCAGATCGCATTCCTCCAGCAGGTCTACGTTGATCGGCGGACGCAGTATCGGTTCCACTCGCAACCCGGACGGAACCGCTCAGTACGTGATGCGCCGTCTCCGAGGACTTGAGTAGGACGTCCTGTCCGCAGACGCCAGGCACTGCGGAGATCGACAAGGTCTTCGTGCGGCTATGAGCGCTCACTCCTCTGCAACGGGTCGGTGCGGTGCACACGGTCCGTGCGGATTTGAGGTAGGTCGACCGGTTGGGTTGGGAGGGGCTACGAGCTGCCGCGGGTCACCCGTGGATCAGAAGGTGGAAGTCAACCCGCCATCGACGACCAGCGATGCTCCGGTCATATATGACGAGGCAGGGCTAGCGAGAAACAGCAGGGCCGAGTCCAGCTCCTGCTGATGGCCGAAGCGGCCCAGAATTGACTCGGCTGCCACCATCGCCCGCAGTGCTTCTGCGCCGTCACCAGCCGTGATCTCGCTCTCGAAGTAGCCAGGGCAGAGGGCGTTGACGCGGATGCCTCGTCTTGCGGACCACTGCTGAGCGAGATCGCGGGTCAGGCCGACAACTCCAGCCTTGCTGGCGCAGTAGCCGGCTTGCGGGAATCGTGAGGCGGCGACCCCGAGTACGCTTGCGATGTTGACGATCGCCGATCCAGAGGGCATGTGGGGGACGCAGGCTCGCGACACCAGATAGGTTCCCGTCAGGTTGATGTCGACGGTTGTCCGGAAGACCTGCGGGTCCTCTCGTAGCGCTCCTCCCGCTTGTCCGACGCCGGCGTTGTTGATCAGCACGTCTATGGGCCCGAAGGCATCGGCGGCGGCTTGCGCCAGGGAGGCGCAGTCCTCCTCCACGGCGACGTCCGTGCGATGGGTGATAACTCGAGCACCGCGCCCACGCAGCTCTTCTGCAACGGCAATCAGTTGTTGCTCGCGACGTGCAGCAAGCACGAGATCAGCGCCGACTCGGGCCAAGGCTTTCGCGAACCCGACGCCGAGCCCCGAGCTCGCGCCCGTAACAACAACGACTCTGCCGTCGAGCCGGAAACGATCGAGAGGGTCCATGCGAATGACCTCTTTCTGTGGGCGCACCGATGGCGTCGAGAACCTGAGGTCGTTAAAACCTGGTTCGAAACATGGTTGCATTATGATGGTTTTGGGGGCCATGATAGCGATCGTTAGTGGCGAAGGGAAGCCGGCAGTCCGCCGGTTGGACAAGGCCTCGTTGTGGTTCACCGAGTTCCAGGAGCGCACGTGCGCAACGCAGTCATCGTTGATGTTGTTCGGACCCCTAGCGGTAGAGGCAAGCCAGGGGGGGCGCTGAGCGGCGTCCACGCAGTCGACCTCCTCGCGCTCGTTCTAGATGCGGTAACCAAGCGCAACGCACTCGACCCAGCCAAGATTGACGACGTGATCGCTGGCTGCGTGGTCCAAGCGGGCGAGCAGTCACTCAACATTGGACGTGCTGGGGTGCTGGCAGCGGGGTGGCCGGAAGGTGTCCCCGCAACAACAGTTGACCGCCAGTGTGGGTCGAGCCAGCAAGCTCTCCATTTCGCGGCGCAGGCGATCATGTCAGGCACCCAGGACGTGGTGATTGCCTGCGGAGTTGAGTCGATGAGCCGCGTGCCGATGGGTTCCAATGTGCTCGGTGCAGACACGTGGGGTCCTCGAGTACGCGCGCGGTTCCCCGATGGCTTCGTCAATCAGGGTGTCGCGGCCGAACTGGTCGCGGAGCGCTGGAAGCTATCGCGCACCGACCTCGACGAGTACGCAGCGCGATCCCACCGGCTCGCCGCGCTAAGCGCTGCGGGCGGTGGTTTCGACGCCGAGACCATTCCAGTTGCTGTGGCGACTGTGACTGGCCTCGAAGTCGACGTGACGACCGACGAAACCCTGCGGGCCTCAACTACCGTTGAGACCTTGGCCGCTCTGCACCCGTCATTTCAGAATGAGGAAATGGAATCAAGATTCCCCGACCTCGATTGGAAGGTCACGCCGGGCAACTCCTCGCCACTGACGGATGGCGCTTCCGCCGCGCTCATGATGGGGGAGGACGTCGCCGCGCGGCTGGGTCTCCGACCCCGCGCCATAGTTCGTCACATGGCGGTCGCCGGGGGAGACCCATTTCTGATGCTCACCGCACCGGTCGATGCGACTCGGAGGGTGTTGGCCAGGGCCGGGTTGACCACCGACGAGATCGACGCTTTCGAAGTCAACGAGGCGTTCGCGTCCGTGCCGCTGATGTGGAGTCGGGAGATGGGCGTTGACGTGGACCGGCTGAACCCACGCGGGGGCGCGATCGCCCTCGGCCACCCGCTCGGAGCTTCGGGCCTGCGGGTCCTCGCCACCATGCTCAACCACCTGGAACAGAACGACCTTCGCTATGGCCTGCAGACCATCTGCGAGGCCGGCGGCCTGGCAAATGCCCTCATCGTTGAGCGCGTCAAGGATTGAAGTAACGGACTGGCGCAGGACCACACACGAAGAACGAATTGATTGGCTCGGCTCACTCCACCGGACCCGAGATCCAGAAGGCTCGGAGCCGACGTGCCCGTGGCACCGAGCGAGGATCAGGTCCGGTGTCGTCGGCAGTGAGCGGCCGTCAACTTGCGGAAGCGGGGGACCCGACGTTCGTGAGCAGGCGCCGCCCAAGGTCGATCGAGTCGTCGATGACCTGGGGGAGGTCTGCCTGGCCGAAGGCCCATCGGACGGCGCCGGCATAGAAGACCTCGCCGATGAGTCTGATGATGTCGGCGAGATCTGGGATTGTCTGCGATGCCTCATCGGTACGGATCCAGTACGGCCAGGAGATGTGTCGTTGCGCGCTGACCACGGCTGGATCGTCGGTCATGGTCGACCGCACCCAGAGGTCGAGCATGTTGGTCTCGTCCAACCAAAGGCTGGCTTGAACGCGGAAGCGCTCGAGTATGTGCTCTGTTGTGCCAAGCGCTGCAGTCGAGTTGACGGCGGCATCCTCGGCGCGGCTGAGCATCAGCGCTGCCCAGATGATCGCACCGCGATGGGCGAGGTTGTCGCGAGACTGGAAATATGTGTAGACGGTCCCCAACGCGACACCCGAGCGGTCGGCGACGTCACGCATTTGGACGGCCTCGTATCCGCCCCCACGCGCGAGCGAGATAGTCGCGAGAAGAACGCGCTCGTAGCGGTTCTGTTGGCTCTTCCTGGGGGCGACCCAGTAGGGGTGCAGATTGTCCGTGGGCGAACCCACCGATTCGACGAACGCCCGCAGCTCGTCGCTGGCTTCCAGCGAGTTCGCCGCCGACCCGTGCGCCCTGGCCAAGTTCCGCGTCCCGTCATCGTTGCTCAACACACGCTTGCTCCCTCGTAAGTACACCACCGTGAAGCCCCCGTTCGGGGCACCAGCGGCCGTGGCAAAATCCCGGCACCAGTCCCAATTAGAATAGCGGTTGATACCATGTTCCTATTCCTGGGGCGCCACGAGCCCCTAGCCACAGTGTTTCGTCCGGCTAGGTCAGGCTCCTTGGATGGCGCGTGAGGCCGTTGGCTGGTGCGGCGACGATCTAGTCCTGTGCGAAGCCCTTTACACGCCGGACTCAGCCCCTCCCAGATGAAAGCGCGAGGTGAGTAGGAGTCAGGCTGCCATCTAGGTGGAGCGGGCGAAGTTCCATGTCCACTCTCGATTCGATTGACGATCGGGTGAGTGTTGGCTATTGTTTAGAACATGATTCTGAACCAGGATGCAACCGCTCTCCAGGGTGACATCGACTTTGATCCGACACGGTTCGATGGCGTGTGGCGACTGACCAAAGCGGATTCCACGATCTTGGATGAGCAGTCTGGCGCGATGGTTCAGGACACTTTGACTGACCAGTGGATCGAGCGCCGAATGGTTGGCGACGTCATCCACTACAAGATGCATGTCCAGATCGCACCTGACCTGACAACTCACATGGGCTACGAGGCCAAGTTCAACGACAAAACCTGGGTTCCGTACACGGTCGTCTCGATCGATGGCGACGAGAACGACCAGCGCCTGCAGCCCGGCGCGGAGAAGCTCCTCAAAGCCGGCACGATTGTCGGCAAGCCCATCGCCTGGGTCAAGGTACTCTACGTCGACCCGTGGACGCAGATCAGGATCAGCAAGAACATCGACGGGACGCCGCAGTACGTCATGCAGAGTCGGCTCTCGGATGACGGGAACACGCTGTGCGGCCACGTGCTCACGCCGTCGGGCAAGCTACTGATCGACAAGGCCTTCCAACGTGAATCGGACTGACGATCCCACGCAGGAGGGTTCACTCACTTGGGGCATCAAGGAAACCTTCCGACACTATGTTGCTGGGCTGCCTGACGGAACCAGCGAAATCTCGGATGGCGTATGG
This sequence comes from Nocardioides marmoriginsengisoli, assembly GCF_003725695.1. Lineage (GTDB taxonomy): Bacteria > Actinomycetota > Actinomycetes > Propionibacteriales > Nocardioidaceae > Marmoricola > Marmoricola marmoriginsengisoli. The sequence goes on from NZ_RJSE01000007.1 coordinate 1,143,441, forward strand.
CTCGCAGGTGCAGGGCGATACGGGTTTCCCCTCACCGCAGTGAAGGGCTCGCCCGTCGAGAAGCTGGAGTTTGGGGGCACGCTCCTGTTCAGCGGACACGGGGGGTTCCTCAACGTTCTGTTGGTCGACCCATGCCTGCAGCGCAGCGGGGATGAGTGGGCACTCTCGGTGAATGCCGGTGCCAACCTCCGGCTTGAGATCGCTCGGGGAAAGATCACTGCTCTCAATCCCGGTGCCAACTCGTTGGGACTCGAGGTGGTGCTGTCGGGGCATGGACCAACGATCTTCGGTGGCAACTATCCCAACGGGACCGAGCTCGACCCCATCGTGGCTGCACTGCCTCAGGAGTTCTTCAACGACATCGCGGCGGTTGCGTCGCGTGGTCTCCCAGCACCTTTTCCCACTTCTACCCAAGAGAGGTCGTGATGACCGTGAACACCCCATACAAGATGCAGGCTGCACAGAATGAACTGGTTGCCGAAGACATTAAGGCGGACTACGCAGAACTACGCGAAACGGGTGCCGAAGTCGTCCGCATCGAGTTCCCGTTCGGCGGCGAGGGCTGGATGACCCTGCGCTACGACCTGACTCGCGAGTTCTACAACGACACTCGCTTTGGCATCGAACCGATGGTCTCGATGGATGACTATCCGAGGGTCCGGCAAATCGAGAAGGCGGCCCGCCCCTCCTTCCTTCAGTACGACGGAGAGACGCATCAGAAGAAGCGGGCCGTCGTCATGAAGCACCTGACAATGAAGAAGGTCCTTGCCCTTGAGGACCGCACTCGCGAGATGGTGTGTGAAGCCCTAGACGAGTTTGAGGCGATGGGAGAACGCGGCAACATCGCCGACGTATTGGGCCGCCTGCTCCCGGTGCGCGTCCTGTGTGCTCTTCTCGGCTCCCCGAACATTGAGAACAAGGAGGTGCTTGAGGCGTCGTACTTCCTGGTGGATTCTCGCGCGATGGACATGGACGAGATGATCGCCGCCAACAACTTGATCACCGACTACTTTCGCGAGATGTACGAGTGGAAGAAGGTCAACCCCGGAGATGACCTGTTCACCGCGCTCATCAACGACACCGAGGCCCAGCTTTGGGATGACGAAGAGCTTGCCAGTTTCGGCAATGTGCTCCTGGCCGCCGGGCACGATGCGACAGGCACCATGCTGAACGGAATTCTTGAGTGGCTTTCGCATGAGCCTGAGCTCTACGACCGTTTGCGAGGCGAGCCGGAGTCGCTGCCGCGAGCTCTGGAGGAGTTCTTCCGACTCGTCACCGTCGGCTTTGGCATGGCTCGTGGTCGCATTGCGGTGGACGACATCGAGGACTTCGGCGGCGTGAGCATCAAGAAGGGCGAGGCGGTCGGTGGCAACATCGTCTCGTCGCACCAGGACGAACGTGTCTACCCGAACCCCAACGAGTTCGACATGGATCGCGAAAACCCGGCTTCCCACATGGCATTCGGCTACGGATCTCACGCCTGCGTAGGTGCCCAGCTCGCACGGATGGAAATCCGAGTTGCCCTCGAAGAGCTGTTCAAGCGCTACAAGAAGTTCGACAACGTCGAGCCCCACGAAGGTTGGCGCGCGCGCCGGCGCATTAAGGGGCCCAAGGACTTGTGGATCAACTGGGAACGTGTCTGACCAAGGCGGCAGCGAAATGGGCGAGTTGCCCGTTGGCGCCGCGCCGCTGGCTCCGCGAAACGCACCCCGATTTGGCCACTGACGCCGTGGCCGCCGGCTCCAACCCGATTTCTACAAAAAGCAGAGGGCTGTGATGACCCATGAAGATTGAGGTGGACGAGACACGCTGTATTTCCGCTGGCAACTGCGTGTTTGCGAGCATTGAATTGTTCGACCAGCGTGATGAGGATGGCGTAGTTGTCGTCCTCGACGACCGACCAGAGAGCGAGTCGCTTCAAGCTGCGGCGCGCAGGGCTGCCGCGGTATGTCCCTCGAACGTGATCACCATTCTGGACTAATCATTAGTTTCCGTGGCGGCATGGGCGGACGCCAAGAGCGAAGGCGCTTGAAGGAGACACCCCAAGTAGGGGCGGGCTCCCACTTGGCTGTCGCTGTCCGACGACAGCAATCGCGCCGCCTACCAAAGGGTGTTGGCCCACGCAGCGAGCCGCTGGCTTATGCGCGTGACGCGGGCGATACATCGCGGACGAACTCGGCTTCGGCTGCCCCTTCCACCAGTATTTGGAGAGCGTCGATCACTGAGGTGATGTCGATGGAGGGATCGTAAAGGAGGCGCATCTGGAGGCCGTCGAGGAGTGACATGAGAATGACCGAGAGCAAATGCGCGTCGATGCCTTGTGGACAGCGGCCGGCGTCCTGAAGCTGCCGCCAGATCGCTACACCTCGCTCATCGGCTCCTTTGTACCGGAGCGTGAAGAAGTCGTGTGCCGCGGTGCCCGGTTGGGCGGACTCGGCCAGGAGTCGCACGTATAGCTCGATCAAACCTCTGGCGGCTACGTCGCCAACAAGCGACTCGCGAAGCCGGTCGAAGAAGGTTGCGGGTTCGTCGAGGCCGGTCTCGTCAGCGCCCCACTCATCGCGGCGAGCCAGAGCTTCGGTGAGCAACTCCTGCTTGCTAGCGAAGTGATGCACCACGCCCGTCTTACTGAGGCCCGCTTGCTCGGCCACAGTCCGGATGGTGACCGCGTTATAGCCGTGCTGCGCAATCATCTTCAGCGTCGCATCGAGAATTTCCTCTCGCTTGACAGCACCCTTCGCATACTTGCTCTTTGGCACGGCATCCGCCTTTCGCGGTCCAAAACCGAACACTGTACGGTACCTGGTTTTCGTTCCCTCGTGGCCGCATGCGTAGCGGTGGACGCGGCGAGCCCTCACCCAAGAACAGCCATGGCCGAGTCGCCGGCCTACGACTGGCAAGTTGCAGCTTGCCGTTCCCACTGAACAGGTATAGGCCGCCAACCGCGAGGCTTGACAAAACAGTACACCGTACTGTGTTGTTGGTCACCTGAATACCGACCGCTGTCCTGTTTTGAGACGCATAAGTGATGAGGAAGCGCGATCACGATGACTAGCACGATCACCCCAGACGCCCGCGCGATCACCAGCCAGGTGGATGCCCTGCGCGCCAGCTATGGGTCTGGCCGTACACGCCCGCTTGCGTGGCGGCGTCAGCAGCTTGCGGCCCTCGACATGCTCCTGGTCGAGAACGGTTCCGACATCGAAGTCGCCATTGGAATCGACCTTGGCAAGCATCCGCTGGAGACGCACTTGGCCGAGATCGGCACAGTCCGCGCCGAGATTGAACTGGCGATGCGCAACCTTGAGCAGTGGGCGCGACCGCGCACGATCGAGGTGGGTGACGCGCTGCAGCCCGCCCAAGGCTTTATCCAGCGCGAGCCCCTCGGCACGGTATTGATCATCTCGCCGTGGAACTATCCCGTGCACCTGCTCCTGATGCCGTGCGTCGGCGCGATCGCTGCGGGCAACACGGTCGTCCTGAAGCCAAGCGAGCTCGCGCCAGCTACCTCGGAGCTGATGGCTCGACTCATTCCCCAATATCTGGACGGCAGCGGCGTGCTCGTGGTGGAGGGCGGAGTCGAGGAAACCACCGAGCTGCTTGCTCTCCCCTGGGACCACATCTTCTACACGGGCAACGGCGCCGTCGGTCGTATCGTCGCCGCGGCCGCCGCCAAGCACCTTTCGCCGACAACACTCGAACTCGGCGGGAAGTCGCCTGTGTGGATCGACTCCTCGGCCGACATCGACGAAGCCGCTCACTGGCTGGCTTGGGGCAAGTTCGCGAACGCCGGCCAGACGTGCGTCGCTCCGGACTACGTGATGGCTCCGGCCGCCGTGGTCCCTTCGCTTGTGAATGCCCTCCAGCGCGAAATCTCCGCGCTCTACGGGATAAACCCGCGTGAGAGCGCGGACCTCGGACGAGTAGTGAACCGACGGCACCTAGATCGCCTGGTGGGGCTCCTGGACGGCGCCATCATCGCGATCGGCGGTGACGTGGACCCGGAAGACCGGTACCTAGCGCCCACCGTGTTGACGGACGTGAAGCCGTCGGACCCGGTGATGGCTCAAGAGATCTTCGGGCCCATCCTGCCCGTCATGTCCGTGCCGACCGCGGATGCCGCCATCGACTACATCAACGCAGGAGACAAACCCCTAGCCATGTACGTCTTCAGCGGAGATGAGGCAGTCACGAATGCGTTTCTAGCCCGAACTTCCTCAGGGGGCGTCGCCATCAACTCGGTGATGATCCAAATCGGCGTCCACGATCTGCCCTTCGGCGGTGTCGGCGAAAGCGGCAACGGCGCCTATCACGGCGAGGTCACGATGCGTACGTTCAGCCACGATCGATCGGTGCTCGTCAAGGGCGCTGGCCAGAACCTCATGCGGTTCTCAGAGCCTCCTTACACCACGGAGAAGGAGCAAATGCTCCGTAGCTACGCGGCTCCGCCGACCGAGGCCTAAGTTGCTTGCCCTCTCGGGCACAAGACCAATAACAAGCACTACGGAAGGACGGACGGGTCATGCCGCTGTTCGCTAATCATCACGATTTCACCTCTGACCTCGACATCTCCAGCATCGCCTTTTGGGGTAAGACCTTCGAGGAGCGCGACGAGACCTTCGCAAAGCTCCGAACCGACCACCCGGTCAGCTGGCACCCAGCCATGGAAGACCTGTATCTCACGCCTGAAGAGCACGGCGAAACGGGTTTCTGGGCCGTCACCCGTGCCGAGGACATCTCCTACGTGAGTCAAAACCACGAGCTATTCAGCTCGGAGCTCGGGTACACCGCACTACACCCGTTGCGGGCTGAGATGCGCTCGCCAGCCGCCTTCCTCGATGCGGACCCGCCCAGGCACACCGAGTACCGGAAACTGGTTTCCTCGAGCTTCACGCCCAAGGCAGTGGCTCGGCTCACCGAGAAGATCGAGCAGCGCGCGTCCGAGATCGTCGACCGTGTCGTTGGCGCCGGCGAAATCGACTTCGTCGAGGAAGTGGCAGCGCAGTTGCCGATGCTTACGGTCGGCGACCTCCTCGGTGTGCCCGAGTCTCAGCTTGACGAGTTCCGCGTCAACGGCGACCGGCTCCTCGCCCTCCAGGATCCGGCGATCGGTGACAGCCAGGAGGAGCGGATGGCCATCTCTGCCGATGCTTTCGCGTTCTTCGGACAGTTGGGTATGGAACTTATTGAGGCTCGTAGGAAGAACCCCCAGGACGACCTCATGAGCACGCTGGCCAATGGCACGGTGGGCGGCCAGCCGCTCGACCCCCAACAGATCATGATGATCATGCTGTTGTTCAGCACGGCTGGGAACGACACGACGAAACAGACAACTACGCGCACGGTAATGGCTTTCGACCAGCACCCCGACCAGCGTGGCTGGCTTCTCGAGGACTTCGATGGCCGCATCGCCGGCGCTATCGAAGAGTTCGTCCGTTACTCAACCCCTGTGATCCAGTTCAACCGCACCGCCACACGTGATCTCGAGTTCGCTGGCCAGCAGATCACCGAGGGGGACAAGGTCGGGATCTTCTACTGCTCTGGCAACCGTGATGACCGCCTGTTCGAGAACCCGGCCGCGTTCGATCTGAGCCGCCCCCGAAACCCGCATGTGGCCTTCGGCGGTGGCGGCGTTCACTACTGCCTCGGCAACGGAGTCGCTAAAGCCCAACTGCGGGCACTGTTCCGCAACATTCTCGTGAAGCTGCCGAGCATTGAGATTGGCGAGCCTGTGTTCCTCGTCAGCAACTTCCTCAACGGCGTCCGAAGCCTTCCAGTGATCATCGGCTGATTCCGAAGCCAAGAGAGGCAGAAAAGTCATGGTTACCTTGAAGCTTGAGGTCGATCGGGGTCGGTGCACGGGTATCGGCATCTGCGAGTCGTTTGCGCCCGATCGGTTCGAGGTTGATGACGACGGCACCCTGCTCGTCCGTGGCGGCGAACTGGTCGGCGACGCGGAACGCGAGGAGATTGAGCGGGCTGTCGATGGCTGTCCCGCGGCGGCGTTGCGTCTCGTCGAGGGCGTCTCATGAGTCGCCGCCTAGTCATCGTCGGCGCGTCCCTGGCAGGCTTGCGAGCTGCTGAAGGAGCTCGCAAGGCAGGCTTCGACGGAGAGGTCACCCTCATTGGCGCGGAGCAGCACTTGCCCTACGACCGCCCGCCGCTGTCCAAGAAGTACCTCACGGGTGATGGAGCCGCCGACTTCTACCGGGCCGAGGCTGACCTGCGGGCAGAGCTCGACCTGCGGCTGTCTACGACCGCGACCTCGCTTCATCCCGACGAGCACGTCGTGACCACAAGTGAGGGCAACATCTCCTACGACGCCCTCGTGATAGCCACCGGCGCCGCGGCGCGCTCGCTTCCGGGAGTTGCCGACTCGAGTCGCGTCCTGACGTTGCGGACCCTCGACGACGCTGATCGCCTGAGGGCTCACATCAGGCCCGGAGCGCGGGTGGTTGTCGTCGGCGGTGGATTCATCGGCGCTGAGATTGCTTCTTCGGCCCAGCAAATCGGAGCCCAGGCGACCATCGTCGAGGCTGCGAGGGTGCCGTTGGTACGTGCGGTTGGCGAGATGGTCGGCGAGACCCTGTCTCAACTCCATGCACGCAACGGAGTTCGACTGCTCACCGAGACCAGCGTCCTGGACTGCATCGAGACTGCGTTTGTCCAAGAGATCCACCTCAGCAGCGGCGAGGTACTGCCAGCCGACGTCGTGGTCATCGGCGTTGGCGCCGCGCCCGCAACCGAATGGCTGCGCGGTTCTGGCGTCGAACTAGATCCAATCGATGGAGGCGTCGTGTGCGACGCATTCCTGCGCACCTCGGTTCCCGATGTGTATGCAGCCGGCGACGTGGCACATTGGCCAAACGGGCTCCTCGACGTCACCATGCGGCTCGAAAACTGGACCAACGCGGCCGAACAGGCCGGCCGCGCTGGCGCGAACGCCGCCGACCCCGAGAACGCAGTGGCATACGAGACCGTGCCCTACTTCTGGAGCGAGTGGTATGGCCAGCGCATTCAGTTCGTCGGCACTCCAATGGCCGACCGGGTGGAGTTCCTCGAAGGTGAGCGGGAAGAAGACCGCTTCGTCGCCCTTTACACAACCGGCGACCGCGTGGTTGGAGCCGCCACTCTCAACCAGCCACGCAAGATCATGAAACTTCGGCGCCTGATCTCCGAACGAGGCGGCCCCGCCGCCGCCCAAACCATCATCGATGATGGCCAGTCGGCAGCGACAGGGGCAACACCATGAAAACCCTCACCACCGCGGCCGTACTGCGGTCGCCGGAGGCTGGCTTCGCCCTGGAGCAGATCCAGCTCGCCGACCTCGGGCCAACTGAGGTCCTCGTTCGCATCGCTGGCGTCGGGTTCTGCCACACCGACATGATGGCGCGAAGCGCCATGTCGTGGCTCCTACCAGGAATCCTCGGGCACGAAGGATCTGGGATCGTCCAGGAGGTTGGCGCCGGAGTCGACTCAGTAAAGCCCGGGGACGCTGTCGTGCTGAGCTTCGCCTCGTGCGGAGCCTGCGGTCAATGCGAAAGGGGCAGGCCGTCTTACTGTGCGCAGTTCTTCGAGCTGAACCTGACGGGGCGTGCGCCCGACGGTGGTACTTCCGCTTCCGATCGCCAGGGTCACGAACTCCTCAACCGATGGTTCGGTCAGTCGTCGTTCGCGGAGCACAGCATCGTTGACCAACGCAACGTCGTTGCTGTGGCCGCTGACCTGCCACTTCATCTTCTGGCGCCGCTGGGCTGTGGCATTCAGACCGGTGCTGGCACGGTATTGCGTGCACTAAAGCTGCAACCCGGCCAAAGTATCGTTGTATTTGGGGCCGGCGCGGTGGGCCTGGCAGCAGTGATGGCCGCCAAGATGGCCGGCGCAAAGGACATCGTCGCCGTGGACTTGCACAAGAGCCGGCTCACGATTGCGAAAGAACTCGGCGCGACTCGTACCATCGTCGGCACCGACGCAGACCTAGTTGCGAAGATCACCGACGGCGGTATTGGGCTCGACTTTGCGTTCGACACTACGGGTGTCACATCGGTCATGGAGCAAGCGATCGCGGCCGTTGGGCCGGGCGGCGAGATCGCTCTTGTCGCCGCCAGCGAAGCGGCTTTGTCCTTCCACCCCACGCTGCTGACCGGCAAGCGTCTCAGTTACGTGATGGTGGGTGACGCCGACCCTCAGGAATTCATTCCGTACCTCATTGGGCAGTGGGTGGCCGGGGAGTTCCCCTTCGACCGCCTGATTACGACGTATGCGTTCGAGGACATCAGTAAAGCTGAGGCCGACTCCCATTCGGGATCCGTCATCAAGCCGGTTCTTGTGCTAGGTCAGGGTTAGTGACGAAGACGGCCACTAAGCCCGGATCCACCGATGAAGGTTGGTTGATGGTGCTGCTGGCGCCGGAGATGGATCGGCGGGTGGCGGGCGCAGCGGGTCCGACCTTCCCGTCGAGTTGTTCCACAGAGCTCTTGTTGGGCCATCGCTGAGACCCGCTTCCGGCGACATTGCGCGTACCCCTTTCCGGGGTCAGATTCGCCGTGTCTCGGGTCGACGATCGCTTGGCGGCAAGCGCGGCCAACCGGCGATCGACGAGATTGTCTTTGACCTGCCGGACGGCCGCGCGGCGGCGTTCGGGCCGCCCGATCGAGGGGAGACGGGCACCCTCGTCTTTCTGAGTCAGATCCCCCGGGGCACCTTCACGAAACCCGGCTCGGACGAGGACATGTGTCCGATCTGCCTCGCCGTGCCGGCCGCCTTGAAGAAGGAGCACGTGCCGAACGGAAGTTTGGGCGGCTCCCATATGACGTACACCTGCGAGCCATGCAACAACGGGCTGGGCTCTAAGGTCGAGGCCGCGTTGCAGGACTGGTTCGATCATGCGATCACTGCGAGCTTCGAGCATGACGGCGAGGTGTTGGGTCGGCGCCGCGTGCTCAAGATCTACTTCCGACGCAACGAGGACACTGGTGCCTTCGCGCTCGTCGTTGACGGCGACGTCACGCCGGACGTGGAACAGATCCTGGGGTCGCCCGAGTTCAGGATGCGGTACCAAGAGGCGCAGCAGCGGGCTTGCGGCATCGCGCTGCTCAAGCATGCCTACCTCGCGGCGTGCCTCTTCCTTCGCTCGGTCCCGGACCATCCCGAGGCGCGCGTCATGCGAGCTGATCTTATCGCCGCTCGTGATGCCCCCAAGGGCCAAGCACCAGCGAGCGATGCGGCTGCGGCGCTCAAGGTCTATCGATCCCACGTCGGGAGGCAGGGGCCGCCCCTGGCACTTGTGGCCCAACAAGCTGAGGATGGAGCAGCGCCCACGTTCCTTATCTCGCTGGCCGGGGTGCTGTTCGTCTCGTGGCCCTTCGCCGATCTCCCGCCCGGTGCATGGCAACGGCTCCGCCAAGACGCGGGCGACGACACCGAAGAGGAGGCTTCGGCGTGACTTTCGGCGAGCCCTTCGAGGAGGCAATGCAGCAGGCCGTCCTGCCGACGCCTGCCGACGTGTTCCTGGCACGGACATGCATCGTCAGGTGTTTGCAGCGGGCCGGTATAGCAGTCAAGCGATCAGACTTCGTCGATGAGTGGATGGCCGCTCAAGAACAGTACCGACCGCAACAGCGGACGATCTACCGGGCGCAGCCCTCCGACGTGCCAGGCCGGCTGCAGGACCCGGACCCCTTTGACCCGGACGTGATGGTGTTCCGCGGCCGGCTGGCCGTCGATCAGGCGATCGCCGAGCTCGTGGGCGAAGGCGTCCTCACTCGCGGCCACGGCAACCACAACGAACCGCAGCCTGAACGCATCGGTGTCGAGTCCCCGAACTACGGCGGGTCGGTCCCCATCGTTGTGCGCACGCCGTTCGTTGCGGCCGATAACGACGACCCCCGCTTCCAGCTGCTCGCACCGCAGTCGCTGGCCGATGGCCTCTTGCCGATCAACGAGATGCTTGCCGACCTGGACGACCTCCTGGGCCCGCGGGGTCTGGTGCTGCTGCGTGAGTCTCGGCGGGCCCTAACGCGGGGTCTCTACCTGGCGTCGTCCAGTCTGCTCGCAGCCGCGAGCGAGGCTGCCTGGTTCCGGCTCGCCGGCTCAGTCGGGTCCTCGAGGAGCCTGCTCGATCTCGTCGCATCCGGGCGTGACGTGGCGAAGATCATCGAGCTCACCACGCAACGTCTCCGCGAGCTGCGCGTGAACGGCACCACAGTCACCGAGGTCGCCGCACAGGCGCAGCACTTTCGTGACGTCCGCAACTACGCCCTGCATCCCGTCACCGAGCACGACGCTGACCGTGAGGCGTGGCTAGACGAGGCGGGCGCAACGCTGCTCGCCGTAGCGGCGCGCCGCTACTTCGTGAAGATGGCGGTCATACTCGAAGAGCAGAGCACATCGACAAACCAGGAGGGCTGACGCATAGCGGCCCGCACCACCCGTCCTGCTCGTGATGTCGGCGCTCGTCGCCGATCGGTGGTACCACCACGACCATTCGCGGATTCGACAAGTCATCGAAATGTCATCAGAAACGACAGGCACCCGCCCCGAGACGTTCCGATAGAGTTGGAGTTGTCCGATGGGGATTCACCTCTAGAACCCGAGGTTTCCCGGAGGGACCCAAGCTCTGTCGTAGCTCAGGATGAGCCCCCGATCTCATCCAGAGGTCGCAGGTTCAAATCCTGCCCCCGCTACAAATGAAATTGCAGGTCAGAGGCCCTCTCGCCGTTATGGCGAGGGGGCTTCTGGTTGCTCCATGGTTACCTGCGCCGGCGACCGTGCTCGCCGCTGCCAGCTGAGCGCTGGATGCAACCGGACAGTCCTGGACGTGCTCGGACCGAACTGCTGGTGCTTGGGCGCGGAACTCTGGGACGCTGACCCAGAGGTCTGGTTGCGAAGATGAGAAGGCGTCTGTGGCCGTCAAGCCGGGTGCGCGGGGTCAAGTCGCACGATGTCTGAGGACGATTACGAACTGTGACGACGCCCGAACGAGGACCTTCGTTCGACGCAGGCACGCTTCAAGGTCACCAGACCTTTGCCAGCACTACCTGGACAATCGGAACGACGATGGCAAGCAACCCGAGGATGGCCATCAGATCGTTGAGGAGGTTAGCGCGCATCGCTTCGATGACCTTTTCGTTCAGACTCAGAGTTCGTGTCTCGAGCAGGCTTCCGGCTACTTGCCGCATGATCGGGAGGCGGAGCATTTGGAGCGACGTTGTCCTGAAGTAGGACTGACTCAGTTTACGTGCCTCGGCGACGCCCACGGCGACGCTCGCAGGCCATGGCAATCGTCCGATCTGGTCCAACCTCTTGCGAATCCGCAACTGTTCAAATTCGGCGTTGCCTAGATACTCCAAGAGAACCAAAGAGCTGTAACGGAGGCACGGGAATTCGGGAGACAAGTCGTAGGGCTCGAAGACCGCTCCTTGGTCCCTTATCCGGTGAAGGAACTCGCGATCAGCGACCTTGAAGTCGTCGGGGTCCCAGGGGGCAACCTGGGACCACGGACGTGCGTCATGAGGGAACGGAACGGCGACGCTGAGGAGTCCGTTCGGCTGCGCGAAGCCAGCGAAGAAACTTGTCGTCTGCCAACGCGATGAAGAAAGAGCTGTGATAGCTGCAGTTGAGTCGACCCCCTCGGTATGGAGGTTGAGGAGCGAGTAAAGGGAGGTGGCATCGGGATGCCAATCGGTCAGACGAGGCTTTTCGCTGGGGGCTAGCACGACACTCGTATAGATCTGCCGACTGGCTGAGATCATGGCTGGCCGATCCGCTAGGAGGCTCAGGAAGGGGTCCAGGTCATTGAGCCATGCGGGAAGGGTCCGATGGTCAAACGGCGCCCAATAGACCGCATGAAGAGTGCGCACGAGGTCTCGCAACGATCCATCGGCGCCCCCGATCTCAGCCAGTTCCTTGAACGCGACGTGTTGGTGCAACGACCGGGTCCCATGAAAGCCGTCGGTCACAAGCACGTGGTGGACCGTCAGTTCAATGCCTGCAGGGGAGGTCCCGCGCGTGTAGCCGAGCCACTCGACGTTGCGGAGTTCAAGAAATTCCGCGGAGAGCGAGAAGTCATCCGCGTGCGTATAGCAGCGTTCGAAATATCTCCGGGCAGCCCCATCAACTTGTAGCCGCTCCGCAGCGTGCTTGAACTTCTTGGACTTGATAGGTGGAAGAAGTTGAACCACGACGGATAGGACCGTCGCCGGGGTTGCGTTCATACGAGGTCCCCTTCGCTTAGTGTCCGCTGACTCTCTATGAGGTCTAGCAAAGCCTCGATGTAGTAGCGGCGCCGTGACACATCGGGCCAGAACGCGTAGAAGACATCGTGGAGCGCCAAGTACTCAGATCGTTGCCCTTGGCTGAGGGCGCCGCCATCGACCTCCCTTAGCAATTTCCAGTACGAGCGCGCGTCAGTGCTGTCGTGCAAAAAGCTACTTGTGCCAGGAGGCAGGTACGCAGGCAAGCCGGTCAGCGGGGCCACCATTTCGGGCGAAGGTATTGGTGACCAGTCGAATGGTTCTCCAGCGAGGTCTAGGAGGCGGGCGTATCCCCTTCGCGATTGCCCTCGTACGCGATCGCCGTCGTCGGCAATGATGATCTGACGTTGTTCGCCTTCTAGAGCCGTCCACGCTGAGTCAACGGCTAGGTCGGGATCGGCATTGTGGATCGCGCCGGTGTTGCCGAATGTGAGTGCTTGAGTGGCTGACCAATCTCGCCAGGCGACGGTCATCTGGCTGGTGTTTGAAAAATCGACGCGCCCGACGCGCGATGTCTCCCACGACCCCATGCTGGTCGACGTTCGTTTAACCTGCACCTCACCGTCGCCGCCTGACCAGTGCCAGGAACGTAGCGATGTTGCTTCGTCGAAGTGGCGTGAGTCGAGCAACAGAGCATCCGCGCCGACGGCTTGGCAGTGGCGTTCGGTGCCCGGTATCCATCCGAAGTTCGCCGGCACGAACCAGCGCGGCGCCATATCGAACAGGCGGGACTTTACGTGGGCGTCTTTATCGATCAAGTCGCGGGCCCGTTGGTGGCTAATTTCAAATGGATCGGTGTCGTACGCGTAGGTGAGAGCTATCTCAGACAGGCCTGCTTCAGTGCTCTCGCGAAGCAGATCGAGGCTACGCGGCGAGTGTTGTTCACACAGCTCGAGAAACGACGCTGTGGCTGCGATAAGCACCTTTCGCTGCGCGTTGGAGTGCATTGACAGGATGAGTTCAAGCGACCCGACTGCATGGTCTCGTGTCTCCGTAGGGGTAGACACGACAGGCAGATGGAAGTACCAGCAATATCCGATGGCGGTCATTCGGCGAATGCCTCAGCGAGTCGGCGAAGGTGCTGGTTCCATGTGAACCCAGTCGCCGATAGTTGTGCTGCGTCAGACATTTGCTGGAGGAGCTCACGGTCGAGGTGAAGTTCTAGCAGCCGCGCAACCATCCGGTCAGGCTGTAGCGGGGCCACGAGCGCGCCATCGATTCCGTCACAGATGAACTCCGAGAGTGCGCCGACATCGAATGCGACTGGAACGGCGCCGGCAGCCATTCCCTCGAGAACTGATAGGCCAAAGGTCTCGTGCAATGACGTGGACAAGATGACATCTGCGGTGCTGAGTAGTTCGTCCGTTTCGGACCGCGAAAGTTGACCCAGAAGTTTGGCGGGACCAGTGGACATCAGATCGGTGTAGCGCATGTCGAGGGCACGCCCGGCGACTACGAACTCGAAGCAGTTGGACTGAACTGCGTTCGCAACTTCAAGGAACTCGTAGACGCCCTTCTGTTTGGCTATGCGGCCGACGCTGACAACCCGGAGGGGCGATTCCGGCGCATTCTGTCGGGAGCGGGGAGTGGGTCTGGAAGCGACGCCGTGCGGTGCGACGACGATTCGGGCGGGGTCGACGTGATGGATTCGACCGATGATGTCGGCCGCAAACCTCGACGGCGCGACGAGCTTGTTGGACAGTCTGAATAGTCGAGCCTCGTCGTGACGCAGTCGTTCAGCTTCCTCCGGTTGATCGAAGTAGGAGAAGCCGTCATAGGACGGCAGGTGAAGGATTGTGATGATTGACCTGAACCTGTTGCTAATGGCCAGTGCGATGACCACCTCGACCAAGGTCGGATCTTGTACGTAGAGGACCGTTCCGGGCTTGACCTGACCCGCTAGGCGGTTTGCAAAATCAACAGCGGACTCGTTCGCGGACCTCTGGATGACACCATCACTAGCGGACTGTAAGCCAGCCGAATCATTGAGAAGGTGCGTTGGGCTCAGTGCTATCTGCACGTCGATGCCTCTCGCTCGAAGCGCTTGGGTGAGGCCATCCACGTACGTCGCTAAGCCGCCCCAACGAACCGGACCGCCTTCAGATGTCAGGATCATGACTCGGTCAGGCAGTTGGGTCTGATCATCGGTGATGAGAGTTGTGCAGGTCACGCCGCGTCTCCCTGTAGAACTCTCCACGTAGGTCGTCCCGAGCCTTGTCAACGACTTTCGATTGCGTTGGCCGAAGACTAGCGGCCCGATGCGCGGCTCTGGGCGAATCTGGGCAGTCCTCGACGCGCTCGGACAGGAAATTGGGGCAGCGATCCAGAGGTCTGACGGCACCTCCGGTTCGAATCCCGGCAACTCCACTGGATCGAACCTGAAGTTGGCGACCGAACAGCTCGCCTCAGCAGACAAGGTTGCTGATCAGTGCCACCAGCAGGAGCACGAGTGCTGCGAAGGTGTCGCGGACGCTGACGTAGACGAGGTTTTGGAGTTGGATGCCGAGCGGTTCATTCGCGATGACGACTGCGACCATCTCCGTGGCTGCGGTGCCGTCGAGGACGTTCGACGGCTGTACCGCGTACCGCTTGGTCGGCATCTGCGCCAGACAAGCGGCGACCGCTGCGGAGACTAGGTAGACGATGCACGCAATACAGGCATACATGGCGAGTCCGTCGGATTTCGTTTGGGTCGCGACGCCGGCTCCGACGAGTGCGTCGGCGGCGAGGACGGCGGCCCCCTTGGTAGCTAGGCCGTTCAAGCGGTCGGTCTCGAACTGCCAAAGCGCGACCGCTTCGTCGACGTTGATGCTCGGGGCTGCACGCGCTAGGTCCCAGGCCTCCGCGATCTGTTGACGGTAGTTGCGCCGGACCCGGGCGTTGTACATCAAAGCGTGGAAGACATGTGGCAGCAGGAACTGGATGCGCGCCACCCAACGAGCTGCACGAAGGACGCAACGACCGACGGTTTTGATGCCTAGAACAAGCTGACTGCCGCCACGCACGATCAGTTGCCAGGTTCGGTCCAGAAGTCCGTTCACCTCGGCCCCCCGCACAGCCAGGTCGTGATGGCCTCAGCGACGCCGAGCTCAAGGGGCCGATCGGCGAACGCGAACTCGCCAGCCTGGTTGCATTCTAGGAACCACCATGTGTCGCCGTCGAACGCAAAGTCGAAGGCGCCGTAGACGAGGTCGAATGCTGACAGGTAGTTGCGGCATCGCTCGAGGATGTCTTCCGGCGGTTCGCACCGTTCCCACTCGGCTTCACCCGACCTGGTGCGCCAGTCCACTGCGTCGACCTCGGTTCTGGCGGCGGCGGCGAAGTCGGTGCCGATGATGAATATGCGGATGTCGGTCCGGGGGTGAATGGCGGCTTGGACGATGACCGGCTGCTGGGTCCAGTTCGTAGCATCTAGTGCCAGGGCTTCGTCGAGTGGACGGGTGAACATGAACCCAGAGTCAGAGAATGGGAAGAATGCGCTGGCGAGTGCTTTGACGATGGACCTGCCTACCTTCGCCTGATGGGCGGCTGCTTCGTCTCGACTGTTGGTGACGATCGTGGCCGGGACCCGAAGGCCGACCGATACGGCTGTGCGGAGCTGTATGAGTTTGTTCTCGGCTCGGCGGGCTGACCACAGGGGGTTCATCCAGCGGGTGGGGGCATGCTCGGCAAGATCTGTGAGCCAGGTGCGCCACTGTTCGCGAGTGACGAGGAAGTCGTCGACGTCGTTGACGGAGTCCTGGGGGGTCGGGTCGGCGAGGAATTGGCGGAGCCAGACCGCGGAGTAGCGAGCCGCAAGTGGCGGCTCGTCGGGCCGCCAAACGACCTGGAGGTCGGTCTCGGTGTTCAGGCGCTCCACGGGATAACCGGATGCCTGCAGGCGAGCGACGACGACGTCTGCGGCAAAATCGCGTTCGTTGGTGACGACGAGAACGGGACCGTCCGGGTTGGCCGTGTGCGCCCGGTTAGTCACTGACCCTTCTGGTCCTCGCCGGTCTCGAGGTCTGCCTTCTTCGACTGACCGACGGCCGATGACTCGTAGCTCGGCACCCAGACGCCGTTTTCGTGCACGTAGGCAATCTTCTCGTCAGGGTTGTAGCGGACCTCGACCGGCGTGGTGGCGGTGCGCGTTGTCGACAGTTTCCGCAGGAGCGTCGTCATGCTTGCCCTCCTTGTTGGGGTCGCGTCCGAGTCAATCGATGCAGTCGACTCATGTCAATCGCGTCGCCCCATGAACGAGGCCGCGTTTCTGTCCTGCACCAGGAGTACTCGTGGGTCGCTTGTCGGTTGGAAACCTGCAGGTGAGAGGCATCGTTGTATCGTGGAAGTTACATATCAGTTTTGTAGTGTCCAGTTGACATTCCTTATTTGTAGCGTACGGTTTACAACAAAGGAATGTATCTTTCACGATACAAGGAGGTGGGCTTCATGCGTCTGACTAGCGAGCACGCACTGGCTAGCGCGGTACGCGCAGCCCGTAAGGAAGCTGGCCTGTCCCAACAGGAAGTCGCTGATCGTGCCGGCATGTCGCGTGTCTGGGTGGCACGACTCGAAGGCGGCGAAGCAAACGTCACTTTGGACTCGCTCCTACGAGTAGCAAGCGTCCTCGGCATGAGTCTTGACGCGACTTGGAACCCACAGCAAGCGGCCGACCGCACGCTTCCAAAGAAGCGCACCCTGAAGCGCCCAAGTACAACCGCTGCCGACTCGAAGACCGTGGTAGCGACAGGCAAGGTCACGCTGACCGAGTCCAAGCCTCATTCTGCCAAGAGTGGAGCACCGGTCGGCAGCGTCAAGGGCTCCCGCATGCCACAGCCGCGCTCAAGCAAGGCGATGTCAGCGCACCGGGTCAACCTTGATGACGTCCTATCGCGGGTAACCAAACAGTGACTTCACGGACGCTGCGCGTCCTGATGCACAGGGCACCTATTGGACGCGTCGACATGGATCGAAACGGGCGCCTGACCTTCGCCTATGACTCTGCGTATCGAGATGACCCGGAATCTACGCCGCTGTCGGTCAGCATGCCGCTGGCTCAGACGGAGCATCCCCACAAGGTGATCGGACCGTGGATGCAGAACCTATTGCCAGACAACGCGCAAGTGCTCGATCGGTGGGCGGCGCAGTTCAAAGTTTCCGCCAATAGTCCATTCGCACTCCTGCGCCATGTTGGGCGGGATGTAGCGGGCGCAGCGCAGTTCGTTTCTGACGATGAAGAACACGACCTGGAAGCGGGCGGAGTCGACTGGCTCGACAGCGATGAGCTCACCCAGAGACTGAGGGAAGTACGGACAGATCCGGCCGCCTGGACTCCGGACATGGAAGCCGGATTGTTCTCACTGGCTGGTGCCCAGGCCAAGCTCGCACTGCGCCACGATCCGAAACGTGGCTGGGGGTTGCCCTGGGGCGCCGAGCCAACAACGCACATCCTCAAGCCGTACAACGATCAACTGCCCCACCACGCGATGAATGAGCACCTATGCCTCGCGTTGTCGTACGAACTTGGTTTGCCGACGGCACCGAGTGAAATCATTGACATAGATGGTTCCCCAGTCCTAGTCGTCGAGCGCTATGACCGGATTGCCGCAGACAGCACGTACTTCCGCGTCCATCAGGAAGACACCCTCCAGGCATTCGCTAGAGGTCCTGGCGCGAAGTACGAGAAAGACGGAGGCCCATCGGCGGCCGACATCGCAGCGCTCCTCACGCGCATCCAAGGTCCGGTCGATTCAGGAAGCGACATTGAGCGATTCGTCCGAGCACTTGCGTTGATGTGGGGTCTCGGAGCGACCGACGCGCACGCAAAGAACTACAGCCTCCTTCTGATCGGCGCTGATGTCCGGTTGTCGCCCTTGTACGACGTGCAAAGTGCCGCGCCCTACTTCACCGGTGAAATGCGAGGGCTGCCCAAGGGGCGAGTTTCGATCCACAAGGCCGAAATGGCGATGCGTGTCGGCTCGCACCGGAGGTTTTCTGAAGTGACGTCTGACGACTGGCGGGCACTGGCAGAGGCTATTGGTCGACAAGACGATGAGGTACTCGACCTGGTCGCGTCCACTGTCGGCGCGATCCCAGATGCCCTGCAAAGTGTCGCTGATGCTGAGACGCGCAGGCGGTCTACAAGCGCAGCAGAGCGTGAGTTCCTTGAGCACTTCGTCTCATCGTTGACCAAGCACGCGGGCAACATGAAGAACGCGTTAGCTGGGCGCGGGCCCGCCCAGGCACGAAAGCGGTAGATGGAATCTGAGGCTCCGACGTGGTACCTCGTCCGGCAAGACAGCCTCATTGCGAGCCGTTTGTGACGCGGCCGCATGCACCTACGAACTCGGGTTGTTGTCCATCTGGATGCTGTTGCGGATGGATTGATAGATGTAGCGCCATCGCTCAGACGTCCTCGGCTGTTCGCCACGGAACTGTATGGACGCAAGCATCGAGATGTCTGCCTGGTTGAGACCTTCTTGCTCCGCAAAGTCGGCGAGCGATGCGGGAACCTCTGGCGAGGCGGCAGGGAGAAGTTGGCGGCCCATTAGGTCAGACATCGTCACCCCGAGTGTTTGAGCCAGGGCGTATAGAACCTCAGCTGACGGGCGTCTCGGTTCGTGATTGTTCTCAAGGCTTGAGAGATAGCCCTTACTCAGTTTGGTTCGCTCCGCCAGCGCCGAGAGTGAAAGTCCACTTTCTTCGCGGTAGGTACGGAGTCTCGTCCCAAACTCGGACGGTGGCTGACCCTGACCTGAGCTGTCGGGTCGCGGTCGAGCGTTCGAGTCGCGAGATTGGACTGCGTGGTCTTGGTTCTCTCGTGGTTGGGATGCAGATGGCACTTTGGTGTCCCTTCTATTTCCGAGTTGCGAGGCACAAGACGCGGTGGTGGAGCTCGCCGTGGTTGTCAAAGTAGGGATAGAGGCGGCAGCTGATGTCTACGTCATCGATCGACGGGCCAGTGAAGCCGATGAGGTCGTTCGTCTCGTCGACGAGTTCGCCTAGGAATGCGCGCTGGATGGGGCTGTGCTCCGGGATCGACTTGAAGCGGGGGATATACGGCCAGTCGCCGTTCGTTGAGCTCCAACGAATTCGTGGAACTGGGTCGGCATCGGGTTCGCTCGGCTTGGTGCCAGGTTCGATGCAGATGAGCAGGGAGTCCGTTGGAGCAAGAGACGCGGCCCGGAGTGCAGTTGCTCCGATGCTGGCGTCGTAGTGCTCGGCGAGCTCCTCTACGAGATCGAAGCCGATTCGGTTGCCTGCGAGATCGGAAAGAAACTGCTGACCGAGCAAGAAGGATCAGTCGACGTTCCCGCGACCCGCGAGGCGCTGGCCGCCCACTTCAAGCCTGCCTGAACTCGATGACCTCGGTGTGCGCCACGTCGACGCGGGGCACGACGGCCTTCGGCGCGACGTACCGGCGAAGGAGCCGAGCCAAGAGGTGTTCGAGCCGACTGGCGGGTGGGCGTCGGCGGTACTTGCTGTCCATCGAACTCTCCTCAGATTCCATGAGCGGGCCGGACGGAGCCGAGATGCGTGCTGGCCGTTCGGGCGAGGCCGGAAACGCGGTCACTGGCGCGCTCGGAGGGCTGGGACTTGGCTGCTTCCCACTCGCGTGGGTGCAGGCCCGTCTGGACCGCCGCTGCGACGAGGTTGGCCAGCGCGTAGGGCTTTTCGCGGGGCACTTGGTCGAGGGCGCACCACGCCATCGCGCCGTGGCCGCCGAGCCAGCTCCCGAAGGCGAGAAGCGAAGCCGGGGCGGCGCGGACCTCGGCGGGTGCCCGTTTGGTGAGGTCGGTCCAGAGCGCGACGTGGGAGGCGGCGTTGCCACGGTTCATGTCGAGCCAGAGCCGGTCTCGGATCGGGATGGACTCAACGGCCACAAGCAGGCGGGCGGCGTCCTTGTCGTCGAGACGGACGCCGTCGCGGCCGAACCGCTGCACCCGGCCGAGTGCCCAGCGGCCCTCCACCTTGGCTGTGTTCTCCCGCGCCGTCTCCCGAATCTCTGGCAGCAGCCTCGCCACAGGTTCCCGATCGCCGACGAGCGACTCCGCGAGTGAGTCGCGACTGGCGGCCGGCTGGGGCCGACCGGCGAGGACGGTCATCGCGGCAACACGCTCGCGTGCAGCTTCGGTCTGGAGTCCCATGTCGCCGGTGACGAGGTCGGCCCAGCGGGTCTCGTCGGCCCACAACAGCAGGTGGGTCTCGATGCCGATGGTGTCGAGTCGCTCGGCGAACTCGCGTCCGATGAGGTCGGCCTGCTGGCGGTCGGCGGCGAAACAGACGATGCCGACAGCGGAGCCGGGTCGGGCGTAGCGGGAGAGGCCGTCGCGGATCGACCTCCAGGCCTGCGCCTGATCCCTCGGCGTGGTCGGGATGTCGAGGCGGGCGGTGGGGAGGGTGGAGCCCATCGGCACGAACACGATGGACTCTTGGGGCTTGAAGCCGAGCATGTGCGGGATGATCGCGACGAGCTCGTCGGGGTTCTTGATCGGGACTGTCATGCCCAGGAGGTGTGCCGCCGAAGTCGGCGACTTCGGGCGTAGACTGAGCAGCGGAGCGTGGCTCCGTAGGGTGGGATTCGACGGGCGGCCACGAACCGGCCATAGCGTCCCCAAGTCGGACCCGGGCGGGTCATCCGCCGTCGCGGATCGGTAGGACGAGCGCATGAATCTCGCACTCGTCCCCACCCGCGTCCCCACCCGCGTCACCGACCACGTCGCCACTCTCGCCACCGCCGGCCCGGTCCCCGGCCGCCGCAGCCTCGGGTGGTCCGACATCCCGCCCGAGGGACTGACCAACCAGGACCTCACCCGGATCACCGATGCCATCGCGGCTGGCCGTGCGGAGTCCACCCGAAAGACCTACGCCTGGCAGTGGGGACGCTTCGACCGCTGGTGCGCCGGACGGGGCATCACTGCGATGCCGGCCTCACCGGTCGCTGTCTGCGCCTACCTGACCGACTTCGCCGCCCAGGGCGTCGCCGCTGGCACGATCGAGTGCGCCTGCGCCGCGATCGCCGCCGCCCACGAGACCGACGGCGAGGTGAACCCGATCGCTGACCAGTCGGTCAAAGCCGTCCGCCGCGGTCTGCGCCGCACCCTGGGCACCGCACCGCGTCGCCAGTCCCGACCTTTGAGCACCGACGACATCCGCCGCATGCTCGCCAACATCGACCGCACCACCGCCCGCGGCACCCGGGACGCCGCCCTCATCCTGCTCGGCTTCGCCTCAGCGCTGCGCCGCTCCGAGCTCGCCGGCCTCGAACTCGCCGACATCGAACCCAAGCCCGAAGGCCTGCTCATCCACGTCCGCAAGTCCAAGACTGACCCCGAAGCCCGCGGCCAACTCGTCGCCGTCGCCCACGGCCAGCACGCCGAGACCGACCCCGTCACCGCCCTCGACGCCTGGCTCGCGTACCGAGGCACCGGACCAGGCCAGCTCTTCACCGGCTTCCACCACGACCGCATCGGCTCCCGCCCCTTCACCGGCAGCGGCCTGGCCCGCATGCTCAAGCAACGAGCCGCCGCCGCGGGGATCCCCTCCGAACGCGTCAGCGGACATTCGCTCCGGGCCGGGCACGCCACCACCGCAGCCCTGGCCGGCGTCGGCCTGGACCGCATCGCCGCCCAGACCCGCCACTCCCGGATCTCCACGCTCGTCGAGCACTACATCCGCCCACTCGAAGCCATGCAGGTCACCTCCAGCCGCGACCTTGGCCTTTAGGCCTCGGCCACACCAGACATAGGCTCAGCGAAAGTCTCACGCGCCGAAGCCGAGAGGCTGACGTGTCCGAGATCCGCGCCCTGTCGCGTCGATCCGTGGTGAGAAAGGCCGTATCGGATCAGATCTCCGATAACTCGCGGACCATCGAGTGGGAGTAAGCCACCCGCTCTGACCTGCAGGTTTGCAGCCCGCTTTCGGACGATTGGTTGTAGCGCAATCGTACCTGGAGTGAGCTGACGGGCCACCATGAAGGCTGGAGTCTCTAAGGGCGGGAGCTTGGTCGAGTGAACAAGCGGCGAGCCGCGTCACGCGACGATGACCTACCTGCTCCGTCGCTCAGGCGACCTCCTCATTCCAAATGAGGCGGCGATCAACATCCCCGGCGTTCGATCCGTCCGAATGCTCAATCGGGTTCAGCCCTTTGCTCGGAAGACAACGGGCAACGAGGAACAGTGAAAGCTAGGGCGGCGCAGGGGCACGACGTCTCGCATCGCGCGAGGCGACGCCCCGTGGATTGACCTGCAGATCGCGATGGTCGGGCCGGTTGGCGACCCTCCGCGCGCAATCCGGCTCGGAGGCGCTCGCTCTATCACTGGTCCCTTGGGCGCCGCGGTCCTTCGCTACAACCACAGTCGTGAGTACGTGAACCTCGTGCTGCGAATCATGGAGGCGTACTCCGCCGGGTACTACTCTGCCGTGCCATCGGGTACGTACGCGGGCCAGTTCTTCACGCCGGCGTACACGACGGCTGCGGTCACGAAGAAGACTCGAGGGAAGAGCGGGCACGCGAACGCTGCCGCCGCTGCTCCAGGAGCAGCGGGTGCCGGCGCAGGCGGCGGTGCTGCTGCTGGGACCCCGCCCCCTGCAGCGGAGAAGCCAGCAAAGGCACCGACATCCGGGCTCCTCGAGTCGGTGGACGGCCTCGTCAAGAGCCCTACCCAGGCACTCCCGAGCCTCGTGCCTGACGTGCTGTCGAAGCTCGAGGCCACGACGACGTGCATTCAGTCAGGCGTCAACGCCCTTGACCTGCCGGGCCTGGCAGGTTGTGTTCTCAGGCTGCTCGGCTGAACGGCTAGAGCCGATCAGGTTGGCCGAGCTCGAGTCTTGCCACATTGAAAGTTGAACCATATCGTCGCTGGTTGTCGAGATCAGCAACCAAGGGGCTGGGTGGTTCGCATACAAGACCTGAGTCGGATCGATGCAATCGGGCAAGCGCATTTGGTTCGCAGCGGCCAGGTCGCGCCGCACGACCTGGTGGAGGCGGCGATCGATCGTATTGCCGCCGTCGACCCTGAGTTGAACTCCATCGTCACGCAGCTGTTTGACAAGGCGCGACGTGAGGCGGGCGCCGTCGACCTCGAAGCACCGTTTGCCGGTGTTCCTTACGTCCTCAAGGATCACCTGACAGGTTCGGCTGGTGATCCCATGTCCGAAGGACTCGCACCGTTGCGCGAGCAAGGTTGGGCTCCCGACACGGACAGCTTCTACGTCGAGCGGATGCGTCAAGCGGGCTTTGTCCTGATTGGCAAGAGCAACCTCCCCGAACTTGCCTTGCGAGCAACCACGGAGTCGGCGACCCTCGGCCATGCCACAACCCGTGGGATGTCGCCCGATCCCCGGGTGGTTCCAGCGGCGGATCAGGTGCCGCAGTGGCAGCAGGTCTGGTGCCGGTGGCACACGCGACCGACGCCGGGGGATCGATTCGCATCCCTTCAAGCTTGACCGGGACCGTCGGGTTGAAGCCTTCGCGTGGTCGGGTGTCTCAAGGTCCCGAGGTCGGGGACGCGTTCCTCAACGGTTCTTGGTACCTGGGGGCGATCACGTCGACTGTCCGTGACGCGGCCGCCGTCCTGGACGCGGTGAGTGGCTACATGCCCGGCGACCCTTTCTGTGCTCCGCCGCCGGAACGCACCTTCCTGAGCGAGGTGGGTCGTTCATCCGAGCGGCTGCGGATCGGCTTCATGCAACGAGCAGCCGATGGCTACGACCCGATTCATTCAGAGGTGCGTGCCGGGACTGTGGCGACCGCCGAACTGCTGGCCGAGATGGGCCACGAGGTCGTCGAGGCTCATCCGGCCGCGCTCGATCACCAGGACGTTCTCGAAGCATTCATGGCAGTGGTCGGTAGTGGTGTCGGTTGGCTGCTTGATCGCTGGTCCTCAGTCCTTGGCAGACCCATCGTCGAGAGCGACGTGGAACCCGGGACCTGGATGATGCTGGAGTCCACCCGGTCTGTGACCGGCAGTCAGTTCATCGCGTCAGTCGAGCGCACGACACGGTTCGGACGCGAAGTCGCCAGTTGGTGGGATGAGTACGACGTGCTCCTGACTCCGACGATGGCTGTGCCGGCGTTCGAGCTCGGAGCCCTCGACGCTCCGGGCGATCCAGCCGAGGCGACCCGCCGCTCCGTCGCCATCACCGGAGGCTTCACCGTGCCGTTCAACGTGAGTGGCCAACCGGCTATCTCGCTTCCGCTCCACCTCACGGCCGCCGGACTGCCGTATGGGTTGCAGTTTGTTGCGCGATACGGCCGCGAAGACGTCCTGTTCCGCCTCGCGGCAGAACTCGAGCAGGCGACGCCCTGGGCCCAACGGGTGCCAGCTGTGCACGCTTCACGACGATAGGCCGGCGTGCTGGAGTTCCCCCGAGGCTGGAGCCGGAAGCGCGGCAGCGAGACCGCGTGTCCTTGCGGGTCCGGGAAGTGCGTCAGTCCGTCGTCCCCTGACGATGCCCCTTAGTGGGCGACGCACCTTGCATGGAGCCAGGCCACTGGTCGTGGCAGCGGTGATGTCGACCCCCTGTCGGCGGCCCGGTCGCCTGTCTCGCGTGATTCGGGCTGCCTGTTCGAAACCCGACAGGTGCACTGCGCGGTGGCGATGGACATTGGTGTCTGTCCGCTGAGGGAATCGAGCTCGCCTCTTGCGGACTATTTCTAACAACTGTTAGGATCACGGCATGGCCGAGAACCCCGATCTGTCCAAGGCGCCTCAGACCGGCGCAGGAGTGAACGCAGAGCACGAAGCAATCGCAGCGCGCGTGGCGGCTGGCGGCAAGTACGAGCCGTGGCACGACCTGCCGGACGCCTACCGGGCCGAGGCAGCGCGAATGATGGAGTTCCACATGATGAGTGAGCTCGTCGGCCCGGTGCACGAGTACCGCTGGGTCCCGCGGGCTCCCAGTTTCGAGGCCAAGCTCATCCTCTCTGCCAAGACTCAGGATGAGGTGGGCCATGGCCTTGCCCTCATTCGCGTGTGCGAGGACCTCACCGGCAAGACTCGCAGTGAGTACATGGAAGAGATCCTTGAGGGCCCGCCCCGCTTCATGAACATCTTCCACTACCCGTGGGACGACTGGGCGGACCCGGTTGTCGCCGCATGGCTCGCGGATGGTGCTGAGATCACTCGGCAGACGACTCTGCTCAAGAGCAGCTACGGGCCGTACGCCCGGGCGATGAAGAAGATCGTGAAGGAAGAAGGGTTCCACCACCAGGCGGGGCGCTACCTGATGCACCGCATGGTCGGCGCGGGCCCGAGCCAGAAGCGTATGGCGCAGGAAGCAGTCAACCGGTGGTGGCCCCGGATCCTCTCGATGTTCGGGCCGCGAGCGAGCGCGTCAAAGCACGGTGAAGTTCTCCTGTCGTTTCAGCTGAAGATCGCCGAGAACGAGGAGCTGCGCCAGAACTTCTTGAG
Source organism: Nocardioides marmoriginsengisoli (assembly GCF_003725695.1). GTDB lineage: Bacteria > Actinomycetota > Actinomycetes > Propionibacteriales > Nocardioidaceae > Marmoricola > Marmoricola marmoriginsengisoli. The sequence goes on from NZ_RJSE01000007.1 coordinate 1,169,089, forward strand.
CACCTTCGTTCCGAAGATCAAGCGGATGGGCCTCGAGATCCCGGATGACGCGGTCGTCCTCGACGAGGAGACCGGCCTGTGGGGATACACGGAGCCTGATTGGGACGAGTTCAAGGGCCTGCTCCGTGGTGGAAGCCCCTACGGCGAGGAACTGCAGCGATCCCTTCGGAATGCGCGCCGCGGCAGCCAGTGGTTCATGGACGAAGTCTGGGCGGCCTGAGATGGCTGATCGCGTCTACGAGGTCTTCCTGTGTCTGAAGGAGGGCGGCGAGTTCGTTCATGTCGGCGAACTCGAAGCCCCGGAGCCGAAAGCCGCACTTCTCTTCGCGAAGGAGCACTGGCTCCGCCGCGATCCTGCCGTAGGGATCTGGGTCGTTGACCGAGCCGACGTGCACGCGTCGGAATGGCCGTTCGAGGTCATGGCCAGCGGTGCCGAGAAGCGTTACCGAAAGACACCTGGCCGAAGCGCCCGTGAGAAGTAGAAGCCTGCGGCACTAGCCCGCGGTCCAACGAAGTGCGTTCTATTGCAGGAGAGGGCAAGAACCTGATGAGTAGTTCTACGAGTTCAAGTGGCGCCGTCTGGCGGTACGACGACTCAGCCTTCCGCCCCACTGGGGGCGGCGGCATGAGTCGCAGGATCTTCACCGGAGACGGTATGTCGATGGCGTTCTGGCGAATCAAGGGCGGTTCGGGACCGACGCCGTACGGCGGTCACCCGAACAACGAGCAGTTCGGACTGATCGTTGCCGGCCAGCTCGACTTCCGCCTCGGCAGCGACGAACGAGTCACGCTCGGCCCTGGCGACGTCTACTGGGCACCGACGAACCTGCCGCACGGCGACAGCCAGTTCATCGGTGACCCGGCCCGGAACAACGAGGTCTGGATCTTGGATGTCTTCCAGCCTGTGCGAGAGGAGTACCGCAATGGCTGACTGGCGCCTTGCTGTCGACATCGGCGGCACCTTCACCGACTTCGTTCTGCTCGATGCCTCCACCGGCCGGGTGGTCGTGGAGAAGAGTCTGTCGACTCCGAGCCGGCCCCTCAACGGGGTGCGCACCGGCCTCACGCAACTCCTCAAGAAGGCTGGCGTGAGTCCTGAGGAGATCACGGCTCCCATCGTTCACGCGACGACCCTCATCACGAACGCTCTGATCGAAGGCAAGACGGGCAAGGCGGCGATGGTGACGACCGCCGGCTTCGGCGACACCCTCTCCATCCGGACCGAGCACCGGTACGACATGTACGACCTTCAGATCGAGTTCCCGCCGCCGCCGATCCCGAGTGAGCTCACCTTCGAGGTCGACGAGCGGCAGACGGTGGACGGGACGATCCTGCGCGAGCCAAGTGCCGCGGAGCTCGACGATCTGATCGCGAAGCTCCGCGAGGCCGAGGTCGAGGCTGTGGGCATCTGCTTCCTCCACGGCTACGGGAACGGCGCGAACGAGCGCCTCGTCGCCGACCGGATCACGGCCGATCTCGGCATTCCGGTCTGCGTCTCGCACGATGTCGCTCCGCAGATCCGCGAGTACCCGCGCATGGTCACGACGGCCTGCAACGCCGCAACCATGCCGATCATCGGGCCCTACCTCGATGAGCTTCAGACCTGGCTCGCAGGCGAGGGCTTCGTCGGCAAGGTGCTCATGATGCTGTCCAACGGCGGGGTCATCGCGGCTGAGGACGCGAAGCGGTTGCCGATCCGTCTGGTCGAGTCGGGCCCGGCGGCAGGTGCCCTGGCCGGGGCTTGGTACGCCGAACGCCTCGGCGAGGAGAAGCTGTTGTGCTTCGACATGGGCGGAACGACTGCAAAGTCGTGCCTGATCGAAGGCACTGATCCGGCGTTGACCAACGAGTTCGAAGTTGCTCGTGTCTACCGGCACAAGAAGGGCTCCGGGTTCCCGGTGTCCGTGCCGTCGGTCGACCTGGTCGAGATCGGTGCTGGTGGCGGAAGCCTGGCACGAGTCGACGACCTCGGTCTCCTCAAGGTGGGTCCGGAGTCCGCGGGTGCTGAGCCCGGCCCGGCGTCGTACGCCCGTGGAGGTGTGCAGCCCGCGACAACGGATGCCGACCTGCTTCTCGGGTACCTGGACGCGGGCTACTTCCTCGGTGGCGACATGCCTCTCGATCTCGCGGCCGCGAGTGAAGCGGCACGTAAGGTTGCGGATGCGATCGACAGCTCGGTCGAAGACACTGCTGCGGGTATCCATGCTGTCGTCAACCAGAACATGGCGGCGGCTGCCCGAATGCACGCCGTCGAACGCGGGGTGGACCTGCGAGGGGTCCCGCTGATCGCATTCGGAGGCGCTGGCCCGGTGCACGCCTGCGGGGTTGCCGAGCTGCTCGAGACCCAGCGGGTGATCTTCCCGGTGAACGCGTCGGTGCTCTCCGCCTTCGGGACACTCGTCAGTCCGGTCAGGATCGATCTGGCCCGGTCGCTTGTCGCGGAGCTCAGCGATCACGTGACCGCGGAGCGCGATCACCTGCTCGAGGAGATGCGCGCCGAGGGTCGCCAGGTCCTGGCGAGTGCCGGCGTCGAATCGTCGGTCCACTTCCGCTACGGCATGGACGCCAGGTATCGCGGCCAAGGTAACGAGGTCACGGTCTGGCTGGGCGAGGGCGATGGCTGGCCGGCCTCGACCGCCGACACCGCTGAAGCCTTCGCTGTCGAGTACGAGAAGATCTACGGGATGCGCATCCCGGATGTTGCGGTGGAAGTGGTTACCTGGCGAATCGCGGCGTGGGCACCGGCACCGAGTGTCGAGAGCGCACGCCTGGCGCCGATGACCGGCACGCCGGAACCGCACCGCACCCGCGCGGCGAGGTTCGACCGCGGCGCCGATGCTCAGGAGGTTCCCGTCTACAGGCGTGACCTCCTCGGGGCCGGGGCGACGGTTAACGGGCCGGCATTCATCGAGGAACGTGAGACCACTGCTGTCATTCGGCCCGGATGGCAGGCCACGGTTACCGAGGACGGCGCAGTTGTCGCCGTGAGGGGGAACGACGCATGACCGAGACCATTGACGCCATCGAGCTCGAAGTGTTGTGGGGAAGCCTCATCAGCACTGTGAACGAACAGGCTCGCGCACTGCAGCGGGCCGCGTTCAGCCCGATCGTGCGCGAAGCGGGAGACCTGGCGAACGCGCTGTTCGATCGGGACGGCCGCATGGTCGCGCAGGCGGTGACCGGCACCCCCGGGCACATCAACTCGCTCGCCCGGGCGGCGTCTGCCGTCCTCGCGAAGTATCCGGCGGATCAGCTCGAGCCAGGCGATGTACTCATCACCAACGACCCTTACCAGACCGCCGGTCAGCTGCTCGACGTGACGGTCATGAACCCGGTCCACCGGAACGGCGAGGTCATCGCCTTCTTCGGTTCGACGATCCATCACACGGATGTCGGCGGCTACGGAATCGGTGCTGGCGCTCGGGATGTCTTCGAAGAGGGAATCTGGATCCCGATCCTGAAGCTCATGAAGAAGGGCGAACGGAACGACGACGTCTGGAACATGATCCTGTCGAACGTCCGTCAGCCCGAGCACATGGCCGGCGACCTTCACGCTCAGATCGCGTCCGGTGAGGTCGGCGCGCAGCGCTTGCAGCTGCTCTGCGACTCGCGCGGGATGGATGACATCCAGGAACTCGCCGACGAGATCATTCGGCGCTCCGAGGAAGCGACCCGTCGTTCGATCAGGGCACTGCCGGGCGGGACCTACCGTGCGCACTCGATCTTGGACCTCGCGGACGGTTCGGAGATCGACATCCACGTCGCAATGACCGTCGATCCCGACAAGGGAGAGATCCTGGTCGACTACGAAGGGTCGAGCGGCGCAAGCCCGGCAGGCATCAACGTGGTGAAGAACTACACCCATGCCTACAGCACGTTCACCATCCGAAGCGTTCTCAACCCGGAGATCCCGAACAACCACGGCAGTCTCGCGCCCATCCGGGTGGAAGCACCCGAGGGCTCGATCGTCAATGCAGTCTCGCCTTCTCCGTGCACGGCCCGGCACGTCGTCGGCATGTTCCTGCCGATGCCGCTCCTCGCCGCGCTCTCCGAGGTCGTTCCCGATGCCGTGCTGGCCGAAGGTGCCGGTGCGGTGTGGACGATGCAGGTCAGCGGCACTTATGACGACGGGTCGCCGTTCATCACGGCGATGTTCACCTACGCCGGCGGCGTGGGTGCGCGCGCCACCAAGACGGGCCTGCACGCTACGTCTTACCCGACTGGCGTCTCGGCCGTTCCGCTGGAGGTGGTAGAGTCCTCAGCCCCGATCCGGTTCCTGCGCAAGGAGCTTCGTCCTGGGTCTGGTGGTTCGGGCAGTGCGGAAGGCGGCATGGGACAGACGATCGAGTTCACCGTCGACACGACGCGGCCGTGGCAGCTCAACGCCGTGACGAGCCGGATGAAGCACCCGCCCAAGGGCTTGTTCGGCGGCGGATCAGCGGATCCAGGACGATTCCTGGTCAACGGGGAGCCCGTACGCACGCAGTCCCGAATCACGCTCCAGCCCGGAGACGTCGTTCGCCTCGAGCTTCCTGGCGGAGGCGGGTACGGGGCGAAGGGCACGGTTCCGGAGTTCGAGCAGGTGTGAAGCTCACCCTCGACCTTCGGTGGCGCCAGGCAGTCGCTGCCCGTCCGGACTCTCCCTTCTTGATCTTCGAGGGTCCGGACGGAGCAGTGTCGACGTGGACGTACGCCGAGTTCGACGACCTGGTCTCCGAGGTCGCAGGCGGTCTGGTCGAACAGGGGTTGCGGCGAGGTTCGTCGGTGCACCTTGCGTTGAGCAACGGCCCGGCCTTCATTGCCTGCTGGATCGCCACGGCACGGCTCGGAGCCTGGATCGTTCCAGCCGATCCGGAGGTGACGTCCCACGAGCTGCGAAGCCAGTTCGCCCGGACACGGCCAGCGGTCGGCGTCTGCTCGACCGCGCGTCGCGACGTGTACCTCGCGGCGGACCCGGAGATGCCGGTGCTGTGCGTCGACGACGCAGACGTGGTTCTTGATGGCTTGCGTGCCGGATCCCCGGATTGGACGCTCCACGAGGTTCCGAACGGGGAGGATCGGGCAGCCCTGATGTTCACGTCAGGGACGACGTCAGCCCCGAAGGGCGTCGTCATCACCCAGGCGAACTACGCATTCGCCGGGGACGTGATGAGCGCAGCGGCATCGCTTACGCCCGATGATCGCCAGTTCGTGGTACTTCCGCTGTTCCACGCGAACGCCCAGTACTACTCGTTCGCTGCCGCAATCTCGGTGGGGGCGAGCGTGGCCCTCATGCACAGGTTCTCGGCCTCCCAGTTCCTCGAGCAGGCAGCACGCCACGCGGTCACTCACGCCAGTCTGTTTGCAGCACCGATGCGCATGATCCTGGCACGGGCCAATCCAGTTCCTGGACTCCGTCTCCGGCACTGCTGGTACGCGCAGAACCTCACCAGCGCGCAGTACGTCGACTTCGCCGAGCTGGTCGGCTGCTCTCCCCGTCAGCTGTACGGGATGACGGAGACGATTCCTGCGGTCCTGTCGAACAGGGTCCTTTCGCCGGATCCGATGGCGCTGGGGGAACAGACCCTGGGTTGCGTCGTCGAGGTCCAGACCGAGAACGGCACACAGGCCGGTCCCGGCGAGGTGGGAGAGCTGGTTGTCGGCGGTGTTCGGGGGGAGACTCTCTTTGCTGAGTACCTGGACGATCCCCGCACGACCGAGGAGTCGTTCAGGAACGGGTGGTTCCTCACCGGTGACCTGGCCGCTCGTCGACCCGATGGGCTGATCACGTTCGTCGGCCGGCGTGGAGATGTGCTCAAGGTCGCCGGTGAGAACGTGTCCGTCGTGGAGGTCGAGACCGTCCTCGCAGAACACCCGTCGGTTCTCGAGGTCGCCGTCGTGGGGGAGGCCGACCCGATTCGGGACGTAGTCCCCGTCGCACACGTCGTGCGTGCGGGAGACGTCGATGCTGATGAGCTGCTCGCCTGGTGTGCAGAGCGGCTGGCCAAGTCCAAGCGTCCCCGACGGATCATCTGGGCGGAGTCGCTGCCACGGACGTCAGTGGGCAAGATCCGGCGTTTTGAACTGAACCCACCGAGGAACGACAACTGACTCCTTTCCGCAAGCCCTGCCGTCCCCGGAACGGATGGATGGGCGCAGCTCGTCGAGGGTCTCCCTCCCTCACGAGCAAGAAGGCCTCCGGATCGCCAGGCGATCCGGAGGCCTTCTCTCGTTCGCAGCCGGGGAGGTCAGAACCCGAAGGTGTTCCCGAGTTTGAACTCGACGTCAGCGAAGTGATCTGCATGTGTCGCGAGATCGGCAAGGTTCCACTGACCGTTGCGCTCGATGCCTTCGTGGATGGAGAACGGCTCGAACAGGTGAACCTGACCGCCGAAGACCAGGAACACCTTTCCGGTGATCCGGCAATCCTTCGATGCGAGGTAGCCGACCATCGGAGACACGTTGGCGGGATCGAGCTCGTCGAACTCGCCCGGCCGGACATCATCATCCACGCCACTACCGAGACCTTCGGTGAGGCGAGTGCGGGCGGCAGGAGCGATCGCGTTCACCCGGACGCCGTAGCCGGCCAGTTCATCGGCGGTGATCATCGTCATCGAGGCGATGCCCATCTTCGCCGCGCCGTAGTTGCTCTGTCCGATCTTGCCGAAGAGCCCGGAGGTGGACGAGGTGTTGATGACAGACGCAGCGACGGGACGCCCTGCCTTGGACATGCTGCGCCAGTACTCCGCGGCATGCCGCGTCGGGCAGAAATGTCCCTTGAGATGGACTCGGATGACGTCATCCCATTCATCTTCAGACATGTTGGCGAGCATCCGGTCGCGGACGAAGCCCGCGTTGTTCACAAGGATGTCCAGCCCGCCGAACTCGTCGATCGCCGTCTGCACCATGTCCTTGGCGCCGTCCCAGGAAGCCACGTCATCCGTATTGGCGACTGCTTCGCCACCATTGGCCAGGATCTCGTCGACGACCTGTTGCGCCGGTGAGCTGTCGTGGCCGCTTCCGTCGCGAGCGCCGCCGAAGTCGTTCACGACGACACGGGCGCCGTGCGCCGCGAGGAACAACGCGTGACAGCGCCCGATGCCTCGTCCGGCGCCGGTGACGATCGCGGTCCTGCCCAGGAGTCCGAGGTGCGGGCTCGTCTGCTCGTTGATGGTCATGCGCTCTTCTCCAGGATGTGAATGCCGGCCGAAGAACCCAGGCCGATCACGTGTGCGAGGCCGACCCTTGCCCCCTCTATCTGGCGGTCGGCAGCTTCCCCGCGGAGGTGGTGACAGATCTCCCAGATGTTGGCGATGCCCGTGGCCGAGATCGGGTGTCCCTTTGACTCCAGGCCGCCAGAGACGTTCACGGGCGTGCTGCCGTCGCGCCAGGTTGCCCCCGACTCGAAGAACGGGACCGCTTCCCCGGGCGGGCACAGCATCAGGTTCTCGTAGTGGACCAGCTCAGCGGTCGCGAAGCAGTCGTGCAGCTCGACCAGATCGAGGTCGCTGGGGGAGACCCCAGCCTGCTCGTAGGCAGTGGCCGCCGCATTGCGCGTGACGGTGCTGATGTCCGGCAGTGCATGGCAGCCTTCGACCCAGGGATCCGTGGCCAGCACGGAGGCGCTGATCTTGACCGCCCGGCGCCTCTGGTCCGGGTCGAGCGTGCGAAGGGTTGCGCCGGAGACGACGACCGCGGCTGCCGCGCCGTCGCAGTTGGCCGAACACATCGACCGCGTGTTGGGGTAGGCCACCATGACGTCGTTCATGATCTCGTCGAGCGTGAACCGCTTGGTGTAGGCCGCCAGCGGATTCAGGGTGGAATGCGCGTGGTTCTTTTCGCTGATCCGTGCGAACAGCTCGAAGGTGGCACCGGGGTGCCGCGATGTGTACTCCATTCCGACCTGGGCGAAGACCCCAGGCATCGTGTCGGTTCCCACCCGACCGTCCAGGCCGGCCACTGCGCCGTGGCGTCCGGACGGAGTCCAGGTGGCGGGGCCAGCGACGGACTGTCCGCCCACGAGAAGTCCTGCTCCGGCGATCTTCTCGACGCCGACCGCCAGTGCCACGCGGCACTCGCCGGACTTGACAGCCATGATGGCGGTCTTCAGAGCAGTTGCGCCCGTCGCGCACGCGTTGGTGACGTTGATGACCGGCACTCCGGTCTGGCCGATCTGCTTCTGCAGGGACTGACCGAAGTTGTGTTCGCCGAGCATGTTGCCGGCGGCAATGAGTCCGATCTCGCTCAGAGCGATTCCTGCGTCCGACAGGGCCCCGTGCACCGCCTCGGCACCGAGGTCGCAGACGTCCTTGTCGGGGTGCTTGCCGAACCGCGTCATCGAGATGCCCACGATCCAAGCGTCATCGCTGTTCATTCGCCACTCCATCCGTCTTGTAGGGCGCAAAGCCGAAGCCAATGGCGGTCGTGCCTTGGTCATCCGTCCCGACCGGAAAGGTCACCAGCCGGACCGGAGCGCGCAGCTCGATCTGGGTCGGGTCGAACCCGGCATCGACCAGGTTGGTCCGGACCCAGGTGCCGCCGCAGTCGACGACCGCAGCGACGTAGGGGACCTCAAGACCGGGAGCAGCGACGTGAACGACGGTGAACGACACCAGTTCGCCGACATCCGGCAGCGGACTGCGGCGGAACTCCGTAGCACTGCACGCGGCGCAGGCGTTCCTGCGATCGACAAAGCGAGCGCCACAGTTCGTGCACTCGTTCGCCACGAGTCTCGCCGGCGGCCCGAGTTCGAGGTAATTGACGTATGGGATCGTCTTGCGATCCAGATCTGTGCCTTCCACGGTGTGTGACGCTAGCACAGATTTCTAACGATTGGCCGAAAAACTTTGACGCGTAGTTTGAATCAGAGGTCCTGGGCGAGCTTGAGGAAATCGAGGGGGATCTGCGGATCCCACCATGCAACGAACGGGTCTCTTTCGACCTTCCTGCGATCGTGCTTGAGGATGAGCGCGGTCATCGCGGCAGCCTTGAACTGACTGAGGGCTACGAACCACCCCGCATGATCAGTGACTCCGCCGCCACATGCCGCGTAGTGGCGGAGCATCTCGGTTCGCGACGGCATTCCGACGTCCTCTCGCACGGAATGAGGCTGTTGGCTCGCATCGGAGCTCATCAGCAGCCACCCGAGGTCGATGCGCGGGTCGCCGATAGTCCAGGTCTCCCAATCCAGGAGGGCGGTCACCCTTCCTCCCTCGCAAAGCATGTTTCCCAGCCGGAAATCGCCGTGCACCAGCGTGGGCTCGATGTCGGCCGGCATCTGGTCAAGCAGGCGATCAGCCACCTCGACCGACCCATGTGCCAGGTCTGGCGGGGCTGTGGCGAACAGCGCGCGCCACCGGTTGACCTCGGCCGCAAGCGTCTGGACTGGTTCGCTGCCGAGGGCTGATCGCTTCCAGGGGAACTCGTGCATCTGAGCCAGGAGTTCGATCGCCGCCAGCGTGCGTTGGCGCACGATCCGTTGGCTCGGGACATCGTCGGCCGCACCGTGAGTCAAGGGCTCGATGCATTCGCCAGACTCCTTCGTGACCACGAGGACTGGTGGCTCGTCCGGAGGTGTGCCCGCGTCCTCGAAAAGGACTGCGGGCGTCGGCACCGGGCTGGACTCAAGAGCGCGCATTACGCGTCCCTGCCGCAAGACGTCGCGATTCCGCGTCGGGGGCAGGCCCGGCGGGGCGATCTTCACGACGACTGGCGTCGAGGTCTGATCCGACAAAGCGAGCTGGGCTGCGTAGGTCAGGCTCGAAGCACCGCCGTGCATCCGGACGACGCCGTCGACTCGAGCCGCGGCTCCGGCGGCGCGCTGGACGCGTTCGTGCACCCAGACTTCGTTGACTGTCGCCACAGATCTGCTCCTCGGTGGGTACGTGCTCGTTCTAACAAGTGTTCGCACGGTCGTCTGCGTGTACGTCGTGAACGCTACAACGCCGGTTGACTTGCGACTATAGAGACACTACCTTGATTCTAACAGTCGTTATTTTTCTCGATGGGTGGGAACGTTGGACTCAATGACATCGGACGGTCGCGCCGGAGCGATCAAGCTGGCGGACGACGAGTTCATGGTCGGGCACATCCTTACGTCGCTCGCTGCGTGGGGGCCTGAGCTCGAGGTGAACCTCGTGCTGTCCTCGGTCGGGCAAGAGGAGCTCGGACACGCACGCCTGTTCTACTCGTACGTGTTCGGCGAGGAAGCCGAAGACACCGACCACGCCCTCTACGATCGGCCTGCAGGCGAGTTCAAGTCCTGCGGCCTGGCTGAGTGGTATGCCGACGGTTGGGCGGAACTCGTGGTCAAGCAGTTCCTTTACGACACAGGCGACGCAGTGCGGATGCCGATCTTCGCAGACGCAGGACTGGACGCCGGTCTGGTCGGGCGAGTCGAGGCGGAAGAACTCTTCCAGCGCGACTTCTGGACGTACTGGTGCGAACGGATCGCCCTGGCCGGCGGCCAGTCGCTGAAGCACCTCCAGCGGTCGTTCGAAGTGCTCTGGCCGCTCGCGCCCGGCATCTTCCAGGTCGACGGATCATCTGTCGAGTTTCGCGCAGCGCTCGAGGCCGGTTACCAGGCCTGGGAATCCGAAACGCGGACCAAGGCCGCCGGCTGGGGTATCGAGCTTCCCGCGAACCCGCTCGGAGGAGAGGGCGCGGGCCCGGGGCACCGAGCCCGGGTTCTTGACGAGATCCGATCGGTCCGGGAACTGGCCCCTGGGCGGTGGTGATGATGGCCGACTCAGCGCGAGGACATCCCGCATCGTACGGGGCCGCCGATCTAGCGAGGCTGACCGCGACGGTCGAGGCGGCGGTGCGCGCGGTCGAGGATCCTGAGCTTCCGGTGTCCATCGGTGAGATGGGGATGGTGGGCGAGGTGTCGATCAGCTCGGCACCGTCGGACAAGTCCGGTCTGGTCTACGACGTGCGCGTCACGCTCAAGCCGACATTCTCTGGATGCCCTGCGCTCTTCCTCATCGAGGCGGACGTCCGCAGCGCCGTGACCCATGTGGTCGGTTCTGGCGCGAACCTGTCGCTGAGCTGGGACCGGACCACCGTCTGGCAGCCGAAGGAGGTTGCTCCGAGCGGGCGAGCCAAGCTGAACGCGCACGGCGTCGTTCTGGACGCACCTGGAGAGGCAATGGTCTGCCCGTACTGCGGATCTGCGGACATCGAGATCCTGAGCGAGCGAGGGGTCGCTCTCTGTCGTCGACTGGCCTTCTGTGCACAGTGCCGGACTTCAGTGGACGTGATGGGCTCAGCGCGCGGCCCGGCCAGCCTTGAACGCTCCGGGCTCGGGCAAGGCGCGGGCACCGGCAAGGACCTCGGGATGCCCGGTCCGGTACCCCTGCAGCTAACTCAACACCCCCAGTCGTAGCCAAACCGAGCCGAGGGGCCAACAGTGAAACTCCGCGTGGACGTAGGCAGGACTGCACCCAAGGCAATGTCGAGGAGCAGCCGGTGACCGCACGCCCGAGGCAGGCAGTTGTTGCAGGTGTTGCGGAACACGCGCCTGAGCGAAAGTTCGCAGGCCCCGAGCAGTTCACGGTGGAGCAGTGGGCAGATCTTGCTCGAATGGCACTCGATGATGCCGGCCTGGAATCCCAGGACGTCGACGGCCTCGTCTGCTCGACCGACGTGTTCGAGGCAGTCCACATGGTGCCGTCGCTCCTGGCTGAGTACTGCGGGTGGGATCTGGCTTGCGCAGAGCAGGTCGATCTTGGTGGAGCCAGTGCGGTCGGGATGGTCTGGCGCGCGGCGGCGATGGTCGAGTCCGGTGTCTGCCAAACGGTCGTCTGCGCCCTCCCGTTTCGGCCGCGGCCGGCTGCACCCGATGGGGTCGTCGACCTAGGGAATGTCCTCGGACGAGCGGACGACGTCTGGGGCGCGCCCGCTCCCGAGCATGACTACCCGTACGGCAACCGAGGTCCGACCGCGAGCTTCGCACTCGTCAACTCTCGATACGACCAGCTCTTCACCGGTGGGCCGGAGGCGCGAGCCAAATTGGTCAGCGACCAGCGCCGGTCGGCCGCGATCACGCCGGGTGCCGTGCATTTCGGGAAACCCATCGCACCGGAAGACGTGCTGGCCTCCCGGGTCATCGCGCCGCCAATCCGTCTGCTGGAGGTCGTCATGCCTTGTACCGGCGGGGCGGCCATCGTCGTGACGATGCGCGAGCGTGCCCGTTCCGACGTGCGGCCGGTCAGTGTGGCCGGCTTCGGCGAAGCGGTCTCTTACAAGCTCCCGACGTACGCGCAAGGAGACGTGACGGACATGCCGCTGACAGGAGCTTCGCGTCGCGCGTTCGAGATGGCGAGGATCACGCCGGCGGAGATCGGCACGGCGCAGCTCTACGACGCGTACGCAATTGCCGTCATCATGTCCCTCGAGAGCGCGGGATTCTGCCCCAGGGGCGCTGGCAACGACTTCGTCAACGAACGTGACCTCTCCTTCGGCGGGGACTTTCCGTGCAACACGAACGGCGGCCAGCTCGGGTTTGGCCAGGCCGGCAATGCGGGCGGAATGACACATGTCATCGAGGCCGTCCGCCAGATTCAGGGCCGAGCGGGCGACCGGCAGTCAGATGGAGTGGACAGCGCGTTCGTCAGCGGCTCCGGAGGCAGCATGGCCGCCCAGGGCGCGCTCATCTTGAGGGGGGACGCATGACCCAGACCCTGAACGATCAGCTCAACGCTTACCGGGCCGGCCTGGACGCAGGACGCCTTCTGCTGCTGTCGTGCCGATCCTGTGGAAAGCGATTCCACTACCCGCGGCACCGTTGCCCGGGATGCTTGGGTGACGGCCTCGAGTACACCGAGGCCAGTGGCCAGGGGTCCGTTCATGCGATCACCCAGATGTCGACGGGTGGCGACGGGAGTCGGCTGGTGGCGATGGTCGAACTGCTCGAAGGTCCCCGAGTCACCGCGGCGATCGTGTCCGAGGGCGAGGTCTCGGTCGGAGATACCGTCGTCTGGGCGAGTGCTGAGGACGTGAATGCGGCAGGCTGTCCCTTAACGTTTCGGCCGGTCCCTTCCGCGCTGTAGGTTCCCGATAGACAATCGGTAGAAGAGGTGGTCCACCTGAATCGGCAGATTGATGGCGCGACACCAGGTTTCGCACGTCCGTTGAGCAAGTCCGAACGCACACGCCAACGAATCCTGGACTCGGCGGCGCGGGTGTTCGCGAGCAAGGGATTCGCCGGGGTGAGTCTGCGCGACATCGCGTCCGCCGCCGACACCAAGGCAGGCAGCCTGTACTACCACTTCGCTTCCAAGGACGAGCTCGTCGAGGCAGTTCTCCGGCATGCGATCGAGGAGATGCACCAGCACGTTCGTGACGCCGTGGATGCTGCCGCAGATGAGGGTGCCGCCGGCCGGCTCAAGGCCGCGATCTCTGCTCACACCGAGAGCGTGATGGAGCGAACCGACTACGCGAAGGCGCTGCTTCGGATCAGCAGCCAGATCCCCGATGACGTTCGGGAGCGTCACAACAAGCACGCTCGGGCCTACGGTGAGTACTGGGGACAGCTTTTCAACGACGCGCGTGACGAGGGTGCCATTCGCGTGGACCTCGACCTCACCCTGGCTCGACTGCTGGTCCTTGGCGCGATGAACTGGACGGTGGAATGGCCAGCTTCGCTCTGGTCTCCTGAATCCATCACAAGCACCTTGAACAAGATCGTCTTCGAGGGCATCGGCACCGATGACGTCGATGAAGAAGCTGTTCGCGCTTTGCACTAGCCACAAAATCGAACAAGCGTTAGTATTTGCCCCTGGAACCGGCAACGCCGTTGCCCCATCCCAGGACGTACGAGAAGGTGCATGAACATCTCCGCTGATGATTTCAAGGGTCGGACCGCGATTGTCACCGGCGGGTCGAGGGGGATCGGCCGAGCCATCACGTGGGAACTGGCGAGCCGTGGTGCCGATGTTCTCGTCGTATCGCGCAAGCAGGCGACGCTGGACGCGCTCACGGCTGAGGCCGCGGAGGCGGGGCTCCCCGGTCGGCTCGAAGGGTTCGCGGCCAATGTCGGGGACCCGGATGCCGCCGTTGCAGCGGCGGCCCGCGCGATGGACTCGTTCGGAAGCATCGACTTCCTCGTCAACAACGCGGCGACGAACCCGTACTACGGCGACCTGGTCGACCTCGACCACGCCCGCGCCGCCAAGATCGTCCAGGTGAACCAGTTCGGGCTCGTTGCTTGGGTCAGCGCTGCCTGGAAGGCCTGGATGTCGGACCACGACGGTTCCGTCGTGAATGTCTCGTCCGTCGGCGGGTACGGCGTCGACCGCGGAATCGGGTACTACAACGCGACCAAGGCCGCAGTGATCCACCTGACTCGCCAGCTCTCCGTTGAGCTTGCTCCCCACGTCCGGGTGAACAGCGTTGCTCCTGGCGTCGTGCGCACCGAGATGTCTCGCGCGCTGTGGGAGGGGCGTGAGGCTGAGCTTGAGGCTGCGATCCCGCTCCAGCGGTTCGGGGAGCCCGAGGACATCGCGGACGCTGTCATGTTCATGCTCGGCTCTGGTTCTCAGTGGCTGACGGGCCAGACGCTCGTCGTCGATGGCGGTGCCGCGAATGCACCGAAGATGGTCCCGGCGCTGGTAGACCGCGAGCCGAACAGCGGCTGATTCGAGTCGGCGGGCGTCGAGGTCCTAACCCAGCGCCGGCACATGCCACTTGCAGCCCGCGCGACCGGGTACGTCACGAACGTCGAGAGGAACGCAGATGTGGGGATTCGAGGCAGAGCCTGAGTTCCAGAGGGAGCTGGACTGGATCGATCAGTTCGTGCGGACTGAGATCGAGCCGCTCGATCTGCTCATCGAGAACCCTTTCGACCTCAATGATCCGCTGCGCCGTCGGCTGATACCTCCACTCCAGCAGGAGGTGCGCGAGCGCAAGCTGTGGGCATGCCACCTGGGCAGTCATCTCGGTGGACCCGGCTTTGGCCAGCTCAAGCTGGCCCTGATGAACGAGATCATCGGCCGCACCCACTGCGGGCCAACGGTCTTCGGTAGTCAGGCGCCGGACTCTGGCAATGCCGAGATCCTCGCGCACTACGGCACTGCGGACCTCAAGGACCGCTACCTGGGGCCACTGATCGAGAACGAGATCGTCTCCTGCTTCTCGATGACCGAGCCGCAGGGAGGATCGGACCCGACGACTTTCACCACCTCGGCGGAGCTTGACGGGGACAGCTGGGTCATCAACGGGGAGAAGTGGTTCTCCTCCCATGCAAGCTTTGCCTCGTTCCTGATCGTGATGGCGGTCACGGATGCGGACGCGCCCCCGCACGGCCGCCTTTCGGCGTTCGTTGTTCCTGCTGACACCCCAGGCATCGAGATCGTCCGCGACATCGACCTCTACGGTCACTCGCCGGGACAGGGCACGCAGTCCTACGTCCGGTACACGAACGCGCGAATTCCGCTCGACCACCTGCTGGGTGAGCGCGGCGGCGGATTCGCGGTTGCTCAGACCCGGTTGGGTGGAGGGCGCATTCACCACGCAATGCGAACCGCAGGGCTCGCTGGCCGCGCCCTCGAGATGATGTGTGAGCGAGCTGCGTCCCGGTCGATCCAAGGCGAGCCGTTGGCGCGCAAGCAACTGGTTCAGGAGATGATCGCGGACTCCTGGATCGAACTCGAGCAGTTCAAGCTGCTCGTCCTGCGAACAGCGTGGCGGATCGACCAGTACAACGACTACCGCCGCGTGCGCCATGACATCGCCGCAGTCAAGGCCGCCACTCCGGGCGTGCTCAATCGAATCGCGTCGCGCGCATTGCAGGTCCACGGTTCACTTGGCGTGACGTCTGAGATGCCGTTCGGCCGATGGGTCATGGAGTCCTTCCACATGGCGATCGCCGACGGAGCGACCGAGGTGCACAAGCTGAACCTGGCCAAGGGACTGTTGCGGGATGTTCCAGTGCACGACGCCCTGTTCCCCAGTCAACACATCCCGACTCAGCTTCAGGCTGCGCGCGAGCGGTTCGAGCTGGACAAAGCGAGCGGTGACTCGTGACAAAGAATCTAACAAGCGTTAGTATCCAAGTCACTGGTGAACTTCCCTGGAGGTTTTGAACGTGTACGAGCGCTCGTTGCCCGAGGTCCTTCTTGCTCACGCGGAGGAGAACCCGGATCGTCCATTTCTCGAGGACGTCGAGGGGTACTCGGCCAGCTATGGCCAGGTGCTCGAGAACAGCCTGAGGTGGGCGGACGCGTGGAGGCGCTGCGAGATCGGCCACGGCGACAGGGTTGCGGTGTTCGTTCCACCGTCGCCGCAGTACATCGAGTGCTGGATCGGCCTCACCTGGCTCGGTGCGATCGAGGTCGGCATCAACCCGGACTACCGAGGCGACATGTTGGCGAGCGTGTTGAGTGACTGCGGCGCCAAGGCGGTGCTGGTCCACGTCGACTACCTGGACCGCCTGTCGGAGGTACTCGACCGCGTGCCGTCGCTCGAGACCATCGTCGTCTCGGGGGGGCCGATGTCGGAGACCGTGCTGCCCTGCGAACAGATCTCCTTCGACGCCTTCTGGGATCGAGCGGAGGTCATGTCTCCGCCAGCGCTGCCGAACCCGTGGGACATCGCCACGATCTGCTACACCTCTGGGACAACCGGACCCTCCAAGGGCGTTCGCCTCCCGTGGGGCCAGGTCCAGCATCTTGCGAGCGTGAACTTCGAGGGACTCCTCACCGGCGAGGACGCGTTCTACCTTCCGCTGCCGCTGTTCCACATCGGGGGGAAGGTCTTCCCTCTCCTGATGGCGGAGAGGGGCGGGCGCCTGGTCGTACGCGAGCGTTTCAGTGCCACGGCGTTCTGGTCAGACATCAGGAAAACCCGCTCGACGTTCACGGTCCTGGTCGGAACGATGGCCGGCCTGTTGCTCAAGCAACCGGAGCTCCCCGAGGACTCTGACAATCCGTTGTGGCTGTTGTGGGCCGTGCCCGTTCCGGACCGCATCGAGGAGTTCCAGAAGCGGTTCGGGATTCCGCGGGTGATGACGTCCTACACGCAGACCGAGATGTGCGCTGCGCTGCGCAACCAGCACGTCAACGAGTCGAATAGGACCTCTGCCGGCCAGATCGTCCCCGGTGTGGAGCTTGCCATCGTCGACGAGCACGACCTACCCGTGCCCGATGGCGAGATCGGCCAGCTCCTGATCAGGACCCGCGAACCCTGGCGCCTGAATGCCGGGTACCACGGGCGTCCGGACGCCACGGCCGAGGCCTGGCAGAACGGGTGGTTCCACACCGGCGATGCATTCCGCCGCGACTCGGATGGTTGGTACTACTTCATCGACAGGATGAAGGACTGCGTCCGTCGAGGTGGCGAGAACATCTCGTCGCTCGAGGTCGAGCGCATCGTTGATCAGCACCCGGAGGTCGACACGGCTGCATGCATCGGCGTTAAGTCCGATCTCGGAGATGAGGACGTCAAGATCTGCGTCCAGCTCACGGCCGGATCCACGCTTTCCGAGCGCGAGCTCCTTGAATGGCTCGTCGCGCACATGCCCCGATTCATGGTTCCTCGTTACATCGAGATCGTCGCCGAGGTGCCGAAGACTCCGAATCAACGGGTCCAGAAGGCCGAGTTCCGCAAGACGCCCGTCAACGACCGGACCTGGGACCGCCAGGCCCACGACGTCGATGTCCCTCGGCACTAGCCGAGCGAAGTCTCCGAAAGGCATCTCAGCGTGAATGATGCGAACGCCGCCGTCATCACCGAACTCGATGGCCACGTCCTGATCGTGACGTTGAACCGGCCACAGGCGCACAACGCGGTCAACGGCGACGTCGCGCTGGGTCTGGGTACCGCACTGGCAGAGGCGGATACGAATCCCGAGGTGCGGGTCGTGATCCTGACTGGTGCTGGCGAGAAGACCTTCTGCGCCGGTGCAGATCTGAAGGCAATCGCACGGGGAGAGGAAATGAGCCCCCCCGGGAACCGAAGCCTGGGGCTTTGCCGGCATGGTTCAGCACCCAATCAGCAAGCCGATCATCGCAGCGGTCAATGGGACTGCCCTGGGCGGCGGGACTGAACTCGTGCTCGCGGCGGACTTGGCGATCGCGGCTGAGCACGCGACCTTCGGCCTGCCTGAGGTGAAGCGAGGGCTGATCGCCGCGGCCGGTGGCGTGGTGCGCCTGCCCGACCAGATGCCGAGGAAGGTCGCGATGCAGCTGATCCTGACCGGGGAACCGATCGATGCGGTTGCGGCACTGAGATGGGGATTGATCAACGACGTCGCACCCTCGAGCGAGCTGCTCCCGGCAGCGAAGGACCTGGCCAATCGGATAGCCGCCAACGCGCCGCTGTCGGTCCAGTACAGCAAGCGCGTCGCTGCCGGCATCGTCGGTGAGCCCGGGAGCTTCGCGATCATTCGGGAGGGCGCCTCCTGGATGGCGAGCAACTCCGCAATGGTTGCGGTGTTCTCCAGCGAGGACGCGATCGAAGGGCCGAAGGCTTTCGCGGAGAAGCGCCAGCCCATGTGGAAGGCCCGCTGACACTCTCGTAACGCCCCCGCTCGTTCAGCAGCGGGGTGCATGGCCTTGTCGTCGGACCGGCCCTCCGTCCGGCTGCGCGAGCGACTTGCGCTGCTCGCCCCATGAAGGCGCGAATCAAACGGACCGCAGATTGTCACTCGGGCCCCGCATCAGGACGACGCCATGGCGGGCTGCCTGGTCCGGTGTGTGTCGCCAAGACGGGCGACTGCAGCCAGCCCTCTCTCGGGCGTGAATAGGGCGTCGCCGCCACGAAATCTCGACGAATCTTCGCGGACATCTTGTGGCGCGGCTCACAGCCTGTTAGTTTTTCGAACAGTTGGTAGAAAACGTTCCTTCAGGAGGACTCGATGGCAGATAGCTTCTTCAATCCGGGGTTCTTCGATGACGTGGTCGCGCCGGCCATGCGAGGCGCTGCTCCCCAGCAGGCGTACGTCGACTTCGCCGAGCGTTGCCCCGTGGCGCACAACCCGGATGGTTCTGTCACGATCACCCGGTTCGACGATGTTCGATTTCTGAACCAGAGCCGGGATGTGCTCGGGAACGGTGCGGATGGGGCGAAGCTCGGTTCGCAGGGCGCGCGTATCCCCCTGGACCTCGACGGAGACGAGCACCTCCTGTGGCGCCGTCGCCTGAATCCGTTGTTCACCGCGCAGAAGATGGCGCCGTTGGAGGACCGGGTGCGGGCGCGTTCAATCGAGCTCCTGGATCACTTCGCGGCGCGCGGAGAAGCCGACGTCTACGCCGAGTGGTGCGCGCCCCTGCCCGCGGCCATGTTCCTCTCGATCCTCGGACTTCCCCAGGAGGATCTGGGCCAGTTCGTCGAGTTCGTCGACATGCAGCTGCACCCGAACGCTGATCTCACTATGGAAGAGAACCTCGCCCGAATGGGCGAAGGGGCAGCGAAGTGCCGGGAGTACCTCGACGGTGTCTTGGACGACCGCATGAAGGCGGCGCCGAGCGACGACATCCTGAGCTGGCTGGTGAACTACCGGGACGCTGACGGGACGGCCATCCAGCGCGAGGAGCTGCACTCGATCCTGTACCTGTTCATCCTCGCCGGTCTGGATACAACCTCGCTCATGCTGGGCAACTCGCTGGCGTACCTGGCTCAGCACCCTGATCAGCGACGGAAGCTGGTCGAGAACCCCGAGATGTGGCCTCGAGCGATCGAGGAACTGCTTCGTTTCGACTCCTCGGTTCCGCTCGCCGTGCGAACCCCGATTGCCGACATCACGCTGCCGTCCGGAACGACGATCAAGTCGGGGACCCTCGTCAATGTCTCCTGGGCTGCCGCCAACCTCGATCCCGAGGTCTTCGTCGACCCGCTGACGGTCGACTTCGACCGCCATCCGAACGCTCACATCGCCTTCGCATCCGGCTTCCACCGGTGCCTCGGGTCGCACCTCGCGCGTCTCGAACTCCGCATCGCGCTGGAGGAATTCCACCGCCGAATCCCGGACTACGAACTTGCGCCTGACGCGGAGTTGGTCTTCAGCCACTTCCCGCGTGGGCCGCGCGATCTGCACCTGACCTGGAACGTTTTGGAGGAGACGAAGTGACCACCACGCAAATCATCGGCGGCGACGCGGTCGCCAGCGACAACAGTTACGCGGTCATCGATCCCGTCACCGGCGCTGAGTTTGCGCGCGCTCCCGAATGCTCCCTCGAGCAGCTCGACTCGGCCATGGAGTCGGCGCACCAGGCTCAGCACGCCTGGGCGAAGGACGAGGACGGACGTCGAGAAGCGATGCGACGCTTCGCTGACGCCATCGATGCCCGTGCCGAGGAACTCACCTCGACTCTTGTCCGTGAGACGGGTAAGCCTCATGCCCTTGCGGCGACGGAGCCAGGTACGTGCTCGGCGTGGTTGCGCTACTACGCCGATGTTGACATCCCTCGCGAACGGATGCGTGAGGATGCCGACGGCGGTCGTGTGGACGTGATTCACCGTCCCCTCGGTGTCGTCGCAGCCATCACGCCCTGGAATTTCCCGCTGGTCCTGGGGATGTGGAAGATCGCTCCCGCAGTGCGTGCTGGTAATGCTGTGGTCCTGAAGCCGTCGCCCTACACCCCGCTGTCCACGCTCCTTCTGGGCGAGATCGCCGCGGAAGTCCTGCCTCCTGGAATCCTGAACGTGGTCAGCGGGGGTGACGACCTCGGGCGCGCCATGACCGCACATCCCCGCCCACGCAAGGTCACCTTCACAGGGTCGATCGCCGGTGGAAAGAACGTCGCCGTGAGCGCTGCCGCTGACCTGAAGCGCTACACCCTGGAGCTCGGCGGAAATGACGCGGCAATCGTCCTTGACGACGCCGACCTCGCCGCTTCTGCGGCCGGCATCGTCGGAACTGCCTTTCTCAATTCCGGCCAGGCATGTGCCCTCCCGAAGCGCGTGTTCGTGCCCCGCAACAGGTACGACGACGCCGTCGCTGCGTTCGCGGAGGTGGCGCAGGCCATGGCGTTCGGCATGTCGACCTCGGATGACCGAACGTTCGGCCCGCTCTCGACCGGTCCACAGTTCACCCGCGTCAAGTCGCTCCTGGCAGAGGCGCTCGATCGAGGTGCACTGCCCGCTGTTGGCGGAATCGAGCGCGCTGACCTCGGTGGCTATTTCGTGGAGCCGACCCTGCTCACGAACGTCGACGACACCTTCGCGATCGTGCAGGAGGAGCAGTTCGGCCCGGTTCTGCCGGTGCTCGCCTACGACACCCTCGACGAGGCGATCGACCGGGCGAACAACACGATGTACGGGCTCGCCGGCTCAGTCTGGGGAGCGGATGTGGAGCGTGCCGCGGATGTCGCGGAGCGAGTCGAGGCAGGCGCGGTGTGGGTCAACGGTCACGCAGCGCTCGCGATGACGGTTCCCTTCGGCGGAATGAAGTGGAGTGGTGTCGGGGTGGAGAACGGCGTTGGGGGACTTCTCGAGTACACCGACGCGCAATCGATCTACTTCCCCGCCACCGCCTGACCCAACAGCAAGACCCACTGATCTTTTTCATACGCGAAAGGAAACGCAATGCGCGCCGCCGTACTTCATGAGCACAACGCCCCGCTCATCATCGAGGAGCTCGAACTCCTTCCCCTCGCAGCAGACGAGATTCGTGTCGAGGTCACGGCAAGCGGGGTGTGTCACTCGGACGTGATGGTCGCTTCGGGCGGTGTTCCGTTCCCGCTGCCCTTGATCCTGGGCCACGAGGGCGCCGGTCGAGTGCTCGAAGTCGGCGCGGGAGTCGTGGATCTGCGGCCCGGGGACCACGTCGTGGCTGCATTCACGCCGGTGTGCGGACGATGCTTCTTCTGCGTCCGCGGACAGACCAACCTGTGCACATTCGGGCAGGAGCTCGGGATGGTTCCGAAGGGCGTGCTCGCCGATGGGCGTGAGGTCGCGGCGCTCACCAATCTCGGTACGTTTGCTGACGTGCTGACTGCTCATCGCAGCAGCCTGGTGAAGGTCGAGACCGATCTCCCCGACGAGCAGTTGGCGCTCCTCGGTTGTGGCGTCACCACGGGAGTCGGAGCGGCCCTCAACACAGCGAACGTGACCGCCGGCTCGACGGTCGTCGTGATCGGTTGCGGCGGCGTCGGTCTGTCGGTGATCCAGGGCGCTCGCATTGCTGGAGCTGCGCGCATCTTCGCGGTCGATCCGGTCGAGATGAAGCGCAAGTC
Source organism: Nocardioides marmoriginsengisoli (assembly GCF_003725695.1). Classification (GTDB taxonomy): domain Bacteria; phylum Actinomycetota; class Actinomycetes; order Propionibacteriales; family Nocardioidaceae; genus Marmoricola; species Marmoricola marmoriginsengisoli. The sequence goes on from NZ_RJSE01000007.1 coordinate 1,191,240, forward strand.
CGCGCTCGACTTCGGGGCAACCGACGTGATTGACCCCACCACCGAGGACGTCATCGATGTGGTGAAGACAGCCACGCGTGGACTCGGCGCTGACTTCACGTTCGAGGTGGTCGGGCGTGCGGAGACCCTCGTCCAGGCCTTCGATGCTGCGCGCCCCGGTGGCGACGTGGTTCTCGTCGGATTCGCTCCGGTGGGCGCGCAGGTCTCGCTGCCGATCCTGCAGATGATGGTGGAAGAGAAGTCGGTGCGCGGGTCCAACTTCGGTAGCGCGCAGTTCCTTCGGGACCTGCCGCGACTGATTGCGCTGGTCGAGGGTGGCCGGCTCGACGTGGACTCAATGATCTCTCGCCGGATTCGTCTCGATGAGGTCAACGACGCGTTCCGAGCGATGGACGCCGGCGAGGTCATTCGAAGCGTGATCGTCTAGGGCGTCTCGCCTCACTTCCCCGTAGTGGGCACATTCAGAGGAGATCGACAATGAAACTCGCCATCAACGACCGATGCAGTGGACACGGGCGCTGTTACGCGCTCGCGCCCAACCTCATCGCAGCCAATGAGTACGGCGAGGCCGAGATCATCGACTCCGGTGAGGTGCCGCCGGACCAGGAGAGCCAGGCAACGGAAGCGTTGCACGGATGTCCGGAGAGTGCTGTGGAGCTGCTGTCATGACTGCGCTGAACGCCTCGCCGGTTCCCTCGGAGTGCCTGGGCGAAGTCGTGCTGGAGGTTACCGGACTGAGCAAGAGCTTCGTCGGGAACGCCGTGCTGCAGAGCCTCAACCTGGAGTTGCGCAGGGGAGAGGTGCACGCCCTACTGGGGGAGAACGGGTCGGGGAAGTCGACCTTCATCAAGATCCTCTCCGGGTTTCACGAGCCAGACCCCGGCGGCCTCGTCAAGATTGCCGGCTCGGACGTCCCGTTCGGCGACGCCGAGGAATCGGAGCGATCCGGATTCCGGTTCGTCCACCAGGACCTCGGGCTGATCGAGTCGATGAAGGTCGTCGACAACCTCTACCTCAACCGCGAGTTCAGCACGCGATTCGGAACGCTAGATCTCAAGGCGACTCGACAGCGAGCGCGGGATGACCTGGCTCGAATGGGTCTGGAACGCATCAGTCCTGATGCGACTGTTCGGGATCTGGCGCCAGCGGACCGAAGCGGAGTCGCGATCACCCGTGCGCTGCGTGCCGGATCGGCCCATCCGGTCAACGTCGTGGTCTTCGACGAGCCGACAGCGACCCTTCCTGATGCGGACGTCCAACTCCTGCTCCAGACCATCAGACGTGTCGCATCGTCCGGCGTCGCGGTCCTGTACGTCACGCACCGCCTCGACGAGGTGTTCGAGATTGCTGACAACGTCACCATCCTGCGCAACGGTCGCAAGGTTGCGTCGCGGCCGGTGCTGGGGCTGACCCGCCGTGACATCGTCAAGTTCCTGGTCGGTGACGAGTTCGAGGAGGCAAGGGCGGAGTCCGACGCGATCGAAGAACGTGAGGCTGGAGAGGCCATCCTCGAGGTTGCTGGGCTGGGCAGCGAGAGTCACCTCGATGTGTCGTTCGGCGTGCGAAGCGGCGAAATCGTGGGCGTTGCGGGCATCGCTGGGTCTGGACGTGAGTCGATCCTGGGGTGCCTCTTCGGTGCCACCCGCCGCGCGCACGGCGACGTGCTGGTGAAGGGGCGTCCCGTCAAGGCGGGGTCGCCGGGTGACTCGCTCGCGCGCGGCGTCGCCTACCTTCCGCCGGACCGGAAGGCCAGGGGTGCTGTCGTCTCCTTGAGCGCACGCGAGAACCTCGCGCTCGGCGATCCCATGCGCCACTGGCGGTTCCCGCGGATCCGACGCAGCAAAGAGCGCGATGACGCGCGGGCATGGTTCAAGGAGTTCGGGGTGCGGCCGCCTGACGCGCTCGAATCGGCGTTCGGCACGTTCAGCGGCGGCAACCAGCAGCTCATCCTGCTGGCGAAGTGGCTACGTACCGATCCGGCCCTCCTGCTCCTTGACGAACCAACTCAGGGCGTGGACGTCGGCGCCAAAGCCAGACTCCATCACCATCTGGTCGATGCGGCAGGCGCCGGAGCCGCTGTCGTTGTCGCGTCCTCAGACGCAGACGAGCTCGCAGCTCTCTGTCACCGCGTGTTGATCTTTTCCGGGGGCCGCATCGTGGCGACGCTCGAAGGTGCGGACATCACGCCGCGAAACATCTCAATCCACTCTCTCGGGTCTGCCACGGAGGACACGAACTCATGACCGCTCGTAAAGGCATCAACCTTGGCCTCGACCGATTCAGTGGCCTCTACATCTGGGCCCTGTTCATCGTGGTGTTCGGAATGTGGACACCGAGCCTGTTCCTGACGCAGTCGACCATGCACTCGGTGGCTGCTCAGCAGGCGATCGTCGCGATCTTGGCGCTCGCGCTCCTGGTGCCGATGGTTTGTGGAGCTTTCGACCTCTCCGTCGGCGCCACCGTGAACCTGGCGACCGTTGTCACAGTCGTGCTCCAGACCGAGCGAGGGTGGGGTATGTGGCCATCCATCATTGCGGCGGTCGCCGTAGGCGCCCTCGTCGGCGCGCTCAACGGCTTCATCGTGGTCGGACTCAAGGTCGACTCCTTCATCGCCACGCTCGGCACGGCAACGGTCATCACCGCCGTGCAGACCATTGTCACCGGCGGGCTGCAGCCACTGCCGCCGGCCACCGAGGCCTGGAACAACCTGACGCAGCACAAGATCGCCGGGTTTCAGATCGTGGTGCTCTACCTCGTCGTCCTGGCGTTCCTCACCTGGTGGGTCCTCGACCACACGCCGGCCGGGCGCTACCTGTACGCCGCGGGAGGAAATGCTGAGGCCGCGCGACTCACGGGGGTGCCGGTCGGCCGTTGGACCTGGATGTCGCTGATCTGGTCCGGCGCCCTCTGCGGGTTTGCGGGTGTCCTTTACGCATCGCTCTCTGGGCCTTCCTTGACCTTCGGCGCAGCGCTCCTGCTCCCTGCGTTCGCCGCAGTGTTCCTCGGCTCCACACAGATCACGCCGGGACGGTTCAACGTCTGGGGGACTCTGCTTGCGATCTACGTCCTGGCAACCGGCGTCAAGGGCTTGCAGCTCGTGACGGGGGAACAGTGGATCAACGACATGTTCAACGGCGTCGCACTGATCGCCGCCGTCGCGTTCGCCGGCTGGCGCCAGCGCGCGCGGCTCCGCAGGCCGGCCATGTTCGATGGGGCGGATGTGGCCCCGGGGTCGCCCACTGACCCTGGTCCAAGCAACACCGCCCAGGAACTCGCGGCCCCTTCAGGCGCTTCAGCCAGGGCCTGACCGCAGAGACACGATTTCAACAAGGCACAGCCTTGACATCAGTTTCTAACGTTTGTTAGATTTGAAGGAACGTCGGTTTAGGCCGGCTTGAAGAAAGGCACACCCGATGAAGACAAAGCGACGCTCCGCAGGAATGCTCGTTGCACTAGTGGCGACCGTGGGTCTGACCGCGACCGCATGCGGTGCCAGTGATGAGAGCAGCGGATCTAACGGCGACACGACCAGTAGTTCTCAGCTCTCGGCCGCCGACTCGGCGACGGACGACGCGAAGAAGGAACCGACAGCCATCACGGTCACCACTCCGCTCGACAAGGCGCCGGGCTCTGGCAGTGAGACCATCGTCCTGGCGAAGTGCGACTCACCTCAGTGCCAGCAGATCGAGGAGGAGCTGGTCAAGGCGGCGGACGCCGTTGGCTGGAAGGTCAAGGCGATCCCCTTCAAGTCCGCCGACCCGGCGACGCTGGTGGCTGCGCTCAAGCAGGGCCTCGAGCAGTACGACCCGATCGCGGGTGTAGTGACCGGCAGCCCGCGAGCAGTCTGGGAGGACGCCGCCAAGGCCTACAAGGCTGCAGGCGTTCCCATCGTGGCCGGGTACGTCGGCCCGATGGAGACCGACGACACCGTGATCGCCAACATCGGTGGAACCGAAGGCGCCATCTACGGCGAGATGCTCGCGAACTGGGTCATCTCTGACTCGAAGGGCAAGGGTAAGGCGCTCATCTACGGGGTGCCGGACTTCCCGATCCTCAAGGTGGTCGACGACTCGTTCCAGAAGACGGTCGAAGAGGGTTGTTCGGGTTGTTCAGTCACTGTCGTCAAGGGAGCCATCTCCGAAGTCATGTCGGGAGGTGCGCCCAAGGCGATCGTGTCCGCCCTCCAGCGCGACCCGTCGATCAAGTACGTCGTGACCGACTCGGGCGGCTGGGCGGTCGGCCTTCCTGCCGCTCTTGACGCGGCGGGGCTCGACGTCAAGATCGGTGCGCAGAACGGCAACTCGATCAACCTGACCGACCTCGACGCCGGAAAGGTCAATGCGCTGACCGGTCTGGCGCTGCGCATGGGGTCTTGGTACATGGTCGACGCGATCCTGCGGCACCAGCAGGGGATGGCGATGGACCCGGAGCAGGGAAGCCTGCCCACTCAGCTCATGACCGAGGACACGGACAACGACATCTCCGACTCCTACGACAAGCCTGCGGACTGGGCCGACCAGTTCAAGAAGCTCTGGCAGGTCAGCTAACTCCATTGGGCCCGTGAGGGCTCACGCCCGAATGGCCGGCGGGGGTGGTTCCGCGTGGGAACCGCCCCCGCCGCGCCGTCCGCGCCGCTGGAACGAATGAAAGGAACGCGAGTGACCACCACCAAGCCCGAGGGGCACACCAGTCGGGTCGTGATCCGATTCGCTGGCGACTCCGGCGATGGGATGCAACTGGTCGGCGATCGCTTCAGCGCCCAATCGGCTGCGTTCGGGAACGACCTGGCGACCCTGCCGAACTTTCCAGCGGAGATCCGTGCCCCCCAGGGCACCGTTCCGGGCGTCTCGTCGTTCCAGATTCACTTCGCCGACTACGACATCCTGACGCCAGGCGATCGCCCGGACGTTCTCGTCGCGATGAACCCGGCAGCGCTGATGGCCAACCTGGGGGACGTGGAGAAGGGATCGACCATCGTCGCGAACAGCGACGAGTTCACTACCCGGAACCTCGCCAAGGTCGGGTACGACGACAACCCGCTCACCGACGGCTCGCTGGAGTCGTACGTCGTCCACTCCGTCGCCATGACGACGATCACCCGCGCGGCTCTGGCGGACACGGGCTTGAGCAAGAAGGATGCCGACCGGTGTCGGAATCTCTTCGCGCTCGGTCTCCTTTCGTGGATGTACTCCAGGCCCATCGAGTCGACCGAGAAGTTTCTGCGATCGAAGTTCGCATCGAAGCCGGACATCGCCGATGCGAACGTGCTCGCGCTGCACACCGGGTGGAACTACGGCGAAACCACCGAGAGCATCGCTGCGGAGCTGGCCGTCGGTCCGGCAACTCTGCCGACCGGCCAGTATCGGCAGGTGAACGGCAATGCGGCGCTCGCATACGGTCTGGCGACCGCCGGCTACCTGTCGCAGCGAAGCGTCGTCCTAGGCGCGTACCCGATCACGCCTGCGAGCGACATCCTCCACAACCTTTCGCTGCTCAAGGACCTTGGGGTGGTCACGCTCCAGGTTGAGGACGAGATCGCTGGTGTGTGCACGGCGCTAGGCGCTTCGTACGGCGGGGCGCTCGGGGTCACCGCAACCTCGGGGCCCGGAATGGCGCTGAAGGCCGAGGCCATCGGATTGGGTGTGATGACCGAGCTGCCCCTCGTCGTCGTGGACGTGCAGCGCGGCGGCCCGTCGACGGGGCTCCCGACGAAGACCGAGCAGGCGGATCTCTTGATGGCCATCCACGGCCGGAATGGCGAATCGCCGGTCCCGGTCCTCGCGCCGTCCTCGCCCGCCGACTGCTTCGACATCGCGATCGAGGCCGCGACCATCGCCCTCCGGTACCGGACTCCCGTGATCATCCTTTCCGACGGCGCGGTGGCCAACGGCTCGGAACCTTGGCGTGTGCCGTCGGTCGCTGACCTCCCGTCCATCGAGGTGAACCTGGCCGCCGCACCCAATGCCCTGGACGGATCGGGTAAACACTGGCCCTACGTCCGGGATCCCGAGACGCTCGCGCGTGATTGGGCTATCCCCGGAACGGCGGGCCTGGAGCACCGGATCGGCGGACTCGAGAAGTCAGCGGACACCGGCGAGATCTCCTACGACCCGACCAACCACGACACCATGGTCAGGCTGCGGCAGGCAAAGGTGGACGGGGTTCTGGTACCTGACCTGGAGGTCGACGACCCCTCGGGCCAGGCCGAGATCCTCATTCTCGGATGGGGCTCGACCTTCGGCCCGATCGGCGCCGGCGTCCGCAGGGCGCGCACGCAAGGCGTCCAGGTCGCTCGTGCTCATCTGCGTCACCTCAACCCGCTCCCGCGAAATCTGGACGCCATCGTCGGTGCGTACTCCCACGTGGTCGTGGCGGAGATGAACCTGGGTCAGCTAGCCAAGATTCTCCGGGCGCGCACGTTGTCGAGCATCGAGACGCTGAGCAAGGTAACGGGCCAGCCGTTCCTCGCCGAGGAGATCGAGAAGTACATCATCGAGTTCAGCGCGAGTCAGGAGCAGGCATGACCGCCTACGACCTTGGGATCCCGACCGTATCGGGTCTGGACGGAGTCCCCACAACGGATCAACCGTCCACCCCTGCGGACTTCAAGTCGGACCAGGAAGTGCGCTGGTGCCCGGGCTGTGGTGACTACGTGGTGCTCAACACCATGCAGTCGTTCCTGCCGACGCTCGGCCTGCGACGAGAGAACATCGTCTTCGTCAGCGGCATCGGATGCTCCTCGCGGTTCCCGTACTACATGGACACCTACGGCTTCCATTCGATTCACGGCCGCGCGACAGCCATCGCTACCGGTCTTGCCGTCGAACGACCCGATCTCTCGGTCTGGGTCATCACTGGTGACGGCGACTCCCTGTCGATCGGTGGCAATCACCTGATCCACCTGCTCCGTCGAAACGTGAACGTGAAGGTTCTCCTGTTCAACAACCGGATCTATGGTTTGACCAAGGGCCAATACTCACCGACGAGCGAGGTCGGCAAGCGGACCAAGTCCAGCCCAGCAGGATCGGTCGACCATCCGTTCAACCCGCTGGCGTTGGCTCTGGGAGCGGACGCCACGTTCGTTGGGCGAGCGCTCGACTCTGACAAGGCGGGCCTTACTGAGGTGCTTTCGGCCGCGGCGCGTCACCGCGGGTCCGCGTTCGTCGAGATCTACCAGAACTGCCCGATCTTCAACGACGGCGCGTTCGACGCCCTGAAGGACAAGCACGCATCGGCCGGGCGACTGCTCCGGCTCGGGGCCGGTCAACCGATGACCTTCGGCGCCGACGAACGCAAATACGCAGTGGTCGGCGATGGTCCAGGCGGCCTCACGATCGCCGACGCTTCGAACGTTGCGCCGGATGACGTCGTCGTGCACCAGCCCGACCACGAGCGAGCCGGCTACTCCTATGCACTCGCTCGTCTCGACGAGACCTTCCCCGAGGTAACTCCGGTGGGCATCTTCCGTGATGTGGTTCGCCCGACGTACGACGACGAGGTGAGGGCGCAGATCTCCGGACAGGCGATGTCTTCCGAACGGCTTCAGGACGTGCTCTTGGGCAAGGACAGCTGGTTGGTCGGATAGGCCGGCGCACATCGCCAGGGCCGCGCGCCCTTGTTGAGCGCGTGGCAGTCCACGTAGTTGGAGGTTCAGCATGGAGTGGAACGACGGGCTGACGGGAGCGGCTGCGTTGCAGCGCCATGCGCCTACGGTCGCGGAGCAGCTCGATCATCTCGTGGGGGCGATCGTCGCTCCGTCGGCGAGAGTCGCCATTGTTCGTCGAGCGTGCGCCGAAGCCCAGGACCTGACCCCGCTCCCGGATCCTGCTAGCGGCGTGCCTCAACCCGAAGGCCTTTCGTCCGCATCCGAGGCCGAAGACCTGGTTCTCCTCAGGTTCGCCGAGCAGTTCAGCGTGGACGTCTCGAGCGTGGACGACGAACTACGCTCCGACCTCTGGTCTGCGCTCGAACAAGAGCCGGCGCAGGCACGAGGGGGAGTCGTGGCGATGACCTACGTCGGCGACTTCGTGCCCCGAGTTCGCGCTGTGCTGGATCGACTGTTCGCGCCGTCCGGCGACGGCTGGCTCAGCGTCGAGGAGGTCGAGACTGAGGATGCGACGACACTTGCCTACGAGTTCGTGCGCCGCGTGTACAACCTGAAGTCGCTCGACCCAATCCTCTCCGAGATGATCCGCCTCCGCGGCGCTCGGGCCCACAACTGCAGATTGTGCAAGTCCCTGCGATCCTTGGACGCGTTGACTGCCGGAGCGACTGAGTCCGACTTCGACTCAGTTGACGACCTCGCCGACGATCGCCTGGATCCTGCGCAGAAGGCTGCCCTTGCACTGGTGGACGCCATCATCTGGACCCCGGCCCGGGTCCCGGATGAAGTTCTCGACGCCGTACGGGCGAAGTTCGAGCCGGCCCAGGCTGTTGAGATCGTGCTGGACGTGATGCGAAACGCCTGGAACAAGACGACGGTTGCGGTCGAGCTGGACGAGCCGCATGTTGTCGGTGGTGTGGAGGTCTACCAGGCGCAGGACGACGGGAGCTTCGAGTTCGGTCTTTCCGAACCGGGTCGCTAACTGAGAAGCCGGACCGCGCAGACCGAGCGGCGAGCGGACGGAGCCAACACATTTCAGCCGGCTCACGGCCAGCCGCAGGAGTTCGCACCCTGCAGCTGGCCGACGGCGGGGCGTGTTCAGCTGACCCAGGACTTGAGCGTGCTGATCAGCTTGAGCGGCTCGGGCGTCGCCGGCGTGATGTTCAGGCGGGTGACACCAGCCTCCTGGAAGGCTTGAACGCGTTCGCGCACGTAGGACGCATCCCCGACCAGGGTGGTGGCCCTCAAGAAGCTCTCGGGAACTGCGGCCTCGGCTTCCTTCCGCTTCCCGGCAAGGAACAGCTCCTGGATCTGGTCGGCCTCCTCCTCGTAGCCGAGCCGGCGGAAGACGTTGTTGTAGAAGTTCTTGTCGCGTGGGCCCATGCCCCCGATGTAGAGCGCGATGCGCGGCCGCTCGGCGTTGATGATCGCCTCCGCCTCATCGCGACCGCAGATCGCGGTGGTGCCGCCCGAAACGATCTCCAGCGGACCCAAGGACGAGTCTCGATGCTCGAACCCCGCATCCAGGTCCTCGCACCAGATGTCCGCCTTCTCGGGATAGAAGAACGCCGGGAACCATCCGTCAGCGAGCTCGGCAGCCATCTGCACGTTCTTCGGCCCCAGTGCCGCGAGATAGATCGGGATCTGCTCCCGTAGCGGCGGATGGATCATCTTGAGCGGCTTCCCGAGTCCGGTGCCCTGATCGGCAGGTAGCGGGAGGGTGTAGGCCTGGCCGTCGTACCGCAGCGGCTCCCGCTTCCAGACCAGTCGGCAGATGTCGATGACCTCTCGGGTCCGTCGGAGCGGTCGGTCGTAAGGCACCCCGTGCCAGCCTTCGATGACCTGCGGGCCCGACGTGCCAAGCCCGAGCGCGAAGCGACCGGATGAAACCATGTCGAGACCCGCCGCGGTCATCGCCGTGAGGGTCGGCGTGCGGGAGAAGATCGGAAGGATCCCGGACGCGAGTTCCGCGTGTTGGGTGTGCGCTGCGAGGAACCCAAGGATCGAGACAGCGTCGAATCCGTAGGGCTCGGCGACCCAGATCATGTCGATCCCAGCACCCTCGAGCTGGCTCGCCTCAACGGCCGCTTCCTTGGGATCCCCGGCGTAGTTCAGGGCGGTGGAAAGTTTCATCGTTCCTCTTCGAGGTTCTCGCGAGTGAGCAGGAGTGTCAGTGGAGCAACAGGCCGCCGTCGACTGCCATCGAGACGCCGGACACGTGCCGGGATTCGTCGGAGCAGAGCCACACCACGGCCGCTGCGATGTCGTCGGGATCTGCGAAGTGACCCGTGCCGGGCTCTGCCCGCATCTCTCCCTGGATCGCAGGATTGTCGTCCATGTACTTCCGGATCATCGGAGTGTCCGTCGCCCCGGGGAGTACAGCGTTGACCCGGACGCGTCCCGAGTACTCCTTGGCGCCACTCTTCGTCAAACCCAGCACGCCGTGCTTGGCAGCGTTGTAGGAGGCCAGGTTCGGTGTCGGTGACAGGCCGGCGATCGACGATGCGTTGACGATCGCGCCGCCACCGTTGTGCACCATGTGACGCAGCTCGGCCCGCATGGACAGGAACACGCTCGTCAGGTCCACATCGATCAGGCGGCGCCAGGTCTCGAGGGATGTTTCGTGAAACGGGGCAGGCGTACCGGTGATCCCAGCTGCGTTGAACGCCCAGTTGAGGGCGCCATACTGGGTCACGCAGAAGTCGACCATTCCGTCTGTGTCTTCCTCCCGCGTGAGATCCGCGCGCACGAACGCAGCCTCGCCTCCGGCCGCCAAGATCTCCGCGACTACCGCGTTGCCGAGGTCTTCCTGAAGGTCGGCGATCACCACCCGCGCCCCGGCTGCCGCGAACCGGACGGCGGTTGCTCGACCGATACCCGACGCACCCCCGGTCACGAGTGCTACTCGGCCGGCCGCGGACGCCTCATGGCTCATCGATACGCTCCTCTAGGTTGGCACTGGGACCACCGTCCCATTCACTAACAACTGTTAGAACATCAAACGTAGCTAGTGGCGAGCTCGGGGTCAATGACCGGGTTCCGAAACGAGTTTGCGTGCGAATGACCCTGGTCCTGGGCGTGTTGCGCGTGTTAGCGTGGTCACATCGCATTATCTAACAGGTGTTAGATACGACGCGAAGACTTGGAAGTACGGGAGTAGCGACATGGCAGACACACTGACGAGCTTCGACGAGAATCCCCACGGCCTCGTGGACTTCCCCATGGCCAAGGAGCAGACCTGCCCCTTCGATCCGCCGCCTGCGCTGAAGCGGATCCAGGACGAGCAGCCGTTGACTCGAGTCCGACTCTGGGATGGTAGTTCCCCGTGGCTCGTGACTCGTTTCGAGGACGTCCGAACCCTCCTTAGTGACGCCAGGGTCAGTTCGAACGCGCTCGGTGACGGATTTCCACACTTCAACGCCGCAGGCAAGGCCCGGTTCCAGTCCAATCACACGTTCGTGAACATGGATGCCCCGGAGCACCCGCGGATGCGCAAGATGGTCACCCGGCCGTTTATGGTGAAGCGCGTCGAGGCGCTCCGGCCCCAGATTCAGGCCATGACGAATGAGCTCATCGACGAGATGCTCGCCGGTCCGAAGCCGGCTGACTTTATCGAGGCCCTTGCTCTGCCCCTGCCCTCGCTGGTGATCAGTGAGCTGTTGGGGGTTCCCTACCAGGATCACAAGTTCTTCCAGGACCAGTCGGCGGTGCTGGCCGAGCGGGACGCAGCTCCCGAGAAGGTCGTCGCGGCGATCGATGCCCTGCGCGACTATCTCGGCCAGCTGATCCAGGCCAAGAGGAAGAGCCCGCAACAGGACCTGCTGTCGGAGCTCGTGACAGAGCGCGTCGACAACGACGAGCTGACCGATCAGGACGCTGTCGAGCTGAGCATCCTTCTGCTAGCTGCAGGACACGAGACCACGGCCAACATGATCGGGCTCGGTACTCTCGCACTCCTCCAGCACCCTGATCAGCTCGCTCTGGTCCGCGAAACCGACGACCCCGCGGTCGTGTCGAAGACGGTCGAGGAACTCCTTCGCTGGCTCACCATTCCGCACCTCGGTCGCCGGCGTGTCGCCGCCGAAGACATCGAGATCGGCGGCGTGGTCATCCGTGCCGGCGAGGGCATCATCTGCGCAGCCGACATTGCGAACCGGGATCCGGCCGAGTTCGAGAACCCGGACGCGCTGGACATCACGCGCGACGCGCGCAAGCACGTTGCCTTTGGGTTCGGCGTTCACCAGTGCCTCGGGCAGCCGCTGGCTCGTGTCGAGCTTCAGGTCGTTTGGTCGACGCTCTTCAAGCGAGTGCCGACCCTGGCGTTGAGTGGCGATTTCCGGGACCTGCCCTACAAGCACGACGCCTTGATCTACGGGCTGTACGACATGCCCGTCACCTGGTGACGAAGAACCTAGGAGACCATGATGCGAATTGAAGTTGATGCCCCCAAGTGTGTGACGTCGGGGCAGTGCGTGATGATCGCGCCGGATGTCTTCGACCAGGACGACGACGGCATTGTCATCGTCCTCGACGAGAATCCCGCTGAGGGCCAGCGCGGCGTTGTCGAGGAGTCCGCCGCGGTGTGTCCTGCTGCTGCGATCTTCGTGATCGAGGACTAATGAGCGGCTTCGATGGGCGGGTCCTGATTGTCGGTGCGTCCGCGAGTGGGCTCGCGGTCGCAGAGACACTTCGTCGCGAGGGCTTCGCCGGCCGACTCACCCTGGTGGGGGACGAGGTGCACCCTCCGTACGACAGGCCGCCGCTCTCGAAGCAGCTCCTGAGTGGGGAATGGGACAAGGAGCGGGTTGCGCTTCGCCGATCCGCTGACCTCGAAGCCTTGAGTGCCGACTTCGTGTTGGGCGCCGCTGCCGCGGGCCTGGACGCCGAAGCCGGAGAGGTGTTCCTGTCCGACGGCCAGCGCCTCGGGTACGAACGGCTCGTCATCGCAACAGGCGTCCGTCCACGCCGTCTGCCGGGGCAGCCCGCACTCGTTGGCATTCACACGATGCGCACGCTCGAAGACTCTCTGACGCTGTCGCATCGGCTCAAGAGCTGCCGAAAGCTCGTGGTCGTCGGTGGTGGATTCCTGGGTGCTGAGATCGCGGCGGTGGCTCGTGGGCTCGGGTCGGCGGTCACGCTCGTCGAGCCAGCGCCCGCGCCGCTCGCACCGGCTTTGGGCGAGCGCGTCGGGGAATCCATCGCGGACTTGCACCGTGAGCGTGGAGTCGATGTTCGCACTGGTGTCGCGGTGCGCGAGTTCGTCGCCAACGGTAGTCATGTCACCGGTGTCGTGCTGAGCGACGGTACCGAGCTTCCCGCGGACGACGTCGTCGTGGCCGTGGGGTCGGATCCCAACGTCGAGTGGTTGGCGACGAGCGGGCTTCACATCGACAACGGACTCGTCTGCGACGAGTACATGGAAGTGGCCGAGAACGTGTACGCGTCGGGCGACGTCGCCCGGGCGTACAACCCGCTCTTCGGCGAACACATTCGCGTTGAGCACAGGACCCACGCTGCTGAGCAAGGGATGGCAGTCGCGCGACGAATCATGCGTGAGGCAGCGGCGGATCCGTTCTGTCCTGTGCCGTACTTCTGGTCCGATCAGTACGACCTGAAGATCCAGGCGTACGGGAACCTGCGCGGTCACGACGAGGTCGCCGTCGTGGACGGGCAGTTCGAGGGCCACCGCTTCCTCGCTCTCTACAGACGCGGTGACCGCGTGACCGGTGTGCTGGCCATGGGCCTCCCGCCCAAGGTCGTTCACGGGCAGCGCAAGCTGATCGCCGAGCGCACCGAATGGTCAAGTGCGCTCGAAAACGTGCCATCGCCCGTTGTCGTCGCTCAATGACGTGAAGGCGGACATGTCGACTCGCGACGTGCCCGGTAGACGACTGACCGCAAGAGCGAGATCCCTGATCCAGGGCAGAAATCCGAAGGAGAGATCGTGAACACAGTCAACGAAGGTGCACCTGGAACGGTAGGAACTGCTGCCGAGTTCGGTCTGCCGATCGAGGTTGACGTCGTGGTCGTCGGATCCGGCGCGGGCGGCATGATGTCTGCGCTTGCGGCCGCGCTTGAGGGCGCTGAGGTACTCCTGGTCGAGTCCGAGCACCTCGTCGGCGGCACGACCGCGATCTCCGGTGGCGCAACGTGGGTACCGAATCACGGGATCGCGACCAAGCACCTGAAAGCTCATGACAGCGCGAGCATGGCGCGCGAGTACATCCTGGGGGAAGGTCGTGACCAGGTTCTCGACCCGGAGGTGGTCGACGCTTTCATCGAAAATGCTCCGAAGATGGCCCGCTTTGTCGAGGAGCACACCTACCTGAGCTGGATCCCCGGAATCTGGCCCGATTACCACTCCGACATTCCGGGAGCAACGCATTGTCGGTCTCTTTTCCCGGGACCGTTTCCTCCCGAGGTCCTCGGCGAGCATGCGGCAATCGTGCGTCCTCCGAAGAAGTCCGGTCAGTCGAAGAGCCCACTTCCGCTGTGGCCGCTGGGCCGGATGAAGGGCACCTGGATCGCCGGCTACGCGATGATCGGTGCGTTCCTCGAGGCCTCGCTCCGCGTAGGCGTCACTATCAGGACCGAGACTCGGGCGGTGGGGATCGCCACAGATCCCCACGGTGTCACCGGGATCTTTGTCGAGGTCGAAGGGGCGCAACGTCTCGTGACGGCACGCAAGGGTGTGGTTCTCGCGAGCGGCGGTTTCGAGGGATCCGAGGAACTCACCAGCAAGTACCTGGGAGCGCCGTTCACGGCGCAGGTCACCCCAGCAGGTCACCAGGGCGAGGGTGTGCGGATGGCTCAATCCGCCGGAGCCAAGATGAGCTCGATGAGCGAGACCTGGTGGATGCCTGCGATGCAGATCCCGGGCGAGACTTTGGACGGTCGTCCGATCAGCCGCCTCGTCCAGGGTGAGCGAGCACTGCCTCACACGATCATGGTGAACTCGCGAGGCGAGCGGTTCGCCAACGAGGCAGCCCCCTACAACCACCTCGGACGAATCATGCGTGAGGTGGACCCGGTGACCGGCGCCATGCCCAACGCCTCGGTGTGGATGATCTTTGACGACTTCTATCGCACTCACTACGGGTTCTTCGGCGAGCAGCCCGGGTGCGAGCTCCCTGCATTCGTGCGTCGTTCCGACACGCTCGAAGGACTGGCAGAGCAGTGTGGGATCGACCCAGGAGGCTTGACGGGCACGATCGAGGAGTTCAACCCGGCCGCCGCTCTTGGCCGGGACCCCTGGTTCAACCGGGGAGCAACGATCTACGAGCGCTTCTTCGGTGACCACCACCCGCGGCTCGGCCGCTACTCACCGGATGCGGTCGCTCCCCGTGGGACCGCAAAAGCCCGTCGAGTGGTCGCTACAGCACTCGGACCGTTCGTGGGGCCCGTGCTCGCCCGGACCGCAAGAGCGCGCCGCCCCGACCGCTTGCGATCGGTCGTCGTGCCGGCGCTTGCCACGATCATGCGTCCGTGCCTGGACAACCCACGCACGGGCACGCTCGGCCCCATCGACACCGGGCCGTTCTACGCGGTGCCGGTGGAGGCCAGCTCGATCGGAACCATCGGCGGCCCGAGGACTGACGGCCGAGGGCGGGTGCTCGACGAGAGCGGTGCGGTGATCCCCGGGTTGTACGCAGCCGGCAACGCGGCTGGTGCGCCAACCCACGGGTTCTACGGCGGCGCCGGAGGAACGATCACCCTCGGCCTCACGTTCGGACTCCTTGCAGGACGGGATGCGGCCAGCCGATGACGGACCAATGCAGGTCGACGTGGACTCCGCTGAGGAAGGGCAACTGACATGCGCGTGGCTGATATCGATGACTGGGAGCTGCTCTCGGTCACCCAGGAAGAACACGTCGTCCACGTCGTGCTGGACAACCCGTCGACGCGGAATGCATGGAGCCATCGGCTCAACACCGAGATGGACCGGCTGCTGGAGGTGGCTACCGATGACGACTCCGTTCGGGTCGTCTCGGTCAGTGCCAACGGCCCGGTCTTCACGTCCGGTGCCGATCTGAAGGCGGTCGCCGCCGAGTACGTGACGACGGGAAGCTTCACCCCGGAAGCGCGGAAGCGCCTCCCGGGGCTCCCGCGGGCGTGGTACTTCCCGAAGCCGCTGATCGCAGGGGTCCACGGATTTGTCGGACCTGAAGGTCTGCACTTCCTGACCTACTGCGACTTCGTACTCGCAGAAGAGGGCACCCGATTCAGCTACGAGCATTCACGAATCGGCACCGGTTGGCCGAATGGTGAGCCGCTCGCGTTCCACTTTCCCATCCGGGTGTTCAAGAAGCTGCTGATGATGGGCGGTTGGTTCGACGCGGAAACCGCCCACTCGCTCCACTTCGTGCAGCGGGTGCTGCCCACTGGGAAACTCCGTGCCGAGCTGGACCGCTGGGCATGTGACCTCGCCCAGGTGCCACCTGAGGGGATGCGCGCTGCGAAGGTCGGCATCCACCGTCAGTACGAAGCGATGGGCGTGGTCGACATCGAGATGACCAAGGAACGCGGATCGAACGGCGAGCTGACGCCGGAGGACGCACTCTTCTTCCGGACTGTCCACGACAAGGGCATTCGAGAGGCGCTCAAGACGCGGGACGCGAGTTTCGACACCGAACTAGGACGAATCTGATGACCGGATCCACCAGCTTCGCGGAGAGTGCTGCGCGGGAGCCGTTGGTCGTGGACGGTCTTGCGGGCATTCGAGCCCTCCCTATCGGCGAGGTCCTGGGCACGAGCGACGACCTGACCATCACTCAGGAGATGATCGACGCGTTCGCGGACGTCACCAGGGACCACCAGTGGATCCACGTGGACGTGGAGCGCGCGGAGCGTGAGAGCCCGTTTGGTGGTCCGGTGGCACACGGATACCTGTCGCTGTCGATGATCCCGTACCTGCTGCCTCAGATCGTTCAGTTCTCGGGATTCCGCCTCACCGTCAACTACGGACTGGATCGGGTGCGGTTCCCGTCTCCAGTGCTTGCGGGTCAGGTCATCCGCGCAGAGGCGCAGATTGACGAGGTCTCCGATGTGACCGGAGGCGTACAGGTTGCGGTGCGGATAACGCTGTCCGTGCCGGGCGCTCCGAAGCCGGCGTGCGTCGTCACCAATCTCATTCGCAACTTCACCTAAGGCGACGTCGGTGACGCCCAGCGTGAGGCTTCGGGAACGGGCACGCTCCGGGGTGGCCTTCGGCGCATGGTGCTCGTTGCCCTCATCGAGCATCGTCGAGTTCGCATGCGCCGCTGATCCGGACTACTTCTGCATCGACCTCCAACATGGCGTGGTGGACATGGGCGCCGCGATCTCGATGTTGCAGACGGCGTCGAGGTTCGATGCGACACCGGTGATCCGAGTGGCGAACCTCGAGGCTGCCGGCATCGGCCGAGCGCTGGACATGGGCGCTGAGGCCGTCATCGTGCCTGGCGTAAACACCCGGGCCGAGGCTGCTGCCGCTGTAGCAGCGTGCCGATACGCGCCTGAGGGTGTTCGAAGCTACGGGCCGACCAGAGCGGGACAGTTGTTCGGAAACTCAGTCTCTGACCTTGAAGAGCATGCACTGTGCATCGCGATGATCGAGACCGCTGATGGTCTCGCCAACGCCGAGAGCATCTGTGCAACACCGGGCCTGGCCGGGATCTACGTCGGACCTGCCGATCTCGCGCTCGGCCTTGGGGCAAACCCCGTGGACCCGTCGGAGCAGGCGGTCACGGATGCTCTCGTGCACATTGTCGACCTGTGTGGCAGGAACGATCTGATCGCGGGAATCCATGCCTATGAGTCGGCACGCGCTAACGAGTACGTCGAGATGGGCTTCCGCATGGTCACGTGTGCCATGGACACGCGAGTTCTGGCGGCCGGCTTCGCGGCTGAGTTCGGGCGCATGCGGGAGCTGCGCTCGAGCAACTCGGCGCCAGGTAATGGTTGACGTCCTCCCTTCGGCCACATAGTCTAACGACTGTTAGATTTCAGACCGAGCGCTGACGTTTAGCCAGCGGCAAAGGGGTGTTGGGATGCCTATCCAGACGTTGAACCACGTGGTCCTGAACGTGGGTGATGTCGAAGCCACGGTGAACTTCTATCGAGACGTGCTCGACTTCTCCCTGATCATCGAATCGCCCAAGAACCGGTACGCCTTCCTCCGAGCGCCGGGCTCCGAGAACCACCACGACCTGGCGCTCTTTTCGGTGAAGGACGACCCTGACGGTGCGGAGAAGCGCCGTGCCAGCTACGGCGGTGGTCGCGTCGGCCTTCACCACGTGGCGTGGCAAGCAGGATCCCTGGACGAGCTCGAGGAGTACCGCGCTCGATTCGAGAAGGCCGGCTGTCTCATCAGCGTGATGGACCACGGCACGAACAAGAGCGTCTACGGCGTCGACCCGGACGGTCTCGACGTCGAGATCATGTGGCTCGTTCCCCAGGAGCTCTGGGGCGAGATGGAGCACGTCGCGATCGCAGAGTTGATGGACCTCGATGCCGAGCGCGTCAAGTACGCCGCTCTGGTGGCCGACTGACCTCCTCGCTTGCACTTTGCGCGGGCGGGTTGAGATCTGCTCCCCGCCCGCGCTGAGCGTTCGAGCACAAGCTCGGCGCTCACCCTCTCCGCTCAGCCCGATGTTGCCTGGTAGGAACCTAGCCACGGCACCGCGGCCAGCTGCCGGAGCATGTCGTTGAGATGTGTGCAGGACGTCGAGGGGCGAAAGTCCTGTCGGACGGCGGAGGCAACGTCCGCAATGTGCTGACCGACCAACCTTGAGACTCCCGAGACGACCGCCGGGCACTCGGGCAGCGGAAGAACGTGCGGCACGGCGACGATCTGCTTGATCCTGCCTCCGCGGTCGAGTCGGGCGTGGAGGCTGTACTCGTGGAGCACGGTCTCGATCCCCTGATCGTCTCGATGGGTGTCGCGAAAGTGGCTGTCGATCCGGCTGCCCTGGTCCTCGGGGATCACGTCAAGGCGCCTGACCCGGCGCATGCCGTTAGGCGGTAGCGGAGGAAGCTCGTGCCAACCGTGTTCGTCGGGCGAACGGAGTGGCGTTGCCGGCGGGCCCACGATCGCGGACGCCCGACCGGTTCTTGCGATCAGGGTCAGCATCGTTCCGCCCTCCTGCCAGCCCGCGCATGCGTTCGCGTACGAGGCTGACGGGTCTGGCGGGGGGTCTCCGGCGAGCGATGGTGCGGTCATCGCCTCGCGGATCGGCACATAGGAAGAAACGATCGAGGCGCCGGGAAGGTCGTCCAGAAGGGCTATCGCCAGACTTTCGCTTGCTGTGGGCTCCGTCGGAAGGGACCCGGAGAGGCGCTTGCGAAATCCGTGTCCAGTGGAATGTCCGACGAGGTGCCCCAGTTCGGTGAGAGCGGGCTGGGCCGAGATCTGCTCGATCACGCCCTGCCAGCCGTCCAGTCGCAGATCGCAGCGTGCGCACGACCGGGTTCGAACGGAACCTGCGCTGTCAGCGATGGCGTCTCGACCGATCGCGGTCATGGTGACTGATCCGAGGGGGCCCGCTACACCGGCGGTATCGCATGAGGTAGTCCGTCGGGCGGTTCCGGGGAGCAGGCGAGGCGTCGGGTCACTGAGCGTATTGCGTACGGCTGCGGACGGTGCTGGTTGCTGCATGCCAGGCGCTCCTTCGAGTCTCTGTCGAGCAGGATCGACGAAATCAGACTATCGTTAGAAATCGTCAAATGCACGCGCCCGTTCTGCGGCCGCAGGGCCGAGCCACCAGTGCGTTCGACTGGTCGCTGTGATCACCCGTAGAATCACTGTCGTGGCGGAAGAACACGACGTAGCGATGGGTCCGGAAGGCGAATCGCACACGGGCCCGCACTTGGTGCGCTCGGAGCTCGGTGAGTTCGTGCTTCTCCGGTGTGTGGCCTGTAGGGCCTGGAACGGAATCACCAGCAGGCAGTGCGCCGCCTGTGGCAGCCAGGGCCTCGTTTGGGAGGTCGCCAGCGGAACCGGCAGTCTGGTGGCGGTGTACCGCGGCGAACGCACGGACGAGGAAAATTCGTCCTTCGTGCCAGTGAATGCGGTCGTTGAACTGTCTGAAGGCCCTCTGTTCTCCTGTGTGCTGGAGAGCTCCGAAAGGGCGCCTTTCGGCGAGCCCGGGGGTCCAGTTGCTTGGACGGGTCGCATCGTCGACAGCCGCCTTCTCTTTGCGCCGGCTCCTCAACGCTAGACGCCTCCTGCGTCAAGCGCGCCACCGATCTTCGAGGTGAGCTTGGGCTCGTTGCCGACTTCTCGCTGACGCGAGCGCTCGCTAGGGGTGTATGTGGTGCCGTCATAGGTGGTCCTGGGCCCGCCCTGAGCTCATAGATGCTCGCGAAGCCTTGTGCTCTGAATCGAACAACCGTTAGAATCCGAGAAGTTCGATTCGCAGTGTGTAGCCCGTGAGGAGCCAAAGTGACATACGTGATTGCGCAGCCCTGTGTCGACGTGCTCGACAAGTCGTGCATCGACGAGTGTCCGGTCGACTGCATCTACGAGGGCGCTCGGATGCTCTATATCCATCCGGACGAGTGTGTCGACTGCGGCGCGTGCGAGCCGGTCTGTCCAGTGGAGGCGATCTATTACGGAGACGATCTCCCGCAGGAGTGGAACGACTTCGCGGAAGCTAGCGCGGAGTTCTTCGACGGACTCGGATTGCCGGGAGGCGCTTCGGCGCTCGGCAAGGTCGACAACGACCCACCGTTCGTTGCCGCGCTGAAGAAGACGGCGTCGTGAAGGACTGGCGCATGAGCATGGACGGCAACCCTGACGAGCCAACTCAGGCACTCCTTCTCGTTCTGACCCGGCCTGTTAGCCCGGACGTGGACGGTGAGTTCAACACGTGGTACGACGACGTGCACCTGCCGGAGGTTGTCGACCTGATTGACGGCGTGACGGGGGCGACTCGGTACCGCTTGCGTGACCCGTTCGACCGCGAGCCGAACGACCATGCCGACAAGGGTCATGAACAGGCCGGCCCGTACGGGTATCCCTATGCGGCGCTCTACTCGATCGCATCGCGTGACCCAAGTGACGTCGTCAAGGACATCCTTCGACACAGTTCTGACGGTGGCTTCACCATGTCGGACGCGCTTGACACTCGGTCCCTACGGCCCACCTTCCTGCTGCTGGACTCACTGGAGTCATGACATGGCACGTGAAGAAGGCTGCCGACTTGCTCTCGACTCGAGGAGCTCATCGAGAGCCACTCACCCGCTTTGGGACGTCCAAACGAGGACGGGGTCTCCTGCGCCGTGGGTCTCGTCCGCCGTTGACGCCGGGGCGCTGATCGCCGAGGGACTGTTCGCGGGTGGTCGAGGATCGCTCGCCGCCGTCCTGGGCGCTCTGCGGCGGGGTGCCGTCTGAGTCGTCACCGCTTGGTCGACCCGCGCGATGTGTCGACAGCTGTCCGAATCCCATCTTCAGACGGAGGTGCGCAGTGGTTGGATCCTCTCCCGCAGGCTGGCATGCTCGGCCTTCCGATTCGGGTGTCGTTCTGGACGACGTGTACCTGCGCCTCGCGGACGAAAAACTGATTGTTGGTCAGGTTCTCGTGTCGACGGCTTGGCTCGCGCCCGAACCAACCGTTGTTTCCGTGGTGTCGCTGATGGGGGATGCGGAGCTCGACCGCTCTCGCGCCCTCTACGCCAACGCTGTCGGCCCCCAGGGTGAAGCGATTGACGCTGCGATCTACTGCAGGGCCGACTCGGCGTTCGCGTCGTCATCTCTGGCGGACTGGTTGCCCAGGACATGGGTGGGCCTCGTCGTCAAGCAGGTCCTCTACTCCACGGCTCACGTCGCAAGGTTGTGCGCCCTCGAAGATCTGGGGTTGGAAGGGGTCACCAGTGCGGCCCGGTTGTCTACGGCAATGTTTCAACGCGACTTCTGGTCGCGCTGGTTCGTACGGCTAGCTGCTGACGAGGACCGTGGTATCCGGGAATCGGTTCAGGAAGCTCTGACCTTGCTTTGGCCGGTGGCTCGAGAGTCGTTCGACTTCGGCCTGATAGGTAGTGCGGGATCTGTCTTGAACGCGGCCGGTAACGCGTGGGAGCGATCGATTGCCGACAGATGCATCGAACTGGGCCTTGTCCTTCCTGCTGGCGTGCCCGGGATTCACGATCTGGCCAGGGTTGAGGGAACTCCCGATGCGTTGACAGGCCGAATCTCTGCCGGTGCGCGACTGCGTAGCGTGCTGATCTCGTGGATTCCCCTGAGCGGCTACCTCTTCGAGTTTGGTAGTCCCACGGTGGCAGACCAGGCTCGCGTCGATCGCAGCCTCGTCCTGACTGAGCTTCGAGCGGCGAGGCGGTAGAACCCGTGGAGGAACACCCGGCGGACGAACCAGCACATCGAGGTCGACAGGTGATCGAGGGCGAGGTTCCGGACGAGTCCGGGCTTGTCTCGGACCGGGCTCGGGCTTCATCAAATCGGAATGCGACCCGTGCACAGGACATCGTGCGGGTCCCGGTGATGCTCGGTGTTCTTCTCGGGATGACCACGCTGGGAAGTACCGGCGTGCCTTTGGTGCTGCCGACGATCGCTCATCATTTCGACGTCGGTTTCGGAGACGCGGCTTGGATGGTGACGTCATGTGCGCTGCTCATCGCCGTGGGCGCCGCGATCTACGGCCGACTTGCCGACCTGTTCGGGATACGGATCCCTTTCCTGATCGGCATGGTGCTGTACGTAGCTGGATCCGTCGGCGCTGTCGTGGCTCCGACGTTCGGCCTTCTCCTGGTCGCACGCATCGCGCACAGCATGGGAGCGGCAGCTCTTCCCGTGCTCATTCCTGCCTTGATCACTGGTCTGTTTGAAGGGGAGGCGCGGCAGCGGGCACTGGCTCGGTCCCACGCGATCGCGATCGTTCTGGGTGCGCTCGGGCCCGTCCTCGGCGGCGTGATTGGGGGGCTGCTCGGATGGCGCGCTGTCATGGCGCTACCGCTGCTCGGAGCGCCAGCGTTCGTCGTGCTGTGGAGGTGGCTGAACCTCCGTGGAACCGGCGCCCGGTTCGACGTGGTCGGCGCCGTGCTGGTGAGCGTGGCTGCTGCTGGTGCCGTGTTGATCCTTCAGTCGGCAGCGTCGGGCTTGATGGCTGCATGCGCCGGAGTGGCGCTACTACTGCTCTGCCTGCCCTTCGTCGTCGTGCATGTCCGTCGCCATCCCGACGGCTTCCTTCCCCTTCTGGTGGTGCGAAACCGATTGATCCGGCGCAGCGCCCTCGGCGCGTCGCCGGTGATTGCAGCGTGGTTCACATTGCTCATCACCGTGCCCGCCGCGTTGGCGTCTCAAGGTCGGCCCTCGTGGACGGTTGGGCTCTTCCTTCTCCCGGGCTTCCTCGTTGCACTCACCATGCCGCGTTTGGTCAGCAGGATGCTCGTGGAGCTGGGGGCGTATCGGTCACTTCTGCTCGCAGCCGCAACCGCGACACTTGCACTTGGTCTAGCAGTCGCGGGTGACCTGGTCGATTCGTCCGGCGCTTTGGCGCCGATCCTTCTCGTCGCGGCCTTCTGCCTCATCATCCTCGCGATCAGCCTTGGCCCGCCTGCCCTGGCGTCAGCAGTCGCAGGCGCAGTCGACGCTCGGGTCCGCGGTGTTGCACTCGGAACATCGAACCTGATGTTCGCCGTGGGCGGGAGTCTCGGGGCGGCCGTGGTTGGCGGGCTGGTGGAGCCGCTTGGCACTGCCGCAGCGGTCGGGCTCGTCGCGGCAGCTTCGGGTGTGGGCCTGGTCTCTCTCAGCATCTCCCGACGTGTGTCCCGAGACGGAGCGACGATGCGGGGTTCGATCATCGAGTTGGAGACGTCGTGACTGGCCGCACGACTTGGAGGCTGGTTGCACGGTTCGGAGGGAGCGGCAGATGAACTGGCATGTGATCAGGGTGCCGAGGAGGGACCTGAACCAGGCGCTCGGAGCGATTCGATCGGGCGGCGGGACCGTCGTCGCGACCAACCTGTACGCGGACGATGTTGCCATCACATACCTCACATGAGACGCGTGGCCGCCCGAGATCTTCGGACGGTGACCTTCTCGGAACGAGCGATTCGTGGACGATCTGATACCTACGGAGGTAGGAACTTGAAGATTCTGCACGTAGGAGCGGGTGACGTGGGCACAGCGGCCACGGCGGCTCTGCGAGCGCGCGGGCACGTCGTGGTGACTGCCCATCGCGCATCGGCCAGCAATCCCGTTGACCTCACCGCCCCAGGGTCGGTCACTGGACTGTTGGAAAGGGTGGGCGGGATTGACGCGGTCATCTGCACCGCTGGTTCGGCTCCGTTCGGGGCGTGGGACGAGCTGGACCGTAGTGCGTGGATGACCGGACTCGGCAACAAGCTGCTCGGTCAGGTGGAACTCGCGCAGGCGGCAGTCCCCTACCTGGCGCCTAGCGGGTCGGTCACACTCACTAGCGGGATTCTCTCCCGGGAGCCGGTGGCGGGCAGCGCCGTAGCGAGTGCTGTGAACGGCGCGCTCGAAGCATGGGTCCGATCGGTCGCTCTCGAGGGGCAGGGACGCTTCCGCATCAACATCGTGAGTCCGACACTCCTTGCCGAGTCGAAGGAGAGGTACCAGGACTATTACCCCGGGTTCCCAACGGTCGACGGTCAGGTAGTCGGACAAGCGTTTGTGCGTTCCGTTGAGACGCTCGAGACAGGGCGGGTATACGCGATCTGACCCGGTTCACGGTCGCAAACAAGGTCGGGTACGACGGCCGCCTGTTGACGCGGGACCGATGGATGCCTTGCTCGCCAAATCGAACGGAGGTTGGGATCGTGGCGTGTGACACGCAGTCTGTAACCATGAGGTGCCAGCGCGCTCAACGGAGCAAACCCCATGACTGAACCTTGGACAGGCGACGCTCAGAACGTTCCCAGGGTGGGGGTCGTCCTGCCGCTGTGGCCGAGGCAGTCTCCGGGTGAGATCTTCGAGGTTGCTGCGACGGTATCTCGGCATCCGTTCGCCGAGATGTGGCTCGGCGAGATGGGAACTTGGGACGCGATGTCCGCGATGGCTGCGTGTATTAGCGGTCTGGCAGAGCGTACGACAGCGACTGTCGGGCCCGTTCCGGTTGGCGTCCGGACGCCCGTAGACCTTGCTCTCGGACTCGCGACGCTAGGGCAGGTTTCCGGCCGAGCTGTCGACCTAGCGCTCGGGGCCTCCGTTGCTTCCATTGTCGCGGGCTGGCATGGCCGGCCGCACGGCCAAGCGCCTGAGCGCACGAGAGAGCTAATTCAGGCATTGCGACAGATATTGAGCGGGGAGGTCACAGACTTCGCCGGTGCGCACGTCCGGACGAGTGGCTTTCGGCTCAGCGGCCCCATGCGCTCGTCTGTTGCTCTCGCAGCATTTGGCCCAAGTATGGTCCGTCTGGCTGGAGAAGTCGCGGATCGTGCCGTTCTCAACCAGGTCACTCCGGGCGAAGTCGCCAGGATCCGCTCGGAACTCACCGAAGCGGCTGCAAATGTCGGCCGGCCATGTCCGGAAGTCGTGGTGTGGATGATGTCTAGTTTGCGCGACGACCCCGACTCGGTAGGTCAGATAGCGCGCAACGTTGCGATCTATTTGCGCCAGCCCCGCTATCGGTCGATGTACGAAAAGCTCGGGTCGGGGAGGGATTTGCGGTCACTAGCCGCGATGTCGGTGAGTGAGGCAACCCGCGCGGTGCCCCGTTCGCTGCTCGACGCAGTTGCCGCGATTGGACCGGCTGCGGTGCAGAACTCACGTATAGACGCGCTTCGTCGCGCGGGAGCTGACGTGGTTTGCGTCGTTCCAGCGACCGCAGGGGATGCGGGAGCTCGCGGGCTGCTCGCCGAGTTGGCCACGGTTTGCCAGTGACTGACCCCTCGATTCAGTCCATCGGGCGTGATGCAGGAACTGGTGACGGTTTCGGTTTAGGCCGCGGGGGCCTTGATAGCGGTGATCTTGTTCTCGTACTCGACGGGGGTCAACCCGCCGAGTGAGTCCTGGGGTCGTTGGCGGTGGTACTTGCGTTCGATCCAGACCACGATCGCCAGGCGGAGCTCCTGGCGGGTGGCCCAGCGGCGCTGGTTGAGGACGATGGTCTGCAGCAGAGACCAGAAGCTCTCCATCGCGGCGTTGTCGCCGGCTGCGCCGACGCGGCCCATCGAGCCGACCGTGCCGTGACGGTTCAACGCGTGGGCCATCTTCCGTGACCTGAACTGGCTGCCTCGGTCGGCGTGCAGGATGCAGCCGGCGACGTCGTGGCCCTCGAGCCGGCGACGAACAACTGCGTTGTCCAGGGCATCGACGGCGAGCTGGGCGGTCATCCGGTCGCTGATGGAGTAGCCGACGATCCGGTTGCCGCACACGTCCTTGATCGCGCAGCAGTAGAGCTTGCCCTCGCTCGTGGGGTGCTCGGTGATGTCGGTGAGCCAGACCCGGTTCGGAGCATTGGCGGTGAAGATGCGCTGGACGTGATCGTCGAAGACCGGTGGCCCGGCCTTCTTGCCCTTCCCGCGGCGTCTGCGCTGCACAGCCGAGAGAATCCCCGAGGCCGAGCACAACGACCAGGCCGTGCGCCTGCTCATCCGCCAGCCGCTCTTGAGCGCTTCGTGAGCCAAGAACCGGTAGCCGAAGGTCGGGTCATCGCGGTGAGCGTCGCGCAGGGCGTTGATCCGGTGCGCTTGGGTCCACTCAGCATCAGTCACCGGGTCCTCGCACCAGCGGTAGTAGGGCTGGCGGGCGAGCTTGAGAACCCGACACGCGACCGCGACGGGGACACCGTCACCGGCCAGCTCGCGCACGAGCGGGTACATCATTTTGCAGAGCCACCAAGCTTCAGGTTCGCCTGCGAGAGATAGGCAGCAGCCCGGCGCAGCACTTCGTTCTCCTGCTCCAACAACTTGGCTCGACGGCGCAACTGCCGCAGCTCCTCGGACTCGTCCTTGGTCACGCCCGGACGTTTGCCTTCCTCGACGTCGGCGGCCTTGAGCCAGTTCGTCAACGACGCCTCACTGATCCCGAAGTCCTCGGCGATCTGCTTCAACGTCACCCCGGGACCACGGCCACGGGCAACCGCGACAACGCCATCGCGGAACTCTTGGGGATAGGGAGCAGGCATAGCGACATCCTCTCCTCCAGTGCGCTCACACCAGAAGTCAGTTGTCACCTATCCCTGCGTCACGCCCCTGGAACGGTCGTCCTGCTTCTGAATCGGGAGCCATTGACGGCTGAGTCTAAGGTCGTCGGCGACCAGGAGCTGCAATGGCGCCTGAAGTAGGATTCAACCCGCTGGCAGAAACCAGCCACTTACAGTCAGCCGCGATACCAGGTCACTCCACTACACTCCGAAGTTGACTGCAAGGTCTTCCCGCGTAAACCCGAGGAGATCCGCGATCCTCCAAGTCAATCCGTAGTGGCCGATCTCGTCCAGAGGTCGCAGGTTCAAATCCTGCCCCCGCTACAAGTAGAAATCAGCCCCTGACCTGCAGCAATACGGGTCAGGGGCTGATTCGTATATCGGAGCGCTTGAGCGAAACCAGAACCGCCCCATATGACGGCAACACAGCTACTGTGCGACTTCGGGTTCATGATCGTCCCGAGGCCGCACGGTAGCAATCACACAACAGCATGAGCGAGATCAGGCCTACTACTTGGCGCTTACTGCCGTCCTAACATCAGCAAGGGCACTGTCGAAGGTGAACTTCTGATCACCTTGCCAGCCCCGCAAGGCGCTTTCTGGGCCACCGTCCATAAGGAGCGTCTGCGGGTCGTAGACCAGCAGAATAGGAGCGCTGGGATCTGATACCCCTGCCCTGGGGCTCTCGACCTTAATGCGTTGATCGGCTTTCGGTCTGAATGGCGAAGCCATGGCAAGAACTCTGGCGCCAGTGGGTATCGACTTCCCGAATTCATCAACGGGGATCGCGGCGTCGCCTCCCGTGACCAGGTCTCCCTTTGCGTCCAAGGTCTGAACTCCGCGGGGACGAGTGAGGAAGGCATAGCCTGACTTGAAGCTGTCAGAGTCGCCCTTGAGTACTTCACGGACCTTGACCCTGATCACGACGTATCTGTCTACTTCGGTCGTGCCGTCGCTGTAGGTGAATGACTCGGTTTGGCCATCTTCGAATCCGTCTACGGTCCCGAGGACAACGTTCTCTTCGCGGGAGGCGACCCCGGCGGGCGTTGTTTCAGTCGGGAAGTTGCCGCCCCCCATGCGGTAGAACACCCCATCGTCGGCGTAGGCGGCATTCGCGATGTCGTTCCCGTCGATCGCTTGTGGTGTTGAGGACCCTAGGCCGCATCCTGTTAGGAGCAGGGCAGTCAATGCCCCGAGCGCGATTTCTTTCACGATTGTTGTCCTCACCAGTTGCTGTTGATCGCCGCGATGTCGTGCACGCCGTAGACGCGAGTCCAGGACGCTCCGCTGTCCCATACACCGCTGCGCATGCAATTGTTGCCGCCGCCGGAATCTGCTGACACCGTGTAGGGGTCTCCGTGGCCGTAGTGCCAAAGTCCGACCGTGTGACCAATCTCGTGACAGATCGTGTGGCGGATCTCGAAGTTCACGTTTGTGGCGTAGGCCGCGATCGTGCCTGTGTCGACGCGGACCCGAAACCGGTCGCAACGGCCGTTCGCCCAGGAGCGGGCACACCAGGTATCTCCTAGGGAACCACCGGTGTCACGTTGCTGCACGCGAACATCGACCGAGGTCGTGCATGTCCCGAGTTCGTCAGTCGTGACGTTCGTCGACGTCATGAGGACGTCCATCGAGTATCGAGTCCGGTCTCTCACTGCTGTGTTCGAGGGCCAATCGGGATCGAAACAGAACGTGTGCGTTCCATGGTCTGCCTCGGCTATCCGGTCTGGCCATGGCCGGTGGTGAGCAAGAGACGAACCAGCGGCCAGGAACTGCGCCACCACGGCGACCAGAGCCAGTCCGGTGATGAGACCTATGCGCTTCAAAACGTGCCTCCGTTCGCGGCCCCGTCCATGTGATGGAACTCACCATTACCGTTATAGACGCCCGCAGTCCACGATCGGTTCCACTGGGCTAGGCCAGGACTCGACGAACCAACGCAAGCCTGCGGTCGTACGCAAACCAGGCACCCGAGCGCTGCCGGGCTCTTCGGAACTGTGGATCGCACGTCCGAGTCCTCCCAGCACCCCTCGAGCGACAACGAGGCCCGCACAGCACCTGTGCGGGCCTCGCCGTTCGTTGACCTCGGACTCAGAGATCGGTGGCGATGATCTTCTCGATGTTCCGCTCAGCCAAGGCCGTGATCGTCACGAACGGGTTCACCGTGGTGTTGCCCGGGATCAGCGATCCGTCGATGACGTAGAGCCCTTGGTAGCCGTGCAGTCGGCCGTAGTTGTCGGTGGCCTTGTTGATGACGGCGCCGCCGAGCGGGTGGTAGGTGAGGCCGTCCTGCCAGACCTTGTAGGCGCCGAACAGGTCGGTGCGGTAGATCGTCCCCTCCTTGCTGTTGATCTTGTCGAAGATCGTCTTCGCCATGGTGATCGAGTCCTGCTTCCAGGCGGTCTGCCAGGAGAGGTCGACCTTCTGGGTCGCGGGGTTCCAGGAGAACTCCGCCCGGCGGGTGGTGTTGGTGATCGAGAGGTACAGCGATGCGTACGTCTCGATCCCGGTCGGCAGCGGTGCCACCTCGGCGAACGCCCCGCCGGCGTCCCAGTTGTCGATGCCGGAGCAGGGGATCGTCGACTGGAGCTTCCCGGTCGGGTCCCACATGTGGTTGGCGCGGCCGCACATCACGTTGCCGTTGTCGCCCCAGCCCTTGCCGACCTCGCCGTTGAGCCCCGGCAGCACGCCGGTGGACTTCAGCTTCACCAGGAGCTTGCTGGTGCCGACGCTGCCGGCGGCGAAGAACACCTTGGCCGCTGTCACGGTCTTGGTCGCCACCACCGTGCCGACCGTGTTGAGCTGCTCCATCGTGACGGTGTAGCCGCCGGCCGGAGCCGGTGCCACCGACGTCACCCGGTGCAGCGGTGACACGTTCACCCGGCCGGTGGCCAGCGCGGAGGCGAGGTAGGTCTTGACCAGGGACTTCTTGCCGTAGTCGTTGCCGTACATCACCTGAGCGTCCAGCGCCGAGCGCGGCACCGTGTTCGCCTGCTCGGCCTTCATGTAGTCCCAGTCGTACGTCGTCGGGACGAACGTCCACGGGAAGCCCGACCTCGCGGCGTGCTTCCGGCCGACGCGCGCGTACTGGTAGCAGCTCGCGGTCTCGAACCAGGCCGGGTCGATGTTGCCGACGCCGAGCGCGGCGTTGGCCCGCGGGTAGTAGGTGCTGTACATCTCGGCCGCGTCGACCGAGGGCAGGATCGAGCTGAACCGGGACTGCTTCGGCGTGACCGCCATCCCGCCGTTCACCAGCGATCCGCCGCCGATACCCCGGCCCTGGTAGACGGTGATGCCGGCGAACTCCTCGGCGTCGAGGACTCCCGTGTACTTGGCGATGCTCGAGTCGATCGGGAAGCCGAAGAAGTTGCTGACCGGCGCCTTCGACTTGGTCCGCAGCCAGTACGCCCGCTGGTCCGGCGAGGTCACCTTGGGGAAGATCTTCCCGTCGGATCCGGGGGTGTCCCAGGACATCCCCATTTCCACCATCTCGACGTTGGTGCCCGCCTGGGCGAGCCGCAGCGCCGCGACGGCGCCGCCGTACCCGGTGCCGATGACGAGTGCCGGGACCGTCGCCCCGTCGCCGATGTTCGCGGCCGACGCCGAAGACGCCGGCCCCACGACCGGGATTCCCAGTGCCGAGACCCCGAGAATGGAACCCGTGCCGGCCAGGAACCCGCGTCGACTGACGCGAGCGGTCCCGATGCCGGAGGTCGTTGACTTGCTCATGTGATCTCCCTCACGTTTGCCCGATAGTGGAACATGTTCTACCGGTACTCCGGGGTTTCGTCACTACCTACTGAGAGGTAACTCCGGTTGCGCGGCCGTCGAACCTCTTGAAAATGCCGGACGTCGAGGTTCTGAGTCTGCTATTGCGAGCAGCTCGATAGTGAAGAAATATCGGTTATTCCATTTCTATTCTCGTTCCGTATGACGGCCGATCCTCGCGTGAATCAGGTGGAACCTGTTCTAGAAAAGTTCGCGCGTGACCGTTGACACGCTTTAGATAACAGCGGTTATCTATGCGGCAGCGAATCGGGTCGCACCGTTCTGCGTCTGGCTGCGGGGAAGTGGCCGGATGTTTCTTCCGATCGAAGGGATCCCCTTGATGCGTCACACAATCGGCGGCCTGAGTGCCGTGCTCCGGACGAGGGGAGGTGCCCGCTCCCGCGCCAGGAACTCGCTGCGCGTCGTCCTCACCGGCGCCCTGGGCCTCGCCGTCGGCGGAGGCCTCGTCGCAACCGGTGCTGCCGTCGCGGCGGACACCAACCCGTTCACGCTCACGATGACCTCGGGCTCGTTCCAGGTGAACGCCAACCCGGTCGACCCGCTGCTCAAGCCGACCACCATCACCGGCGACATCGACTCGGTCACCGGCGTGATCACCGGCGGCACCTTCAGCGCCCCGCCGAAGACCGGCACCAACCAGGGCGCCACCTACGCGCTGCGCTACTTCTCCGCCCAGTCGGGCACCGGCACCGGCGGCGTCAGCTCCGACGGCACCGTGACCTACACCGACGCGCTGACCGCGGAGATCCACGTGACCTCGCCGGTCGACTCGATGTGCACCTCGACGCCGATCAACGTGGTGCTCAAGTCGAAGAGCGCCTACGACCCGGCCGTCGGTGACATCGAGCTGGAGGCGAAGAACTCCACCATCCCGAACTTCCACTGCACCGGTGGTCTCGCCGGCGCGATCGAGGGCCCGCTGAACACCCAGTTCTCGGGGAGCACGAACACGATCTCGCTGAACATGCACACCAACGAGGTGCTGCCGATCCCGGCGCCCCCGGCGAACGAGACCAGCACCGTCCTGACCGTCTCGCCCGACGCGCCGCAGCTCGTCGGCACCGCGGTCACGATGACCGCGACGGTCACCTCGGGCGACGCCACCGCGACCGACGCCGAGGGCTCGGTCGACTTCGTCGCGAACGGCACCGTCCTGGCGACCAAGGCCGTCGACGCGGGTGTCGCGACCTTCACCACCTCGGACCTGCAGGGGATGAACAACCAGCTCAAGGCTGTCTACAGCGGTGATCTGAAGTACTCCGGCAGCACCTCGCCGAAGGTCGCCTACCGCTTGCAGCCGCTCCCCGGCATCTCGTTCAACGCTCCGGCGACGGTCACCCCGGGCAATACCCTGACCGGCACCCTCACGCTGACCAACCCGGCCGGCGGTGCGGACTGGTCGAACCTGTTCGTCTCGCTGGGCACCGTGGTGCCGCAGGGCACCAGTGCCCCCTCGGGCGCCGGCCCGGCCATCTCGTACCAGGCCGGCGACGGCTCCTGGTGCTCGCAGGCGTACAACTCCTCGAGCTCCTACATCAGCGTCCTGCTCAGCCGCCTCGGCAGCGCGACCTGTGACGCTCCCGGTTCGTTCGCGCTGGCCGCGGGCCAGACCCTGAGCGTCCCGATCCGGCTCGACTACCCGGCGGCGACGCAGCTCGGCAACCGCACCCTGGCCGTCCAGCTGCAGACCGGCACCTGCGACACCACCACCACGTGCACCTCGGCCCCCGGGCTCTCCGGGACCACCGGTCCCAAGGACACGGTCACCTTCGCCGTGGTCGCCCCCAACGGGGCCCGGTACAACCCGCTGCTGGTGCTGCCGGGCGGTCCGTACACGCTGGCTCGTGGCATCTCCGCGGCGGTGCCGGTCTTCGTCCGGCCGGATCCCGCCAGCGGCGTCAGCGCGATGAACCCGACCGGCACGGTCACCTGGGCGGTCAACGGCGAGGTCTACCAGACCCTGCCGTCCGGCGCGAACGCCACCTCGGCGGTTCCGGACACCTCGGCCCGCACCGGCGTCGCCCAGCTGCTCACCTCCAAGCTGACCCCCGGCACCTACCAGGTCGAGGTCAAGTACTCCGGCGACTCGGTCTACAAGCCGGCCTCCGGCTCGTTCCCGGTCACGATCACGGCGGCGCCTCCCGGCGACTTCTACACCTGCGACTACACCGCCACCCTGACCCGGGTGACGTACAAGGTCGGTGCCGTCGTCACGGCGCACGCCACCATGCCGAGCGTCACCACCGACGGCACCCTGCTGCCGGTCGAGGGCGGCGAGGTCTCGATCACGACCGGTGCCGGCTTCACCTTCAGCGGCACCGGTGCCGCCACCATGGCCGTCTCCCCGAACCCGGTCGGGTTCGCGCTCGGGAGCACCCCGGCGGTGAGCAGCACCTTCCCGAACACGTCGAAGGTCGCGACCTGGACCAACGTCTCCGGAAGCGTGGTGCCCTCGGGCGAGCCCGGCGACCAGGTGAAGGTCGCGGTGAACGCGCTCGACCTCAAGCCGACGCTGGCCGCGATGCACTGCGAGCCGGTGGACGCGGCCAAGCCGGCCACCTTCGGCACGGTCACCCTCGCCGGTGCCCGGCTGTCGGTCGACCCGGCCGGTCCGGTGAGCCCGGGCACGCTGGTGAAGATGTCGACGGACGTGAGCCCGGTCCCGGCGAACCCGGGCCAGGTCACCTTCTTCGACGGTGACGAGGAGATCGGTACGGCGACGGTGAACAGCACCGGCACCGCGACGATCTCCACCGCCGAGCTCGCCGTCGGCACGCACGCGCTGCGCGCCGTCTGGAACGGCGGCCCGGTCAACGCGTCCACCGAGACCAACACCGTGGAGCTGGTGGTGGCGGATCCGACCACCACGACGACGATCTCCTCGTCGAGCTCGCAGGTGCTCAGCGGACCGGTGACCTTCACCGCGACCGTCGCCGGCAACCCGGGGAACCCCGGCTCGCCGACCGGCACCGTGCAGTTCAAGTCGGACGGCGCCAACCTGGGCTCCCCGGTCGCGCTGACCGGCGGTACGGCGACGCTGACCACCAGCGCGCTCACCAGCGGCGTCCACGCGGTGACGGCCGTCTACGGCGGCGGTGGCGGGTTCAACGCCAGCACCTCCGAGCCGGTCAAGGTCCTGGTCGGGAAGGCCACCACGGTCCTGACCGCGGCCGACGCGGCGACGACCACGAAGGGGATCATCCTCACCGTGCCGTCGATGAAGGCGACGCTGACCGGTCCGGTGGGCCCGATCGCGGGCAAGACGATCACCTTCAAGCTCGGTACCGGCACCCCGTGCACGGTCAAGACCGATGCCCAGGGCGTCGCCACCTGCTCGGCGTCGGTCTCGGCCCTGCAGCTGCTGCTCGGCAAGACCTACACGGTCAGCTTCGCCGGGGACGCCTCGGCGACGGCGGCGACGGCGAAGGGAGCGCTCGTCTCCTGACGATCTCCGGTCCGGGCAGGCATGAGTCGCACCTGCCCGGACCGGACCTTCCGGGCGAGCCCGGGCCCGGAATCCGGGTCCGGGCTCGCCCGATTCTGGCTAGGCTTCGGGCTGGAAGGTGAGTCCCGATGCCAGCGCAGTCCTCCCGTACGCCGAGCGCGAGCGCGTTCGCTGCCGTGCTCCGTCGTCAGCGCGAGTCCGCCGGCGTCACCCAGGCCGAGCTCGCCGTGCGCGCGGGTATCGGCGTACGCACCGTGAGCAACCTGGAGCGGGGGATCAACACGTCGCCGTACCCGAGCACGGTGCGGCTGCTCGCCGATGCGCTCGGCCTGCCCGACGGCGCGCGCGGCGACCTGCTGGCGGCGGCGGGGCGCCGTACCGGCTCCGGGGAGGCGGTGCCGCTGACCGGCGGCTTCCTCGGTGCGGTGCCGTCCACCCGGCTGGTCGCGCGGGACGCCGAGTGCTCCGCGATCACCGGCTTCCTCGCCGCGGCCGCTGCGGGGGAGACCAGTGTCGTGCTCCTCGCCGGGGAGCCGGGGATCGGCAAGACCCGGCTGGCCCAGGAGGCAACCGTCTACGCCGCGGAGCAAGGCTTCCTGGTGGCGAGCGGTCGCTGCTACGAGCAGCAGAGCGAGACGCCGTTCGTGCCGCTGTTCGAGGCGTTCGGCGCCCTGCACGCGGCGGCGCCGACGGCGGTGGGCGCCGGAGTCGCGGAGCGGTGGCCGGCGCTGGTGACGCTGCTGCCCGACCAGTTCCCGGCGGCCGAGCAGCCGGCGTGGACCTCGCCGGATGCGGCCCAGCTGCTGCACCGGGCCGCCACCGGCCTGGTCCGGGAGATCGCCGAGCAGCGGCCGGTGGCACTCCTCTTCGACGACCTGCACTGGGCCGACGACGCCACCCTGGAGCTGCTCACCCACCTGGCGCTGCAGACCACGAACGACCGGGTGCTGCTGCTCGGCACCTACCGCGACGCCGAGGTCAGCTCGGAGCACCCGGTGCGCCGGCTGGCGCACGCGCTGCACCGGGAACGGCTCAGCAGGGCGATCACCGTGGGACGCCTGGACCGGGACGAGACCGCGCGGCTGATCGCCCAGCGCCTGCCGGCGGACCCGGTCTCGGCGGAGCTGACCGACCTGGTGCACCGGCACTCCGACGGCAACCCGTTCTTCACCGGCGAGATCCTGACGTCGCTGATCGAGCGCGGCGACCTGGCCGTGGTCGACGGCGCCTGGGTCTGCCGCGAGCTGACCGCGATCGAGGCGCCGGAGCACGTCAGCGAGGTGATCAACCAGCGGGTCGCCCGGCTCTCGCCGACGGCCCGCGGCGTGCTGGAGGCAGCGAGCGTGCTCGGCACCGTCTTCGATCCCGACGACGTGTGGATCGACGACCTCGGCGAGGACCAGCTGGAGGAGTCCCTCGACGCCGCCGTGGACTCGGGGCTGCTCACCGTTACCGACGACCGGTACGCCTTCGACCACAGTCTGACCCAGCAGGCGCTGTACGCCGGCCTCTCCCCGGTACGCCGCCGCCGGCTGCACCGCGCGGTCGGGGAGCTGCTCGCCGGTCGGCCTCCGGCGGTGCGCCGGCGTCGCAGTGCGGAGATCGCCCGGCACCTGGAGACCGGCGGGCTACCGGACCAGGCGATCCGGTTCCTCGAGCTCGCCGGCGACGTCGCGGCCGGGGTGTACTCGCAGGACGAGGCGGTCCGGCTCTACAGCCATGCGGTCGCACTGGCCGAGGAGGTCGGCGACGAGGCCGCGGTGGCAGCCGGCTTCGAGCGGCTCGGCCAGGTCGAGCTCACCACCGCCCGGTACGACGACGCGGTCGACCACCTGGTCCGGGCGGCCGAAGGCTACCGGCGGACCGGACAGGTCGAACCGCGGCTGCGCGTGGAGGGCCTGATCGCGGAGGCGCAGCACCGACGCGGCGAGGGCGAGGAGGCCGCCCTCCGGCTCGACGAGGTGGTCGCCGAGCTGGAGGAGAGCACGGCCGCGGACGACCGGGCTCCGGGCGGGGCGGCCCTGGCGCTCGGCCTGGCGCGGGTCCGGCTCTCCCTGGGGCAGCACCAGCTCTGCCTCGAGGCCACCGACCGGGCGGCCAAGCTGGCCCGGCGGGAGGGCTCGGCCGCCGTCGAGGCCGACGCGTACTCGGTCGCCGGCACCGTGCTGCTCTTCCAGGACCGGCCCGACGACGCGGTCAGCACCCTGGAACGCGCCATCGCGCTGGCCACCCGTGCCGAGGCGCTGACCGTCGAGAGCGGCGCGACGCTGGCGCTGCAGTGGACGGTGACGATGCGCGGAGACCTGGAGCGCGCCCGGACGCTGGGGGAGCGCGGCCTGGAGATCACCCGTCGCGCGGGCAACGCCGACATGGAGGCGCTGCACTCCGCGAACTTCGGGCTGACGCTCTTCTACTCCGGGGACTGGGACCAGGCGCAGGTGCACCTCGAGCACGGGATGGAGCTCGCTCGGGCGGGCTCGCCGACGCTCTTCTCCGGGATCCCGCCGGTCTACCTCGGTGTATTGCGGGCCGGTCAGGGCGACGCGGACGCGGCCCGGGCGTCGTACGACGAGGCGGCCACCGCCCCGGACCTGCAGACCTTCGCCTTCGCCGGCTACCTGGAGGCACGCCGGGCCGAGCTCGACCTGCGCGACGGCGATCCGGCGTCCGCGCTGGCCCGGCTCGAGCCGTGGCTCGGTGACGAGTCGCCGACGCGGATCCACGACGTGATGCTCTTCGTGGCCGCGGCCGAGGCGTGCCTGGGTCGCGGCGACCTCGATCGTGCCGAGGACCTGGTGGCCCGGGCGCTGCGGCGGGCAGCGGCGACCCGGAACGAGCTCGACGGGATCGACGCGCAGCGGGTGCAGGGGCGCTGCGCCCTGGCCCGCGGCCGCCACGGCGAGGCAAGGGCCGCCTGGGAAGCCGCGCACGCACGCGCCAGCGCGGTGCCGTACCCGGGAGCCGTCGCCCGCGTCCAGGACGAGCTGACCGGGCTGGATCGGGACGAGTCGGACACCGCCTGAGCTGGTCGCCCACCGACTACCCACCGACTCCCGCCAACCGGTCCGGCGGGTGATCCCGCTCGCCCAGAATCTCGTCCATCAGACGTGTTGGACGAGGGAGTGGCACCGTGAAGACCTGGCCGAAACTGCGCGCCGCAGGCATCTGCGTGCTGACCACAGCGGTGACCGTGACGGTGACCCAGGTCCTCCCCCGGACGCCGGCCCAGGCGGACCCGCCCCCGCCGGCGAACCCGATCACGGTGATCACCTCGCCGCCGCTGAACGTCCCCGTCCAGCCGCCGCCGCTGATCGTGCAGAAGCACGACCCGATCGCCGGCGCCACCCCGATCGTCGTGGACAACCCCGGCGGAACCTCGCCGACCGCGCAGGAGTGCATTCCGCTCGACACGAAGAACGAGATCTTCTGCCTCGGCGAGTCCGGTGACGCGCTGTACCCGAGCGGGGTGTTCCTGCCGCCGTTCAAGGTCACCAACGGCTTCACCGCTCCGGGAGACCTGCCCGGCGACAAGATGGACTGGATCATCAGCGAGGCGTACGCCGCCACGGCGGACGCTCACGGTGTCGCCAACGACGACCTGATCAAGGCGTACGCGCGTCCGGAGATCCGGGCCTACGTGAACTCTCGGCTCGACGACATCATCAACAAGAAGCTGTACGGACAGCCCATGACCACGCAGGAGAACCAGGCGTACCTTGCGCTCGAGGATCACTTCCGCACGAGCCAGGTGAAGGCGGCGAAGGCCGCCTTGTACGAGTACGACCTCTGGTCCAGCTCGCCCTGCACCTACGTGCCGCCGACGCCGCCGCCCGGGATGCCGTTCGTGGCCAACCCGGTGATCGGCACCGCCGGTTGCAGCCAGGCGAACAAGTACGACCTGTTCAGGCTCACCAAGGGCACCCCGCCCGCCGAGACGTTCGACAAGTGGGCGTCCTACCGCCATCCGTCGGCCCTGGTCGCGAACGCCAACGACCCGCGGATCCGTTACATGATCGGCAAGACCCGGGAAGCGATCGTCGCCGTCGGCGCCCTGGGCATCGCTGGAGCCCTCGGCGTCGGCGTCGGGATCGGTGTCGCCGTCTCGGCCACAGTGGCAGCGGCCACGGCCGCTGCGTCGCTGGGAGAGGCGACCGTCGCGAGCGCGCTGACACTGGGCTCCACGGCCGCTGCCGCGGGTCCGGCGATCATCTTCGCGATCGCCATCATCATCATCGCCGTCGCGATCTCGCAGATGGACGCCGACGCCGCTCCCGGGGAGCAGATCCGGGATCGGGCCGCTCGCGCTGCGAGCAACACCGACCCGCTCGGCGTGCGGGGCCGGATCGCGGACTACGCAGGCATGACGCTCCAGCAATTCCTGAACCGTCAGGAGCCGGTCGGTAAGGACCCGGCGATCGTCCACAACGAGGCGTTCACGGACGGTCTCGAAGCACAGGTCGCCGAGTGGATGTTGTTCGACCAGGGTGGCGACCGCCTCGACGACCCGGTGCTGGGATACACGGTGACCGAATCCGCCCCGGACGACATCCACTTCGCCGTGAACGGCAACTCGGTGCCCCGTGTCGACGTGAAGGCACCCCCCGGTGCCCTGGACCGCGACGCGCACCCGGTCTCCGACTACCGCGTCCTGTTCAGCCGGAACTGGCCGATGGTCGCCGAACGGCGGTCGGACACCGGTGCCTGGAGCCCTTACCGCGCCCGTCTGGCGCTGACGTACGTCGACCAGGACGGCAAGCGCGCGCAGATGTCACTGATCCGCCACAAGGAGGGCAGCTCCGCGCCGAAGATCGACTTCAACCTCGTCCGCCCCGAGGCCGCGGCTGAAGCCGACCGGAACGAGGTCACGCCCGAGTGGACCTTCACCAAGACCGGGGGAGGCGTGCAGACGGTCTCGCTGCTCCCGTTCGACACGACGTTGCGCCCCGTGAACGTGGTGCCGAGCGTGCAGGGGATCCTGATCGCCGACAACACCGTGAAGTTCAGCGCGAACCTGTCCACGCCCGGCCAGAGCCTCCCCGGGTCCTACTCGTGGATCCTCGAGCGGCTGAACGCGGACGGCACGGTGGCGGAGACGATCCCCGTCAATCCCTTGGCCAGCCCCGCCGAGCGCCTGACCGAGCCCGGTCGCTACCGGGCCACAGCGGGCTACACGGTGACCGGCCCGCCTTCGTTCACTCGCTCGGGGGTCGTCGAGTTCACGATGAGTCCGCCCGCGCCGGAGATCGGCAGGTCCGACGGGTTCAACTTCGACGCCAAGATCCGCGACGAACGGGTGCTCAACGGATCGCTCTTCCTCGACCTCCGGATGCTCCAGGCCACCGAGGAGGACGACTTCACGGTGAAGGTCGACTGGGCCGACGACGGCCGCGGCAACGTGGTCAGCAAGACCTACGACGTGCACTGCCAGGACTCCGACGGTGACATTCCCACCTGCGACACCGGTCCGATGATCCTGCCCGAGACGGCGCCGACCAACCAGAATTGGTCGGAGTCGCCGGTCTTCCGGATCCCCGACGACCAGGACTTCCTGCCCAACGTGAACGTGACCATCACCAACGGCTACGGCCAGGTGGTCACGAGGTCGTTCCCGATCGAGGGTGACCACCGGCCGTCGTACGCAACGATGACGCCGCACGCCGAGATGGCGGCCGGCAAGACGTCCACGGTCGACGTCGTCGAGGTCTTCCCGTCACCGCTGCTGACCGAGAGTCAGGAGCTGACGATCCGGCCGTACGTCAACTCGATCCGGGCACAACTGCCGGCCGACCTGGTCCCGACCATCGAGGAGCGCAACGGGCACTGGTACCTGCAGATCACCGGGACGCCGCAGGCCGACGCGATCGGCACCTACGTCTTCTACTTCCCGTTCGAGCAGGAGCCCGAGGGCAAGGCCCTGCGGCCGGCCCCTGCGCTGGCGTCGGTGGAGATCAAGGCAGCGACCTCGGTCGGTTACCGAAGCGTGCTGCGCGGCACCCCGACGGTGCTCGCGGACCGCAAGTACCGGAACGCGTACCCGGACTACCAGGTCCAGGTGGCGCAGGAGCTGAACGACGGCGAGAACACGTTCGGGACCTTCACCGGCACGGTGATGTGCAAGCTGGAGGTCGAGCACTTCCCGGTCTTCGACAAACCGTGCGCGAACAACAAGCGGTTCCCGTGGCCGACCGAGCGGCTCAGCGGCACCATGGAGGCATCGACGTACCTGGTCTCGGCGACCCAGCCGGTCTCAGCCGACGGCCCCTACAAGGTGGGTCTGTCCGTCAGGTTCGTCGATCCGACGATCACCCAGGTCGCCGGCACGGAGCAGCTCGCCAAATTCAAGCTGGTCCTGCGTGACCCGAACCCGGTCCCGCCGCCGTACGCCGGCTACACGGTGACCTGCTCGCAGGACGGCAGGGCGTTCGCGCCGTGCTTCGCGGGTGGCGCCCTCAGCCTGTTGCGTACCCCCGGCAGGCACACCCTCGACGTCCGGGTTGCCAAGGGTGCTCCGGACGCGGCCACCACCACGGTCCGGTTCCCCTGGACGGTGGCCACGCCGGCCAAGAGGCTCGGGCTGAAGATCCCGACCACCACGAAGAAGCGCGGCACCAGGATCGTGGTGTCCGGGTCGGGGATGCTGCCGGGTGAGTCCTACGTGATCCGGATCGGTGGCGTGAAGGTCGGCACCGGGAAGGCCACCAGTGCGGGCACGTTCCGGCGCACCGTGAAGATCCCGGCGAAGTTCAAGACCAAGAAGTACGCCGTCCTGCTCACCGGAGCGACCACCGCCCGCAAGGCCGTCAAGACGCTGAAGGTCAGGCGCTAGCGGGGGCGGTGCTCAGGACCGGGTGGCGTCCAGCCACTCGGTCCAGGACGGGCCGCGGACCAGCGCGTCCGGGCCGGGCAGCATCGACCCGCCGGCCATCGACGGCGGCCCCGGTACGGCGACCACCTCGGTCGGCTCGCCGCTGCGGCGGACCAGCTCGCGGACCTGCTCGACCAGGTCCTCGCGGTGCGGGCCGGCGATGTCGGTGTCGGCGGCCTCGGCGCTCGTGGCGAGGTCCAGCAGCAGCCGGACGACCTCGCGGGTGGCGACCGGCTGGGTCGGCACGTCGATGATGGACGCCCTGCCGTCGGCGGTGTTCCAGCCGAGCATCTGGCCGGCGAACTCGTGGAACTGCGTCGAGCGCAGTACGACCACGCCCGGGGAGCTTGCCCGGTGGGCGTTCTCCTGGGCGGTCTTGGCCACGTAGTAGCCGTAGTCGGGGGAGAGGTCGGTGCCGACGATGGAGAGCACGACGGTCCGGCCGACGCCCGCCGTCCGGGCCGCGGCGCCGAGGTTCCGGGCGACGGTCTCGAAGAACGCGGTCGCGGCGTGCTCGTCGATGCTCGGTCCCTGGGTCACGTCCACCACGACCTCGGCGCCCGCCAGCGCCTCGTCCAGGCCGGTGCCGTCGAGCAGGTCGAACCCGGTCTCCCGGGCGATCTCGACGACGTCGTGCCCCTCGGTCCGGGCGAGAGCGGTGAGCTGGCGGCCGATCAGGCCGGTGGCCCCGGCGATGGCGATGCGCATGGTGACTCCTTCGGTAACGTGGATAAGTTCTATCCGCGATACTAGTCATAAACGCGGACAGTTGTCATCTGCGTATGCTGGACCCGTGAAGCTGACCGAAGGAGTCGAGTGGGCGGTGCACTGCTGCGTCGTCCTGAGCCAGGCCGAGGGCCCCGTGTCGACCACCCGGCTGGCGGAGTTCCACGGCGTCTCCCGGACCTACCTGGCCAAGCACCTGCAGCAGCTCTCCCGGGCCGGGCTGGTGCGCTCGACCCCCGGCCGGGACGGCGGCTACGAGCTGACCAGGCCCGCCGCCGAGGTGACGCTGCTCGAGATCGTCCAGGCCGTCGACGGCGCCGAGAGCGCCTTCCGGTGCACGGAGATCCGGCAGCGGGGCCCGCTGGCAGCCTCGAAGGAGGTCTGCCGCAAGGCGTGCGGGGTGGCCCAGGCGATGGCCGCGGCCGAACGTGCCTGGCGCACCTCGCTCGCCGGGGTCACGGTCGCGGACCTGGCCGCCGGCGTCACCGCGGACGTCGGCCCGGCGACGTTCGACCGGCTGCGCGGCTGGCTCGCCGACGCGTGAGACCGGCGGTGGCTCGGCTGGAGGCTTGACCGGGGGCCTTGCCGCGTCCAACCATGGAGATCTGAAGGTCAACTCGATCGATCCGAGAGGACGCCATGAGTACTGACGACCGTTCCCAGGGGCAGAGCGACCCGGCCATCGGCCTGGTCGCCGGAGTGATCCGCCTCGCCATCGGCTGGGTCTTCCTCTGGGCCTTCCTCGACAAGACCTTCGGCCTCGGGCACGCCACCGCGAGCAAGGACGCCTGGCTCGACGGCGGCAGCCCGACCAACGGGTTCCTCAGCTTCGCCACCGACGGGCCGTTCAAGGGGATCTACCGCGACATCGCCGGCCAGGGCTGGGCGGACTGGCTCTTCATGCTCGGGCTGCTCGGGATCGGCGTCGCGCTGATGCTGGGCATCGCGATGCGCCTGGCCACCGTCGCCGGAGCGCTGCTGCTGGTGCTGATGTGGTCGGCGGTGCTGCCGCCGGCGAGCAACCCGTTCATGGACGACCACCTGATCTACGCCGCGACGCTGGTGCTGCTCACGCTGCTCAACGCCGGCCGGTACCTCGGGATCGGCCGGATGTGGGAGGGCCTGCCGCTCGTCCAGCGCACCCCCTGGCT
Organism: Nocardioides marmoriginsengisoli; assembly: GCF_003725695.1. GTDB lineage: Bacteria > Actinomycetota > Actinomycetes > Propionibacteriales > Nocardioidaceae > Marmoricola > Marmoricola marmoriginsengisoli. Next base: position 1,233,922 of record NZ_RJSE01000007.1, read on the forward strand.
GCGCTGAGGAGCCGTCGGCCCGGGCTCCGACCAGCCGTCGCTCAGCGGGTCCAGGACTCCGTCTGGGTGATCCGGTAGAGGTACGCCATCGCCGGCACCACCAGCAGCACGGCGAGCGCGACCGCGACCAGCAGGCCCTGCAGCGTGGCCGGAGCGCCGGCCGCCTCGGAGATCCGGACCTGGTCGACGAGCAGCCACGGGTACTGGGCGACGCCCCAGCCGACCACGACCGCGCCGACCGCGGTCACGGCGGTCAGGCGTGCCAGGGCCGCCCGGCGACGGACGAGCAGCACCAGGGTGCCGAGTCCGGCCGCTGCGCTCAGCGCGACCAGCGGAAGGGCCCGGCCGCTGAGTCCCGCCCAGAGGGTGGGCGCGTCCTCGTGCAGCGGGACCAGCGCGCCGAGCACGACGACGCCGGTCGCCACCCCCACCAGCAGGGTGCGCCGGCGCAGCGTCTCGGCGAGCCCGGACCGGTCCGCGCGGCCGGCGTCGGCGGTGAGGAAGACGCCGGCGAGGAAGGCGCAGGTGCCGACCGCGACCACGCCGCAGAGCAGCGAGGTCGGGTTCAGCCACGACGACCAGACGTCGCCGCGGCCGGCGTACGGGACCCGTCCGGAGGCGATGGCGCCGCCGACGGTGCCGAGGAAGAACGGCGCCGCCACCGACGAGGTCGCGAACAGGAAGCCGAAGACGCGCGCCTGGCCGAGCGTCTCGGCGTACTTGCGGAACGCGAACGAGGAGCCGCGCAGGACGATGCCGAGCAGGGCCAGGAAGAGCGGGATGATCAGGGTGCCCATCACCGCCGCGAACGCGGTCGGGAACGCGGTCCAGGCCATCACGAAGACGTAGATCAGCCAGACGTGGTTCGCCTCCCATACCGGGCCGATGGACTTGTCGACCTGGCGGCGGACCTCGGCGCCGGCCCGGGTCCCGCCCGCGGTGAGGTCGAAGAACCCGGAACCGAAGTCGGCCCCGCCGAACAGCGCGTAGGCGACCAGTCCGGCGAACATCGCGATCGCGACGGCGAGCTCGAGGGTCACCGGTCCGCCCCCGTCTCCAGCTGCGGGCCGTAGGGGCTGGGCAGGTCCTCGGCGCCCTCGCGCCAGCGGCGGGCCATCGAGCGCAGCACGACGACGGCTCCCGCGGTCATCAGGGAGTAGACGACCAGGGTGGCGCCGAACAGCCACCACAGCCCGCTGTTCTCGCCGGCAGCGTCGGCCGTGCGCAGGTAGCCGTAGACCACCCACGGCTGGCGGCCGACCTCGGTGGCGATCCACCCGGCCTCCAGCGCCACGAAGGCGAGCGGCCCGGCGAGCACCGCCGCTCGGAGGAACCAGCGCCGGCGGAGCAGGTCCCGGCCGCGCCGCCGGGCGATCCAGAACAGGGCGGCCAGGCCCGCGAGGGCGGTGCCGATCGCGATCATCGTCTGGAAGGAGAGGTGGGTGATGTTGACCGGCGGCCGGTCCTCCTCGGGGATGGTCTCGAGGCCCTCGACCGGCTTGGTGAACGAGTTGCGGGCGATGATCGAGCCGAGCACCGGGATGTCGATCGAGTACCGGACCTCGCCGTCGACCAGGATCCCGCCGAGGCGTAGCGGGGAGGGGCTCTCGGTCTCGGTCGCCAGCTCGAACGCGGCCAGCTTTGCGGGCTGGGTCTCGGCGAGCCGGGAGCCGAGCAGGTGCCCGACCAGCGGCTGGCTCAGCGCGGCGACGGAGGCGAAGGCGAACGGCACCAGGAAGCCGAGCCGGTGCCGTCGGTCGGTGCGGCCGCGGAGCATCCCGGCGGCGTACACGGCGGCGACCGCGAAGCCGGCGAGCATGAAGGCGGCGAGCCACATGTGCGCGAACTGCAACCAGACGCCGTCGTTGAACATCGCCGCCCAGGGGTCGACGTCGGTGACCTTGCCGTCGACCAGCTTGAACCCGGTCGGGTTGTTCATCCAGGCGTTCACCGCGAGCACGCAGAAGGTGCCGACCACGCCGGTGATCGCCATCGGGATCAGCATCAGCAGGTGCTGGCGCGGAGGCATCCGGCCCCAGCCGTAGAGGTAGAGCCCGATGAAGATGGCCTCCAGGAAGAACGCCAGGCCCTCGAACGCGAACGGCAGGCCGAGCACGTCGCCGTACGTCCCCATCAGCCCGGGCCAGAGCAGGCCCATCTCGAAGCTGAGGACGGTGCCGGAGACGGCGCCGATCGCGAACAGTACCGCGGAGACCTTGGACCAGCGCTTGGCCAGCAGCAGGGCATCGGCGTCCTGGCGCCGGATGCCGCGCCAGTGCATCGCGAAGATGATCGTCGGGAACGCCACGCCGAAGCAGGCCAGCACGATGTGCCAGCCGAGCGAGAGCGCCATCTGCTCGCGTGCCGGGTGCAGTCCGGCGGGGTCCGTCGCCTGGCCGGCCAGCAGCGCCACCTGCTCGGCGATCGTCGGGATGACCTGCGTGATCATGCCTGCGACGTTAGGCCGGGGGAGCAGTGAAACCGAGCAATTGTGAAAACCTTCACAAGGGGTTTCAGGGGTGGCTCAGCGGCGCCGCGGGTCCCACCGCCGGCTGCCGGCGTTCAGCGCCTGCCACGCCCACCGCTCCGGAGCCGGTACGACGCCCGCCCGGGACCCGCCGCCGGCCGCGGCCGCCTGCGACTCGAGAGCCTCCCGGGTCAGGGCGGTCTGCCGTTCCTGCGACGGCCGGCGCAGCGGATCCGGCGCGTTGTGCGGCGCCAGCATCGGGTTGGTGTTGATCTCCCAGAACTGGGCGCGACCGCCGGCGTACCCCCAGTCGATCCGGCCGAACTCGATGCCGGCGATCTCGAACACCTGCTTGACCAGGTCGAGGTCGGCGGGGGAGGCGAGGAAGGCCTCCTCCTCGGCCACGATCTCGGGCGTGACGACCACCGGCCCCTTGGTGACCCAGTCGCGGTCGACCACCAGGTGCCGGGGGATGTACTCGTCTCCGATCCGGGCGATCGAGTACTTGCGGAAGACGCCGTCGTCCGAGACCGCGTCGACCAGCTCCACGACCAGCAGCTGGTCGCGGATCCAGCGCCACCGCCGCCGGTTCTCGCGGGCGACCTTGGCCAGCCGCTTCTCCAGCGTCGCGAGGTCGTGGATCGGCTTGCTCATGCTGCCCTCGTGCGCGTTGGCCCAGCGCAGGAAGACCGGGAACCGGACCTGCGGCCCGAGCTCGTCGACGGTGTAGGCGCGGAAGTCGTTGATGCCCTCCTCGTGCAGCCGGCGGAGGAGCGCGTGCCGGCCCAGCCACCGGCCGGGGTCGCCGAGCACGCGCAGCCCGGCGCGCTTCCGCAGCCGGCCGTGCAGCCGCCGTGCGAAGCGCTGCTCCGGCCCGAGCAGCCGCTCGAAGTCGGTGAGGACGTGCAGCCCGGGCGCCGGCGCGGCGGCCAGATCGAGCTCGCTGTAGCCGAGCACCCGGACCTGGTCGGCCAGCTCGGGCGCCCAGTCCCGGACGAACGACTCGAAGGTGTAGCAGTGGGGTGTGGTGGCGTAGTAAGTGATCACGCAGGCGTCCCGGGGGTCATCGACATGTGGGTGTGCACCGCGAGCAGGCCGCCGTCGTCGGACCGGCGCAGCACCACGGTGGCCCGTCCGGTCCGGGTCCGGCGCTCGCCGGCCGTCGTACCGACCGAGGTCCAGGTGGCCGCGACCACGCAGAGCACCTCGTCCAGCCAGCGCGCGTCGGCCGCGTCGAAGGCGAACTCCTCGGTGCGCGGCCAGACGTCCGACCACTGCGCGCCGACCAGCTCGTCGAGGCCGTCGTACCGGTCGGCCACGGTGCCGAAGCCGATCGCCGACGGGTCGAAGAGCGACCGTCCGCCGTCCAGGTCGCGGGCCCGGACCCGGGCCGCGAATTCCTCCAGCCAGGCGCCGACGTCCTGGTCGTTGATCAAGTTCACCGCCGCAGGATAGGGGAGACCGGGACGTTGGCGAGTGGGGATCGCTGCGGCGGAATCACCCCCGATGTGCGAGAATGTTGGGGCACGAGGGTGTCCAGCCTGAATTGCGAACCACCGGTGAGCGTGAACCTCCGCCACCGATGAGCTGCCCGGACACGTCTCGTCGCTCCGTGCCCCGTTCGGGGGCGCGGCGAGCGCGTCACGCGCTGGAAAGGTGATGTTTGTGGCTCGAGGGACCCAGCGCCGGCAGCAAGGCGCTCGCCGTACGGCACCGCGCGCGCAAGGCCGTGCCCGCAACCAGGACGACCGCGGTCTGATCCCGCAGCTGGCCCGCGCGGTGCGCGAGGTCGAGTCGGCGGTCGAACGGCGCTCGATCGCCCCGTCCACCCGGACCAAGTTCCAGGTGATCGCGCTGCTCGTCCGCGAGGAGCGGGCCCGGATCAAGGGCGACACCGAGCTGACCGAGGGGCGTCGGGGCGAGGAGCTCAAGCGGCTCGACGGGATCGCCACGATCCTGGCCCAGACGGCCGCGCGGGACACCACGCTGTTCTCGCTGCTCGCCGAGGACGCCGTCGTCACCGACGCTGCCAAGAACCTGATCCGCGAGATCAAGACGGCCGGCGGCCTGGAGGTCCTGATCGAGGAGGAGCCCGAGCCGGAGGTCGTCGAGTCGGTCGTCACCGAGCGCCGGGTCGTGCCCCAGGCCGTCCGCGCCCGCCAGCTGGCCAATCCGTTCCTGGTCCCCGACTTCTCCGCCGCCCGCCGGAGCCGGCCGCGCGACAGCGAGCTCGCCCGCTGGGAGCTGCTCGGCCCGCTGTTCCGTTCCTTCGAGCAGGCTGACGGCGGGGCACCCGCCTGCATGGCGCTGCCCGCTCCGGGACCCGTCCGGCTGCCCGAGGGCCTCGAGCTGATGGCGCACCAGTCCCGCCTGGTCGCCGCCGCGGCCGCCGGGCACCGCACCTTCCTGCTCGCCGACGAGCCCGGCCTGGGCAAGACCGCGCAGGCGCTGCTCGCCGCGCAGGCCGCCAACGCCTACCCGCTGCTGGTCGTCGTCCCGAACGTGGTGAAGACCAACTGGGCCCGCGAGGCCGAGCGCTGGACGCCGCGGCACCCGGCGACCGTGATCCACGGCGACGGCGACTCGATCGACGGCTTCGCCGACATCATCATCGTCAACTACGAGGTGCTGGACCGGCACGTCGGCTGGCTCCAGGACCTGCGCTTCCGCGGCATGGTCGTGGACGAGGCGCACTTCATCAAGAACAAGACCTCGCAGCGCAGCCAGCACGTCCTCGACGTCGCCGAGAGCATCCGGGCGCACACCGCGCGACCGTTGCTGATGGCCCTGACCGGGACGCCGCTGATCAACGACATCGACGACTTCCGGGCGATCTGGCAGTTCCTCGGCTGGATCGACGAGAAGAAGCCGCTGGCCGCGCTGATGGACTCCCTGGAGGAGACCGGGCTGACGCCGCTCGACCCGGGCTTCTTCCCGAACGCGCGCCGGTCGGTGATCGAGCTCGGCATCGTCCGCCGGCGCAAGGTGGACGTCGCCGCGGACATTCCGGAGCGCCGGATCGCCGACATCCCGGTCGAGCTCGACGGCGAGCTGGGCCGGTCGATCCGCGAGGCGGAGGCCGAGCTGGCCCGTCGCCTGGTGGAGAAGTACGAGAGCGCGCTGGCGACCCGTCGCGAGGGCGCGGTCGTCGACGGCATCGACCACGACCTGGTACGCCGGGTGGCCGGCTGGGAGCGTGAGGACTCCGACTCCAGCACCGGCGAGAACGTCTTCGGGCTGATGCGCCGGATCGGCCAGGCCAAGGCCTCGCTGGCCGCCGACTACACCGCGCAGCTGGCCCGCAACGTCGGCAAGGTGGTCTTCTTCGCCAAGCACGTCGACGTGATGGACGTGGCCGAGCAGACCTTCGCGAAGCGCGGCCTGAAGTACTCCTCGATCCGCGGCGACCAGACCCCGCGGGTGCGCGAGAAGAACATCGACGCGTTCGTGAACGACCCGGACGTCGCGGTGGTGGTCTGCTCGCTGACCGCGGCCGGTGTCGGCCTGAACCTCCAGGTCGCCTCGAACGTGGTGCTGGCCGAGCTCTCCTGGACCGCGGCCGAGCAGACCCAGGCGATCGACCGGGTGCACCGGATCGGCCAGGGCGACCCGGTCACCGCCTGGCGGGTGATCGCGGCGCAGACCGTGGACACCAGGATCGCGGAGCTGATCGACGCCAAGGCCGGGCTCGCGGCCCGGGCGCTGGACGGGTCGGACGAGGACATCGTGTCGTCGGTGGACCTGCAGCTGGAGGCCCTGGTGACGATGCTGACCGACGCGCTCGAGGCGGCTGGGACCTCCTAGGTGCGCTCCGCCACCGCGCGGCGTACCTTGGCGTCGATGTCCGGGGCGTCCTCGAGCAGCCGCCGGAAGGCGTGACCCTCGATCACCAGCGCGTGCACGTCGCTGGTCGCGATCACGCTCGCGGTCCGGGGTTCTCCGGTGACCAGGGCGATCTCGCCGAAGAAGTCGCCCGAGCGCAGGGTGTTGATCACGGCGTCGCCCTGGGTCACGTCCGCGGTGCCCTCGATGATCACCACGAACTCCTGGCCGTCGGCCTTCTCGGTGGCCAGCCGCAACCCGGAGCGGAGGTCGATCTCGTCGGCGATCGCGGCCACCTCGGCGACCTCGCCCGGCGTGCAGTCGGCGAAGAGCGGGAGCGAACGGATCAGCTCGGTCTTGGCGTCCTTGTGCAACCTCATGAGGGGAACGTAGACCCGCGGGAAGGTTCTTGACTACCTCCGGGCCGGCGACGTCAGTCGGTCAGCGGAACGTGCGCGCCGGTCGCGATGATCTCGCAGGCGACGCTGAGCTGGTGCCGCACCCCGGCGCGCATCTCCGGGAACGCCAGCTCGAGCAGCAGCGCCGCGGACGTCCGCGCCCGGCGGCCGACGTGACCGTCCGGCATCCGGCGGCTGAGGATCCAGCTGAAGCCGATCGCCTCGGCGCAGAGCTTGATCGTGAACGCCCGGTCCGGGTGGTCCGCGCCCAGGCGCGCGTCGACGGCGGTGCCGAGGGTGTCCAGCAGGTGCGGCGAGGGGAGCGCGGTCATGCCGGGATCAACGACGGATTCGGGCTTTTGTTACGAATGTCCGCGGCTCGGCGGGACGCCGTAGGACGCCCTAGGCTCACCCCGTGAGCACCCCGAACCGCGGCCCCGGCCGCGCCCGCCAGGAGTCCGTCTACCGAGCCGGCGTCTTCGGGCGCACCCCCGCGGTGCCGACCGACTTCGCCACCCTGGAGGCGCGCGCGGAGAAGGCGAGCAGCGCCACCGCGTGGGCGTACGTCGCCGGCGGTGCCGGTGAGGGCCGGACGATGCGCCGCAACCGGGCCGCCTTCGACAGCTGGTCGATCGTGCCGCGGATGGCGCACGGCAACACCACCCGGGACCTCTCCGTCGACCTGCTCGGTACGACGCTGCCGGCGCCGGTGCTGCTCGCGCCGATCGGGGCCGGGGCGCTGATGAGCCCGGACAGTGACGTGAAGATCGCGCGCGGTGCGGCGGCGCACGGGGTGACGTACGTGTTCTCCAACCAGGGCTGCAACCCGATGGAGGAGTGCGCCGCCGCGATGGGCGACAGTCCGCGCTGGGTGCAGCTCTACTGGAGCACCGACGAGGACCTGGTCGACTCGATGATCGCCCGGGCCGAAGCGATCGGTGCCGGCGCGCTGGTCGTCACCCTGGACACCACCCTGCTCGGCTGGCGGCCGATGGACCTGAACCTCGGGTCGCTGCCGTTCAGCCAGGGCATCGGGATCGCGCAGTACACCTCCGACCCGAGGTTCACCGAGATCGTGCGGGAGCGGATCGCGAACGCGCCGAAGCAGGCCTCCGAGGTCACCCTCGGGGCGATCAGGACGCTGATCTCGATGACCCGCAACCACCCCGGCTCGTTCGGCGCCAACCTGCGCTCCCCGGAACCGCGGGCGGCGGTCGAGACCTTCCTGGACATCTACTCCAACCCGGGTCTGAGCTGGGAGCACCTGGCGACGCTGCGGGAGCGGACCCGGCTGCCGGTCGTGCTGAAGGGGATCCTGCACCCCGACGACGCGCGCAAGGCGTTCGACTCCGGCGTCGACGCGATCGTCGTCTCGAACCACGGCGGCCGCCAGGTCGACAACGCGATCGCCTCGCTGGACGCGCTGGTGACGATCCGCGAGGCGGTCGGTGCCGACCCGACGGTGCTGCTCGACAGCGGCATCAGGACCGGCGCGGACGTGTTCACCGCCCTCGCCCTCGGTGCCGACGCGGTCCTGCTCGGCCGTCCGTACATGTACGGCCTCGCCCTCGCCGGCGAGCAGGGCGTCGCCGAGGTGGTCGCCAACGTGATCGCCGAGCTCGACCTCACGATGGCGCTCTCCGGCACCGCCGACCTGGCCGCGATCACCCGTGATCTGCTGGTCCGCGACTCCGCGCGCTGAACGTCAGCGGGTCGTGATCGTCCCGTTGTTGTCCTTGTCCAGCGACCGCCCGATCACCATCCGCTGGATCTGGTTGGTGCCCTCGAAGATCTGCATCACCTTGGCCTCGCGCATGTACCGCTCGACCGGGAAGTCGCGGGTGTAGCCGTAGCCGCCGAGCACCTGGACGGCGTCGGTGGTGACCTTCATGGCGTTGTCGGTCGCGACCAGCTTGGCGATCGAGGCCTCGCGGCTGAACGGCAGGCCGGCGTCCTTGAGGCGCGCCGCGTGCAGGGTCGTCGCCCGGGCCGACTGGACCGCGGCATCCATGTCGGCGAGCACGAAGGCCAGCCCCTGGTGGTCGATGATCCGCTCGCCGAAGGTCTCCCGCTCCTTGGCGTAGGCGACGGCCTGGTCGAGCGCTCCCTGGGCCAGGCCGGTGGCCACCGCGGCGATGCCGAGCCGGCCGGAGTCGAGGCCGGCCAGCGCGATCTTGAGTCCGTCGCCCTCGGCGCCGAGGCGGCGCTCGACCGGGATCCGGACGTCGTCGAGCAGCATCGTCGCGGTCGGGGACGCGGTCAGACCCATCTTGGTCTCGAGGCTGTCCGCGACCAGGCCTGGGGTGTCCGCCGGGATCAGGAAGCAAGAGATGCCGTAGCGCTCCTCGGACGTCCGTGCCATCACCTTGTAGAAGTCGGCCCGGCCGCCGTGGGTGGTCCAGGCCTTCGCGCCGTTGAGCACGTACTCGTCGCCGTCGCGGCGCGCCGTCGTCCGCATCGCCGCCGGGTCGGACCCGGCGTGCGGCTCGGAGAGGCAGTAGGCACCGAGCAGCTCGCCGCCGAGCATGTCCGGGAGCCAGGCCTGCTTCTGCTCCTCGGTGCCCGCGGTCACCAGCCCGAAGCAGGAGAGCGCGTGCACGCTGACGCCGACGCCGACGCTCGACCAGACCGCGCCGATCTCCTCCAGCACCTGGAGGTAGACCTCGTAGGACTGGCCACCGCCGCCGTACTCCTCGGGGTAGGGGAGTCCGAGCAGGCCGGTGCGGCCGAGCAGCCGGAACACCTCGCGCGGGAACTCCTGGTTCTTCTCCGCCGACGCGGCCAGCGGCAGCAGCTCGCGGGTGGCGAGGTCGCGGACCAGCTTGAGCAGGTCGGTCGCTTCCTCGGTCGGCAGGATGCGTCGGGCGGTCATCGCGGTGCTCGCTCTCGGGTCGGACGGTACGTAACGGACAGACGTGCTGTATCAGACAGAGTACTAGAGTATCTAAACTGGTACTGCTAGCGTCAGCCCATGCCCACTGATCCCCGCGGCGACGGCCTGCTCGACGAGCTGATCGAGCTCTACCTCGCCGAGGGCTTCGCGGCCTTCGGCGTCGGCGACCTGGCGGCCCGGCTCTCCTGCTCGCGCTCGACGCTCTACCAGGTGGCCTCCAGCAAGGAGCAGATCATCGTGACCGCGGTGCGCGGCTACTTCCGGAGGGCCGCGGAGCGGATCGAGGAGCGGGTGGAGGCGGATCCGGACCTGGGGCTGAGGATCCAGGTCTACCTGGCGGCGGTCTCCGACGAGCTGGCGCCGGCCTCGGAGCAGTTCTACGCCGACGTCGCCGCCTACCCTCCGGCGCGCGAGCTCTACGAGGAGAACACCCGGCGCGCGGCCCAGCGAGTCCAGGACATCGTGCTGGCCGGCGTCGCCGCGAAGGCGCTGCGCCCGGTGAACGCCCGCTTCGTCGGTGCTGCGGTGGCCGAGGTGATGGCCGCGATCCAGGGCGGCCGGATCGAGGCCGCCGCCGGATTGGACGACGCGGACGCCTACCGGGCGCTCTCCGACATGGTCTACCGGGCGGTCGAGCTGCGGCCCGGTGCGCGCGCCTAGCGGAGCAGCAGCGGACCGGGGTCGACGATCCCGACGGCTCAGGCGCCGCGTAATCTACGACGGTGACCAACGACGCCACCGCGACCCCGGACCTGAACGACCTCACCATCGCCGTCCTCGGCGGCACCGGCCCCCAGGGCCGCGGCCTCGCCCGCCGGTTCGCGCAGGCCGGCTTGAAGGTCGTCCTCGGCAGCCGTACGGCGGAGAAGGGCGAAGCCGCCGCGGCCGAGCTCTCCGCGGCGATCGGCGTCCCGGTCTCCGGGTCGGACAACCGCGGCGCCTCCGAGGCCGGCGACATCGTCCTGGTCGTGGTGCCGTGGGACGGTCACGGTGAGCTGCTCGCCGACCTGAAGCCGGCGCTGGACGGCAAGATCGTGGTCGACTGCGTGAACCCGCTCGGCTTCGACAAGCAGGGCGCCTACGCGCTCCCGGTCGCCGAGGGATCCGCCACCCAGCAGGCCGCCGCGATCCTCACCGAGAGCACGGTCGTCGGCGCGTTCCACAACGTCAGCGCGGTGCTGCTTGAGGACCCCGACGTCACCGACCTCGGCACCGACGTCCTGGTGCTCGGCGACGAGCGCGAAGCCACCGACCTGGTCCAGGCCCTGGCCGACACCATCCCCGGCGTCCGCGGCGTGTACGGCGGCCGCCGCCGGAACGCCCACCAGGTCGAGGCGCTGACCGCGAACCTGATCAGCATGAACCGCCGCTACAAGGCCCACGCCGGAGTCCGCGTCACCGACGTCTGATGCTGACCGGACCGACCGCCGCCGGGGACCTGCTCGACCTGCTCCAGCTAGAGAAGGTCGAGGAGGACACCTTCCGGGCGAACTACGTCTTCGACGAGGACTGGCCCCTGTACGGCGGCCAGGTCGCCGCCCAGGCACTGCTCGCCGCGGGGCTGACGGTCCCGGACGGCCGGCACCCGCACTCGCTGCACGGCTACTTCCTCCGCCGGGGCGACGCCTCCCGGCCGACGCTGTTCAAGGTCGACCGGGATCGCGACGGCGGGTCGTTCTCGGCTCGTCGGGTGGTCGCGATCCAGCGCGGCGAGGTGATCTTCTCGACCTCGACGTCCTTCGCCGCACCGGTCGGCGGGATGGACCTCCAGGCGCCGGCGCTGCCGGAGGTCACCGGTCCCGAGGAGTCCGTGACCTGGGTCGTGCCGCGGATGTTCTCGATGGAGGCCACGATCCCGCCCGAGGACGGGGTCACCGCCTGGCCGGCGCGCTTCTGGTCGCGGTTCACCACCACGATCGGCGACGACGTCCTGCTCAACGCGGCGGCGCTGACCTACCTGACCGACGTCTCGGCCGACCTGCACAGCTTCCAGACCGACGGCTTCGTCCCGGCCGCCAGCCTCGACCACGCGGTCTGGTTCCACCACCCGGGCCGGATGGACGACTGGGTCTTCACCGACTTCAGCGCCCGGGTGATCTCCGGCAACCGCGGTCTCTACACCGGCTCGATCTTCGACCGCTCCGGCCGGGTCGTGGCGAGCATGGCCCAGGAAGCGCTGTACCGGAAGTTCAGCTGAGGATCAGGCTCAGTCCGCGGAACCACGGTGCCGGGGGTCGGGCATCAGCTCTTCAGCGACCCGGCGGGCGCTGGCGAGGATCTCCTCGTCGGGGGCATCGATCCCGGCGCCGACCATCCCGGCCATGTTCACCGCCATCAGGGCGAGCCGGATTCGCAGCTGCTCGTCGACCGACGCCTCGCCCGGCGCGAGCAGGGCGTAGAGCTCGTCCATCTTCGCGTGCATGCCGCTGCGGTCCGGGCTGACGTCGAGCACGATCCGTCGGTTGGCGACGAAGAACCGGAACGCGGTCAGCCCGTGCGCCTGCATGATGTCCGACCAGCGGGCCAGCACCGCGCTCCGCAGCTCGGGGCCGAACGGCTGCGTGCGGGCCCAGGTGACCAGCTCCCCGACCTGGCCCTCGATCTCGACCAGCAGCGCCCGGACGATGTCCTCCTTGCTGGCGAAGTGGTAGTACAGCGCCGCCTTGGTGATGCCGAGCTGCTCGCCGATCTCGCGCATCGACGTCGCGTCGTACCCCTTGGCGGTGAACTGCTCGAGGGCGGCGTCGAGAATCCGATCGCGGGTCTGCATGGGCAGAGCATAGAGTGTGCTTACCGCTCGGTCAGTACGCCGATCCGGCGGCTACGGCTCCCGCGCGAAAGGCGACGATGGCGACCACCGAAGAGAACCCCGTCCTGACTCCCCGGCAGATCATCACCGCGATGAGCGGGCTGGTCGTCGCGATGCTGCTGGCCCAGCTCGACAACATGATCGTCGCGCCGGCACTGCCGACGATCGTGGGCGACCTCGGCGGGCTCAACCACCTGTCCTGGGTGGTGACCGGCTACATCCTGGCCTCGGCCGTGGCGACGCCGATCTGGGGCAAGCTCGGCGACCTGTTCGGGCACAAGTACACGTTCATGTCCGCGATCGTGCTCTTCCTGCTCGGCTCGGCGCTCTGCGGCCTCGCTCAGAACATGGGCCAGCTGGTCTTCTTCCGGGCCTTCCAGGGACTCGGCGCCGGCGGCCTGATCGTCGGGATCATGTCGGTGCTCGGCATCCTGGTGCCGCCGCGCGACCGCGGCAAGTACATGGGCATCATGATGGCGGTGATGCCGGTCGCGATGATCGGCGGACCGCTCGTCGGCGGCTTCATCACCGACCACGTCTCCTGGCGGTGGAACTTCTACGTGAACCTGCCGCTCGGCGGGATTGCGCTGTTCGTGATCTGGTCGACGCTGCACCTGACGCACGAGGCCCGCCGTACCGAGAAGGTGGTGATCGACTGGTGGGGCATCTCGGTGCTGACCACCTGGATCGTGTCGCTGGTGCTCGCGATCACCTGGGGCGGCACCGAGTACCCGTGGGGTTCCTGGCAGATCAACACGCTGTTCGCGGTGGCCGCGGTGGGGCTGGTCGTGTTCGTCCTGATCGAGCGCAAGGCCGTCGAGCCGGTGATCGGCCTGCACCTGTTCGGCAGCAAGAACTTCACCCTTGCCACCGTGATCGGCTTCGTGGCGGGCTTCGGCATGTTCGGCACGATCACCTTCCTGCCGCAGTTCCAGCAGTTCGTCCAGGGCCAGTCCGCGACCAACAGCGGCCTGCTGCTGATGCCGATGATGCTGGCCCTGATGGCGACCTCGATCGGCGGCGGGCAGTACATCAGCCGGACCGGTCGCTACAAGGCGTTCCCGGTGGTGGGCACGGTGCTGCTCGGGATCGGCCTCTACCTGTTCTCGACGATGACGGTCGACACCGGGACCGGCCGGTCGGCGCTCTTCATGATCGTGATGGGCCTGGGCCTCGGCTGCCTGATGCAGACCACCAACCTGGTCGCCCAGAACAGCGTCGAGCTCCGCGACCTCGGTGCCGGCACCGGTACCTTCACCTTCGTGCGGACCCTCGGCGGCTCGATCGGGGTGGCGATCCTCGGGACGATCTACACCCACCACCTGACCCAGTCCCTGACCGAGAGCGTCGGCAAGACGCCGGACCTCGGTGGCGGCTCGGTCGCGAGCCTGACGCCGGCCGCGCTCAAGGACGCGCCGGCCGACTTCATCGCGGCGTTCCGGCACGCGGTGGTGGCCGGCACCCACCAGATCTTCCTCTGGGCCGCCGTCCTGACGATCGTGGCGTTCCTGATCTCCTGGTTCATCAAGGAGGTCCCGCTGCGCGGTTCCGCGCCGGTGGTCGCCGACGCGGGGTCCGAGGTCGACGACCTGGTGTGACCGGCGGCTCCTCGCGCACCGTTGGAAAATACCCATGGGGGGTATATCGTGGTGTCATGAGCGAAACCCAGCACTCGTACATCGCGAACAAGTCCAAGGACGACTACCTCAAGCGGCTCCGCCGGATCGAGGGTCAGGCCCGTGGTCTGCAGCGGATGGTCGACGAGGACCAGTACTGCATCGACATCCTCACCCAGGTCTCGGCGATGACGAAGGCGCTCCAGGCGGTCTCGCTGAGCCTGCTCGACGAGCACATCGGCCACTGCGTGGTCGAGGCCGTCAAGGCCGGCGGCCCGGAGGCGGACGCGAAGCTCAAGGAAGCCTCGGATGCGATCGCCCGGCTGGTGAAGTCATGAGCACCAGCACCTACACCGTGACCGGGATGACGTGTGGGCACTGCGTCTCCTCGGTGAGCGAGGAGGTCGGTGAGATCCCGGGTGTGACCGCGGTCGACGTCGTCCTGGAGACCGGTCTGCTCACCGTGACCAGCGACGGACCGCTGGACGACGCAGCCGTCGGCGCCGCCGTCGCCGAGGCCGGCTACGCGTTGGCCTGAGTGCTGCTGATCACCAGCGTCATGCCCTGCTCGATCAGCTCGCGCTGGTACGCCGCGTAGGAGATCCGCAGGTCGTCGGCGACCCAGCCTGCAGGCAGCAGCTCGGCCGGGGGCGCCGGGTCCTCGCGCAGGTGCCGTACGACGGCCGCTGCCACGGCGAGCCGCTGGGCCGCCGAGCGCGCGGCGGCGATGTCGTCGAGGAGGTGCCGGCCGGTGAGGTTCCAGCCGTCGAGGTCCCAGAGCTGGCCGGCCAGTGCGCGCGGGTCCGCTGCCGGCGTACTGGAGAAGGTGCTGACCAGGCCGTCGGGCCACTCCGGCAGCGAGCGGGCCAGGTTGGCCGGACGCAGCCAGACCCCCTCGCGGAGCTCGGCGAGGCGGAGGTCGGTCAGCTGGGTGCGCAGGCCAGCGCGGTCAGCCGCGCTGCGGCCGGCCGAGGTCACCACGACCATCTCCCAGGTCCCGTCCCACGCGCCGGCCGGATCGAGGGCGACGTCCTGGCGTCGCTGCCGCTCGAGCAGGCGCTCGCTGAGGCGGTAGCTGCCCTCGGTCCGTTCGAGGTCGCCGTTGGCGACCATCCGGGTGAGCGCGACGCGCAGGGTCGACTCGGAGATCTCGAAGAGCTCGGCGGCGTCGACCAGGGCGCTCACCGGCAGCTCGGGCGGGTGCGCGCCGAGCAGCAGGCTGAGCACCACGGACCGGGCGCTGAGCGGACGCACGCTGTCTCCTTACACTCTTGAAACGGTTGTCGTGATCGCGTAATACTACTCCTATGACGACCAGTACCGAGCGTCCGGACCAGACCAGCGCGACCCTCCCCGCCGGGGAGACCCACGAGGTGACCAATCAGCCGCCTCCGCACGCGCCGTACGACGCCGCCGCGGACGCGGCGCTGCTCGAGGGTCTGCACCGCGAAGGCGCCGGCTGGGCCGAGGCCGACGTACGGCGCCTCGGTCAGCTGGCGGGGTCCGAGGAGGCGCAGCGCTGGGCCGAGGAGGCCAATCGGTTCGAGCCGGAGCTCCGCACCGTGGATCGCTACGGCAACCGGATCGACGAGGTCGAGTTCCACCCCTCCTGGCACCACCTGATGCGCACCTCGGTCGCCGAGGGCGGCGCCGGAGCGGCCTGGGTGGACCCGCGCCCGGGCGCGCACGTCGCGCGGACGGCGGGCGGCCTGGCCTGGCAGCACACCGAGGCCGGCCACGGCTGCCCGATCACGATGACCTACGCGGTGGTCCCAGCGCTGCGGCACCAGCCGGACCTCGCGGCGATCTACGAGCCGGGCCTGACCAGCCGCGTCTACGACCCGGGCCTGCGGGTCCCGACCGAGAAGCGCGGCCTGCTCGCCGGGATGGGGATGACCGAGAAGCAGGGCGGCTCCGACGTCCGCACCAACTCCACGATCGCGACCCCGACGGCCGAGCCCGGTGTCTTCACGCTGACCGGGCACAAGTGGTTCACCTCGGCGCCGATGTGCGACGTGTTCCTGGTGCTGGCCCAGGCTCCGGGCGGGCTCTCCTGCTTCCTGGTGCCGCGGATCCTGCCCGACGGCACCCGGAACGCCTTCCGGATCGTGCGGCTCAAGGACAAGCTCGGCAACCGGTCCAACGCCTCCTCCGAGCCGGAGTTCGACGGCACCGTGGCCTGGCTGGTGGGGGAGCAGGGCCGTGGCGTGAAGACCATCATCGAGATGGTCAGCTGCACCCGGCTGGACTGCGTCACGGGCTCCGCCGGGATGATGCGCAAGGCGCTGGTCGAGGCCGGCCACCACGTCCAGCACCGGGCCGCGTTCGGCAAGACGCTGATCGACCAGCCGTTGATGCGCAATGTCGTCGCCGACCTGGCGATCGAGTCCGAGGCCGCGACCACGTTGGCCCTGCGGCTCGCGGGTGCGGCCGACCGCGGGATCCGCGGCGACGAGGGCGAGCAGGCGTTCCGCCGGATCGCCACCGCGATCGGCAAGTACTGGGTCACCAAGCGCGGTGCGGCGTTCACGGCCGAGGCGATGGAGTGCTTTGGCGGCAACGGGTACGTCGAGGACTCCGGGATGCCGCGGCTCTACCGGGAGGCGCCGCTGAACTCGATCTGGGAGGGCTCCGGCAACGTCAACGCGCTCGACGTCCTGCGGGCGCTGGGCAAGGAGCCGGACTCGCTGGACGCGCTGATGGGCGAGCTCGCGCTGTCCGCCGGCGGTGACGCACGGCTGGACGCGGCCGTCGGCCGGCTGGGTGCGGCGCTCGGGGACCTGGACTCGATCGAGGTCCGGGCCCGCGGCCTGGTCGAGCAGATGGCGCTGGTGCTCCAAGGCTCGCTGCTGGTCCGGCACGCGCCGGCTGCGGTGGCGGACGCGTTCTGCGCGAGCCGGCTGGACGGCCAGGGCGGGCTCGCCTTCGGCACCCTTCCGGCCGGCACCGACTTCACCGCGATCCTGGACCGCGCGCTGCCCGAGGGTTCTTGATGGAGGACTACCGGACGCTGACCTACGAGGTCGACGGCCGGGTAGCCAGGATCACCTTCGACCGGCCGGAGCACGGCAACGCCATCACCGCCGACACCCCGGTCGAGCTCGCCGACGCGGTCGAGCGCGCCGACACCGACCGCCGGGTGCACGTGATTCTGCTGTCCGGGCGCGGGAAGGGGTTCTGCGGCGGCTACGACTTGGGATTGTTCGCCGAAGGGGACATGGGGGCGTCGGGCGAGGCAGGGACGAGCGTCCTCGACGCCACCGTCCAGCTCGAGAACCACGACCCGAACCGCACCTGGGACCCGATGGTCGACTACCAGATGATGAGCCGCTTCAACCGCGGCTACGCCAGCCTGCTGCACGCCAACAAGCCGACGGTCGCCAAGCTGCACGGGTTCGCCGTCGCCGGCGGCACCGACATCGCCCTGCACTGCGACCAGATCGTGGTCGCCGACGACGTCCGGATCGGCTACCCGCCGACCCGCGCCTGGGGCGTCCCGGCGACCGGGTTGTGGGCGCACCGCCTCGGCGACCAGCGGGCGAAGCGGCTGCTCCTGACCGGTGACCTGATCACCGGCAAGCAGGCCGTCGAGTGGGGTCTGGCGATCGAGTCCCACCCGGCCGAGGAGCTGGACGCGCGCACCGAGGCCCTGGTGCAGCGGATCGCGGCGATGCCGCAGAACCAGCTGATCATGGTGAAGCTCGCCCTCAACAGCGCGCTGCTCGCCCAGGGCGTCGCGACCAGCGGGATGGTGAGCACCGTCTTCGACGGGATCTCCCGGCACACGGCCGAGGGGTACGGGTTCGCCCAGCGTGCCGTCGAGGCCGGCTTCCGCGAGGCGGTCCGCGAGCGCGACGAGCCGTTCGGGGATGCCAAGCCGTCGTGACTCCTGAGACCGTGGCCGCGGCGCTGCTTCCGCCGGCCGAGACCAGCGTGATGAGCGCGGGCGGCAAGGTGGATGCCGCCGTACTGATCCCGCTGTTCTGGGACGAGCGCGGCCCGGTCGCCGTCCTCACCGAGCGCAGTGCCGACCTGCGCAAGCACGCCGGCGAGATCTCGTTCCCGGGCGGACGGCGTGATCCGGGTGAGGACCTGGTCGACACCGCCGTACGGGAGGCCGAGGAGGAGATCGGTCTCGCGCCCGCAGACGTCACGATCCTCGGCGGTCTGCCGCCGCTGGGAACCTTCGTCAGCGGCTTCACGATCTACCCGTTCGTGGGCGTCGTCCCGGCCGGCGTCGCGTGGGTCCTCGCCGAGCGCGAGGTGGCCGCCGTCCTCGAGCTGCCCCTGGCCGAGCTCCGGACGGGGCACCGCTTCGAGCGTCTGTTCCGCAAGGGCGTCCCGGTCCGCACCGACACCTACACCGTGGACGGTCAGCTGGTCTGGGGTGCGACCGCGCGGATCGTCCGGATGCTGCTGGACCGGGTGGGGGAGTGAGGCACCGGGGAGCAATCGTTCCCGGCAACCGTCGCGATCCGGTAGAACGGGGTCGGACGACCGAACCGAGGGAGACGGCGATGAGCAGGAGACGGACGAAGGTTTCGGCGATCGGCCTGGCGCTCTGCGCGGTGGTCGTCGCGTTCCCGTTGGGCGGGGGAGCGGCCGCCGCCGAGGGCGCCGCGGCGCCAAGCGGCCGGTACGTCGCCTTCGGTGACTCCTACTCGGCGGACTCCGGCGTGATGCCGATCGCCAAGGGGACCAACCCCTTCTGCCTCCAGTCGGCGCGCAACTACCCGAAGCTCGTCGCCGCCGAGCTCGGCCTCACCCTGGTCGACGTGACCTGCGGCGGGGCGACCGTGGCGCACCTGAGCAAGCCCCAGTACCGGGGCGTGCCCGCCCAGCTCGACGCGCTCAACGGTGACGAGTCGGTGGTCACGGTGGGCATCGGCGGCAACGACAACAACCTGTTCGCCAGCGCGATCGCGCTCTGCGGCGCCTTCGCGCCGATCGCCGTCCTCGACCTCGGTGCGCCGTGCCAGCGGACCTACGGGGACCGCTTCGACCGGCTGATCGCCTCCGATGCGCCCGCGATCGGTGCCGCGCTCGACGCCATCCGGCTCCGCGCCCCGCACGCGAAGGTGTACGTCGTCGGCTATCTCTCCATCCTTCCGCAATCGGGGCGGTGCTTCCGCCAGATGCCGCTGACCACCGGCGACACGGCGTACATGAACGCCGTCCAGAAGAACATCAACACGATGCTGGCCGAGCAGGCAGCGCTCCACGGCGCGACGTACATCGACACGTTCACGCCGTCGATCGGGCACGACGTCTGCCAGCCGGTGGGCGTGCGCTGGATCGAGCCCCCGCTCTCGGGGCAGCCGATCCACCCCGGCGCTGTCGGAGCGGCTGCGCAGGCCCGGATCGTCGCGGCGACTCTCGCGTCCTGAGCGAGGGTGCGGCTCCGACTCAGGCCGTCGACCCTCGGGAGACCTGCTGCTCCAGCGCCGCGACCCGGACCTCGAGGTCTCCGCTCAGCTCGACCACCTCGGCACCGCCCGTCAGGTCGGCGTCGTCGACGATCTCGACGAGGATCTGATCCATCGCTTCGCGCAGCTCCGGGTCCTCGTCCTCGGGAACCGTGATCGGAGAGCCGGAGTCGAGGCGGAGCAGGACGAGCAGGTCGAGGTGCTGGGCCGCCTCGGCGCAGAGCTCGGCTCCCCGGCGGAGGTGGTCGCTGGACGGGACCGGTCGGCCGAGCTGGTCCAGCGCTTCGAGGTAGGCGAGGAAGTCCCACGGTCCGCGTTCGACGATCACCGGGCCGACGAGGTTCCCGGTCAGGCGCGCGGCCGCGACCTCGAGCTGCTGGTAGAACACCCCGGCACCCGCGTCGGTGCGGTACTCCCCGAGCACCTCGATCGGATCCGGCAGCACCTCGACGTCGGGGTGGGCGGAGGCGAACGCGTCGATCAAGGAGCTCTTGCCGCTCGCATGGGTGCCGGAGACCACGATGATCATGGGCGCACTCTAGGGTGCCGCAGCGTGCCAGCCGCAGGATCCCTGAGCGGCGACCTCTGGCCCGGACCCGTCGCGATCAGTAGTCTGCGGTCCCATGAAGCTCGCAATCCTCGGGGTGGTGGCGACCGCGATCGGCGTCGCTCTCAGCGTGCCCGGTCTGATCGGGATCGGTGCGTTCTGGGTGCTCCTCGGCCCGCTGATGCGCCAGCACGCGCAACGGCTCAAGGGGATCCAGGCGGCCGCGCCCGAGGGCAAGCCCAAGGTCGACAGCAAGACGTTCACCCAGGGGACGCTGCTCTGGCTCGCGCTCGGCATCCCGTCGCTGGTCGTCGGCCTGATGAAGATCGGGATCGACGCCGAGCACGAGAACTGGCGCTGGCTCCCGCTGGGCATCGGCATCTTCGCGCTGGTCATCGGCGTGGTCGGCTCGGTCCTCTACTTCGCCGGCTCCGCAGCGCTCGCCTCCGGTGAGCGCAGGGCGGCGGCGAACAAGTTCCCGGCGACGCTCTGGATCTCCCGGGTGCGGGAGACCGGTTCGTACATCAACAACCGGCCGCGCCTGGAGTTCGTCTTCCGGGTCGAGCCGGACGCGGGCACCGGGGTGGAGCCGTACGCCGTCACCAAGAAGGCCACGGTGCCGCACACGGCGATGGGCTCGCTCAAGGTGGGCGACGGCTTCCGGGCCAAGGTGGCGGGGCCCGACGACCCGACCTCGATGGACATCACCTGGGACGAGCCGGTGTCGGCTGCGGGCGCGGACGGCGGCGAAGCCGAGGACGTCTCGGTCCGGCTGGACCGGCTCGACCAGCTGCACCGCGACGGCAAGGTCAGCGACACGGAGTACCAGGAGCAGCGCGGCCGGATCCTCGGCACGCTCTGATCCCACCTGCTCCAGCCGTTGCCAAACGGCCTCGCGGACCGCGACGATCCGAGCATGCAATTCGGTGCCCACGGGCTGCACGGTCCCGACCTCCGGGGCGTCCGCCCGTACGAGGTGATCGGCCTGGTCTGGTTCGCCAACCTGGTCGGTGCCGTCGTGCTGATCATCGACTACCTGGTGGTGCTGCCGTTCCCCGCGGACGTCTCCACACCGGAGATCGAGCGCGGCAACGTGATCCTCGGCCTGGTCCTGGTCGGGATCAGCTGGGTCGTGCTCGGCGTGGTCGGGGCGCCGCGCGCGCACCGGGCGCTGGACTGGACGCTGCGCGGGATGCCGCCGGACGAGGAGGAGCAGCAGCTCACCCTGAACCTGCCGTGGTGGCTGTTCTGGATGCAGGTGGTGATCTGGGCGTTCTCCTGCGTCGTGTTCTTCTACGCCAACCTCGACGTCGGCGGGATGTACGCCCTGCAGCTCTCGACGACCGTGATCATCAGCGGGCTGGCGACCGCGGCGACGTCGTACCTGCTCTGCATGCGGCTCTTCAAGTCCGCCACCACCCGGGTGCTCGAGCTCTCGCCGCCGCGGCGCGGGACCACGGCGGGCGTCGGCCAGAAGGCGATCTTCATCTACACGCTCACCACCGGCGTCCCGATGATCGGCCTGATCGGGATGGTCGCGTTCGCGAACGAGACCGGGGTCTCCCTGCGCCAGCTCTCGATCAGTGGTCTGGTCGTCGGGCTCGGCGCGCTGATCACCGGGTACTTCGCGACCGTGCTCTTCGCCAAGTCGGTGGGGGAGCCGCTCGGCGACCTCACCAGCGCGCTCGCCGAGATCGAGGGCGGTGACCTCAGCGTCACCGTCACCGTCGACGACGCCGGCGAGATCGGCCAGCTCCAGTCCGGAGTGAACAACATGGTCGCCGCCCTGCTGGAGCGTGAGCAGCTCCGTGACCTGTTCGGCCGGCACGTCGGCGAGGACGTCGCCCGGCTGGCCCTGCAGCAGGGGGTCTCGCTCGGTGGTGAAGAACGCGAGGTGGCTGCCCTGTTCGTGGACGTGATCGGCAGCACCACCTACGCCGCGACGCACCCCGCCGCGGAGGTGGTGGCCGCGCTGAACCGGTTCTTCGAGGTCGTCGTCTCGGTGGTCTCCGAGCACGGCGGGCTGGTCAACAAGTTCGAGGGCGACGCGGCGCTCTGCATCTTCGGCGCGCCGCTGGAGCTGCCCGACCCCGCGGCCGCGGCGCTTGCCGCCGCCCGGACGATGTCGGCCCGGCTGAAGTCCGAGGTGCCGGACCTCGACGCCGGCATCGGGGTCTCGCACGGACTCGTGATCGCCGGGAACATCGGCTCCGCCGAGCGGCTGGAGTACACCGTGATCGGCGACGCCGTGAACGAGGCCGCCCGGCTCACCGAGCAGGCCAAGGACCGCCCCGAGCGGGTGGTCGCCTCCGAGCGGATCGTCGACCGGGCCGGGGCCGGCGAGCAGGCCCGCTGGCGGCTGCTCGAGCCGATGCTGCTGCGCGGACGCCTCGACCCGACCACGCTGGCGGTGCCTGTGTAGGGTCCGGGCATGGGTCCAGGGATGCAGAAAGCCACCGCGCTAGTACTGGTCGTCGCGCTGGTACTCAGCGGCGCGATCGTCGCGCTCAGCAGCGACCACGCCGTGATCGCGATCCTGATCGTCGTGGTCGCCGGTGCACTGATCGGTGCCGCGATGGCTCGCGACAAGAGCGACCGGGACCGCTGACCCGCCGCTAGGGCGCGCGCAGCGCCTCGGCCAGCCCGCGGACGGTCTCCGGCGGGTGCGTGCTCCCCGGGAAGTACGCGCAGATCCGGTCGGCGACGTCGCCGAACCGCGCCTTGATCTCGGCGGCGCACTCGGCGGGCGTCCCGACGACGGCCAGGGTGCGCAGCACGTCGTCGTCGATCAGGTCGATCATCGTCATGATGTCGCCGGTCTTGGAGAGCGCGTTCAGCTCGGGTTGCAGGTCGCCCCAGCCCTCGACCTCCAGGACCGGACGGTACGCCGGCGTGGAGCCGTAGAACGCGAGCAGCCCCCGCACGCCCACCGAGGCGGCCTCGATCTCGGCGGCCGAGTCGCCCATCGCCACGATCGCCTGCGGGTAGACGTCGAAGGCCCGGTCCGAGAGCGGCGCCCGGCCGGCGAGCTCCAGTCCCTCGGCAACGGCCGGCAGAGTCCGCTCCCGGAAGTGCCGGGCGCTGTGGAACGGCATCACCAGCAGCCCGTCGGCGACCTCGGCGGCGGTCCGGGTCATCACCGGGCCGAGCGCGCCGAGCAGGACCGGCGGGACGCCGTACGGGTTCGGGCCGGGGACGAAGGTCGGCGGCATCAGCGTGTGCCGGGAGAACTCGCCGCGGAAGTCGAGCCGGGTGCCGTCCTGCCAGGAGCCCAGGATCGCCTTCACGGCCAGCACGGTCTCCCGCATCCGGGCGGCCGGCTTGCTCCAGGAGGCGCCGTACCGGTTCTCGATGTGCGGCTTGATCTGCGAGCCGAGCCCGAGCCGGAAGCGGCCGCCGGAGAGCAGCTGCAGGTCGTAGGCCAGGTTCGCCAGGTGCATCGGGCTGCGCGGGATCGCGATCGCGACGTTGGTCATCAGGTCGGTCTCCCGTACGTCGGCCGAGCCGGCCGCCACGATCAGCGGCAGGAAGACGTCGTGCGGGCCCTCGAACGTGAAGAGCCCGTCGACCCCGGCGTCGAGGAGCTCGCGGGCCCGGGCCGCCGCCTGGTCCGGGCGCGCGTCGAGCTGGACGTCAAGCTTCATCCGGCGGATCCAGACTCAATCGGTCTCAATGGGGGAGCTCCTCTGCCCTCCCGCTCAGACTAGAACAGGTTCTATAGTTCCGGGTATGGCCGACACGAAGAAGCGTCCCGACGGGCTCGACTCCCCGATGGTCCCCAAGCTGATGAAGTACGCCGGCAAGGCGCACGTGTGGACCTACCGTCGTACCAACGGCCTGATCGGCTCGAAGTGGCGGATCGGCGCGGGGTTCCGCAAGCCGGTCCCGACGCTGCTGCTCGACCACCGCGGGCGGACCTCCGGGAAGTCGTTCACGACCCCGCTGCTCTACATGCTCGACGGTCCGGACGTGATCGTGGTCGGCTCGCAGGGCGGGCTGCCGAAGGACCCGCAGTGGTACCGCAACCTGGTCGCCACCCCGGACACCCAGGTCCAGATCAAGGGGGAGCGGCGCCAGGTCCGCGCCCGCACCGCGAACGCCGAGGAGCGCGCGGCGCTGTGGCCCCGGCTCGTCGAGGTGTACGCCGACTTCGCCAGCTACCAGGCCTGGACCGAGCGGGAGATCCCGGTCGTCATCCTGGCGCCGAGGGGCTGAGTCGTGGCCGACACCGTCCAGCAGTTCCTGCACGCCCAGCTCGACAGCGACCTGCCCGCGCTGCTGTTCGAGGACCGTTCCTGGACCTGGCGCGAGCTCCTCGGTGAGAGCGCGGCCCGGGCGCACGTGCTGCACGAGCTCGCCGCCGGCGCGGAGCCCTTGCACATCGGGGTCCTCTTCGAGAACACCGCCGAGATGGTGATGGCGCTGGTCGCCGGTGCCCTCGGCGGCCACGTCACGGCCGGGATCAACACCACCCGTCGCGGCGACGGCCTCGCCCAGGACGTCCGGACGGCGCACTGCAAGGTGCTGCTGACCGACACCGAGCACCTCGAGCTGCTCACCGGCCTCGACCTCGGCGGCGCGATCGTGGTGAACACCGACGACGACGCCTGGCTGAGCAGGGTCGCCGCCGCCCCGCGCACCCTCGACGGGTTCCGGACCGTCGAGACGATGGACACCTTCATGCTGATCTTCACCTCGGGCACCAGCGGTGACCCGAAGGCGGTGCAGGTCAGCAACTTCATGGTGGTGATGTCCGGCGCGGTGCTGTCGGAGAAGTACGCGCTCTCCACCGACGACGTCTGCTACATCTCGATGCCGCTGTTCCACTCCAACGCGATCATGGGCGGACTGGCCCCGGCGCTGGCGTCCGGCGCGACGGTGGCGCTCGCCCGTAAGTTCAGCGCCTCCCGGTTCCTCGACGACATCCGCGGCTTCGGGGCGACGTACATGAACTACGTCGGCAAGCCGCTGGCCTACCTGCTGGCGACGCCGGAGAAGCCCGACGACGCCGACAATCCGCTGCGGACCGCGTTCGGCAACGAGGCCTCGGACCGCGATATCGCCGCGTTCGGCAAGCGCTTCGGCTGCGAGGTCTGGGACGGCTTCGGCTCGACCGAGACCGCGGTGATCATCACCCGCACCGAGGACACCCCGCCCGGTTCGATCGGCCAGCCGTTCGAGGGCGTGGCGATCTACGACCGGGAGACCCGGACCGAGCGGCCGCGGGCGGTCTTCGACGAGCGCGGCGTGGTGACCAACCTCGACGAGGCGGTCGGCGAGCTGGTCAACACCCAGGGGGCCGGCTTCTTCGGCGGCTACTACAACAACGAGCAGGCGACCGCGGACCGGCTCGATGGCGGGATGTACTGGTCCGGCGACCTCGGCTACCGCGACGAGGCCGGGTTCGTCTACCTGGCCGGCCGGACCAGCGACTGGCTCCGGGTGGACGGCGAGAACCTCGCGGCGGCGCCGATCGAGGCGATCCTGCTGCGGCACCCGGCGATCAGCCAGGCGGCCGTGTACGGCGTCCCGGACCCCGACGTCGGCGACCAGCTGATGGTGGCGCTGGTGCTCGTCGACGGCGGCGTCCTGGAGCCCGCCGGGTTCGAGGCGTTCCTGGGCGACCAGGAGGACCTGTCACCGAAGGCCTGGCCGCGTTACGTGCGGATCGCCGAAGCGCTGCCGAGCACGGCGACCAACAAGGTGCTCAAGCGGACCCTGATCGGCGAGGGTACGACGGTCGGCGCCGACGTGCTGTGGCTGCGCGAGCCGCGTGGACGGTCCTACTCGTGCGGGTAGCGGTCACCGGCGCGGCCGGCTTCCTCGGCGGCAACGTCGTCCGGGCCCTGGTCGCCGAGGGGCACCAGGTCACCGCGATCGACCGGGTCGCCAGCGACCTGGCCACCGGTCCCGAGGTGACCTGGGTCAACGCGGACGTCCTCGACCCCGCGCAGATGCGCGCCGCCCTGGACGGCGCCGAGGTCGTCTACCACTTGGTCGCGATGATCAGCCTGAGGCAGGAGGACCCGCTCGCCTGGCGGGTGAACGTCGACGGGGTCGCCACCGTGGCCCGGGCGGCCCTCGACGTGGGCGTACGACGGATGGTGAACTGCAGCTCGCTGAACGCCTTCCGGTACGCCGCGGGCGACCGGGTGGACGAGCGCTCGCCGCGCTCGACCGATCCGGGCCTGCCGGTCTACAACCGCTCCAAGTACGCCGGCGAGCTCGAGCTGCTCAAGGTCGTCGAGGACGGCCTGGACGCGCTGACCTGCAACCCGACCGGGATCTACGGCCCGGTCGACCAGCCGACCCGGCTCTCGCGGCTGAACGCCTCGCTGCTCGACGCCGCGAAGGGACGGGTGCCGGTCGCGATCCGCGGTTCGTTCGACATGGTCGACGTCCGCGACGTCGCGCGCGGCTTCCTGCTGGCCGCCGAGAAGGGTCGGACCGGCGAGAACTACCTGCTCACCGGCCACCACGTGAGCCTGCCGGAGATCAACGGGATGGCGGCGCAGGGAGCCGGCCACCGGCCGCCCCGGATCGTGCTCCCGCTCTCGGTGCTCACCACGGTCGCGCCGCTGGTCGACCCGATCGCGCGCCGGTTCGGCTCGGACGCGATGTCGCCGGCGTCCCTGGAGACGCTGACCTCGAGCCCGTACGTCGACGGCTCCAAGGCACGCGACCAGCTCGGCTACGAGCCGCGCCCGACCGCGGACACGATCCGGGATCTGCTGACCTTCTTCCGCGAGCACGGCATACTCGGCGCGTGACCGAGACCTCGCTGCGCCCGACCCGACTCCGCCGCCTCGCCGGCGCCCTCGCCGTCAGTGCCGCGGTGGCCACCGGTGCGGTCGCCTGCGGCGGCTCGGACGACGCCCCCGAGGCGGGTGGCGGCAGTACCACCGCGCCGGCTCCCTGCGACGCGGTGATCACCAAGCCGACCGACGAGAACCAGCAGCACATCAACGAGCCGACCCCGATCACCTACACCGACGCACCGCCGGCCTTCGGCGAGCACCGGCCGGAGTACGCCCCGTTCGGCCGGGCCTTCTACTCCTCGGACCGGCCCGAGGTCGGCAACCTGGTGCACAGCCTGGAGCACGGCTACACGATCGCCTGGTACGACGACACCCTCGCCGAGGACACTGCGGCGCTGGCGTCGCTGGAGACGATCGCCACCGACTACATGGCGAACCGGGAGCGGTTCATCGCCGCGCCGTGGCGCGAGGAGGACGGGGCCGCGTTCCCCGAGGGCAGGCACGTCGCCCTGGTGCGCTGGTCGGCGGACGCCGACGACCCGACCGACCAGACCAAGCACCGCGGCAACTGGATGTACTGCGGGGGAGTCGACCGGAAGGCGATCTCCACCTTCTTCGACACCTGGCCGAACGAAGAATCCCCGGAGCCCGGCCTGCCCTAGCGGCGGCCCGGCTCCGGGGACTCAGCGGTGGATCAGATCAGGCCGAGCTCGGTCACCGCAGCGCGCTCGTCGGCGAGCTCGGCGGTCGAGGCGTCGATCCGGGCGCGGGAGAACTCGTCGATCTCCAGGCCCTGGACGATCTCCCAGTCACCGTTCTTGGTGGTGACGGGGAAGGACGAGATCAGACCCTCCGGGACGCCGTAGGAACCGTCCGAGCGGACCGCCATCGAGACCCAATCGTTCTCGGCGGAGCCGAGCAGCCAGTCGCGGGCGGCGTCGACGGTCGCCGAGGCGGCCGAGGCAGCCGAGGACGAGCCGCGGGCGTCGATGATCGCCGCGCCGCGCTTGGCGACGGTCGGGATGAAGGTGTCCGCGATCCAGGCCCGGTCGTTGACGACCTCGGCGGCGTTCTTGCCACCGATCTCGGCGTGGAAGATGTCCGGGTACTGGGTGGCCGAGTGGTTGCCCCAGATGGTGACCTTCTTGATGTCGGTCACCGAGGCGCCGGTCTTGGTCGCCAGCTGCGAGATCGCCCGGTTGTGGTCCAGGCGGGTCAGCGCGGAGAAGCGCTCGGCCGGGATGTCGGGGGCGTTGGTCATCGCGATCAGCGCGTTGGTGTTCGCCGGGTTGCCGGTGACGCCGATCCGGACGTCGGAGGCGGCTACCTTGTTCAGGGCCTTGCCCTGGGCGGTGAAGATCGCACCGTTGGCCGAGAGCAGGTCGCCGCGCTCCATGCCCGGTCCGCGCGGGCGGGCGCCGACGAGCAGCGCCAGGTTGACGCCGTCGAAGATCTCTTCGGCGTCGGCACCGATCTGGACGCCGGCAAGGGTCGGGAAGGCGCAGTCGTCGAGCTCCATGACGACGCCCTCGAGGGCCTTGAGGGCGGGCTCGATCTCAAGCAGGCGGAGCTCGATCGGGCGGTCCGCGCCCAGCAGCGAGCCGCTGGCGAGGCGGAAGAGCAGGCTGTAGCCGATCTGGCCGGCGGCACCGGTGACGGCGACCTTGAGGGGGGTTGTGCTCACGTCAGAGGCTCCTAGAGAGAGGAAATCAACCCCACGAAACTAGCGCACCCGGAGATCGGGAAATCCGCCGGTGAGTCAATCTTGAATGATTCAAGAAAACATGGTTGGCTCAGCGCATGCACGCCGCCGATCCCGTCGCCCTCCTGAGGGGTTCCGGGCTGCGCGTGACCCGCCCCCGGGTGGCCGTGATCCACGCCCTCGAGCAGCACCCGCACGCCGAGGTCGACCGGCTCGCCGAGGTGGCCCGCGCCGACCTCGGCGCCGTCTCCACCCAGGCCGTGTACGACGTCCTGCGGGCGCTGACCGAAGCCGGCGTCGTACGGCGCATCGAACCCGCCGGCTCGCCCGCTCGGTTCGAGCTCCGGGTCGGCGACAACCACCACCACGTCGTCTGCCGCAGCTGCGGCGCGATCGCCGACGTGGACTGCGCCGTCGGGGCCCGCCCGTGCCTCGACGCCTCCGATACCCAGGGCTTCGTCATCGACGAGGCCGAGGTGACCTACTGGGGCACCTGCCCCGACTGCACGCAGATTCACTAACCCGCCACAGCACCACCGAGACAGGAGAACGACCGTCGTGTCTGACAGCGAGAACCCGGCCATGCCGACCCCCGAGACCCCCGTGGCGCGCCCCCGGACCAACCAGGACTGGTGGCCGAACCAGCTCGATCTGCGGGTGCTGCACAAGCACGCCGAGGCCAGCCCGCTCGACGCCGGCTTCCGCTACGCCGAGGCGTTCGCCGACCTCGACGTGGACGCGCTCAAGGCCGACATCGTCGACGTGATGCGCACCTCCCAGGACTTCTGGCCGGCCGACTTCGGTCACTACGGCCCGCTGTTCATCCGGCTGAGCTGGCACGCCGCCGGCACCTACCGGATCTCCGACGGCCGCGGTGGTGCGGGCGAGGGCGCCCAGCGGTTCGCGCCGCTGAACAGCTGGCCGGACAACGGCAACCTGGACAAGGCGCGCCGGCTGCTCTGGCCGGTCAAGCAGAAGTACGGCCAGAAGATCTCCTGGGCCGACCTGCTGGTCCTCGCCGGCAACGTCGCGCTCGAGGACATGGGCTTCGAGACCTTCGGCTTCGGCTTCGGTCGTGAGGACATCTGGGAGCCCGAGGAGGTCAACTGGGGTGCCGAGGACATCTGGCTGGGCGACGAGCGCTACTCCGGTGACCGCGAGCTCGCGAACCCGCTCGGCGCGGTCCAGATGGGCCTGATCTACGTCAACCCGGAGGGCCCGAACGGCAACCCGGACCCGCTGGCCTCGGCCCGCGACATCCGCGACACCTTCGCTCGGATGGCGATGGACGACGAGGAGACCGTCGCGCTGATCGCCGGCGGCCACACCTTCGGCAAGACCCACGGCGCCGGCCCGGCCGACCACGTGGGCGCGGAGCCCGAGGGCTGCCCGGTGATGAGCCAGGGCCTCGGCTGGAAGAGCAGCTTCAACTCCGGCAAGGGCGTCGACGCGATCACCAGCGGGCTCGAGGTGACCTGGACCAACACGCCGATCACCTGGGACAATAGCTTCTTCGAGATCCTCTTCGGCTACGAGTGGGAGCTCACCCAGAGCCCGGCCGGTGCGAACCAGTGGGTCGCCAAGGACGCCGAGCCGACGATCCCGAACGCGTTCGACCCGGAGAAGAAGCAGCTGCCGACGATGCTCACGAGCGACCTCGCGCTGCGGATGGACCCGGCGTACGAGGTGATCTCGCGGCGATTCCTGGAGGACCTGGACGCGTTCCGGCTCGCCTTCGCCAAGGCCTGGTACAAGCTCCTGCACCGCGACATGGGCCCGATCGCCCGCTACCTGGGGCCCTGGGTCCCCGAGGCGCAGCTGTGGCAGGACCCGGTGCCGGCGGTCGAGGGCGACCTGATCGACGACGCCGACGTGTCCGCGCTCAAGGCCAGCATCCTGGCTACCGGGCTCCCGGTCTCGCGCCTGGTCGCGACGGCCTGGTCGTCGGCGGCCAGCTACCGCGGGACCGACAGCCGCGGCGGCGCCAACGGTGCCCGGGTCCGGCTCGCGCCGCAGCGCGACTGGGCCGTCAACGAGCCGGCCGAGCTGGCCAAGGCGCTGACCGCCCTCGAGGGCGTCCAGGCCGCGTTCAACGCCGCCGGCGGCAAGCAGGTCTCGCTGGCCGACGTGATCGTCCTCGGTGGCGTCGCGGCGGTCGAGAAGGCCGCGAAGGACGGCGGCCACGACATCACGGTGCCGTTCCGCCCGGGTCGCACCGACGCCACCGCGGAGCAGACCGACGCCGAGTCGTTCGACGTCCTGGAGCCTCGCGCCGACGGCTTCCGCAGCTACCTGCGCGCCGGCGAGAAGGTCGAGGCCGAGCGGCTGCTGGTCGAGCGGGCGAACCTGCTCACCCTGACCGCGCCGGAGATGACGGTCCTGGTCGGCGGCCTCCGGGTCCTCGGCGCGAACGTCGACGGTCTGGCGCACGGCGTCCTCACCGACCGGCCGGGCACGCTGACCAACGACTTCTTCGTCAACCTGCTGGCGCCCGGCGCCGAGTGGGTGACCTCGGAGTCGGTCGAGAACGTCTACGAGATCCGGGACGCCGGCACCGGTGCGGTCCGGAACACGGCCACCTCGGCGGACCTGGTGTTCGGCTCGAACTCGCAGCTCCGCTCGCTCGCCGAGGTCTACGCGAGCGACGACGCCCAGGGCAAGTTCGTCGCCGACTTCGTGGCGGCGTGGACCAAGGTCATGGAGCTGGACCGGTTCGACCTGGCCTGAGCCTCACGTCAAAGCGAACGGCTCCCCAGGTCCTCGGACCTGGGGAGCCGTTCGGCTGAGCGGGTGGGTCAGTCCTTCTCGCCGACGATCAGCGCGTGGGTGACTCCGGCGATGATCGCACCGGCGATCGGCGCGAC
This sequence comes from Nocardioides marmoriginsengisoli, assembly GCF_003725695.1. Taxonomy (GTDB): domain Bacteria; phylum Actinomycetota; class Actinomycetes; order Propionibacteriales; family Nocardioidaceae; genus Marmoricola; species Marmoricola marmoriginsengisoli. The sequence goes on from NZ_RJSE01000007.1 coordinate 1,265,224, forward strand.
GATGAACAGCCAGACGTCGCCGAGGGCGTCGCCACCACCGAACCAGGCAACACCGAGCGAACGCGCCGGGTTGACCGAGGTGCCGTCGATCGGGATCGCGATCAGGTGGATCAGGGTCAGGCAGAGACCGATCGCCAGGCCCGCGAACCCGGCGGTCGCGGCCTTGGCGGTCGCGCCGAGGATCACGTAGAGGAAGACCGCGGTCAGCACGACCTCGGCGATCAGCACGGCCAGCAGCGAGTAGCCGTCGCCGCCGTAGGCGTTGGTGGCCATGTTGCCGTCGGCCTCGAAGCCGTCCATGCCCTTTGCGATGACCAGCAGGACCGCGCCGGCGACGGTACCGCCGACGACCTGCGCCACGACGTACGCCGGGACGTCCTTCCAGTCGAAGCGCTTCGCGGTGGCCAGCCCGATGGTGACGGCGGGGTTGAAGTGCGCACCGGAGATGTGCCCGAAGGCGTAGGCACCGGTGACGACGGTGAGGCCGAACGCGAGCGCGATCGCGACCCGGTCGAAGTCGAACCCGGAGCTGGCAGCGAAGATCACCGTGCCGCAGCCGCCGAAGACGAGCCAGAAGGTGCCGAGCACCTCGGCTCCCAGGCGCGAAGCGATGGCAGGTGTCGCAGGGGTTGCAGTGTCAGACATGACGCCTCCTGAGGGGGAAGTGGAAACGGACAGTGCCGTTTTGCACCTTAGAGCCCCGAGACGCCTGATAGTGGGACCTCGGCGGTGGGATATCTTGCGGTCGTGACTGAATCAAACGCCCCCGCCTCGATCATCTACACGCTCACCGACGAGGCGCCGCTGCTGGCGACGTACTCGTTCCTCCCGATCATCTCCGCGTACGCCGGCACCGCAGGCGTCGCCGTCGAGACCCGGGACATCTCGGTGGCGGCCCGGATCCTGGCCCAGTTCGGGCTCGCGGACGACGCGCTGGGCGAGCTGGGTGCCCTGGCCAAGACGCCCGAGGCGAACATCATCAAGCTGCCCAACATCTCCGCCTCCATCCCGCAGCTCAAGGCCGCGATCAAGGAGCTGCAGGAGCAGGGCTTCGCGATCCCGGACTACCCGGAGAACCCGCAGACCGACGCCGACCGCGAGACCCGCGCCAAGTACGACAAGGTGAAGGGCAGCGCGGTCAACCCGGTGCTCCGCGAGGGCAACTCCGACCGCCGCGCCCCCGCGAGCGTGAAGAACTACGCGAAGACGCACCCGCACTCGATGGGCGCCTGGACCAGCGACTCGAAGACCAACGTCGCGACGATGGGTCAGCACGACTTCAAGTCCAACGAGAAGTCCGTCGTGCTCGCCGCCGACGACACCCTCTCGATCGTCCTGGAGGCCGAGGACGGCACCACGACCGTGCTGAAGGACGGCCTGAACGTCCTCGCCGGTGAGGTCGTCGACGCCACCGTGATGCAGGTGTCGCACCTGCGGGCGTTCCTGGTCAACGCGATCGCGAAGGCCAAGGCCGACGACGTGCTCTTCTCCGCCCACCTCAAGGCGACGATGATGAAGGTCTCCGACCCGATCATCTTCGGCCACGTCGTGAAGGCGTTCTTCGCCGACGTCTTCGCCACCTACGGCGACGACCTGGCCGCCGCCGGCCTCTCCGCGAACGACGGCCTCGGCGCCATCCTCGCCGGCCTCGACGCGCTGCCGAACGGCGCCGAGATCAAGGCGGCGTTCGACCGGGGCATCGCCGACGGACCGCGCCTGGCGATGGTCGACTCGGACAAGGGCATCACCAACCTGCACGTGCCGAGCGACGTCATCATCGACGCCTCGATGCCCGCGATGATCCGCACCTCGGGCCACATGTGGGGTCCGGACGGCAACGAGGCCGACACCCTCGCGGTGATCCCGGACTCCTCGTACGCCGGGGTCTACCAGACCGTCCTGGACGACTGCCGCAAGCACGGCGCCTTCGACCCGGCCACGATGGGCTCGGTCCCGAACGTCGGCCTGATGGCCCAGGCGGCCGAGGAGTACGGCTCGCACGACAAGACCTTCGAACTGGCCGCGGCCGGCACCGTGCGGGTGCTCAACAGCGCCGGCGAGGCGCTGATCGAGCACGACGTCGAGGCCGGTGACATCTGGCGCGCCTGCCAGACCAAGGACGCCCCGATCCGCGACTGGGTCAAGCTCGCCGTGACCCGCGCCCGCGCCTCGGCCACGCCGGCGATCTTCTGGCTCGACGAGAGCCGGGCGCACGACGCCAACCTGATCGCCAAGGTCAACGCCTACCTGCCCGAGCACGACACGAGCGGCCTGGACATCAAGATCCTGACCCCCGAGCTGGCGACCGCGTTCTCGCTGGAGCGGATCCGCCGCGGCGAGGACACCATCTCGGTGACCGGCAACGTGCTCCGCGACTACAACACCGACCTGTTCCCGATCCTGGAGCTCGGCACCTCGGCCAAGATGCTCTCGGTGGTCCCGCTGATGAACGGCGGCGGCCTCTTCGAGACGGGCGCCGGCGGCTCGGCGCCCAAGCACGTGCAGCAGCTGGTCAAGGAGAACTACCTGCGCTGGGACAGCCTCGGCGAGTTCTTCGCGCTGGCCGCGAGCCTGGAGCACCTGGCCACCTCGACCGGCAACGCCCGGGCGCAGATCCTGGCCGACACCCTGGACCGCGCCACCGGGACGTTCCTGAACGAGGACCGCTCGCCGGGCCGCAAGCTGGGCACGATCGACAACCGGGGCAGCCACTTCTACCTCGGCCTGTACTGGGCCCAGGAGCTGGCCGCGCAGACCGAGGACGCCGCGCTGGCTGAGGCGTTCGCCGGGCTGGCGACGACCCTGGCGAGCAACGAGGAGGCCATCGTCGGCGAGCTGCTCGCCGTCCAGGGCAGTCCCGCGGACATCGGCGGCTACTTCCGCCCGGACGACGCCAAGGCCTCGGTCGTGATGCGTCCGTCCACGACCCTGAACGAGGCGCTCGCTAGCCTCTGAGGTCGCTCGCGAGCAGGTCGTAGACGACCGCGTCGTGGGCCCCGTCGCGGCACGGGGTCCCGGCGCGCTCGATGCCCGCCTCGCGGAAGCGGTTCGCCACGGCGACCTTCCGTGAGGCGGTGTTGTCGACCGCGGCCACCAGGCGCAGCTTGGTGAGCCCGAGGCCGCCGTCCTCGGCGTCGATGAAGGAGTGCCGGACGGCGAGCCGGACCGCCTCCGCGGCGACGCCGCGGCCGCGTGCCGCGGGATGGGTCCAGTAGCCGATCTCCGGGCCGGCGAGCTGGTCCAGGTCCTTGACCGAGACCATCCCGAGGAGTTCGTCGGTGGCCGGGTCGGCCACCGCCCACGGCATCGCGGACGCGGTGGCCAGCAGCTCGCCGCGGGAGAGCAGGAACGCGGCCGCGTCCGCGTCGGTGAACGGCATCGGCACCCGGCTGAACCAATAGGTGCTGACCGGGTCCGAGTACGCCTCGACCAGGCGCCCGGTGTCGGTCTCGCGGAGCTGGCGCAGGACGACCCGTTCGCCGCGGATCGTCGGGGCGACCCACCAGTCCTGCCGCGGCGTGCGCGGGTCTTCGGCACGGAGCGTCCCGACCCAGGAGTCGACCAGGCCGTCGCGGTGGTCGTGCCAGCCGCGGACCACCCCGTCGCAGGAGAAGCCGAGCCGCCAGGCCGCCTTCCGCGAGGCCCAGTTCCCGACCTGCGCCCACCAGATCACGGTGCCGAGCCCGCGTTCGGCGAAGCCCCAGTCCAGGAGCAGCCGGAGGGCCCGGTCGACGGCCCCGGTGCCGCGGGCCCGCGGGTGCGCGCCGTACGCGATCTCGGCCCGGCCGGGGCCGTTGTTGCGCAGGCTCACGGTGCCCGCGTACGCCGGGACGCCGGCCGGACCGACCGCCTCGACGGCGAAGCCCCACTCCTGGTCGCTCGCCCAGCCGTCCGGCATCGCCTGGCGGACGAACCGGCGGGCGTCCTCCAGCTCGTAGGGGATCGGCACCCGGGTCCACTGCCGGCTGAGCGGGTCGACGCTCTGCTCGAGAACCCCGGGGACGTCGTCCTCGTGGTGGGCCCGGAGGGTGACGACGCCATCGGTCAGGGTCGGTACGGCCATGGGGGTGAGGTTACGAGATTGGTCGGCGTCGACGCGTGATGGATCGGCTACGCCGCGGTCCTTAGGGGAAGAGCCCAGACTGCCGACCGGGGGAAACCCATGATCAACGGCGACGAGATCCGCCGTATCCACGAGATCCTGGCCCGGATCATCTCTGCGGCCGAGCTGGTCGAGCTGGACCAGCCGCACATCGTGGTCTGCCGGGACGAGGCGACCGGGTCGGTCAGCTACTCCGGGCCGTTCACCGACGGGCTGGCCGCGCTCGAGTTCGCCGAGCGCGAGCGCGCGGTCGACGTCGAGCTCAACGAGGGCGACCCGCTCTCGTTCAGCGTGGCGGCGCTGTACCCGACGGGCCGGGTCGGGACGGGCTGAAATTTTATCCGTCGGCGCGTGTCCGCAGGGCCCTGTCCGAGGTCATAAGGGGTGACAGCCAAGCGAAGCCCTAGCGCAAGGAGAGTCATGAACAAGTCAACCAAGGGAGCCCTCGCGGCGACCGCAGCCGGCGTGCTGCTGCTCGGCGGAGTGGGTTCGCTCGCCTACTGGAGCGATTCCGCCACGATCGCCGGGGGAGCGGTCAACAGCGGCACGCTCTCCCTCACCGACGCCACCGCGGGGTCCTGCGCGACGGCCGCCTGGACCCTCGACTCCGCGGAGTCGCCCGCCGGGATCGCCTTCGACCCGGCCACCGACACCCTGGTCCCGGGCGACGTCCTGACCAAGAGGTGCAGCTACACGATCGGCGCCGTCGGCGAGCACCTGCGGGCGACCGTCGTGGCGACCGGGGGTGTCGCGTCGGGCGACCTGGCTCCCTCGTTGCAGGTGGCCGGTGGCTTCACCATCGGCGGGTCCCCGGTCACCGAGGTCACCGAGGCGAACGACGGGGACACCCTGGTCGCCGAGATCCAGGTGCGGTTCGATGCGGCGGCGGACAACACCACCCGGAGCCGGACGGCAGCGCTCGGCAACTTCGTGGTCACGTTGTCCCAGGTCCACGACTGACGCCACCGGTGATGACCGGGACCGGAGGGCGCGTCGCCACCCGCGCGATCACCTGGACGGTGATCGCGGGGGCGGTCGCTGCCGTGACGGTGGCCGTCCTGGTCCCGCGGCTCGGCGGCGCGACGCCGTACACGGTGCTGACCGAGTCGATGCGGCCCGAGCTGCCGCCCGGGACGCTGGTGGTGACCCGGCCGGTCCGGGCCCGCGACGTCCGGATCGGTGACGTGATCACGTTCCAGCGGGTCTCCGGTGAGCCCGAGGTCGTCACCCACCGGGTGGACGCGATCAGCCTGGGCGCGGACGGGCAGCCCCGGTGGCGGACCCGGGGCGACGCCAATCCGGTCCCGGACGTCGCCTGGGTGCGACCGGTCCAGCTGAAGGGCCGGCTCTGGTACGCCGTGCCCCTCCTCGGCCGGGTGAACCTCTGGCTCGACGGTCACCAGCGCCGCACCGCGACCGTGCTGGTCGCCCTCGGGCTGGCCGGTTACGCAGCCGTGATGTGGGCCAGCGCAGGACGTGACCGGATCCGCCGAGGGGCGACGGCGTGACCAGGGCGTGCGGGGCTGCCCTGGTCGCGGTGAGCCTGGTCCTGGTGGCCCTCTGCTGGGTCCTCGCGGCTCCCGCGCCGGCGTCGGCCGAGGGAGAGGCGGTGGTCAGCACCGACGGCGTCACCTGGACCGACGCGCTGACCACGCCGCTGTTCAGCCCGGCCACCCGGTGGGCTCCCGGCGACACCCGGGTCTCGAGCTTTCTCGTCGGCAACCGGGCCTCGGTCCGGGCCGACCTCGCGGTCCGGGTCCGGACCGAGGACCCCGACGGGCTGGTTGCCCGCGGGGACGTGGACCTGGCCGTCCGGAGTGGGACGGGGGCCTGGAGGCCGCTCCCGGCGGACGGTCAGCCGCACCGATTGCCCGGGGTCGTGCTGGCCGCCGGCGCGAACGACCGGATCTCGGTCCGGGCCCGCTTCCGCCCCGCGTCGCCGAACCGCTCCCAGCTGCAGCGACTGCCCTTGACCTTCGAGGTCGTGCTCAGCCAGGCCGGCACCGCGGCGCCGCCGGGGACCGGGACCCCTGGGTTGCTGCCCGGGGTGCTGCCCGAGACCGGAGGCGCCGGGCTCCGGGTGCTGGTCGTCGGCCTGCTGCTCACCCTGCTCGGCTTCCTGACCACCCTGATCGCTGCCCGACGGAAGGACGACCACGATGACCGACACCTCGCCTGAACGCGGCACCCGACGCCGCTGCCGACTCGCGTCCCGCCGGCTGCGGGCCACGCTCGGCCTCGGGCTGGCGCTCAGCCTGGGCGTGCTGGGCACCCGCGCCTCCTGGACCGACGAGGTGACCGTGGTGGGCGCGACCTTCACCGCCGGCACCATCGACCTCAAGGTCAACGGCGGCGACACCAACGTCACGCTGCCGGCGCACGTGCTGGCGGGGATGGTGCCCGGCAGCTCGGCGGCCGGCGTGCTGACCGTGTCGAACGCGGGCACCGCCCCGCTGAAGTACTCGGCCACGAGCGCGGCCACCAACGCCGACGGCAAGAACCTGGCCGGCGCGCTGGTCGTGAAGGTGACCGGCGCCGCCGCGGCGACCGGCACCAGCCCGACCCGCACCTGCCCGGGGGCGACGCTGGCCGGCACCGGGGCCTCGCTGAACGGCGCGCTGGTGGCGACCCGGCGGCTGCTGGCTGCCGGCGCCTCGGAGACCCTCTGCGTCGAGGTGCTGCTCCCCGCCGCGGCACCTAGTGCGCTGCAGGGCGCGACCACGTCGGCGACCTTCACCTTCAGCGGCACCTCGGACCTGTCGTGACCTGGCGGCGGGCGGTCGGCGCGGCCCAGGAGTGGCTGCTCAGCGTGGTTGCGGTCCTCGGTGCGCTGGCCGTCGTCGCCGCGACGCTCTGCCTGGTCCTCGACCTCCGGGTTCTCGCCTTCCAATCGGGGTCGATGTCGCCGACCATCCGGACCGGCGCGCTGGCCGTGGCCCGGTCGGTTCCCGCGGCCGACCTGCGTCGCGGCGACGTCGTCTCGGTGCGCACCGGGTCCGGCAGCCGGGTGACGCACCGGATCGTCGAGATCGAACGGACCGGCGACCGTGCCGTGCTGCGTCTGAAGGGCGACGGCAACCGGGTGCCGGACGAGGCGTCGTACCCGGTCGACAGCGCCGACCGGGTGCTGTTCGACGTTCCCGTGCTCGGCCGTGCCGGGAGCCTCGTCGGCAGCCCCGCCGGCCTGGTCGGGCTGGGTCTGCTGGTCGGCTTCCTGGTGGTGGTGCTGATCGGGGAGGCGGCCCGGCCGCGCCACCGCGCTGCCCGGTCCCGCGCGGCCCTGGCCGCCGTGCTCGCCCTGGGTGCCCTGGCCCCGTCGGCGCTGGCCGGCCGGAGCGCGAGCACCCAGGCCGCCTGGACGGACGTCGCCACCGCGCGGACCGGGGCGTTCACGACCGCGGCGGTGGCCCGGCCGAGCTCGTTCACCTGCGGGACGAGCGGTAACAACTCGCAGGGGTTCACCTGGTCCGGCGTCCCGGGCGCGGTCTCCTACACCGTGACCTACGGGTCCACCTTCTCCCCGCTCACCGCGACCGTCACCGGCACCAGCTTCACGCTTACCGGGCCGGTCGCCGTGGGCAACGCCTGGGTGGTGGCGAACTTCGGCTCCTGGGGGTCCTCGGTGCAGTCGGAGAGCCGGTTCTACGCGGTAGGTAACCCCAGCGTCTGTGCCTGATCGCACCCGGCGAATGGTCGCGGACCCCAACTGGAACAATGACGGTATGGTCGAACCGTCCCGTCCCCGCGTCCTGTCCGGGATCCAGCCGACAGCGGACTCGTTCCACTTCGGCAACTACCTCGGCGCGACCCGGCAGTGGGTGTCGCTGCAGGACGACTTCGAGCCGTTCTTCTTCATTGCCGACCTGCACGCGATCACCAACGAGCACGACCCGAAGAAGCTGACCGAGCGCACCCTGGTCTCCGCGGCGCAGCTGGTCGCGATGGGGATCGACCCGGAGCGCTCGGCGATCTTCGCCCAGTCGCAGGTGCACGAGCACGCAGAGCTGGCCTGGGTGCTGAACAGCCTGACCAGCGTCGGTGAGGCCCGCCGGATGACCCAGTTCAAGGACAAGTCCGCCAAGGGCGGCGAGGGCTCCGCCTCGGTCGGGCTGCTCACCTACCCGATCCTGCAGGCCGCCGACATCCTGCTGTACCGCCCGCAGTACGTGCCGGTGGGGGAGGACCAGCGCCAGCACCTGGAGCTGACCCGGGACCTGGCCCAGCGGTTCAACCACCGCTACAAGAAGACCTTCCGGCTGCCGGAGCCGTACATCCTCAAGGAGACGGCCAAGATCTACGACCTGGCCGAGCCGTCCCGGAAGATGTCCAAGTCCAGCTCGTCTCCCAGCGGCATCATCGACCTGCTCGACGACCCGAAGAGCTCGGCCAAGAAGATCCGCTCGGCGGTCACCGACTCGGACACGGTGGTGCGCTTCGACCCCGAGGCCAAGGCCGGCGTCTCGAACCTGCTGACGATCTACTCGGCGGTCACCGGCCGGAGCATCGAGGACCTGGTGGCGTCGTACGAGGGCAAGGGGTACGGCGACTTCAAGGGTGACCTCGCCGACGTCGTGGTCGAGTTCGTGACGCCGTTCCGCGACCGGACCCACGAGCTGCTCGCGGACCGTGCTGAGCTGGACTCGATCCTGCGCCGCGGGGCCGAGAAGGCCCGCGAGGTCGCCGCGAAGACGCTGGCCGACGTCTACGACCGCGTCGGCTTCCTGAAAGCCTGACCACCCGTGCCCACCATCGGCGTCTCGATCGCCGTACCGGACCCGGCCGGGTCGGAGCTGCAGGAGTTCCGGGTCGGCCTCGGTGACGAGACCGCCAAGCTGATCCCGACCCACATCACCCTGGTGCCGCCGACCGAGATCGCGACCGAGGAGCTGCCGGCCGTCGTCGAGCACCTGGCCGGCATCGCCGCGGGCCAGCAGGGCTTCGGCGTCCGGCTGCACGGCACCGGCACCTTCCGGCCGACCTCGCCGGTCGTCTTCGTCGGGGTGATCGACGGGATCGCCGGCTGCCAGCAGCTGGCCGCCGCAGCCCAGAGCGGTCCGCTGGCGGTCGACGTGGAGTTCCCGTACCACCCGCACGTGACCATCGCGCACCACCTGGCCGAGGACCTGCTCGACCGTGCCTTCACCGAGCTCGCCGGCTACGAGGCGGCGTTCCGGGTCGACGAGTTCTGGCTCTACGTGCACGACGAGGACCACGGCTGGCGGCCGGACCGGGCCTTCACCCTGGGCGGCTGACCGGGCCTTCCGCGGGGGCGGTAGCTGGGGGGCGGGCATCGAGGGAGGAGCCCACCCCCCAACCTCTCAGCGGCTGGGGGTGAACAGCCGAACCGTGTACGCCGCGCGCAAGGTCTTCCGGACGCCGGCCTTCTTGATGCCGGTGACGATGACCCGGTAGGCGGCCGTCCTGGAGAAGTTGGCCGGCATCTGCCAGACCAGGGTGGGCTGCGCGTAGCCGGTGTGGACGGCGTACTTGCGCACGGGGATCCGGGTGGTGCCGTTCAGGTAGACGGCGACCTTGGCGCGGGCGAAGCTCACCGACTTCAGCCCGGAGCTGAGCGACCAGCGTCCTCGGGGCTCGATCGCGTTGGGGAAGTGCCCGGCCGTCGGCCAGCCGACCCAGCGCGGGTTCGGCCGGGACGCGCTGGTCGGGCCCATCACGGTGAGGGCGTTCGCAGTGCTGGTGCTGCCGCTGCCCATCACCGTCGAGAACGGGTTCAGGAGCCAGCGGCGGTGTCCGACCGCGGCGTTGGTCGCGCCCGGGTCGTCCATGTACAGGTCGATGATCTGGCCGGCGCGCAGCGTCGGGTACGCCAGCGCGAGGTTCGACCGCCCGGCCGCCTTGGCGCCGGCCGAGGACCAGCACTTCCAGCTGCTGCTGGGGTTGTGGCTCAGGTTGCCGTTGGCCGCCATGATCAGGGCCGCCTTCTGGGCGGAGTCGTTGAGCGTCCGGGAGAACGTCACCGGAGCGAGCCCGGCCAGCGAGCGCACGAAGTTGAGCGAGCTGAGGGTGGCCGCGTTGGTCGACGCGGACGTCAGCCCGGGCAGGCAGCCGAGCAGGCTGCCCAGCAGCCAGTCGATGTTCAGCAGCTGCTTGGGCGCGTACTGGGCCCAGTAGGCGGCGTTGACCGCGTCCCGGCTGGTGGTGTTCACCGCACCGGACCAGCGGGCGGTCACCGTGGTTCCGGCGCGGCGTTCGGAGTGGGCGTCAGCCGGCACCGTCGTCATCACGGTGCCGAGCATCAGCGTGGTCAGCAGGGCCGCGCCGGTCACCCAGGCGCTCCGTCGTCCAGTCGTCTCCCTCATGGGAGAGGACTATATGCCCCAAATGTCCGATTTGACCAGGTTTGGAATGAATCAGCCGGTGGTGCTCAGTGCCCGTGCTTCATCGCCGTGCGCAGGTCCTTGTTCAGCTGCGAGATCACGTCGAGCGGGATCTCCTTGGGGCAGGCCGCCGTGCACTCGCCGATGTTCGTGCAGCCGCCGAAGCCCTCGTGGTCGTGCTGGGCGACCATGTTGACGACCCGGGAGTCGCGCTCCGGCTGGCCCTGCGGCAGCTCGCCGAGGTGGGTGATCTTGGCGCCCATGAAGAGCGACGCGGACCCGTTCGGGCAGGCCGCGACGCAGGCGCCGCAGCCGATGCAGGTGGCGACGTTGAACGCGCGCATCGCGTCGTCCCGGGGGACCGGTACGGCGTGCGCCTCCGGAGCCGAGCCGGTGTTCACCGAGATGAACCCGCCCTGCTGGATGATCCGGTCGAACGCGCCCCGGTCGACGACCAGGTCCTTGAGCACCGGGAAGGCGTCCGAGCGCCACGGCTCGATCGTGATCGTCTCGCCGTCGGTGAACGAGCGCATGTGCAGTTGGCAGGTGGTGGTGGTCACCGGGCCGTGCGCCTCGCCGTTGATCATCAGGCCGCACATGCCGCAGATGCCCTCGCGACAGTCCGAGTCGAACGCGATCGGCTCCTCGCCCTTGGCGTTGAGCTGCTCGTTGAGGACGTCCAGCATCTCCAGGAAGGACATGTCCGCCGAGACGTCGTCGACGTCGTAGGTGTGCATCCCGCCGGCGTCGTTCGCGTCGGTCTGGCGCCAGATCTTGAGAGTGAGTTTCACTTGTAGCTCCGCTGCTTCATCTCGATGGCCGTGTAGACGAGGTCTTCCTTGTGCAGGACCGGCTTCTCGCCATCACCTGCGAACTCCCAGGCCGCGACGTAGGCGTACTGGTCGTCGTGACGCAGCGCCTCTCCGTCCTCGGTCTGCGACTCGGCGCGGAAGTGGCCGCCGCAGGACTCGCGACGGTTCAGCGCGTCGATGCACATCAGCTCGCCCAGCTCGATGAAGTCGGCCACCCGGCCGGCCTTCTCGAGGCTCTGGTTGAGGCTGTCCGCGGTGCCGAGCACCTTGAGGTTGCGGTTGAAGTCGTCCTTCAGCGTGCGGATCAGGTCGATCGCCTTCTTCAGGCCGTCCTCGGTCCGCTCCATGCCGCAGTACTCCCACATGATGTGGCCGAGCTCGCGGTGGTAGGAGTCGACGCTGCGGGTGCCGTTCACGGTCAGGAAGTGCTCGATCCGGTCGGTGACCGACGTGCGGGCCTCGACCACGGCCGGGTGCGCCTCGTCGACCTTCTCGAACGGTCCGTCCGCGAGGTAGTCGCGGATCGTGTGCGGGAGCACGAAGTACCCGTCGGCGAGGCCCTGCATCAGCGCCGAGGCGCCGAGGCGGTTGGCGCCGTGGTCGGAGAAGTTCGCCTCGCCGGTGACGAAGAGACCCGGGATCGAGGACTGCAGGTCGTAGTCGACCCAGAGCCCGCCCATCACGTAGTGCACGGCGGGGTAGATCCGCATCGGGACCTCGTACGGGTTCTCACCGGTGATCCGCTCGTACATGTCGAGGAGGTTGTCGTACTTCTCCTCGACGCCGTCCTTGCCCAGCCGGGCGATGGCGTCGCGGAAGTCCAGGTAGACGCCGCGCCGGACGCCGTCGACCTCGGGGCCGACGCCGCGGCCCTCGTCGCAGACGTTCTTCGCGGCCCGGGAGGCGATGTCGCGGGGGACCAGGTTGCCGAAGCTCGGGTAGATCCGTTCCAGGTAGTAGTCGCGGTCCTCCTCGGGGATCTCCCGCGGGTCCTTGCCGCAGTCGGCCTTCTTCTTCGGCACCCAGATCCGGCCGTCGTTGCGCAGCGACTCGCTCATCAGGGTGAGCTTGGACTGGTGCGAACCGGAGACCGGGATGCAGGTCGGGTGGATCTGCGTGTAGCAGGGGTTCGCCATGTAGGCGCCCTTGCGGTGCGCCCGCCAGGCGGCGGTGACGTTGCAGCCCATCGCGTTGGTCGACAGGTAGAAGACGTTGCCGTAGCCGCCGCTGGCGAGAACCACGACGTCGGCCAGGTGGGTCTCGATCTCGCCGGTGACCATGTCCCGGGCGATGATGCCGCGGGCCTTGCCGTCGACGACGATCACCTCGAGCATCTCGTGCCGGGTGAACGTCGCCACGGTGCCGGCGGCGACCTGGCGCTCGAGGGCCTGGTAGGCGCCGATCAGCAGCTGCTGACCGGTCTGGCCGCGGGCGTAGAAGGTGCGGGAGACCTGCACGCCGCCGAACGAGCGGTTGTCGAGGAGGCCGCCGTACTCGCGGGCGAAGGGGACGCCCTGGGCGACGCACTGGTCGATGATGTTGGTGCTGACCTCGGCGAGGCGGTAGACGTTCGACTCCCGCGAGCGGTAGTCGCCGCCCTTGACGGTGTCGTAGAAGAGACGGTGGACCGAGTCGCCGTCCTCCTTGTAGTTCTTGGCCGCGTTGATACCGCCCTGGGCGGCGATCGAGTGCGCCCGGCGCGGCGAGTCCTGGTAGCAGAAGGACTTCACGTTGTACCCGGCCTCGCCCATGGTGGCGGCCGCGGAGGCGCCGGCCAGGCCGGTGCCGACGATGATCACGTCGAGCTTGCGGCGGTTGGCCGGGTTGACCAGCCGGGCCTCGAACTTGCGGGTCTGCCAGCGCTGGTCGATCGAGCCCTGCGGGGCCTTGGTGTCCGCGATCGGGGCGCCCGGGGTGTAGTAGTCGGCCGCGTCGTCGGTGTCGACGGGCAGCGGCGCGTCGTGCGAGGGGTCAGAGGTCAGCGTGGTGTCCGGCATGTCGGTCATGGGTGGAGCCCTTACTTCTCGATGATGCCGGTGAGGACGGCAAGCGGGACCAGCGAGAAACCGCCGGCGATCACGACGGCGAGCGTGAACGCGCTCCGCTTGGCCAGGACGCGGGTGCGCTCGCTGCCGGTCAGGCCGAGCGTCTGGGTGGCGCTCCAGATGCCGTGGTGCAGGTGCGCGCCGAGCATCGCCATCGCGGCCAGGTAGATCAGCGTCAGCCACCAGGTGTCGAACGTGTCGACCAGGAGGTTGTACGGGTCGTTGGTCGGGCCGCCGTCGACGTTGACCTTGCCGATCGTGAAGTTCAGCAGGTGCCAGATGATGAAGAGCAGCAGCGTGACGCCGCCCCAGCGCATCAGCCGGCTCGCGAAGATCGCGCCGGTGTGCTTCTTCACCTCGTACTTGACGGTGCGGGCGTTCTTGGCGCGGCGCCAGAGCTTCGCGGCGGCGTACACGTGCACGACGAGGGAGAGCAGCAGGACGGCGCGGATGATCCACAGGGCGCCCTCGTGCGGCAGCATCGGCTCGCCGAGGATGCGCAGGTGGTGCGCGTACTCGTTGAACTTGTCGTGACCACCGAACGCCTTCAGGTTCCCGTACATGTGCAGGAGCGTGAAGCCGATGAAGACGACTCCGCTGGCTGCCATCAGGATCTTGAGGAAGATGGTGCTCTGCGTTGCGCGGGCGCCCTTGACCAGGGTCTTGCCCGAATTCTGAATTGCCACGAGGGCACGTTACCGCTCGCCACGAGGGCTACTGGCACGTAGTCACGTGATCCATCCCACCTCGGCGAATCTCGGGAACTTCTGCGCGACTTCGTCCGTCGTGCCCCCTTTCCTTCGCACGTCATTCCGGCCATAGTCGGACGGGCGTGACCTGGAGCACAGGGCGCGATCACCGGCTGACGAGACCACGGAGGTGGGAATGGCGTCGACGAAGGCACCAGCAGGGACGGGTGTCCACGGACCTGGAAGAGCCGCGATCGGCGCCCGGACGCTTCGGCAGGACCGCTGGTGGCTCGCGCCGCTGAGCACCTTCGTCGTGTTCTCGGCCTTCATCGTCTACGCGACCTGGCGGGCGTTCGCGAACGCCAACTACTACGCCGAGCCGTACCTCTCGCCGTTCTACTCGCCGTGCCTGGGTGACTGCGTCAAGGGGTCCTCGGACTTCGGGCAGCCGTTCGGCTGGTTCCCGCTGTCGGCGGCGCTGATCATCCTGATCTTCCCGCTCGGCTTCCGGATGACCTGCTACTACTACCGGAAGTCCTACTACCGGGCGTTCTGGCTGAGCCCGCCCGCCTGCGCGGTGGCCGAGCCGCACACCAAGTACACCGGCGAGACCCGGCTGCCGCTGATCCTCAACAACCTGCACCGGTACTTCTGGTACGCCGCGATCGTGGTCGGCTTCGTGCTCTCCTTCGACGTGGTGATCTCGTTCAAGGAGGCCGACGGCGGCCACGTCGGGCTCGGCACGCTGATCCTGCTCGTCAACGTCGTCTTCATCTGGCTCTACACGCTCTCCTGCCACTCCTGCCGCCACGCCGTCGGCGGCCGGCTGCGGCACTTCTCCAAGCACCCGGTGCGCTACAAGGCCTGGACCTGGGTGTCGAAGCTGAACGCCCACCACGCCAAGTTCGCCTGGTACTCGCTGTTCTCGGTCGCCATCGCCGACCTCTACGTGTACCTGCTCGCGAACGGCACGATCTCCGAGACGAGGTTCTTCTGATGAGCACGGGTACCGCAGGTGTCGGCCAGGAGGGCCGGCACCCGATGACCGGGAACGCCCTGGACGGCGACGCCGAGGGCGGCATGGAGCGGCACACGTACGACGTCGTGGTGATCGGTGCCGGCGGGGCCGGCCTGCGCGCCGCGATCGCCGCGCACGAGGCCGGCGCCCGGACCGCGATCGTCTGCAAGTCGCTGCTCGGCAAGGCGCACACCGTGATGGCCGAGGGCGGCATCGCCGCGGCGATGGGCAACCGCTGGCCGGAGGACAACTGGGAGGTGCACTTCCGGGACACCATGCGCGGCGGCAAGATGCTGAACAACTGGCGGATGGCCCAGCTGCACGCCCAGGAGGCCCCCGAGCGGGTGATGGAGCTCGAGGACTGGGGAGCGCTCTTCGACCGCACCGAGGACGGACTGATCAGCCAGCGCGACTTCGGCGGTCACAAGTACGCGCGCCTCGCCCACGTCGGCGACCGCACCGGCCTGGAGATGATCCGGACGCTGCAGCAGCGTGCGGTCCAGCTCGGCATCGACGTGTTCATGGAGTGCACGATCACCGACGTGTTCGTCTCGGCGAGCTCGACGTCCGGGGAGAAGGCCATCGCCGGCGCCTTCGGCTACTGGCGCGAGTCCGGGCGCTTCATCGTCTTCGACTCGCCGACGGTCATCCTGGCCACCGGCGGCATCGGCAAGTCCTTCAAGGTGACCTCGAACTCGTGGGAGTACACCGGCGACGGGCACGCGCTCGCGATGCGGGCCGGTGCCTCGCTGATCAACATGGAGTTCATCCAGTTCCACCCCACCGGGATGGTCTGGCCGCCCTCGGTCAAGGGCCTGCTGGTCACCGAGTCGGTCCGCGGTGACGGCGGCATCCTGAAGAACTCCGAGGGCAAGCGGTTCATGTTCGACTACATCCCGGAGTTCTTCAAGGCCGAGACCGCCGACACCGTCGAGGAGGCCGATGCCTGGTACGAGGACAAGAAGAACAACCGGCGACCTCCCGAGCTGCTGCCCCGTGACGAGGTCGCCCGGGCGATCAACTCCGAGATCAAGGCCGGCCGGGGAACGCCGCACGGCGGCATCTACCTCGACATCGCCTCGCGCCGGACGCCGGAGTTCATCAAGAAGCGGCTGCCCTCGATGTACCACCAGTTCAAGGAGCTGGCGGACGTCGACATCACCGCCGAACCGATGGAGATCGGCCCGACCTGCCACTACGTGATGGGCGGGGTCGAGGTGGACGCGGACACCCAGGAGAGCGCGGTCACCGGCCTGTACGCCGTCGGCGAGTGCTCCGGCGGGATGCACGGGTCCAACCGGCTCGGCGGCAACTCGCTCGGCGACCTGCTGGTCTTCGGGAAGCGCGCCGGCGACGCGGCGACGGCGTACGCGAAGGGACTCGGCGCGAACCGGCCCAAGATCGTCGAGGCCGACGTGAAGGCGGCTGAGCGCTCGGCTCTCGCACCCTTCGAGGTCGAGGGCGGTGAGAACCCGTACACCATCCAGTCCGACCTGCAGCAGTCGATGAACGACCTGGTCGGCATCATCCGGGAGGGCTCGGAGCTTGAGGAGTCGCTGGTCGCGATCGAGGCCTTCAAGGAGCGGGCCAAGACCATGAAGGTCGAAGGGCACCGGCAGTACAACCCCGGCTGGCACTTGGCCATCGACCTGCGCAACATGCTGATCGTCAGCGAATCCATCGCCAAGGCCGCCCTGGCCCGGCAGGAGTCCCGCGGCGGCCACACCCGCAACGACTACCCGGCCACCGATCCCGAGTGGGGGACGAAGAACCTGGTGGTGAACCTGACCGCCGACGGCACCGGGGTGGAGCTGCACGAGAAGCCGTTGCCGGTGATGCCCGAGGAGCTGACCACGTACTTCGCGGCAGCAGCGCCGATGGCCAACGTCCAGACTGAGGAAGGGAAGAACTGATGGGCTACACCCTGAAGCTCCGGGTCTGGCGCGGCGACAAGTCCGGCGGCGAGATCAAGGACTATCCGGTCGAGGTGTCCGAGGGCGAAGTCGTGCTCGACGCGATCCACCGCGTCCAGGGCACCCAGGCCGGCGACCTCGCGGTCCGCTGGAACTGCAAGGCCGGCAAGTGCGGGTCCTGCAGCGCCGAGGTCAACGGCAAGCCGCGCCTGATGTGCATGTGCAGGCTGTCGGACTTCGAGGAGGACGAGACCATCACGGTGACCCCGATGCGGACCTTCCCGGTGATCCGGGACCTGGTCACCGACGTCTCGTTCAACTACGAGAAGGCCAAGGAGCTGCCCAGCTTCGCGCCGCCCCCGCGCGACGCCGACAACAAGCGCCGGATGGCGCAGGTCGACGTCGAGCGCGGGCAGGAGTTCCGCAAGTGCATCGAGTGCTTCCTGTGCCAGAACACCTGTCACGTCGTCCGTGATCACGAGGAGAACAAGCAGGCCTTCGCCGGCCCGCGCTTCTTCCTCCGGTACGCCGAGCTGGACATGCACCCGCTGGACACCAACGACCGCCGCAAGCTGGCCCAGGACGCCGCCGGGCTCGGCATGTGCAACATCACCAAGTGCTGCACCGAGGTGTGTCCCGAGGGCATCAAGATCACCGACAACGCCATCATCCCGATGAAGGAAAGGGTCGCGGACCGGAAGTTCGACCCGCTGGTCTGGCTCGGCAGCAAGATCGGGATCCGGAACAAGGACGACGACGGGCGAGTGGAGCTCTGAGGGGTCAGGCGCAGGACTCGTAGTACCCGACCAGCTCGTCGATCGCGTCCGCCCAGGTGCGCTCGGCGACCGACTCCCGGCCGTGCGCCGCGAGCCGGCCGCGGAGCGCCCGGTCGCCCGCCAGCCTGGCGACCGCGTCGATCAAACCACCGGACCCGCTGGTCTTGCCGACCAGCAGTCCGTTGCGCCCGTCGGTGATCACCTCGGCGGCCGCGCCGGTGCCGAAGGCGACCACCGGGACGTCGCTCGCCAGCGCCTTCCGTACGGCGGCCAGCCCGGTGTCCTGCTTCCGCGGCTGCACCAGCAGGTCGAGCGAGGCGATGCTGCGGGCCAGCTCCAGCCCGCAGGCCTCGCCGACGATCTTCGCGCCGGCCTGCTTGAGCGCCGGCGTACCGGGTCCGCAGCCGAGGACGACGAGCCGGACCCCGTCGAGGGCGGCGATCCGGCCCAGCCGGCGCACCACCTTCGTGGTCGGCTGGCCGACCGGGCCGACGTACCCGACGACGGTGAGCGGGCCCTCCGGCCGACCGACCTTCGCCCAGCGGTCGTGCAGGTCGGCGGAGCGCAGCCCCGGGTGGTGCTCGTCGGTGCGCACCCCCGCCCGCCAGACCCGTGCCTGGATCCCGGTCGTCGAGAGCACCCGGGCGGCCGCGGCGCTGCTGGCCAGCACCTTGCCCGTCCGCGGGTGCAGCGGCGTCGGGTCGAGCACCACGAGCGGGATCCCGGTGCCGTCGAGGGCGCGCATCGTGGCGGCACCCATCGCGCGCGGGGTGAGGAACTGGGCGACGTCGGGGGAGAAGGCGGCGGCCGAGCGTCGTACCGAGGTGACCGAGAAGAGCGTCCTGGTGCGCTCGACACGTGCTCCCCGATAGCTGTCGCTGCCCGGACCGGTGGTGAAGACCAGCACCTCGTGCCCGGCCGTGATCAGCGCGTCGGTGATGTGCCGGGCCGCCTCGGCGCCGGGGTCGGCGGCCGGGGCGAAGGTCTCGGTGACCAGCATGATCCGCATGCCTCGATGCTGCCCCGCACGCATCACAGGACCGTGAACGCACGGTAAGAGTCGGATGAACCGACGGTTGAGACATCTCACACATGGGCCGTTCGTGGCCCGGGGGAGCGCGGGGCATTTATTCTGCGAACCATGACCTCACCGGCAGAGACCGCCCCTACTGCTGTGCCCCTGGACTCCGGGGACGCGCACACGCAGGCCGAGTGGGAGCACCTGGCCGCGGGCGTCCTCCGCAAGGCCGGACGCCTCGCCGAAGGCGACGCCGACGACCTGGTCTGGTCCAAGCTGACCCGCACGACCCTCGACGGCATCGCGATCACCCCGCTGGGCACGCCGGCGCTCCTCGACGACCTGCAGACCTCCGGCCGCCCCGACCGGGCCGGCGAGTGGGACGTCCGGGCCTACTTCGCGGACCCGGACGCCAAGGCCACCGCGGCTGACGTGCTCCTCGACCTCGACAACGGAGTCACCTCGATCTGGCTCGAGGTCGGCGCCGGCGGGCTCCCGGTCGACGCCCTGGGCGCCGCGCTCGACGGCGTCCTGCTCGACGTCGCTCCGGTCGTCCTCGACGCCTCCGACCCCATCGCCGCGGCGGCGGCGTTCGCCGCTCTCGCCGCGGGCACCGCCCTGGCCGACGGCACCAACCTCGGCGCCGACCCGCTCGGCGCGCTGGCCGCCCCGGGTGCCGCCGACCTCGACGTGGCCGGCATCGTCGCGTCGGTCGCCGACACCGCGACCGACCTCGGCTGCCTGGCACTGGTGGTCGACGGCACGGCGGTCCACGACCTCGGCGCCTCCGACGTCCAGGAGCTCGGCTGGTCCTTGGCCGTCGGTGCGGCGTACCTGCGCGCCCTGGTCGCCGCCGGCTACAGCGCCGCCGACGCGGCCGCGCTGATCGAGTTCCGCTACGCGGCCACCGACGAGCAGTTCCCGACGATCGCCAAGCTCCGCGCCGCCCGCCGGCTGTGGGCACGCGTCCTCGAGCTCAGCGGCGTCGAGGACCGCAGCCAGCGCCAGCACGTGGTCACCTCGCGGCCGATGATGAGCAAGTACGACCCGTGGGTGAACATGCTGCGCACCTGCGTGGCCGCGTTCGCCGCCGGTGTCGGCGGGGCCGACTCGGTGACGGTGCTGCCGTTCGACGCCCACCTCGGCCTGCCGGACGTGTTCAGCCGCCGGATCGCCCGGAACACCTCGGCGCTGCTGATCCACGAGTCGCACCTGGCCAAGGTCGCCGACCCGGCCGGCGGTGCGTTCGCGATTGAGAAGCTCACCGACGACCTGGCGATCGCCGGGTGGGCGGAGTTCTCGACCATCGAGGCCGCCGGGGGAGCCCGGGCCGCGCTGGCCGACGGCTCGGTGCACGCCCGGATCGAGCAGGTCGTCGCCGAGCGGGAGCGTCAGATCGCCCTCCGCAAGCGGCCGCTGACCGGTCTCTCGGAGTTCCCGAACCTGGGCGAGACCCTGCCGGAGCGCCGCCCGTACGCACCCGGCGCCAAGGTCGTCCGCCCCTGGGGCCACGCCTTCGAGGAGCTGCGCGACAACCCGTCCGGGACCGTCTTCCTGGCCACCATGGGCACCGTCGCCGCGCACACCGCGCGCGCCACCTTCGCCAGCAACCTGTTCGCCGCCGGCGGCATCGCGGTGGTCAACCCGGGTCGCAACGACGACGTCGACGCTCTGCTGGCGGCGTACGAGAGCACCGCCGGCGGCCCCGGGAACAAGCCCAGCGTGGTCTGCCTGACCGGCAACGACAAGGCGTACGCCGCGTGGGGCGCCGAGGCGGCAGCCGCACTCCGCGCCGCCGGTGCCACCCACGTCATCCTCGCGGGCAAGGCCCCCGAGGGCGTCGACGTCGACGACACCTGCGCGATGGGCGTTGATGCCCTCGACTTCTTGAACCGGACGAGGGAGAAGCTGGCATGAGCACGATTCCGGAGAGCTTCGCCGGCCTTCCGCTGGCGGGTGCGGGCGTCTCGACAGGCTCGACGTCCGGGGCCGAGGCGTGGGAGAGCCCCGAGGGCATCGGCGTGCTGCCGGTCTACGGCCCCGAGCACCTGGCCGGCCTGGACGCCCAGGACACCTACCCGGGACTTGCGCCGTTCCTGCGCGGCCCGTACCCGACGATGTACACCACCCAGCCGTGGACGGTCCGCCAGTACGCCGGCTTCTCCACCGCCGAGGAGTCCAACGCGTTCTACCGGCGCAACCTGGCCGCCGGTCAGAAGGGTCTGAGCGTCGCGTTCGACCTGGCCACCCACCGCGGCTACGACTCCGACCACCCGCGCGTGGTCGGCGACGTCGGCATGGCCGGTGTCGCGATCGACTCGATCTACGACACCCGGGTGCTCTTCGAGGGCATCCCGCTGGACGAGATGTCGGTCTCGATGACGATGAACGGCGCCGTGCTGCCGGTCCTCGCCCTCTACATCGCGGCGGCCGAGGAGCAGGGGGTGAAGCCGGAGCAGCTCGCGGGGACGATCCAGAACGACATCCTCAAGGAGTTCATGGTCCGCAACACCTACATCTACCCGCCGGCGCCGAGCATGCGGATCATCTCCGACATCTTCGCCTACACCTCGCAGAAGATGCCGCGGTTCAACTCGATCTCGATCTCCGGCTACCACATCCAGGAGGCCGGGGCGACGAACGACCTCGAGCTCGCCTACACGCTGGCCGACGGTGTCGAGTACATTCGGGCCGGCCTGGACGCCGGCATCGACATCGACGCGTTCGCACCCCGACTCAGCTTCTTCTGGGCGATCGGGATGAACTTCTACATGGAGATCGCCAAGATGCGGGCGGCCCGGGCGCTCTGGGCGCAGCTGGTGGCCCAGTTCAACCCGAAGAACCCGAAGTCGCTGAGCCTGCGCACCCACAGCCAGACCTCCGGGTGGTCGCTGACCGCCCAGGACGTCTTCAACAACGTCCAGCGCACCTGCATCGAGGCGATGGCCGCGTCGCAGGGCCACACCCAGTCGCTGCACACCAACGCGCTGGACGAGGCGATCGCGCTGCCGACCGACTTCTCCGCCCGGATCGCCCGGAACACCCAACTGCTGCTCCAGCAGGAGTCCGGCACCACCGGCACCATCGACCCCTGGGCCGGCTCGTACTACGTCGAGAAGCTCACCCACGACCTGGCCGCCCGCGCGTGGAGCCACATCGTCGAGGCCGAGCAGGCCGGCGGGATGGCCAAGGCGATCGAGCAGGGCATCCCGAAGATGCGCATCGAGGAGGCCGCCGCCCGCACCCAGGCCCGCCTGGACGCCGGCACCCAGAAGCTGATCGGCGTGAACACCTACCGGCTCGCCGACGAGGACAAGCTGGACGTCCTCAAGGTCGACAACGCCGAGGTCTACAAGCAGCAGCTCGCCAAGCTGGAGCGGCTGCGCGCCGAGCGCAACGACGACGACGTACGGCGGGCCCTGGACGCGCTGACCGCCTCCGCCGAGCGCGGTGCCGCGAAGAGCTCGCTGGACGGCAACCTGCTCGCGCTCGCGGTCGACGCGGCCCGGGCCAAGGCGACGGTCGGCGAGATCTCGGACGCGCTGGAGAAGGTCTACGGCCGGCACCAGGCCGTGATCCGTACGATCTCCGGTGTGTACAAGCGTGAGTCCGGTGCCAACGAGGCCGTGGCCCAGGTCCTCGCGGCGACCGACAAGTTCGCCGAGGACGAGGGCCGGCGCCCGCGGATCCTGGTCGCCAAGATGGGCCAGGACGGCCACGACCGCGGCCAGAAGGTGATCGTCACGGCCTTCGCCGACCTCGGCTTCGACGTCGACGTGGGCCCGCTGTTCAGCACGCCGGAAGAGGTCGCCCAGCAGGCGGTCGACGCCGACGTGCACGTGGTCGGGGTGAACTCGCTGGCTGCTGGTCACCTCACCCTGGTGCCGGCGCTGCAGAAGGCGCTGGCCGACCTGGGGCGCGACGACATCATGGTCGTGGTCGGCGGCGTGATCCCGCCCGACGACGTCCCGACGCTGCTGGAGATGGGCGCTGCCGCGGTCTACCCGCCGGGCACCGTGATCGCCGAGTCGGCGATCGAGCTCCTCGCCAAGCTCTCCGCCCGCCTGGGTCACTGACCCGTCCGGGAGGTCGAGCTTGTCGAAACCACCGATCGACGTCGACGGCCTGGTCGCCGGCATCCGCGCCGGCAACCGGACCGCGGTGAGCCGGGCGATCACGCTCGTGGAGAGCTCGCGGCCCGACCACCGCGACGCCTCCCGGGAGCTGCTGACGGCGCTCTCGGGGGAGTCGGGGACGGGCGCAGTCCGGGTCGGCATCTCCGGCGTACCGGGCGTGGGAAAGTCCACCTTCATCGAGGCCCTCGGCACCCACCTGACCGCGGCCGGCCACCGGGTCGGCGTCCTCGCGGTGGATCCCTCCAGCGTCCGCACCGGCGGGTCCGTCCTCGGTGACAAGACCCGGATGGTGGCCCTCTCCGCGGACCCGCACGCCTACATCCGGCCGTCGCCGTCGGCCGGCACCCTGGGCGGGGTGGCCCGGGCGACCACCCAGGCAATGCTGGTCCTCGAGGGGGCCGGGTACGACGTGGTGCTGGTCGAGACCGTCGGGGTCGGCCAGTCCGAGGTCACCGTCGCCGGGATGGTCGACACGTTCCTGTTCCTCACCCTGGCCCGGACCGGCGACCAGCTGCAGGGCATCAAGAAGGGCATCCTGGAGATCGCCGACGTGATCGCGGTCAACAAGGCCGACGGCGACCGGGAGACCGAGGCCCGGTCCGCGGCCCGCGAGCTGGCCGGGGCGCTCCGGCTGGTCTACTCCGGCGGCGACGCCTGGGTCCCGCCGGTGCTGACCTGCTCGGGGCTGAACGGGGTCGGCGTCGGCGACGTCTGGCAGCGGGTGCTCGACCACCGCGCCCACCTCGGCGACACCGGCCTGGTGGCCAAGCGGGCGTCCCAGCAGCTCGAGTTCACCTGGGCGCTGGTCCGCGACGAGCTCGCCGAGCGGTTGCGGCTCTCGCCCGGGGTCTCGGCGATCCGCGACCAGGTGCGCGACGCGGTCCTGGCCGGCGACCTGACCGCACCGGCCGCCGCCGACCGGCTGCTCGCGGCCTACGACCAGCGCAGCGACCAGGGATAGCCTTCCGGTCATGAGCACCTCGCCGCTGATCGACCGCGTGCTGGCACGCATCGACGCGGCGACCCCGGAGCTGACCGAGCTCCGCCGGGACCTGCACGCCAATCCGGAGCTCTCCTGGCACGAGCAGCGCACCACCCAGCTGCTGGTGAAGCGGTTCGACGAGCTCGGCCTGGAGCCGGTGCTGTTCGGCGAGACCGGCCTGATGGTCGACATCGGTTCGGGACCCGGGCCGGTGGTGGCGCTGCGGGCCGACCTGGACGCGCTCCCGGTCCCGGACCTGACCGACGACCCCTGGCGGAGCACCGTCGAGGGCGTCGCGCACGCCTGCGGCCACGACGTGCACACGGCGGGGCTCCTCGGTGCCGGGATCGCGCTCGCCGAGGTCGCCGGCGAGCTGCCCGGCCGGGTCCGGCTGATCTTCCAGCCGGCCGAGGAGATCATGCCCGGCGGCGCCCTGGCGGCGATCGGCGCGGGCGCTCTCGACGGCGTCGGCCGGATCTTCGGGTTGCACTGCGACCCGGGGGTGGACGTCGGCTCGCTGGGCCTGCGCGAGGGGCCGCTCACCGGGGCTGCCGACTCGCTCGACATCAGGCTCACCGGCAAGGGCGGGCACACCTCCCGCCCGCACCTGACCGAGGACCTGACCTTCGCGCTCGGCAAGGTGATCACCGAGCTGCCGGCCGTGCTCTCCCGCCGGCTGGATCCGCGCGCCGGGGTCAGCGTGGTCTGGGGACTGGTCCGGGCCGGGTCCGCGATGAACGTGATCCCGGCGATCGGCCGGGTCGCCGGAACCGTCCGGATGCTCGACGCGGTGGCCTGGGCGGACGCCGAGACCTTGGTCACCGCGACGATCGAGCAGCTCGTCGGCCCGTACGGCGTCGTCCCCGAGGTGATCTACGTCCGCGGCGTGCCGCCGGTGGTCAACGAGCCGTTCTCGACCGCCCTGCTGGGGCGCGCGATCGAATCGGTGGTCGGCGCCGAGGGGCACTTGTCCACCACCCAGAGCCTGGGCGGGGAGGATTTCGCCTGGTACCTGCAGCAGGTTCCCGGAGCGATGGCCCGGCTGGGCACCCGGACCCCCGGCGGGACGACCTACGACCTCCACCAGGGCGACCTGCGTGTCGACGAACGCGCGGTCCCGATCGCCGCGAAGGTGCTGGCGGCGGCCGCGATCGGGGCGCAGGTCACCGATCTGTAACAAAGCGCGTTGAGTCGGGAAACGTCCTATCGCCCGTCACCGCGCCCACATAGGGTGACGAAATCCGCGCCGTGCCGAGCGGCGCGCCCCAACACCCCTAGGAGGGCATCTTGCGTCGCATGGGCAAGATTGCTGTCATCGCCACGGTCGCGGCTCTGGCGCTGACCGGCTGCGGATCAGATGACAAGAAGGAGAACGGCGGCTCCGATTCCGCCAAGGGCCCGAAGGTGGGCCTCGCGTACGACGTGGGTGGCCGAGGCGACCAGTCCTTCAACGACTCCGCCTACAAGGGCATGGAGAAGGCCGAGAAGGAGCTGGGTGCCACCATCGAGGAGGCCAAGGCCGCCCCGGGTGAGAACGACGACATTCGCGCCGAGCGGCTGCGCACCCTCGCGGATGCGGGCTTCAACCCGATCATCGCGATCGGCTTCATCTACTCGCCGGCCGCCGCCACGGTTGCCGCTGAGTACCCGAACGTGAAGTTCGCGGTCATCGACGGGTACTCCTCGACGATCCCGAAGGCGCCGCTCGACAACTTGTCCGACCTCGGCTTCGCGGAGGAGCAGGGCTCCTACCTGGTCGGTGTCGCGGCTGCGCTGAAGACCAAGGACAAGCACGTCGGTTTCGTCGGCGGTACCCACGGCGACCTGATCAAGAAGTTCGAGGCCGGGTTCACGGCCGGCGTGAAGTCGGTCGACCGCACCATCAAGGTCGACGTCCAGTACCTGACCGAGGACCCGAACGACGGCGCGACCGGCTTCGAGAACCCGAGCGGCGGCAAGGACGCGGCCACGGCCATGTTCGACGCCGGCGCTGACGTCGTCTACCACGCCGCCGGCAAGTCCGGTCTCGGTGTGTTCGACGCCGTCCAGGCCGCGGGCAAGGGCCACTGGGCCATCGGCGTCGACTCCGACCAGTACCTGACGGTCGACGCGGCGCAGCAGCCGTTCATCCTGACCTCGATGCTGAAGCGGGTCGACACCGCGGTGTTCGACTTCGTCAAGGCGGTCAAGGACAACACGGCCAAGCCGGGCTTCACGGTCTACGACCTGGCTGCTGACGGCGTCGGCTACTCCACCTCCGGTGGCTTCGTCGACGACATCGCGGAGCAGCTCAACGCGGCGGCCGAGAAGATCAAGTCCGGTGCGGTCGTCGTACCGACGGATCCGGCCAAGGTGAAGTGACCACCAGGTCGCACTGAATCAGTTTCAACCGGGTGCCCGGGCGACGCGCTAGCGTGTTGCCCGGGCACCCGCCTGGTTCTTCGCCTCGTTCTGTCGGGAGGGAATGTGACATCAGCTGTGGCTGCGGGGGAGACCGCGATCGAGCTCACCGGGATCGGCAAGCGGTTCCCGGGCGTGATCGCCAACCACGACATCGACATCACCATCCAGGCCGGCACGATCCACGCCCTGGTCGGTGAGAACGGCGCCGGCAAGTCGACGCTGATGAAGATCCTGTACGGCGTCCAGAAGCCGGACGACGGCACCATCAAGGTCAACGGTGCCGAGGTGTCGTTCGCGACGCCGTCGGACGCGATCGCGCACGGCCTGGGGATGGTCTTCCAGCACTTCATGCTGGCCGACAACCTCACCGTCCTGGAGAACGTCGTCCTGGGGGCCGAGAGCCTGCACGGCATCGGCGACGACGCCCGCGCCGAGATCACCCGGATCTCCGAGGTCTACGGCTTCGGTCTCGATCCCGACGAGCTGGTCGAGTCGCTCGGCGTCGGCGAGCGGCAGCGGGTCGAGATCCTCAAGGTGCTCTTCCGCGGCGCCCGGATCATCATCCTCGACGAGCCGACGGCCGTCCTCGTCCCGCACGAGGTGGACGCGCTCTTCGAGAACCTGCGCCGGCTGCGCGACCAGGGCCACACCCTGATCTTCATCTCCCACAAGCTCGACGAGGTGCTCGCGATCGCCGACCACATCACCGTGATCCGGCGCGGCACCACGGTGGCCTCGGTGCTGCCGTCCGAGACCACCTCCCGCGGTCTCGCCGAGCTGATGGTGGGCAGCGAGCTGCCGTCCCCGAGCACCGAGGAGTCGACGGTCACCGAGACGGTGCTGCTCGCGGTGCGCGACCTCGAGGTCACCGACGAGGACGGCCGCCAGGAGCTCGCCGAGATCTCCTTCGACATCCACGCCGGCGAGATCGTCGGCATCGCCGGCGTCGAGGGCAACGGCCAGACCGAGCTCGTCGAGGCGATCATCGGGATGCGGCACCTCTCCCGCGGCACCGTGACCATGTCCGGCACCGACATCACGCACTGGACGACGCGGCAGCGCCGCGAGTCCGGCATCGGCTACATCCCCGAGGACCGGCACCGGCACGGACTGCTGCTCGACTCGCCGCTCTGGGAGAACCGGATCCTCGGCCACCAGTCCCGGCCGCCCTCGGTGGTCGGCCCCTGGCTCAACCTGCGCGGCGCCCGCGCCGACGCCGAACGGATCATCGCCGAGTACGACGTCCGCACCCCGGGCGTCGGCACCAACGCCCGCGCGCTGTCGGGCGGCAACCAGCAGAAGTTCATCGTCGGCCGTGAGATGAGCGGCGACCCGAAGATCCTGGTCGCCTCGCACCCGACCCGCGGCGTCGACGTCGGCGCCCAGGCCCAGATCTGGTCGCACATCAAGGCGGCCCGCAAGGACGGCCTGGCCGTGCTGCTGATCTCCGCCGACCTGGACGAGCTGATCGGGCTCTCGGACTCGATCCGGGTCCTGCTCCGCGGCCGACTCGTCGGCAGGTTCGACCCGCAGTCGGTGACGCCGCAGGAGCTCGGCTCGGCCATGACCGGAGCGGGGGACGACCGATGAACGTCCTACGACGGGTCCTGCTGGGCCTCGCGGCCCCGGTGCTCGCGCTGATCGTGGCGGGCCTCTTCACCACGCTGCTGCTGCTCCTCACCGGCGACGACGTCGGCGGCTTCTGGGACACGATGCTCAGCTGGCCGAAGAACCGGAACCTGGTGAACATCCTCAACTCGGCCTCGGTGCTCTACCTCTCCGGGGTGGCGGCAGCGATCGGGTTCCGGATGAACCTGTTCAACATCGGCGTCGAGGGCCAGTACAAGGTCGCCATGTTCGCGGCCGCGGTCTTCGCCGGCCAGGCGTGGCTGCCCGGCAAGCTGAACGTGATCGCGGCGGTCCTGGTCGCGATGATCGCCGGAGCGATCTGGGCCGGCATCGCCGGCATCCTGCGCACCACCCGCGGGGTCAGCGAGGTGATCTCGACGATCATGCTGAACGCCATCGCCGGGCCGCTGGTCGGATACTTCCTGGCCAAGTGGGGCCAGAGCACCGGCAACTCCACCCAGACCAAGCCGATCCCCGAGGAGAGCTGGGTCGGCGGGATCACGATCTTCTCCGACAGCGTCACCAAGCTCTACGGGCTGTCGCTGCTCGCGGTCGTGGTCGGCGTGCTGTTCTGGCTGGTGCTCAACCGGACCCGGTTCGGGTTCGACCTGCGCGCGACCGGCTCCTCGGAGTCGGCCGCCATCGCCAGCGGGGTGAACACCAAGCGGATGATCGTGATCTCGATGCTGCTCTCCGGAGCGGTCGCCGGTCTGGTCGGGCTGCCGGTCCTCTTCGGCAACTCGCACAACTACGGTGCCTCGTTCCAGGCCGGGCTCGGCTTCGCCGGCATCGCGGTGGCGCTGCTCGGCCGCAACAACCCGGTCGGGATCGCCTTCGGCGCCCTGATCTTCGCGTTCCTCACCGAGCAGGGGAACCTGCTCAACATCATGGCCGGGATCTCGCCGGACATCGTCGCGGTCACCCAGGGCGTGATCGTGATCGCGGTGGTGATCGCCTACGAGGTGGTCCGGCGCGCACGGACCCGGATAGAGCAGGCGGCGGTCGCCGATGCGCTCGCGGCGGAGAAGGGAGCAGCGGCATGATCGCGGTGCTCTCCCGCTACAGGTGCTGGCCTTCATCGCCGGCGGTTTCGTGCTGCTCTCGGCCGTCCGGGTGATCAGCGGTGCCGACGAGATCACCTCGTCGGGCACGCTGGCGGTGACGCTGACCGCGACGATGCCGATCGCGCTGGCCGGCCTCGGCGGCCTCTGGGCCGAACGGGCCGGCGTGGTGAACATCGGCCTCGAGGGCATGATGATCATGGGCACCCTGGGCGCCGGCTACGTGACCTACCACCACGGCGTCCTCGCCGGTGTCCTCGGCGCGATCGCCTTCGGGATGATCGGCGGCGCCCTGCACGCGCTGGCCACGGTGATCTTCGGAGTCGACCACATCGTCTCCGGCGTCGCGATCAACATCATCGCGGCCGGGATCGCGGGCTTCCTCGCCGAGGCCTGGTTCACCGACCTGCCCGGCGGCGGACCGACCCAGTCGCCGTCGCTGGCCGACCCGGGGAAGATCAACCTGTCGTTCCTCTCCGAGCCGGCGAGCAACCTCGAGGACAAGCACTGGTTCCTGGTCAGCGACCTGGCCAGCGTGGTGGAGATGTTCACCAAGAACCTCTCGGTGCTCACCCTGCTCGGGCTGGCGCTGATCGTGGGCAGCTTCTTCCTGCTCTGGCGGACCCGGTTCGGCCTGCGGCTCCGCTCCTGCGGCGAGGCTCCCGAGGCGGCCGAGTCGGTCGGCATCAACGTCTACCGCTACAAGTTCACCGCGGTGATGATCTCCGGCGGCCTGGCCGGTCTCGGCGGCGCCTACCTGGCGCTGGTGTCGACCTCGGGGTTCCAGGTCGGTCAGACCCAGGGCCGCGGCTACATCGGCCTGGCCGCGATGATCTTCGGCAACTGGCGCCCGACCGGGATGTTCATGGGTTCGGGGCTCTTCGGCTACACCCAGGCACTGCCGTTCCGGGACGGCACCCACTCGGTGCACGCGCTGCTGCTGGTGGTCGCCGGGCTGCTCGTCGCCGTCGCGGTGATCCAGTGGCTCAAGGGCTCCCGCCGCAACGCGATCATCTCGGTGGTGCTCGGCGCGGTGTTCCTGACCTGGTACCTGACCACGGACATCGTGCCGGCGGACTTCACCAAGATGGCGCCGTACGTGACCACGATGCTGGTGCTGGCCTTCGCGGCGCAACGGCTCCGCATGCCCGCGGCCGACGGCCGGATCTACCGGAAGGGGTCGTCCGGGTGAACTTCGACTGGGACGTCCTGGTGCAGGCCGCCAAGAAGGCGATGGGCAGTGCCTACGCGCCGTACTCGAAGTTCCCGGTGGGTGCGGCGGCCCGGGTCGCCGACGGCCGCTTCGTGACCGGGTGCAACGTCGAGAACGCGGCGTACGGGGTGGCGCTCTGCGCCGAGTGCGGGCTGATCTCCCAGCTCGTGCTGAGCGGCGGCGGTCGGCTGACGCACTTCGTCTGCGTCAACGGCAGCGGCGACGTACTGATGCCCTGCGGACGCTGCCGGCAGCTGCTCTGGGAGCACGGTGGCGCCGAGCTCGAGGTGCTGACCAGCTCCGGCGTACGACGGATGGATGAGGTGCTGCCCGATGCCTTCGGTGCCGACGACCTCGCTTGACCTGAACGACCCCGCGGTCATCGCCGACCCGTACCCGTACTTCGCCGCCGAGCGTGCTGAGCACCCGGTCGCCTGGCACGAGGGGATGGGCCTGTACCTGGTGTTCAGCCACGCGGCCGTCAGCGCGGTCCAGCGGGACCGGCGGCTCGGCCGGCTGTGGACCGACAAGGAGCCGGCGTCCTACCTGGAGCCGTTCAACCTGCTGCACCGCAACCAGATGATGGAGAACGAGCCGCCGACCCACACCCGGTTGCGGCGTCCGGTGGCCTCTGCGTTCGGGCGCGGTCACATCGAGCGGCTGCGGCCGCGGGTGGTCGAGCTGGCCGCCGGGCTGCTGGCCGACGCGGGTGCCCGGGGCGGCGAGTTCGACGTGATCGCGGATTACGCCGAGCCGCTCCCGGTGCTGGTCATCGCCGAGCTCCTCGGGGTGCCGAGCGGGCACGTGAACGAGCTGCGGGAGTGGTCGCAGGCAATCGTCCGGATGTACGAGCCGTCCCCCTCGGCCGCGGTGGTCGACGCCGCGGTCGCCGCCTCCACGGACTTCGCGGGCCTGGTCCGCGACCTGGCCGCGGCTCGCCGGGCGCATCCGGCCGACGACCTGATCACCGACCTGGTCGCCACCGAGCTCTCCGACGACGAGGTCGTTGCCGCGGTGGTGCTGCTGCTCAACGCCGGGCACGAGGCGTCGGTGAACGTCTTCGGCAACGGGCTGGTCGCGATGCTCCGGCGGGGCCTGGTGCCGGCCGCCGACACGGCCCGCACGGTCGAGGAGATGCTCCGTTTCGACTCCGCCCTGCAGCTCTTCGAGCGGACCGCGATCGAGCCGGTCGAGGTCGGGCCCGAGGGCCGGTCGGTCACCGTCGAGCCCGGTCAGAAGGTGGCCGTGCTGCTCGGGGCGGCGAACCGGGACCCGGACGTGTTCGAGGACCCCGACGCCTTCCGGGCCGACCGCGAGCACAACCCGCACGTCGCCTTCGGCGTCGGGGTGCACTTCTGCCTGGGAGCGCCGCTGGCCCGGATGGAGCTCAGCGAGTCCCTGGCCCACCTGTTCGCCGTCTACCCGGGGCTCCGGCTCGCGGGTGAGCCGACCTCGCGCGGCACCTTCGTCCTGCGCGGCTACCACTCAGTCCCGGTGACCGGAGGAAGCTCATGACCCAGCACGACGCCGTCGAGGTGATCACCGCCAAGCGGGACGGCCACGAGCTCACCGACAGCCAGATCGACTGGGTGCTCGACGCCTACACGAACGGCGTCGTCCGCGACGAGCAGATGTCGGCGCTCGCGATGGCGATCCTGCTCAACGGGATGGGTTCCCGGGAGATCTCCCGGTGGACCGCGGCGATGATCGCGTCCGGGGAGCGGATGGACTTCTCGTCGTTGTCGAGGCCGACCTCGGACAAGCACTCGACCGGGGGCGTCGGCGACAAGATCACGCTGCCGCTGGCGCCGCTGGTCGCCGCCTGCGGGGTCGCCGTACCGCAGCTCTCCGGTCGCGGACTCGGCCACACCGGAGGCACCCTGGACAAGCTCGAGGCGATCCCGGGCTGGCGGGCTGCCCTCTCCAACGAGGAGATGATGGCGCAGCTGGAGTCCGTGGGCGCGGTGATCTGCGCCGCCGGGGCCGGGCTCGCTCCGGCGGACAAGAAGCTCTACGCCCTGCGCGACGTCACCGGCACCGTCGAGGCGATCCCGCTGATCGCTTCCTCGATCATGAGCAAGAAGATCGCCGAGGGCACCGGCTCGCTGGTCCTCGACGTGAAGGTCGGCTCCGGCGCCTTCATGAAGGACCTGGGCCGCGCCACCGAGCTGGCCCGGACGATGGTCGGCCTCGGCAAGGACGCGGGCGTGCGCACCGTCGCGCTGCTGACCGACATGTCCACGCCGCTCGGGCTCACTGCCGGCAACGCCCTGGAGGTCCGCGAGTCGGTCGAGGTGCTGGCCGGGGGCGGTCCGGCGGACGTGGTCGAGCTGACCCTGGCGCTGGCGGCCGAGATGCTCGCCGGTGCCGGTCGCGACGACGTCGATCCGGCGGCGGTGCTCGCGTCCGGTGCCGCGATGGACGCCTGGAACGCGATGATCGCGGCCCAGGGCGGCGATCCGGCCGCGGCTCTGCCGACCGCCCGGGAAACCCAGGTCGTGGTCGCGCCGGCCTCCGGCACCCTCACCCGCCTCGACGCGATGGCGGTCGGCCTGGCGGCCTGGCGTCTCGGCGCCGGGCGGGCCGCGCTGGGCGACAGCGTCCAGGCCGGTGCCGGCGTCGAGTGGCACGCCCGCCCGGGCGACGCCGTCGTCCAGGGAGAGCCGCTGCTGACGCTGCACACCGACGAGCCGGAGCGGTTCGACCGGGCGCTGGAGTCGCTGGCCGGCGGGTTCGACATCGAGACCGGTGCGGCGGCGTTCGTCCCCTCCCCGCTGATCCACGCGCGCCTGGACTGAGGCCCGCTGCGGCGGCATCGCCGCTACCCTGACCCGACAACCCCAAGACTGGAGATCTCTCATGCGCAAGATGGCGATCATCGCGGCCGGCCTGCTGCTCGGCGCGAGCCTGCTCAGCGGCTGCGGCGGCGACGACAAGGACGGCAACGCCAGCAGTGGCAAGGGCTACTGCGACCTGTTGAAGGCCTCGAAGGACGCGATCAGCGGCGGCCTCAGCAGCACCGTCCCGGACGCGAAGGCGTTCGAGAAGTTCATCAAGGACGCCAAGACCATCGCCGACAAGGCGCCGTCGGACGTCTCCGACGACTGGGACGTCGTCAACGGGAAGATCAAGGTCCTGACCGACGCGCTCAGCGACGCCGGCCTCAGCATCGCCGACCTGGTCGGTGCCGCGGCCGCCGGGAAGCTCCCCGAGGGCACCACCGCCGCCGAGTTCCAGGCGCTGGTGGAGAAGATCCAGGCGGTCGGCACCGACGACTTCAACGCGGCGACCAAGGCGATCGACGAGAACGCCAAGGCCGACTGCGACCTCGACCTGGGGATGTCCAGCAGCAGCTGAGCGGCGCCCGGAAGGATCGGGGGAGGGTCAGGAGAGCAGCAGGACCACGGTCTCCGCGACGCAGGCAGGCTTCTCCTGGCCCTCGACCTCGATCACGTACTTCTGGATCAGCTGCTTGCCGGCCGGGAGGTCGGTGACCTCGCCGAAGGAGACCCGTGCCCGGACGCGGGCCCCGACCGGGACCGGGTTCGGGAAGCGCACCTTGTTGATCCCGTAGTTGAGCTTCGCGCCGGGCGTCTCCAGGCTGAAGACCTGGGCGCTGAACATCGGCAGCAGCGACAGGGTCAGGTACCCGTGCGCAATGGTCTGGCCGAACGGCCCGTCCTTGGCGCGCTCGACGTCGACGTGGATCCACTGGTGGTCGCCGGTCGCGTCCGCGAAGTCGTTGACCTGCTGCTGGCTGATCTCCAGCCAGTCGCTGGTGCCGATCTCGTGCCCGGCGGCTGCCTGGACCTCGTCAAGTGTCGTGAAGACTCGCATGGGTGACTCTTTCGAATGGGGAGTGCTTGGATGAGGCATGGCAGAACTTACCGGTGACCTGATCGTCCGCCTTCCCAAGGTCCTGCTCCACGACCACCTGGACGGCGGTCTCCGGCCGGCGACGATCGTCGAGCTGGCGGCGGAGATCGGCCACCAGCTGCCGGCACCCGACGCCGACGGCCTCGGCCGCTGGTTCACCGAGTCGGCGGACTCCGGCTCGCTGGAGCGCTACCTGGAGACGTTCCAGCACACCGTCGCGGTGATGCAGTCCGCCGAGAACCTCCGTCGGGTGGCCCGCGAGTGCGTCGAGGACCTGGCCGCCGACGGCGTCGTCTACGCGGAGGTCCGCTACGCACCGGAGCAGCACCTGGACGGCGGGCTCACCCTGGAGCAGGTCGTGGAGGCCGTCCAGGCCGGCTTCGACGAGGGCCAGGCCGCCACCGGCATCGTCGTACGGCAGCTGCTGACCGCGATGCGGCACCAGGCGAACTCCCGGGAGATCGCCGAGCTCGCGGTGACCTACCGGGACCGCGGCGTGGTGGGCTTCGACATCGCCGGTGCCGAGGCCGGCTACCCGCCGACTCGGCACCTGGACGCGTTCGAGTACCTGCAGCGGGAGAACGCGCACTTCACCATCCATGCCGGCGAGGCGTTCGGGTTGCCCTCGATCTGGGAGGCGATCCAGTGGTGCGGCGCGGACCGGCTCGGGCACGGCGTCCGGATCATCGACGACATCACCGTCGGAGCCGACGGTCTGCCCAAGCTGGGCCGGCTGGCGTCGTACGTGCGGGACAAGCGGATCCCGCTGGAGCTCTGCCCGCACTCCAACATCCAGACCGGTGCGGCGGACTCGATCGCCGAGCACCCGATCGGGCTCCTGAAGCAGCTGCGCTTCCGGATCACCGTCAACACCGACAACCGGCTGATGAGCGGGACCTCGATGAGCCGGGAGATGACCGCACTGGTCGACGCCTTCGGCTGGGACCTCGACGACCTGCAGTGGGTCACCGTGAATGCGATGAAGTCGGCGTTCCTGCCGTTCGAGGAGCGGCTGGAGATCATCAACCAGGTGATCAAGCCCGGTTACGCGAAGCTCAGGGGGTAGCGCGCCCGCTACATCGGGCGCAGGTCGATCACCTTCCGGAGGCGGGCGGTGTTCCGGGTGTGGTCGCGCTCGAGGCGGCGCGCCTCGTAGGCGATCGGGAAGTAGCGGAGCCGCTCGGGCAGCAGCGGGACGACGCGGGAGACGACCTTGCCGAGCAGGCGCAGCCGGCGCTCCTGGCCGGCGGTCCAGGTGACGCCGAGCTTCTCGCGGGCGACCGGCGGCAC
Source organism: Nocardioides marmoriginsengisoli (assembly GCF_003725695.1). Taxonomy (GTDB): domain Bacteria; phylum Actinomycetota; class Actinomycetes; order Propionibacteriales; family Nocardioidaceae; genus Marmoricola; species Marmoricola marmoriginsengisoli. The sequence goes on from NZ_RJSE01000007.1 coordinate 1,300,525, forward strand.
GGTGCCGACGGTGGCGAGGTACTGGACGTAGCCGAGCGGCCCGGTCAGCAGCCGCCAGACCGGCTTGAGCAGGGCGGGGGTGCCCAGCGGCGGCCCGGGGTTCCGGATGCCGGTGAGGAAGTCCTGGGAGACCTGGTTGTTCTCCAGCTGATCGGCGATCTTCTGCTCGAAGAACGGCACGAAGTCGGCGTACGTCGGCGGGATCTCCTTCTCGGCCACCTTGAAGCCGCGCATCAGCTGCTTCATCTCCTCGTACATGCCGTCGACGTCGAGGTCGGTCCCGTCACCGAAGTACCGCGCGCCCTCGGTGTAGGCGTGCACGCCTGTCAGCAGCACCCAGGCCCAGGGGCCGGAGGAGAGCGCCATGTGCCGGACGCCGTTCTCGTCGACCGCGTTCAGGGTGGCGTGCATCTCGCGGAGGCGCTCGACCTCGACGATCGACTCCTCGTCGCCGTACACCCACATCATCACCGAGGCGAGGCTGCGCAGCCCGCGGCCGATCGGGTCGGTCCGGAAGGTCGAGTGCTGGTCCACGACGGCGCCGATCGAGGGCTCCATCGTCTGCAGCAGGAAGGCGCTGCCGGTGGTCAGCGAGAACGTCACCAGGCCGGTGCTCTCCCACAGGATGCCGCCCGGCTCGGCGCACCGTCGCGGGCGCGACGGCTCGGGTCGGTCCGGACCGGCCGTCCGGGTCGGCAGCGTGCTGGTCATGTCAGCTCCTCGGGTCGACGGTGAGTCGGATGAACGGGGCCAGGTGGTCGCGGACGAACACCGCGGTCTGCTCCGGGGTGAGCGGCTCCCGGGCGGGCGTCAGCACGTCGGACTGCGCCAGCCGGGCCAGCCAGTCGGCCACCGGGGCGACGTCGTACGGCGGCAGGTGGCCCTCCTGCTGGAGCCGGGTCAGGAATCCGGCCAGGTAGCCGCGGCCGATCTCGAGGATCGGGTCGGCGTCGACGGTGAGCTTGGGCAGCACCGTCTCCGGCTCGGTGGCGAGCACCCGCCGGAGCAGCTCGTTGGAGCGCAGCTGGTGGGCGACCTCGACGTGCAGCGCGGTGAGCTGCTCGAGCGGGGGAGCGCTGGTGTCGATCACGTCCTCGAGGTGGGCCAGGATGCGCTGGGCCTCGCGGAGGCCGACGCCCATCACGACGTCGGACTTCTGGGCGTAGCGGCGGTAGAGCGTGGCCGGGCTGATCCCCGCCCGGCGCGCGATCTCGCCCATGCTGGTCCGCCGGACGCCGAAGTCGAGGAAGGCCTCCAGGGCGGCGTCGAGGACGTCGGGCGTCGCCGGTGCGGTGATCGTCATCGCGCCTCCATGAGAGAGAATAGTGAAACTCTCTCATTCCCTCACGAGCGGGTCAAGAGCGGCCGGCGCCGCGGAGCTCCCGGTAGGCGGTCTCCGGGTCGACCACGCGGCAGCCCAGCGCCACGGCGTGCTCGACCACCTTCCGCTGGGCCAGCGCCAGGTGCAGGCCGCGGCGGAGGAGGACCAGCGGCGGTTTGCGGTGCTCGCGCAGGTCGCGGCCGAGCCGCCGAACGAACGTCTTGGCGGGGTGCTGGGTGATGCAGAGCGCGTCCGCGAGGATCCCGAGGCGGCGGCACTCGGCAACGATCTCCTGCGCGAAGATCCCCTCGGCGACCAGCAGCGCGGAGCCGCCGAGGTCGAGCAGGTGCGACCCCGTACGGCGACTCGTCGCGATGTCGTACGCCGGCACCCGGGCGGACCCGGTTCGGCACAGCTCGGCGATCGCGGCGACCGCGTCCGCGGCGTTCCAGGACTCCGGTGAGTCCCAGTCGGTGATCGGGTCGCCGCCGGCCACCGCGACCACCGGCAGCGTCGGATCGTCCCCGTCCTTGTAGAAGTCGTCGAGGTTCAGCGCCGGGAGACCGAGCCGGCGGGTCAGCCGGGACTTTCCCGAGCCCGACGGTCCGGCGATGACGATCACCCGGGCCGTGCCCGCGAGGTCCGGAGAAGTCATGGCGGCATTCTCCCGCCAGGACTAGATTCCTCCCATGGCGGGGCTCGCGGACTACGTGGTCGACGCGTTGTCCCACGATCCGGTGGCAGCCCTCGCCGAGGTCGAGCTGCACATCGCCACCAGCGGGCCGAGCCCGGGTGCCTCGGCGGTCCTGGCCTTCATCCAGATCCTGAACTGCCACTTCGACGGGGCGCTGGCGACGCTCCCCGACGCCACCGGAGCCCTCGGGGACGCGACGGCCGGGTTCGTCGCGGCGGTCTGCCTGGCCGAGGTCCCGGCTCCGGGGCAGGGCGACCCCGCCGAGGAGGACCGGCGCGGGGTGCACGCCTTCGTGACGGTGGAGGCGGCGATGTCCTCCGGGCAGATCACCCTGGCCGAGGAGCTCGCACGGTCGTTCGTCCCCGGGTTGACGGCCATCGGCGGCGGCACCTTCTGGGCCTGGAACCAGGTGGCGCTGGCCCGGTCACTGGCGTTCCAGGGCCGGTTCACCGAGGCCCGTGAGGAGATCGACCTGGTCCTGGAGGATCGGCGCTCGGACCAGTGGCCGGCGGTGGACCGGATCGCGCGCGGGGTGCAGGCCTTCGTCGCCGCGCACGCGGGCGACCCGACCCTGAGCGCCGCCTACGCCGCCACCCTCGAGGACGAGCTGCCCGCGCCGCGCACCTACCTGGAGTCGGCGTCCTTCGTACTGGCCGCGTTCGCGGAGCAGGCCGCCGGACGGGCAGCCGGCCTCGACCGGCTGGTGCTGCACGGCGGCGGTGGCCGGTTCCTGCCCCGATTCCAGGTCGTGGACCGGATCTACGCGTACGAGATCCTGGTCGAGTCCGCCCTGGCACGCGCGGACCTCCTCGCCGCCGGCGACTGGCTCGACCTCGCCGAGGCCTACCCGCTCGACGGTCACGACATGGCCGGCGCCGCGGTGGCCCGGTGCCGGGCGCGGATCGCGATCGCCCGCGACGACCCGGAGACCGGCGCCCGCGAGTCCGCGCTCTCCCGCGAGCGGGCCGCCCAGGCCGGCGGCTACCTGGAGGTCCTGCGCGCGCAGCTGCTCCAGGCCGGAGCCTCGCGGGGCGTGGACCCGGCCGAGATCGCCGAGCTCGAGTCGGTGGCCGCGCTCGCTGCCAGCACCGGTGCCCGGACCCTGCGAACCTGGGCCGCGCGCGAGCTGGCGCTGCGCGGCGGACGGCTCCGCAACGTCCCCGGACTCGGCTGGGAAGGGCTGACCGACCGGCAGCGGCTGGTCGCGCTGCTCGCCGCGCAGGGCCTGCGCAACCGGGAGATCGGCGACCGGCTCTTCGTCTCCGAACGCACCGTCGAGGGCCACATTGCCGCCGTCCTGGACGCCCTCGGCGCACCCAGCCGGGTCGGCATCGGCCGCTACCTGCCGCCCGGGACGTCCCGTCCGTCGACGGCGCTCGACGCGCTCACGCCGCGGCAGCACGAGGTGGCTCGGCTGGTCGCCACCGGACGCACCAACGCCGAGATCGCGGCGACGCTCACGATCAGCGAGAAGACGGTCGAGAAGCACGTCGCGGATGTGTTTCTGCGGTTGAAGGTTCAGTCTCGGTCGGCTGTTGCGGCGGCGGTTCGTTCTTAGGGTTTGCCCTTTTTGCCCTTCGGGCCTTGCTCTGCGGGCTTTCGCCTGCGGCGGGGCTTGCGCCCTTCGGGGGTGCGCCTGCGGCGGGGCTTGCGCCCTTCGGGCGGGGTGCGCCTGCGGCGGGCTTGCGCCTGCGGCGGGCTCCGTGGCTGGGTTTGCGGGGCGTGCCGGGGAGAGGTCCTCGCACCAGCGGCTTACCGCGTCGCTGCGACTACTGTGCCGCGCACGAGTCTTGCTTGCAGCGCCGCGCTGCGCTTTATGCTGGCTGCTCCG
>NZ_RJSE01000007.1:1304507-1584716 GCF_003725695.1 Nocardioides marmoriginsengisoli
GTGGGGGTTCTGAAAAGCCCCGAACGGACCGTGCTTGTCGCGGGGTCTCTGCCCCCGGACCTCGAGCTTGTCGAGACGTGGTGACGTGTGTGCAGTCTGGCCCGCCCCCGGACGTCGAGCTTGTCGAGACGCCATGAGGTGCGCGGGCTGCGCGAGCCTCGCAACCTGGCGACCTTCGCGCCGTCGGTGGTCACGCGGGCTGTGCGACGACCAGTGCCCAGGCGAGTGCGATGGCGGCGCTGCAGCTGATCAGCACTCGGAGGAGGTTCCAGCGGGCCCAGCGGAGCTCGTTGAAGTCCGTGCGGACCTCGGTGGGGTCGGCGTCGGGGGGAGCGGCTTTGAGGGCGTCGTTGCGGGGCACGTTCACTGCGCCGGTGATCAGCACCATCAGCAGGTGGAGCGCCAGGGCGGCGTACGTCCAGCGCCGGACGTCCCCGTCGGTGGTGAGGGCTGCGGCGAGGGTGAGGGCCGGGGCGCCGAGGAAGCCGGTGAGCATGAAGACCGGGTTGATGATCGCTCGGTCGAGGCGGCGGAAGGTGTCGACGAACGCGCGGTCGTCGGCCTGGCGCAGCGCCGGCATCACGGTGTGGGCGTAGAGCAGGAACGCGCCGGCCAGCACGCCGGACGTCACCGTCGCGGCGACCAGCAGGCCGAGCCCCACCGCGTCCATCACAGCCCCATCGGGTGCCAGACGGTCTTGGTCTCCAGGAACTTGGTCATCCGGTCCAGCGGCGGCGCCGCGAGCAGGTCCTCGAGGCCGGGACGGCGGACCCGCTTGAGGTTCTCCGCCGCGGACTCCTCCAGGGTGCGCGCCAGGTCGGCGTCGGTGACTCCGGTCAGGTCCAGGCCGTTGACGTCGAGGTGCGAGGCCAGCCACGGCGCGATCTCGGCGACCGACCCGGTCAGCACGTTGACGACCCCGCCGGGCAGGTCGCTGGTGGCCATCACCTCGGCGAGGGTGATCGAGGTCAGCGGGTGCGGCTCGCTGGCGATCACGACGCAGGTGTTGCCGGTCGTGATCACCGGGGCGACCACGCTGACCAGGCCGAGCAGCGGGCCCTTCGGCGCGACGACCGCGACCACGCCGCTGGGTTCCGGGGCGGAGTGGTTGAAGTACGGGCCGGCGACCGGGTTGGCGCCCCCGGTGACCTGGGCGATCTTGTCGGCCCAGCCGGCGTAGAAGACCAGCCGGTCGATCGCAGCGCTGACGAAGTCGCGGGCCTTGGCGGCGGTGACGCCCTCGGAGCTGCGCAGCTCCGCCTCGAACTGGTCGCGCCGCGACTCCAGCACCTCGGCGATCCGGTAGACCACCTGGCCGCGGTTGTAGGCCGTCTTCCCGGACCAGCCGGGGAAGGCAGTCCGGGCTGCGCGGACCGCGTCCCGGGCGTCCTTGCGGGAGGCCTGCGAGGCGTTGGCGAGGAACCGGCCCTTGGCGTCGTTGACGACGTAGCTGCGCCCGGACTCCGAGCGCGGGAAGTCGCCGCCGATGTAGAGCTTGTAGGTCTTCTTCACGTCGAGTCTCGCGCTCATCGCAGGTACGCCTCCAGTCCGTGGCGGCCGCCCTCGCGGCCGTAGCCCGACTCCTTGTAGCCGCCGAACGGCGAGGCCGGGTCGAAGCGGTTGAACGTGTTGGACCAGACCACGCCGGCGCGCAGCTGGGAGGCGGTCCAGAGGATCAGCGAGCCCTTCTCGGTCCAGATGCCGGCGGAGAGCCCGAACGGGGTGTTGTTGGCCTTCTCGACGGCCTCCTTCGGCGTCCGGAAGGTCAGCACCGAGAGGACCGGTCCGAAGATCTCCTCGCGGGCGATCCGGTGCGCCTGGCTGACTCCGGTGAAGATCGTCGGCGGGAACCAGAACCCGGTGCTCGGCAGGTCGCACTTCGGCGCCCAGCGCTCGGCGCCCTCGGCCTCGCCGATCTCGGAGAGCTCGCGGATCTTGGCGAGCTGCTCCGCGGAGTTGATCGCGCCGATGTCCGTGTTCTTGTCGAGCGGGTCGCCCACCCGCAGCGTCTTCATCCGGCGCTTCAGCTTGGCGAGCACCTCCTCGGCGATCGACTCCTGGACCAGCAGCCGCGACCCGGCGCAGCAGACGTGGCCCTGGTTGAAGAAGATGCCGTTGACGATGCCTTCGACGGCCTGGTCGACCGGGGCGTCGTCGTACACGATGTTGGCGGCCTTGCCGCCGAGCTCGAGGGTGACCCGCTTGTCCGAGCCGGCGACTGCCTTCGCGATCGCCCGGCCGACGTCGGTCGAGCCGGTGAACGCCACCTTGTTCACGTCCGGGTGCGAGACGATCGCGCGACCGGTCTCACCGGCACCGGTGAGGATGTTGACCACACCCGGCGGCAGGTCCGCCTGCTGACAGACCTCGGCGAAGAGCAGCGCGGTCAGCGGAGTGGTCTCGGCGGGCTTCAGGACGACGGTGTTGCCGCAGGCGAGCGCCGGGGCGATCTTCCAGGCCAGCATCAGCAGCGGGAAGTTCCACGGGATCACCTGGCCGGCGACGCCGAGGGGCTGCGGGTCCTCGCCGTAGCCGGCGTAGCCGAGCTTGTCGGCCCAGCCCGCGTAGTAGAAGAAGTGCGCGGCGACCGTCGGTACGTCGACGTCGCGGGTCTCCTTGATCGGCTTGCCGTTGTCGATCGACTCCAGCACCGCGAACTCTCGGGCCCGCTCCTGGATGATCCGGGCGATCCGGAAGAGGTACTTCCCGCGCTCCGCGCCGGACATCTTCGACCAGACCCGGGTGTAGGCACGGCGGGCGGCCTTGACGGCCAGGTCCACGTCCGCGGCGTCGCCCTCGGCGATCTCGGCGAGCACCTCTTCGGTGCTGGGGCTGATCGTCTTGAAGGACTTGCCGCGACCGTCGACGAACTCGCCGTCGATGAACAGCCCGTACGACGGCTTGATGTCGACGATGCTGCGCGACTCGGGTGCGGGGGCGTACTCGAACGCCGTTGACTTCTTCGCCATGGTCATCAGTCCAACGTCACGTAGTCGGGGCCGGAGTATGCGCCTGTCTTCAGCTTGGAGCGCTGCATCAGCAGGTCGTTCAGCAGGGTCGAGGCACCGAACCGGAACCAGTGCGGGTCCAGCCAGTCCTCGCCGGCGATCTCGTTGACCATCACCAGGTACTTGATCGCGTCCTTGCTGTGCCGGATCCCGCCGGCCGGCTTCACGCCGACCTGCTGCCCGGTGAGCTCGCGGAAGTCGCGGACCGCCTCCAGCATGATCAGCGTGACCGGGAGGGTCGCGGCCGGCTGCACCTTGCCGGTCGAGGTCTTGATGAAGTGCGCGCCGGCCATCATCGCCAGCCAGCTGGCCCGCCGTACGTTGTCGTAGGTCTGCAGCTCGCCGGTCTCGAAGATCACCTTGAGGTGGGCCTTCTTGGAGGCTTCGCGGACCGCGACGATCTCCTCGTAGACGTCCAGGTAGCGACCGGCCAGGAACGCCCCGCGGTCGATCACCATGTCGATCTCGTCGGCACCGGCCTCGACGGCGTCGGTGGTGTCGGCCAGCTTGATGTCCAGGGCGGCGCGGCCGCTCGGGAACGCGGTGGCGACGGCGGCGACGTTGACGCCGGAACCCTTCAGCGCCTTCTTCGCGGTCGCCACCATGTCCGGGTAGACGCAGACCGCGGCGGTCGGCGGGCAGGTCGCGTCGGTCGGGTCCGGGCGCATCGCCTTCGCGGCCAGCGTGCGGACCTTGCCCGGGGTGTCCGAGCCCTCCAGCGTGGTCAGGTCGACCATCCGGATGGCCAGGTCGATCGCGAAGGCCTTCGCCGTCGTCTTGATCGACCGGGTGCCGAGCGCGGCGGCTCGTTGCTCGGCCCCCACCTGGTCGACACCGGGGAGCCCGTGCAGGAAGCGGCGGAGCGCAGCGTCGGAGGCCGTGGCCTCCGCCAGTGAACTCGCCGTTGAGTTCAAGGTCGTCACCCTCGCAGTCTAGGAGCCCCGGAGGACCACGGCTAATCCCCGGACCGCGCCGCCGTAGGGTGGTGCCGTGAGCGATTCTGTCCCGGCCCAGCGCTTCGGCCCGACCTCGGGCACCGTCACGGGGGTCCTCGGGCTGGTGCTGTGCGCCGGTGCCGCGGCGGCGCTGCTGGTCGACGACGTCAGCGCCGCCCACGTCCGGACGGTCCTGGTGCTGCTCGCGGTAGCGGTGCTGATCTGGGCCTTCATGCTCCGGCCGCGGGTGCTGATCGAGCCGGCCGGGACGCTGCTGCTGCGCAACGGCTTCACCGACTGGCGGATCCCGCTCGCCTCGGTCACCGACGTCGAGGTCCGCGCGGTGATGACGGTTCGCACCTCGGACGACGGCAGGTACCAGGGCGCCGGGGTCGGGAAGTCGGTGCGCCAGCTGGCCCGCGCCAACCGCCCGGCGACGGGCGGCGGGTTCTTCCGCCTCGGACCGCCGCCGGCACCGGAGGCCCCGGGCAAGCCCAAGCCGACAGACCAGTCCGACGCCGACTTCGCCGCGGCGCAGGTGCTCGCGGCAGCGCAGCGCGCCCGTGACCTCGGCCTGGCCGAGGGCCCGGGATTTCGCCTGTACGCCGTCCTGGAGATCGTCGCGTTCGCGGCGGCGGTGCTGGCTGCCGTGATCGCGTTCGTGGTCTGACCTAGACCGGTGTCGCGCGCCCGACCGTCATCCAGCTGAACGGCCGCATGAACCGGGGCCCCGGCATCCAGAACGCGTCGAGCTCGTGGACGGTGAACCCGCCGTCGGCCACCAGGTTCGGGATGTCCCGGCCGAGGTGGCAGCCGCCGGCGATCCGGCCCCAGAGCGGCTGCAGCTTGTCCTGCCGCGCGGCCACCTTCGGGTTCGGCGGCTTCGCGTGCTCGACGAAGTGCAGCGCCCCGTCCGGGCGCAGCACCCGGCGCATCTCGGCGAGCGCCGAGTCCAGGTCCGGGATCGTGCACATCGTGTACGACGACACCACCGCGTCCATGGTGCCGTCCGCCAGCGCGATCGCGGCGCCGTCCAGGCCGATCCGCTCGACCGGGCGCCCGAAGGCCCGGATCGCCGGCTGGGCCCGTTCCCAGGCGAGGTCGGACGGCTCGACTGCGTGCACCCGCTGCACCGCGTCGCCGTAGTGCCGGAGGTTGGTCCCGGAGCCGAAGCCGACCTCGAGCACCTCGCCGGCCACCGGCGCGCAGACCTGGTCGCGCCAGGTCCCGGTGACCTTGTCCGAGCAGGTGACGTCGATGACCCGGGGGAGCAGCCGCTGTTCCCAGAGGTCGCCCAGCCGCGAACCCAGCCGTGAATCCGGCCGCGAACCCGGGCGGCTCACAGCCCGGCCGCCGTCTGCAGGTCCCCGCGGATCGCGTCCAGCCGGCCGGCCGCCGCGATCCTGGCCGCGTCGACGCCGCCGTCCTCCTCGGCCCCCACCGGGACCACGACCTCCAGGTAGCACTTCACCTTGGGTTCGGTGCCCGACGGGCGCACGATCACCCGGGCGTGGTCGGCGAGCTGGTAGCGCAGCCCGTCGGTCGGGGGCAGGTCGGCCGATCCGGTCGCCAGGTCGACGACGTGCTCCACGGCGAGGCCGCCGAGACTGGTCGGCGGCTGCTCCCGGAGCCGCTGCATCGTGGCCGGGATCTGGGCCAGGTCGGTGAACCGGACGCTGAGCTGGTCGGTGGCGTAGAGCCCGTGCGTGCGGGCGATGTCGTCGAGCAGGTCGCGGACCGTGCGGCCGGCGGCCTTCGCCTCGGCCGCGAGCTCGCAGATCAGCAGCAGCGCCGAGACGCCGTCCTTGTCCTTCACGGCCGCCGGGTCGACGCAGTAGCCGAGGGCCTCCTCGTAGCCGAAGGCGAGCCCGGGGATCCGGCCGATCCACTTGAAGCCGGTGAGCGTCTCCTGGTGCGGCTGCCCGGCCGCGGCAGCCATCGCGCCGAGCAGGCTGGAGGAGACGATCGACTGGGCGAAGACGCCCTGCGCCCCCTTGGCGAGCAGGTGCTGGGCGAGCAGGGCGCCGACCTCGTCGCCGCGCAGCATCTGCCAGCCCTGCCCGGTCCCTCCGACAGGCACCGCGACCGCGCACCGGTCGGCGTCCGGGTCGTTGGCGACCACGATGTCGGCGCCCACCTCGGCGGCCAGCGCCATCGCCTGGTCCATCGCCCCGGGCTCCTCGGGGTTGGGGAAGGCCACCGTCGGGAACTCCGGGTCCGGGTCGGCCTGGGCCGGCGGCTCGTGCGGTGCGCTGAACCCGGCCTGCGCCAGCACCCGCTGGACGGTCGTCCCGCCGACGCCGTGCAGCGGGGTGTAGACCATCGTCAGGTCGCGCGGGCCGGGTCCGACCAGCGAGGCGACCCGGGCCTCGTAGCGCTCGACCACGTCCTCGCCGAGCACCTCGCCGCCGTCGCCGCGCGGGATGTCCGCCAGCGCTCCGACGGCAGCGATCTGCGCGGCGATCCCGGTGTCCGCCGGCGGCACGATCTGGCTGCCGTCGCCGAGGTAGACCTTGTAGCCGTTGTCCTGCGGCGGGTTGTGGCTGGCGGTGACCATCACCCCGGCGACGCAGTCCAGGTCGCGGATCGCGAAGGCCAGCAACGGGGTCGGCAGCGGCCGGGGCAGCAGCAGGGCGCGCAGGCCGGCGCCGGTGACGACCTCGGCGGTGTCCCGGGCGAAGACGTCGGAGTTGTGCCGGGCGTCGTACCCGATCACGACGGCGTCGCCGGGGCCGGCCCCGTTCGCCTTCAGGTAGGCGACCAGCCCGGCGGCGGCGCGAAGCACGACCACCCGGTTCATCCGGTTCGAGCCGGCGCCGAGGGCTCCGCGCAGGCCCGCGGTCCCGAACTCCAGGGTGCCGGCGAAGCGGTCCGCGAGGTCGGCGCTCGGACCGGCGGCGATCAGCGCCTCCAGCTCCGCGCGGGTCTGCGGATCGGGGTCCTCGGCGGCCCAGGCCCGGGCCGCGGTGAGCAGGTCGTCGTCGGAGAGGGACGTCATGGGACGACCCTAGTCGCCTAACCTCGAGGTGTGAGCGCCGTCGACTACGCCTTCTCGCACACCTCCGAGGTGGCCGCCTCGCCCGAGCAGGTGCACGCCGTCCTGCTCGACCTGGAGCGGTACGTCGACTGGTGGCCGCAGGTCCGGGCGGTGGCGAGCGCCGGGCCGGACGACGCCGTGGTGGTCTGCCGCTCGCGGCTGCCGTACGACCTGGAGCTGCACCTGCACGCGGTCAGCCGGGACCCGGGGCACCTGCGGGTGGAGATCGACGGGCCGATCCGCGGCCACGCCGCGTGGACCCTGTCCCGAACGCACAACGGCACCCGGCTCGAGTTCGAGCAACGGGTGCACGCTGTGGATCGGAAGTTCGTGCTGGCGTCGTACCTGATCAAGCCGGTCCTGCGCTGGAACCACGCGGTGATGATGCGCGGTGCCGACGAGGGCCTGCGGGACTACGTCAGGACAGCGACGCGATAGCGGCGTCGTAGTCGGGCTCCTGGCCGACGGCCGGCACGAGCTCGCTGTGCAGGACGGTGCCGTCCGCGTCGACCACGACCACGCCGCGGCCGTACAGGCCCTGGAACTTGCTGTCGGTCAGCGTGATGCCGTAGTCCTGGCCGAAGGTCGAGCGGAAGCCGGAGGCCACCGAGACGTTCTCCAGGCCCTCGGCCGCGCAGAAGCCGGCGAGCGCGAACGGCAGGTCCATCGAGACGTTGAGAACGGTGGTGTTCTCCAGGCCGGAGGCCAGCTCGTTGAACTTCCGGACGCTGGCCTGGCAGACGCCGGTGCCGATGCTCGGGAAGATGCTGATCACGGTGCGACCGGTGAGGTCGGCCGAGGACAGCTCGGACAGGTCGGCGCCGACGAGCGTGAAGGACGGAGCCTTGCTGCCCTGGGCGGGGAGGTCGCCGACAGTGTTTGCGGTGGAGTCACCGAACGCGATGGTTGCCATGACCCCTTTCTACACGGTGTCCGGGCGCGGTCCGCGGGCGGTCTCAGCCGAGGTGCTTGAGAGCCTCGCGCCGGGACAGCGGGCTGAGCTCGGTGGTCGCGACGAAGTCGAGGACCCAGGCGGCACGGACCCGGGCGGCGTCGCGCAGCGCCCAGCCGATCGCCTTGCGGATGAAGAACTCCCGGTCCGCGGTGTTCGGCTCGATCACCGCGGCGAGCAGGTCGAGGTCCACCCGCTCGCGGCGGCCGAGCTGCCCGATGATGGCCAGTCGTCGCAACCAGAGGTCCTCCGACGTGGACCACTCCCGCAGGGTCGCCGAGACCTCGACCGGGTGCGTGTCCAGCAGGTCGGCGATTCGGTGCGCGACCTCGTCGACGTGGTCCCACCAGGCACCTGTCTGCGCCATCTCCCGGTGCAGGTCGAGCAGGTCCAGCCGGCCGGCCGACCAGCGCAGGCCGAGGATGTCCTGGGCGGCGTACCGCTCCTCCCGGTAGTCGGCGTTCTCCCAGAGATCCCGGACCGTCGCCACCAGCAGCTCCGGCGAGGCGCCCTTCGCGGCGGCACGGGCGAGTCGTCGTACGGCGGGACGGCGGATGCCGAGGAACGGCAGGGTGCCGTTCTCGGCGACCTTCATGTACGCCGCCATCGCCGGCGCCAGCTCCGGGTCGGCGGCCTCGTGCAGCTCGCGGTGCAGCCGGTCCGCCAGCTCGGTCACGGCAGCAGGCGCCTGCTGAACTGCGGGACCACCTTCTGGAAGGCAGCCGTCCGAGCCGCCTTGGTGTTCGCCGCGGTCAGCAGCACCAGCTGCTCAAGCCGCTCCCGGGCGAAGGTCGCCCGCGGCGAGGACGTCCAGGTGCGGTTGAACAACCGCTTCGCCGCGGCCACCGAGTCGGGGGAGCGCTGCGCGATCTCCCGAGCCAGGTCCAGCGCCGCCACGACCGGGTCGGCGGCCAGCTCGGTGACCAGGCCGAGGTCGGCGGCCTCCTTGCCGCTGAGCAGCTGCGCGGTCATGGTCAGGCGCTTGGCGGTGTCGATGCCGACCAGCTCGGCCAGGCTGCGGATGCCGGTCATGTCCGGGATCAGGCCCCAGCGCGCCTCCAGCACCGACCACTCCGAGTCCGGGGTGGCGATCCGGAAGTCCGCGGCCAGGGCGAGCTGGAGCCCGCCGCCGTAGCAGTGCCCGTCGACCGCCGCGATCACCGGGACCGGCAGCCGGCGCCAGGCCCAGCAGGCCTCCTGGAAGGCGTTCGTGCCGCGCCAGGGGAGCGGCACGAACGCCTTGACGATCCCGGCCGGCGAGGACATCGCCGAGGCGAAGTCGAGCCCGGCGCAGAACGAGTCGCCCTCGCCGCTGATCACGACCGCCCGCAGCGTCCGGTCCTTGCGGAGCTCGGCGGCCGTGGCGATCAGCTCGTCGAGCGTCTGCAGGGTCAGGGCGTTGAGCTTGTCCGGACGGGTCAGGCGCACCTGCGCGATGCCGTCGGCGATGGTGTGGGAGACGTAGCGGCGGGTCATGCCGCCATGTTACCCGTGGGTACTCATCGGTCGATGTGACTCATGTCGCCGTACCGGTCGCCCTGGACCGCGTCGCGGGGGACGACCTGGTCCAGGTGGGCGAGCTCGGCACCGGTCAGCGTGACCGCGGCTGCACCGACGTTCTCCTCGAGGTACTTCACCCGCTTGGTGCCGGGGATCGGCGCGACGTCGTCGCCCTGGGCCAGTACCCAGGCGAGCGCCAGCTGGCCGGGGGTGCAGCCCTTCTCGGCCGCGACCTTGCCGATCTCGTCGACCAGCCGGAGGTTGGCGTCGAGCGCCTCGCCCTGGAAGCGGGGGAAGTAGGCCGACGCGCGGCCGTCGCCGTTCTCCAGGGTGGTCCACTCCTGCTTGCCGGTGAGCATGCCGCGGCCGAGCGGGGAGTAGGGCACCAGCCCGATGCCGAGCTCGCGGAGGACCGGCAGGATCTCGTCCTCCAGGTCGCGGGAGAACAGCGAGTACTCGCTCTGCAGCGCGGTGATCGGGTGCACGGCGTGGGCCTTGCGGATGTTCGCGGCGGACGCCTCGGAGAGCCCGAGGAAGCGCACCTTGCCGGCCTCGACGAGCTCGGCCATCGCGCCGACGGTCTCCTCGATCGGGACGGTCCGGTCGACGCGGTGCTGGTAGTAGAGGTCGATGTGGTCGACGCCCAGGCGCTGCAACGATGCGTCGCAGGCGGCCCGGACGTACTCGGGGCTGCCGTTGATGCCGACCCGGGTGCCGTCGGCGAGGCGCTCGTTGCCGAACTTGGTGGCGAGCTGGACCTGGTCGCGGCGGCCGGCGATGGCCTTGCCGACCAGCTGCTCGTTGGTGAACGGGCCGTACATGTCGGCGGTGTCCAGGAAGGTCACCCCGAGGTCGAGGGCGCGGTGGATGGTGGCGATGCCGTCGGCCTCGTCGGCGTTGCCGTAGAACTCCGACATGCCCATGCAGCCGAGGCCGAGGGTGGAGACGGTGAGCGGGCGCGTGGTTCCAAGGGTGCGGGTTGAGAGGTTCATGCGACCAGCGAACTACTGAGAGCGCACTCTAAGTCAACCCGTCGGCGCGACCTTGCCCTCGTAGATCCCGATCTTGTGGTCGATCGCGCGCAGGTGACCGGTCACCTCGGCGAGCTGGGCCTCGACCCGTTCACGGTGCGCTTTGAGGAGCGCGAGCCGCTCGGCCTCGTTCCCGTCGCCGTCGCGGACCAGGCCCGCGTACCGCCGTACGTCACGGATCGGCATCCCGGTGGACCGGAGCCGGTTGATCAGCTCGATCCAGGTGAGGTCGCGCTCGGAGTAGCGCCGGTGCCCCGAGGCAGCCCGCTCGGGCGCGGCGAGCATCAGCCCGTCGCGCTCGTAGTACCGCAGGGTGTGCGCAGTCAGGCCGGTCTGCGCGGCTGCCTCGGCGATGGTCAGGGAGGTCACCCGCCCATCTTCAACCTTCGAGTGCGCTCCAAGTCAACCGGGAGGCGGGCACCTAGGAGGCCGGGGTCCGCTTCCAGGCGTCGAGGTTGCCGCTCAGCTCGGCGAAGAGCTGCTGGTTGAGGTTGAACGCGACCTTCACCTCGTCCACGACCCGGGTGACCTGGCCGGAGTCCAGGCCGAGGGCGTCCAGGCGGGCCCGGTAGGCGTCCTTGTACGGCTTCGGCTTGGGGATCTCGGTGAAGGTGTAGAACGCGGTCCCGGTCGCGCCGGTCAGGCCGAACTCGCGGCGCAGCACGGCGCCGAAGGCCTGGCCGCCGGAGAGGTCGCCGAGGTAGCGGGTGTAGTGGTGGGCGAGGAACAGGCCGCCCCACGCGGTGCTGTCCTCGAGGCGGGCGACGTAGGCGTCGGCGGCGGGGCTGCTGATCACCGGCGGGTGCCCGGCCGACCAGTGGTCGAGGTCGGCGTCGAGGTGGTCGAGACGCTCGAGCAGCGGGTCGTAGACCGCCGCCACGATCGGGTCGCCCTGCAGCTCGCGGCCGGCCGTCTCCATCGCGGCGTAGATCATCCGCAGCCGGCCGAGGAACTGCACGTACCCGCGCTCGTCGACCTCGCCGCCGAGGAGGCGTTCGACGAAGGCCGAGCCCTCGGCCTGCTTGTGCTCGGCCATCGAGCCCTCGCGCATGGCGGCGGACAGGGGGGCGTCGACGGTGGATTCGAGCAAGGTCATCGGAACTCCTGAGTATGGGTTAAGGTAAGGCTGCCCTTAGTAAGTACAGCCTTACCTTATCAAGGATCGGGACCGTTCTGGTGCGCGGCTCAAGAACCGCAGCGCCGGGGATCCGGATCACCGAGAGAGGAACCACTTCATGACCACCCATCGTTCGCGCCTCGGACGGCGGCTTCTCGCCGCGGTGTCCGCCGGCGCACTCGCTGTCGGAGTCCTGGCGACCGTCGCCGGTCCGGCTCAGGCGGCACCCGACGCCGTACCGGTGACCACGACCGGCTCCGGTCCGTCGTACGTCGACGACGCCACCTTCACCTGGGGTGTCAGCGGCTACGCCCAGAAGGGCATCTTCGGCCCGTGGACCTTCAAGGACGCCACCGGCAACGTGACCCTGCTCCAGGGCTCCACCCAGACCGAGTACACCGCGTCGCCGGTCCCGGCGACCTCGATGCCGCCGGCAGGTGGCACCGTTCCGGCGAACCCGAACGCCGTGAAGTTCTCCTCCGGCACCGGCGTCGTGGACACCGCGACCGGTGCCGGCAAGCTGAGCTGGACGGGTAGCTACACGGTCAACGCCTACCCGCCGCAGTTCAACGCGCCCAACGAGATCTACCAGGACCCGATCCTGACGATCGCGGCCGACGGCTCGGGCACCCTGACCGCGAACTTCGGCATCGGTGCCGGCGTCGACATGCAGGGCAACCCGTTCGACGCCATCGACTACGGCCGCCTGAACCTGGCGAACTTCGACGCCGGCTCGCTCTCGAACAAGACCGCCACCGGCTACCGCGCCACCCCGAAGTACCAGGGCGTGACGAACGGCCTCGCGGGTCAGAACACCACCTGCACCACCGACAGTGGCGCCACGGGGTGGTGGGGATCGTGGCCGACCGCGTTCATCACCGCGCTGAACTCGTCCTCGGCCGGGCAGTCGGTGCTCCCGCACTTCTACTCGACCGGGTGCGGCGGCATGCAGGACTTCAAGCCGCAGCTGCCGATCGACGTGAAGTACACCGCCGAGCCCGCCCCGCAGGTGACGGTCTCGAACACCCGCGTCGACGCTGAGGGCACCACCACCGTCACGGTGTCCGGCACGGGCTTCCACTACCCGATGTCGATCGGTACCCGTCCGCCGCTGAGCGGCCAGACCGCGGGCAGCTACATCACCTTCGGCAAGTTCGCGGAGGTCTGGCGCCCGTCGCTGGGATCCACGCTGGCTCCCTCCGGCAACCGCAAGACGGCCACGGCCGGCAACGGCGGCCTCAAGTGGGCGGTTCCGGCCGCGAACATGGTCGGGATCGGCGGCGCCAACGCCGGTGCCATCGAGCTGACCCCCAGCGGCACCTTCACCACCGACCTGGTCATCAACAAGGCCGCCCTCGACGCGTCGGCCGGTGCCGGCACGGAAGCATTCCGCTACGGCATCTACACCTACGGCGGCAGCGGCGCGGTTGCTCCGGCGTACGAGACCTACACGCCGATCACCTTCCTGCCGGTCGCCTCGACCGTCGCCCTGGACAAGGCGTCCTACGCCGGTACCGCCGGTGCGACCACCCCGGTCGTGGTGACCGTCTCGGGCGCGAACGAGCCGGAGAAGGCCACGGGTGCGGTCACCCTGTCGATCACTCCCGAGGGTGGCTCGGCCACGCAGGTCGACACCGGCACCCTCGCCAACGGCACGGCCACGCTCGACCTTCCGGCCGACCTCGACGGCGGTACGGCGGGCGCGCTCTCGGTGTCCTATGAGGGTGACGAGATCTACGCCGCGGGGACCAAGACGGCGACCTACTCCGTTGCCGAGAACCCGGCCACGGTCTCGCTGGACAAGGCCAGCTACACCGGCACCGTCGGCTCGGCGGTCCCGGTGGCGATCACCGTCGGCGGTGTCGCCGGCAAGCCGACGCCGACAGGCTCGGTGGTACTGACCTACACCCCCGCGGGTGGCGCCGCCACGCCGCTGCCGGCGGCCGACCTCGTCGCGGGTGAGGCCGTGGTCTCGCTGCCCGGCTCGCTCGGGGTCGGAAGCGGTTCCATCAGCGTGGCTTACTCCGGCGACGACCTGTACGGCCCCGACGCCGAGACGGCGACGTACGCGATCGCCAAGAACGCGTCCGTGGTCTCGATCACCGGCGGGCCGTCCTCGGTGGCCTACCGGACGGCTGCGACCTACACTGCGACCGTCTCTGCGGGCACCGGGAACGTCGTGGTCAAGGTCGCGGGCAAGAACGTCAACGCCCCGATCGTGGGCGGCAAGGCGACCTTCAAGCTGCCGGCAACGCTGCCGGCCGGTCCGCTGACCCTGACCTTCAGCTACGCGGGCGACGCCAGCACCAGCGCGGCGACGCCGGTGAACAAGAAGGTCACCATCGCTCCGGGTGCGTCGGCGGTCGCCGCGAAGGTGACCTCGAAGTGGACGGCCAAGAAGGCCGGCAAGCTCACCGTGACCGTCAGGTCGGTCAAGGGTGGCCCGGTCCCGACCGGCAAGGTCAAGCTCGTCCTGAAGAAGGGCAAGGTCACCAGGACCGTCGCCGCGAAGGTGCTGAGGAACGGCAAGGTGGTCCTCGCGCTGCCGAAGGCCGCCAAGGGCACCTGGTCGGTCAGGGCGACCTACCTCGGCTCGACGCAGCACAAGACCGTGACCCGGGCCTGGACGGTCAAGGTCCCGGCCAAGTAGCACGACCGGTCTGGCAGGTCCGGCCCTCGGGGACCGGACCTGCCAGAGCTATGTAAACTAAGGCTTACCTAACTATGTTCTGGGAGTTGTGATGCGGAACCGTGGAAGCGGGATCACGCGATTCGTGCTGGTCGGGCTGGTTCTGACGGTGCTGGCGGCCTGCGGGACGGCGACCCAGGGCCACGGCGACGGCGACGAGGTCGCGGCGCCGACGCTGGCGAACGTGAAGCCGCTCGCCGACCCGAAGACCTGGACCGGCGTCGCCCACGCCGGCCTCCCGCCGGTCGCGATCGACCCGGTCACGGACGACCCGGCCCCGAAGCTCCCGGTCACCGTCACCGATTCCCAGGGCACCAAGGTCACCGTCACCGACACCAGCCGGATCCTGGCGCTGGACATCTACGGGACGCTCGCGCAGACCGTCTTCGAGCTCGGCCTGGGGGACTCGGTCGTCGGACGTGACCTGTCCACCCAGTTCCCCGAGGCGCGCGACCTCCCGATGGTCACCAGCGACAAGGGCCATGACCTGATCGCCGAGCAGATCCTCGCCACCAACCCGAGCGTGATCCTCACCGACACCTCGCTCGGCCCGTGGGACGTGATCCTGCAGATGCGCGACTCCGGGATCCCGGTGGTCGTGGTCGACTCGAAGCGCAGCCTGGACAACCTGGCCTCGTTGACCGAGGAGGTCGCGACCGCGCTGGGCGTGCCCGCGGAGGGCAAGAAGCTCGGCGCGCGGATCCAGGCGGACGCGAAGGCGACCGCGGCCCAGATCGCCGAGGTCGCCCCGACCGCGCTCGAGGACAAGCTGCGGATGGTCTTCCTCTACGTGCGCGGACAGGCCGGCGTCTACTACATGTTCGGCGAGGGCTCGGGCGCGGACAGCCTGATCGAGACCCTGGGCGGGTACGACGTCGCCGCCGAGATCGACTGGAGCGGCATGAAACCGGTCACCGACGAGGCGATCGTGGCGGCCCAGCCCGACCTGATCCTGATGATGACCAAGGGCCTGGAGTCGGTCGGCGGGATCGACGGCCTGCTCGACCGGATCCCGGCGATCGCGAACACTCCCGCCGGTCAGAACAAGCGCATCGTCGACATGGTCGACACCGGCATCCTGTCCTACGGCCCGCGGACCGCCGAGGTGCTCAACTCCCTGGCCGTCGCCGTGTACGCGCCCGAGGCACTGCAGTGACCACGACCCTGACCGCTCCGGAGCGCGCCGCTGCGGGAGAGCGGGCTCGCCCTGACGGGGACCGGCGCCTCCGCGCCCGGGTGGTCCTGCTCTTCGGGGTGCTCGGCGCCGCGCTGCTCGCCTTCATGGTCCTCTCGGCGGGCCGCGGACAGCTCGACATCCCCGCGGACCAGGTCCTCGGGTCGTTCCTGCACCACTTCGGCGTGAACCTCGGTCCGATGCCCGAGCACCCGCAGGGCGACAACACCCTCTGGCAGGTGCGGTTCCCGCGGGTGGCGATGGCGGTCGTCGTGGGGGCCTCGCTGGCTGCGGCCGGCGCGCTGATGCAGGGCGTCTTCGGCAACCCGCTCGCCGAGCCGAGCATCGTCGGCGTCTCCACCGGTGCGGCCCTGGCTGCCGCCGTCGTGATCGTCTACCAGCTCACCTTCTTCGGCACCTGGACGGTTGCCGCGTTCGCGTTCGCCGGTGGCCTGATCACCACCCTCCTGGTGTACGCGCTGTCCCGGGCGGACGGCCGTACCGAGGTGGTCACCCTGGTGCTGATGGGCATCGCCGTGAACGCGGTCTGCGCCGCGGGCCTGGCGTTCATGCTCTTCATCGCCGACACCCAGGCGCGTGAGGAGATCGTCTTCTGGCAGCTCGGCAGCCTCAACGGCACCCGCTGGCAGTACGTCGCCGTGGTGGCGCCGTTCTGCGCGGTCGGCCTGGCCGGTGCCGTGCTCGCGTCCCGGCGGCTCGACGTGCTCTCGCTCGGGGACCGTGCCGCCCGCCACGTCGGCATCAACGTCGAACGGCTGCGGATCGGCGTGATCGCCCTGGTCGCGCTGCTGACCGCAGCAGGGGTGGCCTTCGCCGGCATCATCGCCTTCGTCGGGCTCGTCATCCCGCACCTGATCCGGATGATCGCCGGTCCCGGGCACCGGGTGCTGATCCCGGCCAGTGCCCTCGGCGGTGCCGTGCTGCTGCTCGTGGCCGACCTCTGCGCGCGGACCCTGATGGTCGGTGCCGACCTCCCGATCGGGATGCTGACCTCGCTGGTCGGAGGCCCGTTCTTCTTCTGGCTGCTGCGCCGCACCCGCCGCCAGGCCGGGGGCTGGGCATGAGCATCGAGGTCAGGAACGCGAGCGTGCTGATCGACGGCCGGGCGATCCTCGACGACGTCTCGCTGACCGTCGTCCCCGGCGAGCTGCTGGTGGTGGTCGGACCCAACGGTGCCGGCAAGTCGACCCTGCTCGGCGTCATCTCCGGAGACCTGGTGCCGACCAGCGGGACGGTGCTGCTCGAGGGCGAGTCGATCCGCAGCCGCAAGCCGCTGGCGCTGGCCCGGAAGCGGTCGGTGCAGCTCCAGGAGCAGCAGCTCGCCTTCGGGTTCCGGGTGATCGAGGTCGTCCGGATGGGACGCACGCCGTGGGCCGGCACCGCCGCCGAGGACCGCGACGACGAGGCGGTCGCCGAGGCGATCGGCCGCGTCGACATCGCGCCCTTCGTGGATCGCTCGTTCCCGACCCTGTCCGGCGGCGAGAAGGCCCGCACCGGGTTCGCCCGCGCGACCGCGCAGGAGGCGGGTGTGCTGCTCCTCGACGAGCCCACCGCCGCCCTCGACATCAAGTACCAGCAGCGGGTACTCGGCGAGGCCGTCCGGCTCGCGCGGGCCGGCCACGCGGTGGTCGCCGTCCTGCACGACCTGACCCTGGCGGCGACCCACGCCGACCGGATCTGCGTCGTCAGCCGCGGCCGGATCGTCGCCCACGGCACCCCGGGCGAGGTACTGACCCCGGAACGGCTCACCGAGGTGTACGACCACCCGGTGGACGTCGTCGTGCACCACGGCGTGCCCGTCGTGATCCCGCGTCCCGGGGACCTGCCCGACGGTGCGCACGCCTTCGAGGACAAGGAGGTCCGGGTATGAGGACCAGGATTCTGATCACTGCCGGGATCGTCGCGGCAGCCACCCTGCTGATCCCCGGCAGCGCCGAGGCCGCCGCCCGGGTCACCGCGACCAACGAGTTCGGTACCGCGCAGGCGGACCCGACGTACGCGACCACGCTGACCCTGCGCGGCAAGGGCTTCCAGTCGATCAAGAACGGCCACGGCGGGGTCTACGTGTTCTTCGGGACCGTGAAGGGCACCTGGCGGCCGAGCAAGGGCGGCCAGACCGGCACCGACTACCTCTACGTCCCGGACTCCGAGGCGAAGAACAACCAGGGCTACCAGCGCTTCATCGCGTTCCCGGGCTCGGACACCGCGGCTTCGGCCCAGGGCATCCTCAAGGCCGACGGTTCCTGGTCGACCACGATCACCGTCCCGGGCGCGAAGTTCAACGCGGTCGACCGCGACGGCAAGGCGGTCGCGGTGGACTGCCTCAAGGTCACCTGCGGCATCATCACGATCGGGGCGCACGGCGTGAAGAACGCCCGCAACGAGTCCTTCTCGCCGGTCAGGTTCGCCAAGATCTACGATCGGGCCCCGACCACCACGGCCCCGACGACCACTGGCCCGACCACCACTGCCCCGACGACGGGTGCCACGACGGCGGCCGCCCCGCAGGCCGGAGTAGCTCCGCGCTCCCAGTCGGCCGCCAAGCCGGTCGCCGCCGTCGACCAGGACACCGCCGTCGTGGGTCGGGTCCTCTCGTTCACCGGGACCGGGTTCACCCCGGGCGAGCAGGTGACGGCGTCCTTCGACGACGGCAGGGCCGCCGTCGGGCCGCTGGCCGCGGGACCCAGCGGTGAGGTCGCCGGCGTGCTCCAGCTGCCAGCCGAGGTCCGGTCGGGGACCCACACCCTCCGGCTGACCGGCGCCGCGTCCAGCACCCGGGCCGACGTCAACTTCCCGATCCGGGCCGCCGAGCCGACTGCCGCTGCCGACGAGTCCGACGACTCCGGCCTTCCGGCCTGGGCCGGCTGGACCTTCCTGGGTACGGCGGTCCTGGTCCTGGGCGCGGCCGTCCTCTTCGCCGTACGCCGGATCTCCGGAGTGCGTCGTCGCGCCGAGCAGGGGGCTGCTCATGCGTCGTGAGCTCCGCGTCCTGGTGCTGTTCGTGGTCACCCTCCTGGCCGGGGCAGTGCTCGCGGTCCCGAGCCTCCCCGCGGCTGGGGCGGACGAACCGCCCGCCGGCGCCTTCGAGGTCGACGACGCGCTCTTGCGCTGGGGGATCAACAACGAGACCAACAACCGGGGCGCCGCTCCGGGCACCTTCAACTTCGTCTCGGCCGGGAAGATCGGCAATCCCGGCGAGGGCGGACAGGTGCTGACCGAAGCCTCCGCCGGCGCGAAGTGGGCCAACGGCAAGCCCGCCGGCTGGAAGGCGTCGGAGGGCGCCGTCCGGGTCGAGAAGCTGCGCCCCGACGGCGACTACGGGCTGGCGACCTGGGCCGGTCTCCAGACCGACCGCGACGGCACCGCGCTCGGCGGCTACGCGGTCAACACCAAGTTCTCCGACCACCAGGTGGTGCTCTCCGGCGGCACCGGCTCGGTCGACCGGACGACGAAGACCGCGACGATCTCCTGGGACGGCGACTTCACCATCGTCTACTACTCGGGGTACACGTTCTTCTACGTCTCCGACCCGGTGCTCACCGTCACCCAGGGCGTCGGCCGGCTCACGGGAACCATGAGCGGCTACTCCTCGGACATGGTGGACCTCACCAAGTGGGCCGCCGTACCGACGAGGACGAACGTCGTGATCGCCGACCTGGGCACCGTCGACCTGGACAAGGACCTCGGCTTCACCGCGTCCCCGAAGTACCTCGGCGTCAAGGTGACCGGCTTCGACCAGGTCACCTCCGGCCAGTACTTCGGGTCCTTCCCGCAGTCCTTCATGAACTTCCTGAAGACGGTCGGCATCGGTGCCTACTTCCACTCCAGCGGCGGCAGCATCGACCGGAACAAGGTGCCCCTCGACCTGGCGGTCAGCTACGCCGCCGGCAGCCCGATCATCCCGAAGACGCCGGAGGGCGAGGGCGAGAACCCGCCGGTCACCAACACGCCACCGCCTCCGCCGCCGTCACCGCCTGCCCGGGTGGTCCAGCCCCCCGGACCGGTGCTGCCGCAGCAGCCGGCCCCGGTTGCCGCCCCGGCCGCGGCCCCGGTCCTGGCCGGCGTGCAGCCCGTCGCCACCGTGATGCCGGCCCTCGTGCTCGTCAGCGCCGAGACCGACGACGGGGGAGCCGGCGGCCCCTGGGTCGCCGGTACGGCGCTGCTCGTGCTGGCGGCCCTGATCGGTGCCTTCCCGTTCCTGTACCAGCGTCTCCGCCGGGCCTGACCGGTCAGATCCGCGGTACGACGGCCCCGAGCAGCTCGCCCATCCGGGTAGCCGCCGCGCGGCCGGCTTCGAGGACCTCCTCGTGGTTCAGCGGCTCGCCGGTCATCCCGGCCGCGAGATTGGTGACCAGCGAGATGCCGAGCACCTCCAGCCCGGCCTCGCGGGCGGCGATCGCCTCCAGGGTGGTGCTCATCCCGACCAGGTCGCCGCCGATCGCGCGGACCATCCGGATCTCCGCCGGGGTCTCGTAGTGCGGCCCGGGGAACTGCACGTAGACGCCCTCGTCGAGGGTGGGTTCGATCTCCCGGCAGAGCGCCCGCAGCCGCGGGCTGTAGAGGTCGGTGACGTCGACGAAGTTCGCGCCCTCGATCGGCGAGGTGGCGGTCAGGTTGATGTGGTCGCTGATCAGCACCGGCGTCCCCGGGGACCAGGTCTCCTTCAGGCCGCCGCAGCCGTTGGTCAGCACGACCGTCGAGCAGCCGGCGGCGGCCGCGGTCCGGACGCCGTGCACGACCGCGCGGACGCCGTGGCCCTCGTAGAAGTGGGTGCGGCCGAGGAAGACCAGCAGGTTCTTGTCGCCGGCGCGCACCGAGCGGAGCTTGCCGCCGTGACCGGCCACGGACGGTGCCGCGAAGCCGGGCAGGTCGGCGATGGCGATCTCGGCGGTCGCCTCGCCGAGCGCGTCGACGGCGGGCAACCAGCCCGACCCCATCACCAGGGCGACGTCGTGGCGTTCGACGCCGGTCTTCTCGGCTAGGACGCGGGCGGCTTCGGACGCGGCTTCGGCTGGAATACTCACCCGACGACCTTATCCGCCGAAGGTGCTCCGGCAGGGCCGCTGGCGCAGGGCGGCGACGTAGTCCGCGGGGGCGTCCGCCGCCTCGGCCGCGTCGGCCAGGGTGCCGAGGTAGGTCGCCGACGGCAGGCCGCCCTCGAAGGCGTCCAGCACGTAGACCCAGGCGACGACCTCGTCGGTCAGCGTCGAGACCCGCACCTTGGCCTTGCGGAAGAGACCGGTGTCGGCGGACTCCCAGCCGTCCAGGGTCACCTCGTCCTCGGGGGTGACGTCGTAGATCGCCACGAAGACCTGCTCGAACGGGTCCTGGACGATCGTGCCGAGAGCGCCGTCCCAGCCGTGGTCCTCGCCGCCGAAGGTCAGCCGCCAGCCCTGCAGCCAGCCGGTGTCGCGCAACGGCGAGTGCGGGCAGCGCTCACTCATCCGAGCCGGATCCAGGTTGGTCCCGTAGGCGGCGTAGAGCGTCACGGTGCCCAGAGTAGGGGAGAAACGACGCGGCCCGATGTACGACACAATGGGACGCGTGACTCGAGTAGTGATCATCGGTGGTGGACCCGGCGGCTACGAATCCGCCCTGGTGGCGGCGCAGCTCGGCGCGGAGGTCGTCGTCGTCGACTCCGACGGGCTCGGCGGCTCGGCCGTGCTCACCGACTGCGTGCCGAGCAAGACCCTGATCGCCACCGCCGAGCTGATGACCGACCTGGCGACCGCGCCGGAGCTCGGCATCGGCCTGGTCGACCACACCGCTCCTGCCTCCCAGGTCGAGGTCGACCTGGCCCGGGTCAACGCCCGGGTGCTGCGGCTCGCGGCCGAGCAGTCGAGCGACATCGGCCGCCGGCTGGAGCGCGAGGGCGTCCGGGTCGTCCGCGGCCGCGGCCACCTGGACGGCCCGGAGCGGGTCGTCGTCACCGGTGCCGACGGGGAGACCGAGACCATCGAGGCGGACGCCGTCCTGGTCGCGACCGGCGCCGCTCCGCGCACCCTGCCCACCGCGGAGCCGGACGGCGAGCGGATCCTGACCTGGGAGCAGGTCTACGACCTCACCGAGACCCCCGAGAAGCTGATCGTGGTCGGCTCCGGCGTCACCGGCGCCGAGTTCGCCAGCGCCTACATGGCGCTCGGCATCGAGGTCGTCCTGGTCTCCTCGCGGGACCGGGTGCTGCCCGGAGAGGATGCCGACGCCGCCGAGGTGCTGGAGCAGGTGCTCACCCGTCGCGGCATGGCCGTGATGAACAAGTCCCGGATGGAGTCGGTCACCCGCGAGGGCGACGTCGTGACCGTCCGGCTCACCGACGGCCGGTCGGTCAGCGGGTCGCACTGCCTGCTCGCGCTCGGCTCGATCCCGAACACCGCCGGCCTCGGCCTGGAATCGGCGGGCATCGCCGTCGACGAGGGCGGCTTCGTGAAGGTCGACCGGGTGTCCCGGACGACCGCCCGGGGCGTGTACGCCGCCGGCGACTGCACCGGGGTGCTGATGCTGGCCTCGGTCGCGGCGATGCAGGGCCGGATCGCGATGTGGCACTTCCTCGGCGACGCGGTGGCGCCGCTGGACCTGAAGAAGGTCTCCTCGAACGTCTTCACCGCCCCCGAGATCGCCACCGTCGGCTGGTCCCAGCAAGCCGTCGACGCCGGCGAGATCGTGGCCGAGGCGGTCCGGCTGCCGCTGGCCGGCAACCCGCGCGCCAAGATGCAGGGCGTCCGGGACGGTTTCGTGAAGCTCTTCTGCCGTCCCGGCACCGGGATCGTCGTCGGGGGAGTGGTGGTCGGACCGCGGGCCAGCGAGCTGATCCACCCGATCTCGATCGCGGTCGCGGAGTCGCTCACCGCGGACCAGCTGGCGAACGCGTTCACCGTCTACCCCTCGAACAGCGGCTCCGTCGCGGAGGCCGCACGTCGGCTTCACCACCCGAAAGTCTGATTTGTCTGCCTAAGATGGCGACCATGCGCACTCGGATCGTCCTGGTTCTGACCGCCTTCGCGGTCACCTTCGCCGGCCTGCCCGCCGCCGACGCGCGCGGGCGCGGCGTGCCGGCGTCCGACCCGCCGGTGAACCCGTCGGCCAGCCTGCTGGTCACCGGCGAGGGGTACGGGCACGGTCGCGGCATGTCCCAGTGGGGTGCCGTCAACGCAGCGATCCAGGGCAAGGACTACAAGACGATCCTGAAGTTCTACTACCCCGGTACGGCGTTCGCCTCGGTCTCCGCGCGCCTCCGGGTGCTGATCACCGGCGACAGGGACAACAACACCACGGTCAAGGCCGCCAAGGGTCTCAGCGTGTACGACTTCGGCAGCCGCAAGGCGTACCGGCTGACCAAGGCCACGGCACGGGCCTGGCAGCTGCGCACCGTCCAGGGGAAGACCCGGGTCTACTACCGCACGGCGAAGTGGCACCTGTACCGGACCGGTGGCCGGGTCGCGCTCAAGGGCATCGGCGAGTTCCGCAGCTCCACCGGCATCCTCGTTCTCCGCCTCCCGAGCGGCGACCGGAAGTACCGCGGAGCGCTGCGGTTCGCGGGCTCCGACACCGTGAACGTGCTCAGCCTGGAGAACTACCTCAAGGGCGTCGTGCCCGCCGAGATGCCGGCCGGCTGGCGCCCCCAGGCGCTCCAGGCGCAGGCGGTCGCGGCGCGGTCCTACGCGCTCAACAAGCGGGACCGGTTCCTCAGCCGCTACTACCAGATCTGCGACACCACGGCCTGCCAGGTGTACAAGGGCGTCGGCGTCGAGGACTCCCGGACCAACCAGGCCGTGGCGGCGACGGCGGGCCAGGTCCTGACGTACGGCGGCAAGCCCGCGTTCACCGAGTTCTCCGCGAGCAGCGGCGGGTGGACCTCGGCCGGCGACGTGCCCTACCTGAAGGCGCAGCAGGACATCTACTCGGTCGCCGACAACGACCCGTACGTCCCCTGGTCGCCGGAGGTCCGGATCAACACCGCGACGCTGGCGAAGAAGTACCCGCAGATCGGCACGTTGAAGAAGCTCCAGATCACGACCCGCGAGGGTCTGGGCGACTGGGGCGGCCGGGTCCAGACGATCCTGCTGGACGGGACCGCGAAGGACCTCGTGATCAGCGGCGACGACTTCCGATCGCTCTACGGGCTCCGGTCCACGCTGTTCAAGTTCGGCCCGTAGGCAGGCAGGGGCTCCTGGTCGTACCGTTCCGGTATGACCCTTCCCTCGCCCGGCGCCGACCGCGCCGCCGTCGTCACCGGTGCCTCCTCCGGGATCGGTGTCGAGTTCGCCCGTGACCTGGTCGCCCGCGGCCACCAGGTGGTCCTGGTGGCGCGCACCGAGTCCAAGCTGGCCGAGCTCGCCGAGGAGCTCGGCGACCAGGCGCACGTGCTGCCGGCCGACCTCTCCGACCGCTCCGCCCGGGCCGGGCTGCTGGACCGGATCACCGCGCTCGGCCTGGTCCCCGACATCCTGATCAACAACGCCGGGCTCTCCACCCTCGGCCCCGTGCACCGCAGTGATCCGGACGCCGAGCTGCGGATGGTCGAGGTCGACGTCCTGGCGGTCGTCGACCTGTGCAGCCGGTTCCTGCCGGGGATGGTCGAGCGCGGCTGCGGCGCCGTGCTCAACGTCGCCTCGACGGCCGCGTTCCAACCGCTTCCCGGCCAGGCGGGGTACGGCGCAGGCAAGGTCTTCGTGCTCTCCTACACCCAGAGCCTCTCGGCCGAGCTCAAGGGCACCGGGGTGAGCGCGACGGTGCTCTGCCCCGGCCCGGTGGACACCGGCTTCGGTGCGGCGGCCGGGTTCACCAAGGAGCAGGCCGACGAGGCGCTACCGGCGTTCATGTGGATCCCGGCGGACCGGGTCGCCCGGACCGCGCTGGACGGTCTGGACAGCGGCAAGCTGGTGGTGATTCCCGGCGTCGGCAACAAGGTCGGCGCCGCGTTCTCCAAGCTGGCCCCGCGCCGGCTCCTGCTGCCGATCCTCGCCAAGCAGCACCCCGGCCTCCCGTGAACCGCGGGCGCTAGGCGGGGACCGGGGCGATCGGCGGGCGGCTGCCGGCGTACTGGAGGCGCTCCATTCGGCCCAGGGCGCGCTCCGCGCGGCGATCCAGGAGGCCGGTCCCGCCGGGCAGCCTCCCGACGACGTGGGACCAGAGCACGTTCGAGACCACCCGGTACGCCGGATACCACGGCAACCGGGCCGGCTGCCCGACGTCCTTCATGCCGTAGCCGAGGTTCAGGTACGTCGCCATGCTCAGCGACCGCTCGCGCTCGTACCGGCGGCGCAGCGGGCTGATCCCGGGGGCGTGGTCGTGCATCCCGATCAGGCCGGCGCCGAGCAGCTTGCTGGACTCCTCGGGCGCGGAGAACCCGGCGATCACGTTGCCCAGGACCCGGCGGCCGATCCGCTCGGTGCGCGGCAGCCAGCGCTCCTCGACCCCCATCAGCCAGCCGACGTACGACCACAGGTGCATGATCGCGTCGGCATCGGCGGCCGGGATCCGGATGCCGAGGGAGCGCGCCTGGAGCAGGTAGCTGGTGCTGAACGACCCGATGGTGCCGGCCTGGTCGTGGGCGTTGATCGGGACGCCGCGGAACTCCGCGTCCCAGCTCGGGTCGCGCTCGAGCTGGTAGTTGACGAAGCCGTGCATGGCGCGGACGTGCACGCTCAGCTTCCATCCCTCGCCGTCGCGCTGCATCCCGCCGGGGGAGGTGCAGGCCAGCCACCACTGGCCGGTCTCGCCGACCCGCTGCAGGGTCATCTCGCCGATCCGGCCGGTGCGGACCAGCGGTTGCAGCGCCCCGCCGCTGCGGTAGCCGCCGAGCAGCGAGCCGAAGGCGAGGATGTCGAACCCGTCCTTGCCGATCCGGCGGGCGGCGGCACCGCCGCGCTCGAGCAGCTCGTCGTCGACCCAGTCGGGCCGCGCCTCGAGCGCGGCGAAGAAGCGGGTGAGCGCGGCGGGCGCGTCCGGCTCGACGCCATCGGCGAGCGCGGCGCGGAACTGCGGCATCGTGACCGCGTGCTCCTCCCGGACCGCGCGCACCAGGTCGGCCGCGAGCTCGTCGCGGCGGAGCAGTGCCGACTCCAGGTCGGCGAGCTCCTCGCCGCGCATCCGGGCACCGCGCCCGGCGAGGGCGAGCATCGGCTTGGCGAACCGCTCGGACCACTCGGTCGCGGAGCGGTAGCGCGTCGGGAGGGCGGGCGAAGTCACGTCTGCGGACATGCCTCTACGATAAAGTGAGCAAATGCTCAGGTTCTACTCGCGTTCTGCGGGAGTGTCGTGACGGTCGCGCGGCGGCGGAAGGCCCCGGTCCAGGCGCGTTCGCGCGCGATGGTCGAGCAGATCCTCGACGCCAGCATTCGCGTTCTCTCGACCAGCGGCTATGCCCAGATGAGCACGAACCGGATCGCTGACGAGGCGGAGGTGAGCGTCGGATCGCTCTACCGGTACTTCGCCGACAAGGACGAGATCTTCGACGAGCTCCGGGCGCGGGTGACCGACGCGATCCTCGGCGACCTCACCGGAGCGATCACCGACGCCGCCGGCCGGCCCCCGTACGACGGGGTGCGCGCCGTCGTCGCCGCGCTGGTGGCGTCGCTGCAGCGGCACGAACCGGTGATGCGCGCGCTGGTCAACGAGCTGCCCCTCGGGACCCAGTCCAACGTGCTCCCGGAGATCGAGCGCGGGCTGGCCCAGTTCACCCGGATCTACGCCGTCCAGCAGCTGCCGGACCTGCCGCGCGCCGAGCTCGACGCCCGGATCTACCTGGCGATGGGGGTGACCCTCAACAGCTGCCTGCGGATCGCCCTGGAGCGCCCCGCCGACCTCGACGAGGACCACCTGATCGACCTGGTCGCCGGGATGCTGGCGATCGGGCTGACGGCCTGATCAGTCCTTGATCTCGCACAGGACCTCGCCGTTGCTGACGGTGACGCCGACCTCGGCGCTTAGGCCGGTGATCGTCCCGGCCTTGTGCGCCTTCAGCGGCTGCTCCATCTTCATCGCCTCGAGGACCACCACGACGTCGCCCTCGGCCACGGTGTCACCCTCGGCGACGGCGACCTTGACGATGGTGCCCTGCATCGGGCTGGTCACGGCGTCGCCCGAGGCGGCCGCACCGGCCTTCTTGCCGGCCGCGCGCTTGGGCTTCTTGGCACCGCCCGCGGGAGCGGAGCCGATGCCGCCGAGACCGGCCGGCAGGACGACCTCGAGGCGGCGGCCGCCGACCTCGACGGTGACCTTCTGGCGCTCGCCGGCTTCCTCGGCCTCACCCGCGGCGCCGCCGTACGGGGTGATGGTGTTGTCGAAGTCGGTCTCGATCCAGGTCGTGTAGACGTCGAAGGACCCCTCGCCCGAAGGGTTCGACGCCGCGACCCAGGCCGGGTCGCGGGTGATGACCTCGTGGAAGGTGATCGCGGTCGGCATCCCGTCGACCTCGAACTCGGAGAGCGCGCGGCGCGAGCGCTCGATCGCCTGGGTGCGGTCGCGACCGGTGACGATCAGCTTCGCGATCAGCGAGTCGAAGGCGCCCGGGACGGTCTCGCCCTTGTCGTAGCCGCCGTCGACGCGGACGCCGGGGCCCTGCGGCGGGTTCCACTCGGTCAGCGTGCCGGGGGCGGGCATGAAGTTGTTGCCGCCGTCCTCGGCGTTGATCCGGTACTCGATCGAGTGGCCGATGATCTCCGGGTCGTCGTACCCGAGCTCCTCGCCGGCCGCGATCCGGAACATCTCCCGGACCAGGTCGATCCCGGTGACCTCCTCGGAGACGCAGTGCTCGACCTGGAGGCGGGTGTTGACCTCGAGGAAGGAGATGGTGCCGTCGGCGGCGACCAGGAACTCGCAGGTCCCGGCGCCGACGTAGCCGGCCTCCTTGAGGATCGCCTTCGAGGAGTCGTAGAGGCGCTTGACCTGGTCGTCGGTCAGGAACGGCGCGGGGGCCTCCTCGACCAGCTTCTGGTGGCGACGCTGCAGCGAGCAGTCCCGGGTGGAGACCACCACGACGTTGCCGTGGGAGTCGGCCAGGCACTGGGTCTCGACGTGCCGCGGCTTGTCGAGGAACTTCTCGACCAGGCACTCGCCGCGGCCGAAGGCGCTGATCGCCTCGCGGGTCGCCGACTCGTACAGCTCGGGGATCTCCTCGAGGGTGCGGGCCACCTTCAGGCCGCGCCCGCCGCCGCCGAAGACCGCCTTGATCGCGACCGGCAGGCCGTGCTCGGTGGCGAAGGCGACGATCTCGTCGGCGTCCTTGACGGCGTCCTTGAGGCCGGGCGCGAGCGGGGCTCCGGCGGCCAGGGCGATCTGCTTGGCCTTGGCCTTGTCTCCGAGTCCCTCGATCGCGTCGGGGGAGGGGCCGATCCAGATCAGCCCGGCGTCGATGACGGCCTGGGCGAAGAGCGCGTTCTCGGCGAGGAAGCCGTAGCCGGGGTGCACCGAGTCGGCGCCCGACTCCTGGGCGACCTTGATGATCTTCTCGATGTCCAGGTAGGTCTCGGCCGGCGTGGCGCCGCCGAGGGCGTAGGCCTCGTCGGCGAGCCGCACGAACAGCGCGTCCCGGTCCGGGTCGGCGTACACGGCGACGCTGCCGATCCCGGCGTCCTTGCACGCGCGGACGACGCGGACAGCGATCTCGCCGCGGTTGGCGATCAGAACCTTCTGCAACGGACGAATCTCGGGCACGCTCAACTCCTGAAGTCTGAAGAATCCTTCGGGAGTCTATTGGTCCCGGGGGCCGGTCGGTCTCGGGGTCTCAGTTACCGGCGCGTAGCCGGTCAGGAGCCGGGCTTGTAGACCATCAGGAAGACGATCCCGGCGAAGATCAGGCCGACGATGCCGCCGGAGGCCGCCACCTTGCCGACCATCGCGTCCACCGCCTCGCCGGCACCGATCCTGGTGGTGGCCTGCTGCAGCGCGGGGGCGATCACGCCGAGCGCCAGGCCGACGGCGACCAGCCAGAGCAGCGCCGAGAGCCAGATCCAGGCCTCGCTGAACTCGGCGACCTTGCCGGGGCCGTACGGGTTGTCCATCGACATCACGCCGAAGCCGAAGACGACCACGGCGAGCGAGACGTAGGAGTACAACGTCACCGTGCGGGCCGCTGCCGCGGTCGCGCCGGCGTCCGCGGTGCGCAGTCCCCGCGAGGCGGTGGTGGCGGCGTGGACCAGCGGCCCGATCGCGAAGATCGCGGTCAGCAGGTGCAGGGCGAAGAGGATCTTGAACACGGGCTCACCCTACTCGGGCGTCGTTCAGGCTCCCGCGGACATCAGTGCGTCGAGGTCGACGGCCTTCAGGTCGAGCGGCTCCAGGTCGGGGACGTCCTTGCCGTCCAGGATCGGCGAGAGCCGGTCGAAGGCGCGCTGGGCGAGTGCGTCCGCCTCGGGCCCGACCTCCTCGGCCATCGTCACGAACCCGACGACGGTGACGTGGTTGCCGAGCTGGATGGCGCTGAACCGCAGGCTGAACGGGATGGTCAGCGTCTGCACCGTGATCGATCCGGCCGCCTCCAGGTTCATCTGGCCGGTCGCGTCGGCGTCGGTCTCGCGGGTGTCGCTGCTGACAGCGAGCTGGATCCGGGCGCCGTCCTCGTCGGTGACGTCGACCGACTTGCAGCTGGAGACCGCCTTGCCGAGGTCGGTGAGGACCTTGGCCGCGTCGGCGTCGCTCTTGAAGGCCCCGACGGTGTTGAAGACACCGGGGAGCTCGGGCTCGGCCTTCGCCTCGAAGGAGATCTCCTCGTCGCGCTCCGGGTCGTTGCTGTCGCCGCCGAGCTCGTCCAGGCCGTCGAGGCAGCCGAGCTCCTGGTCGCTGTCGTCATCGTCGTCGGACTCGTCGACCTTGAACGCCGACCCGACGTCGTCCAGCGAGATCAGCGACGACTTGAGGTCGGCGCGGCTGAGCATGGTGGTCGCGTCGTCGTCCTCGGAGCTGCCGCAGCCGGCGAGGGCGGTCACGGCGAGCAGGGACAGCAGGGAGAGCGTGGTCCGGGTGCGCATGGCCATACTTTGGGGGATCGGGTCCAGGGTTAACAAACGCTAACTTCACCGACTAGGATTGGTTCATGAGCTTCCAGCTGTCGACCGAGCACGAGCAATTCCGACGTACCGTCCGGGACTTCGCCGAGAAGGAGGTCGCGCCGCACGCCGCCCAGTGGGACCGCGACCACTACTTCCCGGTCGAGCTGGTGCAGAAGATGGGCGACCTCGGTCTGTTCGGGCTGACCAGCCCCGAGGAGTACGGCGGCGCCGGGCTGACCGGCGAGGACGGCGGCTTCACCAGCCTCTGCCTCGCGATCGAGGAGCTCGGCCGGATCGACCAGTCGATCGGGATCACCCTGGAGGCGGCCGTCGGGCTCGGTATCAACCCGATCCTCACCTACGGCACCGAGGAGCAGAAGCAGCAGTGGCTGCCCGACCTGGTCGCCGGCCGGACCCTCGCCGGTTTCGGCCTGACCGAGCCGGGCGCGGGCTCGGACGCCGGCGCCACCAAGACCCGGGCCGAGCTCGCCAACGGGGAGTGGGTGCTCAACGGGGCCAAGCAGTTCATCACCAACTCCGGCTCGAGCCTGACCTCGGTGGTCGCGGTCACCGCGCGGACCGGCACGGTCACCGACTCGAAGGGCAACGAGAAGGCGGAGATCTCGGCGCTGCTGGTGCCCGCGGGCACTCCCGGCTTCACCGCCGAGAAGGCCTACGACAAGCTCGGCTGGCACGCCTCGGACACGCACCCGCTCTCCTTCGACGACGTGCACGTCCCGGCCGCCAACCTGCTCGGCGAGCGCGGTCGCGGCTACGCCCAGTTCCTGGCGACGCTCGACGACGGCCGGGTGGCGATCGCCGCGCTCGCGGTCGGGCTGCTGCAGGGCTGCCTCGACGAGTGCGTCCGGTACGCCGGCGAGCGCACCACCTTCGGGGTGCCGATCGGCCGCAAGCAGGGCGTCGCGTTCCAGATCGCCGACCTCCAGGTGATGCTCGAGGCCAGCCGGCTGCTCACCTACAAGGCCGCGGCCATGAAGGACGCCGGGAACACCGGCCCGGCCTTCAAGCAGGCGGCGGCGATCGCCAAGCTCTACGCCACCGAGTCCGCGGTCACCGGGACCCGGATCGCGACCCAGGTGTTCGGCGGCTACGGCTTCATGGAGGAGTACCCGGTGGCGCGCTTCTACCGGGACGCCAAGATCCTGGAGATCGGTGAGGGCACCTCCGAGGTGCAGCGGATGCTGATCGCGCGGGGGCTCGGCCTGCCGGTCGAGTAGGCCCCGTCGGGGGTTCGCCGATGGGTTCTCAGGGGGGTTCTCCGGGTGCCGGGGCGCGCCGAAGGTTAGTCTGCGGCGTGTACTCGGCTGGCGGGAAGGAATCTGATGAGGCTCTTGGTCACTGGTGGTGCCGGTTTCATCGGTAGCCACTACGTGCGCTCGGTGCTGACCGGCGCCTGGGGCGGACCGGTTCCCGACCAGGTTGTCATGCTGGACAAGTTCACCTACGCCGGCAACCGGGCGAACCTGGCTCCGGTGCTCGACGACCCGCGGCTGGAAATCGTCGAGGGCGACATCCTGGACCGCGAGCTGGTCGACGCGCTGATCGCCCGCGTCGACGCGGTCGTGCACTTCGCGGCCGAGAGCCACGTGGACCGCTCGATCCTGGGCGCCCGCGACTTCGTGATGACCAACGTGGTCGGCACCCAGACCCTGCTGGACTCGGCGCTGGCGCTCGGCATCGACAAGTTCGTGCACGTCTCCACCGACGAGGTCTACGGCTCCATCGACGAGGGCAGCTGGGACGAGTCCGAGCCGTTGCTGCCGAACTCGCCGTACTCCGCGTCGAAGGCGTCCAGCGACCTGCTCGCCCGGGCCTACTTCCGCACCCACGGCCTGCCGGTCTGCATCACCCGCTGCTCGAACAACTACGGGCCGTACCAGTACCCGGAGAAGGTCATCCCGCTCTTCGTCACCCACCTGGTCGACGGCGCGAACGTCCCGCTCTACGGCGAGGGCACCAACGTCCGCGACTGGCTGCACGTCGACGACCACTGCCGGGGCATCCACCTGGTGCTGGCCGGCGGGCGCGCCGGTGAGGTCTACAACATCGGCGGCGGCACCGAGCTGACCAACAAGGAGCTGACCGGGCTGCTGCTCGAGGCCACCGGCGCCGGCTGGGAGCGCGTCGACCGGGTCGCCGACCGGCTCGGCCACGACCGGCGCTACTCGGTCGACATCTCCAAGATCGCCGGCGAGCTCGGCTACAAGCCGGAGGTCGGTTTCGAGCAGGGGCTGGCCGACACGGTGCAGTGGTACCGCGACAACCGCGACTGGTGGGAACCGCTCAAGAAGAGCGCATCGGCGAAGGGCTGAGCGCTGGTGGGTCGACGTCTACGCCGTGTCTCCGGGGAGATCGCACGATTCTCCGCGGTCAATGTTGTCGCGACCATCATCGCGCTGATCATCTTCAACCTGCTCGTGCACGGCGTGAAGGGCTGGTTCGACGGGCCCGGGCACGACCGGCCGCTGACGGTCTACCTGATCGCCAACAGCGTCGGCATGTTCGTCAGCTACTACGGGAGCCGGTACTACGCCTTCCGGCACCGGCACGCGGCCGGACCGGGAGGCGGGCTGCTGATCTACGTCGTCATCAACCTGACGTCGTTCGTGATCCCGATCAGCTGCCTGTGGATCTCCCGCAACGTCTTCGAGTGGTCCTCGATCTACGCGGACAACATCGCCGGCAACGTGGTCGGCGCGATCCTCGGCAACATCTTCCGCTTCTACTTCTTCCGCCGGTTCGTCTTCACCAAGCACCCGACCGGCGTCCGGCCCAAGCAGGTCCCGGCCGAGCCCCAGGCCTGAGCCCGGCCCGTCAGCGGTAGGCGTCGAGCTCGAGCAGCTGGAGCAGGTACTCGCCGTACCCGGACTTGGCCAGCTTCTCGCCGCGGAGCCGGAGCTCGTCGTCGCTGAGGAACCCCTGGCGCCAGGCGACCTCCTCGGGAGCGCCGACCTTGAGGCCCTGGCGCTTCTCGACGGTGCGGATGTAGTTGCTGGCCTCGTTGAGGGTCTCGAAGGTGCCGGTGTCGAGCCAGGCGGTGCCGCGGGGGAGCACCTCGACCCGCAGCCGCCCCTGCTCGAGGTAGGCCCGGTTCACGTCGGTGATCTCGTACTCGCCGCGGTCGGACGGCTTGAGGTCCTTGGCGATCTCGATGACGTCGTTGTCGTAGAAGTACAGGCCGGGGACGGCGTAGTGGCTGCGCGGGTTCGCCGGCTTCTCCTCCAGCGAGATCGCGTTCCGGTCCTGGTCGAACTCGACGACGCCGTAGTCCTGCGGCTCGGCGACCCAGTAGGCGAAGACGGTGGCGCCGTCCACGTTCTGGATCTCCTTGAAGTTCCGGCCGAACGTCGGGCCGTGGAAGAGGTTGTCGCCCAGCGCCAGGGCGCAGGTCTCGGAGCCGACGAACTCCTCGCCGATGGTGAACGCCTGCGCCAGGCCCTCGGGCTTCGGCTGCTGGGCGTAGCTGATGTTGATCCCGAACGAGCTGCCGTCGCCGAGGAGCTCCTCGAACCGGCTCGCCTCCTGCGGGCTGGTGATGATCAGGATGTCGCGGATGCCCGCCATCATCAGGGTCGACAGCGGGTAGTAGATCATCGGCTTGTCGTAGACCGGGACCAGCTGCTTGCTGGTCACCAGGGTGATCGGGTGAAGTCGGGAGCCGGTACCTCCGGCCAGAATGATTCCGCGCATGGGCGTCAGTATTCCGTGTTCAGGAGTGGCCGTTGGCAGGACGCCAGAACTCGTGCCACACAAAGCCCAGTTCGTCGAACATCAGCCGCAGCAACGGGACGCTGATGCCGACGACGTTGTGCGGATCGCCGGTGATCCCGGACACGTAGGCGCCGCCGAGACCGTCGAGGGTGAAGGCGCCGGCGACCCGCAACGGCTCACCGGTCGCGACGTAGGCGTCGATCTCGTCGTCGTCGAGGTGGGCGAAGCGGACCTGGGTCGCCGCCGAGCGGCCGAGCCAGACCTCCCGGTGGGTGTCGATCAGGCAGTGCCCCGTGTGCAGCACGCCGGCCTTGCCGCGCATCCGCTGCCAGCGCTCGGTGGCGTCGGCCGCGTCGTCGGGCTTGCCGAGGACCTCGCCCTCGAACTCGAGCACCGAGTCGCAGCCGATCACCAGCGCCCGCGGCTGGTCGGCCGCGACCGCGACCGCCTTGAGCTGGGCCAGCTTGAGGGCGTACTCGGCCGGCTCGAACACCTCGACCTCGTCCTCGTCGACCCCGCTGACGATCACCTCGGGGTCGAGCCCGGCAGCCCGCAGCGTCGCCAGCCGAGCGGGGCTGGCGGAGGCGAGGATCAGCCGGGTGGGGGCGCCCATGACTAGCGGGACTGGCCGCTCGCGCGCCAGCCGCCGGGTCCGTGCGGGTGCGCCGGGCGGAGCCGGCGCTGGTGCGAGGCCCACGCGGCGACCGGCTTCTTCGCCGGCGCGGCAGCCGAACCCATCGCCGAGAACACCGCGACCAGGGCCGCGATCTCCTCGGGAGTGGCGTCCGGGGTGACGACCCGCAGGACCGGCTGCTCGCTCACAGCGGGATGTTCCCGTGCTTGCGCGGCGGCAGCGTCTCGCGCTTGCTGGCCAGCAGCCGCATCGCCCGGACGATCTCGACCCGGGACTCGTGCGGGGCGATCACGGCGTCGACGTAGCCGCGCTCGGCCGCGATGTACGGGTTGGCGAGGGTGTCGTCGTACTCGGTGATCAGCTCGGCGCGCCGGGCCTCGACGTCGCCGCCGTCCTTCTCGACCTGCGCCAGCTCCTTGCGGTGGATGATGTTCGCCGCGCCGGAGGCGCCCATCACCGCGATCTGGGCGGTCGGCCAGGCCAGGTTGATGTCGGCGCCGAGGTGCTTGGAGGCCATCACGTCGTACGCGCCGCCGTACGCCTTCCGGGTGATCAGGGTGATCAGCGGGACGGTGGCCTCCGCGTAGGCGTAGATCAGCTTGGCGCCGCGGCGGATGATGCCGTTCCACTCCTGGTCGGTGCCGGGCAGGAAGCCGGGGACGTCGACCAGGGTGATCACCGGGATGTTGAAGGCGTCGCAGGTCCGGACGAAGCGGGCGGCCTTCTCGGAGGCGTCGATGTCCAGGCAGCCGGCGAACTGCATCGGCTGGTTGGCGACGATGCCGACCGACTTGCCCTCGACGCGGCCGTAGCCGATCAGGATGTTCGGGGCGAACAGCGGCATCACCTCGAGGAACTCCTGGTCGTCCAGGATCGCCTCGATGACCTCGTGCATGTCGTACGGCTGGTTCGGGGAGTCCGGGATGATCACGTCGAGCGAGCGGTCCAGGTCGCTGACCTCGAGGTCGGCGACGTCGTCGTACGACGGCACCTCGTCCAGGTTGTTCTGCGGCAGGTAGCCCAGCAGTGCCTTGACGTACTCGATCGCGTCGTCCTCGTCCGCGCCCATGTAGTGCGCGTTGCCGGACTTGGTGTTGTGGGTCCGGGCGCCGCCCAGGTCCTCCATCGTGACGTCCTCGCCGGTGACGGTCTTGATCACGTCGGGCCCGGTGATGAACATGTTCGAGGTGCCGTCGACCATGATCGTGAAGTCGGTGACGGCCGGCGAGTAGACGTGGCCGCCGGCGCACGAGCCCATGATCAGGCTGATCTGCGGGATGACGCCCGAGGCGTGCACGTTGCGGCGGAAGATCTCGCCGTACAGGCCGAGGCTGACGACGCCCTCCTGGATCCGGGCGCCGGCGCCTTCGTTGATGCCGATGATCGGGCAGCCCATCTTCATGGCCAGGTCCATCACCTTGGTGATCTTCTCGCCGTACACCTCGCCGAGCGAGCCGCCGAAGATGGTGAAGTCCTGGGAGAAGACGCAGACCTGGCGGCCGTCGATGGTGCCGAAGCCGGTGATCACGCCGT
Source organism: Nocardioides marmoriginsengisoli (assembly GCF_003725695.1). GTDB lineage: Bacteria > Actinomycetota > Actinomycetes > Propionibacteriales > Nocardioidaceae > Marmoricola > Marmoricola marmoriginsengisoli. The sequence continues at coordinate 1,339,859 of NZ_RJSE01000007.1, forward strand.
CGCCGTACGGACGGTTCTTCTCCAGCCCGAAGGCCACCGAGCGGTGCCGGGCGAGCTCGTCGAGCTCGACGAAGGAACCCTCGTCGAACAAGGTCTCGATGCGCTCGCGGGCGGTCTTCTTGCCCTTGGCGTGCTGCTTCTCGACGGCCTTGTCGGAGGCGGCGTGCACGGCCAGGTCGATGCGACGCTCCAGGTCGGCGAGCTTGCCGGCCGTGGTGTGGATGTCGATGTCGCTCGGCACCTCGGTGCCCTGCCCTGGAACTGCGCTCACGCTGACGACTCCTTTTCACTGGCCCCCAGGAGGTGCGGGTGGCCCAACGGGTGGAACGTGGGCCAATCTAGTGGGTATGTCGACACCTGAACCCGCCTGGTCACCCCTCGAACTCGACGCACTCTCCGCCGCGGCCGGTCCGGGCTGGTCGGTGACGTTGCACGGGACCGCCGCCTCGACCAATGCGCTGGCCGCCCAGGATCCGGTCGCGGACACCATCGTGGTGGCCGATCACCAGACCGCCGGGCGCGGCCGGCTGGACCGTTCCTGGGAGACCCCGCCCGGTTCGGCGCTGACCTTCTCGGTGGTCGTCGACCCCGGGATCGCCGACCACGACTGGCCCCTGCTCCCGCTGGCGGTGGCGCTCGCGGTGGCCGACGGGGTGCGCCGCGAGGCGGACGTCCCGGTCGTCCTCAAGTGGCCCAACGACCTGCTGGTGCGCTCGTCGGCGGGGGACGATCTCAAGGTCTGCGGGATCCTGCTCGAACGGGTCCAGAGCGCCGCCGGGGTGCCGCTGGCGGTGATCGGGATCGGGATCAACGTCGGGCTGCGGGCCGAGGACCTGCCGGTGCCGACCGCGACCTCGCTGGCGATCGCCGGCTCCTCGGTGAGCCGCACCGCCGTCTTCGGGTCCGTGGTGCCGGCGCTCGCGACGATCCTGGACGCGCTGCGGACCGAGCCGGGTGCGGTCCTGGAGCGGTACCGCACCGAGTGCGACACCATCGGCCGGGAGGTGACCGTCAGCCTCCCCGACGGCGAGGAGCTCACCGGCACCGCGACCGGACTGGACCGGAGCGGCCGGCTGCTGGTCGGGGAGCGTCCGATCGGTGCCGGAGACGTCGTGCACGTGCGCCCCACGTGACATGATTCGCGGGTGGTCAACAAACACCTGAATCCGGGCGAGAAGATCGTCTTCACGACGCGCACGCACGTGAAGGCCGTGGTGGTGCCGTCCTTGATCCTGATCGTCATCGCCGGTGTCGGCGGATTCCTGCTCAGCAAGGTGCCGGACATCACCGACGAGCACCGCGGCATCGGGTACGGCGTGGTGCTGGCGATCATGGCCGTGCTCGCACTGATCTTCTTCGTCTGGCCGTTCCTGACCTGGCTGACCGCGACCTACACGGTGACCAACCGGCGGCTGACCACCCACCAGGGCGTGATCACCCGGACCGGCCACGACATCCAGCTCGCCCGGATCAGCGACGTCTCCTACGAGAAGGGCCTCCTGGACCGGATCCTCGGCTGCGGCACGCTGGTCATCTCCGACGCGAGCGACCTGGGTGTGAAGCTCCCCGACGTCCCGAAGGTGGAGGAGCGTCAGCGGATCATCGCGGACCTGCTGTTCCAGGGCGCCAACGACAATGACGGGACCTGATCCCACGGCTGAGTCCCCGGACGGCCTCTCGATCTCGGACCTGGAGACGGCGATCCTCGGTGAGGCGCCGACGATGCGGGCCGGCGAGGTCGCGGAGGCGGCGGGGGTCAGCGGCGACGACGCCCGCCGGCTCTGGCGGGCACTCGGCTTCCCGGACGCCGGCGACCAGCCTGCGTTCAACTCGGCCGATCGCGAGGCCCTGGAGCTCGTCACCCGGACCGTCTCCGACTCCGGCATCGACTTCGAGACGATGCTTCGGCTCACCCGGGCGATCGGGCACACCGTCTCCCGGCTCGCCGACTGGCAGATGGCGACCGTCTCGACCGCCCTGGAGGAGTTCGCCAGCGGCGACCTGTCCTCGCCGGAGGCCCTCCAGACCGCGCTCGACCTGGTCGAGAACCAGGTGCCGAACTTCGACCAGCTGCTGGTCTACGCCTGGCGCCGGCACCTGGCCGCCGCGGTCAGCCGGATCGAGGTCCTCGGCGCGAACGACGACGACCTGCACGTGCCGCAGGCGACGGTCGGGTTCGCCGACCTGGTCTCGTTCACGGCGCTGAGCAACGAGCTGGACGAGCACGAGATCGGCGAGCTGGTCGAGGTCTTCGAGACCCGCTGCTCGGACGTGATCGCGGACCACAACGGGCGGGTGATCAAGACCCTCGGCGACTCGGTGCTGTTCATGGAGGCGGACCCGGTCCAGGCGATCGACATCGCGCTGGACATCATCGGCGTGATCGGCGGCGACGAGCGGCTGCCCGACGTTCGGCTCGGACTGGCGACCGGGCCGGTGGTGCTCCGGATGGGCGACGTCTACGGCCCGCCGGTCAACCTGGCGGCGCGGTTCACCACGGTGGCCCGGCGCAACCGGGTGATCATCGACCAGCGCACCGCCGAGCTGCTGCCCGCGGTCGCCTTCGAGACCCGGCCGCTGCCGGCGCGCCCGATCCGCGGCTTCGGCGATCTTGAGCCGTTCACGGTACGCCGCACCCGCCCCCGCCACTGAGCGCCGCCATGCGCGGCACCGGGCCGCGTTGTCGTCGGTCGACAGCCCGCTCCGCAGGGCAGGCTGCATTCCTTGGTCCTTCCCTCCTCCGCCTTGCCCTGCACCACGCCTGACGACGCTCAGACGACGCCGCCACGCGCGGCACCACGCCTGGCGACGCTCAGACGAGAATCCCGGCCTCGAGCGCGGGCTCCCGGTAGGCAGCAGCCAAGGAGGCGGTGGTCGCGCTCGCGTTGAGTCCGGACGGGTTCGGCACCACCCAGAGGACCGAGCCGCCGAACGTCCCGGGTTGGCGGCCCACCTTCGCCGCCGGGACCTTGAACGCGGTCCGGTAGGCCGTGATCCCGGCGATCGCCACCACCGTCGGACGGCGCTCGGAGACGAACCGGTGCAGCGCCGCGCCACCGGCCCGGAGCTCGGCGGCGCTCAGCTCGTCGGCCCGCGCGGTCGCGCGCCGGACCACGTTGGTCAGGCCGAGGCCCCGACCGGTGAAGTGGTCCCGGTCCTCGGCGTCCATGCCGGCGGCCGGGTCGATCGGCCGGGTGATGATGCCGGCGGCGTACAGCGCCGGGTAGAAGCGGTTGGTCGGGTGCGCGAAGTGGGTCTGGACGGCGGCGGTCCACAGCCCCGGGTTGATCCCGACGAAGAGCAGCCGCAGGTCCGCGCCGTACAGGTCGGGCACCTCGGTGTCGCGGAAGGCGTCCAGTTCGGCACGGGTGAAGGCAGCCACCCGCACAGCCTAGATAGGCTCCTTCCGTGACCGACGCGCTCGCCCCCAAGGTCGCCGTCATCGGCGGCGGACAACTGGCCCGGATGATGGCGGAGCCGGCCGCGGCGCTGGGCATCCCGCTCCGGCTGCTCGCCGAGGCCGAGGGCGTCTCCGCGGCCCAGGTGATCGTCGACCACGAGATCGGCGAGCACACCTCGCTCGCGGACCTGCGCCGGATCACCGCCGGCTGCGTCGCGGTCACCTTCGACCACGAGCACGTCCCGACCGAGCACCTGCACGCGCTGGAGGCCGACGGCCTCGCGGTGCGGCCGGGGCCGGACGCCCTGGTGCACGCCCAGGACAAGGGCGTGATGCGCGAGGCGCTCGCCAAGCTCGACGTGCCCTGTCCCCGGAACGCGATCGTCGAGTCCACCGCCGAGGTCGTCGACTTCGGCCTCCCGTGCGTGCTCAAGACCACCCGCGGCGGGTACGACGGCAAGGGCGTCTGGTTCGTGCGTTCCGCCGAGGACTGCGCCGAGGCCTTCGAGGCCGCGGCCGCTGCCGGTGTCCAGGTGCTCGCCGAGGAGCTCGTCGACTTCCGCCGCGAGCTCTCCGCGCTGGTCGCCCGCTCGCCCTCCGGTCAGGTGGCGGCCTGGCCGGTCGTGGCCTCGGAGCAGCGCGACGGGATCTGCCGCGAGGTGATCGCCCCGGCGCCGGACCTGGCCCCGGAGCTCTCCACCCAGGCCCAGCAGATCGCGATGAAGGTCGCGGGCGAGCTCGGTGTCGTCGGCGTGCTCGCGGTCGAGCTCTTCGAGACCAACGACGGCCGGATCCTCGTCAACGAGCTGGCGATGCGGCCGCACAACACCGGGCACTGGACCCAGGACGGCTCGGTGACGTCGCAGTTCGAGAACCACCTGCGGGCGGTCCTGGACCTGCCGCTCGGCGCTCCCGATGCGCGAGCCCCCTGGACGGTGATGGTGAACATCCTCGGTGGCTCGTCCGACACGGCGCGCCTGTACGACGGTTACCCGCACGCACTCGCCCGGGACCCACGGCTCCGGGTGCACCTGTACGGCAAGGGGATGCGCCCTGGCCGCAAGGTCGGTCACGTGAACGCGTACGGCGACGACCTCGAGGACTGTCTTGAACGCGCCCGCCATGCGGCAGCATGGTTCGCAGGCGACCTAGGAGAAGAGAGCGAATGAACCCCGTTGTAGGCCCTGTTGTAGGCATCGTGATGGGCTCCGACTCGGACTGGCCCGTGATGAAGGCGGCCGCCGAGGCGCTTGCCGAGTTCGACATCGCCTTCGAGGCCGACGTGGTCTCCGCGCACCGGATGCCGGACGAGATGCTGACCTACGGCCGCGAGGCCGCCGGCCGCGGGCTGAAGGCGATCATCGCCGGAGCCGGGGGAGCGGCCCACCTGCCGGGCATGCTGGCCGCGGTCACCCCGCTGCCGGTGATCGGCGTCCCGGTGCCGTTGAAGTACCTCGACGGGATGGACTCGCTGCTCTCGATCGTCCAGATGCCGGCCGGGGTCCCGGTCGCCACCGTCGCGATCGGCAACGCCCGCAACGCCGGCCTGCTCGCCGTCCGGATCCTGGCCGCCGGCGACGACGCGCTCCAGCAGAAGATGGTCGAGTTCCAGGAGTCGCTGCGCACGGTCGCGCACGACAAGGGCAAGGTGGTCCGTGACCAGGCCGCGAGCGGCCCGCGGAAGCTGGGCTTCTAGCTCCCTCGCTTGCGCCACTCGATCATCGGGCAGGTGTCCATCACCATCCGGACTCCCGCCGCGCTGGTCCGGGTGAACGCCTCGGGGTCGACCACGCCGAGCTGGAACCACACCCCGCCCGCCCCGATTGCGACGGCCTCGTCGGCGTACGGGCCGGCCGCTTCGGACCTCCGGAAGACGTCGACCACGTCGATCGGGAACGGCACCTCGGCCAGCGACGCGTAGCCCTGCTCGCCGAGGACGGTGGGTGCGTCGGGGTGGATCGGGACGATCCGCTTGCCGGCCCGTTGCAGGGCGGCGGCGATCTGGTAGGCGGTCCTGCTCGGATCTCCGGAGAGCCCGACGATCGCCCAGGTCTTGCCTTCGTCGAGCATCCAGTCGACGTCCTCGCGCTGCTGCCAGTCGGTGGTCATGCCGGTGCAACGCCGCGCGCTGCGGCGCTGTTCCGGGGCCCGCGGGTGAGTCCGAGATCACGGCTCCAGGGGTTAGCGGACGTTCACCCGAGATTTAGTATGGACCCCATGGATTCTGACTTCCCGCTGTACGGCCTGTCCGAGGAGCACCGCGAGATCCGCAAGGCGGTCCGTGACATCGCCGAGGCGAAGATTGCGCCGTACGCGACGGCCGTCGACGAGGAGGCGCGCTTCCCGGTCGAGGCGGCGCAGGCCCTGCTGGAGACCGACTTCCACGCCCCGCACGTGCCCGAGCAGTACGGCGGCGCCGGTGCGGACGCGCTCGCCACCGTGCTGGTGATCGAGGAGATCGCGCGAGTCTGCGTCTCCTCCAGCCTGATCCCCGCGGTGAACAAGCTCGGCTCGCTGCCAGTGCAGATCGCCGGCTCCGAGGAGCTGAAGGCGACGTACCTGACCAAGCTCGCGAAGGGCGAGGGCGGCTTCTCCTACTGCCTGTCCGAGCCGGACGCCGGGTCGGACGCCGGCGGGATGACCACCCGCGCGGTCCGTGACGGCGACTTCTACGTCCTCAACGGCGTGAAGCGCTGGATCACGAACGCGGGCGAGTCCGAGTACTACACGGTGATGGCGGTGACGAACCCCGACTCGCGCACCCGCGGCATCTCGGCGTTCGTCGTCGAGAAGGCCGACGAGGGCGTCTCCTTCGGTGCGCCGGAGAAGAAGCTCGGCATCAAGGGCTCGCCGACCAAGGAGGTCTACCTCGACAACGTCCGGATCCCCGCGAGCCGGATGATCGGCGCCGAGGGCACCGGCTTCGAGACCGCGATGCGGACCCTGGACCACACCCGGGTCACGATCGCCGCCCAGGCGGTCGGCGTCGCCCAGGGAGCGCTCGACTACGCGCTGGAGTACGCCGCGGAGCGCAAGCAGTTCGGCAAGTCCATCTCCGAGTTCCAGGGGATGCAGTTCCTGCTCGCCGACATGGGCATGAAGGTCGAGGCCGCCCGGCAGATGACCTACGCCGCCGCCGGCCGCTCGGAGCGCCAGGACCACGACCTGACCTTCTTCGGTGCCGCCGCCAAGTGCTTCGCGAGCGATGTCGCGATGGAGGTCACCACCAACGCGGTCCAGGTGCTCGGCGGCTACGGCTACACCCGGGACTACCCGGTCGAGCGGATGATGCGCGACGCCAAGATCACCCAGATCTACGAGGGCACCAACCAGGTCCAGCGGATCGTGATGGCCCGCCAGCTGATCGCCGGGGTGCAGGCCGAGCTCTGAGCCTCGCGGCCGTGAATCCTGAATATCGAGAACATCACATCTCGTAAAGCCGGATTTAGTCCCTTCCTCCCCAAAACGCCCGATATAGTCCTCGGCGTGATGCGTCCTGGTACTGGAACCGGGGCGCGACCTGCATGCCTGACGTCGGCTGGCCGTGCTGTGTATCTCGGGGGGCCGGCAAGGAGTTCGGCGTGTCTGCAGGTGTGCACAAGCGGGTCAAGCGGGTTAAGCGGATCAGTGTCTTCAGCGTCTTCCTGATGGTCCTCGGGGCCGTCTCGATGGGCTCGGTACTCACCCCGGCCCACGCTGCCGACGAGCTGCTCCAGGTCGTCAAGCTGGTGGACAACGCCACCCCGGAGCCCGGGGAGACGTTCACGTACACGATCCAGATGACCTGCTCCGAGCAGGACTGCCTGGACGCCCAGCTGACCGACGTGCTCCCGGCGGGCCTCGAGGGCTTCGGCATCGACAACGCCACCTTCACCCCGAACGCCGCGACCGTTCCGCGCTCGGTGACCTGGACTCCCGGGAACACCACTACGCCGCCGGCGACCGTGCAGCCGGGGACCGGGTTCACCGTCGACTTCCAGCAGGGGACCGACGACCCGGTCGGTACCGGCCTGGTGGCCGGGCAGACCTTCACCGTGACGCTCTCCCTGCGGGTGCCCGACGACTACCCGCCGGGCTCGGGCCCGGACATCGTGAACACCGCGCGCGCCACCGCGACCAACTCGGACCCGGCGCAGAGCAGTGCGACGGTGAACATCGACTCCGAGATCCGGATCGCCGTCGCCGTCGACAAGACCTGGGCGCCGGCCACCCAGTCCTTCCTGCCCGGTGCGGTCTCGACGATCGGGCTCTCGGCACGGAACACCTCGAACGTCCCGGTCGACACGATCACGATCCAGGAGCCCAAGGCCGCTCCCGACGGCGCCGCCGAGCTCGACCCGAGCAACCCGTTCACGATCACCGACTTCACCGGGTTCGACGACGTGTCCCTGCCGGCCGGCTTCACCGGCGTCCAGGTGGACGCCTACGTGTTCTCCGGGAGCACCTGGTCGTGGGTTGCCGGCGACCCGATCGCCACCCCGGGGGCGCTCGCGCTTCCCGACGGCGTCACCAAGGCGGAGGTCGGCGGCGTCCGGATCACCTGCACCGGCACGATCGCGCCCGGAGCCACCATGTCCCTGGACCTCGGGCTCGAGCAGCGGGCCACCGACCGTGACGACGACTCCGACCTGTCCACGGCGGCGCACCGCGTCGACAACGTGGCCACCGGATCGGTCGACGCGGACGGCCAGGACCCGGCCACCGACGACGGCGCGGCGACGCACGCGATCGCACCGCTGATCCCGTCGGTCGATGCCTCCAAGAACATCACCCCGGCCCGGATCACCGCCGGGCAGAGCAGCACCGCCACCATCGCCGGGACCAACGGTGACGACCCGGTCACCCGGTTGCACATCGCCGACTTGGATTTCTTCACCGAGGACATCGTGTTCGGCGGCTTCACCGCGCCTCCCACCTGGCCGGACGCCGCCAGCACGGCCACGATCGTCTACCACCACCTCGACGGTTCCTCGGAGACGGTGGACTTCGACGAGGGCGACCTCCCGGCGGACCCGAGCGAACCGATCTCCGGGTTCGAGATCACCTGGACCGGCCCGATCGCGCCCAGCGAGAGCGGCGGGGCGGCCTTCCGGATCGACACCACCGAGGACGCCACCGGCGGCGCCCCCGAGCTCTCCCTGACGAACAAGGTCGACGCCGACGTGACCGCGGCGAACGGACTGACCGACGACGCGACCGCCAGCGACGGCCTGGAGATCACCGACCCCAGCGTCGACGTGACCCTGACCAAGAAGGTGCGTCCCTCCAGCGCGGTCGAGCCGGGCGAGACGGTGATCTCCTCGCTGACGACCCGGGCCACCGCGACCGGTGACGGGGCCGTCGTCGAGGACATCGTCATCGAGGACGCCTGGGCGGAGGACTGCTCCGGGTTCTGGAACGCCTTCGACGCGACCGCGATCGCGCCGACCCAGGTGCCAGCGGGCGCCGAGCTGACCGTCGAGTTCCAGGCCCCGGACGGCAGCTGGCAACAGCTGGCGGTCTACGGCCCCGAGCCGACCGCCACCGTCTTCGAGCTCGCGGCGATCCCCGCCGTCGCCCAGGGCATCCGGTTCAGGCTGCACGACGCCGACGGCTTCCCGGCGGACACCACGGTGACGCCGAACATCGTCTTCGCCGCGCGCGCGGACCTTCGGGACCCGTCCTGCCCCGACCCGCAGCCGGACACCCCGACGACGTACGTCAACGCCGCGACCGCCGACGTCGCCGGGACGACCGCGGGCGGCAAGAACCTGACCGCGGACGACGACGACACCGACGACGCGACCGTCACCTACCCGGCGGACGGCGGCGACGGGCCGGGGCCGGACGTCGACGTGGACAAGGCCTGGGACCGGATCGCGGTCAGCTCGCAGTCCGGTGAGCAGGCCGGTACGACGCTCACCTGGGACGTCACCGCCGGGTTCGGCTCGGTGCTGATCTCCGACGCCGCCACCGACCCCGCGACCGCCGACGTCGCCGGCACCGTCTTCGACGCGTTCGACCTGCTCCGGGTCGGCCACGCCGACGCCTCGGACGAGCCGTACTCCAAGGGCTGGTACCTCAAGTACGACACCGTCACCAAGGTCGAGCTCTTCCGCGGCGGCGGCTGGCAGGAGGTCGCCGCGCCCGGCGGCTCCTGGATGCGCGCCGACCGCGGCTTCAAGGGCTACTCGCTCACCGGTCCCGAGTCGGCCGGCACCACCGGCGTCCGGTTCACCCTGACCGAGACCGCCGCGGACACGGCCGCGCGCACCGCGGCCCGTCAGCCCGGCGCCGCCTTCGACCCGTTCGCACCCGCACCCGGCTCCGGGGTCGGCTCCGGGAGCAGCCCCCGCTCCTTCGACCTGGGCTGGCAGGTCCGCGACAAGACCCGCTCCGACGGCGGGTTCGTGATCGAGGACCGGGTGTTCAACAGCGCCGACGAGGGCGTCGTGACCAACACCGTCGCGATCGAGGGCACCCCGATCGGCGGTGGCACCGTCGACCGGGAGACAGCGGCCGACACCATCCAGATCCTCGACCCGGACCCGGTCGTCGAGGTCACCAAGTCGGTCACGCCGACCGCCAACATCCACACGCCGCCGACCGGGACGCCCGCTGCCGAGTACCCGACGGCGACCTGGACGATCAGCGGCCACAACGGGTCCGTCGCGCGCGCGTCGTACGTCCGGATCACCGACCCGGCCACCTGCACCGACACCGCGCTGGGTGGCTGCCAGAGCGCCGGTACGCCGGCCGGTGCCCTCGCGAACCCGTTCGCCCTCGCGCGCGACTACCTGACCGACGCGGGCGCGCCGAACCCGTTCGAACGGTTCGACGTGCGCGGCCTGGCCATCGCGGCGAGCATCCCCGGCCAGGTGGACCTGGCCGCGACCAAGGTCTGGCTGCTCCGCTTCGAGGCCGGGACCTACACGCACGAGGAGACCACCGCGGCCGCGGTGAACGCGATGACCCCGGCGCAGCTGGCGACCGTGGTCGGCTTCAGCGTCACCTTCCAGGACACCGATCCGGCCACCTCGGGCGGCACCCTCACCCAGGACAACGACCTCACGATCACCGTCGACTCCCGGTTGCGGGCGACGTTGCGCAGCAGCGGCGCTCCCCAGGTGCTGCCGGCCCCGTCCACCCACGACGTCACCAACCGGGCCTTCGCCCAGTCCTACGACCCGGTCGGCAACCCCGGCACGGTCACCGGTGACGTCGACGACGCCACCACGGTGCTGACCGGCGGCATCGTCAACATCGCGCCGACCAAGTCGGTGTCGCCGGCGACGATCACCGAGCCGAAGCACGACGCCGGCGACGACCAGGTCACGGTCGTCCTGGGCGCCAACCAGGGCGCGAACCCGCGGAGCACGCTCTCCCCGGCACGCGTCGTGATCGAGGACCAGGCCGACTCCCCGGAGTTCTGGAACGCCTTCGACTTCACCGGGCTGGGGGTGATCTCGTTCCCGAGCGGCGCGAACCGCGTCCAGGTCGACCTGTACGACGGCACCACCTGGCACGAGGGCACGGCCGGCTCGACCGCGGTGCTCCCGGGCGGGGTGGCGAACGCCGACGTCCAGGGCATCCGGTTCACCTTCACCCGTGCCGACGGCGGGCTGTTCTCCTCGGCGGTCCCGGCTCAGAACTGGTCGGCCAGCGCGGCGATCACGGTGGACCTGCGGTCGTCGTACCGGGACTCGGGGGAGCAGGTCGACTTCCCGAGCACGGTGCGCAACACCCAGACGTCGCAGTCCTTCCGGCCCGACGGCAACGACTCGGACCCGGTCGACGCGACGGCCACCGTCACGCTGACCCCCGGGACCCACGAGCTCGAGGTCAACAAGCTCACCAACGACGGCAACCGGCTCGCCTCGGTCGGCGACGCGGTCCCGTTCAAGCTGACCCTGCGCAACTCGGGGACCGGCTACGTCACCCTGGCCGAGCTGCGCGACGCGCTGCCGTCCCAGCTCACCTACACCGGAGACCCGGCCCCGACCTTCACCGGATCTCCGCAGGGGACCCTGGGTGAGAACGTCGACGTCGCGGCCAGCCCGGACGGGTCGGCGCTGACCTTCGCCTGGCCCGAGGGCGGCCGGCGGATGCAGCCGGGGGAGACGTTCACGATCCATCTCTCCCTGGTCCTTCAGCCGGGCCTGGGCACCGGGCAGACGGCCACGAACACCATCACCGCGCAGACCGAGGAGCCGCTGACCCGTTGCGCGAACACGGCGTCCGGCGGCTCGATCACGACGGACTGGTCGACGGATCCGTACACCTGCGGAACCAGTGACTTCGTCGGCGTCGTCACCGGCCCGAACCTCTACACCGTGAAGGGGGTCCGAGGCTCGCTCCCGGGCGCCTACCAGCCGGGCAGCCCGGCGGCGGTCTGCACCCAGAACCTGACCGCGACCGGCGGCAGCTACTTCCGGTCGCCGTGCGTCGCGAACAGCCAGCTCGGCGGGACCGACGACTGGGTGCTCAGCACCGCCAACGCCGGCACCGTGAACGTCGACGAGATGACGATCTTCGACCAGCTCCCGGTCGCCGGGGACCGGCAGATCATCTCCGGCGCGTCCCGCGGGTCGCAGTACCGGCCCGAGCTGGTGGCCGGGTCGCTGAACGTCGCGGCCCCGGCCGGGACCACGGTCACGACCCAGGTCACCACCAGCGCCGACGTGTGCGTCGGCACCTGGACCAACCTGACCACGCAGCCGGTCTGCGAGCAGCAGGGCGAGAGCTGGACGACCGCTGACGGCAGCACCGACTGGTCGAAGGTCACCGGCCTCCGGGTGCACCTGGACTTCACCACGACCGCGAGCGGCAACCTGCGTCCGGGTCAGTCCGCAGACGTGACCTACTCGACGACCAACGAGCCGCGCACCGATGCGGACCCGAGCGGGGCGTCCACCGTCGTGCCGGCGGCGGACCAGCTCGCCTGGAACCAGTTCGGCGTCAAGTTCCGCTACAGCGGCGTCGGCCAGTTCAGCAAGATCGCGCCGAGCCGGGTCGGGGTGCACCTGCGCTTCGGGTCGATCAAGGTCGTCAAGGAGATCACCGGTCCGGCGGCGCAGTACGCCGCGGACGAGTTCCGTGTCGAGGTCGCCTGCACCGTCGGTGACGTCGCGCTGGACCTCGGCTCCGATGCCGTGGTCGAGCTGAACGAGGGCAACGACTTCGAGGTCCGGATCGACGGCATCCCGCTCGGGGTCGACGGCACCGAGTGCGTCGTCACCGAGCAGGGCGACGTCGGCGAGTTCGGCGAAGCGTCCCGGACCGGGTCCCCGGCGACGTTGCTGATCACCCAGCCGACCGACCCGTCGCGGCCGATCGAGGGCCAGGCGGTGCCGGTGGCGCAGGTCGCCACGATCACCAACGACTACCGCTACACCGGCCTGTCGGTGACCAAGCGGGTCGTCACGACGGCGACCACCCCGGTGCTCGGTCCGTTCACCTTCACGCTGTCCTGCACGACGGCCACCGGCATCCCGGTGACCTTCGACGACGACGGCACGACCGAGATCGAGTTCGTCCTCGAGGCGGGCCAGACCTACGACGCGCCCGCGAACCGGATCCCGGTCGGCGCGGCGTGCGAGCTGACCGAGACGGACACGTTCTTCGCCGGCGAGATCGTGGTCACCGGTGACGACGTCGCGGACAACGGCGACGGGACCGCGACGATCACCCCGGGGATCGACCCGGCCGAGGTCGTGGTCGCGAACGCCTACGACGCCGGCACGGTGACGCTGGAGAAGGTCGTCGACGGGGACGGAGCGGCGCGCTACGGCACCGGTGTCTTCGGTTTCGTGGTGACCTGCGACTTCCACGGCCGCAACGCCTTCGACGACGAGGTCGCGCTCCGGGCCGGTCAGTCCCGGACCCTCGGGCCGTTCCCGGTCGGGACCGTGTGCACCGTCGCGGAGCCCCGGACCGCGGGTGCGACCACGAGCGTGCTCGACCCGGCGGACGGCGTGGTCACGATCGCCGCGCCGCTGCCGGACGAGGCGGTCTCCCAGGTCAAGGTCACCGCGACCAACACGTTCGACCTCTCCTCGATCGACGTCCGCAAGGTCGTCCGCGGCGACCGGTCGGCCGAGGGTGCCGCCGGTCCCTTCCGGGTCGGACTCGTCTGCACCTGGCAGGTCGACGGCGTCACCACCCCGGTGACGATCCCCGGCGGCTCGGAGCGCCGGCTCAGCCGGGCGAACGGCTACCGGGCGTCGTACGCCGACCTGCCGGCGGCCGCGCGCTGCCGGCTGACCGAGCTGACCGTGCTGCCGCGGGTCTCGACCGAGGTGACCGCCGACGTCAACGGCGAGGTCACCACCGTCGACGGTCGCTCGGTGGCGATCGACCTGGGGAAGACCGACGGGCCGGGTCAGGCCTCGGTGACGGTGGTCAACACCTTCGCCGGGCCGTCGATCCACCCGCCGACCGACGGGGGACTCCCGAACACCGGGGCCCCGTTCGGTCGGGGACTGCTCCCCGCCGGGGTGCTGCTCCTGGTCGCCGGACTGGGTGCCGTCCTGTGGTCGCGACGGGCGAGGGCCTGACCCGTAACCTCAGGTGGGCCGGCTGGTTTACCGGGCGTGGATCGAGTCAAGCACCTCCCGGCCAAGCTGGCGGCCACGGCGATCGCGGCAGCCCTGATCGTCGGGACCCTGATGCAGCCGGTGTCGGCGGACACCGCGGCCGACCCGCTGGGGCTCCGGCCCTGGCTGGCCGAGCCCGGGCAGAACCACCGGCCGGGCGCGTTCTGGTGGTGGCCGGGCTCCGACGTGACCCCGGCCGGGCTCGACGCCGACATCAAGGCGCTGCGCGACTCCGGCTTCGGGTCGGCGCAGATCATCGACCTGGAGCCGGGGCCGCCGACGAACGGCACCCCGTCCTGGCAGTGGGGGACCAAGCCCTGGTACGCCGCGGTGAACGCCGCTCTCCGTAGCGGCATCAAGCACGGGGTCCGGCTGGACACGGCGCCGTACCCGGTCTGGCCGATGGCGAGCCCGACCGCCACCCTCGACAACGGCCTCTCCGCCCAGGCGGCCCACATCGCCCAGCTCCCGCTGATCGGCGGCGTCCCGTACGTCGGCCCGGTGCCGGACCCGCTGGAGAAGGTCGGCCACAAGACCCTGGAATCGGTCTCCGCGGCCCGGGTGGTCGGCCTCGGCAAGAAAGGGTCCGTCGAGCTCGACCCGGCCTCGGCGATCGACCTGACCGGCCGGGTGCGCAACAAGCTGCTGACCTGGACGCCGCCGCGCGGGAACTGGATGCTGTTCGGCGTCTGGCGGCGGCCCACCGGGCAGGTGCCGCAGACGGTGCCGGGCGGGGCGGTGATGAGCCTCGACGCCAACCTGAGCGCGCTCTTCGGAAAGAACCTGCTGGTGATCGACCCGTTCAGCAAGCGGGCCACCGGCGCCGCCCTGCGCTGGCTCGACCAGAACATGATGAGCCCGGCCCAGGAAGCGCTCTGGCGCCGCAACGGCGGGCAGTTCTACGAGGACTCCTTCGAGTACGCGGTGAACCTGACCGACGCGGTGCTGGTCGAGCTGATCAAGGACCTCGCCGAGAACGGGCTGTCGCTGCCGAACCGCAGCCTGGACGTGACCTCGCTGCACCGGCTGGGGGCGCACTGGTCGGCGGAGCTGATCGACCAGTTCGCGAACCGCCGCGGCTACTCGATCCGGCCGTTCCTGCCGGCGCTGTTCAACGGGCCCGCCGGCTTCGACTTCACCGGCGGTGTCGGGGAGCGGGTCCGCAACGACTACCGGCGGACGCTGACCGACCTGATCATCGCCCACCAGCGGCAGCTGCGGCGCTGGGCGCTGGATCACGGGTTCACCGAGATGCGGCACCAGAGCTACGGGCTGCCGATCGACTCGACGCGGGCGCAGGGGGCCTCCGGAGGCATCCCGGACAGCGAGACCCTGGAGGCCGGGTACCCGCAGCCGGCCGGCTCGGCCGGGTCCGAGGGCGCCCTGGACATGTACCGGACCGCCGCCGGGGCCGCCCACGTCTACGGCTCCAAGGAGGTGAACCTGGAGGCGGGCGACGTCTTCGGGCTCCCCGATTGCAGCCACCTGGGCGACCCGAAGAATCGCCGGTTCTGCCTCTACGGCCAGCAACCGACGGACTACTGGCAGATCTTCAACCACGGATTCGCGGGCGGTGCCACCCACCTGCAGCTGCACGGCCTGGCCTACCAGCAGCCGCAGGCCGGCCTCAAGGCGGCGGGCTGGCTCGGGCCGCAGCTGCACCCGTGGCCCGGCTGGTCGCCGATGTGGTACTTCTTCTCCGAGTCCTGGAACCGGAACTGGCCGCAGTTCAAGTACTGGCGCGAGTTCAACACCTACCTCGGCCGGGCCAGCAAGGTGCTGACCGTCGGCAAGCCGCGGCTCGACGTGGCCGTCTTCCGCGACGACACCGTCCCGTTCGGTATCCCGGTCCTGCCCGGGCACACCCGCCGGCAGAACCTGGTCCGGGCCGGGTACACCTACGAGTTCGTCGACCCGGTGACCCTCGCCGAGCGCGGCACCGTGCGCGGCAAGCGGCTCTACCCGGACGGCCCCGGCTACCGCGCCCTGGTGATCGATCCGAGCGACATCGCGCCGACCGGCTTCTCCGGCGAGGCGGCCGTCCGGATCCTCGCCCTGGCCCGCCGCGGCCTCCCGGTGGTCGTGGTCGGCGCCCTGCCCAGCACCGGTACGTCGGCGATGGCCGCCCGGATCGAGGACACCCAGGTGCGGCAGAGCTTCGCCCGGCTGGTCCGGCTCGGCAACGTCGCCCGGGCCCGGACCTCCGCCGACGTCCTCGGTGCGCTGGGCCGGCTCGGGGTGCGACCCGATGCCGCGTTCGGCGCGCCCCGGCTGGTGCGTCCCGTGCACCGGGCGACCGCGACGCGGGACTACTGGTACTTCTGGAACGAGGACACCCGGCGGGTCCGGTTCGACGCGACCCTGCGGACCCGCGGGACGCCGTACGAGCTCGACCTGTGGAACAACCGCACGACCCCGATCGGTGAGTACCGGACCGGCAGGGGCGGGCTGGTGGTCCCGGTGGACCTGGGCCCGCAGGAAGCGATCACGATCGTCGTCGACCGGAGTCGTCCTGCGCGGCCGCACGTGCTGCGTACCACCGCGGACCGTGCGGTCCTGGACCGCGGCCGTCTGGTGCTCGAGGACGACCGGGGCGGCGTCCAGCGGGCCGTGCTGGCCGGCGGGAAGAAGGTCCGGGTCGCGCTACCGGCCGCGAAGGCGCCGCGCACGTTGTCGCGCTGGAATCTGACCGTCCGGGAGTTCACCCCCCGGGAGCCGCGGACGCACCGGATGGTGCTCGACGGGCTCCGGGACTGGCGGAAGATCCCGGCGCTGGCCAACGTCGCCGGCGACGCGACGTACACCACGACGTTCCGGCTGCCGGCCGGGTGGCGGTCCCGGAGCCACGGCGTCGACCTTCAGCTCGGCGAGGTGTACGGCGCCGCCCGGGTCTGGCTGAACGGGCGCCGGGTGACGCAGTCGACGGTCCACCTCGCGGGTGCCCGCTACCGGATCAGCGGGCTGCTGCGCCGGGGCACCAACACGCTCCGGATCGACCTTGCCACGCCGCCGCGCAACGCCATGGTCGGCCAGGTGCGGTCCGGTGACCCGCGCTACGGGTACTTCGCGATGTCGCCGCCGCAGGCGAACGGCGTGGTCGGCCCGGTCCGGCTGCTGGCAGTGCCCCGGGCACGGTTGCCGCGCTGAACGGGCCGGCTACCAGCCGGCGCCGAAGCAGAGGAACGGGACGACGTCGTCGGTCTCTGCGCTGACCCGGGCCAGCGCGTCCGCGGGTGCGGCGCCGCCGGCGACCTGGTGGTGCCAGGACGCGAACACCTCGCAGGCGAGGTCGTCGGCGACCAGGGCGAGCGACGAGAGCACCGCCCGGGCGCCGGCGTGCAACCAGACGGCGCTCATCCCGAGGGACTCCTCGCTGTGCAGGACCGAGCTCTGGCCCAGGTCGCACGCGGAGAGCACGACGACGTCGGGCACCCGGGGGAGCAGGTCGATGTCGTGCCCGAACCAGGGCCCGTCGGCGAGCTCCACCGCGGCGAACAAGGGGTGGTCGCCCGGATGGGTTCCGTGACCGGCCAGGTGCAGCAGGTCGACCCGGGCCGCGAGCCAGCCCGCCCGGACCGAGTCGGCCTCGGCACCGGCCAGGACGTGGCCGCGCGGCCAGCTGTCGTGCGCGCGGCGTACCTCCTCCTCGGCGCGCGCCAGTCGCGGCCCGGCCAGGAAGCCGACCTCGCGCATCGCGCCGATCGGCTCCCGGGCCGATTCCAGCCACGCGGTCGCGGACGTCGGGACCGTGACCGGCCGTCCGATCAGTCCGGGGAGCTCGGTCCAGGGCGTCCCGGTCAGGAGGGCCGACGGGGTGAGCACCAGCCGTCGGTAGCCGACGGTGGACAAGGTCGGCCGGATCAGCAGGTCGGCGACCTTGGCCAGGTCGGCGCGCAACGAGGTCCGGACGGCGTCGCCCATCGGGCCGGCGCGGTTCTGGGCGGCGAAGTCCAGGTCCGCGGCGATCCGGTCGAGCAGGGTGCGCACCGGGGCGGCCTCCCCGAGCGGGATCACGGTGGCATCGGTCGCGGTGACCGCGAGCGCGGTCAGGGAGCCGTCCAGGACGAGGTGCGCGATCAGCGCGCTGTCGTCGACGGCGAGTCGTGCTTGCAGGGTGGCGAGGTCGGTCGGCTCGCCGACGGTGCCCTGGGTGGCGAACCAGCTGTGCGCGCGGATGCGGTCGCGAAGGACGCGGCGGGCGGGCACGTCGGCCGGGTCGGCGAGGCGGAGTGCCGTCAGGTCCGCGGCGAGCCCCGGGTCCGGGGGCGGGCGCAGCGAGGTGACCCGTGAGGCGAGCGCGCGGGCCCGCTCGGACCACTCGAACAGAACCGCGGGGGACCCGTCGGCCATCGCCGCCCGCAGGCCGAGGCGGGCGAGGTGCTGGCCGTGCCCGACCGTCGAGGTCTGCAGGTCCAGGGAACCGAAGGTGGCCTGCCAGGAGTGCAGCTCACCGAGTCCCTGACGTGCGTACGAGCGCGACCTGCCGGGGTGGTTCCGCGCGGCGGCGTGCTCGGCGCGCAGCTCCCGGGTCAGCAGCCGGATGCTGATCGGGGAGTCGGCGTTCGTCCGCACCTTCGCCAGCCGGGCCGCCGCATCGGGCAGCTCGCGCCGGCGGATCGCCAGCCGGGCGGTGTGCAGGGCGAGCCGGTCGGCGTCGTGGCGGAGACCTGCCTTGCGGAGGTCGGCCGCCAGGGCGTCGGCGCGCGTGAGGAGCGACTTCGTCGTCGCGCCGCCCTCGATCTCGGCGATGACGACGGCGGCACGTGCCTGGGTCGCCGGGACCGGGCTGCCGTGGGCGTCGTACCGGCGGGAGGCGCGGGCCGCGAGCGCCCGGCTGCGTGCCGGGTCGTCGGCCAGCACGGTCCGGGCCAGGATGATCTCGCAGTCGGCCTGGAACCGCCGCAGGCCGGCGTTCCCGTACGCCGTGACGGCGGCCTCCAGGGCGGCTGCCGCCTCCTGCGCCCGTCCCGACGCGAGCAGCACCTCGGCGCGGTCCTGCTCGACGATCGCCTGGTTGATCGGAGCCTCCTGGATCAGGACGGCGGCCGCCTCGTCCATGCCGCGGATCGCGGCGACCAGGTCGGACCGGAGGAGCTGGGCGTAGGCCAGGTTGAACTGGGCCTTCGCGCGGAGCAGGGTCTCGCCGGCGGCGCCGTACAGGTCGGTGGCCCGGGTGAAGTCGTCGGCGGCGCGCAGCGGGTCGTTCAGCTTGAGGTACATGTAGCCGCGATTGGTGTGGACGCCGGCGAGGTGCTCGGGCAGGTCCTGCAGCGGTTCCAGGGCCGCAGCGAACTGGTCGCTGGCCTCGGCGGTGTCACCGTTGCGCATCAGCACCATGCCCAGCTGCGCGTGCGCCAGCCCGAGGGCGAGCCGTGACACGCCCTCGCGGGCCAGCACGCCCTGGCACAGCGAGACGGCGCCGGCATGGTTCCCGAGCTCGCCCTCGCCCCAGGCCGCGGTGATGTCCAGGCGGTCGATCAGGTCGGCGTCCGCGGTTCTCGCGCGCGCCTGGGCGATCAGCTCCAGGGACCGCGCGTACTCGGAGGTGTTCGCGGCCTCGACGGCTCGTTGGTGGAGGTCCTCAGCGTCGCGCACGCGACCTCACGGCTGCAGCCGGTCCAGGGGTCCGGTGCCCTCGGTGATCCGCGTCCAGGCCCGGCTGACCGCGGCGGCGCTGTCGTCGTCCTGGGGGTCGATCGGCCCGAGCTCGGCCGCGAACAGCCCCGCCCACAGCGGTGCCGAGAACGACGTCCCGCTCCAGAGACCGAATCCGGCGCTGAAGTCGTCGGGGTCGATGGCTTCCCGGATCCGTCCGTCGAGCTCGACCCGGGCGATCGGCTCGTAGCCGCCCTGGAAGTTGGTCGGCATCGTGCTCATCACCGCGGCCCCCGGGGCGAAGGCGCGCACCCAGGGACCGGCATTGCTGAACAGCGCGTCGCTGCCGTTCGGGTTGAGGGCGCCGATCGTCACCACCGGGACCGCGTCCGGGGTCGCTTGGTACGGGCCGGCGCCGGAGGTCCACGGGCTGAACGACGCCGGGAACCCGGGGCGGGCGGTGGAGTCGTTGCCCGCCGAGCAGGTCACCACCACGCCGGCCTTCCCGAGGACCTGCAGCGGCAGGTAGATCGTGGCGTCGAAGGCCAGGTCCGCGGGCGTCTCGTGGTAGTACCCCATCGACAGGTTCAGGACGTCGATCGCTCGGCCGCCCTGCTCGCCCTCGCGGTGCCGGCGGGCGAGCTCGGCGATCTGGGTGAGCGCGTCGATCAGGTCGCTCTCCGGGATCGGGCCGGCGGACGGGGTGATCCGCCAGGCGATGATGTCGGCGTCGGGGCAGGCCTGGTGGACGATCCCGGCGATGAAGGTGCCGTGGCCCGAGTCGGTGTCGATCTCGCCGTCGAGCATGCCCACCTGGTCCGGGACGATCTCCGGAGCCGTCAGCGGGTCGGTGTAGCCGATCGGATTGCCGTCGATCGTGACGTCCTGCTGGACGATGTCGTCCAGCCAGGGGTGGGTGCCGCACCCGGTGTCCAGGAGGGCGACGACCGGTCGTCGCCCGGTGAACTGGTCCTTGTCGAGACGCCGCGGCGCAGGGCCGACGTACGCGATCGGCTGGCGTCCGCCGGACCCCGGGTAGCCGTAGGTGGCGACGGCGGCGCCGGAACCCTCGTACGGGTGTCCCACGGCGAACGGGTGGCCGACGGCGAACGGGTGGCCGACCGCGAACGGGTGCCCGACGGCGAACGGGTGCCCGACCGCGAACGGGTGCCCGACCGCGAACGGGTTCGCCTCGGTGTCGCCGAGGGTGAGGAGGTGGTCGAGGCCGACGCCCGCGACCGGCCCGCCGCGCAAGGTGCGGAGGTGCTGCAGGACGGTCCACGCGTCCGGCGCCTCGGTGGCGTCGGGGCCTTCGGCGAGCAGCTCGACCCGGGCGATCCCGGTGTCGAGCTGGTACGCCGGCAGCTCCCGGTTCTCGGCATCGCGGCGCTCGATCTGCCAGCCGAAGCGCTGCGCGATCCGGGACAGGTCGTCGAGCAGGTCGGTGTCCTCGCGGAGCACCGTCCGGCGCGCGACGATCAGGCGCGAGCTGCAGTACCAGGTCGGCCCCGGCCGGACGTCGGTGGCGCGGAGTGCGCTGGCCGGGTCGAGCGCCCGGGGCGCCAGCTTGTCGATCCGGGCCTGCTCGGCGGCCCGGGCTCGTGCGACCCGCGCGTCGCGGCGCCGCCGTCGCTCGATCCGGTCGCGCAGGGCTGTGAGCTCCTCGGCCGAGAGCTTGGTGGCGCGGGCGGGCTTCTCCTCGGGCATGGCGGAACCTCAGATCCAGAAGGGAGGGGTGACGAGCGGGCGGGTGCTGCTCGGATCCGAGACGAAGGTGAGCCGGCAGGCTCCTGTCGGGGTGACCGGGAACTCGAAGCGTCCGGACTCGCCGACCTGGGTTTCATCGGTGGTGGGCTTGGCGCCCATCGAGGTGAGGAAGACGGTCATCGGCTGCGCCGGCACGACCCAGCCGTCCAGGCGCGCCTGGCGCTGGCTCCGGGAGATCCGGAGCTGGACCCGGAAGCCGGGCCCGAGGTACTCCAGCGACCAGGTGCCGACCTCGTCGGGGGCGCGCAGCATCGCGACCGAGCGGACCCCGGAGAGCTCCTTGTCCCACTCGACCAGGGTCAGCAGCTCGGCGTCGAGGTCGTTGGTCTCGATCCGGGCCAGGACGCCCTCGGCGAGGTCGTCGGGCGGTGGGTCGAGCTTCTCCCAGAGCGCGGCGATCGCGTCCAGGAGCTCGTCGTCGTCCGGGCCGGCCATCAGAACGCCCCCTCGCTGATCAGCTCGCCGCGGAGCTTGTCCAGGCAGCGGGCCCGGGTCGGGCCGATGCTGCCCACCGGCATGTCCAGCGCCTCGGAGACCTCGGCGTACTCGGGACGCGGGCCGGCCGCGAGCATCCGCAGCAACGACTGGCAGCGCTCGGAGATGCGGCTGAGGCAGCGCCGCAGGACGACCTGGTCGTCGGCCAGCACGATCCCGTCCTCGGGGCCGTCCACGGCGGGCAGCGCCCAGGACAGCACGTCGCCGTCGGTGGCGACCTCGCGGCGTACCCGCTTGCTGACCTTCCACGCCTCCCGGCGCGCGGTGGTGCAGAGCCAGCCGGAGACCGCGAGCGGGCTGCTGATCGCCTCGGCGTTGTCGACCAGGGTCAGCCAGGTGTTCTGGACGACGTCCTCGGCCGTCGCCCGGTCCAGGCCGGTCGCGCGCACGACCTGCCAGAGGATCGGGCTGAGCAGCCGGACCAGCTCGTCGAGCGCGTCCCGGTCGCCGTCGCGCCAGGCCGTGAAGGCAGCGGCGGACGCGGTCCAGCGGGCGCTCGCAGGCACCTCGGTACCGAACCCCTCAGAAACGCTGACCACATCCCTGCACCCGTCGAATCTAGTGGAGGGTGCGGATGCGGGGCCAGAGCCCGCCCTGATCAGATCCATGCCGACCCAGAGCGCTCACCCGGGCCGGTGATACGTCCGGGTCAGTAGATTTCGGGCAGCTCGCTGGCCTTGCCGGTGAAGGTCGGCTCGCGCTTCTCCAGGAACGCGGCGACGCCCTCCTTGCCGTCGCCGACGGAGGCGTGCCACATCGCCAGGCTGTCGGCGCGGTGCGCCTCGATCGGGTGGGCGGCGGCGGAGTTGCGGTACAGCATCTGCTTGGCCAGGCCGAGGGCGACCGGGGAGCGGCCGACGACGAACGAGCGGGCCAGCCCGTACGCCGCGTCGAGGAGCTCCTCGGGCTCGTGCACCGAGCGCAGCAGCCGGCCGGCGAGGGCCTGCTCCGCGGTCAGGATCTCGGCGGAGTACACCCACTCAAGGGCCTGCTGGATGCCGACGATCCGCGGCAGGAACCAGGAGGACGCCGCCTCCGGGACGATGCCGAGCTTGCCGAACACGAAGCCGATCCGGGCCTTCGTCGAGGCCAGCCGGATGTCCATCGCCAGCGTCATGGTGGCGCCGATGCCGACCGCCGGGCCGTTGATCGCCGCGATCACCGGCTTGGGGCAGGCGTGGATGGCCAGGGTCACCTTGCCGCCGGTGTCCCGGACGCCGGACTGGACCGGCTCGTCGTACAGGCGGTCACCGGCGAGGTCGGCCGGGGTCGGCGCCACGGTCTCGTCGAGGCCGAAGACGTTGCCGGTGGCGGAGAGGTCCATGCCGGCGCAGAACGCGCGCCCGGAGCCGGTCACCACGATCGCCTTGATGCTGTCGTCGCCGGCGGCGTCGAGGAAGAACCGCTCGAGCTCGCGCGCCATCGTGACGGTGAACGAGTTCAGCGCGTCCGGGCGGTCCAGCAGCAGGGTGGCGATGCCGTCGTCGTCGACGGTCACGGAGAGGGTCTCGAAGGTCACTTGACGAATCCTGTCGGTGTGCAGAGGTCGGCGCCGACCTCGTCGGTTCGGTCTTCCTTGATGAGCTTGAGCAGCGCGAGCGCGCGGTCGCGGTCCCAGTTGATCGCCTGGTCGCGGATCGGCATCCCGCAGGTCAGTCCGTCCTTGCCGTTGACCTGCGTCATCGCCCGGGCGAACCTGCCGAGCGCGATGATGCCGGTGCCGTCGCTGACCTTCAGCGTCGAGGTGCCGGCGTTGATCACCCGGGAGTAGCGCCACGGGTTGATCACCGTCCACGGCGAGATCACCTTCTTGCCGAGCGCGGTCACCACCTCGCGCTGGTGCTGGGCCCGGGTGATGTCGCCGTACTTCTGGACGTACCGGGAGCGGGAGTAGGCCAGCGCGGTGACGCCGTTGGCGTTCTGGCAGCCCTTCTTGATGTTCAGGTTCGCCTTCTTGTCGCGCATCCGCTTGGTCGGGCAGATCTCGACCCCGCCGACCGCGTCGACCGCCTTCACCAGACCGCCGAAGCCGATCTCGACGTAGTGGTCGATCCGGACGCCGGTGTTGTTCTCGATCGTCCGGACCAGCAGCTTGGGGCCGCCGTACGCGAAGGCCGCGTTGATCTTCGTCCGTCCGTACCCGGGGATCGGGACCAGCGAGTCGCGGGGGATCGACATCAGCAGCGGCTTCCCGGAGCCGAGGTGCAGCATCATGATCGTGTCGGTGCGCTGGCCGATCTTGCCGACGCCGCCGGCGCCGTACTTCTTGAGCTCGGCCTTGGTCAGCCCGGCCCGGCTGTCCGACCCGACGATCAGGTAGGTGGTGCCGTCCTGCTCGGCCGGCCGGCCCTTCGCGGGGAACGCGTCCACCGAGTCGATCTTCTTGACCGCGATCACCGGGACCGCGACCAGGTAGGCGACCCAGGCGAGCAGCAGCAGCGGGAGCAGCAGCAGGATCCGGCGCGCGTACTTGACCGGCTTCGGGCGCGGCGGCAGGCCCGGCGTCGGCAGCCCCTTGCCGCCCGGCCTGCGCGGCGGCGGCCCGGAGTGTGCGGCGGACGGTGACCGGGGCGGAGCCGGGATCACCTGGGTGTGCTCGGGCTCGTCGGGAGTCCGGCCCACGGGACGACCCTTCTTCCCGTAGAGCCAGTCGTACTCCGGCTCGTCGGAGGGGCGGTCAGGCATGGCGACGACGGTACAGGGAGGTGCGAAGGTCAACCGTGTACGGATCGGCCACCGGGACCCTAGGGTGCGACTCATGGAGCCGTTGCCGCCGTCGTACGGGCGGGTCGTGCTGACCCTGCTCGCCAACCAGAACCACGTGAACCTGCTCGGCAACGTGCACGGCGGCGAGGTGATGCGCCTGGTGGACTCGACCGCCGGGGCCGCCGCCGGCCGGCACAGCGGCGGGCCCGCGGTGACCGCCGCGATGGACGAGATGGCCTTCCTGGCCCCGGTCAAGGTCGGTGACATCCTGCGCGCTACCGCCCAGGTGAACTGGGCCGGCCGCACCTCGATGGAGGTCGGCGTCCGGGTGGAGAGCGAGCCGTGGAACCAGGCCGGCACCGATCCGGTGCACGTCGCGTCGGCGTACCTGGTCTTCGTCGCGATCGACCCGGACGGCGAACCGCGCCCGGTTCCGCCGCTGCTCCCCGAGTCCCCGGACGAGGTACGACGGGCCCGCGAGGCCGAGATCCGGCGCGCTCACCGGCTCGCGCAGAAGCAGGAGATCCTGGCGGCGCGCGACAACGGATAGGCCGGATCTCGGCGCGGCGTGACCGGTGTGACGCTTGTGACTGGTGATACTGACGGCTATGCAGTCCGCCCTTCCCCCGGACCATCGCCGCCAGCTAGGCCGCATCCGGTTCCGCCGTGCCGTGGCACTGATGCTGATGACCCTGGTGCTGCCCGGGTCGGCGCAGCTCGTCGCCGGTCGCAAGGAGACCGGACGGATCGCGATGCGGATCTGGTTCGGGCTGATCGTGTCGTTCGGGCTGCTGCTCCTGATCGGGCTGGTGAACAACACCTTCGTCATCGAGTTCTTCACCAACACCACGATCCTGACCCTGCTGCGGTTCGGCCTGATGGGCCTGGCGATCGGCTGGGCCTACCTGTTCATCGACGCCTGGCGGATCGGTGAGCCGCTCGCGCTGGCGCAGAAGCAGCGACTGGCGATGGTCGGCATCAACGGCGTGCTCTGCTTCGCGGTCGCCGGAGCGCTGCTCTTCGCCTCGCACATCGTGACCGTCCAGAAGGACTGGATCACCACGATGTTCGGCACCGGCAAGGCCCAGGAGACGACGGACGGCCGCTACAACGTGCTGCTGCTCGGCGGGGACTCGGGGGCCGACCGCTGGGGACTGCGGCCGGACAGCATCACCGTGGTCAGCATCGACGCCAAGACCGGCAAGTCGGTGCTCTTCGGGCTGCCCCGCAACATGCTGAACTTCCCGTTCGCCAAGGGCTCGATCATGGACATGCAGTTCCCGGACGGGTTCAACTGCGGCCCGGAGTGCGAGCTGAACTCGCTGGCGACCTGGGCGGCCGACCACAAGCCGCTCTTCAAGGGCGTCAAGAACCCCGGGGTCGAGGCCACCAGCGAGGCCGTCGAGGGCATCACCGGCCTGAAGATCCACTACTTCGCGATGGTCAACCTGAAGGGCTTCCGCAAGATGGTCGACGCCGTCGGCGGCGTCACCCTGAACGTCCGCGACCGGATCCCGATCGGCGGCGTCGGCGGCCCGGTGACCGGCTACATCGAGCCCGGGAAGCGGAAGCTCAACGGGTTCGACACCCTCTGGTTCGCCCGGTCGCGCGAGTCCGCCGACGACTACTCCCGGATGGCCCGGCAGAAGTGCGTGATGAACGCGATGCTGCACCAGCTGAGCCCGACCAAGGTGGTCACCAAGTTCGGGGACATCGCCAAGGCCAGTACCCAGCTGATCAAGACGAACATCCCGCGCTCCGAGATCAGCACCTTCACCGAGCTCGCCCTCAAGGCGCGGTCGCAGCCGGTCCGGACGGTGTCGTTCGTGCCGCCGATGATCAACACCGGCAAGCCCGACATCGCCAAGATCAAGAAGGCGGTGAAGCAGGCGATCCACCCGAAGAAGGCCAAGAAGGGCGCCGGCAAGAGCGGCACCGCGAAGGCGGGCTCACCGGCCAAGAACCAGGGCACCACCGGGGGAGCGATCGGCAGCCTGCGCTCCGGGTACGCCGCGAACCAGGCCGACGACCTCGGCGCAGCCTGCTGACACCGGGGTGACCTAGGGTTCTCGTCGTGTCCCCGAACCCAGACCCCACGTCGGCGCGCGTCGTCGCCGTGGTGGTCACCTGGAACCGCCAGGCGCTGCTGACCGAGGCGGTCGACGCCCTCCGGGCCCAGACGCACCCGCCGGCCGCGATCGTGGTGATCGACAACGACTCCACGGACGGTACGGCGGCGCTGCTCGGCTCGGACTACGGCCGCGACCTGGACGTCCTGCGGCTGCGTGAGAACACCGGCGGGGCGGGCGGCTTCACCGTCGGCATCGAGCGGGCGCTCGCGCACCACCCGGACCTGATCTGGCTCCTCGACGACGACACCGTGCCGACGCCGACGGCGGCCGCCGAGCTGGTCGCCGCCTGGGCGGGGTACCCCGGGCAGCGCCCCGCGGTGCTGGCCAGCCGGGTCGTCTGGACCGACGGCCGCGACCACCCGATGAACACGCCGCGGACCAAGCCCGGCGCCACCGAGGCCGAGCGCGCCGACGCGGCGGCGGTCGGCGCGATCCCGATCCGGTCGGCCTCGTTCGTCTCGATCATGTGCGACGCGAGCACGGTCCGCGAGCGCGGCCTGCCGATCGCCGACTACTTCCTCTGGAACGACGACTTCGAGTACTCCACCCGGCTGATCCGCGGCGGCGTCGGGCTGGCCTGCCCCTCCAGCGTGGTGGTGCACAAGACCAAGGTGTTCGGCTCCACCGACGCCGACCCGGGGGAGCGGTTCTTCTTCGAGGTCCGCAACAAGCTCTGGGTGTTCTCCCGCTCCAACGGCCTCAGCCTCTCCGAGCGCGGCCTGTACTCCGCCGCCACCGCCCGCCGCTGGTTCCGCACCTTCCGCGGGTCCTCGGACAAGGCGACGCTGCGACGAGCGCTGCGCCGCGGCGTGGTCGCGGGCGTGCGCCGGCCGCGCCCCAACGCCGACGTCCTGGCCGAGGCCCGCCCAGGACCGGTCCCCGCAGCGAGCCCGGAACCGTTCAGCCTGCTGATCAGCACCTACGGCAACGACGACCCCGGCTACCTGCGGCTGGCCTTCGAGTCCTCGGTGGTCGACCAGACCCGGCCGCCGGCGGAGGTGGTGCTGGTCCAGGACGGTCCGGTGCCCGACGAGCTGGCCGAGGCGATCGCGGAGATCGTCGCGACCAGCCCGGTCCCGGTCCAGCACGTGGCCCTGGTCGACAACATCGGCCTCGGGCCGGCGCTGGACGCCGGCCTGGCGGCGAGCAGCCACGAGATCATCGCCCGGATGGACGCGGACGACGTCAGCATGCCGGACCGGTTCGAGCGCCAGCTGCCGCTGATCGAGGCCGGCGCGGACATCGTCGGCTCCGGGCTGGTCGAGTTCGGTGAGGACACCGACGACGTCGTCGGCCGCCGTACGCCGCCCACGGACCCGGCCGAGATCCGCCGGGTGATCCGCTTCCGGGACCCGTTCAACCACCCGACCGTGGTCTACCGGCGCAGCGCCGTCCTGGCCGCCGGCGGGTACACCGACATGGCGCTGCTCGAGGACTACCTGCTGTTCACCCGGATGGTCGAGGGCGGCGCGGTGCCGGCCAACATCGGCGATCCGCTGGTCTACTACCGGGTCGGAGCCGGGGCCTACGCACGCCGCGGGGGACGGGACCTGCTGCGCAGCGAGCTGCGCCTCCAGCGGCGGTTCCGGCAGCTCGGGATCACCTCGCGGCTCGAGTACGCCCGCAACGTCTCGGTCCGCGGCGGCTACCGGCTGGTGCCGGAGGGTGTGAGAAAGGTCGCCTACCGACGCCTGTTGGCGAACCGGAGCGGTTCGCCGCGCCGCTAGACTGACCCGGGCCTGTCTGTCGTTGAGGAGTGTGTGTGGACCCCGATCTCGTCGTTGTCGGATCCGGATTCTTCGGTCTGACCATCGCTGAGCGCTGTGCGAACGAGCTCGGCCTCCGGGTGCTCGTCCTCGAGCGGCGCCACCACCTGGGCGGCAACGCCTATTCGGAGGCCGACCCGGAGACCGGTGTCGAGGTGCACAAGTACGGCGCGCACCTCTTCCACACCTCGAACGAGAAGGTCTGGGAGTACGTCAACCGGTTCACCACCTTCACCGACTACCGGCACAAGGTCTTCGGCAAGTACCAGGGCCAGGTCTACTCGCTGCCGCTCAACCTGGCGCTGATCAACCAGTTCTTCGGGAAGTCGCACACTCCCGACGAGGCCCGGGCGCTGATCGCCGAGCAGGCGGCCGAGTTCGACACCGAGACCGCCTCGAACCTGGAGGAGAAGGCGATCAGCCTGATCGGGCGCCCGCTGTACGAGGCATTCATCAAGGGCTACACCGCCAAGCAGTGGCAGACGGACCCGAAGGAGCTGAGCGCGGACATCATCACCCGCCTCCCGGTCCGGTACACGTTCGCCAACGGCTGGTTCTCCGACACCTACGAGGGCCTGCCCACCGACGGCTACACCGCGTGGCTCACCAAGATGGCCGACCACCCGAACATCGAGGTCCGCCTCGACACCGACTTCTTCGACGCCGCCAACGGTGTGCGCGAGCAGTTCCAGGGCAAGGTCCCGATCGTCTACACCGGGCCCGTCGACGAGTACTTCGGCAACGCCGAGGGCCGGTTGTCCTGGCGGACCGTGGACCTGGAGGAGTCGGTCGTGGACGTCGACGACTTCCAGGGCACCGGCGTCGTGAACTACAACGACCAGGAAGTCCCGTTCACCCGGATCATCGAGTTCAAGCACTTCCACCCCGAGCGGGAGAAGACGCACCTGCCCGGGAAGTCGGTCATCGTCCACGAGTACTCGCGCTTCGCGACCGAGGACGACGAGCCGTACTACCCGATCAACACCGCCGAGGACCGCGAGAAGCTCCTGAAGTACCGGGACCTCGCCAAGAAGGAGCCGCTGACCCTGTTCGGCGGTCGCCTCGGCACCTACAAGTACCTCGACATGCACATGGCGATCGGGTCGGCACTCTCGATGTACGAGAACAAGCTGAAGCCGCACTTCGCCGAGGGTGCCGAACTGAAGTCCGGAGGCGTTGACGGTGAGTGAGGCGACTGTACGGCGGGTGCTGCAGCGATTCGTGCTGCCCGGTGACCGCGACCTGGACGTCGTACCCCTGTACGTCGACACCGAGGACGCGATGCTCGACGCCGACAAGGAGACAATCGGCTCGAACAAGGGCGCCCAGAAGCTGAACAAGGCCGCCGCCCGGCAGGCCATCTCCTCGGGCACCTCGCTGCACCCGGACGCGATCCTGGACCGTCGCCGGCTCCGCGTCGAGGAGGCCCAGCGGATCTCGCTCGGCACCTACTTCAACGGCTTCCCGGCCAGCTACTGGCGCCGCTGGACGATCGTGCAGCAGGTCCGGCTCGACCTGACCCTCTCCGGTCTCGGCGCCAGCGTGATCGTCTACCGCTCGATGGCCAACGGCCGCTCGCAGCGGGTCGACGGCTGGACCTGCGAGACCTCCGGACCGAGCTCCGCGTCGTTCGACCTCACCCTGACCCCGTTCGTGGACGGCGGCTGGTACTGGTTCGACGTCGTGGCCGGTGACGAGGCCGCCGTGATCGAGGAGGCCACCTGGTCGGCCGAGGTCCCTGCGGACCGTGCCGAGGTCGGCTCGGTCACCGTCGGCATCACCACGATGAACCGCCCGGACTTCTGCGCCGCCCTGGTGGCGCAGGTCGGCGAGGATCCGGACGTGAACGCGCTCGTCGACGAGGTCCTGGTGATGGAGCAGGGCACCCAGAAGGTCGTCGACGACCCGGGCTTCGCCAAGGCGGAGGCCTCCCTCGGCGGCAAGCTCCGGGTGATCGAGCAGGGCAACATCGGCGGCTCCGGCGGCTTCGCCCGGGCGCAGTTCGAGGCGCTCAAGTCCGACCGGTCGAAGTACGTGCTCTTCCTGGACGACGACATCATCGCCGAGCCGGAGAGCATCTTGCGGGCGGTCACCTTCGGCGACCTGGCCCGCCGCCCCACGATCGTCGGCGGCCACATGTTCAGCATCTTCGCGAAGGCGCGCCTGCACAGCTTCGGCGAGATCATCAACCGGCACCGGTTCTGGTGGATGTCGCCCAAGTCGGCCGAGGCGGACTGGGACTTCGGTGCCCGCAACCTGCGCAGCTCGCGCTGGCTGCACCGCCGCCTGGACGTCGACTTCAACCCCTGGTTCATGTGCCTGATCCCGCTCGAGGTGGTCCGCGAGATCGGGCTCAGCCTGCCGCTGTTCATCAAGTGGGACGACTCGGAGTACGGGCTGCGCGCCCAGGCCGCCGGGTACCCGACGGTGTCGATGCCCGGCGCCGCGGTCTGGCACGTGCCGTGGACCGACAAGAACGACGCCCTGGACTGGCAGGCCTACTTCCACCAGCGCAACCGGTTCGTGGCCGCGTTCCTGCACTCGCCGTTCGAGCACGGCGGCCGCTTGATCCGGGAGAGCCTGAACCACCAGCTCAAGCACCTGTTCGCGATGCAGTACTCCACCGTCGAGCTGCGCCACCAGGCGCTCGAGGACGCGCTGGCCGGACCCGAGGGCCTGCACGCCGTGCTCGGCAGCAAGCTCGG
The DNA here is from genome assembly GCF_003725695.1 of Nocardioides marmoriginsengisoli. Taxonomy (GTDB): domain Bacteria; phylum Actinomycetota; class Actinomycetes; order Propionibacteriales; family Nocardioidaceae; genus Marmoricola; species Marmoricola marmoriginsengisoli. The sequence goes on from NZ_RJSE01000007.1 coordinate 1,370,999, forward strand.
TGACGTCCGGGAGTTCCGCAAGGGCTGGGACGACGCCGAGCTCTCCGCCGACCCGGACGCATTCCCGCCGGTGCGGCACTCCAAGCCGCGGCGCAAGAGCGACACCTCGGAGATCCCCAGCAAGCCGTCCCAGCTGATCTCGGCGGTGCTCGGCGGGATCCGGCAGTTCCGCGGCACCCGGCCGCTGTCGCGGGAGTTCCCCGAGGGGAACATGCCGGCGATGGACGCCCGCTGGTACCACCTGGCCACCCTCGACTCGGCGATCGTGAGCATGCCGGACGGCACCTCGGCGGCGTTCTACCGGCGCCAGCCCGAGCAGTTCAAGGACCTGTTCCGCCGTACCCTCGAGATCCACGAGCGGCTCTACCGCGAGTGGCCGACGATGGCGCGGCGCTACCGGGAGGCCCTCGGTGAGATCACCTCGCCAGAGGCCTGGGAGCCCACCTTCGAGGCGTCGCTGAAGGCGGGCGGCAAGTGAGCAAGGCAGCGGACCGAGCGGCCCGGCGGGCCGCCAAGGCGCACGCGGTCGACGAGAACGGCCGGCGCAGGAACGCCGCGCGCCGTGCCCGGGCGCTCGCCGAGAAGAAGTCCGACGCGATGCCGGTGGCCGCGCCGCTGGACGGCCCCCGAGGCGTGCGCGTGGTCGACGCCGAGCTGGTCGACCCCTCGCCGCGCGGCGGCATCGCCGAGGTCTTCCAGCAGCGCTACCTGCTCCGACTCATCGTCGGCCGCCAGCTCGCTGCCCAGTACGCCGCCTCGGTGCTCGGCCTGCTCTGGTCCTACATCCAGCCGGCGATGCGCTTCGGCGTCTACTTCTTCGTCTTCGGGGTGGTGCTCAGTGCGCACAAGAGCACCCCGAACTTCGCGCTGCACCTGTTCGCCGGCATGGTCTTCGTGCACTACTTCAGCGAGACCTGGAGCGGCGGCACCCGGTCGGTGCGCTCGAACCGGGCGCTGCTGCTGAAGATGCGGATGCCGCGGGAGATCTTCCCGGTCGCCGCGATGGTGACCGCGATGTACCACACCGGTCCGCAGATCCTGATCCTCACGGTGTTCTGCGTCATCGCGGGCTGGCACCTGACGTTCACCGCGGTCGCCGCCGGCGTGCTCGGGCTCCTCATCCTGCTGACCTTCGCGATGTCGATGGCGCTGTTCTTCTCGGCGCTGAACGTCTACTACAAGGACTTCCAGAACATCGTCTCGACGTTCACCCAGTTCCTGCACTTCATGGTGCCGATGATGTACAGCTACTCGTTCATCGCGAAGCTGGGCGACAACCACCCGTGGATCTACCAGCTGTACATGGCGAACCCGCTGGCCGAGTCCGTGCTGCTGATGCAGCGCTTCTTCTGGTACCCGACCCTGGACGACCCGGAGAAGTACACGAACGAATTCCCGCCGGACCTCTTCGAGCGCGGCTTCATCATGCTCGGCATCTGCCTGGTCCTGCTCTACCTGGCGCAGAAGTTCTTCTCGCGCCTCGAGTCCCGATTCCCGGAGCGTCTGTAGATGGTCGACTCAATCGTGGTGCAGAACGTCACCAAGGACTTCACGATGCAGTACCACCGCTCGCTGAAGCAGATGGCGGTGGCGACCTTCAAGGGGCTGCCGCTCAAGGAGCAGTTCCAGGCCGTCAACGACGTCTCGTTCACCGTCGAGCAGGGCGAGTCGATCGGCCTGATGGGGCTCAACGGCAGTGGCAAGAGCACCCTGCTCAAGCTGATCAACGGGGTGATGCGTCCCGACCAGGGGAGCATCCGGACGCGGGGCCGCATCGCCGGCCTGATCGCCACCGGAGCCGGCTTCCACCCGCAGATGACCGGCCGGGAGAACCTCTTCCTCAACGGCGCGATCCTCGGCATGGGCGAGGCCGAGATCAAGCGGAAGTTCGACGACATCGTCGCGTTCGCCGACATCGGCAAGTTCCTCGACACCCCCGTGTCGCACTACTCGTCCGGGATGTACGCCCGGCTCGGCTTCTCGATCGCCATCCACGTCGACGCGGACATCTTTCTCGCCGACGAGGTGCTCGCCGTCGGTGACCGCCCGTTCAAGCGCAAGTGCGTCCAGAAGATGCAGGAGATCCGTCAGCAGGGGACGACGATCTTCTACGTCTCGCACGCCACGGCCTCGGTCCGCTCGATGTGCGACCGGGTGCTGGTGCTGGAGTCGGGGCACCTGAACTTCGACGGGGACGTCGAGGAGGGGATCCGCTACCTCCAGTACGACGACGACCCGACGGATCAGCCGACCACCGCCGCCGGGAACACCGACGAGGAGCTCGGGGCGGATATCTAGTTCTCGCCTCCGGCGAGGGGCTTGCGCCTGCGGCGGGCTTTTGTGGCTGGGTTTGCGGGGGCCGCCGTCCAGAGGTCCTCGCTCCAGCGGTCTTGCCCTGTCGCTGCGACTTCTGCGCGGTGCCTTGCCCTTGCTTGCAGCGCCATGCCAAGCCTGGAGGCTGGCAGCTCCGGCCTCTGCACGTCGACCCCCGCCTGGTACGGCCCCACTGGTGAGGGGAGAGGACGTCGCTGTCCTCAGGTGTGCCCGCAGGACGCCGATTGTGCAGACGCAGGAATGTATTTAATTACAGCGTTGTAATTCACGAATTACACGATTGTAATTGCCAAGAATGCCTTGCCAGAATGCATGTTACTGATGTGACAATAGGGGCTCGTGTGAATAACTTCCCCTAATCACACTGGAGTTCTGCGATGCGTCTGACCCGTGATCGGTACGTCACGATCTGCCAGCAATTCCTTGTCACGGCCACGGTCGTGGCTGTTGGTGCGTCCGCTGCGGGCGTGATGACGCTGGAGATCGTCACGCCTGAGGCTCAGGCTCCGGTGGTGGATGCTCGAGGGTTGGCTCCGGCGGTCGACGTGACCGAGGGGTATGCCGCGACCGAGGCGGTGACGCCGAAGGTGCGCGAGGTGAAGGTCAGCGGGATCGCGGAGGATGTCGCGAAGGCCCCCGCCAAGACACCCGCCAAGACACCTGCGAAGTCTTCCTCCAGGACGCAGTCCCAGGCGCCGACCACGTCGTCGGCGCGCAAGCTCGCTGCTGTCTCGACGCCGACGAAGGTGACCGGGTACGCGACGGTGGGGGTGACCTGGAAGGCCGGGACCGAGCTGGCCGAGGACGACATCGCCGTCCAGGTGCGGACCCGCAAGGACGGGGCCTGGTCCGGGTGGACCACGGCCGAGTACCACGACGAGCACGGCCCGGACGCGGGCACCGCGGAGGCCGCGCTGGCGAGCCGCCCGGGCACCGACGCGGTCGTGGTCGGCGACGTGGACGAGGTGCAGATGCGCGCCGAGACCAAGGACGGCAAGGCGCCGGCCGACCTGGAGCTCGCGGTCATCGACCCGGGTGCCGCGAAGGTGGTCAAGGAGCCGGCCGCGATCGACACCGCCAAGCTCGGATCCGGCTCGGCTGCGACCCATGGGGATGGGGCCGCAGCCGAGCTGGATCTGGTGGCCATGAAGACGGCCCCGAAGCCGACGATCTACTCCCGGGCGCAGTGGGGCGCCAACGAGAAGCTCCGGGACAAGGGATCGTTGCGCTACGGGACCGTCAAGACCGGCTTCATCCACCACACGGTGAACGCGAACAACTACACCGCCGAGCAGGTGCCGGCGCTGCTGCGGGGCATCTACGCGTACCACACCCAGTCCCGGGGCTGGTCCGACATCGGCTACAACTACCTGGTCGACCGGTTCGGGCGGATCTGGGAGGGCCGGTACGGCGGCGTCGACCGCGCCGTCGTCGGTGCGCACACGCTCGGCTACAACGAGTACGCCTTCGCGATGTCCGCGATCGGCAACTTCGACATCGCCCAGCCGCCGCAGGCCGTCCTGGACGCCTACGCCAAGCTGTTCGCCTGGAAGCTCTCGCTGTACAACATCCGCGCCGACGCGACCAAGCTCTGGGTCAAGGACCGCAACCTGTACGCCATCAACGGGCACCGCGACGTCGGCCGGACGGCGTGCCCGGGCAAGTACCTGTACGCCAAGATCCCGTCGATCCGGGCCGCGGCCCAGGCGATCCAGAACGGTGCCCAGATCCCGGCCGACCCGGTGAACCGCCCGATGGTGGCCGCGCCGAAGGACCTCAAGCCGCCGACGACGACGCCGGCGAGCGCGGTCGCGCAGCCGCGGATCACCCTGCCGGCGCGCACCAGCATTGCGGACAACGGCTGGCCCGACCTGCTGGTCAAGTCGAAGAGCACCGGCGCCATCCAGGTGGTCCCGACCCAGGGGATCCTCTCCTACAGCGGCCGGATCGTGAGCAAGGGGAACTGGTCCGCGATGGGGATCCTCGCCGCGGTGGGCGACCTCAACGGCGACGGCAAGTCGGACGTGCTCGGCAAGAACCGGAAGACCGGCACCACCCGCGTCTTCCTCGGCGACGGAGCCGGGCGGGTGTCCCGTGCCGGGATCGCTCCGACCAAGGCGTTCGCCCGCGTCAAGACCATCACCGCGGTCCGCGACTTCAACCGGGACGGCAAGAACGACGTCGTCGGCATCGACAAGAAGACCGGCGCCCTGCTGCTCTACGGCGGCCTGGGCAACGGCACGTTCAAGCCGCCGGTGGTGCTGAGCCGGACCTGGCCGTACAGCCGGACCGCCGGCGTCGGCGACTTCAACGGGGACAAGCAGCCCGACCTGGTGGCCGTCTCCGGTGACCGGACGCTCTACCTGATCGCGGGAGCCGCGCGCGGCACCAAGCTCGCCAAGCCGGTCCGGATCGGTACGCTCGGCGCCGGGGTCAACACCCTCTTCGGGTGGGGCGACCTCTCGGGCGACTCCAAGCCGGACGTGATGGTGCGCAGCAACGGCACCGGACTGAGCAGCATCTACTCCGGCACCGGCAAGGGCGCGCTGGGCCAGGCCTTCGGGCCGTTCCGCAGCCTGGCCGGCCTGGCCAAGGCGTCGCTCGCCCCGATGGTCGGGTCTGGGGCCGCGGACGTCGTCGCCCTCGACTCCGCGAGCCGCCTGGTCGTGGTGCCCAACAACGGCCGCCGCAACACCAGCGCGCCGCTGCCGTCCAACCTCAAGGTGCCGGGTGCCACCCAGGTGCTCAACGTCGGCGACTGGAACCGGAACGGCAAGGGCGATGTCGTCGTCCGGACCTCGAGCGGGAACCAGCTGGTCCTCTACCCGGGTCTGGGCAACGGCAAGTTCGGCCAGCCGCGCTCGCTGGGCACCGGCTGGAAGTCCGTCACCAGGCTCGCCGCCGTCGGCGACGTCACCGGCGACGGCTACCCGGACCTGATGGGCCGGATCGGATCCGGACCGATGCTGATCTTCCCGGGCTACGGGCTCAAGGCGTTCAAGGCGCCGCGGCTCGCCCCGGCCTCGTTGCGCACCTTCAACCAGATCGGCACCGCCGCCTGGTCGACCCGAGGTGCGGCGTTCGTCTCCGCCGACGGCTCGTTCGTGCCGCTGGCCGGCGGTGCGGCGGTGGGGACCGCGCTGCGCTCGGCCAACGGGGCGGTCAATCCCGCCTACGACTCCTACGTGGGCGTCGGTGACGTCGACGGGGACGGCGTGGCGGATCTCCTGGCCAGGGAGAAGGGGACTGGCGTGATCTGGTTGCTCCCGGGGAAGACGTCCGGTGGGTTCGCCCCCCGGATGTGGGTGGCAACCGGATTCGCCGGCTACCAGCTGATCGGTTAGATCAGCCGGTAGCCCGTACGGCGGCAGTGACCCGCTCGCTCTGGGAGTGGGCGGGCCACTTGCCGTCGTCCGAATTCGTCACCAGCACCAGGGAGCCGGAGCCTGCGACCAGGCCGAGCACCAGCTCGCGGCCCTCGGCGGAGAGCGGATTGAGGTCGGTGATCACCCGTCGGTCGTCGGCCGTCGGCGGATCCAGCTCGGTCGGCTCGATCGGCGAGAAGACGTCGCTCTGCCCGGCCCACAGCACGCCGTGGTCGAGCACCCCCGGCGGCAAGGGCTCGGCGAAGCGCACCGCGAACGGGCGCAACGAGCAGGCCATCGTGGTCGCGACGCCCAGACCCGCGCCGCCGGACACCCCGTCGGGGCCGACGATCGCCACCGGGGCACCGTCGTCCAGGCCGAGGCCGCAACTAAGCAGACCGCCGAGGAAGACCACGCCGAGCCAGTGCGGCGGCAGGTCGATCCGAAGGTCGTCGCCCGGGTCGAGCATCAGCTCGTCGGCGAACAGGTTCGCCGTCTTCGAGACCCAGTTCGAGTACGTCTGCACCGAGAGCTCGGTGCGCTCGCCGGACGCGTCGTCGTAGAAGGTGACGAACGGCTGCCCGGGGTCGGCGGCGAGGCGACGGGCGAGGAGGTCGGGGAAGTTGGCCATGGCAGGAGACACGGTAGCCGCGTTCGGCCCCGGATGGACCACCCGGATGGACCACCCGGCATGATGCCTCCCATGACTGCGAGCATTCCTGCGACCCATCACGGCGACCTGTGGGCAGTGGTGCCGGCGGGCGGCGCCGGCACCCGGCTGTGGCCGCTCTCGCGGGCCGGCGCTCCCAAGTTCCTGCACGACCTGGCCGGTGACGGACGCACGCTGCTCCAGGCCACCTACGACCGGTTGCAGCCGCTGGTCGGCGAGCGGCTGCTGGTGGTCACCGGGGCGGCGCACCAGGTCGCCGTACGGGGTCAGCTGGCGGAGCTTCCGGCCGACCAGGTGATCGCCGAGCCGAGCCCCCGGGACTCGATGGCGGCGATCGGTCTGGCCGCGGCGATCATCGAGCGCCAGGACCCGGACGCGGTGATCGGCTCGTTCGCGGCGGACCACGTGATCGCCGACCCCGAGGCCTTCCGGGCCTGCGTCACCGAGGCCGCCGCGGTCGCTCGGACCGGACTGCTGGTGACGCTCGGCATCACGCCGGACAGCCCCTCGACCGGGTTCGGGTACATCAGGCTGGGGGAGCGGCTCGACGGGTTCCCGACCGCGCACGCGGTCGACTCGTTCGTGGAGAAGCCCGACGCCGACACCGCCCAGGCGTACGTCGACTCCGGTGACTACCGCTGGAACGCCGGCATGTTCGTCGCCCGCGCGAGCGTGGTGCTGGACCTGCTCGCCGAGAACCACCCCGACCTGGCCCGCGACCTGCGGGCGATCGCCGCCGAACCCCAGCAGCTGGACGAGCTGTGGGACGGGCTCACCAAGATCGCCATCGACCACGCGATCGCCGAGCCCGCCGCGGCCGCCGGCAAGGTCGCCGTGGTCCCCGGCTCGTTCGGCTGGGAGGACATCGGCGACTTCGAGGCCCTGACCGACCTGACGCCTGCCCAGGACTCAACCCGGGAAGGCACCGGGATCAAGGTCCTCGGCGACGCCGCGCGCGTGTTCGCACAGCAGAGCTCCGGGCTCGTGGTCACCGGGACGGAGCGCACCATCGCCGTCCTCGGTCTGGAGAACGTGGTCGTGGTCGACACCGGCGACGCCGTGCTGGTCACCACGACCGAGCACGCCCAGGACGTGAAGTCGATCGTCGAGGCGCTCAAGGCGGCCGGACGCGCCGACCTCACCTGAGGCCGGCGCGCCGGCTCACATCAGGCCGGGCTCGGGGGACTGGTCGTTGGTCCACTTCTTGAAGAAGTCGTTGGTGACCTCGCCGCTGACCGAGCCGCAGTACTGCCAGTTGCCGCGCTGCTTGGACTCGTCCGCCTGGTCCTTGTCGTCGGCCGACCACCGGGTCAGCGCGATGTGCTTGCCCTCGGGGAAGGCCGCCCCGTCGGAGGGGTGCCACGGTGCGGCGATGAAGCGCTCCTGCGCGTCCTGGTACTTCTCCGCGATGGACTTGAGGTTGTCCATCTCGGCCTTGTCCTTGGCCGCGGTGTCGTCGTACCAGGCGATCACGTAGCCGTGCTCGAGGTTGTGCACCAGCTCGGCCACCTCGGGACGGTCGTCGGCACCGTAGAACGGCCGGCCGAACGGCGCCGCGGCGGGACGGTGCGGACCGAACGACGGCGGGGCGTCGGCGTACGTGATCGGCTGCGGTGCGCTGATGTGCGTCTGGGACTTGTCCGTCGGCTTGGTGAGGATCGCGTCGCAGTCGGCAGCGGCGGCCGCCTTGCCGAGCTCGGTGATCGCCTTGGCGGCGCGTTCCTTCTTCTCGTTGTTCGACTGGATCGCCTTCCAGCTCGCGGTCCCGATCAGGGCGGCCACGATGAGCACGCAGACGCCGAGGATGGCGAAGCTGCGGGTGCGCTCCTTGCGCTGCTGGTCCTGACGCATCTTCTCGACCATTGCGCGACGCTCGAGATTCTTCGGGTTCTTTTTGGCCACGGGGCTGCTCTCTCTGGGCGGGGCGGATCGGTGGAAGTCTACGAAAGTGGAGCAAGCCGCGTGCGGGTCTCCGAGGACTGGTCGGATCCTACGGTCCACCCGAACGCGAACAGCAGCGCGCCCAGCCGTACGTCGTCGGCCGGCGCGGCGACAGCGACGCCGGTGCCCTCCGGCTCGGCGGTGAACCCGCACGCCCCCAGCGCGTCGAGCAGGTCCGCGGCCAGCGCCGGAGCTCCGAACGGCGTGCGATCGGTGCCGGCCAGGGCGGCCGCCACGGCCTCGCGGCTGCCCAGCCCGAACATGTCGGTTCCGACCTCCCGGACCAGGCTGCGCGCGCCCGGACCGTGCTCACCCGGCGCCAGCACCCGCTCCGCGAGACCTCGTACGACGGTCAGCGGCCGGCCGCCGAGCTTGCCGCTGACGACCTCGGCGATGCCGGCGATCTCGTCGGCCACCGCCGGCGCTGTCACCGCGAGCGGGTTGCCGTAGGAGTCGGTGCGCCCGTCGAAGGAGACCATCGGCTCGATCCCCGCCGCACCGATCGCCAGGTCGGTCTGCCCGTGCCGCCAGGCCCGGCCGGCGGTGTCGCTGATCAGCACGGCGATGTTCAGGCCGGTGCGCTGGTGCACCGCTTCCCGCAGCGCGCGAGCGGTCGCGTCCGGGTCCAGCGGCAGCAGCACCAGCAGGCCCGGCTCGACGTTGGACGCGTCGATGCCGGCGGCGGCCATCACCAGGCCCAGGTGGTTCTCGACGATGCTGGTCGGCCCGCGGCGGGCCACCAGGCGGACGGTCTCGGCAACGATCGCCTCGTCCCGATCGCCACGGACCACCCGGCCCTCGGCCTTGCTGACGATCTTGCTCGTCAGCACCACGACGTCGCCGTCGCGCAGGTCGCCGCGCTCGACGACGAGCGCAGCGAGGTCGGTCCCCGCGACGACCTCGCCGATCCCGTCCGGCGAGGTGACCTGCAGGTCGGTCACAAGCCGGCCAGGTCCAGCAGCGCCGTCACCATGTCGGCGGTGGCGTCGTGGTCGGTCATCATCAGCGGGACCGCGTTCGCCTTGATCCCGGCGGCCTCGATCCGGGCCACCGCGCCGGCGTCCACGGTGTCGACCAGCCAGCCGTCGATGACGCCGCCGTTCGCGCGGGCGCCGTAGTGCTCGGCCACCGCGGCCGCCGAGACCTCGACACCGATGATGCCGAGCAGCTGACGGGCCATCCCGCGGACGTGGTCGTCGCCGACGATGCCGGAGACGCCGTACACGGGCGCGGGCGTGCCGGCGAGCGCGTCCCGGACGCCGGGGACCGCGAGGATCGCGCCGACCGAGACCACCGGGTTGGACGGCGGCAGGATCACCAGGTCGGTGTCGGTGATCGCCTCGAGGACGCCCGGGCCGGGGGTGGCCTCGTCGGCACCGATCTGCACGACCGCGTGCGCCGGCACGTTCGCCTGGTGCCGGATCCAGTACTCCTGGAAGTGCACCGCGCGGCGCTCGTCGGTGTCCGGGTCGTCGATCACCACGTGGGTCTCGATCCGGTCGTCGGACATCGGCAGCAAGCGAACGCCGGGTTGCCATCGGCGGCAGAGCGCCTCGGTCACCGCGGAGAGCGGGTAGCCGGCGTCCAGCATCTGGGTACGGACCAGGTGGGTCGCCAGGTCCTTGTCGCCGAGGCCGAACCAGGTCGGCTCCACGCCGTAGGCGGCCAGCTCCTCCTTGGCGTGCCAGGTCTCGCCGGTACGGCCCCAGCCGCGCTCGGTGTCGATGCCGTCGCCGAGGGTGTACATCACGGTGTCGAGGTCGGGGCAGACCTTCAGGCCGTGCAGCCAGATGTCGTCACCGGTGTTGGCGATCACGGTGACCGCGGTGTCCGCGCCGGAGCGCTCGATCAGGCGCAGGACGCCCTGGATGAACCGGGCTCCGCCGACGCCGCCGGACAGCACGGTGATGCGTGCCGGGAGGGTGCGAGCGGGGCCGGAGGAAGCAGAAGTCATGGCAGAAGTGTGGCCCCTGGTGAATTTCATTAGCAGATCGGGGCTTGACTTCGAGGGCGCGACAGGCATGTAATCACATCAGTGTGATTTTCCAGTCCGACACTCGTCGGGTGAGGAAGGTCACTCCTCACACAAATCGCGGCCCGTCAGGGTTGCTGGGTCGAAGGGGAACAAGATGCGCGAGCTGTATCTGCTCGAGGGGGACGTAGACGAGGCCGGTTGGCAGGAGCGGGCCCTGTGCGCCCAGACCGACCCCGAGGCGTTCTTCCCGGAAAAGGGTGGCTCCACCCGCGAGGCCAAGCGTGTCTGCCTCACCTGCGACGTCCGCGGCGACTGCCTGGAGTACGCGCTGGGCAACGACGAGCGCTTCGGCATCTGGGGCGGACTCTCGGAGCGCGAGAGGCGCAAGCTCAAGAAGAGGGCAGTCTGACGCACGTGGGGTGACCCCCTAGGCTGACCCCTCGTGAAGGTCACCGCGCTCCTGGTCAGCCACAACGGTGCCCGCTGGCTCCCGGCGGTGCTCCGCGGCCTCGGAGAGCAGACCCGGGGGATCGACGCGATCGTCGCCGTCGATACCGGCTCGGCCGACGACTCGCCCGCCCTCGTGGAGGAAGCCACCGGTACCCCGGTGATCCGGCTCGACCCCCGGACGCCGTACGCCGAATCGGTGCGCATCGCTCTCGCCGAGGCCGATCCGGCCGAGCCCGACGAGTGGGTCTGGCTGCTGCACGACGACTCCAACCCGGAGCCGTCCTGCCTGGAGACGCTGGTCGCGGCCGCCGAGACAGCGCCGGCCGACCTCGCCGTCCTCGGCCCGAAGCTGCGCGAGTGGCCGTCCCTCAAGCGCCTCCTCGAGGTCGGCGTGACCCTGACCGGGACCGGCCAGCGCGAGACCGGCCTGGAGCGCGGCGAGTACGACCAGGGCCAGCACGACGAGCCGCACCAGGTGCTGGCGGTCAACACCGCCGGGATGCTGGTCCGCCGCAGCGTGCTGGAGTCCGTGGGGCTCGACCAGTACCTGCCGGTCTTCGGGACCGACGTCGACTTCGGCTGGCGGGTCGCGCGGGCCGGGTACGTCACCCGGGTCGTCCCGGATGCCGTCGTCTTCCACCTCGAGGCGTCGCGCCGCGGCCGCCGCGAGTCCGAGCTCGTCGACCACCCGGGACGGCAGGAGCGCGAGGGCGCGCAGTACACGCTGCTGGTCAACAGCCCCGGCTGGACGATCCCGTTCCGGTCGGCCCGGATGATCCTCGGCGGCCTGCTGCGGGCGCTCGGCCTGCTGCTCGTCCGGGCACCCGGCGAGGCAGCCGACGAGATCGCCGCCCTGCTCGACATCTTCAGCCACCCGCGCCGGATCCTGCGGGCCCGCAAGGCCCGGGCCGGTACGGCGAAGGTCGAGCACCGCGAGATCCGCGGGTTGCTCGCCCCGTTCTGGCTGCCCTACCGGCACGGGCTCGACTACCTCACCGATATCGGGGTGGCGATCGCGAACAGCGTGCGCGACGAGGCGGCCCGCCGGCGCCCGGCGGGGGTCACCGACGAGACCCCCTGGTTCTTGCGGGTGCTCCGCTCGCCGGTGGTCTGGGCGGTGCTGATCGGTCTGGTCGCCGGACGCGCCTACTTCGGCGGCGGTCTGCTGCAGGGCGGCGCGCTGCTCCCGGTGCCCGACGGGGTCGGCCACTGGTGGCAGATCTGGGGCGGCTGGCGGCACTCGCTGGGCACCGGGTCGCACGCCCCGGGGCCGGCGTACCTGCTCCCGCTCGCGGTCCTCGGCACCCTGATGCTCGGACACGTCGGGGCCGTGATCAACCTGATCTTCCTGCTCGCCGTCCCGGTCGCGTTCGTCGGCGCGCTGCGGTTCCTGCGCCGGCTCTCCACCGGCTCGCTCGCCCCGCTCTGGGGGGCTGCGACGTACGCGTTGCTCCCGGTGCTCTCCGGCGCGGTCGGTCAGGGCCGACTGGGCACGGTCGTCGGCGCGGCGATCCTGCCCTGGCTGGCCACCGCGGCGCTCGGGCTCGGCACCCCGCTGGCGGCGTGGCGGGTCGCGATCCTCGCCGGCCTGCTGATCGCCTTCGTTCCTCCCGCCTGGTTGGTGCTGGTGCTGGTGGCGCTCTTCGCCCTGGTCGGCGGATCCGCCGTCGGCCGTCGCCGCGAGCTCGCGATCATCACGCTGGTGCCGTTGCTGCTGAACCTGCCCTGGGTGATCGGCACCCTGCGAGCCCCGGGCGCCTGGCTGGTCGAGGCCGGTCGTGCCGCGGCGCTGCCGGCGGAGCCGTCGTTCTGGGACCTCCTTCTGGGACGCACCGGGGGAGTGGCCGAGGCGCCGGGCTGGATCGCGATCGGGCTGCCGATCGCCGCCCTGATCGCCTTCGTCCGGCCCGACACCCGCAGCCGGGTGCTGAGGGTGTGGGTGGTCGTCCTGGCCGCGACCGTCGTGCTGGCCGCCACGTCCCGGGTCCCGGTGACGCTGCCCGGCATCTCCGTCGAGTTCCGGCCGTGGCCCGGGTTCCTGCTGATCCTGATCCAGGCCGGGTTCGTGCTCGCGGCGGCGATCGCCGCCGACGGCGCGGTCAAGCTGATCTCCGACGCCAGCTTCACCTGGCGGCAACCGCTCGCCGCGATCACCTGCGCGCTGGCGGTGGCCGCTCCGGTGCTCGGCCTCGGCTGGTGGCTCGGGCACCCGGACGGGATCCTCGAGCGGGGGCCGTCGAAGACCATCCCGACGTACATGCAGGAGCTGGCACTGGGCAACGAGCGCAGTGCGGTGCTGCGGATCACCGGCGGTGTCCGGCACGGCATCGAGTACCAGGTGCTCCGCTCCGGCCCGCAGCGCCTCGGCGACGACGGCGTGCTGGCGATGACGCCGACGAACAGCGGGTTCCAGCGCCTGGTCGAGCAGCTGCTCTCCTCGCCGCGCCCCGAGGACGCGGCCGAGCTGGCGTCGTACGGGGTCAAGTACGTGTACGCGCCGGCCCCGGTCGCCGGGGTCGTCAGCGGCGGCTTCGACGCGGCGGCGGGATTCGGCGGGGCCAGCGGTCCGGCGCGCGGTTCGCGGGCCTGGGTGGTCCTGGACGACACCAACCTCGAGGCGGTCGCCGACGACCGGGCCTGGTTGCGGCCGGTCTGGGCCGCGGTGAGCCTGATCGCGCTGCTGACCTGCGCGGTCCTGGCGGCGCCGGAACGGCGGCGACGATGACCACCGCGCCCGGACGCCGGGCTACCAATCGGGCCACCACCAAGCCCGACCGCACCGCGGTCCTCGGGGTGATGCTGGTCGGCCTCACCGTCGTGATGCTCACTCTGGCCGGGAACACCCCCTCCGGCATCGGCCGTGCGGTCGACCCGGGATCGCGGGTCAAACTCGACGAGCGGATCTTCACCTGCACCGGCGGGATCAAAGGGAGCGTGGCCCGTACCGGTGACCTGACTACCGGGCTGTCCGCGGACCTCGCCGTCGAGGCGGGGCCGCGGCGGTTCGACGTCGACACCGACCTGGCGCAGGGCGCCTTCGCGGGTCAGCAGGCGCGGACGTCGAAGACGCTGGCCTGGACGCCGTGCCCGGAGCCGCGGGCGCGCTGGTGGTTCGTCGGCGCCGGTGCCGCGGCCGTCACCCACGACAGCGTGCTCACCGTCAGCAACCCGCGCTCCGGTGCCGCGGTGATCGACATCGACGTGTTCGGGCCCGAGGGCGTCGTCGCCTCACCGGGCCTGCACGGGATCACCCTCGCCGCCGGCGCGACCCGGTCCTTCGACCTGGCCCGGACGGCGCCGCTGGTCGGCAACCTGGCCTTCCGGGTGCTGGCGAAGCGCGGGCTGGTGGCGGCCTCGGTCGCCGACCGGTTCGCACTCGGCGGAATCGGCTCCGAGGTGGACGAGTGGCTGCCCGCCCAGTCCCTGCCCGCCGCGGAGATCACCCTTGCCGGCCTGCCGGCCAAGCCGACCACGGCGGCGCTGATGGTGGTCAATCCCGGCGAGGTCGACGCGATCGCCCGGGTCAAGGTGATCGGCGCGACCGGAACCTTCGCCCCCAAGGACCTGCTGCCGGTGACGATCCCGCCGAAGTCGGTGGCGACGGTGCCGATCCGGACCGTCCTCGACGGCACCCCGATGGCGCTGCAGATCTCGGCGAGCCGTCCGGTCACGGCGACGGTCCGCTCGATCAAGGGCGGGGACGTCGCGTTCGCCACCGGCGTCCGGGTGATTCGCGGCAGTACCGCCGTGGTGCTCCCGGACGGCTCCGGCCAGCTGGTGCTCTCCTCGCTGCGGACCGGCGCCGGACTCCGGGTCGCCACCTACGACGCCGCCGGCAAGGTGCTGGGGGACCGCACCGTCAAGGTTCCTGCCCGGACCAGCGTGCCGGTGCGGCTGCCCGCGAAAGCCCGCTACCTGCGCCTGGTCTCCGACCGGGCGGACGTTGTCGGCGGGTTCGTGATCGAGGGTGAGCGGGGCATCACCGCCGCCGGCGTGCTGCCGGCGATCAGGTCCATCCGGTTGCCGCAGGTGCGCCCGGGCTGGTGAGTCAGTCCGCCTCGTAGCCGGGGTGGACATCCTCGGCGGGGATCCCGAGGACTTCCGCGACCTGCTCCACGATCACGGTCAGCAGCAGCGTCTCCAGCTCGAGCACGCCTTCGGCACGGTGCTCCAGCGGACGCCGGAAGAGGACCAGCCGTGGGCCGCCGGCAGCGGACTTCTCGACGTACGAGGCGAGCGGGACGCTGGTGTTCGACCAGCCGGCCGGGATCACCGGGACCTCCTCGACCGCCAGCTCGAGGTCGCCGAGCCGGTCCAGCCACGGCGCCACCACGACCCGCATCACCCGGAGCGCGATGTCGTCGAAGCGCTCGGACCGGGTCCGGGCCGCCGGCACGCCCTTCGGTGCCCACGGGCCCTTGCCGAACGCGGGCCCACGCATGCCGCGGTCGTGGCGGTCACGGATCCTCGAACTCACGCCGCGAGCCTAGTCCTGCCCGGGGGCGGCGGCGGGTAGCCTCACGCCTGTGAGTCTTCGTCACTGTTCGCGTACGGCGTGCGGCCGCGCTGCCGCCACGACCCTGACCTACGTGTACGCCGACCAGACCGCCGTCCTCGGCCCGCTCGCCACCTACGCCGAGCCGCACGCGTACGACCTCTGCGAGGTGCACAGCGAGCGGCTCAGCGCACCCCGCGGCTGGGAGGTCCTCCGGCTGGTCCAGGACGACCCGCACGCGCACTCCTCCGACGACCTCCTCGCCCTCGCCGACGCGGTCCGCGAGGCAGCCCAGCCGCGCCCTGCCGCGGTGCGGGAGCCGGTCGACGCCCACGAAGGCACCCGGCGCGGTCACCTGAGGGCGCTGCGCTCGGAGGAGTAGGCGCGGTTCATCGCCGAGGAGACCAACCGAGCTCGTCGACGCGTCCTCCGTCGCAGAAGGATGGCGCAAGGATGCGTTCCCAGAAATAGTTCTCCACAAATTGCGAAGAGCCCTTCTCTCGAACAGGTGTTCGAGAAACGATGGACGCATGACCTCCTCCACGCATCGCCCGCGCCGGGCGCTCCGGACCAGCTCGGCCCGGGGTGCTGCCGACGTGCTGGCGGCTGCACGGGAGCACAAAGCTGCGGCGGATCGCGCGGAGGTGAGCCTGCTCAACGACGCGTTGGCGTGGGCCCGCCTGCACCTCGTCGCCGAGGATGCCGGGAGCGACGACGCGGCGACCTGGGGTGACTCGCCCGTCCCGATCGCCGGACCGGGGGCGCCGACGGTCTCGGAGTTCTGCCTGGCGGAGTTCGCCGCCGCGATCGGACGCACGACGGAGTCAGGGCGGTTCATGATCGCCCACGCTCTCGAGCTGGCCTACCGACTCCCCAACGTCTGGTCCCGGGTCCAGGCCGGCGAGCTCCAGGTCTGGCGGGCCCGGCGGATCGCGGAGAAGACCCTGGCCCTGACGCCGGATGCTGCGGCGCACGTCGATCTGGTCGTGGCTCCTCTCGCCCACCAGATCGGAGTCGCCCGTCTGGACCGGCTCGTCGATGAGGCGATCGCGACCTTCATGCCCGAGACGGCTCTCGAGCTGGCGCAGGAGGCGGCCGAGACCCGGAAGGTCGCGCTGCACCACGACCCGGCCTTCTCCGGGACCAGCTACGTGTCCGGCAATCTCGACCTGGCCGATGCCCTGGACCTCGAGGCCGCGCTCCAGGTCGGTGCGGCGCACCTCGCCGACCAAGGTTCGAGCGCCACCCTCGACGTCCGGCGCAGCCAGGCGCTCGGCCTGATCGCGCGGACCTTCACGAGCACCTTCGAGGGGCACGCCCAGCGGCCGGTCCGCCAGGTGGTGCTCTACGTCCACACCACCCACGACAACCTCGCCACCCAGGGCGGCGTCGCCACCCTGGAGAACGCGGGCGGGCAGCTGATCACGGTCAACCAGGTCCGCGCCTGGTGCGACACTCCCGGCACCACCACCCAGGTCATCGTCAAGCCGGTCATCGACCTGGACGACCCGCTGGGGACCGACGGCTACGCGATCCCCGAGAGGATCCGCGAGCACGTCCTCCTGCGCGACCGCACCTGCGTATTTCCCTGGTGCAACCGCAACGCCCGTCGCTGCGACTGCGACCACATCACTCCCTACGATCCCGGTGGGCCTCCGTGCCAGACCTGCACCGACAACCTCGCCGCCCTGTGCAGACGCCACCACCGCCTCAAGACCCACGGCGGCTGGACCTACAGCACCCTCGATCCCGGCACCTACCTCTGGAGATCACCCCTGGGCTACACCTACCTGCGCGATGCGGACGGCACCCGGGACATCACCGCGAGACCCGTCGAGCCGCCGGCGATGGTGGCATGATCCGCGCATGGAAACCGTCGGACCCTGGCTGTTGCTCGCTGGGTTCCTGTTCCTGTCGGTGAAGGCGTACGGATACGTGCGCGACCGGTTCGGGACCAGCGACCGCTCGGCGCTGGAAGGAATCGGAGCGCTCTGGCTCGCGCCCGTCGTAGCACCGTTCATGCCGTTCGTCTGGCTCCATCACTGGTCGGAGCGGCGCCGGGAGGCGATCCAGGTACGAGCTGGTGGCGGGCCGCTGACCGACGACCAGCGCCGCGACCGGAGCAACCTCGTCGTCGGTGGCGTCCTGGTGATCCTGGCCGTGGCTGTCGTCGGTTACCTGCTGCTGTTCGGCGGCCCGCCCGGCTAGGCACCCGATCCGGCGGGGGAACCCTTCCGGCACTAGGGTTCGCCTCATGTCGACTGACCTCAACGCGTTCTTCAAGGCCTACGACGTCCGTGGGACCGTGCCGGACCAGATCAACGCCGACCTCGTACGACGGGTCGGCAACGCCTTCGTGGCCGTGATCGGCGCGGAGCCGATCGTGGTCGGGTACGACATGCGGCCGTCCTCCCCGGAGCTCGCCCGGGCGTTCGCCGAGGGTGCGATGGCGGCCGGCGCCGATGTCACGCTGATCGGGCTGGCCTCGACCGACGGCCTGTACTTCGCCTCCGGGCACCTCGGCCGCGCCGGTGCGATGTTCACCGCCAGCCACAACCCGGCGCAGTACAACGGCATCAAGATGTGCCGGGTCAACGCCGCACCGATCGGGATGGAGACCGGTCTCGCCGAGATCCGGGACCGGGTCGCGTCGGGGGAGACGCTGACCGCCGAGGTCCCGGGTGCGCTCGACGAGCAGGACCTCCTGGCCGAGTACGCCGGCTACCTGCTCCGACTCGCACCGGTCGCCGGCCGGCGCCTCAAGATCGCCGTCGACGCCGGCAACGGCATGGGCGGACTCACCACGCCGGCCGTGCTCAGCCAGATCGACGCCGAGGTGGTCCCGCTCTACTTCGAGCTCGACGGCACCTTCCCGAACCACGAGGCCAATCCGATCGAGCCGGCCAACCTGGTCGACCTGCAGGCGTGCGTCCGGGAGACCGGTGCCGACATCGGCCTGGCCTTCGACGGCGACGCCGACCGGTGCTTCCTGGTGGACGAGAAGGGCGACCTGGTCAGCCCGAGCGTGCTCACCGCGCTGATCGCCGCCCGCGAGCTCGCCAAGGAGCCGGGCGGGACGATCATCCACAACCTGATCACCTCGCGCGCCGTGCCGGAGATCGTGACCGAGCTGGGCGGGAAGCCGGTGCGCACCCGGGTCGGGCACTCGTTCATCAAGGCCACCATGGCGGAGACCAACGCGATCTTCGGCGGCGAGCACTCCGGGCACTTCTACTTCCGCGACTTCTGGCGGGCCGACTCGGGCATGCTCGCGGCGCTGCACGCGCTGGCGGCCCTTGCCGAGACCGACGCCCCGCTGTCGGAGGTGCTGGCGCCGTACTCGCGCCACGTCGCCAGCGGAGAGATCAACTCCGAGGTAGCGGACCAGGCGGCCGTGGTGGCCGCGATCAAGACCGAGTGGGGCGCGCGACCCGGTGTCGCGGTCGACGAGCTCGACGGCCTGACGATCACCGCCGACGAGTGGTGGTTCAATGTCCGGGCGTCCAACACCGAGCCGTTGTTGCGCCTCAACGTCGAGGGCAAGGACGACGCGACGATGCAGCAGATTCGCGACGAGGTCCTCGCTGCGATCCGTTCTTGACCAGTTGAACCTAGGGGAGTCGGTATGAATCTCGACCAGAAGCTGCTCGACCTGATCGTCTGCCCGGCGTGCCACGGCAAGCTCGCCGTCGACGACGCGGCCGCCGAGCTGATCTGCACCGGCTGCGGCCTGGCCTACCCGGTCCGCGACGACATCCCGGTCCTGCTGGTCGACGAGGCCCGCAAGCCCGCGTAGGGACGGCGTACCCGTGTTCGACGACGGACTGCTCGACGACACCGACGCGTTGCGGCGGGCCGAGCCCGGGCTGCGCAACCTCGCCGAGGGCGGGTCCCGGGTACGCCGGGAGGCGGTCTCCGCCGCCGAGCCGCTGCTGGCCGCGGTCGCCCGGCTCGCCGAGACGCCGCCGCGCGCGATTGTCGCCGCAGGCCCGGACTCGCGCCTGCTCCGGGCCGTTCTCGAACCCGTCTGCCCGGTCCCGTTCGTGGCCTGGCCGGGAGCCGGTCTGCCGGGCTGGGCCGGCGCACTGGACCTGGTCGTGGTGCTGGTGCCCGACGGCGCCGACCCGGCCACCGCGGCCGGTGTCGCCGAGGCCGTGCGGCGCGGCTGCCAACTGGTGGTCGCCACCCCGGAGGACTCGCTGGTCGGCCGGCACGTGCCCGGGCGCTACTCGACGCTGCTGCCGACGACCACCGGCGACCAGCTCGCCACCGCGACCGTGATGCTCGACCTGCTCGACCGGCTCGGCCTCGGCCCGGACACCGACCCCGAGGTGGTCGCGTCCGCGCTCGACGACGTGGCCGTCGCCTGCGGCCCGCACCGCGACCTCGCGGTCAACCCTGCCAAGCTGCTGGCCAGCGGCATCGCCGAGACCAGCCCTCTGCTCTGGGGCGGGACCGTGCTGGCGGCCCGTGCCGCGCGTCGGGTGGCGGAGTCGCTGCGCCGTGCCACCGGACGGGCGGCGCTGGCCGCGGATGCCGAGCACCTGCTCCCGGTGCTCGCCCAGGCTCCGCGGACCGATGTCTTCGCCGATCCGTTCGCCGACGAGGCCGCCGAGCTTCGTCCCTCGCTGGTGATCCTCGACGACGGCTCCCCGGACCCGGTGGTCGGGGAGACCCGGGACCGGCTGCGGGCGCAGGCGGAGGCGACCGGGGTCCGGATCGAGCAGGTGACCACCGAGGCGGACGGGGACGTGGCCCGCTACGCCGCGCTGCTCGCCACCGGCACCTTCGCGGCGCAGTACCTGCAGCTGGGGCTCGCCGGGAGCTAGCCCTGGCTGGCTAGTGCGCCTTCTTGGTCGGCAGCACGTGCATCACCGCGACCGCGACGGCACCGACCACGACTCCGAGGATCGCCGAGGCGACCGTGTTGGTCAGCCAGCCGAGCACGCTGCTCATCGCGTCGACCGCGTGCTCGACCTCGTGCTGGAGGTCGTGCACCGCGTCGTACAGGGCGTGCCAGCCGAGGTCGTCGAGGCCGACCAGCAGGATGTGGCCGCCGACCCAGAGCATCGCGGCGACGCCGACGACCGAGATCACCGAGAGCAGCACCGGCATGCCGCGGACCAGGCCGCGTCCGATCTTCTGCACCGCCGCGGAGGAGCGCTGCGCCAGGTGCAGGCCCACGTCGTCCATCTTCACGATCAGCGCGACCACGCCGTAGACCAGCGCGGTGATCGCGAACGCGACCACGATCAGGATCGCCGCGCGGGAGACGAACGGCTCGTCGGAGACCTCGTTCAGCGAGATCACCATGATCTCGGCCGACAGGATGAAGTCGGTCCGGATCGCGCCGGAGACCACCGTCTCCTCGGCCTCGGAGTCGAGCTGCTTCTTGGCGGTGTCGACCGACTCGCCCTTGCCGTGGCCGGAGAGGCGTGCCCAGATCTTCTCGGCGCCCTCGAAGCAGAGGTAGGTGCCGCCGATCATCAGCAGCGGGGTGAGCAGGAAGTCGGCGAACTGGCTGAGCAGCAGCGCCGCCGGCAGGATGAAGAGCAGCTTGTTGCGCAGCGAGCCCTTGGCGATCCGCTTGATGATCGGCACCTCGCGCTGCGCGGCGACTCCCTGGACGTACTGCGGGGTGACCGCGGTGTCGTCGACCACCACGCCGGCCGCCTTCACACCGGCCCGGCCGGCGGCAGCGCCGACGTCGTCGATGGAGGCCGCGGCGAGCTTCGCAAGCGCGGCAATGTCGTCAAGAAGTCCGAAGAGGCCAGCGCTCACGTGCAGAGCCTAGCGAGTTACCCCACTGGAGGTGTCCGGGCCGGTTACTATGGACGCCGCGCCTCGCGCACGAGATCGTGGCCAGACGCCTTGCACAGGTTTTTGCCTGTCTTCATCGAGCCCAAAACCAACACTTCACCCTGCAAGGACGAAACCATGGATTACAAGGTCGCTGACCTTTCGCTGGCCGCCTTCGGCCGCAAGGAACTCACCCTCGCCGAGCACGAGATGCCCGGCCTGATGGAGATGCGCCGTCGCTACGGCGCGTCGAAGCCGCTCGCGGGCGCCCGCATCGCCGGCTCGCTGCACATGACGATCCAGACCGGTGTGCTGATCGAGACCCTGGTCGCCCTCGGCGCCGACGTCCGCTGGGCCACCTGCAACATCTTCTCCACCCAGGACCACGCCGCCGCCGCGGTCGTCGTCGGTGACGGCACCGCCGAGAACCCGACCGGTACGCCGGTCTTCGCCTGGAAGGGCGAGACCCTCGCGGAGTACTGGGACGAGGCCGAGAAGGTCTTCCGGTTCAAGGACGCCGACGGCAACGCGATCGGCCCGAACATGATCCTCGACGACGGCGGCGACATCACGCTGCTCGTCCACCAGGGCACCGAGTTCGAGAAGGCCGGCGCGGTCCCGTCGCAGGACTCCACCGACAACGAGGAGTACAAGGAGGTCCTCCGGGTCCTCGCTCGCTCGGTGGCCAACGACCCGACGTACTGGACCAACATCGGCGCCGGCATCAAGGGCGTCACCGAGGAGACCACCACCGGTGTCCTGCGGCTGTACGACCGCTTCAAGGAGGGCTCGCTGCTCTTCCCGGCGATCAACGTCAACGACTCGGTCACCAAGTCGAAGTTCGACAACAAGTACGGCTGCCGGCACTCGCTGATCGACGGCATCAACCGCGGCACCGACGTGATGATCGCCGGCAAGACCGCGGTCATCTGCGGGTACGGCGACGTGGGCAAGGGCTCGGCCGAGTCGCTCCGCGGCCAGGGTGCTCGCGTCATCGTCACCGAGATCGACCCGATCTGCGCGCTGCAGGCGGCGATGGACGGCTACGAGGTCAAGCGCCTCGAGTCGGTCGTCGACTTCGCCGACATCTTCATCACCACGACCGGCAACTTCGACATCATCCGGGTCGAGCACTTCGAGCGGATGAAGCACCAGGCGATCGTCGGCAACATCGGCCACTTCGACAACGAGATCGACATGGCCGGCCTGGCGAAGATCGAGGGCATCGTCAAGGACGAGATCAAGCCGCAGGTCCACCAGTGGATCTTCCCCGACGGCAAGAAGGTCATCGTGCTGTCGGAGGGTCGTCTGCTGAACCTCGGCAACGCGACCGGACACCCGTCGTTCGTGATGTCGAACTCCTTCACCAACCAGGTCCTCGCGCAGATCGAGCTGTTCACCAAGCTCGAGGAGTACCCGATCGGCGTCTACGTGCTCCCCAAGCACCTGGACGAGGAGGTCGCGCGCCTGCACCTCGACGCCATCGGCGTCGAGCTGACCGTGCTGAACCAGGCGCAGGCCGACTACCTCGGTGTTCCGGTCGAGGGCCCGTTCAAGTCGGACCTCTACCGCTACTGAGCCAAGTAGCCACTCAGTGATCCAGCCGGACCAGGCCGGGAGGGCGCGCATCCTCGTCGTCGACGACGATGCCGCCCTCGCGGAGATGCTCTCGCTCGTCCTGCACAACGAAGGCTTCCAGAGCCGCATCGTTGGCCGCGGGGACGAGGCGTACGCAGCCTTCGTGGACTACAAGCCCGACCTGGTCCTGCTGGACCTGATGCTCCCCGGCCTCGACGGCATCCAGGTGTGCCGTCAGATCCGGGCCACCCCCGGCTCCGGCTCCGGGGTGCCGATCGTGATGCTGACCGCCAAGAGCGACACGATCGACGTCGTCGTCGGCCTGGAGTCCGGTGCCGACGACTACGTCGCCAAGCCGTTCAAGCCCAAGGAGCTGGTCGCCCGGATCCGGGCCCGGATGCGGCACTTCGAGGCGCCGCACCCGGAGATGCTCAGCGTCGGCGACCTGATGATCGACGTCGCCGGCCACTCGGTGACCCGCGGCGCCGCCGAGGAGATCGCCCTCACCCCGCTGGAGTTCGACCTGCTGGTCTGCCTGGCGCGCAAGCCGTGGCAGGTCTTCACCCGGGAGATGCTGCTCGAGCAGGTCTGGGGGTACCGGCACGCCGCCGACACCCGCCTGGTCAACGTGCACGTCCAGCGCCTCCGGGCCAAGGTGGAGCACGACCCCGAGGTGCCCACCATCGTGCTGACGGTGCGCGGCGTCGGCTACAAGGCGGGGGCCACGCCCGACAGTGCATCCGGTGACGTCCCGTCTCACTGACTCGGTGACCCGGGTCTTCACTTTCTGGCGCCGGTCGATCCGGACCCGGGTCGTGGTGGCGATCGTGGTGCTCGGCGCCCTGGTCGCGGGATCGGTCGGCCTGCTGCTGATGCAGCAGATCTCCGACGGGCTGGTCCGCAGCCGGGTCACAGCCTCGGTCGCCGAGGCGATCAGCGAGACCAGCGGGGCCCGGGACCGGCTCGCGTCCGCGGGTACCAGCGACTTCGACCCCTCGACGCAGCTGGACCAGCTGGTCAAGACCCTGGTCTCGCGCGGCGAGGTCCGCGGCTTCGACATCGTCGTCCTCGGTCCGGTCGGCTCCACCACCATCCCCGACGCCGGTGTCCGCACCACCGTGGGCGTCTCGGCCGACAGCGTCCCGCAGCGGCTCCGTGACCGGGTCGAGGACACCGCCGGCACCTCCTGGACGTACTCGCAGGTCCGGGACGTCCCGGCCGTCGTGGTCGGCTCGCGCGTGGTGCTGCCCTCGGACGGCGGCACCTACACCGTGTACTACCTGTTCGGGATGAAGGAGGAGCAGCGCACCCTCAACCTGGTACGGCGCTCGCTGCTGACCTCGGGCGCCCTCCTGCTGCTGCTGACCGCCGGGGTCGCCTTCCTGGTGACCCGCCAGGTGATCAACCCGATCCGGCTCGCCCGCCGGGTCGCCGAGCGGATCGCGTCCGGTCGGCTCGAGGAACGGATGCACGTCCACGGCGAGGACGACATCGCCCGGCTGGCGACCTCGTTCAACCAGATGACCGATGCGCTGCAGCAGCAGATCCGCCAGCTCGTCGAGCTCTCCCGGGCGCAGCGCCAGTTCGTCTCCGACGTCTCCCACGAGCTCCGCACACCGCTGACCACGGTGCGGATGGCCGGTGACGTGCTGCACGACTCCCGCGCGTCCTTCGACCCGGTCACGGCGCGGGCCGCCGAGCTGCTGCAGAAGGAGCTGGACCGGTTCGAGAACCTGCTCGCCGACCTGCTCGAGATCAGCAGGTTCGACGCCGGCGCGGCCGGCCTGGAGCTGGCCGAGGTCAACCTGGTCGACATCGCCCACCGGGTGGTCGACCAGTCCGAGCTGGTGGCGCGCGGCCGCGGTGTCACCCTGGTGCTGAACGCCTCGCAGGCCTGCGTGGCCGAGGTGGACGAGCGCCGGATCGAGCGGGTGCTGCGCAACCTGGTGTCCAACGCGATCGACCACGCCAACATCCGCGGCGACGCACGGGTCGTGGTCACGGTCGGCGGGGACGCGCACGCGGCGGCGGTGACGGTCCGCGACTACGGCGTCGGCCTCCAGCCGGGCCAGCTGGCGATGGTCTTCAACCGGTTCTGGCGCGCCGACCCCGCGCGGGCGCGCACCACCGGGGGTACCGGCCTCGGGCTGGCGATCTCGCTGGAGGACGCCCAGCTGCACGGTGGCTGGCTGCAGGTCTGGGGCGCGCCGTCCGCGGGGGCCCAGTTCCGGGTGACGGTGCCCCGGCACGCCGGCGATCCGCTCGGGCACAGCCCGCTACCGTTGGTTCCCGCCGACGCACCGGAGGCAGCCTCATGACGCGCACGCGACTCGCCGCGCTGCTCGCCGGCCTGCTCGCCGCGGCGGTGGCCGCGGGATGCAGCACGCTGCCGGTGACCGGCCCGGTGCACACCCGTGCCGACGAGGACACCAACTCGCTCAACCAGGCGCCGTACTTCGCCCCGCCGGGACCGACCCCGGGCGCCAGTACGACGGCGATCGTCAACGGCTTCCTGCTGGCCATCCAGGCGAACCCGCCGAGCACCGCGGTCGCGCGCTCGTTCCTCTCCGACGCGGCCAGGACGACCTGGAAGCCGGTGCAGGGCACGATCGTGTACGACGGCGCCGACGTCGAGGAGGACGGCAGCCAGCGGGTGGACGTCCGGCTCTCCGGTTCGCACCTGCTCGACCAGCGCGGCGCCTGGCTCGGCGCCTCGGCCGGCTCGACGTCCCGGCTGCCGTTCGTGCTCACCCAGGAGCACGGGGAGTGGCGGATCGCGAACCCGCCGACCTCGCTGCCGGTGCCGACGTCGTACTTCCGCAGCCTCTACGTGCCGTACACGTTGTACTTCTACGACCGCACCGGCAGCGTCCTGGTGCCGACCCGGATCTACCTCCCGCGCGGCGAGCAGATCGCGTCGAACCTGGTGCGCGGGCTGCTCGACGGACCGGGTGCCGCCGTCGCCGGCCTCGACTCCGGGGTGACCACCAACGCGGACGGCATCGCCGAGGTCGGACTCGGCCCGGAGGCGCAGCGGCTCACGCCGCCGGACCTGCACCGGCTGATCGTCCAGCTCTCCTGGACCCTGCGCCAGGTCCCGGGGATCACCCGGCTCCGGGTGACGGCCGACGGGGTCCCGGTGCCGCTGCCCGACGGCCAGAGCGACGTGAGCCTGACCGAGCGGCTGGAGTACGACCCGGTGACGGCGCCGGCGCGCGAGGTCGTCGCGATCTCCGAGGGCCGGGTCCAGCGGATCGAGCGGCAGGGCGCGACGCCGGTGGGCGGCCCGCTGGGCCAGCCCGGCTTCGCGCTCCGCTCGGTCGCGCAGAGCGTCGAGCGCGGAGAGCTGGCCGCGGTGGCCGGCAACGGCTCGCAGCTGTACGTCGCCCGCGACCGGGGCGCCACCGGCGCTACTCGGGTGCAGACCCCGATCACCGGTGCCGAGAACCTGCTCCGGCCGGCCTACGACCGGTTCGGCGGGCTCTGGGCGGTCGATGCCGCCCGCGGCGGCGCGGTGGTGCACCTGGTCACGGCCGGCACGGACCGGGTCGTCCGGGTGCCCGGGATCAGCGGCCGCCGGATCAGCGCGTTCACGGTGACCCGGGACGGTGCCCGCCTGGTCGCCGGGATCGCCGGCTCGTCGTCGACCTCGCTCGCGGTGGCCGAAGTGGTCCGGGCCGAGCGCGGCCGGGTGGCGCGGGTGGTCGAGGGAGGCCGGGTCACGGTGCCGGGCAGCAACCTCGGCTCGATCGTCGACGTCGGCCAGGACGGGCCGACCACCGCGGCCGTGCTGACGCTCAGCGACTCCGGCACCCGGCACGTGCTGTCGGTCGAGCTGGACGGTTCGCCGGGGGACCAGATCGGTACCCCGGACCCGGTGCCGGACCACCTGGTCGCCCTGGTCGTCAGTCCGGACCCGAGCCTGCCGGCACGTGCGGTGGCGGCCGATGGTCGACTGCTCGAGCTCACCGGCTCCGGGCAGTGGGCGCGGATCGCGTCCGACGTCCTCACAGCGACCTACGCGCAGTAAGTTCTGCACAGGGCGTCCGGTGGCCGTTGCTCGGTCCGGTCGGCGGGCGCAGGCTGGCCGGGTGCTGGACGCCGCGCTCGACCTCGCGTTCGGGGCGACCTGCGCCTGCTGCCGGCGTCCGGGACGGATCCTCTGCCGGGACTGCCGCCCGCTGCTGCCGAGCTCGGGGTTCCCGGTCCGTCCCGATCCGGCGCCGCCCGGTCTCGCCCCCGCCTTCGCCGCCGGCTGGTACGACGCCCCGCTCCGGCCGCTGCTGCTGGCGCACAAGGAGCGCCGGGCGTTCGCGCTCGCCCGACCGCTCGGCGAGGTGCTGGGCGCGGTCGTCGGGGGAGCGGTCCCGGCGGATCTGCCCGACGCGCTGCTGGTGCTGGTGCCGGTTCCCTCGCGGGCCGCGACGGTGCGCGAGCGCGGCCACGACCCGGTACGCCGGATGGTGCTGGCCGCGGCCCGGGCGCTGCGCCGCGACGGGGTCCCGGTCGTCGTACCGGCACTGCTCCGGCAGTGCGCCGACGTGCGTGACCAGGCCGGCCTGGACGCAGCGGCGCGGGCCGCCAACCTGGACGGCAGCCTGCGGGTCCGGCCGCGGGCCCAGCGGGCGCTCGCCCGGTCCGGCCGACCGGTCCGCGTGCTGGTCTGCGACGACGTGATCACCACCGGGGCGACCGCCCGGGAGGCGCAGCGAGCACTGGAGGCGGTCGGTCTCCCGGTGACCGCGGTGACGTCCCTGGCTGCGACCCGGAGGCGGAATCGGAACGGAATCGGGATGACTGCTACCGATTTGTACAGGTGGCGGCTAACGTCTGTACATGGAGTCCGTCCGGGTCCGTGGTTGCGTCAGGAGTACCTCCTGGCAAGTCGATGCCAGTCGCAGGCGAAACGACCCACGTAAGGCGGTAGAACGCCGATCACGGTGCGGCTTAGTCGTAAGTCCTGCCCATCGCCCCTCGTCAGATACGGGGACGCGAGGGAGAAGGCCAGTAGTGGCACAAGCTGCGAACGTCTCAGCAGGCGGGTGTGGGGGAGAAGACCAGGTCGGCCGGACGGACTCCTCCGATCGTTCTACCCCTGTGCAGTAGCGCGCTCAACCAACCGGGAGGTCTGTATGGACGTTGTGGTCAGCAGTCGGCACTGTGAAGTCTCGGAGCGGTTCCGCGAGCACGTGGAGGACAAGCTCGCCCGCCTGGAGAAGCACGATCATCGGATCATCCGCGTCGAGGTGCTGCTGGAGCGGGAGCGCAATGCCCGCCAGCCCGAGCGCCAGGTGCGGGTCGAGCTCACCGCGAAGTCGAAGGGCCCGATCCTGCGGGCCGAGGCCGCCGCCGAGGACAAGATGGCGGCGCTGGACCTCGCCCTGGACAAGATGTCCGCGCAGATGCGCCGCGCGGCCGACCGCCGCAAGGTGCACCGCGGTCAGCACGCGCCGGAGTCGGTGAGCCGGGCGATGGGCCGGGCCGCCGACCCGGGCACCGCGGCCAGCAACGGCGCCCTCGTCGTCGAGGAGCGCGAGGACATCGCCGAGCACTGGGTCGGACCGGTGGCCGTGACCGGGGACGGACCGCTGGTGGTCCGTGAGAAGACGCACCCGGCGACCCCGATCAACCTGGAGCAGGCGCTCTACGAGATGGAGCTCGTGGGTCACGACTTCTACCTGTTCGTGGACAAGGAGAGCGAGCGGCCCTCTGTCGTCTACCGGCGCAAGGGGTACGACTACGGAGTGATCTCCCTCGATCTGACCTGAGCCGTCGCCGGATCTGACATCATTCAAGCGTGCCAGAGCGGTCGGGGGTTGCGGAGCCGGTTCGGGTCGTCGTCGTCGACGACCAGGAGCTGTTCCGGCGCGGGCTGACGATGCTGCTCGGTGTCGAGAACGACATCGAGGTCGTCGGCGAGGCCGGTGACGGCGTCAGCGCGGTCGAGCTCGTCGTCGAGACCACGCCGGACATCGTGCTGCTCGACGTCCGGATGCCCAAGCGCAGTGGTCTCGAGGCCTGCATGCAGATCAAGGCGCAGGCGCCCTCGACCCGGATCATCATGCTCACCGTCAGCGACGAGGAGGGCGATCTCTACGAGGCCGTCAAGAACGGGGCCTCCGGGTACCTGCTCAAGGACTCCTCGATCGACGAGGTCGCCCAGGCGGTCCGGGTGGTCGCCGAGGGGCAGTCGCTGATCAGCCCGTCGATGGCGGCGAAGCTGATCGACGAGTTCAAGGAGATCTCCCGCACCGACCGCGAGCCGGGGAACGCGCCCCGGTTGACCGACCGGGAGCTGGAGGTGCTCCGGCTGGTCGCCACCGGCCTGAACAACCGCGAGGTCGCCAAGCAGCTGTTCATCAGCGAGAACACCGTCAAGAACCACGTTCGCAACATCCTGGACAAGCTGCAGCTGCACTCCCGGATGGAAGCGGTGATGTACGCGGTGCGCGAGAAGCTGCTCGACCTGCCGTAGTCGGTGGCGTCCTCTAGCCTCACCGCATGCAGTCGCTGAGCCTCGCCCAGGCACGTCGGGTCGCCCTGGCCGCCCAGGGTTTCCTGGACGCACCGCACGCCGCCCCGACGATGGCGACGCTGGCGCGGACCGTCTCGCGCACCGGCGTCCTCCAGGTCGACTCGGTCAACGTGCTCCAGCGCGCGCACTACATGCCGCTGTTCAGCCGGATGGGCCCGTACGACGTCGACCTGCTCCGGCGGGCGTCCTCGGGGCAGAAGTCCCGCCGCCTGGTCGAGTACTGGGCGCACGTCCAGGCCTTCATGCCGGTGGAGCTGTGGCCGTTGATGCGGCACCGGATGGAGCAGTACCGCCCGCAGCGCGGGAAGTGGTGGACCGACCAGGTCACCCCCGAGCTGGAGGCCTCGTTGCTGGCGGAGATCGCGGATCGCGGTCCCAGCACGTCGCGCGACCTGGACGACGGCCTGCCGCGCGACAAGAAGCACTGGGGCTGGAACTGGTCGGCGACGCGCAAGGCGCTCGACTTCCTCTACGTCGTCGGCGACGTGGCCATCGCCGGGCGCAACTCCCAGTTCGAGGTGCTCTACGACCTGCCCGAGCGGGTGATCCCGCACGCGGTCCTCGACCGTCCGGTCCCCGAGCCCGCCGACGCGCACCGGGAGCTGATCCGCCGGGCGGCGATCTCGCACGGGGTCGGCACCGAGCCCGACCTGCGCGACTACTACCGGATGAAGCCGGCCGAGTCCCAGGCCGCGGTGGCGTCCTTGGTCGAGGACGGCGAGCTGGTTCCGGTCCGGATCGAGGGCGGCACCCGGCCGGCGTACCTGCACCGCGATGCCCGGCTTCCCCGACGGGTGCGGGCGCGAGCCCTGCTCAGCCCCTTCGACCCGCTGGTGTGGGAGCGGGCCCGCGCCGAGCACCTCTTCGGGTTCCGCTACCGGATCGAGATCTACGTGCCGGCGGAGAAGCGCGAGTTCGGCTACTACGTGCTGCCGTTCCTGCTGGGGGAGCGGATCGTGGCCCGGGTGGACCTCAAGGCCGACCGGAGGTCGGGAACGCTGCAGGTCAAGGCCGCGTACGCCGAGGAGCACGCTCCGCCGGAGACGGCGGCCGAGCTCGCCGAGGAGCTGCGCTCGCTGGCCGACTGGCTGGGTCTCGAGCTGATCACGGTGGCCGGGCGCGGAGATCTGAGTGCCGCGCTCCGCTCTGCCCTAGGATCAGCCGTTCCGGCCTGAACCCTTGGAGGTGTCCGATGGTCCGCTTTCTCCCCGTCCTGCTCGTGCTGGCGCTGGAGGTCTTCTGCGTGATCGACGTGATCGTCAGCCCCGAGGAGAAGGTCCGGAACCTGCCGAAGATCGCCTGGCTGCTGCTGGTGCTGATCTTCCCGTTCGTGGGGTCGATCGCCTGGCTGGTCGCCGGTAGGCCCCAGCTCGCGCCCGGGGGAGGGCGGTCGCCGTACGAGCGCCAGGCGCCGACCTTCCCGGAGTACGACCGCCCCGGACGCGCGGCCGGGCTGACCCCGGAGTCGGACGAGGAGTTCCTCCGCAAGATCCGGGAGCGCGCCGAGGAGCAGCGCCGCAAGGCCGCCGAGGACAAGAAGCGCCGCGAGCAGGACGAGGGCGAGGCCTAGCCCACCAGGGCGGGAGCGGCCAGGATCTGGTCGGCGGCGGTCTCGGTTCCGCGTGCCGAGCGGATGGAGGCGCCGAGGCGTGCCGCAGCCGCGCGGTGCGGGCCGTCGGCGAGCAGCCGCGAGATGACCGGGGTCAGCTCCTCGGGACGGGCCTTCTTGGCGACCACCGCGCCGGCGCCCGCCGCGGCGACCGCCTTGCCCACCATCGGCTGGTCGAGCATCGGGTGCATCGGCATCACCACCAGCGGCAGGTCGTGGGCGAGCGCGCGCATCGTGGTCGCGTGGCCGCCGTGCCCGACGACCAGGGACATCTGCGGCATCAGCTCGTCGTGGGGGACGAACCGGTGCACCTCGTGGTTCGGTGCCGTGCGGAGCTCGGCGGGATCGACGGCCGGCCCGGTCGTGACCACCACCCGGGCGTCCAGTGCCGCGGTCGCGTCGAGGATGCGCTGGAGGCAGTCGGCCATCCCGGCGTACTTGTAGGTGCTCAGGCTGACCAGCACCGCCGGCGGGTGCGCGTCGAGGTCGTGCGCCGACGCCGGCAGGTCGAGAGCGGGTCCGGTGTGGACCAGGTTGGCCGGGTGCCGCCGGGAGCCCGCCGGGTCGAGCTCGGCCGGCGCCACCACCAGCGCCCGGGCGGCGCCGTCCCAGGTCGTCACCGGGCGCAGGCCCTTGAGTCGGGAGACCAGGCCCATCGGCCCCTTGAGCCAGCCGCCGCGGAGGTAGGCGTCGAAGAGGTGCTCGAGCGAGACGTAGGTCAGTCCCGCGTCCGCGCAGGCCTTCGTCGCGCCGGTGAGCAGGCAGTCCACCAGCACCACGTCGGTCGGCACCCGGCGGGCCTCGTCGACGGTATCCGCTCCCAGGGCCTTGTCCGAGAAGAGCGCGAACAGCCGCGGCGGGGCGTTGTCATCGAGGCTGGAGAAGGGCCGGGCGGTCGGGAAGGCGCGGAACTCCAGGCCCGCCGCGGTGACGTCCTCGCGCTGGGTGGCGTGGCCGAGGACGCGGACGCCGTGGCCCCGGCGGGCGAGCTCGGCGCCGATCAGCAGTGCGGGCGGCACGTTGCCGCCGCCGTCCCAGGTGACGATCAGGATCTCGGTCATGACGACTCCTTCCCCGTGGTCGCCTCCGTCGTGAGCTGCGGCAGCAGGGCGGTGACCAGGGTGGTGATGCGGTTCTCGGTTTCCTTGCGGGTCAGTCCCCGGTCGCGCCGCAGCAGCTTCCAGGTGTAGACGTCGGTGGCGACGACGAGGAGGTCGAGCAGCTCGTCGCGCCTGCCGGCCCCGTGCGGGAGGTACGGCCCGAAGACCTCGGCGACCCAGGTGCGATGGGTCCCCTTCCCGGCGTCGCTGAGCTGCCGGACGTGGTCGTAGGCGTTCTCCTGGGCCAGCATCAGCAGGGCGAAGTCGCCCCGCTTCTCGTAGTGGTCGAGGAGTGCGTGGATCGCGGCCGGTACGTCGCCGGCCGGTGCGCGGCGCTCCTCGGCGATCTCGGCGTTGATCCAGCGGATGCTCTCCTCGATCAGCGCCGCCTTGCTGCCGAACCGGCGCAGCACGGTCTGCACGCTCACGCCGGCACGCTCGGCGACGTCGTCGAGCGAGATCTCGGCCGAGAGCCGCTCGGCCTGCAGGGCGAAGGCCGCCTCGATGATCCGCCGGCGGGTCTGCTCGGAGGCTTCGGCGCGTGCGGTCTGGCGATAGCTGCGTGAGGTTTTCATGTCAGTTGCAGTTGACATGAAAATGGATTTGATGTCAATGGGGATGGACATGAAAGTTGCGGCGGAGATGTTTGGCGGCTTGCGAACCTGTGTTCACGCACGTGTCGGTAGAGTTGGCGGCTGTGACACCCTCCACAGGCCGTGCCCGCACGGCGCCCTGTCATTCGCCACTGTCTGGAGCCTGAGAACGTGCCTGCCATCATCGACAAGATCCTTCGCATCGGCGAGGGCAAGATCTTGCGCCAGCTCGACACCATCGCGAAGGCGATCAACGCGATCGAGGACGACTTCGTCGCGATGAGCGACGACGAGCTGCGCGGCATGACCGACGAGTTCAAGAAGCGTCTGGCCGACGGCGAGACCCTGGACGACATCATGCCGGAGGCGTACGCGACGGTCCGCGAGGCCGCCAAGCGGATCCTCGGCCAGCGGCACTTCGACGTGCAGCTGATGGGCGGCGCGGCGCTGCACCTGGGCAACATCGCCGAGATGAAGACCGGCGAGGGCAAGACGCTGGTGTCCACGCTGCCGTCGTACCTGAACGCGCTGGAGGGCAAGGGCGTCCACGTCGTCACGGTCAACGACTACCTGGCGAAGTACCACGCCGAGTGGATGGGCCGGGTGCACCACTTCCTCGGGCTGACCGTCGGCGTGATCCTGCCGGAGATGACCCCGGCGGAGCGCCGCGAGGCCTACAACTGCGACATCACCTACGCCACCAACAACGAGCTCGGCTTCGACTACCTGCGCGACAACATGGCGAACGCGCTCGAGGACTGCGTCCAGCGCGGCCACAACTTCGCGATCGTGGACGAGGTCGACTCGATCCTGATCGACGAGGCCCGGACCCCGCTGATCATCTCCGGCCCGACCCAGGACGAGGTGAAGTGGTACGCCGAGTTCGCCAAGGTCGCCACCAACCTGGTCGCCGAGGTCGACTACGAGGTCGACGAGAAGAAGCGCACCATCTCGATCCTCGAGCCGGGCATCACCAAGGTCGAGGACCACCTCGGCATCGAGAACCTGTACGAGTCGGCGAACACCCCGCTGATCTCCTTCCTGAACAACTCCATCAAGGCCAAGGAGCTGTTCCGCAAGGACAAGGAGTACGTCGTCATGGACGGCGAGGTGCTGATCGTCGACGAGCACACCGGCCGCATCCTGGCGGGTCGCCGCTACAACGACGGCCTGCACCAGGCGATCGAGGCCAAGGAGGAGGTCGTCGTCCGCGAGGAGTACCAGACCCTCGCCACGATCACCCTGCAGAACTACTTCCGGCTCTACACCAAGCTCGGCGGCATGACCGGTACGGCGATGACCGAGGCCAGCGAGTTCGACAAGATCTACAAGCTCGGCGTCGTCCCGATCCCGCCGAACAAGCCGCTCGCCCGGATCGACCAGCCCGACCTGGTCTACCGGACCGAGGAGGCCAAGTTCAACGCGGTCGCCGACGACCTCGAGGAGCGCCACCGCACCGGCCAGCCGGTCCTGGTCGGCACCACCTCGGTCGAGAAGTCCGAGCTGCTCTCGAGCCTGCTGAAGAAGCGCGGTGTGGCGCACACCGTGCTGAACGCCAAGCAGCACGAGAACGAGGCCAAGGTCGTCGCGATGGCCGGTCACAAGGGGGCCGTCACGGTGGCCACCAACATGGCCGGTCGCGGTACCGACATCATGCTCGGCGGCTCGACGGAGTTCCTGGCCGACCAGGAGCTGCGGAGCCAGGGCCTCGACCCGGTCGACAACGCCGACGAGTACGAGGCGGCCTGGGCCGGCACCCTGGAGAAGGTCACCGCCCAGGTCAAGGCCGAGCACGACGAGGTCAAGGAGCTCGGCGGGCTGTACGTGCTCGGCACCGAGCGGCACGAGTCCCGCCGGATCGACAACCAGCTGCGCGGTCGTTCCGGCCGTCAGGGCGACCCGGGCGAGTCCCGGTTCTACCTGTCGCTGGAGGACGACCTGCTCCGGCTCTTCAACGCCGCGTTCGTGGAGCGGGTGCTGATCGCGCTCAAGGTCCCCGACGACGTCCCGATCGAGAACAAGTCGGTCACCCGGTCGATCCAGTCCGCCCAGGGCCAGGTCGAGGGCCAGAACTTCGAGTCCCGCAAGAACGTCCTCAAGTACGACGACGTGATGAGCCGGCAGCGCGAGGTCATCTACGGCGAGCGCCGCGAGGTGCTCGAGGGCCGCGACCTGACCGAGCAGATCCGGGTGATGATCGACGAGGCCATCGCGACCTACGTCACCGCCGCCACCGACGGGTTCCCGGAGGAGTGGGACCTGGAGGCGCTCTGGACGGCCATCGGTACCTTCTACCCGGTCTCGCTGCGCTACCAGGACCTCGAGGAGCAGGCCGGCGGTCGCGCCGGCATGGACCGCGAGGAGCTGCTGGAGACCCTCCAGGCCGACGCCCACGCCGCCTACTCCGCCCGCGAGGAGGAGATCGGCACCGAGGTGATCCGCGAGCTCGAGCGCCGGGTGCTGCTCTCGGTGCTGGACCGCAAGTGGCGCGAGCACCTCTACGAGATGGACTACCTCCGCGAGGGCATCGGCCTGCGCGCCTACAGCCAGCGCGACCCGCTGGTCGAGTACCAGCGCGAGGGCTTCGACATGTTCGCCGCCATGAAGGAGGGCATCCGCGAGGAGACCGTCGGCTTCCTGTTCAACTTGGAGGTCCAGCTCGAGGAGCCCGGCGAGATCGAGGTTCCCGAGGGCATGGAGATCGAGCCCGGTCACGAGGACCACGACCACGACCCGATCTTCCGTCCGATCGGTTCCGGAGCGGCTGACGAGGCCGCGGCGGTGCACTTCACCGCCAAGGGGCTCGACGCCCCTCGTGCCCCGGCCAACCTCACCTACGCCGGCCCGAGCGAGGACGGCGAGGTCGAGCTCAAGGGTCAGACGGTCACCAACGACGCCGACGACCCCTTCGCCAACGTGGGCCGCAACGCCCCGTGCCCCTGCGGCTCCGGCAAGAAGTACAAGCAGTGCCACGGAGCGCCCAACGCCACCGGACTCACCACCCGCGCCGGAGGCTAGCCGAACTCCAGGTCGGTGCACCTCCACCGGCGCTCGATCAGCTCGATACGGGCGGCGATCGCCCGTGAGCGGTCCCCGTGACGCACGTGGATGCTGATCTCGGCCGCCTCGGGGTGCGGGCGGGAGAGGTGCACGCTGCGGACGTGGGCGCGGAGCCGGTGACGGCGGTTCACCTGCGGCGTGGTGCGGTGCAGGGCGTTGCAGCGCAGCTGGAGGTCCTCGTAGACGGTGTCGGTGGTCCAGCGCATCAACTGGTGGACTCCGCGGTCTCCGCCGATCACCTCGACCACGGCCTGGGAGAACCGGGTCGCGAAGGCGTCGAGCTCCGGCTCGTCGCTGGTGACCAGCTTGAGGTTCGGGCGGATCGGGATGTCGGTCGCGCCGTTGAAGTCCAGGGCCAGGAGGCCCTGGGCCGGCGCGATCGGTATCGCCGCGTGCTGCGGTGTGCTGTGCATGAGTCCTCCGAGCGGTCTCCTGGGGACGACCCGGCCCGAGAGCTGACCAGTTCGTTACCAGAGATGACACGCAGAGGCGCCGTTGCGCACGCGAAGAGCCGCACGGATTGTGGACGGGTCCGTGCGGGCGGGCGGGTGTGGAGCTAGACGGTGCGGCTCACTTCGCGCCGAAGAGCAGGTAGAGGCCGGTGAAGGTGTAGGCCACCATGATCACCAGCAGGCCGAGCTGGCCGGTGACCTGGTGCTTCTTGGGCAGCAGCGCCAGCGCGCGGTCGTGGGCCGAGACCACGCCGACGATGTGGCCGAGGACCACCGCGAGCACCTTGACCGTGGCCAGGAACGTCGGGTGCGCGGAGAGCCAGTAGTTGAACGGCACGCTGTCCATGCCGAGCAGGTTCTGGCCCTTGACCAGCGGATCGCTGAGCTGGTGCAGGGTGATCTGGCCGTACTCGACGAAGTAGCTCAGGTAGTGCGCCACCATGTAGCCGACGATGATCGGCACCACCGAGTGCGCGAACAGCCGCGGCAGGGTGGAGCGCAGCGTGGTGGCCCGGTCGACCCCGGTCGACATCGTGGCGATCGTGAAGGTGATGCCGACGACGCCGCAGAAGAAGAGCAGCGCCATGCTGTTGAGCGCGACGACGTCGATGCCGAGGTCCTTGACGATCCGGAACCAGTGCAACGACTCCTTGTAGGAGTCGAAGGCGGTGGAGCCGAGCAGGACCGCGACCACGGCGACCAGGCCGGCGCGCGGTGTGATCGTGGCGACGTTGGCGAGCGGGCTGCGCCAGACCAGCCGGCCGTCCTCACCGCGTGCCCAGGGGGAGAGCTTCGCGACCAGGTCGGAGTAGACCTCGAACGGGTCGGCGCGGGAGAGCCAGACCTCGCCGAAGAGCGCGCAGCCGATCAGCATCACGCTGGCGTAGATCGCGATCCAGAAGGCGACGCCGGGGTAGAAGCCGTTGGCGCCGATGAAGCCGGCGTACGGGTTCACCAGCTCCTGCCAGACGAACGCGAAGAGCCCGGCGGCGGCGGGCCAGTAGCCGAGCTTCTCCGGGTAGGCGTAGAGGCCCTTGGCGGGATCCGACCGGGTCACGGCCGCGAACGCCAGGTTCAGCGTCCGCATCGGGCTGACGGCCCGGAAGAACCGGCCGAAGAGCAGCGACGCCGGCACGATGCCGATCCAGAGCAGGACGTAGAAGGCGCCGAAGATCGGGTTGTTCAGCAGGTCCGGGCCGGCGAGCATCGCCCAGACGACGTACGCCGTGAAGACCAGCCCGAAACCGCGCAGGGCGCCGCGGAAGCCGGCGCTGTCGATCACCCGGGCGAGCCGAGCCGGTACCGGCCGCTCCCGCCTGGCGTCGTCGTAGCGCGGGGTGCGCCAGGCCAGGATCAGGACGCAGAACGAGACCACCAGGGCGGCGGCGCCGCCGAAGATCGCCAGCGGAGCCGGGATCGGGAGGTCGCGGGCACCGCCGAAGGCGTGCAGGGGTACGAACGAACCGAGGCCGGAGACCACCTAGCTGACCTCGAACTGGACGATCAGCCGGTCGAGGGCGTGGTCCTCGACAGCGATCACGCCGGGCTTGTCGAAGGAGATCGTCACCTCGGAGTCGCCGGCCGGGAAGCCGATGTGCTGCTCCGGGCTGCTGTGCGCGTGCAGCTGACCTGCTTCCGCCGCGTCGATCCGCAGCACCACCGGCTGGTTCCGCTTGATCGCGATCTGCGCTCCGCTCGGGGTCACCGAGTCCGCGGTGATGGTGATGTCGACGACCTTCGCGTCCGCGGCCGGCGTGCCCGTGACCTGGGCGGTCGGGGTGGCCACGACGGTCGGTTCCTCCGCCTCCCTGGTGTCCTTCGCGGAGGAGCCGCAGGCCGTCAGGGCGAGCAGCAGCAGGGTGGCGGCGCCGACGTGCAGCGCGCGGGGACGGGGCGTCATGGGTAACTCCATCGGTGGGACGTGCGACATCGGCCGCTGGTGCTCTGCCAGAATCCCATGACGGGCAGCGATTGCCCCAACTGGCGCGGGAACTCTAGGGGAGTTCTCAGCAAGACGACCCGGCGGAGAGGCCACACGATGAGCGAGCGACTACGCGCCTCCGATCTGGCGCTGCTGACCGCGGAGACGCCGCGGACGCCGATGCAGAACGCGACCCTGGAGATCTTCGAGCCGGGAGACTCCGGTTTCGACTACGACGCGCTGATCGCGCACATCGCGGACCGGATCACCTTCGTCCCGCGCTACCGGCAGGCGATCCGGACCGTGCCGGGCCGGCTCGCGAACCCGGTCTGGGTGGACGACCCGGACTTCGACCTCGGCTACCACGTACGACGCTCGGCACTGCCCCGCCCGGGCACCCTCGACCAGCTCCGTGAGCTGACCGCCCGGATCATGTCGCGCCGGCTGGACCCGTCCCGGCCGCTCTGGGAGGTCTACTTCGTCGAGGGTCTCGAGGACGGCCGGGTCGCGGTGCTGTCCAAGTCGCACCAGATCCTGGTCGACGGGATCGCGACCGTGGACCTCGGCCAGGTGCTGCTCGACGTCGACCCCGGGCCGCGGCACCTGGTCCCGGACGACTGGCGGCCGGACGACGAGCCGTCCCAGGCCAGCCTGGTGCTGGGCGCCATCGCCGACACCGCCCGCGACCCCCGGACCGTGCTGACCACCGCCGGTTCCGTCCTCGGGCGGGTCGGCACGCTGGCGGCCGGCGCGCTGTCCAACCGACGGCCGACGCCCGACAGCCCGTTCAACGTCGAGCCGTCCGAGCAGCGCCGGGTGGTCCTGGTGCGGACCGCCCTGAAGGACTACCGGCGGGTCCGCCGGGTGCACGGCGGCACCGTGAACGACGTCATCCTGGCGACCCTGACCGGCGCGATCCGGTCCTGGCTGATGACCAGGGCGGAGTCGGTCAACAGCGGCCGCCGGATCAAGGCGCTGGTCCCGATGAGCGTCATCGACGAGGACCTCGAGCCGACCTCGCTCGGCTCCCAGGTGATCGGCCACCGGCTCGACCTGCCGATCGGGGAGGCCTCGCCGATCATCCGGCTGCACCAGGTCTCCTACGCGTTCAAGGCGCACAGCGAGACCGGCCGCGCCGTCGCCGCGGACCGGATCGCCGGGGTGGCCGGGTTCGCGCCGACCACTTTCCACGCCCTCGGGTCACGGGTCGCCGTCGAGGAGTCCCAGGGCGTCAACCTGGTGATCACCAACGTCCCCGGTCCGCAGTTCCCGATGTTCATGGCCGGCGCGGAGATGACCGAGACCTACCCGGTGCCGCCGTTGCAGCCCGGGTTCGCGATCGCGATCGGCGTGACGTCGTACGACGGCGGCGTCTACTACGGGATCACCGCCGACCGTGACATCCTGCCCGATGTCGACGTGCTCGGAGCCTGCGTCCGGGAGTCGCTCGACGAGCTGGTCGACTCCTCCAGCGACAACCGCCCGCGGGCGCCGCGCGGCCGCAAGAAGTGAGGTAACGATGCGGATCTACGTCCCCACCACGCTGCCCGGCCTGGCCGCCTACCTGCGGGCCGACGCCGTCCCCTCGACGGCCGAGCGCTTCGTCCCCGACGACGAGACCGAGGAGGCGGAGTACGAGGCGCTCTCCGAGGCCGCGGAGGCCGCCACCGCCCTGCTCGACGAGCCCGGGCGCCGGGTCGTGGTGGTCGCCGACGTCCCCGACGAGGACGCCGCCTTCCCGATCAGCCTGATCGAGGCGGTGCACGCCGACACCGACGACGTCGACCCGGCTTCGGACGACCTGCCCGATCTCGGCTGGTACGCGACCCAGGAGATCGACGACCTGATCGGCTGAGGGTAACGTCGCGAGGCATGGACGCGATCACTCACCCACCGGCTCCCACCAACGAGCCGAACCTGAACTACGCGCCGGGCAGCCCCGAACGGGCCGACCTCGTCGCCGAGCTCACCCGGCAGTCCGCCCGCACCGTCAACCTGCCCGCCACCATCGGCGGCCGGCGGCGGATGGGCGGCGGCAAGGAATTCCAGGTCGTGCAGCCGCACGAGCACGCCTCCGTGCTCGGCGTCTCCCGGCACAGCACCACCAAGGACGCCGAGGCGGCCGTCCGGGCCGCGGCGAAGGCGGCGCCCGGGTGGCGTGCGCTGCCCTTCGACGAGCGCGCCGCGGTGCTGCTCAAGGCCGCCGACCTGCTGGCCGGCCCGTGGCGGGCGCGGCTCAACGCCGCCACCATGCTCGGCCAGTCGAAGACCGCCTGGCAGGCCGAGATCGACAGCGCCTGCGAGCTGATCGACTTCTGGCGCTTCAACGTGCACTACGCCCGGCAGATCCTGGCCGAGCAGCCGATCGCGAACGCCCCCGGCATCTGGAACCGCACCGACCACCGCCCGCTCGAAGGATTCGTCTACGCGATCACGCCGTTCAACTTCACCGCGATCGCCGGCAACCTGCCGACGGCGCCGGCGCTGATGGGCAACACGGTGATCTGGAAGCCGTCCCCGACGCAGCAGCTCGCGGCCGGCCTGATCATGCAGCTGCTCGAGGAGGCCGGCCTGCCGCCGGGCGTGATCAACATGCTCCCCGGGGACGGGATCGACGTCTCGAAGGTGCTGCTGCACCACCCCGACCTGGCCGGCATCCACTTCACCGGGTCGACGCCGACCTTCCAGCGGCTCTGGTCGGAGGTCGGGGCCAACCTGCCGTCGTACCGGTCCTACCCGCGGATCGTGGGGGAGACCGGGGGCAAGGACTTCGTGCTCGCGCACCCGTCGGCGGACCTCGACGTGCTCCGGGTCGCGCTGGTCCGCGGGGCGTTCGAGTACCAGGGCCAGAAGTGCTCGGCGGCGTCGCGCGCGTACGTGCCGAAGTCGCTGTGGAAGAAGCTCCGGGAGCCGCTGGTCGCGGAGACCGAGGGCCTCACGATGGGCAGCGTCACCGACCTGTCGAACTTCATGGGCGCGGTGATCGACGACCGGGCCTTCGCCAAGCACAAGGCCGCGATCGCCCGGGCCAAGCGCGCCCCGAAGCTGGACGTGGTCGCCGGCGGCCAGTGCGACGACCGGGTCGGCTACTTCGTCCGGCCGACGATCGTGACGTCCACCGACCCGACCGACGCGATGTTCGCGACCGAGTACTTCGGCCCGATCCTGGCCCTGCACGTGTACGACGACAGCCGGTTCGAGCAGGTCGCCGACCAGCTCGAGTCCTTCGCGCCGTACGCGCTGACCGGCGCCGTGATCGCCCGGGACCGGCATGCGATCGACTGGGCCAGCGAGCGGCTCCGGTTCGCGGCCGGCAACTTCTACGTCAACGACAAGCCGACCGGTGCCGTCGTCGGCCAGCAGCCGTTCGGTGGTGCCCGGGCGTCCGGGACCAACGACAAGGCCGGCGCGGCCGGCAACCTGCTGCGCTGGACCTCGCCGCGGTCGATCAAGGAGACCTTCGTGGCGCCGACCTCGGTCGGCTACCCGCATATGGGCTGAGGGATACTGGCCGGGTGATCCTGGAACACCTCGGCAAGCTGCACGCCTACGAGCACGTGCTGGTGCTGCTGCTCGCCTTCGGGCCGATCCTGCTGCTGGCCATCACGATCAGGATCGCCCGCAAGCGGAACGCGGCCGAGGACGAGTAGGGCTGCCGGCTAGCGGGCCAGCCAGTCCCGGCCGACCTTGTTCTCGGCGCGCAGCGCCTTGCCGAGCATGTCGCCGATCAAGGACTCGATCTTGCCGCCGATCAGCGGGATCGAGGCCTTCACGGTGACCTGGACGACCTCGGTGGTGCCGCCGTCGGCTGCGGTGAGGGTCACGGTGCCCTTCATGTCCCCGGGCTTGCCGGGGATGGTCACGTGCAGCGCGGCGCTGGTCGGCGACGACCAGGACTCGGTCTGGACGATGTTGAGCTCCTCGCCGACCAGCTTGCGGGCGAACGAGGGCACCTCGGTGGCCGGCCGGTACTGGTCGACCTTGACGTCCATCCCGGCGCCGGTCGGGGTGATCGTCACCTCGCGGCGCGGGTAGCGCTGGAACTCGCAGACCTGGTCGCGGAACTCGGGGTCGGCGAGCATCGCGTAGACCTGCTCGGGGGTGGCACCGTCGTACCGGAGCTCGAAGCGGACGTCCTTGCCCATCAGCGGTCTCCTGCCAGCCAGGCGGCGCCGACGGCCCGCTCCTTGCCGAAGCCCTCGGTGGTCAGCTCGACCACCAGCTTCTCCAGCTTGCCGCCGATCAGCGGCACGCTGGCCTTCACCTCGAGGTCGTAGGTCAGCACGCTGCCCCCGCCCTGCTCGGTGATCGTCGCGGTGCCGTTGATGCTGGTCGGCTTGCCGGGGGTGTCCACCGAGAACGCCGCCGTCGTCCCGCTCCAGACCTGGGTCGTGATCGCCCGGGTGGAGTCGCCCACGAACTTCTTGGCGAAGCCCGGCACCCCGACCACGGCCTGCTCCTGGTCGACGACGACCTTGGTCGCGCCGCCGTCGTCCTCGACGGTCGCGGTGCTGGAGATGGCTCCGGTGGCGACGGCCACCTTGTCCCAGAACTCGGGATCGGTCAGCATCGCGAACACCGCGGCGGGCGCGGCGTCGTAGCTCAGGTCGTGGTGGAGTTTCATGCGAGGCATCATATGTTGGCAGCATGGACGCTTCGGAGAACTTCGTCAGCTTCGGCGAGGAGGGTGCGCTGCTCACCTACGGCAGCTACCTGCGGCTGCCGCAGCTGCTCGACGCGCAGCACCTGGAGTCGGATCCGCCCGCGCACGACGAGCTGCTCTTCATCACCATCCACCAGGTCTACGAGCTCTGGTTCCAGCAGCTGCTGCACGAGGCCCAGACCGCCCGGGACGCTCTGGTCGGCACCGTCGCCGACAGCGGCGGGCGCGACCTCTGGTTCGTCCGGCACCTGCTCACGCGGATGCACGTGATCGAGCGGGTCCTGGTCCAGCAGGTCGACGTGCTGGAGACGATGACGCCGCAGGACTTCCTGGAGTTCCGCCAGCGGCTGGCGCCGGCCAGCGGGTTCCAGTCGGTGCAGTTCCGCGAGCTGGAGTTCCTCTCCGGCGCCAAGGATCCGCGCTACCTGGAGCGGTTCAAGGGCATCACCGCAGCCGAGAAGGACCGCCTGGACCGTCGGCTCGCCGAGCCGTCGCTCTGGGACGGCTTCGTGCACGTGCTCGGCGAGGCCGGGCTGGAAGCCTCCTCGGACGCGGCGATCACCGCGTCGCTGCGCACGGTCGCCCACGACCGGTCGTCGTACGCGGACCTCTGGGGGCTCGCCGAGGCGCTGCTCCAGCACGACGAGCTGGCGGCGGCCTGGCGGGCCCGGCACGTGGTGATGGTGGAGCGGATGATCGGCGCGAAGACGGGGACCGGCGGATCGACCGGCGCCGAGTACCTGCGCAGCCGGCTGTCGATGAAGTTCTACCCGCTGCTCTGGGAGCTCCGCTCCGCGCTCTGAATGCCTCTCGGATCCGAGATCCACGGGCCCGGACTGTTGTCGCCGTCGGCGTCGCGGCCCTAGCCTCGAATTGTGCCAACGAGCCCGGACGACAGCAGGTCTGACCTGATCACGCGGCTGTGCCGGTACGCCGAGTCACGACCGCCCGCGGGACCGGCCGGCCTCGCCGTCGGCGACCTGCTTCGCGCCTACTACCTGCACGCCGCTTACGAGGACCTGGCCGAGCGCGACGAGGTCGACCTGTACGGCGCGGCCGCCCACCACCTCCGCTCCGGGACCGAGCGTCCGCAGGGCACCGCGACCGTCCGGATCCTCACCCCGACGGTGCCGATCGACGGCTGGTCCGCGGGTGGGCACACCGTGGTCGAGGTGGTCACCGACGACATGCCGTTCCTGGTCGACTCGGTCACGATGGCGCTCGACCAGGCCGGGCACGGCGTGCACCTGGTGATCCACCCGCAGCTGGTGGTGCGGCGCGACGTCGCCGGCCACCTGCAAGAGGTGCTGGGCGTCGAGCACGGGGCGACCGAAGGGCACGACGTCGGCCGCGAGTCCTGGATGCACCTGGAGATCGACCGGATCGGCGACGACGAGATCCCGGCGCTGGCCGCGAACCTGGAGAAGGTGCTGACCGACGTCCGCGAGGCGGTCGAGGACTGGCGCCGGATGCACGACCGGCTCGATGCGCTGGTGGCGGAGCTCGAGGCCGACCCGCCGGTCCTGCCCGAGGGCGAGGTCGAGCAGGGGGTGGCCTTCCTGCGCTGGCTCGGCGAGGACCACTTCACCTTCCTCGGCTACCGGGAGTACGCCCTCGCCGGCCACGGCGAGACCCTCGAGCTCGAGGCCCTGCCCGGCACCGGGTTCGGCATCCTCCGCTCGGACCCGACCGCGGTCGGCGTGCTGCCGCCGCTGGTGGCCGCCAAGGCGCGCGAGAAGACCCTGCTGGTGCTAGCCAAGGCGAACGCCCGGGCGACCGTGCACCGCCCGGTCCGGCTGGACTACGTCGGGATCAAGAAGTTCGACGACGCCGGCGAGGTGGTCGGCGAGCGCCGCTTCCTCGGGCTGTTCTCCTCGGCGGCGTACACCGAGTCGGTGACCCGGATCCCGCTCGCCCGGGAGAAGGCCAAGGCCGTCATCGCCGACGCCGGGTTCGAGCCGATGAGCCATGCCGGCAAGGCGATGCTCGACGTCCTGGAGACCTACCCGCGCGACGAGCTCTTCCAGACCCCGGTCGCCGAGCTGGTGCCGATCGCCACCACCGTGATGCACACCCGCGAGCGCCGCCAGCTCAAGCTCTTCGTCCGCCGCGACGTCTACGGCCGGTACTGGTCGGTGCTGGTCTACCTGCCCAAGGACCGCTACAACACCGCCGTCCGGGAGCGGATCGCCGCGATCCTCACCGAGCGGCTGCACGGCTCCTCGATCGAGTTCACCGCGAACATCGGGGACTCCTACGCGGCCCGGTTGCACTTCGTGGTCCGCCCCTCGGAGGGCGACGTCGTCGGCGAGGTGGATGTCGCCGACCTGGAGCGTCGCTGCGCCGAGACCGCCCGGTCGTGGACCGACGACTTCGGTGCCGCCGTGATCGCCGAGTACGGCGAGGAGCAGGGCAGCCGGC
The DNA here is from genome assembly GCF_003725695.1 of Nocardioides marmoriginsengisoli. Taxonomy (GTDB): domain Bacteria; phylum Actinomycetota; class Actinomycetes; order Propionibacteriales; family Nocardioidaceae; genus Marmoricola; species Marmoricola marmoriginsengisoli. The sequence goes on from NZ_RJSE01000007.1 coordinate 1,415,960, forward strand.
TGGCCCGCCGGTACGCCGGCTGCTTCCCCGAGGCGTACAAGGAGGACTACCCGGCCCGCACCGGTGCCGCCGACATCGGCCGGCTGGAGGCGCTCGACGACGGTGCCGACGGTATCGGCCTCTCGCTGTACCAGGAGGTCGGCGCCCCGGAGGGAGAGGCTCGGCTCAAGGTCTACCGGGTCGGCGCCCCGCTCTCGCTCTCCGAGGTGCTGCCGGTGCTGACCGCGATGGGCGTCGAGGTGGTCGACGAGCGGCCCTACGAGCTGGAGGGCCTGCCGAGGCCGTCGTTCGTCTACGACTTCGGGCTCCGCTACCGCGGCGGGCTGCCGCAGCAGGCGCGGGATCTCTTCCAGGACACCGTGCTCGCGGTCTGGGACGGGCGCAACGAGGTGGACGGCTTCAACGCACTGGTGCTGTCCGTCGGGATCACCTGGCGGCAGGCGGTCGTGCTGCGCGCCTACGCCCGGCACATGCAGCAGGGGAACTCGCCGTTCGCGCAGGCCACGATCGAGGAGGCGCTCCGGGTCAACGTGGACATCACCCGGTTGCTGGTGCAGCTCTTCGAGGCGCGGTTCTCTCCCGACGGGACTACGGCCTGCGCGGAGTTCGAGGAGCGGATCGTCGCCGCCCTGGAGGACGTCTCCAGCCTCGACCACGACCGGATCCTGCGCTCCTACCTGACCTGGATCACCGCGACGCTGCGGACCAACTTCTTCCAGACGGACGCCGGCGGGCTGCCGCACCCGTACCTGTCCCTGAAGCTGGACCCGGGGGCGATCCCGGACCTCCCCGAGCCGCGTCCCCGGTTCGAGATCTTCGTCTACTCGCCGCGGGTCGAGGGAGTGCACCTGCGCTTCGGCGCGGTCGCCCGCGGCGGGCTGCGCTGGTCGGACCGGCGCGACGACTTCCGCTCCGAGGTGCTCGGGCTGGTGAAGGCCCAGATGGTCAAGAACACGGTGATCGTCCCGGTCGGCGCCAAGGGCGGGTTCTACGCCAAGCAGATGCCCGACCCGGCCGATCGTGATGCCTGGATGGCCGAGGGGATCGCCTGCTACCGGACCTTCATCTCCGGTCTGCTCGACGTCACCGACAACCTCGTCGACGGGCCGGACGGCCGCACCGTGGTGCCGCCCGCGCAGGTGGTCCGGCACGACGCCGACGACACCTACCTGGTGGTGGCCGCGGACAAGGGCACCGCCACCTTCAGCGACATCGCCAACGCGGTCTCGGCCGAGTACGGCTTCTGGCTCGGCGACGCGTTCGCCTCCGGAGGATCGGTCGGGTACGACCACAAGGCGATGGGGATCACCGCACGCGGCGCCTGGGTCTCGGTACGACGGCACTTCCGCGAGCTCGGCGTCGACTGCCAGACGGAGGACTTCACCTGCGTCGGCATCGGCGACATGTCCGGCGACGTCTTCGGCAACGGTCTGCTCTGCTCCGAGCACACCCTGCTGGTGGCGGCGTTCGACCACCGCGACATCTTCCTGGACCCGAGCCCCGACCCGGCAGCGTCGTACGCCGAGCGCCGCCGGCTCTTCGACCTGCCGCGGTCGTCCTGGAAGGACTACGACACCGCGCTGATCTCGGCGGGCGGGGGCGTGTTCCCGCGCTCCGCGAAGTCGATCCCGCTCTCGCCCGAGGTGCGCGCCGTGCTCGGCGTGGAGGCGTCCGCGATGACTCCGGCCGAGCTGATGCGGGCGATCCTGCTCGCTCCGGTGGACCTGCTCTGGAACGGCGGGATCGGCACCTACGTGAAGGCCGCCGCCGAGTCCGACGCGGACGCCGCGGACAAGGCGAACGACGCGATCCGGGTCGACGGCGGTGACCTGCGGGTGCGCTGCGTCGGTGAGGGCGGCAACCTGGGCTTCACGCAACGCGGCCGGATCGAGTTCGCGTTGACGGGTGGCCGGATCAACACCGACTTCATCGACAACTCCGCCGGCGTGGACACCTCCGACCACGAGGTGAACATCAAGATCCTGCTCGACAAGGTCGTCGGCGAGGGCGACCTCACCGGGAAGCAGCGCAACGAGCTGCTCGCCTCGATGACCGACGAGGTCGGCGACCTGGTGCTGGCCGACAACTACGACCAGAACCTGGCGCTGGCCAACGCCGGCGCCCAGGCGCCCGCCCTGCTGCACGTCCACGAGGACTGGATGCGGTCGCTGGAGGCCGCCGGCCTGCTCAACCGGGAGCTGGAGGCGCTGCCGTCCCGCCGCGAGGTGGCGGCCCGGATCGAGACCGGTGAGGGGCTCAGCGGCCCCGAGCTGGCGGTGCTGCTGTCGTACACCAAGATCGTGCTCGCCGATCAGCTGCTGGAGAGCGCGATCGCCGACGACCCGTTCCTCCGCGGCGACCTGTACCGGTACTTCCCGACCACGATGCGCCAGGACTACCGGACCGCGATGGAGGCGCACCCGCTGCGCCGCGAGATCGTGGTGACCCAGCTGGTCAACCAGCTCGTCAACGGCGCCGGGATGACCTACGTGCACCGGCTCGCCGGGGAGACCTCGGCGTCGACCGACCAGCTCGCGCTGGCCAACTTCGTCTCCCGGGAGATCTTCGGGGCGGCCGCGCTGAACCGGCAGATCAACGCGCTCGACAACCAGCTCGACGCCGAGGTGCAGACCCGGGTCCGGCTGGAGGTGCGCACCCTCGTCGAGCGGGCCAGCCGCTGGCTGGTCAACAACCGCCGGCTGCCGCTGGACAGCGAGGCGGTCGTCGAGGAGTTCGAGGTGACCGTCGAGAAGGTGACCGCGGCCCTGCCCGAGCTGATGACCGGACTCGAGCTGGCAGCCTTCGAGGCTCGCTCCGAGGCGTTCGTCGCGATCGGGGTGCCCGCCGACCTGGCCGCCAAGGTGGCCGCCTGCCCGCCGGCGTACATGGTGCTCGGGATCGTGCAGACGGCGGCGCGGGCCGATGCCGACCCGCTGGAGGTGGCCCGGCTGCACTTCGCGCTCGCCGAGCTGCTCGGCCTGCCCGGGCTGGTGACCCGGATCCTGGCGCTGCCGAGGCGCGACCGGTGGCAGACGATGGCCAGGGCGGCCCTCCGCGACGACTTGCACAGCGTGCACGCCCAGCTGACCGGCCAGGCGCTCGACGCCACCGACCTGGAGGCGTGGCGGATGGCCAACGCCGCCGCGGTCGAGCGGGCGGCGGCCACGTTCGCAATGATCTGCGCCGACGAGGACGCCGACCTGGCCCGGATGTCGGTCGCACTGCGGGTGCTGCGATCGCTGGTCGAGGGGCCGTAGCGGCGGCCGGACCGATAGGTTCAGCGCATGAATCCTGCCGACCTGCCGGCGTACGCGGTGGCCCGTCGTACGGCCACCGGCGACCTGACCGCGGCAGCGGTCGCCGAGGCGTGCCTGGACCGGATCGAGAAGCGCGACCCGGGCCTGAACGCCTTCTCGGTGGTGCTCGCCGACGAGGCCCGCGCCGAGGCTGCGCGGCTCGACGCCGCGCGGGCTGCGGGAGAACCGTGCGGGCCGTTGCACGGGGTGCCGGTGGCGATCAAGGAGGAGATCGACGTCGCCGGCTGCGTGACCACCTTCGGCGGTGCAGCGAACAGCACCCCGGCCGCCCGGGACGCCGAGATCGTCCGCCGGTTGCGGCACGCCGGCGCGGTGATCGTCGGCAAGACCCGGATGCCCGAGTTCGGGCAGTGGCCGTTCACCGAGTCCGTCGACGGCGGCATCACCCGCAACCCCTGGGACCGCAGCCGCACCCCGGGCGGATCGAGCGGAGGCAGTGCCGCCGCGGTGGCCGCCGGGATGGTGCCGGTCGCCATCGGCGGTGACGGAGGCGGGTCGATCCGGATCCCGTCCGCCTGCTGCGGGCTCTACGGACTCAAGCCGACCCGTGGCCGGGTGACCAGCGACCCGATGGCGCACCTCTGGTACGCGCTCGGCACGGCGGGCCCGCTGACCCGGACGGTCCTGGATGCGGCGCTGGTCTACGACGTGGTCCGCGGCAACCTGGCCGGGGACCGGTTCACCGCGGTCGAGCCGGCGACGACCTTCATGGCCGCCGCCGGAGCCGATCCCGGCCGGCTCCGGATCGGCTGGTCGAACGCGTCCGCCGTCCCCGGGGTGAAGCCGGCCCGGGAGCACGCCGACGCGGTGGTCGCCACGGCGGCGCTGCTCGCCGAGCTCGGGCACGACGTCCGCGAGATCGACCCGCGGTACCCGGACGCGACCGCCGCCTTCGTCCCGCAGTTCTTCGGCGGCGTCCGGGCCGAGGCCGACGAGATGGAGCACTTCGGCCGGCTGGAGGCACGCACCCGGCAGACCTACAAGCTGGGCGCGTGGGTCACCGACGGCGTCCTGGAGAAGGCCCTGGCTGCGGGGGAGCGGGTCTCCGAGCGGGCCAACCGGATCTTCACGGGGTTCCCCGGGCAGGCCGGCGTCGACGTGCTGCTCAGCCCGGTGATCGGGCCGCGGCCGCGCCGGGTCGGCGCGCTTGCGCGCGGCGGCACCGTCGCCGCCGCGATGAAGTCCCGCCCGATGGTCGCCTGGACGGCGCTGTGGAACGTGACCGGGAACCCGGCCGCCTCGGTCCCGACCGGGATCGCCGCGGACGGGATGCCGGTGGCGGTCCAGCTGGTGGGCCGCGTCGCGGACGAGACCACGCTGCTCTCGTTGTCGGCCCAGCTCGAGCGGGCCCGGCCCTGGCCGCTGCTGACGGACCCGGACGCATGAGCCTCCTCCTGACGCCTCGGGCCTGGGTACGGCGCCAGGTCGTCGGCCGGGTGCGGACGCTGCCCAGCCCGCTGGTCGGGCGGACGGTGCTGATCACCGGGGCGTCGTCGGGGGTGGGCGAGGCGGCCGCGGAGGCGATCGCGTCCCGGGGCGCGGTGGTGCTGCTGGCGGCACGTCGTGCGGACGAGCTGGAGCGGGTGCGGGCCCGGATCGTCGCAGGAGGGGGAGAGGCGCACGCCTACGTCTGCGACCTGACCGACGGCGACGACGTGGACGCCCTGATGGTCCGGCTGCTGGCCGAGCACGGGGCCGTCGACATGCTGGTCAACAACGCCGGCCGCTCCATCCGCCGCTCGCTGGAGTACTCCTACGACCGGATGCACGACTTCGAGCGGACGATGGCGATCAACTACTTCGGGCCGGTGCGGCTGATCCTCGGGCTGCTCCCGGCGATGCGCGCGCAGCGGTTCGGCCACGTCGTCAACGTGGTCACCTGGGGCGTCCAGATCAAGGCACCGCGGTTCGCGGCGTACATCGCCTCGAAGACGGCCCTGGACACCTTCAGTCGGATCGCCGGCCGGGAGGCGTACGACGACAACGTCACGTTCACCAACCTCCGGCTGTCGCTGGTCCGGACCGAGATGATCGCGGCCACGGACGCCTACGACCGCGCGCCGGCGAAGACGCCCGAGCAGGCGGCCGCGCTCGTCGTACGGGCGCTGGAGGACCGGCCTCTGACGATCAGCACGGCGATCGGCAACGTCGCCGAGGTGCTGAACCTGGTGGCGCCGCGGTTGATGGACGCGGTCGCGGCCAAGGCGTCCCAGCGGTACCCGGACTCGCGGGCCGCGCGCGGGGACTAGCGGGGCTCGTCGTCGTTCTTGCGGACCCCGAGCGGGGTCGCGAACACGATGATGTTGCTGGTGTACTCCGAGCCGGTCCAGCCGGTGCAGGTGACCAGCACCAGGCGGTTGTCCGGCCGGTCCTGGCTGAACAGCTCCTCGGAGTGCTTCGCCAGCTGGGCGCGGGTGTAGACGAAGACCTTCGTGGTCAGGTACTCCACGGTGCCGCGCTTGGTCTTGATCTGGACGGCGGCGCCCGGGCGGAGCTCGCCGAGCTTGTTCATCACGCCGCCGCCGGTGTGCACGGTGTGGCCGGTCAGCAGCGTCTGGCCGCTCGGCGAGCCGGGCTTGGCGCTGCTCTTCCACCAGCCGACCTCGCGGTAGTCCTCCGGCGGGTGCAGCACGTTGACGCCGCCCTCGAGGACCATCGAGATCGGGATGATCGGCGCCCGGAGCTTGATCGCCGGGACGATCAGCAGCTCGGGGTTCGACGGGGCCGCCAGCGGGCGGTACTCCGAGCTGTCCCCGTACTCGGGGTCCGGGGTGCTCAGGCCCGGGGAGGGAATGACAAAGCCGGCGATCACCATCGCGAGGAGCAGGACGACGAGTCGTTTGGTTGCTCCTCCGACGCGATCGCCGGCTTTGCCTTCGTTCACTTAGCGGTACTGCGTCACTTCGTCAGCAGCATGCGGCGGTAGCCGATGAGGCCGGCCGTACCCGCGAGCAGCACCAGCGCGGTGGTCGCCATCAGCACGTCGCGCGTGGTGTGGTCCGCACCCGAGACGCCCGAGTCGACGACGGTCGGGGTGCCCGGGGGCTCCTCGGTCGGGGTCGGGGTCGGCGTCGGGGTGTCGACGATCGCGCGGTTCGGGCCACAGGAGACCTTGCCGACGGTGGCGTCGACCAGGCCGGCGCCGTTCAGGAACGGAGCCGCGGCACCGAGCACCTTCACCTTGAGAGCGGTCGCCTTGACGCTGCGGCCGCCGTCACCCGGGGTGACGTCGTTGATGGTGATCTTCAGCAGGTTGTCGCTGACCGCGACGAGAAGCGGCTCGAGCGCGTTGACCAGCGGGGCCACGATCGTGCCGATGACGGTGTCGAGGAGCGGCTTGAGCGCACCGTCGGTGATGCCCGCGAGCTGGCCCTGGAGCATGGTGGCGATCTGGGTGAGCAGCGCGTCCTTCAGTGCGTCGAGGACCGTGTTCAGGTTCACGAGGACGTCGGTGCCGCCCGGCTTGGCCGGAACGTCGACGTTCAGGTTGAGCAGGGTCAGCTTCTGGCCCGCGAGGGTCAGCGTGATCGGGATGCTCTTGTCACCGCTGGTGTCGAGCAGGTTGACCGTGCCGGTCGCCTTGGTCGGGTTGGCGACACAGCTCGCCTCGATGACCGAGAGGCCACCGCTCAGGCCGATGTTCAGCGGGGTCGACGCCAGCGCGCCGGTCAGCTGGCTGACGACCGTCTGCAGGCCGCCGAGGACCGGGGCGAGGGTCGAGCCGAGGACGCCGTTCAGCGCGGTGCTGATCGCGCCGTTGCCGCCGAGCAGGTTCACCAGGTCGAGGTCGAGCGAGCCCAGGTCGAGGGTGAGCGGGCCGCCCTCGAGGTTGCAGCTCTCGGTGCCGACGGTGACGAGGCCGCCACCGGTGCCGGCGAGACCGGCGCAGGCGTAGGAGGTGCCGTCCTTGTTGGCCTTCGCGCTCTGAATGGCGACACCGGCCTTGATGGCGTTGTTGCCCGGGATCAGGCTGACCAGGTCGGGCAGCGTGCTCGCGTTGTTGGTGGTCTCGGTGGTGCCGTCGTTGCTCGCGGTCTTGGTCTGGGTCACGAGGCTGTTGCCGGCGAGCGAGAGCTGCAGGCTCTGCGCGTCGGCCTGCGAGACAGGCGCGGCAGCGAAGACAGGCGATACGGCGAGTGCAGAAACAGCCGCCGCCCCGATGATGGCGCCAAAGCGCAACACACGTCGGTTCAAGATGGATCCTCCCGGCAGGGCACCGCTCTTGGTAGGCGACGCCGCATGAAATTAATCTTGGTGCGCTCCAGTGCGCACCAGTCAATCGTGGCTCATCCTAGGAGTTTTGACGCTCCTGTGGCAAAACATGACCAAGGTTACATACTCATTCAGCCATATTGCATCTCATAACGTCATAAGAACGGCTAAATCGGTCAACTAGCCTTTTTGGCCGCTTTCTTGGTGGCCTTCTTGGCGGTCTTCTTGACCTTCTCCTGAGCAACGGACTTCTTGGCTGACGATGACGCCGTTTTCTTCGCGGGATTCGCCGGCTCCGGGGTCTCTCCGCGGGCGGTCTTCGCCGCATCGACGCTGCGCTGCAGGGCGGCGAGCAGGTCGACGACCTCGCCGCCGGTCTTCTTGGCCGCCGGGGCGGCCTTGATCTCGCCGCCCTCGATCTTCGCCTTCACCAGGGCCTCGACCGCCTCGCGGTAGTCGTCCTCGAACTCGTCCGGGTCGAAGTCGCCGGCCAAGGTCTCGACCAGCATCGTCGCCATCTTGACCTCGGCGGGCTTGGCGTCCTCGACGTCGACCGAGCCGAAGTCGGGGGACCGGACCTCGTCGGGCCACATCATCGTCTGCATCACGATCACGTCGTCGCGGACCCGGAGCACGGCCAGCGACATCCGGTTGCGCAGCGAGACGGTCACCAGCGCCATCCGGTCGGCGTCGAGCAGCGCCTGGCGGAGCAGGGCGTAGGGCTTCGCCCCGGTCTTCTCCGGCTCCAGGTAGTAGGACTTCTCGAAGAGCAGCGGGTCGATCTGCTCGCTGGGCACGAACTTCTCGACGCTGATCTCGCGGCTGCTGGTGGCCGGAAGGTCCGCCATGTCCGATTCGTCGAGGATGACCATCTCGCCGTCCTCGGTCTCGTAGCCCTTGGCGATGTCGGCGTACGCGACCTCCTCGCCGTCGAGCGAGCAGATCCGCTGGTACTTGATCCGGCCGCCGTCCTTGGCGTGCACCTGCCGGAACGAGATGTCCTTGCTCTCGGTGGCGGAGTACAGCTTCACCGGAACACTGACCAGGCCGAAGGAGACGGCGCCCTTCCAAATCGCTCGCATGCCCCCAGGATGACCCGAGGGGGCGGACGCCGTCCACCTCACAGGCTCCTCACAAGGTGCCCGGGGGGAGCGCACAGCCAGCCTCGACAACCTCGGGCCATGCCTTCACTCCCTTCCCTGCCCGGCCGGCGCTGGCTGGTCCTCGGCCTCGTCGTCGTCCTCGCCGGCGTCGGCGGCTGGATCAAGTTCGGCCCCGAGTCGGACGCCAAGACCCAGAGCATCACCGCCACCGTCGCCCGCGGTACCTACAAGTCCACCGTCTCCGCCACCGGCACGATCACCCCGAAGCGCGAGGCCGACCTCTCGTTCTCGTCCTCGGGCGTCGTCACCCGGGTCGCGGTCAGCGTCGGGGACAAGGTGACGAAGGGTGACGTGCTCGCCAAGATCGACGCCACCTCGCTGATCGCCCAGCGCGACGCCGCCGAGGCCCAGGTCACCGCGGCGGAGGCGCAGCTCGCCGAGGACGCCGGCGGGAGCGCGACCCAGCTCAGCGCCGACCGGGCGTCGCTGGCCTCCGCCGAGTCGCAGCTCGCCGCCGCCCAGGACGCGGTCGACGAGGCCACCCTGACGGCGCCGTTCAGCGGCACCGTCAGCGCGGTCGGCGTCGAGGTCGGCGACCAAGCCGGCTCGGGCGGCAACACCCCGGCCGCGGACGGCGACTCCACGACGAGTGCGGTGACGGTGATCTCCCCGCGGACGCTGCTGGTCGAGGCGAACGTCTCCGCCTCCGACGTCAGCCAGGTCAAGAAGGGGATGCAGGTCGAGATCACCCCGACCGGCGGGGGCGAGGTCGTCTACGGCACCGTCTCCGACGTCGGCGTGATCGCCGGCGCCTCCGAGACCGGCGCCGCCCAGTTCCCGGTCACGGTCGAGGTCACCGGAAAGCCCGCGGGGCTCTACCCGGGGTCGACCGCCTCGCTGGCGATCACCATCAAGCAGGCCACCGACGTGCTCGCGGTGCCCACCCAGGCGCTGCACACCGACGCCAAGGGCACCTTCGTGTACGTCATGGACGGCAAGAAGCGCACCCGGAAGGACGTCACCATCGGCACCGCCTACGGCATGCAGACCGAGGTGCTCAAGGGCCTCGCGGAGGGCGACGTGGTCGAGCTGATCAGCTTCACCCGGCCGAGCGGCTCGGGGAACACCCGGAACGGCGGCGGCGAGCTCCCCGGCGGCGAGGTCAGGTTCTCCGGCGGCGGCGCCGGCCCCAGCGGACCGGTGTTCGAGGTCGGCAAGTGAGCGCCATCATCGCGATGTCCGGTGTCCGCAAGACCTACGCGACCGGCGCGATCGCCGTGGAGGCGCTGCGCGGCGTCGACGTACGGATCAGCGAGGGCGAGTACGTCGCGATCATCGGCCCGTCCGGGTCGGGCAAGTCGACGCTGATGCACATCCTCGGCTGCCTCGACGTGCCGACCGAGGGGCACTACTCCCTGGCCGGACGCGACGTCAGCGACCTCGAGGAGGCCGAGCTGGCGCAGATCCGCAACCGGGAGATCGGCTTCGTCTTCCAGCAGTTCAACCTGCTGCCGGACCTGACCGCCCTGCGCAACGTGGCGCTGCCGCTGGTCTACGCCGGGGTCGCCGCGGCCGAGCGCGAGCGGCGGGCCAGGGTCGCCCTGGAGCGGGTCGGCCTGGCCGACCGCGCCGACCACCGTCCGGGGGAGCTCTCCGGAGGTCAGCAGCAGCGCGTGGCCGTCGCCCGGGCGCTGGTCACCGAGCCGTCGATGATCCTGGCCGACGAGCCGACCGGCAACCTGGACTCGGTCTCCTCTGCCGACGTGCTCGGACTCTTCCGCGAGCTGCACGTGGCAGGTCGCACGATCGTGCTGATCACCCACGAGAACGAGATCGCCGCCCAGGCCGGGCGGGTGCTCACCATCCGCGACGGCGAGATCAGCGAGAACGGCGTCGTCGAGGCGGGTGTCCGCGGATGAACTGGTTCGAGACCCTGCGGACCGCCGGAGACGCGGTCCGCAGCCACCGGCTGCGGTCGTTGCTCACCATGCTCGGGATCGTGATCGGCATCTCCTCGGTGGTGCTCACCGTCGGCCTGGGGCTCGGCGCGCAGGACAAGGTCCGCGACCAGATCGACGCGCTCGGGTCCAACCTGCTGATCGTCTCGCCCGGCAGCAGCACCGGCAGCGGGGGAGTGCGCGGCGGATTCGGGTCCTCCTCGACGCTGACCCTCGCCGATGCCGAGGCGCTCGCCGACAAGGCGGTCGCCCCGGACGTCGCCCGGGTCGCGCCGGTGACCTCCACCTCGGCCTCGCTCACCGCCGGCACCACCAACTGGACCAGTCGCCTGGTCGGCACCACGACGACCTGGGAGCAGGTCCGTGCCCGGACCCTGGCCTCGGGACGGTTCTTCACCGCGAAGGAGCTGGCCTCGGGAGCCAACGTGGTGGTGCTCGGTGCCGACACTTCCAACGAGCTGTTCAGCAGGGGCAGCCCGGTCGGTCAGACGGTCACGGTCAACGGCGCGACGCTCACCGTGATCGGCGTGCTCGACACCTCCGGGGCCACCTCGGACGACTCCAGCGAGGACGACCTGGCGGTGATGCCGATCACCACCGCGCAGCGGCTGAGCGGATCGACCAGCACCTCGGTCTCGACCGTGTACGTCGAGGCGAAGTCCGCGGACACCCTCAGCGCCGCCTACCAGGAGGTCAACGCCGCGCTGCTGACCGCGCACGGCGTCACCAGCGCCGAGGCGGACTTCAGCATCGCCACCCAGGACGCCCTGCTGGAGACCGCGAACTCGACGAACAAGACGATGACGATCCTGCTCGCCGGCATCGCCGCGATCTCGCTGCTCGTCGGCGGCATCGGAGTCATGAACATCATGCTGGTCTCGGTCACCGAACGGGTCCGCGAGATCGGTCTCCGCAAGGCGCTCGGCGCCACCCCGTCGGCGATCCGGCGGCAGTTCCTGATCGAGGCCTCGTTGCTCGGCGTCTCCGGCGGCGTGATCGGCGTCGCGATCGGTGTCGTCGGGGCGATCGTGCTGCCGTCGATGATCGACCAGCCGGTGAGCATCTCGGCCCCGGCGATCGCGGCCGCGCTCGGCGTCGCCCTCGGTCTCGGCGTCGGCTTCGGCGTCTACCCCGCCAGTCGAGCCGCCCGGCTCACCCCTATCGATGCCCTGCGCAGCGAATGATCAAGGAGATACGACCCATGAACGAGAACCTGACTACCCGGATCGCGGCCGCGTGCGGCGCGGGCGTCCTGCTGCTGGGTGCGGCGGCCTGCGGGAGCGACGACCCGGCGAACGCCGGCGCCGACAGCGGGACGAACGCCGGTCCCGGGACCACGCAGCAGGACGGCGCTCAGGACCGTACCCAAGGCGGCCAGCGCCCCGGAGCCAACGGCAAGGTCGCGGCCGTCAGCGGCAGCACCGCCCAGGTGCAGAGCATGGGCAGCGGCCAGGTGGCGGTCACCTGGACGGCGAGCACCGCGTTCACCAAGCAGGTCAGCGCGAAGCTGGCCGACCTCTCGGTCGGTGACTGCGTGGTGGTGACGCCGGTCGACTCGGACGACGGCACCGGTGCCACCACCCCGCCGACCGCGGTGACGGCGTCCTCGGTGCGGATCACCGAGAAGGTGGACGGCTCCTGCTCACCGGTCCGCGTCGGCCGGCCCGGCGGGGGATCTGGCGGGGGGCCGCAGCTCGACGGGGACCCGGGAGGTGGCGCTACCGGGGCCCGCCCGACCAGGGGCGGCTTCGGCGGCGCGTTCGGGGAGGTGAAGGCGGTGGCCGCGAACAGCTTCGTCGTCACCACCGAGATGCCGACCGGGGACGACCCGACCAAGACCACCTCGACCGAGGTCACCGTAACGGTCGGCAAGGCCACGACGTACAGGACCACTGCGCCCGGCTCCGCCGCCGACGTCAAGGTCGGGGTCTGCGTGAACGCCGACGGCAAGACCGACGACACGGGTGCGGTCACCGCGACCCGGATCGCGGTGACGCCGACGGTCGAGGGCGAGTGCTCGGGCGGCATGGTCCGGTTCAGCAGCGGTGCCCCCGGAAGCGCGTCGTGATGCATCGTCGCAAGCTCCGATGGCCGGCCGTCGGGCTGGTCGCCGTCCTCCTGGTCGGCGGCGGGACCGCGTATGCCGTGGCCAGTGGCGACAGCGTCCCGCGGTACCGGATCGTGGCGGCCGGCACCGGCGACATCGAGCAGACGCTCGCGTCCAGCGGGACCGTGGATGCTGCGAACCGGGCCGACGTCGGGTTCGGCGTCGACGGCACCATCGCCCGGATGAAGGTCGCGGTCGGCGACACCGTGAAGGCCGGCCAGGCCCTGGCCGAGCTGCAGACCGGTGAGCTCGACGCCGCGGTCACCGAGGCCGAGGCGGCCGTAGCGCAGGCAGTGGCCCAGCTCGCCTCGGACAAGGCGGCTCAGAACGATGCCGTCGAGAACGCGGCCGACACACCGGCGGGCACCTCGGGCACGCCGTCCTCGAACGGAGACGCGGCCGCCACCGCGGCGACGCTCAAGGCACTCAAGGCGCTCCAGGAGAAGGTGATCGCCGCGCAGAGCACGGCGAGTGCGGCACTGGCCGCCGCCAAGTCCGCGCTGGCGGCCCAGACGGAGGCTTGCGCGGACGCGTTCACGACGCCGACTGCGGACCCGACTGCAGACCTGACTGCGGACCCGACTGCAGATCCGTCAGGGGCCCCGGACGACGACAGCGCGGCGTGCACCGCCGCGCTCGCGGAGGTGCAGGCGAAGCAGCAGGACGTCGCCGACGCCCAGGACGCGCTGGCCAAGGCGCTCGGCGAGCTGACCGCTGCCCTGAACAAGGCGCTGGGAGGCGTCACCCGGGGCGGCAACTCGCCGCAGACCGGCAACGCCCGGACGACGCCCAGCTCGGAGACGCCGTCCACCGACGGCGCCTCGTCGGCTGGGGGCACCGTCACTGCGGCCCGGCTGGCCGCTGACCAGGCCCAGATCGAGCAGGCCAGGGCCGACCTGGTCACGGCTCGGCAGGCGCGCGACCAGGCCACCTTGCGCGCGACCCGGTCCGGGAAGGTGGTGGCGCTCGCGGCCGGCAAGGGTGACTCGGTCTCGGCCGGCGACCCGGTGGTGACCATCGTCGGTGGCAAGGCGATCACGGTGACCGGTTCGGTCAGCGAGGAGAAGGTGGACCAGGTCCGGGTCGGCCAGAAGGTCCGGGTCACCGTGCCCGGGTCGGACGAGCCGGCCGACGGCACCGTGACCGCGATCGGACTGGTCGCGGACAGCTCGTCGGGGACCACGTCGTACCCGGTGACCGTGACGGTCGAGGACCCGTCGATCGCGTTGCCGACCGGATCGAGCGCCCTGCTGCAGATCGTGCTGTCAACGGTGACGGAGGTGGTGACGGTGCCGACCTCGGCGGTCACCCGTCGCGGTGACGGCGATGCCGCGACCGTGCGGACCTGGGACGGCACCAAGCTCTCCACCAAGTCGGTGACGCTCGGTGCCGCCGGCACCCGCACCGTTCAGGTCACCAGCGGCTTGAAGGCCGGGGACGAGGTGGTCCTCGCGGCCATCGACGACCCGATCGACGGAGCCAGCTCGGAGCTGAACCAGCGCGGCGGCTTCGGCGGCATGCCCGTCGCGCAGTTCCGCGGCGCCGCCCCGGGCGGAGGCGGTCCGCAGATCTACCGGTCCGGGAAGTAGCCGCACCCCAGACGCGCCCCGGGCGCGGGCGCCGGCTGACAGGATGACTGTCATGAAGCCGATGCTCGCGACCCGGGGCGACCACGTGCCCACCGGGCCCGGCTGGCTGCACGAGGTGAAGTGGGACGGGATCCGGGCGCTGGTCGACGTCAGCGACGGCCGGGTGGTCGTCACCTCCCGCAACGAGAACGACGTCAGCGCGGCGTACCCCGAGCTGGCGGCACTCGGCGACTGGGCACGCTCCCGCGACCTGCTGCTCGACGGCGAGATCGTGGCCCTGGGCTCCGGGGCGCCGTCGTTCCGCGACCTCGCCGACCGGATGCACGTGCGGGACGCCGTCAAGGCCGCCCGGCTGGCCCGGCACAACCCGGTCACGCTGATCGCCTTCGACCTGCTCCGGCTCGACGGAGCGGACCTGTGCGCGCGACCGCTGTCGGAGCGCCGGGCCGCCCTCCTCGACCTCGGGCTCGACGACGCCGCCTGGCAGGTGCCGCCGACGTACGACGACGGTGCCGTCCTGCTCGACGCCGCCGAGGCGCAGGGGCTCGAGGGGATCGTCAGCAAGAAGCTGTCCTCGCGCTACCACCCGGACCGGCGCAGCAAGGACTGGCTGAAATTCCCGATCCGGCCGACCGGGTCCTACGTCGTCGGCGGCTACCGGTACGAGACCGGGAGCGACGCCCGCCTGGGAGCCGTACTCGTCGGTGTCCCCGACGGCGACCGGCTGGTGTTCCGGGGGAGGGTCGGCTCCGGGATCGCCGGGAAGGCCGGGCAGCGGCTGGGCGAGCTGCTCCGGCCGCTCGTCCGCGGGAGCTCGCCGTTCGCCGACGAGCTGCCCCGGCCCGACCGCGAGGGCACGGTCTGGGTGGAGCCGACCGTGGTGGTCGACGTCCAGTACCTGAACCTGACGCCCGACGGCCGGCTCCGGCAGCCGGCGTACCGGGGGATCCGGGCCGACCTCGGTCCCGACGACGTGGAGGAGAGCTGATGCCGGAGAAGCCGCCGCGCACCGAGGTGCAGGTCGACGTCGAGGGCCGGACGCTGACCCTGGTCAATCTCGAGAAGGTGATGTACCCGCGCACCGGGACCACCAAGGCCGAGGTGCTCAATTACTACGCGCGGATCGCGCCGCTGATCCTGCCGGTGCTCGCGGACCGGGCGGTGACCCGGATCCGGTGGCCGCACGGCACCGGCGACAAGTCCTTCTTCGAGAAGAACGTCCCCGGCGGCACCCCGAGCTGGGTGCGGGTGGTCACGGTGCCGACCTCGGGCTCGCGCACCGCCAGCAAGGAGGAGGGCGAGCTGCGGTTCCCGGTGGTGGACTCGCTGGCGACGCTGACCTGGATGGCGAACCTGGCCGCCCTCGAGCTGCACGTGCACCAGTGGCGGGTCGACACCGACGGCCGCCCGGTGCACCCCGACCGGATGGTGATCGACCTCGACCCCGGTGACCCGGCCGGACTGATGGAGTGCTCGCAGGTGGCGCTGCTGGTGCGTGAGCGGCTCGCCGCCGACGGCCTGGAGACGACCGCGGTGACCAGCGGCTCCAAGGGCCTGCACCTGTACGCCGACCTGGACGGCTCGCGGTCCTCCGACGAGATCCGCGACTACGCGAAGGGGATCGCCGAGGAGCTCGAAGCGGCGAAGCCGTCCCTGGTGGTCTCGCAGATGACGAAGGCACGCCGCGGCGGCAAGGTGTTCTTCGACTGGTCCCAGAACGTCGGCGCCAAGACCACCATCGCGCCGTACTCGCTGCGCGGGCGGGAGTTCCCGACGGTGGCGGCCCCGCGGACCTGGGACGAGATCGAGGAGGGTGCCGAGGACCCGCTCGGGTTGGAGCAGCTCCGCTTCGAGGAGGTTCTGGAGCGCGACGCGCCGTGAATTGACATCTAAGTCGAGTGTGTTAGTGTTCTTTCAACGTCACGAGTACTGATGCGAAGCCCCGGCTGGTCAGTCGGCAACCCTCCTTCCACGGTGGGGTGCCCCGGGTGAGGACGTGGCCTGCTGCGCCGTGCAGTCGGGCAAGCGTGGACTCGCCCTCGGGTCCCTGGACGATGGAACCGGACCGTGCCCCTCCAAGAACTTCTCCCCGCCGACCTGCCTGCCGACCCGCAGCTCGCTCCGCTGGCCGCGCTCGTCGGTGCCGACCAGCAGGTGCCGCTGGTGACCGGCGGTTCGACCCGCTACGTGAACCTCGACTTCGCCGCCAGTGCTCCGGCGCTGACGGCGGTCGCCGACCGGGTGGCGGACTTCCTGCCGTCGTACTCCAGCGTCCACCGCGGTGCCGGGTACGCGTCGATGGTCAGCACCGCCGCCTACGAGGCGGCCCGTCGGCGGATCGGCGAGTTCGTCGGCGCCCGGGCCGACGACGTGGTGCAGATCGTCCGCAACACCACCGACGCCTTCGGGCTGCTCGCGTCCGCGGTGCCGGACTGGGGTCCCGGGTCCGTGGTCCACCTCGACCTCGAGCACCACGCCAACCTGCTGCCCTGGCAGGCGCTCGGCAGCCGGGTCGTCGCGGCCCGGGAGACGGTGGCGGACACGCTCGCCGCGCTCGAGCAGGAGCTCGCCCGGAAGCCGGCCGCGCTGCTCGCGGTGACCGGCGCCTCGAACGTGACCGGCGAGGTGCTGCCGCTGGCCGAGCTGACCGCGATCGCGCACCGGCACGGCGCCCGGATCGCGGTCGACGGCGCCCAGCTGGTCCCGCACCGGCGGATCGACCTGGGCTCCCTCGACCTGGACTACCTCGCGTTCTCCGGGCACAAGCTCTACGCGCCATACGGTGCCGGCGTGCTGATCGGTCGCCGGGACTGGCTGGACGCGGCGCCGCCGTACGTGGCCGGCGGGGGAGCGGTCCGCCGGGTGACGGTCACCCGGACGACCTGGGCCGACGCCCCGGCCCGCCACGAGGGCGGCACCCCGAACGTCGTCGGCGCGGTGGCGCTGGCGGCGGCGTGCGAGGCTCTCGCCGGGTTGCCCGACGGTGCGCTCGAGCGCCACGAGAGCACGCTCCGGACCCGGCTCGCCGACGGCCTCGGCGGTATCGACGGGGTCCGGCTGCTGGAGCTCTGGTCCGGTGAGGTCGACGTGGTCGGCCTGGTCACCTTCGTCGTCGACGGCTATCCCGCCGAGCTGGTCGCGCACTACCTCTCCGCCGAGCACGGCATCGGCGTCCGGGACGGCCGCTTCTGCGCGCACCCGCTGCTGGACCGGCTCAACGAGGGCCGTACGGCGGTCCGGGCGAGTCTCGGCCTCGGTTCCTCGGGCTCGGACGTCGACCGGCTGCTCGACGGTGTCCGGGAGCTGGTCGACGCGGGTCCGCGGTGGACCTACGGCGCGGACGGGCTCCCCGCCCCCGACCCGAGGCCGCTGCCGCCCCTCTGAGGTCCTGCGTCTCCGATTCCGGAATGGACGCGCGTCCGGGGCTCCGATCTGATATCTATAAAGTCACCTAACTTAGTAAACATAAATGACAAGGAGATCGACCAGTGAAGTGGCCGGACCTAGCTGTGCTCGCGGGAGTGGTCGTCGTGTTCGTCGGCCTGCACCTGCTTCGGCGGCGGCGGACGAACTTCAGCGTGCTGACGCTGATCGCGCTCGCCGTCGGCATCCCGATCGGCCTCCTCGCCCGTGACCACGTGGCGTACATCGAGCCGATCGGACGGATCTACATCAACGTCCTGCTCGCCGTGGTGGCGCCGCTGATCGCGGTGGCGATCATCTCCAGCATCGCCTCCCTCGGCAGCATCGACCGGCTCCGCACGATCGGCCTGCGCTCGATCGGCTGGCTGCTGCTCAGCAACGCGGTCGCCGTCGTCCTGGCACTCGGCGTCGGACTGGCCTCGGCCACCGGGAGCGGCGTCGACGAGACCATCGGCGGGCAGCAGCTCTCGGTGCTGCAGAACTCGGTCCAGGACTTCACCCAGGTGGTCGTCGACTTCTTCCCGTCCAACGTGGTCGGCGACTTCGGGGCCAACCACATCATCCCGGTGATCCTGATCTCGGTAACGGTCGCGATCGCCTACCTGACCCTGGCGGAGCGCGACGCCGCCTCCGTCCGGCCGTTCCGCGACGGCATCGAGGCGCTGAAGCTGGTCGTCTTCAAGGCCGTCGGCTTCGTGATCGGGCTGACGCCGTACGCGATCGTCGCGCTGACCGCGACCGTGGTGGCGAACTCGACCAACCTCGGCGACAAGTTCTGGTCCCTGATCGGGCTCCTCGGCCTGGCCTGGGCGACCTGCTTCGTGCACACCTTCGCGTTCAACAGCGTGCTGCTCCGGGTCTTCGCGGACGTCTCGCCGACCAGGTTCTTCCGAAAGATCTTCCCGGCGCAGGCGACCGCGTTCTCCACCCAGAGCAGCGTCGGCACCCTGCCGGTGACGACCGACGTGCTCACCAGGCGGGTCGGCGTGCACCCCGAGATCGCGCACTTCACGGCCCCGCTGGGCACCACGATCGGGATGCCCGGGTGCGCCGGGATCTGGCCGATGCTGATCGCGGTCTGGGGGATCAACGCCTACGGGATCGACTACTCCGTGAAGGACTACGTCGTCCTGGCGATCCTCGGCACGCTGGTCTCGATCGGTACGGCGGGCGTCCCCGGCACCGCGACCGTGGCGGCAGCGACCGTCTTCGCCGCTGCCGGCCTGCCGCTGGACTTCATCGCCGTCACGCTCCCGATCAGCACGATCGCCGACATGGCCCGCACCGCGACCAACGTCACCGCGGCGGCGGTCAGCGCCACCATCGTCGCCCGCCAGACGGGCCTGCTCGACGACGAGGTCTTCGACGCCGACGAGGCGACCCACCAACCCACCCATCTGTCCACGTCGGCCTGAGCCGGCGACCAACCCATCAGGAGAAAGCAATGAAGCGCGTCATCCCGGCAGCCCTGGCTGCGACCGTTCTGGCCCTGGCCACGCTTGCGCTGGCCCCGTCGGCCCAGGCGATCACGAACCCCGCGGACAACCCGCACCCGATCACCGTCAAGGGTGACGACGGGCAGACCTACACCGACGGCGAGGACACCCTGCCCGGGTACGACGACGAGGCCTGCACCTACATCCCGGGGGCCTACTTCGACTTCGACAACAACCGGGTTCGGTACGCCGACGGCCAGTCGATCCCGTGGACCGAGTGGGACCGGGCCACCGGCTACAAGCAGTGGCTCGCCAAGAAGAACGGCGGCTCCACCGGGGGCTCCACCCCGAAGCCGCCGAAGTCGTCCAGCACCCCGAAGCCGTCCGGCACGTCCAAGCCGTCGGGCACCAAGTCGCCCACGACGAAGGGCGGCAGTTCGGCGACCGGGTCGACCACCGGCTCCACCCCCGACGCCGGGACCGGAGCCACCGCCGGTGCCACGCCGACCGACGGCAGCACCCCGGATGCCCAGGCGAAGGGCGCCGCACCGGAGGCCACCGACGGCGCGACCGACGGGTCCATCGACGGGGCCACTGACGGGGCCACCGACGAGGTCACCCTCGCCGCCGGTTCCAGCGGCGACTCCTCGTCGGCGAAGCAGGGCGGCTCCGGCGCCGGCCTGCTGATCCTCGGCGGTCTCGCCGGGGCCGGCCTGATCACCTTCGCCGGCTACTCGGTCTTCGGGAAGTCCCGCAAGCCGTCCGCCTCCTGAACCACCCCTCATCCGAGCACCGCCAACAGAAGCACCTCACCCGACAGAACAGGAATCCCTTGTCATGAGCACCACCCACCTGCGGCGCCGCCTGGTCGCCGCGACCCTCGGCCTCGCGGTCGCCGGCAGCCCCCTGGCCGCCGGCGCCCTCGCCGCCACCAGCGGAGCCGCCCCGGTCCGGGGCGCCGCCACCGCGGTCGACACCACCTACCTCTCCGACACCTTCCCGGGCCTGTCGGCGAGCCCGGTCCTGGAGACGGTCACCTACGACCGCTTCCAGTGGCTGCTCCAGCAGTCCGGCCAGTACGCGTTCCTGATCGGCTCGGCCGCTGACGCCGACTTCCCGGCCAAGGTGGTCGCCGCCGAGGCCGCAGCCAAGGCAGCGGGTGCGGTCAAGGTCTACTGGTTCGACCCGAACCTGACCGGTCAGACCGGGGTCAAGAACCTCGACACCCGCAACCCGGGCGGCATCAACCTGGCGACGGGGTCGCAGACGATCTACGGCAACATCTGGAAGAACGCGCTGGGCCAGTACCTCGGCAACGGCATCAAGTCGGTGCCGAACGCCGCTCAGACCACCGCCACGGTCAGCGCCGACGACACCGTAGTCAACGACGCGGTCGACCCGCTGTGGGACTACCGCAGCAGCCCGGCGGCACCGCCGGTGGCGGCAGCCGACGACGTGTTCTTCGTCTACGACAAGGACAACACCTCGGGCGGTCAGGCCGACAAGATCGTCAAGGGCGTCAACCTCTCCGCGACCGCCACCGGTTCGGTCGGCACCGCCGTGACGGCGGCGCTCGCCGGCGTCACCGGCGGCGCCGCGGCGATCGACCAGCTGGACCAGTTCCACTGGTGGAAGGACGCGGCCAACCGGAAGCACGACCTCTCCTACACCGATGACGCCCGGTACGGCGGCAACATCCTCGACGACGCCGACAACGCCGACGGCTGGCGGGTCAAGCAGATCACCTACCCCGAGCTGCTGCACCTGCTGAGCATCAAGGACACCGCGGACAAGAACTTCGTGCTGCTCTTCGGCGGGACCTGGTGCCACAACACCCGGGCCGTGCTCAAGCACGTGAACGAGGAGGCCCAGGAGAACGGCGTCACCACGGTCTACAACTTCGACCTGGTCCTCGACGGCGGCACCACCAACGGCACCAACGGCGGGTCCAACCCGATCCACGTCCGGGACAACGCCAACAGCGGCTCGACCTTCAACTTCCGTCCGTCGTACGTGTACGGCGACGTGGTCCGGTCCTCGTTCCGCAACCTGGTCACCGAGTACGACCCGAACACCGGGAGCCGGGTCTCCTACTACCCGAACGGCGACCTGGCCGCGTTCCCCGACGTGGTCCGCAAGCTCCAGGTGCCGTTCCTGATCAACTACCAGCGCGGGACCGGCACCAACCCGTCGAGCACCGCCGTGAAGCGGCAGTGGATCCAGCAGAACCTGGACGCCTCGACCGGCCTGCCGACCTTCCGGGAGTACATGTCTGAGTGGTGGTTCACCAAGCCGTCGGCGCAGCTCGGCCTGAGCTTCCCGATCCCGGCCGACGAGTCCACGCTGACCGCTCCGCAGGCCACCCAGCTCTCCCAGGCGCGCGACAACGTGACGTTCGCCCAGGACGCGCTGGCCAAGCTGGACGACTTCTTCGGCGGGCTCCCGGGCGCGGTCGTCTCCACCCAGACGGTGACGGCTCCGACGGTCGCCTACGGCACGGCGCCGAAGATCACGGTGGCGATCGCCAACAAGTTCGGCCGGCTCCCCGCAGGCACCGCCACCCTCACGGTCGGCGGGGCGTCGTACCCGGTGCAGGTCGCGCAGAACGCGGCGGTCTTCACCGTGGCCAAGCTGGTGCCGGGCTCGTACCCGTTCACGGTCAGCTACGCCGGTGACGACCAGATCGTGTCGTTCTCCAAGGCCGGAACGCTGACCGTTGCCAAGGCGAAGGCCAAGGCTTCGGGCGCCGCGGTGAAGGTGCCGACCTCGAAGAAGGCCGGTACCTACAAGGTGACGGTGGCGACCCCGGCCGGCCTGGTCAAGGCCACCGGCAAGGTGACCTTGACGCTCAGCAAGGGTGCCGCGAAGAAGAAGGTCGTCGGCACCCTGAAGGCCGGCGTCGTGACCGTCACGGTGCCGAAGCTGGCCAAGGGCGGCTGGAAGGTCGCGATCGGGTACGCGGGTGACGCCAAGTACCTGGCGGCCACCGCCGCGGGCAAGGCGATCACCGTCAAGCGCTAGCTGCGGCCCAGCAAGAGAGAAGGTTGCCTGGCGAGCCAGGTAACCTTCTCTCTTGTGGCTACACGCGACTACGACTCCGAGATCAAGCAGCTCCAGGCGACCATGGGCACGATCGGCAAGGTGCTCGACCTCGACGCCATGCGGGTGGAGATCGCGAGCCTGGGCGAAGACGTCGCCGACCCGAACCTGTGGGACGACCAGGCCAACGCCCAGCGCGTGACCGGCCGGCTCTCCACGCTGCAGGGCGAGCTCGACCGCTTCACCGCGCTGAGCACCCGGCTCGAGGACGTGGAGCTGATGTTCGAAATGGCGACCGAGGAGGCGGACGAGTCCGCGCTGGCGGACGCCGACTACGAGCTGGACCGGATCGCCAAGGCGGTCGAGACCCTCGAGGTCCGCACCCTGCTCTCCGGCGAGTACGACGCCCGCGAGGCGATCGTCAGCCTCCGGGCCGGCGCGGGCGGCGTCGATGCCGCCGACTTCACCGAGATGCTGATGCGGATGTACACCCGCTGGGCCGAGCGCAACGGCTACCCGGTCGAGGTCTTCGACACCTCGTACGCCGAGGAGGCCGGCCTGAAGTCCGCGACCTTCGCGGTGCACGCGCCGTACGCCTACGGGACGCTCTCGGTCGAGGCCGGCACCCACCGCCTGGTCCGGATCAGCCCGTTCGACAACCAGGGCCGCCGGCAGACCAGCTTCGCCGCGGTCGAGGTGGTCCCGGTGCTGGAGCAGACCGACGAGATCGACATCCCCGACGAGGACATCCGGGTCGACGTGTACAGGTCGGGCGGCCCCGGCGGCCAGTCGGTCAACACCACCGACTCCGCGGTCCGGCTGACCCACCTGCCGACCGGCGTCGTGGTGTCCTGCCAGAACGAGAAGTCGCAGCTGCAGAACAAGGCCTCCGCGATGGTGGTCCTGAAGGCCAAGCTGCTCGCCCTGAAGAAGGCCGAGGAGAAGGCGCACCTCGACGAGCTCAAGGGCGACGTCCAGGCCAGCTGGGGCGACCAGATGCGCAACTACGTGCTGAACCCTTACCAGATGGTCAAGGACCTGCGCACCGAGTACGAGTCCGGCAACCCGCAGTCCGTCCTGGACGGCGACATCGACGCCTTCCTGGAGGCCGGGATCCGCTGGCGCCGCGGGGCCGAGCTGAAGGACTGACGCCTACTTGCTGGTGTCCAGCGCCGAGGCGACCGCGGAGCACCAGGCGTCGGCACGCGCCGTGACCGCCTTGCGGGTGCTCGTCTGAGTCACCTCGCAGCTCAGCCAGGTGTCCTGGAAGAGACCGGCGTGCCGCGCCACCAGGCTCTTGCCCGGTCCGGAGCAGGACTGGAGGAGGCCGGGTTCGCCGAAGGCGCTGGCCGTCGTCGTGCAGCCCGTCTTCCGGCCGGCCGCTCGGACCAGCGTCCGGGCGTACGCCGGCGCGATCGGCCGGGCGAAGACCCAGGCGCGGGCGATCCGTCCGGCGGGCGAGGTCCAGGAGCAGCCGAACTCGTGGCCGATCCCGCCCGGGCCGCCGCCCGGGATCGGATCGCCGTTGCGCCACTCGTCGGGTGTGCGCGGCTCGCTGCCCAGGGCCGTTCGGACGGCCGCGACCGGCACCAGGTCGCAGAACTCGACCCGGACCAGGCTCATCGAGGCCGGATCGAGGTCCTTGATCGCCCGAGGCGCCGACGAGACGGGTGCCGCCGGATCGCCGTCGCTGCAGCCCGCGAGCACTGTCACGGCGACCAGCGCCAGCGTGACGAGTCGGCGGGTGCGCATGCAGAGACGGTAGACGAAACACCGAAGCCGCCTGCGTCCCGGGCAGGTTGAACCGGCTCGCCTAAACTCGGGAGCACTGTGATCAGATTCGAGAACGTCTCCACCACGTACCCCGGCCAGAACCGCGCCGCCCTCTCCAACGTGAACGTCGATGTCGAGAAGGGCGAGTTCGTCTTCCTCGTCGGCGCCTCCGGGTCGGGCAAGTCGACCTTCCTGCGCCTGGTGATCCGGGAGGCACGGCCCAACGACGGCCGGGTCTACGTCGCCGGCAAGGAGATCAACCGGATGGCGAGCTGGAAGGTGCCGGCGCTGCGCCGCAAGATCGGCACCGTCTTCCAGGACTTCCGGTTGCTGCCGAACAAGACCGTCGCCGAGAACGTCGCGTTCGCACTCCAGGTGATCGGCAAGCCGCGCAGCCACATCGCGGCCGTCGTACCGGAGACCCTGGAGCTGGTCGGCCTGGAGGGCAAGGGTGACCGGATGCCCGACGAGCTCTCCGGTGGCGAGCAGCAGCGGGTGGCGATCGCCCGCGCGTTCGTGAACCGGCCGATGATCCTGATCGCCGACGAGCCCACCGGAAACCTCGACCCGACGACCAGCGTCGGGATCATGAAGCTCCTGGACCGGATCAACCGGACCGGCACCACGGTGGTGATGGCGACCCACGACGCCGGCATCGTGGACCAGATGCGCAAGCGGGTGATCGAGCTGTCCGACGGCACCGTCGTCCGTGACCAGTCCCGTGGTGTCTACGGGTTCCAGCACTAGAAAGGCTGCACTGCAGCTATGCAACTGAAGTATGTCTTCACGGAAACCCGGATCGGGCTCCAGCGCAACGTCTCGATGACCATCGCGGTCGTCGTGACCATCTTCATCTCGCTGACCCTGGTCGGGATGGGCCTGCTGCTGAACGCCCAGGCCGACAAGACCGAGAAGTACTGGGGGAGCCGGCTGCAGATCACCGTCTACCTGTGCAACGACGCGAACATCAAGAAGGAGCACTGCACCTCGGGCGAGGCGGACCAGGCGCAGAAGTCGGCGATCGAGGACGTCCTCAAGTCCCACCCCGAGGTCGACACCTACGACTTCCGGACCAAGGACGAGGCCTTCGCGATCTTCAAGCGGGTCTACATCACCGACGACAAGGACTCGACGATCTCCTCGGTGGTGACCGCCGACGACATGCAGGAGTCCTACCGGGTCACGCTGAAGAACCCGCGGAACTACCTCGAGGTCGAGAGCGCGCTCAAGGGCATGGACGGCGTCGAGGCGGTCGAGGACCTGCGGACCGTGCTGCAACCGATCTACAACGCGATCACCTGGATGAAGTGGGGCGCGATCTCGATCGCGGCGTTCCTGCTGATGGCCGCGATCCTGCAGGTCGGCAACACGATCCGGCTGGCGGCGTTCGCGCGGCGCAAGGAGATCGGCATCATGCGGCTGGTCGGCGCCTCGACGCTGTACATCTCGCTGCCGTTCCTGCTGGAGACGCTGGCGGCCGCGGCGATCGCGATCGTGCTCTCCGGGGCGACCATCGGCGCGGTGATGCAGTTCGTGATCCGGGACCGGCTCCGGCACAACTTCCAGGTCACCGACTGGATCGGGTGGGCCGATCTGGGGCAGGCGCTCGGGGCGATCTCGGTGCTGGGCGTCGTGATCACGCTGATCCCGACACTCGTGATGACCCGCAAATACCTCAAAGTCTGAGATCGGCGGGTTAACGTCACTCTGTTCACTTCTTCCCCAATTTGAACAGGCTGACCGGTGGTACGCACTCTTCCCCGCAACACCCGTCGTCGCGTCTCCTGGACGCTGGCATTCCTGAGCACCGTCGCGCTCGCAACCGGGCCGGCGATGCTCTCCGCCCGGGCCGACGACCTGCGCGACAAGCAGAACCAGGTGAAGAAGGGCCTGAAGAACGCGACCGGTGCGCTGGAGGAGTCCAGCTCGGCCTTCACCGCGGCGACGAAGCGGCTGACCGCCGCCCAGGGCAAGCTGGCCCTCGCGCAGAAGGCGCTGGCCAAGACCCAGGGCGAGCTGACCGCCGCCCGGGTGCTCGACACCCAGATGCAGGCGAAGCTGGTCGCCGCCCAGGCGGCGCTCGCCCAGGCCGAGGCCGACCTGGCCGCCGGCATCGAGGACGTCGCGAACAAGCGTGACGAGATCAGCCTGGTGGTGGCGGAGAACTTCCAGAAGGGAGACCCGCGGCTGCTGGGTCTCTCCGCGATCCTGCACGCCCGCGACATCAACGACATGGGCACCCAGCTGCACGCCGTCGGGAACCTGATGGATCAGCAGGCGGACATGCTCTACGAGCTGAAGGCGAAGCAGAACCAGCTCACGGTCCAGAAGGGCAAGGTCGCCGCGGCCAAAGCCATCGTCGCCGAGCAGCGCCAGGCGGCCGCGGTGAACCTCGCGCGCAAGAAGGCGCTGGAGGAGAAGGCCGAGACCAACCGCGCCCAGGTCGCCAGCTTCGTGGCGCAGCGCCAGGCCGCGGCCTCGCAGGCGCGCGCCGCCCGGGCGGTGGACCTGCGCAAGCTGCAGCAGCTGAAGAAGGAGGACGCCCGGATCAAGCGGCTGATCCTGGCCCGCGCCAAGCAGCAGTCCGGCAACGGCTTCTCCGGCAACTCCGGCGGGTTCCTGCTGCCGCCGGTCGCGAACTCGTACATCACCTCGCCGTACGGCTACCGGGTGCACCCGATCTACGGCTACTACAGCCTCCACGACGGCGACGACTTCCACGCGCCGTGCGGGGTCCCGGAGCGGGCCGCCGCCAGCGGCACCGTGATCGAGGAGTACTACTCCGACGTCTGGGGCAACCGGCTGTTCCTCGACGTCGGCAAGGTCAACGGCAAGAACATGACGCTGATCTACAACCACATCAGCTCGTACAAGGCGCGGACCGGCGACAAGGTCAAGCGCGGCGAGACGATCGCGTACGCCGGCACGACCGGCTGGTCGACCGGCTGCCACCTGCACTTCACCGTGATGATCAACGGCAACCCGGTGAACCCTCAGAACTACATGTAGATTTCTCTCTCATGCCCAAGGAACAAGGGCGCAAGCTGATTGCGCAGAACCGCAAGGCGCGTTACGACTACCACGTCGAGGACGTCTTCGAGGCCGGACTGGTCCTCGTCGGCACCGAGGTGAAGTCGCTGCGCGCCGGTCGCGCGACCCTGGGTGACGGCTTCGCCGAGATCCACGACGGCGAGGCGTTCCTGCACGGCGTGCACATCCCGGAGTACACCCAGGGCACCTGGACGAACCACGAGCCGCGGCGGGTCCGCAAGATGCTGCTCAACCGGCACGAGATCGACAAGATCGACGCGAAGGTGAAGGAGCGCGGGTTCACCTTGGTGCCGCTGTCGATGTACTTCCTGGACGGCCGCGCCAAGGTGGAGATCGCCCTGGCCCGCGGCAAGAAGACCTACGACAAGCGGCAGGCGCTCGCCGGTCGCCAGGCCGACCGGGAGAAGCAGCAGGCGCTGGGTCGTCGCATGAAGGGTGCTGAGTGACCCCGAGCGACCTGGGCATCCCGGGCCTGTTCGACGTGCACGTGCACTTCCTGCCGGCGAACATCCAGGCGGCGGTCTGGCGCCAGTTCGACGAGGCCGGCCCGAAGATCGGGCGGGAGTGGCCGATCCGCTACCGCGGCAGCGTCCAGGAACGGGTCGAGCAGCTGCGCTCCTTCGGCGTACGGCGCTTCTCTGCACTGCCCTACGCGCACAAGCCCGGCGTGGCCGCCTACCTGAACACCTGGGCGGCCGAGTTCGCCGCCGAGGTTCCCGAGAACCTGCGCTCGGCCACCTTCTACCCGGAGCCGGGCGTGGGCGAGTACGTCGCCGCCGCGATCGCCGAGGGTGTCGAGATCTTCAAGCTGCACAACCAGGTGGGGGAGTTCCTGCTCGACGACCCGGCCCTGTCACCGGCCTGGGAGGTGCTCCAAGCGGCCGGGACGCCGATCGTGATCCACGTCGGCTCCGGGCCGGTCGGCAACGCGTTCACCGGCCCCGAGCACCTGGCCCGGCTGCTCCGACTCTTCCCCGACCTCCGGGTGATCGTCGCGCACCTGGGCGCCCCCGAGTTCGCCGAGTTCTTCGACCTCGCCGAGGCCTACGAGCACACCTACCTGGACACGACGATGGTCTTCACCGACTTCTTCGTCCCGTTCCCCGACGAGCTGGCTCCGCGCCTCGCGACGCTGGGCGACAAGATCCTCTACGGCAGCGACTTCCCGAACCTGCCCTACGAGTACGGCCACCAGCTGGAAGGACTCGCCCGCCTCCTCGGCACCGCCCCCGGTCTCGACGAGGCCTGGCTGGCCAAGGTGTGCTGGCACAACGCGGTGGGCTTGTTCGGCGCCTGACGTTTCCGAACTTTCTTCGGGATCCGCGTACTCACCGGGGTTTCTGGGTGTCACAGCATCTAAGGGACTGATTCGTCGATCCCGAAGCTGCCGCTTCCTAGAGGCGCCCGACCGATGGAGACGTGATGAAACCACCCCTGCGCGTGCTGGCGGGCACGCTGATCCTCGCGCTCGCAGCATCCGGCTGCGGTTCCTCGCCGGACAGCAGCCATCAGGCGGATGCACGATCGTTGTCCGCGCTCGTCGACTCAGCCCCGGGGGTAGCGGCGGAGCGGACGTACGGCCTCTACTCCAGCGTTGCCAACCTTGCGATGACCTCGAAGCAACCGATCCGCGACTACCTCCCGGTCCCACAGCTTGAGCTCGGGGTCGTTGGTTCGGTAGCGGGATTTGCGGAAGGTCCGCACTACCGCGAGTTCGAGAACGATCCCGGTGGTCGGACCACGGTGATGGCGGTGCGGGTGGAGGGCGTGCTGAAGGGAACGGTGCCGAAGTCTCGGATGGTCTACGCCCAACTGCTCGGCGCTGCCGGGCCGCGCGATGCGGCGAAGGCGATCCCGGTCGGCACGGCCGTCGCGCTGATGCTGTCGCCGCTCGATGGTGATGCGTCCGTTCCGCCGGTCAATCCGGGCGCGGGCCGACCCGCGGGCGAGCCCCTCTGGATCCCGGCCGCCCAAGGCCTCATCGTGTCGAACGGGCCCAACGGCGGCATCAGCTATCCGCGAGCAGAGATGTCCGACCCTGACGTTCGCCTGGACGACCTGGTGGCCGACGACATGAAGGCGCTGCACCGTCCGGTGGTGATGCTCGAATGAAATCGGGACACAACGGTAGGTCTCGGTCACGCGGGTGTGCCGCGGGTGGTGCTCGCCCGCGACATCTGCTGTGATCCGCACTATGGCTCGGGTACGTAGGTCGAGTGGCGCCGCAATCCTGGTGCTGGTCGTGGCCGTCGTCCTGAGCTTTTCGCCGGCCGTCGGAGCCGGATCGGGCTACCGCTTCTACCAGGTGCAAGGGCGCCCGTCCGAGCCGATTCGCTGGAACCCGTGCACGCCGATCACCTACCGGATCAACACCAACGGGCTCGCCGGCCCGGCGTCGGTCCAACGGGTGCGTCGCGCCATCGGTGAAGCCGCTCGCGCCAGCGGGATCCGGTTCCGCTACCTGGGCTCCACCCGGGCGGTTCCGGACGTCCGGGGACGTGCGGTGTCGCGCGCCGCCGGCGCGGACCTCGTCATCACCTGGGCTTACCGCGGTGTCGGTGAGCGGCGCTCGGCGCTGCTGCCGCGGGTGGCCCGGCTGGCCGCCGTGGGCGGGTACGACACCGAGCGGAGCGCGCGCGGGTTCCGGGTCGCCAGGTCCGGGTTCGTGGTCTTCGACGCCGCCCGGATCTTCCGGATGTCGGCACGCAAGCAGTACCTGGTCGCGCTGCACGAGCTCGGTCACGTGCTCGGCCTCGACGACGTCCGGGACAGGCGGCAGGTGATGAACTCCGTGGTCCTCGATCGCGGCCCCGCGCACTACGGCGCCGGCGACCGGGCCGGACTGCGACGCCTCGGCCGGCGGGCCGGATGCCTGGTCCCGGCACCCGCCCCGCAGCGGCCGACCGCGGCCCAGGTCGGGAACCGCGTCGAGATCGTCACCCCGGCCGTCACCTCGCTGTCCGGGAAAGTCACGTACACGCTGTCGTCGCCCGAGCTCGGAGGTCCGGTGGCGACCTCCTCGACGCCGCGGTTCTCGGTCTCCCTCGCCAGGCTCGCCCAGCTCGGCTACATCGCAGCGCCGGTGCGCTTCCAGGTCAGCGCGTCCAACCGGGTCGGCGACGCCGTCAGCCAGGTGGCCGTCTACCGGGTGCCGCCGGCCGTCCTGGCCAGCGAGCCGAGCGTGGTCGTGACGCCGAACAGCTTCGAGATCGTGGAGCCCCGGGCCGTGCTCGCCGGGACGACGGTCGACGTCAGCATCTGGTTGAGCGCCAGCCTCGACGGCTACCTGGACGCGCACCAGTCCAACGGCGGCCAGTTCCGCACCGACCTCTCGCGCAGCATCCTGGTGTACGGCCGTCCGGTCGTCAGCTTCGACGTGCTCGGATCGATCAGGTACCAGGGGCCGGGACTGGACCGGACCTTCGACCTGGCCGGCAGCTACCTGACCGGTGCGGAACTCGATCCACTGCCGGATCCCACCCCGACGCCCGATCCGACTCCGGACCCGACTCCGGACCCGGAGCCAACGCCGGACCCGACACCAACCCCGGAGCACGTCATTCCCGCTGAGTGAAGTGGATGCCGTCGGTTTCATGTCGGTGGTGCGTCGAGGAGAGTGGTCATGACGAAAACGCTATCGAACAGATGTTCGAGGCGCCAGGGCTGTTCGGAGAGTGTGGACAACCTCCCAGAATCCGTCCCTGTGGTTTCGCTGCGAGCGGCTCGGAGACACGGTTGGCTGTGCGCATGAATTCCTTCACCGGACGATCCATCCTCGTCACCGGAGCATCCTCCGGCCTCGGCGCCGCGACCGTACGCCGGTTCGCGGCCGGCGGCGGGAAGGTCTACGCGGCGTCGCGGAACGCCGAGCTGCTGGCGGAGGTGGCGGCTTCCTGCGCGGACCTGCCCGGTGAGGTCGCCTTCGGCTCCCACGACATCACCTCGCCCGCGGACTGCCGGGCGGCGGTCGCGGCCGCGGTGGCGGCGTACGGGCGCCTGGACGTGGTGGTGAACAACGCCGGCCGGCACGACTTCCGGATCACCACCGAGACCACGGACGAGGAGTGGGCCCACGACATCGCGCTCAACCTCAGCGGTGCGTTCTACGTCGCCCAGGCCGCGATCCCGCACCTGCTCGAGGTCGGCGGGAACATCGTCAACGTCGCCTCGGTGGCCGGGCTGATGGGGGAGGCCTACTCCGCGGCGTACACGGCGGCCAAGCACGGCATCGTCGGTCTCACCAAGGCGCTGGCGGTCGAGTACCTGAACGCGCCGCTGCGGGTGAACTGCGTCTGCCCCGGGGGGATGGACACCGCCCAGGTGCAGACCATCTCGGTCCCCGAGGGAGCCGACTGGGAGCTGATCATGCGGGTCGCCGCGAAGCGCGGAATGATGACCGCCGACAGCGTCGCCGCGGTGATCGCGTTCCTGGCGTCGGACGACGCCGCCTCGGTGCACGGCAGCATCCAGGCCGTCGACCAGGGACACCTGGCCGGCTAACCATTCGCGCTGCCTCGGCGCCGCCCCGTAGACTGGTCCCACAACTCAAGAGGGGCTGATTGGTTTCGACTAGGGACGTTAGTCCCAGGAGAAGCGGGTCGAGAAGCCAACGTCATCTCGTAAACGTTCGTTGGAAACCTATAACTGCCAACAACACTCGCAGTTCCTTCGCTCTCGCTGCCTGAGCAGTGATCGAAGCGTCAGACTGGGCATCCGCCTTCGTCCCAGATCCTGGCGTCATCCAGAAGGCTTGCTGATCAACTTCCGCGGGGAGGGTTGATCGGGACTTAATCCCGGCTGAGCCCGTCGGCGCACGTGTCTGTGCAAGCGCCGGGGCCGAGAAACACGCCATTGCAGACTGCACCCGGAGAAGACCTGGTACGGCGCTCAAGGACGCGGGTTCGATTCCCGCCAGCTCCACCCAGCCGGGCCGGCGGCGACGCCGGCTCCAGCCCTCTTGAACCAGAGCCTCCTCGGCATTGCCGGGGAGGCTCTGGCCTTGGTCGGCGTCAGGTCAGCTCGCGCCCGCGAGCGCGGCGACCACCTCGCCGGCTGCCCGCTCGCCCGCCTCGATGGCGCCGTCGAGGTAGCCGGGATGCTCGGAGGCCGTCTCGGTTCCCGCCCAGTGCACCCGTCCGACCGGCCGGGCCGACATCGGCAGCTGGTCCTGGAGTGATCCGCGTGCCGGAATGGCGATGTACCCGCCGCCCGCGTGCGGGTCGAGGTGCCAGGCCTTCTCGTGCCAGTCCGCCGGTTCCAGGACGCCGGCACCGAGGTGCTCCGCGATGCGCCCGAGCAACGACTCCCGGCGCTCGGTCGGGTCGAGGTCGTCGAGATCGCGAGCATCGGGGCCGCCGACGAGGAGGCAGAGGTGGCCGGGTCCGCCGGGTGCCGAGGTGTCGAAGACCGCGACTCCGGGGGAGTCGAGCAGCAGCAGCTCGCCGGTCGACGACGTGCGCCAGAAGGGGTCGGGGTAGACGGCGATCGCCTTGTACACCGACCCCAGGAAGGTGCCCTGCTGCAGGCCGATCCGCTCCGGTGGCAGCTCGGGGTCGTGCGCGATGCGTGCGGCCGTGGGCGGGGGGACTGCGATGACGACGCGGCGCGCGCGAACAGAGCCGGCCGACGTCTGCACGGTCACGGAGTCAGCGCTCCGGGTGACGGTCGTGACCGTCGTACCGGTGCGCACCAGGTCTCCTAGGTCGTCGGCCAGGTGGTCCACCAGGTGGCCGACTCCTTCGGTGATCAGGCCGTCCTGGGCTCCGCCCTTGGTGGACAGCATGGTGAGGAGTCCTCCCTGCTTCCGGACGAGGCTCATCATGGTGCGGACCGAGATGCGCTCGAGGTCGGCCGTCCAGGAGATCAGCGCCGTGACCTCCAGCAGGCGGCGGGCGCGACCGGGCACCTTCTGGAGCCAGGCGTGCACGCTGGTCGTCGCCCACGCCTCCGGGTTGCGCGTACGGCGGGCCAGGTTCAGGAGGGCGAGCGCGGCCGCTGCGGTCAGGAGCGACGGTGAGAACAGGCGCACCCGGCCGACGCCGTCGACGATCCTCGGTGCCAGGCCGCTGTGCATCACGAAGCGAGTGGCGCCGAGCTCGTCCGCCAGTGCCGCTAGGCGGTGATGATCGTGCCCCACCCACTGCCCGCCCAGGTCGAGACGCGACCCGAGGCTGGAGGTCACCGAGTACGCGCGCCCGCCGCACCGATCAGCGGCTTCCAGCACGAGGACCTCGAGTCCGGCACGTCGGAGCTCGCGTGCCGCGATCAGGCCCGACAGGCCGGCACCCACCACCACTACATCTGCTGCTTCTTCCACGGTGCTCCTAAGTCAGTCGTATGACTGACTTTAGGCGACACGTCCACCCGTGGCAACCCGCGACCGGGTCAGCGACCAGGCTCGATCCGGGCGGCGTCGACCACCATCGCGACGACGAGCGCCAGGTCCTCACCCGCGCGCTGGTCGTCCGGTTCGCAGACGTACTGCAGGATCAGTCCGTCCACGCCGGCGAGGAGCACTCGCGCGAGTCGGTCGAACGGGATCGCCGTGGTCTCGCCGGCGGCCGTCGCGGCTCGCTCGCACCAGTCGGCGAGCACCGTGCGGTAGCGGTCGTACTGCCACTGGGCCAGGTGCTCGTGCCCGGTCTTGCGGAGGCTGTAGTTGAGCAGCTCGCCCTGCATGATCTGCAGCTGGACCTGATCGGTCACCAGGGTCGCCCAGAACGCCTCCATGCCCTCCCGGATCGCTCGCGCCAGTCCGCCCTCGGTCGGGAGCGACGCCGCCAGGAGAGCGGCAATCTCGTCGACCACGTCCTCGATCACGGCCTTGAGCAGCAGCTCCTTGGTGGGGAAGACGTACTGCAGGGTCCCCAGCGGGACGCCGGCCTCGGCGGCTACGGCACGAACGGTGGTCGCGGCCACGCCGTCGCGCGCCATCACCGCCCGGGCGGCGGCCACCGACAGGCGGCTGCGCTCCGAAGCCTCGATGTACGCCACGCTCGTCCTCCTCCGCTGGTGCTCGCGATCCTCGCACAGCCAGACGGCGGTCGCGGGGGCGGCTGAGATCGGCGCAGACTTGAGCCAACCTTTGGTGCCCCGACTTCCGTCAAGGTGGATGAGGGCCGAGGAGAAGGGTGGACGCGTGCTGCGGGACGAGGAGTTCGGGGCGTACGTCGCGGCGCGCCGTCCCCACCTCTTCCGGAGCGCCTGGCTGCTCTGCGGTGACTCGCACCGCGCCGAGGACCTCGTGCAGGAGACCCTCGCCAAGCTGTACGTCGCCTGGCCGCGGGTGTCGCGCCTCGACACCGTCGACGCGTACGTACGAAGGATGCTCGTCAACGGCCACATCGACGAGGGCCGGCGGCCGTGGCGCCGGGAGCGGCCGACCGCGGAGCCGCCGGACTCACCGAGCCCGGGGCTGGGAGCGGAGGAGGACGACGACCTCTGGGCCGCGCTCCGAGCGCTCCCGGCCGGGCAGCGCCGGGTAGTGGTGCTGCGCCACTACTGGGGGCTCTCGATCGAGGAGACCGCAGCCGATCTCAACGTCGGGACCGGGACCGTCAAGAGCCAGACCTCGGCCGCGCTCGCGTCGCTCCGCCGCATCCTCAGTCCCGAGCTGGCCGGGACCTCGACCACCCACGACGACCCAGGAGAAAACCGATGAACGACCTCGATGTGCTCACCGACCGCCTCCGCGACCTCGGCCAGCGTGCGCCGGTGCCGGTCGCCGACCCGCTCCTCGACATCCGCCGCGGACGCCTCGCGCTGCGCCGTCGCCGGGCCCGGAGCGTCGCCGGTCTGACGACCGCTGTCGTGGCCGTCGGGTCCGTCGCCGTGACCGTGCCGCTCCTCGCCCCGCGGGGCTCCGGCGATCCGGCGCTGCAGCCGGCGGCGAGCCCGTCCGGAGCCGTCACGCCGGATACGACACCGACGACCGACCCGTGCGTGATCACCGTCCGACGGGGGCAGGGGGTGACGCCCTTGTCGGGCTCACGGGAGTACG
This sequence comes from Nocardioides marmoriginsengisoli, assembly GCF_003725695.1. Taxonomy (GTDB): domain Bacteria; phylum Actinomycetota; class Actinomycetes; order Propionibacteriales; family Nocardioidaceae; genus Marmoricola; species Marmoricola marmoriginsengisoli. Next base: position 1,450,967 of record NZ_RJSE01000007.1, read on the forward strand.
CCGAGACCCCCGAGGTCGTCGCCGCGCTCGCCTCCTATCGGGCAGCCGCGGCGGCGGTCCTGGATCCGGCCGGCAGGCACCTCGAACCGGTCGGCAGCGAGCGGAACGACAACGTCCAGGCGGGGTACGACTGCCGGGCGAAGGAGCTGACGAGCCTCGGCACCAAGCTCGGCTGGACGACCGGGGACGCGCTCGGCGTCGTACAGCTGGAGGTGGTCGCGCCCGAGCACGACGAGAAGCCGCAGATCGTGCTCGCCCACGACGGCTGGCGCCCGTACGACGGCGCCCTCCCCGCCGGCGTCCGCAAGGCCCGCGTCGTCGTGTACTACGAGGACGGCGGCGGCCGTGCCGTCGTCGCCGAGCGCGCGGACGGACTCGCCGTCGCCGTCGACGCCGCCGGGGTCTGGGGCAACAACGTCGTTTCTGGAACCGCGTCGGCGAGGACGCCGAGCGTCGCGGAGCTCCTGGCGCTCGCGGCCAGTCCGCGGCTCACCCTCCCCGAGGACTGACCGCAGGAGGCCGCGCGGGTTGACGGATCCGCGGTCTTGGCTAATAGTTAGGCATATGCCTAAGTATCACGACGAGCTCGACGCCGTGCTCCGCGCTCTCGCGGACCCGACGCGTCGCGCTGTCGTGGAGCGGCTGGCATCGTCGCCGGCCGTCGTCTCCGAGCTGGCCGCTCCGTTCTCGATGGCGCTGCCATCACTCCTGCAGCACCTGCGCATCCTGGAGGACGCGGGCGTGGTGACCTCGGAGAAGCACGGACGGGTCCGCACCGTGAGCCTGCGCCCGGGAGCGCTCGACGTCCTGCACCTGTGGCTCGGCGAGCAGCGCACGCCGGCCGAACGCCAGGCCGACCGGCTCGGCGTCCACCTGACCCGCACGACCCCGAAGGATTGATGACATGACCCGCGTTCGTATCGACCTGAACATCTCGCTGGACGGCTTCGCCGCGGGGGAGGCGACGCCGGACAACCCGATGGGCGCCGACTGGGACCGGCTCACCGGCGCCTATGCCGCCACCCGCACGTTCCAGCGCCGCGTCCTGGGCAACGCCGACGCCGAGGGCACGACCGGCGTCGACGACTCCTACGCCGCCGCCTACTTCGAGGGCCTCGGTGCCGAGATCATGGGGGCGGCCATGTTCGGACTGCACTCGTTCCCCGACGACCCGGAGTGGAAGGGCTGGTGGGGAGACCTGCCGCCGTTCGGCTGCCCGGTCTACGTCCTGAGCCACACCGCGCCGCGCCCGCCGATCGCGATGCAGGGCGGGACGACCTTCCACTTCCGCAGCGCCCCGATCGCCGAGGTGCTGGCCGAGGCGACCGCGACTGCCGACGGCCGGGACGTGCGCGTCGGCGGCGGAGTCGGTACGGCGCGGGAGTTCCTGCGCGCCGGGCTGGTCGATCAGCTGCACGTCGCGATCGCTCCGGTCCTGCTCGGGGCGGGCACCCGGTTCTGGGACGACCTCCGCGGCCTCGACCGCACCCATGCGGTCCGCTCCGAGGTCGCCGAGAGCGGCACCACCCACGTCACCTTCACCCGCTAGGAGGACACCCGTGACGATCGAACGACGCCTGGCCCACGCCGGCTTCACCCTGACCCGTGACTACCCCGCTCCGGTGGAACGCGTCTGGGGCGCTTTCGCCGAGGAGGCGCAGAAGCGGGACTGGTTCGGTGCCGGCGACGCCTTCGTGGCCGGTGAGTGGGCCTTCGACTTCCGGGTCGGCGGGCGCGACGTCGCCGAGGGCAGGTTCCACGACGGTCCGCTCTCGCGGTACGAGGCGACCTACACCGACATCGTCGAGCACGTCCGCATCGTCACTACGTACGACATGTGGCTCGACGGGGTGCACATGTCGACGTCCGTGGCCACACTGGAGCTCGAACCGATCGACGGCGGCGGGACCCGGTTCACGCACGTCGAGCACGGCGTCTTCTTCGACCGGTTCCACGCCGACGGGCCGAACCGCGAGGCCGGGAGCCGGGGCCTGCTGGAGAGGCTGGCCCAGCACCTCGGGTGAGCGGTCCCTCAGACCTCCAGCGTCGTAGCCTCGCCGGGGTCGAGCCAGCTGATCCGGTCCGCGTACGACGACGTGGCCAGCACCGGCTCGGCCGGGCCGCGACCCTGCTGGAAGTGCGACCAGCCCTCGTAGTGCACCGGGACTACGTGCGTCGGCGCCACCAGGTCGATCAGCTTGGCGCCTTCCCGGGCGTCCATCGTGTAGCGCAGCCAGCCGGAGAGGTAGCGGAACCGGACCGACCCGAGGTGCAGCAGCAGCGTGCCGACGGAGATCCGCTGCGGGACCTCGCGCAGCGCCGGGTAGAGCACGGTGTCGCCGGTGATCCAGAGCTGGCCGTGCTGCTGGCCCTCCCAGGCCAGCGCGAAACCGATCACCGGCCCGGTGATCGGGTCGCTGCCGACCGGGCCGTGCCGGCAGGGCGTCGCGGTGATCGTGATCGTCGGCTTGCCCGGGGCCTCCAGGGTGAAGGTGTCCCACGCAGCCAGGCCGACCGCGCCGCGACCGAGCTTCGCCGCTCCCTTGACGGTGGTGACCGTCGTACCCCAGGAGGGCAGCAGGGCCGCCGCCGACGGGTCCAGGTTGTCGCCGTGGTGGTGGTGCGAGACCAGCGCCGCGTCGATCGGCCCGAGCTCGTCGGCCGCCATCGACGGGCCGACCAACTTGCGCGAGGTCGTGCCCCAGCCGAAGAAGTAGCGCTTGCCGGGCGGGTCGAAGGTCGGGTCGGTCAGGATCCGCCAGCCGGCGACCTCGAGGAGCGCGGTGGGTCCGCCGATGTGGGTGATCCGGGCCTCGGTCATCCGCCCATGCAATCGGACCCCGCGAGAAATCACCAGGCGTTGTCCACAGCTGCCCCTAGGGTGCTGCCATGACAGCGGATCGACTCCAGCCGGTCCTGGCCGGGGTGATGCTGGCGCTGGTCGGCTTCGCCAGCTCGTTCGCGGTGGTGCTGGCCGGGCTGCAGGCGGTCGGGGCCACCTCGGAGCAGGCGGCCTCCGGGCTGCTCGCGCTCCTGATCGCCCAGGCGGTCGGCGTCATCTGGCTGTCCCGGAGGCACCGGATCCCGCTGGTGCTCGCCTGGTCCACCCCGGGTGCCGCGCTCCTGGTCAGCTCGGGCGCCGTCGAAGGCGGCTGGCGCGCGGCGGTCGGAGCCTTCCTGGTCGTCGGCGCGCTGATCCTGCTGACCGCGCTCTGGCCCCGGCTCGGCGACCTGATCGCGGCGATCCCGACGCCGATCGCGCAGGCGATGCTGGCCGGCGTCCTGCTCTCGATCTGCGTGGAGCCGGTCCGGGTGCTGCTCGACCGGCCGTTCCTGGTGGCCCCGATCCTGGTGGTCTGGGTGGTGCTGCTGCGGGTGGCGCCGAAGCTCGCGGTGCCGGGAGCCTTCGTGGCCACCCTGGTGGTGATCACCGGCTACCTCGTCGACCACGGCGCCCCGGACCTCAGCCTGGCGCCGCAGGTCGTCTGGACCGAGCCGACCCTGAACTGGCAGGCGGTCGTCGGCCTCGCCGTCCCCCTGTACGTCGTCACGATGGCCTCGCAGAACGTCCCTGGCGTCGCGGTGCTGGCGACCTTCGGCTACCGGGTGCCGTGGCGCGAGTCGATGACGGTGACCGGCCTGGGCACCGCGGCCGGTGCGATGGCGGGCGGGCACGCGGTCAACCTGGCCGCGATCACCGCGGCGATGGCGGCCTCGCCGGAGTCGCACCCGGACCGTGACCGGCGCTGGATCGCGGCGTACACCTCCGGGTGGGCCTACCTGGTCCTGGCCGCCGTGTCGACCGCCTTGGTCGGCGTGGTCTCCGCGGCTCCGCACGGGCTCGTCGAGGTGGTCGCCGGGCTGGCGCTGCTGGGCACCCTGGGCGGAGCGCTGAAGGGTGCGACCGAGTCCGAGACCGGCCGCGAGGCCGCGGTGGTCACGTTCGTCGTCGCCGCCAGCGGGGTGGCGTTCGGGGGAGTGGGGGCAGCGTTCTGGGCGTTGCTGGCGGGCCTGGTCGTGCACGGCGTTCTGAAGCTGGGTCGACCTTCTGCGCCGCGCATGTAAAATGCATGCATGACGGTTGCACTTCAGATCCGAGACGTTCCCGACGACATCCGTGATCTGCTCGCCGAGCAGGCACGCACCCGCGGTCAGTCGATGCAGGCGTACCTGCTCGATGTCGTGGTACGGGAAGCGCAGCTGGGGTCGAAGGTGGATCTGTTCTGGCCGCCTGCGGAGTTCAGGATCGACGTGGCAGCGACCGGGCTCGATCCCGTGGCCATCGTTCGTGAGGGTCGAGACGGCGGTTTCGGCATCGATCGCGCCGAGCCGGACCGTTGATCGTCGTGGACGCGTCGGCCTGGGCGATGTCGTTCCTCGACAGCACGGAATCGGGTGCTCGTGCTCGGGCGGCGCTGGAGACCGATCTCGACTGGGCGGCACCGTCTCACGCACCGTTGGAGGTGCTTCGCACGCTCGGCAAATTCGAGCGAGCGGGCCACCTGACCCGTGAGGCGGCCGACGCGCACGCCGAACGAGTGGTTGCCCGCCGGGTGCGGTACAGCGCCGTCCAGTCCGACCTGCTGGCGTGGGTGTGGGGCCGACGCCACAACCTCTCCTTCTACGACGCTCCCTACGTCCACCTGGCTGCCCGGCTCGGAGTCCCGCTGGTCACGCTCGACCGGCCCCTCGCGACCGCGGCGCAGACGCTGGGTGTCCAGGTCGTCGTTCCTGAGTAGCCTCACCGGATGACCTGCCTCTTCTGCGACATCGCCGCCGGCGCGACACCGGCCGACGTCGTCCTCGCCGACGACGACTTCGTGGCGTTCCTCGACATCCGCCCGCTCTTCAAGGGGCACGCCCTGCTGGTGCCGCGGCAGCACCTGGTCACCCTCCCGGACCTGCCGGCCGGGCTGCGCGACGGGTTCCTCGAGCGCGCCCAGCGGCTGGCGACCGCGATGCTCGACGCCCTGGGCGCCCAGGGATCATTCGTGGCGATGAACAACACCGTCTCGCAGTCCGTGCCGCACCTGCACTGCCACGTCGTACCCCGGACCAAGGGCGACGGGCTCAAGGGCTTCTTCTGGCCGCGGACGAAGTACGCCGATGCCGCCGAGTCCGCGGACTACGCGAGCCGGCTGGCGTCCTCGCTCAGCTGATCCTCGTCCCCGTCGAAGTCCTTGCGGGTTCCGCGCTCGATCAGCTTCGGTATCCCGTTGACGTGGTTGCCGGTGCCGAGCGCCGCCAGGTACACGGCCAGGGCGCCGAGGACGAAGCCGCCGAGCGCGTCCAGCGAGAAGTGCCAGCCGAAGTAGATGGTGGCCACGATCGTCAGCCCCAGGTAGGTCCAGGAGACGATCCGGGCCGCCTTCGGCGCGACGATCAGGGTGAGGAAGAGCGAGATCGTGACCATGATCCCGACGTGCAGCGACGGGAACGCGGCGATCGTCTGCAGCACGTTGGTGCCGTGCGGGTCGCCGCCCGGACCGCCGAACGGCGGCACCCCCGGCACGACCAGCATCCGGTCGCGGAGCAGGTTGTCGACCAGCTGCTCGGTGTAGGTCCGCTTCAGGTCGGTGAAGTCGGCGGGGTAGCTGTACGCCGGGCCGAGGGTCGGCAGGCTGAAGTAGCCGACGGCGCCCAGGCCCCAGCACAGCGAGATCGCGGTGACGTACCAGGAACCGGCCGCCGGCGCGCGGGTGAAGATCAGCGCGATCGCGATCGAGACCGGCACCAGCACGATCCAGGAGACGTAGATGAACGAGAAGAACTCCGCGGCCCACGACGTGCCGAAGATGCTGTGCAGCACGTTGGCCGGGTCGTTGCCGAACCAGAGCGCGTGGTCGATCCTCTCCAGGCGCTCGTCCCAGATGTGCTCGTTGACGAACGGCACGTAGCTCTTGAGGTTGCGGAACGCGGCGTACGAGACGTACCAGGTCGCCAGGCCGGTGAGGGCGAACACGGTGTGCCGGCGGTTCCAGCGCTCCTGGACGACCTCGGCGAAGCGGTCCCGGAACCCGCTCCAGTCGGTCCGGCTGCGACCGATCGCGCGCGGCAGCACGTCCAGCAACCAGGCCAGTCCGAGGATCGCAGGGATCTGGATGTACGCCGGTACGACGACGCCGTCCGGATCCCGGATCGGCAGGTCCTGGACGTAGGAGACCACCCACGTCGCGACTGCGAGTGCGAGTGCACACGCCCCCCCGAACATGAAGTTGGCTTTTCCCACGGGGTGCAGCCTAAGCGGTTGCCGGTCCAGGTGCGTCGACCGACCTCGGTACGGCGCGGTGCAGGACCTAGAGTGGCGGTGCCGCTCGCAGGGCGAGCGCGTCACACCGAATCTGAACAAGGAGCATTCATGGGTCGTTACGACGGTCGCGTCGCCATCATCACCGGAGCGGCGCGCGGGATCGGCGCCGGCACCGCCAAGCGGTTCGCCGACGAGGGCGCCGCAGTCGCCATCTTCGACATCAACGAGGAGCAGGCGGCCGAGACGGCAGCCGGTCTCGGTGGCGCCGCCCAGGCGATCGGAGTGGGCGTCAACGTCACCGACGCGGCCTCGGTCGACGCCGGCGTGGCCCGGGTCATCGACGAGCTCGGCGGCCTGCACGTGATCATCAACAACGCCGGCATCACCCGCGACAACCTGCTCTTCAAGCTCACCGAGGACGACTGGGACTCGGTGATGAACGTGCACCTCAAGGGCGCGTTCCTGATGAGCAAGGCCGCGCAGAAGACGTTCGTGGACCAGAAGTACGGCAAGATCCTGAACCTCTCGAGCATCTCCGCCAACGGCAACCGCGGCCAGGCGAACTACTCGGCCGCGAAGGCCGGCGTCCAGGGCTTCACCAAGACCCTGGCGCTGGAGCTCGGCCCGTTCGGCGTGAACGTGAACGCGATCGCGCCCGGATTCATCGCCACCGAGATGACCGACGACACCGCTCGCCGGCTCAAGATGGACGTCGACGAGTTCCGCAAGCTCAACGCCGAGGCGAACCCGGTCCGCCGGGTCGGCTTCCCCGAGGACATCGCCGCCGCGGCCGCATTCCTCTGCAGCGACGAGGCGTCGTACATCACCGGTCAGACCCTGTACGTCGACGGCGGCGCCAAGATCTGACGAAAGTCACCTAACACACACGACTTTCCAACACGCGAGGCCCCCTCCCGGATTCGGGAGGGGGCCTCCGTCATGCTTGGCGCCATGAGAGCACGTGCGTCCCGGACCTCCCGTACCCGTCGCAGCGCCCTGACCGCGCTGACCCTGCTGCTCGCCGCGAGCCTGGTGCTCGCCGGCTGCGGCGGCAAGGAGAAGAAGGCCGAGCGTCCTGACTCGCAGCCGACCGAGGGCGGCACCGAGCTCGCTGCGGTCTGGCCGCTGACCGGCCTCCCGGTGGAGACGGAGACGCCGGACCACCCGGTGATCGTGGTCAAGATCGACAACTCCCAGGCCAGCGACCCGCAGTACGGGCTCGGCTCGGCGGACCTGGTGGTCGAGGAGATGGTCGAGGGCGGCTACACCCGGCTGGCGACCGCGTTCTACTCCAAGCTCCCCAAGAAGGCCGGCCCGGTCCGCTCGGCGCGCGCCTCCGACATCGGCATCGTCACGCCGACCCACGCCGCGCTCGTCGCCAGCGGCGCCGCTCCGCCGACGAAGCGCCGGCTGGCCCGGGCCGGAGTCCGCTTCTACGAGGAGGGCGTCGCCGGCACCTACCGGGACTCCTCCGAGCACGACGCGCTGCACAGCGTCTTCATCGACCTGCCGAAGTTCGCGAAGTCGCTGAAGAAGAAGGCGCTCGTCCCGGCCAGCTACCTGCCGTGGGGCTCGGAGTCCGACTTCGTCGGCGTCGCACCGGCCACCAGCGTCTCGGTGCGGTTCAGCCCGATCACCACCACGAAGTTCAAGTGGAACGGCAAGAAGTACCTGAACACCGACACCTACGCCCGCGCCGGCGACCAGTTCAAGGCCGACTCGGTGCTGGTGCTGCGGACCCGCGAGGGTGACGCCGGCTACCGCGATCCGGCGGGCAACCCGGTGCCGGAGACGCTGTTCTTCGGCAAGGGCCAGCTGCTGCTCTTCCACAACGGCCAGGTCGTCCGGGGCACCTGGGCCAAGGAGACCCGTGAGTCGCCGCTGGTGCTGAACACCGCCGCCGGCCCGCTCAAGGTGCCGGCCGGGCACGTCTGGATCGAGCTGCTGCCCCGCGACAGCCAGGGCGGCAAGGTCACCTTCAAGTAGCGGCGCTACTCGTCGTCCTCGTCGTCGGGGAGCAAGTCCTCGGGGTCCGGTAGCGCGACGCCGCTCTCGGCGAGCGAGCGCAGACCGGCGAGGATGAACGCGATCGCGGTCTCGACCTGCGCCACGGCGACCTTCGGGTTGGCCGCGGTGCTGACCGATTCCCCGGCCGCGGACATCGCACCGAAGAAGATCCGGCTGAAGGTCTCGAGCATGTCCTCGGAGAGGTCGTAGGCGGAGTCCTCGAGGACCAGTCGCACCATCTCCTGGACCAGCCCGTAGCTGGAGCGCTCCTCCTGCTCGCGGAACCGCTCGTAGCCGAGCACTGCCGGACCCTCCTGGATGACCACGCGCTGGTACGACGCGTCCTGGACGATCTGCAGGAACGCGCGCAGGCCGATCAGGGCCTTGTCCCAGGGGTCCTTGGACTTCTTGAGGGCGGTCCGGATCTGGGCGGAGGCATCCGCCTCGATCTGCTCGAAGACGGCCTCGAAGACCGCCTGCTTGCCGGTGAAGTGGTGGTAGAGCGCGCCCTTGGTGACCCGGGCGGCGGTCACGATCGCGTCCAGGCTGGTGGCGGCGTACCCCTGATCGGTGAAGAGCTTGAGGGCTTCGTCGACCAGGGCGCGCTTGGTCGAGGCCGAGTACTGCGCCCGCCGGGAGACGACCGGGACCTTCGGCACCTTGGGGAGCGTGGCGCGGATCTTCTCGGCCGGTGAGCGGGATGGCATTCCCTCAGTCTAGAACCGACCGGCGGTATGTGTGAGACGTCACGGTCGCGGAACGCCGATCTGGATTGCCTCCGCCGGATCGTCTGCATACTCTGAGTACGTACCAACGGTATGTGAATGAGAAAGGATGTGGACCATGACCTGGAACGCTTTCCATCACCGCGGAGAGATCCTCCAAACCGTTATCGACACCGCAGACCTGCGCCTCGACGGCGTCCTGCCGATGGACCTTCCGGGCGTCCCCGAGACGTTCCACGACGAGCTCGACCTGATCGCAGCGCTGAGCCTGAAGTGGCACGCCCGCCTGTCCGGCAACATCGAGCGCGAGCTGATGGCTCAGCCGCTGGACCTGGAGGCCGCGATCACGCACGCCTGGAGCAAGTCCAGCCAGGAGGCGCCGGGCATCCGCCTGATCATCGACCGCTACACCGAGTCGCCGAGCGACCCGGAGATGGCGGCGGCGCTGGGCCGGGCCCAGGAGAAGGAATGGCTCAAGCTGGCCTCGGCGGCCGGTCTCGCCAGCGACGAGAGCGCCTCGGCGGCTCGTGCCGGTGAGCGGGTCTCCCGCAACGCCCGGATCGGCGCGCCCGTGCCGACCGGATCCCCGAATGTCGACGCAGTGGCAACTCCCTCCCTCGTCGATCGGATCCGCGCGGTTCTCGCCGCCTGATCCGAACTCCCACGACGATCCCCGGGTGCCTCCCCTCCCTTTGAGGCCCCGGGGATTCGTCATGAGTGCGACCATAGGGACATGGAGCCGGTAGCTGGGAGTCTGCTGGTCGCCGCACCGACGATGAGCGACCCGAACTTCGCGCGCACGATCGTGCTGCTCCTCGACGCCGGTCACGACGGCGCGCTCGGGGTGGTGCTGAACCGGCCGACCGACCTCGAGGTGGCCGCGGTGCTGCAGCCGTGGGCGGGCGTCGTCTCCGGGCCGGACGTGCTGTTCTCCGGCGGGCCGGTCGAGACCGACAGCGCGCTCGCGGTCGCGAACGTTCCCGACGACGACGAGCCGGTCGGCTGGCGACGGGTGTTCGCCTCGACCGGGCTGGTCGACCTCGACGTACCGGTCGAGCTGCTGGCCTCGGCGGTGTCGAGTCTCCGGATCTTCGCCGGCTACGCGGGCTGGTCCGCGGGTCAGCTCGAGGACGAGATCGCCGACGGCGCCTGGTACGTCGTCCCGGCCGAGGAGTCCGACGCGTTCGGGGCCGACCCCGCCGGGCTCTGGGCCACCGTGCTGCGCCGCCAGGGCGGCCAGCTCGCGATGCTCGCCACGATGCCCTCCGAGCCGACGATGAACTGAGCCTCGCGCTAGGATTCCCCGATGAGCGTCCAGCGGAGAGCCGGTTTCGGGACGGACGTCCTGGAGGACGAGTCCGTCGCCGAGGAGCACCTCACCAACGATGAGGGCGACCACGAGCGGTTCTCGCACTACGTGCCCAAGGACAAGCTCATGGAGGCCATGGTCAACGGCACTCCGGTGATCGCGCTCTGCGGGAAGGTGTGGGTTCCGAGTCGGGACCCGCAGAAGTTCCCGGTCTGCCCCGACTGCAAGGAGATCTGGGAAAGCATGCAGGACGGCACCCCGGAAGGCGGCTCCGCGTGAGGGCTCCCTCGATCGACCTCCGTCGTTCGCGCTTCGCCATCGGCCTGGTCTCGATCGCGCTGCTCGCGGGCCCGGTGGCTCTGTCCACGCCCGCTGACGCCGTGGTCGCGGCCCCGGTCTGCCTGGCCGGTTCCGGTACGCCGACCGCCGCCCGCGGCCCGGCCGACACCCCCGCGGTGAGCAAGGCCGTCAAGGAGCAGGTCGCCGCCGAGATGGCCTCGACGCTGAGCACCGCCCGGGCGCGCGCCGCGCGGACCGGCGCGGCGCCGCTGCCGGCGAAGATCCGGATCTGGGTCCGGATCCACGTGATCCACGGTCGCCACAAGGCCGACCGGAAGATCACCAGGACCGGTGCGCGGCGGATGTTCTACACCCTCCGGGGCGCGTTCAACGGCCGGCAGAACTCCTCGATGACCCCGACCGGGATCGAGTTCCAGCTGCACTCGATCACGATCTCGCGCAACGACAAGTGGTTCCACGCGCGTCCGGGATCCGCGGCCGACAAGCAGATGAAGCGGAAGCTCCACCGCGGCAAGCGCCAGGTGCTGAACATCTACCTGAACAACGAGAAGTCGGCGGGTCAGGCACTCCTCGGCTTCGCCCGGTTCCCGTGGCTGGCCGGCCGGTACCCGAAGCTGGACGGCGTCACCATCAACGTCGAGACGCTCCCGGGCGGCCGCGCGCGGGGCTACAACCTCGGCGACACCGTGGTGCACGAGACCGGCCACTGGCTCGGCCTGCTGCACACCTTCGAGGGCGGCTGCGAGGCGCCGGGCGACTACGTCGCGGACACCGCGCCGGAGGGTCAGCCGAGCTTCGCCTGCGACAAGACCCGGGACACCTGCCCCACCGAGTTGCCGCCGGACTACCTGCCCGGCCAGCCGCTCCCGGAGCCGGTCCCGGACCCGGTCACCAACTTCATGGACTACTCCTACGACTCCTGCATGAACCACTTCACCCCGGGGCAGCGGACCCGGATGGTCGCGTCGTTCATGCGCTATCGGGCCGGACGTTGACCGGCAGCGACACTCCCGACGAACTCGACCTCAACCCGCCAGCACCGCTCGACAAGCTCTCCCCGGCGTACCCGGCCCGGGCCGCCTGGGGGACCGTGCAGAGCCTGCGGGCCTGGCAGAGCGACGCTCTGCAGCAGTACTTCGCATCCGACCCGCGCGACTTCCTGGCGGTGGCGACGCCGGGCGCCGGGAAGACGACCTTCGCGCTGACCATCGCCGCCGAGCTGCTCTCCCGGCGGGTGATCGATCGGATCACGATCGTGGCGCCCACCGAGCACCTGAAGACCCAGTGGGCCGAGGCAGCCGCCCGGGTCGGGATCCCGATCGACCCGGCGTACTCGGGCGGCAAGGGAAAGACCAGCAACGACTTCATCGGGATCGCGGTCACCTACGCGGGGGTCGCGACCAACCCGCTGGCGATGCGGATCCGCACCGAGCGGTTCAAGACCCTGGTGATCCTCGACGAGATCCACCACGCCGGCGACGCGCTGTCCTGGGGCGACGCGGTCCGGGAGGCGTTCGAGCCGGCCCGGCGGCGGCTGGCGCTGACCGGGACGCCGTTCCGCTCCGACATCAACCCGATCCCGTTCGTCACCTACGCCCCCGGCGACGACGGCGTCCCGCGCTCGGCTGCGGACTACACCTACGGCTACGGTCACGCGCTGCGCGACCACGTCGTCCGGCCGGTCCTCTTCTGGGCGTACGGCGGCGACCTCCAGTGGCGGACCCGCGCCGGTGACGAGGTCTCGGCGCGGCTGGGCGAGCCGCTCACCAAGGACATGGCCGCGCACGCGCTGCGGACCGCGCTGGACCCGGGCGGGGAGTGGATCGCCGCAGTGCTCGCCGCCGCCGACAAGCGGCTCACCGAGGTGCGCAAGAACGTCCACGACGCCGGCGGGCTGGTGATCGCCACCGACCAGGACTCGGCGCGCGCGTACGCCGCCGTGCTCGCCTCGATCTCCGGGGAGAAGCCGGTCGTGGTGCTCTCCGACGAGAAGTCCTCGTCCAAGCGGATCGCGAAGTTCGCGGCCGGCGACGCGCGCTGGATGGTCGCGGTCCGGATGGTCTCCGAGGGCGTCGACGTACCGAGGCTCGCGGTCGGGGTGTACGCGACGACCATCTCCACGCCGCTCTTCTTCGCCCAGGCGGTGGGCCGGTTCGTGCGCGCGCGCACCCGCGGCGAGACCGCCTCGATCTTCCTGCCCTCGGCGGCCTCGCTGCTCGGCTTCGCCTCGGAGATGGAGGTGGAGCGCGACCACGTCCTGGGGCGCAAGGTCGCCGACGAGGGCGACATCTTCGCCGCCGAGGACGCGATGATGGCGCGGGCCCAGGCCGGCGAGACCGCGATGGCCGAGGAGGCCCTGGTGCCGTTCGAGGCGCTCGGCTCGCAGGCGACCTTCGCGCACGTGCTGTACGACGGCGCCGAGTTCGGCCACGCCGGCGAGGTGCACGTCGGCTCGGAGGAGGAGATGGACTTCCTCGGCATCCCGGGGCTGCTCGAGCCCGACCAGGTGCGCAGCCTGCTGCAGAACCGGCAGAAGCAGGGCCGTGAGCGCAAGGCCGGCGGTGCAGCCCTCTCGATCCAGCCGGACCCGGAGCCGGACGTGATCGCGCACGAGCGGCTGGCGATCCTGCGTCGTGAGTTGAACGGCCTGGTCGCCGCCTGGAACCACCGCACCGGACAGCCGCACGGGGTGACCCACGCGGCGCTGCGCAAGGAGTGCGGCGGCCCGGCCGCGGCGACCGCGACCGCGGGTCAGCTGCAGGCGCGGATCGACAAGGTCCGCGAGTGGGCTACCCGGAAGAGCTCGTGACCAGCGGCAGCACCCGGTAGGGGACCTGCGTGGCCAGGGCGATCACGGTCGACGACCGGACGATGCCCGGGTGCCCCAGGGCGCGGTCGATCACCGTCTGCAGGTCGGCGTTGCTGCGGGCCACCACCCGGCACCACAGGTCGCCGGCGCCGGTGATGGTGCAGACCTCGAGCACCTCCGGAATGGTCGCCAGGTGCTCGCCAACGACGTCGTGGCCGGCGCCCTGGCGGATCTCCAGGGTCAGGAACGCGGTGACCGGGTGGCCGAGCGCGGCCGGATCGAGGTGCGGGCCCCAGCTGGTGATCACTCCGGAGCGCTCCAGGCGGTCCAGCCGGGCGGTGACGGTGCCGCGGGCGATCCCCAGGCGGCGGGAGGCCTCCAGGGCGCCGATCCGCGGCTCGGCGGTGAAGAGATCGAGCAGAGTGACGTCCAAGGCGTCCAGGGTCATGCTCAAGACTGTACAGAGTGTTCACTGTTTCGGCGATGTGTTGCGCAGAGTGGCAGGTTCGATCGATCCTGAGCCATGACTTTGACGACGGATGAGCTGCGGGCCGACCTGACCTTGGAGCAGCTGCGGCAGCTGGTGGGCCTGGTCGAGTACGACGAGGCGGGCGACGTCTTCCCGGTGACCGGGTGGGACGCGATCGTCTTCGTGGTCGGCAACGCCACCCAGACGGCGCACTACTACCAGGCGGCCTGGGGGATGGAGCTGGTCGCCTACTCCGGTCCGGAGACCGGCAACCGGGACCACAAGGCGTTCGTGCTGGCCTCGGGGTCGATCCGGTTCGTGGTGATGGGTGCGGTCGACCCGGACAGTCCGCTCGCCGACCACCACCGCCGGCACGGGGACGGCGTGGTCGACATCGCGCTCGAGGTGCCGGACGTCGACCGCTGCATCGCCCAGGCCCGATCGGCCGGCGCGACGGTGCTGCTGGAGCCGGAGGACCGCACCGACGAGTTCGGGACGGTGCGGGTCGCCGCGATCGCGACGTACGGCGAGACCCGGCACACCCTGGTCCAGCGCGAGGTCGGCGGGACGACGTACGCGGGTCCGTATCTGCCGGGCTACGTCGCCCGGTCGTCGAGCATGACCCGGCCGCTCCGGGTGTTCGCGGCCCTGGACCACATCGTCGGCAACGTCGAGCTCGGTGCGATGGACGAGTGGGTCTCGTTCTACAACCGGGTGATGGGGTTCGTGAACATGGCGGAGTTCATCGGCGACGACATCGCCACCGACTACTCCGCGCTGATGAGCAAGGTGGTCGCGAACGGCAACCACCGGGTGAAGTTCCCGCTCAACGAGCCCGCGATCGCGGCGCGCAAGAGCCAGATCGACGAGTACCTGGAGTTCTACCGCGGCGCCGGTGCCCAGCACCTGGCGGTGGCGACCGAGGACATCCTGGCGAGCGTCGACGCCCTGCGCGCGAACGGGGTGGAGTTCCTGGAGACGCCTGACTCCTACTACGACGACCCCGAGCTTCGCCGCCGGATCGGCGAGGTGCGGGTCCCGATCGAGGAGCTCAAGTCGCGAGGCATTCTGGTCGATCGCGACGAGGACGGGTACCTGCTGCAGATCTTCACCCGCCCGCTCGGCGACCGCCCGACGGTGTTCTTCGAGCTGATCGAGCGGCACGGGTCGCTGGGCTTCGGCAAGGGCAACTTCAAGGCGCTGTTCGAGGCGATCGAGCGCGAGCAGGAGAAGCGCGGGAACCTCTGAGCGGCCTAGCTCGCGGGCAGCTCGCAGACCCGCTCGGCCAGCGGTGCTCCGTCGCAGCAGTTCGCCTTCATGTGGCAGTGCGGGCAGAGCCAGCGGGTGGAGATCGGGTCGAACTGCTGTCCGCAGTAGTCGCAGGGCATGCGGGCAAGCCTAGGCAGGCGCGACCCGGGTGTCGGCGAGCCACGCCGTCAGGTCAGAACGGGGGAGTGCCGAGGCCGGTGATCCGGAACCGTCCCCACGGGTCCACGTCGGCGATCTTCCCGGCGGCGATCCCGTACGGCGTCCGCAGCGCGACCCGGGCCCCGGAGCGGTGCTGCGCGTCGAGGGCCTCGTTGGCGGCGATCCGGCCGTACCAGTGGAAGCGGCCGTCGTTGGGTTCGAAGTGGCCGCGGAGCTGGACCTCGACGTCGATCGGCTCGGGGGAGTCGCCGAGCACCTGGGCCGGGCCGGCGTACTCCTCGCCGGCCTCCCGCCGTCCGGTCACCGGGCGTCCTTCCGCCGGGACCGGGGCTCGGTCGCGTCCGGGAGGACGCGGAGCTCGCCCGTCGTCCCCATCGCCACGCCGACCTCGGCGGCGTACCCGCTGAAGGCGTGCCAGACGAAGGTCGCGAGATAGCCGGCGGTGGCCTCGCGGCTCATGATGTCGCGGCGGATCCGCCACTCGCCGACGGCCAGCCCCATCCCGATCAGGCCGTGGGCCCAGGGCTCCGCTCCGGCGGCGTCGACGCCGAGCCGGCGCAGGGTGTCGCCCATCAGCTTCGCGAGCGTGCTGGCGATCTGGTCCTTGCCGTCCGCGAGCGGGTCGTTCGCGGAGCGGTGCTCGACGAGCAGCAGGAAGACCTGCGGGTGCTCGTCGAGGAACTCGAGGTAGTCCTCGCAGCCGGCGAGCATCCGTCCGCGCATGCTGCCGTCGCCGACCTCGACGGCACCGGTCAGGATCGGCACCAGACGATCGATCACCTGCTGGGCGCCCCACTGCCCGACGGCCCGGTAGAGGTCGTCCTTGTCGGCGAAGTAGCGGTACAGCACCGGCTTGCTGACCCCCGCGGACGCGGCGACCTCGGCGATCGACGCGTTCGGGCCGTGGGTGTCGATCGCGCTGACCGCGGCCGCGACCAGCTCCGCCCGGCGAGCCTCGCGGTGCTCGTCCCAACGGGTGCTGCGCCCGTCGCCGTCCTTGCTCGATCCGCCCTTGACTAGCGATGCCATGCGGGTAACCTTAGCAGTACCTGTTACCGATAGTAACGCTTATGTTTCCGGACTCTCCGAGTTTCCGGACTCTCCGAGGAGCCTCATGACCCTGACAGCCGACACCGCCGACTCCGCGCTGGTCGACCGCCTGCTCAAGTCCTCCGCGCGTCAGTCCTACGACCCGGACGTCGACGTCGACTGGGACGCCCCGCCGGTGCCGGGTCTCTGGTGGATGCAGCCGGAGCGGATGTCGCTCTACGGCACCCCGCTGTGGGACGGGCTCGCCGAGGAGCAGCGGATCGAGCTGTCCAAGCACGAGATCGCCTCGATCGCCAGCGTCGGCCTCTGGTTCGAGATCGTGCTGATGCAGCTCCTGCTCAAGGACGTCTACCGCAACGACCCGCGGAGCGCGCGGACGCACTACGAGCTCACCGAGATCGCCGACGAGTGCCGGCACTCGACGATGTTCGGCCGCGCCATCGGCCGGTTCGGGGTGCCGGCGTACGGACCGCGGCCGGCCGCGCGCCGGATGGGCCACCTCGTCCCGCAGGTGCTGCGCGGCGCCAGTGCCTACGCCTCGACGCTGATCGGTGAGGAGCCCGTGGACCGGTGGCAGCGGGACATGATGCACGACGAGCGGATCCAGCCGATGGTCCGGATGATCTCCCGGATCCACGTCGTCGAGGAGGCCCGGCACGTCTCCTTCGCCCGAGACGAGCTGGAGAAGTCCCTGGTCGGGATCACCAAGCGCGAGCTGAAGTGGCACCAGTTCGTCGTCGCGCAGGCGGCGTACGTGACGATGCGGTCGCTGGTGCACCCGGACGTCTACAAGTCCGTCGGCATCGACCCGGCCGTCGGCCGCCGCGCCGCCCTCGGCAACCCGAACTACCGGGCCACCATCGCCTGGATGGGCGAGAAGATGGTGCCGTACCTGGCCGAGCAGGGGCTCATCCCCGAGTCCGGTCGGAACCGGCAGACCTGGCACGCATCGTTCCTGCTGCCGAAGGACTGATCGCCCGGCGGCTCAGAGCACCTTGGAGAGGAACTGCTGGGTCCGCACGTGCTGCGGGTTGGTCAGCACCTCCCGCGGCACCCCCTCCTCGACGATCACGCCGCCGTCCATGAAGACGAGCTTGTCCCCGACCTCGCGGGCGAAACCCATCTCGTGGGTCACGACCATCATCGTCATGCCCTCGCCGGCCAGGCGGCGCATCACGTCGAGCACGTCGCCGACCAGCTCCGGGTCCAGCGCGCTGGTGGGCTCGTCGAAGAGCATCATGTCCGGGTCCATCGAGAGTGCCCGGGCGATCGCCACCCGCTGCTGCTGACCACCGGAGAGGTGGGCCGGGTAGGCATCGACCTTGTCCGAGAGGCCGACCTTCTCCAGGTTGGCCCGGGCGACCTGCTCGGCCTCGGCCTTGCTCCGCTTCTTGGCGCGCTTCTGGGCGATGCACAGGTTCTCCAGCACGGTCATGTGCGGGAACAGGTTGAACGACTGGAACACCATCCCGATCCGGCTGCGGACCTTGTTGAGGTCGACCTCGGGGTCGGTGATGTCCTCGCCCTCGATCAGGACCACACCGGACGTCGGCTCCTCCAGCCGGTTCACGCAGCGCAGCAGCGTCGACTTGCCGGATCCGGACGGGCCGATCACGCAGACGACCTGCCCCTGCTCGACGGTGAAGTCGATGCCCTTGAGCACCTCGTTCTCGCCGAAGTACTTGTGCAGGTCGCGCACCTCGATGGCGGCTGTCATGTCCTCACCGTGCCTTCTGGGTACGACGTTCGAGGTAGGCCACCACGCGCGTCAGCGGCAACGTGATGATCAGGTACAAGATGGCTGCGGCCAGCAGGGGAGTCCCGTTGCTGGTGATGTTCAGGTTGTCCGACGCGAAGTTGGTGAGCTCGCTCTCGCCGAGTCCGACTCCGGCGACCTGGATCAGCGAGGTGTCCTTGAGCAGCAGCACGAACTCGTTGGTCAGCGGCGGGATCACGATCCGGACCGCCTGCGGGAGCACGACCGAGACCAGCGTCCGCGTCTCGCTCATCCCGAGGGACCGCGCCGCCTCGATCTGGCCCTTGGGGACGGCTTGGATGCCGGCACGCAGGGTCTCGGCCATGTAGGCCGCCGAGACCGCGATCAGCGCGATGACAGCGGCGCCGCGGGAACCGCCGGGCAACGTGGAGCCGAACGCGATCGGGACGGCGAACGCGAACGCGATGATCACGATCAGCACCGGCAGGCCGCGGAAGAACTCGATGTAGGCGGTGGCGATCCAGCGGTACGGCGCCACCGGTGACAACTTCATCAGGGCGAGCGCGAGGGCCAGCACCAGGCCGCCGACGAACGCGATCGCCGTGTACACGACGGTGTTCCTGGCGCCTTCGGTCACGATCTCGGGCCAGATGCTCGCCAGGACGTCCTTGTCGAGGAAGTTGGTCTGGATCGCCTTCCAGTCGGCGAGCAGGGCGATGGCTGCGACAGCTCCGAGCAACAGCGCGTAGAGCGCGCCGTGCCGGAGCCGCCGCTTGGTGCTGCGCTTCACCAGGTCACTTGACGGCGAAGTAGGTGTCGTAGATCTTCTGGTACTCGCCGTCGGACTTGATCGCGGCGAGCTGCTCGTTGATCGCGTCCATCAGCTTCTGGTTGTCCTTGCGGGCAGCGAAGCCGTACTCCTCGGCGGTGTCGTAGGTCTCGACGACCGTGTACTTGCCGGGCTCCTTGGGGTCGTTCTGGTGGTCGAGGTTCACCGGCAGGTCCTGCAGGATCGCCTCGATCGTGCCGGCCTTGAGCGCCAGGTACATCTTGCCGTCGTCGGCGAACTGGACCGGCTTGGCGTCCGGGGCGTTCTCCTTGGTGTACGTCTCGCCGGTGGTGCCCTTCTGGACGCCGACCTTGACGCCGGACAGGTCGGCGATGCTCTTGACGTCCGAACCGGTCGGGACCAGGAGGGACTGCTTGGAGGTGTAGTACCCGTCGCTGAACAGCAGGTTCTTCTTGCGCTCGTCGGTGATCGTCATCGCGCTGGCGCCGAGGTCGCACTGGCGACCGTTGAGCAGCACACCGCTCTGCAGCGCGTCGAAGTCGGAGTCCTTCACGGCGACCTTGACGTCCAGCTTCTCGGCGATCGCCGAGACGACGTCGATGTCGAAGCCCTTGTAGCCCGTGGGGGACGACTTGTCGAAGTCCTCGAACGGCGGGTACGGGACGTCGGAGCAGACGGTCAGCGTGCCGGCGTTGATCAGGCCGATGTCGGCGCTTCCGGTCTTGCCGTCGTCGCCGGAGTCGCCGCAGGCGGCCAGGGCCAGTCCCAGGACGGAGGTCAGGGCCAGGGTTTTCCACACATTTCGGGTCGTCATGCGCTGACCCTAGTCCCGCGAATCGACATCTCGTCAGGTTCGGCGAAGGAGATTCCATCCCGTATCCGAGACGTTATGAAGGTGAGATCTTTCCGGTCACTTCGCCCAAACCGATCCGGCCGCCGAGGACCCCCGGGGCGGTGGCCCGGAGGACGATCTCGTCGCCGTCCTCGAGGAAGGTGCGCGCGCGGCCGTCGCTCAGCGCGAACGGCTCGGACCCGCCCCAGGAGAGCTCCAGGAACGATCCGCGCTGGTCGCGTTCGTCACCGCTGATCGTGCCGGAGGCGTAGAGGTCGCCGGTCCGCAGCGAGGCGCCGTTGACGGTCAGGTGCGCCAGCATCTGGGCAGGGGACCAGTACATCGCCGCGTACGGCGGTCGGCTGACCACCTCGCCGTTGAGCAGCACCTCGTAGGCGATGTCGAAGCCGGCGCGCTCGCCGACCCGCAGGTACTCCAGCGGCTCCGGGTCCTGGGCCGGGAGGTCGACCCGGGCCGCCTCCAGCGCGGCCAGCGGCGTCACCCACGGCGAGATCGAGGTGGCGAAGGACTTGCCCAGGAACGGCCCGAGCGGCACGTACTCCCAGGCCTGGATGTCCCGCGCCGACCAGTCGTTGAGCGGGGTCACCCCGAAGACGTGGTCGGCGAACGCGCTCGCCGGCACCCGGTCGCCCTGGGTGCTCGGCACGCCGACCACGAAGCCCAGCTCGGCCTCGATGTCCAGCCTGCGGCTCGGCCCGAACGCCGGCCGTGCTTCTCCCGCACCCGGGCGGCCCTGACCCACCGGTCGTCGTACCGGCGTCCCGGAGACGACGACGGTCCCGGCCCGGCCGTGGTAGCCGATCGGCAGGTGCCGCCAGTTCGGGGTCAGCGCCTCCCCGTCGGGGCGGAAGATCCGGCCGACGTTGGTGGCGTGCTGCACCGAGGCGTAGAAGTCGACGTAGTCGGCGACCTCGAACGGCAGGTGCAGGGTCACCCTGTCCAGCGGGATCAGGTGCGCCGCCGTACGGGGCTCGTGCACGTCGTTGCCGAGCACCTCGATCAACCAGTCGCGGGCGATGTCCCAGGCCTCGCGGCCCAGGGCGAGGAACGGGTTCAGCGACGGCCGGCTCCATACCTCCGCGAGGTGCGGGCCGTCGCCGGGGTCGCCCCCGTACGCCGCCACCGCGCTGGCATCCATCACGAAGTCGCCGATCCGGACCCCCACCCGCGGTTCCTGGCCGGCGTACGAGAAGACGCCGTAGGGGAGGTTGTCGAGGTCGAAGAGCGACCCGGCCGCCCCCGTGACCCAGCTCATCGCGCCTCCACCAGGCCGAGGTCGACGAGGTCGTCGTGCGGTTCCAGGATGCTGCAGCTGCCGAAGCTGGTGAACCAGCGCCGGGTCCGGGCCAGCGTCTCGGTGTCGATCCCGTCGAGCAGCACCTCGGCGCGCTCCTCGGCCAGCGCCGCCGCGGTGTCACCGCCGTCGAGGCAGACCCGGGTCGCGACCAGGACGTTGAGGAAGCCGTGCTGGCGGACGCCCGTGGCGTCGACCTGACCGAGCGCGTGGTGCAGGCCGGCCGTGCACTTGAACGGCAGCTCCCGGTCGAGCACCGCGTCGATGCCGGTCGCGAGGTCGGCCACCGAGGGCACCATCTCCGCCTCGACGCCGCCGGTGCGGAACTTCGCCCGGAGCTCCGCGGTCGCGAGCACGTCCAGTGCGCTCAGCCAGCCGTGCGTGCCCACCGTCCAGCGCGGCAGCTCGACGTACACCTGGACCTCGGAGAGGTCCTCCTCGACTGCGTCCAGGGCGGTGAGCACCCGGCGCGCGTTGTGCGCCAGGTCGTCCTCGTCGCGGAGCGCGAACTCGAGGGCCCGCAGCCGCAGCGACGGTGCCCGGCTGGCCCAGCGCACGGACGGCGCGATCGCCCCGGCGCCGCCGCTGACGACCACGTTCACGTCCAGCGGCTCGGCATGGTCCTGCTCGTCCAGCACGTCGATCAGCTCGGGGACCTTGCCGTCGCCGACCACGAACGAGCCGACCAGGTCGGCGTACTCGGCGCTCCGGTGCTCCCGGTGCTCGGCGACGGCCCGGCCGAGGGGGAGGTTGCCCGGCGGGAAGATCGCCGCGTCGTCGATGAATCCGGTCAGCCAGGTAGGAGCGCTCACCCCGCCACGCTAACCGGTCCGCCCGGACGTCCGGCCCGGACGACGGGTCCGGACATCGACTGGTCCGGACGTCGAGCCTGTCGAGATGCCCGAACTCGTGGCAGGCTGTCGACGTGGCGTATTACAGATCAGTCGGAGAGGTGCCGAAGACCCGTCATACCGCGTTCCGGGCCCCGGACGGCTCGCTGCGGTACGAAGAGCTGATGGGCGAGGAGGGCTTCTCCTCGGACTCCTCGCTGCTCTACCACTCCGGGGTGCCGTCGGCGATCGTCGGCAGCACGGTCTGGGAGCTCCCCGACCTGAGCACGGTCCCGAACCATCCGCTGAAGCCCCGGCACCTCAAGCTCCACGACCTGCCGGCGGGCTCCAACCCGGTCGAGCACCGCCGCCTGGTCCTCGGCAACGCCGACGTCCGGATCTCGTACGTCGTCGCCGACGCGACCTCCCCGCTGTACCGCAACGCGGTCGGCGACGAGTGCGTCTACGTCGAGTCGGGGAGCGGCACCGTGGAGACCGTCTTCGGCGTCCTCGGCTACCGGTCCGGGGACTACGTGCTGATCCCGCGGGCGACCACGCACCGCTGGGTCCCCGCGGAGCCGAGCCGGCTCTACGCGATCGAGGCGAACAGCCACATCGGCCCGCCGAAGCGCTACCTGTCCCGGTTCGGCCAGCTGCTCGAGCACGCGCCGTACTGCGAGCGCGACCTGTACGGTCCGACCGGCACCCTCGTCTCGACAGGCTCGACGTCCGAACCGGTCACCGACGTCGAGGTGCTCGTCAAGCACCGCGGCAGCGGGCCGGGCGGTCTGGTCGGCACCCGCCTGACCTACGCGACGCACCCGTTCGACGTGGTCGGTTGGGACGGCTGCCTCTATCCCTACACCTTCAACGTCGAGGACTTCATGCCGATCACCGGCAAGGTGCACCAGCCGCCGCCGGTGCACCAGGTCTTCGAGGGGTACAACTTCGTCGTCTGCAACTTCTGCCCGCGCAAGGTCGACTACCACCCGGACTCGATCCCGGTGCCGTACTACCACTCGAACGTCGACTCGGACGAGGTGATGTTCTACGTCGCCGGCGACTACGAGGCGCGCAAGGGCAGCGGGATCGGCATCGGGTCGATCTCCCTGCACCCAGGCGGTTACGCGCACGGTCCGCAGCCCTCGTCGATCGAGGCGTCGATCGGGGCGGAGTACTTCGACGAGCTGGCGGTCATGGTCGACACCTTCCGGCCGCTGGAGCTCGGCGAGGGCGGTCGGGCCGTCGAGGACCCGGCGTACGCCTGGAGCTGGGCCGGTCGCGGTGTAGATTCACCCCCGTAGCGCGCAGGGGAAGCCGGTCCGATGCCGGCGCTGACCCGCAGCCGTAGGTCGCCGGAAGCCCGGCGACGAGCCGGAACACCTGAGCGCTCGGTACGGCTCCCACCACCCGTCGAGGTCGCGGGACGGAGCCTGGGGGACTCCCTTCCAGGTTCGCGTCGCAGACCTGGAGAGAGATCATGAAGCGCTTCCTGCTGGCCGGCCTGCTGGCCCTGGCTGCCGGGTACGTCGGCCAGGCCCCGGCCGAGGCCGCCGTCTGCTCGGGGCGCAGCGGTGTCACGGTGGTGGTGCAGTTCCCGGACGACCACATCGAGACCGGGTGCGCGCCGGGCGATCCGAGCTCCGGCCTCCGTGCGCTCGAGGCCGCCGGCTTCAGCTGGAACTCGGAGCGGAGCCCGAGCGACACCGTCTGCGAGATCAACGGCGCGCCCGGAAGCGGCCCTTGCTGGGGCGGCCGGTACTGGAACTACTACCACGCCGAGCGCGGCGGGTCCTGGCGCTACAGCGGTGAGGGAGCCGGTACCTACGACCCGGCGCCGGGTTCGGTCGAGGGCTGGCGGTTCGGCAACAGGACCGCGCCCAGCCAGGCGCCGCCGGCGGCCTTCGCCACCGTGGCCCCCAAGCCCACCCAGAAGCCGAAGCCGACCCCGACCAAGCGGCCCACCCGGAAGCCCAGCCCGACGGCGACCACGACCGCGACACCGAGCGGGACCCCCAGTACGTCGGCCGCCGCGACCCCGACCGCGACCTCGGGCTCGACCCCGACCTCGGGCTCGACCCCCGTTGCCCCGGGCACCAGCACCTCCGACCCGGTCGCCGGACCGTCCGCCTCGGCTGACGCCTCGTCGTCGGCGTCCCAGGGCGCTGCTGCCTCGGACGACGACGGCGGCATCTCCTGGGTGTTCGGCGTCCTCCTGGTCGGCGTGCTCGCGCTGGCCGGCGGCGCGACTGCGGTAGCCCGCCGCCGAGGCTGAGATGACGGCCGGTCGACTCCCGCGATCGCTGCACCCGCTGGCCTGGTGGGGCTGGGCGATCGGGCTCGCGGTCGCCGCGAGCCTGACCACCAACCCGCTGCTGCTCGCGCTGATCCTCGCCGTCGTCTGGCTGGTGGTGGTCGCGCGTCGCTCGGACTCGCCGTGGGCGCGGGCGTTCCGGCTCTACGTCATCCTCGGGATCGTGATCGTCGTCGTCCGGATCTTCTGGCACGTGCTGGTCGGCCTGAAGTTCGGCACCATCAAGGTGCTGCCGCTGCCGGAGGTCGCCCTGCCGAGCTGGGCGGACGGGATCAACCTCTTCGGCACCATCTACCTCGAGGGCTGGATCGGCGCCGCGCTCCAGGGGGCCAAGCTCGGCATCCTGGTGATCGCGATCGGCGGCGCGAACGCCCTGGCCAACCCCAAGCGCCTGCTCCGCTCGATGCCGCACGCGCTGCACGAGGTCGGCACCGCGGTGGTCGTCTCGGTCAGCGTGGCGCCGCAGCTCGCCGAGAGCGTCCAGCGGGTGCTCCGGGCCCGGCTGCTCCGCGGCCAGTCCGGGCGCGGGCTCCGGGCCGTGCCGCAGGTGGCGCTGCCGGTGCTCCAGGACACCCTGGACCGGTCGCTGATGCTGGCCTCCGCGATGGAGTCGCGCGGCTACGGCAGCCGGCGGGAGGCGAGCAGCGGCGCGGCCGGCCGGTTGGCGATCGGCGGCTCGACACTGATCGGACTCCTCGCGATCGCGTTCGGCATGTACGGCGTCCTGGACCCGACCCGGACGCCCGGCTGGTCCGGCGTACCGGTCCTGGTCCTCGGGATGCTGCTCGCGTTCGGCGGGATGGCCCTCGGCGGCCGGGAGATCCGGGTGACCCGCTACCGCCGCGACCCGTGGCGCTGGGCGGAGACGGTCACCGTGCTCGCCGGGGTCGCCGCCGCCACCGGAGCCGTGCTCAGCCAGCAGGCCACGCCCGCGCTGATGGTGATGCCGCTGCAGCCGCTCGCCGCTCCGGGGCTCCCGATCCTGGCGACCGTGGGTGTCCTGGTCGCCGCGCTGCCCGCGTTCGTCACCCCGCCGACGCCGAAGGTGCGTGCCCGATGACGACCCACGACGGCATTGCGGTCGAGCTGGCCGGCGTCTCGGTGACCTACGCCGACGCGGCCGGGCCGGTGCTCCGCGACGTCGACCTGACGATCGAGGAGGGCGAGCTCGTCCTCGTCGTCGGGCGCACCGGCTCCGGGAAGAGCTCGCTGCTCGGCGCGCTCAACGGGCTGGTGCCGCACTTCACCGGCGGGACGCTCACCGGTTCGGTCCGGGTGCACGGCCGCGACACCCGGGACCACCGGCCGCGCGACCTCGCCGACCTGGTCGGAGTGGTCGGTCAGGACCCGCTCGCCGGGTTCGTCACCGACACCGTCGAGGAGGAGCTCGCCTACGGGATGGAGCAGCTCGGGCTCGCACCGGACGTGATGCGCAAGCGCGTCGAGGAGACCCTCGACCTGCTCGGCATCGCCGACCTGCGTGACGCCGCCCTCGCGGACCTCTCCGGCGGCCAGCAGCAGCGGGTCGCGATCGGGTCGGTGCTCACCGCGCACCCGCGGGTGCTGGTCCTCGACGAGCCGACCTCGGCGCTCGACCCGACCGGGGCGGAGGAGGTGCTCGCGGCGATCACCCGCCTGGTCCACGACCTGGCCGTGACCGTGGTGATCGCCGAGCACCGGGTCGAGCGGGTGCTCGCCTATGCCGACCGGGTGGTCCACGTCGTCGACGGCCGGGTCGAGTCCGGGCTGCCCGCGGCGATGATGCGGACGTCGACGATCGCCCCGCCGGTGGTCGAGCTCGGCCGCTGGGCCGGCTGGGAGCCGCTGCCGATGTCGGTTCGCGACGCCTGGAGGGCCGGGGCAGGATTGCGCCGCGCGCTCGCGGACGCGCCGCCTGCCCGGACGTCGAGCCTGTCGAGACGTCCCGACGTAGCTGGAGGCGCTCGTCCGCTCCTCTCCGCCGCGAAGCTCTCCGTCCACCACCACGACCTGGTCGCCGTCCGCGAGGTCGACCTGCAGGTGCACGCCGGGTCGGTGACCGCGCTGATGGGCCGCAACGGCTCCGGCAAGTCCAGTCTGCTCTGGGCGCTCCAGGGCTCCGGGACCAGGACGTCGGGAACGGTCGCCCTCGCCGAGGGCGGCGACCCCGCCGACCTCGCTCCCGCCGTACGACGGACCCGGGTCGGCCTGGTCCCGCAGACCCCGGCCGACCTGCTCTACCTGCCGACGGTCGGCGAGGAGTGCGCCCAGGCCGACCAGGAGACGGGCGCCGCGCCGGGCACCTGCCGGGCGCTCCTCGACCGGATCGTCCCGGAGATCGACGGCCGGCTGCACCCGCGGGACCTGTCCGAGGGGCAGCGGCTCGCCCTGGTGCTGGCGATCCAGCTGAGCGCGGATCCGGCGGTGCTGCTGCTCGACGAGCCGACCCGCGGTCTCGACTACCAGGGCAAGGCGGTCCTGGCCGAGGTGCTGCGCGAGCTGGCCGGTCGTGGCCGGTCGATCCTGCTGTCGACCCACGACGTCGAGTTCGTCGCCGAGAGCGCGGACCGGGTGCTGGTGATCGCGGCCGGCGAGATCGTGGCCGACGGCCCGACCAGCGAGGTGGTCACCTCGAGCCCGGCGTTCGCGCCGCAGGTCGCCAAGGTGCTCGGGCACGGGCTGCTCACGGTGGCGGACGCGGTCGCGCACGTCGGCGAGGGTCCACGATGACGGCCGTGACGGAGACCGTGCGCACGCCGCCGGCGATCCGGCTGCGCCCGCGCTCGACGGTCGCGATCGCGGTAGCCGCGGTGGCCGCGCTGCTGGCGTTCTGCTGGCCGCTGCTGGTCTCGGCGGACTCGGTGCTGGCCACCAACACCGCCGCACCGTTGATCCTCGGGCTGGTGCTCCCGGTGGTGCTCGCCGTGGTGCTGTTCGAGATCAGCGAGGGCGGCCTCGACCCCAAGGCAGTCGCGATGCTCGGGGTGCTGTCCGCGGTGGGGGCGGCGATCCGTCCGCTCGGCGCGGGCACGGCCGGCCTGGAGACGGTGTTCTTCCTGCTGGTGCTGGCGGGCCGGGTCTTCGGTGCCGGCTTCGGCTTCGTGCTCGGCGCCACCACGCTCTTCGGCTCGGCGCTGATCACCGGGGGAGTCGGACCCTGGCTGCCGTACCAGATGCTCGGCGCGTCCCTGGTCGGCCTGCTCGCCGGCTTGCTGCCGCGGGCCACCGGCCGGGTCGAGCTGCTGATGCTGGCGGCGTACGGCGCCTTCGCCGGGTTGCTCTACGGCGTCCTGCAGAACCTGTCCTTCTGGCCCTACAACCTGGGCGAGGACACCTCGATCAGCTTCGTCCCCGGAGCTCCGCTGCTGGAGAACCTCCAGCACTTCGCCGTCTTCACGGTGACCACGGCGCTGGGGTGGGACCTCGGCCGAGCGCTGACCAACGCCGTGCTGATCCTGGTCACCGGCCCGGCGATCCTGGCGACGCTGCGACGAGCCGCCCGGAAGGCCGCCTTCCGCTGAGGCTCAGCACCACCGCTCGGCGATCTCCCGGATCACCTTGGCGCTCCGGTTGGTCGCGACGCCGATGATCTTGTTCGCCCGGGCGGTGGCGGGTTTCGCGGTCCCGAACGGGATGTCGTAGAGCAGGTGCATGGCCCGGTCGCTGGCCACGAACCGCACGCCCTCCTGGGTGAGCTCGGTCAGCTCGTCGAGCAGGTCGGCGGGGATCGGGCGCTTCAGCAGGTTGATGTAGTGACCCGAGGTGTAGCCCTGCTCGGCGATCTCGTCGGCCTCGGCGGCGACGGCGCGGAGCTCGGCGGGGGTGAAGACCATCGTCGGCACCTCGAAGCCGCGATCGGCGAGGAAGACTCCTTCGAGCTCGGCCTCGATCTTGGCGCGGGAGCGCAGCGGCGAACCCACCCGGACGTTGCCGGTCTGGATGTAGGTGTCGACGTCGTCGTACCCGGCAGCGGTCAGCGCCGCGCGCAGGTCGGCGGTCTTGTACGGGCGCTTGCCGATGTTGACCGCGCGCAGGAAGCCGATGTGGGTGGGCATGCGGCCACCGTAGTCGGCACGCACCGACAGAACCGTCGGCCGGCGCACCGTAGGCTGGACCCATGTCCGCTCCCAGCCCCGTCGAGCTCGACGAGCCGGTGACCGACGACCTCACCGTGCTGGCCACGCCGTGGGTCACGATCGTCTGGAACGACCCGGTCAACCTGATGTCGTACGTCTCGTTCGTGTTCACCAAGTACTTCGGCTACTCGAAGAAGAAGGCCGAGAAGCTGATGCTCGAAGTGCACAACGACGGCAAGTCCGTGGTCTCGACCGGCAGCCGCGAGGAGATGGAGCGCGACGTGCAGGCGATGCACGAGTACGGCCTCTGGGCGACGATGCAGCAGGCGGACGCGTGAGCGGGTTCACGCGTCACCGCAGGTCCGGCCACGCGCTCGCGACCTTCACCGCCTTCGAGGCCGACCTGCTGCGCTCGCTGGCCAGCCAGCTGATCGAGCTGCTCCGCAACGAGGCCGCCGCGCCGGAGACGCAGGATCCCCTGGAGGCGCTCCTCGACTTCTCCGGGCCGACGCGCGCCCCGGAGGACCCGGTGCTGCTGCGGCTCTTCCCGACGGCGTACCCGTCCGACGACGAGGCCGCGGCCGAGTTCCGCCGCTACACCGAGACGGACCTGCGCAACGGCAAGGCGGCCGGTGCCGCGGCGATCATCGACACCCTCGAGGAGGCCGGCCTCGACGACCAGCCCGAGGACGGGATGTTCATCGACGTCGAGCTCGACCAGCAGCTCACCCTGACCTGGATGCGGTCGTTCACCGACATGCGGCTGGCGATCGCCACCCGGCTCGGGATCGAGGACGGCGACGAGGCGCGCTGGCACGCGCTCCCGGACGACGACCCGCAGGCGCAGGTGCACGACATCTACGAGTGGGTCGGCTTCCTCCAGGAGACCCTGGTCCAGGCGGCTCGGTAGCCGTCCGGCACCCGGCGCAACCGTCCGAGGGCCGGGCAGCGGTCGAGCCGGTCCGGGGCACCGCCTAGGCTTGTCCACGTGCTGAGACTCGACCAGGCGACGTACGACGCGATCGTCGCGCACGCCAAGCGTGACCACCCCGACGAGGCCTGCGGGATCGTGGCCGGGGCCGAGGGCTCCGACGTGCCCAGCCGGCACGTGCCGATGATCAACGCCGCCGGGTCGCCGACGTTCTACGAGTTCGACTCGACCGAGCTGCTCGCGCTCTACAAGGAGATGTGGGACCGCGACGAGGAGCCGGTGGTGATCTACCACTCGCACACCGCGACCGAGGCCTACCCGAGCCGGACCGACATCGGCCTGGCCAACGAGCCCGGCGCGCACTACGTGTTGGTCTCCACAGCCGCTCACGGGAATAGTGAGGGCCCTGTGGAGTTCAGGTCGTACAGGATCATTGACGGAAACGTCACCGAAGAAGACGTCGCCATCGGCGATACAGAGAACTGAGGAAGAGCAATGCCCATCGAGGTCCGGATCCCCACGATCCTGCGCACGTACACCGGCGGCGAGAAGGCGGTGAACGCCGACGGCGCCACCCTGTCCGCGCTCATCGACGATCTCGAGGCGAACCACCCGGGTCTCCGGGACCGGCTCCTGGAGAACGGTGACCTGCGCCGCTTCGTGAACGTCTACGTCAACGACGAGGACGTCCGCTTCACCGGTGGGCTCGAGACCGCGGTCGCCGACGGCGACCAGGTCGTCGTGCTGCCGGCCGTTGCCGGCGGAGCCGGCGATCAGGCGGAGCCGGCGGCCCGCTAGTGCGTTACGACAGCCTGCTGGAATCGGTCGGCGGGACTCCGCTGATCGGACTCCCGCGGCTCTCGCCCAGCCCCGACGTCCGGATCTGGGCCAAGCTCGAGGACCGCAACCCGACCGGATCGATCAAGGACCGCCCGGCCCTGAAGATGATCGAGCAGGGTGAGAAGGACGGACTGCTCCGTCCGGGCTGCACGATCCTGGAGCCGACCTCGGGCAACACCGGGATCAGCCTGGCGATGGCCGCCAAGCTCAAGGGCTACCGGACCGTCTTCGTGATGCCGGAGAACACCTCCGAGGAGCGTCGCCAGCTGCTCCGGATGTGGGGTGCGGAGATCTACTCCTCGCCGGCCGCGGGCGGCTCCAACGAGGCGGTCCGGGTGGCGAAGCAGATGTCCGCCGAGCACCCCGACTGGGTGATGCTCTACCAGTACGGCAACGCCGCCAACGCGCTGGCGCACGAGGAGGGCACCGGCCCGGAGCTCCTCGCCGACCTCCCGGAGATCACCCACTTCGTCGCCGGCCTCGGCACCACCGGCACCCTGATGGGCGTCTCCCGCTTCTTCCGCAAGGCCAAGCCGGACGTGCGGATCGTCGCGGCGGAGCCCCGGTACGGCGAGCTGGTCTACGGCCTGCGCAACCTCGACGAGGGCTTCGTCCCCGAGCTGTACGACGCCTCGCTGATCGACACCCGGTTCTCGGTGGGACCGCGGGACGCGGTCCGCCGGGTCCGGGAGCTGCTCGAGTCCGAAGGCATCTTCGCCGGCATCTCCACCGGCGCGATCCTGCACGCCGCGCTCGGCCAGGCGGCGAAGGCCGTGAAGGCGGGGGAGCGCGCCGACATCGCGTTCGTGGTCGCCGACGGCGGTTGGAAGTACCTGTCGACGGGTGCCTACGAGGGCACCATCGACGAGGCCGAGGAGCGGCTCGAAGGCCAGCTCTGGGCATGAGCGATCTGCACTGGGGTCTGGGGATCCTCTGCGGGCTGACCGCGCTGTCGCTGATCGTGGAGATCATCCGCAACCGCCAGCCGGGCAACATCAGCTTCTTCGGCCTGGTCGGGATCGAGATCGGCCTGGTCGTCCAGTTCGTCTGGGGGCTGGCCCGGCTGTTCGGCGACCACCCCGGCGTCGCCGTCGGCCCCTACCTCGGCTACCTGGTCGGCGCCCTGGTGATCCTGCCGATCGGCTTCGTCTGGTCGGCCTCGGAGAAGAGCCGGAGCGGCACCGCGGTGCTGCTGGTCGCCGTCCTGGTGCTGCCGGCGCTCTTCCTCCGGCTGCACGACATCTGGGCCGGGCATGTCTGAGGTCGGCACCACCCGCAACGGTCTCGGCCGGTTGCTGGTCTTCGTCTACGGCGTGCTCGCGTTCGCGGCCAGCGGCCGGGCGTCGTTCGAGCTGACCACCAAGTTCACCGAGGCGCCGTTCCCGTACACGCTCTCGATCATCGCCGCCGTCGTCTACGTGGTCGCCACCTGGGCGCTCGCCACGAACCGCCGTACGATCGCGCTGGCGACGGTCACCTTCGAGCTGGTCGGCGTCGTCGCGGTCGGGCTGAGCAGCCTCGTCTGGACCGACAAGTTCCCCGAGGCCAGCGTCTGGTCGGACTTCGGCGCCGGCTACGGCTGGGTGCCGCTGGTGCTCCCGGTGGTCGGCCTGTGGTGGCTGTTGCGCAAGCGCGGGTAAGTAGCCCCCGAACGTCGAGCGAGCCCGGACGTCGAGGTAGCCCGGACGTCGAGCTTGTCGAGACGCGGTGAGGCGTTTCGACAAGCTCAACGTCCGGCCCGGTGCCTAGCCTCCCGGCTGGAGCACCCCGTTGACCTTCAGCTGGTAGCGCGCGTACTGCGTCACGCTCTCGGTCGGGTCGTCCTGGGTCACGATCGCGCCGACGGTCGTCGCCCGGAAGCCGAGCTTGCGGAACAGGTCGAAGGCGTTGAGCCTGCCGTCGAACGCGCTGTTCAGCTTGACCGAGGTGTACCAGGACCGGCCGCGGCCGTCGTACGCCACGAGCTGGACGGTGTAGCCGGCGACCTTGGTCGGGTTCGCCTGCGAGATCGTCTGCCAGCCCGCGAGAGTGCTCGGCAGCTCGGTGGCACCGACCTTGATGTTGCGCACCCAGAAGCCGGCCTCGTTGACCCCGGAGTCGGTGATGTAGCGGAACCCGACCAGGACGTTCTTGCCGGCGTACGCCGACAGGTCCGCCGTCTCGGTCTTCCAGGACCCGCTGTCACCGGTGAAGCCGGGCAGGTTCTCCACGACGGCGGCCACGGCACCGGGGTCGTGCTCGGTGGTGGTGTCCGCGGTCGCCAGGCTCTGCCAGGTCTTGCCGCCGTCGGCGGAGACCTGGACGAAGCCGTAGTCCCACTGGTCCTCGGCGTCCCAGAGGGCGTCGAAGGAGAGGGTGGCACCACCGGAGGGAACCGCGACCGACCGGACGATCGACCGGTCCAGGTTCTCCCCGCAGCCGGAGTAGAGCGCGGCCGGGCCGGCACCGTTACCGGTGTTGTCGCAGGTGGTGGTGTCGGTGGTGGCGTCCGGAGGCGTCGCGCTCTCGGTCCACTCCACCGGCGTCGGAGCCAGCGTCGACGCACCGTCGAAGGTGAGCGACCGCAGGTCCTTGGCGCCCAGGTAGGAGCCGTTCGCCTTCCGGAGCCGGACGTAGTCCGAACCGTTCGGCGGGGCGCCCGGGGTGCTGTAGGCCTGCGCGTTGTCCCAGTTGATCTTCGCGTTCATCGACGCGATGGTCAGCCACTTGAAGACGCCGCCGCGGATGGTGTGCTTGCGCTGCGCGGCCGAGTCGAGCGCCATCGCGGCCGCCCAGTCGTGCAGCGTCTGCATCGCCGTCTTGTGCGGCCCCGGCTTGCCCTTGACCTTGGGCGCGGAGGCCTTGAGGACGGCGTCCAGGCCGGCCAGCCCGTTGCCCGGGTTGGTGTGCAGCTTGCTCATGAAGGCCTCGCCGTAGTGGCTGGCCAGGTACTCCATGAACGAGTACGCCGCACCGTAGTCGCAGAGGATCTCCGGTCCGCCCTGGTCCTGCCACTCGGTGAGCGAGTTCTCGGGTCCGCCGAAGGCGGGGTCGGCGAAGCCCTGGAAGCAGGACAGGTGGCTGTCGGCGCCCGGCTTGTCCGGGGCGATCGACGGGTCCACGTAGCCGACCAGCGTCTGCGCCCAGTCGGAGAGGCCCTCGTTGATCCAGGACTCCTCGTCGGCGTCGGCGTAGTACTCCAGCAGGTGCTGGTACTCGTGGGCGAAGGTGCCCTCGTACAGGTGCGGCTTGGACTGGCCGAGCGGGCGGTTGCTGCCCAGGTCGGCGGTGCACGCGGTGTACGGCGCGGTGGCGCTGTCGTCCGGCGGGGTGGCGCCGGTGCGGTGCAGCCAGTCGAAGGCGTCGATGGTCATCACGTTGCGGTCGACGTACTCGTTGAAGACCGAGTAGAAGAAGCCGGCGATGTAGGTCTGCCCGTCCGGGGTGCTCGGGTCGTAGTAGTTCGCGTCCTTCACGTTGTCGACGAGCACGACGATGTCGTCGGACTGGCCGGCGTCGACCTTCCAGTAGTCGGCCGGCTGGCCGATCTGGCCGGCCAGGTCCGCGCCACCGGTGCCGTCGCGCGACGGCGGCACCGAGAAGGCGGCCGACTCGGTCGGGTAGATGTTGGTGTCGAACTCGTGCACGAAGCTCGAGACCTGGGCGTCGGTGATGTCGCTCAGGCCGAGGTTGTCACGGCAGTCGCCGGCCGGGAACTTGGTGTCGTCGGCCACCCACACCTGGATGTGGTCGCCGAGGCCTCGCATCGTGTAGCTCTTCAGGTAGATCTGGCCGGTGACGTCGTTCAGCGCCAGCCAGGTCTTCGACGTACCGACCTCCGCGGAGGCTTCCGCCGCGGCGGAGCTGCGGGACCGCTGCTTGGCCATGCCCTTGGTGAGGCTCAGCTGCTTGCCGCCGTTGTAGTCCGGTCCGACGGTGCGGACGTCGCCGGTGGTCGCGTCGCCGGAGCCCGTTCCCGGGTCCTGCCGATCGGCGTACGCCGTGGTGCTCATCAGTGCCGACGTGGAGAGCAGGCCAGCGATAGCTGCCAGAGCTCCCCATGCGGCTCGCTTGCTGCGAGGCATGTGTCATCTCTTTCACCCGAATAACAAGACGACTCCACGGGTTGCGCCGAGCCGCCCCTGACCGATCGATCCAAACACCGCGGGCCCGGATGCGCAACGATCAGTTCGTGCGCTGCATCGATCCCCGCGGGAAATCGGGTTGCCGGAATGATTGCGACCCCGGAACGCTTGACCTGTGGTGAGTCTCCTGAACAAGCCCGCCGCGGGCACCGAGCGGGTGCACGGCGCGCACGTCGGCCTGGCGATCACCGCGCTGGCGCTGGGCGGGTTCGCGATCGGCACCACCGAGTTCGTGACGATGGGCCTGCTCCCCGAGATCGCCCGCGGCATCGACACCTCGATCCCGAAGACCGGGCACATCATCACGGCGTACGCGCTCGGCGTGGTGGTCGGCGCCCCGGTGATCGTCGCGCTCGGTGCCCGGCTGCCGCGTCGCGGACTGGCGATCGGGCTGGTGCTCGCGCTCGGGCTCGGCAACGCGGTCACCGCGCTGGCCCAGGGGTACGAGCAGGTGCTCGCGGCCCGGTTCCTGGCGGGGCTGCCGCACGGCGCGTACTTCGGGGTGGCGTCGCTGATCGCCGCCTCGCTGGTGCCCGAGGAGCGCAAGGGTCGCGCGGTCAGCGGCGTGATGCTCGGCCTGTCGGTGGCCACCGTCGCCGGGGTGCCGGCGAGCACCTGGCTCGGGCAGGGCCTCGGCTGGCGGTCGGCGTACTGGGCGGTGCTGGGGATCACCGTGGTCACGGTCCTCGGGTTGCTGATGTTCGTGCCGCGCAGCCACGGCAACCCCGATGCCACGATCCGCGGCGAGCTGCAGGCGCTGACCAAGCCGCAGGTGCTGTTCGCGCTGTCCGCCGGGATGATCGGCTTCGGCGGGATCTTCGCGATGTACAGCTACGTCGCGCCGCTGGTCACCGACGTCGCCGACCTGCCCCGCTCGGCGATCCCGTGGTTCCTGCTCTCGTTCGGGATCGGCTCGGTCTTCGGAGCCTGGCTGGCGGGCCGGCTGGCCGACTGGGACGTGGTGCGCTCGGTGCTGGTCGGCTTCGCGGCCTCGGTGCTGACCCTGCTGCTGGTCTTCGCCCTCGCCGGTCTGCCGCTGCTGCTGTGGGTCCTGGTCGGCGGCATCGGCGTGCTCGGCTCGGTGCTCGCGATCAACCTGCAGATCCGGCTGATGAGCGCAGCCGGCGACGCGCAGATGCTGGGCGCGGCGCTGAACCACTCGGCGCTGAACGTCGCCAACGGGCTCGGCGCCTGGCTCGGCTCGGTGGTGATCGAGGCCGGTCACGGCTACCGCTCCCCGAGCCTGGTGGGGGCCGGCCTCGCGGTGCTCGGACTGAGCGTTTTCGCGATCGGCCTGCGCGTGAAATCCGCGGGGCAACGCGCCGGGACGTGACTTCGGTCGCGGTCGTGCCCATTTCTCGCCCGGCCCACTAACCTTGCGGGGTGGCGGACGCTCCGATTGGCATCTTCGACTCCGGCTTCGGTGGCCTCACCGTGGCCCGCGCGGTGATCGACCAGTTGCCGCACGAGTCGGTGCTGTACCTCGGAGACACTGCTCGCCAGCCCTACGGCCCCAAGCCGATCGGCGAGGTCCGCGAGTACGCGCTGGAGTGCCTGGACCACCTGGTCGAGCAAGGCGTGAAGATGCTCGTCATCGCCTGCAACTCCGCCAGCGCGGCGATGCTCCGCGACGCCCGCGAGCGGTACGACGTCCCGGTGGTCGAGGTGATCCTGCCGGCCACCCGGCGAGCGGTCGCAGCGACGCGCAGCGGCCGGATCGGAGTGATCTCCACCCGGGCCACCGCCGACTCGCAGGCGTACGACGACGCCTTCGCCGCAGCGCCCCAGGTCACCCTGACCACCCAGGCCTGCCCGCTGTTCGTGGAGTTCGTCGAGCAGGGAGTGACCGGGGGACCGGAGCTGCTGGCCGCCGCGCACGAGTACCTGGACCCGCTGGTCGCGGCCGACGTCGACACCCTGGTGCTCGGCTGCACCCACTACCCGTTGCTGACCGGCGTGATCTCCTACGTGATGGGCGACAACGTCACCCTGGTCAGCAGTGCCGAGGAGTGCGCCAAGGACGTCTACCGGGTGCTCACCGAGGGCGGCCTCGAGCACGCCGTGGCGACCGACCCGGTGCACCGGTTCCTGACCACCGGCCAGCCGGACGACTTCGCCGCGATCGGCCGCCGGTTCCTCGGCCCCGAGCTCGAGTCCGTCGCGCAGTTCGCCGGGGGCGCCCCGGTCATCTCCCGGGTGGTGGGCCTGTGAGGCTGACCGTGATCGGGGCCTCGGGCTCCTACCCGGGCCCGGACTCGCCCGCGAGCTGCTACCTGCTGGAGACCGAGCACGAGGGCGCCACCTTCCGGGTGCTGCTCGACCTGGGCAGCGGCGCGCTGGGCGTGCTGCACCGGTACATCGACCCGGTCACCGTCGATGCCGTGCTGATCTCGCACCTGCACGCCGACCACTGCCTCGACCTCTGCGGCTTCTACGTGCTGCGCAAGTACCACCCGACCGGCGCCCAGCCGAAGATTCCGGTGTGGGGTCCGGTGGACACCGACCGCCGGATGGCCAAGGCGTACGACCTCGACGAGGACCCGGGGATGAACGAGGAGTTCGACTTCACCCTGTACCCCGAGGAGACGTTCCAGGTCGGGCCGTTCGAGGTGACCGCCCGGCAGGTCGCGCACCCGGTGCCGGCGTACGGGCTGCGGATCCGGGCCGACGGCCGCACGCTGGCCTACTCCGGCGACACCGGGACCTGCGACGCGCTGGTCGAGACCGCGCGCGACGCAGACTTCTTCCTCTGCGAGGCGTCGTTCATCGAGGGCCACGCCAACCCGCCGGACCTGCACCTGACCGGCGCCGAGGCCGGGGTGATGGCCACCCAGGCCGATGCCCGCCGACTGGTGCTGACCCACGTCCCGCCGTGGCACGACGCCCAGGTGATGCTGGCCGAGGCGCACCTCACGTACGACGGCCCGACCGAGCTGGCCGAGCCGGGGACGACGTACGAGATCTGATCAGAGACGCGCCAGCGGATCTGATCGTCGGTCATCGAGCAGCGAGCGCCGAAGTGAGGCACGAACTCGGCGACCGAGCAGTCGAGATGTGGTGACGTCCGTGCAGACTCAGCTCAACCCCGCGTCGTGCACGCACAACGCGATCTGCACCCGGTTCTCGACGTCGAGCTTGGTGAACAGCCTGCCGATGTGCGCCTTCACGGTGGGCACGCTCAGGAAGAGCTCCTGGGCGATCTCGGCGTTGCTGAGCCCGCGGCCGACCGCCAGCGCGACCTCGTGCTCGCGCTCGGTGAGCCGGGAGAGCCGTTCGAGGGCGGCGTTGCTCCGCTCGGGAGCGTGCTGGGTGGTGACCTGCTGGATGAGCGTGTTGGTCACGCTGGGGGAGAGCATCGGCTCACCGTCGGCCACCTTGTGGATCGCCTCGACGATGGCCTCGGGCGCGGTGTCCTTGAGCAGGAACCCGCTCGCCCCGGCGGCCAGGGCGCGGAGCACGTAGTCGTCGGCGTCGAAGGTGGTCAGCACGATCACCTTCGGCGGGTCGTCCAGCTCGACGAGCGCCTTGGTGGCCTCGATGCCGTCCATCACCGGCATCCGGATGTCGATCAGGACGACGTCCGGCCGGTGCTCCGCCACCGCGTCCAGGCCGGCTGATCCGTCGGCCGCCTGGGCGACGACCGCGAGGTTCGGGCTGCCGCCGAGGATCATCGTCAGGCCGCTGCGCACCAGGGGATCGTCATCGACGATCAGTACCCGAATCATGTCCACGGGAGCCAGCATCTCAGGGTGAAGGTGTCCGCGGTGCGGCTGACCTCCAGGGTGCCGCCGGCCAGGGCGGCGCGTTCGCGGACCCCGACCAGGCCGAGGCCGGCTCCGGGGGTGGTCGGCATCCCCAGCGAACCGACCCGGATGCCGTTGCGGATCGTGACCGTCACGCCGCTCTCCTCGTCGCCGACGATCCGCACCGTCACGTGGCTGCCGACCGCGTGCTTGCGGGCGTTGGTCAGCGCCTCCTGGACGATCCGGTAGATCGTCCGGCCGATCTGGTCGCTGGGCGGCGTACCGTCCTCGATCTCGC
Source organism: Nocardioides marmoriginsengisoli (assembly GCF_003725695.1). Classification (GTDB taxonomy): domain Bacteria; phylum Actinomycetota; class Actinomycetes; order Propionibacteriales; family Nocardioidaceae; genus Marmoricola; species Marmoricola marmoriginsengisoli. Next base: position 1,489,103 of record NZ_RJSE01000007.1, read on the forward strand.
TGGCGAAGTCGATCCGCATCCCACTGCCGGCGGCCTCCTCGATGAGTGCGGGCAGGTCGCAGAGCGTCGGTTGCGGCCGGTCGCCGATGCCGTCGTCGCGGAGCACCCCGAGCACCTGGCGCAGGTCGGTCAGTGCCTCGTGCGCCTTCTCCTGGATCAGCTTCGCGGTCTCGCGGATCTGCTCGGGCGGCAGGTCGGTGCGGTAGGCGAGCGCGCCGGCGTGCATGGTGACCAGGGAGATCCGGTGCGCCAGCACGTCGTGCATCTCCCGCGCGATCCGCTCCCGCTCGCCGGAGCGTGCCTGACTGACCCGGAGCTCCTGCTCGGACTCGGCCTGGTGGGCGCGCTCGCGCAGCGTCCAGACCAGCTCGCGCCGGGACCCGATGTACATCCCGAAGACGGCGACGGCGATGGTCATGAGCAGCAGGAAGGCGAAGCTCAGCCACGCCGGGTCCTCGCTGGAGTACGCCGGCTGGTAGTGCGTGTACGCCTGGCCGCAGACGATGCTGAGCAGGCTGACGAGGATGATCGACGGGAGCTTGCGCCGTGTCGCCAGCGACACCACGGCCAGGGTGGCCGGCCCGGCGGCCGTCATCGAGACCAGGCCGGTCAGGCTCAGGATCGCCGCGACCGGGACCGGCCACCGGCGTCGGAAACTGACCAGCACGAACGAGGCGAGCCCGACACCCAGGTCGAGCCAGAACCACGCCTGGAAGTCCTCCCACTGCCGTGCCACGACGCTGGCCCAGGCGACGCCGGAGATGACCAGGCAGAGGAAGGTGCGCCAGCTGTGACCCCATCGGGTCAGCGGCTGGTTGTAGTTCTCGGGAACGGCCTGGAGCACGATCCGAGACTAGGGGCGCGGGCGCGCGCCGCGACAGTGCCCACGGGTTCGGGGCGACCCCTACTTTCGTCTACCCCGGATCGAGCCTCTGGGCCGATGTGGTCGTAGGTGCGATCGGGCAGGCTTGACCCATGATCAAATTCGAAGGTGTCTCCAAGACCTACGGCGGCTTCAAAGCCGTGGACGACGTCTCCTTCGTCGCCGAGGCGGGCCGGGTCACCGGCTTCCTCGGGCCGAACGGAGCGGGCAAGTCCACCAGCATGCGGATCATGGTCGGGCTCACCCCGCCGGACCGCGGTACGTCGACCATCGGCGGCCACAACTACGCCGACATCCCCAACCCGGGACGGCACGTCGGCGTCCTGCTGGATGCCTCGGCCCAGCACGCCGGCCGCACCGGCCGCGAGGTGCTCGCGCTCAGCGCCCTGACCATGGGACTTCCCGAATCCCGGGTCGACGAGATGCTCACGCTGGTCGGACTCACCGAGAACGAGTCCGGACGACGGGTGCGGAACTACTCGCTCGGCATGCGTCAGCGTCTCGGGCTGGCGAACGCGCTGATCGGCGACCCGTCGGTGCTGATCCTGGACGAGCCGGCGAATGGTCTCGACCCGGCCGGCATCCACTGGATGCGCACCCTGTTGCGCGGGTACGCCGAGCGCGGCGGGACGGTGCTGCTGTCCTCGCACCTGCTGCACGAGGTCGAGATGATCGCCGACGAGCTGGTCCTGATCGGCCGCGGCCGGATCGTCGCCCAGGGGACCAAGGCCGAGCTGCTGCAGACCGCCGGGACGTTCGTGAAGGCGGAGTCCCCGGAGAAGTTGACGGCAGCCCTCGGTGAGGCCGGGATCAAGGCCAGCGCGTCCGGCGACGGCGGATTCCGTGCCGAGGTCGACCCGATCGACGTCGGCCGTGTGGCCGCTGCGGCCGGTGTCGTCCTGATGGAGCTGAAGCCCGCAGAAGGCGCGGGCCTCGAAGAACTGTTCCTCGAGCTCACCGCCGACGATGCGCGCGAGCCCGTCGGCACCACCGGTACCACCCAGCAAGGAGCCCCCGCATGAGCACCACGACTGCCCTCCCCGACACGCTCGACGTGTCGCAGACGCCGGCCGTCCCGTTGTCACGGCTGATCCGGGTCGAGCTGCGCAAGATGTACGACACCCGGGCAGGGCTCTGGCTGCTCGCCATCATCGGGATCGTCACCACGCTTGCCATCGTCCTGTTTGGCGTGTTCGCCAAGGACGCCGACAAGACGTTCTCGAACTTCTCGGGCTTCGCGGCCACTCCGCAGGGCTTCCTCCTCCCGGTGATGGCGATCCTGCTGATCACCCAGGAGTGGGGACAGCGGACGGCGATGGTGACGTTCACGCTTGAGCCGCACCGGAGCAGGATTCTGACGGCGAAGGTTGCCGCTGCTCTGGTCATCGGCCTCGGCGCGTATGTGCTCGCCATGGTCGTGGCGCTGTTGTCGGCGCTGGTCCTGGGCGGCAGCGGGGCGTTCGACGACTTCAGCAGTCTCGACCTCGGCACCTTCGGGATGCTCCAGATCCTCGGGATCCTGCAGGGGCTCGGGTTCGGTCTGGTGCTGCTGAACAGCGCAGCCGCGATCGTCCTGTACTTCGCGCTCCCGACGATCTTCGGCATCATCGGCGGGATCTGGCCGGCGTTCGCGGACAAGGCGGCCTGGTTCGACCTCGGGACCGCGCAGACGCCGCTGTTCGACGGCGCCGAGAGCCTGACCGGTCAGGAGTGGACCCAGCTCGGGGTCACCGCGGTGATCTGGGTCGGCATCCCGCTGGCAGTCGGCACCTGGCGGATGCTCCGGGCCGAGCTGAAGTAGGCACCCCCACGGACGACGCCGGCGCACTCCCTCCCGAGAGCGCCGGCGTCTTCGTGTCTCAGTACGCTCCTCCCATGACCCGCGCAGACGGCCGTGCCGACGACGAGCTCCGACAGATCACCTTCACCCGCAACTGGCAGGACCACCCCGCCGGATCGGTGCTGGTCGAGTTCGGTCGGACCAAGGTGCTCTGCGCCGCCTCGGCCTCGGTCGGGGTGCCGCGCTGGCGCAAGGGCTCGGGACTCGGCTGGGTGACCGCCGAGTACGCGATGCTCCCGTCCGCGACGAACACCCGCTCGGACCGCGAGTCGGTCAAGGGCAAGATCGGCGGCCGCACCCACGAGATCTCCCGGCTGATCGGCCGGTCGCTGCGCTCCGCGATCGACTACCAGGCGCTCGGGGAGAACACGATCGTGCTGGACTGCGACGTGCTCCAGGCCGACGGCGGCACCCGCACCGCGGCGATCACCGGGGCGTACGTCGCCCTCGCCGACGCGGTGGCCCACCTCAAGGCGCAGGGCGCGCTGGCGGGCGAGCCGCTGACCGGGTCGGTCGCGGCGGTCTCGGTCGGCATCATCGACGGGGTCCCGCGGCTCGACCTCCCCTACGAGGAAGACGTCCGCGCCGAGACCGACATGAACGTCGTCATGAACGGGGCCGGGTCCTTCATCGAGGTGCAGGGCACCGCCGAAGGAGCCCCCTTCGACCGCGCCGAGCTGGACGCCCTGCTCGCGCTCGCCGAGAAGGGCTGCGCCGACCTGACCCGGCTCCAGCAGGAAGCACTCCGGGCGGCCCGGTGATCGAGCCTGTCGAAATCTTCCTCGCGTCCCGCAACCCCAAGAAGATCGCCGAGATGGAGCGGATCCTCGGTGAGACGCTGCCGGGGCTGCGGGTGCTCGGCCTGGACGACGTGCCGGCGTACGACGAACCGGTGGAGGACGAGCCGGACTTCGCCGGCAACGCGCTGCTGAAGGCTCGCGCCGGCTTCGCGGTCTCCGGGCTGCCGTCGATCGCCGACGACAGCGGACTCTGCGTGGACGCCCTCAACGGGATGCCCGGGGTGCTCTCGGCCCGGTGGTCGGGTCCGCCGAAGGACGACGCGCGCAACAACCGGCTGCTGCTCGACCAGCTGGCCGACGTACCGGACGAGCGCCGTGGGGCGGAGTTCCGCTGCGCCGTCGCGCTCGTGCACGCCGGACCCGACGGTCAGGTGCGCGAGGAGGTCGTCGACGGGGTGATGCGCGGCCGGGTGATCCGGGAACTCCGCGGCGAGGGCGGCTTCGGGTACGACGTCCTCTTCGTCCCCGACGACCAGGACGGCGAGCTCACCAGCGCTGAGATGACCGCCGAGCAGAAGGACCTGATCTCGCACCGCGGGAAGTCGGTGCGGGCGATCGCCCCGATCGTGACGGTTGCGCTCGCTGGGTGAGTGCCGAAGGGGGGACTTGAACCCCCACGCCCGAAGGCACCAGATCCTAAGTCTGGCGTGTCTACCAAATTCCACCACTCCGGCTCGGCGACGAGTTTAGGTCGTCAGCCGTCCAGCCCGAGATCCCGGCGCAGCTTGCCCACGTGCCCGGTCGCCTTGACGTTGTACTGCGCCAGCTCGACCTTGCCCTTCTCGTCCACCACGATCGTGGAGCGGATGACTCCCTGGACGAGCTTCCCGTAGAGCTTCTTCTCACCGAAGGCGCCGTACGACGTCATCACGGACTTGTCGGGGTCGGAGGCGAGCGTGATCGTCAGCCCGTCGCGCTCGCGGAACTTGGCCAGCTTCTCGGGCTTGTCCGGCGAGATGCCGACGACCGTGTACCCGGCCTTCTCCAGCGTGTTCAGCGACTCGGTGAAGTCGCAGGCCTGCTTGGTGCACCCGGGGGTCATCGCCGCCGGGTAGAAGTACACGATCACCTTCGTGCCGCGGAGGTCCTTGAGCCGGACGGTTCCGGTATCGGTGCTCAGGTCGAAGTCGGGAGCCGTGTCGCCAGGGGACAGTCTGAGACTCATCCGCGTCCTCGCTTCGCTCCGGGCGCGGCCGAGGCACGAGCCGGGCTGTACTGATTGATTCCCTCACTGCGTTCGGTCATGGCAGACACGGTAACGTTCCGTCGCAGACGTCCGAGCAATGAGGAGTGGTCGTGGCAGAGAAGAACCTGAGCTCGATCGAGAGCGACATCGCGCTGACCCGTGAGCGGTTGGCCTCGACGATCGACCAGCTCGCCTACCGGACCAGCCCCAAGACGATCGCCAAGCGCGAGGTCAACCAGGTCAAGGGCTACTTCGTCGACGCCAACGGTGCGCCGCGCCAGGACAACATCATCAAGGTCGTCGGCGGCGTCGCGGGCGTCATCGTCGTCTTCGCGCTGATCCGCAAGATCGTCAAGTAACAACCTCAGTGACCAAACCCAAGCCTGCCGCGTCGACCGGGGTCGACGCCGAGAAGATCCCGATCCGGATGCTGAACGACCGCGTCCTGGTCGCCCTCGACCGCGAGGCCGGTGAACGTCGCTCCAGCGGCGGCATCCTGATCCCGGCGACCGCGGAGATGGGCGGCAAGCGGCTGTCCTGGTGCAAGGTCGTGGCCGTCGGATCGCTGGTCCGGGCCGTCCAGGTCGAGGACCGGGTTCTGTTCGATCCCGACGACAAGGCCGAGGTCGAGGTGCACGGCGAGGTCTACATCGTCGTCCGCGAACGCGACATCCACGCGGTCGCCGCCGACCGGTTGGGCGACAGTCCCACCGGGCTCTACCTCTAGCAGCCCCGCTCCGGCGGCAGGTTATCCACAGGTCGCGAGCGACCTCGCCCGGACCACCCCCGAGGGTGACCACAATTCCCGGCACCCAGGCAGACGCCTGGACGGACCGGCCTGACGGCCATCTCGGGAGGCGACATGTGGAGTGTTCGGAAGCGCGACCGGCGGGTCGGTGCCGGAGTCGGAGCGGTGCTGCTCGTCAGCACCGCGATCGGATTGATCGGGGGCGCCGCGTTGCGGCTCCCGGGCGCCGGGAGCGACGCCCGTGCATCGGTGCCGGCTGCTGGTCCGCGGGCGCCGAGTGCGGCGCCGCTGCAGCAGGGCACCGTCGTCGTCGACGACGCCGTCGGCGACCTGACCACCGAGGTCGCCCTGGGTCGCACCCGGACGCCGGACGGCGCGGTCGCGGCCTTCGCCGGGTACGCCGCGTGGTTGATCGGCTCGCCGGCCGCGGCAGCCGATCCGAGCGGCGCGGTCCGTGCGGTCGGCGGCGCCTCGGTCAACCCGGCGGACGCTCAGCTGCTGGCCGGCATGCAGCGTGTCCCGGGTGACGACTTCGCTGCCGAGTCCGGTGCCTACCGCGTGCTCGGCCTCTCGGGCGACGCCCGGGCGCCCGCCGAGGTGATGGTGGAGGTCGCGGCGCCGCTCACGGTGGCCGGCACCAGCCGCTGGTCGCGGGTCGGCGGCGTGGTCGCCTGGACCCCCTCGGGCTGGCGGGTGGTGAGCATCAGGCCGGGCGAGCTGCCGCAGCCGGAGCAGGCCCGGACCGACGTCCGCACCTTCACGGCCGAGGACCGCGCAAGGACCCTGGCCGGACTCGGCTGGCGCGCGTTCGCACGCGGAACGGGCCGGTGAGTCCGGTGCGTCGCTCCCTGCGAGGACTGCTGCTGACCTGCCTGATCGCCGTGGTGGTCTCTCCGCTCGGGCCGGTCGAACCTGCGCAGGCCGCGGACCGCCACCGGATCCTGATCACCGGCGACTCGATCACTCAGGGTTCTGCGGGCGACTACACCTGGCGGTACCGGCTGTGGGCGAAGCTCGCCCGGACGGCTCCCGGTTCCTCCTTCGTCGGCACCCGCTCGGACCTGTACGACGTGGTCAACCGCCGTCCCGGGTCCCGCTCCTACGCGGCCGGCTTCCCCGCGACCGCGCACGCCGCCGGCTGGGGCGACTCGTACCGGAGCGGCGTCGGCACCATCGCCGCGCAGGTGCGGAGCACGAAGCCCGACGTCCTGGTGGTGATGCTGGGCGGCAACGACCTCAGCCACCTGACCTCGCCGCTGGCGACGATCGCGAACGTGCGGACCTACATCGCCCGGGCACGCGCCGCCCGGCCCGGACTCGACGTGGTCGTCGGGGAGGTGCCGACCAGGTACGACCCCTGGTCCAGGAAGTACCAGCTCCGCGCCCAGGCCGCGGACTACGCGAGTCGTCTGCGGGCGCTGGCGGACCGCCTCGACACCGGAACCGAGCGGGTCGTGACCGCCCGCACCGGAGACGGCTGGGATCCCGCCCGCCACACCTGGGACGGCACCCACCCCAACTCGACGGGCGAGGCGCTGATCGCGCAGCGGGTCTCCCAGGCTCTCGCCAGGATCGGCATCGGGTCGGCCGGGCCGGACGTCTCGGGGACCAGGTCGTGGTCGGTCCCGGGGCCTGCGGCCACCCTCGAGCCCGGCGCGGACCAGGTCGCACTGACCTGGAACCGCGCCGCCACCGGATCCACCGGGATGTATGTCGAGCAGCGCTTGCGCGACAGGCGCGAGGCCTGGCGGCGGATGCCGTACGCCGTCGCCGCGAACGGCTGGGTCTCGAAGCAGCTCACCGCCGGCGGGCGCTACGAGTTCCGCCTGGTGCCGGTGAAGGGGTCGAGCGTCGGGAGAGCGGGTCCGGTGACCCGCGCGACGGTGACCGGGCCGAAGCCGGGCCCGATCAAGTCGATCAAGGTGACTGCCGGCGGCAACTCCCTGTACGGCGGCAAGGTCGGCAGCACGACCTGGAGCCGGTCCGCCCACGCCAACGCCTACCTGGTCGCCCAGCGGCGGATGAGCAACGGCAAGCTCGTCTGGGAGGACCTGCCCTACCCGGTGACGAAGCCCGCGTGGACCTTCCAGGGGTTGGAGCAGGGGCGCCGCTACGAGTTCCGGATGCGGGGAGCGCGGGGTTTCCTGCGCGGCGCCTGGCGCACCAGTGCGGTTACCCGGATGCGGGGATGGGCGATGCACAGCGTGCAGGTCTCCCTGGGGGATTCGTACTCCGCCGGTCTCGGGTCGCGCCGCCAGTACACGGACTACCGGTGCTTGCGGAGCACGAGCGCCTGGCCCTACGCCATCAACAAGGTCGCTCGCGCGCTGATCTCGCACCCGGCCTGCTCAGGTGCGCGAGTGCCGGGGGTGCGCGAGCAGGTGAAGACGATGAACAAGGTGTTCGGATCTCGTCGCGGCTCGCCGCAACTGGTCACGCTGACGATCGGCGGGAACGACGTCGGGTTCGTGGGTGCGTTGGAGGAGTGCGTTCGACAGAACTGCGTCTCGAGAGAGCGTGACCTGGTCGAGCGGATCGATCGGGTCCAGGCGCTGTTGCGGACCGTCTACCGTGAGGTCCGCAAGGCGCAGCCGTTCGCCGACATCGTCGTCGGGGGCTATCCCTCGGTGGTCGAGCCGGGTGACGTGTCGTCGGACTTCGTCTGCCTCAGGTTCACGGCCGACGAGCGCAACATGATCGCGCGGCTCGCCTCCCGGCTCAACGCCCGGATCACAGCGGCCGCCAAGGCTGCTGGCGTCTGGTCGGTAGGGCAGCGTGTCCGGGACGCCTTCCGTGGTCACAACGTCTGCAGCGGCCGCCCCTGGATCAACGGGGTCGCGATCGGCTACGGCGGTCATGGCAATCCGATCAGCCCGAAATCGTTCCATCCCAACGACCTGGGCCAAGCCGGCTACGCCAAGGTCTTCCAGGGCACTCTGAACGGACTCTTCCGATGAACCGCCGGGTCGTCGCCGGAGCCCTGCTCGGGGCAGTACTGATCTCCGGGTGCAGCAACGACGGAGATCAGGCCAAGGGTGGACCCGCTGCCAAGGTCACGACGATGCCCGACGGACCGCCCTTCACACCGCTGACCACCGCCGCGCCGGCGAATGAGGTTCCCGGTGCGCTGTCAGGCCAGCCGTCCCTGGCACGTGTCGCGGAGGTGGCGGCCGCTGGTCCGAGTCGGCTGGAGGCTGAGACGTTCGCGCTCGCAGTCGCACATCTCTTCACGGATTCTCGTCCCGGCTTCTCCGCCGAGCAGATGCTGAGGCTGGTCGCCGCACGGGCAATGCCGACGGAGCTTCGTAGCTACCTGACCCTGGAGCTCGACGGGCTCCGAAAGCTCGGGTGGGGGCAGCACTACGACACCAGCCTCGAGATGTGGATCAGATCGGCACCCCACGGCGATCCGGGACGTCCACATCGCGTCGACGTGGAGGTCTTCGCCCACGACGCGACCGAGGCCACCGGATCAGGCAGCTGGAGTCAACTGCGCTTCGGCGTCGTGCGCCAGGACGAGGAATGGCGGCTGCTGGAGTCGTCGGGCGGCCCGGTCCGGGGCGACGACGGCGAACCCGCCGACCTCACTCCCGCCCAGCGCAAGAAGTTCCTCACCGGCCCGGGGTGGCGCCGCATCCCACCTGCCTAGGCCGACTCCGGGAAGTCGACCCGGAACGTCGACCCGGCTCCGTGCACGGACTCGGCGCTGATCGTCCCTCCGTGCACGTCCGCGATCGCCTTGGCGATGGAGAGCCCGAGCCCGCTGCCGGGGACGCCGAGCTCGTGCGCGTGACTGGTCCGGAAGAAGCGGGTGAACAGCATCGCCTTGTCCTCGGCGTGGATGCCGATGCCGGTGTCCACGACCTCCAGGGCCGGGCCGGCGGTCCCGGTGCCCGGGAGGAGGCGGACGACGATCCGACCGCCGTCCGGAGTGAACTTCACCGCGTTGGTGGCGAGGTTGATCACCAGCCGTTCGAGCTCGCCGGCGTCGCCGACGACGGTGACCGGTTCTGCGGGAAGCTCGAGGTCGAGGCGCAGGTCGCGCTGGTCGAGACTGGGGCGGACGATCTCCTCGGCGCGCCGGACCACCGCTCCCAGGTCGACCTGACTGCGCCGCCGCCGGTGGTCGATGCTCTCCATGCTCGACAGCGTCAGCAGGTCGTCGATCAGGGTCAGCAGCCGCCGGCTGTTCATGTCGATGCGGGCCATCGCGTCGGCCTGCCGGGCGCTCGGCTCGCCGTACACGCCGTCCATCATCAGCTCGAGGTACCCGACGATGTTGGTGATCGGCGTCCGCAGCTCGTGGCTCACCGACGAGACGAACGCGTCCTTGACCTGGTCGATCTCGGTCAGCCGCCGGACCGCCCGGCGCTCGGTGCGCAACGCCTTCTCCAGGGCTGCCTCGGCGTCGATGCGGTCGGTGATGTCGTCGGCGGTGGCGACGTAGCCGATGAAGTCCCCGTTGTCGTCGGTGACCGGGCTGAGGATCGTGGAGAGCGTGCGCGGGATGCCGTCCTTGCGCACGAATTGCCAGACCCGGGCCGTTCCCGGCGGGAGCTGGCCGGTCGCCTGGACGACCGAGACGTACGTCGGGTCGGAGCCGAGCTCCTCGGCGTGCCGGGCCAGCTCGGCCTCGGTGTGGAACATCCGGGTGGACTGGCCGTAGACCTCCTCCGGCTCGAACCCGAGGATCGAGACGGCGCCGGGGCTGAACAGGTTGATCCGTCCCAGCCGGTCGGTGCCGATGATCGCGATGCCGCGGGCGCTCTGGACCAGGAGCTCGCTGCGGGCGCGCTCGCGCAGGGCCTGCAGAGCGCTCCACCGCTGCATCGCCACCGCCATCGAGAACGGGATCGTGACCATCGCGCAGGCGATCAGGAAGGACTGCTGCGGGAGGTAGCGGAACTCCGGGTCGAGCCGGTTGACCAGGTACCCGTCCGAGAACGGTCCGAGTCCTTCGTTGCTCATCGTGCTGGAGATGCTGGCCACCGCGACCAGCAGCAGCAGCGACTCGCGGGTCGGTGCCCGGAAGGCGACCCAGCCGAGCAGCGGGATGATCAGGAACGCGAGACTCGGGAGCTCGGTCGGGATGAACGCGACCACCGTGTAGCCGAGCGTCACCGACCAGACCAGTATCCGCTCGGTCGCCCCGTACGACGTCCGCGGCCCCTTGTGGTCGCGGAAGAGCGCCACCAGGACGGCCTGGCTGGCGAGGTGGGTGGTGAAGGTGGCGACACCGATCCGCCAGGGCACCGCGAAGTCGTTGAGCTGCGCGACACCGGCGAAGACGAGTGCTCCGACCAGGGCGCCGGCCGTGCAGGCGAGCGCGTACCGACCGAGGTCGTTCACCTCGGCGAGGCTCCACCGCCGTGACCAGCCGACCGTGATGACCCGTTGGGTGACCAGTGCCTCCAGAGCGATCCCGAGACCGAAGCCGGCCGCGATGCTGGTGTCGAAGTCGCCGATCGCGAACGACGCGGTCGCCAGCAGCGCGATCGTGACGCACAGGATCGGCACCAGGCGGCGCGGCACCAGGATCAGGACGCCGGTTGCCAGCCCGACCGGCCACATGTAGCCGATGTGCCCGCCCTCAGGTCCGTAGAGGATGGCGCCGAGCCCCAGGCCGAACATCGCCGCCAGCAGCGCGACGAGGCGGAGTGCCTGAACCCTGGTCAATCCGGCCTCCTTCGGCAACGTGGACCAGGGCTCAGAGTAGTGCCCGACTCGGGCCGGACCCGATCGATCAGCGGGTGTCGGCGATCCGGACCAGACCGCCCAGCGTGCCGACGTACGCGGCCCCGTCCCGGCCGAGGGTCACCGGGGCGTAGTTGTTGTTGTACCCGAGGTTGGTGCCGACCAGCCGGGACCACACCTGGCGTCCGGTGCGCAGGTCGACCGCGGTCAGGAACCAGGACTCGGGGGCGAGCGCGTTGGCCAGCGGGAGGCCCTTCCAGGGCAGCTCGGCGGCGCTCGGGTGGGTGTAGGCGTAGAGCAGGCCGGTCGCGAGGCTGGCCTTGCTGACCAGGGTCGGGATCCGGATGGTGGTGTTGTTCCAGGCGATGTGGCAGCCACCGTTGCGGTAGTCGACGGCGACCTTGACGAGGCCCGGCTCGGTGTCCGGGGAACGGGTGGTCACGTTCTTCGGCAGCGGGCCGGTGTAGCCGTAGTTGTTCTCGGCGATCAGCCCGCCGGGCACCGAGACGAGGCTGTTCTCGTCGGAGCCCTTGTCGGCGCCGAAGATCGGCTGCTTGCAGAGCGCCGGCCCCGGTCCGGCCTTGCCGCGCCGGAAGACCAGGACGTTCATCCGCGGGTCGGCGTTGTCGGTGATCGCGATCGAGCCGCCGCCCTTCGACGAGGCGGAGCCGATCAGCGTCGGGGTGGTGCCGCTCCCTTGGCTGACCTGGCCGGGCTTGATCCGGGACCCGTTGTCGTAGGTCCGGCGCCAGGTGACCGACGGCCGACCGCGGGTCACGTCGAACCGGTACAGCGCGTGCGTGGAGACGATGAAGACGCCGCCGGACTCGTCCATCGCGAAGCTGTTCGCGATGGTCTCGCCGGCCGGTAGCGCGACGCTGCGCACGACGCCGGCGGTGGTGATCATGCCGACCTTGCCGGAGACCGTGACGAACCAGAGCCGGCCGGCCCAGTCCGGGAGGGCCGACTGGATGCCCGAGCCCCGGGCGACCCCGGAGACGTCGATGTCGCGCACCTTGACCAGCTTGGCGCCGTCGTACCGGAGCGTGAGGATGTGCCCGTTGAACGTGGGAACCACCGCGCGGTCGGCGTTGTCGAGGTAGAAGTAGCCGCCGCCGGAGAAGTTCTGGAACGAGAACGACAGCGGGTTCTTCCGGGCCGGCAGGTTGTACGACGCCAGGGTGGCCAGCGTGGTCGGGTCGAGCACCCGCAGGGTGGCTCCGGTGATGCCGACGCAGACCGTGATGATCCGCCCGGCGCGGTCGAACGTGACCGAACCGCAGTCCGCCAGGAAGGCGGTGCTGGTGACCTTGAGATTGCGTCCCAGCGGCCCGGGCCGGTTGTAGGTGTCGGACTGGTAGGCGTCGTTGTGGAGGTTGTTCTCCTCGTTGCGCGCCATGAACGGGTGCTGGGGGATGTTCTGCCGGGGGAGCGGGCGGGCGGTCGCGGGGCTTCCGGTGAACGGGTGCAGCATGGCGTCCCGCGGGTCGGACGGGATCGGGATCGCCCGCGAGCCGGCGAGCGCGGGAGCGGTCACGGTCACCAGGGCGAGCAGCAACGCCGCAGGGAGGCGTAGGGCCGTGGCTCGAGGTCGGCGCATGGCGTGAAACATAATCACGGAATGTCTCACCGTCAACTAGGATGGCGCCATGGACTTGGCCATGCAGCTGCAACGCGAGTTGCGAGTGACCCCCGGTGGCGCAGACGGGGCCACCACTCCGGAGATCGTCCTGGCGACGGCGACACGGCAGTTCCTGGCCGGCCAGCGGATCGACATGCAGATCCTCGCGCTGGAGGCGGGCGTCAGTCGCGCCACCCTCTACCGCTGGTACGGCGACCGCGAGCGGCTGGTCGGGCAGGTGCTCTGGAACCTGAGCCGGCAGGCGCTGCAGTGGCTGGCGGACCAGTCCGAGCCCGGGGACACCGAGCACGCCCTGGACACCATCGCCGCGTTCATGCAGGTGACCAGCGAGTTCCAGCCGTTGCGCCGGTTCCTGGCCGCCGAACCGACCCTCGCGCTCCGCGCCCTGCTCGAGCCGGACGCTCCGCTGGTGGTCGCGCTGGGGGACTGGGCCACCGACCGGCTGACGCTGGCCGGCTACGGGTCGGACCCTGCCGGACCGAACCCGCGCGAGCTTGCGGAGGTGCTCGTCTCGGTGACCAGTACGTACTGCTGGGCCCGGATCATCGCGGGTGGCGAGGCGGACGTCGCCGCGGCGATGCGCGCGGTGCGGGTGCTGCTGCGCGCCTGAGCCGGATTGCCGGATTCGCCGACGCCCGGACCGCGTGCCCGCCTAGCATTTGAGCCTCTCTCCCGAAGGATGGCCGTGCGCACTCGTCTCCCTCTCGTGCTCGCCCTGCTCGCTGCGCTCGTCGTCGGCCTGGCGATCCCCGCCGCCGAGGCGAAGGCGGCGTCGGTGCCGAAGGTCGGCGGCCTGGCCGCCGCCGGTCAGGACTGGTTCAACTCCAAGCTCAAGGTGAGGTGGAAGCGCGTCGCCCGGGCGCGCTACCAGGTGCGCTGGGCTGCCGCGCCCGCCAAGCTGGCGAAGGCCAAGATCTACGGCACCACGGCCACCTCCGCGACCTCACCGACCCTCAACCGGTGCGTGCCGGCGTACGTCCAGGTCCGAGCCGTCCGCGGTCGCAAGGCCGGGGCGTGGTCGACCACGAAGAAGCTCCTGTTCACGAACACGCGTCCGGGACCCATCACGATGACCGGGACCGGAGTGCCCAACGGGGTGAAGTTCAGCTGGCCGCGGACCGCCTACGCGTCGCGGTACCGGGTGGTCTGGAACGCGGCCGTCTCCGGCAAGTTCCCCGGTCCGGTGACGTACGTGAACAGCCCGACCGGCACTTGGATGCCGCAGACCGCGACGAGCACCACCCTGGCGCTGCCGACCGTGCCGGAGCCGGGCGACAAGATGATGGGCGTCGCCTACGCGAACCCGGTGTTCGCGAAGATCCAGGCGAACAACGCCTGCAAGCCGACCGACATCCCGTCCCAGCAGTACATCCGGGTCTTCCCGAAGGCTCCCGACCCGGGCACCGGGGACGCGTTCTCGTTCGGCAACTACAACGTCGAGGCCTCGCCGACCCTGCCGACGGCCTCCGCCCGGATCGCCTCGATCGTCGCCAACATCGACCAGCGCGACCTTCAGGTGGTCGCCCTGGTCGAGGCGCACGCGCAGACCGCCACCGACATCGTGGACGCCCTGAACCTGCTTCCCGGCAACACCGGCTGGACGGCGGTCGCGAGCGCCGGCGACCCGGACCAGCGGATCCTCTACCGCTCGGACGTGTTCAGCCTGGTTTCCAGCGGCGAGTTCGGGGGCGATGCGCCGGGACCCGGAGTTCCGATCCTGACCCCGTGGGCGCGCTTCTCCCAGGTCGCCCCGAGTGACCCGGACAAGGACCAGGACCTCGTCGTCGTGGCGGTGCACACCACCCTCGACGGGGCCGACCGGGCCGCGCAGAAGAAGGACGCGCACGACGAGGCCGTCGCTCTGCTCGGCGAGATCAACGGCGAACCCGCCGTGGTCGGCGTGCCGCTGGTGCTCTCCGGAGACCTGCAGGGCGTCCGGGAGCCGTACGCCGACGACCCGCTCGACCAGGAGCACGTCGAGGGGCAGCCGACGTACATCCGGAACGGGTTCTACGACGCGATGGCCGCGGTCCAGAAGGTCGGCATCGACTACAACACCGTCAACGCGCACACCGGCGCGGACCAGCTCGTCTACCCCTCCTCGCCGCGCGCCGACTACATCCTGCTCCGCGGATTCAACGGCAGCGCGTACTACGAGAACGTCACGAACTGGTACGTGACGGATCACGTCACGCCGAGCGACCACAACCTGGTCTTCGCGCGCCTGGTGATCCCGTACAGCTCCTAGAAATCCTCGGATCCGGGCACAAATGGCCGATCTCCGGCATAACGGCGCGAGAGGTACGGATCGGTACGCAACAGTTCCGAATACGGCTGCAGTACGGGCGCGCCCGACCTAGTCTGGATCGACGGTTTAATGCTCGAAGGGATCCCCGTGTTTTCTCGTATGCGTGTCTCGGCGGCGGTGGCTCTGGCTGTCGCTGTGGTCGTCGGTCTCACGGCCCCCTCGGCCGAGGCCGCGGTGGCCAAGGTCAGCGGTGTCACCTCGGTCTCCGCGGATTGGTACAACTCCAAGCTCACGGTGCGCTGGAAGGCCGTGCGCGGCACGATCTACCAGGTGCGCTGGGCGTCCTCCAAGGCCGGACTCGCGCGGGCCAAGCCGATCGCGGCACGCGTCCCGCGGGCGACCTCCCCGACGCTGAACCGCTGCGTGACGTCGTACGTCCAGGTGCGCGCCTTCAAGGGCCGGGTCGCCGGCAAGTGGTCGACGCCCAAGGGCCTCCGCTTCACCAACAAGCGTGCCAACCCGGTCGCGATGACCGGGACCGGGATCACCGACGGGGTGACCTTCAGCTGGCCGTACACCTCGTTCGCCTCGCGCTACCGGGTGCTGTGGAACGCGGCCCCGTTCGGCAGGTTCCCCGGCGCCGCCACGTACGTCGGCGGTGGCTGGTTCGGCCAGACCGCGCGGAGCGCCACCCTGAAGCTGCCGACCGTGCCGAAGATCGGCGACAAGATGATGGGCGTCGCCTACGCGAACCCGGTCTACGCGCAGATGCAGGCGAACAACGCCTGCAAGCCGACCGACATCCCGCACAACCAGTTCATCTACGCGTTCCCGAAGGCTCCGGACCCGGGCACCGGTGACAAGTTCCGGGTCGGCACCTACAACGTCGAGGCGAACCCGACCGGGGCCCGGCTGGCCACGATCGCCGACAACATCGGCGACCACGGCCTTCAGGTGGTGCTCCTCCAGGAGGCCAACGCGGCCACGGCCGAGTCGGTGGCCCGCGCCCTCGGCAGCACCTGGTCGAAGGTGGACTCGATCCTGGCGTCCGACCAGCAGATCCTCTACCGGAACACCTACTTCGACCTCGTCGCGAACAACACCTTCGAGGTCGGCCCGAACCCCCGGCCGCCGAACAAGCCGCTGGTCACGCCGTGGGCCCGGCTCAAGGTGAAGGACGCCGACCCCGCGGCCGTGGAGCGCTCGGTGATCGTGTCCTCGGTGCACTTCCTGGAGAACACCGCGGCGAGCGCGTACTCGCAGAAGGCGTCCACCGGCGTCCAGGCCCGGGACGCCATCGCGGAGCTCGCCCGGATAAACCGCGACAACGTCCCGGTGATCGTGGGCGGCGACTTCCGCTACAAGCGGGAGCCGTTCTGCGACGAGCCGGCCTGCGACATCGAGGCGCCGCCGACCTTCGTCCGCGGCGGCTACTACGACGCGATGGCGGCCGTCACCAAGGTCAACTTCAAGTACCCGACCAACCAGGACAACCACTCGACCTCGGTGGCGAACGCCTCCGGAGTCGCGACCCGCGCGGACTACCTCATGCTCAAGGGCTTCCGCGGCAGCCTGCGGTACGAGAACGTGATCAACCGGTTCCTGCCCGGGACCCGGACGACGCCCTCGGACCACAACCTGGTGCTCGCGGACGTGGTCCTGCCGGCTCCCTAGGGAGAGGCCCGAACAGGCCCTGAACATCGAGGAAGCCCCCTCCCGACCTAGGTCGGGAGGGGGCTTCCTCGTGCTTGCTGTGCGCCAACAGGGACTTGAACCCCGAACCCGCTGATTAAGAGTCAGCTGCTCTGCCAATTGAGCTATTGGCGCCTGAAGCGGTGCAAACTTTAGCAGCGGTTCCGGCGGAACTGAAATCGGGGGGCACCCTCGGGCGCTCGCCTACCGGAGTGCCAGAACCGCCTGCGCCGCGTTGTGCCCGCCGAGGCCGCTGACGGCCCCGCCGCGACGCGATCCGGAGCCGCACAGCAGCACCGAGCCGACGTCGGTGGCGACGCCCCACTGCTGCGCCGGGGTCTCCAGCGCCTCGCGGTTCGACGCCCACGGCCAGGCCAGGTCGCCGTGGAAGATGTGGCCGCCGGGCATGGCCAGATCGGCCTCGACGTCCTGCGGGAACTTGGCCTCGACGCAGAGGTTGCCGGCCTGGTCGGTCATCACGCAGCTGAGCAGCGGTTCCATCAGGTGCGCGTCGATGGCATCGATCGCGCGCCGTACGGCGTCCAGCCGGCGGGTCTCCGTGTCGACCGCGAAGAGCGCCTCGGGCATGTGCAAGCCGAAGTAGGTCAGCGTGTGCGACCCGTAGTCGGCGAGCCCACCGAGGATCGACGGGTCGGTCAGCGAGTGGCAGTACAGCTCGCCCGGCGGCGTGCTCGGCACCCGGCCGGCGGCGGCCTCGGCGTACGCGGTCGCCAGGGCGCCGTACTCCTCGGCGACGTGGAAGGTCCCGGCGAAGGCGGTCCGCGGGTCGACCCCGGACTTGAGGCGGGGGAGCCGGGAGAGCAGGAAGTTGATCTTGAGCTGTGCGCCCGCCGGCTTGGTGTCGACGGCGGCGTCCTCCCCGAGCAGGATCCGGAGCACCCACGGTGCGACGTTGCTGAGCACCGTTCCGGCCCGGACGCTGTGCTCGCGGGAGCCGTCGTGCCAGGTGACCTCGGCGCCGCCCGCACCGTCACCACCGGCGTCCGCACGGATCGCGCTGACCCCGGCGCCGGTCAGGATCTCGGCACCTGCTTCGACTGCCGCGCGCGCCATCGCGTCGGTGACCGCGCCCATCCCGCGCACCGGCACCCGCCACTCGCCGGTGCCGTTGCCGATCAGGTGGTAGAGGAAGCAGCGGTTCTGGATCAGCGACGGGTCGTGGACGTCGGCGAAGGTGCCGATCAGGGCATCGGTGGCGACCACGCCGCGGACCAGGTCGTCGGCGAAGCGCGCCTCGATGACCTCGCCGATCGGGCGCTCGACCAGCGCCGACCAGATCTCCTCCCCGATACCGGACGCCATCGCGCGGGCGGTCAGCAGCGGCTGGGTCAGCGTCGGCGCGACCCGGGCCGCGACCTCGGCGACCTCGGCGTAGAACTGCTGCCAGGCGGCGTACTCCTCGGTGCCTCCGGTCAGGTCCCGGAACGACTGCGCGGTGGCCGGACCGGGCTCGTGCTCGACCAGCAGGCCGACGTTGCGTCCGTCGCGGAAGGCGGGGGAGTACGACGCCACCGCCCGCGAGCGCAGCTCGACGTTGAGGTCGAGGTCGCGGGCGATGCTCTCGGGCAGCAGCGAGACCAGGTAGGAGTACCGGGACAGCCGCGCGCCCATCCCCGGGAACGCCTCGGTGCTGACCGCCGCGCCTCCCACGTGGGAGAGCCGTTCCAGGACCAGCGTGGAGAGCCCGGCCCGGGCCAGGTACGCCGCCGCGGTCAGGCCGTTGTGTCCGCCGCCCACGATCACGACGTCGTAGGAGTTCCCCCGCGAGCTCATAGGAGCACCGTAGTGGAGCAATCGGGACGTGTCGTGTGTCACCGGGACATAACGCATCCCCGGACTGCCTCGTTGACCTGGCATGGACGTCCCCTCCCTCCGGCCGGCACTCCGGCTCGCGCAGCGGCCGCGTCCGGCCCGTTCGCTGGGGTCGACCGTGCTGCGGGTGCTGGTGCCGCGGGCGCTGGTCTTCGCGACCCTGTCCGGGGTGCTGCTGGTCGGCAGCGCGATGGCGGTCAGTCCGTCCTCCGCGCCGGCGGAGGCGCTGCCCCGGGTGGCACCGACCTGGTCCGTCGCCGATCGCGCCGCGCAGCCCGACTGCGTGCCGACGGCGTCGTGGCCCGAGGGGCGCCTCGGCTCGGCCGTGGTCGTGCACCGGTTCAGTGACGACGCCACCGTGCGGCTGCCGTTCCTGGAGGCCTGGCGGACGAACCACAACGAGTCCGAGGCGGACGACCTCTGGGTGCTCGGTGTCTGTCCCTGAATCAGACCCTTGCATTTAGTTTAATCTTGAACTAATCTTTGAGGCATGCCAGCCGTAACAGTCGACGACCTGACCGTGCTGAACCGTCTGCCCGTTCCCGGGCTCGGCGACACGGTCCGCCCTGTCAAGCAGATCATCGACGCCCCCTCGGGCTACGAGGGCGAGGGGTTCCCGGTACGCCGGGCCTTCGCCGGTGTCGACCTGCGGGACCTCGACCCCTTCATCCACATGGATCAGATGGGCGAGGTCGAGTACGCACCCGGAGAGCCCAAGGGGACTCCCTGGCACCCGCACCGCGGCTTCGAGACCGTCACCTACATCATCGACGGCGTCTTCGACCACCAGGACAGCCACGGCGGCGGCGGCACCATCACCAACGGTGACACCCAGTGGATGACCGCCGGCGCGGGGCTGCTGCACATCGAGGCGCCGCCGGAGTGGCTCGTCCAGAAGGGCGGCCTCTTCCACGGCATCCAGCTCTGGGTGAACCTGCCCAAGGACGCCAAGTGGAACGCGCCGCACTACCAGGACATCCGCTCCGGCCAGGTCGGGCTGACCACCTCCGCCGACGCCGGCGCCCTGGTCCGGGTGATCGCGGGCAACCTGGGCGCGACCGAGGGTCCTGGGTCGACGTACACGCCGATGACGATGGTGCACGCCACCGTCTCCCCGGGTGCCCAGCTCGAGCTGCCCTGGGACCCGGAGTACAACGCGCTGGTCTACGTCCTCTCCGGGCACGGCACGGTCGGCCTGGAGAAGAAGCCGCTGCGGATGGGCAACCTCGCGGTGCTCGGCAAGGGCGACTTCGTCACCGTCGAGGGTTCCAGGACCCAGGACAGCCGTACGCCGGCCTTCGACGTGATCGTGCTCGGCGGCAAGCCGATCCGGGAGCCGATCGCGATGGCGGGCCCGTTCGTGATGAACACCAAGGCCGAGGTCATGCAGGCGTTCGAGGACTTCCAGAAGGGCCGTCTCGGCACCATCCCGAGCGTGCACGGGGCACCGACGACCCTGCAGGAGGGCTGACCTCCGCAGGGCCGCCGGCTCGACGCACCGCCCCGAGAACCGGGCAGATTCAGCCGGGAGTCCCCGTCAGTGCGGGAACAGCGGTGCGACGGTCAGGGTGAACGCCCGGGCGGGGTCGGCGGCGCGCTGGCGCTCCAGGAAGTCGTGCGCCGAGGTCAGCGCCTCCAGGCCGGTGTCGAACGGGCCGCTGGAGGTGACCACCCCGGTCGCGACGTCCCGGGTGATCACGATGTGCGCGCAGGTGGCTGCCTCGGCCTCCGCCTCGAGGGTAGCCCGGTGCAGCAGCAGTGCGGCGGCGCCGGTCGACATCCCGGCCAGGTCCTCGACCGGGTACGCGCCCGGTGGTGGCGGGTTGATGTCGGCGTCCGGCCACGCCCCGGGCGCGTGCGCGCCGTACTCGTGGTAGCCGGGCGGGCAGCCGCAGTCGGCAGGCCCGCCGTCGCGGATGCGGCGGCCGGGGATCGCACGGCCGCGCTTCTGCGCGCGACCAGGCTTGCGGTGCCGGGGAGGGGTCTCGTCGGGGCTGGGCACAGGCGTCTCCTGGGAGGACTAGCCCCCTGGGAGGGGAGGGGACTCTCGCCAGGAAGACCTCGCGCGGATCGCCTTCTGACGCCAACGCCGCCGTGACCTGGATCACATTGCGGAACGGGACGGTCGAGGCGTATCCGGAAATGCGAGGAACCCCGCCGGAGAATCCGACGGGGTTCCTCGTCTCAGGGTGAGTAACGGGACTTGAACCCGCGACATCCGCCACCACAAGGCGGCGCTCTACCAGCTGAGCTATACCCACCATCGCTCGCGCCACCGGCACGAGCAGGGAAGAGCATACCGAATGAATCGGTCTGCGTTTAACCGGGTTTCGTCGCGCCCGTCAGAGCGCCCTGGTGGACCGCCGCGATCCGCTTGGCCTCGTCGGCGTCGATGCCCGGCGACGGCTTGAAGACCGCCTCCCGGTAGAAGCGCAGCTCCTCGATGCTCTCCTGGATGTCGGCCAGCGCGCGGTGCCCGCCGGTTTTCGCCGGGGCGTTGAAGTAGGTCTTCGGGAACCAGCGCCGCGACAGCTCCTTGATCGAGGAGACGTCGACGATCCGGTAGTGCAGGAACGCCTCCAGCTCGGGCATGTCGCGGGCCAGGAACGAGCGGTCGGTGGCGACGGTGTTGCCCGCCAGCGGCGGCCGGCTGCCGTCGGGGCAGTGCTCCCGGATGTAGGCGAGCACGCGCTCCTGGGCGTCCGCCATCGTGGTCCCGGTGCCGAGCTCGTCGAGCAGTCCCGACTTGACGTGCATGTCGTGCACGAACGGCACCATCTGCTCCAGCGCGCCGGGGGGTGGCGCGATGATCACGTCGATCCCGTCTCCGAGCACGTTGAGGTCGAAGTCGGTCACCAGGGCCGCCACCTCGATCAACGCATCCGCGCCCAGGTCGAGTCCGGTCATCTCGCAGTCGATCCACACCAGTCGGTCATTCACGTTGCGGAGCCTACTCAGGTTCGCTTCAGGACTCGCCCCTACATTGGAGGAATGCTCCGCTGGACCGGCCTCGCGGCCCGACTCGTCGTCGGCGGGGTGTGGGTCTACGCAGGTCTGCTGAAGCTCCCGCACCCCGAGTCCAGCGTGACCGCGGTGCGCGCCTACCAGCTGCTGCCGACCGGGATGGCGGACACCGTCGGGCGGGTGCTGCCGATGCTCGAGGTCGTCCTCGGGGTGTGCCTGATCCTCGGGCTGCTGACCCGGTTCAGCGGCGCCCTCTCGGCGCTGCTGCAGGTCGCGTTCATCGTCGGGATCATCTCGGTCTGGAGCCGCGGGATCGCGATCAACTGCGGTTGCTTCGGCGACGGCGGCCCGGATCCCGACGCGTTCAGCAAGTACCCCTGGGAGATCGCCCGCGACGTCGGGCTGATGGCGCTCTCCCTCCTCCTCGTCGTACGGCCGCGGACGCCGTATGCCGTGGACACCCTCCTCTTTCCATCCACGCACGAGATCCAGAAGCAGGGAACAGATGTCCAAGCAGAACCGTGAGAGCAACCGGGCCGAGAAGGCCGCCGCGATCCGCGCCGACCAGGCGCGCAAGGAGCGCAACAAGCGAGTCGCCATCGTGGCCGGCATCCTGGTGGTGCTCGGCGCGATCGTCGCGGCCGGCGCGTGGTACTCCTCCGACGACACCGCTCCGGGAGACAACTCCAGCGTCGAGGTCGCGATCGGTGACGGCTCGGTCCTCGTCGGCAAGACGACCGCCCCGGTCAAGGTCGTCGTCTACGAGGACTTCCTCTGCCCGTACTGCCGCGAGCTCGAGGACTCCACCCGCGAGTTCCTCCGCGAGAACGCCGCGAAGGGCAAGGTCCAGGTCGAGTACCGGCCGATCAACCTGCTCACCCAGACGACGTACTCGGCGCGGGCCCTGAACGCGTGGGCGGCGGTGCTGAAGAACGCCAGCCCGAACGCGGCGCTCAAGCTGCACGACCTGTTCTACGAGAACCAGCCCTACGAGGGGTCGGCGGACAAGACCACCGACGCGGACATCGCGAAGCTCGTCACGAAGGCGGGCGGCGACAACGCGGCCGTGCGGAAGGCGATGAAGACCCAGGACACGGCGTTCTTCGCCGCCGCGTCCCAGGCGATGACGGACCAGGGCATCCAGGGCACCCCGACGGTCTTCGTCGACGGCAAGGAGCTGACGGGATCCAGCATCGGCGACCTGGTGTCGCAGATCGAGAACGCGGTCGACAACGGGTCCTAAAGTGTCCTGGTGACTGATCTGACCTCGTTCATCGCCGGGCTCCCGAAGGCCGAGCTGCACGTCCACCACGTCGGTTCGGCCTCGCCCCGGGCGGTCGCCGAGCTGGCCCAGCGGTATCCCGGCACCGTGCCGAGCGACCCGGAGGCGCTGGCAGCGTTCTTCGAGTTCACCGACTTCGGCCACTTCATCGAGGTCTACCTCGCCGTCGTCGACCTGATCCGGACGCCGGAGGACATCCGGCTGCTGACCTACGAGGTCGCCCGGGAGATGGCCGAGGGCCAGTCGCTGCGGTACGCCGAGCTGACCTGTACCCCGTACACCTCGGTGATCCGGGGGATCCCGATCGAGGCGTACAGCGAGGCGATCGAGGACGCCCGTACGGCGGCGCTGCGCGACTTCGGGCTCCGGCTGCAGTGGATCTACGACATCCCGGGCGAGAGCGGTCTGCCGGCCGCCGAGGCGACCCTGGAGTACGCGCTGAAGCACCCGACCGACGGGCTGGTCGGCTTCGGCCTCGGCGGTCCCGAGGTCGGCGTACCGCGGCCGCAGTTCAAGCCGCACTTCGACGCGGCGCGGGCGGCCGGGCTGCACAGCGTCCCGCACGCGGGGGAGACGACCGGACCGGAGACGATCTGGGACGCGATCCGGGTGCTCGGCGCCGAGCGGATCGGTCACGGGACCTCGGCCGCCACCGATCCGGAGCTGCTCGCCCACCTGGCCGAGACCGGGATCCCGCTGGAGGTCTGCCCGTCCTCGAACATCGCGACCCGGGCGGTGGCGACCCTGGCCGAGCACCCGATCGCCGCGTTCCGCGACGCGGGCGTGGTGGTCACGGTGAACAGCGACGACCCGCCGATGTTCTCGACCTCGCTGAACCAGGAGTACGCGATCGCCGCGGACCTGCTCGACCTCGACGAGGCCGGTCTCGGGGACCTGGCGAAGGCGGCCGTCGGGGCGTCGTTCGCCGACGACGCGTACAAGCGCGAGCTCTGCGCGGAGATCGACGGCTACGTGGCGGCGTCCGGGAAGAATTGAGGGCCAGCCGACTCATACTCGGCTGGCCCACCACTTTTCTACGTCAGTGGCAGGGGTCAGCCTGGCCACGACACGCGTACGAGGTGGTGCGAATCACCGTTCAGTGGGTGAATTCGCCGGAAATTGCACGGTGAGATCCGGCGCTGACGAGCGAAGCCCGCCTCGTCGCAGTGCGGTACGGCGAGGCGGGCTTCGTAGGACGCCCGCTCAAGTCGGGCGCCCGTTCAGGGGGTGACCGGGACGTACCCGGACACTGCCCCGATCAAACCAGGACGCTCCAAAGGGCCGTGCGAACGAGGAACGGGCGCCCCCGGCACGATTCGAACGTGCGACCTAGAGATTAGAAGGCTCTTGCTCTATCCAGCTGAGCTACGGGGGCCGGGACCGAGAGTGTGGTCGCGCGACTGGCCGACCGAACCCCCGGGCTCCGCGGCTGATTATTGCAGGCAGGGACGGTGCCGGGCCGGAACGCGGTCCTAGGCGTCGTAGTCGATCCGCAGCTCCTCGCTGACCGGGTGCGCCTGGCAGGTCAGCACGTAGCCGGTGGCGATCTCGTCCTCGTCGAGCGCGTGGTTCTGGTCCATCACGGCCTTGCCGAGCAGCACCTTCGCGCGGCACGTCCCGCAGGCACCGCCGGCGCACGAGTACGGCGGCTCGAGGCCCTGCTGCATCGCGGCGTCCAGGATCGTGTCGCCGGTGGAGCGCAACCCGAAGGTGGTCTCGACGCCGTCCAGCGCGACCGTCACCTGGCTCTCGATGTCGACGCCGACCTCGACCTGGGAGGGCTCGGTGTGGAAGACCTCGGTGAGCACGGTGCCGTCGATCGACGCGCTCAGCGAGTCCACCAGCTCCTGCGGCCCGCACAGGAACCAGGCGTCGACGTCGTGGGGCGCCAGCTCGTGCACCAGCTCGGCGGTGACCCGGCCCTCGAGCGGTGCTCCCGGCGTCCGGGACAGCACGTGGTGGACGGTGAGCCGGTCTCCGGCGAGGGCGTCCAGCTGGGGACCGAACATCGCCGACCGCGGGGTGCGGTTGCCGTACACGAGCGTGAAGGTGCTCTCCGGCTCCGCCTCCAGCGTGGTCGCGATGATCGACATCAGCGGGGTGATCCCCGAGCCCGCCGCGACCGCCACGTAGCTCCGCCGCGCGGAGGCGTCGAGCGCGAGGTGGAAACGCCCGGTCGGCGACATCACGTCGAGGATGTCGTCGGCCACCAGGTCGCGGTGGACGTACGTGGAGAACACGCCGCCCTCGATCCGCTTCACCGCGACCCGCAGCGTGTTGGCGGAGACCGGCTCGATAATCGAGTAGCTGCGCCGGACGTCGGCCCCGTCGATGACCGCGCGCAGGGTGATGTGCTGGCCCTGGACGTAGCGGTACTCGTGCTCCAGGTCCGCCGGTACGTCGAAGGTCACGACCGTGCTGTCCTCGGTCAGCCTCGCGACCGAGCGGACCCGCAACGGGTGGAACACCGGCCGCTGCGCCGAGGCCCGGTCGGGGGTCGGTCCGAGGTCGTCGGTCAGCCGGCGCCAGGTGCGGTACTCGGTCGGGGTCAGCGACCGGCCGAACCAGGTCGAGATGGCCGCGTTGCGGTCCAGGTAGGCCTGCTCGTTGCGGCGCCAGGCCCGCACGTAGCGGTAGAACGGCACGCTCGGGTGCAGGTGATGGACCAGGTGGTAGTTCTGGTAGACGAACAACGGGGTCAGCCAGAACTCGCCGCCGACCCGCACCCGGGTCGCCTGGTACTTGTTCTCGCGCTGGGTGACAGTCAGGCCGTGGTGCGGCAGGTAGTCGAACCACCAGGCGAGGACGACCAGGCCGATCCGCTGGGGGATCAGGTAGAGCCAGAGGATCTCGGCGGCGTACCCGGTGGTCATCCCGACCGTCATCCCCGCGATCACGACCACGAAGGTCGTCAGGGCGAGAGCCGCCTCCTGCCGGGGCCGGTGCGCGATGCCCTTGAGGTAGAAGACCAGGTACCAGAGGTCGATGGTGGCCCAGCGCAGCGGCAGCTGCCAGGCCGGCCCGGCGCTGGTCCAGTTGTCCGGATCGATCGTCATCGGCTCGTTGGTGTTGCGGTGGTGCTCGATGTGGATGAACTTGACCACCGGGAACGTCGTCCAGAGCACCACGAACGGCATCGAGAGGTGCCCGAAGGCGTCGTTGACCCGGGTGTTGGTGCTGATCGCGTGGTGGGTCGACTCGTGCAGCACGCTGAACATCAGGAACGTGACCGCGGCCCCGATCGGCACCGTCAGCCAGCGCGACCAGTCGCCCGCGAGGACGCCGTACGCCTCGGCGGCGAAGAGTGCCAGGGTGCCGGCGTACAGGGCCGCCGTCGGCCAGGCGAGCTGCGGGACCTTCTCGCCGGGGTCCGGGAGCCCGAGGACGGGCTGGGGCGCTGGCGGCAGGGCGGTCTGCGACATGGGGCCTCGTTCGGTTGTTTACAAACGTTGGTGGTTTGTAAAACCTCACCATGTTTCGCAGCGCTTGGGAAGGGGGTGCGGCTCCAGGGCGGTGCCCCGTCTCTGGACTTTCGGACAGTGCTCGCTACGCGAGGCAGCGGTAAACGGTCCGAACCCCGACGGCCCGGTGCAGCTGCTTCATCAACGAGCCGAAGAACTGGCTCCGGTAGGTCTCGTCGCTGACCGCGTAGACGGTGAAGTAGAGCCCGGAGAACGCGGCCAGGAACGTCGCGACCCGGACGAGCTCGTGGGTCAGCACCGGGAACCAGTCCACGAACGGGGTGGAGGGGTGACCGAGCCAGGACGTGATCACGTCGTCGTTGATCGCGACCGCTCCGAAGACGAGGAAGAAGGTGAACATCGCCAGGCTGAGCAGCAGCACCTGGAGCGCCTGGGAGATCAGCAGCGCGACCACCAGGTTCGCCTTCGCCAGCCCGGTGACCTGGGCCCGTTCCAGCAGGGTCCGGTCGTCGACCTCGGCCGCGCATCGGACCGCCTCGGTGTCCAGCGGCGTCCCGGCGCAGGCCGCCACCAGCAGCTCCCCGGTCATCACGTCGTCGACCTGGTCGAGCTCCTCGGGGAGCCGGACCAGCAGGAACGCCACCGCGACCGCCGCGAAGAGCAGCACCGCGACCCAGAGGACGCCGTCGTCCAGGGAGGACGCGACCTGCCAGACCTCGGTGTTGATGAACAGGAAGGTCACGAACAGCAGCAGCAACGGCAGCGCCTTGGTGACCAGCGGGATCAGCAGGCCGAGCGAGGAGAACGTGCGACCGATCGCCCAGCGGGCCACCGAGCCCGCGTGCAGGGACCGGAAGGCGTAGCCGACCAGCGGGATCCCGGCCGCCACCACCGCGGTCAGCACGCTGTTGCTGGCGTCCTGCCACCACCAGGCCGTGCCGACGGCGGTGGCCGCGGCGACGGCGGCCGCCACCGCGGCGAGGCCGAGCAGGCGGCGCCGGCTCAGCCGCTGGCGGACCGCCGTGCGGGTGTCGTCGACGAAGTAGGGGAGACCCCGGGAGACGAACCAGTGCTCGGCGGCCTCGCGGTGGACCGCCGTGGGGTCGGGGGTGATCGGCATTCGCGCACTCTATGCGCACCTCCGATGCGCCGATCCCTACCACCGAGATGGGAGGATGGCGCCGATGAGCCCCTCCGCCCGCATCCGCACCGTGGCCGTCCTCGCCCTGATCGGCGTGGTCGTGGCCGTGCTCGTGCTGCTCACCAGGCCGAAGTCCGATGATCCCGGGGAGCGCCCGGTCGTCGACTTCTACGCCGCGCCGGCCGAGCTGCCCAGCAAGCCCGGGACGCTGATCCGCTCCGAGGAAGCCTTCGGCGCCCTGCCCGACGACACCCGGGCGTGGCGGATCCTCTACACGACCACCCGGGACAAGGGCGAGCCCGCGGTCGCCAGTGCGCTGGTGATCGCGAAGTCCGGCGTGGAGGGCGAGCGGCCCGTCCTCGCCTGGGCGCACGGAACGACCGGGGTCGCTCAGGACTGCGCCCCGTCGGTGCAGATGGATCAGCTCACCTTCGGCGCGATCGCCGACCTCGACAACGTGGTGGAGCAGGGCTGGGTCGTGGTCGCCACCGACTACGTCGGCCTGGGCACCCGGGGACCCCACCCCTACCTGATCGGCCAGGGCGAAGGCCGGTCGGTGCTGGACTCGGTCCGGGCCGCCCGCCAGTTCTCCGAGGTGTCGCTGCAGTCGAAGACCGTCGTCTGGGGGCACTCCCAGGGCGGTCACGCCGCGCTCTGGGCGGGCATCCTCGCGCCGACGTACGCCAAGGACGTCGACGTAGTCGGCGTCGCCGGTATCGCACCGGCCACCAACCTCGGCGCACTGGCGCGCAACCTGGCGAGCGCACCGGGCGGGGTCGTCTTCGGCGCCTACCTGATCGCGTCGTACTCGGCCGCCTACCCGAGCCTGGACTTCGAGGACTACGTCCGGGTCGCGGCCCTCGAACCGCTCCGCGAGATGGCGGACCACTGCATCTCCGACACCCAGCCGCTGATCGACCTGGCGCAGTCACCCGCGCTGGCGAAGAACTACTACTCCCGGGACCCCGACTCCGGCTCGCTCGGCGCGCGCCTGGCGGAGAACAGCCCGACCGGGAAGATCGACGCGCCCGTGCTGATCGCCCAGGGCACCACCGACGCACTGGTGCTCCCGGCGACGCAGGACGCGTACGTCGCCCAGCGGTGCGCCTCCGGAAGCGGCGGCCCGCTCGACTACCGCACCTACAAGAAGCTGGGGCACGTCACGATCATCGCCCCGGAGTCACCGATGCTCTCCGATTTGCTCGCCTGGACAAAAGCCCGATTCGCAGGGAAGGCTGCTCCGAGCACCTGTCGTTGAGCCCCGGAGGAGTCACCGTGCGTCGTCTCACCCTCGTCCTCGCCGTCGCCCTGATCGCCGCACTCGCGGGGATCGGCGTCCAGGCCGCACCGGCGACCGCGGCGACGCTGCCCGACGACGACCCGTTCTACTCCTACACGGGGTCCGAGCCGCTGGGTTCGTTCGCCCCGGGGACGGTGCTCAAGCGTCGGGTGGTCACCCACCACTACGTCGGGCTGCCGACCCCGCTGAAGGTCACCCAGCTGCTCTACCGCACGACCGGTACGGCGGGGGAGCCGACCGTGACCGTGGCGACCGTGGTCCCGCCGGTGTTCAAGACGTTCCCGGAGCCGCGCCTGGTCTCCTACCAGTACGAGTACGACGCCCTGGGTCAGCAGTGCACGCCGTCGTACTTCTTCTCCGGCGGCTTCAACCTCTCCGGAGGCGCGACCGCGGGGGAGCAGAGCGCCCTGCTCGGCTACATCCTGAGCGGCTACACGGTGGTGGTGCCCGATTACGAGGGCACCCAGCGGCACTTCGCGGCCGGCCGCGAATCCGGGATGAACACGCTCGACGGCATCCGGGCCGCCCTCAACGACAAGTCCTACGGCCTCGACGCCACCACGAAGGCCGCGATGGTGGGCTACTCGGGCGGCTCGATCGCGACCGAGTGGGCCGCGGAGCTCGCGCCGTCGTACGCGCCGGACGTCAACCGCCGCCTGGTCGGTGCCGCCGCCGGCGGGGTGCCGACGGACCTGCCGCACAACCTCGAGTACGCCGACGGCTCGCTGCTCTGGGCGGGTGCGATCCCGCTCGGCCTGGTCGGCCTGGCCCGCGCCTACGACGTCGACCTGGACAAGTACGCCAGCGACTACGGCAAGAAGATCTTCGCCCGGGTCGCGGACCAGTGCATCGTCGACGTGCTCGGGGTCTACCCGGGCCTGACCTTCGCCAAGCTGATGAAGCCGCAGTACAGCAGCTTCGACAAGATCGCCGAGTTCGTCACGATCCGGAAGAAGCTGGTGATGGGCCAGGGGAATCCGCCGACGACGCCGCTGTTCCTGGCCTCGGCGAAGCTGGACCGGACCGGTGACGGGATCATCGTCACCGACGACGTGAAGAACCTGGCGCGGAGCTACTGCGCCCGCGGCGCCGCGGTGACGTACCACCAGTACACCGGCCTGGAGCACGTCGGCGGGTTCGCGGTCTTCATCCCGGACGCGCTGAACTGGATCAGCGCCCGGTTCCGGGGATCGCCGCAGCCGGGCGTCTGCGCGCGCCTGGGCTGATCAGCCGCGCAGCTCCGCCATCCACTGCTCGATCGCGTCCGCCTCGCGGGGGAGCGCGGCCGAGAGGTTGCGGTTGCCCTCGGCGGTGACCAGCACGTCGTCCTCGATCCGGATGCCGATCCCGCGGAGCTCCTCGGGGACCAGCAGGTCGTCCTCCTGGAAGTACAGCCCCGGCTCGACGGTGAGCACCATGCCCTCGGCCAGGTTCGCCTCGGTGTAGGCCTCGTTGCTCGCGGCAGCGCAGTCGTGCACGTCCAGACCGAGCATGTGGCTGGTGCTGTGCAGCGTCCAGCGGGCGTAGACCTTGCTGTCCGGGGCGAGCGCCTCCTCGGCGGAGCAGGGCAGCAGCTTGAGGTCGGCGAGCGCGTGCACCAGCACGTCCATCGCGGCGTGGTGCGGATCGCGGAAGTGGGCACCCGGCCGGACCGCGTCGATGCCGGCCTGCTGGGAGGCCAGCACGATCTCGTACAGCTCGCGCTGCAGCGGGGTGAACGTGCCGATGATCGGCAGCGTCCGGGTCACGTCGGCGGTGTAGAGCGACGACGCCTCGGCGCCCATGTCGAGGAGCATCAGCTCACCGGGGACCAGCGGGCCGGAGTTGTCGATCCAGTGCAGCGTGGTCGCGTGCCGGCCGCCGCCGACGATCGAGTCGTAGCCGATGTCGTTGCCCATCGCCCGGGCCCGGCGGAAGAAGGTCCCCTCGATCCAGCGCTCGCCGAACTCGAGCACCCGGTCCCACTCGCGGACGCTGTCCTCGAAGCCGAACGTGGTGATGTCGCAGGCGTGCTGAAGCTCGGCGACCTCCCAGTCGTCCTTGATCAGACGGAGCTCGGAGAGCACCCGGGCGAAGTCGTCGTCGCGACCGGGGTCGGCTCCGACGGCGGTGTCGACCCGGGGGTCCACGCCGCGCAGGACGCGGGTCTTGGCCTCGCCCTCCAACCGGGCGGCGAGCTCGTCGACGTGCCGGGTGGTGATCCCGAGGGATGCCGAGATCTCGTTCAGCGAGGGCCGGCGCCCGGCCCAGAGCTCGCCGTACTGGCGGTCCCGGAAGAACTCGTCGGTGTCCCGCGAGCTGCGCGGGCGGGCGTACAGGGTGGACTCGCCGTCCTCGATCACCAGCACCGCGTCGCTGGTCTGGTTGCCGGTCAGGTGGGTGTGCGCGGAGTCGGAGCGGAACCGGTAGTCGGTGTCGTTGGCGCGGGTCTTGAACACACCCGCCGGGATCACCAGCCGCTCGTCGGGGAACATCGCGGCCAGGCGGGCCCGCCGGCTCGCGGCCGGGTCGGCGACCGGGTGCGGGGGCAGGTCGAGCTCGCGCTCGCCCCAGCCGGTCCGCATGAACGCGGCGTACTTCTCGGGCACCGGCTGGTCGTGGTTCTCGGTGCGCGGAGCGTCGCTGCTGGGCTGGTCGTCGGCGGTGTTCTGCATCCCGCCACTGTACGACGACAAACAGGGACATCTCGCCTGACTTTGTCGCCGGAGCTCTGCCGATAGGCTTCCGCCCATGCGCAGCGCCCGGAGCAATATCGCCTTCACCGTGACCCTCGGTGCGGCGTTGCTCCTGGGTGCCGTCCTGATGGCCGTGATCCTGCTCGCCTCCGGGGCTCCGGACGCGGTCGCGATCGGCCTGGTGCTGGCCGCGATCCCGGTCGGTCCGGTGATCGGCTGCTACCTGTGGCTGGACCGCTACGAGCCCGAACCGCGCTCGCTGCTGCTGCTCGGCCTGGGCTGGGGCGCGTTCATCGCGACCAGCGCGGCGATCTTCCTGCAGGCCTTCGACGCGTTCGCGTTCGGCCCGGGCGAGGCGGTCGAGTCGGTCCTGGTGGCTCCGGTCACCGAGGAGGCCGCCAAGGGGCTCTTCATCCTGCTGCTCCTGCTCTACCGGCGCGCGGAGCTCGACGGCATCCTCGACGGGATCGTGTACGCCGGCATGGTCGGCGTCGGCTTCGCGTTCACCGAGAACATCCTCTACCTGAGCTCGGCCTACATCGGCGAGGACAACCAGCCGGGCGGCCTCGACAACGCGATCGCGCTCTTCGTGGTCCGCGGGATCGGCAGCCCGTTCGCGCACCCCTTCTTCACCGCGTTCGTCGGGATCGGAGTCGGTATCGCGGTCGGCAGCCGGTCGCGGCAGGTCCGGATCCTCGCGCCGACCCTCGGCTACCTGCTCGCGGTCGGGTCGCACGCCGCCTGGAACGGCTCGCTGCTGATCGACGGCGGCAGCGGTGCGATCGCGGCGTACCTGCTGCTGATGGTGCCGGCGTTCTTCGTGATGGTCGCGTTCGCGGTCTGGTCCCGGCGTCGCGAGGGGGTGCTGCTGGCCACCTCGCTGACCGACTGCGCCGGCCGCGGGTTCCTGGACGCGCGCGAGGTGCCGTGGCTGACCCGCATCCCCGCCCGCAAGGCCTGTCGGAAGCACGCGGCGCGGCACGGTGGTCCGGAGGCGCTGGCCGCGATGAAGAGCTACCAGGTGGAGGCGATCGAGCTCGGCTTCCTGCACCACCGCTTCCTGCGCGGCACGGCCCCCGCGCGCTACGAGGAATTAGGCCAGGCCCACGTCCAACGCATGTTCGCGCTTCGACCCCAGTTGGTCTGGCCCCAGGTTGCAGGAGCACTCCGATGAACGCCTCACCCTTGTCCGCCCAGGCAGCGGCCCAGATGCTGTCGACCCTGGTCCGGCTGCGCGAGGCGCTGGAGTCCGCCCGGCTGCCGCTGGAGATCCCGGACGTCGAGATCGCCCGCAAGGCCCGCGTGGAGATGCTCGACCAGCTCGAGGACTACATCCTGCCCCGGCTGATCCAGATCGACGCGCCGCTGCTGACCGTGGTCGGCGGCTCCACCGGCGCCGGCAAGTCGACCCTGGTCAACTCGCTCGTCGGCGCCCGGGTGACGCTGCCCGGCGTGCTCCGGCCGACCACCCGGTCGCCGGTGCTGGTCTTCAACCCGGCCGACGCGGAGTGGTTCGAGGAGGCGCGGATCCTGCCCGACCTCGAGCGCACCCTGGAGGCCTCGACCGACACCGGCCGGCTTCAGCTGGTCCGGTCCGAGGCGATCCCACCGGGGCTCGCGGTCCTGGACGCGCCGGACATCGATTCCGTGGAGGAGCAGAACCGGACCCTGGCCGCGCAGCTACTCGGCGCGGCCGACCTGTGGCTCTTCGTCACCTCCGCCGCCCGGTACGCCGACCAGGTCCCGTGGGAGTTCCTCAAGCAGGCGGCCGACCGCAGCGCCGCCGTCGCGATCGTGCTGGACCGGACCGCGCCGAGCGCGATCGAGGAGGTCAGCACGCACCTGGCCCGGATGCTCAGCGCGCGCGGGCTGCGGGACTCGCCGCTCTTCATCGTGCCGGAGGGGAAGGTCGACGAGGCCGGGCTGCTGCCCTCGACGACGGTCCGGGAGATCCGGGCCTGGCTGAGCTCGCTCGCGGCCGACGCGGGCGCGCGCCAGGCCGTCGTACGGACGACGCTGGAGGGGGCGATCCGGTCCCTGTCGACCCGGACCTACGCGGTCGCCGACGCCTGCCACGACCAGGTCGAGATCGCCGGGCGGCTGCGTCGCGACGCGGAGGCGTCGTACGAGGCCGCGCTGAACGAGATCGACCACGCCTGCGCCGACGGCACCCTGCTGCGCGGCGAGGTGCTCGCCCGCTGGCAGGAGTTCGTCGGCACCGGCGAGCTGCTCAAGACGCTGGAGTCGAAGGTGAGCTGGCTCCGCGACCGGGTCACCAACGCGGTCAAGGGTCAGCCGCAGCACGCCGAGCGGGTGACCGTGGCGGTCGAGTCCGGGCTGCAGACGCTGATCCTGGAGCACGCCGAGGCCGCCGCCGAGCGCACCGACGCGGCCTGGCGGATGATCGCGGCCGGCCGGGACCTGCTGGGTGCCACCGAGCAGGACCTCTCCCGGGCCTCCCGCGACCTGCGCCCGCGCGCCGAGACGGTGATCCGCGAGTGGCAGCAGGGCGTCCTCGACATGGTCCGCGACGAGGGGGCCGACAAGCGCTCCACCGCACGGTTCCTGGCGTACGGCGTCAACGGCCTCTCGGTCGCGCTGATGGTGACGGTCTTCGCCTCCACCGGTGGTGTCACCGGTGCCGAGGTCGGCATCGCCGGCGGCTCCGCGGTCCTCGGCCAGAAGATCCTGGAGGCCGTCTTCGGTGACCAGGCCGTACGCCGGCTGATCGAGCGGGCGCGCGAGGACCTGAACCTGCGGATGCTGCACCTGCTGGAGAGCGAGCGCCGCCGGTTCGGCGACCTGCTCGACGCGCTCGCGCTCTCCGCGACGGCCGAGGAGGAGCTGCGTGCCGGCGCCCGGCACATCGACGACATCCGCTTCGCGTCCCACCTCACCTGAGGTCGGTAGGCTGAGCGCATGACCTCCTTGCTTGAGGGTGCCAAGAAGTTGGTCACCCGCGGTACCGACATCGGCGTCCGCGTGAAGGGCCTCGATGCCGCTGTCGGTGCGGCTCGGGGTCGCCTCGACGACGCGCTGCTCGATCCCGCGGCCGAGGTGGTCACCCGGGCCAGCGAGCGGCTGCGGCTCTCCGCCGACCACACCGTGGTCGCGCTCGGCGGGGCGACGGGCTCGGGCAAGTCCTCCACCTTCAACGCCCTCGTCGGGCTGGACCTGGCCTCGGTCGGCGTCCGGCGTCCGACCACCTCGTGGGCGACCGCGTGCACCTGGGGTACCGACGGTGCCGGCGAGCTGCTGGAGTGGCTCGGCATCCCGCCGCGCCACCAGGTCGTCCGGGACTCGATGCTCGACACCGGCCGCGAGGCGAAGGACATGAACGGCCTGGTGCTGCTCGACATGCCCGACCACGACTCGACCGAGGTCTCGCACCACCTCGAGGTCGACCGCCTGGTCCGGCTCGCCGACCTGCTGATCTGGGTCCTGGATCCGCAGAAGTACGCCGACGCCGCCATCCATGACGGCTTCCTGCGGCCGCTGGCCGCCCACCAGGGCGTGATGATGGTCGTGCTCAACCACATCGACGAGGTGGCCGAGGACCGGCGCGACGGCATGGTCGCGGACCTGCGCCGGCTGCTCGACGCCGACGGCCTCCAGGGCATTACCCTGATCGCGGTCTCGGCGCGCGAGGGCATCGGCATCGACGAGCTGCGCCGGGCGATCACCAAGCGGGTCGCCGACAAGGCCGCCACCAAGGCCCGGATCTCGACCAACCTCACCGAGGTGACCGCCTCCCTGAGCGCGGTCAGCGGCACCGCGCCGGCTCCCCAGGTGACCGATCGCGACCAGGTGGAGGTCCGGGACGCGATCGCCGACGCGGCCGGGGTGCCGATCGTCGTGGACGCCGTCCAGCGCGCCAGCCTGATCCGGGCCCAGCGGGCGACCGGCTGGCCGGTCACCTCCTGGCTCTCCCGGTTGCGGCGCGACCCGCTGAAGAAGCTCAACCTGGACCTCGGCGCCTCCGGCAAGGACCTGCTCGCGAGCGCGCGGGTGGCGCTTCCGGACGCCAACCAGGTCCAGCACGCGCGGGTCGACTCCGCGGTGCGCCAGCTCTCCGACCGGCTGTCCGCCGACCTGAGCCGCCCGTGGGCGACGGCGGTACGGCGGGCCTCGACCTCGCGCCTCGCCGAGCTCGACGACCGGCTGGACCGGGCGGTCGGCTCGACCGACCTCGGCGTCAGCCGGATCCCGCTCTGGACCCGCGCCGTCCGCGGCATCCAGTGGTTGCTGCTGCTGGCCGCGGTCGCCGGCGGTCTCTGGCTGGTCGCGCTGGCGGCGGTCGACTTCCTCAAGCTGGACGTGCCCAGCCCGGAGCTCGCCGATATCCCGGTCCCGACCTTGCTGCTCGCCGGCGGTGTCGGACTCGGGCTGCTGCTTTCCGCGGCGTGCCACGCCCTGGTCTCGCGGAGCGCCAAGCGCCGCGCGCACCAGGCGGACGTCCGGCTGCGCAAGGCCGTCGACGAGGTGACCGAGGAGCTGGTCGTCGGACCGCTCCGGGTCGAGCTCGACGCCTACCGGACGACCGTCGAGGGGCTGAAGACCGCTCGCGGCTGAGTCCACAGGGCCCTCGGGCCCGAGGGTTGTGCACAGGCCTCCGGCGCCGAGCGGCACCGAGGTCGACGGTTCTCCAGGCTTGCTCCGACTACTAGTTGGAGGAGGACGAGATGAACGAGACCTACGTGACCTTGCAGGGATGGGTCGGCAACGAGGTGGACGTCCGGGACGTCGGCGACACCCAGTGCGCGTCGTTCCGGGTGGGCTGCACGCCGCGGTACCTCAAGGGCGGTGACTGGGTGGAGGGCCAGACCTCCTGGTACACGGTGAATTGCTGGCGCGGCCTCGGTCGCAACGTGGCCGACTCGGTCCGCAAGGGCGACGCGGTGGTGGTGCACGGCCGGGTCCGCGTCGACGTGTGGGAGCGCGAGGACCAGCAGGCGTCGGTGAGCTGGCTGGTGGACGCGACCTTCGTCGGCCACGACCTGAGCAAGGGCACCAGCGCGTTCGCCCGGTCGACCCGGGCTCCGGTGGCCGAGCAGGCCCTGGACGAGGGCGTCCGTGAGCTGGTGCACTCCTACGACCCGGTCGGTCCGCGGCTGGACTCGGACGGGAACGCCCTGCCTGATCCGGGGCGCGAACCCGCTGCGTGATCCGGGGCGCGCGGCCCGTAGGCTTCTCGGTTATGGGTGAGTACGTCTACACGTTGCGCAATGTCCGTAAGGCTCACGGCGACAAGGTGGTCCTCGACAACGTGACGTTGTCGTTCCTGCACGGCGCCAAGATCGGCGTGGTCGGCCCGAACGGCACCGGCAAGTCCACGCTGCTCAAGATCATGGCGGGGCTGGACAAGGCCAACAACGGCGACGCGCTGCTCGACCCGGGGGCGACGGTCGGCATGCTCCAGCAGGAGCCGCCGCTGACCGAGGGCAAGACCGTCCTGGAGAACGTCGAGGAGGCGGTCGGCGACGTCCTGGCCAAGATGAAGCGCCTCGAAGAGGCCTACATGGAGATGGGCGACCCGGACGCCGATCAGGACGCCCTGATGGCCGAGACCGGCGATCTGCAGACCGAGCTCGACAACATCAACGCCTGGGACCTGGAGAGCCGCCTCGACCAGGCCATGGACGCGCTGCGCTGCCCGCCGCCGGACGCGATCGTCGACAACCTGTCCGGTGGCGAGCGCCGCCGGGTGGCGCTCTGCAAGCTGCTCCTGCAGCAGCCGTCGCTGCTGCTGCTCGACGAGCCCACCAACCACCTGGACGCCGAGTCGGTGCAGTGGCTGGAGGGTCACCTGGCGTCGTACCCGGGGGCGGTCCTGGCCGTCACCCACGACCGGTACTTCCTCGACAACGTGGCCAGCTGGATCCTCGAGCTCGACCGGGGCCAGACCCACCCGTACGAGGGCAACTACACGACGTACCTGGAGACGAAGAAGGAACGCCTCAAGATCGAGGGGCAGAAGGACGCCAAGCGCGCCAAGATGCTCGAGCGCGAGCTCGACTGGGTCCGCTCCAACGCGAAGGCGCGCCAGACCAAGAGCAAGTCCCGGTTGGCGCGGTACGAGGAGATGGCGGCCGAGGCCGACCGGATGCGGAAGATCGACACCTCCGAGATCAACATCCCGGCCGGTCCGCGCCTGGGCGACGTGGTCCTGGAGTCCGACAAGCTCACCAAGGGCTTCGAGGGCCGGATCCTGATCGACGACCTGTCGTTCTCGCTGCCGAAGGCCGGCATCGTCGGCGTCATCGGCCCCAACGGCGTCGGCAAGACGACCCTCTTCCGGATGATCGTCGGGCAGGAGCAGCCGGACTCGGGCTCGCTCACCGTCGGGCAGACCGTCAAGATCTCCTACGTCGACCAGAGCCGGGGCGGCATCGACCCGAACAAGAACGTCTGGGAGGTCGTCTCGGACGGCCTGGACTTCATCAAGGTCGCCAACTTCGAGATGAACTCGCGCGCCTACGTCGCGTCGTTCGGCTTCAAGGGGCCCGACCAGCAGAAGAAGGCGGGGGTGCTCTCCGGTGGTGAGCGGAACCGCCTCAACCTGGCGCTGACCCTGAAGATGGGCGGCAACATGCTGCTCCTCGACGAGCCCACCAACGACCTGGACGTCGAGACGCTCTCCTCGCTGGAGGACGCGCTGCTGGAGTTCCCCGGCTGCGCCGTGATCACCTCGCACGACCGGTGGTTCCTGGACCGTACGGCGACGCACATCCTGGCGTGGGAGGGCACCGAGGACGAGCCGGGCAACTGGTTCTGGTTCGAGGGCAACTTCGCGTCGTACGAGGAGAACAAGATCGAGCGCCTCGGCGTCGAGGCGGCCCGGCCGCACCGGGTCACCCACCGGCGGCTGACCCGCGACTAGGGCTCAGTGCTCGCGGATGTCCTCGAACTTCGGGTTCTCCTCGAGCAGCTGATCGCTGACCGCGTTCATCACCCGGCCGAGGGCGGCGAAGTCGTCCTTGTCGGCCAGGTCGACGAAGTGCGCCCGGACGCCGGCGACATGGGTGTGCGCGGCGGCCTGGAGCAGCTCCCAGCCGGCCGCGGTCATCACCGCGTCGACGCCGCGCTTGTCACCCTCGGCGGCCTCGCGACGGATCAGCCCGGCCTTCTCCATCCGGCTCACCGTGTGCGTCACCCGGCTCCGCGAGTGCTGCATCGACTCGGCGATCTGCGCCATCCGCAGCGTCTTGTCCGGGCGTTCCGAGAGCCGGACCAGGATCTCGTACTCGGCCATCGAGATGCCGTGCTCGGTGCGCATCTCCCGATCCAGGGTGTCCATCAGCAGGGTCGAGCCGACCAGGTAGGCACGCCAGTCGTTCTGCTGGTCGGGATCCAGCCAACGTGTTTCTGATCCGGTCATGGGCGGGAGTCTAAGCCTGACGAGCCCCGGGAATATCTCGCCGCGCCAGTAGTTGAACTTTGTACGACCTGATGCTAAGGTCGTTCAAGAGTTGAAAGTTCAACTAACCAGGATCTCAGGAAGAGGCACTCACATGACCAGCACCGCTCCCAGCACCGACGTCGTCGCCGGCGTCTGGACCATCGACCCCAGCCACTCCGAGGTCGGCTTCACCGTTCGTCACCTGATGAGCAAGGTCCGCGGCCAGTTCGAGAAGTTCGAGGGCAAGCTCACCACCGGCACCACCCTGGCGGAGACCGCCGCCGAGGCGACCATCGACCTGAACTCGATCAACACCCGCGACGAGCAGCGCGACGGCCACCTGCGCTCGGGCGACTTCTTCGACACCGAGAACACCGGCCCGATGACGTTCTCGTCGCTCTCCTTCGACGGCGCGACCGCCAAGGGCACCCTCACCATCAAGGGCGTCGCCCGTGAGGTCGACCTGGACGTCGAGTTCCTCGGCATCGACAAGGACCCGTGGGGCGGCACCCGGATCGGTTTCGAGGCGACCACCGAGATCAGCCGCAAGGACTTCGGCGTCGACTTCAACATCCCGCTCGACGGCGGCAAGCTCCTGATCGGCGACGCGGTGAAGATCCACCTCGCCGTGGAGGCCGTGCTCGAGGCCCCGCAGGCCTGAGCCCAAGCGAAAGCGCCCCGGACCCACTGGGTCCGGGGCGCTTCGTCGTTGGATCAGACGCGCTCGAGGATCATCGCCATGCCCTGGCCGCCACCCACGCACATGGTGATCAGGCCGGTGGACTTGTCGTGCCACTCCAGCGAGTTGAGCATGGTGTTCTGCAGCCGGGCGCCGGTCATGCCGAACGGGTGGCCGACCGCGATCGCGCCGCCGTTGACGTTGAGCCGGTCGATGTCGATGCCCAGGTCCTGGTACGACGGCACGACCTGCGCGGCGAACGCCTCGTTGATCTCGACCAGGTCGATGTCGCCGATGGACATGTTCGCGTGCTTCAGCGCCTGCTTGGTCGCCTCGACCGGGCCCAGGCCCATGATCTCGGGGGAGAGGCCGGTGACGCCGGTGGAGACGATCCGCGCGAGCGGGGTCAGGCCGAGCTCCTTGGCCTTCGTGTCGGACATCACGATCACCGCGGCGGCGCCGTCGTTCAGGGCGCAGCAGTTGCCCGCGGTGACCACGCCGTCGGGGCGGAAGACCGGGTCCAGGCCGGCGATCGCGTCGTAGGTGACGCCCGCGCGCGGGCCGTCGTCGGCCGTGACGACGGTGCCGTCGGCCAGGGTCACCGGGGTGATCTCACGGGCCCAGAAGCCGTCCGCGATCGCCTTCTCGGCGAGGTTCTGGCTGCGCACCGCGAACTCGTCGAGCTCCTGGCGCTTCAGGCCGCGCAGGCGGGCGACGTTCTCCGCGGTCTGGCCCATCGCGATGTAGATGTCCGGGACCAGGCCGTCTTCGCGCGGGTCGTGCCAGTCCTGGCCGCCCTTGGCGTACTCCTCGGTGCGCTGCTGGGCGTCGGCGAAGATCGGGTTCTTGGTGTTCGGGAGGTGGTCCGAGGTGCCGAACTGGAAGCGGGACACGGTCTCGACGCCGGCCGAGATGAAGACGTCGCCCTCGCCGGCCTTGATCGCGTGGAACGCCATCCGGGAGGTCTGCACCGAGGAGGAGCAGTACCGGGTGATCGTGGTGCCGGGGATCTCGTAGCCGAGCAGCGTCGAGACGATCCGGCCCATGTTGTTGCCGGCCTCGCCGCCCGGGAGACCGCAGCCGAGGATCAGGTCGTTGATCGTGCTCGGGTCGAGCCCGGGGATCTTGTCCAGGGCCGCCTTGATGATCAGGGCGCTGAGGTCGTCGGGACGGAACTCCTTGAGCGAGCCCTTGTTCGCGCGGCCGATGGGGGTCCTGGCTGCGGAAACGATCACTGCCTCGGGCATGGGTGGTTCTCCGATCATCGTCTGTGAGGTGGACAACTCTGCGGCTGTCCTCCGTCATCTTAGAACCAGTTCTGATGGTTGGATCTGGGGTGTGCGTCACACCTACGAGTGCCCGCTGCGCTGGGCCGACATGGACCTGCTCGGCCACATCAACAACGTCGCCTACGTGGACTACCTCCAGGAGGCCCGGATCGCGATGCTGGCCGAGGTGCGGAAGATCGTCGGTAGCCGTCCGGAGGAGGGCGTCGTCGTGGTGCGGCACGAGCTCGACTTCGCGGCGCCGCTGAAGTACCGCAAGCGCCCGGTGCTGATCGATACCTGGGTCAGCGAGGTGCGCGCGGGCTCGTTCACGACGGCGTACGAGATCTACGACGAGACTCCCGAGGGGCGGGTCGTCTACCTGCGGGCGTGGTCCCGGCTGGCGCCGATGTCGCTGGCGACCGGAGCGCCGCGGCGACTCGGTGCCGAGGAGCGTGATGCCCTGGCGGCGTACGTCGAGCCGGCCGAGCCCCGGACGGCGCTCACCGCGGAGGGCCGGTCGCAGCACGTCTACCCGGTGCACGTCCGCTGGTCCGACCTGGACACCTACCACCACGTGAACAACGTGAAGTTCATCGAGTACTTCCAGGAGTCCCGGATCGCCTACACCCGGTCGTTCCACCAGGAGGGCGACGTCTTCGGTGCGTTCGTGGTGGCCCGGATCGACGTCGACTTCCTCCGCCCGATCACCTACCGGGCGGAACCGTACGAGGCGCACAACTGGATCAGCAAGGTCGGCAGGACCTCGGCGGTGTTCGCCAGCGAGATCCGGGACGGCGACGCCGTGCTGGCGAGGAGCCAGGTGGTCGCGGTCGGGTTCGACCCCGACACCCAGCGCTCAGCTCCGCTGCCGCCGGACCACCACGGGCGGCTGCTCGAGCAGCTCGCGCTCTCCGGCCTCGGCTAGGGCTCAGCCCTCGGGCGTGTTCACCATGAACTGCGCCGCGTGCGTCACGTAGTCCCAGAACTGGGCGTCCTGCTCAGGGGTCAGGTCGACGCTGTCCAGGCCGGCGCGGAAGTGCTTCAACCACAGCCCGGCCGCGGCCGGGGTGACCTCGAACGGCGCGTGCCGCATCCGCAGCCGCGGGTGCCCGCGGGTCTCGGAGTACGTCGTCGGCCCGCCCCAGTACTGCGCCAGGAACAACCGGAAGCGCTCCTCGGCAGGACCGAGGTCCTCCTCGGGGTACATCGGTCGCAGGGCCTCGTCGGCGGCAACACCTTCGTAGAAGCGGTGCACGATCGCGGTGATCGTCTCCATCCCGCCGATCTCGTCATAGAACGTTGCCATGGGTCCATTGTGCCGAGCCGGGTTCAACGCAGGTCAGCCAGGTACCGCTCCGCCGCCACCGCGTCGCGACGACGGGCCTCCCAGGTGATCCCGACGAGCAGCAGCGCCACGCCGACCGAGCCCAGCGAGATCCACCGGGGGAGCGCCGCGGCCTCGGGGCCGAGGTGGCGGACCGCCAGGATCCCCACGACCGCCGCGCCGGCCAGGAACGGAGCTCCCCAGCGCTGCCGGATACCGACGGCGAGCGCGGCCACTCCGGCAGCGGCGACGAGCGCGCCCCGGACCGAGACCGGGTCCTCCAGGGTGAGCAGCAGGCTCGGCACCAGGCCGACGGTCAGTCCGCTGCCGAGGGCGCGCCAGCTGCTCACCGGCTCGTCGCGAAGCAGCCTCCAGACGCCGGCGGTGACGAGGACGGCGGCGGCCGGGACGGCGTACAACTCGGGCGCGACTGCGCCGTCGGCGAGCCGGTACAGGGTCGCGACCGCGAGCAGCGCCGCGGCCAGCCAGGAGAGCCGGTCCCGGTCGCGGTTCAGGATCGAGACCAGGGCGACGGCCGAACCGGTGACGCTCAGCGTCAGGGCGACGACGACGTCGGAGTTCGCGAAGAACGGTGCGGTGAGCGCGCAGAGCAGTGCGGTGAGCTCCAGGGTGACCCGGGTGGCCGGGGTCCGGCCGATCGGGGCCGCGGCGAGGCCGACGGCGGCCATCAGCAGCGCCAGGGTGAGGGCGGCGGTGTCACCGGTCGCGTGCGCCAGGTAGGGCCAGTGCGTGGCCGCGAAGCCGGCCAGGACGACGGCCGCACCGGCCAGGAACGGCTCCAGGACGCCGTCGAGGCGATCGGCGCGGGTCCGGGTCGCGGCTGCGGAGAGGACTCCGGCAACCAGGGTGGCGAACAGGCCGACCAGGAGGTGCGAGGGCACCGCGAGCCTGATTCCGACGGCGACCAGGTAGGCGGTGACGACGAGGCCGCCGACCAGAGCGACCGGTGTGTTCCGGCCGGCGACGGCGAGGGCGGCCGCGACCGCGGTGAGGGCGGCCCAGGTGAGCACCGCCGGGAGCAGCGTCGGGCCCTGCTCCAGGACGGCGGTGACCAGGCCGAGCGCGACCACTGCCGGGGCGCCGACCAGCCACGCGGTCCGGGCCTCGGCTCGGGCCGCCTCGGGAAGGTGCCGGATCAGGCTCAGCGCGGTCAGGACGGCGACCGTCGCGATCAGCGGGGCGGTCCAGGACGCCACCTCCCAGGTCGTCCGCGGCAGCTGCTCGCCCAGGTTCAGTGCGAAAGC
Source organism: Nocardioides marmoriginsengisoli (assembly GCF_003725695.1). Classification (GTDB taxonomy): domain Bacteria; phylum Actinomycetota; class Actinomycetes; order Propionibacteriales; family Nocardioidaceae; genus Marmoricola; species Marmoricola marmoriginsengisoli. The sequence goes on from NZ_RJSE01000007.1 coordinate 1,532,388, forward strand.
GGGACCGGTGGTCGGGAGCTGCAGGAGAACGTCGAGGGGGCGGCTCGCGGTGAGGAGGCCGGCGGTCAGGCCGGCACCGAGGGTCATCGCCGCGGCGGGCCGTGCCCAGACCCGCGGTGCGATCGCCGCCACCCCGGCCAGGCTCAGGGCCACGCCGGAGAGCAGCATCGTCTGGGGATCGGCGTCCAGGGTCCCACCGAGCGTGAAGGCGACCAGGCTGAGCAGAGCGGCGGACGCGGCGACGTACCGGACGGGTTCCGGGATCCGCCGCACGGCAGTCGGTGCGGCGGCCCAGGGAGCGGCCCAGAGTGCGGCGACCAGGAGCGGCCACCCGCGGAGGTGCTGCCACCAGTCGGCGGCGTCGATCCCGGTCCGGTCGAGGCCCTGGCCGACCAGGATCGCCCAGCTCAGGACGCCGATCGTGCCGACCGCATAGCCGAGCGGACGCAACCGGCCGGCGAACGAGCCCCCGAGCAGGACTGCCGTGCCGAGCAGCAGCGGCACGGTGATCGCGGTCGCCACCTCGGCCCGGTCGGCGGCCCAGGCCTCGGTAGCGGTCAGCAGCAGGGCGCCGAGGCCGGCGCCGAGGACCGGTCCGCTCAGTCGGCGGGTGGCGGTCGTGGTGGCCCACGCGGCGACGGCGGTCGATCCGAGCAGCAGGATCCCGCCGAGCAGGGCGGCCACGTGCCGAGGAGCGAGGTCGTCGATCAGGCCGGCCCAGCGGGCGGCGACGACGTCGATCGCGACGAGAGCCCCGGTCAGCAGCCACAGCGTCTCCGCGCCGCCGCGCAGCCCGCGCCGGGTCAGGGCCACCGCGATGCCGCCGACCAGCAGGGTGATCGCGGTCATCACGAGGGTCCGGCCGCCGAGGCCGAGGTCGCTCCAGCTCACCGCGACGAAGACCGCGGCCGCGACCAGCAGGCAGAGCCCGCCGACGGCGAGCAGGACCACCTGGGCCGAGAACGTCGAGACCCGCGGGGGAGCGGCCGACGGCTGGGTCGACGACGCGCGCGGCGGGGCGGCGGGGAGGTCGAGGGTCCTGATCGGTGGCGCCGGTGCTGCCGGCGCTGCCGCTAACGCCGGTGCGAGACGGAGCCTCTCGATCAGCCGGTCGGCGCTGATCAGGTGCTGCCAGAGCGCCGAGGCGTCCGGTCCGATGAGGGCGAGGCCGCATCCGGTGCAGACCGACGAGGGGTCCAGCAGCGAGCGGCAGTCCGGGCAGGCGAGGGGATCGAGGAGCTTGCTCATGCCCTCATCGTCGGCCGCGGCCGGCCGTGGAGCATCCGCGCCGGCACTCAGCCGGCCTGAGTACGGGTGCTCAGGGGCGCCTACTGCGGCTTGGTCGGGTCCTGCGAGACCACCCGTTGCGGGAGCGGCATGATGATGCCCTCGGCATCGAACCGGGCCTTGACCCGCTCGCGCATCTCGCGCAGGATCTTCCACTGCTGCTGCGGCATCGTCTTGATGGTCACCCGGACCACGACCGAGTCGGGGCCGAGGGACTGGACGCCCCAGACGTCCGGCTCCTCGATGATCTGGTCGCGGAACTTCTTGTCGTCGGCCAGCTCGTGGGCCACCTCCTTGAGGAGGCGGCGGACCTTCGCGATGTCCTCCTTGTACCCGACGGTGACGTCGAGCACCGAGCGCGACCAGTTCTGGGACTGGTTGCCGACCCGGAGGATCTCGCCGTTGCGGACGTACCAGACGGTGCCGTCGACGTCGCGCAGCCGGGTCACCCGCAGGCTGACCGCCTCGACCGTGCCGCTGGCCTCGCCGAGGTTCACGGTGTCGCCGACGCCGACCTGGTCCTCGAAGATCATGAAGATGCCGGAGAGGAAGTCCTTCACCAGGCTCTGCGCGCCGAAGCCGAGCGCGACGCCGACGATGCCGGCGCTGGCGATCAGCGGCGCGATGTCGTAGCCGAGCTCGGAGATCGCCATCATCAGCACGACGACGAAGATCAGGCCGGTGACGATGCTCTTGAGCAGGCTGCCCATGGTCCGGGCGCGCTGCACCCGGCGGTGGGCTCCCGGCTCCCCGCCCGGATCCGCGAAGCCGCCGAGGGGGCCCTTGGCGAGCTTGGTCGGCACCACGCCGCCGATCGCCCGGTTGACCAGGCGGTCGATCAGCTTGAGCAGCAGCCAGCGGGCCACCAGGCCGAGGATGACCAGCCAGAGGATCGCGAACGGCTTCCCGATCAGCCAGCCGGCCGCGTGGGCCAGGTCCTTGTTGCCGGTCCAGTCGAGGACCGCGGCACAGGTCCAGCTCTCGTCGCCGCCCCGGATGCAGGTGTCGGTCATCGGGATCAGGCTCTGTGCGACGGACATGGGGCGACCATAACGGGTGCTGAGGTGCTCGACCGGCGCCGCACTGAGTATCCTTCGGTGTGTGAGCACACGCCAGGCCCAGGACAAGACCCGTACCGCCTCATCCCGGACCCGGGCGCGTCGCGCCGTGATCGCGTTCGCGGTCGGCATGGTCGCCCTGGTGTCGCTGCCGGTGGCCGCTGTCGCGGACACCCCGGCCGCGTGGGACGACGCTCCGCACGTCTCCGGCCTGGAGTTCCTGGTCGTCCTGGTGCTGATCCCGGTCGGCCTGTTCGCGGTGATCGCGCTGCTCGCGGCGCTGCCGTCGATGATCAAGGACAAGGGCTACGAGCCCGGTCAGGCCTGGCGCTCGGAGCCGGAGTGGTTCGGCGGCCCGCGCAAGGGCGTCGAGTCCGCCGAGGAGCTGACCGACAAGCAGATCGAGGCGGCCGAGGCCGACCGAGGTGGCACCAGTGGCAAGTGGTGACGGCTTCTCCGCCGACCAGCGTTACGAGATCGACCGCGCGATTCGCGCCGCCGAGACCGTCAGCCGCTACGAGTTCTCGGTCTTCGTCGGCGCTGCCGAGTCGGACCACGGCGCCTTCGCGCAACGCCTGCACGCCTCGCTGATCGCCCCGGCGCGCAGCGTCCTGATCATGGTCGACCCGGCGGCGCGGCTGCTGGAGATCGTCACCGGGTCCGTCGTACGCCGGGTGCTCGCGGACGACGCCGTCCGCCTCGCCGCGGCCGCGATGGAGTCCGCGTTCGCCCAGGGTGACCTCGTCGGCGGTATCACGCGCGGGGTCAACCAACTGGCCGACGCCGCCCGCCAGCCGGAGACCCTGCACAGCAGTAGTTGAGCAGGCCCTTTCCGTTCCTTGAGTAGGCCCTCGTGGCCCGCGGTACGCAGGTGACCGGGCCGCTGGCGCGCAAGAAGGGCCTACTCGTGCTGCAGAACGGGCCTACTCAACGGGCGTCTTTGGACTGACCCTTCAGGTAGCGGGCGACGTCGGCGCGGCCCTCGGCGATGTAGCGCTTCGCGCCGGGGTTGGCAGTCGTCGTGGAGAGCCAGGCGTCGACCTGGGTCAGCAGCTCCGCCGAGGCGAGCTGACGCGGGAACAGGGCCTCCAGGGCCACCGACGCCTTGTGGGTGCCGAGGTGCTCCCAGAGCGTCTCGGCTGCCTCCAGGTACTTCGCGACGTACGGCGTCAGGACGTCGTCCTGGTCGTGGGCGTTGAACGCGCCCACGATCGAGCGGTGCGTCTCGTTGGCGGTGTCGGTCGCCACGACGGCTGCCTGCCAGGCCTCAGCCTTCGCCTCCGCGGTCGGGCGTGCGGCCCGGGCGGCGGCGGCCTTCTCCTGGCCGGAGATGGTGTTGTCGCCGGCGAGCTCGGTGTCGATCCGGGCGTCGCCGCGGCCGGCCCGGGCGAGGGCGCCGATCAGCGTCCAGCGCAGGTCCTGGTCGACGGCCAGGCCGTCGAAGGCCAGCGACCCGTCGAGCAGCTGCTCGAGCTCGGTCAGGGCGCCGTCGCTCACGGCCGCGCCGGCGTACGTCCGGGCGAAGGTGAGCTGGGCGTCGCTGCCCGGCTCGGCCTCGGTCAGCAGGGTGCGCAGGCCGCGCTCCCAGCGATCCTTCAGCGCTGCCCGGTTGGCCGGCGCGGAGAAGGAGTTGGCCGCCTGGGCGGCGTACATCGGGATCCGGCTGATGCCCCAGGCGTCGGTCTCCGAGCCGATGTTCGCGAGCACCAGCTGCACGAAGTCGGTGGCCGACATCTCGGCGTCCCGGGTCATGTCCCAGGCGGCGCCCCAGCACAAAGCCCGGGCGAGCGAGTCGTCCAGCTTGCCGAGGCCGTCGACCACGGTCGCCAGCGACCGCTCGTCGAGCCGGATCTTGGCGTAGGCCAGGTCCTCGTCGTTGAGCAGCAGCAGGTCGGGCTGCCGGAGGCCGACCAGCTCGGTGATCGCGGTGGAGGCGCCCTCGATGTCGGTCTCGATCGCCGTACGGCGGACCAGCCGGCCCTCGACCAGGTCGTAGAGGCCGATGCCGATCCGGTGCCGGCGCAGCGTCGGCCAGTCCGGGTCGGCGGTCTGGAGGACCGAGAACGAGGTGTAGCCGCCGTCGGCGTCGAGCTCGAACTCCGGCGTCAGGGTGTTCACGCCGGCGGTCTGCAGCCACTCCGTCGCCCAGCCCTGGAGCTCGCGACCGGAGGACTTCTCCAGCGCGGCCAGCAGGTCGGTGTACTCGGCGTTGCCGTACGCGTGGTCCTTGAAGTACTGGCGCAGGCCGGCCAGGAACGGCTCCAGCCCGACCCAGGCGACCAGCTGCTTGAGCACCGAGGCGCCCTTGGCGTAGGTGATCATGTCGAAGTTGACCTCGACCGCGTGCAGGTCGTAGTTGTCGGCCGCGATCGGGTGCGTGCTGGGCAGCTGGTCCTGGCGGTAGCCGGTCTGCTTGCGGGCGTTGGCGAAGCCGGTCCAGGAGTCGGTGAACTCGGTGGCCTCGACCTCGGCGTGGTAGCAGGCCCACTCGGCGAAGGACTCGTTGAGCCAGAGGTCGTCCCACCACTTCATCGTGACCAGGTCGCCGAACCACATGTGCGCCATCTCGTGCAGGATCACGCTGCAGCGGAACTCGTAGAACGAGCGCGGCTGGCGGCTGCGGGGGAGGTACTCGTCGCGCAGCGTCACGGCGCCGGCGTTCTCCATCGCGCCCATGTTGTACTCGGGGACGTAGAGCTGGTCGTACTTCTCGAACGGGTAGGGGAAGTCGAACGCCTCCTCGAAGAAGGCGAATCCCTGCTTGGTGAGCTTGACGATCTCCTCGCGGTCGCGGTCGAGGAACTCGACCAGCGACTGGCGGCAGTAGTGGCCCAGCGGGATCGTGCCGAACTTGCCCTCGTAGACGTCCTGGACCTCGTAGTACTCACCGGCGACGAGCGCGGTGATGTACGTCGACATCTTCTTGGTGGTCGCGAAGCTCCAGACCGCCTTGCCGGCGCCGGCGGGGGAGGGCTCCGGGGTCGGCGCGTTCGAGACGACCTTCCAGTGCTCGGGTGCGGTGACGTGGAAGGTGAAGACGCTCTTCAGGTCGGGCTGCTCGAAGGTCGTGTAGACCCGGCGCGCGTCCGGCACCTCGAACTGGCTGTAGAGGTAGACCCGGTCGTCGGCAGGGTCGACGAACCGGTGCAGGCCCTCGCCGCTGTTGCTGTAGGTGCAGTCGGCACGGACGACGAGCACGTTCTCGACGTGCAGGCCGTCGAGCTGGATCCGGCTGTCGGCGTACACCTGGGCGGGATCCAGGGAGACCCCGTTCAGGGTGATCTCGTGGATCTCGGCATCGACCAGGTCGGCGAACGTGCTGCCGCCGGGCTGGGTCGAGGTGAACTCGATGGTGGTCGTGGACGCGAAGGTCGTCTCGCTGGTCGTGAGGTCGAGCTCGATGGTGTAGGAGTCGACGTCGATCAACCGGGCGCGGGTCTGCGCCTCGTCGCGAGTGAGGTTGGTTCCTGGCATGCGACGCATCCTCTCACCCGCGCCGAAGCGTCAGAAATAGGGCAGAGGAAGTTCAAGAATGACAGCGGTGTAACGGCGTGTCGCAGCGCTGTAGTTTGGTGAAGGTGGTAGTCAGAGTGACGAAAGTTGCTCTAGCGTACGGATGTGCCGTCCCGTCGCGTATGCCTCCCTGCCCTCGTGGCGACCCTGCTCGGGTTGCTCCTCGGGCTGCTGGTGACGGCCCCGTCCGCGCAGGCCACCTCGACGCTCCTCTGCAAGGGGTTCACGGCGTGCGCGAAGGCCGGGTACAGCAGCTTCGGCTACGGCCCGACCAACTACAAGAAGATGTGGTGGCGGATGTACTCCGGCCACAACTGCACCAACTACATGGCCTACCGGATGATCAAGGCCGGCATGCCCGAGACCCGTCCGTGGTCGGGCAGCGGTGACGCCCGCAACTGGGGCGTCGTCTTCAAGTCCAAGACCAACCAGACGCCGACGGTCGGCTCCGTCGCGTGGTGGAGCAGCAACCACGTCGCGTACGTCGAGCAGGTGATCGACGCCAACACGATCATCATCTCCGAGGACCACTACCGGGGTGACTTCGACTGGCGCAAGATCGTCCGGGCCGGTGGAGGCTGGCCGACCGGCTTCATCCACCTCGTCGACGAGGCGATCACCGCGACCGCGCCGCCGACCGTCGTCGGAACGCCGCAGGTCGACAAGAAGCTGACGGCCAAGCCGGGCACCTGGAGCAAGACGGGTGCCAGCTACGCCTACCAGTGGCTCGCCGGAGGCAAGGCGATCGCCGGTGCGACGGCCTCGTCGTACGTTCCGTCGGCAACCCAGGTCGGCGCGGCGTTCACGGTCAAGGTCACCGCCAGCAAGTCCGGCTACCGGACCGGGAGCAGCGTCTCCAAGGCGACCGCGGCCACGGTGCCCGGCACGATGGACGTCGCGGCGACCCCGGTGATCAGCGGCATCCCCAAGGTCGGCGCGGTGCTGGCCGCCTCGGCACCGACCTGGGCACCGGCGCCGTCGGCGTCGAAGTGGGCCTGGTTCGCCAACGGCGTCTACATCCCGGGCGGCTCGAAGGCCACCCTCACCCTCAAGCCGGCCCAGCTCGGCAAGGCGATCCGGGTGGTCTCGGTGGGCTCGCGCCCCGGCTACACGGATGCGCAGGCCCGTTCCGAGGCGACCACCGCGGTCGGTCCGGAGAAGCTCAGCGTCGGGAAGGAGCCGGTGCTCTCCGGCTCGCCGTACGTCGGCCGCGCGCTCAGCGTCAAGCCGGGCGTGACCGATCCGACCGACGTGACCACCACCTACCAGTGGTTCCGCGACGGCAAGGCGATCCCGGGTGCGACCGCCGCGTCGTACACCCCGACGCTGACCGACCCGGGTGTCCGGCTCAGCGTGCAGGTCCGCTACTCCAAGCTCGGCTACACCCCGATCGACCGGGTTCTCAAGCCGCGGACGGCGGTGCGTTCGCTCGCCCGGATCTACGTCAAGTCCAAGGCGCACCGCTCGGTCACCGTCACGGTGCTGGCCAACGGGGTCAGCCCGGTGCGCGGCGACGTGGTGCTCACGAACCGGGCCGGGACCAAGCGCACCCTGCCGCTGGTCCGCGGCAAGGTCACCTTCTCCCCGGACTGGCTGTACGCCGGCAACCGGCCGCTGACGGTCAGCTACCTCGGCTCGTACCGGGTCGAGGCCCGGAGCCTGACCAAGACCTTCACGATCAAGTAGGTCAGCCGACCTGGTCGGCCGCGAGCTCGAAGTAGAGGCCGCGGCGCTCCAGCAGCTCGGCATGGGTGCCGCGCTCGGCCACCCGGCCGGCGTCGAGGACCAGGATCTGGTCGGCGTCGCGGACCGTCGAGAGCCGGTGCGCGACGACGAAGACCGTGCGATCCGCGGCTGCCGCGCGCAGGCTCGCCTGCAGGGCCGCCTCGGACTCGGCGTCGAGGGCGCTGGTGGCCTCGTCGAGCAGCAGGATCGTCGGGTCCCGGTAGAGCGCGCGGGCGACGCAGATGCGCTGCCGCTCGCCGCCGGAGAGCCGGGTGCCGCGCTCGCCCACCCGGGTCTGGTAGCCGAGCGGCAACCGGCGTACGAAGTCGTCCGCGGTCGCCGCGCGAGCCGCCCGCGCGAGCCGCTCGGGGTCGACCTCGTCCGCGCCGACGGCGATGTTCTCCGCGATCGTGCCGTCGAAGAGGTGACTGTCCTGGAGCACGATCCCGAGGCGGCGCCGGTGCGCTCGCAGGTCGATGCCGGCGAGGTCGACGCCGTCGCAGGTGATCGTGCCGGACTCGGGCTGCAGCAGCGCGGCGAGCAGGAGCAGCAGGGTGCTCTTGCCGGCGCCCGACCGCCCGACGATCGCGACGGTCTCGCCGGGGCCCGCCTGCAGGGTGATGTCGTCCAGCACCCGCCGGCCGGTCGCGCCGGGATGCCGGAAGCCGACCCGGTCGAACCGGACCCGGCCGTCGCCCGGTGCCGGCGCGATGCCCTCGCCGACCTGCTCGGGCCGGTGGTCGACGAACTCGCCGAGACGGTCGAGGAGCACCCGGCCCTGCTGGAAGACGTCCCACAGCGACAGCAGCTGGGTCAGCGGCGCGCTGGTCAGCATCACCAGGGACAGGAACGGGACGTACTCGCTGATCGGGATGGTGCCCTCGACGACCTGGTAGGAGCCGTAGGAGATCGCCAGCGCGAGCGGCACCAGCGCCACCACCGCGAGCGCGCCCTCGTAGAGCATGATCGTGAAGTCGGCACTGAACAGCCGGCCGGCGAGGTCGTCGAACTGGCCGGCGAGGCGTCGCTGGAGCTGGGGTTCGGCGCCGGTGGCCTTCACCGTGTCGATCCCGCGGATCGCGTCGATCTGGCGGGACTTGTAGCGGCCCCAGGATTCCTCGAGGCTCTGGAAGGCCGGGCGCAGCTTGCGCCGCGAGATGTACATCAGCACCAGGTAGAACGGGACGACCACGAGGTAGACGGCCGGCAGCCGGACGTCCCAGTGCGCCATGATCGCCCAGGCCCCGACGACCTGGAAGAGTGCCACGAAGGCGCCGACCCCACGGGTCAGGAAGAAGCTGCGCACCTCGCGCAGGCCGTTGAGCCGGCGCTCGATGTCGCCGGTCCTGCGGTTCGCGAAGAACGTCACCGGGAGGGCGAGCAGCGTCTCGGCGACCCGGTCGAGGCTGGCCCGGTCGATCCGCAGCGCCGCGCGGGTGATCACGTACCGCTGGACCACGGTGAGGCCGGCCGCGAGCCCGAGGACGCCGAGCACGATCAGCATCACCGGGAGCAGCGAGGCGGTGTCGTCGCGCTGGATGACCTTCTCGATCACCCACTTGCTGGACAGCGGTACCGCGAGGGTCGATGCGGCGATGCCGATCCCGCAGAGGGTGGCGATCGTGATCGCCGGCCACTCGGCCCGCAGGAACGGCCGGAAGAACGGTCCGCCGGAGGATGCGACCGGTGCCTCGGCCAGCTTCTCGGTGGGTGCCGTCAGCAGCGCGAAGCCGGTGAAGCGTTCCTCGAAGGCCGACCGGCTCAGCGACCCGGAGGACCCGACCGGATCCATCACCCGGACCTGCTTGCGGTCGACCTTGTCGAGCACCACCCAGTGGTTGCCGTCGACGTGGCAGAGCGCCGGGAGGGGCAGCTCGTCGAGGCGCGACGGCGAGACCGTCGTCATCGCCGAGGTCAGGCCCAGCGCCTGGGCGCCGTGGTGGAGGCCGAGCAGGCTGGTGCCGTCCGAGGCCGACGACACGGCCTCCCGGACCGCGACCAGGCTGACCGGGTGGCCGAAGGCGCGGCAGATCGCTGCCAGTGCCGCCGCGCCGCAGTCCATCTGGTCGAGCGCGAAGACCTGCGGCACCCGGGGGCGCTTGCGGGAGCGGAAGGGCGCCCAGTCGTCGCTGGACGCGGTCTCCGCCGCCGGGGGCGCGGCGCCAACGGGATCGGAAGCCGGCGGATCGGGGAGCCGCGCGTGCCGGCGCCGGCGGCGCCGCTCCGGCGGGGGCGCGATCGTGGCGTCGCGGAAGGCCGCTCCGGTCGGTGGCCAGAGCTTGGTCAGCGACCTCGCGATCGTGCCGTGCAACGTCAGCGTCTGCAGCGGCCCGGTGGCGCGGACGCTCACCGGTGACGGCTCCCGGGCGGCCGCCTCCGGTGCGATCAGTGCGCCGGGCCCCAGCAGCCCGAGCTGGACCTCGGCCCCGTCGTGACCGCGAGCGCTCGCCCGGGCCCGGCCGCGGACGACGATGTGGACGGTGTCGGGGACGGCGCCCTCCGTCACGAGCTCGTCGCCGAGGTCGTGGTGCGCGGCGCCGAGAGCCCCGGCGATCAGCCGGCGTACCTCGAACGGGGCGTCGTCGAGGTCGAGGAGCCCGGCCGGCAGGCGTGATCCGAGATCCATCGCTGCTCAGGTCCCGATGTGCCGCGCCACGGCCCGGGAGAGGGCGTCGGCCCGGACGACGGCCTCGGCACGACCCCGGGTCGCCGGGTCGGCCAGCGTCGGTTCGGTGCGGGCGACCACGGTGACGAGGGCCCAGCCGGGATCGGCCTGGACGGGTCCGACCAGCTCTCCGGTGCGGGCTCCCGCCAGAGCGGCGCGGAGGTTCGGCGCGCCGATGCTGCCGAGGACGTCGGCGGATTCCTGCGCCGACGTCCCTGCCCGGCGGGCGGCGTCGCGCAGGTCGGCTCCGTCGTGGAGGACCTGGTGGCGCAGCTCCTCGGCGACCTCGCGGCGCTCGGTCGTGACGCTGAGGGTGTCCAGGTGGGTCCAGTCGAGTCGACGCGACTCGATCGCCGAGGTCAGCGCCTCGGTCGTGGTGCTCGCACCGATCAGCCGGTCGGTCCAGCCGGCCGGGTCGAAGCCGGCCGCGTCCATGGGGGCGGCACCGAGCTCGCAGGCGGCCGCGGCGGCGCTCACCACCTCCGCGGTGATCGCGTCGAAGGTGCCCGAGCACAGCAGCGTGCACCAGTCGGACGCCGTGGAGGTGCCGGCGGCTGCGTCCCGGGTCCAGCTCCGGAAGTCGTCACCGGTGAGGTCCCACGCGGCCAGCCATGCCTCCAGCTGATCTGCGGTCAGCAGGCCGCGCGCTCTGCGGAAGTCCTCCTCGGCGCGCTCCGCGCTCGCCGCCGTGACGGCTGCTCCGCGGTCGCCGACCCGCGCACGTCGTACGAGGTCGGCGACCGTGAAGACGACGCCGTTCGCGGTGAAGACCCGGCGGTCGTTGAGCAGGGTCAGTCGATGTGGCCGAAGACGGTCACGAGGATGCCGCCGACGAGGGCGATCACGGCCGGTCCGATGTCCAGGAAGGCCGCTCCGCCGACGACACCGGAGGCGTCGGTCTCGGTGGGTGCAAGGTCCTTGAAGGTGTTCATGAGGTACCCCATCTCGTTGTCTCCCGGACTGGGGGCCCGGGTAGGTGCTCTCTCTTTGTAGGCGCGGTCCCCGCGATTTACAACGGACGGACGGCGGGTCGGCGTTACGTTTTTGTTGCCGGCCCGGCGTTCTGTTCCGCAACGTCGCTTTTGTGGTGGTGCTCGTGGGAATACCGGTCGGCGGCGCCGGGTTGCGGCAGTCATGACGACTTCTGACGCCGCGACCGGAACCGCAGACTTCTGGTTCGACCCGCTGTGCCCGTTCGCCTGGATCACGTCTCGCTGGATCCTCGAGGTCGAGAAGGTCCGCGACGTCCACGTGAAGTGGCACGTGATGAGCCTGGCGTACCTGAACAAGGACAAGGACATCCCGGAGCAGTACCGCGAGCTGCTGGCACCGGCCTGGGGCCCCGTGCGGGTGCTGATCGCCGCGTCGGCCAAGCATGGCGACGAGGTGCTGTTCCCGCTCTACAACGCCTTCGGCACCCGGATCCACCACCAGAAGCTGCCGATCGACCGGGACATGATCGAGGCGGTCCTGGCCGAGGTCGGCCTCGAGTCCGAGCTGGCCGACGCGATGGACGACTCCTCGCTGGACGAGGCGGTCGCCGCGTCGCACCACGAGGGCATGGACCAGGTCGGCGACGACGTCGGCACCCCGACGATCGCGATCAACGGGACCGCCTTCTTCGGGCCGGTGCTCAGCGCCATCCCGCGCGGCGAGGAGGCCGGCAAGCTCTGGGACGGCGCGGTCGCGCTGGCGGCGTACCCGCACTTCTTCGAGCTCAAGCGCACCCGCACGGGCGAGCTGGACTTCAGCTAGGGCGGTCGGGGCGGTACAGGCACGCCGCCGCCGCTCACTAGGATCAACGTCATGACCCGAGTCCTCTCCGCCGTTGCCTGGCCGTACGCGAACGGGCCCCGGCACATCGGGCACGTCGCCGGTTTCGGCGTTCCCTCCGACGTGTTCAGCCGGTACATGCGGATGGCGGGCCACGACGTGCTGATGGTCTCGGGGACCGACGAGCACGGCACCCCGATCCTGATCGCGGCCGACGAGGCCGGGATGACGCCGCAGCAGCTGGCCGACCAGAACCACCGGATCATCGCCGGTGACCTGGCCGCTCTGGGGATCTCCTACGACCTCTACACCCGGACGACGACCCGCAACCACACCGCGGTCGTCCAGGAGCTGTTCACCGGGGTCTTCGAGAACGGCTACTTCCTGGAGCGGACGACCAAGGGCGCGATCTCGCCGTCGACCGGCCGGACGCTCCCGGACCGCTACATCGAGGGCACCTGCCCGATCTGCGGGTACGACGGCGCCCGCGGCGACCAGTGCGACAACTGCGGCAACCAGCTCGACCCGGCCGACCTGAAGAACCCGCGTTCGAAGATCAACGGCGAGACTCCGGAGTTCATCGAGACCCAGCACTTCTTCCTGGACCTGCCGGCGCTCGCCGAGGCGCTCAAGACCTGGCTCGACGAGCGCGAGGCCAGCGGGACCTGGCGTCCCAACGTGATCAAGTTCAGCCAGAACATCCTCGAGGACATCCGGCCGCGGGCGATGTCGCGGGACATCGACTGGGGGATCCCGATCCCGCTGGACGGCTGGCGGGACAACCCGACCAAGCGGCTCTACGTCTGGTTCGACGCGGTGATCGGCTACCTGTCGGCGTCGATCGAGTGGGCCCGGCGCGGGGACGACCCCGAGGCCTGGCGGCAGTGGTGGAACTCGCCGGAGGCGCTGAGCTACTACTTCATGGGCAAGGACAACATCACCTTCCACAGCCAGATCTGGCCGGCCGAGCTGCTGGCCTACGCCGGCAAGGGCGACAAGGGCGGTTCGCTGCACGCGTACGGGGAGCTGAACCTGCCGACCGAGGTCGTCTCCAGCGAGTTCCTGACGATGGAGGGCAAGAAGTTCTCCTCCTCGAAGCGGGTCGTGATCTACGTCCACGACCTGCTGTCCCGCTACCAGCCGGACGCGTTCCGGTACTTCGTCGCGGCAGCGGGGCCGGAGAACCAGGACTCGGACTTCACCTGGGCCGAGTTCGTCCGGCGTACCAACGACGAGCTCGTCGCCGGCTGGGGCAACCTGGTCAACCGGACCGCGACCCTGATCAACAAGAACTTCGAGGCGATCCCGCCGGCCGGCGCGCTGACCACCGAGGACGCCGAGCTGCTGGCCGCCGTCGACGCCGGGTTCGGCGCGGTCGGTGAGCTGATCGGGCGGCACCGGCAGAAGGCGGCGATCAGCGAGGCGATGCGGCTGGTCGGCGAGGTCAACAAGTACGTGACCGACACCGAGCCGTGGAAGCTCAAGGGCGAGGAGAACCGTGAGCGACTGGGCACCGTGCTGCACGTCATCGCGCAGTGCGTCTCCGACCTCAACCTGATCCTGTCGCCGTTCCTGCCGTTCTCGGCGAACGCCGTCGACGCGACCTTCGGCGGCAGCGGGGAGATCGCGCCGATGCCGCGGATCGTCGAGGCCGACGACCTCGACGGGGGAGCGGGCTACCCGATCCTCACCGGTGACTACACCGGCGTACCGGCGTGGGAGCGGCGTCCGCTCGTGGTCGGCACCCCGGTCGCCAAGCCGACGCCCGTGTTCACCAAGCTGGACCCGTCGGTGATCGAGGAGGAGCTCGCCCGGCTGGACTCCTAGTCGGTGACCAGCACCTTGATGGACGGCAGCTGCGCCAGCGCGTTGATCAGCACGGAGAACGCGAAGTAGGCGATCGCCAGGGTCTCGTGCCCGGAGACCCACAGGCCGACCGAGGCGAGCGTGAAGACCAGCACCTTGACGACCGGGCGCACCCAGCGGCCGCCGTACCGGGCCTTGGGCGAGGCGAACAGGTACCAGACGACGACCACCGCGAGTGCGGCCGCGATCGCCAGCGGGGTGCCGCCCTGGTACTCGCCCCACGTCGCCGCGGCGGAGATCGCCAGCAGCTCGTCGACGAAGACCAGGAACAGCACGGACCAACCGAAGATCGCCATGCTCGCAGCCTAGGACCAGGAACTAGGGTTTACCCCGTGACCGAGCCCAAGCACGAGCCGCCGATGCACCTGCCCGCCTTCTTCATGAAGCAGAAGCTCACCCTGATGGTGAACCGCTACGAGATCCGCGGGGTCGGACCCGACGGCGGTCCGGGCGACCTGATCGCGTTCGCGCAGCAGAAGCGGATGGCGTTCAAGGAGCAGGTGACCTTCTACTCCGACGAGCAGCGCACCCGGGCGGTGTTCTCCTTCAAGGCCCGCCAGGTCATCGACCTCTCCTCCGGCTACGACGTGTACGACGAGCGCGGCGACGCGATCGGCTTCTTCCGCAAGGACTTCGGCAAGAGCCTGCTGCGCTCGACCTTCCACCTCAACGGCCCGCACGGGCTGGACGCGATCGGCCAGGAGCGCAACCAGGCGATCGCGATCATCCGGCGCTTCATCGAGCTGCCCTTCACCTTCCACTTCGACTTCGTCGACCAGGCCGGCCGCCCGGTGATGCACGTCGACCGGCAGTTCTCGATGCGCGACCGGTACCAGGTCCAGGTGCCCGACCCGCGGCTGGACTTCCGGTTGGCCGCGGCGATGACGGTGGCTCTGGACGCGTTGATGGGGCGCTGAGCGTGACGCTCTACCCGCAGGCGCGGGCCGCGGTGGCGGAGTACGTCAGCGAGCAGCTGGACGCCGACGGGATCGTGGCCGCCCGGGCCGAGGCGCGCGCCGTGGCCGCGGCCGCTCCCCGGGAGGCGGTGGACCGGGTCGACGAGATCGATGCCGACGGGGTTCGCTGCCGCCTCTACCGCCCGGCCGGAGCGACCGCCGTGACCGTGCACCTGCACGGCGGCGGGTTCGTCTTCCACGACATCGACGTGCACGACGCCGCCGCCCGGCGCCTGGCGAACCGGTCCGGGACGGCGGTCCTCAGCGTCGACTACCGGCGGCCGCCCGAGCACCGCTTCCCGGCGGCACCGGACGATGTGGACACCGTGCTCGGCTGGCTGGGGCGCGAGGCCGCCGGTCTCGGCCTGTCCGGGCCTTGGTTCGTGCACGGCGACAGCGCCGGCGGGAACCTGGCCCTGGTGGCCGCGCTCCGCAATCCCGGCCGGTTCGCGGCCGTCGCGCTGACCTACCCGTTCCTGGACCCGTCGGCGGGCTTCGACTCCTACCGGTCCACCGGCGTGGGCTTCGACCCGGACGAGGCGGCCTGGTACTGGGACCAGTACGCCGCCACCGAGGCCGACCTGGTCAATCCCGACCTGGCGCCGCTGCTCAGCGACCGGCTGGGCACGCTGCCCCCGACGCTGGTGGTCACCGCCGAGCACGACCCGCTGCGCGACGAGGGCGAGGAGCTGGCCCGCCGGCTCGCCGAGCTCGGCGTCGTGGTCACCGCCACCCGGTACCTCGGCCAGGTCCACGGGTTCTGGCGCCAGGTCGACGTCTTCGACGCGGCCGAGCCGCTGACCCGGCAGATCGCCGGCTTCCTCGGCCAGTACCGGTAGCCCTACTGCAGCGCCGCGGTCAGCCGCATCACGTTGTCCAGGTACTTCAGCCGGGCCGGCCGTCGCGACCACTCGTCGAGCGTCAGCGTCCGGGACAGCGACCGGTAGTGGTCCTCGACGGTCCGCATCCGGCGGACCACGTCCTCGCCGAGCATCAGCAGCGAGACCTCGTAGTTCAGCGCGAACGAGCGCAGGTCCATGTTGCTCGACCCGATCACCGCGACGTCGTCGTCGATGGTGAAGTGCTTCGAGTGCAGCACGTACGGCGCGGGGTAGAGCCGGACGGTGATGCCGGCCTCGAGCAGGGCGCGGTAGTACGACGACTGGGCGTGCCCGACCATGAACTGGTCGGACTCCTCGCTGACGAAGAGCTCCACCTCGACGCCGCGCTGGGCTGCTGTCGTGACGGCGTACAGCAGCGACTCGTCGGGGACGAAGTACGGGCTGGTCAGCGAGATCCGGCGCTCGGCCGCGTAGATCAGGCTGGTGAACATCCGCAGGTTGTTCTCGGTGTCGTAGCCGGGACCGCTCGGCACCACCTGGGCGAGGACGCCGGCCGCGTCGACGTCCGCACTGCCCGGCGCGGTCCGGACCCGGACCTCCAGAGGCTCGCCGCTCTCCAGCAACCAGTCGGAGGCGAACACCGCGTCGAGCTCGGCGACGACCGGGCCTTCGAGCCGCACCATCAGCTCGACCCACGCGCGGCCGACCTTGTGGTTCTTCGGCTTGTTGTAGCCGGGCTCGGTCAGGTTCTGGGAGCCGGTGAAGCCGACCGACCCGTCGACGACGAGCAGCTTGCGGTGGTTGCGCAGGTCCGGGCGGCGGAACCGGCCGCGCAACGGCTCGATCGGGAGCATCGGGTGGTACCTGATCCCGGTGGCGTCGAGGCGGGTCAGCAGGTCCTGGTATCCGGGGATGCCGCGTGAGCCGAGGTGGTCGAAGAGCAGCCGCACCTCGACGCCGCGCTCGGCCGCCTCGGCGAGGGCATCGAGGAGCGGCTCGGTCACCTCGTCCCAGGCGGTGATGTAGAACTCGACGTGCACGTACTCGCGGGCCGCGCGGACCGCGGCCGCCATCTCGGTGATCGAGCCGCGGTAGTCCTCGAGCACGGTCACCGCGTTGCCGGGCGTGACGGGCAACGAGGTCAGCGTCCGGTTCAGCCGGGTCACGCCGAGCACGCTCGGCCGCAGGTCGGTGCTCGCCTCCGGGACCGCCGCCGTGGCCGCCCGGATCCGTTCGTTGACCTCGCTCAGCCGGCGGCGCCTGGACTTGCCGACGTGGTTCGACCCGAAGAACCAGAACGCGACCAGCCCGATCAGCGGGGAGAGCAGGACCAGCAGCAGCCAGGCCATCCCGGTCGAGGGTCGGCGTCCGCCGGGGATCACGCCGAGCGCGACGACCCGCGCGGTCAGGCCCAGCGCCGCCAGGATCACGCCGAGCAGGGTCAGGTCGGTGGAGGTGTCCCCGGTGGGGCTCACGGCGGTCCTTTCGTCGTACGGAGGGGTCTCGGGGTGCCATCATGGCGCTGTCCGAGTGCATCCGTGTGCTTGTCGCTCGAAGGAGGACCGGTTGGCCGGCCAGAGTCTGATCCGCGTCGTCCTGGTCCGGGGCGCTGTCGCCCTGGTCGCGCTGCTGCTCCCGCTGGGCATGCTCTCGTCCTGGACCGCGAGCGTCCTCAGCGACACCGACCGGTACGTCGACACGGTGGCTCCGCTCGCCAGCGACCCGGTGGTGAAGAAGGCGGCGGTCAAGCACCTCACCCGCGAGACGGTCAAGCTGGTCGAGGGTTCCGCCGACGATCCGCGGATCGGTGACGTCCTGCGCCGGCTCGGGTACGACGCCCTGGCCGACGCCGTCCGCCCGCAGCTCGAGCGTGCCGTCCGGGCGGTCGTCGTCACGACCGTGGAGAGCCCGTACTTCGCGGACGCGTGGCGGGAGGCCAACCGGTCCGCCCACGCCCAGCTGGTCGCCGTCCTGGAGGGGCGGCGCGGGGCGATCCTGGACGACGAGGGCCGGGTCAGCATCGAGCTCGGCACCGTGCTCAACACGATCCGGGCCGCCCTGCAGCGCCAGGGGCTGCCGGTGGGCCTGAGCCGGCTGCCGACGGTGGACACGTCGTTCGCGCTGGTCAAGGCGGACGACCTGGACAACGCCCGGTTCGCCTACGAGACGCTGAAGGCGGCCGGGTTCTGGCTGCCGATCGCCTGCCTCGCGGCAGCGGTCCTGGCGCTCGTGCTGAGCGGCCGGCGCTGGCGGACCCTGCGATCCCTCGGCACCGTCTCCGCAGTCGCGATGATCCTGCTCCTGCTGCTGCTCGCCTGGGTGCGCTCGGCGCTGGCGGGATCGTCCGGCGACCCCGAGGTCACCCGGGTGATCTGGGACGTGGTCGTCTCCGACCTGCGCTCCGGCGTCCTGGTCGCGATGGTCGTAGGCGCACTGGTCGCCGTGGGCGCCGGGTGGATGTCCGGCCGTTCCGCGACCGAGGCGGCGTCGTGACCGGGCCGGAGCAGCAGTCGGTGCTCGGCCGGCTCACCGGCGCGGTGACCGGCAAGGTGCTCGACACCATCGACCCGGACACCGTGCTGGACCACATCGACGTCAATGCGCTGCTCGACCGGATCGACGTCGACCGGTTGCTGGACCGGGTCGACGTGGAGCGGCTGCTGGCCCGGGTCGACATCGACAAGCTGCTGGCGACGGCCGACGTCGAGGCGCTGGTCCGGCGCTCCGGCGTACCGGACATCGTGGCGGCCAGCACCGGCCGGTTCGCCGGGTCGGCGCTGGACCTCGCCCGCCGGCAGGTGCTGGTGGTCGACGTCGTCGCCGGTCAGGTCCTGGACGCGCTGCTGCGCCGCAAGCGCCGGATCTGGTCGCACGCGCCGCCGCTGCTGCGGACCGAGGAGCCGCGGGTCGGGGCCGACGGGCGCCTGGACGTCAGCGGCCGGTACGCCGGCGTGGTGCCGCGGGCGATCGCAGTGCTGGTCGACGCCTGGGCGATGCTGACCGCGGGCACCCTGGTGCTGGCCGGCATCGACTACCTCGGGCGCACCGTGCTGGACCGCTCGATCACGGTCGACGCGTCGGCGCCCGGCTGGGTCGCGGCGTTCGTCGCGACCGGGTTCCTGTTCGTCTTCCTCTGCCTCGAGGTCGCCGGCCGGACGCCCGGCAAGGCGCTGCTCGGCCTGCGGGTGGTCAGCTGGGACGGCAGTCCGCTGCGGCCCGGGGCCGCACTCGCCAGGACGCTGATGTTCCCGGTCAGCCTCGGCCTGGGCGGACTCGGCTGCCTGCTCGCCGTGGTGCAGCGGGACCGTCGCGCGCTGCACGACCTGGTCGCCCGCTCGGCCGTGGTCCACGACTGGACCCCGCGTGCCGCAGAGCTGCCGGTCGCCCTCTCGACGTCGTTGCTCGGAGCCTCGATACCCTGACGCCATGCGCGTGCACCTGGGATCCGATCATGCCGGCCTCGAGCTCAAGGACCACCTGCTCGGCTGGCTCCGCGACAACGGCCACGAGCCGATCGACCACGGACCGTTCGTGTACGACGCCCTCGACGACTACCCGGTCTTCTGCATCCGGGCCGCCGAGGGCGTGGTGAACGACCCGGGCAGCCTCGGCGTCGTGATCGGCGGCTCCGGGAACGGTGAGCAGATCGCCGCGAACAAGGTGATCGGCGTCCGCTCGGCCCTCGTCTGGAGCAAGGAGACGGCGGTGCTCGCCCGCGAGCACAACAACGCCAACGTGATCTCGGTCGGCGGCCGGATGCACAGCCTGGAGGACATGACGAGCTTCGTCGAGGTCTTCCTGGCGACCCCGTTCACCGACGAGGAGCGGCACGTCCGGCGGATCGCGATGATGGCCGACTACGAGACCACCCGGGAGCTGCCGCCGCTGCCCGAGTCCGCCGTGGGTCACTTCTCGGACCCGGGCGCGGATGCCTGAGGGCCACACCCTCCTCAAGCTCGCGAACGACCTGGACGCCGCGTTCGCCGGCCGGCCGGTCCGGGTCAGCAGCCCCCAGGGCCGGTTCGCGGCCGACGCGGCGCTGCTCGACGGGGGTGAGGTGGTCCGTGCCGATTCGGCCGGCAAGCACCTGTTCGTCGAGTTCGCCGGCGAGCGCTACCTGCATGTCCACCTGGGCCTGATCGGGAAGTTCGACCTGTACCCGGGCACGCCGCCGGCCGTCACCGTCGGCCAGGTCCGGGTGCGGCTGCAGAACGAGACCGGGTACGCCGACCTGCGCGGCGCGACCCAGTGCGACCTGATCGGCGCCGAGAAGCGCGCCGCGATCCTCGACAAGCTCGGTGCGGACCCGCTCAAGCCGGACCCCCAGGCGTGGGACCGCGCCTGGACGTGGATCTCGCGGAGCAACCGGCCGATCGGCGACCTGCTGATGGACCAGGGTGTTGTCGCCGGCGTCGGCAACGTCTACCGGGCCGAGATCCTCTTCCGGCACAAGATCCACCCGTTGCGTCCCGGCCGGACGCTGCGCCGACCGCAGTTCCAGCGGCTGTGGGCGGACCTGGTCGAGCTGATGGAGTACGGCGTGCTGACCGGTCGGATCGACACGGTGCGTCCCGAGCACACCCCGGAGGCGATGGGCAGGCCGCCGCGGAAGGACGACCACGGCGGTGAGGTCTACGTGTACCGGCGGTCGGGACAGGAGTGCCTGGTCTGCGGCGCGCGGGTGCGGACCGAGATCCTGGTCGGGCGAAACCTGTTCTGGTGCCCGCGATGCCAGCCCGTCTTTCGCTCCCGGGCCGTAGGCTGACCCAGATCGGAACCGAGGGGGACGAGCGATGCCCGGGATGAGCGACCTCGTCGCAGGTCCCCGCGAGCGCGCCCGCGCCCGGGTCGTCCGGCTGCAGCGGCAGATGGTCGATTCCGATCACCCGGCCTTCGTGTTCCTGGTGCTGCTGACCGCCGGCCTGGTCGCCGGCGGCCTGCTCAGCCCGGACGTCGTACCGCAGACGGCGATGTTCCTGCCGATCGTGCTGGCCAGCCTGTGGCTGGGCCCGCGGACGCTGCCGTGGCTGGTCGGCCTCTGCCTGATCGGCGTGCTGGTCCTGACGCTGGCCCTGCCCGAGATCACCCTGGTCACCGTCGTCCGGGTGCTGATCACGTTCGCGATCGCGCTGCTGATCATGGTGACCTCGTTCCGCCGTACCAAGCTGGGCGTGGCCGGTCCGCGGGGCGAGTCGATGTTCGTCGACCTACGGGACCGGATCGCGAACCAGGGCACGATCCCCGGTCTGCCGTCCGGCTGGCACGTCGAGTCGGCCTCCCGCTCGGCCGGCGGCACCTCGTTCGGCGGCGACTTCATCGTGGCCAGCAAGGCCACCGACGGCTCGACGCTGGACCTGATCGTCGTCGACGTCTCCGGGAAGGGCATCGAGGCCGGCACCCGGTCGCTGCTGCTCTCCGGTGCTTTCGGCGGGCTGGCCTCCGCGGTCGCGCCGGAACGGTTCCTCTGCGAGGCGAACGAGTACCTGCTGCGCCAGGAGTGGCAGGAGGGCTTCGCCACCGCGATCCACCTGCACCTGAGCCTGCGCACCGGGGACTTCGAGCTCCGCAAGGCCGGACACCCGCCGGCGGTCTGGCTGCACGCCGGCTCGGGACGCTGGTCGGTGCTCGACTCCGACGGACCGGTCCTCGGTCTGATCCCGGACAGCGCCTTCGAGGTCGTCCGCGGCCGGCTGATGCCCGACGACGCTCTGCTGATGTACACCGACGGCCTGGTCGAGACCGTCAGCCGGGACATCGCCAGCGGTATCGACAAGCTGGCCGGGCGGGGCCAGCTGCTGTTCCCGTCGGGCTACCAGCGCGGCGCCCGGAAGCTGATCGACGAGCTGGCCAGCAGCAACGACGACGGAGCCCTCGTGCTCGTTCACCGGCGGTCCTCGCA
This sequence comes from Nocardioides marmoriginsengisoli, assembly GCF_003725695.1. Lineage (GTDB taxonomy): Bacteria > Actinomycetota > Actinomycetes > Propionibacteriales > Nocardioidaceae > Marmoricola > Marmoricola marmoriginsengisoli. The sequence continues at coordinate 1,553,972 of NZ_RJSE01000007.1, forward strand.
CCTCGCCCACTAAGGTGCCCGCATGCTCGAGCAGGCCGCCGACGAGAGGCACCCATGACCGCGTTCGTGACCCGGTACGACTTCCGCGCGCCGGGGGAGGCCCTGGCCCGGCACCAGGAGATGTTCGCGCGCTGCCTGGAGCAGGCGTCGTACCTGGAGGAGCACGGGCAGGACGCGATCGTGCTCTCCGAGCACCACGCGACCACCGACGGCTACCTGCCCAGCCCGCTGCTGGCGGCGTCCGCGGTCGCAGCCCGGACCCGCACCGTCCCGATCTCGGTGGCCGCGCTGCTGGCCAACCTCTACGACCCGATCCGGCTGGCCGAGGACATCGCGGTCCTGGACCAGCTCTCCGGCGGTCGGGTCAGCTACACGATCGGGCTGGGGTACCGCCCCGAGGAGTACGCGATGTTCGGAGCGCCGTGGGAGACCCGCGGGGCCGACATCGAGTCCGCGATCGGGGTCCTGCGGCAGGCCTGGACCGGCGAGCCGTTCGACTACCGGGGGCGCACCGTGCGGGTGCTGCCGACGCCGTACCGGGATCCGGTGCTGTTCTACGGCGGCGGGTCGAAGGCGGCCGCGCGCCGGGCCGCCCGCCTCGGGCTGCACTTCCAGCCGCAGGCCGCCGACCCGTCGCTGAAGGAGCTCTACCAGCAGGAGTGCCGCGCGCTGGGGCGGGAACCGGGCTTCGTGCTGCTCCCGCCCGGGGGCCCGGCGACGGTGTTCTGCTCCGAGGACCCGGACCGGTTCTGGGCCGAGAACGGCGCCTACCTGCTCGCCGAGGCGCGCGGGTACAACGCCTGGCAGAACACCACGAAGTCGCTGGTCCGGGACGCCTCGGAATCGGTCGAGGAGATGCGGGCAGCCGGCGTGTACGTCGTCGAGACCCCGGACGACCTGATCGCGAAGTGCCTGAGCCGGGAGATCCGGGTGGTCAGCAGCCACCCGCTCTGCGGCGGCCTGCCGACGGAACCGTCCTGGGAGAGCCTGCGGCTGGTGTGCGAGACCGTGATGCCGGCGGTGAAGGCGGCGCGGGCTGCCGGCTAGGGCTGGCGATTCGTACGCTCTTCGGCGTGTTTCCGACGAAATCGCATGGGCAGAACGGGCCATCGTCGGGGACTTTTCGCCGTGCCACGATGCTGTGAACGGGAGAGCCCTCTCCCTCTGATCCGTGCGGAGGTCAGCCATGCCTGCATCCAAGGTCGTCGACTTCTTCCTGAACACTTCGAAGGAGTCCAAGGAGGGCCAGGTCGTCGAAGCGCCGGCCTTCAGCCTGACCAAGGTGATGATCGTCCTTGCTCCGTTGGTCACCACGATCGTCACGCTCGTCACCGACAAGGTCGGGAAGACGGACTTCTCCTCCGGTGAGGTGACCGCGATGATCGTCGCGCTGCTCGCTCTGCTTGCACTGACCTCAGCGGCAGACGTGCTCGCTCGCGGAATCGCGACCTCGGCCGAGAAGTCCGCCGCCGGTGCCAAGGCGGCGGCCGAGGCGCGGACCCAGGTGATCCCCCTGAACCCGACCGTGGCGGGTCAGCTGGTCAAGGACGGGCCAGACGAGGACGTCAAGATCGTGGCGATGTCGAACGCGAGCCCGCCGGAATTCCTGGTGCTCCGCGCGGACGACACGTTGAGCTGGCACCCGGTCTCGAGCGTCACGCTGTAGCAGGTTCTCCGTCCACAACGGCACCTGGTGCCGTGCTCTCCACAGGTCGGATGTCTTGAGGAGCGTCGGTCTGCGTGTAAAGATTGTCTTTACGCGTGGAGATCGCGGAATCGGCTCGTAAGCACGGCATCACTGATGAGGCGATTCGGCACGCGTGGGAGTTCGCGATCCGGGCGCGGCGCCTTGAGTGCGACGGCGAGGAGCGGCTGGTGGTGATTGGCCCGGATGCTTCCGGGACGCTTATCGAATTGGTGGCGGTTCCAGCTTTGGTGCCGGACCTGGTGATCCATGCGCAGCGATTGCGGAAGCGCTACTACGACTACTTGTGAGGCGACGCATGACGACCAAGCACCACGCACCCCCGGATGCCGGGCTGGATGATCTGGACCTCGACGCTGAAGGGTTTCGAGATGCCGTTCATTTTCGTCGGATCATCGCCGCTCAGAAGGCTATCGATGCCGCCGAGCAGGAGTTGAGCGACGCCGTAGCCGCTGCCAGAGAAGCCGGAGACCCGTGGCTGATGATCGGGGCGGCCCTCGGTGTTACCAAGCAGGCGGCGTACCAGCGCTTCGGCAAGGCGCGGGCTGGTTGAGTCGGGTCTGGAGGGGATGACGGGAATCGAACCCGCGTAGTCAGTTTGGAAGCGGTTCACCGGTTACAGCGTTCGTGCAGGTCAGGCCCCGTGTTGTGGCGTCTGACCTGGAAGTCGCTAACACTCGACCTGACCAGGATCGCCAGTTTCCGGCCCGAACCGACTGGTCTATTGGGACGTTGGGCACGGATGGGCACGGATGGGCACGGATCGGCACGGGTCAGCGTGCGAGTTCAGACGACAAACCCGAGAAGTCGAGACGATCCAACATCTCCGGATGACAGATAAGGCATCCGCCGTCCACCCGCATGCGCTCGAACATCGCTAGCAGCACAGGCAGGGTTTGGGTCTGGTAGAAATCGTCGCGTTCCTCGGCGTCGGGGCTTTCCCAGTCTTCCTCTGATGGCCACGCCCTTGGGCCCCAGCGCAGATTCACGGATGCCTCACCAGGATGCGCGTCGGGGTCTGACATCTCGCGCAGTTCAACCTGTACCCCGAACGGACGAAGGCCGCCCAGGGTGTTCATGACCTCCGCGATCGGCTGGTTGAGTTCGCGTGAGATGACCTCGGCTTGGACATGGATGTTCTCTGGCAGCTTGTGCTTGCAGCCATCGACGAACACTGCGGTCACGGCGTGGAGTTCGTCGGTCGTGAATCGATTAAGCGAAGCCACCAAGCTTCGAGCGATGCGCGCAGCGGCGTCCATTTGCCAGCGCTGAGTTAGGCCGAGTTCCTCCCAAAGAAGGTCCGGCACCGGCGGTACGAAGTTCTTCCTCTGTTTGCGCCCAACCTTCTGGGCAATCATGTTTGCGAGACCGGTCGGTTCGACCTCTGCGAGGTCGACGTATTGAACGGTTGAGCGCAGGCCCGGTATTGCCGTGCTGTCGAAACGTGCAGGCAAGATGTACTCAGATGAACTCTCAAGGGCCCGAGCTTGGGCGGATCGGCGCTCATGTGTCGTCCAGGCCTTTTCTGCATACTGGCTTGACGCAAAGATCACGCAGAATCGTGCGGCTCGGTTGTACACGTAGTCCAGATGCTCAGAAAGATCCTTGCCCCAGAGTCGGACGATCTCGAATTCGTCATAGAAGACGCTAAGGCCGGCGAACCGGAGCTCCGTCGCGACAGCGGCGACGTACTCGCGTTGTTCGCCCGCGAACGAGAGGGCCACGTCGTACTCGAAGTCATCGTCAGCATTGCGCACGGAGATACGCTAGCCCGTTGGCCGACGTCGGCACTCCAACCGTGCAGCTCGCGGCGGATGCTGGCCGGCGGACGCCGTCGGCGTCGGTTTCGCGGGCCTGCCGGCGCCCGGAGTCGAGGCGGCGGACTGCGCCGGCTCCGTTGTGCTTGGGCGTGGCGCGATGGCGTTTACGGGGCGTTGCGGGGTTCGGTCGGTTGCGGTCATGAGGGTCGTTCCTTTGCGCGCGTTGGGCACTGATCGGCACGAGTGCCGATCAGTGACGCCGCTAGACCCATCAGCCCGGGGTACCAAACCCGGCCCTGACCTGCTATTTCTGTCTGTGAGGGGATGACGGGAATCGAACCCGCGTAGTCAGTTTGGAAGACTGGAGCTCTACCATTGAGCTACATCCCCGAGTCTTCTCCCGGAGCCGTGAGGCGTCGCGAAAAGGCTGCGGCCATATGGTGCCACAGCACCCGTAGCGCTCGCATGTCGGCAGTCCTCTAGACTCGTCGCTCGGCTCGTTCGCGGGTCGAGAACGGGGCGTAGCGTAGTGGCTAGCGCGCCTGCTTTGGGAGCAGGAGACCGCAGGTTCGAGTCCTGTCGCCCCGACTGATCGGCCGAGTGCCGATCCTGGTCGGCGGGCGCGATTTCGGGGCGGCCAGGTCGCTGAAGTAGGCTGACTCGTCGGTGCCGCGCGCCCGGATGCGATCTGACGCAACTCTGGGCGCCCCGATCGCACCACGACCATCCGTTACAAGGAGAACACCTGTGAAGAGCGCCGTCGAGACGCTGAACCCCACCCGGGCGAAGCTCACCATCGAGGTCCCGTTCGAAGAGCTCAAGCCGAGCCTCGACGCGGCCTACCAGCGGATCGCGAAGCAGGTGAACGTCCCCGGATTCCGCAAGGGCAAGGTTCCGCCCTCGGTGATCGACCGCCAGGTCGGCCGCGGCGCCGTCCTCGACGAGGCGATCAACGACGCGCTCCCGAAGCTGTACGTGCAGGCGCTGCAGGAGAACGACCTGCAGCCGCTGGCCCAGCCGGAGATCGACATCACCAAGCTCGAGGACAACGACACCCTGGAGTTCACCGCTGAGGTCGACGTCCGGCCGAGCATCGACCTGCCGTCGTACGACGACCTGGCGGTCAACGTGGACGCGATCGTGCTCAGCGACGAGGACATCGACGAGCAGGTCGAGGCGCTCCGTGAGCGGTTCGCGACCCTGAACGACGTCGAGCGCGCGGCTGCGGACGGCGACATCGTCTCGATCGACCTGGTCGCCTCCAAGGACGGCGAGGTCGTCGAGGGCGGCGAGGTCACCGGTTACTCGTACAAGGTCGGCGCGGGCGACATGCTCGACGGCGTCGACGACGCCCTGCGCGGCCTCTCCGCCGGTGAGGAAGCCACCTTCGTGAGCCAGCTCCTCGGCGGCGACCTGGCCGGCGAGGACGTCGACGTGACCGTCAAGGTCGGCTCGGTCAAGGAGCAGGAGCTGCCGGCGTTCGACGACGAGTTCGCTCAGACCGCGTCGGAGTTCGACACCGCCGACGAGCTGCGCGAGGACGTGAAGACCCGCCTGGAGCGCGGCAAGCGCCTGGAGCAGGCGGCCGCCGCCCGCGACGCCGTCCTGGAGAAGCTGCTCGACAGCGCCGAGATCCCGCTGCCCGAGGGCGCTGTCGCCTCCGAGCTCGCCGAGCGCAAGGGCGAGATCGAGCAGCAGCTGATGTACGCCGGCATGACGATGGAGCAGTACCTCGACAACGAGAAGCAGACCGTCGACGAGTTCGAGGCCGACCTGGAGAAGCGGGTCCGCGACGCGATGGCGGCGCAGTTCCTGCTCGACGAGGTCGCGAAGTCCGAGGAGCTCGGGGTCGACCAGGCGGAGCTGTCGCAGCACCTGATGCGCCGCGCCCAGCAGTCCGGCCAGAACCCCGACGAGTTCGTCAAGCACATGGTCGAGCACAACCACATCCCCGAGATGGTGGCCGAGGTCGTCCGCGGCAAGGCGCTCGCGCTGATCGTCGAGGGCGCCAAGGTGACCGACTCGGCCGGTGGTCACGTCGAGCTGAAGAACCTGCGCCCGGACGGCACCATCGCCTCCGCCGAGGAGATCGCGGCCGCCGAGGCTGCCGCTGCCGAGGCCGCCACGGCCGCGGAGGAGCCCGCCGAGACTGAGTGAACATCTGTTCACTGAATGTGATCAAGACCGCAGCCCCGGATCGTTGACTTGCGATCCGGGGCTGCGTTGTCTTGGCACATGACCACACCAGCGTCGGCAGCCAGCGTCCTGGAGGCCACGGCCCTGGCGACCGAGCACCTCGACCTGCTGGTCCTCGGCGGCGTCCGGGACGTGCACGCGGCGGTCAGCGAGCGGGTGCACACCGTGCTCGACCGGGTCGCCGGCGGCCCGGCACCGCGGCCGTTCCTGGCGCACCGGCTCCACGACGGGATCGCGACGAGCGTGTACGTCGGCATCGGGCTCGGGCTCAGAGCCACCGCCCTCGCGATGCGCCAGGCGGACAAGCTCGGCGTCGGCCCCCGGATCGAGGCCTCCCCGCGGGGCCGGTTCGTGGTCTCCGCGGTCAACGGCCTGATCGGGGACAAGCTGGTCGCCGACGGGTCCCCGCTGGCCATCGAGATCGGCGTCCGCCGCGACGGCCGGGACGTCGCGCTGACGCCGGCCGGGCTCGCGGAGGCGTTCCCCGAGCCCTCGGACGCGATCGTGGTCTTCCTGCACGGGCTCTGCGAGACCGAGAGCTACTGGGACCGGCGCAGCCGTCCGAAGCGCGAGGACGGCAGCACCACGTCGTCGTACGGCACCCGGCTGGCCGAGGACGAAGGCTGGACGCCGGTCTACGTCCGCGCCAACACCGGGCTCTCCCTGGCCGAGACCGGGGTGGCGCTGAGCTCGCTGCTGACCCGCTTGGTGCAGGACTGGCCGACCGAGGTCCGCCGGATCGCGCTGGTCGGGCACTCGATGGGTGCCCTGATCGCCCGGGCGGCCTGCGCGGTCGCCCTCGACGTCGACGAGCCCTGGACCGAGCGGGTCACCGACATCGTCACGCTCGGCGGACCGCACACCGGGTCGCCGGTCGAGCGCTCGATCGCCCGCGGCATCCGCCTCGCCGCACACGCCCCGGAGCTGATGCCGCTGGCCCGGGTGTTCGAGCAGCGTTCGGTGGGCGTCCTCGACCTGCACGACGGGATGCCCGAGGACGTCGCGGCGGTCCCGCACGCCCGGTACCACCTGGTGGCGGCGACGCTGGGCAAGTCGCCGACCAGCCCGATGGCCGCGACGATCGGCGACTACCTGGTCCCGTACCGTTCCGCTGTCGGGCTGCTTCCCGGCGACGTCGAGATCTTCCCCGGCGCCGACGTGCTGCACGTGCCCGGTGCCGACCACTTCGACCTGCTCAACCACGACGACGTGTACGCCGCCCTGCGGGGCTGGCTCGCGAACACCAGGAGCTGAGATGAACCCCCCGCCGTAGCCGCCAGCGTCGAGATCGCCGCCGCCCCCGAGAAGGTCTGGGCGGTCCTCGCCGACCTCGGCCGGATGCCCGAGTTCAGCCCCGAGCTGCGCAAGGCGTTCGTGCTCGGCCGGCCCGGCCTCGGCGCGAACATCATCGGGATCAACCGCCGCAAGGCCGTCGCCTGGCCGACCACCTCGAAGGTGGTGCGCTGGGAGCCGAACCAGGCGGTGGCCTGGAAGACCCGGGAGAGCGGCGCGACCTGGGTCTACGAGCTGGAGCCGACCGCGACCGGGACCAAGGTCTCCGGCCGACGGGTGCTGCCGGCGTACACGGTCGCGACGAAGCTGATGGGGCCGCTCATCGGCGGTGCCGCCGGGCACGACGACGAGCTCAACGCCGGCATCGCCGCGACCCTGGAGCGGATCAAGGCAGCCGTCGAAGGCGCCTAGGCTCGGGTACGGCGGGCAGAATCCGCCGTGAGCGAACAAGGGCCTATTGCCCGTGGATTTGACGAGGGCTCCGTCTAGTGTCGTGGACGTGAACGAGATCCTGACTCCCCAGATGACCTCCGCGCCTCAGATGAACGGCGGCGCCGCGTCGTACGGGCTTGACGACCACATCTACCAGCGCCTGCTCAAGGAGCGCACGATCTTCCTCGGGTCGGAGGTGCGCGACCAGAACGCCAACGCGATCTGCGCCCAGCTGCTGCTGCTGTCGGCGGAGGACCCCGAGGCCGACATCTTCCTCTACATCAACAGCCCGGGCGGCTCGGTGGACGCCGGCATGGCGATCTACGACACGATGAACTACATCCCCAACGACGTCGCCACGGTCGGCATGGGCCTGGCGGCCTCGATGGGGCAGTTCCTGCTCTGCGCCGGGACGAAGGGCAAGCGGTACGCCCTCCCGCACGCGCGGATCATGATGCACCAGCCCTCGGGCGGCATGGGCGGCTCGGCCTCGGACATCAAGATCCAGGCCCAGCAGTCGCTGCACATCAAGAAGGTCCTGCTGGACCTGATCGCCGAGCACACCGGCCAGCCGGTCGAGCAGATCGAGACCGACGCCGACCGGGACCGCTGGTTCACCGCCGACCAGGCCCTGGAGTACGGGTTCATCGACAAGGTGATCACCAGTGCCCGGGAAGCCGCCGACCAGGGCCGTCCGGCTCGCAACAAGGACTGAGGACACGATGAACTACTACATCCCGCAGTGGGAAGAGCGCACGTCGTACGGCATCCGCCGGATCGACCCGTACGCCAAGCTCTTCGAGGACCGGATCATCTTCCTCGGCACCCCGATCAGCGACGACATCGCCAACGCGGTGATGGCGCAGCTGCTCTGCCTGGAGTCGATGGACCCGGCGCGCGACATCTCGATCTACATCAACTCGCCCGGTGGCTCGTTCACCGCGATGACGGCGATCTACGACACGATGAAGTTCATCCAGCCGGACGTGCAGACGGTCTGCCTGGGCCAGGCCGCCTCGGCCGCCGCGATCCTGCTCGCCGCCGGTACGCCGGGCAAGCGGATGGCGCTGCCGAACAGCCGGATCCTGATCCACCAGCCGTACACCGAGGGCACCTACGGGCAGTCCTCGGACATCGAGATCCAGGCCAACGAGATCCTCCGGATGCGCGAGCTTCTCGAGCAGCTGATCTCCGAGCACTCGGGCAAGTCGACCGAAGAGGTCAGCCGGGACATCGAGCGCGACAAGATCCTGACCGCCGCCGGCGCGATGGAGTACGGCCTGATCGACTCCATCCTGGAGTCGCGGAAGGTGCCGGCGCTCGCCTGAGCGCAGTACGGAGTTTCTGTCGTGTCCAGTTGTCCTTATGGCCGAATTCGTCGCCTTGACGGAGTACGGTCAGGACAACGAGGCCGGGCGTGCACGCACGTGACCGGTTCGGTGAGTTCCGTCGACGGGCTGTCGACAAGGATGAGGGGAGTGGCCGCCAGTGGCACGCATCGGTGACGGTGGGGACCTGCTCAAGTGCTCTTTCTGCGGAAAGAGCCAGAAGCAGGTCAAGAAGCTGATCGCCGGCCCCGGCGTGTACATCTGCGACGAGTGCATCGACCTCTGCAACGAGATCATCGAGGAGGAGCTCAACGAGACCAGCGAGGTCGGTCTCGAGGAGCTGCCCAAGCCCCGGGAGATCTTCGAGTTCCTGAACTCGTACGTGATCGGCCAGGAGCAGGCGAAGAAGTCCCTCGCGGTGGCGGTCTACAACCACTACAAGCGGGTCCAGTCCGGTGTTGCCGCCGGCACCTCGAAGGGCAAGGAAGACGTCGTCGAGGTCGCCAAGTCCAACATCCTGGTGATGGGTCCGACCGGTTGCGGCAAGACCTACCTCGCGCAGACCCTCGCCCGGATGCTGAACGTGCCGTTCGCGATCGCCGACGCCACCGCGCTCACCGAGGCAGGGTATGTCGGCGAGGACGTCGAGAACATCCTGCTCAAGCTGATCCAGGCCGCGGACTACGACGTCAAGAAGGCCGAGACCGGGATCATCTACATCGACGAGATCGACAAGGTGGCCCGCAAGGCCGAGAACCCGTCGATCACCCGCGACGTCTCCGGTGAAGGCGTCCAGCAGGCGCTGCTGAAGATCCTCGAGGGCACTACTGCCTCGGTGCCGCCGCAGGGCGGCCGGAAGCACCCGCACCAGGAATTCATCCAGATCGACACCACGAACATCCTGTTCATCGTCGGCGGTGCGTTCGCCGGGCTCGAGCACATCGTCGAGCAGCGGGTCGGCAAGAAGACCCTCGGGTTCACCGCCGAGATGCGCGGTTCCAAGGAGATGGAGGCGGACGAGATGTTCGCCCAGGTCCGTCCCGAGGACCTGGTGAAGTTCGGCCTGATCCCCGAGTTCATCGGCCGGTTGCCGCTGATCGCCAGCGTCAACAAGCTCGACAACCCGGCCCTGGTGCAGATCCTGACCGAGCCGCGCAACGCGCTGCTCAAGCAGTACCAGAAGCTCTTCGAGCTCGACGGCGTCGAGCTGGAGTTCACCGACGACGCCATCACCGCGATCGCCGACAAGGCGATGGAGCGGGGCACCGGTGCACGCGGACTCCGCGCGATCATCGAGGAGGTGCTCCTCAACGTGATGTACGAGGTGCCCTCGCGCGAGGACATCGCCAAGGTCGTCGTCACCGGCGAGGTCGTTGCCGACAACGTCAACCCGACGCTGATTCCGCGCGAGCCCGAGAAGAAGGCCAAGAAGTCGGCCTAAGCTCGAAACCCGGTGAGGTGCGCTGGGACCCAGCCACACCTCACCGCGTCTCGACAGGCTCGACGTCCGGGGCTCGCGTCAGGCTTCGACCACCGGGGCCAGCTCGGCCTCGACGGCCAGCTCGGTCGCGTCGGTCGGCGTGAAGACCAGGTCGCCGGTGATCCGGCCGACGTTCTTCAGGTCGGCGGCGGCCGCCTCGGCGGCGGCGACCAGGTCGGCGGGACCGGAGACCACGGCGCGGGTGATCTCGGTCTTCATCGAGACCTTCGCCTGCGACTTGGCGCCGCGGATGCCTCCGAGCGCGGCCGCGACCGCGGGGAGCATCGCCGGGTCGCCCGCGTCGACGGCGCCGAGGTCGTCCGTCGTCGGCCAGGGCGCCCGGTGCACCGAACCGCCGCCCGCGTTGGCCGACCCCCACCACGACCAGACCTCCTCGGTCACGTACGGCAGGAACGGCGCGAGCAGGCGGAGCTGGACGTGCAGCGCGGTGACCAGGGCGGCGCGGGCCGAGGCGGTCTCGGGGCTGCCGCCCTCGTCGTAGGCCCGCTCCTTGACCAGCTCGAGGTAGTCGTCGCAGAACTCCCAGAAGAACTTCTCGATCGCCTCGAGGGCGGTGGTGTAGTCGTAGACGTCGAACGCCTCGGTCGCCCGGGTGATCACGGTGCGGAGCTGCGCGAGCAGGGCGAGGTCGATCGCCTCGGTGATCAGCGCGGGGGAGGTGTCGGTGTCGCCGAAGCCGCCGAGGACGAACTTCGACGCGTTCAGCACCTTCATCGCGAGCCGGCGGCCGACCTTCATCTGGGCCTCGTCGAACGGCGAGTCCAGACCGGGGCGGGCCATCGCGGCGCGCCAGCGGACGGCGTCGGCGCCGAACTTCTCCAGGATCTCGGTCGGTACCACGACGTTGCCCTTGGACTTCGACATCTTCTTGCGGTCCGGGTCCATCACGAAGCCGGACATCATCGCGTGCGACCACGGGACCACGCCGTTCTCGTGGTGCGCCCGGACGACCCGGGAGAACAGCCAGGTGCGGATGATGTCGTGGCCCTGGGTGCAGAGGTCCATCGGGAAGGTGCGCTCGAACAGGTCCGCGTCCGACTCCCAGCCGCAGGCGATCTGCGGGGTCAGCGACGAGGTCGCCCAGGTGTCCATCACGTCCGGGTCGCCGATGAAGCCGTTCGCCTGACCGCGCTGGGACTCGGTGAAGCCTTCCGGCGCATCGGTGGACGGGTCCACCGGCAAAGCGGCTTCGGCCGGCATCAGCGGGTGGTCGTAGTCGGGCTCGCCGTCGGCGTCCAGCGGGTACCAGACCGGGAACGGGATCCCGAAGAAGCGCTGCCGCGAGATCAGCCAGTCGCCGTTCAGGCCGCCGACCCAGTTGTCGTAGCGGTGCTTCATGTGGGCCGGCACCCAGGTGATCGCATCGCCGTCGGCGATCAGCTCGGAGCGCAGGTCGGCGTCCCGGCCGCCGTTGCGGATGTACCACTGGCGGGTCGCGACGATCTCCAGCGGCTTGTCACCCTTCTCGAAGAAGTTCGCCATCCGCTGGGTCGGCTTCGGCTCACCGTCCAGGTCGCCGGACTCGCGGAGCTTGGCCACCATCTCCTCGCGGGCGCTGAAGGTGGTCTTGCCGGCCAGGTCGGCATAGGCCTTCGCGGCAGCGGGCGCGGCGAGCCACTCCGGGGTCTCCCGCAGGATCCGGCCGTCGCGACCGATCACGGTGCGGACCGGGAGCTGGAGCTCGCGCCACCACTGGACGTCGGTCAGGTCGCCGAAGGTGCAGCACATCGCGATGCCGGCGCCCTTGTCCGGCTCGGCGGCCTCGTGCGCCACCACCGGGACCTCGACGCCGAAGACCGGCGAGGTGACCGTGCTGCCGAAGAGTCCCTGGTAGCGCTCGTCGTCCGGGTGCGCGATCAGCGCGACGCAGGCCGGGATCAGCTCGGGGCGGGTGGTCTCGATGTAGATCGGGTCGCCGCCAGCACGGTGGAACGCCACCCGGTGGTAGGCGCCGGCGTACTCGCGGGCCTCCAGCTCGGCCTGGGCGACCGCGGTCTGGAAGGTGACGTCCCAGAGCGTCGGGGCGTCCTGCAGGTAGGCCTCGCCGCGGGCGAAGTTGCGCAGGAAGGCGCGCTGGCTGACGGTCTGGGCCTTCTTGCCGATGGTCGTGTAGTGCTCCTTCCAGTCCACCGAGAGGCCCAGGGTGCGCCACAGCGACTCGAAGACCGCCTCGTCCTGCTCGACGAGCTCCTCGCAGAGGGCGATGAAGTTCGGCCGCGAGATCGGGATCTGCTTCTTCGGGTCGGGCTTCTCCGGCGGGGTGAAGTCGGCGTCGTACGGCAGCGACGGGTCGCAACGGACGCCGTAGTAGTTCTGCACCCGGCGCTCGGTCGGCAGGCCGTTGTCGTCCCAGCCCATCGGGTAGAACACCGACTTGCCCTGCATCCGCTGGTAGCGGGCGATCAGGTCGGTGTGGGTGTAGGAGAAGACGTGCCCGACGTGCAGGCTGCCCGAGACCGTCGGCGGGGGAGTGTCGATCGAGTAGACGTTCGCGCGCGGCTGGGTGCGGTCGAAGGCGTAGGTGTCGTCGGCCTTCCACTTCGCCGCCCAGGTGGCCTCCAGACCCTCCAGCGCCGGCTTGTCCGGTACGTCGACCGCGGCGGGCGCTGCGGTCGTCGGGTTCGCGGACGGGTGCTGGGTCTCGGTCATGGGCGCAATGCTACGGGCGGGCTCCGGGCTCCAGAAAACCAGTTGGCCCCGGTGGAACACCGGTGGCAGCCTCGGCGGATGACGACCCTGGAGTTCCACCCGGATGCGGAAGGCTTCCTGGCTGCCGCGGCCGACCACCTCGCCGCGAACCCGACCGGCAGCACCGTGGTGGCGAGCGTTGCCGCCCGGATGCAACGCGACGGGACCGGTGGCGTCCCGGTCGACGCGGGCTTCGCCTCCTGGTGGCTGGTGGTGCGCGACGAGGCCGGGCAGGTGGTCGGTGCCGGGATGCGGACAGCCCCGTTCGAGCCGTACCCGCTCTACCTGCTGACGATGCCCGAGGACGCAGCGGCCGAGCTGGGGCGGGTGCTCGCGGACCGCGGCGAGCCGGTCGGCGCGGTGAACGGGGCGCTGCCGGCCGTCGAGGTGTGCGCGATCGCGTACGCCGAGGCCGTGGGCGGCACCGTCCGCCAGGCCGAGCAGATGCGGTTGCAGGAGGTCGAGGAGCTGGTCCCGGCCCGGGCAGCCTCGGGTCGCTTGCGGAGCGCCGGCCCCGAGGACCTGGACCTGGCGCACCGCTGGTTCGACGCGTTCGGCGCCGCCGCGGCCGCCCAGGCCGGACGCCACGACCCGCACCCTCCGCCGATCGAGAGCCGGGACTCCCTGGCGAAACGGATCGCGGCCGGAGAGATCTGGTTCTGGGAGGACCCGGAGGGGGTGCCGGTGCACGTGACCGGCTTCAACCCGCCGAGCTTCGGGGTCGCCCGGATCGGGCCGGTGTACACGCCGGACGAGCACCGCGGCCACGGGTACGCCGCAGCGGCGGTCGCCGAGGTCTCGGCACGGCTGCTGGCCGGCGGGTCCCGGGTCTGCCTGTTCACCGACGCCGCCAACGCCACCTCGAACGGCGTCTACGAGCGGCTCGGCTACCGCCCGGTGGTGGACATGGCGAACCTGCTCGTCGACCTGCCCGAAGGCTGACTCAGGCCGGGCGCGGCGTCAGCCAGAGCACCCCGAGCGGGGGGAGCCGCAGGGTGGCGCTCGCCGGCTGGTCGCCGTACGGCTGGGCGGTGGCGGTGACGACGCCGAGGTTGCCGACGCCGGAGCCGCCGTAGCTCTCGGCGTCGGTGTTGAGCACCTCGTCCCACGCGCCGGCGCGCGGCAGCGGCAGGCGGTAGTCCTCGTGCGGTCGCCCGGAGAAGTTGCCGACGCAGACCAGGGCCTCGCCGGACCTGCTCCAGCGCACGAACGCGACCACGTTCGCGGCGGCATCGTCCGCCGCGAGCCAGGTGAACCCGGCCGGGGTGACGTCCTGCTCCCACAGGGCCGGCGAGCCGGCGTACCGGCGGTTGAGGTCGCCGACGAGGGCCCGGACGCCGCCGTGGGTCGACGCCGCGTCGTCCTGGCCGAGCAGCCACCAGTCGAGCTCGCCGGACTCGGCCCACTCGTTGTCCTGGGCGAACTCGGAGCCCATGAAGAGCAGCTTCTTGCCGGGGTGCGCCCACTGGTAGGCCAGGAACGACCGGACGCCGGCCAGCTGCTTCCAGCGGTCGCCGGGCATCTTGCGCAGCAGCGACCCCTTGCCGTGGACCACCTCGTCGTGGCTGATCGGCAGCACGTAGTGCTCGGAGAAGGCGTAGACGAGGCTGAAGGTGAGCTGCCGGTGGTGGTGCGCGCGGTACATCGGGTCCCGCTCGAAGTAGCCGAGGGTGTCGTGCATCCAGCCCATGTTCCACTTGAAGTCGAAGCCGAGGCCGGTGCCCGGATCCGCGGGCGCGGTCACCCCCGGCCAGGAGGTCGACTCCTCGGCGATCACCAGCGCGCCGGGGACCTCGGCCGCGACGGCCCGGTTGAGCTCCTGCACGAACGCCACTGCCTCCAGGTTCTCGCGGCCGCCGTGCACGTTCGGGCTCCAGGACCCCGGGTCGCGGGAGTAGTCGAGGTAGAGCATCGAGGCGACCGCGTCGACCCGCAGCCCGTCGACGTGGAACTCGGTGAGCCAGTAGAGCGCGTTCGCGATCAGGAAGTTGCGGATCTCGAGCCGCCCGAAGTCGAAGACCAGGGTTCCCCAGTCCGGGTGCTCGCCGCGGGACGGGTTCGGGTCCTCGTAGAGCGCGGTGCCGTCGAAGCGGGCGAGCGCGAACTCGTCCTTCGGGAAGTGCGCCGGGACCCAGTCCAGGATCACCCCGATGCCGGCCCGGTGCAGGGCGTCGACCAGGCGCCGGAAGCCGTCCGGGTCGCCGAACCGCGACGTCGGGGCGAAGTAGGAGGTCACCTGGTAGCCCCAGGAGCCGCCGTACGGGTGCTCCATCACCGGGAGCAGCTCGACGTGGGTGAAGCCCAGCTCGACCACGTACGCCGTCAGCTGCTCGGCCAGGTCGTCGTAGGAGAGGCCCTTGCGCCAGGAGCCGAGGTGCACCTCGTAGATCGACATCGGCCGGTCCGCCGAGTCCGCCGCCCGGCTCTCCATCCAGGCGCCGTCGGACCAGGCGTGGCTGCTCTCGAAGACCACCGAGTGGGTCTCCGGGGGGACCGCGGTGTGGACGGCCATCGGGTCGGCGCGGTCGGTCCAGACGCCGTCGGCGCCGGCGACCACGTACTTGTAGCGGCTGCCGGCGGCGACGCCGGGCACGACGATCTCCCAGATCCCGGAGCCCGGTCGGCGCGACATCGGCATCGTCGCCCGGTCCCAGCCGTTGAAGTCGCCGACCAGGCGGACCTCGCGGGCGTTCGGGGCCCAGACCGCGAACCGGACGCCGCCGCCGTACGGGTGCGCGCCGAGCGCCTCCCAGAGCCGGTGGTGCCGCCCCTCGCCGATCAGGTGCAGGTCGAGGTCGCCCAGCTCGGGGCGGGTCATGGCCGGGCCTGTCCGAGTGCGGTCAGGGCGGTCAGCGGGATCGCCAGCCACCCTGGACGGTTGCGCGCCTCGTACGTCGCCTCGTAGACCGCCTTGTCGGCGACGTACGCGGCCAGCAGGACCTGCTCGGCCGCCGAGATCGGCCGCTGCCGCTGCTCGGCGTACCCGCTCAGGAAGGCCTGGGTGTTGTGCGCCGTCCACTCGCCCGAGCGGTAGGAGACCTGGGCCGCCTCGTCGCTGGTGGAGCCGAGGTCGCGGGCCACGGTGGCGGCGGCGTAGTCGAAGGAGCGGATCATCCCGGCGACGTCGCGCCACGGGGAGTCCGGCAGTCGCCGCTCGGCGAGGTCCTTGACGGGCTCGCCCTCGAAGTCGACCAGCTTCCAGCCGACCGAGGTGCGCAAGGTCTGGCCCAGGTGCAGGTCGCCGTGCACCCGCTGGGCGCTCTCCGGGTCCGTGACACCGGCGAGGGCGGCGAACTCGGCGAGCAGGCCGTCCTTGAGACCGGCAAGCTCGGGGACGATCTCGACGGCCTCGTGGAAGCGCCGGCCCATCGTCCGGGCGACCTCGCCGAGGTCGAGCGGCGAGGTCCCGAAGGCCTCTGCCAGGACGCCGTGCACCTCGGCCAGGGTGGCGCCGAGGCGGTGCGCCTCCGCGGCGAAGTCACCGCCGGCCTCCTCCACGTGCACGGTCTCGGCGTGCAGGTCGGCCTGGGTGAACAGGTTGCGTGCGCTCGCGAGCGCCAGCTCCCAGCCGTCGCTCGCGGTCCGCAGGAACTGCTGCAGCATCGCGAGCTGGAGCTCGTCCCCGGCCGCGGTGGTGATCGCGGCGTACCCGTGCAGCGCCGCGATGTGCGGGTTGCCGGCCCGGGTCAGCGCCTCGTGGATCTCGATGTCCGGATTCAGCCCCGGGGTGAGCCGGCGGAAGATCTTGAGCAGGCTGTCCTCGCCGAAGGCCAGCGAGGAGTTGCTCTGCTCGCCGGAGTAGAGCGTCGAGTGGGTGCTGGTGTCCAGCGCGTGGTCGTCGGTACGGCGGAACGAGACCCGCGCGTCCGCCACCGCCTCGCCGGCGAAGGCCCGCAGCCAGACGTGCATGGCGTCGCGGTCGTGCACCGCGTCGTAGTGGTGCCGGTCGTCCCAGGCGCCGACTCGGGCGTGGGCCAGCCGCTCCTGCGGCTCGTCGTAGGAGGAGAGCGGGACCTGGTAGACGTCCTCGGAGTCACCGGACGAGACCGTCACCAGATTGGTGCTGACGCCCGGGGCGAGCTCGATCACGGTCATGCCGGCGACCTCGAACGGGCGGGACTTGCCGCCGAACCACCGGGCTCCGGAGAGATAGGACGCGAGCTGCTCCTCAGGCGTCATCGGCTACCTCCGGGAGACGGATCCAGTAGAAGCCGTAGCCGCCGAGGGTGAGCAGGTAGGGGAGCTCGCCGATCTGCGGGAACCGGACGCCGCCGAGCAGCTCGACCGGGGTGACGCCCTCCCAGCGGCGCAGGTCCAGCTCGACCGGTTGCGGGAACCGGGACAGGTTGTTGACGCACAGGACGGTGTCCTTGTGGGCCGCGCCGTCCGCGTCCGTCCAGGCGTACTCGCGGACGTAGGAGAGCACGGACGGGTTGGTGCCGCCCAGGTCATGGAACTCGCCCAGGCCGAAGCACGGGTGCTGCTTGCGGGTGTGGATCATCCGCCGGGTCCAGTGCAGCAGCGAGGAGGAGTTGTCGAGCTCGGCTTCCACATTGACTGACTGGTACCCGAAAACCGGATCCTGAATCACCGGCAGGTGCAGCCGGCCCGGGGTGGCCGCGGAGAAGCCGCCGTTGCGGTCCGAGGTCCACTGCATCGGGGTGCGGACGCCGTCCCGGTCGCCGAGCCAGATGTTGTCGCCCATCCCGATCTCGTCGCCGTAGTAGAGGACCGGGGAGCCGGGCAGCGAGAGCAGCAGCGCGGTGAACAGCTCCATCCGGTTGGTGTCGTTCTCCAGCAGCGGCGCCAGCCGGCGGCGGATGCCGATGTTCGCCTTCATCCGCGGGTCGGCGGCGTACTCGGACCACATGTAGTCGCGGTCCTCGTCGGTGACCATCTCCAGGGTCAGCTCGTCGTGGTTGCGCAGGAAGATGCCCCACTGGCAGTTCTCCGGGATCGCCGGCGTCTGCTCCATGATCTCCGAGATCGGGTAGCGCGACTCGCGGCGGACCGCCATGAAGATCCGCGGCATCACCGGGAAGTGGAACGCCATGTGGCACTCGGTGCCGAGGACGCTGCCGTCCTCCTGGGCCTCGGGGCCGAAGTACTCCACCACGTCGGTCGGCCACTGGTTGGCCTCGCAGAGCAGCACCGTCCCGGGGTAGTTCTCGTCGACGAACCGGCGTACCTGCTTGAGCACCTCGTGGGTCTCGGGGAGGTTCTCGCCGTTGGTCCCCGGGCGCTCGAACAGGTAGGGCACCGCGTCCAGCCGGAAGCCGTCGAGGCCCAGGTCCAGCCAGAACGCCATCGCGTCGAGCATCGCCTGCAGGACCTTCGGGTTGTCGAAGTTCAGGTCCGGCTGGTGCGAGAAGAACCGGTGCCAGAAGTACTGGCCGCGGACCGGGTCCCAGGTCCAGTTGGACGGCTCGGTGTCGACGAAGATCACCCGGGCGTCGGCGTACTCCTCGTCGGTGTCGCTCCAGACGTAGAAGTCGCCGTACTCGCCGTCCGGGTCGTTCCGGCTGGCCTGGAACCACGGGTGCGCGTCGCTGGTGTGGTTCATCACGAAGTCGATGATCACCCGCATGCCCCGGGCGTGCGCGGCGTCGAGGAAGGCGCCGAAGTCCTCGACGGTGCCGCACTCCGGGAGGATGTTGGTGTAGTCGGCGACGTCGTACCCGCCGTCGCGCAGCGGCGAGGTGAAGAACGGCGGTACCCAGAGGCAGTCGACGCCGAGCCACTGCAGGTAGTCGAGCTTCTCGGTCAGGCCGCGGAAGTCGCCGACGCCGTCGCCGTCGGAGTCCTTGAAGGACCGGACCAGCACCTCGTAGAAGACCGCGGTCTTGAACCACTCGGGCTGCTCGGCGAGGTGCTCGGCCTCCTCGTTGATCAGGGCGAGTTCGGTGGTCTGCTCGGTCGCTTGCCCGGTCACTGGTTCAGCCTCACGCTCAGGATGTGGGCCACCTCGACGGAAGGGTCGAGGCGGACGTAGTTGTCGGCGCCCCAAGACCAGGTCTGTCCGGAGAGCTCGTCGTGCACCTCGAGGACCGCGTCCCCGGGGAGGCCGAGGGCGGCCAGGTCGAGGCGCACCATCGTCTCGTGGGCGGAGTGCGGGTCGAGGTTGAGCACCACGATGACGAGGTCGGTGCCGGCCCCGGACGTCGAGCCTGTCGAGACGCCCGGACGTGCCCCTCCGGACGTCGAGCCTGTCGAGACGCCCGGACGTGCCCGCTTGCTGAAGCACACGATGTTCTCGTTGCCGCTGTCGTGCACGACCAGGTCGCGCAGCTGCCGGAGCGCGGGGTGCTGCCGGCGGAGCTCGTTGAGCCGGGTCAGGTACGGCGCCAGCGACCGGCCCTCGGCCTCGGCGCCCTCCCAGTCGCGGACCTTGACCTCGTACTTCTCCGAGTCGAGGTACTCCTCGCTGCCCGGCCGCACCGCCATCCGCTCGCAGAGCTCGAAGCCGGCGTACACGCCCCACGAGGGTGACCCGGTGGCGGCGAGGACGGCGCGGATCCGGAACGCCGCCGGACCGCCGTGCTGGAGGAACTCGTGCAGGATGTCCGGGGTGTTGACGAAGAAGTTCGGCCGGAAGAACGCCGCCGACTCCTCGGCCAGCTCGCGCAGGTAGGACTCGACCTCGCGGCGGGTGTTGCGCCAGGTGAAGTAGGTGTAGCTCTGGTGGAAACCGATCTTGGCCAGGGCGTGCATCATCGGCGGCTTGGTGAACGCCTCGGCCAGGAAGAGCACGTCCGGGTCGGTCGCGCGGAGCTCGCCGAGCAGCCGCTCCCAGAACGCCAGCGGCTTGGTGTGCGGGTTGTCGACCCGGAAGATCCGGACGCCGTGCTTCATCCAGTGCCGGACGATGCGGAGCACCTCGGCGTAGATGCCCTCGGGGTCGTTGTCGAAGTTGACCGGGTAGATGTCCTGGTACTTCTTCGGCGGGTTCTCGGCGTACGCGATGGTGCCGTCGGCGCGGGTAGTGAACCACTCCGGGTGCGCCTGCACCCACGGGTGGTCCGGCGCGGCTTGGAGGGCGAGGTCGAGGGCGACCTCGAGGCCGAGCGCGGTGGCCCGCTTCACGAACGCGTCGAAGTCCTTCAGGGTGCCGAGGTCGGGGTGCACCTTGTCGTGCCCGCCGGCCTTCGCGCCGATCGCCCACGGCGAGCCGACGTCGGTCGCGGTCGGGGTCAGCGAGTTGTTCCGGCCCTTGCGGTTGACCTCGCCGATCGGGTGGATCGGGGGCAGGTAGACCACGTCGAAGCCCATCGCGGCGACCGCGTCGAGCCGCTTCGCCGCCGTCCTGAGGGTGCCGGGGGTGATGCTCCCGTCGGCGTGCGCGACCGCGCCCTCGGAGCGCGGGAAGAACTCGTACCAGGACCCGACCAGCGCGCGCTCCCGCTCGACCTGCAACGGGTAGGGGCCGTCGACCGAGAGCAGCTCGCGCAGCGGGTACGCCGCCATCAGCTCGAGCACGGCCGGGTCCTCGGCTGCCGCCAGCCGGACCTCGACCGGGCGGGCGCTGTCGCGAAGGGCCGTGATCGTGTCCAGGATGATCGCGCGCGCGTCCTTCGGGGCCTGGGTCTCGCGTCCCCAGCGCTCCAGCAGCTCGGCGCCCTCGGTGAACATCAGCTCGACGTCGACCCCGGCACGGATCTTGATGCCGGCGTCGTGGCTCCAGGTGGCGAGCGGGTCGCTCCAGGACTCGATCGTGAACGTCCAGGCGCCGAGGGTGTCGGCCGCGACCGTGGCCGCGCGCCGGTCGACGCCCACCGGGACCGGAAGCATCCGGACGGGATCGCGGCGCACGCCCGCGGGGTCGGTGAGCACCACGTCGGCCCCGAGCTGGTCGTGGCCCTCGCGGAACACCACCGCGGTGACGGCGAAGGACTCGCCGACGATGGACTTGGCGGGATAGCGCCCGCGCTCGACCACGGGCGTCACGTCCATCACGGGGATCCGTCCCACCATGGGACAACCCTTGCGAACTACGGGCCCGGACGCAAACGGGGCCCTCCCGACGGCGTCAGCTCAGCGGTCCAGGAGCCTTCGTGACGCGCTTGGTCCCGGCCAGGGTCTGGTACGACGCCGCGACCTTCACCGTGGTGTTCGGTTTGGAGTTGTCGGCGAGGTGGTGGAAGTCGGCCTGGACCCGGGTGCTGCTGAAGTCGACGACCAGGTAGCCGGCCTTGAAGCCCTCGGAGTACTTCACCCAGGGGTTCGCCAGCAGGTCGTTGGTGGCCAGCACCGTGTTCAGCAGGGTCCCGATGCCCGGGGCGATCTGGTTGATCTGGGTCTGCAGCGACGGGCTCGCCACCCCGGGGGTGATGTACTCGACGGCCGCGGACTTCCGGTCGAGCAGGTACTTGCTCGGCTTCACCGGGATCTCGCTGGCGTAGCTCTGGTGCACGTCACCGGTGAGGATGACGACGTTGTCGACCCCGGCCATCCCGTCGACGATCCGCTGGCGCTCGTCGAGGAAGCCGTTCCAGTCCTCGACCTGGAGCTGGACCAGCGGCTGCTCGAAGACCTTCGAGAGCTGCGGGCCGAGCACGTCGGTGATCTGTCCGGGGACCGAGGCGAGCAGGACGGTCGGGTAGAACGGCACCTGGTTGCCGACGACCTTCCACTTCGCGCTGCTCGCGGCGAGACCGTCGACCAGCCAGTGCGTCTGGTCCTCGCCGATCATGCCGCGGCCGGGCTTGCTGGAGGTGCCGCCCAGGAGACCGCCTGCCGCGCCGTACCCGAACAGCAGGCTCTTCGGCGGCTGGTCGCGGAAACGGCGCTCGTCGAGCATCCAGAGGTCGACCAGGTCGCCGAAGCGCAGCCGCCGGTTGATCCGGTACCAGTCGTCGGGGTCGGTGTGCCGGACCGGCAGCCACTCCAGCCAGGCGCGGCGGCCCGCGGACGCCCGGGTGGCCCAGTCGCCCTCGGTGGCCGGGTCGTGGTTCTCGGCGCCGTTCTTCCAGGTGTCGTTGGCGATCTCGTGGTCGTCCCAGACCGCCACCATCGGGTGCGCGGCATGCAGCTGCTGGAGGTTCGGCTCGAGCTTGTAGAAGCCGTGCCGGATCCGGTAGTCGGTCAGGGTCAGGCACTCGCGCTGCGGCTCGGCCGTCCGCACCGTCTTCGGGATGTCCTTGGCCAGGACGCCGCCGGGGGCGTACTCGTAGATGTAGTCGCCGAGGTGCAGCACGCTGTCCAGGTCGGGCTCCTGGGCCAGGTGCTGGTAGCCGGTGAAGTAGCCCCAGTTGTAGTTCGCGCAGGAGACCACGCCGAACCGGACCGGCGTACTGGTGCCCGGTGCTGCCGCGGTCTTGGTCCGGCCCACCGGCGAGGTCGCGTCGAGGGCGCGGAAGCGGTACCAGTACTTCGTCCCGGGCTGCAGCCCGCCGGCGTCGACGTGCACGGTGTGGTCGGTGTCCGGGCCGGCGCTGGTCGTCCCGCTGGCGACGATGCCGCTGAACGAGGCGTTGGTGGAGACCTCCCAGTCGACGCTGACGACCGGTCCGGCGCCCGAGCCCGGGGTCGCCTCGACCGACGGCGTGATCCGGGTCCACAGGATCACCGCGTTCGGCAGCGGGTCACCGGAGGCGACGCCGTGCACGAACGGCGCCCCGGCAGCAACAGCCTCGCTCCACTGGCTCATCGCCAGCACGGCGCCCCCGCCGAGTCCGGTGGCGATCAAGGTACGGCGGGACAGCTCGGGCATGCGTGACTCCTGGAGTTGGTGAGATCCCCGTGCTCTGTGAACGAGCGAACGTGACCGCGGTCACGCCCGAGAGCCCAGTCATCGGCCCGCCCCGGCCGCTCCGGACGTCGCCCGCCCCGGACGTCGAGCCTGCCCCCGGACGTCGGCCGCCCCGGACGTCGAGCCTGTCGAGACGCGGCGCCCACAGGCAGGGAGTAGCCCACGTCTGTCCACAGGCCTACCTCCCGACCGCCGTCCGGCGGGGGAGTCGGGCCAGCCTGACCGGATGCCCTACGTCTACATGGTCGAGTGCTGCGACGGTTCGTACTACGTCGGAAGCACCTGGGACCTCGAACGCCGGATCATCGAGCACAACCTCAAGCTGGGCAGTCGGTACACCCGACGTCGTACGCCGGTTCGGCTGGTGTGGTTCGAGGAGTACTCGCGCATCGAGGACGCGTTCCTGAGGGAGAAGCAGGTCCAGGGCTGGGGGCGTCCGAAGCGACAGGCGTTGATCGACGATCGGTTGGACGACCTGCCCGGTTTGTCGAAGTCGCGGGATGTCGGCTGAGTTTGTGGGTGGGCGCGGGCGTCTCGACAGGCTCGACGTCCGGGGCTCGACGTCCGGGTGCCTGGGCCGGTCTAGCCGTGGATGAGGGGGGACATCGCGCGGGCGACCAGGCTGGGCCGGCGGGTGACGCGCTCCTCGGCGTCGGCGAGGCGCATCGCCTGGAGGCCGGCGTTGATGCCGAGCCAGCGGAACGGCTCCGGCTCCCAGCGGGGGCTGCGGTGGTCGACCCAGGGCAACGTGGTCAGGTCGGAGGAGGCGCCGGTGATCAGGTCGGCCAGGGTGCGGCCGGCCAGGTTGGTCGTCCCGACCCCGTCGCCGACGTACCCGCCCGCCCAGGCCTGGCCGGTGCTCCGGTCCAGGCCGACGGAGGCGGCCCAGTCGCGGGCGATGCCGAGCGATCCGCCCCAGGCGTGGGTGAACTCCGGCGCGCCGAGCTGGGGGAGCAGGTCGGTGAGGGTGCGCCGCAGCAGCGCGTGCACCCGCGGCGCTGCGTCGTAGGACGGCTTGATCCGCGAAGCCCAGTGGTACGGCGCTCCGCGGCCCCCGAACGCCAGCCGCCCGTCGGCGGTGCGCTGACCGTAGATCACCACGTGCCGGCCGTCGCTGAACGTGGGCCGGTCGGTGAGGCCGATCGATTCCCACGCCTCGGCGCTCAGCGGCTCGGTCGCCACCATCAGCGAGTACACCGGAGCGATCGCGCGCCGGGTGGCTGGCAGCCGCGCGGTCCAGGCCTCGGTCGCCCGGACGACGATCCCGGCGCGGACCCGGCCGGCGGGGGTGTCGACGTGACCTGGCCCGATCGCGGTCACCCGGGTGCTCTCGTGGATCCGGACGCCGGCCCGCTCGACGGCGTCGGCCAGCCCGCGCACCAGCTTCACCGGGTGGATCGCCGCGCAGTGCGGGGTGAAGGTGCCGCCGACGACGTCGGTCGCCGCCAGCCGGGACCGGGCCTCGTCCCGGTCGAGCAGGCGGAGGTCGTCCTCGCCGAGCCCGCGGGCGTGCGCGGTGGCGACCTCCTCGGACAGTCGCCGCCATTGCGGCGCAGACCGGGCCAGCACGACCGTCCCGCCCGGCGCGTAGTCGGCGTCGATGCCTTCAGCGGTCAGTACCCGGCCGACCTCGCGGACCGTCGCGGCCATCTCCCGGTGCAGGCGGAGCGCCTCGGCGGGGGAGGAGCGCGCGACCAGCCGCTTCCACGGGGTCGGGAAGAGGGCGCTGCACCAGCCGCCGTTCCGCCCGGACGCGCCGAAGCCGACGGTCTCGGCCTCCAGGATCGCGATCCGCAGCGCGGGGTCGGCCCTGCTCAGGTAGTACGCGGTCCAGAGGCCCGTGAAGCCGCCGCCGACGATCACCACGTCGACGTCGGCCGGGCCCTCCAGAGGCGGGCGTACCGCGGGGAGGTCGCCTGCGGTCTCCCCCCAGAGAGCGACGCTCAGCGGACGCCCCAGGAGTAGGTCTGCTTGCGGAGCTTGAGGTAGACGAAGGTCTCCGTGCTGCGGACGCCCTCGATCGTCCGGATCCGGGAGGAGAGCACCTCCAGGAGGTGCTCGTCGCTCTCGCAGACCGCCTCGACGAGGATGTCGAATCCGCCAGCGGTGATCACGACGTACTCGATCTCCGCCATCTCGGCGAGGGCGTCGGCGACCGGTTCCAGCGGGCCGTCCACGTGCAGGCCGATCATCGCCTGCCGGGCGAACCCGAGCTCCATCGGATCGGTGACGGCGACGATCTGCATCACGCCGGAGTCGATGAGCCGCTGCACCCGCTGCCGGACGGCGGCCTCGGAGAGCCCGACCGCCTCGCCGATCCGGGCGTAGGCGCGCCGGCCGTCCTGCTGGAGCTGCTCGATGATCGCCTTCGAGACGTCGTCGAGCGGTGTCTTGCGACGAAATTGGCCCTGGTCGGAGTCACCCATGCGGCAATCGTCCCGTCAGCGCTCGCGCAAGGCAAGTTCTTCGGATGGTTTTCGTTGCGAAACAAGAACTTCACGACGGAATCCCTTGTCGAAGGGCGTGACCCGTGTCACGATCCTCGCAATAGCGAGAGGGGAGAGTTCGTGCCTGGAGATTCCCGGATCAGCCGCAGGACGGTCCTCAAGGGGGCCGCCGGTGCCGCGTTCGGCGTGGGTAGCCTGGCGGCGCTGAAGCTGCCGTTCTTCGGGACGTCGGACCGCACGCAGGATCCGGCCGACTGCTTCGCGAAGGACTTGTCGGCCAGCGAGAAGCAGCTGATCATCTCGAACTGGCCCGGCTACATGGACGAGGACGAGCCGACGACGCTCCAGGACTTCGAGAAGCGCACCGGGATCAAGGTCCGCTACGACATCGACGTCAACGACAACAACGACTTCTTCGCCAAGGTCAGCAACCAGCTCGGCAGCTGCGAGTCCTCCAAGCGGGACATGTTCATGCTGACCGACTGGATGGCGGCCAGGATGATCCAGGTCGGCTGGATCCAGAAGCTCGACGCGGCCAAGGTGCCGAACCTGCACGCGAACGTGATCGACGCGCTCAAGGCACCGGGCTGGGACCCCGGGCGCGACTTCTCCGCGCCGTGGCAGAGCGGGCTGACCGGCATTGCCTACAACAAGAAGAAGGTCAAGGAGGTCCGGTCGTTCGCCGACCTGTTGACCCGCGACGACCTCAAGGGCCGGATCTCCCTGCTCAGCGAGATGCGGGACACGATGGGATTCATGCTGCTGATCAACGGCGCAGACCCGTCCGATTTCACCGACGCCGACTGGGAGAAGGGCGTCGAGACGCTGAAGAAGGCGCGCGGCGACGGCCAGATCCGGGCGTTCACCGGGAACGAGTACATCCAGGACCTCTCGGCCGGCAACATCCTGGCCTGCGAGGCCTGGTCCGGCGACGTGGCCGCGGCGGAGAACGAGGACCTGGTCTTCGTCACGCCGGAGGAGGGCCTGATGATCTGGGCCGACAACATGCTGATCCCGAACCTGGCGACTCACAAGGAGAACGCCGAGAAGTGGATCGACTACTACTACGAGCCGGAGATCGCCGCCCGGCTCGCTGACTACGTCTACTACATCTGTCCGGTCAAGGGCGCCGAGGCGGAGATGGAGAAGATCGATCCCGACCTCCTGAAGAACAAGACCCTGAAGAACCTGATCTTCCCGGACGAGGAGACCTTGTCGCGGACCAGCGGGTTCATGGCACTCACCGAGGCGCAGGCCCGTCGCTACGAAGGAGACTTTTCCGATGTCATCAGTGGCTGACCGCGACCTGCGGATCTCGAAGCTCACCAAGGAGTTCGCGACCTTCACCGCCGTGAAGTCGCTGGACCTCGTCGTCCCGCAGGGGTCGTTCTTCGCGCTGCTCGGCCCGTCCGGCTGCGGCAAGACCACGACGCTCCGGATGGTCGCGGGGCTGGACACGCCGACCTCCGGCTCGATCCACCTGGGCGACCTCGACGTCACCTACGAGAAGCCTTACCGGCGGCCGGTCAACACCGTCTTCCAGAACTACGCGCTCTTCCCGCACCTCGACATCTACGAGAATGTCGCCTTCGGTCTCCGCCGGCGCAGGTCGCCGGAGGTGGCCCGGCAGGTCGACGAGATGCTCGCGCTGGTCGAGCTGACCAGCCAGGCCCGGAAGAAGCCGCCGCAGCTCTCCGGGGGTCAGCAGCAGCGGGTCGCCCTGGCACGCGCGCTGATCAACCGGCCCGAGGTGCTGCTCCTGGACGAGCCGCTCGGCGCCCTCGACCTCAAGCTCCGCCGTTCCATGCAGCTCGAGATCAAACGGATCCAGACCGAGGTCGGCCTCACCTTCGTGCACGTCACGCACGACCAGGAGGAGGCGATGACGATGGCGGACACGATCGCGGTGATGAACGCCGGGGTCATCGAGCAGATGGGATCGCCGACCGAGCTGTACGAGAACCCGGCCACCACCTTCGTCGCGAACTTCCTCGGCCAGTCGAACCTGATCGCCGGCAAGATCATCGGCCGCGAGGGTGACGTCGTGAAGGTCCAGATGGAAGGCACCGTCGTCTCGATCCCGGCGGATCGGGCGCACGCCGACCACGGCGACGGCTGGGTCGGCATCCGTCCCGAGAAGGTGCTGATCGCACCGGCCGGCCAGCCGATCGACGCCCCCGGCAACCACATGACCGGGGCGTACGTGACCGACGTCAGCTTCGTCGGGGTCAGCACCCAGTACCTGGTCCGGATGCCCTGGGGCCAGGAGCTGATGGCCTTCGAGCAGAACACCGGGGTCCGCGGGATCATCCCGGTCGGCACCGCCGTCGACGTCTCCTGGCGGCCCGAGTTCGCCTTCCTGCTCGACGCCAGCCAGGACGTGAACGCCGGGATCGAGGAGGCCTGAGATGGCGGTCCAAGCGCCGGAAGCGGCCCCGCCGCCGCGCGCGCCCGCCGTCCGGCCGCGGCGGAAGCTCACCGGCTACTGGTTGATCCTGCCCGGGGCGCTCTGGCTCGGCCTGTTCTTCGTCGTCCCGTTCTACTCGCTGCTCGCGACCAGCCTGTACGACCCGAACGGGTCGGTCCTGGGCGGCTACGACATGACGTACCACTTCGCGAACTTCGTCGACGCGATCAAGGACTACTGGGAGCCTCTGCTCCGCTCGCTCGGGTACGCCGGCATCGCCACCCTGATCTGCCTGGTCCTCGGCTACCTGCTCGCCTACGCCATCGCCTTCAAGGGCGGGCGGTGGCGCACCCTGCTGCTGGTCCTGGTGATCGCGCCGTTCTTCACCAGCTTCCTGCTGCGGACGCTCTCGTGGAAGCTGATCCTGGCCGACGACGGGTTCGTGGTGGACGCGTTGCAGTCGGTCCACATCCTCGGCGCCGACGACCGGCTGCTCGCCACCCCGGTCGCGGTGATCGCAGGGCTGACGTACAACTTCCTGCCGTTCATGGTGCTGCCGCTCTACGCGAGCCTGGAGAAGATCGACGGCCGGCTGATCGAGGCGGCCGGAGACCTCTACGCCTCGCCGGTCCGGGCCTTCTTCAAGGTGACCTGGCCGCTCTCGCTGCCGGGCGTCGTCGCCGGGACGCTGCTCACGTTCATCCCGGCAGCGGGCGACTACGTCAACGCGCAGCTGCTCGGGAACCCGAACACCCGGATGGCCGGCAACGTGATCCAGGACCTGTTCACCAAGACCAGTGACTACGCAGCCGCCGGCGCGTTGTCGGTGATCCTGATGCTGATCATCGTCGGCATGGTGATGGCCTACGTCCGCACCGCCGGGACGGAGGACCTCGTATGAGCGGCTTCGGGCGGATCAAGCGCTGGATCGGCGACCACCTGGTGATGGCGCTCGGCCTGCTGGTGCTGGTCTACATGTTCGTTCCGATCGCGGTCGTCATCCTGATGAGCTTCAACGACAACTCCAAGTCGCGGAACCTCTACGCCTTCCAGAACTTCACCTGGAACAACTGGACCGGGATGTGCAAGCCCGACGGGATGTGCGCGGCCGTGGGGAAGAGCGCCGAGATCGGTCTGCTCGCCACGATCGTCGCGACGATCCTGGGCACCCTCGCCGCGTTCGCGATGGTGCGGCACGACTTCAAGGGGAAGTCCGCCTCCAACGTGATCATCTTCCTGCCGATGGCCTCGCCGGAGATCGTGATGGGCTCGTCGCTGCTGGCGCTCTTCCTCTCGGTCGGCTTCAGCCTCGGCTTCTGGACGATCTTCATCGCGCACGTGATGTTCTGCCTGTCCTTCGTCGTCGTCACCGTGAAGGCGCGGCTGACCGGACTCGACTCGAACCTCGAGCAGGCGGCGATGGATCTCTACGCGACCGAGTCGCAGACGTTCTGGCGGGTCACCTTCCCGCTGGTGCTGCCCGGCATCCTCGGTGCCGCGCTGCTGAGTTTCTCGCTCTCCTTCGACGACTTCATCATCACCAACCTCAACGCCGGCCAGACGACCACGTTCCCGATGTTCGTGTACGGCGCCGCCCAGCGCGGGGTCCCGATGCAGGTGAACGTGATCGGCACGATCATGTTCCTGATCTCGATCGCGATCGTGCTCGGCGGTGAGGTGAACAACCGCCGGAAGGCCCGGGCGCTGGCGGCGTGAGCTCGACCCATTCGTCCCTGCGCGGCGCCGCGCCGACGCCGTACTGGCTCGACGACGGCTCCCGTCCCGACGCCGCTCCGCCGCTGGTCGGGGACACCAGCGCCGACCTGGTGGTCGTCGGCGGCGGCTACCTCGGGCTCTGGACCGCGCTGCTGGCGGTGACGCGCGAACCCGGGCGGGACGTGCTGCTCCTGGAGGGGGAGACCTGCGGGCACGCGGCGAGCGGGCGCAACGGGGGCTTCTGCGAGGCGAGCCTGACGCACGGCTTCGGCAACGGGCTCTCGCGGTGGCCGGAGGAGCTGGCGACGCTGGTCCGGCTCGGCCGGGAGAACCTGGACGCGATCGGGACGACGATCGCGGACGAAGGGATCGACTGCGACTTCGTCCGCGCCGGTGCGCTGAGCGTGGCCACCCTGCCCGAGCAGGTGGCCGGGCTGGCCGACGAGCAGGCGGAGGCGGTCGAGCACGACAGCCGGCTGACGTTGCTGGACGCCGCCGCGGTCCGGGCGCGGGTCGACTCGCCGACGTACCTGGGGGCCTTGCACGACCCGGATTCCGCGATCCTCGAGCCGGCCAGGCTGGCCTGGGGGCTGCGCGAGGCGTGCCTGCGCCGGGGCGTGCGGATCCACGAGGGCACTCCGGTCTCGGGCCTGCGTCGGCTGCCGCACGGCACCGTCCGCGGCCGGGTCGAGGTGCGCACGTCCGGAGGATCCGTGGTCGCCCGGCGGGTGATGCTGGCGACCAACGCGTTCCGACCGCTGCTGCGCCGGCTGCGGCTGATGACCGTGCCGGTCTACGACTACGCGCTGATGACCGCGCCGCTGAGCACCGAGCAGCGTGCGGCGATCGGCTGGCCCGGGCGCGAGGGGATCGGCGACCGGACGAACCGGTTCCACTACTACCGCACCACCCGGGACGGCCGGATCCTCTGGGGCGGGTACGACGCGATCTACCACTACGGCAGCCGCCAGGGCCCGGCGTACGACCAGCGACCGGAGACCTTCGACGTCCTCGCCGAGCACTTCTTCGCGACCTTCCCGCAGCTCGAGGGGCTGCCGTTCACGCACTCCTGGGGCGGGGTGATCGACACCTGCACCCGGTTCACCGCCTTCCACGGCACCGCGTACGACGGCCAGGTCGCCTACGCGCTCGGCTTCACCGGCCTCGGGGTGGCGGCCACCCGGTTCGCCGCCGAGGTCGCGCTGGACCAGCTCGCCGGTGAGGAGACCGAGCGGACCTCGCTGCGGATGGTGCGCGAGAAGCCGCTGCCGTTCCCGCCGGAGCCGGTGCGCTGGGCCGGGATCGGGCTGACCACCTGGTCGCTGGCCCGGGCCGATGCGAACGGCGGCAAGGAGAACCTGTGGCTGAAGACGATGGATCGGTTGGGGTTGGGATTCGACTCCTGACTGCGGGTGTCCGGGCATCTCGACAGGCTCGATGTCCGGGGTAGGCGATCTGCGGGGACGGTCTCGGACGTCGAGCTTGTCGAGACGCGGTGACGTGCGCTCGGACGTCGAGCCTGTC
>NZ_RJSE01000007.1:1584757-1682001 GCF_003725695.1 Nocardioides marmoriginsengisoli
CTGCGCTCGGAGGTGACTACCCGCTGAGGTCGTCCCACAGCCGGGCGACGACGCCGGAGTAGTAGATCGCGTGGTCCTCGACCGAGCCGACCAGGTGTCCCCAGAGCTCGAACGAGATGGTGCCGAAGATCGTGGTCCAGGCCATCAGCGTCCGGCCGACCAGCTCGGCCGGTGCGTCGGCGTCCGACCCGAGGCCGAACCGCGCGATCGCCTCGCGGGCTCCGGCGACCGCAGCGTCGAAGCCGGCCGGTGCTCCTACCGGCGCGACCGGAGCCGGTATGCCGGCCTCGTGCGCCGCGACGATGATCTGCACCAGCCGCACGATCACCCGGGTCGCCGGCACGATGGTGTCCTGCGGTGCGGCGTACCCGCTGACGGGGGAGCCGTAGAGCAGCGCGTAGTCGTGCGGGTGCGCGATCGCCCACTCGCGGACGGCGGTGCAGGTGGCGGTCCACCGGGCTGCCGGGTCGTCGCGGTCGGGCACGGCGTCGTCGGCAGCCTCCGCCGCGACGCCCAGTTCGTCGTACGCGCTGATCAGCAGGGCGGTGAGCAGGTCGTCCCGGCTGGGGAAGTACCGGTAGACGGCGGAGGAGACCATCCCGACGTCGCGGGCGACCGCGCGCAGCGAGAGCTCGCCGGGTCCGGCCTCGGCCAGCCGGGCACGTGCGGCGAGCAGGATCTCCGCGGTGATCTCCTCGCGGGCGCGCTGGCGTGCGGTCCGGGCCTTCGCGGGGGTGGCTGCGTTCACGGGACCACTCTGACGCAGGACGAGAGCAGGCGCAACAAACGAGAGCAGTGCTCTTGCAATTCTCTGGGTGGAGTGCCATGCTCAAACCGAGAGCACCGCTCTCCATTTGACTCGAAGGAGAAGGTTCATGACCGATCGTCATCTCGTCGTCGGCGCCGGCCCGGTCGGCCGCCACGTCGCCCAGCTGCTCGCGGACCGCGGCTCGGACGTCGTGGTCGCGACCCGTTCCGGGACCGACACCGGGATCGCCGGGGTCGGCCACCTAGCGCTGGACGCGTCCGACGCCGACGCGCTGAGCGCCGCCACCGAGGGTGCGTCGGTGCTCTACAACTGCGCGAACCCGGGGGACTACACCTCCTGGACCACCGTCTGGCCGCCGCTGGCCGAGGCGCTGCTGGTCGCGGCCGAGCGGTCCGGGGCGACGTGCGCGATCACCGGCAACCTCTACCCGTACGGTCCCGTCGACGGCCCGATGAGCGAGAGCACGCCGGACGCCGCGACCGACCGCAAGGGCGTGCTCCGAGCGCGGATGTGGGCCGATGCCCGGGAGCTGCACGAGGCGGGCCGGATCCGGACCGTCGAGGTCCGCGGATCGGACTACGTCGGCACCGGCGTCGGCGGGAACGGTCACGTCAGCCGCCAGGTGCCGGGCATGCTCGCCGGCAAGCGGGCCTGGGTCCTCGGCGCCAAGGACGAGCCGCACGCCTTCACCGACGTCCTGGACGTGGCCCGGCTGCTGGTGGCGGCCGCGGAGGACGAGACCGCGCTCGGGCGCACCTGGCTGGTCCCGAGCAACCCGCCGCGCACCCAGGCCGAGGCGCTGACCGACGTGATGGCGGCTGTCGGACGCCCGGCCCCGAAGGTCTCGGTGGTCCCCGGGCCGGTCCAGGCGGCCGCAGGACTGTTCGTGCCGCTGCTGCGCGAGCTCAACGAGCTCGCGTACCAGTGGAACCGGCCGTACCTGATCGACGACAGCGCCGCGCGGGCGCACTTCGGGATGGAGCCGACTCCGTGGGACGAGGTCTGCCGCCGGACCGCCGTGGTCTAGGGGGCGGGCTCGTAGAGCGCGATCGGGAAGTGCACGCCCTTCACCATCACCTCGCCGCGCGACGAGCACGCCAGGAGGTCCTTGACCAGGTGCCAGCTCGTGCTGGACAGCAGGATCCCGCCGGGCTCCGCCTGGGCCTGGACCCGGGCCGCGATGTTCATCTGCAACCCGATCCCGGTGTAGGTCGCCCGGATCGCCGAACCGAAGGTGCCGACCGAGACCACCCCGGTGTTGATCCCGATCCGGGCGCTGGTCGGTTCCACGATGCCGTGCTCGTACCAGCTGCGGCTCCAGTCCGACAGGGACGCCTGCAGCTCTCGGGCGGCGTGGATCGCGGACCGGACCTGGTCGACCGGGTCGATCTCCTCGGGCGCACCGAAGATCGCCATCACGCCGTCGCCGGCGAACTCGGTGACCGTGCCGCCGTGTCCCTCGATCAGGTCGGAGACCGACCCGAGGTAGTCGTTGATGATCAGCGCGAGGGCTTCGGGATCGATCCGGTCCGCCATCGCGGTGAAGCCGACGACGTCGGAGGAGAGCACCGTGATCCGGCGTCGTTGCGGCTGGTCGACCGAGCTGTCACCGTGCTCGATCCGGGAGACCACCGAGCTTGGCGCGTACCGGCGGATCAGCGCGCGCTGGTGCTCGATGGTCCGCTCGGCCGCGTAGGAGGCGCGGAGGCCGCGCTCGCTCACCCAGGCCATCGCCGGGCCGATCATCAGCACCGAGATCCCGAGCGTCACGTAGATGGCGGTCGCCGCGACCGGGGAGGTCGAACCGAGCGGCTCGGCCAGCCCGCGCCAGAGCGCCAGGGTGAAGACCAGTACCGCTAGGCCGACGCTGTGCCGGAACGGGCACTGCACCAGCGGGGCCAGGATCCCGTAGAACATCCCGGCGCCCAGGTAGGTCATCCGGTCGGCGTTGATCGCCGGGCCCAGGAGCAGGATGCTGTCCACGGTGGTCAGCGCGATGCCGAAGGTCGCGAACTCGACGACGTACCGGCCCCCGGAGTACCGCACCCAAGTCAGCCCGGCGACCAGGACCGGGACGTTCACGCACCAGCAGACGATCACGACCACGCTCAGGTCCACGTCGCCGGGTGCCAGCAGCAGCGCTGACGGGGAGGCCGCCAGCCACGCGATGACCGACGTGCCGCCGAGCGCGACGACGAGCGGGACCAGGTGCAGCTCGAGCCACCGGCGGTAGTCCGACTCGATGGGCGCCTCGAAGCGGCCGAGAGGTCCGTGCCGGTCCAAGGACACGACGTCCATGAATCGACGGTAGCGGGAGTCGGGTGCGCCCGTCACCACCTCACGACGGCGGCTCCCGGGGTTACAGGTGGTTCTCGGCCTCGGTCAGCACCGTCCGCAGGGTCCGCTCGATCTCGTCGAAGTGCTGCTGGTCGCAGATCAGCGGCGGGGAGAGCTGGATCACCGGGTCGCCGCGGTCGTCGGCGCGGCAGTACAGGCCGGCCTCGAACAGAGCCTTGGAGAGGAAGCCGCGCAGCAGTCGCTCGGACTCGTCCTCGTCGAACGTCTCCTTGGTGGCCTTGTCCTTGACCAGCTCGATCCCGTAGAAGAAGCCGGCCCCGCGGACGTCGCCCACCAGCGGCAGGTCGCGCAGCTTCTCCAGGGTCGCCCTGAAGGCGCCCTCCTCGTCCAGCACGTGCTGGTTGAGGCCCTCCTTCTCGAAGATGTCCAGGTTCGCCATCGCGACCGCGGTCGAGACCGGGTGGCCGCCGAACGTGTAGCCGTGCAGGAAGGTGGTGTCGCCGGTCTTGAACGGTTCGAAGAGCCGGTCGGTGGCGATCATCGCGCCGAGCGGGGAGTACCCGGAGGTGAGTCCCTTGGCGCAGGTGATGATGTCCGGCTGGTAGCCGTACCGGTCGGCGGCGAACATGTGGCCGAGCCGGCCGAACGCGCAGATCACCTCGTCGGAGACCAGCAGCACGTCGTACTCGTCGCAGATCTCGCGGACCCGCTCGAAGTAGCCGACCGGCGGCGGGAAGCAGCCGCCGGAGTTCTGCACCGGCTCCAGGAAGACGGCGGCGACGGTGTCGGCGCCCTCGTGCTCGATCGCCTCGGCGATCCTGTTCGCGGCCCACTGACCGAAGGCGTACTCGTCGGCTTCGGTGCCGCCCTGGAACTGCTCCGGTGCGCGGTAGAGGTTTGTGTTGGGGACCCGGAAGGTGCTCGGCACCAGCGGCTCGAAGGGCGCCTTCATCCCGGGGATGCCGGTGATCGAGAGCGCTCCCTGCGGGGTGCCGTGGTAGGCGATCGCCCGGCTGATCACCTTGTGCTTGGTCGGCTTGCCGGTCTCCTTGAAGTACTGCTTGGCCAGCTTCCAGGCGGTCTCGACGGCCTCGCCGCCGCCGGTGGTGAAGAAGACCCGGTTCAGGTCGCCCGGCGCGTAGTCGGCGACCCGGGCGGCGAGGTCCATCGCGCCCGGGTGGGCGTAGGACCAGAGCGGGAAGAACGCCAGCTGCTCCGCCTGCTTGGCGGCCGCCTCGGCGAGCTCGGCGCGACCGTGCCCGGCCTGGACGACGAAGAGGCCGGCCAGACCGTCGAGGTAGCGCCGTCCCTGGGTGTCGTAGACGTAGGCGCCCTCGCCGCGCACGATCGTGGGGATCGGGTTCGTCGCGTACGACGAGTGCCGGGTGAAGTGCATCCAGAGGTGGTCGCGGCCCGCTTGCTGACGGGTTGCTTCTGCTGCGTCGCTCATGGGAGCAGTCTGCCAAGGCCAGGTCAGCCAAGCAAGTGAATCCGCACCGGGCGGGCACTTTTAAGGTTGCTTTCGAGCAAACAACGGCTCTGATTCTGCGGATTTCGTTGTGAACGCGCTTGACGCGGTTCGGTCGAATCGTTTGACTTGGGCCCATGCCTGAGACCTTCGCCAACTTCATCAACGGCGCCTCCACGGCCGCCGCCGACGGTGCGACCTACGACGTGATCGACCCGACCACGGGGGAGGTGTACGCACAGGCGCCGATGTCCGGGGCCGCCGACGTCGACCGGGCGTACGCCGCCGCCGCCGCGGCCTTCGAGACCTGGGGCAGCACGACGCCGCAGGACCGGGCCGCCGCGCTGCTCAAGATCGCCGACGCCATCGAGGCGCGCACCGACGAGTTCAACGCCGTCGAGTGCCGCGACACCGGCAAGCCGCTGCACCTCACCCTCAGCGAGGAGATGCCGTACGCCGCCGACCACTTCCGCTTCTTCGCCGGCGCCGCCCGGGTCCTCGAGGGGAAGGCGGCCGGGGAGTACATGGCCGATCACACCTCCTGGATCCGCCGCGAGCCGGTCGGCGTCGTCGGTCAGGTGACGCCGTGGAACTACCCGCTGCTGATGATGATCTGGAAGATCGCCCCGGCGCTCGCCGGGGGCAACACGATCGTGCTCAAGCCGAGCGACACCACGCCGGCGTCCTCGACGCTGCTCGCCGAGCTCTGCGGCGAGTTCCTGCCGCCGGGCGTGCTCAACGTGGTCTGCGGCGACCGGGACACCGGCCGCGCCCTGGTCGAGCACAAGACCCCGGCGATGGTGGCGATCACCGGGTCGGTCCGGGCCGGCATGGAGGTGGCGGCCTCGGCGGCGACCGACCTCAAGCGGGTGCACCTCGAGCTCGGCGGCAAGGCGCCGGTGATCGTCTTCGACGACGCCGACATCGCCAAGGCCGCGGAGGGGATCGCCGGTGCCGGGCTCTTCAACGGCGGCCAGGACTGCACCGCCGCGACCCGGGTGCTGGTGGGGCCCGGGATCCACGACGAGTTCGTCGCCGCGCTGGCCGAGGCGGCCCAGGGGATGCCGACCGGGATGCCCGATTCCGAGGACACCTACTACGGGCCGCTCAACAACCAGGGCCAGCTCGACCGGGTCGCCGGGATGGTCGACCGGCTGCCCGACCACGCGAACCTGGTCACCGGCGGAGCGCGCCAGGGCGACCGCGGCTACTTCTACGAGCCGACCGTGGTCTCGAACCTGCGCCAGGACGACGAGCAGATCCAGTCCGAGATCTTCGGGCCGGTGATGACGGTGCAGAAGTTCAGCGACGAGGGAGAGGCGCTGCGCTGGGCCAACGGTGTCGAGTACGGGCTCTCCTCCAGCGTCTGGACCAAGGACCACGCCCGGGCGATGCGGATGTCGAAGAACCTCGACTTCGGCGTGGTCTGGATCAACACCCACATCCCGTTCGTCTCCGAGATGCCGCACGGAGGGTTCAAGCACTCCGGCTACGGCAAGGACCTGTCGATGTACGGGCTCGAGGACTACACGCGGATCAAGCACGTCATGTCCTACATCGGCCAGGATTAGGCGCCGCGACGTGAAGATCCTCTTGGTCGGCGCCGGTGGGGTCGGCGGTGCGTTCACCGCGATCGCTGCCCGCCGCGACTTCTTCGAGGCGATCGTGATCGCGGACTACGACGAAGCCAAGGCGCAGCATGCCGCCGGCGCGTTGGACGAGCGCTTCACCGCGGCGAAGATCGACGCGTCCTCGGCCGAGGCCGTCACCGCACTCTGCCGCGAGCACGGCATCACGCACGTGATGAACGCGGTCGACCCGGTCTTCAACATGCCGATCTTCGACGGGGCGTTCGCCGCCGGCGCCGACTACCTCGACATGGCGATGTCGCTGAGCAAGCCGCACCCGGAGGCGCCGTACGAGAAGGTCGGGGTGATGCTCGGCGACGAGCAGTTCGCGGTCGCTGAGGAGTGGGAGGCGGCCGGCCGGCTGGCCCTGGTCGGGATGGGCGTCGAGCCCGGGCTCTCCGACGTCTTCGCCCGGTACGCCGCCGACCACCTGTTCTCCGAGATCGACGAGCTCGGCACCCGGGACGGCGCCAACCTGGTGGTCACCGACGACGACGGGAACGAGATCTTCGCGCCGTCGTTCTCGATGTGGACCACGATCGAGGAGTGCCTGAACCCGCCCGTCATCTGGGAGAAGGAGCGAGGTTGGTTCACCACCCCGCCGTTCAGCGAACCCGAGGTCTTCGACTTCCCCGAGGGCATCGGCCCGGTCGAGTGCGTCAACGTCGAGCACGAAGAGGTGCTGCTGATGCCGCGCTGGGTCGACTGCAAGCGGGCGACCTTCAAGTACGGCCTCGGTGACGAGTTCATCACCATCCTCAAGGTGCTGCACACCCTCGGCCTGGACAGCACCGAGAAGGTCCGGGTTAAAGGCGTCGAGGTGAGTCCGCGGGATGTCGTCGCGGCGGTGCTGCCGGACCCGGCGACCGTCGGCCCGCGGATGAAGGGCAAGACCTGTGCCGGACTCTGGGTCACCGGCAAGGGCAAAGACGGCGAGAAGCGGTCGACGTACCTCTACCACGTGGTCGACAACGAGACCGTGATGGCGGACTACGGCCACCAGTGCGTCGTCTGGCAGACGGCGATCAACCCGGTGGTGGCGCTCGAGCTGATCGCCACCGGGGTCTGGTCCGGCGCCGGCGTCCTCGGGCCGGAGGCCTTCGACGCGGTGCCGTTCCTCGACCTGCTCACCGCCTACGGGTCGCCGTGGGGTCAGCAGGAGCTCGCTCCCCAGGGGTGACTGCCCTCAGGTGAACCTGATCCGGACGGCGGCCGAGGTCCCCTTCAGGTTCGCGCTGCTGGCGAGCGTGATCGCCCGGAACGTGTAGGCGCCCTTGCGCTTCTTGAAGGTGAGCACGTACCCGAGCGTCGGTCGCGCGGCGCCCGGGAGCCGGACCTTCCTGACCGTCGTCCTGGTCGACAGCGTCCGCCACGATCCCTTGACGAGTTGCTGCAGCACCACGGTCGTGCCGGCACGTGCGGGCGTCGCGGCACCCCACACGGTGGCGGCCTTCTTGTGGCTCAGCGCTCGCTTGACGGCCTTGGCGGTGAGGGCGAAGGCGACCTTGACGGCGGTGGCCGGGCCGGTGGTGGCGAGATGGTCGGTGTCACCGCCGTAGACCCACCGGTACGTCGTGGCCGCGGTCGGGGCGACCGAGATCGAGACCGTCCCGGTCGCGGAGGTGGTCGCGGTCCCGACGGTCCGGAAAGCACCCGAGGTGCCGGCCCGGGCCTGCAGCGTCAGCACGGCACCTGCCACCGGCTGTCCCGTGATGGTCCGGAGGGCCCCGGTCACGACGACCCGCTTGCCCGCGACAGTCTGGGTCGCACCGGGTTTGATGCTCAGGACCGTCACCGCCGGCGGGGGCGTCGTGTGACCGGTGAAGGTCAGCCGGGCATCAGCATTGGTGTCCGCGCCCAGGGTGACCTGGACGTCGGCCGCCGTCGCCTGCGAGGTCGCGTCGGTGCCGTACCAGCGCGCGGCGTACTCGGCGCCCGCCGGAGGCGTCACCCGGAGCCGGTAGGTCCCGACGTCGAGGGTGAGCGTGTAGGACCCGTCGTCGCCGGTCGTCGCCGAGCCGACCTCGCCGCCGGCCGGCAGGTACGCGTGCACGGTCGCCCCGGCCAGAGGCACCGGCCCGGAGCCGGGATCGCCGGTGATCGTCCCGGTCACGCTCCCGCCCGACTGCAGCACGCCGTCGATGCCGGTGCGGCTCTGGTACGCCGCGAGGAGCATCCCGGCGCCACCGTCGTAGGCCAGCGGGACGTAGTGGTCCGAGCCGTCGCCGAAGTAGACCGAGTAGCCGCCCGGCGGCAGGCCGCCGATCGACCAGGTGCCGTCGCTCGCGGTGGTGGTGGTGTAGTCGCGGCCCGCGAGCGGGCTGCCGTCGTCGAGGTTGGCGTGGACGCGCACGGCGATGCCGCCGACCGGTCCTCCCGCGGTGGTCACCGTGCCGGCGAACCGGCCCGCGCCGGAGAGCACCTGGTCCAGGTCGAGCAGCTCGGGGGAGTTCCCGTACCCGGGGACGGCGGTCCACTCGCCGGCGAACATGTCGGCCGGCGCCGGCCAGGTGGCGGGAAGGTTCGCATCGGTCGCGGCGCCCACCCAGCGGGGCCGGTGCAGGCCGTCGCCCGGGACGACGAGGAGCAGGTAGTCCTGCTGGTCCGCGTAGTAGCCGTCGGGCCAGGTCCGCGGCGGGTAGATCAGGTAGTCGCCCTCGGCGTCGGTCGTCGCGGTCACGCACGGTTGCGGGGCGGCGTAGTAGTCGCCGGCGCAGGCGTTGTGGCCGTAGAGGTCCCACTCGGTGTCGTCCGTGGTGAAGACCGGGTCGATCCGGCCGCGCAGCCACAGCTGGACCGAGGCGTTCGCGACCGGGTCGCCGGCCGAGTCGGTGATCCTCCCGGCGAGGACGGGGACCTGGGGGAGGGTCGCGGTGATGCCGCTGGTGACGACTCCCGCCTCGACCTGGACCGGGCTCTCGATGTCGAAAGCACCGGCGAGCTTGCTGCGGGTGACCCAGGTGCAGCCCCAGTCGCAGTAGCGGTAGACCCACGCACGCGGGTAGTCCGGGCGGGAGGCCGGAGCGTCGATCGCCAGCAGGTAGCTCCCGGCCGGCAGTGCGAGCTCGAACTTCCCTGAACCGTCGACCGGGCCGGTCACGCTGTCGCCCGCGCCGCCGTACGGGATGGCCGTGACGGTCGTCCCCGCGAACACCGGGGTGATCGTCCCGCTGATCCCGCCGGGCAGTGCCGGCAGGCCGATGTCGGTGCCGGTGACCGCGCCGCCGTTGGCGACGGTGATGTTCGCGGCCGTCGCGAAGCTGGTGGCGTTGCCGTTCCAGGCCGGGCCGCTGGACAGGCCGGTCGGCACCGCGCGCACCCGGTAGCTCCCGGGCGTCAGAGTGCCGAGGGGGTAGCTGCCGTCGGCGCCGGTCGTAGCGGTCCGCGCCACCCCGCCGTCGGTCGTGCCGTCGACCCGGTGCGCCTCGACGGTCGCGCCGCTGACCGCCGCGGCGGCCGCGTCCCGGACCTTGCCGGAGATCGACCCGTAGCGGGCGAGGGTGAAGCCGACGCCGGTGGTCTCCGCTCCATCCGCGACCACCACGTTCGGTGCGGTGGCGAAGGTCGAGGCACCTCCGTTCCACCGGCCCACATGGGCGGGGTCGACCGCGTAGAGGCGGTAGTTCCCGGAGGCGAGGGCGGGGATCAGGTACTGACCGCTGCCGTTGGTGGTGGTGTTCTTGCCGGTCGGGTCCTGGGTGCCGTCGCCGTTGACCCGGTACGCCGTCACGGTGACGCCGGACTTGACCCCGGTGTCGTCGGAGACGGTCCCGCTGATGCCGCCCTTGGTGGTCAGCTTCACCGCGATCGTGGTTTGGCCGCCGTTCGGTGCGACCACGGCGGTCGCGGCCGCGTAGGTGTCGCCCTTGCCGCCGTACCAGCGGCTGGCGGCCGTCGCGTCGTTGGACTGGACGAAGACCTTGTAGCTGCCGGGCGTCAGCCCCGTCACCGCGAACGCGCCGCTCCCGGAGGTCCGGATGTAGCCGACGCAGCCGTCGTCGTTGCACGGGTCGGTGAAGACGTCGGTCTCGGGCTCGGCGCTGTACACGAAGACCCAGGCGTCGACGGCGGTGCCGGTCGTCAGACCGGTGACCGTCCCCTGGATGGTGCCGGTCGCGGCGGAGGCGCTGGGCGCCACGGCCACCAGGCCGCCCAGCGCGAGCAGGGTGAGGACCAGCAGGGAGGCGACGGCCTTGAGACGAGCCACGGGCGAAACGTTCCTCTCGATCGGAATTCGTTCGAATTCTCGACAGCGGGGTGCCGTGAAGTCCTCAGGGTGCCACCCCGAACATTGCCCTAGACCGGGGCGATCAGCTTCCGGGCCACGAGGTCGTCGAGGAACGCGACCACGTCCGGGCGGCAGGTGTCCGGGTCGATCGCGTACTCCGCGCAGACCAGGACCACCAGGTCCTCCAGGGTCCGCGGCTCGACGAGGTGCTGCCAGATCGACGCGGCCACGTCGCGCAGGCCGTAGTACTCGCCCTGCTCCTGCCCCATCATCACCAGCTCGCCGTCCATCTCGACCGCGTTGAGCTCGGGACGCCGGAGGTAGGCGACGTCGGGGGCACTGCTGGTCATGCACACTCCTGCGGGAGGTCGATTCGGGTGTCGGCCAGGATCGTATCCGCGGTCGCGCCCGCGGTCATGGTTTCGACCGGACGCTGCACCCGGGTGACCCGCGCGCCGGCGACGAGCCGGGCGCACTGCTGCAGGTGCCGGGCCACCGCGTCCGGGCCGTGCACCAGCTCGTTGCGGTAGGTGTGCTCGTGCAGCAGGCCGAAGGTGGCCGCGCCGCGGACCGGCTCGGTGGTCAGCTCGGTCCCGGTGTGCCGCTCCAGGACGTAGATCCAGCGCACCGGCAACGGCGCCAGCTCGGCCCGGCGCAGCGGCAGCTGGAACTTCTCGTGGTCGTCGTTGATCCGCTCCAGGCCGTCGGTCCCGACGCCGAGGCGCTCCAGGGCGTCGTCCCAGAGCTTGATCCGCGGATAGCCGGGGAGCGCGTTCCCGTCGGCGTCGACCGGGACCACGTCGTCGGAGAGGACGTCGTACCCGCGCCGGTCGAATTCCGCCGCGAGGGTGGACTTGCCGGCCCCGGAGTGCCCGACCACGACCGCGCAGGCATCGCCGATCCGGACCGCGTTGCCGTGCAGCACCAGGTGGTCGCGCTGCATCATCACGGCCCCCATCACGCTGCCGAGCAGGAAGAGCCGGATCGCCTTGGGGTCGGCGCCGGGCACCGGGTCGATGACCACCTCGCGACCGGCTCGGGCCTCGTAGCGACCCACGTCGGGAACCTCGACGCCGCAGCGGTCGCCGGTGCGCCACAGCCCGTAGGGGAGCGGGTCGGTGCCGGCCGGCGGCGGCTCGAGCGGACCGAACCGGATCGTCACGTCCGGAGCGTCGGACGTCTCCAGCGGTGCGCCGAGGTCGGGGAGGTCGAGGTCACTACGGAGCACCAGTCCGTAGCAGGAGTACGTCCTCGGGGAGCCAGCGCTCACGCGCGATCACGCTGCCGTGCGGATCGGGGGGACCAGGAGAACGCCCCGACCTCGGTGTACTCGCGACCGTTGCCCCCGGTCACGGCCACGTCGCCGGCGTGCACCCAGGCGTGCGCGACCAGGGCGTCGCCGTCCCGGCGCACCCCGAAGGAGACGACGTGCGGGATCCGGCGGAGTGCCAGGAAGGTCCGCGCGGTCAGCGCCTGCGGGTAGCAGTCCGACCGCCAGGGCGCGTGCGCGGCGGCCGCCTCGACGATCCGCCCGATGTGGGCGGCACGGACCAGCTGCTCGGGTTCGAGTGCCGGTGCCGGCCGCTGCCCGGCGCCGGTGCGGTCCTCGCCGAGCAGCCGTCGTACGGCGGTGAACGGCAGCAGGATGATGAGAAGGCGGGCAAAACCGAGCAGGAACCAGGCCGCCGTGAAGCGGACCTGGTCCCTGAGTCCTAGACGGACAAAACCCCGCATCGTGTGAACGAATCGCATGGTGCGCGGCCTCGTGACCCCCGAGTGTCCTTTGATCGGCGTCGAGCCGTCAGCTACCGAGCGGCGGGAACGGGATGTGGATCCCGAGCCCGATGTCGATGTCACTGGTGGCCCGAAGACTGAGCGACTCCAGCTTGGGAGCGCTGTAAGCCTTGTCAGAACCGGTCATGTGGAGCTCCTGTCGGTTGTTGCCTTCTCAATCAGAGGCAACGATTCGGCACTCGGGAGGTAACGCATTTCCGCGAAGAACTTCTCTCCGTTCGACCACCCCGGACGCCTGCGGGCTCCTACGCTTGGCAGGTGTCTCCCTCCCCATCGGCCGTACGGCGTGTCCGCGCCTGGGTCCGGGGGTCGCTGAGGCTGG
This sequence comes from Nocardioides marmoriginsengisoli, assembly GCF_003725695.1. Lineage (GTDB taxonomy): Bacteria > Actinomycetota > Actinomycetes > Propionibacteriales > Nocardioidaceae > Marmoricola > Marmoricola marmoriginsengisoli. The sequence goes on from NZ_RJSE01000007.1 coordinate 1,597,265, forward strand.
AATCCGGCCTCGCCTGGATCCCCGAACCGGCCACCGAATCGGCGGCCGACCTGGTCGACGCCGTCCGGCGGCACCGCGTCGCCGAGCTGGTCGGCGCGCACCCGGCCGAGGTCGGCGTACCGGCACCGGTCGCCGAGGAGATCGCCCTCATCCGGACCGCGAACCGGCGCGCGCTGATGGTGCAGGTGCTCGAGATCGAGCGGGTGCAACGGCTCTTCGAGCAGGCCGACCTGGACTGCCTGGTGATCAAGGGGCCCGCCCTGGCGGTGCAGAGCGCCGGGGACCGGACGGCGCGCGGAGCCGGCGACGTCGACCTGCTGGTCGCGCCAGACCGGGTCGCCGAGGCGCACCACCTGCTGATCGCGAACGGCTGGGCACTGCGCGCGGGCAGCGAGGTCACCCCCGGCACCTGGGCCTGGCGGCACACCCTCGGCTCGTTCAACGCCTTCACCTACGACGGGCCCGGCAGCACCGTGGACCTGCACTGGCGGCTCGACCCGACCCTGGACGCGCTGCCGACCTTCGCCGAGGTCTGGGCGCGCCGCGAGATCGTCGACCTCGGCGGCATCCTGGTGCCGACCCTGGCGCGGACCGACCTGCTCGCGCACACCAGCCTGCACACTGCCAAGGACTCCTGGCGCTGGATGCGCAGCCTGGTCGACGTCTACCGGTTGGCCGCACTGCCCTCGACCTGGGAACGCGCCGGGACGACCGAGCCGCTGCGCCGGCTCGAGGTGAGCACGCTCGCCGTGACCAGGTTCGTCGTCGGTCTGCCGCCGTCGGTCCCGGCATCAGTGGTCCGCCGGCTCGACCAGGTGCCGGCCGCCGTCCTGACCCGTGCGGTGCAGGCGCAGGAGCGGCCGGTCTACGCACCGGTCCCGTTCCCCGGCGCCGAGAGCATGCGGCTGCTGCGCTACATGGTGGCCGCCAGCGGCACGCCCCGGGACCTGGCGCACTCGGCGGTGAGCACCGCGTTGCCGGTGAAGGCGGTCGTCGGCATCGAGAGCCGCACCGCCTGGACCGGCGTCCCGCTGACCCTGCTCTACCGGCTCCGCCGGGTCCGCCGCCGCAGCGTCGCGTGGGCCCGTCGCGAACCGGGCGCCGGAGTCGTCGAGCCGCTGGTCAGGAGCCGCGGATGATGGGTCGGGCGCTGGCCTGCCTGCGCCTGATGAGCGGGACCGTCGGCCGGACCCGGGTGCTGGTCCTGCTGGTGCTCCAGGCCGGTGTCGCCGTCCTCGAGGGTGCCGGGCTGGTGCTGCTGGTCCCGGTGATCCAGGCCCTCGGCGGCGGAGACCGGTTCTCCGTGCCCGGGCTCAGCGTGCAGCTGACGCTGCCGCGCGCTTTCGCGCTGGTGATCGCCGTGGTGGTGCTGCGCGGCCTCGGCCAGTGGTGGGCCGCGGTCCTGGCCGTCGACATCCGGCTGGCGACCGTCGACCGGCTCCGGCTCGGCCTGATCAACGACCTCTACGGCTCGGACTGGACCTATCTCGCGGCGCAGCGGCGCAGCGAGGTGATCCAGAGCCTGACCACCAACGTCGAGCGGGCCCAGAGCGCGGTGGCGATGGTGCTGCGGATCTTCGTCAGCGCCTTCCTGATCGTCGCCACCGCCGCTGTCGGCGTGCTGCTGGCGCCGGTGGTCGGCGGGCTGGCGCTGGTCGCGGTCGTCGTGGTGATGCTGCTGGCCGCCCGGTCCACCCGGGGTGCGACCGCCCTCGGGCAGGTGATGAGCGCTCGGATCGCCGGTTTCGGCGCCGCCCTCTCCGACTCGCTGGGATCGGCGCGGGTGATGCGGGCCCACGGTGCCGAGCGGGCCTGGTCCGAGCTCGTCGCCGAGGAGGCCGCCCGGGTCCGCGAGGTGCGCAGCAACTACGTGGCCCGGTCCTCGATGGTCAGCGCCACCCTCGGTGTCGTCGGGGTCGTCGCCGTGCTCGGCCTGATCCTGCTCGGCCGGGAGATCGGCCTCTCGCTGGCCGAGCTGGCCACCCTGATCGTGGTCGCGACCCGGCTGCTGGCGACCGCCCAGACGCTGCTGATCTCGGCGCAGACCTTCGCCAACGACGTCCCGGCGCTGGAGTCGCTAGTGGACTTCCGCGCCGAGATCCTCCAGCACCCCGAGCTGGCCGGCCGGACCGGCGCGCCCGCGCCGATCACGCCGCGGGTCGAGCGTCCCGGGCGTCGACGGGCCGTCGGCCTGGTCGAGCTGCACGGGCTCGGGGTGACCTACCCGGGTGACGAGGAGCCGGCACTGGCCGGCATCGACCTGGAGATCCCGAACCGCGGGCTGGTCACGGTGACCGGCCCGAGCGGTTCCGGGAAGAGCACCCTGCTGGACGTGATCCTCGGGCTGCTGCCCCCGGACGAGGGCGAGCTGCTGGTCGACGGCGAGCCGGTCGCCGACCTGGCGGGCTGGCGGCGCCGGATCGGGTACGTGCCGCAGCAGACCGTGCTGGTGCCCGGGACCGTCCGGCAGAACCTGGCGTGGTCGATGCAGCCGGGAACGCCGCTGACCGACGACCGCGCCTGGGCCGCCCTGGAGACGGCCGAGCTGGCGGACGTCGTCCGGGCCCTGCCGGGGAGGCTGCAGGCTCCGCTGCAGGAGCTCGCCGAGCTCTCCGGCGGCGAGCAGCAGCGGCTGGCGATCGCCCGGGCGCTGGTCCGCGACCCGGAGCTGCTGATCCTCGACGAGGCGACCAGCGCGCTCGACCGGGCCACCGAGAGCCGGATCCTGGCTCGCCTGCTGGACGGCAACCGCGCCGTGCTGATGGTGACCCACCGAGCCCTGAGCGAGCACCCGGGAACGGTGCTGCGCCTGGAGAACGGTCTGTCCACAGGCTCGGACTGAGAAATTGGAACGATCCAGAAGACTCGGCTAACGTCGGCTCGTGCGCGCGATCAGACGATTCACCGTCCGTCCCGTCCTCCCGTCGAGCCTGGCCGCGGTGCTGGACCTGGCCACCAACCTGCGCTGGTCCTGGCACCCGCCGACCCAGGACCTGTTCGCGGCGATGGACGCCGACGCGTGGGCCGAGTCCGGCCACGACCCGGTCAAGATGCTCGGGTCGATCCTGCCGAGCAGGCTGGACGAGCTCGCCGCCGACACCGCGTTCCTGGACCGGCTCGCGGGGGTCCGCGCCGACCTGGAGGCGTACCTGACCGGGGACCGCTGGTTCCAGAAGAGCGCGGCGCCGACGACGATCGCCTACTTCTCCCCGGAGTACGGGATCACCTCGGTGCTGCCGCAGTACTCCGGCGGCCTCGGCATCCTGGCCGGCGACCACCTCAAGACCGCCAGCGACCTGGGCGTCCCGCTGATCGGGGTCGGCCTGCTCTACCGGCACGGCTACTTCCGGCAGTCGCTCTCCCGGGAGGGCTGGCAGCAGGAGACCTACCCGGTGCTCGACCCGGACGGGCTGCCGATCACGCCGCTGCGCGAGGCTGACGGGTCGCACGCCCAGGTCCGCCTCGACATCCCCGGCGACCACCCGCTGCTGGCCCGGATCTGGGTCGCCCAGGTCGGCCGGGTCCCGCTGCTGCTGCTCGACTCCGACGTCGAAGCCAACCCTCCCGCCCTGCAGGAGGTCACCGACCGGCTGTACGGCGGCACTCCCGAGCACCGGTTGCGCCAGGAGCTGCTCCTCGGGGTCGGCGGCGTCCGGGCGCTGCGCGCCTGGTCCCGGATCACCGGCGCTCCCGAGCCGGAGGTCTTCCACACCAACGAGGGCCATGCCGGCTTCCTCGGCCTGGAGCGGATCCGGGAGCTCAGCGTCGCCGAGGGCGGTCCCGGGCTGGCCTTCGCCGAGGCGCTCGAGGTCAGCCGCGCCGGCACCGTCTTCACCACCCACACCCCGGTCCCGGCCGGGATCGACCGGTTCCCGCGGGACCTGATCGCCCAGTACTTCGGCTCGCAGAGTGCGGTGCCCGGGGTCGCGGTCGACGACGTGCTGGCACTGGGAGCCGAGGACTACGAGGGCGGTGACCCGGGCGTCTTCAACATGGCGGTGATGGGCTTCCGGCTGGCCCAGCGCGCCAACGGGGTGTCGCTGCTGCACGGCCAGGTCAGCCGCGGCATGTTCAACGGCCTCTGGTCGGCGTTCGACGAGACCGACGTGCCGATCACCTCGATCACCAACGGCGTGCACGCGCCGACCTGGGTCGCCCGCGAGGTCTTCGAGCTGGCGACGTCGCTCGGCGCGGACGTGGACTCCGACGACGACCAGGTCTGGGACGTGGTCGACAAGATCCCGGCCGCCGACCTCTGGGCGACCAAGCGCGCGCTCCGGCTGCGGCTGGTCGAGGATGCGCGCGCCCGGCTGCGGAAGTCGTGGCAGCAGCGCGGCGCCGCCCCGGCCGAGCTCGGCTGGGTCGACGAGGTGCTCGACCCGGACGTGCTGACGATCGGGTTCGCGCGCCGGGTGCCGTCGTACAAGCGGCTGACGCTGATGCTGCACGACCGGGACCGGCTGACCCGGCTGCTGACCGACCCGGAGCGGCCGATCCAGCTGGTGATCGCGGGCAAGTCGCACCCGGCGGACGAGGGCGGCAAGAAGATGATCCAGGAGATCGTCCGGTACGCCGACGAGGCGGGCGTCCGGCACCGGATCGTGTTCCTGCCGAACTACGACATCGCGATGGCGCAGCCGCTCTACCCCGGCTGCGACGTCTGGCTGAACAACCCGCTGCGGCCCTACGAGGCCTGCGGCACCTCCGGCATGAAGGCGGCGCTGAACGGCGGGCTCAACCTCTCCATCCTCGACGGCTGGTGGGACGAGTGGTACGACGGCGACAACGGCTGGGCGATCCCGTCGGCGGACGGCATCGACGACCCGGACGCCCGGGACGCGATCGAGGCGAACGCCCTCTACGAGCTGATCGAGAACGAGGTCGCCCCGCGGTTCTACGACCACGATGAGACAGGTTTGCCGATCCGCTGGATCGAGATGGTCCGGCACACCCTGAAGTCGCTGGGGCCGAAGGTGCTCTCCACCCGGATGGTGCGCGACTACGTCGAGCGGCTCTACGTGCCGGCTGCCGGCGCGGCCCGGGAGATCAACTCCGACTACGACGGAGCGCGCGACCTGGCCTCGTTCAAGGCCCGGGTCCGGGCCGGCTGGGAGCAGGTCCGGATCGACCACCTCGACTCCGCGGGGGTCTCCGAGTCGCCCGAGGTCGGCGGCGCGCTCGAGCTGAAGGCGTACGTCAGCCTCGGCGACCTGGCTCCGGGCGACGTCGCGGTTCAGCTGGTCCACGGCCGGGTCAAGGGGGAGGACGCGATCCTCGAGCCGGCGGTCAGCACCCTCGACCTGGTCGAGACCTACGAGGGCGGGCGGCACCGGTTCGAGACCCGGCTGGTCCTCGACCGCCCGGGTCCGTTCGGCTACACCGTGCGGGTGCTGCCGCGGCACCAGGCGCTGGCATCGGCTGCGGAGCTGGGGCTCGTCGCCCTAGCCTGACTCCCATGCCCGTCGGTGACCTGGACTCCCTCGACACCGCCCTGCTCGCGACCGGCGCCTCGATCTTCACCGCGCTGTCGGGCACCGCGAACGTGGTGATGCAGCTCAGCCGTCCGGAGGTCGGGTACGGCGTCAAGGACAGCCAGGTGGTCGAGGGCAGCCTGTTCGGCAACCCGCGCCGCCGGCAGCGGACCACCGTGGGCCTGCTCGCGGTGGCGACCCTGGGCACCGCGGACGAGCGGGCGGCGTACCGGAGGGCGACGAACGCGTCGCACGCCCGGGTCCCGAACGCGTTCGACCCGGAGCTGCAGCGCTGGGTCGGTGCCTGCATCTACCGCGGCTTCGAGGAGGCTCGCGAACTGACCTACGGGCCGCTGCGCGGTGCCGAGCGGGAGGCGTTCTACCGGCAGGGGGCGATCTTCGGCGGGATGCTGCAGATGCCGGCCGAGCTCTGGCCGGCGGACCGGGACGCCTTCGAGGAGTACTGGCGCACCGGCCTCGCCGGCGCCCGGATCGACGACGCCGTCCGGGAGTACCTGCTCCGGGTGATCCGCCTGGAGTACCTGCGTCGGCGGATCCCGGGGCCGGTCCTCCGGTTCCGGTTCTGGTTGGTCAGCGGCTACCTCCCGGCCGAGCTCCGGGCCCAGCTGGGACTCACCTGGACGCCGCGGCAGCAGAAACGATTCGTCCGGTTCAACCGCATTCTGGGAAGAATCGTCCGTCTCCTGCCGCCACGAGCGCGGAATTGGCCGTTCACCCGCTCGATCCGCGGCATCCGTTCCCGGCTGGCCGACGGCCGCGACCTGTTCGATTCCTGAGACGTGCTACTCACCAGTAGGACCCGTGGCACCATTCTCGCCATGACTGAGACCGCAGCCACGATCAACGAGACCCTGGTGCTCCCGTACCTCAACCACGCCGTGCGGATGTACGAGCAGAAGTACGCCCTCCGCGGCGACATCGACGCCGCCATGCGGTTCGGCTGCGGCTACCCGCGCGGCCCGCTGACCACGCTGGACGAGCTCGGCCTGGACACCGTCCGCGACGCCCTCGCGGCCCGGTACGCCGAGACCGGCGACAACCTGCACAAGCCGGCCGACCTGCTCGAGTCGCTGGTCGCCGAGGGCCGCACCGGCAAGGCCGCCGGCCGCGGCTTCTACACCTACGCCGACGGCGAGGTCGTCAGCGACGACGAGACCCCGTCGGCCGACGACAAGCCGCAGCTCAAGCACGAGATCGCCAAGGTCGGCGTCGTCGGCACCGGCACGATGGCCTCGGGCATCGCCCAGGTCTTCGCCCAGAGCGGGTACGACGTGGTCTTCGTCGGCCGCGGCGAGGACAAGGTCGCCGGCGTCATCGCCGGGATCACCAAGGGCCTGGACAAGCTGATCGAGCGAGGCAAGTCCGATGAGGAGACCAAGGCCGCCGTCCTGGGCCGCCTGACCGGCGCCACCACCCGCGACGCCCTGGCCGACGTCGACATCGTCGTCGAGGCCATCGCCGAGGACCTCGACCTCAAGCTCGAGCTGTTCCGCGACTTCGACCGGATCATCAAGCCGGGCGCGATCCTGGCGACCACCACGAGCTCGCTGCCGATCACCCAGCTGGCCGAGGCGACCGCGCGTCCGGAGTCGGTCATCGGCATGCACTTCTTCAACCCGGCGACCGCGATGAAGCTGGTCGAGGTCGTCACCGCCCCCGCCACCGGCGCGGACGTCAACGAGACCACCCTCGCGCTCTGCGCCAAGGTCGGCAAGGTCGCCGTCTCCTGCGCCGACCGCTCCGGGTTCATCGTGAACTGCCTGCTGTTCCCGTACCTCAACGACGCCTGCACCCTGGCTGAGGCGGGCACCGAGCTCACCGTCATCGACGACGCCATCAAGGCCGAGGCCGGCTTCCCGATGGGTCCCTTCCAGCTGCTCGACGTGGTCGGCAACGACGTCTCGCTGGCCATCCAGAAGGAGCTCTTCGCCGAGTTCAAGGAGCCCGGTTTCGCGCCGGCCGCCTCGCTGGAGAAGGTCGTCGCCGACGGGCACCTCGGTCGCAAGACCAAGCGCGGGTTCCACGACTACAGCTGATCCTTCCCGGACGTCGAGCTTGCCCCGGACGTCGAGCTTGTCGAGACGCCGCAGCTCGACAAGCTCGACGTCCGAGGCTCAGACGGCGGGCTTCCAGGGCTTGAGCCAGTCGGTCTCCGGCCAGCCCTCGATCGCCGCGACGAGCTCGTAGAGGGTGGCTCCGTCGACGCCCTCGCGGATGATGTCGGCGTGCCCGGCGTGCCGCGCGAGCTCCTCGATCAGGTGGAACCAGACCCAGCGGACCGACCAGGCGTCGATGTCCTTCGGGTTCCAGGGTGCGTCCGGCACCGGGACCGGGGCGGCGAGGTCGGCGGTCGCGACCGCGTCGAGCACCCGGGCGCAGACCTGGTCGAACCGGGCGAGCAGCGGCTCGAGCCCGGCCTCGGGGTCGTAGCGGAACCCGTCGCCGTAGTCGGCGACCGCGGCCGGGTCCGCCGGCGCCGGTCGCGACGGTGCCGCCAGGGCGAGCTCGAGCCAGTGCTCCTGAGTCTCGGTGACGTGCTTGATCAGGCCGCCGAGCGTCAGCGCGCTGACGGTGCTGACCTCGCCGGCCTGGGCGTCGGTGAGGCCGTGCACCACCACCCGGAAGGCGTCCTGCTGCTGGGCGATGTAACCGATCAGGGCTTCGGTCTCGTTGCTGACGGGGGCGACTTGTGCGGCCATCGGGCTGTCCTTTGCTCGGGGGATCTGGTGGTCGGTTCCATCGTCGCGTCCCAATAGGACAGATTCTGTCCGCATGTTCTGCCATTCTGGATCCGTGCCCGATCTCGAGCCCGGCGCCGGCCCGACCCGCCGAGCGCTGCGCCTGCTGAGCCTGCTCCAGTCCCGCCCGACCTGGAGCGGACCGGAGCTGGCCGAGCGGCTCGGGGTCACCACCCGCAGCGTCCGGCGCGACGTCGAGCGGCTGCGGTCGATGGGGTACCCGGTGAACGCGCAGCAGGGGACCATCGGCGGTTACCAGCTCGGGGCCGGCCGGGCCCTGCCGCCGCTGCTCCTCGACGACGAGGAGGCGGTGGCGGTCGCGGTGTCGCTGCGGCTCGCCGCCGGCGGGACGGTGGCCGGCGCGAGCGAGGCGGCGCTCCGGGCGCTGACCAAGCTCGACCAGGTGCTGCCACCACGGCTGCGTTCCGAGATCGCCGCGATCCTCGCCGCCACCGACATGATCGACAGCCCGGCCACCGAGGTCGACCCGGACGCGCTGCTGGCGCTGGCCAAGTGCTGCCGGGACCGCCGCCGGGCGAGCTTCGAGTACGTCGCCCGGGAGGGCGCCCGGACCGAGCGCCGGGTCGAACCGGTCCGGCTGGTCGCCACCGGACGGCGCTGGTACCTGATGGCCTGGGACCTGGAGCGCGAGGACTGGCGGACCTTCCGGCTGGACCGGATGACCGCGGTCACCGAGAGCACCTGGCGGTTCGACTTCCGCGAGCACCCCGACCCGGTCGAGTACGTCGGCCGCTCGATCAGCTCGCCGTACCGGTTCCTGGCGCGGGTGCACGTGCGGGCGCCGTACGACGAGGTCCGCGCCCGGGTGCTGCCGGCGTACGGCACGGTCAGCCCGGTCGATGCGGACCGGTGCCTGCTGGAGGCCGGGAGCGGCAACCTGTACGCGCTGGCCTTTCACCTGTGCTGGCTCGGCTGGGACATCGACGTGCTCGAGCCGCCGGAGCTGCGCACGGTGCTGGCCGAGCTCGGCGACCGGATGACCCGGGCCGGCCGGTCGGCTCAGTCCTGACCGAGGCCGCTCTCGCGCGCGGTCACGATCGCGGCCGAGCGGTCCCGGACGCCGAGCTTGTTGAGCACGTTGGAGACGTGGTTGCGCACCGTCTTCGGGCTGAGCACCAGGCGCCGGGAGATCGCCAGGTTGTCGAACCCGCGGGCGACCAGGTCGAGCACCTCGCGCTCCCGGTCGGTGAGCTCCGGGAACGGCACCCGGACGGCGGTACGCCCCGAGGTGACGGTCGCCATCGCCCGCTCCGCGATCTTGGGCCCGAGGATCATCGCGCCGCCGGCGACCGCGCGCAGCGCCTGCTCGACCTCCTCCGGGGACGACGCCTTGAGCAGGTAGCCGCGAGCACCGGCGCGCATCGCGGCGACCACGGACTCGTCGTCCTCCTGCATCGTGACGACCAGGACGGCCAGGCCGGGCCGGCGCCGGACGATCTCGCGGGTCGCCTCGATCCCGGAGTCCTCGCCCAGGTGCAGGTCCATCAGCACCACGTCGACGGTCTCGGTCGCCGCGTCGTACGCCTCCTGGGCGGTCTCCGCCTCGGCGACCACCCGGACGCCGTCCAGCGAGTGCAGCAGCGCGGTCATGCCCAGCCGGAAGACCGGGTGGTCGTCGACGATCAGCACCCGGATCTCGTCGGCGGACTCAGGCACGGGACACCTCCAGGGGCAGCACGGCCCGGACCCGGGTCCCGCTCGGTTGGTTGTCGAGGACCTCGAGTATCCCGCCGAGCTCCTCGGCGCGCTCGCGCATCGAGGAGCTGCCCACGCCGGGGACGGCGTCCGGGCCGATCCCGGAGCCGTCGTCGGCGATCTCGACCACCAGTGCGTCCTCGCGGACGGCGGCGTCGAGCCGGCACCGGGTCGCGCCGCTGTGCCGGCCGGCGTTGGAGAGCGCCTCGGTGGCGATCGCGTACGCCGTCGCCGCCAGGCCCGGGTCCAGTCCTGCCGGGATGCCGGTCGCGGTGCTGGTCACGTCCAGCCCGGTGTCGCGGTGCCGGGCCGCCAGCTCGGCGAGTGCGGGCCCGAGGCCGAGCTCGTCGAGGACCGGCGGCAGCAGGCTGTGCGAGAGGCTGCGGACGTCCTGGACGCGCTGGTCGAGCTCACCCTGGAGCTGCTGGAGGATCTTCCCGGCCGCCTCGTCGTCGCGGCCGAGGAGGTTGCGCGCCCCCTGGAGGCCGAGCCGGAGCCCGGCCAGCGAGGGGCCGAGGCCGTCGTGGATCTCGCGCCGGATCACCCGGCGTTCCTCGAGCCGGACCCGGGTCAGCCGCGCCCGGGCCTCGTCGACCTGGCGGGCCTGGTGCAGCACGGCGAGCGCCGTCGCGGCCACGGCTCCGAACTCGGCGATCATCTGCTCGCCGCGGGGACCGAGGGACTCTCCCGCCGGCAGGGTGACCTCGACGGTGCCGACCTCCTCGCCGCGGTGCAGCAGCGGCACCACGGTGGGCGCGGACGTGGGTTCGCCCCAGGGCACCGCGCGGGCGCCGATCGGCCGGATCGTGACCGACTCCAGCCGCATCCCGGTGCCCAGGTCGCGAGCCAGCCCGGCGAAGAGCTCGTCGGCGCTGCCGGCCTCGCCGAGCTGGTTGCCGAAGCGGCGGACCAGGTGCGCCGGGTCGGCCACGGCGTCGCCGTACACGAGCCGGTTGACCCGGGCCTCCGCGACCAGGCGCGCCGGCTGGACGGCGACCGCCACCGCGGCCGCGCTGACCAGGTGCGCGAAGCCGTCGCCGGGAATGACCTGCTGGGCGACCAGCGAGACCAGCAGGTAGACGCCGACCAGGCCGAGGGCGAGCAGCGCGGAGAGCGTCGCCCGGCTGATCGCGAGGTCCAGCCCCCACATCCGGCCGCGGAGGACCGCCACCAGGATCGCGGCCGGGAACAGGGCTTGCGCGGCGAGGTGCAGGGCCGGGGTGATGCTGAGGACGTCCAGGAAGTTCCAGGTGTCGCCGAAGAGGGCGACGGTGGGGACCTGCAGCTCGTCGTCGTACCCGATCGGCATCGTCAGCGGCAGGAACGAGAGCGCCATCACCAGCGTGCCCAGGGCCAGCCAGCCGAGCCCGTTGCGCTCCTCGGCCGGGCCGGTACGCCGGCGGAGCTCGACGGCGGCCGCGGTCAGCACGCCGAGCGCGACGGTGACGATGAAGAGCGTCCGGTCCCAGGCGCCCTCCTTCGCGTAGCGCTCGTAGACCATGACGGCGATCACGCCGGTGCCGGTCACCGGGCCGAGCCACTCCCAGCGCAACGGGCGGTCCCGGATCAGCCAGGGGATCACCAGGAAGAGGGCGAGGGTGCCGGGCACCCAGGCGGTGTTCTGCAGCTGGGCGTCCTCGACGTACGGGGTCAGCCGGCCGAAGAACGGGGCATCGGGGTAGCGGAGGGTGAGGGTCGTCCAGCCGTAGCTGAGCGAGGCCAGGCCGCCGCCGACGGCCGTGACCGCCAGGATCCACGGGACCGGGTGCCGGCGGCGGGACAGGGTGACGGCGGCGACCGTCCCGTAGACGATCGCCACCATCACGTCGACGGCGAAGAACCAGAAGCCGATGTCCGCCGAGGGTCGGGCCACCACGACGAGCGCGACCGCGAGCGCAGCGATCGCCCAGGCGGCGACCGCGATCGCGGTCGCCACCCGGGGCATTCCGGGAACCGGAGAGGTCAGGGACATGGTGGCCGAAGCGTAGGGCGGCGACCCGGCCTCCTGCCGTCCTTTCCGGCAAAGGTCCTCGGTCAACTCAGCTCGTCGCGGTCGCCGAAGGCGAAGCCGAGCGCGATCACGAAGACCAGGATCGGACCGGTGAACCCGGCCATGTACTGCAGCGGGGAGATCCCGGCGACCAGGGTGAGACCGCCGAGGATCGCACCGACCCAGCCGATCCAGCGCGGCGCGGCCGCCTGCTTGAAGACGGCGACCGCGATCGCGACGCCGGCCACCCCGGCGCCGACCCAGAGCCACGGGACGGTGCCGACCCAGTGCCCGTACAGGGCACCGACCTCCGGGACCAGCTCGCCCTTCGGCGCGTTCACGCCGAAGATGAACTCGGTGTCGAGGGCGCTCCCCATCAGGCCCGCGACCGAGGCGAGCAGCAGGCCGGCGGCGGCGACGTCCGGCAAGATGCTGCCGGCCCGGGTCTGCTCGCCCAGGCGACGGCGGATGCCGGCGGCGAAGACCAGCAGGGTCACGCAGGCGAGCATCGTGAACGTGTGGAACGCGATCAGGTTCCCGGTGGCGTCCTTGAGGCTCGCCACGATCTTCTCGGCGTTGCCGAGGTTCTCCTCCTCGTAGACGGCGGAGACGCTCAGCGAGGCGCCGATGGCGAGGATGCCGGAGAGGCCGGCGGCGACGCCGGCGTAGGCCCAGCCGCGGCCGGGTCCGGCGGAATCGGCCTTGCTGCCCGCGCGGCGGGGGAGGGTGGAGGTCGCCGTGGACATGGCGTCGGTTCCTTTCGATCTGGTCAGGTTGTCCGGACCAGGCTGGTGCGCCCGCCGTCCCGGCCGCCACGGGCGGGCGTCCCGAGTTCCCGGGCTCCTGGCCGGGCCTAGGCTGGACGCATGACCCGGGTGCTGCGGACGCTGCTGATCGCGCTCGTCCTGCCGCTGCTCGTTCCCGGAGCCGCCGAGGCGTCGGTGACCCCGCTGCCGACCGCCGGCGACGCCGACTACCAGCTCGGCGGCACCCGCTCGGTGCCGGAGTCGGTGACGATCGTGGTGCGGGACCGGCGGGCGGCACCGGTCCCGGACCGGTACAACATCTGCTACGTCAACGGCTTCCAGACCCAGCCGGACGAGCGCAGGTTCTGGCGCAAGCACGGGGGGCTGGTGCTGAAGAGGAACGGCCGCCCGGTCGTGGACGAGGGCTGGGGGGAGTGGCTGCTCGACACCCGGACTCCGGCCAAGCGCCAGCGGCTGGCGACGATCCTCGGACGCTGGATCGACGGGTGCGCACGATCCGGATTCGACGCCGTCGAGTTCGACAACCTCGACTCGTTCTCCCGGAGCCGCCGGCTGATCAGCCGGGCCGACAACAGGGCGATGGCCCGGCTCCTGGTCGCCCGCGCCCACCGCGCCGGACTGGCCGCGGGCCAGAAGAACTGGGCGGAGTGGAACGGACGTCGTGCCGGCTTCGACTTCGCGATCGCCGAGAGCTGCGGCCGGTGGCGGGAGTGCGGTGCGTACGTCGCCCACTACGGCGCCCGGGTGGTGGCGATCGAGTACCGCCGCGCGGACTTCGCCTGGACCTGCGCGCGCTACGGCGACCGGCTCCCGGTGGTGCTCCGCGACCGGGACCTGACGAGCGCCGGGGTCCGCCGGTTCTGCTGACCCGGATCTGGCAGGCTGGCGTGGTGAACGCGCTGCACACCACCTCGTACGGCGAGCAGGGCAGCCGGGTGGTCTTCCTGCACGGCCTCTTCGGTCAGGGGCGCAACTGGACCCAGCACGCCAAGGCGCTCGCCGTCGAGCACCGGGTGCTGCTCGTCGACCTGCCCGACCACGGCCGATCGACCTGGACGCAGGGCCCTCCCGGGGGACGGGGCTTCGACATCCTCGAGGTGGCCGACACGATCGCCGGGGAGCTGGCCGGTGACGATCCGGTCGCGCTGGTGGGGCACTCGCTGGGCGGCAAGGTCGCGATGGCGCTGACGCTGCGCCATCCCGGGCTGGTCGAGCGGCTCTGCGTGGTCGACATCGCACCTGTCGCCTACCAGCGCGCCAGTGAGTTCGCCGGGTACATCGAGGCGATGCGCGGGCTCGACCTCGCCGCGCTGGCTCAGCGCGCCGATGCCGAGGACGCCCTCGCCGCGGCGGTGCCGAACCGGACGGTGCGATCGTTCCTGCTCCAGAACCTGCGCCGCGAGACCGACCCCGGCGGGGCGAGCGGCTGGCGCTGGCAGGCCAACCTGCTGGGACTCGGCCGCGACCTGGGGGCGATCAGCTCCTGGCCCGAGGACGGGCTGGCCGGTACGGCGCCGTACGGCGGCCCGGTGCTCTGGCTGGCCGGGGCGAACTCGGAGTACGTCACGGACGAGTACGCCCCCGCGATGGACCGGTGGTTCCCGCGGAACCGGCGGGTGACGATCAAGAACGCCGGGCACTGGGTGCACTCGGAGCAGCCGGAGGTCTTCCTCGAGGTGCTGCGGCGGTTCCTGGCGTAGCGGGTCAGCCGCTCTGGCGGGCGCGATAGGCGGCGACCGCGTTGCGGTTTCCGCACGTCGTCGAGCAGAACTTCCGGGAGCGGTTCCGGGACAGGTCCAGGACCACCCCGTCGCAGTCCTCGTCGGCGCAGACGGCGAGACGGGACATCTCGTCGGCCCGGATCACGTCGACCATCGCCATCGCGGTCTCGACCACGATCCGCACGTCCAGCGGCTCGGAGATCGCGACCGCGTGGATGTGCCAGTCCAGGTCGCCGTGCCGGATCAGCTGGGGGACCGCCTGGGCCTCGGTGAGCATCGTGTTGACGGTCGCCACCGCCTCGTCACGGGTGCAGGTCAGCAGGGCACGCAGGTCGCCGCGGAGCGCGCGGACGGCGTCCAGCTCGGCGGTGGTCCGCTCGTGCGCGCCGGTGTACTGGTGCCGCTCGTAGAACGCGTCGAGGTCGGCGACCCGGGTCAGGGTGTCCGGCTCCAGCTCGGAGTTCGCCAGCTCGACGGCAGCCAGCAGCGCCGTCTCGGTGTCATGAGCAAAAACCATTTTGACAGATTACCACTTGAGTCCGTACTGTCATGAGCCATGAAGCAGTTCACTCATGACGCACCGCAGGGAATCGCTACCGGCCTGGGCTGGGCGCTGCTCTCCGCGGCGTTGTTCGGGACCTCGGGCGCCCTCGGCAGCGGCCTGATGGACGCGGGCTGGTCGGCCGGCGGGGCGGTCGCGGCCCGGGTGAGCATCGCCGCGCTGGTGCTGCTCGTCCCGGCCTGGATCGCCCTGGACGGGCGCTGGTCGCTGCTTCGCGCCGAGCTGGGCACGCTCGTGGCCTACGGACTGGTCGCCGTTGCCGGCTGCCAGCTCGCCTACTTCAACGCCATCCAGCACATGGAGGTCGGCGTCGCCCTGCTGATCGAGTACGCCGCCCCGGTGGCCGTCCTGGGCTGGGCCTGGTTCCGGCACGGCCAGCGTCCCGGGCGGGTGACGATCCTCGGCTCCGTGGTCGCCGTGCTCGGCCTGGTGCTGGTGCTGGACGTGGTCTCGGGGGCGAGCGTCAGCATCCCCGGTGTCTCCTGGTCGCTGCTCGCGATGGTCGGGGCCGCGGTGTACTTCATCCTCTCCGCGCGCCGGAGCGAGCTGCCCCCGCTGGTCCTCGCCGGCGGTGGGCTCGCGCTCGCGGCGGTCACGCTGATCGGTGCCGGCGCGATCGGCGTGCTCGACCTGTCCGGTTCCACCCGGGACGTCGACTACTCCGGGACCACGGTTCCGTTCTGGGCGCCGCTGCTGGCTCTGGGTCTGCTCTCCGGGGCGATCGCGTACGTCAGCGGTATCGCGGCCTCGCGGCGACTGGGCTCCCGGGTGGCGTCATTCGTCGCCCTGATCGAGGTGCTCTTCGCACTGCTCTTCGCCTGGCTGCTGCTCCGCCAGCTCCCGGGCGCGATCCAGTTCGCCGGTGCCGGCTTGGTACTGATCGGCGTGATCGTGGTGAAGGCGGGGGAGAAGCAGACGGTCCGGCTCCAGGTCGCCCCGGAGCCGGACACGGTGCTGGCGGAAGCCGCTTAGGCCTCCTCGGCCTCGTCCTCGTCCTTGTCGTCGTCGCTGCCGAAGCCGGCGACGACGTCCTTCAGGGCGCCGAGCTGCGCGACGATCGCGTCGCGGCGCTTGGAGACCCGGGCCACTTCGGCCTTGATCGCGGAGAGCGCCCGCTCGGACTCGGCGTGGCCGGAGCTGCGCAGGCTCTCGGCCTCCTTCTTGGCGGCGTTGACCAGCTGCTCGGCCTCCCGGCGGGCCTTGGAGAGCAGCGAGTCGGCCTCGGCCTGGGCGTTGTCGCGGTGCAGGTTCGCGGCGTTGATCGACTCCCGCGAGCGGTCCTCGGCGGCGTTCGCGCGGGCCTCCGCCTCGGAGACCAGCCGGTGCGACTCCGTCGTGGCGGTCTCGTGGTGCTCCGCCGCCTCGCGGACCAGTCGCTCGCGCTCGACGGCCATCACCCGGCGGGCCTCGCTGACCTCGCGGTCGACGCCGGCCCGGGCCTGCTCGACCTCGCGGGCGGTGCTGGTGCGCAGGGCGGTGGTCGCCTGCTCGGTCGCCAGCCGCAACTGGTCGGCCTCGCGCTGGGCGGCCGCGAGGTGGTCGTCGGCGTCGGCCTTGAGCCGGCGGCGCTCGGCCTCGATCTCGGCCATCGTCCGGATCCGCAGGTCGTCGAGCTCGCCGAGCTGGACCACGCGCATGTCGTCGGCGTCGCTCTCGGCCTGGGCGCGGACCGCCGCGGCGTCGCGCTCGGCCTGGGCCAGCAACGAGGCGGCCTTCTCGGTCGCCTCGCCGAGGACGTCCTCGGCCTGCTCCTCGGCCAGGCGCAGCATCTCGCTCGCCCGGCCGCCGAGACCGGCGTACGACGGGGCCTCGACCTCGCTGGCCTTCTCCTGGAGCCGGGCGTTCTCGGCCTGGCCTGCGCGGACCTTCTCCTGGGCCTCGTTCAGGCTCGCGATCAGGCCGGCCTTCTCCGCCGAGATGGTGCGCAGGTGCTTGTCGACCGCGTCCTTGTCGTACCCGCCGCGACGGACCAGCGGCAGTGCGGCGGCACTCGTCGAGGCGGCCTTCGGCGGCACCAGCGGTGCGTTCGCCGAGCGGGCGGGCTCCGCGGTGGCCGGCGCTGCCGGCGCGGCGACGGGAGCGGCCGGAGCGGGTGCCGGCTTCGCGGCGGCGGGTGCCGGCGGTGTGCTCTGATCGACGACCCGGGGGATCACCTGCGTCGGCTCGTCCGCGTCGGCGGCCTCGTCGAAGATGGACAGTCCTCGGTCGTCACTCATGGTTTCCCTCATGGTCGGCGGTTGCATCGATTAGCCCCTCGAACCCAGTCTTGCCGATCGTGGACCGGAATCCCAAGCCGACCACAGTCCGGATACGCCGACGGGGCCCGATCTCCGTCCCAGGACGGAGATCGAGCCCCGGTGACGGGTGCTCGAGCCGGGATCAGACGCCGCGGAAGGCGTTGATCTTGTCGAGGTGCTTCGCGCGGAGCTCGGGGTTCTTGACGCCGAGGCCCTCCTCGGGCGAGAGGCAGAGGACGCCGACCTTGCCCTGGTGCTTGTTGTGGTGCACGTCGAGCGCGGCCTGGCCGGTCTCCTCGAGCTTGTAGGTGCGCGACAGGGTCGGGTGGATCTTGCCTTGGGCGATGAGGCGGTTGGCCTCCCACGACTCGCGGTAGTTGGCGAAGTGGCTGGAGATGATCTTCTTCAGGTTCATCCACAGGTAGCGGTTGTCGTACTCGTGCATGTAGCCGGTGGTCGACGCGCAGGTGGTGATGGTGCCGCCCTTGCGGGTGACGTAGACCGAGGCGCCGAAGGTCTCCCGGCCCGGGTGCTCGAAGACGATGTCGATGTCCTCGCCGCCGGTGAGCTCGCGGATTGCCTTGCCGAAGCGCTGCCACTCCTTCGGGTTCTGCTTGGTGCCCTCCTCGTTCCAGAACTTCGGAGCGAGCTCGGAGCGGTTGATCACCATCTCGGCGCCCATGTTGCGCACGATCTGGGCCTTCTCCTCGTTGGAGACGACGCAGACCGGGTTCGCGCCGCCGTTGAGCGCGTACTGGGTGGCGAAGCCGCCGAGGCCGCCGGAGGCACCCCAGATGAGGACGTTGTCGCCCTGCTTCATGTTGCCGCCGTTGGAGGAGACCAGCTGGCGGTAGGCGGTGGAGTTCACCAGGCCGGGCGAGGCCGACTCCTCCCAGGTGAGGTGCTCGGGCTTGGGCATGAGCTGGTTGGCCTTGACCATCGCGACGTCGGCGAGACCGCCGAAGTTGGTCTCGAAGCCCCAGATCCGCTGCGAGGTGTCGAGCATCGTGTCGTTGTGGCCGTCGGGAGCCTCGAGCTCGACCGAGAGGCAGTGCGCGACGACGCGGTCGCCGGCCTTCCACCGGGTCACGCCCGCGCCGGTGGCCAGCACGACGCCGGACAGGTCCGAGCCGACGATGTGGTACGGCAGGTCGTGCCGCTTGGAGAGCTCGGACTCGCGGCCGTAGCGCTCCAGGAAGCCGAAGGTGGAGACCGGCTCGAAGATCGAGGTCCAGACGGTGTTGTAGTTGATCGAGCTGGCCATCACCGCGACCAGGGCCTCGCCCGGGCCGAGCTCGGGGAGCGGGACCTCGTCGAGGTGGAGCGACTTGCGGGGGTCCTTGTCCCGCGACTCCTGGCCCTCGAACATGTCGACCTCGTCCTTGTGGACCGTCACGGCCCGGTAGGACTCGGGGAGAGCGAGGGCTGCGAAGTCCTCGCTGGAGGCATCCGCGTTGATCGCGTCG
The DNA here is from genome assembly GCF_003725695.1 of Nocardioides marmoriginsengisoli. Taxonomy (GTDB): domain Bacteria; phylum Actinomycetota; class Actinomycetes; order Propionibacteriales; family Nocardioidaceae; genus Marmoricola; species Marmoricola marmoriginsengisoli. Next base: position 1,615,954 of record NZ_RJSE01000007.1, read on the forward strand.
AGAATGTGCTGCACGTCAGGAACTCCTGCTCTCTGGCTTACTTGCTGACTCGGGGCCGAATGTTACCCGCGAGTCACGTGGTGTGGGCCGGGCTGTGCCCGACGTCTCAGTGGCCGGTAATCCGGCGCCTCAGTGGCCGTCGGCGGCCGGCTCGACCAGCTCCACCAGGACCCCGCCGGCGTCCTTGGGGTGGATGAAGTTGATCCGGCTGTTGGCGGTTCCGCGCTTCGGGGCGTCGTACAGGAGGCGCAGGCCGCGCTCGCGCAGCACCGCGGAGGCCTTCTCGACGTCGGTGACGCGGTAGGCCAGCTGCTGGAGGCCCGGGCCGGAACGGTCCAGGAACTTCGCGATCGTCGACTCGTCGTTGAGCGGGGCCAGCAGCTGGATCCGCTGGGTGCCCGAGAGATCAGCGTCGCCTCCGCCCCTGTTGATCTGCATCATCGCCTCCTCGACCTTCTGCTCCTCGTTGACCTCGCGGTGCGCGACCGTCATGCCGAACGCGGTCGTGTACAGCTCGATCGCGGCGTCCAGGTCGGGGACGGCGACGCCGACGTGGTCGATGCAGAGGAAGAGTTCGTCGGGCAGGCCCAGGGGAGTGGTCATGGGCACATCTTCATGGTGCGGCGACCCAACCTCAACGACCTGTGACGAGGCCGACAACCAGTATTAGGTGCCGGTGATACCTTGATGCCGCTTCCGCCGACCCCCAGGAGTCTTGAATGTCCGACCGTCTGCTCGAGGTTTTCTCGGAGGGACTCTCGATCCCCGTCGCCGAGCTCAACGACGAGACCAGCCCGACCAACACCTCGGCCTGGGACTCGCTGGCCGCGATGGAGATGGTCACCCTGATCGAGGACGAGTTCGACGTGCGCCTCAAGGTCGCGGAGATCATGAAGATGCGTTCGATCGGCCTGGCCCGGACGGTTCTCCGCGGCAAGGGCGTCGAGGGCATCTGACAACGCGGATGACGGTGACTGACCCGAGCACGGTGGTCGGCCTCACGGCCAGCTTCACGCCTCAACCACTGGTCAGGCCGCTGCGCGCTGCCCTGGAATCGGCCCTGGAATCGGTTCTGGGCGACTCGGCAACCGCCGAGGTGCTGGTCGCCGACTTCAACCAGGTGCACCAGACCCTGCTCGACCCGGCCTCGAGCTTCGAGAAGCCGCTCGACCGGCTGCTGGTGCTCTGGCGGATCGAGGACGTGTTCTCGGCCGCCGTGACCATCTGGGTGATCGAGTCCGGGGACGCCTCCGCGCTGGTCGCCGACGTCCGGCAGCTGGGCGCGCTGGTCGCCCAGGCCGCGGCAGCCGGCGTACCGGTCGTCGCCACGATCCCGCCGGTGCCGGAGTTCTCCTGGCTGGACCCGCTGGACACCCGCACCAGCGTGCGGCTGACCGTTCTGCACGGCCAGCTGGTGGCCGCGTTCGTCGACGGGATCGGTCAGGCGCCGGTGACCCTGGTCGACCTGGCCGCTCTCCAGCGCCAGCACGGCAGCGCCCGGGCGCACGACACCCGCAACGACCTGATGTACCACCAGCCCTACACCAGCGAGTTCGCCAAGGTCCTCGGCACGCTCCTCGGCGAGGCGCTCGCCCAGCTGGGCCGGCCGACGCCGAAGGTGCTGGCCGTGGACGCCGACAACACCCTGTGGGGCGGGATCGTCGGCGAGGACGGCGCCGACGGCATCCTGATCGGCGACAGCTTCCCGGGCAACGGCTTCCGCGCCCTGCAGCAGGGACTGGCCTACCAGGCCGCCAACGGAGCCCTGCTCGCGATGGTGAGCAAGAACAACGAGCAGGACGTCGAGGAGGTCTTCGACAACCGCTCCGGGGACATGGTCCTCGGCCGGTCCAGCTTCGCCGCCAAGCGGGTCGACTGGAACAGCAAGGCCGACAACATCGCCGCCATCGCCGCCGAGCTGAACCTGGGCATCGACAGCTTCGTCTTCATCGACGACAACGACGTCGAGCTGGACGAGGTCCGGCAGCGGCTGTCCGGTGTCGAGGTCGTCAAGGTCACCGACGAGGCTTCCGAGATCGCCGAGCTGACGGCCGGCTTCAAGGCCTTCCGGTTCGCCCGGGTCTCCCAGGAGGACCGCGAGCGGACCGCGATGATGCAGATCGAGGCGGACCGCAAGTCCGCCGCCTCCGGTGCGCTCTCGCACGAGGACTTCCTGCGGTCCCTCGAGCTGACCGTCCGGGTCTTCGAGCCGACCGAGGCGCACGTCGGACGGGTCGCGCAGCTGATCAACAAGACCAACCAGTTCAACCTGACCACCATCCGGCGCGACGAGGCCGAGGTGGCCGCCCTGGTCGCCGACGGCACCCACCGGGTCTACGCCGCCGAGGTGTCGGACCGGTTCGGCGGCTACGGGCTGGTCGCGGTCGCGATCGTGGAGACCGGCGCGGAGCGCTGGGACGTGGACACCTTCCTGATGAGCTGCCGGGTACTGCGCCGCGGTGTCGAGGACGCGATCCTGGCGTGCATCGCCGAGGACGCTGCGGCTGTCGGAGCCACCGCGCTGCGCGGACGCTACGTCCCGTCGGCCAAGAACGTCCAGGTCGCCGACTTCTACACCGAGCGCGGTTTCAGCAGCTCCGGAGAGGGTCAGTACGACGCCGTGCTGCCGATCGCCCCGGCGGCGGACCACGTGACGGTGCTCCGCGATGCTTGACAGCGATCCGTTCCTGTACTTCTCCGACCTGCTCGTCCTGATGGTCGTCGTCGTACCGCTCTACTACGTCGCGCCCTGGGCCTGGTTCCGCCAGCTCCTGCTCGGCCTGACCGGCGTCTACCTGACCTTCCTGATCGCGCCGCGGCTGCTCGCGTTCTACGTGCTCTTCTGGCTGCTGGTCTACGTCTTGCAGCACGCCGCCCGGCTGTTCCGGGACCGCCGGTTCAGCTGGCTGTGGACGACCCTGCTGATCGGGCTCGCCCTGGCGCCGATGCTGACCTGGAAGCTGTTCGCGGACTGGTCGGTACCCGAGTTCAACATCCAGTTCAACGCGCTGGTCGACTGGCTCAACCCGTGGGTCGGCTCGATCGACCGGGTGCGCAGCCTGATCCTGCCGATCGGCCTGAGCTTCGCGACCTTCCGCGCGGTCGACCAGCTGATCAAGGTGCGCCTGGAGATCGTCGAGCCGCTCTCGCCGCTGCGGCAGTTCTCGTTCGCGTTCTTCCCGTCCGTGCTGGTGATCGGCCCGGTGATCGAGTACACCGAGATCGAGTCCGGGCTGGCGACGAAGCCGCGCTGGGATCCGCAGGACACCCTGGCCGGGATCCTCACCGTCGCCCTGGGCGCGATCAAGGTGTTCGGCATCGCCTACGTCCTCCGGGGCAGCCAGGGCGTCTTCGGGACGAGCACCAGCGACGGGTCCCCGCTGGAGTACTGGCTCGAGCTGGCGATGTACGCCTGGTACTTCTACTTCAACTTCTCCGGGTTCTCCGACATGGCGATCGGCAGCGCCCGGATCCTCGGCTACCGGCTGGCACCGAACTTCAACAACCCGTACCTGAAGACGAACCCGCAGGACTTCTGGAACAGCTGGCACATGAGCCTGACCCGGTTCGCCCAGCGCAACGTGTTCGTGCCGATGGGCGGCATGCGGGCGCGCACCCAGTACCTCGCCATCGTCGCGACGATGATGGTGATCGCGCTCTGGCACGACGTCAGCTTCTCGCTGCTGATCTTCGGTGCGTACCACTCGGCGGGTCTGATCGGGCACCGCTGGTGGATCGCCCGGCACCCGGTCCCCGCGGACCGCCCGCTGGTACGCCGGGTGGGCGCGAACGTGCTGTTCTTCGCGTTCTACCTGCTCAGCCTGCCGCTGCTCAGCCTCGAGCTGTCCTCGCTCCTCGACTTCTACGGGAGGCTGCTGTGGTGATCGTCGACCGGTTGCTCGCCTGGCTCCGGACGGGGCCCGGCTACGTCCCGACGCGCTGGTCGCTGCTCCGGATCGCGATCGTCACCGTGGTCGCGCTGGTGGTGGCCGGGATGGTGCTCCCGGGGAAGATCAGCACCATCGACGACGGCAAGTACAACGGCCTGGCGACCAAGACCACCCGCAACATCGCGCTCCCGTTCGGGGACACCCGCGGGTTCCGTCCGACGGATCGACCGAACTCGTTCCGGGTCGCCTGGGTGGGCGGGTCCGAGCTGCTCGGCAAGGGCCTGGGGAAGCGCGCGTTCATCCCGGGGGTCGCCGCCAAGGAGATCGGCCGGGTCGGGGGCAAGCCGATCTCGACCGACATCTACTACATGGACGCGATCCGGCTCACCGACGAGCTCAGCGCCCTGACCAGCGCGGTCGCGTCCAAGCCCGACCTGGTGGTCGTCAGCCTCAACCCGGTGTGGGTGATGAACGACCTGGCCGTGCAGCAGTGGGGCTACCTGGACGGCAACCTGGCGCTGCACAGCGTCGACAAGCCGGCGCTGTGGCCGGTCGTCGCCTCCCTGGTGAGCCCCGGCGACGCCGGGTGGAAGGTGCTCTCCGGCATCAGCGGTGTCGTCAACGACCGCTATGACTGGGGCGTCGACCTGACCGAGAAGACCGCCGGGTGGTCCTTCCTGCACGAGATCAAGGACGCGAAGCCGCCGGAGCTCTCGAAGCTGGCCCAGCTCGGGCTGCGCCGCCCGGTGGACTTCTTCTTCGGGGAGTCCCAGGAGGTCGAGGACGCCGCCGGTGACGTCACCGCTGCCCAGTTCGCGATCCTGGCCCGCGAGGTGGCTTCCCGGTCGTCCTTCAACCGCACCGTGCTGCGGGCGATGATGGACGTCGTCGACCGCGCCGGCGTGGACGCGTACTTCTACATGCCGCCGATCAACGCCGAGTTCTACCAGCACCCGGAGGCGAAGCGGTACGTCGACCAAGTCCGGGCGATGCTGGCCGAGGCGTCCGAGGGCCGGACCAACGCGCACCTCTTCCTCGACCCGCAAGGTCTCCAGGACCGGGTCCCGGAGACCGAGTACGAGGACATCGTGCACGTGCTCGACCCGAAGCCGGAGGCGGGCGTGCTCGCCGACGACCTCTGCAAGCTGCTCAAGTCCTGGAACCGGGACCCGACCTGCGAAGGGCGCTGAGGATGGAACCCGAGAAGACGCCGACGGAGCGCCGTACCGGCCTGCCGTCGCGGTTGCTGATCGAGCTGGTCATCGGGCTCGGGCTCGCCGGCGCGGTGGTCCTGGTGGCGTGGGCCTCCAGCACCGCGATCCGCTTCGTGTACGGCGGCTACTGAGATGCCGGCGATCGGCGGGGACCAGGAGCTCGGCCCGGGGCTGCACCACGTCGGCTACGTGGTGCCGCGGATGGCGGCCGGGATCCGGCGCTTCGAGGAGGCCGGCGGCGAGGTCGTGATCGGGCCGACCGACGACCCGGGGCTCGGGGTCAGCTGCGTGCTGATCCGGCTCCCCGAGGGTGTCGACATCGAGCTGGTCGCCCCGCTGCCGGACAGCGAGTCGCCGATCACCGCGCGGCTCCAGCGCGGCGGCGGCCTGGATCACCTGTGCTTCTGGGTCGACGACCTCGACGCCTCGCTGGCCCGCGAGCTGGAGAACGACGCGATGCTGCTGGTGCCGCCGACGCACGCGCTCACCTTCGACACCACGATCGCCTTCGTGCAGCGCCGCGGCGGCCTGGTCGTCGAGCTGATGAGCACGAAGCGCTGAGCGTCAGGCCTTGGCCAGCACGTAGGCGACGTTGATCGGCAGGTTCTGCTCGCGGGACTCCTCGAGGGTCTTCCCCTCGTAGGGCAGCCGGAGCGGCTCCACGATCCGCAGCCCGCTGCCGGTGATCATCTCCTCCAGCTCGTCGGTGGTCCGCCACAGGAAGATGTGGTCGACCGCCGGCGCGTTGATGCAGGTGGTGATGAAGATGTACGCGTCGTCCTTGGCCAGCTCGGCGATCCGGCGCAGGAAGACCTCGGGCTGCTCGACGTGCTCGAGAACCTCGCCCATGACGACGGCGTCGAACGAGCCGGCCTCCAGGTCGGCGGCCTCCAGGAAGTCGCGCAGCTCGACCCGGGCCGGCGCGCCCGGGTGGAAGTGCTCGACGATCGTCCGGGTCTGCTCCACGCTCGCGGCGGAGAGGTCGACGCCGAGGTAGTCGTCGAAGCTTCCGGTCTCGATCGCGTCGAGCAGCAGGAAGCCGTGCCCCGGGCCGACCTCCAGGTAGCGACCGCCGCGGTCGCGGGGGATCGTGCGGTGCAGGAGCCGGGCCATCTCGACGTGGTTGGGCCAGAGGAAGTTCGTGATCGCCAGCCCGTACATGTAGCGGTCCATGTACTCGCGGTCGTGGTAGACCGCGTCGGCGACCTCGGCGAAGGTCGAGTGCCGGTAGGTGCCGTGGTCGCGGAAGTAGATCTGCTCCTCGAGGGTGTCGCCGAGGATGGTCAGGTAGCTCTCCGCGAGGTAGTCGAGGGTCAGGCCCTTGCCCATGCAGAACGAGAGGTAGCCGGAGAGGCGGGTCACCTCCTCGGGGGTGGCGCCGCTGATCGCCTGGTCGAGGAAGCTGCGATGGACGGGATACTGGTCGGCGATGTTCTCGAGGAGGCTGTCGACGACGGCTGTGGTCTCAGTCATAGCGTGTGCAGGCTACCGCGACGGCCGTGACAGGCAACCCCGACATGCGGCGGCCCGCCGGCGTGCGGGCGTGTGACCGGTACGACATCGATCGGGGGCGAGACCCCCTCCCGAGATCGGTGACCGGTGGGTAGTGTCGGGGAGTTCCCTTTCTTGCTCGTCAGAGCGTTCCTTCAGGAGGACCCATGTCCGTCAATGTCATCGTCGCCGGCGCCCGTACGCCGATCGGCCGCCTGCTCGGCGGCCTGAAGAGCCTCTCGGCTGCTGACCTCGGTGGCGTCGCCATCGCGGGCGCCCTGGAGAAGGCCGGCGTCGCCGCCGACAAGGTCGACTACCTGATCATGGGCCAGGTCATCCTGGCCGGCGCCGGCCAGAACCCGGCCCGCGCGGCCGGTCTCGCCGGCGGCCTGCCCGCGAACATCCCGTCGATCACGATCAACAAGGTCTGCCTGTCGGGCCTGAACGCGATCGCGATGGCCGACCAGATGATCCGCGCCGGTGAGCACGAGATCATCGTGGCCGGCGGCATGGAGTCGATGACGAACGCCCCGCACCTGCTGCCGAAGTCCCGTGAGGGCTTCAAGTTCGGCGACACCAGCCTGGTGGACTCGATGGCGTACGACGCCCTCTACGACCAGGCCACCAAGCAGGCGATGGGCGGCCTCACCGAGCAGATCAACGCCGAGGGCGTGAAGCTGACCCGCGAGGAGCAGGACGCGTTCGCGGCCGCCTCGCACCAGAAGGCCGCCGAGGCCTGGAAGAACGGCGTCTTCGACGAGGAGGTCGTCCCGGTGACGATCCCGCAGCGTCGCGGCGACGCGATCGTGGTCTCCGCCGACGAGGGCGTCCGCGGCGACACCACCGCCGAGTCCCTGGGCAAGCTGCCGGCGGCGTTCGCCAAGGAGGGCACCATCACCGCCGGTTCGGCCTCGCAGATCTCGGACGGCGCCTGCGCCGTCGTCGTGATGAGCAAGGCCAAGGCCGAGGAGCTGGGCCTGGAGTGGCTGGCCGAGATCGGTTCGCACGGCATGGTCGCCGGCCCGGACTCCAGCCTGCAGCTGCAGCCGGCCAACGCCACCAAGCTCGCCTGCGACAAGGAGGGCATCGCCCCGACCGACCTCGACCTGATCGAGTTCAACGAGGCGTTCGCCGCGGTCGGCATCGAGTCCACCCGCGCGCTCGGCCTGGACGAGTCGAAGATCAACGTCAACGGCGGCGCGATCGCCCTGGGCCACCCGGTCGGCATGTCCGGCGCCCGGGTCGTGCTGCACCTGGCGCTCGAGCTGAAGCGCCGCGGTGGCGGCATCGGCGCGGCGGCCCTGTGCGGTGGTGGCGGTCAGGGTGACGCCCTGATCGTGCGCGTCCCGAAGGCGTAAGTGAGCCGCAGAACGACAGCAGACGTCCCCGGACTGGTCGCGAAGGCCAGGTCCGGGGACGCTCGTTCTGTCGCCCGGCTGATCTCGCTGGTCGAGGACGCCTCGCCGCTGCTGCGCGAGGTGATGGCGCTGCTCGCCCCCCTGGCCGGCGGCGCCCACGTCGTCGGCATCACCGGCTCGCCCGGGGTCGGCAAGTCCACCTCGACCAACGCCCTGGTCGGTGCGCTGCGGAGGCAGGGCAAGCGGGTCGGCGTCCTGGCGGTGGATCCGTCCTCCCCGTTCTCCGGCGGCGCGCTGCTCGGTGACCGGATCCGGATGCAGGACCACGCGCTCGACCCGGAGGTGTACATCCGGTCGATGGCCTCCCGCGGTCACCTCGGCGGACTCTCCTGGGCCGCCCCGCAGGCGCTGCGGGTGCTGGACGCGGCCGGTTGCGACGTGATCCTGGTCGAGACCGTCGGTGTCGGGCAGAGCGAGGTGGAGATCGCCTCGATGGCCGACACCACCTTGGTGCTGCTCGCGCCCGGGATGGGTGACGGCATCCAGGCGGCGAAGGCCGGCATCCTGGAGATCGGTGACCTCTACGTGATCAACAAGGCGGACCGCGACGGCGCCGACACCGTACGCCGGGAGCTCCGCGGCATGCTCGCCCTCGGTGAGCGCCCCGAGGGTTCCTGGAACCAGCCGATCCTCAAGACCGTGGCGATGCGCGACGAGGGCGTCGACGAGGTGGTCGAGGCGATCGACGCGCACCTGGCCCACCTGCGGGACTCGGGAGAGCTGGCCCGGCGCCGGGCGCTGCGGGCCCGCGAGGAGATCGAGGCGATCGCGGTGACCTCGCTGCGCGAGCGCTGGGGCGACGTGCACGCCCGCACCGAGCTGGACGTTCTCGCCGAACAGGTCGTGGCCGGAACCACGGACCCCTACGCTGCTGCGGACGAGCTGCTCGCCACCTACGCGGAGTGAAGGAGTCCCGATGAGAGTCGTGGTCACCGGTGCCGGTCCCGACTCGATCGGGCTCGCCACCGCACGGGCGCTGCGCGACCTGGGCCACGAGGTCCTGGTCAGCACCCGGTCGACGCCGGTGGACGGCTTCGCCTGGCACCCGCTCGACCTGGCCGACCGCGCGTCGGTGGCCGCGTTCGCAGACTGGGTCGGGTCGGGGCCGCTGGACGCGCTGGTCAACAACGCCGGCATCCACCTCGACCTGCGGGCGACGTGGAAGGAGCCGAAGCTGCTCGACGGCCACGAGATCCACTGGCGGACCAACTACCTCGGCACGATGCAGCTCACCGAGGCGCTGCTCCCCGCGGTGCTCAGCGCCGGCGCGGTGACCGGTGACGCCCGGATCGTGCACGTCGTCTCCTACCTGCACACCCGCGGACGCAACGAGTTCCTCTTCGACGGCGTCGCGCCGTACAGCTCCTGGAAGGCGTACGGGACCACCAAGCTCGCGCTGATGCACGATGCCGCCCGACTCAGCGGCGAGTACGCCGACCGCGGCCTGCGGGCGGTCTCGGTGCACCCCGGCAAGGTGCTGACCAAGATCGCCGACGGCGGCCTGGCGAACACGCCGGTGCTGGCGAAGCTGCGGTCCTTCGCGCGGCCGGTGGAGAAGCTGCTGCTGCTCACGCCGGAGCAGGGCGCCGAGACGACCGTGCACACCTTGACCACCGCGGACCTGGTCCCCGGCGGCTACTACGCCAAGAGCGCGCTCGCCGAGCCGTCGGCGGACGCGCGGGACGCCTCGGTCCGCGACCGTCTGCGCGCCGAGACCACCGCCTGGCTGGAGGGCTGAGATGACCGCGACCATCGCCACCGGACCGGTCACCCAGATCGCCTGGGTGACCGACGACATCGCCGCCACCGAGGCGTTCCTCTCCACCGCCTTCGGCGCCGGCACCTGGACCCGGATGAACGACATCCGCTTCGCGCCGGAGGACTGCACCCTGCGCGGCGAGCCGGCCGACTTCGTCATCCACGTCTCGATCGTCTACGTCGGCGACCTCCAGCTGGAGGTGATCCAGCCGGTCAGCGGCACCTCCATCTACTCCGAGTTCCTGGCGGAGAAGGGCCCGGGACTGCACCACCTCTGCTTCGACGTCGAGGACATGGAGGCGGCGCTGGCGGCTGCGGCGGAGCTCGGGCACCCGGTGCACCAGGCCGGCAGCATGATGGCCGGCGGGATGGACTTCGCCTACATCGACGGCACCGCGCACGGGGTCCCGTACGTCGAGATCGCCCGGATCGGTCCCGAGATGAAGGCGATCTTCGAGGCGATCAAAGCGCAGTCGTGACGCGCGGCTGAGCGCGCCTCCCCGATAGTCGGGTTCCCGATTGGTACAAATGAGGGGACTTGTGCGCACTCGGGCGCACGAAGGTCGTCGGACACGGACCGGAACGGGAGCAGAGCGATGGCGCTGAAGAAGGTGGTACCCCTTCTCCTGGTGGTGTTCATCGGCTACTACATGTTCACCGACCCGAGCGGGCTGGCCGAGGTGGCGAAGGACGGTGCGGCCTCCCTGTGGGACGGCCTGACCCGGCTCTTCTCGGCCACCATCGACTTCCTCGACGCGATCCTGTCCTGAGGGGCGCCGTCATGGCCGTGCTGCCGCGGTTCCTCACCGACCCCGACATCGGTCGGCACCTGCTCCGCGACGAGGGGGAGGTGATCGTCGACGAGGTCCGCAAGCACCGGATCGTGTACGTCGTCCCGGCGCTGATCGCCTGCGCCGGCGTGGCCTTCCTGGTGGTCTCGGCGGTCGCGTCGGTCCAGCTCGCCTGGTTGCCGATGCTGCTCGGGTTCGGCCTGCTGGTCTGGGCCGCGTGGCGGGCGCTGGCGGCGAACCTGGACCGGTTCGTGATCACCAACATGCGGGTCTTCCGGGTCAACGGGGTGCTCTCCCGCTCGCTGGCCACGATGCCGCTGGGCAGGATCCTGGACATCACCGTGGTGAAGCCGATGACCGGCCGGGTGCTGGGCTACGGCCACTTCACCTTCGAGTCCGCGGCCCAGGACCAGGGCCTGCGGGAGATCCGGTTCGTGGGTGCCCCCGACCAGCGCGACCTGGCCATCCAGCGCGTGGTGCAGCGCTCCGGCCTGCGCGGGCCCAAGGTGAACTGACGTGCTCGACTTCGATCCGATCGACGAGGCGGCCCGGCAGTGGGGGCTGCGCTGGACGGGCGTGCCGGAGATGCACGCGGTCACCTCGCTGATGCGGGTGCACCAGCTGGTGCTCTCCCGGCTCGACGCGCTGCTGCGGCCGCACGACCTGACCTTCGCCCGCTACGAGGCGCTGGTGCTGCTCTCGTTCACCTCGGCCGGCTCGTTGCCGCTCGGGAAGATGGGGGAGCGGCTCCAGGTGCACCCGACCTCGGTCACCCCGATCGTGGACCGGCTGGAGTCCGCGGGCCTGGTCCGCCGGCGCCCGCACCCGGTGGACCGGCGCGCGGTGCTGGCGGAGATCACCCCCGCCGGCCGCGAGCTGGTCGAGGTCGCCACGGCGGACCTGCTGGCCGCCGGCTTCGGGGTGGCGGCGCTGGAGGAGCCGGACCTGCGCCAGGTCTCCGAGCTGCTCCGCCCGGTCCGGGAGGCGGCGGGCGACTTCTAGGGCGGTTCTCCCGGGGCTTCCCAAATTTAGTTGGGTGTCCTACTATCTTGCTATGGAACACTCTGGAGAGAACTCCGCCCGCTCCCGGTGGCAAGAACGGTACGCCGCTTCGCGCCTCCGCGATGCCGACTTCACGACTCTCTCCGGGATGGAGGTCGAGCCGGCGTACGGGACCGAGGACTCCGAGTGGCCTGGCGAGTTCCCGTTCACCCGCGGCCTCTACGCGGCCGGGCAGCGCGCCCGGACCTGGACGATCCGGCAGTTCGCCGGCTTCGGCAACGCCCAGCAGACCAACGAGCGCTACAAGATGATCCTCGGCCGCGGCGGCGGCGGCCTCTCGGTCGCGTTCGACATGCCGACCCTGATGGGCCGCGACTCCGACGACCCGCGCTCGCTCGGCGAGGTCGGCCACTGCGGGGTGGCGATCGACTCGGCCGCCGACATGGAGGTGCTCTTCGACGGCATCGACCTCGGCGCCACCACCACGTCGATGACGATCAGCGGGCCCGCCGTACCGATCTTCTGCATGATGCTGGTCGCGGCCGAGCGGGCCGGGGTCGAGACCGGTGAGCTCAACGGCACCCTGCAGACCGACATCTTCAAGGAGTACATCGCCCAGAAGGAGTGGATCTTCGGGCCCGAGCCGCACCTGCGCCTGATCGGCGACCTGATGGAGTACTGCGCGGAGAACATCCCGGCGTACAAGCCGCTCTCGGTCTCCGGCTACCACATCCGCGAGGCCGGCTCGACGGCCGCGCAGGAGCTCGCCTTCACCCTGGCCGACGGGTTCGGGTACGTCGAGCTCGGCCTGGAGCGCGGCCTGGACGTCGACGTCTTCGGCCCCGGCCTGAGCTTCTTCTTCGACAGCCACCTGGACTTCTTCGAGGAGATCGCGAAGTTCCGCGCCGCCCGCCGGATCTGGGCGACCTGGATGCGCGACGTCTACGGCGCGAAGACCGAGAAGGCGCAGTGGATGCGGTTCCACACCCAGACCGCGGGCGTCTCGCTGACCGCCCAGCAGCCGTACAACAACGTCGTCCGGACCGCGGTCGAGGCCCTCGCCGGCGTCCTCGGCGGCACCAACTCGCTGCACACCAACGCCCTCGACGAGACCCTTGCCCTGCCGAGCGAGCAGGCGGCCGAGATCGCGCTGCGCACCCAGCAGGTGATCATGGAGGAGACCGGCGTCATCAACGTCGCCGACCCGCTCGGCGGCTCCTGGTACGTCGAGGCGCTGACCGACCAGATCGAGGCCGAGGCGAACGCGATCTTCGAGAAGATCCTGTCCCTCGGCGGCTCCTCGCTGAAGGCGACCGACCACGCCGGCCTCGCCGCAGCTACCGCGAACGGCGAGAAGCCGATCACCCAGGGCCTGCTCCGCGGGATCGAGGACGGCTGGTTCATGTCCGAGATCGCGGAGGCGGCCTTCGTCTACCAGAAGGCGCTGGAGAAGGGTGACAAGAAGGTCGTCGGGGTCAACGTGCACCTGGACTCGGTCACCCACGACCTGGAGATCCTCCGGGTCTCGCACGAGGTCGAGATCGAGCAGGTCCGCGAGCTCCGGGCCCGCAAAGCCGACCGGGACGCGGCGGTGATCGGCGCGGCCCTCGAGCGGATGCTGGTGGTGGCCCGCGAGGGCGGCAACATGATCCCGGCGATGCTCGACGCCTGCCGCGCCGAGGCGACGCTCAGCGAGATCTGCGACGCGCTCCGGGTGGAGTGGGGCGAGTACCGGGAGCCGGCCCGCTTCTAGACCTTCTGCTCCTGACTGGGCACGGCCGGTGCGCCGGCGAGCACGGCCAGCCGGGGGAGCCGGAACACGAAGGTGCTGCCGGTCCCGCGCGGGGCGCCCACGACGTGGATCGTGCCGCCGTGCCGGTCCACGATCCGCCGGCAGATCGCCAGGCCGAGGCCGGTCCCGTGGAAGCCGTCCCCGTGCGCACGGTGGAAGGTCTCGAAGACCTCCTCGCGCTGGTGCTCCGGGATGCCGATCCCGTTGTCCACCACGCGGAGCTCCAGCCAGTCGCCGATCACCTCGCCGGACACCTCGACGACCGGGCGGACGCCGGGGCCGACGTACTTGAGGGCGTTGCCGATCAGGTTGTCCAGCAGCTGCCGCACCAGGCCGGCGTCGGCCCAGACCCGGAGCCCGTCGGCGACCGCGATCAGCGGTGCGGACGGGCCGTCGGAACGCATCGCGGCGAGGGCGCGGACGGTCGCGGTGACGTCGACGGGGCCGTAGCGGAGCGACTGGTCGCGGGCGATCGTGTAGGACATCAGGTCGGCGATGAAGTCCCGCATGTGGGTGGCCGCGCGATCGATCCGAGTCACCATCACCTCGCCGACGACGGGGGAGACCGGGCCCCGGGAGAACTCGTCGGCCAGCGCCTCGGTCCAGCCGCCCAGCACCGAGAGCGGGTTGAAGAGGTCGTGGGCGACCACCCCGGCGAACGAGGCCAGGGTGTCGCGGTGCTGGCGCTCCAGGGTGACGTCGCGGAGGTTGACCATCGCGCGGCGCGGGACCGCCGGGTCGTCGGAGAGCAGCGGCTGACCGCTGATCTCCAGCACCCGTCCCTCCGGGATCGAGGCGGCCCGGACGTGGACGTCGAACGGTGCGACGGTCTCCCCGGCGAGCGCTCGCGCGTTGGCCATCTCCTCGTCCTTCAGCGGGAGGCCGTTGCTGTGGAAGAGGCCGTACTCGGAGGCGCCGCGGACGTGGTCCGGGACCTCGTCGAGCAGGCCGGCCAGCTCCCGGCTGGCGGAGTTGTGCAGGAGTAGGCGACCGCCGTCCTCGACGACGACCACCCCCTCCTGCATCGACTCGAGCACGGCGTCGAGGAGCTGGGCCCGTTCGTCGGCGGCCCGTCGGGCAGCAGCCAGCTCGACGTTGGCGGCATCCCGCTCGGCCCGGCTGAAGGCGAGGGCGAGGCCGGTCAGGACCGTCATCGCGACGAAGGCCTGCGCCACCAGGGCTCGGTAGTGGATCGAGCCCACGGCGGCGAACGGCCCGTCACCGGCGAGGGTGAACGCGATCCCGCAGATGCCCATCACGACGCCGTGGACGGTCACCACGACCGGTCCGAAGCGCAGCCCGGCCCAGACCGACATCACCAGGAGCAGGAACGACAGCGGCCGCCCGGTGGGGTCGCTGAAGATCAGGAACGAGAGCACCACCGTCAGCGCGAGCAGCGCGACCGCCTCCAGCAGGCGTCGCCGGGAGGACGGACGGAGGGCCTCCCGCACGGACCGCGCCGCGGCCGCCGGGCCGCCTGCCCGGGCCAGCGGCCGTCCGGCCAGGATGCTGAGGACCGTGATCACGATCAGCGCCACCGTGTTGCGCCCCCACCAGACCGCCAGGGTGAGGGGGTCGAGGGTGACCCCGAGCAGGGCCGCGGAGCCGACGAACGCCGTGGTCAGCCCGGCCACGCCGGAGAGGCCGGCGGCCAGGGTGAGCCGGCCCAGGTCCACCAGCCGGTGCAGCTGCTCGGTGCCGCCGAGGCCCCAGAGGTGCGGGGTCCAGAGCCGGGTGAGCGCCACGAAGACCAGGACCTGGGTCAGGTTGGTGGCGAGGAAGATCCCGGCCCGGGGCAGCGTGGCGCCGGTCGTCGTCGTGACGACCACGATCGAGATCGACAGGGCCAGCAGGTCCGCGGGCCAGGTCCGCCGGTTGCCGCTGGCGATCCACAGTCCCGCGATGCCGATAGCCGGCCAGATCAGGCTGATCCCCTGGCCGCCGATCACGGTCGCCCGGCCGAGGTAGCCGGCGAGGACGAAGAGCGTCGTCCCGACGGCAAGGCGGAGCGCCCGACCTCCCCACGTCGGTTCCCTCGTGCCTGCCCCCGCACTGGTCACGAAGGTCCGATCGGCACCGCCCGCGCCGACCTGAGTGAGATCCGCAACCGGCATCGGACACAATGGAGCCATGACGCAGCAGCCCTTCTCCCGTCCCGGTGCCGTCGACCTCGCCGGGCTCCAGGCGCCGCCCGCCGGCGGTGCCACCGGTGCCCCCGGGGTCAGCGGTGCCTACACCGTCGTCGTCGACGAGGCGAACTTCCAGACCGTCCTGGAGAGCTCGATGTCCGCGGCGGTCCTGCTCGCCTTCTTCTCGAGCTCCCGGTCCCCGGAGAGCATGCAGCTCGCCGACGACCTCCAGCTGCTCTCCAACGAGTTCGAGGGCCGGTTCCTGCTGGGCCGGGTCGACATCGACGCCAACCCGCAGATCGCGAAGGCGATGCAGATCCCGTCGGTACCGCTCGTGGTGCTGGTCGCGCAGGGACGGCCGATGCCGCTGCTCCAGAACGCGGCCCCGATCGAGGAGCTGCGGTCCGCGATCACCCAGGTGCTCCAGCAGCTCACCACCAGCGGCTTCGCCGGGCGGCACCAGCCCCGGGCCGCCGAGGTCGACGCCGAGACCGGCGAGGAGATCGTCGACCCGCGCTACCTGCCGGCCCAGGACGCGCTCGAGCGCGGCGACATCGCCGGCGCGGTCGCGGAGTACCAGAAGCTGGTGGACGCCAACCGGGGAGACGCCGAGGCCGCCGCCGGGCTGGCAATGGCGCTACTGCTCCAGCGCACCGAGGGTGTCGACCTGAACGAGGCGCGTGCCGCTGCCGCGGCTGCCCCGGACGACGTCGCGGCGCAGACGATGGTGGCCGACCTGGACCTGCTCGGCGGGCACGTCGAGGACGCCTTCGTGCGCCTGGTCAACCTGGTCGGCCGTACCTCCGACGCCGATCGCGACGCCGCCCGGACCCACCTGATCGGGCTCTTCGGCGCCGTCGGCAACGACGACCCGCGGGTGCAGAAGGCTCGGCGGGACCTGACGTCCGCCCTGTTCTGACGGGGCGGTTGTTACGCGGGTCTCACGCCGTCATCGCGGCACTGTGATCCAGATCGCGCAATTCACGCCGCTCGGCAGGCCCTTGCGAGAAACGGTTTACCTGCGGGACATCGCTGACGTGATCGCCGCGAAACATCACGCTGACACCTTCTGGTCAGGATCCATCCACGGGTCCGTGACCGTGAAGGAGTGCGGATGTCCGCCACCGAGACCCCCACGCAGCAGTCCGTCGGCACCAGCACGTTCGCACCACCGCCGCGCAACGGCTGGATCGACCACTGGGAGCCCGAGGACCCGGAGTTCTGGGAATCGGTCGGCAAGCCGGTCGCCCGCCGCAACCTGATCTTCTCGATCCTCGCCGAGCACCTCGGCTTCTCGGTCTGGCTGCTCTGGAGCGTCAGCGCGGCGCTGCTCACCAAGGCCGGCTTCGGGTTCACCCCGCAGCAGCTCTTCTGGTTGGTGGCCGTGCCCAACCTGGTCGGCTCGCTGCTCCGGCTGCCGTACACCTTCGCGGTGCCGAAGTTCGGCGGCCGGAACTGGACCGTGATCAGCGCGCTGCTGCTGGTGATCCCGACGCTGCTCTTCGCGTTCTTCGTGCAGCGCCCGGACACCCCGTTCTGGGTCTTCGTGGTGATCGCCGCGACCGCGGGCTTCGGCGGCGGCAACTTCGCCTCCTCGATGGCGAGCATCAACTTCTTCTTCCCCGCCGACAAGAAGGGCGCGGCGCTCGGGCTGAACGCCGCCGGTGGCAACGCCGGTGTCGCGGTGATCCAGTTCTTCCTGCCGATCATCGTCGGCGGGGCCGGCGCCTTCGGCCTGGTCAAGGCCAGCCAGAGCGGCATCGTCCTGGAGCGGGCCGGTTACCTGTACGCCGTGCTCGCGGTGCTGGCCGCCGTCTGCGCCTACGCCTTCATGAACAACCTGCGGGCCGCCTACTCCCGTCCCCGGGAGCAGCTCGCCGTGGTCCGCTACCGGCACACCTGGGTGATGGCGTTCCTCTACATCGGCACCTTCGGCTCGTTCATCGGCTACTCGGCCGCGATGCCGCTGCTGATCAAGATCAACTTCTTCCGCTCGCCGATCCCGTCGGCCTCGATCGGCATCAACTTCGTCTACTACGCCTTCCTGGGTGCGCTGGTCGGCTCCATCGCCCGGCCGTTCGGCGGCTGGCTGGCCGACAAGTACGGCGGTGCCCGAGTCACCCTCGGTGCCTTCGTCGCGATGATCCTCGGCACCCTGACGGTGTACTTCACGCTGACCCGCCTGGACACGGTCCCGGTGCCGTCGCCGGAGAAGCTCGCCGCCTGGACCAAGGACCCGGCCAGCTTCCCCGGGTTCTCCCCGGAGGTCGTCGCCGCGGTGAACCACAACTCCGACATCTTCCCGTTCTTCCTGCTGGCCTTCCTCTTCGTCTTCGCGGCCACCGGGATCGGCAACGGGTCGGCGTACCGGATGATCCCGGCGATCTGGAAGACCTACGCCGCCTCCGCCGGCCCCGAGGGCAGCCAGCCGCGCGCCGACGCCGAGGCGAAGTCCACCAAGGAGGCCTCCGCGGTGCTCGGCATCGTCGGCGCGGTGGGGGCGATCGGCGGGTTCCTGATCCCGATCACCTTCAGCTCGCCGTGGGTGGCCGACCCGGTGCAGGCGACCAAGAGCGCGTTCGTCGTCTTCACGGTCTTCTACGTGATCTGCCTCGCGGTGACCTGGGCCTACTACCTGCGTCCGGGCTCCGCGATGGCGAAGGCGCGGGTATGACGCCAGCCGGGACCGACACGCACTGTCCGTACTGCGCGCTGCAGTGCGCGATGACGCTGACTCCCTCGGAGGAGGGAGTCGGCGTCGCCGCACGCTCCTTCCCGACCAACAAGGGCGGTCTCTGCCAGAAGGGCTGGACCAGCGCCGAGGTGCTCACCCTGACCGACCGGATCACCACGCCGTTGCTGCGCGGCACCTCCGGGGAGCTGGAGCCGGTCTCCTGGGCGCAGGCGGTCGCCTTCGTTGCCGACCGGGTCCGGACGCTGCAGGCGGAGCACGGGCGGGACGCGATCGGCGTCTTCGGCGGCGGCGGGCTGACCAACGAGAAGGCCTACCAGCTGGGCAAGTTCACCCGCACGGTGCTGCGCAGCAGGCACATCGACTACAACGGCCGGTTCTGCATGTCCTCGGCCGCGGCCGCCGGCAACCGCGCCTTCGGGATCGACCGCGGCCTGCCGTTCCCGCTCGCCGATCTCAGCGAGGCCGAGGCGGTGCTGCTGCTCGGCAGCAACGTCGCCGACACGATGCCGCCGCTGGTCCAGCACCTGGCCGGCGTCCGCGAGCGCGGGGGACTGCTGGTCGTCGACCCGCGCCGTTCGGCGACGGCGGCACTGGCGGAGGACGGTGCCGGGATCCACCTGCAGCCGCTGCCCGGGACCGACCAGGCGCTGCTGCTGGGACTGCTGCACCTGGTGGTCGCCGAGGGGCTGGCCGACGAGGAGTACCTGGCCGCCCGGGTCACCGGCTGGGACGACGTACGGCGCTCGGTCGCGCTCTGGTGGCCGACCCGGGTGGCGTCAATCACCGGCGTACCGGAAGAGGTGCTCCGGCGTACCGTGCAGGTGCTGGCCGCCGCGTCGCCGACGCGGGGCGGCGGGGGCGCGATGGTGCTCACCGGTCGCGGCGCCGAGCAGCACACCGACGGCACCGACACGGTGACCGCGGCGATCAACCTGGCGCTCGCGCTCGGCCTTCCGGGCAGTCGGGCCAGCGGCTACGGCTGCCTGACCGGTCAGGGCAACGGCCAGGGCGGACGCGAGCACGGCCAGAAGGCCGATCAGCTGCCGGGCTACCGCTCGATCGAGGACCCGGCCGCGCGGGCGCACGTCGCGCGCGTCTGGGGTGTCGAGGAGGCGACCATCCCCGGCAAGGGCGTGCCGGCGGTCCAGCTGCTCGACAAGCTCGGGGGCGAGGTGCGGGCGCTCTTCGTGCACGGCGCCAACCTCCTGGTCAGCGCTCCCGACGCCACCGCGGTCCGCCGTCGGGTGGAGTCCCTGGACCTGCTCGTGGTCTGCGACTTCGTGCCCAGCGAGACCGCGCTGCTCGCCGACGTCGTGCTGCCGGTCACCCAGTGGGCCGAGGAGGAGGGCACGATGACCTCGCTGGAGGGCCGGATCCTGCGCCGGCGGAAGGCGATCGACCCGCCGGGCAAGGCCCGCAGCGAGCTCGAGATCCTGGCCGACCTGGCCGGGCTGCTCGGCTCCGAGGTGCACTTCGACACCGAGCCGGCGCTGGTCTTCGACGAGCTGGCCCGGGCCAGTGCCGGCGGGGTGGCCGACTACTCGGGGCTGTCGCACGCGCGACTCGACGCCGAGACCGGGCCCCTGCACTGGCCGGTGCCGGCCGGCTCCGGAGGGACGCCGCGGCTCTTCCGCGACCGGTTCGGCCACGCCGACGGACGGGCCCGGATGGTTCCGGTCAGCCCGGGCGGTCCCGCGGACGACCTGCGACCGGACGCCCCGCTGTACCTGGTCACCGGACGGGTGCTGGCGCAGTACCAGTCGGGGGCCCAGACCCGCCGGGTCGCCGCGCTCGACCGGTCCGCACCGGGGCCGTTCGTCGAGCTGCACCCGAACCTGGCGGCGCGCTACGGGATCGACGACGGCGACGACGTCCGGGTCACCTCGGCCCGGGGCGCCGCGGTGGCGCGGGCCCGGATCACCACCGCGATCCGTCCGGACACCGTCTTCATGCCGTTCCACTGGTCCGGCGCCGGGATGGCGAACGCGGTCACCAACGACGCGACCGACCCGGTCTCCGGGATGCCCGAGTTCAAGGTCTGCGCGGTCGAGATCGCCCGCGCCGCGCAGCCGTCCGAGATTCTGGAGGAGGTGCTCGCATGAGCCCGCAGAAGATCGTCGTGGTCGGTGCCGGCATGGTCGGTCACCGGTTCGTGGACGAGCTGGTCCGCGCGGACCGGACCGGCCGCTACGCCGTCGAGCTGATCGGTGCGGAGAGCTACGAGCCGTACAACCGGATCCTGCTCTCCGAGGTCGTCGCCGGCCGCGCCGACCTCAAGGCGCTCAGCCTGCCGCTGCCGGACTCCGAGCGGGTGACGTTCCGACGCGGATGCGCCGCCGTGGGGCTCGACCTCGCCGAGCGCCGGGTGCTGCTCGACGACGGCTCGGCGTCCTCCTTCGACCGGCTGGTGCTGGCCACCGGCGCGACGGCCTTCGTGCCGCCGATCGAGGGCCTGGAGAGCGGACCTCGGCACGTGCACGTGCTGCGCACCCTGGACGACTGCCGCAACATCGCCGCCCGGGCGATGAACGCCAAGCACGCCGTCGTGCTCGGCGGCGGGGTCCTCGGCCTCGAAGCCGCCTGCGGCCTGCGCCGGCGCGGGGTGCCGGTGACCGTGATCGACCTGGACGAGCACCTGATGGCGACCCAGCTCGACGGCCCGCCGGCCCGGATGCTGGCCGGGCGGTTGCGCGACCTCGGCATCGACGTGATCACCCGGAGCAGCATCAGCGAGGTGATCAGCGCGTACGACGAGATCGTCGCGGTCCGGCTCGCCGACGGCAGGCTGCTGGCCGCGGACCTGATGCTGGTCTCGTGCGGCGTGCGCGCCGAGGCCGGGCTGGCGGCGGCCGCGGGACTGGCCGTCGAACGCGGCATCGTGGTCGACGCCGACCTCACCACGGCCGACCCGCAGGTGCACGCGATCGGGGACTGCGCGCAGGCTCCTGCCGGGATGACCGGGCTGCTGGCGCCCGGGTGGGCGCAGGCGGAACGGCTCGTCGAGCTGCTCGTCCGCGGAGTCGGGGCCGACGTCGACCTGCCGACCGCGAGCGCGGAGCCGGTGCGGCTCAAGGCGGCCGGCGTGGACCTGGTCACGATGGGCGTCCGGCCCTCCGCGGCCCGCGACGACGACCGGCTGGTCACGCTCACCGACAGCGGCGGCCGCCGGCACGTCGACCTCGTCATCCGGGAGGACGCCCTGGTCGGCGTGACCTGCCTCGGCGCCCCGGAGATCTCGGCAGCGCTGAGCGTCGCCTACGACCGCCGGACCCCGCTGCCGCTGGACCCGCTGACGATGCTGGTCCCGGAGGCCCGGACCGAGGAGTCCACCTCGCCGGTCCGGATGCCCGGCTCCACCACGGTCTGCCGGTGCAGCAGCGTCACCAAGAAGGAGATCGTCACCGCCTGGGAGCAGGGCGCCCGCAGTGCCGACGCGGTCGCCGCGACGACCCGGGCCAGCACCGGGTGCGGAGGCTGCCGGGACGTCGTGTGCGGCCTCGTGGACTGGCTGAACGCCAGCGACCCGGGAGTCGATCCCGGCGCCGATCCCGACGCGGGCCCGCCGAGCCGTAGCACGCCCGTAACACAGCGAAACACGACCGTTGAATCCACTACCTAAGGTGCCTGACATGACCAGTACTCACCCCTCACTGGCTGGTTCGTCCGACGGTTCGGACGCGCCGAAGCGGCTCGTCGTCGTCGGCGGCGGGATGGTGGCGCACCGTCTCGTCGAGGCGTTGCGCGACCGGGACGCGGACGGCGTCTGGTCGGTCGACCTGTACTGCGAGGAGGCGCACCCGCCGTACGACCGGGTGGCGCTGACGTCGTACTTCGCCGGGCAGTCGCCGACCGACCTGGTCCTGGGCGACCAGGACCTCGGCGCGGACCCCCTGGTCACCGTGCACCTGGGCAGCGCCGTGACCGCGATCGACCCTGTCTCGCGCACGGTCCGGGTCACCGAGGGCGAGCAGCCGTACGACGCCCTGGTGCTGGCGACGGGATCGTCGGCGTTCGTGCCGCCGGTGACCGGGGCCGACCTGCCCGGGTCCTTCGTCTACCGCACGATCGAGGACGTCCAGCAGCTCGAGGGCTGGGTCCACGGGCTGGGCGACGGCGTCCGCGGCGTCGTGGTCGGCGGCGGTCTGCTCGGCCTCGAGGCGGCCGGTGCCCTGCACGGGCTCGGCGTGGCCACGACCGTCGT
Organism: Nocardioides marmoriginsengisoli; assembly: GCF_003725695.1. Lineage (GTDB taxonomy): Bacteria > Actinomycetota > Actinomycetes > Propionibacteriales > Nocardioidaceae > Marmoricola > Marmoricola marmoriginsengisoli. Next base: position 1,638,335 of record NZ_RJSE01000007.1, read on the forward strand.
GGAGTTCGCGGACCGGCTGATGCCGCTGCAGGTCGACGAGGGCGGCGGCGCCGCACTGCGGCGGATCGTCGAGGGGATGGGCGTCGAGGTGCTCACCTCGACCGCCAGCGCCGCGCTGCACCCGGGCGCCGACGGCCGGGTCTCGGCGATGGAGTTCGGCGACGGCACCAAGGTCGACGCGGAGGTCGTCGTCTTCGCCACCGGGGTCCGTCCGCGCGACGAGCTGGCCCGGGCGGCCGACCTGGTGATCGGCGAGCGCGGCGGGGTGGTGGTGGACGACGGGTGCGTCGTCTCGACAGGCTCGACGTCCGGGGGCTCGACGTCCGGGGGACAGATCTACGCGATCGGCGAGGTCGCCTGCATCCAGGGCCGCACCTGGGGCCTGGTCGGGCCCGGCTACACGATGGCCGAGGTCGTCGTCGACCGGCTGCTCGGTGGCGAGGCGACCTTCCCCGGCGCCGACACCAGCACCAAGCTCAAGCTGCTCGGGGTCGACGTCGCCTCCTTCGGCGACGCGTTCGCGGAGGCCCCGGGGAGCCTGGAGGTCACCTACGCGGACCCGGTCGCCGGCGTCTACAAGAAGCTGGTGATGTCCGACGACGCCAAGACCCTGCTCGGTGGCGTCCTGGTCGGCGACGCCAGTGCCTACGCCTCGCTGCGGCCGATGCTCGGCGCCGAGCTCGGCTCGGACCCGAACGCCTGGTTGCTGCCGGAGGGCTCCGGTGCGCCGGTCACCGGCGACCTGCCCGACGCCGCGAACGTCTGCTCGTGCAACAACGTCACCGCCGGGACCATCCGGGCGTCGGTCTGCGAGGGCGGCTGCACCGACCTGGGCGCGGTGAAGGCGTGCACCAAGGCCGGCACCAGCTGCGGGTCCTGCCTGCCCCTGGTCAAGCGCCTGATGACCACCGAGCTCGAGAAGTCCGGCATCGAGGTCAGCAACGCGCTCTGCGAGCACTTCGCGTTCAGCCGGGCCCAGCTCTTCGACATCATCTCGGTGACGGGGCTGCGCAGCTTCAGCGAGATCATCGGCCAGCACGGGACCGGACGCGGGTGCGACATCTGCCGCCCGGTGGTCGCGTCGATCCTCTCCTCGCTGGGCACCGGTCACGTGCTGGACAAGGACCTGGCCCGGCTCCAGGACACCAACGACCACGTGATGGCGAACCTGCAGAAGGACGGCACCTACTCCGTCGTCCCGCGGGTGCCGGCCGGCGAGATCACCCCCGAGGGGCTGATCGCGATCGGGCAGGTCGCCGCCGACTACGGCCTCTACACCAAGATCACCGGCGGCCAGCGGATCGACCTCTTCGGTGCCCGCCTGGAGCAGCTGCCGGCGATCTGGAAGCGGCTGGTCGAGGCCGGGTTCGAGTCCGGGCACGCGTACGGCAAGTCGCTGCGCACCGTGAAGTCCTGCGTCGGCTCCACCTGGTGCCGGTACGGCGTCCAGGACTCGGTGGGGCTCGCCGTCGACCTGGAGCTGCGCTACCGCGGGCTCCGGTCGCCGCACAAGCTCAAGCTCGGCGTCTCCGGATGTGCTCGCGAGTGCGCCGAGGCGCGCGGGAAGGACGTCGGCGTGATCGCCACCGACAACGGCTGGAACCTGTACGTCGGCGGCAACGGCGGGTTCACCCCGCGGCACGCGCAGCTGTTCGCCGAGGACCTGGACACCGAGGAGCTGGTCCGGACGATCGACCGGTTCCTGATGTACTACGTCCGCACCGCCGACCGGCTGCAGCGGACGGCTCCTTGGGTCGAGGCGCACGAGGGCGGGATCGAGGCGATCCGGGAGGTCGTGATGGAGGACTCGCTCGGGATCTGCGCGGACCTGGACGCGGCGATGGCGGCGCACGTCGACAGCTACGCCGACGAGTGGGCTGCGACGCTGGCCGACCCGGAGAAGCTCTCCCAGTTCGTCTCGTTCCTCAACGCGCCGGAGGCGGGGGATCCGGATCTGACCTACGTGACCGAGCGCGGGCAACGGCGCCCGGCGACCGCGGACGAACGCGGGACCCTGATCGCCGGCGCGACGCTGGAGGTGCGTTCATGAGTGCGTGGGTGTCGGTCTGCACCAAGGGCCAGCTGATCTCGGAGCGCGGCGTCGCGGTCCTGGTGCACGACCAGCAGGTCGCGCTGTTCCGGGTGACCGGCGCCGACGGCTCCGACTTCGTCTACGCGGTCGGGCACCGTGATCCGTTCGCGGACGCCAACGTGATCGCCCGGGGCATCGTCGGGTCGGTCGGGTCGGGCTCCGAGCAGCGCGACACCGTAGCCTCGCCGATGTACAAGCACGTGTTCGACCTCGCCACCGGTGAGTGCCTCACCGACCCGTCCGAGCGGATCCCGGTGTACCGCACCTGGATCGCCGGCGGCGTGGTCTACGTCCATCCCGTCCCGCTCGCCCCGTCCCTGGTCGCCTAGGACAGGAAGAACCTTGACCGAACTCACCCCGGTCCTCGCCGGAACCCGCATCCTCGTGACGGCCCAGCGCCGTTCCGACGAGCTGGCGGCCGCCCTGACCAGGCGCGGCGCCGACGTCACGGTCGCGCCGGCCCTCGGCGTGGTGCCGAGCATCGACGAGGAGACCTTGCTGCGCCGGGCTCGCGAGATCATCGCCGACCCGGCCGACACCTTCGTCGTGACGACCGGGATCGGCTTCCGCGGGCTGATGGACGCCTGCGAGACGGCCGGGCTCTACGAGGCACTGCTGGCAAACCTGGAGAGCACCCGGCTGGTCGCGCGCGGCCCGAAGGCCCGGGGTGCGCTGCAGGCCGTCGGTCTGAAGGCGGACTGGGTGGCTGAGTCCGAGACGTCCGCGGAGATCGTCGAGTTCCTGCTCGCCGAGGGGGTCCAGGGGCAGCGGATCGCGGTCCAGCACCACGGTGCCGGCGACCCGCACCTGGAGGCGATGCTGGTCGGCGGCGGTGCCGAGATCGTGCCGCTGGAGGTCTACCGCTGGGGACCGCCGGCCGATCCGGCGGCGGTCACCGACACCGCGCTCGCGGTCGCGGCCGGCGGGTTCGACGCGGTGATGTTCACCTCGGCCCCCGCCGCGATCGCCTGGCTGGCCGAGCTCGCCGAGCAGGGCATCACCGAGATCGTCGGTGACCTGGTGCGGTCCCAGAGGTTGCTGCTCGCGGCCGTCGGCCCGGTGACCGCGGAGCCGCTGGTCAACGCCGGGTTGCTGCCGGTGCACCCGGACCGGTCCCGGATGGGTGCGCTGGTCCGGCTGGTGATCCTGACCCTCGGTGACGAGGCGCACAGCGTGCCGACCCCCGCCGGGGTGCTGCACGTGCGGGCGGCCGCGGCGACGCTCGACCACGAGGTGCTGGCGCTCTCGCCCAACGGGTTGGCGATCCTGCGCCGGCTGGCGCTGCACCCGGGTGAGGTGGTCAGCCGCGACCGGCTCCTCGAGGTGCTGCCGGGAGAATCCTCGGACCCGCACACCGCCGAGGTGGCGGTGGCGCGGCTGCGCGAGTCGCTCTCCCCGCACCCGCTGGTGCGGACGGTGATCAAGCGCGGGTACGTGCTGCAGACGGTGTAGTCAGAGCGATCCCGCGTCGGCGAGCGCGGCGACGATCGCCCGCACGGCGGGGGAGCGGTCCTGGGTGCGGCGCCAGATCGCGAGGGTCTCGCGGGTGGGGACCGGGTCGGTGACCCGGATCGCTCGGGTGTTCACCGGGAGCGGGGCGCGGCCGAGGCGCGGGATCAGGGCGATCCCGAGTCCGGCGGAGACCAGCTCCAGGTGCGAGGCGAACTCCATCGCGACGTGCTCGATCCGCGGCAGCGCCCCGGTGCCGGCGTACATCCGGTGCAACCACTGGCGGCAGATAGTGCCCTCGGGGGTGGCGATCCAGCGCTCCTCGGCGAGGTCGGTCGGCGTGAGCCTGCGCCTGTCGGCCAGCGGGTGGTCCTGGTGCAGGATCACCTCGGCCTCGTCGTGGTGGACGGTACGACGGTCCAGGTGCCCGGGTATCTCCAGCACCACGTCCCCCCAGCGGTGCACCAGCGCGACGTCGGCCTGCCCGGTGGCGACCTGGTCGACGGCGTCCCACGGCTCGAGCTCGCTGAGCCGGAGCCGCAGTCCCGGGTGCTCGCGCATCAGGGCGGCGGCGACCGGTCCGATCAGGCCGCGCATCGCAGTGGAGAACCCGGCCAGACCGATCTCGCCCACGACCTCGCCGGCGTGGGCGTGCAGGTCCGTCTCCAGGCGCTCGAGGTCGGCGGCGATCCGGGAGCCTTGCTCGACCAGCAGGCGTCCGGGGCCGGTGAGGATCACGCCCCGGCCGACCCGCTCGAGCAGCTCGACCCCGGACTGCCGCTCCAGGCGCTTGATCTGCTGCGAGACGGCGGAGGGGGTGAAGCCGAGCTCGTCCGCGGCGGCGACCACCGACCCGAACTGGTCGACGGCTTCCAGGGAGCGCAGCGCGGTCAGATCTATCATGTAGTCAGATTACATGGATTCATGCAGAAGCAATCGCTGGTGCTTCATGAAGTTCGCGCCCAGACTTGTCTCCATGAGCCCCCGTCACGTCGCCCTCGCCACCCTGGTCGCCGTGATCTGGGGGTTCAACTTCGTCGTGATCGAGTGGGGGATGGGGGACATCCCGCCGCTGCTCTTCGTGGCGCTGAGGTTCGCCGCGGTCGTCGTACCGGCGGCGTTCTTCGTGCCCCGCCCCGAGGCCGGCTGGCGGACGGTCGCGCTGGTCGGGATCTTCATGTCGCTGGGCCAGTTCGGCTTCCTGTACACCTCGATGGACCTCGGGATGCCGCCCGGCCTGGCGGCCCTGGTGCTCCAGGCGCAGGTCCTGTTCACGGTGCTGATCGCCGCGCTCTGGCTGCGGGAGCCGCCGACCCGGCAGCAGCTGGCCGGCGTGCTCGTCGGTGCCGCCGGCCTGGCGGTCGTCGGGATCGGCCGGGGTGGGCACGTCCCGCTGGTCGCCCTGCTGCTCTGCCTGGCCGGTGCGTTGTCCTGGGGCATCGGGAACGTGGTCTCGCGTCGAGCCGGCGTGAAGTCCGGTCTGTCGATGGCGGTCTGGTCGTCGCTGGTGGTCCCGGTGCCGCTGGTCCTGCTCAGCCTGGTCGTCGACGGACCGGCGCAGGTCGGGGACGCGCTCACCCAGCTGGACGGGCGTGCGGCGCTCTCCACGCTCTACACCGCCGGGCTGGCGTCGCTGGTCGGGTACTCGATCTTCAACGGGCTGCTCGCCCGCTACCCGGCCTCCTCGGTGGTGCCGTTCGTGCTGATCGCGCCACCGGTGGCAATGCTCAGCGCCTGGATCCTCCTCGACGAGGCGCCCAACGCGGCCGAGGCGGTCGGCGGTCTGGTGGTCCTCGCCGGCGTCCTGGTCGCCCTCCGCCGTACCGGTGAACGACCCACGCTGCCCGTTTCGGACCGGTCTGAACCGCGGTCTCCACAGGTTTCCTCCACCGTCTGACGGCGCGACCCCAACTGCACCAATTCGATTCGCCTCCCGTTCACCTGGGGGGAGCCTTCTGGTCTCCGCCGGTAGCCACTGTGCGTCGTGGAAGCGGGCCCCACCCGCCTCTACGGGACTCGGCCCGTCGCTACGAACGATTCAGAGGCATGTGTGTCGACCGCAGTCGAGGTCCCTCCGGGCACGGCGCCCCCGGCGCGTCCCCGAAGGTCGCTGACCTCGCGGCCCACCGGCGCCGACATCGTCTTCCACCGGGTCACCTCGACCAGCGCGATCATCGTGCTCGGGATCATGCTGCTGGTCGGCAGCTTCCTGGCGCTGCGTGCCGCCGACGCGCTCAGCGTCGCCAAGCTCGACTTCCTGACCGAGACCAAGTGGGAGCCGGACGCCCACCACTTCGGGATCGCCGGCGTCCTCACCGGGACGGTCCTGATCGGCCTGGTCGCCATCCTCTTCGCGGTACCGCTGGCGACCGCGACCGCGCTGTACATCAGTGAGTACGCGCCGGCACGGCTGCAGCGCACCTTCATCACCCTGATCGACCTGATGGCCGCGGTCCCCAGCGTCGTCTACGGCCTCTGGGGCTTCTTCTTCCTGCAGAACCAGGTGGTCCCGCTGGCCCAGTGGATCTCGGAGCGCTTCGGGTGGCTGCCGTTCCTCGGCATCGACACCGAGGGGTACGTGAAGGGCAGCGCGACCTCCCAGAACACCGTCTTCACCTCCTCCACGTTCATCGCCGGGATCGTGGTCGCGTTCATGGTCACCCCGATCATGTGCGCCCTGATGCGCGAGGCCTTCTCGCAGGCGCCGATCGGTGAGCGCGAGGGCGCCTACGCGCTCGGCAGCACCAAGTGGGGCATGATCCGCACCGTCGTGCTGCCGTTCGGCAAGGGCGGCATCATCGGCGGCTCGATGCTCGGCCTGGGCCGCGCCCTCGGCGAGACGATCGCGGTCTACATGGTGCTCTCGGTGGTGCCGGCGTTCCAGCCGAACATCTTCCAGAACGGCGGCAGCTCGGTCTCGTCGCTGATCGCGCTGCGGTACGGCGAGGCCCAGGAGTTCTCGCTCTCCGCGCTCTTCGCCGCCGGGCTGGCGCTCTTCCTGATGACGATGGCGATCAACTTCACCGCCTCCACGATCGTGGCCCGCAGCCGATCGGGGGCGGAGAGCGGATGAGCGTCGACACCACCTCGAGGCCGGCGACGTTCCTGCCGACCAGGACCGAGCGCCAGGACGGGACCCACGCCGTCCCGCGATCGATCGGCACGATCAAGCGAGACGACGTCCTCGCCCTCGTCGGCGCCCTCGGAGCGGCCGCGGCGACCACGGCCGCCCTGGTGTCGCTGATGCCGATCACCGGTCCGATCGCCTGCGCCGTCATCGGCTACGCCCTGTTCCTCGGCTACTACGCGGCGCTGGTCGCGCTCGAGGAGAGCGCCCAGGTGGTCCGCGCCCGGCTCGCCTCGGCGGTGATCCACACGCTCAGCCTGATCCTGCTCACCGTGCTGATCCTGGTCGTCGGCTACACCCTGGTCCGCGGCGGCGAGGCGATGGTGCACTGGAATTTCTACACCCAGGACATGGAGGTCACCCGGCCGACCGACCCGTTGACGGTCGGCGGCATCAAGCACGCGATCGTCGGCACCCTGGAGCAGATCACCATCGCGCTGATCATCACGGTGCCGCTCGGTGTCCTCTGCGCGGTCTACCTCAACGAGTTCCCAGGCCGGTTCGCCCGGGTCGCGCGCACCGTCGTCGAGGCGATGACGGCGCTGCCCAGCGTCATCGCCGGCCTGTTCATCTACGCGGTCTGGATCGTCGCCCTCGGCCACGAGAAGAGCGGCTACGCGGCGGCCTTCGCGATCAGCGTGATGATGCTGCCGATCATCATCCGTGCTGCCGACGTGGTGCTCCGGCTGGTGCCCGGCCACCTCAAGGAGGCGTCGTACGCGCTCGGCACCAGCCACTGGCGCACGGTCTGGCACGTGGTCCTGCCGACCTCCCGCTCCGGCCTCACCACGGCCGTCATCCTCGGCGCCGCTCGCGGCATCGGCGAGACCTCTCCGGTGCTGCTCACGGCCGGCTTCAACAACGCACTGAACGCGAACCCAGCGAAGGGCCCCCAAGTGTCACTCCCGCTCCAGGCATTCTCCGCCGTCCGCTCTCCCCAGGAGGCGATGGTCACCCGTGGCTTCGGAACCGCGGCCTTCCTGCTGATCCTGGTGCTGGTGATGTTCGTGATCGCCCGGATCATCGGCGGTCGCGGGCCCGGGCAGCTCAACGCGCGGCAGCGCCGCAAGATCGCCCGCGACTCGCAGCGCGACCAGCAGCGGTTCGCCCAAAGGTCGGCCCAGAGGTCGGCAGGGCGTGCGGTGATCCGTGCCGGTGCCGTCCTCGCCGCGCTGGGCCTGCTGGCCGGCGTGACGTTGCGCCCGAGCCAGCCGGCCTCGGCGGCGGACAACTCCTACGTCCCGATCTCAGGGTCCGGGTCGAGCTGGTCGGCGAACGCGATCAAGGACTGGCAGGCCAACGTCGTCAAGTACGGCATGAAGGTCAACTACAACGGCGACGCCGGTTCCTCGGTCGGACGCAACGAGTTCAAGAACGCCACCGTGGACTTCGGCGTCTCCGAGATCCCCTACGGCCTGACCGACGGCGGGGTCACCGACCAGCCGCCGACCTTCAAGTACGCCTACATGCCGATCGTGGCCGGCGGCACCGCGTTCATGTACAACCTGAAGATCGGTGGCAAGAAGGTCACCAACCTGCGGCTCTCCGGCACCAACATCGCCCGGATCTTCACCGGCAAGGCGACGATGTGGAACGACGCCGCCATCAAGAAGGACAACCCCGGCCTGGCGATGCCGGCCCGGCGGATCGTCCCGGTGGTCCGCTCGGACGGTTCCGGTACGACGGCCCAGCTGACCACCTGGCTCTCCAAGCGCTACCAGTCGCTCTGGGACCCGTACTGCAAGTCGGCCGGGCGGTCGACGCCGTGCGGCATCACCTCGTCGTACCCGGTGAAGTCGGGCAGCGGCTTCACCGCCCAGTCCGGGTCGCTCGGTGTCTCCGGCTACGTCGCCCAGAAGCAGAACGAGGGCACCATCACGTACGTCGAGTACTCCTACGCGCGGAACACCGGCTTCCCGGTGGCCAAGCTGCTGAACAAGAAGGGGTACTACGTCGAGCCGACCGCGGGCAACGTCGCCGTCGGGCTGCTGAAGGCGCAGATCAACAACAACGCCGGATCGGTGAACTACCTGACCCAGATCCTGGACGGCGTCTACGACAACCCGGACGCGCGCGCGTACCCGCTGTCGAGCTACTCGTACATGATCGTGCCGCTCGAGGTCCGCGGCGCGTTCAGCACCGCCAAGGGCAAGACCCTGGCCGCGTTCGCGAACTACTTCCTCTGCGACGGCCAGCAGCAGGCCGACTCGCTCGGCTACTCGCCGCTGCCGCGGAACCTGGTCCAGGCCGGCCTCAACCAGGTCAAGCGGATCCCGGGCTCCTCCGGGACGGTCGACATCTCCAAGTGCCGCAACCCCACGTTCTCCTCGTCCAGCCCGAACCTGCTCGCCACGACGGCCAAGTTCCCGCCCGCGTGCGACAAGGCCGGCACGACCCAGTGCACGACCGGCACCGGGGGCGCCCAGGCGCCGACCGGGACCAGCTCGGGAGGCGGCACCACGACCGGCAACGGCACCGGCGGGACCGGGAGCCCCGGGACCGGCACCCCGGGGACCGAGGTGCCGGGAGCCGGGAGCACACCGGGCACGATCGATCCGGACACCGGCCAGCCGATCGCCGACGGCGGGGAGACCAGCTCCCAGCCGGTCTCCGGAACCGCGCAGACCCTGGGCGCCGACTACTCGACCGGGACCCAGACCGCGCTGATGGTGATCGCCGGTCTCGCCCTGCTGCTGGTCGTGATGCTGCCGCCGCTGGTGGCCCAGCTGGCCCGGAGGAGGACCCCGTGATCGCGCGTCGTGCCCTGGCCGCCGGTGTCGCGCTCGGCGCGGTGCTGGTCTCGCTGATCGCGCTCGGGACCCCGACCGGAGCGGTCGCGGCTGAGGACGACGGCTCGCTGACGGTGACCGGGGCGGGCCGGTTCGAAGACCTCAAGGTGACGATCAGCCAGCACACCCACCTGCGCAACCAGGTGATCCGGGTCTCCTGGACCGGCGGCGAGCAGAGCACCACCAGCGGCCGCAACTTCTTCAACAACTACCTGCAGATCATGCAGTGCTGGGGAGACGAGAGCGGCCCGAAGCGGGAGAAGTGCCAGTACGGCGGCATCTTCGACGACCCGCGCGGCGGTGCGTCGACCTCGACCCGGGAGATCCTCAACGACGGTCAGCACGACGACCCGGACGAGACCTACACGGCACCGTTCCCGAAGACCGCCCTGGTGCCGTTCGAGTCGGTGACCGGCAAGGTCGTCACCACGAGGCGCAACGAGTTCTTCGACACCCAGTCGACCAACGAGATCGACTACGGCCGGACCTCCAACGACGGCACCGGCGAGGAGTTCTTCGAGGTGCAGACCGGTCGCGAGGCGGCCGGGCTCGGCTGCGGCGTGGTCAAGGACGACGGCGACCCCCGGGACTGCTGGCTGGTGGTGGTGCCGCGCGACACGAAGGAGGTCACCGGCGCGGACGTCTCCGAGACGCCGTCGAACCGGCTGGAGACCTCGCCGCTGGCCGCGTCCAACTTCGCCCACGCGATCAGCTTCCGGCTGAAGTTCGACCCGGTCGGCACCACCTGCTCGATCGACTCGGCGGAGCGCCGGGTGCTCGGCAACGAGTCGGCAGCCGAGGCGGTCGGCCAGTGGCAGCCCGAGCTGTGCGACGCCACCGGGGCCAACTTCGGCTACTCGCAGATCGCCGACCAGAGCGCCCGTGCCCAGGCGCTGACCGAGACCCCCTGGCTGTCGCTGGTCAACCGGCCGCTGGACGCCGATCTGAACAGCGACGGCCGGTTGCTCGCCTACGCCCCGGTCGCGGTCAATGCCGTCGGCATCGGGGTGGTCGTCGAACGGGTCCCCAAGGACGGCCCGTACGACCCGGACCGGAACACCGGCTCGACGCCGGAGGTGAAGGCCAAGCGCGGCACCCGGGTGCTCGACGTGAAGCTGAACGCCCGGCTGGTGGCCAAGCTGCTCACCCAGTCCTACCTCGGCTCGATCACCGGCAGCACCGCGCACGTCGCCGGCAACCCGCGGTCGCTGACCGACGACAAGGAGTTCCTGGCGCTCAACCCCGAGTTCAACCAGCTGCAGTACATCGGGCAGCTCTACTCGATCACCAACCCGCTCGGCCTGGCCGATGCCAACCGCTCGATCTGGGAGTGGATCAAGTCCGACCCGGCAGCGCGCGCGTTCATCGCCGGCACCCCGGCGAAGGTCGGCGGTCAGACGGTGAAGGTGAACCCGTTCTACAAGGGCATGGACCTGGACCGGCAGGACTTCCCGCGCTCCGACCCGACCTGCGTGAAGTTCCCGGCGGCGTTGAACCAGGCCGACTTCTGCGCGCTGGACCACCTGGCCTACGCGGCGGACTTCCACTCGGCGTCGCGCGGCGCGATCCGCGGCATGACGCTGGCGAACGACACCTGGGACCTGGCGGCGATCCCGCCCCGGTACAAGCAGAACCCGGCCCAGGCCCCGGGGGAGCGCGCCGTCCTGGTGCTGACCGACACCGCGACCGCGGCCCGCTTCAAGCTCTCGATGGCCAAGCTGCAGAACGCCTCGGGGGCGTTCATCTCGCCGACGAACGCCGGGATGAGCGCCGCCCTCGGAGCGATGAAGCCGTCCGGGACGGCCGGCGTCCTGGCGGCGAACCCGGGGACCAAGGTGAAGGCGGCGTACCCGCTGACCGAGGTCACCTACGCGATGACGGCGCCGCGGCAGCTCAAGAAGGACGAGGCCGCCGACTACGCCGGCTTCGTCAAGTACGCCGGGGGTCCCGGACAGACGCCGGGGATCTCGCCGGGGGAGCTCCCAGAGGGCTACCTGCCGCTACCGGCCGCGATGCGCAAGCAGGCGCTCGCGACCGCGGCGCTGATCGCCAAGCAGGGCGGGCCGCTGCCGGCGGCCGAGCCCACCGCCAAGCCGACCGAGGAGGGCGACGGCGGCACGAGCACGCCGGAGACCGAGACGCCGGTCACCGAGGCACCGGTCGGCGCACCCGCCCCGCCAGGCGGTACGGCGGTCGCCCCGGTCCCGGCGGCGGTCACCCCGGCATCGGTGACCACGAAGGGGATCGAGCCCGGCGCGACCCGCTACGTGCTGCTGATCGCGCTGCTCCTCGGCGTCCTCGCCCTCTCCGCCAAACCCGCGACGTTCGCGTACGCGGCCGTCCAGAAGCTGCTGCACTCCCGACCGGATCCGCGGTCACCCTGAGCCCCCGGTGAGTCCCGTCATCGGGTTGGTCGAGAGCGCCCGCTCCCGGCCTAGTCCTAACAAGGAGTAGAGATGAAGGTTTCCAAGCGCCTCATCGCGGCCGCCTGCGGCCTCGGTGTTGCGGTCAGCCTCATCGGTGTCAGCGTTGCCAACGCAGATCCGACCCCACTTCCCGGCAACGCTCGACCGTTGCAGGGAGTGGGATCGGACACCACTGAAGAGGTCATGAACGGCATGTCTGAAGTCATCGTCGATGGCTCCAACAACAAGCTGATCTCTTCGTGGAACGCCAAGGGTAGCGCGGGATTCCAGACCCGGCCCAGCGGCTGCAACTACATCGGCAACAACGGCGAGTCCGCCTACGTCGAAGGACGCCGTGCGAACGGCTCCGGCGCCGGCCAGCAGGCTCTCCGGGACGCCTTCACCACGGGCAAGACCACGTTCGGGTGCCTCGACTTCGCCCGCTCGTCCTCGGCCGCCTCGGCGTCCAACCTCGGCACCGTCGAGGTCAAGGGTCTCGCGCTCGCCACCGACTCGCTCACCTTCGCGGTGAACAAGCAGACCGCGATCCCGCGCAAGCTGACCAAGCAGAACCTGATCGACGCGTACCACTGCAACTTCGGTGGCTTCACCACCGGCGCCTGGAAGGCCCTGATCCCGCAGGCGGGTTCGGGCACCCGGAGCACCTGGCTGGGCAAGGTCGGCCTGACCGAGGGCGACCTCACCAACCCGGCGAACCTGCCGTGCGTCACCGACCAGGCGGACCTCGGTACCCGTGGCGGGTCCAACCCGCTCCAGGAGCACGACCTGCGCACCCTCAACGGCACCTCGATCGCCCCGGTCTCCGTGGCGCAGTGGGTCTCGATGATGGGCGGCGGCGTCGACAGCGACCTGCGCGGCTCGAGCATGCTCGGCACGATCACCGCCTCCAGCGGTGAGCTCTCGTACCCGATCTCGCTCAACACGTCGTACGGCAACCTGGCCGGCACGGCCGACGACTTCGCGGCCACCCGCACGGTCTTCAACGTCGTTCCGACGTCGATCCTGACCGGTGGCGCGAACGCCAACCCGACGGCCATCTCGGTCTTCGAGGACACCGACCCGGCGGCGGGCACGAACACCTCGATGCTCTGCAACCGCACCGACGTCCTGGCCAAGTACGGATTCGCGCCGATCGCCACGTGCGGCACCGGATCCATCGTCAACCCGCAGTGATTCCACGACACCTCACCCCCCTCTGAAAGGAAAACTGTCGTGAACCTCAACAAGAGGCTTCTCAGCATTGCAGCAGCCGGCGCCCTCAGCGCCGGAGTCCTGGTGACGATCGGTGCGGGTTCTGCGCAGGCGGCGTTCCCGGCGGACCCGGGTCAGCTCACGCTGACCCCGGCCACCGGCAACGAGTCGACTGCCCTGAACGCGACCCTCAGCGAGCCGTGCCCGGCGAACTCCACGGGCCTGATCGGCTACATCTCAGGTCCGGGCATGGCGACCGAGCAGATCATCCAGGGCAACCGCCCGACTGCCACGTCGTTCCCGGTCTCGGCGATCTTCAAGGACGCGTTCGCGGCCGCCAGCCTGGCGGCCCCGAGCGGTGCGTTCAACGTCCGGGTCGCCTGCATCGGCCCGGACTTCTTCTCCGAGGTCGGCGAGTTCACGCAGACGGTCAACTTCACGCCGCGAGGTGGCGCCAACAACGCCAACTACGTGACGGTCGTTCCGGCTGCGCCCACCTCCACGGTGCTCACCCAGAACAACGCCACCAGCACCTTCGGTGACTCCGTGACCTTCACCGCCGACGCCACCGACGGTGTCGCCGGCTCGGTGCAGTTCAAGGACGGCGCGAACGACCTGGGCGCGCCCCAGGCCGTCGACGCCTCGGGTGTGGCGACGTTCACCTCGACGACCCTGGACGTCGGGACGCACCCGATCACGGCGGTCTTCACCCCGACGAACGCGGCGGCGAACAGCCCGTCCACGTCCAACGGTGTGAGCCACGTGGTCAACGCGATCGGCACTACGCTGGCGCTGACCAGCAACGGTCCGTCGGCGCAGTACGCGCCGGCGAACTTCACCGCCACCGTCTCGCCGGCGGTCGCCGGCACCGTGACGTTCTCCGAGGGCGCGACCGTCCTCGGCACGAGCAGCGTCAACGGTTCGGGCGTCGCCACCTTCAGCTCGACCAGCCTGACGGTGGGCACCCACTCGGTGACGGCGCACTTCACCCCCGCTGCCGGATCGGGCGCGCTCGCGGCCGACTCGTCCGCGGTGAACCACGTGGTCGACGCCTTCACCGGTGTCAGCCTGACCGAGAACATCGTGGTCGCCGTGCCCGCGGGTGGTCTGGTGATGGTGCTGGACGACGGCGCCGACGGCCAGGTCGACCTGGGTACCGCCCAGATCAACGCCGGTGGTGACCTGCTCACCGCCAGCGGCCGGATGGACGCCGTCAAGGTGACCGACACGCGCGCCGGAGACCCCGGTTGGACCGCGTCGGGCATCGTGACCAACTTCATCAAGGGCACCGACCAGGTGAACGGCTTCAACCTGGGCTGGGTCCCGAACGTGATCAGCTCGTCGGTCAACCAGGTCGGCATCGCTGCCGGTCCGACCGTCGCAGCCGGCACCGAGGGCAGCCCGTCCAGCACTCCGGCCGATGGCGCCACCGGTCTGAAGCTCTCCCGCGTCCTCGCGGTGGCTCAGGACGACGCCGGTAACGGTACGGCCGTGCTCGACGCACTGCTCAACCTCAACATCCCGACCGACGTTCCGGCCGGGACCTACGCCGCGACGCTGACCCTGACGGTCAGCTGACGACGTAGTCGCAGCACTGCTCCACGTGTGGCGGCGCCCGCAGACCGGGCGCCGCCACACCCCAGCACCGCAAGAAGCTCCACCCCCTGAGAACCGGAAGTAGAGATGAGACGACACCGCGCGGCCCCTCGGCTGACCTCCGCCCTGGCCGTCCTCGCCGCAGGCCTGCTGGCGGGATCGCTGCTGGCCCTCCCGACCGCGGCGCACGCGGCCGACGACCCGTCCGGGCCGGACACCAAGGCGAAGAACTCAGCCACCGTCGGCATCCGTACGGCGAACGCCAAGGGCGGCGACGACCGCGGCGTCTTCGACTACGAGGTGCTGCCCCGGGGCGTGGTCCAGGACTGGATCGCGATCTCGAACTTCCGCTACCAGCCGATCACGATCAGGCTCCTGGCGAAGGACGCCAGCAGCACCCCGAACGCCGGCTTCGACATCCAGGCCTCGGCGGACGAGGCCGAGGATGTCGGTTCCTGGATCTCGCTGAAGAAGAACAAGCTCACCCTGCCCGCGCGCACCGAGGTCGTGGTGCCCTTCCAGCTCGGCGTCCCGCACGACGCCACCCCCGGTGACCACTCCGGGGCGATCGTGGTCTCGCTGCTGGCCAAGGAGCCCAAGCCGGACGGCGGCAGCATCGTCGTCGACCACCGGGTCGGCATGCGGATCCACCTCCGGGTACCCGGCGACCTGAAGCCGGCGCTGAAGGTCGAGGACCTCAAGGTCGACTGGAACGGCGCCGGGTCCCCGCTGGGGCGCGGCGACGCGACCGTCACCTACACGGTGCGCAACACCGGGAACGTCCGGATGAACGCCTCCGGTGGCATCGAGCTCACCAGGATCCTCGGACTACCCGGCGTGGACGCGACGGCGCCGCCGGTCGAGGACCTGCTGCCGGGAGGTGTCGCGCAGTACCGGAGCGTCGTCAAGAACGTGTTCGGGACCGGGCCGATGAAGGCCGAGATCGCCCTCCACGGCGTGCCCGTGGACGCGGCGCTGAAGGAGAAGGCGATCGACGTGACGACGACCGAAGGATTCGCCGCCTGGCCGTGGCTGCTGATCGCGATCGTGGTCGCCGTGCTGCTGCTCGCCGGTGGCGGTGGCTACTACGAGCGCCGCCGTCGCCAGGCCCGCGCCGCGGAGCAGGCGGGCCTGCTCGCGGCCGAGGAGCGGGACCGGGCCAGCGCCAAGCACCGGATGCTGGTCCGTGGTGCGCTCCTCGCCGGCGTGCTCGGCGCGCTGCTCTCGCCGGGCCTGGGGGTTCCGGCGACAGCGGCGAACGGCGACGAGTGGAAGGCCACGATCAGCAAGAAGCAGGGCATCGCGCTGGAGCCGTTCGACATCGAGACCTCCGGCGGCTGCCCGCTCCCGGCCACCTCGATGATCGGCTACGGCTACGGCCGCGGGTTCCCGAAGGAGGGCGCCATCGTGGTCTCCAACACCGACGGCGCCGTCACCAACGAGACCGGCTTCACGGCGGCGCTCGGCGACAGCATGAAGAACCTGATGGCCGCCCAGCCCGACCCGCGCGGGCTCGCCGGCGAGTACCGGTTCGTGATCCGGTGCATCAAGGCCGAGTTCCCGGACAAGAGCTACGGCGAGTACGTCGCGGCGATCAAGTTCGACAAGCCCGACCACTGGGTGGCGCTGCCGCCGCTGACGAACAAGAAGGGTCCGGTCGTGCAGATCCCGACCACCGGCCCGAACGGCGAGCCGAAGACGAAGAACCAGCCCGGGGGCGGTACGGCGGGCCCGGACGGGAACCCGTCCGACGACGCCCAGGCACAGGGCTCCGCGGCGGACCGAGCCGGTGACCTGCTCGGCACCGACGCACCCGCCGCGACCGACGACGGCCCGTCCTGGGTCCTGATGGCCGCCGGGATCGTCGTCCTGATCGGCTCGCTCGCGCTGGCCTTCGGCCGCCGGATCCCCGGCCCGTGGCGGCGCTCATGAATCCCCTCCCGACGTCCATCCATCCCGCGTCAGCCGACGCAACCTCGCAGTACACGAGAAGGAGAGATCCGATGCGCAGCACTCACCTCGGCAGGAGGATGACGGCGCTCCTCGCGGCAGGCGCGATCGCCACGACCCTCGGTGTCGCCCTGACCCCGGCGGCCCAGGCCGCGACCAGCCTCGGCACGCTCTCGATCACGCCGGCCACCGGCAACGAGTCGAACGCGCTGACCGCCACCACCTCGAGCTCCTGCCCGGCAGGGTCGACCGGCCTGATCGGCTACATGAGCGGCCCGGGCATCACCGAGCAGAACAACGGCGTCGCCCAGAGCATCATCCAGGGCAACCGACCGGCGAACGAGACGACGTTCCCGCTCAGCGGCATCTTCAAGGACGTCTTCCAGGCGAACTCGATCAGCGCTCCGAGCGGCGTGTTCACCGTCCGGATCGCCTGCATCGGGCCCGACTTCTTCTCCGAGGTGGGTGAGTTCGCCCAGACGGTGACGTTCACCCCGCGCAGCGCGCCCAACGGCGGCACCTACGTCGCCAACCCGGCCGCGAAGCCCGCCACCCAGACGACGCTGGCCACCCCGACGCCGGTCGACCCGGTCGTCCAGGGCACCTCGGTCACCCTGCAGGCCACCGTCACCTCCGGCGAGGGCACCCCGGCCGGCACCGTCCAGTTCAAGTCCGGTGCGACCAACCTCGGCGCCCCGGTCGCGCTGGCCGCCGGCGTCGCGTCGCTGAGCACCATGGCCATCCCGGCCGGTGCGGGCGCGCTCACCGCGGTCTACCTGCCCGGCGCGAACAACTTCGCCACCTCCACCTCGGCCGGCCAGGCTTACATCGTCGCCGGAGCCACCACTCTGACCGGGACCTCCCGGGTCGGCGCGACCCGCGGCTGCACCGCGGTGACCGGCGGGACGAAGACGTACTCGTGGTTGAAGAACAACGTCCCCACCGGGATCACCACGGCCAGCGTCGTCGTACCGGCGGCCTGGGTGAACGCCGCGATCTCCTGCACGCTGACCAGCACCAAGGGCGGTACCAGCGTCAGCCGGACCAGCACCGCGGTGAAGGTCGCCGCCGGCGCCGCGCCGGTCGCCCGGGTCAAGCCCAAGGTCCTCGGGACCACCAAGGTCGGCAAGACGGTGACCTGCTCGCGCGGCACCTGGTCGCCGGCCCCGACGACGTACAAGTACACCTGGCTGCGCTCCGGCAAGGTCATCCCGCGCAAGACCGCCGCGAAGTACAAGCTCGTCAAGGCGGACAAGAAGAAGGCCGTCTCCTGCCGGGTGACCGTGCTCAAGTCCGGCTACCTCAACGGCGTGGCGACCTCGCCCGCGAGGAAGGTGACGTGACCCAGCTCGCCCAGAGGCCGGCGCCGCCTGCGCCGCCGGCAGCCCCGACGCCCGCCCCGGGAGCAGCCGCTCCCGGGTCGGGTGGTCGTGCGCTCCTGATCAGCCGTGCCGCCGCCTCGGCGACCACCGTGCTCGCCGTGATGCTCTTCGTGTTCGTGGCCGAGATGGTGCTCGTCGGGCCGATCAAGCACACCCGCAACCAGGCGGTGCTCTACCAGGAGTTCCGCAGCCAGGTCGCCGAGGCGGTGGCGCCCACCGGCCAGCTCGGTGCGGCGACGAAGAAGGACGGCGTCTGGGTCCTCGACGACAAGAAGCCGGTCCCGCTCGGCGCGCCGGTCACGCTGATGGCGATCCCGAGCCTCGGCCTGAAGGAGATCGTGTCCCAGGGCACGACGTCGCGGGTGCTGATGTCCGGGCCGGGGCACCGGCGCGACTCGCCGCTGCCCGGCCAGGTCGGCACCGTGGTGGTGATGGGTCGGCAGGCGACGTACGGCGGCCCGTTCCGGAAGATCGACACCCTGGAGCCGGGAGACGAGATCGCGTTCCTGACCGGCCAGGGCAAGTCGCTCTACAAGGTGACCGGCATCCGGCGCGAGGGCGATCCCGCGCCCGCCGCCGACGCCACCGCCGCCCGGCTGACCCTGATGACCGGCGACGGCACGCCGTACCTGCCCTCGGACGTGGTCCGGGTCGACGCCGCGCTGGTCAGCGAGAAGCTGCCCTCGGTCACCGGACCGGTGACCGTCGCCGGGCTGTCGAAGGGCGAGAGCCCGATGGCGGGCGACAAGTCGGCGTTGCTGCCGCTGCTGCTCTGGTCGCAGCTGTTGCTGCTGCTCGCGGTGCTGCTCGCCTGGGTGCGCGCGGTCTGGGGTCGGTGGCAGTCCTGGATGGTCTGCGTCCCGATCCTCGGGTTCGTCGGCTTCCAGGTCGCCGGCCTGGTCGCCCAGCTCCTGCCCAACCTGATCTGAGAGACGAGATGAGCGCCCTGTACGACGACACCACCCAGATCCCCCCGATCCCGGAGCAGCGGGTCGAACGACTGGTCACCGCCACCCACCGGGCGGTCGCCGCGCCGGCGAGCCTGTCCGCGCGCGGCATCTCCGCCTGGTTCGGAGACCACCAGGTGCTCGACGACGTGTCCCTGGAGATGCCGGCCCACCAGGTGACGGCGTTGATCGGGCCGTCCGGCTGCGGCAAGTCGACGTTCCTGCGCACCCTGAACCGGATGCACGAGCTGATCAAGGGGGCGTCGTTCGCCGGGGAGGTGCTGCTGGACGGGCAGGACCTCTACGACCCGCAGCTGAGGATGACCGAGGCGCGGGCCCGGGTCGGGATGGTCTTCCAGAAGCCGAACCCGTTCCCGGCGATGTCGATCTACGAGAACGTCCTGTCCGGGTTGAAGATGACCGGCAAGAGGGCCTCCCTGGGCGAGAAGGACGACCTGGTCGAGGAGGTGCTCACCAAGGCCGGTCTCTGGTCGGAGGTCAGCGCCCGCCTCCGCGAACCCGGCGGTGCGCTCTCCGGCGGGCAGCAGCAGCGGCTCTGCATCGCCCGCTCGCTGGCGGTGCGCCCGGACGTGCTGCTGATGGACGAGCCCTGCTCCGCGCTGGACCCGACGTCGACGAACCGGATCGAGGAGACCATCCGCGAGCTGCGGGCGGACGTCACGATCGTGATCGTGACCCACAACATGGGTCAGGCGCAGCGGGTCTCCGACCAGTGCGCGTTCTTCCTCGCGACCGCGACCACTCCCGGCCAGATCGTCGAGTCCGGTCCCACGACCACCCTCTTCGAGAACCCCGCCGACCAGCGCACCGACGACTACGTCAACGGCCGCTTCGGCTAGCGGAGCAGGTCAGGGACGACCGCTCTCGGTGTACGACGACCCGGGGGAGCCGGAGAGGTTGATCAGGGCGGAGACGATCCGGCGGGCGGTGAAGTCGGCGCAGAGCTCGTGCACCTCCTCGACGGTGCAGAACTTGGCGGAGCGGATCTCGCGCTTCTGCCGGACGATCCCGTCGACCAGCGACTCCGGGTGCACCCCGCCGTCGAAGACCAGGCAGACGGCGTCGTCCCAGCCGCCCCAGGCGGGCAGCCAGTCGGTGAGGACGAGCGGCCCGGTCTCCAGGGTCAGGCCGAGCTCCTCGGTGACCTCGCGGCCCACCGCGATCATCGGGGACTCGCCGACCTCGACCACGCCTCCGGGCAGGTCCCAGTCCTTCTTGTAGGTGAGCTGGCAGAGCAGCACCCGCTCGTTCTGGTCGCGGATCAGCATCTGGCTGATCGCGCGCTTGCGGGGGAGGAACGAGTTCAGCAGCCGCCGGAAGCCGGCCGGGTCGTCGACCGGGGTGTCGTCGGCGAGCCGGGCGTAGACGATCCGGTCCGAGCCGTCGGCCACGCTGCGGGCGATGCCCTCGCGCATCAGGCCGGAGAAGGTGGCGATCCGCTGCGCTTCCTCGTCCTCGGGGTCGACGTGCGCCTCGATCCGCTGGTGGCCCGACGTGAACCCGGTGGTCAGGGCATCGCGCACCGCTTCCACGGAGGGGCCCAGTCCCTGGGCTTGCAGCTCGGCGGTCCAGGTAACACGGACGACCCCGGGGGAGACGGGGATCAGTTCGGCAGCCACGGTCGACAGCCTATGCGCACGCACTAGTCCAGCGGGTCGAGTACCCCGTGCTGTCCCAGGCTGGCCGACAGCACCGAGACCTGCTCGCGGGCGTCGCCCAGCCAGTGGCTCAGCGCGGTCAGCCGCGAGGTGAAGTGGCCGATCGAGAATTCGTCGGTGACCCCGATCCCGCCGTGCAGCTGGATCGCCTCCTGGCCGATCCGGCGGGCCGCCCGCACCGTCTGCAGCTTCGCCCGGGCAGCGGCGTCCGGCAGCGCGGCGGTGTCGCCGTCGGCCGCGACCAGGGTCGCCCAGGTGACGATGCTGCGGGTCAGCTCGAGGTCGGTGTACATGTCGGCGGCCCGGAAGGTCAGCGCCTGGAACCGGTTGAGGGTCACCCCGAACTGCTGCCGGGTGGTCAGGTACGACGTGGTCAGCCGCAGCGCCGTGTCCATCGCGCCGAGCGCCTCGTGGCAGGCGGCGATCCGGGCGCGCGCCTGGACCGTGGCGAGGGCCGCGCGGGCGTCACCGCCGTTGCCCAGCGGGGTGGCGGCGGCACGGTCGAACTCCAGCCGGGCCGCGCGGCCGCCGTCGTGGGTCCGGTAGGCCACCGCCCCGGCGGGCCGGTCGACCAGGAAGACCTCGCCGCCGACCTCCCAGACGATCGTGTCTGCGCGGGCGCCCTGGACCACCGGCTCGGCGACGTCGCCGGACGCGAAGGCGAGCAGGCGTTCGCCGGCCGCCAGCGAGCCGAGGACGTCACTGCGCTGCGCGTCGCTGCCGAGCTCGGCGACCAGCCCGCCGGCCAGCACCACCGCGGCGACGTACGGCTCGGGCGCGAGCACCCGGCCGATCTCCTCGGCGACCAGCGCCACCTCGACCGGGCCGGCGCCCATGCCGCCATCGGCCTCCGCGAACGGGAGCCCGAGCAGGCCCATCTCGGCCAGCCGGCCCCAGAGCGCCTCGTCGTACCCGGGGTCGGTCGCGGTGACCTCGCGCCGGTGCTCGGAGTTGGTCGCCGGGTCGTAGCCCTTCAGCAGCCCGCGGACGGCGTCGCGCAGCGCGGTCTGCTCCTCGTCGAGTTCGAAGTCCATGTCAGCCTCTCAGAGTCCCAGGATCGTGCCGGCGATGATCGTCCGCTGGATCTCGTTGGATCCGCCGTAGATCGACGCCTTGCGGAAGTTCAGGTAGGTCGGCACCGTGAGCGCGGCCCACTCCGGCACCGTCTCGGACCCGGAGGACAGCGACAGCGGCCCGGCGAGGTCGACGAGCAGCTCGGTGACGTCCTGCTGGAGCTCGCTGCCCTTGAGCTTGAGCACCGACGAGGCCGGGTGCGGCTTGCCGTCCGCCGAGTTCGCCACCACCCGCAGGGCGGTCAGCTCGAGGGCGAGCAGCTCGTTCTCGAGCTCGACGAAGCGGGCCGCGAGCAGCGGGTCGGAGAGGGCGCCCAGGTCGGTCGCGTGCGCCTTCGCGGTGGCCAGCGCGCGCTTGGTGGCGCCGACCGGGGCCACGCCGACGCGCTCGTTGCCGAGCAGGAACTTGGCCTGGGTCCAGCCCTGGTTGACCTCGCCGACCAGGTTCTCGCCGGGGACCCGGACGTTGTCGAAGAAGACCTCGTTGACCTCGTAGCTGCCGTCGATCAGCTTGATCGGACGCAGCGTGACGCCGGGGGAGTCCATCGGGAAGAGCAGCATCGAGATGCCGGCCTGCTTCTTGACCTCGGGGTCGGTGCGGGCCAGGCAGAAGATCCAGTCGGCGTGCTGGCCGAGCGTGGTCCAGGTCTTCTGGCCGTTGACGATCCAGTCGTCGCCGTCACGCTCGGCGCGGGTGGTCAGCGAGGCCAGGTCGGAGCCGGCGTTCGGCTCGGAGAAGCCCTGCGCCCACCAGATGTCGACGTTCGCGGTCGCCGGCAGGAACCGCTCCTTCAGCTCCTGCGACCCGAAGTGCGCGATCACCGGACCGATCATGCCGGCGTTGAAGGCCAGCGGGGTCGGCACGCAGGCGAGCTGCATCTCCTCGTGCCAGAGGTGCTTCTGGAGCGGGGTCCAGTCCTTGCCGCCCCACTCGACCGGCCAGTTCGGGACCGCGATGCCGGCGGCGTTCATCGCCTGCATCGAGCGGACGAAGTGGTCCTTGCCGAGGTGGCGTCCGGCGCGGACGTCGTCCCGGATGTCCTGGGGGATCTCCGTGGTGAAGAAGGTCCGCATCTCCTCGCGGAACGCGGCCTCCTCCTCGGTGAGTCGTAGCCTCATGGGGAGACCCTAGCGAGGCGCGGGGCATCTCGACAGGCTCGATGTCCGGGCCCTGTCGAGACGCGGGGACCTACCAGACCAGGACGGGCTTGACGACCTTCCCGGCCAGGACGTCGGCGACGGCCTGGTTGATCTCGCTGAACGGGTACGTCGTGATCAGGTCGTCGACGTCGAACTCACCGGCAGCGTTCAGGTCGATCAGCCGCGGCACCATCTCCAGCGGGTCGGAGTCGCCCTCGATCGAGGCCTTGATCACCTTGCCGGTCTGCAGCAGGTCGATCGCGTCGATCGCGTACTCCTCCGCACCCAGGCCGAGGGCGACCAGGGTGCCGCGCACCTTGAGCGCCTGCTGGGCCTGCTTGACGACCGCGGAGATCGCGGTGGTGTCGATCGCGTACGACGCTCCGCCGCCGGTCAGCTCCTTGACCTTGTCGACGACCGGAGCGGACTCGTCCATCGGGTCGACGCCGATCGCGCCGTACCGGGCGGCCGCCTCGCGGCGGGACTCCAGCGGGTCGACGGCGATGATCGTGCCGACGCCGAGGTGCTTCGCGGCGGCGATCGCGGCCAGGCCGACGGCTCCGCAGCCGAAGACGACCAGGCTGTCGGCGGGAGTCGGCTTCAGCACGTTGAGCACGGTGCCGGCTCCGGTCTGGAAGCCGCACCCGTACGGCGCCACCTTGGTCAGGTCGACCGACTTGTCGACCACGACGCAGTTGTCGGCGTACGCGAGGGCGTGCAGCGAGAGGCTGGACTGGCCGAAGAAGCTGCCGAAGACCGGGGCGCCGTCGCGGGAGTAGGTGGTGGTGCCGTCCATCCGCATGCCCATGTAGTTGAGCAGCAGCGAGGAGTCGCAGTAGCCGACCAGGTCGTTCTTGCAGTTCTCGCACTGCCGGCAGGAGCGGAAGGAGAGCACCACGTGGTCGCCCACGGAGATGCCGGTGACGCCGTCGCCGATCGCCTCGACGACGCCGGCGCCCTCGTGGCCGAAGACGTTCGGGAACATCTCCTCCGGCAGGAAGCCCTTCAGGTGGATGTCGGTGTGGCAGAGGCCGGTGGCGACGATCCTGACCAGCACCTCGTCGGCCTGCGGGTCGGCGAGCTCGATCTCCTCCAGCGAGAAGTCGGCTCCCTGCGAGTTCACGACAGCGACGGTGGTCTTCATCCTTGGTCACGCTCCAGCCAGAAGTAGTAGAGATCGGCGGTTCCGAAGGCCGCCTCGAGCTTGCCGTTCATGATGCCCATCACGGTGGTGTCATCGACGCGCTTGAAGTGGTCGAAGACGGCCATCGCGTCGTAGACCATGGTGGCGGTGGTCTCGCCGCGGAAGCCGACCTCCCACAGCGAGGAGTAGCCGCCGCCGGCGTACTTGGTGTTCGAGTACAGCGCGCCGTCCTCGTCCCGGCAGATCAGCGGGTGGCCGTCGAGCAGCGCGTCGAACCGCTTGCCGTGCCAGTCGATCCTGGCGAGCAGCCCGCTCGCCGGGTGACCGGTGGGGAAGTCGCCGCCGCGCCAGGCGCCGAGCATCTCCTCCGGGCGCAGGGTGGCCAGGTCGGCCCACAGTGCGTCCAGGTCGGCCGGGTCGGCGGACTCGGCGTCGCGCAGCAGCTCGAACCGGGACCGGAGCACGTCGTCGTCACTCACGACGTTCACGATAGTGGAACACGTTCTACCTGTCTGCGGTCCAGCGCCGCCGTCCCATGCTGCTTCGGTCTCGATGCCTCACTACGATGAGCGGGCGATGACTTTCCCTGACGACACCAGCCCCGCCGAAGCCCGCCCGGCCGAGACCTACGCCGAGGTCGAGGACGCCCTGCTCTCCCGCTGGCCCGAGTCCCGGCTGGAGCCGACCCTGGACCGGATCCAGGCCTTCACCGAGCTGCTCGGCGAGCCGCAGGCGGCGTACCCGGTGGTGCACCTGACGGGGACGAACGGCAAGACCTCGACGGCCCGGATGGTCGAGACCCTGATCCGCGGCCTCGGCCTGCGCACCGGACGGTTCACCAGCCCGCACCTCGAGACCATGAACGAGCGGATCGTGATCGACGGCGAGCCGCTGGCCGACGACGACTTCATCCGGATCTTCAACGAGGTCGCGCCGTACACGCACCTGGTCGACGCCGAGCACGACCACCCGCTGTCCTTCTTCGAGACGGTGGTCGGGATGGCCTTCGCCGCCTTCGCCGACGCCCCGGTCGACGCGGCCGTGATCGAGGTCGGGATGGGCGGCTCCTGGGACGCGACCAACGTCGCCGACGGAGCGGTCGCGGTGCTGACCCCGGTGGCGCTCGACCACGCCCAGTACCTCGGCACGACGGTCGCCGAGATCGCCCGCGAGAAGGTCGGCATCATCAAGCCCGGCGCGACCGTGGTCACCGCGATCCAGGAGCCGGACGTGGCCGCCCAGATCGTCGAGCGGGCCGCCGAGGTCGGTGCGGTGGTCGCCCGCGAGGGTCTCGAGTTCGGCGTGATCACCCGGGTACCGGCGGTCGGCGGCCAGATGCTGTCGCTCCAAGGCCTCCGCGGCCAGTACGACGAGGTGTTCCTGCCGCTGTACGGCCCGCACCAGGCCCAGAACGCGGCCCTGGCCCTCGCCGCGGTGGAGGCGTTCGTCGGCGGTGACGAGCCGCTGGCGATCGAGATCGTCCGGGATGCCTTCGCCGAGGTCACCTCGCCCGGCCGGCTGGAGATCGTCCGGCGGTCCCCGACGATCGTGCTCGACGCGGCCCACAACCCGCACGGCGCGACCGCGCTGGTCGAGGCGCTCGGCGACTCGTTCACCTTCAGCCCGCTGATCGGCGTCGTCGGCGTGATGGCGGACAAGGACTACGAGGGCCTGCTCGCGGTCCTGGAGCCGGCGCTCGCGCACATCGTCTGCACCCAGAACTCCACCGAGCGGTCGATGTCGGCGTCCGCCCTGGCCGAGGTCGCCCGGGGGATCTTCGGGCAGGACCGGGTCAGCGTGCAGCCGGAGCTGGCGTCCGCGATCGACGAGGCGGCCACGCTCGCCGAGGTCGGCGGGATCTTCGGCGAGGCGATCGGTTCCGGGGGCGTGCTCGTCACCGGCTCGGTGATCACCGTCGGTGAGGCGCGCGCGCTGATCCAGCCCCGGGCCGACCAGTGATGAAGCGGCGGCTCTGCTCCGCGATCCTCTTCCTGCAGGCGATCGTGCTCGGTCTGACCACGCCGGTCCTGGTCCAGGGCGACGACCTCAGCACCACCCAGGCGCTGGTGATCGGCCTCGGCCTCGCGGTCGCCTGCGTCCTGGTGGCGGGGATGCTCCGCAAGGCGTGGGCGTACTACGTCGGCTGGGCGATCCAGGTCGCCGGACTCGCGCTCGGCGCGTTCACCCCGGTGATGATCGTGCTCGGCGTGGTCTTCGGGGTGCTCTGGTTCACGGCGGTCCGGCTCGGCGACACCATCGACCGGGACAAGGCCGCCGCAGGGGTCGAGGCCTGACCGCTCAGAAGAGCGTGCTCGCGATCACCGGCCCGTGCCGGCGGTCGGCCCGTTCGAGCTGGGGCGTCAGGTTCTTGCTGACCCAGGCCGACCCGACCGTTTCCTGCAGCTGCCGCAGCGACTGCGGCGAGTCGCAGATCGCGACGATCACGACGGTGTGCTCGTCCAGGGAGATCAGGCTGGCCTGGACGAAGCCGACCACCGACCGGGCCTGGCTCATCAGCTCGCTCTGCGCGCGGCGCAGCAGGTCGGTGTCCAGCGGCCTGCTCAGCGTCAGGGTGTTGATCACGGCGTACATGGACCACCTCCAAGGGCTGGGGCAACCTGTTGCCTCCAGTGTTGGGCCGCTGCCGGGGCAAGGTTTGAGGAACCCGCGAACCCGTAATCACCCCGCCCGGCAGCGCGAGCCCGGAGGAGTCACCGGTAGGTTTTGGCCATGACTCAGCGAACCCTGGTCCTGCTCAAGCCCGACACCGTCCGTCGCGGACTCGTCGGCGAGGTGCTCTCCCGCTTCGAGGCCAAGGGACTCTCGATCGTGGCGATGCGGCACCAGCACATCGACGCCGCCCTGGCCGACCAGCACTACGCCGAGCACGTCGAGCGGGACTTCTACCCGCCGCTGCGCGACTTCGTGACCAGCGGCCCGCTGGTGGCGCTGGTCCTCGAGGGCGACGAGGCGATCGAGGTGGTGCGCGCGCTCAACGGCGCCACCGACGGCCGCAAGGCGGCTCCGGGCACCATCCGCGGTGACCTGTCGCTGTCGAACCGGGAGAACCTGGTGCACGGCTCGGACTCGCCGGAGTCCGCCGCCCGTGAGATCGCGCTCTGGTTCGCCGACCTCTGAGGGTCCCTACTTTCGGCCGCCGCCGAGCAGTCCGCCGAGGACGTCGCTGATGATCGAGCCGGCGCTCTTGCCGCCGCTGGTCGCGGAGCCCTGACCCGCGCCCTTGAGCACCTCGCCCAGGACGGTGCCGAGGATGCCGCCGCCCAAGGCTCCCCCCACTGCTCCGCCCTTGCCGCCGACCTGCTTGGCCAGGTAGGCGAGCACCAGCGGCGCCAGCAGCGGGATCACCTTCTTGACCAGGTCGTTGGGGTGCCCGTCCAGGGCGCCCAGCTGGCTGACCACCTGGTCCTGGTTGCCGCCGAAGATGTGCTGGACGATCTTGGCGCCGTCGGCCGCGTCGACGTTCAGCGCGTCGACCGGTCCGTCGTGCTGGCCGAGGGCCTCGGCCAGTGACGCCGCTCCGGCCGGGTCCTGGGCGTTGGCCTCCAGCCCGCCGAGCAGCGCGGGGAGTGCGGCGGCCGCGGCGGACTGCAGCGAAGCGGGGTCGGTGCCGAGCTGCTGGGCCAGGTCGTCGACCGGCAGGTCGGCCAGGATGTCGTCGACAGCGGACATGAGTGCTCCCTCGGGTCGGTGTGCCGAGAACCTACCCCGCGGACGCGCAGCGTGTCGTCCCCCAGATCCGCGCCCGGGGAACCTAGTCTCGTTACTGGTGTGACGTGTGGTTCCGGTGTTGTTCGCGGGACGGCGCGTCGCCCCTACTTCCCCACGATGTACCTGCGAGGACGGATGGCGAACAACCTGATCGGCCGTGACATGGCGGTGGATCTCGGCACCGCGAACACGCTGGTCTATGTTCGCGGCAAGGGCGTCATGCTCGACGAGCCCTCCGTGGTCGCCATGCACACCCAGACCCGGGAGATCCTCGCCGTCGGCTCCGACGCCAAGCGGATGATCGGCCGGACGCCGGAGGGGATCACCGCGATCCGCCCGCTCCGCGACGGCGTGATCGCCGATTTCGACGCCACCGAGCAGATGCTGCGGCACTTCATCGCCCAGGTGCACCGGCGCCGGTACTTCGCCAAGCCCCGGCTGGTGATCTGCGTGCCCAGCGGGGTCACCCCGGTCGAGCAGCGCGCGGTCAAGGAGGCCGGCTACCAGGCCGGCGCCCGCAAGGTCTACATCATCGAGGAGCCGATGGCGGCCGCGATCGGCGCCGGGCTGCCGGTGCACGAGGCCACCGGCAACATGGTCGTCGACATCGGCGGCGGCACCACCGAGGTGGCGGTGATCTCCCTCGGCGGCCTGGTCACGACGCTCTCGGTGCGCACCGCCGGCGACGAGCTCGACCAGGCGATCATCGCCTACCTGAAGAAGGAGCACGCCCTGATGCTCGGCGAGGGCACCGCCGAGGAGATCAAGCTGACCCTCGGCTCCGCCTTCCCGATGGCCACCGAGCTGAGCGGGGAGATCCGCGGTCGCGACATGGTCTCCGGCCTGCCCCGCACGGTGACGATCTCCAGCGTCGAGATCCGCAAGGCGATCGAGGAGCAGCTGCACACGATCGTGGACGCGGTCCGCACCACCCTCGACCAGACGCCGCCCGAGCTGGCCGGCGACATCATGGACCGCGGCATCGTGCTGACCGGCGGGGGAGCGCTGCTGCGCGGCCTCGACGAGCGGCTGCGCCACGAGACCGGGATGCCCGTCCACCTCGCCGCCGACCCGCTGAGCTGCGTCGCGCTCGGCTCCGGCAAGTGCGTCGAGGAGTTCGAGGCGTTGCAGCAGGTGCTGGTCGCCGAGAACGTACGACGGGGAGCCTGATGGCGCGCCGTGGCTACGGTGGCGGGCCTGCGGACAAGTCCCGGCGGGTCCTCGGCCTGCTGGTGCTCGCCAGCCTGACCGTCATCACCCTGGACGCCCGCACCGACTCCCCGCTCGACCCGGTCCGGTCCGCGGTCGGCGCCGTGGTGGGCCCGCTCGAGGACGCCACCGCCACCGCCACCCGGCCGTTCGCCGACGCCGGCGGCTTCTTCCGCACCAACAAGTCGTTGCGCAACGACATCGCGACGCTCTCCGCCGAGAACTCCCGGCTCCGCGGCCAGGTCTCGACCGAGCCGCTGGACCGGCAGCGGCTGGCCGCCCTGGACGCGCTGACCAGGACCGCCTCGGAGACCGGCTACTCGCTGGTCGCCGCCCGGGTGATCGCGATGGGCCCGGTGCAGTCCTTCACCCGGACGGTGACGATCGACGCCGGCTCGTCGGCCGGCCTGGCCAAGGACATGACCGTCCTGAACAACGACGGCCTGGTCGGACGCGTCGTGCAGACCACCCGCTCCACCGCGACGGTGCTGCTCATCATCGACACCGACTCGGTCGTCGGCGGCCGCCTCGGCACCAACGCCGAGATCGGCTTCCTGCGCGGCCGCGGCTCGATCGGCGACTCCGGCCGGCTCGACCTCGAGCTGGTCGACAACGCGGTGACCCCGTCGCGCGACGACGTCGTCGTCACCTGGGGCTCCAAGAACGGCGTGCCGTACGTCGCCGGCATCCCGATCGGCCGGGTCGAGTCGGTCACCTCCTCACCGCGGCAGAGCAGCCGGCTCGCCGTGATCCGTCCGTTCGCGGACTTCTCAGCGCTCGACGTCGTCGGCGTCGTCGTACCGAAGGGCACCCGCGGCGACCGCCCGGTCATCACCGAAGGGGGCGCCCGATGACGGGACTCAAGGACGCCACCCTGGTGGCCGTGGTCTGCGTCGCCGTGATCGCGCAGGCGGTGGTCTTCCGGTTCGTCAGCGTCGACGGCGTCGTGCCCAACCTGGCCCTGGTCGTGGTGGTCGCCGCCGCGATCTCCCGGGGCCCGCAGTTCGCGGCGGTGCTCGGCTTCGGCGCCGGGATGCTGCTCGACCTGGCCCCGCCGGCCGACCACGTCGCCGGCCGCTGGGCACTGGCCCTGGTGCTGGTCGGCTACCTGGCCGGGCTGGTCCGCCAGGACGCCCGCAAGTCGCCGTTCATGGCGGTCGTGCTCGTCGGTGCCGCGTCGTTCGTGGGCACCTCGCTCTTCGCGCTCAGCGGTTTCGTCCTGGACGACGGCGCGCTGCCGGTCGCCGAGACCCTGCGGGTGATCGTGATCAGCGTGCTCTGGGACCTGATGCTGGCGCCGTTCCTGATCCCGGTGCTGCTCTGGGGGATCGACCGCCTGCAACCGCTCCGGATGGCGCACTGATCCATGGCCGCCGTACTGATCCGTCCCGATCGGACCCGGAGCCGGCTCCGCCTGTTCGTGATGCAGGTGCTGATGCTCTCGCTGTTCGTGACCCTGTTCGGGCGGCTCTGGTACCTCCAGGTGTTCACCGGCGAGGAGTACCAGGCCAAGGCCGCCGAGCAGTCGGTCCGCGAGGTCGTGGCGCAACCGCCGCGCGGCCTGATCGTCGACGCGATGGGGCGTCCGCTGGTCACCAACCGGACCAGCTGGGTGGTCAGCGTCGATCGCACCGTGCTGGGCAAGCTGGACGCCGAGGTCCGGGAGGCGCTGCTGCGCAAGGTCGCCGCGACGATCAAGAAGCCGTACGACGAGGTGCTGGCGCGGACCCGGCTCTGCGGCACCGAGGGCGCCGAGAAGAAGACCTGCTGGAACGGCTCCCCGTTCCAGCCGATCCCGGTCGCCAACGACGTCCCGCAGACCACCGCCGTGGAGATCTCCGAGCAGGGTGAGGAGTACCCCGGCGTGCTCGCCCGTGCCGAGAGCGTCCGGAGCTACCCGGCTCCCTTCGGGATCAACGCCGCGGGGATCCTCGGCTACCTGAGCCCGATCACCGGTGACGAGCTCACCGAGGCCGAGCGGAGCGACGACCGCACGCTCAACGGCGCGTCCCTGGTCGGCCGGGCCGGCCTGGAGAAGTCCTACGACCAGTGGCTGCGCGGTACGCCGGGCATCACCAAGGTGGCCGTCGACTCGATGGGTCGCGTCCTCGGCGAGGGCCAGCAGATCAGCGCCGAGCCGGGGGAGACCCTGGTGACGTCCATCGACGCCAAGGTGCAGGGCGTCGCCGAGAAGGAGCTGCACGAGGCGATCACCAACGCGCGGAAGACCTTCGACCCGGTGACCCGCAAGAACTACGTGGCCGACAGCGGCGCGGTCGTCGTGCTCGACGCCAAGAACGGCAACGTCGTCGCGATGGCGAGCCAGCCGACGTACGACCCGTCGATCTGGGTGAACGGGATCACCGAGAAGCAGCTCAAGGGGCTGTACTCGAAGAAGAACGGCGTCCCGCTGGTCTCCCGGGCGACCCAGGGCCAGTTCGCGCCCGGCTCGACCTGGAAGCCGTTCATGTCCGTCGGCGCGCTCAACCACGGCTTCTCCCAGGACACCAGGCTGGACTGCTCCAGCGGCCTGCAGGTCGGCAACCGCTGGTTCAAGAACTACGAGTCGGCGTCGTACGGGTCGATCGACTTCGCCAAGGCGCTGCAGATCTCCTGCGACACGTTCTTCTACCGGGTGGGGCTGAGCTACTGGAACAAGTACGGTTCCGACCCGAGCAACGTGAAGGCGAAGGACCCGCTGGTCACCGAGGCGAAGGAGTTCGGGTTCGGCTCCAAGACCGGTATCGACATCCCGGGCGAGGCCTCGGGGCGGATCGCGGACCGGAAGTGGAAGCTCGCCTACTGGAACTCGATGAAGGACTACTACTGCAAGATCGACAAGAAGAACACCGCGAACAAGCGGGACTTCCTGCACGTCTTCGCCCACGAGTTCTGCCTCGAGGGCAACCAGTACCGCGCCGGTGACTCGGTGAACTTCTCGATCGGCCAGGGCGACACGATGGTCACCCCGATCCAGCTCGCCCGCGCATACGCCGCGATCTCGAACGGCGGCACCCTGTACGCGCCGCGGATCGCGAAGGCGATCGTCGACGCCGACGGCAAGCTGGTGAAGCGGATCAAGCCGGTCGTCCAGGGCAAGGTGAAGTCGAGCAAGGCGGCGCTGAAGTACGTCGACGAGGCGCTCCTCGGCACCACCAGGACGGGCACCCTGGCCTGGCGGTTCGGCGGCTTCCCGCTGGACGACGTGAAGGTGCGCAGCAAGACCGGGTCGGCCGAGGTCTACGGCAAGCAGAGCACGTCCTGGGTGGCGACGTACGACAAGAACTACGTGGTGATCATGGTGGTGACCCAGGCCGGTACCGGCTCCGGCACGTCCGGTCCGCCGGTGCGCAAGATCTGGGAGGCCCTCTACGGCATCGACGGCGAGACCGTCGTGCCCGGCAAGGCGGCGATCCCCGGCACCACGCCGCCGCGCAAGCTGCCGGTCTTCGCCAGCGACGGCGAGATCATGCCGCCGGTGGGAGGCCGCTGATGGCACTGCTCAACCCGAGTCGCGGCCTCGACCACGCCGCCCCGGGGACGACCCGGACGCCGAGCCTGCTGCGCCGTCTCGACACGGTGCTGATCGCTGTCACCGCCGCGATCCTGGTGATCGGGACGCTGCTGGTCTGGTCCTCGACCTCGACGAACGACGTCCTCACCGACGGACACCCGACGGCGTACCTGCGCAAGCACCTGATCAACGTGGCGATCGGCCTCGGCCTGGCCGCGGCGGTGCTCGTCACCGACCGCCGCTGGGTGCGGATCCTGGCGCCGCTGGTGTACGCCGGCTCGGTGGCCGGCCTGCTGCTGGTGCTGGTGATGGGCTCGACCATCAACGGATCCCGCTCCTGGCTGCTGATCGGCGGGTTGTCGGTGCAGCCGGCCGAGTTCGCCAAGCTGGCCGTCGTCGTCGGGATGGCGCTGTTGGTCGCCGAGCGGACCGAGAGCTCGCGCAAGCGCACCGTCGGCACCCCCGAGGTCGTCGGGATGCTGGCGATCGCCGGCCTCCCGGCCGCGCTGATCCTGCTCCAGCCGGACCTCGGCACGATGCTGGTGCTCGCCGCCACGATCTTCGGGGTGCTCGCCTCGGCCGGAACTCCGCGCCGCTGGATGACCGGGCTCGCCCTGTCCGGGATCGCCGGCGCCGCGATCGCGGTCACTGCCGGCGTCCTCAAGGCCTACCAGGTCGACCGGTTCATGGCGTTCACGAACCCGGACCTGGATCCGCGCGGCGCCGGCTACAACGTCACCCAGGCCCGGATCGCGATCGGCAACGGCGGGCCCTTCGGGCAGGGCCTCTTCGGCGGCTCGCAGACCAAGTCCGGCTTCGTGCCCGAGCAGCACACCGACTTCGTCTTCACCGTCGCCGGTGAGGAGCTCGGGTTGATCGGCGCCGGCGTACTGATCCTGCTCTTCGCGGTGCTGCTCTCCCGGGCGCTGCGGATCGCGCTGACCGCGGACGACGTCTTCGGCCGGGTCGCCGCCGCCGGGATCGCCTGCTGGTTCGGCTTCCAGACGTTCCAGAACATCGGGATGTGCCTGGGGATCATGCCGGTGACCGGCGTCCCGCTGCCGCTGGTCTCGTACGGCGGTTCGTCGATGTTCGCGTCGCTGATGGCGATCGGGCTGCTGCTCAACATCCAGCTGCGCTCGACGGTCCGCTATCGCTAGGGACTGATCGACAGGTAGACGAACGTCGCGAAGAGCACCAGGTGGACCCCGCCCTGGAGCGGCTTCGACCGCCCCGGGACCACGGTGAGGATCGAGACGAACACGGTCATCACCAGCAGCACGATCTGCACCTGGGTGAGCCCCAGCGTGAGCGGACCGTCCAGCCAGATCGAGGCGACCGCGATCGCCGGGATGGTCAGCCCGATCGAGGCCATCGCCGAGCCGTAGGCCAGGTTCAGGCCGGTCTGCACCTGATCGCGGGCGGCTGCCTTGACCGCGGCGATGGATTCCGGCGCCAGCACCAGTACCGCGATGATCACGCCGACGACGGCCTGGGGGAGGCCGGCCGCGGTGACGGCCCGCTCGATCCCGCTGGACTCGATCTTGGCGAGCCCGACGACCGCGACCAGCGCGATCAGCAGCAGGACCAGGCTCCAGAGAGCGTCCCGGTCGGTGATCTCGTGCGGGTCCTCGACTCCGTCGCCGTCCCGGTCGACCGGCAGGAAGAATTCCCGGTGCCGGACGGTCTGGGTGAACACGAACATCCCGTACAGGACCAGCGAGGCCACGGCCGCGAAAACCAGCTGTCCCGGGGTGAACTCCGGGCCCGGCTCGCTGGTGGAGAAGCGCGGCAGGATCAGCGTGATGGCGGCGAGCGTGATCACCGTGGCCAGCGCCGCCCCGGTGCCCTCGGGGTTGAAGATCGCCAGGTGGTGCTTGAGCGCGCCGACCAGCAGCACCAGGCCGACGATGCCGTTGAGGCAGATCATCACGGCGGCGAAGACGGTGTCCCGCGCCAGCATCGAGGTGTCCTTGTCGGAGGTCATCAGCATCACGATCAGGCCGACCTCGATCACCGTCACCGCGACCGCGAGCAGCAGCGACCCGAACGGCTCGCCGATCCGGTGCGCGACCACTTCGGCGTGGTGGACCGCCGAGAAGACGGCGCCACCGAGCAGGGGGACCAGCGCGACCAGGGCGGCGTCGCTGGGGTGGCTGCCCCAGAGCGCGGCCAGCACGATCGCGGCGGCGATCGGGGTGTAGGTGGTCGAGTCGCGGATTCGGGCGGCGGGGGCGTCGCTCATAGGCGCAGTCTAGGGAGGTGCGCGGCCGGTCGCCGACTCGTGGCGGTGGCGGCGTTCCGCGTACCCTGGAGCCAGCACCCTTCCCCGTTGCGAGAGGTCCGTCGTGTC
This sequence comes from Nocardioides marmoriginsengisoli, assembly GCF_003725695.1. Taxonomy (GTDB): domain Bacteria; phylum Actinomycetota; class Actinomycetes; order Propionibacteriales; family Nocardioidaceae; genus Marmoricola; species Marmoricola marmoriginsengisoli. The sequence goes on from NZ_RJSE01000007.1 coordinate 1,673,125, forward strand.
CGTCAGCACCACCACCGCTCCCGAGTCGAGCCCCGGGTCGGTCTTCGGCCGCCTGGAGCCGCACCTGCCCGGTGTCCAGAAGCCGATCCAGTACGTCGGCGGCGAGCTGAACTCGGTGACCAAGGAGTGGGGCGACGACGACCGGATGGTCCGCTGGGCGCTGATGTACCCGGACGCCTACGAGGTCGGCCTGCCCAACCAGGGCGTCCAGATCCTCTACGAGGTGCTCAACGAGGCCGAGGACACCCTGGCCGAGCGCACCTACGCGGTCTGGCCGGACATGGAGGCGCTGCTGCGCCGCGAGGGCATCCCGCAGTTCACCGTCGACAGCCACCGGCCGGTGGGCGCGTTCGACCTGCTCGGGCTCTCGTTCTCCACGGAGCTGGGCTACACGAACATGCTCACCGCCCTGGACCTGGCCGGGATCCCGCTGCACGCGGCGGACCGGACCGACGGGCACACGATCGTGCTGGCCGGCGGGCACTCCGCGTTCAACCCGGAGCCGATCGCCGACTTCATCGACGCGGCCGTCCTCGGCGACGGCGAGGAGGTCGTCCTCAAGATCAGCGAGGTCGTCCGGGAGTGGAAGGCCGAGGGGCGGCCGAGCGGGGACATGCCGTCCGCGCGTGACGAGCTGCTGCGCCGGCTCGCGGTCAGCGGCGGGGTGTACGTGCCGCGGTTCTACGACGTGAGCTACGGCGAGGACGGATCGCTGCGCGCCGCCGTCCCGAACGTGCCCGGCGTACCGGCTCGGGTGGCGAAGCACACCCTGATGGACCTGGACTCGTGGCCGTACCCGCGCAACCCGCTGGTGCCGCTGGCCGAGACCGTGCACGAGCGGTTCTCGGTGGAGATCTTCCGCGGCTGCACCCGCGGCTGCCGGTTCTGCCAGGCCGGGATGATCACCCGGCCGGTCCGGGAGCGCTCGATCACCACGATTGGCGCGATGGTCGAGAACGGGATCCGGAAGTCCGGTTTCGACGAGGTCGGCCTGCTCTCGCTCTCCAGCGCCGACCACACCGAGATCGGCGAGGTCGCCAAGGACCTCGCCGACCGGTACGACGGCAGCAACGTCTCGCTGAGCCTGCCGAGCACCCGGGTCGACGCCTTCAACATCACCCTGGCCAACGAGTTCTCCCGCAACGGCCGCCGTTCCGGTCTGACGTTCGCCCCCGAGGGCGGCTCCGAGCGGATGCGCAAGGTGATCAACAAGATGGTCACCGAGGAGGACCTGATCGCGACCGTCGCGGCGGCGTACTCGCACGGCTGGCGGCAGGTGAAGCTCTACTTCATGGTCGGGCTGCCGACCGAGACCGACGAGGACGTCCTGGAGATCGCCGACCTGGCCCGCAAGGTGATCCAGAAGGGGCGCGAGGTCTCCGGCCACAACGACATCCGCTGCACCGTCTCGATCGGCGGGTTCGTGCCGAAGCCGCACACCCCGTTCCAGTGGGCTGCGCACCTGGACCACGAGACCACCGACGCCCGGTTGTACAAGCTCCGCGAGGCGGTCCGCAACGACAAGAAGTACGGCCGCGCGATCGGCTTCCGCTACCACGACGGCAAGCCCGGGATCGTCGAGGGAATTCTGTCCCGCGGTGACCGCCGGGTCGGCCGGGTGATCGAGGCGGCCTGGCGCGACGGCGGCCGGTTCGACGGGTGGAGCGAGCACTTCTCCTACGACCGCTGGATGACGGCGGCCGAGGCGGGACTGGCCGGGACCGGCGTCGACGTGGACTGGTTCACCACCCGCGAGCGCACCTACGCCGAGGTGCTGCCTTGGGACCACCTCGACTCCGGCCTCGACAAGGACTGGCTCTGGGAGGACTGGGAGGACGCCCTCGACGCCGACTCGGTCGATGTCGAGGACTGCCGCTGGACCCCGTGCTACGACTGCGGGGTCTGCCCGGAGATGGGGACCGACATCCAGATCGGTCCCACGGGGCAGCGGTTGCTGCCGTTGAGCGTCGTCTGACCAGCCCCGGACGTCGAGCCTGTCGAGACGCGCTGAAGGTACCTAGATCAGCGGCGCTCCGCCGCGGAGGCGAACCCCAACCAGGTGTGGCGGTTCCCCGCCCAGCACCAGCCGACCTTGGGAGCATCTCGGTTCTCGGCTCCGTCACGCCCGGTGCCGTTGCTGATCCAGATCGCCGGCGTCCGCGAGTCGAGCTTGTTCCCAGGTTTCCGGAGCCGTGACCCGATCGTCATGAAGCACTGGTTCCGTGCCAGCGCATCGGGCTGCTGGATCAGCCACTGCACGCCTTCGGCGAGGGTGAGCGGCGTACGGTCGGCGTTCACGATGGCCGGAAGGGCTTCGTCCGGGCTCCAGTTGGCCATCTCGTCGCCGCGGTCGATCCCGGTGAGGAGGTAGGTGCTGGCCTCGGGCAGTGCCGCCTCGGGGATCGGCGTGAAGGCGTCGACGTCGGGCATGTCGACGACCACGAACCCCGGCTTGTCGCCGCGACGCAGGAGCGCCGCGGAGCGGGAGACCGGGAGCCGCTCCGGGTGGATCACCAGGAGGGCATCGGGAGTGCCGGGTGCTGCTGCTTCGCGGAGCTCCTGCGCTGAGATCTGGGCGAGGTCGGCGACGCCGAGAGAGATGAGCCGTTCGGCCTGGTCGTGGAGCGAGGGCAGGGTGGCGAGCACGGGCAAGTGATGGACCTCCGGTAGGTGTCGCGAAGAGACGCTTCTGGTCAACGCGTCGCCTAGGGAGAAGGTTCCGGCCGCGGTCGCTGCGGCTCGCCGTCCTCTAGCTCGTCTCCTCCGGCTCCTGTGCGTGCGGCGGCCAGTCGCCTTGCAACGCGATGCAGAACCGGAAGGTCAGGTACGGCATCAGGTTGTTGTGCGCCTCGCTCTGGCCGCTCGAGCTGAGCATCCGCGGGTCGAGGGCGAGCCCGGACCCCTCGGGCTTCGCGTAGTACGCGATCCCGCGTCCGACCGCGAATCCCTGGCCGGCCGGCTGGCGCTCCGTGGCGTCGGACGTCGAGACCTGGAGGTCGTGCGAGTGGCGCGGCATCTCCTGGGTCCTCAGCGTCACGCGGTCGGTGCCGCCCGGCTCGCCCAGCGTGCGGTAGGAGCCGCCCGGGGTCTGGCCCCAGCCGATCGCCACCCGGCGGTTGAGGGCCGGCAGTCCGAACGTGGTCCGGCCGTCGCCGCCGTAGTGGGTGCCGAGGATGGAGAAGAGCGCGGTGTTGTTCTGGATGGTCAGCAGCTGGCCGTTGCACTCGGCCCAGCCTCGGGGCGCCCCCTTGCCGTACGGGAACGCGCGGATCTCGCCGAGGAAACAGGTGCTCATCGGTCCTCACCCTCTCCGGGGTACGGGTACTCGCCCAGCATCGAGATGATGTAGGAGATGGTCAGGTACGGCTGCATGTTCGAGTGCGCCTCGCCGCCGCCGTTCGGGGCGATCGAGCTGGCGGCGATCGCGCGGAACGGCTCGTCGGAGCCGTAGGCCGAGGTCGTGCCGGCCGACGGCAGCGAACCCGGGATGCGGCCCTGCATGACGCTGTTGGTCGCCGGGTCGGCGGACCCGACCATCAGGTGGGTGTGCGTCGGCAGCTGGTCCCGGGTGAGCGTGACCGTCTCCGAGCCGCCGGTCATACCGATCATCCCGTTGGTCATGTGGATCGGCACCCGTCCGCAGAGGTTCGGCAGCTGGAACGTCGACTGCCCGTCCCCGCCGTAGGTGGTGCCGATCAGGTTGAACAGCAGTTCGTACTCGGAGATCGGCACCAGCCTCCCGTCGCAGAACATCCAGTCGCGCGGGGCGAACGTGCCCGTCCAGGGCCGGATCTCGCCGGCGTACGGAGCCGTCATGCGTGCACCTCCTGCTCGGTGTTGAACGCCGGGAAGGCGCCGGCCAGGCAGATGCAGAAGTTGAGCGCGATCCACGGCTGCCGGTTCTCGTGCGGCTTCGACCCGCCGGTCAGGCTGACGGAGCTGGGGTGCATCGGGAAGGTGTTCGATGCCGCCGTGTACAGGTTGCCGCCCGCGCTGTTGGAGAGCTGCAGGTCCGGCCCCGGCTGGTTCTGGGCCTCGTAGGTGTTCGCCCCGTACGCGATGTGGTTGTGCAACGGCATCTCCGCCTGGCTCAGCGTGTGCGCAGCCTCGCCGGCCGCCTCGCCCGGGTAGCCGGTCGGGCCGCAGTCCATCGGCACCCGACCGCGCAGGTCGGGCAGCATGAAGGTGGTGCTGCCGTTGCCGCCGTACAGCGTGCCGATCAGGCTGAACAGCGCGAGGTTCTGGCTGATCTGGAGAGTCTGGCCCTCGCACGGGGCCCAGTACTTCGGGGTGATGTTGAAGCTGAACATCCTGATCTCGCCCAGGTACGGCGCGTCGTCGTCTGCGGCAGTGCCGTCGGCGACCGGTTCGTCCTCAGCCATGCGGTCCTCCTCGATCCTTGCGGTTGGTCCCCCGATCACACTCCGGCGGCCAGCGTGCAGCTGGTGATGTTGCTTCCGGTACGCACCGCGACCCGCTTGCCGGCGTAGAAACCGCCGCCGAGCGAGCTGGTCGGGTTCAGCCCGGTGACGTAGCTCTCGACCTGCGCGTTCGTCGCCGGTGACGGCGCCAGGCCGGTGAGACCGAGCACGTAGGTGGTCGACGACGAGCTGCGCTTGAACAGCTCGATCCCGGGGTGGGTGTCCCCGAAGGTGTCCGGCGGACCTGCCGTCGGGTTGTTGCCGGACACGCTCGCGCACACGGTCGGGTTGTACGTGGCGTTGCCGGAGCTTCCGGCGTTGATCGAGATCCCGGGGCTCGCCTGGAGCGGCGCGCCGACCGTGTTGTTGTCGATACGCACGTTCAGGCTGCCGTTGGAGTCGCGGTGCAGGACGCCGATGCCGGTGCCGCTGGTGTTGGCGACGGTGTTGCCGGTGATCGTCGCCCGGACGTTCGGATGCGTCAGGGTGCTGGAGTCCGCCTGGATGTTCTTGTCCGTTCCGAGGCCGATGCCGTCGCTGCCGAACTGGTTGTTCGCGTTGATCTGGTTGCCGGTGACGACGAAGGAGGCGGTCACGTCGCCCGCGGCCCCGATGCCGATGGCGGCGCCCTTCATGTTCCGGATCGGGCTTCCGGCCGTTCCGTTGTTGGTGATCGCGAAGTTGCCCTGGCCGCGGCCGGTCACGCTGGCCGTGATGCCGAAGCCGTTGAACTTGGTGGTCGCGTCGCCGTTGATCTGGTTGCCGCTCATCGTGACCACGTTGGCCGTGCCGGGCACCCCGTAGGTGCCGGCCGGGGCTGCGGAGGACGCGGTGTTGGCGCCTTGGACGGCGAGCGCGTCGCCCGCCGGGAAACCGCTGATGACGTTGTTCGAGATGGTCGCCTTGGTCAGGTTCGCCACCGTGGTCGTCGATCCGAACAGGTTCAGCGCGATGCCGGCTCCCCGGGACGTCGTCGTGCTGAGCGTGCTGGTGACGGTGTTCCCGGTGATCACCGCGTCGGAGATGGTGCCGTTGTACTGGAAGATGCTGATCCCGGCGCCGTAGGCGTTCGACAGCGTGTTGCCGGTGATGGTGACGACGCCGTCCACGTTGTTGGTCAGGCCGCCGGCGGTGTCGTTGAACGCGATCGACGAGTCGTTGTCGTCGATCGCCGCGTCGCCGGCACCGGTGACGGTGCTGTTGGTCAGCGAGAACCCGGTGACCCCGGTGCCCTTGATGCCGCTGCGGTCGGTGCCCAGCAGCTTGATCCGGTTCAGCGAGATCGCGTCGGCGTTGGTGAGCGAGACGCCGGGGCCGGTGGTGTTCTGGATGGTGCCGCCGCTGTCCGCCGCGGCGGTTCCGGTGACCGAGAAGGTACCGGTCGAACCGGTCCCGTTCAGCACGATGCCGCTGGGCGCACCGTTGGAGGAGATGCTCTGGAAGGTCGCGTTCGCGGCACCGATGGTGGTGGCCGCGATGCTGAGCCCGGTCCCGGTCGTGGTCGAGATCGTGTTGCCGGTCCCGGCCACGGTGACGGTGCCGCCTCCGGAGGCGAGGAAGCCGCCGCCGGACGTGCTGGTGAGAGCGAGGCCGCCGTTGCTGAACGCGATGGTCGCGCCGGCGTTGCCGGTCAGGCTGACCGCCGCACCGGTACCGGTGCTGAGGGTCTTGGTCGCGCCGGAGAAGGTCGTCGTGCCCGCGGTGTTGCCGGAGACGCTGATCCCGCCCGCGGTGCCGGCTCCGGTGATGTTGCCGGAGAAGGTGGCGTTCGCGGTGCGGCTGGAGACGTCGATCGCCTTGCCGGCCGCGCCGGCGCCGACCGTGCCGGCGTAGGTCACCACCCCGGTGCCGTTGTTGAGGTCGAACCCGATGCCGGCCGCGCCCGAGATGGTGCTGCCGGATCCGGCGCTGAACGTCCAGGCGGTGTCGGTGCCGTCCAGGTTCACGCCGTCGCCGGTGCTGGTGGTCGAGTCGACGTCGGTGAAGGTGAGGTCGCTGCCCGCGCCGAGTCCGGTCGCGTCCACCGCGGCCCGGTTGGTCGAAGCCACGCTGCCGGCCAGTACGTCGATGCCGGTCGCGTTGCTGAGCACGAAGCCCGGCTGGTTGGTGGTGGTGATCGCCGTCGTGGTGAAGGTGAGCGAGCCGGTGGTGCTGGTCAGGCTGACGCCGGGGCTGGTGGTGCTGCCGCTGACGGTCGTGCTCGCGAGCGTGCCGGACAGGGCGGCGCCGGTGAGGTTGAGCGCTCCCGCCTGGGTGGTGCTCAACGAGACCGGAGCGGTGAAGGTCAGCCCGTTGCCGGCACCGGTGAGCTCGATGCCCGGCTGGGTGGCGGCGGTCCCGGTGTCGGTGACGTCCATCGAGCGCAGGGTCACGCCCGCGACCGCGTTGCCGAACAGGCCCCCGCCGGTGCCGCTCGGGTCGATGCTCACCCCTGCTACCTGCGTGTTCGCGGCCAGCGTGAGCACGTCGGCGTTGGACGCGGTCAGCACCGGCTTGGTGCCGGCCGGGGCGAGCGTCTCCACCGTGGCCGAGCCGACGTCGGTGTTGGTCAGGGCGACCCCTTCGCCGATCAGCTTCTGGCCCGACTGGAGGGTCACGCCCGCGGTGAGGATGCCGTCGCCGGGAGCCCGTCGGACGTAGATCGTCTGGCTGGCGCCGGCGACCGCCGTGGCACCGGCGATCGTGGCGAACGGGCGGGCCGCCGTACCGTCCTGGGTGCCGGCGGCCTGGTCGGCGACGTACCAGACGGCGCCGGAGAGGTTGACCGTCCAGGTGATCGGCGCGCTCGCGGTGGTGCCGTCGGTGAGGGTGTAGCCGTAGGTGTCGCTGGGGAGCGTCGCACTGGCCGGCGGCTCGTAGCGCAGGTCGCCGTTCGCGGCGAGAGTCATCCGGCCGCCCTGCGCGGTGGCGGCTGCCGCTGCCGGGGTCACCGTGATCGCCGATTCGAGGCCGTCCGGGTCGGTCGCCGTACCGATGAGGTTCACCGTGCGGGTCACGTGCGGGCCGGTGGCGACGGCACCGCCCGCGACCAGGGTCGTGTTGCGGATGCCGGTCGTGGTCGGCAGCGTCCCGGGCGCACCGGGCGCGTCGTTGACCGGGGTGATCGACAGCAACCGGGGGAGCGGCGGCGTGGTGCCTCCGGCGCCGTCGTCGACGACCACGGTGAAGGAGCGATCGGCATCGGCCGGGTTGGCCGTGCCGTCGTTGCGGTGGTCCGGGTCGTTGCTGCTGTTGCTGAACTGGACGCCGCGCAGGGCGGTCTGGAACTGGGCGACCGTGCCGCCGGCCCGGGTGAGGGTCAGGACGCCGGCGCTGAAGTTCGAGGTGAAGCCGGCGACCGCCGGGTCGAGGCGCAAGGAGTCGAACGTCGCGTCGAACCCGGCGCTGACGGTCACCTTGAGCGAGCTCAGCGTCGCGTTGTCCGGGTCGGTGACGGTGCTGGCCGGTCCGAACAGGTTCACGAAGCCGGCCTGCTCGGTGTAGGCCAGCGGCCCGGCCATGTCGAGGAACACCACCGGCGGATCGTTCACCTGGGTGATCGCGAGGGTCTTGGTCGTGGTGTTCGACGCGGTCGGCCCGACGATCTGGAACCCGACGGACCGGCTGGTTCCGGGTGCGTCGCTGCTCGGGTTGGAGAACTGCACGCTGCGCAGCGCCGCCTGGTAGTTCGCGAGCGTTGCCGACCCCGAGAGCGTCAGGACTCCGGAGGCGAAGTTTCCGGTGATCCCGTTCTGGGTGGTGAAGTGCAGCAGGTCGCCGGCCACCGGGGAGGTGATCGTGACGGCGGCCCCGGTGGCGTTCGGCCCGCCCTCGACGTCGGTGACGGTGAGGCCGGCGTCGACGGCGACCGCCGCCGACTGCTCGGTGTACGGCGTCGTGCCTCCGCTGGCGGCGAGCACGGGAGCGTCGTCGACCGCGGCGACGGTGATGGTCCGGGTGGCCGGGGCGCTGGTGCCGCCGTCCCCGTCGGTCAGCACGAAGCGCACGGTCCGCGTCAGCGTGGACGGCGTGTTGGAGACGTTGGCGTAGGTGATGTTGCGGACCAGGGCCTGGGCGGCGGCCGGGGTGGCGCTGGCGTTGAGGGTGATCACCAGCCCGGTGGTGCCGGTGCCGCCGGTGAAGGTGCCGATCGTCGTCCCGGCGTAGCTGACGTTGGCGCCGGACACGCCGATCTGGCCCGCGCCGGTGCCCTGGTTGCGGACCGCCAGCCGGTCCTCGGCGGCGCCGTTCGCGGTGTAGTCGACGGTCAGGGTGCCGGTGGCGAAGTCGGCCGAGTCGGCGTCGGTGACGGTGCCGGTCGCGGTGATCGGGGTGGCTGCGGCGTTCTCGGTGTAGGCCAGGGAGGTGCCCTCGATCGCGGCGATCACCGGGGCGCTGTTGGTGGCGGCCACCGTGACCGTGCGGGTGGCCGGGGTGCTGGTGCCGCCGTCGCCGTCGGTGAGGACGAAGCGTGTGG
>NZ_RJSE01000008.1:0-5589 GCF_003725695.1 Nocardioides marmoriginsengisoli
CCTCGACCCGCTCGGCCAGTCCGTCAGGCTCCGACACCAGGGCACGAGCAGCGAGGATGCGCTCAAGGAAGGCGAGCATCTCGGGGTGGTCGCGGACCACGATCTGAGCGACCGCCTCGTCGTGACCCAGGGCGGGAAGGCCGCACCGACACATCGAGTAGTCGTTGACGTTCTCGGTGAAGGTGCAGCCGCCGAGGATGACCGCGAGTTCAATGCGCTCTGCCTCCGTCAGCGCTGCTGGTGTCGTGCTGGACGGGGCGGCGCGGTCCATGGCATCGGCGGCGAGTACGTCGGCGTACGTGACTTCGTCCGCGCTCAGGTCGCATCGGAAGCAACCCGGCACCCGGGTGGCGTGGTCGTGGGCGACCTGGGCTCCACCGTTGTGGTGGGCGTTGATCTGTTCCAGGAGCTCACGGTGCTTGGTCTGGCGGGTCGGGGGGATGATGGCCCCGGGGAACAGGTTCTGGAGCTCGTCCTTGGTCGGCTCGGGGCCGGGTGTGGTGGCTTCGTGGGTGGTGGACATCAGACGAGCTCCTCTGCGACGACGGAGTAGCCGCTGGTGGTGGTGATCAGGTCGAGACTGCGGAGGCGGCCCATGGCGTTGCGGAATCCGCCGCCGGTCGGTTCGTAGCTGCTCGTGGTGCGGGCGGCGATCTCGTCGGTGGTGAGTTCGCCGGGCCAGGCGTCGACGAGGACGGCGAGGATCTCCTTGGCGGCCTTGGGGAGGTTCCGGGAGTGGTGCTCGACGAGTGCGGGGCCGGTGGGGAGCGGGTCGACGGGGCCGAGGGCGGCGAGTCCGGCTTTGGTGGCTTCGATGAGGTCGCCCTTCTCGATGTAGCCGCTGGTGCGGAGGCTTCCGAGGGCGTTGCGGAATCCGCCGCCGCCGGCGGAGTATCCGGCCCGGATGGCGACCTTGACCTTCGTCAGTGGGCCGGCTTGGGCGACGACGGTCAGGATCGATCGTTCGGCCTTGGACAGCGCCTTGGTGTCGTCGGTCGGGTGGGGCCGGGGTCGGGGAGCAGCGGGCTTCGCTGCGAGGGCGTCGCTTCCGGCGTTGGGTGTTCTGCTCACGGTGTTGCCCGGTCGGGGAGACGCGGCTCGGCCCAGTGCGGGTGGTGCGTGGTGTCCGGCCGGCTGGGCGTTCAGGATCGCGAGTGCGTCGGTGATCCGGTTCAGCTGCTTGGACAGGGGTGCGAGGACCTCGGTCAGGTCCTCGACGATGGAGGTCGGGAGGACCGGGATGTTGACCGTGTTGACGACTGGTTCAGGGGTGAGCGCCCGGGCGATCTCCAGTGCCTCGGTCAGTCGGCGGACCTCGGCGCGCAGGGTCTTGGGGTTGTCGGCCTTGGCCTTCTCGACGGTGGATTCGATCTGTTCGCCCAGGGCGGCGATGTCGATCGGGGACATCCGCTGCGGGACGATCCGCTTCTGGCCGGGTTTGGGGGTCGCGGAGGAGTCGAAGGTGTGGCGGGCCCGGATCTGGACCTTCTCGAGGATGTTCAACCAGCCGGGGGACCAGACCCATGCTGTGCCGACGGGCAGGGACGGCAGGGATGCCTTGACGGCCTTGGCCTGGTCTTCGTCGGCGTGGAGCTTGACCCATTCGTCGATCGCGGCAACGTCGCGGGGTCCGGTCATCCCGAGGGCGATCAGGACTTCGGCCTGGGTAAGGACGTCCTTGTGGAGCACGGCGGGGCGCTGGGTGATGAGGGTGACGCCGATCCCGCGGGCTCGGCCACGGCGTACGAGGTCCTCCATCGCACCGAGGAGGCGGAGGCCGTCGGCCTGGGCGCGTTGGGGTGCGAAGGCGTCGGCTTCGTCGACGATGACGTGGAGGGCGTCGCGGTTGCGGTGGTAGAGCCGTTCGATGAACGGGGCCATGAACCGGCGCGACGCGGACTTGCTGAACGAGGACAGGTCGAGAACGGCGGGGATCCGCTGGTCGATGATGACGTCGGCCACGAGCTCGCCGGCGGTCTCCTGGAGGGGGACGTCGGCGTGGTCGCCGCCGAAGATCACGAACGGGAGCCCGTCACCGGTCCCGGCCGCGTCGGACCGGATGCCCCACCAGACCCCGATCGGGTCGATCACCACGACGGGCATCCCGGCGGCGATCATCTCCTCGGCCATCACGACCGCGGTGTTCGTCTTCCCCTTGCCGCGCTTCGCGAGGATCGCGAACGTCTCCGTCACGGCCTCGATCGGCAACCCCAGGTCGGGGGCGATCCGCAGGACGTCCTTCGGGGCGCTCACAGCTCCTCCAGCTGCGCGACCGGGGTCGCTGCGATCGCGGCGGCGGCAGCGTTGAACAGCCGCATCGTGGTCTCAGCGATCAGGAGCCGGCCGTCGGGGAGGCGGAGGAGAAGCTCGACGCAGGCGCGGCCATTGTGGGTGGCGTTGGGCAGGACCCCGATGCGTTCGATCTTGGCGGTCTGTCCGTCGATGTTGAGGGGTAGACCGATGTCCTCGAGGTCACGCCAGGGGTCGATGTCGAGGTTCGCGGTGACGTGCAGCGGGATCACGGGGTCGTCACCTCCAGTCGGTAGGCGGGGTTGGGGTCGACGGCGGTGAGGACCAGCGGGGTGACGATGAAGATCACGGCGACGGCGATCACGAGCCAGGTCAGGGCGTCGAACCCGTTCGGGAGGTTGGGTCGGTTGTTCATGCGGGCCACCTAGTCAGGGGTGCGGTCTTCGGGAGGTACAGCGGGTGCCGGGGTTGCCCGTCCTTCGTGATCCCGAGGGACCGGAGGGTGGACGCCGCCCGGGGGAAGCTGAGGAACTGGTCGACGCGGGTCTGTCTGGCGTTCGCACCCCACGCCGCGACGACGACGCTCTGGTCGCGGGTCGCGCGCATCAGCTCGTCGGCGAGGACCTGGTCGTTCTCGGGGCCGACGGGGTCCGGTGCGGTCCAGAGGTCGGCGGGGTTGGTCGCCCGGAGGGCGTAGAGGTTCAGGACCCGGATCCCGGTGTGCCCGAACGACTTCGCGAACCCGATGCACCGCCGGATCGTCGGGTCGTCGGCCTGGGCGTCCGCGGTCGAGGGGTTGAGCATGATCCAGGTCAGGAACCCGGACGGGCGTCCCCACTCCCGGGTGAGCTCGTACCGGTACAGGCCGTCAGCGGAGAGGACCGCGGTCGACCGGTACTCCGTCCCGGCCGGTCCCTCGACCGGGTCGGTCTCGAACAGGGCGGCGTCGGTCATCGGACACCGTCCAGGTGCACGTTCGGTTCGGTGAAGACCGGGGTCAGGTCGTGCCATGCCCCGTCGTGGAACTGCTGGACGACGAGGATCTTGGTGACCCGGGGGTAGGAGGCGGCTGGGTCCTCGCCGCGGTCAAGGCGGAAGAGTCGCCGCCACCGGCCGGCGGCCCGGGACTGGAGGTCACGCTCGCCGCCATCGTCGGCGTTCCGGGAGGTCCGCTCGTGCTCGAGGATGTCGAGGTGTGCCCGTAGGACGGCACTGCGGAGGTCGACGAGGTTGGTGTAGAAGGTCGTCCTGGATCCGCTGCAGTTCGAGGAGGTGGCGTCGGCGACATGGAGCCGGAAGACGCGCTCGGGCTGAGGAGCGGGACTCGGGCCGGGGCGCGGGGGGTTGGTGCTCACGGGGTCTCCTGGTGTCCGGCGACCGCGCAGGCGCAGTCGGTCAGGTGGTCGTAGTCGTCACCGGCGGGCACGACGCCGGTGCAGTTCAGGTGCTTCCCGCCGACGCATTCGGGGCACGGCTTGGCCTCGACGTCGGCGGCGATTGCGTGCTCTCTCATCGGGTCTGTCCCTTCAGCTGGTCGATGACCTGGGTGAGCGCCTTGCGCAGGCACCGGTTGCAGATGTGTCCGGCGTTCCAGGCGCCGTCGATCGCGCGGAGGATCCTGATGCCGACCTGCCGGGACGCGGTGTGGTCCTCGGGTGGGTTCTTCAGCACGACGTCGGTGCGGAACTCGGGCTGCTTCTCCGGGATCTCGACCTCGCGAGTGCAGATGTCGCAGAAGAACCGGGTGGTCATCGGCCGGCCACCTGGTCGGCGAGGAGCACGGTCACGGCGTACGCCGCCCAGACGTCCTTGTGGAACCCGTAGAACCAGCCCGGGTCGGCCTTGGTGCCCTTCCCGTAGTTCGGGGAGCCGGGGGTGAAGCGGTCGACGAGGGCCCGGGTGATGTTGGGATCCTTGGCCTTCGAGTCGTGGCAGTGGTGAAGCTTGACCGCGAGCCGGTAGATCAGGGTGACCGAGACCGTTGGTGCGTAGATCGCGATCAGCTGGGAGAACTTGCCGACCGCTACGCAGGTGTCGAAGACCTCCTTGCCGACGGGCATGCCGTAGGACGCGACCATCTCGATCCCGACGTAGTCGGCCTTGTGGGCGAAGACGGTGAGCCAGTCGATGAGGTCTTCGTTGCGGACCTTCCCGAGCTCGACGGGCTTGCAGGTTTCGGCTTCGATCAGGGTGAACGCGGAGTCGATGTTGCCCGGGTCGATCCCGAGGATCAGGCCGCTCACGCGATCAGCTCGTCGAGGCGATGGAGCCAGAGGATCTCGGCGGTGACTGGGTCGTGGCCGAGGACCTGGACGGGGAGAGGCTCCAAGGCTTCGAGGTCAAGGTCCCACTGGTGTCGTGTCCCGGATAGGAGCTCGGTGCGTTCGGTCAGCAGGATCCGGGCGTCGGCTTCGTGGACCGACTCGGGGATCTCGGGCGGCAGGTCGAACTCTCCCGCGATGACCCGGAGGATCTGGTTCTCCGCGTGGACGAAGTCCGGCATGGACCGCTTCAAGGGACGGATCATGTCCCCGACATATGCCTCTGCGGCGTCGTGGAGTAGCCCCCAGAGCGCATCTTCGGGCGGGACCGCCTGGGAGACCAGGACGCAGTGCTCGGCGACCGAGTAGAACCGGTCGACGTGCCCGTTGTACCGACACTGCAGGGACAGAGAGTGCGCGATGTCGGCGACGTTCAGGTCCTCGGCCCGGGGGGACAGGGGCCAGAACTGGGCGCCGGTGTAGGTCTGCATCCACCCGCCACGGACCCAGTCCAGGTCCTCGGGGGCCGGGGCGCTCATCGGTCGCCGCCCGTCCGGCCGATGAACTGCTGCACGAACGACGGGACCAGGGGCAGGTGGGTGCCGGAGTTGAAGTACCGACCGATCGGACCGGTACGACGCCTGTACTTGCGGACCGGGCGCGGGCGGAGGTCACCGCCGCGGCGGGCGATCTGCCGCCGCACGGCCCGGCCGGGCATGCGGGCCTCGGCCCAGTGCGGGTGCTCGGAGACCGCGGTCCGCAGCGACGACGGTGTCGGTCCGTCGTACGGGGACTCCGCTCCTCGGGTCCACCACGAGACCGAGGTCGGTTTCGTGTCGGTCGGTTTCATGCGGACACCGGCTCGGCGTCGATGAGCTTGTCGAGCAGCGTCAGGGCGAACCCGGACTGGGTGGAAGCGAGCTCGGCGACCTGCTGGCCGATCGCGGGCGGGTTCTCCGCGAGATACTTCGTGACCGCGTCGCGTGCAGCGTCGCGGACCTTCCAGTATCCGGCGGAGCCGTAGGAGAAGTCCTCCCCGGCGGCCACGGCGTCCACGGCGGCCCCGGCGGCCCCGGCG
>NZ_RJSE01000008.1:5700-328980 GCF_003725695.1 Nocardioides marmoriginsengisoli
GCGTCCACGCCCTTCTCCTTGAACTTCGCGAGGATCGCGGCCTTGTAGAGCTCGCGGAGCGAGTCGAACCGCTCCTGACGCACCGCCCAGGCAGCCTCCCGCCAACGACGGATCGCCTCGACCTGCACATCCCGGGGAGCATCGACCAGCGCCGCAGTCTCCTCGGCCTCGGCCGTCATCCCGGCGAGCCGGAACCACGGCGCGAGGAGGTCCTCGAGAAGGGCACGCATCGCGATCTGGGCGCGGATCTCGTCCTTGCCGTCGGAACCGGTCCCGATCATCCGGATCAGGTAGGGCTTCAGCGACTGCCGCTTCTCGGTGCCCCAACGGTCGTTGAGCTCGATGACGTAGCGGCGGAGCACGACCGAGGCGCAGACGGGGCCGTCGGTGAAGCCCTCGTCAGCGAGCCAGGACACGACCTCCATCGCGCAGTGGCCCTCTTCGAAGTTCTTGTGGCTGCCGTTGTCGAGGGTGATCTGGTCGAGGAGCGCGAGCTTCTCCGGGTTGATCTGGGTCGTGGTCATGCTGGGTCTCCTTCAGGGTTGGTGGCGAGAGTGCGGGGTGCTGGCGGGACGGTGCTGGTGTCGTCAGGAACGACGCAGAGTGGACGCGGCGGAACCGGCCGGTCAGGTGCGGGCTGCTCGTCGGGGGCGAGGACGACCAGCGCCCGGGGCTGGGTCGGCTCACGGTGGATGTGGCCCTTCGCCTGGAGCTCGAAGAGCTGCCGCGAGACCGTCGCGGTCGACTTCAGCCCGACGCCGGCGCAGACCTGCCGCAGGGACGGCGGGTACCCGTTGGTGGTGATGAAGGTCCGGAGGAACTCCAGGATCTGTGCCTGCCGGGCGGTGAGCGGGTCGGTCACCTGGGGCCGTCCTCGACGATCATCACGATCAACAGGACGCCGATCAGTACGACAATCGCTTCGGGTTTCCCGACGCGGAGGATCCCGCAGACGATGCCGACAACGGCGCCGATCATCATGGCGCGGGCCAGGGAGGGCGGAATCGTCACGACGCACTCCCCGGAGTCCGCATCGCCGGGACCCGCGGCGTGACGAGGTGGAGCCGGGCGGGGCGGCGGTCGGCGCACGCGGTGAGGGGCTGGCCCTCACCGATCGCACCCATGATCTGGTCCCACTCAGCGTCGACGTCATCGATCGCCGCCCGGATCCCGGCCAGGTAGTCCAGGGTCTTCTGGGTGTCAGCGGCCTGGGCTGCCTCGACGCGTTCGCGGCGATCGGCGTACGTCGTGGCCAGGGTGATCGCTCCCGCGACGGCGACGATAGCCAGGGGCCACCACTTCAGCGGGTCGGGGAGGGTGACGCCGCCGACGACGGTTCCGAGGAACGCGATGCCCCAGACCCTCATGCCGGCACCGTCGCCTTCTCGGTCCGGTGCTCTTCGAAGGAGCGGGAGAGGTAGGCATCCTCGAGGTCCATGCCGAGGCGGGCGAGGTAGCGGGCCTTCTCGTCGTGGCCGAACACCAGCTGGAGTGCGGCCGACCGGTAGTTGCTCTCCCAGAGCTCGGCCATCGGAGAGGCGATGAAGGTGCTCTCTGACCAGGGGCCGTCGTCGACGGCCGGGTGGCCTTTGCGCCGGATCTCGACGTGGTGCGTCGGGACCGGCGAGAACGGGACCAGGCTCTTGGTGGCCATCACGCGGCCGCCGTCCCGGTCGGGGCGAGGTAGACGAGGCCGCGGTACTCGGCGGCCAGGGTCCCGTCCTGTTCGAGGAGGGGGACCTGGTTGTGGTGGGCGAGATCACGAACGATCTGCGGGTCGTCCAGGGTGATGGTGCTGTGCTCCATGGGAGGATCTCCTTGTCTTCGTGACGCCCCGCTCATTGGCGTGCCTGCCTGAGCGGGGCTTTCTTCTTGGTGCTGGTCTGGTGCCGGGACGAGATGGGCGAGGGAGGTCGCCTCACCCGGTTCTCGTCCCGGCTGTCCGCGACCTGCCTCGTGGGAAGCGGCTGCTGCGGACAGTTCGCGCCGTTGCCGACCTCGGGTGCGGCGCGAAGAACAAGGGGGTTAGGTCACGAGCTCCGGCTCGGCCTGCGCACGCGCCCGCTGCGGGTGGCGTTGCGGGTGGTCGGTGAGGCAGCCGAGGACCTGGAGCACGACCGTGGAGCGGGCCTTGGTCCGGACGCTGTTGAACGTCGCGATCCCGTCGGCGTCCTCGGCCCAGACCTGCCACCCGTTCCAGGTGTCCGGCGCCCGCGGGGCCCAGGTGTCGTTGATCGTGACCGGGCCCGTGTCCTCGCGGAGGATCGTGATCGACCGGGACACCCCGTTCTGGACCCGGCCGCGGACGGACTCGGCGTACGGCTTCTCGTCGACCTTCGTGTCCACGCCGGCTGCTGCCAGTGCCTCGACGAGCCGGTCCCACCTCGGCGAGCTCATGCGACCCTCAGCTCTCGTGTCTCGATGACGGCCGCGAGGTGCGGGTACGCCTTGATCAGGTCCCGGGCCAGCCGGGAGGTGTAGGAGTTGTTCACCGCGAAGTCCTGCGACTGCAGGTGGTGCGCGTACTCCATCCGGAGCCACTCCGCGGCGGCCTTCACCCCGACGCGCTTGCTCCCGTGCCGCGACCAGTCATCGAGGAGCTGGGCGAGCTTCTGCAGCACCCACGGGTTCGCGTCCCGCCACGCCTCGTACCGGGCCTGGATCGATGCCTCGGGTTCGTAGGCCGGGGTCACCATCGGCGCGAAGTCCAGGACCAGCTGCGTCGACTCCGACGTCACCGTCGCGTTCTCGATCGTCGTCATGCGGCGACCGCACTCTGCATGCCAGTACGGATCTCCATGTACAGCGCGAGCCGGTCCTCGGGAGTGAGGTATGGGCAGTCGCCAGCCTTGAGTTCGGCCCGGACGTCGTTGACAAGGTCTTGGTAAGCACTGGACTCGGCGCAGTAGGTCGCCCACTCATCCGACTCGGCGAAGGTCTCGACATTGGAGTCATTGACGTCAAACTGGGGCGAGTAGATGCCGATGTCCCCGAGTCGCCGCCGCGCCTCGTTCCGGTTTGCCTGGGTACGAGCGATGTCTGCCGAGGTTGAGTTGAAGAGAGGGACCTCGGCCAAGATGGCGGCCGACTCGGCGGCTCGTGCAGCCGCGAGGCCGGCGAAGGGCTCGGTCTCGAAGCGAGCCATGAATCGCCGCCAGGGAGAGGATCCCCGGTGTGCGTTCAGGCGCGAGTGGATGTCGACCGTGCAGCCGATGTAGAGCAGGACGCCGAACTCGTCGAACGCACGGTAGACATAGTGGGGCGCGACTGCGAGGCGGGCGTGCTGCGCCTCCAGGCGGGCATTGCGTTCAGCGAGAGGCTCCCGGCGGCGCGTCCTCATGACGCCCGCTTGATCTGCTCGATGAAGTGGTCAACGTCGACGACGTCGAACAAGACGCGGTGACCTATGAGCACCTTGAGCAACTTGCCTTCGTGGGCTAGCTCCTTGGCCGCTCGGACGCTGATGCCGAGGTACGTCGCGACCTCGGGGTAGCCGAGGAGACGCCTCTGGACGGTCGGGATCGCGCGGGGCACTAGGCCACCTCTCCCCGCACGCGCCGGTCCTGGGGCTCGTAGTCGGAGTTGATCGCACCTGCGGGCAGTCCGTACGCGGCCGCGATCGCGGTCAGGTACTTCTGCGACGCCCCACGTTTGCCGTTCTCGATGAGGGAAAGGGAGCCTTCGGTGAAGCGATCCCCGAGGGGAAGGTCGAGGTACTGGGTGACGAAGTCACAGATCTCGGTCTGCTTCTTGCCTGACGCAATACGGAGGTCCTTGAGGGAGACAAAGTGGCTCCGTCCGGGGCGCTTGCTAGCCATGTTGCTAGTGAATGGCAAAGTGGCGAGCAAGTCAAGCAAGACTTTGGCAAACTTGCCTGACCTGCGGAACTACACTGATGTCAGTAGTTTGGTGGCCGAATTACGACGGTAGGGTTTGCCAACGTCGAGCAACATTGCCAAGTTTTTTTGCCAAGGTGAGGGCATGACCGAAGACCTAGAGCGCCTAGGCCGCGAAGTTAAAGCCAGGCGACGCGAACTGCGGCTCAGTCAGATGGACGTCTGGAAGAAGCGGCGAGGCCCCTCAAGCACAAAGCTCGGCGACATCGAATCTGGCGAGCCGCCGTCGCCAAGCAGTTCAACCAAGGAGAAACTTGAGGCCGCCCTGGAATGGGAGCCTGGGTCTGTTGATCGAATTCTCGACGGCGGCGATCCGAGCCCGGTCCCAAGCTCGAAGGTTCGTCACGAGTCACAGGCGGCGGTGACCGAGCGTGCCGATTCCTTGGTTGACGGCCTCGCAGAAACACTTCGGGCCGCGATAGAAGCCGCCGTCTTGAAGGCGTTGTTAGACGACCCTGCTGCGATGGCGGCGATCGTCAATGAGGTCGTGAAGGCGGCGGTGCAGGCGCCTGGTGGTTCTAGTTCAGACTCCTCGGAGTCGGAGGTGGCCACAGTCGAACTCGCAGGTGAGGTGATCACACCTGAACCAGACCGAGAACCCGACGGCAGATGAGCTCGCGGGCTGCTTGGTCGAGTTGATCGTCAATCAGTAGAAGGTTTGCCGCGGCGAAGTAAACGGATCCCTCGGCCAGGTCATGCACCTCCCGGACCCGGACTCCGAGAATCATCAGGACCGCAAACTGCTCCATCAAGGAATGATGCCGGGTTTCGCGGCCGGTGGTGTCCAGATCGGGACGATGGTCCTCCGCCTCAGGGATCTTGGCCCTTGGTGGAAACCTCCAACCGGCCTATTGCTTTGTGGGCTTCGCCTGCCCCCACATGCCGGCTTCCATCTTCTCGGCTGCGTCGTGCTTCAGCTTGTCGACGGCATGCTGGTACTTCATCGTCACCGAGACTTGGCTGTGACCGAGCAGGGCCATCGCCACACGGAGCTCGACGCCCTGGGCAAGCATCAGAGTCGCGGCCGAGTGGCGCGCATCGTACAGACGGCGCTGCTTCACTTCGGCCTTGTCGAGCAGGCGATGCCAGCGTTCGCCGTCAACCTTGCTGTCGACGCCTTTGCCGTTCGGGAGTGTGAAGACGAGGCCGCTGTCGTGCCACTGGTCGCCGGCGGCGAGACGTGCCTGGGACTGCAGCTTCTTGTGGGCTTTGAGGGCGGTCAGCATCGTTTTTGGCAGCACCATTGACCGGACGCCGCTGGCCGACTTCGGCGCCGTGAGCACGAGTCCCTTGCCGGCCTGTCGCTGCAGCTGTTCCTTGACCAGGAGAACCCCAGCGGCCAGATCGACGTTCTCCCAGCGAAGTCCCAGCGCCTCGCCGGGTCGCAGGCCAAGGGAGAGCGCGACTGACCAGCGTGCACCGTACGGATCGTCGGCAGCGGCGGCAAGAATCTTGGTCACGTCCTCATCGGGGATGGGCTCGATCTCGGACTCGACGAGCGGCGGAGCATCCATCGAGTCTGATCCGGCGACATTGGTCTTGACCTTCTTGCGCTGCAGGGCGACCTTGAGCGCACGGGCCAGGACGCGGTGTGCGTGATGAACTGAGTTCGGGGAGAGCGGGATCCGTTTGGATTCCGGCAGGGTCGGGTTTCCGTACTCGAGCAGGTGGTCCCAGGCGTCGTCGATGTGCTCCGGCGTCAGGCGGTCGATTCGGTGATGCCCCAGCAGCGGGATCAGGTAGCCGTCGACAACGGTGGTGTAGGCCACGATCGTTTTCGGCTTGGCCTTCCGGGGAACGATCTGCGTGAGCCAGTGCGTGAGCCACGCCTCGACGGTTAGCAGTCTTCCTTCAGGCAGATCGTTGCCCTTGTGTCGTACCTTCAGCTCGTCGAGTTTCGCGGCGGCCGCTGATCGGGTGGTCGCGCTGACCTTCTTTCGGACTGGCTTGCCGTCCCTGTAGCCGGTTACCAGAACGCCGACCCAGGGGCCCGTGCACTTGTGGACAGGGCGCACCTGAGTCGGCTTGCCAGTCCTCTCGTTGAGGGGGCCGTCGACCGTTGCCGGGCACCCGCGATCGTGGCGTTGGTAGATCGATCCCTCGCCGCTGGTGCGTTTCTTGGTCGGCATCTGGTGCTCCCCTGTCTGTTCGTGTTCGCTCCGGGTACTTCGATTGCGTCAATGTACGCACAAGTGCCGACACCGTGGGGAGCAACGCGGGGAGCAAGGCACGCACGCCGCCTTGCACCTCAATGCACCACTATCCCTCGGAAACACTGGGTGTTTGGCTTCTGAGCATCGCTGCGCACCCCTGTCCGTTTAACTCATACTTGGACGGGGCCTTCACCCATTTCACGACCCGGCAGCCGCGTCGCGCGGGTGGGCACCCGGGACGCTCCTGGTGTCGGGCCGTGATGGTTGAGTTGCTCTCGTGACCACCCCGACGTACCGCCTGGCCGTGCCGGGGAGCCCCGGCCGGCCGCCGACGTTGGACCCCGACCAGCAGCGCGTGGTCGACCACCCGGGCGGGCCGCTGCTGGTGCTGGCCGGACCGGGGACCGGCAAGACCACCACCCTGGTCGAGGCGATCGTCGACCGGATCGAGACCCGGGGCGCGGACCCGGGATCGGTGCTGGCGCTGACCTTCAGCCGCAAGGCCGCCGAGCAGCTCCGCGACCGGATCAGTGCGCGGATCGAGCGCACCACCTCGGCCACCATCAGCGCCACCTTCCACTCCTTCGCCTACGGACTCGTCCGCCGGTTCGCGCCGCCGGACCTGTACGCCGAGCCGCTGCGGCTGCTCTCCGCCCCGGAGCAGGACGTCGTCCTCCAGCAGCTGCTCACCGACGCACCGGAGTCGGTCCGCTGGCCGGACGGGTTCCGGGCCGCCGTCGGCACCCGCGGGTTCGCCCGCGAGGTGCAGAACGCGCTCGCCCGGGCCCGGGAGCGCGGCCTCGAGAGCGAGGACCTGCGCCGGCTCGGCGAGACCGAGGACCGGCCCGCACTGGTCGCGGCCGGCTGGTTCCTCGAGCAGTACCTGGAGGTCCTCGACAACGAGAGCGCGATCGACTACGCCGACCTGATCAGCCGGGCGGTCCTGGTCGCGCGCGAGCACCGCGACGAGCTGCGGGCGCAGTACCGGTACGTCTTCGTCGACGAGTACCAGGACACCGACCCGGCCCAGGTCGCGCTGCTCCGCGCCCTGGCCGGGGACGGCCGCGACCTGGTCGTCGTCGGCGACCCCGACCAGTCCATCTACGGGTTCCGTGGCGCCGACGTGCGCGGCATCCTCGACTTCCCGGCGGCGTTCCCGCAGTCGGACGGCAGCAAGGCGGAGGTGGTCGCGCTCCGCACCACCCGCCGCTTCGGCACCCGGATGGCGACGGCCACCCACCGGATCGCCTCCTCGATCGCGATGTCGGGGTCGATCGACCTGGCAACCTTCCAGGCCTTCCGGACGCCGGCCACCGACCCGGGCACCCCGGCCGGCCTGGTGGAGGTCCGGACCCACGACACCGCGCGTGCCGAGACCGAGCACATCGCCGACCTGCTGCGGCGGGCGCACCTGGAGGACGAGGTGCCCTGGTCGCAGATGGCCGTCCTGGTGCGATCGGGCCGGACCAGCCTGCCGGCCCTGCGGCGCTCGCTGGCCGGTGCCGGGGTGCCGGTGGACGTGGCCTCCGACGACACCCCGCTGGTCCGCGAGCCGGCCCTGCAACCGCTGCTCGACGCGCTCCGGATCGTGGCCGCGGGGGACACCGACGATCGCGCCGTCGGTCTGCTGCAGTCGCCGTTGGGCGGGCTGGACGCGATCGAGGTACGCCGGCTGGCCCGGGCGCTGCGGACCCGGGAGAAGGCGGAGGCCGAGGCCGACGGCCGGTCGCCGCGCTCGTCCGCGGAGCTGCTGCGCGCGGCAGTCCTGGACCCGGACCTGGTGGCGGCCGGCGATCCGGGCGTCGAGCGGGTCCGGGCACTGACCGGGCTGCTGGCCGCGGCGCGTGCCGAGCTCGCTGCCGGAGCCACCGCCGACGAGGTGCTCTGGACGCTCTGGTCCGGGACCGGCTGGCCGGAACGGCTGCGCCGCGCCTGCGCCGGCGGGGGAGCCGCGGCCCGGCTCGCGCACCGTGACCTCGACGCCGTCTGCGCCCTGTTCGAGGCGGCCGCCCGGGCCGAGGGGCACCGCGTGCACACCAGCGTGCAGAGCTTCCTGGACACCCTGATCGCCCAGGAGATCCCCGGCGACACCCTGGCCGACCGGGGCGTGCGCGGCGAGGGGGTCCGGCTGCTCACCGCGCACCGGTCCAAGGGGCTGGAGTGGGACCTGGTCGTCGTCGCGTCGGTCCAGGAGCAGACCTGGCCGGACCTGCGCCGACGGTTCAGCCTGCTCGAGGCGGACCGGCTCGCGGCCGGCGAGCTGCTCGACCCGATCACCACCTCCGCGATGCTCGCCGAGGAGCGCCGGCTCTTCTACGTCGCCTGCACCCGGGCCCGGCGCCGCCTGGTCGTCACCGCGGTCGCGTCGCCCGAGGACGACGGCGACCAGCCGTCCCGGTTCCTGCGCGAGCTCGGTGTCGAGCCGGTCGCGAGCGTCGGCCGTCCGGACCGGCCGCTGTCGCTGGCCGGCCTGGTGGCGGACCTGCGGCGAACGGTCGCCGACCCCGCGACCTCGGAGCCGTTGCGGGCCGCGGCCGCGATCCGGCTGGCCGCGCTCGCCGACGAGCGCATCGGCGAGCGGCCGCTGGTGCCGCAGGCCGACCCGGCGCGCTGGTGGGGCACCCGGGCGCCGTCGCGGGCCCCGGCGCCGATCCGCGACCCGGATGCGCCGCTGCGGCTCTCCGCCAGCGACCTGGAGTCGATCGACCAGTGCGGCGCCAAGTGGTTCCTGGAGAAGGAGGCCGGCGGGACGACGTACTCGACCAGCGCCCAGGGCGTCGGCCTGATCGTGCACGCGCTGGCCGACCGGATCGGCCGCGGCGAGCTGCCGGCGGAGCCCGGTGACCAGGACGCGCTGATGGCCTACGTCGACCAGGTCTGGGACCAGATCGACTTCCGGACCCCGTGGGCCAAGGGGCGTGAGCACGACGCCGTCCGGCTCGGCCTGTCCCGGTTCGTCGACTGGCACCTCGGCGTCCGCGGCCGGACGCTGGTCTCGACCGAGCAGCGCTTCGTCACCCGGATCGACCTGCCCGACGGCGAGCGGGTGGAGCTGCGCGGGTTCGCCGACCGGCTCGAGGTGGACGCGGACGGCCGGCTGGTCGTCGTCGACCTGAAGACCGGGAAGTACGCGCCGACCGGTCCCGGGGTCAAGGAGCACATCCAGCTCGGCCTCTACCAGTACGCCGCCAACCACGGTGCCTTCGCCGACGTCGCCGGGGACGTGTCCTGCGCCGGTGCCGAGCTGGTGCAGCTGCGGGCCAGCACCACGCCCGCCGCCAAGGTGCAGACCCAGGCGGCCGACGACGCCGGCCACACCGGCATCGAGGAACGGCTGACCGAGGTCGCCGGGATGATCCGCGCCGAGGAGTTCACCGCCAGCTCCGGTGACCACTGCCGGTACTGCGACTTCCAGAGCATCTGCCCGGTCAAGGGCTCGGGGACGGTGTTCGACCGATGAGCACGGCACCGACCGGCGACGCGCGGACGTACCAGGAGATCCGCGACCCCGGCGAGCTCCAGCGGGTGATGCAGGCCCCGTTCCCGGTCAGCGAGGAGCAGTGGGCGGCGATCTCGGCGCCGCTGGCCCCGGCCGTGATCATCGCCGGCGCCGGGTCCGGGAAGACCACCTTGATGGCCGCCCGGGTGATCTACCTGGTGGCGACCGGTCGGGTCCTGCCCGGCGAGGTGCTCGGCCTGACCTTCACCACCAAGGCCGCCGCCGAGCTGCGCACCCGGATCCGCCGGGCGATGCTCACCGCGGGCCTGCTCGAGGACCCGGACACGCCGGAGCCGACGGTCGCCACCTACAACGCCTACGCCTCGTCGCTGCTCACCGAGCACGGCCTGAGGATCGGGCACGAGCCGGACACCCGGGTGCTCGCGGACGCGTCCCGCTACCAGCTCGCCGCCCAGGTGGTGGACCGGCACCGGGGCCGGATCGACCAGCTCAGCGACCACCCCGAGACGGTGATCCAGTACCTGCTCTCCCTGGACAGCGCGATGAGCGAGCACCTGGTCACCGCCGAGGAGGTGCTCGCGTTCGACGACGAGGCCCGGACCGGGTTCCTCGCCGCGGTCGAGGAGGAGCGCGCCGGAGCGGGCCGGAAGACCTACGTCGAGGCGCCGGCGAAGGCGGTCGCGGCGATCGACCGGCGCCGCGAGCTGCTCGGCCTGGTCGCCGACTACCGGGCCGCCAAGCTCCGCTACGGGGTGATGGACTTCTCCGACCAGATCGCGCTCTCGGCGCGGCTGGCGATCGAGCAGCCCGAGGTCTCCCGGCTGGAGCGGGAGAAGTTCGGGGTGGTGCTCCTCGACGAGTACCAGGACACCTCGGTGGCCCAGGCGACGATGCTCGGCCGGCTGTTCTCCGGCGACGACCCGGCGCACGGCCGCGGACATCCGGTGATGGCGGTCGGTGACCCGAACCAGGCGATCTACGGGTGGCGCGGTGCCTCGGTCTCGAACATCGTGCACTTCGACGAGGACTTCCCGGCGGCCGCGTCCGGGGGTGCCGTGCCGTCGTACCCGCTGCTGACGAACCGGCGCTCCGACGAGCGGATCCTCGAGGTCGCCAACGAGCTCGCCCGTCCGCTGTACGCCGTCACGGCCGGGGTCCAGCCGCTGCGGGCGAAGCCGGATGCCGCCCCGGGCGAGGTGCGGGCGCTGGTGCACGAGCACACCAGCGAGGAGCTCGGCTGGCTGGCCGAGAACGTCCTGGCCGCGCACGCCGCGATGGCCGAGCCGCTCTGGTCCGAGATCGGGGTTCTGGTCCGGGACAACGCGCACGCGGCCGAGGTCTTCGACGTGCTGAGCCGTGCCGAGGTTCCGGTCGAGATCGTCGGCCTCAACGGGCTGCTCCGGCTGCCGGAGGTGGCCGAGGTGGTCGCGACCCTGCGGCTGCTCAGCGACCTGTCGGCCAACGACGCCCTGCTGACCCTGCTGGCCGGGCCGCGGTGGGCGATCGGGCCGCGCGACCTGGCCCTGCTGGGCCGGCGCGCCGCCGAGATCGCCGGATCCCGGAAGCCGGACCGGCCCGAGGACGTCGTCGTCGAGCTGGGCCAGGCAGTCGAGGGCAACGACCCGACCGAGATCCCGTCGCTCTCCGACGCGCTCGACGACCCGGGGCCGGCGCTCTACTCGGCCGAGGCGCAGGCCCGCTTCGGCTTGCTCTCCGGTGAGCTGCGCTACCTGCGCGGCCACGTGCACGAGCCGCTGCTCGACCTGGTCCGGCGGATCATCGACGCCTGCGGGATCGACATCGAGCTCGCCGCCGCGGTCAGTCCCGCGGCGAGCGCCCGCCGGGACAACCTGGATCTCTTCGTGAAGGCGGTCGCCGAGTTCCAGGCCGTCGACGGCGGCGTCAGCCTGGCCGCGCTGCTCGCCTACCTGAACGCCGAGGACGAGCTCGGCACCGGACTCGACGTCGCCACCCCGACCCGGGCCGACTCGGTCAAGCTGCTCACCGTGCACCGGGCCAAGGGGCTCGAGTGGGACGTCGTCTTCCTGGTCGGGGTCGGCGAGGGCCGGTTCCCGACGACGACCTCGCGGACGCTGTGGACCAGCAGCCCCTCGGTGCTGCCGAACCCGTTGCGCGGCGACGCCCGCGACCTGGCCCAGCTGCGCGGGCACGACCGGGCGGCGCTCGAGGAGTTCCGGGCGGCGTCCAAGGCCAAGGACGGCGAGGAGGAGCTGCGCCTCGGCTACGTCGCGTTCACCCGGGCCCGGCACACGCTCTGGGTCTCGTCGTACCTGTGGGGGGTGCGGCCGACGCCGTTCGGCCCCTCGCCGTACCAGGGCACCGTGCGGGACTGCATGACCCGCTGGGGGCAGGCGCCGGACTCGTGGTTC
Organism: Nocardioides marmoriginsengisoli; assembly: GCF_003725695.1. Taxonomy (GTDB): domain Bacteria; phylum Actinomycetota; class Actinomycetes; order Propionibacteriales; family Nocardioidaceae; genus Marmoricola; species Marmoricola marmoriginsengisoli. Next base: position 17,600 of record NZ_RJSE01000008.1, read on the forward strand.
GAGCGGCCGCCCGCCAAGACGCCTCATCCGTACGCCGGGCTGGGGCAGCGGAAGGCCTGGCCGGTGTCCGGGACCTCCCACGAGGTCGAGCTGCGGATCGCCGCGGCCGCCGCGGTCGCGGCCGCGCGGGAGTCGGACCGGACCGACCCGGAGCTGGACGTGCTCGAGGCGACCCGGGTGGCCGAGTGGGACGGCGAGCTCGAACGGCTTCTCGCTGAGGCCCGGGCCGACCGGTCCTCGACGATCGAGGTGCCGATGCCGTCCAGCCTGTCGGCGACCTCGGTGGCGCGACTGGTCGAGGACGCCGAGGGCTTCGTCGGGAACCTGGCCCGGCCGATGCCGCGGATGCCGTCCCGCGCGGCCCGTTTCGGCACCCGGTTCCACGCCTGGGTCGAGCAGCGCTTCGGTCAGCAGCACATGCTCGACCCCGACGACCTGCCCGGCCGGGCCGATGTCGGGATCGAGGACGACGCCGACTTCGAGGCCGTGGTGACCGCGTTCGAGGCCGGGGAGTTCGCCGACCGGGTGCCGCACGCGACCGAGGCGCCGTTCGCGCTGGTCCTCGGCGGCCAGGTGGTGCGCGGCCGGATCGACGCCGTGTACGCCGAGCCCGGCCCCGGACCGGCGCGCTGGCTGGTGATCGACTGGAAGACCGGCCGCAGGCCGCAGGCCGATCCGCTCCAGCTGGCGCTCTACCGGCTCGCCTGGGCGGAGCTCCAGGGCGTGCCGCTCGAGGACGTGCGCGCGGCCTTCGTCTTCGTGCGCACCGGCACCGTGGTCGAGCCGTCCGAGCTGCCCGGGCGGGACGGGCTCGAGGCCGCCGTACGGGTCGCTCCGGAGGGGTAGAACAGCGCCGTTCGGAACGGATTCGTCACACCCCGGGACCTCCGGGCTAGCCCTGTCACCGAGACCCGTCCGGACCGCAATAACGGCGTTCGGACGGCGGTCGTTGTCGATTTCGCTGCCCCTCGTGGCACTCGGGGGTGGTGCGCGGATTCGCACACACGCGGACCTGTCTCGATCGAAGGGGAGCACGACCATGGCTCGTTTGACCAAGAAGAAGTACCTGGCCGCCGGCGTCGCCGTCGCGGTCTTCGCCGGGGGCGGCATCGCGTTCGCCTACTGGACCAGCACGGGATCCGGCACCGGCACCGCGACGACCGGCACCTCGTCGGTCTGGGACGTCCAGGTGGACGAGGTCGACCTCGACAACCTGACCCCGGGCGGCCCGACCAACACGATCCCGTTCAGCGTGCAGAACGACAACTCCGGCGTGCAGCGGCTGCAGAACACCGTTGCCTCGGTCGTCGACACCTCGGACCCGGGGTGCACGTCGGACGACTTCACCGTCAGCGCCACCACGATCACCTACGGCGACGTCGCCTCGGGCGCCACGGTGAACGGCACCTTCACCGTCCAGATGATCGACACCGGGTCGAACCAGGACGCCTGCAAGGGCGTCACGGTCAACCTGAAGGTCGACGCCAGCTGATCGTGCCCGACCCCTTGATCTGACGACCGGCGCGGCCAGGAGAACGTAGTGAAGAAGTGGCTCAGAGGGACCCGTGTCCTCGTGCTGCTGCTCGCTGCCCTCGTGGTCGCGTCGGTCGGGTCAGGGGCGCTCCGCCCGACGGCGACCACGGTCGGCGTCGGACTGACGATCACCGCCCAGCAGTCCACCGTCGGGGTGACGGTGGGAGCCCAGGCGGTGGCCGCGGTCGTGGTCAGCCAGCCCGGCTCGGCACTGGGCCCGATCGCCCTCTCGGTCACCGGCGCGCCGATCGGCGCGACCCTCACGTATCCGCACACGGTCCTGTCAGGGGTACCGGCGGTGATCACGGTGCTGACCGCCGCGAGCACGCCGGTGGGGTCGTACTACCTGAAGGTCACCGCCACGAGCGGGACCACGACGCAGACCATCACGATCGTGCTGGTGGTCTCGCTGCCGACCGGCTTCACGATGACCATGAACCCGTCGAGCCGCACCGTGGTCGACGGTGAGTCGACGACCTTCGACCTCGACCTCGACCGCGGCCTGCTGACCGGCGGGGTCGCGTTGAAGATCACCGGCGTCCCGGAGTTCGCCACCCAGAAGTGGACGCCCGGGTCGATGGTGATCCTGAACAACAGCGCCTCGCTCAAGATCAGCACGGCGACCAACGTCGTCCCCGGGATCTACCTGCTCACCGTGACCGGCAAGGCCCTGCTCGCGTCGGCGACCGCCTCGGCGTACCTGATCGTGCTGCCGCAGACCTACCCGAACTTCCCGATCGCCGGCACCGCTGACCTGCCGCTGGCACCGGGGTCCCCGCCCGGGGCGATCAACCTGTCGATGACCAACCCGTTCAGCGCGCCGATGACGGTGACCGGGCTCGGCGTCACCGTGGCCGGTACGAACAAGCCCGGGTGCGGACCCGGCAACTACGGCGTGACCGCGTACGGCGGCCCGGCCTCGCTGGTGATCCCGCCGAACAGCACCAGGACCCTGCAGCAGCTCGGGGTCCCGCGGGCGCAGTGGCCGCAGGTGCAGCTGCTCAACCTGCTGACCAACCAGGACGCCTGCAAGGGCGCGACGGTGAACCTGCAGTACTCCGGCACCGGGGACGGTGCCTGATGGCGACCTCCCGCAGGCAGCACCGTGCCGTACGCCGGCTCCGCGCCGGCTGGCGGGAGAGCGCCTTCACCTCGGTGGTCGCGACCCTCGCAGCCGTCGTACTGGTGCTCACGGTCGGCGGGGTCGCGGTCGCGTACTTCACCGCGTCCGGGAGCGGGACCGGGTCGGCCACCGCCGGCACCCTGAACCCGCCGACCGCGGTCGCCGGCGCCCAGGTGCCGCTGACCAGCACCGTCGACGTCTCCTGGACAGCACCGTCCAGCGGCGCGGCCCCGACCGGCTACTACGTCGAGCGGACGCCGTCCCCGAGCGGCCCCGCCGTCGCGGCCTGCGGAACCTCGGCAGCGGCGCCGACCACCGGCACCGCCTGCACCGACGCGGCCGTGGCCAACGGCGACTACCGGTACGTCGTCATCGCGCTCTACTCGACGTCCTGGACGGCGACCTCGGCTCCGAGCGCCGTGGTGACGGTCGTCGAGACGAACCAGACGATCACCTTCACCTCCTCGCCGGTGGCACCCGCCGTCGACGGCAGCTACCTGGTGACCGCGACCGGGGGCGGCTCGGGCAACCCGGTCACCTTCAGCTCGGGGTCGCCCGGGGTCTGCACGGTGACCGGCGCGAGCGTCTCGTTCGAGCACGCGGGATCCTGCACGATCAACGCCGACCAGGCCGGCAACGCGCAGTACAACGCCGCTCCCCAGGCCCAGCAGACGTTCACGGTGGCGAAGGCCGACCAGGGCATCTCGTTCACCACCACGGCGCCCGCAGGTGCGGTGGTGGACGGCAGCGGTTACACCCCGACGGCGACCGGTGGGGCGTCCGGCAACGCGGTCGTGCTGGCGATCGACGCCAGCACCGCGGCGAACTGCTCGATCGTCGCCGGGGAGATCACCCACCAGCACGTGGGCACCTGCACGGTGAACGCGAACCAGGCCGGCAACGCCGACTACCTCGCCGCGCCGCAGGTCCAGCAGTCCTACGCCATCGGCCAGGGCGCGCAGGCGATCACGTTCACCTCGACCGCGCCCGCCGACGCCAAGGTGGACGGGGCGACCTACCCGGTCACCGCCACCGGTGGTGCCTCGGGCAACCCGGTCTCCTTCGGCTCCGCGACGCCGGCGGTCTGCACCGTCAGCGGCTCGACGGTCTCGTTCGTCGGCGCCGGCACCTGCACGGTGAACGCCGACCAGGCCGGCAACGCCGACTACCTCGCCGCGGCCCAGGTCCAGCAGTCCTTCGGCGTCACCAGGACCGACCAGGCGATCACCTTCACCTCGACGGCTCCGGGGGCGGCGACGTACCAGGGTCCGACGTACGCGGTGACGGCCACGGCGACCTCGGGGCTTCCCGTGGCGCTCGCCGTCGACGGCGGCTCGTCGGCGGTCTGCTCGCTCAGCGGGTCGACGGTCTCCTTCACCGGGGTCGGCACCTGCACGATCAACGCGAACCAGGCCGGCAACGCCGCGTTCAACCCCGCGCCGCAGGTGCAGCAGTCGTTCACGGTGGGCCGGGCCGCGCAGACGATCAGCTTCGGGGCGCTGGGCGGCCGGACGTTCGGCGACGCCCCGTTCGCGATCAGCGCGNCCGACGGTCTGCACCGTGAGCGGTACGACGGTCACCCTCGTCGGCGGCGGACTCTGCACCATCGACGCGAACCAGGCCGGCAACGCGCTCTACCTGCCGGCGAGCCAGGTCCAGCAGTCGTTCACGGTGGCGAAGGCGAACCAGACGATCGCCTTCGGGGCGCTGGGCGGCCGGACCTTCGGCGACGCCCCGTTCGCGATCAGCGCGACCGCGAGCTCGGGGCTGACGGTGTCCTTCGCCAGCACGACGACGGGCGTCTGCACGGTCGCCGGGACGACGGTCACCCTCGTCGCGGCTGGACCGTGCACCATCGTGGCGAGCCAGCCCGGCACTACCGACTTCAACGCGGCTGCGCCGGTGCCGCAGTCGTTCACCGTGGCGAAGGCCGGCCAGACCGTCTCCTTCACCTCCGCCGCTCCGAGCGCCACCGTGGGCGGGCCGACCTACACGCCGACGGCGACCGCGACCTCCGGCCTGGGCGTCACGTTCGCCCTCGACGGGACCAGCACCGGGTGCACCCTGGGCGGCGGCGTCGTCTCCTTCACCTCGGTCGGAACCTGCAAGATCAACGCGACGCAGGCGGGCAACGCGAACTACGACGCGGCGCCGCCGGTGCAGCAGTCCTTCGCGGTGGCCGCCGCGGGCGACACCACGCCGCCGACGATCACGAACATCATGAACGGCAGGTCCCCGCTCTCCTGGACGAACAACAACAACGGTTCGAACTCGTGGAACGGTGGCGCCTGTGCCGGCAACCAGCTCTGCGCCACCATCACCGACACCGGAGGTAGCGGGGTCGACCCGGCCACCATCTCGTTCTCGCTGGTCGGCTTCAGCGGCGCGAACGCCGGCAAGTGCTACGACACGGCGACGGCCGGGTTCAAGGCCGGTCCGTGCACGATCATGGGGACCTTCAACGCCGGAGTCGCCCGCACCGTGGTCGATCAGTCCGACATGCTGGACGGCACCTACACGCTGGTGATCAACGCCAAGGACAACGCCGGCAACCCCGCGACCCAGCAGACCGTCGTCCTGACGATCACCTGAGCGTCAGCGGAGCGCCGCCGCCAACGCGATCTCCACCATCGCCCCGAAGGTCTGCTCGCGCTCGGCCGCGGTGGTCTCCTCGCCGGTCACGAGGTGGTCGGAGATCGTGCAGATCGCCAGCGCCTTGCGCCGGTACGACGCCGCCAGCGTGTAGAGCGCGGACGCCTCCATCTCGACCGCGAGCACGCCGTGGTCGACCAGCGGCTTGCCGAGCTCGGCGGCGCGCGGGTTGTAGAACGAGTCCGAGGAGTAGATCAGGCCGACGTGGTGGGTCACGTCCTCCCGCGCCTCGGCGGCCTCGACGGCCGCGCGGAGCAGTCCGAAATCCGCGACCGGGGCGTAGTCGAGGCCGTGGAACCGGTGCCGGTTCATCGCGGAGTCGGTGCAGGCGCCCGACGCGATCACGACGTCGCGGATCGCCACGTCGGTGGTGAGCGCACCGGCCGAGCCGACCCGGACGACCTGCTCTACGTCGTACTCGGTGAAGAGCTCGTTGACGTAGATCGCCATCGACGGCTGTCCCATCCCGGATCCCTGCACCGAGACCAGGCGCCCGTTCCAGGTGCCGGTGAAGCCGTACATCCCGCGGACCTCGGTGTAGCAGGTCGCGTTGTCCAGGAAGGTCTCGGAGATCCACCTGGCTCGGAGCGGGTCGCCGGGGAGGAGGACGGTCGGAGCGATCTGGCCGTGGCGGGCGCCGAGGTGCGTACTCATGCCGGGAATCTATCCGGAGGAACGAAGTCCGCGGCTGGACTAGCCTCGTCGCATGAGTCTCGCGCCGCTGTCCCTGCCCACCGAACCGGCCGCCTGGACCGGCTGGCTCGACGACCGGGCGCGCGGGTCGCTGCGGGTCGCCGCGGACCAGGTCGCTGCGCTCAAGGCGGCCCCGGCGCAGGACCTCGCGATCCTGCGGTCCTGGAACGACGCGGCGATCTCGGTAGCGAACGCCTCGGCGATCTGCGGCCTGCTCTCCTCGGTCCACCCGGATGCCGCGGTGATCGAGCTCGCCGAGGAGATCGAGGTCGAGGTACGCCGCTTCGCCAACGAGCTGCTGCTCGACCGGGAGGTCTTCGACCAGCTCTCCTCGCTGGCCGAGGACGCCCTCGACGACGGCGCCCGCCGGGTGCTGCGGGACGCGCTCCGGGACTTCCGCCGGGCCGGGGTGGACCGCGACGAGACCACCCGGGCGCGGATGCGCGAGCTCAACGAGCGCGAGACCGAGCTGAGCCAGGGCTTCTCGCGCAACATCCGCGACGGACGCCGAACCGCGAGGGTGCCGGCGTCGGCGCTCGCCGGGCTCCCGGAGGACTTCGTCGCGGAGCACCCGGCCGACGACGCCGGGCTGGTCGCGATCACCACCGAGTACCCCGACGTGCACCCGTTCCTGACCTACAGCGCCGACGCCGAGGCCAGGCGCGCGGTCGCGATGGAGTACTTCAACCTGGCCTGGCCGGAGAACGACCAGGTCCTCGGCGACCTGCTGCGGCTGCGCCAGGAGAAGGCGCAGCTGGTCGGCTACGCGGACTGGCCTGACTTCGACGCCGAGGTCAAGATGATCGGCAAGGGCGCCGCGATCGGCGAGTTCATCGAGCGGATCGCCGCCGACTCGGTCGACGCCGGCCGCCGCGAGCTGGCGATCCTGGCCGAGCGGGGCGCCCGTGACGGGATCGCGACCATCGACCTGTCGAACTGGCGGTACTGCTTCGAGGCGGTCAAGCGCGAGCAGCACGGTGTCGACGCCCAGGAGGTCCGGCGCTACTTCGACTTCGCCAAGGTGCACCAGGGCCTGCTCGACGTCACCGGCCGGCTCTTCGGGCTGACCTACGTCCCGGTCGACGCGCCCACCTGGCACGCCGACGTGACGTCGTACGACGTGCACCTGGACGGAGGCCTCCTCGGCCGGATCCACCTGGACCTGCACCCGCGCGACCGGAAGTACAACCACGCCGCCCAGTTCGACCTGGTGCCCGGCGTCCGGGACCGGCAGCTGCCCGAGGGCGTCCTGGTCTGCAACTTCCCGCGCGGACTGATGGACCACGACGAGGTGGTCACCCTCTTCCACGAGTTCGGCCACCTGATGCACCACGTGCTCGCCGGCCGGCACGAGTGGGTCCGGTTCTCCGGCGTCGCCACCGAGTGGGACTTCGTCGAGGCGCCCTCGCAGATGCTGGAGGAGTGGGCCTGGGACGCGGGCGTGCTGCAGGTGTTCGCGACCGATGCTGACGGGAACGCGATCCCGACCGACCTGGTCGAGCGGATGCGGGCCGCCGACGAGTTCGGCAAGGGGTTCCTGACCCGGACCCAGATGCTCTACGCGGCGATCTCCTACCGCTTCCACCTCGAGGTCCCCGACGACCTGACCGCGCGGCTCTTCGAGCTCTACCCGGAGTACAGCCTGATCACCCCGCTGGCGGGCACCCACTTCCACGCCGGGTTCGGACACCTGGACGGGTACACCAGCGCGTACTACACCTATGCGTGGAGCCTGGTGATCGCGAAGGACCTGTTCAGCGCCTTCGACCCGGACGACCTCTTCGACCCCGAGCGCGCCCGTCGCTACCGCGACACCATCCTGGCCGCGGGAGGCTCGAAGGATGCTGCCACCCTGGTCGAGGAGTTCCTCGGCCGGCCCTACGACACGGAGGCGTTCACGACGTGGTTGAACAGATGAGTGCTGAGATCGCGTTCTCCCGCTACGCGCACGACCGGATCGGCGACCGCCGTACCGACGAGGCCTGGCTGGCCGAGGTCTGGGCCGACCCGGCCACCAGGGTCCTGGTGATCGCCGGCACCCGGATCGGCCTGGTGGACGGTGCGATTCCGTGGGTCTCGCCGGCCGAGGCACCTGAGGGCGACCGGGTGCTGCTCGGGGAACACGACGGCGTCGTGCACTTCGCGGTGATCGCCGACGGCGGCCTCGCCGGGGAGGACTGGATGCCGTTGCGCGGGTTGGTCCTGGTGCTCACCGAGGACGACGCCCCACTGGTCGTGCACGCGATGGGCATCGCCGAGTGGCTGTGGGCGACCCGGCACTGCATCCGCTGCGGCGGGCGCTACGAGATCCAGCACCTCGGGCACGTCCTGCGCTGCACCGACTGCGGACGCGAGGAGTTCCCCCGCACCGACCCGGCCGTGATCATGGTGGTGACCGACGGTGAGCACCCGGAGGACCGGTGCCTGCTCGGCCGGCACCCGTCCTGGCCGCCGGGCCGGTACTCCACGCTGGCCGGCTTCGTCGAGCCCGGCGAGTCGATCGAGCAGGCCGTGCGCCGCGAGGTCCACGAGGAGTCGGGGATCACGGTGGGGGAGGTCGAGTACTTCGGCAGCCAGCCCTGGCCGCTGCCCCGGAGCCTGATGATCGGCTGCCTCGGCAAGGCGTCGTCGACCGAGATCTCGGTCGACGGGGAGGAGATCGAGGACGCCCGCTGGTTCACCCGGCAGCAGATGAAGGACGAGGCCGAGGCGGGCACGCTGGTCCTGCCCGGCGGGATCTCGATCTCGCGGTCCCTGATCGAGCACTGGTACGGCGGCGCGCTCCCCGGGAGCTGGTAGCGCCGGCAGCGGCCAATGTTCAGGGTGGTTCCCTGACGTCTCGGCGTGGCCGGTCTCCTTAGCGTGGCGCGCATGCGTCGCCTTCCGTCCCTGACTGCCCTGCTGCTGGCCACCTCGTCCTTGGTCGGTGTCGGCCTGCTGGCTGCCGGGCCTGCGGCTGCCTCGCTCACCGACTACCCCCAGGACGGCTGGCACGCTACGTCGGTCTTCGACGACGGCTCGACCCGCTCGACCACCGTGATCGACTGCAAGTCGACGATCATCAACAACATGGGCGGGGGCACCAGCTACGACGCTTCCGGCGGCTGGACCTACACCCCGTCGGCGCCGACGATGCCGAGCACCGGGATCACGGCCGCGATGGGGACCGAGGTCAATCTCGACAGCGGCCACCCGCGGGTAGGCGAGTCCTTCTACATCCACGTGTGGGCGCGTTCGATCTCGACACCGTGCAACCTGCAAGGCGTGGTGCCCGTGTTCCAGCTGCCGAGCGGGGTCACGCTGGACACGTCGATGCAGACGTTCTGCTTCTCCGACGGCGTCGCCGAGAACACCGCGACGTGCCCGCAGCCGGGCTCGGCGAAGTTCCAGCGAGCCGACAGCACCAGCGGCCTGGCGAACTCGTACCAGATCCTGTGCGGCTACGCGAGCGGCTGCTTCGACACCTACTACTGGCCGGCGGTCTACGGCCACGGCTTCGAGTTCGCGATTCCGGTGAAGTCGAGCAAGACCTTCAACGGCACGGTTCAGGGCGGCGCGGTCATCAACACCGGGGACGTGCCGACCTTCTATCCGTTGTCGTCGAACCTCAACGTGTTCGCGGGCAATACCGGGACCGGGACGACGCCGCCGCCCACGAGCGCGTCGAACGCGACGCCGGACCCGGGGTACGCGTACCGCGTCCGGTACGACGACCCGTCGACGAAGACGCGCGCCACCTACGAGCTGAACACCTCGATGGCGACGGCTCACGGAGTGCTGTCGCGGGCGGAGGTCTTCACCAACCACGTCCCCGGCGAGGTCATCTTCGCGCGGGACACCACGAAGGCGAAGCTCGATGCCCTGCCCACCAGTGCGCAGACCCTCGTCAACAACCCCAACCAGATCCAGCAGTGGACGCTCGGATCGATCGACAACGTGGGGAACTCCTACCTCTCGGAGTTCGACTGGCGCACCAGCGGTGTCGGGTCGAGTCCGGGCATGGGGGTGAGCCCGGGCACCAGGTACTACTGGCGCTACGGCTTCGTCGCCGAGCCCACCGGGACGACCCTGGCGACCGCGAAGATCACCTGGGGCGAGGTCCAGTCGTTCACCAAGGCGCCGGCGACGTGCGACGGCAAGGCGATCACGGTCTCGATCGGTCTGGGAGAACTGCCCACCGAAGGTGACGACGTCATCATGGGCACGCCGGGCAACGACTCGATCAACGGCCTCGGTGGCAACGACACCATCTGCGGCGCGGACGGCAACGACGCGATCGACGGCGGCGCCGGGAAGGACGCGATCTGGGGCGCGGCCGGCAAGGACTACCTCGTCGGCGGCGCCGGCAACGACGTGCTGCACGGCGGTGACGGCGACGACGTGCTGTTCCCGGGCGGCACCTACTCGGCCACGCTCGGCTACGACAAGGACACGGCCCTCGGCGAGGCCGGCTTCGACACGGTGAGCTACGCGGACGCCGATCGGATCACGAACCCCTCGGACTGGGCCGACGGGATTCGTTTCCTCGCGGTGCCGCTGACCAACCCGTCCGGCACGGCGAACGTGATCGGAGCCGCGGGGTTCGACAACGTCGGTTCCGGCGCCGATGCTCCGGAGCGGTTCATCGGGTCGCCGTTCAACGATCGTTTCGATGGTGCCGCCACCCCGATGATCGAGGTGGGCGGGGCCGGTGACGACCAGTTCACCAGTGGGTCGGGCGCCGAGACGATGATGCCGGGCGCGGGTGCGGACACGGTGAACGGTGGGCCCGGGGACACCGTGAGCTATGCGGACCTGGCCACCGGCGTGACCGCGATCCTGGACTCCGCGAACCCCGCCAGCGACAAGATCTCCGGGATCGCCACGCTCGTGGGATCCCGGTTCAACGACACCCTGCGCGGTGGCTCGGGCAACGACCGGATCGGCGGCCTGGCCGGCAACGACGCGATCTACGGGAGCGCCGGGGACGACGTCCTGCGGGGAGGCACCGGCAACGACACGATCTATCCCGGGGCCGGCGCGGACAAGGCCTACGGAGACGGCGGCGGCGACGCGGTCAGCTACGCCGACGTCGCCGGACCGGTGACCGCCAGCCTGGCTCCCGGGAACCCGGCGAGCGATGCGCTCATCGGCATCAGCACCCTGATCGGGAGCCCAGCCTCGGACAGGCTGTCCGGGGCGGCCGGCGCCGATCGGATCCTCGGCGGGAACGGGAACGACCAGCTCAACGGCCTGGGCGGGAACGACTACCTGGACGGCGGGGCCGGAGCCGACACCGTCAACGGCGGCGCCGGCACGGACAGGGTCTACGGCCAGGCCGGCAACGACGCTCTCCGCGGCAACGAGGGTGCCGATCAGATCTGGGGAGGCTCCGGGCGGGACCGCCTCGACGGCGGCTCCGGAAATGACGTCCTGCGCGGTGGCGCCGATCTCGACGCCGTCCTGGGTGGTGCCGGCGCTGATCGGTTGTTCGGCGAGGCCGGGGCCGACTCGCTCAGCGGGGGCGCGGGAGCCGATTACCTGGTCGGCGGGCCGGCGCGCGACGTGTGCGTCGGCGGACCTCAGCGGGACCGCGCCACGACCTGCGAGGTCAGGCGCGGCTTCCCGTAGCCGGACCTGCCCGACCCGGGGCGCTCAGGCCAGCGAAGCCAGCTTCGCCTTGACCTGGGCGAGCGACGGGTTCGTCTGCGCCGAGCCGTCGGGGTACACGACGGTCGGAACCGTCTGGTTCCCGCCGTTCACGGCCATCACCAGGTCGGCGGCAGCCGGATCCTGCTCGATGTCGACGACGTCGAAGGCGATTCCTTCGCGGTCGAGCTGGCCCTTGAGGCGGTGGCAGTACCCGCACCAGGGGGTGGAGTACATGACGGGTCGGATCTCGTTGACTTCGCTCACGCTGGTGTAACCCTTCTGACCTGGCCCGGATTCCCCGACGGGTCCACCCTAGGCACGAGGCGTCAGGGCGCCGGCACCAGGACCGGGAGCAACGCGGCCGCGGTCTCCGCTGCGAACTCCTCGTGCGTGAACAGGCGCCCGCGCTCGACCACGTGCAGGTCGGCCGTCCCGCCGAACGTGCGCGTCATCTCCTGGGCGGCGGTGTGTGGGAAGAACCGGTCCCGGCCGCCGTACACGAGCTGGACGGGGACCTCGATCCGGCGGTGCAGCTCGGGCAGTGCCGCGAGGGCGTCGTGGCCGAAGTTGCGGAGCAGCTCCCCGGCGGCCCACCTGCGGTCGGCGTCCTCGTGCAGCGGCCGGAGGAAGAACTCGGCGAACTCGCCGTCGAGCCGGCTCCGGTCGTCGAAGGAGTCGCCGAGGATCAGGCCGTGACGGCGCAGGCGCTTGTTGCGGAACGCGAGCGCCAGCACGCTCTCGACGCGCGGCAGGTGGCGCAGCGCCAGGAACGACCGGAACCGGAGGCTTCCCGGCGGCGGGAGCTCGGTGTCCAGGAGACCCCACGCCCGTACCCGCTCGTCCCCGGCGAGCGCGTGCCGCGCGACGAGTCCGCCGCTGTCGTGGCCGACGACGGCGAGGTCGTCGATCCCCAGGGCGTCGACCACGTGCCGGACCGCCGCGGCGTGCTCGGGGATGCCGAGGCGCGCGGTCCGGTCGAAGTGGCTGTCGCCGGCTCCGACGAGGTCGATCACGTGGCAGCGCAGGTGCGGTGCCAGGTGCGGGAGCAGCTCGCGGAATGTCGCGCCGGAGACCGGCCAGCCGTGCACGAGTAGCAGGTCCGGACCGGTACCGACGGAGCGCACGGCGACCTCGCCGTTGCCCGTGTCGACGTACCGGTCGGGGGCGGTCCGGAACAGGTCGGCGGCGTCGAGCGAGGTCAGGGAGGTCATGCCTCCACTGTCGTGCGACGGATGTCGCTGCGGCAATGACGTGAAGAGGTAGGTGCCCCCGGGCAGCGGATCGGTCTAGGGTCCGAGCGTGCCCCCGAGGAGAGTGGAACCGCCGGCCGGGCTCTTCCCTGCGCTGCTGCGGCACTGGCGCACCCGTCGCGGGATGAGCCAGCTCGACCTCGCGAGCGCCGCCGACGTGTCGAGCCGGCACATCAGCTTCCTGGAGACGGGCCGGTCGGCGCCGGGCGTGGACATGGTGGTCCGGCTGGCGACGACCCTCGACGTCCCGCTGCGGCAGGTCAACGCACTGCTGCGAGCGGCCGGCCACGAACCCCGGTACGCCGACGCGGCGGAGGGAGCCCTGCCGACGGCGGTGCAGTCGGCGCTCGACCTGATGAAGGCCCACCACGACCCCTACCCGCTGGTCGTGATGGACCGCAGCTACCGGATGCTCGACGCCAACCAGGGAGCGTCGGCCCTGCTCGGCGCCGTCTTCGCCGACCTCGGGCCGATCGAGCTGACGGATCTCAACCTGGCCCGGCTGACCGTCGACCCGGAGCTCGGCGGTCGCCTGGTCGTCAACCACGACGCGATGGCGCGCGACCTGCTGTGGCGGATGCAGCGCGAGCTGCTGGCCGATCCGGACAACGACGGGCTGCGCGAGCTCCTCGACGAGCTGCTCGCGACCCCCGGCCTGCCGAGCGACTGGCGCCGTGCCGACCCGACGGCGCCGTCCGCGCCCACCCTCGATCTGCAGCTGCGGGTGGGGTCCGAGACCTGGTCGTTCCTGCTGGTCGTGAGCGCCCTGCTCGCCCCGCTGGAGGTGATGCTCGAGGAGTTGCGGATCGAGCAGTGGTTCCCGGCCGACGACCTGACCGCCGCCGGGTGCGCGGCGCTGCTCGGGTAGCGGCGGGTCCACACCCGGCGGATCTCGGCAGTCGTCCACAGGGTTCCGCCCCGAGAGCTGCCTGTCCGTGCTCGCAACTAGGCTGGGGCGACTCCTTCCGATGCCGAGGTGAACCGTTCCGTGACCAGCGCAGATCGACTGCTCGAGGGCCTCGACCCCGAGCAGCGCCAGGTCGCCGAGGCGTTGCGCGGTCCGGTGCGGGTGCTGGCCGGAGCCGGCACCGGCAAGACCCGGGCGATCACCCACCGGATCGCGTACGGCGTCGCGGCCGGCGTCTACAACCCGTCCGAGGTGCTGGCGGTGACGTTCACCGCGCGCGCGGCCGGCGAGATGCGGACGCGGCTGCGGGCGTTGGGCGCTCCCGGCGTCCAGGCGCGGACCTTCCACGCCGCCGCGCTGCGCCAGCTGCGGTACTTCTGGCCGAAGGTGTACGGCGGCGAGCCGCCCGAGCTGACCGCGTCGAAGATCCCGGTCGTGGCGGGTGCCGCGCGGCGCAACCGGCTGGAGGTCGACCAGGCCCGGCTGCGGGACCTGGCGAGCGAGATCGAGTGGTCCAAGGTGACCAACGTGCGCCCGGACGACTACGAGCGGATGGCGCCGTTGCGCGGGCGCGAGGTCAGCGGACTCACCGCGGGCGAGGTCGCGCACGTCTTCTCGACGTACGAGGAGCTCAAGCGCGAGCAGGGCCGGATGGACATGGAGGACGTGCTGCTGATCGCCGCTGCGCTGCTGGCGGAGGACGACCGGGTCTCGGCCCAGGTGCGCTCGCAGTACAAGTGGTTCGTCGTCGACGAGTTCCAGGACGTCAGCCCGATCCAGGCCGCGCTGCTGGATCTGTGGCTCGGCGGGCGCGACGAGCTCTGCGTCGTCGGTGACCCGGCGCAGACGATCTACTCGTTCGCGGGGGCGCGGGCGGCGTACCTGAGCGAGTTCTCCGGCAAGTACCCGGCGACCACCAGCATCGAGCTGGTCCGCAACTACCGCTCGACGCCGCAGGTGATCGCGGCGGCCAACACGCTGCTGAAGGGCACCGCCACCGGGTCGGTGCAGCTCCGGGCGCAGCAGCCCGCCGGCGCCGAGCTGACCTGGTACGAGGCGACCGACGAGGTCGCCGAGGCGGACGCGGTCGCCGCGGAGGTGGCCCGGCTGCTCGCCGCCGGGACGCCGCTGCGCGAGATGGCGGTGCTGTTCCGGATCAACGCCCAGTCGGAGACCTTCGAGGAAGCCCTCACCGCGCGCTCGATCCCGTACGTCGTCCGCGGCGCCGCCCGGTTCTTCGAGCGCCCCGAGGTCCGCCAGGCCCTGGCCCTGCTCCGCGCCAGCGCCCGGGCCGGCGAGGCGGCCAGCGACGGCCTGCTCGACCAGGTCCGCGGCGTCCTCGGCGGGATGGGCTGGAGCACGGAGCCGCCCGCGGCCCGCGGCCAGGCCCGCGACCGCTGGGAGTCGCTGATGGCGCTGGTCTCCCAGGCCGAGGAGTACGGCACGGCCGAGCTGGCCCCGACCCTGGAGGGGTTCGTCGCCGAGCTGGATCGCCGGGCCACCGAGCAGCACGCCCCGGTCGCCGAGGGCGTCACCCTGGCCACCCTGCACACCGCGAAGGGCCTGGAGTGGGACGCGGTCTTCCTCGCCGGGATGCAGGAGGGCTCGATGCCGATCACCTACGCCGACACCCCGGCGGCGGTGGAGGAGGAGCGCCGGCTGCTCTACGTGGGCATCACCCGCGCCCGGAAGCACCTGATGCTCTCCTGGTCGCTGGCCCGCAACCCGGGCGGCCAGGCCCGCCGCAAGCCGTCACGCTTCCTGTCCGGCCTCCGCCCGGAGTCGGTGATGGACCGTCCGGCCGCGGCGGCTTCCTCGGCCCGGAGCAAGCGCCGGGCGAAGGCGTCGACCTGCAAGCTCTGCCAGCGCCCGCTCGCATCCGCCCGGGAGCGGAACCGCGGATTCTGCGGCGAGTGCCCGATCCCGTACGACGAGGACGTGTTCGAGTCGTTGAAGGCCTGGCGCCGTGGTCGGGTGGAGATCGAGTCCGCCGAGGCCGAGAAGCCGGTGCCGGCGTTCGTGATCTTCAGCGACGCCGTCCTGGAGGCGCTCGCCGAGGTGGTGCCGACCACCCGGCAGGCGATGCTGGGCATCCCCGGGATCGGCCCGGCGAAGCTCGAGAAGTACGGCGACGAGCTGCTCGCCGTCCTGGCCGAAAAGAAATCTGAATAAATGATTTGCACGCCGTGTTAGCCGCGGCGTACCTTGTCTGACGTCATCACACGCGCACTACGGCCCTGACAACGCCGGCGCCCGAAGCCCCGAAGGAGGTGCACGACCCATGAAGAACCAGAACATGAATCAGTCCTGGCAGACCGTGACGCGGTCCATTTCCATCGTGCCCGTCCACGGTTTTGGCATGGGTGACGTGTGCCCGGAGACCGTCGGCTTCCACGCCGGCACGTCCACTCTCAAGCGTCGTCACGCAGCAGCCGTCAAGGCCACCCCGGTTATGGGCCGCCAGCCTTGGAGTCCACCTGTCACATGAGTTCTCACTCATCGACCGGACCTCCAAGGCCGCGAATCCCGATCAAGGGATCCGCGGCCTTCGTGTTTCTCAGAGCAAGACCAGCAGTGAATCAGCGATCGATATCAGAGAAGAGGAGGTGGCACATGAGCATCAGCGTTCTGAACCCCGGTGGGTTGGACGAGGATCTGCTCCCGTGTCGCGTGAACGAGGCGGAGCTGTTCTTCGCCGAATCACCTAGTGACGTGGAGCTCGCGAAGGCCCTGTGCCAGAGCTGTCCCGTGCGTGTCGAGTGCCTCGCCGGGGCGCTCGAGCGGAAGGAGCCCTGGGGCGTCTGGGGTGGTGAGCTGTTCCTCTCCGGAGTAGTGATCCCCCGCAAGCGTCCCCGTGGCCGGCCTCGGAAGACCGAGGTCGCAGCCTGACCGGCTGCCGACGAGACCACCGAAAGCCAATGAGATGACCCAGACTTCCGAACGGAGCACCACCATGAGCAACCTCCTTGCAGAGGACCTGGCGCGCGCCCATCTGGCCGCGCGCCTCCAGCAGGCAGAGTCGCAGAGGCGCGGGCACCAGCTCGCCGCCGCTCGGCGTCTCTCCCGCAAGGCTGAGCGCGCGGCTGCACAGGCACGCTTGGCTCTCGCCCGCGTGATCTGACCAGTTCCAAGACTTCTCGTCGATCGCGGGAAGACCGCCGTCCGACCCTCGGGTCGGGCGGCGGTTTCGCTTTTCCTGCGTAGATTGGGCCCATGACCACGTGCGCGTTCTGCGGGACGGTCGACGAGGGCGACCAGCCGCCGCTGACCTGGGTCAGTGCGACCGAGCGCGGGCGCCAGCAGTGGTTCTGCGACGCCTGCTCGCGCGAGCACCTGCGGGCGATGGAGTCGAAGCTCGACTCCGAGTGGTGGTAGGCCTCAGCCGGCGAAGCCGGGCAGCGACTCGGTGAGGACCTGCCGGAACGGCACCGTGGCGCCGAGCTGGCTCAGCACACCGACGCCGCCGACCCAGGTGCGGTGGATCAGCAGGTACGACGGCGGCAGGTTGAGCCGCAGCATCACCGAGTAGGCGTCGCCCTTCGGATCGTTGACCCGCTTGAACTGATCCTGCATCCAGGCCCGGGAGAAGGTGAACTCGGGCGTGCTCGCCGGCTCGACGAACGGCCCCAGGTAGGACCGGAGCTTCTCGGCGTCGACGTTGATCTTCTCCCGGATGAACCCCTCGTCGCGCAGCGCTGTGACCAGGCTGTCGTAGTCATCCATGCAGGCGATCCGGATCAGCGAGCCCAGCGAGGCCGGCAGCGCCCGCTCCTCGAACCGGGCGACGGCCCCGTAGTCGAGGACGCCGAGGCGGCCGGGCGAGCCGTCCGGCTCCGGGACGAGGCGGAAGTTGCCGGGGTGCGGGTCGGCGTGCAGCATCCCGGTCCGGGCCGGGGCGCCGAAGAGGAAGCGCACGAAGCGCTCGCCGTAGTGGTCCCGCTCGGCCTGGGTGCCCTCGCGGATCACCTGGGCCAGCGAGGCCGGGCTGTCCAGCCACGAGCTGACCAGCACCTTCTCGGTGCCGGCGCGCACCTCGGGGACCACGATGGCCGGGTCGCCGGCGTACTCGGCCGCGAAGACCCGCTGGGCCTCCGCCTCGAGGCGGTAGTCCAGCTCCTCCTCGGCACGCTCCTGCAGCTCGGTGACGAGCGGCTTCACGTCGATGCCGGGGAACACCGGCCCGAGTCCGCGTGCGACCCGGGCGAGCTGCTTCAGGTCGTTGCGGAGCGCGTCGCCGGCTCCGGGGTACTGCACCTTCACGGCGACCTCCTCGCCGTCCCAGCGGGCGCGGTGCACCTGCCCGATCGAGGCGGCCGCGGCCGGTTCGGCATCGAGGTCGGAGAGTCGGTCGGCCTCGGCGCCGAGCTCCTCGGCGAGGATCTGCCGGACGGTGATCGTCGGCATCGGCGGTGCCGAGTCCTGGAGCCTGGTCAGCTGTTCGCGGTACGGCGCCGCGAGCTCCTCCGGCAGGGCGGCCTCGAAGATCGACATCGCCTGGCCGAACTTCATCGCCCCGCCCTTGAGCTCCCCGAGCGTCTTGAAGAGCTGTTCCGCGGTGCGCTGCTGGAGCTCGGTCATCACGACCTCGGCGGGAGCGCCGCCGATCCTCTTGCCCAGACCGATCGCGCTGCGGCCGGCGTACCCGAGGGGCAGCGCCGCCAGCCGGGCGGTCCTGGCGACGGCCTTGCGCGGAAGGTCGGTCATGCTGGCCTCGTCGGGGTCATGCTCCCATTGTGACCGATCCCCGGGCGTCGTCCGCCGGATCGTCGCGGATGCCCCAGGAGCAGCCGCACCCGGGGTGCCGCAGTGCCGGCACGGTCTCGGTCGGCGTCTCACCCGGGGTGAACGTGAGCGTGGCCGACCAGGTGCTGGGCCGCTCGCCCTCGGCATACCGGAGCAGGTCGCCGACGGCCCAGCCGAGGGCGACCACGGCGAGCGCCGAGTGCACCGGCGCCGCGACGCCGTCGCGCCGCTCGGACCGGAGGAGCTCGGCGAGGGCGACCGGGTGCTGCTCGTCGACCTGGGCACGGTGCGCGTCCAGGCAGCGCAGGCACGCGGTGCTCCCTGGTGAGACGAACGGGCCGAGGATGATCTCGGACTCCACCGCCCGGAGCAGCAGGTGCGGGACGCCGTCGCGGACCAGGTGGTCGAGGTCGGACCGGTCGGGCTCCCCGTGCGAGAGCACCAGCACCGCCGTGGGCGGCAACCGGTCCGAGTCCGCGGCGATCCCGAGACCGCACCGGCCGAGCAGCGTGCCCGGATCGAGGAGCTCGGTCGCACCGAGGCGGCCCTGCACCCGGATCCGGTGCCGCCGCCGGCGCCGGAGCCGGTCGGCGGCCTCCTCGGGGTGGTGCAGGATCAGCGCCGCGACCTCCTCCGGGGCGATCCGCGGGTGCAGCAGCGCGTCGCCGTCGCGCAGTGCCGGGGCCAGGTGGGCCAGCGCGCGCCGTGCCGCCGGGGAGTCCCGCGGCGCCTCGCCGCGTTCGAGGGTCGCGAGCACGCGGCGTACCGCGGGAGTGTCCGGGATCCTGAGCCGGTGCCGGTCGGAGAAGCCGATCTGCAGCTCACCGGGGGAGACCTCCAGGATGCGCAGACCGGGCGCGAGCACGGGTCGGCGGAACCGGTGCTGGGTGGCGGGGACTTTCATGGCGAGGGAGCGTAGGACGCGGGTGGACCCGTCGCGAGCGGTTGTCCACAGGGATGTTCAGGCGGCCGGGAACGCACAACGGCGGGGCTCACCCGCAGGCGAGCTCCCGCCGTCGTCGCCGAACGCGGTGCTGAGGCGTGAGCCTCAGGCGCGACCGAGGATGCGGTTCAGCTTGGTGCCGCACACAGGGCAGACGGCCTTCGCCATCTTGGTGCCCTTCTCGTTGACTTCGATGTGGCCTTCGGCCTCACGCTTTTCCTTGCACTTGACGCAGTAGAACTCGCCGCTCCAGCTCTCCGCCATGACGGCCTCCTTGATCCATGTCGCCTGGTCGTCGCGGCGGGAGCCTTAGGGAAGACCCGCCGGGGTCCGGTCCGAACCAATTTCGACCCTAGACCACGTTTGCGCTCATTCGAGGTACCGATTGCGCGTCGTTCCAGCGTGTCCTGAGAGCGTTTCGACCCGGAATCTCGCGGGTTTTGAGCTGTTCGAGGCGCTGTGAGTTGCATCCCGAGACGCGTTCCGGACCCCTTCCCGGCGGTAGCCTCCGGTCCATGTCCACCGATTCCGAAGCGCCCCTGATCGACCTCCGGCTGGAGCGTCCGTCCGCGGGCGTCGTCCGCCTGGTGCTCGACAACCCCGACCAGCGCAACGCCATGTCCGACGGCATGACGGCCTCCTGGGTCCGTGCCGTCGACCGGCTGGCCGCCGACCGCGAGGTCCGGGTGGTGGTCGTCACCGGCGCCGGCAGCGCGTTCTGCTCGGGCGGGAACCCGGCCTGGATCGCGGGCGAGCCCGATGCGGAGGTCGACTACCTGCGCACCCGGATGATCGCGTTCTACCGGGCCTGGCTCTCGATCCGCCGGCTCGAGGTGCCCACGATCGCGGCGCTCAACGGGCACGCCGTCGGTGCCGGCCTCTGCCTGGCCCTCGCCTGCGACCTGCGGTACGCCGCTGCCGGCGCGAAGCTGAGCGTGCCGTTCGTCAAGCTCGGGATGAACCCCGGGATGGCGGCCAGCTACCTGCTGCCGAACGTGGTCGGCGACGCCGCCGCCCGGGAGCTGCTGCTCACCGGCCGCGCCGTCGAGGGCGACGAGGCGCGGCAGCTCGGGCTGGTCAACCGGGTCTTCCCGGCGGAGTCGTTCGAGGACGAGGTCCTGGCGATCGCCGAGGGGATCGCCGCGACGGCGCCGATCCCGAGCAGGTACACCAAGGTGGCGCTGCGCGACGGCGGCCACCGCGACTTCGAGTCCGCCGTGCAGTGGGAGGCGCTCGCCCAGCCGATCACGCTGGCGACGGCGGACCTGCAGGAGGGCGTCCGGGCGGCCCGGGAGAAGCGGAAGCCGGAATTCAGGGGTATCTAGGGCGTCTCGACAGGCTCGACGTCCGGGCAGAGAAGAGACCCCCGACCGCCGCTGTTCGGTGTTTGCCTTCCCCTTGCGAACACTGTCCCAACGGTGGCCGGGGGCCTCTTCTGCGCGTCACGCTAGGGCGAGCGCGGGCGCCCGGTCAATGCTCGTGCCGAACCCGTTGCGGAAACCCTTCTCCACTGCCTGTGGATAACTCTGTGGATAGTGTGTGGACATCTCCGGATGTGCTGTGGATCACTCTTTTTCAACCACTCCTGGGGACGGTGCCCAGCGGACGTCGGCGGCCCGGGGGAGGATGGAGCCATGCCCGACGCTGACGACTCCTACGACGGCGGACCCGTCGCTGCGCTGCGCCGGATCGCGTTCCTCCTCGAGCGCAGCCGGGCCGAGACCTACAAGGTCAAGGCGTTCCGCTCGGCCGCGGCCACGATCCTCCCGCTGGACCCCGACGAGGTCGCCGACCGGGCCCGTGCCGGCACCCTGCGCGATCTCCCCGGGATCGGGTCCTCGACCGCCGAGGTGATCGTCGCGGCCGCCGCCGGCCGTCTGCCGGAGCGGCTGGCGAAGCTCGAGCGCGACGAGGGCGGTCCGCTCGTCGAGGGCGGCGAAACCCTCCGTACGGCGCTCCGCGGCGACCTGCACAGCCACAGCGACTGGTCGGACGGCGGCTCGCCGATCGAAGAGATGGCCTTCACCGCGATGGAGCTCGGCCACGAGTACCTGGTCCTGACCGACCACTCGCCGCGGCTGCGGGTTGCCAACGGCCTCTCGGTGGCGCGGCTGACCCAGCAGCTGGCGGTGGTCGACGCCGTCAACGAGCACGTCGCGGCCAGCTCCTTCCGGCTGCTCAAGGGCATCGAGGTGGACATCCTCGACGACGGCGCGCTCGACCAGACCGACGAGATGCTGGCGCGGCTCGACGTCCGGGTGGCCTCGGTGCACTCCAAGCTCGCGATGGACCGGCACGCGATGACCCGGCGGATGGTGGCCGCGGTGCAGAACCCGTTCACCAACGTGCTCGGGCACTGCACCGGCCGGCTGGTCACCGGCAGCCGCGGCACCCGCGGCCAGTCCGAGTTCGACGCGAAGGAGGTCTTCGCCGCCTGCGCCGAGCACCAGGTCGCCGTCGAGATCAACGCCCGGCCGGAGCGGCGGGACCCGCCGACCAAGCTGCTCCGGCTGGCCATCGAGACCGGCTGCCTGTTCTCGATCGACTCCGACGCGCACGCTCCCGGCCAGCTCGACTTCCAGGTCTACGGCTGCGCCCGGGCCGAGGAGCTCGGCCTCGATCCGGACCGGATCGTGAACACCTGGCCGACGTCGCGGCTCGTGTCGTGGGCGAATTCGAAGATCGATGCGGCGGCACCGGATAGCGTCTCGCCATGAGGTGTCGACTCCTGTGAGGCCCGAGGTCGAGGTCCGGCGTTCCGCCCGACGTACCCGGACGGTCTCCGCCTACCGCAAGGACGGCAAGGTGATCGTGATGATCCCGGCCCGGTTCACCCGCGCCGAGGAGTCCGAGTGGGTCGACACCATGCTGCTGAAGCTGGACGGCAGCGGCCCGCGCGGCCGTCGTACCGACGAGCAGCTGATGAAGCGGGCCCGCGAGCTCAACCGCGAGTACCTGAACGGCAAGGCCAACCCGTCGTCGGTCCGCTGGGTCGACAACATGACCACCCGGTGGGGGTCCTGCACCACCGGCGAGGCCACCATCCGGCTCTCCGACCGGCTGCAGCCGATGCCGGTCTGGGTGGTCGACTACGTGCTGCTGCACGAGCTCGCGCACCTGATCGAGCCGAGTCACAACAAGCGCTTCTGGCACTGGGTGGACAAGTTCCCCAAGGCCGAGCGGGCCAAGGGCTACCTCGAAGGCGTCGCGTCAGCCGCGAGCCTCGGGTTCGACACCTGCGAGTAGGCGCTCCCGGGCCAGCCGGATCAGGTCCACCATGTCCGGCTCGTCGGTCGGCAGGTCGTGCACGTCGAACCACTGGATGTCGAGGGACTCGTCGCTGACGACCGGTTCGCTGGTCGCGCCGAGCCGGGCCAGGAACCGGACGTCGAGGTGGCGGACCGTCCCGCGAGGGTTGCAGAAGCCGACCTCGTGCAGCGAGAGGTGCACCGGCACCGGATCGAGCACCAGGTCCGGCAGCCCGGACTCCTCGGTCGCCTCGCGCAGCGCCGCCGCGGCCAGGGTGTCGTCCTCCGGCTCCAGGTGACCGCCGAACGCGAACCAGCGCTGCGCCTTGAGGTGCAGGTTCAGCAGCACCTTCTCGCCGGTCGCGTCGAGGACCAGGGCGCCGGCGGTGAGGTGGTCGGGGAAGCACGCCTTCGCCAGTCCGTTCGGCTCGCGGCGCAGGTGGGCGACGTACTCGGCCCGCCACGACTCCTGGACCGCGTCGGGCGCGACCCAGCTCTCCAGGGACCGCAGGGCGTCGGCGTGCAGTCCCCGGCCGAGCTCACTCAGGGGAGCCCTCCGGGCGTCCGTCGGTGGGGGTCTCGCCGTCGAGCAGGTCGGCGAGGGCCTTGTCGAACTCGTCCTCGTCGAGCGCCTCGACCGTGCCCAGGTCCTCGCGGAACCCGAGCGGGTCGTCCAGGTCGGCCGCGGTCGGCAGCAGGTCCGGGTGCGCCCAGACGGCGTCCCGGCCGTCGTGCCCCTGGCGGGTCCGCAGCGAGCCCCAGAGCGCCGACGCGTCCCGGAGCCGGCGCGGTCGCAGCTCCAGGCCGACCAGCGCCGCGAAGGTCTCCTCCGCGGGACCGCCGGCGGCGCGGCGTCGGCGGATCGCCTCCTGGAGCTTGCCGGCCGACGGCATCCGGGCACCGGTGGCCTGGCCGACGACCTCGTCGACCCAGCCCTCGACCAGGGCCAGGGTGGTCTCGAGCCGGGCGAGTGCGGCCGTCTGCGAGGGCTGCTGCTTGGGCTCGAAGAGGCCGGAGTTGATCGCCTCGGTGATCGCCTCCGGGTTGGACGGGTCGATGCTGCCGAGCGACTCCTCGATCCCGCTGATGTCGATGGTGACGCCCCGGCCGAAGTCCTCGACCGCGGAGAGCAGGTGCTGGCGCAGCCACGGGACGTGCGCGAACAGCCGCTGGTGGGCGGCCTCGCGCAGGGCCAGGTAGAGCAGGACGTCGTCCTCGGAGACGTCGAGCCCGCGGGCGAACTCGGCGACGTTGTGGGGGAGGAGCGCGGCCTTGCCGGCCGGCCCGAGCGGCAGGCCGATGTCGGATGCGGTCAGCACGTCGGCCGAGAGGCCGCCGAGCGCCTGGCCGACCTGCGAGCCGAACATCGCGCCGCCGGCCTGGGAGATCATCCCGATCAGCGGGCCGGCCATCGCGCGGGCCTCCTCGGGGATCGCGTTGCCCATCGCGCCGACGACGTGCTCGGCCACCGGCTCGACCAGGACCCGCCAGACGGCCGTGGTCTCCTCGATCCACTCGGCCCGGCTCCAGGCCGCCGTGGTGGTGATCCCGGACGGCAACGAGGTGGTCTCGTCGAGCCAGTGGTCCGCGAGCCGGAGCGCGTCGGCGACCCGGGTCTGGGCGGCCTGGTCCTGGCTCGGGTCGGGCTGCTCGGCCGCGGTACGGCGGGCGATGTCGGTCGCCAGCTGCCAGTTCACCGGGCCGTCGTACGGCTGCATCAGCGACTGCATCTGGCCCATCAGCGCGTTCAGGTCGATGTTGCTGAGGTCGGGCATGCCGCCGCCCGCGCCGAAGAGACCCTCGAAGGGCGTGCCCTTGAACGGGTTCGGTTGTTCGTCGGGATTCTCGGGAGTCCCGCCGGTGCCGCCGTCATTGCTCATACCCTCCAAGTTACCGGGCACCTGCACGAGCATCTACGGTTAGGCGTGTGACCTCCGCATCCCCGGCTTCCGGGAACGTCGTACGCCTTCTCGACGTTCGCGATGCGCCGCTCGACGTCGCGGAGGTGCTGGCCGCGGTGGCGGATCCGGCTGCCGGCGGGGTGAACCTCTTCGTGGGCGCGGTGCGCGACCGCGACCACGACCGCGACGTGCTGCGCCTGGAGTACTCCGCGCACCCGACCGCGCTGGAGCAGCTGGCAGCGGTCGCCGCCGAGGTGGCCGCGGAGTTCGACCTGATCGCGCTCGCGGCGGTGCACCGGGTCGGGGCGCTGGAGATCGGCGACCTGGCGGTGGTCTCGGCCGTCTCGGCGGCCCACCGCGGGCAGGCGTTCGAGGCGTCGAGGGCGCTGATCGACCGGCTCAAGGAGCGGGTGCCGATCTGGAAGCACCAGGCGTTCGCCGACGGCACCGACGAGTGGGTCGGCGTCTGCTGACCTACGCCTCGAGGTCGAAGTAGACCGGCTCGGCGCCCGACCGGCCGGTGATGTCGATGACCCGCCCGGCGTACGCGACCTGCTTGCGCGCCTGCTCCAGGGCGTCGGTCAGGGCGGTGGTCGCGGCGCGCTGGCGGGCCAGCAGCTCCTGGGCGCGGGCGGCCAGGTCGACCGGCAGCGAGCCGAGGACGACCGGCGGCTGCCAGGGTTCGGCCGGGGTGCTCTCCAGCCCGCGGACCAGGCGCTCGACCGAGATCACCTCGAGCTCGAGGCGTTCCAGCTCGTGCTCCCAGACGGCGCGGAGCCGGTCGCTCTTCATCGGCTCCTTCATGGTCAGGCCCCCTTCGCCAGCGCGCCGGCCGATTCCAGTGCTGCCTGGCGCCAGGTGTCGCAGAGCTCGGTGACGATCTGCAGGCACTCGGCGATCAGGTCGGCGTCCTTGCGGACGTTGGCGAGCACCAGCTGCCGGTGCAGGTACCCGTAGAGCGAGCCGAGCTCACGGCCACCCTTGAACCCCTCCGGGCGCAGGCTGCTGTGCAGCTCCATCACGATGTCCTGGGCGTGGGTCAGCTGGCGGTGGGTCTCGCCGATGTTCTGGTTCCGCTGGGCGTCGAGGGCGCGCTGGACGTCGAGCACCAGGCGTTCGTAGAGCATCACCAGCAGCCTCGTCGGACTGGCGGTGGCGATCGAGGCGTCGAGGTAGGTCGCCCGTGCCGAGGTCATCATGTGCGTGCCTTCCCTAGCTTCCCGAGGAGAGTGAGCTGAGCTGCGAGGTCAGCCAGCTGGACTGGCTGTTCATCTGCTGGAGCGCGGTCTCCATCGCGGTGAACTGCCGGGTCAGGGTCTCCTGGCGGAGCTCCAGCCGGATGTCCCAGCTCGCGATGCTGTCCTGCATCCGCTTGATCGAGGTATTCCGGCCGTTGATCGAGGTGGTGACGGTGCCGCTGATCGAGTCGCTCGCGGACTTGGCGACCTGCTGCACCCGGTCGGCGAAGCCGGTGACGGCGCCGGAGGTGAACTTGGCGGCGACGGCACCCGGGTCGGCGGCGTACGCGGCCTTGAACTTGTCGGCGTCGAAGGTGAACTTGCCGTACCGGTCCAGCTGGACGCCGGCGCCGGCCATCGTGGTTCCGTCGCTGGGGTAGATGCTGGTCAGCAGGTCGTTGCGCAGTGCCCGGATCGAGCTGTCGCCGGCGAGCGGCCCCGCGGTCTTCGTGGCCGCGTTGTACGACGTCAGGCTGTCGATCTTGGTCAGCGCGGCGTTGATCGAGTCGACGATGCCCTGCACCGTCTTGGTCATCCCCGCGGTGTCCTGGACGACGTCCAGGTCGACGGTCGCGCCGTCGGCCACGCCGGCCCCGAGCGTGATGGTCAGCCCGTTGGCGACGTCGGTGAAGGTGTTGCTCGCCGAGTGGATCGTGTCGGTGCCGAGGGTGATCTCGGCGTCGCGGCCGGCCCGGACGGTCGCACCGCCGAGCAGGTCGGAGCCGTCGAGGTTCGTGAGGGTGAAGTCGGCCGCGGCGCCGGTGGCCACCGAGGTCACCTGCAACCGGTAGCTGCCGTCGTCCAGCCGGACCGTGCTCGCCTTGACCCCGGTGCCGGAGGCGTTGAGCCCGCGGACCAGGCCGGCCAGGGTGCCGTCCCCGGTGTCGACGGTGGTGGTCGTGCCGTCGAGGTTGTCGAGGCGGACCGACGTGGAGCCGGTGGTCACGGTGTCGGTGAGGGCAGCGGTGCCGGCGTAGGTGAGCCGGTGGGTGGCGGCGGTGTGCCCGACGGTGATGCTCAACGGGCCGGTCACCGTGCTGGCGCCGGCGGTCGCGCTCACCAACGGGTTCGAGCTGGTCACCGTGACCGGGTTCCAGGCGGTCGCCTTGGCGAGGGCCGCGGTGCTCGTGGCCAGGGCGGCGAAGGCGCTGTTGAGGTCCTGGAGCGCCTTGACGTTGGCCTGCTCGGTGGTGACCTTGGCCTTGATGCTGGTCTGGGTCTGCGCCTCGACCTGCATCAGCTGGGAGATGATCGTGGAGGTGTTGAGCCCGCTGACGAGCCCGCTCACGCTGGATGTTCCGGCCACTTCGCTGCCCTTCTAGGTGCTGCTTCTCGTCGTGCTGGCCCTGGTCAGGCCCCGGATCCGGGCGGAGCGAGTGGGGACTTGCCCCGCCCGGATCGGTTCTCCTCCAGCTGCAATCAGCGGAGCAGCTGCAGGACGCTCTGCGGCGCCTGGTTCGCCTGCGCGAGCATCGCCGTACCGGCCTGGCTCAGGATGTTCGCGCGGGTGAAGTTGACCATCTCGGCAGCCATGTCGGTGTCACGGATCCGGCTCTCCGAGGCGGACAGGTTCTCCACCGCCACGTTGAGGTTGTTGATGGTGTGCTCGAACCGGTTCTGGACCGCACCGAGCGCGCCACGCAGCGTCGAGGTCGCCGTGATGGCGGCCGTGACCGTGGTGTTGTCGGTGATCAGCAGACCGGCGGTGGCGACCTGACCGGACAGGTCGACGGCGAGCACGTCGGTGGTCGCGGTGCCGACCTGGAAGTTGGTCGCCGCCGCGCCGCCGAAGAGCGTCACGCCGTTGAACTTGGTGCTGGTCTGGATCCGGTCGATCTCGCTGGTCAGCGCCGTGAACTCGGCCTGGAGAGCAGCCTGCGAGTCCGCGTTCTGGGTGCCGTTGTTGTACTGCACCGCGAGGTCGTTCATCCGCTGGAGCATCGAGTGCACCTCGGTCAGGGCGCCTTCAGCAGTCTGCGCGACGCTGATGCCGTCCTGGGCGTTGCGCACGGCGACCTTGAGCCCGCCGACCTGCGAGCGCAGGCCCTCGGAGATGGCGAGGCCGGCGGCGTCGTCGGCGGCCCGGTTGATCCGGAAGCCGCTGGACAGCTTCTCCAGTGACTTGGACAGCTGTCCCTGGGTGACGGACAGGTTGCGGTACGAGTTGAACGCGTCGGTGTTCTGGTTGATACGGAGACTCATGATGGTTCCCTCCTGGATTGTCGAGTCGTGTTGCTGGGGCCCGTCCTTGGGCCCGTGCCGTCCTCATCGGCGGCACGTTCTGGGGGATGAGAGTTTTCGTCGACGAAGTTTCGCCGCGCGGAGCCGGGGCCTGGTCCGAAGGGGCGAGGGCTACGCGGTCTCGTCGAGCGACCGCACTCCTGCGGGACGGCGGGTCGAGACGGCGTGCCGGCTCGCGACCGCCGCGAAGTAGGCGTCCCGGCGACGGGCGGCGGAGCCGTTCGGACGCGCGTGCGGGGTGAGCCGGCTCGGGTCGAGCTCGTGGTTCAGGGCGTCGCGGAGCAGGACCAGCGCCTCGGCGCGCATCTGGGAGACCCGGGACTCGCTCACGCCGAGCTCGGCGGCGATGTCCGCCATCGGCCGCTCCTCGAGGAAGTAGTCGGAGACGACGATCCGGAGCCGGTCGGGCAGCTCGGCGACGGCCTCGACGAGATAGGCGAGGCGCTCGCGGTGCTCGACGAGCTGCTCGGGGGTCGGGCCTGCGGCGGGGAGCACGTCGTCGAGCGAGGAGTCCTGGGCGCCCTGCAGCGAGAGCACCTGGGCGCGGGCGATGTCCTCGTCGTTCTGGGCGATCTCGGTGAGGGTCAGGCCGGCCGCCTGGGCGACCTCCCCGGCGCTCGGCACCCGGCCGAGGATGCCGGCCAGCTGGGAACGGGTGGCGTCGAGGTCACGAGCGCGGCGTCGTACCGAACGGGACGCCCAGTCGATCCCGCGGAGCTCGTCGAGGACGGCGCCGCGGACCCGGGTCGCGGCGTACCGGGCGAACGGCACCCCGCGGGACTCGTCGTAGGACTTGCTGGCCTGGACCAGGGCGGTGAGGCCGGCGGAGGTGAGGTCGTCGCGGCTGACGTGGCTGGGTACCCGGCCCATGGTCTCGCGGACGATGTGCGTGACGACGGGGATGCTGCTCGTGATCAGCGCGTCCCGCTCGGTGGTGTCCTCGGTCTGCCTCATGACGGACACCCTTGTGGGTATATGTCCGGTTTGATAGCAATATGCCCCGATATTGACCGGTTAGTCCGGTAAGTCGGGACTTCGGTCCCGGCGGGGATCACCCGTTCTGACCAGGACTAACGGGATTGTGCCCCAGAAACCCCTCAGATCGGGGTTCTGGGGCCGATGGACAACCCAAGGACTCCGCTCGGGAGCCGTCGACATCGTGCCGGATCGGGCACACGAAGGGCCGTCATGGAAAAGCTGTCGCAGATCCTGTGGCGTGAGCGCGAACTGCTCGACACCCTGCTGTTCAAGCTGGAGATCGAGCAGCTGGTCCTGGCCAGCGGGCGCACGCGCTGGCTGATGCGCGCCGCACGCGAGGTCGAGTCGGTGCTCGGCACCATCCGGGAGACCGAGATCCTCAGGGCGGTCGCCGCCGACACCGTCGCCGCCTCGGTCGGGCTGGCGCACAACCCCAGCCTGCGGGTCCTCGCCGAAGCCGTCGACGAGCCCTGGCAGAGCATCTTCGCCGACCACCACGAGGCGTTCGTGACGCTGACCCGCGAGATCGGCGCGCTGGCCGAGACCAACCGGGACCTGATCACCGCCGGCTACCGCTCCGCGCGGGAGACGCTGCTGAGCCTCGACGGCGGCCCGGAGGGGTACGGCGCGGACGGCGCGGCCGTCACCGTGACCGACCACCGGCAGCGGCTCGTGGACTGGAGCCTGTGATGTCCACCTTCTCCGGGCTCAACACCGCGCTCTCCGCGCTGCGCTACAACCGGGTCGCGATGGACGTCGCGAACGGCAACATCGCCAACGCCTCCACCGACGGGTACAGCCGGCGACGGATCAACGGCGAGTCCGTCGGCGCACCGGACCAGCCGGCGATGTGGTCGCGCTACACCGGTGCCGGCGACGGCGTCCGGGTCGGCTCGGTCGGCCGGCTCACCGACGCGCTGCTCGACGTACGGGCCCGGCGCGAGCACGGCAACCAGGCGTACCTCGACATCCGGCAGGCCGTCCTCGAACGGGTCGAGAGCGGGGTCGGCGAACCCGGCGATTCCGGGGTCGCCGCCGCGATCGCCGACTTCCGGTCCGCCTGGCACGACCTCGCCAACAACCCCGGCAGCGACGCGGCCCGCTCCGCGGTGCTCGGCCGGGCGGCGACGCTCGCCGATGCGATCAAGATCCAGGCCCGCAACATCGCCAGCGAGTCCGGCGACCAGCGCTTCCGGATCCAGGCCGACGTGGCCGAGGTCAACACCGTCGCCAGCGATCTCGCGGCGACCAACAAGAGCATCGCGATCGCGTCCCTGAACGGGACCGACGCGGGCGTCCTGCTCGACAAGCGCGACCAGCTCGCGATGCGGCTCTCCGAGCTGACCGGTGCCACCACGACCGCTCGCGCCGACGGCGGCCTCGACGTCGCGGTCAACGGCGTGCCGCTGGTCGTCGGGCAGCGGGCCGGCAGCCTGCAGATCGCCAGCGGGATCACCCCCGCCGGGGCGAGCGACGGGACGCCGATCAGCTACGCGATCACCGACACCAGCGGTACGACGGCGGTGCCCGGCGGCATGACCGGCGAGATCGGCGGCGTCACCGACCTGCTCAACACCACGCTGCCGGCGTACACGGCCGGACTGGACGCGATCGCCCAGCAGCTCGCCGACGAGGTCAACGCCCAGCACGTGGCGGGCTTCGACGCGGCCGGCAACCCGGGCCAGCCGTTCTTCAGCTACACCCCCGGGAGCGCCGCCTCGTCGCTCGCGGTGGCGATCACCGCGACCGGCGACCTGGCCGCATCGAGCATCCCCGGCGGCGGCCTGGACGCCGGCAACGCGACCGCGCTGGCGGCCGCGACCGGGGTCGAGTCGTCGTACCAGCGGCTGGTCAACGGGTTCGGCACCGAGGTCGCCTCGGTCGCCCGGCTGGCCGCGAACCAGAAGGTGCTGACCACCCAGGTCGACGGCTCCCGCGAACAGCTCTCCGGGGTGAGCCTCGATGAGGAGACCGTCTCGATGCTCGCCGCACAGCATGCCTACGAAGCGGCGGCCCGGGTGCTGACCACCTTGGACTCGGTGCTCGACACGCTGATCAACCGGACCGGGGTGACCCGCTGATGGCCATCCAGCGCGTCACCCAGAACATGCTCTCCGAGCGCTCGGTCAGCTCGTTGCAGCTCGGCCTCTCCAAGCTCGCCAAGCTCCAGGAGCAGCTGTCGACCGGCCGGATCCTCAACCGGCCCTCGGACTCGCCGCCGGACACCACCGCGGCGATGCGGATCCGGTCCTCGCTGGCCGACGTGCGGCAGTACGCGCGCAACGCCAACGACGGGAACGGCTGGCTCACCCAGCTCGACTCGTCGCTGACCACGATGAACGACCAGGTGCTCCGCGCCCGGGACCTGGCACTGCAGGGGGCCAACGAGGGGGGCGTCGGCCCGGTCGCGCGGGAGGCGCTGGCGGCCGAGGTCGACCAGATCCGGGCCGGCCTGATCGACACCGCGAACTCCAGCTACCTGGGCCGGCCGGTCTTCGGCGGGGTCACCGCCGGGACCAAGG
The DNA here is from genome assembly GCF_003725695.1 of Nocardioides marmoriginsengisoli. Taxonomy (GTDB): domain Bacteria; phylum Actinomycetota; class Actinomycetes; order Propionibacteriales; family Nocardioidaceae; genus Marmoricola; species Marmoricola marmoriginsengisoli. Next base: position 49,203 of record NZ_RJSE01000008.1, read on the forward strand.
CGTACGACGCCACCGGGACGTACGTCGGCACCCCGGGCGCCGTCAACCGGACGATCTCGGAGGGCTCGACGATCCGGGTCGACGTGGACGGCCAGCAGGCGTTCGGCCCGACGGGCGACTCGGTCTTCGACCACCTCGCCGCGCTGTCGACGGCGCTGCGGGCCGGCGACCAGGTCGGCATCCGGGCCGGCATGACGGCGCTCAACGCCGACCGGGACCGGATCACCACGACCCAGACCGACGTCGGCAGCCGGCAGATCCGGGTCGAGGCCGCGATCCAGGCGGCCGGCGACGACGAGCTGAAGCTGAAGACCTCGCTGAGCTCGGTCGAGAACGCCGACCTGCCCAAGGTGATCGTCGACCTGCAGATGCAGCAGACGGCGTACCAGGCGTCGCTGGCGGCGACCTCGCGGGTGATGCAGCCGAGCCTGCTGGACTTCTTGAGATGAGTGCGTGCGAGATGAGGGAGACGCGATGACCGCCACGATGACGGAGATCCCGGTGATCGACCTGGTGCATCCGCTGCCGGGCTTCCCCGACCAGCGCCGGTTCGCGCTGGTCGCGCTCGACGAGGACGGTGTGCTCTGCCAGCTGCGGTCCCTGGACGACCCGTCGCTGCGGTTCCTGGTGGTGCCGCCGTCGGCGTTCTTCCCGGAGTACGCACCGGAGGTCAGCGACGAGGTCGTCGCCGACCTGGAGATCGCGTCGGCCGAGGACGTGATCGTGCTGCTGGTGCTCAACGCCGGCGACTCGCTGGGCAGCACCACTGCCAACCTGCTGGCGCCGGTGCTGGTGAACACCGCGACCCGGCGGGCGAGCCAGGTCATCCTGGATGATCCGTCGTTGTCCATCGCGGCACCGTTGGTGGCGTGATCGCGTAGCGTGACCGCATGCTGGTTCTGAGTCGCCGTGTGGGCGAGAGCGTCGTCATCGGGGATGACGTCACCATCACGATCCTCGAGGTCCGCGGTGACATCGTCCGGGTCGGCATCGACGCACCCCGTTCGGTGGCGGTGCACCGGGCCGAGCTGCTGGAGCAGCTCGAGCACAGCAACCGCGAGGCCGCGTCCCCCAGCGAGGACGCCGTCGCCAACCTGACCCAGGCCCTGCGCAACCAGGACTGATCCGTGACCCGGGGGCATCCTCCGGCGTTGTGACTGCAGACGTCGAAGGAGACCTTCCATGCAGTCACGCCGTGTGCTCATCGTGCTCAGTGCGCTCGCCCTGCTCGCCGGGTCGGTCGGGACCGTCGTACCGGCTTCGGGTGCCGGGCGGCACTACACCGAGTACGTCGCGCTCGGCGACTCCTGGTCGGCCGACGTGGTGATCCTCAACGCCCAGGGACTGCCGGCCACCAAGTACGCGCCGATCGGCTGCGCGCAGTCCCAGGTCAACTACCCGAAGCTGGTCGCCAAGGCGCTGAAGGTCCGCACCTTCCGGGACGCGACCTGCGGGTCGGCGACGACGAAGGACTTCTACCGGCCGCAGACCGGCCTGCCGACCGGCGGCAGCAACCCGCCGCAGTTCAACCGGCTGACCCGGACCACCGACCTGGTCACCGTCGGCATCGGCGGCAACGACGCCGGCTTCGCGAGCGCGGCGATCAGCTGCCTGAACCTGCTGCCGACGAACACCAGTGCCTTCGACGCGCTCAGGTTGCCGGTCTCGCTGCCGCTGCTCGGGTCGAGCGTCCCGCTCGGCGGCTGCAAGCAGCGCTTCGTCAAGGGCGGCCGCGACCAGCTCGCCGAGCAGATCAACGCCTCGCTGCCGAAGCTGGTCGCCGCGCTGAAGGAGATCCACCGGCGGTCGCCGAAGGCCCGGATCCTGATGGTCAACTACCTCGACGGCATCCCGGCCAAGGGCTGCTACCCGCTGGTCCCGATCACCGACCTGGACATGGCCTACCTGCACGTCACCTTCAACCGGCTGAACGCGATGGTGAAGCGGGCGGCGGCGCTCGGCGGCGCCGAGCTGGTGGACACCTTCGCCGACTCGCACGGTCACCACGTCTGCACCGGACCGACCACCCGGTACGTCGAGGGACTGGGCGGGATCTCCCTGAACGCCCCGGCGATCGCGATCCCGGCGCACCCGAACTCGGCCGGTGCCGCCAGCCAGTACCGCTCGGTGATGAAGAAGCTCGCCCGCTAGGAGACTCGCCCTTTCCTCAACTCCGACCGCGGAGCGCCGATAGGCACTGCGTCGGAGGGAGGCCCAAGGTGGGTGCAGTGGACGATGATGCCGAGATCATCGCCGAGTTCCTCGTGGAGTCCCACGAGAACCTCGACCAGCTCGACCGGGACCTGGTCGAGCTCGAGCGCGCGCCGGGATCGCGGGAGCTGCTCTCCAGCATCTTCCGGACGATCCACACCATCAAGGGCACCAGCGGATTCCTCGCGTTCAACCGCCTGGAGGCGCTGACCCACGTCGGCGAGAACCTGCTCTCCCGGCTCCGGGACGGCGAGATGGTGATGACCGGGCCGGTCACCGAAGAGCTGCTGCGGATGGTGGACACCGTCCGCGCGCTGCTGGATTCCGTCGAGAGCAGCGGCAAGGACACGGCCGCTGAGGTCGACGTGGAGACCGTCGTGGCGGCGCTCAAGGCCGTCCTCGACGGTACGCCGGGGGGCGGGGAGGCGCCCGCCGGCGTACCGGAGGAGGAGGCGAGCGCCGCCACGATCGACCCGGGTGCGAGCTCGCCGGATGCTCCGGCTGCCGCGGTGCCGTTCCCGAGTACGGTCCCGGTGGCGGAGCCCGTGCTGGCGGAGCCTGTGCTGGCGGAGCCTGTGCCGGCGGAGCCCGTGCTCGCGGAGCCCGTGCTCGCGGAGACCCTTCCTGCTGAGCCCGTGCCCACCGAGCCCGACGCCCGGGAGGACGACGAGAGCGCGCGTCGCGGGGTCGTCGACTCCTCGGTCCGGGTCGACGTCGACCTGCTCGACAGCCTGGTCCAGCTCGTCGGCGAGCTGGTGCTGACCCGCAACCAGGTCCTCCAGCGGACCGAGGGTGCCGCCGACATCGAGCTGCTGCGCGCCGCCCAGCGCCTCGACCTGGTCGCCAGCGAGCTGCAGGAAGGGATCATGAAGACCCGGATGCAGCCGATCGGCCAGGTCTGGTCGAAGATGCCGCGGATCGTGCGGGACCTCGCCGTCCAGCTCGGCCGCGAGGTCGACCTGCAGATGGAGGGGCACGAGACCGAGCTCGACCGGTCCCTCCTCGAAGCGCTCAAGGGCCCGCTCACGCACCTGGTCCGCAACGCGCTCGACCACGGCATCGAGCCCCCCGCCCAGCGCGTGGCCGCGGGCAAGCCGGCCCAGGGGCGACTGCTGCTGCGCTCCTTCCACGAGAGCGGTCAGGTGGTCGTCGAGATCAGCGACGACGGCAAGGGCATCGATCCGGAGGTGATCACCCGGGTGGCGATCGAGCGCAACGTGGTCACCCGGGACCAGGCCTCCCGGATGGAGCCCCGCGAGATCGTGAACCTGATCTTCCGGCCCGGCTTCTCGACCGCCGCGGAGGTCACCAACGTCTCAGGTCGCGGTGTCGGGATGGACGTCGTCCGCACCAACATCGAACGCATCGGCGGCACCGTCGACATGCAGAGCCAGGTCGGCGTCGGCACCACCTGCCGGGTGCGTATCCCGCTGACCCTCGCGATCATCCCGGCACTGGTGATCGGCGAGGGCGAGGAGACCTACGCGATCCCGCAGGCGAATCTGGTCGAGCTGGTCCGGCTGGAGGCCGACGACCTGGCCCGCAACGTCGAGGAGATCGCCGGCGCCCCGCTGCTGCGGCTGCGCGGGCACCTGCTGCCGCTGGTGTCGATGGCCGAGGTGCTCGGACGTCCCCGGCCCGACGTCGACGCGCTGACCGTCGTGGTGGTGCAGGCCGACGAGGTCCGTTTCGGGATCTGCGTCGACGCCGTGCACGACACCCAGGAGATCGTGGTGAAGCCGATCGGCCGGCAGCTCAAGGCGCTGGCGACGTACGCCGGCGCCACCATCATGGGCGACGGCCGGGTGGCGCTGATCCTCGACGTCCCCGGGATCGCGCACGCGCACGCACTGGCCCAGCACGGCCGCGGATCGGCCCAGACCGCCGACCCGGTCGCGACCGCGGACGCCAGTACGGCGCTGCTGGTGCTCGAGGTCGGCGGCCAGCGGGCGGCACTGCCGCTGCGCGAGGTCTCCCGGCTGGAGGAGTTCGCGCTCGACCGGATCGAGACGTCCGGCGGCGTCGAGGCTGTCCAGTACCGCGACGGCATCCTGCCGCTGGTCCGCCTGGCCGGTGCGATCGGCCTGGCCGAGCGCGCCCGCGAGGACGACCAGGTGTCGGTCGTCGTGCACGAGGCCGGCGCGAGCCGGATCGGGATCGTGATCGACCGGGTGCTCGACGTGGTCGACGTCGCGGTCGCGCCGAGCGAGGTGGGGCGTCGTACCGGCGTCCTCGGCTCCGCGGTGATCGGCGACCGGGTCACCGACCTGGTCGACCTGGAGGCCGTCGTCCGGCACTCGGGGGTGGGCGCCTGATGAGCGAGTCCCAGTACTGCACCTTCTGGGTGGACGGACTCTTCTTCGGGGTCGCCGTCTCCAGCGTCCAGGAGGTGCTCCGCTACCAGCCGCTGACCGTGGTGCCGTCGGCACCCGGGGCCATCCAGGGCCTGATCAACCTGCGCGGCCAGATCGTCACCGCCGTCGACCTGCGCCACCGGCTCGGCCTGCCGCCGCGCACGGACGGCGCACTCCCGATGAACGTGATCGTCCGCAGCCGCGGCGAGGTGGTCAGCCTCCTCGTCGACGACATCGGAGACGTGATCACGCCCGATGCCGCACCCCACGGCGGGCTCGACCTCGAGCCCGCTCCCGCCAACGTGCCGTCCGTCGTGCAGGACGTGGTCAGCGGAGTACTCGCTCTGCCGGACGCGATCCTGCTCGTCCTCGACGCCGATCGTGCAGCCGACGTCTCGGTTGCGCCGCTACCCACCGGAGGAACCCCATGACCGAGCTCGACACCGTCCCCGTCAACGGGACCAGCGGCAAGCCGAACCGCAAGACCCGGACGGCACCAGACCTGACCAAGCTGATCTCGGTGCTCGACGGCCTGCCGACCCGGGTGATGCTGGCCGACCGGGACTTCGTGATCACCTACGCCAACCCGGCGACCGTCGAGGGTCTCCGCGGGCTGGCGGACTGGATCCCGGTGGAGCCGGACGCGCTGGTCGGCTCGAGCCTGGACATCTTCCACAAGGACCCGTCGTACCAGCGGCACCTGCTCGCGGATGTCTCCAACCTGCCGCGGCGCGCGCTGATCAGCGTCGGCCCGCAGACCCTGGACCTCAGCGTCTCGGCGCTGCTCGACGAGGACGGCGAGTACGTCGGCGCGATGGCGACCTGGGAGAACGTGACCGAGAAGCTCGAGCTGGAGAAGCAGGTCGCGCGGGTCACGTCGATGATGGAGAACTCGCCGACGAACATGATGTTCGCCGACCGCGACTTCGTGATCACCTACATGAACCCGGCGTCGCTGGAGACGCTGACCCGGCTCGAAGACCACCTCCCGGTGAAGGCGGCCGACGTGGTCGGCTCGAGCCTGGACATCTTCCACAAGACGCCGGCGTACCAGCGCGGCATCCTGGCCGACGACGCTAACCTGCCCCGCCGGGCGAACATCGGGGTCGGGCCCGAGACCCTGGACCTGCTGGTCTCGGCGATCCGCGACGAGTCCGGCGAGTACATCGGCGCGATGGCGACCTGGGAGGTCGTCACCGACCGGCTGCGCGCCGAGCGGGAGGTCTCCGAGGCGACGGCCGACACTGCCGCGGTGAACAACGTGCTGGCCAGCCTGGCCGGGGTGTCGTCGGTCGACGAGGCCGTGCAGAGCGCGCTCGACACCGTCCGCAACGACTTCGGCTGGGCCTACGGCTCGTTCTGGAGGATCGACCAGGCGGACCAGAAGCTCAAGTACGTCCAGGAGTCCGGCGACGCCGGTGAGGAGTTCCGGAAGGTCACCCTGGCGGCGTCGTTCGCGAAGGGCGTCGGCCTCTCCGGCCGCACCTGGGCCAGCGGCGAGCTGTTCTTCACCGCGGACATCGGCGAGATGACCGACTGCGTCCGGGCGCCGGTCGCCCAGAAGGTCGGCGTGAAGTCGGGCGTCTGCTTCCCGATCACGGTGGCCGGCGAGGTGATCGGCACGATGGACTTCTTCGCGACCGAGACCCTGGAGCCGTCCGAGCAGCGCCTGGAGTCGTTGCGCAACGTCGGCCGGCTGGTCTCCCAGGCGATCGAGCGGATCGACAAGGAGACCGTGGCCCGCGAGGAGGCGGCCGAGCTGTCCCGCAAGGTCGACCTGGTCCTCGAGGTGGTGCGGGCGGCCGCGAGCGGCGACCTGACCCGGGAGATCCCGGTGGCCGGTGACGACGCGATCGGCCAGCTGGCCGGGGGCCTCGGTTCGCTGCTGGAGACGCTGCGCGGCAGCATGACCAACATCGGTTCCACCGCGGACACGCTGGCGGTGGCCTCGGAGCAGCTCACGATCCTGTCGCAGGGCATGGGCGACGGCGCGACCGCCACCTCGGAGCGGGCGGCCAGTGCCTCCAGCGCCTCGGTCCAGGTCTCGGCCAGCATCCAGACGGTGGCGACGGCCGCCGAGGAGATGACCGCGAGCATCCGGGAGATCGCCAAGAACGCCACCGAGGCGGCGACGGTCGCCACCGGCGCGGTCGGCGTGGCCAGCTCGGCGCAGGGGACGGTCGCCAGCCTGGGCGAGTCCAGCGCCGAGATCGGCCAGGTCATCAAGGTGATCACCTCGATCGCCCAGCAGACCAACCTGCTCGCCCTCAACGCCACCATCGAGGCGGCCCGGGCCGGCGACGCCGGCAAGGGCTTCGCGGTGGTCGCCAACGAGGTCAAGGAGCTGGCCAAGGAGACCGCGCGGGCGACCGAGGACATCGGCCAGAAGATCGAGGCGATCCAGTCCGACACCCAGGGTGCGGTCGCGGCGATCGCCGAGATCTCCGAGGTGATCGGCCGGATCAACGACATCCAGACCACGATCGCCTCCGCGGTCGAGGAGCAGACCGCGACGACGAACGAGATCGCCCGCAGCGTCACCGAGGCCGCGGCCGGGGCGAACGGCATCGCCGAGGACGTCACCCAGGTCGCGAGCGCCGCCGAGGACACCCGTCACGGCTCGCAGAACACCTTGCAGTCCGCCACCGACCTCGCCGGGATGGCCGCCGAGCTGAAGGACCTGGTCAGCAGGTTCCAGGTCTGACGTCGAGTAGGCCCGAAATTCCGTTGAGTGGGCTCAAAGTGTCGGCTGCGGCCGGCGCAACGGGACCACTCGACGGAATCTAGGGCCTACTCAACGGTCTTCAGCGGGGGAGGAGGCGGGAGGCCAGAAGGGCGGCCTGGGTACGGCGCTGGACGCCGAGGCGGGCGAGGATCCGGGTGACGTGGTTCTTGACGGTCTTCTCGGCGAGGTAGAGCCGCAGGCCGATCTCGCGGTTGGTCAGTCCCTCGGCGAGCAGCTCCAGGATCCGCAGCTGCTGGTCGGTCAGCCCGGAGAGCTCCGCCGGCCCGTGGTTGGTCTCCTCGAGCCAGGTGATCACCCGGCGGGCCATCGTGGGGTCGATCAGGGACTGGCCCGACGCGATGGTCCGGACCGCGCTCAGCAGCGAGTCGCCCTCGACCTCCTTGAGCACGTAGCCGGCCGCGCCGGCCCGGATCGCGGAGACGATCGCCTCCTCGTCGTCGTAGCTGGTCAGGATCAGCGCCCGCACGCTCGGTGCGGTCGTCCGTAGCTGGGCGCAGAGGTCGATCCCGGAACCGTCGGGCAGCCGGGCGTCCAGCACGGCGACGTCGGGCCGCAGGGCGGGGATGGCGTGCGCGGCGCCGGCGATGGTGGAGCTCTCGCCGACCACCTCGACGTCGCCGTCGGACTCGAGGAGGGCACGAACGCCTCGACGCACGATGTCGTGGTCGTCGAGCAGGAAGACGCGCAAGGGCTCACTCATTCTGGTGTTCTATCGCGGTTGCGGACTAAATGCGTGAATTGTCGGGAAGGTGGGTACAGATCCTGACAAATGGTATAGACCGCTCCGGCCAAAAAGTGTGAAAAAGGGCGTAACCGACACGCACTTCTGGAGTTAGACATGTCGGAGGCCCACACTGAGGGGGTCAGGGAGAAGGATCGTCATGGAGCTCATCGAGACCGAGCTGACCGAGTTCACGCGCCGCAGCCGTTCCGTGCAGGTCGCGCACACGGCCACCGCGCTGGACCGGGGCCTCGAGTACGGCGAGCGGGTGCTGATCCTGGCGGACGGCGAGTACCGGACCGCGGTGGTCGCCGACATCGACTTCACGACCGACGACACGCTCTACCGCCTGGTGCTCGGGATCCCCGTCGCGGCCGAGGTCGCGGAGCGGAGCCTGCTCGGCGAGATCGACGTCCGGAGCACCTCCGGGAAGGTCTCCCTGCACGACGTCGCGGACCTGCTGGCCCGCACCGGAGCGGCCCATCGGATCCCGATGCAGCGCCAAGTGGCACGCCGACTTCTCGACCGGTGACACAATGGTCACGTGAGTGACCTCATCGACACCACCGAGATGTACCTCCGCACGATCTTCGAGCTCGTGGAGGAGGACATCGTCCCGCTGCGCGCCCGGATCGCCGAGCGGCTCCACCAGAGCGGTCCGACGGTCAGTCAGACCGTCGCCCGGATGGAGCGCGACGGCCTGCTGACCGTGGAGGGCGACCGCCACCTCGAGCTGACCGAGGCCGGCATGCAGGCCGCCACCCGGGTGATGCGCAAGCACCGCCTGGCGGAGCGCCTGCTGGTCGACGTGATCGGCCTGGACTGGGCCGAGGTCCACGAGGAGGCCTGCCGCTGGGAGCACGTGATGAGCGAGAGCGTCGAGAAGCGCCTCCTCGAGCTGCTCGACCACCCGACCGAGTCGCCGTACGGGAACCCGATCCCGGGTCTCGCCGAGCTCGGGGAGGACAAGGACACCGAGGACTTCATGTCCGGCGTGAGCGCGCTCGCCGACGTCGCCGGCCCGGAGACCTCGCGGGTGCAGGTCCGCCGGATCTCCGAGGAGATGCAGAAGGACGCGACCCTGATGTCGGTCCTGCGCCGGATCGGCGCCCAGCCGGGGGAGTCGGTCGCGGCTGTCGCCACCGACCAGGGCGTGCTGCTCGGCAGCGGCGGCGAGACCGCCGAGATCCTGATCGACGCGGCGCAGCACATCTTCGTGCACCGCGTGTGATCACTCGGCGCGTCCGTCACGGCGTCTCGACAGGCTCGACGTCCGGGCGTGGTGAGGTGCGCGCCGACTAGCGCGCGTAGCGCACCTCGGCCCGTGCCCGTGCCTTCGCGGCCTCGACCTCGCGGTCCTTCGGTGGCGCGTTGGTGGTCAGGTGCGCGAGCAGGTGCCGGGTCGTCGCGGCGATCTCGACCACGGCCTCGTCGAACGCAGCCTGGTTGGCCACCGACGGCTTGGTCGAGCCGCTGATCTTCCGGACGAACTGGAGGGCGGCTGCGTGGACCTCGTCCTGGGTCGCGGGCGGCTCGAAGTTGTGGAGGGTTCTGATGTTGCGGCACATGCCGTCAAACCTACGTCGGTCACCCGACCTTGACCACGCGTAGCCGGTAGGCGTCGAGCACCGCCAGCCGCCCGTTCCCGAGGTCGAGGGTGCGCGCCTGGTAGTCCTGGTTCAGCGGCGCGAGCGTGCGGGTGCGCAGCTGACCGGTCGGGCTGACGTCGAAGCCGACCAGCCTGTTCCGGTTGTTCCGCCAGTCGGCGACCGGGGTCGCGCCGGTGCGGTTCTCGGCCAGCCAGGTGAAGGCCCGGGGGTCGTCGAGCGCGTTGATCCAGGTGTCGCGGCCGAAGGTGACCTGGGAGATCCGCTTCGGGTCGGTCAGGTCGCTGATGTCGAAGACCGCCGCCTGGGCGCCGCGGGTGTTGCCCTTCCGGTCGGCGTCGACGCCGAGTCCGAGCAGCAGGTTGCCGCCGATCGGGTGCAGGTAGCCCGAGTAGCCGGGGATCTTCAGGGCGCCGAGCCGCCGCGGCGCGTCCTGGTCGGTGAGATCGATCGTGTACAGCGGGTCGATCTGCCGGAAGGTCACCACGATCGCGAGGTCGTCGAGCCAGCGCACCGACTGGATGTCCTCGTTCGGGCCGAGGCCGTCGAGGAATCCGGTTTGCTCGAGCCGGTCGTCCTTCTCGGTGAACACCGAGATGCCGTTCCGGGTGCCGCCCTTGCGGTCCATCGTTGACCAGGCGACCCGCAGCCGGCCGTCGTACTCGTCGAGCGACCAGCGGTCCCGGACGCTGCCGTTGAGGTGTCCGGAGGCGACGTAGGTGGTCCTGGCGCCGTCGAGCGCGAACGAGTGCAGGTCGGTCCGCACCCGGGTCGGCGCGACCCGGTCGGAGCGGCGCAGGTCGCCGGCCATCGGGTCGTCGAACCGGTCGCCGTACTCGGTGGAGGCGACGTAGAGCCGGTCCGCCGAGGAGTAGACGACCTGCCCCGAGGCGGTGACCGCGACCGAGGTCGCCGCCGCCGGCTCGTCCACCGCGTACGTCGTCACCGCGACCGTCTCGGGTCCGGACCACTTCTGCGGGTGGAAGACCTGGTCGCAGTCGAGCAGCGCCTTCTTGCGGCCGGCGTTCTTCGCCGACGGCAGCCAGTCCTCGATGGTGGTCGCACGGACCAGAGCGCGGTTGCGCTGGATGGCCTCGCGGCGGGTGACGCCCTTCTTCGGGTAGGTCCACTTGAGGTTCGGCCGCTGGGTGCTGGTCACCAGGCGGACGGTGTCGCCGTACTGGCGGAGCGAGACCAGGTCGCCGCTGTAGAGATCGGTGCGGACGACCTTCGGCGCGGCCGGGTCGGAGATGTCGACCTCGAGGATCCGGGTGCCGTTGCCGCGGGTGTAGCCGGGGAACTTCATCGCGTACGAGTCGGTCAGCGCGCGGGGGCCGCGGCCGTAGGCCTGCTGGGTGATCAGCACCCGGTCGCCGACCAGCAGCAGCTCGGCGCCGTAGCCGTCCCGGGGCAGCTGCAGCCGCCGGGTCACCGTCGGCTCGGCGCCGGTGACGTCGAAGAGGACCAGCCGGCGGTCGGCGACGATGCGGGCCACCAGGGAGCCGTTGGTCTTGGCGATGTCGGGCTCGTCAACGGCCTCCTCCTGGGTGTTGGTTCCGGTGGCGCTGGAGGAGCGGGCGACGGACTTGCTGACGGTGGAGAGCGCGGCGCTCTGCGGCCCCGCGCCGACGGCGTCGAAGGCCATCCGCGGCGTACCGACGTCTCCCCAGCCGTAGTACGGGTAGTTCCAGCCGTACTCGCCCACCTCGCGCACGCCGCGGTCGACGTACCAGTCCAGCAGGTCGCCGCAGGAGTCGAACGGGGTCAGCGCGTCCGCCTGGGCAGGAGGGGCCACCGGGTCGACGGCCACCAGGGTGGCGCTGGTCGCGAACACCCCTGCCGCCACCAGGGCTCCGACCGTCGCTGCTGATGCCACCGAGCCGCCGAGGGCCACCTTGCTGAGTAAGCGCATGCGGATCAGACGTGGGTAGGCTGGAACCGGTTCCCTTCCTCCCGCAGCAGCACCAGGAGCACACCGTGGCAGCAGCACGTACGTACGACATCGTGGTCTTCGGAGCGACCGGTTTCACCGGGGAGCTGACGGCCGCCTACCTGGCCGAGCACGCTCCGGCGGACTGCCGCTGGGAGCTGGCCGGGCGCAGCACCGCGAAGCTGGAGGCGGTCCGGTCCCGGCTCGCCGCGATCAACCCGGCGTGCGCCGACCTGGCGCTGCTGCAGGCCGACGTCGCGGACCCGGCCTCGATCGCGGCCGTCGCCGCGGCCACCAAGGTCGTCATCACTACCGTCGGCCCCTACCTCCAGTACGGCGAGGCGCTGGTCGCCGCGTGCGCGGACGCCGGCACCGACTACGTGGACCTGACCGGGGAGCCCGAGTTCGTCGACCTGATGTACGTCGCCCACCACGACAAGGCGGTCGCCACCGGCGCCCGGATCGTGCACGCCTGCGGGTTCGACTCGATCCCGCACGACCTCGGTGCCTACTTCACGGTGCAGCAGCTGCCGGCCGGCGAGAAGGCCACGGTGCGCGGCGTCGTGCGCAGCGGGGCGCAGTTCTCCGGCGGCACCTTCCACTCCGCGATGGGAGCGATGTCGCGGCAGGGCGCGGCGAAGAAGGCGCTGGCCGCGCGGCGTGCCAAGGAGGGCCGCCCCGAGGGGCGCAAGGTGCGCTGGGTGCAGGGCAAGCCGGGGCGGGACTCGGTGCTCGGCTACTACCTGCTGCCGATGCCGACGATCGACCCGCTGGTGGTGACCCGCTCGGCGGCCGCGCTCGACGCCTACGGCCCGGACTTCTCCTACAGCCACTTCGCGGGCCTGAAGACGCTGCGCTACACCGTCGGTGGTGCGCTCGGCGTCGGGTCGCTGGTGGTGGCCGCGAACATCCCGCCGCTGCGGAACGCACTGAAGAAGCGGATCAAGCAGGGCGAGGGTCCCTCGGAGTCCCGGCGCGCGAAGTCCTGGTTCACCGTCGACTTCGTCGGCGAGGCGGCCGGCAAGACCGTGCACACGCGGGTCTCCGGTGGCGACCCGGGTTACAGCGAGACCTCGAAGATGCTCGCCGAGTCCGCACTGAGCCTGGTCTTCGACGACAACCCGAAGACCGCCGGCCAGGTCACCACTGCGGTGGCGATGGGGGACAACCTGCTGGCCCGGTTGCAGCTGGCCGGGATCACGTTCGAGGTCGTCTAGGCGAACAGGGCCTGGCCGACGTACTCGCCCTTCCTGATGCCGGGCGGCACCGCCCAGAGGCCGGATCCCGTGTGCTGCAGGTACTCCATCAGCCCGTCCTGGGACGAGAGCTGGTTCTGCATCGGCACGTAGTGCTTGCCGGGGTCGCGGACGAAGGCGATGAAGAAGAGGCCGGCGTCGAGACGGCCGAGCGCGTCGGTCCCGTCGGTGAAGTTGTACCCGCGGCGCAGCAGCTTGGTGCCGTTGTTCTGCGACGGGTGCGCGAGCCGCACGTGCGCGTCCATCCCGATGAGCGGGCCGTTGCGCCCTTCGATCTTCAGGTCGAGGTCGGTGAACTCGGTGCCGCCGGAGAGCGGGGCGCCGTGCGCGCGCTCGCGTCCGATCAGCGCCTCCTGCTCGCTGAGCGAGGTGCGGTCCCAGGGCTCGATCTGGATCTTGATTCGGCGGGCGACCAGGTAGGAGCCGCCGGCGAGCCAGGACGCGTTCGCGTCGTCGGAGGGGTCGACCCAGACGAACTTCTCGATCTCGGCGGCGTCCTCGCCCTTGAGGTTCGCGGTGCCGTCCTTGAAGCCCATCAGGTTGCGCGGGGTCTGCTGGCTGGTCGAGGTCGAGGAGGTCCGGCCGAACCCGAGCTGGTTCCAGCGCATCGCGACGGTGCCGAACCCGATCCGGGCCAGGTTGCGGATCGCGTGCACGGCCACCTGCGGGTCGTTGGCGCAGGCCTGGACGCAGAGGTCGCCGTCGGTGCGCGCCGGGTCGAGGTTGTCGGCGGGGAAGTGCGGCAGGTGCTGCAACGCCTTCGGCCGGCGGGCCTCGAGCCCGAACCGGTCCTTGCCGTCCTTGGTGAAGAGCGACGGCCCGAAGCCGAAGGTCAGGGTGAGCCCGGACGCGGGCAGGCCGAGTGCCTCGCCGGTGTCGGTCGGTGGCGAGGCGTAGTTGGTCAGGGTGTCCGCGCCCACGCTCGCGCCGGTGGTCATCGCCTCGGCGGCCTCGGTCCAGGCCTTGAGCAGGGCGATCAGCTCGTCGCGCGAGCTGGTGGTCACGTCGAACGAGGCGAAGTGCAGCCGGTCCTGGGACGGTGTCACGATGCCGGCCTGGTGGCGGCCGTGGAAGTCGTAGGCGAGGCCCGCGGACGGGGTCTCCGGTGCGTCGTCGGAGGCCTGCGCGAGCTCGAACCCGCCGAGCGCGGCGGCACCGGCGAGCGCGCCCGCGCCGGCGACTCCGAGGAGCCGCCGGCGCGAGACGGTGCTGTTCTGGTCGTCCGTGGTCACAGGGTGAGTGCCCCGGCCATCTTGGAGAGCGGCTCGGAGAGCGCGTTGACGGCGTCCGAGAGCTCCTGGCGCTGCGGCTCCTTGACGGTGTCGTAGAAGACGAAGCCGTCGCCGACCTTGTACTTGTCGAGCAGCTTCTGGAGCTCGGCGAACCGGGTCGCCAGGGTCTCCGAGAGGGCCTTGTCCTTGACGTCCAGCAGCGGCTTCAGGGTCTCGTAGCCGACCTTGGCTCCGTCGACGTTGGCCTGGAAGTCCCACAGGTCGGTGTGCGACCAGATGTCCTCCTCGCCGGAGATCTTGCCGGTCGCGACCTCGTCGAGCAGGCCCTTGGAGCCGTTGGCGATCTGGTCGACGGTGTAGGTCAGGGTCTGCACCCGGGTGTTGAGGGTGGTGATGTTCGCCATCAGGTCGTCGGCGTAGGTGACCCGCTGGGCCGGCGTGAAGGCCGTGTAGCCCTTGGCCGGCGGCCACAGGTCCTTCTCGATCGCGTGCCAGCCGGTCCACTTCTGACCGGGCTCGAGGTCGGCCTCGCGCAGGTCGGTCTTCGGGTCGAGGTCGCCGAACGACTCGGCGACGGTCTCGGTGCCCTCCCAGTGCGTGCGCGCGGTCGGGAAGAGGGTGCGGGCCTTGTCGTCGTCCCCGGCCTTGTACGCGTCGATGAACTCCTGGGTGTCGGCGACCAGCTGGCTGGTCTGGTCCTTCACGTACGACGAGTACTGCGCCAGCGCGGTGTCGATGGTCTTCTGGTCGACGCCCTTGATGGTGACGTCCTTGCCGGAGTCGGAGACGGTGAAGTCGGCGCGGATGCCCTTGCCGATCATGCCGGGCTTGCAGGCGGTGAAGTAGGTGCCGGGCTGCGCGGTGAGCACCAGATCGCGGGTGATCCCGGGCCCGATGTTCTCGACCTCGCCGACGATCCGGAGGCCGTCCTCGCCGTACAGGTAGAACTCGGTGACCTTGCTGCCGTCGTTCTTGACGTTGAACGAGATCCGCCCGGACTCGGCCTTCGCCGCGGAGACCTCGCACTTGTCGTCGGTCGAGGTGACGGTGATCTTGTTGCTGCTGTTCTTACCGGAGTCGTTGTCCTCGGTGAGGCTGCAGGCGGAGAGCGGGGCGACCGCCAGGGCGCAGGCGGAGAGGAGGATCGGGAGCTTCACAGGGGTGTGCCTTTCGAGGGTCGGGCTGAGGATTCAGCTCTGGGGAAGGGGAGCGGGGGCGGGCGCCGGTGACCGCGGGGTGCGCTGCCGGAGCAGGAAGAGCGCCATCACCGGGACCAGGTAGGCCAGCCAGACCCAGACCTGGAGCCAGGTGGGGTCGGGCTGGAAGTTGAAGACGCCCTTGAGCAGGGTGCCGAACCAGGCGTTCGGGTCGATGGTCGCGCTGATGTCGAAGGCCTTGTCGTTCAGGCCGCTGAGGATGTCGGCCTCCTGGAGGTCGTGCACGCCGTACGCGAGGACGCCGGCGGCGACGACGATCAGGATGATCCCGGTGTACTTGAAGAACTTGCTCAGGTTGATGGTGAGCACGCCCTTGTAGAACGCGAAGCCCATCGCGACCGCGGTGATGATGCCGAGCAGCGCGCCGATCAGCGGCGTGGTGGTGGAGCCCTGGTTGTTGGTCGCGGCCTCGGTGGCGGCCCAGAGGAAGAGAGCCGTCTCCAGCCCTTCGCGGCCGACGGCCAGTGCCGCCATCACGACCAGGCTGACCCAGCTCGCCTCGGCCGCACGATCGAGCTTGCCGCGCAGCTCGCCGGAGAGGCTGCGGGCGTGCCCGGCCATCCAGAACACCATCCAGGTCACGAACCCGACGGCGACGATCGAGAGCGTGCCGCCGATGGCCTCCTGGGCCTCGAAGGTCAGCCGCTTCGGTCCCCAGGTCAGCAGTGCCCCGAAGGCGAGCGAGACCAGGACGGCGAAGGCGATCCCGGTCCAGATCCGGGGGAGCAGGTGCCGCCGATCGCTCTTGACCAGGTAGGCGATCAAGATGACCACGACGAGGGATGCTTCGAGTCCCTCGCGCAGCCCGATCAGGTAGTTCGCGAGCACGGTTTCTCCGGTTCAACAGGTAAGGCTTGCCTTAGGAGTAAACACCTCTTAGGTAAGGCTTGCCAACCGGGTCGGCGTGTGAGCCGGGTAACGGGCTCGGAGCGTTCACGGGGAACGCGGAGTCTCGAAAATTGCGGATTGGTGCCCCAGGCCAGAGTCGAACTGGCGACCTTTCGCTTCATCAGCAGAGTGCTGCTCTGGTGAGCTGATGGTGCCGAGGCTGCTTGTTGGTGCCCCAGGCAGGAGTCGAACCTGCGACCTTTCGCTTAGGAGGCGGCTGCTCTATCCACTGAGCTACTGGGGCGGGACGTGCGCCGATGGCCGAGGAAGACCCCCGCGCACGCCGGGCGTCAGTCTAGTGACGGTGGTGTGGCTGTGCTCAACTGGTGCGATCTCGGGCCAATCCGGCTGCCGTCCCTGCCGGGGCAGGCGGGTCAGATCTTCTTGACGACGCTGGACTTGAGCTGCATGGGTCCGATGCCGTCGATCTTGCAGTCGATGTCGTGGTCTCCGACGCCGTCGATGAGTCGGATGTTCTTCACGCGGGTACCGACCTTGACGACGCTGGAACTCCCCTTGATGCGCAGGTCCTTGATCACGGTGACGGTGTCCCCGTCGGCGAGCTCGTTCCCGACCGCGTCCTTGACGACCGGCGCCGCACTCTCGTCGCTCTCTGCGGCCTCGGCAGGTGACCATTCGTGGGCGCACTCCGGGCACACCAGCAGGGGGCCGAGCTCGTAGGTGAAGGTGCCGCTGCACTGCGGACAGGGGGAAGGGGTGCTACTCATCTGCTGCTCCGATGCGGGTCGTCGTGCGATGGGGTTGAGTCAGGTGGCGGGCTCGCCTGGGGGCCGGCTGCTGGTTCACGACGTCGTCCTCGCGAGGAGCTGGTCCAGGGTGAGGGCGATCCTGGCCGCCACGTCTTCGACGGATCCGTTGCCGTCGACGAGGTGGAGCAGGCCCAGGTCGGCGTAGTGGCGCGTCAGGGGTGCGGTCTGCGCGGTGTAGAGCTCCTGGCGGCGGCTGATGACCTCGGCGGTGTCATCGGCACGTCCTTGCGACCGGGCGCGGAGCAGGAGCCTCTCGATGAGCACGTCCTGGTCGACGGCGAGTTCGATGACCGCATCGAGGGCCGAGTCGCTGGGAGCCAGGACGGTCTCGAGCTCGGCGACCTGCTGCAGCGTGCGGGGGTAGCCGTCGAGAAGGAACCCGGATGCGCAGTCGGACTCGGAGAGCCGGTCGCGGACCATGGTGTTGGTGACCTGGTCGGGGACGTACTCGCCGGCTTCCATGTACTCGCGCGCGATGCGCCCCATCGGGGTTTCGGCCGCGACGTTGGCACGGAAGATGTCTCCCGTCGAGATCGCGGGAACCGCCAGGCGACGGGCGATGTGGAGAGCCTGGGTGCCTTTGCCGGAGCCCGGCGGGCCGATGATGAGCAGGCGCATGGTGCTGCCTTTCGTCGTTCGTGCTGGTCGGTCGGGGCGCCATTGCCTCGGTGAGGGAGGGGTGGGACTAGGAGGTGCGGGCAACGCGCCCCGCGGTGGCACATCCGAAGCCGAGCGCCAGCAGGCGCCAGTCGTCAGATCGCGTGGCCGGCGCTCAGCCAGTCAGCGCTTCGAAGGCCAGTGCGATCACCTTGTGCGGGCTTCCATCAAAGTGCCGTGCGGGACAGCTCGGGCTCGAGATCCGCCTGACTGGCGGCGATACCGGAAAGGATCGACCGGGCTGCGAGCAGCAGGTCACGGACCTCCGGGACGCTCACGGAGTAGAAGACCTCGCCACCTCGCCGATAGGAGATCACCATCGAGGTGCGACGCAGGACAGCCAGCTGCTGGGACAGGTTGCTCGGCTCGATCGCAATCGCCTCGAGGAACTCGTGCACGGCGTGGTCGCGTTCCGAGAGCAGCTCCAGGATCCGGATCCGTGCGGGATGCCCGAGGGTCTTGAAGAACTCGGCCTTCGCTTGGTACAGCGGAACTCCCACGACGTTCCTTCCCTGGTGTGCATCGGGATCAGGTGGTCAGCGTTCCACGACTTGAGAATGTTTTCAAGTCATGGTGTTCCTCCGACCGAGCCACCCGAGGGTGCCGTGGTCCTGCCGCGTCGTACGGCGGTTTCGTCGCGGCGTCCGCCCTGCCCCCAGATCTGGGGTCTTTTCGCTGGTCAGAGGCGTCTTCGGTCCGATTCGTGGTCTGCCGCCACCTACCTTCGCGGTGGCACGGCGGCGCGGGGGAAGGCGTGGGAGGCAGCTCCCGGAGGTGGACGGCATGGACAGTGGGTCCGCGAACGAGGCGGGTGCCGGGCACTGGCGCGTCGCTGTCGTGGAGGACCACCTGCTCCAGCGCCGGGGGCTGGTGTCGGTACTCCGGGCGCAGCGCGGCGTGCGCGTCGTCCACGAGGGCGAGAGCCTGCCCGACCTCGTCGGCTGGCTCGCCGCTGGGAGTGCGGCGTCCGCGCCCGATCTGCTCGCCCTCGACCTGCACGTCGATCGCGGGCTCAGCGTCGACCCGGACGTCGTCCGCGGGCTCGTGCGGGACGGGATCAAGGTCCTGGTCGTCTCGGAGATGACGTCCCTGCCGCTGGTGCGCCAGGTGCTGCGCGCCGGGGCGACCGGGGTCGTCAGCAAGCGGGACTCGATCGCCGACGTCGTCGCCGCGACCCGGACCGTCCTCGGTGGCGGTCGCTGGATGACCCGCGAGCTCGGTGAGTTCCTCGCGCGCGAGGGCGACCGTCCGGCGCTCAGCGATCAGGAGGAACGCGCGCTGGTGCTGTACGCCTCCGGCAGCACGATCGACCAGGTCGCGACCGCGCTCGGGGTGAAACGAGAGACCGCGAAGACCTACGTCGACCGGGTCAAGTCCAAGTACGCCGCAGCGGGACGCCCGCTGCGCACCAAGGTCGACCTGGCCCGTACGGCGCTCGCCGACGGCTACCTGGACTAGGCCACTCTGCGCGGAGCAGGCGGCCCGACGCGTCTCGGCGAGGACGTGGTGTCCCCCGATCGTGGGACAAATGAGCGCTGGGCCTCGGAAGCGACCCACGGCTGCGTCGCCCGTTGCCTACCTTCCTGTCGTGTTCCAGGGATCAGGTCTCGCGCGTGGCGCTGCGGTGCTCGGCACCGTTGGTGCCGCGCTTGCCGCCGTGCTCCTCGTCGGCGGACCGTCCACGGCGGCCGACCATCCCGACCCGGTCACGATCCTGCTGCCCTCGGGGCAGGGCGTCGAGCTCGACCCGGACTCGCTCACGGTCAAGGTGCACACCGGCGCGAAGGGCACGCCGGTCGACAAGGTCGATGACTTCGGCCTCGATCTGGTGCTGTTCCGCTGCTCGTACGCCGTCGCCTCGGACGGCACCGTCTCGTGCAGTCTCGGCCGCCGCCCCGCTCCCACTCCCTCGCCCCCGCCCACTCCGGTCCCGTCGCCGCCCCCGGCCGTCGACCCGACCAAGGCCCCGGCGGTCCCGCAGGGCGGGAGCTCCGCGAGCGACGACGCCGGCGACGACAACAGTGCAGCGGTGGACGACGCCGGCGACGACGCGGTCGGTGCTCGCACCACTCCGGAGGTCCCCGCCGGCGGTGCCGGCGAGAAGGCCGACATCCCGGTTGCCGGCGGTGCGCCCCGGGTGGAGGCCGGCGACGGCGACGGCGACGCTCCCAGCGCCTACGGCAAGGCCGCACCGCTCTCGCAGAAGGCGATCCTCGACCTCGGCGTCACCGGCTTCGCGGTGCTGGCGCTCATCGGCGGCTCCGGTCTCGCTGCCGCCAGCGGCCGCACCTGGCGCAAGCGCTACCCGCCCGGCGCGGAGGATTCCGAGGGGTCGGTGCTGGTCGCGGACAACGGGATGTACGAGTTCGACCCTGATCGCGCCGGGCCCGGCGACCACTCGCGCTGGTGGCGTCTGCTGACCGGATGGCTGATCCTCGACCGCCTGTCGCGCTCGCTGCCGAAGGACCTGTCGTTGCGGGCGCCGCTGCTCGCCAGGATCGCGGCCGACGGTTCCTACCTGCGCGCGATCCTCGGAGTGACCTGGCTGGTGGTGCCGGTCGCCGCCCTGGTGGTCGGCGTACGCGCAGCGTCGTACACCGACGGCCTGCCGCTGCCGCCGTCCGTGCTGCTGACCGCCGCCCTGATCTGCCTGGGTGTTCTCGACGCGTCCGCCGGACTGCTCGGTGTCGCCGGTTTCGCCTTCGGGGTCCTCCTCTGGGGTCCGGGAGACCTGGGATTCGCGCCGAGCCTGCGGTCGTTCCTGGGGTTGGCCGCGCTGTGGTTCGCGATCCCGCTGATCGCCTCCGCGTCGCGGCCGCTGCGACGTACCCGGGAGCTCGGTGCGATGCACACCTGGGACCGCCTCGCGGACGGGGTGATCGCGGCGCTGGTCAGCGGGTGGGCGGTGCAGGGCGCGGTGGGCGGCATGGCGGGGCTCTCCGGTCGGCAGTCCCCGATCGACCCGTACGCCGACCGGATCGCCGTCGTGGTGATGGCGGCCGTGCTGGTCCGGGTCGTCCTCGAGGAGATCAGCACCCGGCTGTTCCCGGAACGCCTCACGGTGGTCGACACCGGGATCCTTCCCGAGCCCTCGGCCGGTCGGGCCGTGGCGGCGGCGCTGGTGCGGACCGCCGTGTTCGTCTTCGTCGCGGAGCCGTTCGTCGGGAACTCGTGGCAGCTCTGGGTCGGCGGTGCGGTCTTCGTGCTCCCGTCGCTGCTCGGCCTGCTGTCCGATCGCTTCCCGAACTCCGAGCTGCTCTACCGGGCGTTGCCGCGCGGTGTCGCGATGGTGCTGTTCATGCTGGTCGTCGGGATGCTGGCCTCGAGCTGGGCCAGCACGACGCTCACCGGACCGGACGTGGTGCGCAACGGGTTCGTCCTGCTCGCCCTTCCCGGCCTGGTGGTCTCGTTGCTGTCCCTGGTCGGACGCGACGGGCCGGCGCCTGCGCGCTCGTGGCGCAACGAGTTGCTCGGTCTCGTCGTGGTGGCGGTCGGCGTCGCGCTGGTGCTCGGCTGACGTCGGCTCCGGCGCACGTATCGCGGAGCTCCCGGCGAGGCGATCGAGCGCTCGACGGTGCTAGGCCGAACCGGTCGCGGCGGGCTCTATGTGCTTGCGGCGGGCGAGGACCAGGAGGGCGATCAGGAGGTAGGCGAGGATTGCGAAGCCGGAGCCGGCGTACCCCTTCTGGTCGACGATGATCGCGGTCCCGGTCAGGAGCGAGAAGTCGAAGAGGCCGTGCAGGACCGAGTTCAGCACGTTGCCGCCCGACGCCCGGCGGGTCAGGTAGAAGAAGTAGCCGGCGAAGCTGACCACGATCGCCTGCTGCACGGCCTGGCCGCCCGAGCTGAGCGCGTTCGTCAGGTGCACGGCGCCGAAGGCGATGCTCGACCAGAGCGCCACCTTGCCCTCGGTCAGGCCGTGCTCCCGGAAGACGGTGACGCCGATTCCCCGGAACATGCCCTCCTCGCCCCAGCCGACGAACTGGGTGGCGACGAAGAGCGCCAGCGCGAAGCCGAGACCCTTGTCGCCGAGGTCGGCGTAGTCGATGGCCCCCAGGAGGCAGATCGCCAGGATGATCGGCACCGCCCAGACCCACCGCTGCGTCGGGCGGTCGTCGCTCAGCACCGGCTTGAGCCAGCCCAGGTAGGCGATCACGCCGTACGTGAAGATGAGCGCTGCGCCCAGCGGGATCCACATGTTGACGATCACGTCGCGGGTGGTCGTGAAGCCGTCGCCGGCGTCGAAGACCTCCTGCGCGAGGCGGCCGCCGCCCTGGATGATCGCCAGGTAGACGGCCGCTACTGCGGCAAACCCTGCATAGCTGAGGCGCCGGCCGGCAGCGGGCGATGTGTCCGGATTCGTCATGGAGGGACGCTAGCAGCGCCCGGGGGTGTCACGCCTGGGCACACGGTCTCCGGCGGGTGCCCGGATGCCGGTGTGACGCTTGACACCCATCGTGGAATCGGCTTAATTATTTACCTATGAAGGCGGTTTCGCGGCGTCGCGCCCTGGGTGTCTCGGTGTGCACGGCGATCCCGGCTGTCCTTCTCGGTCTCGGCGCGACGCCGGCGCACGCCGAGGCGAGCTTCAACGCCCGGGTCGACGCCCAGGTCTTCCACGTCACCATCACCAACGACAAGGGCTCGATCCCGACACTCCCGCAGATCGACGCCGGGCTCGGCACCGCGCAGGCGACGTTCACCAGCTTCGGCGGCGGGGTCGCGCGGGCGGCTTCCCCGGACGCCGGCTCGGCGGCCAGCGTGCCCGCTCTGCTCGGGGCGCTCGTGCCGACACTGATCCCCAAGCCGCTGCCGTTCCCGTTCCCGTCGATCTCGATCCCGGGCGACATCACGGTGCAGGCCGGCGAGAAGCCGGCGAAGGTCGCCACCGGGCCCTACGCGCTCACGGCCGCCGTCACCGAGAACACCTCGGAATCGCGGGCGACGCTCGGCGGTGCCCTCGACGAGGACAACGGCGTGCTGAACACGGTGAGCACCGCGAAGATCACGGTCGACGACGACCGGGTCACCGCCACCGCCACGAGCATCGTCGACGCGGTGCGGATCAACGGGCTCGTCTCGCTCGGCCGGGTCCAGAGCAAGGTCGAGGTCGTGCGGGACCCGGACGGAAAGATCCACCGGACGTCCGACACCAAGATCGGGCTGCTCGAGATCGCCGGGCTGACCCTGGAGTACAAGAACGACCAGTTCGTCACCCCGATCGGCAACCTCCCGATCTCGCTCAAGCAGGTCGGCAAGCTGCTCTCCACCGCGACCCGCGGCCTGGTCGAGCTCCAGGTCGTCGACGCCCAGGAGACCGACAAGGGGATGATCTCGGGCAGCCTCCGGCTGATCCAGACGGTCCCGCCGCCGCCGAAGTGCATCGCGATCCCGCTGCCGACCCCGATCGTCAGCGGCGTCACCTACTGCGGCACCACCACCGTGGTCTACGACCTGGGCAAGGCGAGCGCCTCGATCGACTACGCGGTCCTCCCCGACGAGGGCGACGGTGACGGTGGCGGTGGCACGGTGACGCCGCCGGGGACCGGCCCGGTCCTCCCGGACACCCCGCTCCTCCCGTCCGGCGATCTTCCGGTCACGTCCCCGCCGCTGATCCCGGGTGCGCTGGAGCCGGCCCTCCCGGTCCTGACCCCGCCCCTCGACGACCCGTTGCTACTCGGGGTGCGCGCCCGGTTCGTCGACATGTCGAACCTCTACCTGGCGGTCGCCGGGTTCGCCGTGCTGCTGCTCCTCTCATCCACCTGCATCCGCCTACTGGGAGTGCGAAACAAATGGACCTCATGAACTTCGCCCGTACCTACTGGGACCGCATCGCCGCCGTCCTCTGCATGATCGCCGGGGCGGTGCTCCTCGTGCTCGGCTGGCAGGGCGTGAGCGACACCGCCTACCCGGCGGCCCAGATCCCGTACGTCGTCTCCGACGGCCTCGGCGGGCTCTTCCTCCTCGGCCTCGCGGCGCTGCTCTGGCTCTCGGCCGACCTGCGCGACGAGTGGACCAAGCTCGACGGCCTGGACCAGCACCTGGAGAAGCTGATCGAGCTGAGCGGCGCCGTCGTCCCGGACGCCGACCAGGTCGCTCCGGCGGCACCCGCCCGCGGCCGGTCGATGGCGCGTGCCCCCCGTGCTCAGAAGGCGGCCCGCGACGAGGCGGATGCGGCCGCGGAGGACATCGGGTGACGGCCCAGCGCTCCGCTGTCGAGGCGCGGTTGTCGCTCGCCGACTTCGCGCCGAAGCCGGCCGCCCGCCCGGGGATCTGGTCCCTGGCGCAGTTCGGCCGGGTCGTCACCCTCTGGCTCCTGGCCTTCGTGGTGCTCGCCGTGGCGACCGTCGGCGCGCGCGGTGACGCCAACCCGGAGAACTCCGGTCTCTGGATCCTCCTCGGACTCGTCGGCGGCCTCCTCGGCGGTGCCGGTACGACGTTCTGGCTGGTGGCCGGCACCCGCGCGGTCCGCCAGCGCCAGCAGGTCTTCGCGACCCGGCTCGCCGTCCTCAGCCCGCAGCTCCAGGAGCACCTGGGCGTCACCGGCGAGGAGCCGGTGCCCGACGACACCGTCGTCGACCCGGGCGGTTCGACGCTGGTGCGCCTCGACCAGGGCACGCTCTACCACCGGTCCGACTGCCTGCTCGTCGCGGGCAAGGCGTCGGTCGTGGTCGACGCGGTGGACTCGTCCCTCACCGCGTGCGGGGTGTGCAGCCCGTGAGCGACTACCTGCCGTTCATCGTCTTCGGCCTGGTGTCGGGATCGGTCTACGGGCTCTCGGCGATGGGCCTGGTGCTCACCTACAAGACCTCCGGCATCCTCAACTTCGGCCAGGGCGGCGTGACCGCCATCGCCGCGTTCCTGTACTACGACCTCACCCGCAACTCGGTACCGGTGCCGATCGCGATCATCCTGGTGGTGCTGGTCTTCGGCACCTTGTCGGGCCTGGTCCTGGAGGTGGTCGCGCGCCTGCTCGCACGGACCTCCACGGCGAACCGGGTGGTCGGCACCGTCGGTCTGCTGCTCTTCTGCCAGTCGATCCTGGTGGTCCGGTACGGCGGTGCGGCGCTGCCGTTCCCCGGGTTCCTCCCGCAGGGCGGGTTCACCGTCTCCGGCACCCTGATCCGCGCCGACCAGGTGATCACGGCGGCGATCGCGCTCGCCGCGGCGGTCGGCATCTTCCTCTTCTTCCGCTGGACCCGGCTGGGCACGGAGATGCGCGCGGTCGTCGACGACCCGGACCTGCTCGACATGACCGGCCGGAGCCCGGTCAAGGTCCGCCGTACGGCGTGGATCATCGGCTCCGTCTTCGCGTCCGCGTCCGGGTTGCTGATCGCGCCGACGAGCAACCTCGACTCGGTGCTGCTCACCCTCCTCGTCGTCCAGGCCTTCGGGGCCGCCGCGATCGGCCGGTTCACCAGCCTGCCGCTCGCGTACGCCGGCGGCCTGGTGCTCGGCCTGCTCACCAGCCTGGCGCCGAAGTGGGCTCCCCAGACGACCCTGTTCCAGGGGCTGCCGCTGGCGATCCCGTTCCTGCTGCTCGTGGTCGTGCTGCTGGTGACCTCGAAGTCCAAGCTCAAGGAGATCGGGCGCAGCGTGCTGTCGGCGGCACCGGCGACCTCGCGGCTCACCCTGAACCAGATGCTCGGCACCGGGATCGTCTCGGTCGTCGCGCTGGCGCTGGTCCCGGTGCTCGTCGGCGCGAAGCTGATCATCTGGAGCCAGGGCCTGACCTACGTGATCCTCTTCCTCTCGCTGAGCCTGCTGGTGCGGCTCTCCGGCCAGGTGTCGCTGTGCCACATCGCGTTCCAGGCCGTCGGCGCCGCGGTGATGACCCACCTCGGCGACGTGCCCTGGTTGGCGGCCGTCCTGATCGCGGGTCTCGCCGCGGTGCCGCTCGGCATCCTGGTGGCGCTGCCCGCCG
Organism: Nocardioides marmoriginsengisoli; assembly: GCF_003725695.1. Taxonomy (GTDB): domain Bacteria; phylum Actinomycetota; class Actinomycetes; order Propionibacteriales; family Nocardioidaceae; genus Marmoricola; species Marmoricola marmoriginsengisoli. The sequence goes on from NZ_RJSE01000008.1 coordinate 74,716, forward strand.
TACGGCTCGCCGGGTTGTTCCTGGCGGTGACGACCCTGGGGCTCGGGATCCTGATGCAGTACCTGGGGTACGCGACGAACCCGCTGTTCGGCACCCAGCTGGGCCGGGCGGCGTCGCGCCCCGGGGCCTTCGGCCTGGACGGCGACAAGGGCTACTACTACGTGCTGCTGGCGTTCGTCGTCGGCACCGCCGTGCTCGTGCTCAGCGTCGAGCGCAGCAGGATGGGGCGGCTGCTGCGCGGCCTGGCGGACTCGCCGACCGCGCTGGTCACGATGGGCGCGGGGATCAACGGCCTGCGGGTCCTGGTCTTCTGCCTCTCGGCGTTCGTCGCCAGCGTGAGCGGGGCGCTGCTCGCGCCGCTCTTCGGGGTGATCGACGCGACCCGGTTCGGCTGGCTCAACTCGCTGGTCGTGCTGACCGTGCTGGTGATCGCCGGTCGCGGCATCATCGTCGCGCCGTTCATCGCCGCCGCCCTGATCCAGGTCGTTCCCGGCTACGTCTACAACCAGACCTTCCAGCTCTACCTGCCCGTCTTCTTCGGGCTCGGGGCGCTCCTGATGGCCGTGGCCCCCGGGATCTCCGGCTCCGCCCTCGTACCGAAACGTCCCCGTCGACGCGCCGGCGATCGTGCTCCGCACGCGCTGCCGCCGCGTGCCCATCACCCGAAACTCGTGGAGGTGCCATGAACGGCAAGAAGGCGCACGTCGCCATGACCGTGGCGGCTGCTGTCGCCGCCCTCGTGCTCGCCGGGTGCGGGACGAAGCTGTCCGAGGAGGAGCTGAAGGCCGGCGCCTTCGGGACCGTCGTCACCGACGCCAACGGCAACGTGGTCGGCGACGGGACCGGCACCGGCGACGGCACCGGGACCGGCACCGGGACGGGAACAGGTACCGGGACCGGCACGGGCACCGGGACCGGCACCGGAACGGGCACGGGAACAGGCACCGGGACCGGAACGGGCACCGGAACAGGCACCGGGACCGGCACCGGAACGGGTACCGGAACAGGCACCGGCACCGGCAGTGGCACGGGCAGCGGCAACGGCAACGGCGGCGTGGCCAACAAGGAGCCGATCGTGATCGGCCAGGTCGGCGAGTTCTCCGGCATCGCGGGGGCCGCCGAGGGCCCGGCGCAGGCGGGACTGCAGGCCTGGGCGAAGTGGGTGAACGCGCGCGGCGGTGTCAGCGGGCACCCGGTCAAGCTGATCTCCCTCGACAGCGCGGGCGACTCCGCCAAGGCCAAGTCGATGGCGCAGCAGCTCGTCGAGGAGCAGGGCGCGGTGGCGATCGTCGGCGCGTTCGTCGCGATCAGCTTCCCCGGGCTGGCGTCGTACACGCAGGCGGCCGGGATCCCGGTCATCGGCGGTGACCTCTCCGACGCCGGGTGGCACAAGAACAGCTACTTCTTCCCGCAGGGCACCACCCAGTCCTCGCTCAACCTCGGCTTCGCGAAGACCGCCGCCCAGGCCGGGAAGAAGAAGATGGCGTTCTTCTACTGCGTCGAGCTGCCGGCCTGCTCCACCAGCTACAACGCGCTGAAGAAGGGCGGGGCCGCCAGTCAGGGCGTCGACCTCGTGTACGGCGCGCAGGTCTCGGTCGGCACGCTCAACTTCCAGTCGCAGTGCACCGGGGCCAAGAACGCCGGCGCCAACTCGGTCTACATCATCGGCGACGCGGGGATGACCTCGCGGATGCTGCGGGACTGCAAGCAGGTCGGCCTCAAGGCGCTCTACCTGGCGCCCGGGATCGCGACCAGCAACTCCCAGCAGAGCGATCCCAACGCCGACGGGCTGGTCGGACTGGCCTACGACTTCCCCTGGATCGACAAGAGCTCGGCGTCCGCGCGCGCCTTCCAGGACGCGATCTCGCGGTACGCCCGCGGCGCCGAGATCAACGGCGCGACCGCTCAGGCCTGGGTCTCGGGGCAGCTGTTCGCCGAGGCCGTCGCGAAGATCCCGCCGGGGGAGAAGGTCACCTCCAAGAACCTCACCCAGGCGATGTACAAGGTGAGCGGCACCACCGTCGGCGGGCTCGCTCCGCGGCTGGTGTTCAAGCCGGGCAAGCCGGCACCGTCGATCGACTGCTACTACTCGGTGCAGATCCGCAACGGGAAGTGGGCCTCCAACGGGCTCCGGCCGCAATGCGTATGACGACGGCGGAGCGGGTCGACGCGGTGACCGGCGGAACCGGGCTCCGGCTCGACCGGCTGGTGGTGAAGTTCGGCGGCCTGACCGCCGTGAACGGGCTGAGCCTGGACGCTCCGCTCGGCCGGGTGACGGCGCTGCTCGGGCCGAACGGTGCCGGCAAGACCACGGCGTTCAACGTCTGCAGCGGGCTGCAGCGGCCGACCGACGGGTCGGTCGAGCTCGACGGACGCGACATCACCGCGCTGTCGCCGCAGACCCGGGCCCGGCGCGGTCTGGGGCGCACGTTCCAGAAGATGGAGCTCTTCGACCACGCCACGGTCCGCGACAACGTCTCGATGGGGCGGGAGGCCGCGATGGCCGGCTCGCTCCCGTGGCGGCAGATCTTCTCGACGCGCCGCGAGCGCGAGGAGCTGGTCGAGGTCACCGCGCGGGCGCTCGAGCTGTGCGGCATCGTCGGACTCGCCGACCGGCGTCCGGTGGAGCTCTCCACCGGCCAGCGCCGGCTGGTCGAACTCGCCCGGGTGGTCGCGGGCGGGTTCTCGATGCTGTTGCTCGACGAGCCCTCCTCGGGCCTCGACAAGGCCGAGACCCAGGCCTTCGGGGAGGTGCTGCGCAAGCTGGTCGCCACCACCGGCTGCGGGATCCTCATCGTCGAGCACGACATGAGCCTGGTGATGGACCTCTCCGACTACATCTACGTGATGGAGTTCGGGACGCCGATCTTCGAGGGCACTCCGGACGAGGTCCGGCGCAGCCCGGAGGTGCGCGCCGCCTACCTCGGAACGGAAGGGGACGAGTAGTGCTGGTCCTGGACAAGCTCTCCGCGGGGTACGGCTCCACGCAGGTGCTGCGCGAGGTCACGATGGCGGTCCCGGCGGGCTCGGTGGTCGCGCTCCTCGGCGCCAACGGTGCCGGCAAGACCACGCTGCTGCGGACGGTCTCCGGGCTCATCAAGCCGATGAGCGGGCGGGTCACGCTCGACGGCGAGGACATCACCGGCCGCGCCCCGCACCAGCTGGTGGCTCGCGGGCTCTGCCACGTGCCCGAGGGCCGCGGCGTCTTCCCGGCGCTGACGGTGGCGGACAACCTGCTGGTCCAGTCGCCGGACGGGCAGACGGCGGAGGCGACCGAGCTGGCCATCGAGGCCTTCCCCCGTCTCGGCCAGCGGCTGACCCAGGTCGCCGGCACGATGTCCGGTGGTGAGCAGCAGATGCTCGCTCTGGCCCGTGCCTACGTCCAGTCGCCCAGCCTGGTCCTCCTCGACGAGGTGTCGATGGGCCTGGCGCCCAAGATCGTGGACGAGATCTTCGAGTTCCTGGAGCGCCTGGCGCTGCGCGGTGCGAGCCTGCTCCTGGTTGAGCAGTACGTGACCCGGGCACTGGCCGTCTGCGACTACGTCTACCTGCTCAACAAGGGTTCGGTCGCGTTCGCCGGGGAGCCGGCCGAGCTCGACGCCGAAGAGGTCTTCGCGAGCTACACCGGCGCCTGAGCCGACCTCAGCGGTTGCGCCACTGCGGCGGTCGCTTGGTCACGAAGGCCGTCATGCCCTCCTGCATGTCCTCGCTGGTGATCAGCTCGTCCACCGCCTGCGTGGGCGTGCGGACGGCCGCGACGGTGTCGGCGATCCCGGCGGCGTCCTGCATCGCCTGCAGGCTCAGCCGGACCGAGGTCGGCGAGCCCTCCAGGATCTCGGCGGCGAGCTCGCGAGCGGTCTCCAGCGCCTGGCCGGCGGGGGCGATCCGGTTGACCAGCCCGCGCCGGTACGCCTCCTCCGCACCCAGGCGCCGGCCGGTGAGGATCATCTCGGTCGCGACCTTCTCGGGCAGCTGGCGGGGCAGCCGGACCACGCCGCCGGCGCCGGCGAAGAGGCCGACCTTCACCTCGCTCAGCGCCAGTTGGGCGGTCTCGTCGGCCACCACCAGGTGGCAGGCGAGTGCGATCTCCAGGCCGCCGCCCATCGCGAAGCCGTTGACCGCGGCGATCACCGGCTTGGTCATCCCGGCCCGGCTGGTGAGCCCGGCGAACCCGGTCGGCGGGATGTACATCGGCTTCCCGGTCGCGGTGTAGAGCAGGTCGTTGCCGGCGCAGAACGACGTCGCGCCGGCGCCGGTGATGATCGCGACCCAGAGCTCGGGATCGGCGAGGTAGGCGTCGAAGATCTCGGAGAGCTCGGTGTGGGCCGGCGGGTGCAGCGAGTTCCGCGCGTCCGGGCGGTTGATGGTCACCTCGAGCAGGTGGCCGTCGCGCCGTACCAGCACGTGCTCGTAGGCCTCCCGGAAGCCCGGTGCCCGGACCGGCAGCAACGCGTCCATCCGGGCCCGGGAGACCGAGACCCGGCTGCCCTCGTCCACCGTGCGCACGAAGATCCGGCCGCCGATGGCGTCGTCCTCGGCCAGCAGGTCGAGCAGCGCCTCGTCGCCGGGGACGCCGAGCGCCAGGAAGCGCTCGCCGGTGTTCTCGAGACGGCCCACGACGACCGCGGTCCGGCTGCCGTCGCGTCCGTGCTTCACGGAGTAGGTCTCGAGCGTCGCCCAGCCGTCCGGGGTCTGGGTGGTTGCCACGGTCGGCCAGGAGGCCACCTGCGCCTGGAGGTCGGTGCTCTGGTCCGGCGTCCAGGCGCGAGCCTCGGAGGAGTACACCCCGACCGAGTACTTCGACAGCGTGCCGCCGTTGGCGCCGACCAGGCTGCGCCGGCCGGGATTGCGGCGGCTGAAGTCCACGGCCTCCGCGATCGCGTGCATCGAGTAGTTGTTGCCGGCCCCGCCGAAGAACGGCAGTCCGCCGGTCAGGGTGAAGCCGCGGGCGTCGTCGGGGGCCAGCCCCAGGCCGTCGACGAGGGTGAAGACCGCCACCGGGAAGCACGAGTAGAGGTCGAACGCCGCGATCTCCGCGAGCTCCGCCCCGGCGACCTCGAGCGCGTGCTCGACGGCCAGCACCGAGGCCGGACCGGAGCTCAGGTCGTGGCGTTCCAGCAGGTCCTGCTCGCGCAGGTCGGCATGGCCGTGCAGGAAGACCCACTTCTCGGGCGGGATGCCGAGCCGCTCGGCCGAGGCGACCGAGGTGAGCAGGACGGCGGCGCCCTGGTTCACCTGGTCGCGTGCCACGACGTAGCGCAGGTAGGGGTCGGAGATCGGGCGGTTCCGCTCGTCCGGGGTGGCCAGCTCCGCCGCGGAGCGCACGGTCGGCGCCGCCGAGAACGGGTTCTTCGCGGCGACCTCGGTGAACGGTGCGAAGAGCGCGCCCATGTCGTGGAGGTAGTCGGTCCGGGAGCGGCCAATCCGGGCCCGGCGGGCGTTCTCGAAGAGCGCGTACTGCACCGGGGCGTCGTTCAGGCCGTGGTTGAAGCCGTGCATCGACACCAGACCGCGCAAGCCGTAGCCGCGGTTCTCCAGCTGGCCGCCGATGTTCTCGGTGAAGTCCGGCTTCTCGTCCGCCGCGGCGAGATTCCGCACGGTCGAGATCGCCTCGGCGCCGGCGAGGAGGACGACCTCGCGCTCGCCGCTCGCGATCGCGGCGGCCATCTCGTTGACCAGGTGCTGCGGACCCTGCCCGCCGGAGACCTCGAGGATCGCGTGCCGGGGGTCGGCGCCGATCCGGGCGGCCACCGACCGCGGGAAGTTGTCGGACTTGCCGAGCGGTGCCGGCGCGCCCGCGATCGAGTCCTCGAACTGACGGACGGTCGCAAGCGTGTCGATCGCCGCCGCCAGCGCCGCTGCGTCTGCCCCGGCGTCGGCCAGAGCCGCCGCGGCCGCCCGACCGGCGAGGTCGGCCGCCGAGAGACCCTCGTACGCCGGGCTGTCCAGGTGGTCGGCGGCCTGGCCCACCCCGACGAGGACCGGGGTGGTGGGCGGGAGCGCGGCGTTCATCTGCAGGTCCTTCTCTCGGGGGTGGCGCGGCAGCGGTCAGATCACCATAATGATTTAACTAATAATAGGTGCCGACGGGTCGCGGTGCCACTGCGGGGAGAGGTGCGGCGTGGGGATCACCAGCCAGTTCGACGGCCAGGTCTCGCTGACCTTCCCGTTCCGGTCCGACGTCGTCTGGCGCCGGGTGGCCGACCTCGAGCGGATCGGCGAGTGGTCGCCGGAGTGCACCGGCATCACCTGGGTCGCGCCGGCCACCGGTCCGGCGCCGGGTGCCCGGTTCGTCGGGCGCAACCGGATCGGCCCGATCCGGTGGCGGACGACGTGCACGCTGACCGCCTGGGAGCCCGAGAGGCTGCTGGCGTACGACGCCCGGCACGTGACCGGTGCCGTCACCCGGTGGACGTTCGAGCTGACGGAGCGCGGCGACACGACCGTGGTGACCCAGCGCTTCGCGACGGTGGACTCGCCGTGGTTCATGATGCTCGGGGACCGGGTCGCCGGCCGCCCGCGGCGGCTGCTCTCCGGGATGGAGGCGACGCTGCGGGCGATGCGGGACTCGATCAGCCCGCGCTGATGCCGGCGAGCACGAAGGCCACCAGCTCCTCGACGTAGCGGTCGAGCTCGCGTCGCGTCGGGGGAGCGGCGTCGTCGGGGCGCGCGATCGCGTGCATCATCGCCGCGCCGCAGAGCGTGTCGAGGACCAGGGTCACGTTGGTGCCGCGGGGGAGCTCGCCGCGACGGACCGCGCGGTGCACCAGCCGGCGCGCGGCGTCGACCTGGCTGGTCCGGATCGCCTCCCAGTGGTCGCGCAGCTCGGGGATGCTCGGGGCCTCGAACCTCAGTCGCAGCATCGCCCGCCCCGCGTCCGGCAGGTGCGCGTCCAGCAGGTGGTGGGCGAGCGCGCTCAGGTCGGCGACCAGGTCCTCGCCGTCCGGCGGCGGCACGAGGTGCACGGTCTCGCGGACCGCGTCGACCAGGAGGTCCGCGGCGGTCGACCAGCGCCGGTAGATCGACGGCTTGCCGACGTGGGCCCGGCGGGCGACCTCGTCGATGCTGAAGCCCGACCAGCCGGCGTCGCCGAACAGGTCGAGGGCGGCGCGGACCACCCGGCGGTCGACGTCCGGGTCGCGCGGTCGGCCTGCGGTCGCGGTCACCGGAGCAGTCTATTGCAGAACGATGGTCGTTCCCTTATCGTGCATAACGAAACGACAACCGTTTAGGAACTAGGACGCCCGTGACCGAGACCGACGACTTCGCGGCCTCCGTGCGCGCCCAGCTCGACGGGCTCTGGTCCGTCGAGGACCTGCGCGCCGGGAAGTCGCTCGACCCGGTCCGGGACGCTGCGAGCCGGGCCGGCTGGTTCGACCTGGGCGGCGAGGGCGCGATCTCGGCACTGGTGGCCGCCGCCCGCGCGACCGGTGCCGCGGCGTGCCCGCTCCCGCTCGCGGAGGCGCACGTCGCCGCGACCCTGGTCCCGGCCGAGGTGCTCGGCGACCTCCGGGTGACGGTGCTGCCGGCGGGATCGCGGCGCACCGAGGCTCCGACCGGGATCGACGCGGTGCTGCTGCTCGGCGACGGCGAGGCAGAGCTCCGCCCGGTGCTCGGCGCCACCCTGCTCGACGGCGTCCCGGCTCCGGCCTGGGGTGAGGTGGAGCTGGGCGTGGCGACCTGGGCCGGCGTACCGGGGGCTCCGGCGACGGACCGCGCCCGCACGCTGCTGCGGCTCGCCCTGGCCGCCCGCGCCGCCGGAGCGGCGGAACGCCTGCACCGGTTCGCGGTCGAGCACGCGTGCTCGCGGATCCAGTTCGGCAAGCCGATCGGTGCCTTCGGGGCGGTTCAGCAACGGACCGCCGCGTGCCAGATCGACGTGGTCGCCGCGCAGCTGCTCCTCGCCGCGGCGGCGCGGGCCTTCGACGACGGTTCGGCCGACGCGGAGCTGGCGGCCGAGCTCACGCACGGATTCGTCGCTGCGGCTGCCCGCCGGGTGCTGCTCGGCGCGCACCACACGCTCGCCGCCGTGGGGTTCTTCGAGGAGCACCTCGGGCCCTGGCTGTTCCGGCGGGTGCACGCGGACGTGGCCTCGGCCGCCGCGCTCGAGCCGAGCCGGGGCCGACCGGTCGACCGTCTCGTCGAGGGGCGGGGGAGCCTGCCGGCACCCGGCGTCCACCGGTCCGCGCCGGCATCGGCCGCCGAGACGTTCCGGGTCGAGGTCCGTGCGCTGGCAGCCGAGCTCGCCGGAGCCGACCGGGACACCTGGGTGGCCGCCCTGGTCGAGCGCGGCTGGCTCGGGATGGGCTGGCCGGCCCGGGACGGCGGCCGGGACGCGAGCGTCGGCGAGGAGGCGGTGCTCCACGAAGAGCTGACCTACGCCCGGGCGCCGGTCGAGATCGAGCTGGCCTCCGTGACCCTGCTCGGCAGCGCGATCCTGGCTCACGGGACCGCGGAGCAACGCGCCCGGTTCCTCCCACTGGTGCGCGCCGGCGCGATGCGCTTCTGCCTCGGCTACTCCGAGCCGGAGACCGGGTCCGACCTGGCGAGCGTCCGGACCCGCGCCGAGCGCCGCGGTGACGACTGGGTCGTCAACGGCCAGAAGATCTGGACCACCCGGGCCGAGCAGGCCGACTACCTGTGGCTGGCCGCGCGGACCGACCCGGACGCGCAGCCGCGGCACGCCGGCATCACCGTCTTCCTGGTGCCGATGACGACCCCGGGCATCGAGGTCCGGCCGATGACGGCACTCTCGGGGGAGCGCGCCGCGACCGTCTTCCTCGACGACGTCGTCGTCCCGGACCGTGCGCGGGTCGGGCCCGTCGACGGCGGCTGGACGGTGATCACGCACGCCCTGGCCGGCGAACGGGTCGTGATGGGAGGGGTCGCGGCGCAGCTCCACCGGGTGCTGGACGACGTCCTCGACGCCGTCCGCGACGATCCAGCCGGGATCGTCGGTGCGCGCGGCTCCGCCCGTCGCCACCTGCTCGACCGGGCGGTCTGCGACCTCCAGGCGCTCCGCGCCCTGGTCGCGCACGCCACCGGCTCCGAAGGGATCGAGGCGCTGGTCGCGGCACCGCTGGCGGGCGTGCTCGGCGGCGAGCTGGCCGAGTCGTTCGCGGAGACCCTGCTCGACGTGCTCGGTCCCGGTGCCCTGCTGGCCGACGCCGACGGGATCGGCGGCGGCCACGTCCAGCACCTGCTCCGCCAGTCGGTGATGTACGTCGTCGGCGGCGGCACCAACGACATCCAGCGGGGGATCATCGCCCGCTCCCTCGGACTGCCCCGCTAGGCGTCCGCCCACCCGAAGAAGGAGCCACACCCGTGCGTACCGACATCTGCGACCTGCTCGGCATCGAGATCCCCCTGCTCGCCTTCAGCCACTGCCGCGACGTCGTCGTCGAGGTCAGCAAGGCCGGCGGGTTCGGGGTGCTCGGAGGGTCTTCCTTCGCGCCCGAGGACCTCAAGCGCGAGCTCACCTGGATCGACGAGAACGTCGACGGCAAGCCCTACGGGGTCGACATCGTGCTGCCGGAGAAGCTCGGCGAGGAGATGGCGGTCGACGACGAGACCCTGCTCGCGATGGTTCCCGCCGAGCACCGGCGCTTCGTCCAGGGAGTCCTGGCCGAGCACGGGATCGAGCTCGCCGAGGAGAAGCTGCTCGGTATGTTCGGGGCCGGCGTCACCGGCGACATCGGCGAGCGGCTGATGGACGTCATCCTGCGGCACCCGGTGAAGCTGGTCGCGAACGCCCTCGGCGTCCCGCCGGCGTACGTGATCGAGCGGGCGCACGCGGCCGGCCTGCCGGTCGCCGCGCTGGTCGGTGCCAAGGAGCACGCGATCCGCCAGGTCGAGGCCGGCGTCGACGTCGTCGTCGTCCAGGGCACCGAGGCGGGCGGGCACTGCGGCGAGGTGACCACGATGGTGCTGGTGCCCGAGGTGGTCCGGGCGCTGCGCGAGCGCGACCTGATGGTCCCGGTGCTCGCGGCCGGCGGCATCGTCACCGGCGAGCAGATGGCCGCGTCGGTGGTGCTGGGTGCCGCCGGCGCCTGGACCGGCTCGGTCTGGCTGACCACGCACGAAGCCGAGACGGCGCCGTGGACCGTGGAGAAGATGCTCGCCGCCAGCTCGCGCGACACCGTGCGCAGCCGGGCTCGGACCGGCAAGCCGTCCCGGCAGCTCCGCACCTCCTGGCACGCCGCCTGGGAGCGCGAGGGAGCGCCGCAGCCGCTGCCGATGCCGCTCCAGTCCTGGGTCAGCGAGACCGGGTTGCGGCACGTGGACAAGCTCGCCGAGACCGGCCACGAGGGCGCCCGCGAGCTGGCCACCTACTGGGTCGGCCAGGGCGTGGGCCTGATGGACCGCCGGAAGTCGGCGCGCGACGTCGTCATCGAGATGGCGACCGGGTACGCCGACGCGACCGAGCGGCTGGCCGCCACCCTGGAGTGAGTCTCAGAGCCGGACGCCGCCGGCGGCCAGCGCGGCCTCGGACTCCGGGGTCAGCGCGACGAAGCCCGCGGCGTCCGGCGTCAGCAGGTGCACCGGGCCGTCGTGGGCCGCCAGCGCGTAGCCGGCCTTCTTCAGGTCGGACTTCTGGTGCTTGAAGGTCCCCGTGACCGAGGCGCTGCCGGTCGCGGTGACCAGGAAGCGCGGGACTGCGAAGCCGGGGAGCTCGGCGCGCAAGGTCTTGGCAACGCCGTCCAGGTCGAGCTCCTCGCCGTCGCGCACCTGGACCCAGGCCATCCCGCAGCGCCCCTCCGCGCCGGGGACCTCGACGCCGTACGCGACCGCGTCCTCGACCTGGTGCCAGCCGTTGAGCACCCGCTCGATCTCGGTGGTCGCGACGTTCTCGCCGCGCCAGCGGAAGGTGTCGCCGATCCGGTCGATGAACCGGACGTGGCCGTGGCCCTGGTTGAGGACCAGGTCGCCGGTGTGGAACCACGAGTCACCCGGCTTGAAGACGTCGGCGAGCACCTTCTTCGCCGACGCCTCCTTGTCGGTGTAGCCGTTGTAGGGCTGGGCGTCGTTGATCTCGAAGACCAGCAGGCCGACCTCGCCGGGGCCCACCTCGACCAGCAGGCCGTCGTCGCCGCGGACCGGCGCGTCGAGGTCGACGTCGTACGCGACGGTCTTCCAGCCGGTCGGGGACCAGCCGCAGGTCTTGTCGAAGTTGAGCAGGTTGAGGAACGCCGAGGGGGACTCCGAGGCGCCGTACACCTCGCGCACCTGCTCGATGCCGAACCGCTCCTTGAAGTCGTTCCAGATCTCGTGGCGCAGGCCCGCTCCGTACATCAGCCGGACCCGGTGGTCGCGGTCGCGCGCGGTCGGCGGCTGGTTGTGCAGGTAGCGCAGCATCTCGCCGATGTAGATCATCGCGGTGGCGTCGTACCGCCGCACCTCGTCCCAGTACGTCGAGGCGCTGAACTTGCGGCCGATCGCGACCGCGGCGCCGGTGTGGATGGCTCCGCTGTAGCCGCCCATCAGCGAGGTCACGTGGTAGAAGGGCAGCGTCGTGTACGTCGTGTCGCCCGGACCGCAGCGGACCACCAGGCCGCCGACCAGGATGCCGCCGTACCGCAGCCGGCGGTGGTCGTTGATCGAGGCCTTCGGGAGCCCGGTGGTGCCGGAGGTGTAGACGTAGGTGGCTGGGTCGCCGAGCTTGATGTCGTCGGTCTCGGGAAGGTTCTCCGCGCTCGCCGCGGCGGCGAGCGCGTCGAGGTCGGTGAAGTCGGCCGGGCAGGCCTCCGCCCCGGTGTCGGCCAGGTAGGCCCAGGTCGGCGAGATGCCGGTGCGGTCCTCCAGGCTCGCGACCGCGTCGAGCTGCTCCTCGCCGACCACGACCACCCGGGGCGCGACCAGGGACAGGCAGTGCTCGAGCGCCGTGGAGCGCAGCGAGGTGTTGATCAGCGCACCGATCGCGCCGAGCTTGTAGACGCCGGAGAGCGCGAGCAGGAACTCGGGACGGTTCTCGACGTCGACCGCGACCACGTCGCCCTTGCCGACGCCGAGCGACTTCAGGGCGTGCGCGTACCGGTTGGAGGCGGCGTTGACCTCGGCGAAGGTGAGCTCGCGGTCCTCGAACTTGATCGCGATCCCCTCGGGCCAGCGCTCCGCCGCGCGCTGGATCTCCTTGCCGAACGAGTCGACGCTCTCCGGGTCGAGCCGGCGCGAGGCGATCAGGGCCTTGAGCGTGCCCTTGCGGGTCAGCACCCGGGCGAGCCGGCTGTACACCTTCCAGCCGGTGATGGTCTCGTTGTCGCGTGGCATGGGTCTCCTCGGGGGTCTGACGCGTAGGATACAGTTTAATGATTAAGACTTCTAGGAAGCGCGAGGAGTGCTGATGACGGTCGCGACGAAGGTCGACGGCGAGCCCTCGGCGGCCGAGCTGCGCCGCCTGCTCGACGTGCAGCGGCAGTCCTTCCTGGCCGACGGTCCGCCGTCCCTGGCCGTGCGCCGGGACCGGATCGACCGGCTCGTCTCGCTCGTCACCGACAACGCCGACGCCATCGTCGAGGCCCTCGACGCCGACTTCGGCTCGCGGCCGCGGACGCCGAGCATGGTCAACGACGTGATCGGCTACCTGCCCGACCTGGTGCTGACCCGGCGCCGGCTGAAGGCCTGGATGAAGCCGCGGCGGGTGCTGCCCGGGACCGCGGCCATCGGGTTCCCGATCAAGGTGGAGTCGGTGCCGCTCGGCGTGGTCGGGGTGATCGGGCCGTGGAACTTCCCGGTCGGGCTGACGATCGAGCCGGCCGCGGCCGCCTTCGCCGGCGGCAACCGGGTGATGCTCAAGTTCTCCGAGGTCACCTGGCGGACCGCAGCGCTGATGGCCGAGCTGGTCCCGCGGTACTTCGACGCCACCGAGCTCGTGGTCGTCAACGGCGGGGCCGAGACCGCGGCGGCGTTCAGCGCGCTGCCCTTCGACCACCTCTTCTTCACCGGCTCCCCGGGCGTCGGTTCGCTGGTCGCGCAGGCGGCCGCCAAGAACCTGACCCCAGTCACGCTCGAGCTCGGTGGCAAGAACCCCGCGGTGGTCGTGCACGGGGCCGACATCGAGGAGGCGGCCGCACGGATCGCCTCGGCGCGGATCGCCAACGGCGGCCAGGTCTGCCTCTGCCCCGACGAGGTCTACGTCCCGCGCGCGAACCTCGACGCGTTCGTCGCTGCGGTGACGGCGGCGTCCCGCGCGGTCTTCCCCAGCGTCCTCGGCAGCGACACGTTCATCAGCATCGTCGACGACCGGAACTACGACCGGATCGTCGGGCTGATCGACGACGCCGTCGCGAAGGGGGCGACCAAGGTCGACGCCGCGCCCGAGGGCGAGGTGCTCCCGGACCGCGCGACCAGGCGGATCGCGCCGACCTTCCTGCTGGGGGTGACCGCGGAGATGGAGATCGATCGCGAGGAGGTCTTCGGGCCGGTGCTGAGCATCCATCCCTACGACCGGGTGGAGGACGTCGTCGAACGGCTGGCCGAGCGCCCGCTGCCGCTGGCGGCGTACTGGTTCGGGCCGACCCGGCGGGACTTCGACTACTTCCGCACGCGGGTGCGCTGCGGCGGGATCACGGTGCAGGACTTCGCCGCGCACTGCGGCGTGATGGTGGCCCCGTTCGGCGGTGTCGGCCGCAGCGGCTCGGGGGCGTACCACGGTCGCACCGGGTTCGACACCTTCACGCACCAGCGGACGATGGTCGTCAACCGGACACCGGTCGCGCTCGCGAAGCTGGCCACCCCGCCGTACTCGCCGCGCTTCGAGCGCGGTCTCGAACGGGTGGTGCGGAGCATCGCGAAGAAGGCCGCCGCACGCCGGCGGAGGACCTCGCCGGCGCGGTTCCGGCCGCAGGACTGAGGGCTACCGGACTGAGGGCTACTCGCGCTCCAGGCGCATGGTCATCGTGCCGACCCGGACCCCGAGGAACCGCATCTCCAGGGTGTCGAGCATCGTCCGCTCGTCGAGGAGCTCGATCTCGTCGGTGCAGCGGAGCGGGAGCCGGAGCGGGCCGAGGACCGGCGCCAGGATCGTGTACGGCGTGAACGCGAAACCGTGCGCATCCACCGTCTGCTCCGCGCCGCCGGGCATGTCGTCGGCGGTGATCTGCCACCGGCCGGGCGCGACGAGCCGGGCCGTCATCGTGCGCTCCCAGACCCGGCCGTTGGGAAACGTGGTGGTGTCGTGGACGGTCAGGCCGGTGGTCTCCGCCAGGTGCGCGTCGGAGATCCGGGTACGGAAGTGCAGGTCCGACGCCACCGGGAACCAGCGCAGCCACCACGGTCGCCGGATGGTCGCCCGGCCGCTCCACGGGCGCGCGAACACCTCGCGCAGGTCGAGCGGGGCGCCGTCGGTCTCTGCTGAGGTCATGGGTCCACGGTAGGGGTTCGCCTACCGCACCGGGGTCAGGGCGACGTCGAGCCGGCCGGTCAGGTCGATCTCGACCGTCGCCCGGCCGTCCCCGGCGGCGACGACGTCACCGCCGGTCGAGACGGCGTACCGGGCACCGGGGGAGAGCCGGGCGAAGGCCAGGGCGCGGCGACCGGGTCCGGCCCCGGATTCGGCTCCGGATTTGGCTCCGGGGGTCACGGTCACGCTGATGCCGGCGCCGTCGGTGCTGGCGGCGAGGACCAGGACCTCGGGGTAGGGCACCTGGTCCAGCACCGGGCCGCTGAGGACCTCGGCCGCGGTCGGCACGTTGATCGCGTCGTGCCAGCCGCCGGGGCGGAGCAGCCGGTCCATCGCCATCGTCGCGTTGAACAGCGTCGACCGGTTCGGGTACCAGAGCGCCGGGCCGTCGGCGTGCGGCTCGAGCTCGTCGATCAGGGCGAGCATCGCGTCGGCGACCTCGGTGTCGCCCATCTCCCGCGCCGACCCGTAGATGCCGCCGAGGGCGAACATGTCGGACTTCGTGTAGTTGCCGAAGTCGACCCCGACGCCGGGCAGGTCGGCCACCCAGCGCCCGTCGACCTGCGTCAGGATCTCCTCCCGGACCAGCGCCCAGTACCGCTCGGCGATCTCCGGGGCGATCGGGCTGAGCTCCTTGGGCAGCACCGAGTCGGGCATCGGGAACGGCACCGGGAGCCCGGTCAGCGTCGAGCGCAGTGCGACCACCGAGCCGTCGGCCTGGGTGAACTCGCTGGTCAGCTTCTCCAGGAAGTGGTCGCGCAGCCGCGGCCAGTGCCCGGTGCCCTCGAGGCGGTCGAAGGAGGCGAGCGTCGCGGCGCCGCGGAAGTTGCAGGCCGAGTACGACCAGTTCGGCTCGCAGGGGTAGAGGCAGAGGCCGTCGTGGTAGCGGGCGTAGTTGGACAGCAGCGAGTCCCGGACGTCATCCGCGCTGTGCGGGTAGGTCCGGCGCCTCGTCACGCGGAAGGGGAGCGCGCCGTCGGCGTGGTAGCGGGTGTCGCCGGTGTTCCCGGCGTACAGGGCGAGGTTCAGGCCGTAGTAGCCGGTCAGCATGATGTTGTCGCGGCCGACCGGGTCGGCGTCCCAGCGCAGGTGCCCCCAGGCCCGCTCGTACTTCCAGTAGCCGAGCACCTCGGGCTGGAGGTAGCGCTCGATCAGCCCGCGCTGCCCGCTGCTGAGGTAGCCGCCGAACGCCGGTGCGTACGCACTCTGGGCGACGGCGAGCGCCCAGCCGAGCTGGTTGATCTGGTAGCGGACCGCGGCCGGCTGGAAGATGTCGATCGTGTCGAACCCGGACCAGTCGTCGTGCGGCTGGTGGGCGAGGTCGACCGCGTAGCGCAGGGCGGCGACCTGGGCGTCGGTGAGCTCGGGCGCGGTGCCGGCGAGCGCCGTCACGGCCCGGGCCCGGGTGGTGCGCACGGTGCCGATCGTCGACGCGAGGGTGCGGTTGCGCTCGTCGCGGCGGGCGTCCTGGCTGCCGGCGCGCCGGGTCAGGCCGACGCGGGCCGAGACCGCGACGACCGCCACCGCGAGCAGGGCGACCAGGTAGCCGGACCGTTCCGGTTCGTCGACGACGGCCACCGCCGCGGCCGCGCTGCCGAGCCAGACGACCGGCAGCGCGATCACCATCCCGGAGCCGAACCACGCGACCCCGGCGAGCCCGGCGAGGACCAGGACCAGGACGAGCCAGAGCGTGGACCAGGAGAGCGCGGTGACGAACCCGGCGCCCGGGAATGCCAGGCCGGCGCCGAGCACCTTCCAGGACCGGTCGAGGTCGAGCAGCCAGGGCAGCGCGCCGAGGGCGAGCACCGCGGCGTACACGAGTCCGGTACGGCGGAGCAGGCGCCGGGTGTACGGCGCGCTGCCCGCGCTCGGCGGGATCGTCGCACGATCAGTCGGATTAATCATTAAGATGATTCTAGGAGATCTGCCGCGGAGGGCAAGCCCCTAGCTGATGACGTCGAGAACCTGGCGAGCGGCGCCCGGGCTCCCGAAGTAGGTGAGCGCCGCCTGCATGTGCCGACGCCAGAAGGCCTCGGCGTCGTCGGCGCGTCCGGCGCGGACCAGGTCGAGGAGGCGCTCGTAGGACCGGATCGCGCGGAGCTCGTCGGTCCGGTGCTCCGTGGAGGTGCGCGCGTGCTCGTCCAGGACCAGGGCGAGGTGGCGGGTGCCGATCTCGGTGAGCAGCCGGACGACTGCCGAGAGGGTCTGGTTGCCGCCGAGGCGGACCAGCTCGTGGTGGAAGGTGGCACTGCTCTCCGCGAAGGCGTCCAGGTCCCCGACGGCGCGACGCAGCTCGCCGACGACCTCGTCCAGCCGGGAGACCGCCTCGGGGTCCGCCGCCTCGGCGACCCGGCGGACCGCGGGCGGCTCGATCGCCATCCGGGCCTGGTAGACGTCGGCCAGGGTGGTGCCGCTCAGGGTCAGGATCAGGCCGAAGAGGCCGGCGGCGCGCTCCGGGCCGGGGGTGGTCACCCGGGCGCCGCCCGGGGGCCCGCGGCGGATCTCCACCAGGCCGTCGGCCTCGAGGAGCCGGAATGCCTCCCGGAGGGTCGGCCGGGAGACACCGAAGCTGGTCACCAGCTCGGCTTCCGGGGGCAGCCAGTCGCCGTCGTTGAGCTCGCCGGTGGCGATCATCCGGCGCAGGCTGGTGGCGACCAGGTCGGCCACCTTCGGCGACCGGAACTCGCCAGGTCTCACCGGTGCCACGCGGTCCCCCCTCGGCCGGTTCCGCCGTTCGGTGGCGAAAGAGAAAATGATTTAGATAAACTAACGCATCTACGAGAGGAAGTCCCGATGACCGAGCTGGCCGTCCTGCGCACCATCGCGCTGAAGGGCCGCGTGCCCGCCTCCGACGTGGCGGTGAGCCTCGGCGTCGCCGAGGACGTGGTCGTCGCGGAGGTCGCGGCGCTGGCCGGCAGCGGCTTCGTCAAGGAGATGCCGACGGGGCTGAAGACGACTCCCGAGGGCAAGGAGCGCCTCGCCGACCTGCTGGCCGCCGAGCTGGCGTCCGTGGACCCGGCGGCGATGAAGCAGCTGTACGACGAGTTCCTCCCGGTCAACGCGGAGTCGAAGGAGATCTTCACCGCCTGGCAGCTCAAGCCGGACGGCTCCCTGAACGACCACGCCGACCCGGGGTACGACACCGACGTGCTCGCCCGGCTCACCGCCGTCCACGAGCGGGTCCTCCCGCTCGTCGGCCGCGTGGCCGCGATCGCCCCGCGGGCCGCCCGGTACGCCGAGCGGCTGACCGAGGCGCAGCGCCGGTACGCCGCGGGGGAGTCGGCCTACGTCACCCGGCCGATCCTCGACAGCTACCACACGGTGTGGTTCGAGCTCCACGAGGACCTGATCCACTGGTGCGGCCTGACCCGGGCCGAGGAGGCCGCCGCGGGCAACGCCCACTGACGCGTCGCTAGCGCCCCGCGTCGACCAGGTCGACCAGGTCGAGGAGGGTCGGCAGCGCCTGCGGCACGGTGACGCTCGCGACCCCGGCCGCCAGTGCCGCGACGAGGCCCTCCTCCTCGGCGAGCGCCGCGCCGGTCACGTCGGCGCCCGCGGTGAGCCCGCTCCGCCAGGCGGAACCGAGCGCGTCCAGGTCGACCACGCCGCCGGGCTCCCGGCCCGGCCGGTAGACGCGCAGCGGCACCAGGCGCGAGGCCCAGCGGTAGAGCTGCTCGAAGTCCGCGAGGGTCGCCTCGTCGCGCTCGACCACGTCGAGGACGCCGGCCCAGACCCGGCCGGTCTCGCCGTCGACCGTGACGACCTTCCCGACCAGCGAGGTCACCGTGCCGGCGCCGCAGCCGACGACGCAGGGCCGGTGGATCTCCCGGCTGACCACGGCCGCGTGCGAGGTCGCCCCGCCGAGCTCGGTGATGATCGCCCGGGCGCCGAGCATGCCGTGCAGGTCGTCGGGACTGGTGGTCACCCGGGCCAGGACGACGTCCTCGCCGTCGGCGCCGCGCTCCTCGGCCTCGTCCGGGTCGATGACGACCACGCCGGTGGCGATCCCCGGGCAGGCCGGTTCGCCGGCGAAGAGCGGTGCCTTCGCGCCGGTGTCGTCGAGGTGGGGCTGGAGCAGGTGCCGGGCCTGGTCGGCGCTCACCCGGCGGACGGCCTCGTCCTCGGTGATGAGCCCCTCGCCGGCCATCGCGACCGCGGTCCGCAGGGCGGCCCGCGCGGACCGCTTCGCGGAACGGCACTGCAGGATCCAGAGCTTGCCGGCCTCGACGGTGAACTCGATGTCCTGGAGGTCCCGATGCACCTGCTCGAGCCTCGAGGCATAGCCGAGCAGCTCGTCGTGGATCGCGGGCGCCCGGGTCCGGAGCTCCTCGAGCGGCAACGGGTCGCACCGGCCGGAGACGACGTCCTCGCCCTGCCCCCGGGTGAGCCACTCCCCGTAGGCGGGCGCCTCGCCGGTCAGCGGGTTCCGGCTGAACAGGACCCCGGTGCCGGAGTCGTCGTCGAGGTTCCCGAAGACCATCGCCTGGACGGTGACCGCGGTGCCGGCCGCCTCGCCGAGGCCGCGGTTGCGGCGGTAGGCCTGCGCGCGCGGGCTCTGCCAGGACTCGAAGACGGCGCAGACGGCGGAGCGGAGCTGCTCCCAGGGGTCGGTCGGCGGGGCGGTCCCGGTCGAGCCGAGGACGATGTCGTCGTACTGCTCCCGGAAGCGGCGGTGGGTATCGGCGGCGTACCCGGGGTCGCCGGTCAGGCGGGCGAGCGATGCCTCGACCTCGGCATTCACGCCCAGGTTGAGGACGGTGTCCATCATGCCGGGCATCGAGATCGCGGCACCGGAGCGGACCGAGACCAGCAGCGGGTCGGACGCGTCGGCGAAGGCGTGGCCGGTCTGCGCCTCCAGCCAGGCGATGCCGCCGACGATCTCGGCCCAGACCTCGTCGGCGAGGGTGTTCCCGGCGGCGAAGTAGTCCTGGCAGCAGTCCGTGGTGACCGCGAACGCCGGCGGCACCGGGATGCCGAGACCGCGCATGCCGTTGATGCCCCAGGCCTTGCCGCCGAGCAGGTCCTTGCCCAGCTCGCTGGTGCCGTCCAGGTGGACCACCCGGCGGGACCCGGAGCCGGTCCGGTCGGTGACGCCGGCCGCGCGAACACCCATGCCTGCTCCTTCGGTCCTACGGTAATCGGTGAGTTTATTTAGACGCTTGAGCCTAGGTCGTCGCCCCGGGAGGTGCAACGGGTCCGAACGGAGACTTTACCAGAAACAGTTATATGATTACGTTGTATCTCGTCGCCGTCGCCCGATGGCGTCCACCTCATCACAGAGGAGTGGTCGTGGACCTCGATCTCGGCATGCTGCTGCTCCGCCTGGCGCTGGGGCCGATGCTCGTGCTGCACGGGCTCAACAAGATCGCCGGTGCCGGTGGCCTCGCCGGCACGACCGGCTGGTTCGAGAGCCTCGGGCTGCGGCCGGCTGCCGTGCACGCCCGGGTGGCCGCGGCCACCGAGGTCGGCGCCGGCGTCCTGGTCACCCTCGGCCTGCTGACCAGCCTCGGTGCCGCCGCGTTCGTCGGGCTGATGGCGGTCGCCAGCTTCACCGACCACCGCGGCAAGGGGTACTTCGTCTTCAAGGGCGGCTGGGAGTACACGCTGCACGTCGGGATCGTCGCGGTCGCGCTGGCCGCCGCCGGGCCGGGGCGGTGGTCCCTCGACCACGCGCTCGGCCTCGACGTGGCCGGGGTCCGGTGGGCGGCGGTCGCGGCCGGAGCGGGACTGGTCCTGGCCGCCCTGCTGCTGGCGACGTCCTACCGACCGTCTCCAAATCGGTCATAAAGACTTAATCAGTAAACTGATTATGTGCTATAGTTCTCGACCGGTCCCCGCCCCGGCGGAGCGGCCGGTACCGGTACCTGAAGAGAGTGGTGCGGAATGACGAGTCGGTCGCGCTTTCGCCTGCTTCTGGAGAACGCGCCGGGCGACGCCAGGGCGATCGAGTTCGAGGGTCGCTGGACCACGTGGGGCGAGCTCCGTCAGGTGGCCAGCACGATCCAGCAGTCGCTGCGCACCCTCGGCCTGAACGGTGCGGCGCGGATCGGGGTGGTCCTCGAGGACCGGCCCGAGCACGTCGCCGCCCTGCTCGCGATCATCGCCGGCGACCAGTGCGTGGTCACGGTCAGCCCGCTCCAGCCCGCCGAGCGGATGCGCGGCGACATCGCCGGGTCCGGGGTCAGCGCGCTGCTGGCGTCGCCGTCGATGCTCGAGGTCGTCGGCACCCTCCCCGCGGCGCCCCACCTCCTGGAGCTCACCCTCGACGGCGCCTCGGTGGCCCGGCAGCCGGTCGGGCGTCAGCGCGGAGCCGGGGACGCGGTCGGCGCGCCCGGGATCACCGTGGAGATGCTCACCTCCGGCACCACCGGTCCGCCGAAGCGGATCTCGATCGCCGACCAGCAGTTCGACGCGGCCCTGACGACCAGCGTCCCGGCGCCGCCGGACGGCGCGCTCTTCCGCTCGGGGACGACGCTGGTGACGACCCCGCTGGTGCACATCGGCGGCTTCTGGGGCTCGCTCGGTCCGCTGTACGCCGGCCGCTCGATCGTGCTGCTCGGCAAGTTCGACCTCGACCGCTGGGTCGACGCCGTCGTCCGGCACCGCCCGCGGGCGGTCGCGATGGTCCCGGCGACGCTGCGCGCGGTGCTCTCCGGGGACGTGCCCCGGGAGAAGCTCGCGTCCATCGAGGTCGCCACCGCGGGCACCGCGCCGGTCCCGGTCGCGCTGACCGAGGAGATGCTCGACCGGTACGGCGTCCGGGTGCTGCCGACGTACGGTGCAACCGAGTTCGCCGGCGGTGTCACGGCCTGGACCCTGGGCCAGCACCGCGAGTGGTGGGAGCGGAAGAAGGGCAGCGTCGGTCGCGCCCTGCCCGGCGTCGAGCTCCGGGTCGTCGACGACCACGGCGACGAGATCCCACACGGCGAGCACGGGATCCTGGAGATCCGCGGCCGGCAGTCGCCCAGCGGCATCCATGCCTGGCAGCCGACCAGCGACCTCGCCTCGCTCGACGAGGACGGCTTCCTCTGGATCCACGGCCGCACCGACGACGCGATCGTCCGCGGCGGCTTCAAGGTGCACCCCAACGACGTCCGCGCCGTGCTGGAGCGGCACCCCGCAGTGCGGGAGGCCTCGGTCGCGCCGCTGCCGGACGCCCGCCTGGGTCAGGTGCCGGTCGCCGCGGTCGAGTGGGAGCCGGGTGCCGGACCGCGGCCGACCGCCGAGGAGCTCTTCGTGCTCTGCCGTCAGCACTTGACGCCGTACGAGGTGCCGGCCCGGATCGTCGTGCTCGACGAGCTGCCCCGGACGTCGTCGATGAAGGTGAGTCGTACCGAGCTGCTCGACATCGTCCGGAGCGACGCGATCGGCGCCTCGGAGCACGCCCGGGCCTGATCGCCGGCGCCTGCTGTACTGGAACCAGACCGAAGGAGAATCACCGCATGGACCACAGTGGACACGTCGCCGTCGTCACCGGCGCGGCCGGCGGCATCGGCCGCGACTACGCGATCGCGCTCGCCGAGGACGGTGCCGCGGTCGTCGCCGCCGATCTCAACCTCGAGGCGGCGGAGGAGACTGCGGCCCTGGTGACCGGCAAGGGCGGACGGTGCGTCGCGATGGCGGTGGACGTCAGCGACCCGGAGTCGACCACGGCGCTGGCGGCGCGGGTGCGGGCCGAGGTCGGGCCGGCCAACCTGCTGGTCAACAACGCCGCCATCTACGGCGGCATGCAGCTCGACCCGGTGCTCAAGGTCGACATCGGCTACTGGCGGAAGATGTTCTCGGTCAACCTGGACGGCGCGCTGCTGATGGTCCAGGCGTTCGCGCCGCAGCTGATCGAGTCCGGGTGGGCCCGGGTCGTGAACCAGACCTCGGTCGCGGCGTACAGCCCGGCCGGCGCGTACTCGGCCACCAAGCTGGCCCTGATCAGCCTGACCCAGAGCCAGGCGATGGAGCTCGGCGCGCACGGCATCCCGGTGAACGCCATCGCGCCGGGTCCGATTCTCACCGAGGCCACGATGCAGACGCTCTCCCCGGAGCGCGTCGACCGGATGCTGAGCACCGCGTTCATCAAGACCCGCAGCGGTCCGGAGGCGCTGATCGGGACGTTGCGCTACGCCTGCGGCGACGAGGTGGCCTGGGTGACCGGCCAGACCTTCGTGGTCGACGGCGGCATCACCCGCCGGGTGTGAGTCTCGACCCCGTCGTACCGGCTCGTGGGTGTGGGAGCCTGAGCCGGTGGTGAGCAACCCCGTCCGGCCCGGCCCGGGTCGTCCGCGCGACGAGTCGATCGACGCCCGCATCCTCGAGGCGGCGCTGACCGTGTACGCCGCCAAGGGCCTCTCCGGGTTCACCGTGGACCAGGTCGCCCGGGCCGCCGGGTGCAGCCGGCCGGCGGTCTCGGCGCGCTTCCCGACCCGCACCGAGCTGCTCCTCGAAGCGGTCCGGAGCTTCGACGCGACGCTGGCCACCGACGACGTCGGGAGTGCCCGCGACCAGCTGGTGAGGCTGGCCGAGAACCTGGTCGACGGGTTCGGCAGCGTTGCCGGCCGCGCGACCTTCCGGATCGTCTTCGACAGCCTGGACGACCGGGCGCTGCACGCCGCCTGGGAGGACATCAACGCGGTCCGGCTCGCCGGGATCGCCGAGATCCTGGAGCGCGGGGTCGAGCGCGGCGAGCTCCCCGAGGAGGTCCGGTCCGAGGCGTTCCTGCACGCCCTCGTCGGTGCCGCGATGGCGAAGGCGATCTACGGCTGGCTGGGGGAGGGGAGCGCCGGTCCGCACGACGCGGCAGGCCTCGTCGACTTTCTGCTCGGCCGGCCCTCCTGATCCCTTGCCGACGGAGCGTCGGATCGCCTATCGTCTAAATAACTGCATTGATTGCAGGTAATTGAACCCGCCTCCGACTCCCAGGAGCCCCGATGACCGTCCTTCCCCGCCGCGCCGACTTCCAGCACCAGCCCCTGGTCGGGTTCTTCCGCCCGGAGGCGGACCAGGGCGCCGTGACCGAGCAGTACTTCGGACTGGTGCTCGAGGGCACCTGGTTCTACGGGATCATGCGCACCGAGAGCGGCCAGTCCTACGCGATGCTGCGCAAGGCCGTCGGCTACACCACCCGGGACATCGCGATCATGGCGAGCGACGAGGTCGGCCTCCGCGCCGACCCGCGCAGCCGGCAGGCCTCCATCGGCGGCAAGGTCGAGCGCCGCCTCGAGGACGGGTACGACGTCACGGCGGGCGGTTCGCGGGCGCGGGGCGCGCACTTCGAGGTGCGCCTCGGCGACGAGGACTTCACCTGGAGCGAGACCGGCACCGAGGGCCCGATCCTCGAGCTCTCCGGCCGGCTGGCCGCGCCCGGCTTCCAGGTCTACGTGCCCTGGCGGACGGCGGCGGACGAGGCCGGGCGGACCGGCGAGCCGGGTGCGCTCTACTACACGTCGACCGCCTACCTGGCCGAGGGCACCATGTTCGGCGAGAAGGTGACCGGCTTCTTCGCGGTCGACCAGAGCTACCTCCCGCACGGCGTCGACTGGAACAACAGCGCGATCTGG
Source organism: Nocardioides marmoriginsengisoli (assembly GCF_003725695.1). Lineage (GTDB taxonomy): Bacteria > Actinomycetota > Actinomycetes > Propionibacteriales > Nocardioidaceae > Marmoricola > Marmoricola marmoriginsengisoli. The sequence goes on from NZ_RJSE01000008.1 coordinate 98,665, forward strand.
AACCGGCTCCAGGGCGGCTGGAACGTGTTCGCCAACGAGTACGACGACGGCACCGTCGAGTGGGGTCACATGAGCATCGGCGCGGACCGGTTCCGGTTCGCCGCGGTCGCCTCCCAGGACGGCCCGGTCGTGGACAGCCGGTCCGTCGAGGCGAGCATCGAGTGGCGCGACGAGGAGTTCGTCGACCGGATCGTCTTCGACGTCGGCGACGGCCGGCCCTGGGAGTTCGTCACCGACGCCAACGGCGAGATGGTGGAGTTCTCGGCCGCGCGTCCGGGGTGGTCCGGCCATGCCGGCGTGCTGCGCCGGGTCGACGAGCAGCGCCGCATCGTCCGGCACTGGGCGTGGCAGGAAGTCTTCCCGAGCCGGGTCCAGGGCGCGGGAGGCCGGGCGTGAAGGTCCTGGTCACCGGCGGCAGCGGCGTCTTCGGGCGGACGATCTGCCGTGACCTGGTCCGTCAGGGCGCCGACGTCGTGGCCTACGCGCGACGACCGGTGGACCTTCCCGGGGTCACCTCGGTCGCCGGCGACATCCGTGATCGCGAGCTGCTCACCCGAGCGATGGCGGGCTGCGACCGGGTGGTGCACCTCGCCTTCGTGCTCGCGCCGCTGCGTTCGTCGACCGGGGTGGAGGAGATCAACCTCGGCGGCACCGAGAACGTGCTCCGGGCGATGGCCGACAACGGCGTCGGCAAGCTGGTCTTCACCTCCTCGACGCTGGCGTACGGGCCGTGGCCGGACAACCCGGACGTGGTCTCCGAGGACCAGCCCCTCCGGCCGCACCCCGAGGTGATGTACGCGAAGCACAAGGCGCTCTGCGAGGAGCTGATCACCGGCTCCGGGGTGCCGGCGGTGATCACCCGGACCTGCGTCGTGGCCGGGCGGGACATGGACAACTACGAGTTCCGCTTCCTCGCGCACCCGGCGCTCTCGGCACCGACCGGTCCGATGAAGTCGTGGCAGTTCCTGCACACCGACGACGTCGGCCGGTTCCACGCCCTGGCCACCCTCAACGACCGCACCGGGATCGTCAACGTCGGTCCCGAGGACCGCGGCGTCTCCATCGACGAGATCGCGGAGATCCTGCGCAAGCCGCTGGTCCGGCTGCCGTTCCCGGTGCTCAAGGGCGTCGCCGGTGCCGCCTGGCGCGCGGACGTCCTCGAGCTGAGCCCGGCCGACCTGGACGGCTTCCGCTACATGCCGACGCTGGACACCCGCCGGATGGTCGAGGAGTGGGGCTACCGGCCGGTCTACGACTCGCGCGCGGCCCTGGAGGACGCCGTGCCCGGCGTCCGCGCGGTCACCTACCTGGGGACGGCCAAGGTGCCGACCCCGTGGCGCACCCCGGCCCCCGACCACCAGTGGACCGTCCGGGCGGCGGGCGCCGGTCACGACCTGGTCGACCCCGCGCCCGCGGGTCTGCGCGGCGAGTTCGACGACCTGGTCGATCCGCGGTTCCCGACCCTGACGACCGCGAACGTGGGGGAGGCCTTCGGCGGCACCCTGACCCCGATGTCGCTCTGGGTGAGCCGGGACGCGATGCGGGTCGCCGGAGCCGCCCAGGTCGAGCTGCTCGGGATGAAGGATCCGGACCTGGTCGCGGCGCAGCGGTCGCTGGCGATCGCCGCGGTCGGCCACCGGCTCTACACCAACGTCTCGGTCGTGCACGCGATGGCGGACGCGATGCCGGGGACGTCGCCGCGCGAGGTCGACGAGCACGTGCTCGGCATCGCCCACGACGACGCGGCCGAGCCGCGGGTCCGGGCCGGCGCGGGCGAGACCCTGCGGCAGCTGCGCTCGCTGCCGGGGGTGGGCCTGCGGATGGCCGGCGTCGAGCGCCGGATTGCGGAGCTCGAGGACCGCATCGCCCGACGGGCGCTCACTCCGGACGAGCTGCAGGCGCTCTCCGACGACGCCCTGGTCTCGCTGGTGGACTCGTGCCGCGAGCACGTGATCGACGCCTGGACCTACAGCACGACGACCAACCTGGTGGCCTCCGCCGCGCAGACCCTGGTGCGGAAGGTCGCGCCGGGGCTCGGCCTGGCGGCGCTGCGCGGCGGTACCGACGGGCTCGCGAGCGCGGCCCTGCTCCAGGGGGTGCAGGCGCTCGCGGCGCAGGTGCGGACCTCGCCGGAGCTCGAGCGGGCGCTCCGTGCCGACGCCTCCGCGGTGCTCGTCGAGGACCTCGGGTCGATCGACCCCGGGTTCGCCGCCGCGTTCGCCCGCGTGCTCGATCGTGCCGGTCACCGCGGTCCGGGCGAGACCGAGCTCGCGAACCGGATGTACGGCGACGAGCCGAGGCGGCTGCTCGACTCGGTGCTCCGGGCGGCCGGCATCCCGGCGCGGGACGCCGGCGTCGTCCAGGATCCGCCGCGGCGGGCCCGGCCGGCACTGGCGGCGCTCGGGCGCGCGGTACGCCGCCGCGAGCGGACCAAGGACGTGGCCATGCGCGCGACGCACGCCCTGCGGCTGGCCCTGCGCGAGATCGGGCGACGTCAGGTCGCGGCCGGAGTGCTCGGCGCCGAGGACGACGTCTTCTACCTGATCCCGGAGGAGATCGCCTCGCCGCGGCTCCATGCCGGGAAGATCGCCGCGCGCCGGGCGGAGCGGGAGCGCCTCGCCGCCCTGCAGCTCCCGTCGCTCTTCACGTCGCGCTGGGAACCGGTCGCGACGGTGGACGACCGGACCGAGCAGGTGACCGGGCTGGGCGTCTCGGCCGGGACCGCCACCGGCCCGGTGCAGATCCTGCGCGACGGCGACGACGACCTGGAGCCCGGGGCGGTGCTCGTCACCCGGGTGACCGACGTCGGCTGGACGGCGCTCTTCGGGTCGGCGGCCGCGGTGGTGACCGACGTCGGCGGCCTGCACTCGCACGCGGCCGTGGTGGCACGCGAGTTCGGGATCCCGTGCGTGGTGGCGACGGAGAACGCGACCCGGGCGCTGAAGGACGGTCAGGTGGTGCTCGTCGACGGCGACGCGGGGACCGTCACGGCCCTGTGAGCGGTGCGGTCAGCCGCCGAGCCGGGTGGTCGCGGCGTTGACGAGACCGGGGGCTAGCCGCCGTACCCGCCAGACGATGCCGGCCGGACCGGGGAAGACCCAGATCTTCGCGCGCCGTCGCCGTAGCGACTTCTCGATGGCGTCGATCACCTGCCCCGGGCTCAGCGGCCGGCTGCGCTCGACCGCCGCCGCGCTCTGCCCGTCGCGGATCACCCCGTCGATCATCGGGGTCCGGACGGCGGGCGGGCAGACCGCCCGCACGGTGATCCCGCTCCCGCGCAGCTCGAGCGCCAGGGTCTCGGCGTAGCCGACCAGGGCGAACTTGCTGGCGGTGTAGGCGCCGTAGCCGGGCGTGACGATCCAGCCGGCGAGCGAGGCGAAGAGCACCAGCTCGCCCCCGGACTCGCGCAACGCCGGCAGCAGGGCGTGCACCCAGGCCACGGTCCCGAGGTAGTTGACCTGCATCGGCCGGGCGACGCGTTCGGGGTCGAGGTCGTCGAGCCGGCCGATGACGGCGATGCCGGCGGCGGTGACGAGGCGGTCGATCCGCGGGTGGGCGGCGAGCACGGCTGCCGCGGCAGCGCGCACCAGCTGCGGGTCGCTCACGTCGCAGGGGTACGCCGAGACGCCCGCGGTCCCGGCGAGCTCGTGCAGGGCGGGCGTGTCCAGGTCGACCGCGGAGACGGTCCAGCCGCGCTCCAGGAGCCGTTCGACCATCAACCGGCCCATCCCGCTGGCGGCACCGGTGACCACGGCGTGGGGCATCGCGCTTTCCTCGTTCCTGGAGGCTAGTGTTCCGTTTAAGTATCTAACCTGTTTAACTGATTCCTGCCAAGTCCCCTGACCCGGAAGGGTGCCTCCATGACGACACTCCCGCTCGGCCAGCTCGGCTACGCGACCGCCGTGGCCTGCTACGAGCCGTCCCTCGACATGCACCGCCCGACCGCGCGGCCGTTCGGTCTCACCGAGGAGTCCACCTACCTGTACGGCGGCTGGCGCGACGAGTCCGGCGCCCTGCACGTCGTCGAGCGGAAGTTCTGCGGGCCGATGACCGCCGGCCTCTGGCTGATGAACACCCGTGGCGGCAAGGTCAGCCTGGTGCCCGAGTCGCTCCAGACCGTGCGCGGCGAGGTGAAGCGGGAGTACTCCGAGGACGAGCACCACCTGCACGGCTCGCTCCTCGGCAAGGCCGGCGGTGCTCCGGAGGAAGGCCTCGACTACCGCCTGACGCCGGGCCACATGGCCTGGCGCGAGGGCCAGATCCTCGAGCTCGAGGGCGACCTGGTCGGTCCGGGCATCCAGATCGGCAGCCTCGACCACGAGGAGCCGTTCTTCTACACCAGCGAGCTCTACCGGATGAGCGGGCGCGTCCTGGGTCAGCAGGTCGAGGGCTTCGTCTTCCTCGACCACGGCTACTGGCCGCACGGCGCGGACTGGAAGGAGTGGCGGATCTTCAACGGCACCCAGCTGTCCTGGTCGGCCTTCGCGACGGAGTTCGAGGACGGCACCGTCGAGTGGGGGCAGGTCGCCATCGGCCGGGAGGGGTTCAACTTCGTCTCGGTCGCCGACGCGAAGGGCCCGGTGGTGATGGACGCGAACACCCGGGGCGGGATCGATCCCGACCCCGACGACTGGGCCCAGCGGATCGGCTACCGCGACCACGGCGGCGACACCTGGGTGTTCGAGCTGGAGCCGGGCGGTCAGATGTCGCAGTTCTCGGCCGCGCGCTGGGGCGGGTACCGGGCCCAGGCCGGCAGGATCCTCCGGCACGGCGAGGAGCGACCGGTGAAGGTCGCCTTCAGCTGGGGCGAGAGCTTCATGGAGCGATTCCGGGACGAAGGGATCGGCTCGGTCGATGCCCTCCTGGGTGGCTAGCGTGTGCGGCAGCCGCCGACGTCCCGGCGGTCAGGTGACGAGCGGGAGCGAGGAGGCGGTCGGTCGATGCGCCTGACGATGCTGCTGGACATGGTCGCCGACACCGCCGGCGACCGGATCGTGGTGGGATCGCGCGCCGGCGGGATCACGGCCGCCGGTCTCCGCGACCGGGCGCGAGCCGGTGCGGCCGTCCTCCGCGCCTCCGGTGCCGATGCCCTCGTCTACCTCGGGGTGAACGGCCCGGCGTTCCCGGTGGCCCTGTTCGCGGCCGCACTGGCCGACGTACCGCTGGTGCCGCTGAACTACCGGCTGGGCGAGGAGCAGCTCACCGCGCTGCTCGCCCGGCACCCGGGTGCGTACGGCGTCGGCGACGAGGGCGGCGGGGCGGCGCTGCGGGCGGCCGGGATCGCAGCGGTCGACGCCGCGACGTGGCTGGCGACGACGGCCGAGCGCCCGGTCGACGAACCGGTCGACGAACCCGGGGACGAACCCTGGGATCCCGAGCGGACCGCCGTGGTCATCTACACCTCGGGCACCACCTCGGCGCCGAAGGGCGTCCTGCTGCGGCACGGCAACCTCGCCTCGTACGTGCTCGGCACCGTCGAGTTCCTCGCCGCCGCGGAGGACGACGCGGCGCTGGTGAGCGTGCCGCCGTACCACATCGCCGCGGTCGCCAACGTGATCAGCAACCTCTACGCCGGCCGGCGCACGCTGGTGCTGGAGCAGTTCTCGCCCGACGAGTGGCTGACGACGGTGCGCGAGGAGCGGATCACCAACGCTCTCGTCGTCCCGACGATGCTCTCCCGGATCATCGAGACCGGGTCCGACCTGGCCGTGCCCTCGTTGCGCGGGCTCGCGTACGGCGGCGCACCGATGCCGGGAGCGCTGATCGAGAAGGCGCTGCGCACCTGGCCCGAGGTCGGCTTCGTCAACGCCTACGGGCTGACCGAGACCAGCTCGACGGTAGCCGTGCTCGGCCCCGAGCAGCACCGCGCCTCGCTCGCCTCGGATGATCCCGACGTCCGCGCCCGGCTCTCCTCGGTCGGCCAGGTCGTGCCCGGGGTGGAGCTGGCGGTCCTCGACGACGACGGCGTGCCGCTCCCGGCCGGCGAGGTGGGCCGGATCTGCGTGCGCGGCGACCAGGTCTCCGGCGAGTACGACGGCCAGGGACGTGCGGTGGACGACGACGGCTGGTTCGACACCCGCGACCGCGGCCACCTCGACGCGAGCGGCTACCTGTTCCTCGGCGGCCGGGTCGACGACACGATCATCCGCGGGGCGGAGAACATCGCGCCGGCCGAGATCGAGGAGGTCATCCTCCACCATCCCGACGTGGTCGACGTGGCGGTGATCGGCGTCCCCGACGAGGAGTGGGGCCAGCGGATCGAGGCGGTGGTGGTGCTCCGCGACGGCCGGGCGCTCGAGGCCGGGGAGCTGCGCGTCTTCGTGCTGCAGCGGCTGCGCTCCTCGAAGACGCCCGAGCGCTTCCTCTTCTGGCCGGAGCTGCCGCGGACCGAGACCGGGAAGCTGGTACGGCGCGACGTCCTCCGGCAGGCGACCCTCAGCTGAAGAGGTCGACCAGCGGCTTGTTGCCGGGGTCGAAGCGGAAGATGTACTTCGCCGCGACCTCCATGTGCGAGCGCCAGTGCGTCTCGGCGCCGTCGGCGTCCTTCTCCTCGACCAGCCGGATCAGCTTCTCGTAGGAGCGGAGCGTCTTGCGGAAGCGCGCCGGCTGGGCGTCGACCTCGCGGGACATGCCGGTCGTGATCGCCTGGCTCAGGTGCACCGCGACGATGTCGGCGAGCACCGCCCCCTGGACGGCGAGGGTCTTGTTGCCGCAGCGCTGCATGATCAGCTCGTGGAAGCGGTAGGTGGTGCTGCTCCACTGGCTCATGTCGGGGGTGTCCGACTTCGCCTCGAGGAGGTGGCCGAGGTGCTCGGCCACGGCGCGCAGGTCGGCGAGGTCCTGGGCGTTGCGGCGGGTCGCGAGCAGGCGGGCGCAGGCGGGCTCGCCGACCAGGCGCGCCTCGTAGACGTCCTGGATGGTGGTGCCCTGGAGCTGGAGCAGGAGGGCGACGTGGCGGGCGGCGACCATCGGGTCCGGCTCGAGCACCTGGGCTCCGCCGCGGGCTCCGCGGCGGACGCCGATCAGGCTCTCGGCCTCGAGGATCCGGTAGGCCTCGCGCAGGGTCGGCCGCGAGACGCCGTACTGCTCCATGAGCTGCTGCTCCGGCGGGATCGTCTCCCCGGCCTTCAGCTCGCCGCGGACGATCTGGCGGCGCAGGTGCCCGGCGATGAGTTCAGCCGTCTTGGGGGCGCGCATCGGAGTCCCGATGACGCCCGTCCCGGGAACGATGGCGGAAACGTCAGTCATATGAATGATTGTATCGTTCGAACTCCTTCTCGGCGTCCCGGCGCGTGCCGACTTTCAGCGGCCGGAGCGGATCCGCCGGTGCGGAGCGGGGTCGCGGACCAGGCGGACCAGGTCCGCCGCGGGTGCTCGGAGCGCCTCGGCGAGGGGTACCTCGAGCAGGCAGACCGCGGGGGCCTCGCCCGCCGCGATCCGCCGCGGGAGGCCGGCAGAGTCGCGGAGCAGCGTCGGGAACGCGACGGCGACGGGGACGCGTTCGTGCGGGGCCAGGTCGCGGTCGCGGGCCGCTCGCAAACCTTCCCACGGATCCAGCGGCCCGTACGGCGCGTCGCTGCTGCTCAGCACCGGCACGCCCGCGTCGTGCAGGGAGGCGAACGGGTACAGGTGGTCGAGGTCGTCCGGGTCGACCTCGGTCCGGTACCGCTCCGTCCGGGCGACGAGCATCCCGGGCTGGGTCACCACGGTGAGGCCGCGGAGCCGTGCGCGGACCTCGGGCGGGACCACCGCGGCGTGCTCGATCCGGTCGCCGGGGAGCCGGCCGGCGTCGTCGAGGGCGGCCAGGGTGAGCAGCAGCGCCTCCCGGGTGACGCAGTGCACGGCGACCGGTCTCCGCTGCTCGTGGGCCTCGGCGACCTGCGTGGTGAGCGCGGCGAGGTCGGGGAGGTCGTGGTCGCGGACCAGGATCTTGCGCGGGGCGGTGCCGTCGGGGTCCCCGAGCAGGGTCACGCCGAGAGGGAGGTCGGAGAGGAGGGCGACGGTCGGCGGATCGAGGTCGGGGGTCGCGTCGGTCACCGAGGTGATGCCGAGCCGGTGGAGCTCCTCGACCAGGGTCGCCAGCGACTGCCGGGTCTCGGCGGCGCGGTCGGGGAGCGCGGCGCGCAGTCGGGAGTCGAACCGCCAGAGCCGGCCGGTGGGCACCCCGTCGCGATCGCGCTCGACGTCCGGCCCGGCGAGTGCCGGGGAGACCGCGGCGAGCGCCCGGGAGTTCAGCATCCAGAGCCCGCCGCTGCTGTGCTGGACCCGGGCCGGACGATCCGGGACCAGGGCGTCCAGGACGTGCCGGTCGACGGACTCGACCGCGCCGACGCCGCGGACCCACGGGCCCGGCGGAGCGCTGCGGAGCCGGTCGAGCCCGGTCGAGCAGTCGACGCTGGTCCGCGCGGCGGCGGTTGCCAGCAGGTGCAGGTGGTGGTCGTGGAGGCCGGGGATCAGGGCGCCGCCGCCGCCGTCGACGTGCTCGTCGGCACCGGTGCTGGCGAGACGGTCGCCGACGGCTTCGATCCCGCCCGGGCCGACCAGCACGTCGCACCCCCGCCCGTCGACCTCGACGTCGGTGAAGAGCGTCCTCATCGGCGCTCCGGGTCGGTGACCGGGTCGCGGCCTTCGGCATGTTCGACCCACCACCGGCCCCCCGCGCGGGTGACGGCGTGCTCGGGTGCCGGCGCCCTGGTCTCGGCAACGACCTCCACCATGCTGACGTCGAGGAGGACCGCCTCCGGGGAGGCCAGCGCGGCGACCGCCTCGGCCGCGGCCCGCACGCCCACCACCGGGTCGGCGATCGCGTCCCCGACGGGGAGCAGGTCGTCGCCGTCGGGGACGACCAGGCCGGCCCGGGCAGCCACGTCGTCGCCGAATCCGACCGCGTCGCTGGCCCGACCGCACGCGGTGATCGAGAGCCAGCTCGTGCCGGCGGCGACCACGTCCTCGGCGACGACGCCGAGGTGGCGGAGGGCGCGCGGGCGGGACGCCTCCAGCACCAGGTCGGCCTCCCGGATCAGCGCGTGCAGCTGCTCCAGGTCGTGCTCCTCGGCGAGGTCGAGGGTGCGCTGCTCGTGGCCGTCGTGCAGCAGCGCGAAGAAGTCGGGAGGTCCGGATCTGGCCCCGTCGGGCCGGGTCCGGCTCTCGACCTTGACCACCCGCGCGCCGGTACGGCCGAGGAGGTGCGCGCAGAGCGGTCCGGCCCAGAGGCTGGTGAGGTCGACGACGAGCGGGCGCTCCCCGGGGCTGCGGGTGCCGTGGACGGAGGTGAGCACGGCCGGGCGGGTGCCGGGGCCGTGGCGGACCGCGCCTCCGGGCAGCCCGAGCAGCTCCATCCGCTGCTCGATCTCCAGCGCTCGGGCCCCGGCGGCCCAGGAGCCGATGGCCGCCCACGGATCGTCGGCCGCGTCGGACTCGACGAGGGCCGGGATCAGCGCGACGTCGTCGGGGCGCGCCAGCGAGAGGGCGACGTGTCCGTCCTGCGCGGGCAGGATCCGCATCGCGCCGCCGCAGCTCCACGGCCCGCGCCGGGTGAGACCGGCGTACGCCGCCCGCTCACCGAGGAGGCCGGGGATCCGGAGGCCGAGGGCGGCGAGCTGCTCACGCACGATCGAGGCGGGCCGCGCCGCTGGCACCAGGGGCGGGCCGTCGGGCCGTCCGGTGAGTGCCATCGCCCCGGAGCGCGCCCAGTCGGCGAGGTCACCGGGCGGGGGCATCGACCAGTCCCCACGCGAGTGCGGTCCCCAGGTCGAGGCGCCGACGGGTCAGGGCGAGCTGGGCGGTGCGCCAGCGTCCGACCCGGGCCGGGATGCTCGCCGTACCGCCGGCGCCGGGGACCAGCCCCATGCCGACCTCCGGCAGGTGGAACCAGGCGTCGTCGTCGGCCTCCACGCGGCCGGCGAATGCCGCGAGCTCGATCCCGGCCCCGACGCAGGCGCCGTGCAGCACCACCCGGGTCCGCGGCCGCAGCAGGTCCAGCGACCGGGCCGCTCCGGTGGTCACCCGGACCAGGTGCGCGACCGCCGGGTCGGTCGCCCGGCCGAACTCGGCCAGGTCCCCGCCGCTGCAGAACGACGGGCCGGCGCCGCGGAGCTCGACCCGCAGTTCGGGGTCGGCCCGTGCGACCGCCAGGGCGTCGCGCAGGGCGTCGCGCATCGCCGCCGAGTACGCGTTGTGGCGGGCGGGCCGGTTCAGGGTGATCGTGAGGACCTGACCGGTCCGCTCGACCAGGACCGGGTCGTCGGTGTCCGCGCTGCCGGTGGCGGTGGTGCCGGCCAGCCAGTCGCGGAACTCGGCCCCGCCCTGGAGCGCGGAGTAGGCCAGTGATTCGGCGACCAGCGCCGCGGGTGTGCTCGTCGCGCCGGTGCCGAGCAGGCCGGCGAGGGTGGTCGCCGCCACCGGGGCGACGCCGACGGTCCCGACGAGGTCGTCCACCTCTCCCGGTGCCACCCAGCAGGTCAGGTACGGGAGCGCGGTCGCCGGCGGGTCGCCCTCGGTGACGCCGACGACAACGGCACCCGGGGTTGAGCTCGGTCGGAGGTCGTTCGGCGGCGGTCCGAGCCGGTCGAGGTCGAGGAGCAGGAGCGGACGCACCGGCCGGCCGTCAGGGTCGAGGTCGAGCACGGCGGCACCCGCGGCGAGGTCCTGCCAGGACGCCTCCATGCTCATCTCTGGGCTCCTCCTCCGGGCTCCTCCTCTGGGCCGCACCTGGGTGCTGCTTCGGGGCGACGGTACCGCTGCGAGCGCGGTCAGAGCCCTGCCGACGCGGCGACGGCATCGCGCAGGTCCTGGACCGGCCCGAGCAGGCTGACGTTGGCACGCGCTCGCCGGTAGAAGTGGTGGGCGACGTGCTCCCAGGTGAAGCCGATCCCGCCGTGCAGCTGGATCACCGCGTCGGTCGCCGCGAGCGCAGCGGTCCCGGCCTGCAGCGCGGCGGTGCTGACGAGGTCCTGCGGGTCGTCGCCGGCATCGAGAGCAGCGGCGGCCTGGTCGACGAGGGCCGCGGCCAGCTCGACCTCCAGGAGCACCTCGGTGCAGCGGTGCTTGACGGCCTGGAAGGAGCCGATCGCGGCGCCGAACTGGTGCCGGATGCCGACGTACTCGACGGTGACCGCCAGGCTGCGGCGGGCGAGTCCGACCTGATCGGCGGCCAGTGCCAGCCGCGACCAGCGCAGCGAGTCGGCGAGCGCCTGCCGGGCGGCCTCTCCGCTGAGGAGGACGGTGGCGGGGGTGTCGGCGAACACGACGCTGCCGACCGAACGGGAGAGGTCGAGCACGCTGCGCTCGGCAACGGCGAGGCCGGGCGCCGTACCGTCGACGACGCAGACGGCGGACCGGCCGTCGTACGTAGCCTGCACCAGCAGCACGTCGGCGCCGGGAGCGTCGAGGGCGGCGGTGACCGTGCCGGTGAGCCGGGTCGTTCCGGAGGCGTCGTCGGCGACGACCGCGTCCCGGGAGCTCGGCACCACGGCGATCCGCCGGGAGCCCGTGGCGGTGTCGGTGCGGAGGCCGTCCACCAGCGCGGCGTCGAGGTCGGCCGCGCGGAGCAGGGCCGCCGCGGCGACCGCGTGCGAGAGGAACGGGACCCGGACCGCGGCGCCGCCGATCTCCTCGGCGACCGCGACGAGCTCGCGGGCGCCCAGGCCGAGCCCTCCGTGCGCCTCGGGGACGAGGAGTCCGTCCACCCCGACCTGGTCCACGAGCAGGGCCCAGGTGCCGGCATCCCCGGTCCCCGGCTCGGTGCGGCTCAGCGCGGCACGGACCGTGGCGCGGAGGTCCTCGACGAGTTCCTGCTGCTCCGGGGTCGCGCTGCTCATGCGACAGAGTCTCGCACAACTGCCGGGCTATGGTTGACTTAGTTAACTCTTTGAGAGGAGGCGGTCGCCGATGACGTCGCTGCTGCGCACCGGGCTGGCCTGGGCGGCCGTCGCCGCCGCGGCCCGGTCGGCACGGCCCGCTCAGGTCCTCGGGAAGCCGTTCACCGGGCCCGTCGAGGCGCTGCCGGTGGTGCCGACCGAGGTGGTCGGCCTGCTCGCCTCCGAGCTCCCGCTGCACACCGCCGGCCTGGTGGCGGCCACCACCGCGTCGGCGCTCCTCCGCGGAGGTCCTCCACGGAGCGTCGCCGACCGCCTGGGCGCCGGTCTCGCCGTCGCCGGCGGCGTCGCGCTGCTCGGTGCCCAGCGCCAGCAGCAGGCCTCCGGCCGGGTGCTCGAGGAGGCACTCCGGGCCGGGCTCGGAGAGCACTACCGCGACCACCTGCCCGCCGACGGGAGGGCACCCGACCGGGTCCCGCTGACCCGGCGGCAGGTGCTGCTCCCGCGGTTCACCGAACGCGCCGGCTACCTGCGCGCCCAGGACCTGTCCTACGGCGACGCCGGTCGCCGCAACCACCTCGACATCTGGTCGCGGACCGACCTCCCGGTCGACGGCCGGGCTCCCGTCCTGATCCAGGTCCACGGCAGTGCCTGGGTGGCCGGGAGCAAGCGCGGGCAGGGCTACCCGCTGATGAGCCTGCTGGCGCGGCGCGGCTGGGTCTGCGTCGCGATCAACTACCGGCTCGCCCCCGCGGCCCGGTGGCCGGCGCACATCATCGACGTCAAGCGGGCGATCGCCTGGGTGAAGCAGGAGATCGCGGCGTACGGCGGGGACCCGGAGTTCGTCGCGATCACCGGCGGTTCCGCGGGAGGCCACCTGAGCGCCCTCGCCGCGCTCAGCGCCAACGCGCCGGTGTTCCAGCCCGGCTTCGAGGAGGCGGACACGTCGGTGGTCGCGGGCGTGCCGCTCTACGGGGTGTACGACCTGATCGATCGCCACGGGGACTCGCCCAAGAGCCAGGAGGAATTCTGGCGCCGGCTCGTCCTCGGGCAGTCCCGGGACGAGGCGTTCGCGATCTACGACCAGGGCTCGCCGCTCTCCTGGATCGGTCCGGACGCGCCGCCGCTCTTCGTCCTGCACGGCGCCGAGGACACCTTCACCGCACCGGCGCAGGCGGGTACCTTCGCGTCGTCGCTGCGCGCCGTCTCCCGGCAGCCGGTGGTGCACGCCGAGCTGCCGGGGACGCACCACTGCTGGGACCTGCTCCCGAGCCTGCGCACGGCGTACACCGTGCACGCGATCGACCGATTCCTCGCCTACGTCCGCGCCACCCGGCGCGAGGGGGAGCACCGATGAAGGAGTGCCGATGGACCTCGGACTGACCGGACGGGTCGCCGTCGTGATCGGCGCCACCCAGGGGATGGGGCGCGCGATCGCGATCCGGCTCGCGGCCGAGGGCGCCCACGTCGTGGTGTGCTCGCGCGGTCGTGAGGAGGGCGACGAGGACTACCGGTACGCCCCGAAGGCGGGTCTCGAAGCGGTCGCGGACGAGGCCCGCGCCGCGGGGGCCGCGTCGGCCACGGCCTTCGGCGCCGACCTCACCTCGGCCGGGCAGGCCGAGGCCCTGGTCGCCGCTGTCGAGGCCGAGCACGGCCGCCTCGACGTGCTGGTGAACACCGTCGGCCTCTGCGAGCTGGGGGAGTCGGCCCTCGAGCCGGACGACCGCTGGGACCGCGCCTACCAGTCGGTGCTGATGACCTCGGTGCGCGCCTGCCGGGCCGGCATCCCGTTGATGCTGAGGTCGGGCGGCGGCGCGATCGTGACCACCTCGGCGATGTCGATGCGGCACTTCGTCCCGCGGATCGCGCACTACTCGGCGCAGAAGGCCGCACTCGCGCACTTCACCAAGAACCTCGCCCGCGAGTTCGGCCCGCAGGGCATCCGGGCGAACTCCGTCCTTCCCGGGATGATCGTCAACGAGCAGATCGCCGAGAAGCGCCGGCTCTGGATGGCGGAGACCGGCGGGACCGAGGCCGACTACTTCGCGGACGCCAACAGCCGCTGGCACCAGGCGACCTGGGGCACCCGCCTCGGCGTCCCGGACGACGTCGCCGACGCGGTGGCGTTCCTCGCCTCGGAGCGGGCGAGCTACGTCAACGGCGTGCTGCTCAACGTGGACGGCGGCTCGGAGTACCTCTGAGCCCGGTTCAGGGGCGGGCGGTGCGCTCGGGCAGGGCCAGCCAGACCGCGATCACCAGGGTCGCGGCCAGGGTGCCGAGCTCGCCGATCTTGTCGAACGTCGTCAGCCCGTCGAGGTGGCGGACGTGGAAGTACAGGTGCGGGGCGCTGAACACGGCCCAGATCGCGCCGGCCATCCGGCAGGTGCGGAGGTCGCCCCAGGCGAGGGCGAGCACGGCGGCCGCGGTCAGCGCCAGGTACGCGGCGCCGACGTCGGTCACGAAGTGCTCGTTGTACGGGCCGGTGACGGCGGTCCAGTGATGGCCGAAGCCGGGGAAGGAGTCGTAGAACGAGCGCGGGCCGACCAGCGCCCAGGCGCCCACGAAGAAGCCGGACGCCGCCAGCACGAGCAGGCCGGCCCGGCGGCCGGTGCCGGTCACGACTGCTCCGCGAGCCACTGGTCGAAGGTCTGGGTGCCGACCGTTCCGGGATCGTCCGGGATCAGCGCCCCGCCGCGCATCGCCCGACCGGCCTTGCCGGGAAGCGGGGCCGGGACCACCAGCCGGCGGGACCCGCGCCGACGCAGCAGCCGCCGGGTCATCTCCGGGACGCTCAGCTCCTCCGGGCCGCGGACGTCGCCGGCCCGGCCCTGCGGTGCCCCGGTCGCGATCCCGGCCAGCAGCGCCGCGACCTCGCCGGCGGCGATCGGCGCCGCCTGCATCACCGGGGCGAACACGACCGGGCCGAAGCCGGAGCGGTCGATCATCTGGTCCGCGAACTCGTGGAACTGGGTGGCCCGGATGATCGTCGAGGGCACCGGGGCGTCCTCGACGAGCCGCTCCTGCGCGACCTTGCCGACGTAGTAGCCGAACGGGGTCACGTCGATGCCGACGATCGAGAGCAGCACGTGGTGCCGGACGCCGGCCGCCCGGCCGGCGTCGAGCAGGGTGCCGGTGGTCCGGGTGAAGAACTCGGTGGCCGGACCGCCTCGGGTGGTCGCGATGCTGGTGACGTCGACGACGGCGTCGACGCCGTCGAGCCGGCCCGCCAGGCCGTCGCCGGTCAGCAGGTCGACCCCGGCGCCGCGAGCGAGCACGACGGGTTCGTGGCCGGCTGCCGCGAGCTGGTCGACGAGGACGGACCCGACTACTCCGGTGCCCCCGGCGACGGCGATCTTCATGGGGACAGTCTGCCTTGACTTGATTCGAACATGTGTTCGATCATGGGGAGATGTCCGCACCCATCGTCCTCGCTCCCCGTGAGCAGACGCTCCAGCAGCTCCAGGAGCGGATCCGGGGCATGCAGGACGGGGTTCCCCGGGTGCCGCTCCCGACGCACCCGGTCCTCGACGGGCTGCTCCAGCTGCGCACCGGAGGCGCCTACGAGGTCGATCGCGCCAGCCTGGGGATGGCGCTGCTGGCGACGCCGTCGGCGGAGGGTTCCTGGGTGGCCGTGGTCGGTGCTCCCGACTTCGGGGTCGAGGCGGCCGCCGAGCTGGGCGTCGACCTGACTCGGACGGTGCTCGTCCCGGACCCGGGCGAGCACTGGCTGGAGACCACGGCCGCCCTGGTCGACGTGGTCGGGGTGGTGCTGCTCCGGCCCCCGGTCGGGGTGACCGAGCGGACCGCGAGCCGGATCGCGGCCCGGCTGCGGAAGCGGTCCGCGGCACTGATCGTCCAGGGGGAGTGGCCGGGTGCCGAGGCGCGGATCAGCCTGCGCTCCTCGGCTTGGTCCGGAGCGGTCGCCGGTCACGGCCGGTTGCGGAGCCGGCGGGTGGTGCTGGGGGTCCAGCGCGGCTCGGCGCCGGTCCGGGAGGTCGAGCTGTGGTTCCCCTCGGCCGAGGGGCCGGTGGTCAGGATCGAGTACGGCGTCGAGCGGCCTGCTCTTGACGCGCCGCGGATGGAGGCACTGGCATGAGGGCGCTGGTGGTCTGGTGCCCGGACTGGCCGGTGGTGGCGACCGGCTCGACCGGTGCGCTGCCGGCCGCGGTGATCGCTCGCGGCGGGGTGCAGGCTTGCAACCAGGCCGCGCGGGGGTTCGGTGTGACGCGCGGGATGCGTCGTCGCGACGCGCAGTCCCGGTGCCCCGGACTGACCCTCTTCGACGCCAACCCGGAGCGCGACGTCCGGGCCTTCGAGCCGGTGCTCGCGGCCGTGGAGGCGCTCCGCCCCGGGGTCGCTCCGCTGCGACCGGGACTGCTGGCGATCCGGGCGCCCGGGAGGTTCTACGGCGGGGAGGAGCTGGCCGCCGCCACTATTGCCGAGCGCTTGGTCGAGGTCGGCGTCCGGGACGTCCGGATCGGGATCGCCGACGACCTGTTCTCGGCCGAGCAGGCGGCCCGCCTGGCCGAGATCCAGGACTGGCGGGTGGTCGAGGAGGGCGGGTCGGCCGCGTTCCTGGCCGGACTGCCGGTCGACGTCCTCGCCACCGACTCGCTCCCGGACAGTGGCGACCTGGTCGGGCTGCTGCGCCGTCTCGGTCTGCGCACGCTGGGCGACCTCGCGGCGCTCCCGGCCCGGGATGTGCTGACCCGGTTCGGGGCGTACGGCGCGAAGGTGCACCGGCTGGCGCGCGGGGTCGACCCGGTCCAGCCGGCGACCCGGACGCCCCCGCCCGACCTGGTCAGCGAGGTGGTCTTCGAGCCGGCGCTGGTCTCCGTCGAGGCGGTCAGCTTCAGCGTCCGTCGTACGGCGGAGCGGTTCGTCGCGGAGCTGGGGGAGCGCGGCCTGGTCTGCACCGCGCTCCGGGTCGAGGCCGAGGCGGACGACGCCAAGCGGTCGCTGCTCTCCGCGCGGTCCTGGGTGCACTCGCGGTGGTTCGGCGCCAACGACGTGGTGGACCGGGTGCACTGGCAGCTCCAGGCGACCCCGGCCGGCGTCCTGGTCGGCGCTCCGGTCGGACTGGTGCGCTTCGTGCCCGAAACGGTCGAGCCCGCGGCCGCCCACGCGGACGGTCTTTGGGGCGGTGGGACCGACGAGCTCATCGACCGGGGTGTGGCCCGGGTGCAGGCGATGCTGGGGTACGACGCCGTGGTCGTCCCGGTCCGCCAGGGCGGCCGGTCGCCGGCGTCGCGGCAGCTGCTGGTGCCCTGGGGGGAGCGGCCTTCGGCGGTGCGGGCCCCGGACCTGCCGTGGCCGGGCAGCATGCCCTCGCCGGCGCCGAGCCGGGTCTTCGCCGAACCGTGGGCGACCGCCGTGGTCGGGCCGGCCGGTCAGCCGGTGACGGTCACCGACCGCGGTGTGGTGACCGCGGTGCCCACCAGGTTCCACAGCGGTAGCGGGTCGGGGTGGCAGGTGATCGACACCTGGGCCGGCCCGTGGCCGGCCGACGAGCAGTGGTGGGACGGGTCCCGCGGGACGGCTGGGATGGTCGCGCGGTTCCAGATCGTCGGGGTCGACGGCCGGGCCTGGTTGATGCGCTGCGACGGCGGGCAGTGGTGGACCGAAGCGAGCTACGACTAGTGGGGTGGTCGAACCCGCCGATCCCCTGGTCCGAGCTGGAGAAGCGGCTCTCGCCGCAACCACGCGCGCGCAACGCCGCTCCCGATGACGGGCCGGGGTCGCGCAAGCGGAAGCCCTATCGCCCCAAGGACGAGGTGCGCCCTCCGCTCGGCCCGGTCACGCCGTACGCCGAGCTGCACGCGCACAGCAACTTCAGCTTCCTCGACGGTGCCAGCGGGCCGGACCGCCTGGTCGAGCAGGCCGTCCGGCTGGGGCTGCATGGGCTCGCGCTGACTGATCACGACGGGTTCGCGGGGGCGCCGCTGTTCGCCGAGATCGCCCAGAAGTACCCGGGCCTGCAGACGGTCTACGGTGCCGAGCTCTCGCTCGGGCTGAGTGCTCCGCAGAACGGCGTACCGGACCCGGAGGGGAGTCACCTGCTGGTCCTCGCCGAAGGGGTCGAGGGCTACCACCGGCTGGCGGCGGCGATCACCGCGGCGCAGCTGCGCGGTGACGAGAAGGGCCGGCCGGTCTACGACCTCGAGGAGCTCGCGGAGCGGGGTCGCGGCCATTGGCTGGCGCTGACCGGCTGCCGGAAGGGGAGCGTGCGCGCGGCGCTGGCGTCCGGAGGCGAGGCGGCCGCGGCGTACGAGCTGGACCGGCTCACGGCGCTGTTCGGTCACGACCGGGTGGTGGTGGAGCTGGTCGACCACGGCTACCCGGCCGACCACGAGACCAACGACGCCCTGGCTGCCCTGGCGCGGGTGCACGGTCTGCCGGTGGTGGCGACCAACAACGTGCACTACGCGCTGCCGACCGATCACCGGCTGGCCTCGGCGATGGCGGCGATCCGGGCGCGCCGGAGCCTGGCCGAGCTGGACGGCTGGCTGCCGGCCTGGGGGTCGGCGGCCCTGCGGACCGGTGCGGAGATGGCGGAGCGGTTCGCCCGCTACCCGGGTGCGGTCGCCCGGTCGGTGACGCTGGCGGACCAGCTGTCCTTCGACCTGCAGAAGGCCACCCCGCGGCTGCCCAAGCAGGGGATCCCCGAGGGGCACACGGCATCCAGCTGGCTCCGGGTCCTGACCGAGCGCGGCTTCGAGACCTACTACGCCGGGACCGATCTCGAGGAGGAGGCGCGGAAGCGGATCGAGCGCGAGCTGGACACGATCGTGCGGAAGGACTTCGCCGGCTACTTCGTGATCGTGCACGACATCGTCGCCTTCGCGCGGGGGAAGGGGATCCTCTGCCAGGGCCGGGGCTCGGCGGCGAGCTCGGCAGTCTGCTACGCGCTGGGGATCACCGCGATCGACTCGGTGCGCTACCGCCTGCCCTTCGAACGGTTCATCTCCGAGCACCGCGAGGAGGAGCCGGACATCGACGTCGACTTCGACTCCGACCGTCGGGAGGAGGTGATCCAGTGGGTCTACGAACGCTACGGCCGGCACAACGCCGCCCAGGTGGCGAACGTGATTACCTACCGGCCGAAGATGGCGGTCCGCGACGCGGCGAAGGCGCTCGGGCACTCGCCCGGGCAGCAGGATGCCTGGTCGAAGACGATCGACAGCTGGGGCGGCGCGGTCACCTCCGGGGACTCTGGCATCCCCGAGCCCGTCGTCGCGCTGGCCAACCAGCTGATGAAGTCGCCGCGGCACCTGGGGATCCACTCCGGCGGCATGATCCTGACCGAGAGGCCGATCGGCGAGGTGTGCCCGATCGAGCGGGCCCGGATGGAGAAGCGCACGATCCTGCAGTGGGACAAGGACGCCTGCGAGTACATGGGCCTGGTCAAGTTCGACCTGCTCGGGCTGGGGATGCTCGGGGCGCTGAACCAGATGATGGTGATGGTCGCCGAGGGCCTGGGTGAGCGGTGGACGCTGCAGAGCATCCCGAAGGAGGAGCCCGGGGTCTACGACATGCTCTGCCGCGCCGACTCGGTCGGGGTCTTCCAGGTGGAGAGCCGGGCCCAGATCGGCACCCTGCCGCGGCTCCGGCCGCGCACCTTCTACGACCTGGCCATCGAGATCGCGCTGATCCGCCCCGGCCCGATCCAGGGCGGCGCGGTGCATCCGTACATCCGGCGGGCGACCGGCCGCGAGGAGGTCGACTACGCCCATGACGATCTGAAGCCGGTGCTGAAGCGGACCCTCGGGGTGCCGCTCTTCCAGGAGCAGCTGATGGAGATGGCGGTCGCGATCGGCGACTGCAGCCGCGACGACGCCGACCTGCTCCGCCGGGCGATGGGCTCCAAGCGCGGCATCGAGCGGATCGAGTCGATCAAGGAGACCCTGTTCGCCGGGATGGAGCGACGCGGCCTGGTCGGAGAGCAGGCGAAGCAGATCTACGTGCAGATCCTGTCCTTCGCGAACTTCGGTTTCGCCGAGTCCCACGCGCTCAGCTTCGCGCTGCTCGTCTACGCCAGCTCCTGGTTCAAGCTGCACTACCCGGCGGCCTTCCTGGCCGGTCTGCTCCGCTCGCAGCCGATGGGGTTCTACTCGCCGCAGTCGCTGACCCAGGACGCCCGCCGGCACGGGGTCGAGGTGCTCCGCCCGGACATCGACCGCTCCCAGGCCCAGGCGGCGCTGGAGGGACGCGGCGGACCGACTGGCCTGCCGGCGTGCGTCGCCGGCCACCACGACCCCACCCCGTACGACGCGGACTCGCCGGACCCGACCGAGACGCACCGGCGGGACGGCAGCTACGCGGTGCGCCTGGGCCTGGACGAGGTGCGCGGGATCGGGCGCGCGGTGGCCGACCGGATCGTCGCCGCCCGCGCGGAGCGACCGTTCGCCGACATGGTCGACCTCTCCCGCCGGGCCGGCCTGGACTCGACCCAGCTGGAGGCGCTGGCGACGGCGGGTGCCTTCGAGCCCTGGGGGTTGTCCCGGCGGGAGGCTCTCTGGAACGCCGGCTTCACCGAGCGCGACGACCAGCTCGAGGGGACCGGGGCGGTGGTGGTCGCACCGATGCTGCCGGGACTCGACCCGCTGGGGGAGACCCTGGCCGACCTCTGGGCGACCCGGATCTCACCGGACTCGCACCCGGTCGCGCACCTGCGACCGCTCCTCGACCAGGTCGGCATCGTCGGGGTCGGCGCGCTCGGCTCGGTCGAGTCGGGTCGGCGGGTGCACGTGGCCGGGCTGGTCACCCACCGGCAGCGGCCGGGCACCGCCGGCGGGGTCACCTTCCTGAACCTGGAGGACGAGGGCGGGATGCTCAACGTGATCTGCACCGAGGGCGTCTGGAGCCGCTACCGCAAGGTGGCCAGGACGTCGGCGGGCATGGTGATCCGCGGCATCCTGGAGCGCAACGACGGGGTCACCAACCTGCTCGCCGACAAGATCACCTCGCTGGCGTCGGTCAGTCCGGGTGCCGAGCAGGCGTTGCAGGCGCGGCACCGGTCGCGGGACTTCCAGTAGGACACCGGGCGTGCCCTAGCCGAAAGCCGCGGCGATCTCGTCCAGGGCCTCGGCGATCGCGGGTGCCGAGGTCTCGTCGAAGCTCGGGCCGCGCAGCGGGATCGCGTCTCCCGGACGCACCGGCTCGCCGCACTTGTCGCAGCAGGCGACCGGGGCGCTGAGCTGACCGCAGGAGAGGTGCCGCCACTGGATCGGCGGCTCCCCGCCGTACGCCCACTTGTCGCCGAACTGCTGCAGTGCGAGCAGCACCAGAGCGAGGTCGTCGCCCTTCTCGGTGAGCCGGTAGTCGTAGCGCGGCGGGTGCTCGGAGTACGGCACCCGGACGAGCACCGCGTGCTCGACGAGGGCGTCGAGTCGTTGGGTCAGCACCTTGCGGGAGACGCCGAGATCGGCCTGGATGGCGTCGAAGCGGGAGATCCCGAGGGCGATGTCGCGCAGCACCAGCGGGGTCCAGCGGTCGCCGACGATGTCGAGCGTCCGGGCTACCGAGCACTGCTGGTCCGAGAGGATGCGGCGTTGCATGGGTCACAGGATAGGCGAGTGAGTTCCCAAAAGAAACTTACGCTGTTAACGTGCCCCCATGCTCGATCGGATCGCCGACCTCACCTGGCACCATCCCCGCAAGATCCTCGCCGCGGCGCTGCTGTTCGTCGCGGTCGCCGGCTTCTTCGGCCACGACGTCGAGCACCACCTGAAGGCCGCCGGGTTCACCGACCCGTCCTCGGAGAGCGAGCGGGCCGGCGACGTGCTCTCCGAGGCCCTCGGCTACTCGGCACAGCCGGGTCTGGTGGTCCTGCTCCGGGACCGGGACGGCGGCCCGCTGGAGGTGACGGACCCGACGATCAAGGCCGAGGTCGACCGGCTCGCCGCGGAGCTGCGGGGAGCGGCGTACGTCGGCAACGTCACCAGCGTGCCGGCCGAGGACGGCCGCTCGGTCGCGCTGCTCGCCCAGCTCTCCACCAACGACCTCGAGGACAAGGGCGGCCTGGCCGACGAGTCGGTGCGTGAGCGGGTGCGCTCGGACGTCCTCGAGGTCGGGTACGGCGGCTACGCGCCGAGCTTCAACGAGGTCAACGACCAGACCCGCAAGGACCTGACCAATGCCGAGCTGATCGCCTTCCCGCTGCTCGCGATCCTGCTGCTGCTCGTCTTCCGCGGCGCCGTCGCCGCGGCGGTGCCGCTGATCATCGGCGCGCTCTCGATCGTCGGCACCCTCCTCGCGCTGCGGATCATGGCGACGTTCACCGGCACCTCGGTCTTCGCCCTCAACATCGGTACGGCGCTGAGCCTCGGCCTGGCGGTGGACTACGCGCTGCTGATCGTCTCCCGCCATCGGGAGGAGACGGCGGTCGCCGGCTTCACCCTGGACGCGCACCGCCGGATGGTGCGGACCGCCGGGCGGACGGCGCTCTTCTCCGGACTCACCGTGGCCGGTGCGATGGCCGCGCTCTGCGTGATGCCGCAGCGGTTCCTCTACTCCGTCGGCGCTGCCGGCGCGGTCGTCGGCGTGCTGTCGGCGGTGATGGCGCTGCTGGTCGCCCCGGCCCTGCTGGTCGTCCTCGGCCCGCGGATCAACGCGCTCTCGATCCGTCGCGGCCCGGGTGTCTCGGACACCTCCAACCGCTGGCTGCGGGTCGCCCAGGGCGTGATGAAGCGCCCGGTGCTCGTCGCGGTCGGCACCACCGTCCTGATGCTCGCCCTGGCCGCGCCGCTGCTCGGCACCCACCTGACCGGCCCGAGCGCGCAGGCGGTCCCGCCCGGCCAGCAGTCGTACGGCGTCAACAAGTACCTGGAGAGCCACTACGGCCGCGAGGTCGTCGAAGGCGTCTCGCTGACGGTCGACGGCACCACCGACCCCGACGTCCTGGAGGACCTGCGTTCGCGGATCATGGCGGTGCCCGGGGTCGACCGGGTGGCGCCCTTCACCGCGGCCGGCGGCGACGTGGCGTTCGCGACCGCGTCGTTCGAGGCGCCGGCCCTCTCGGACGAGTCCCAGAACGCGCTCAAGGCTGTCCGCGCGCTCGACGACCCGGACGGCGGCCGGCTGCTGGTGGCCGGCAACACCGCGAGCTTCGTCGACGAGAAGACCAGCCTGGTCGAGAACGCCCCGCGGGCGATCGGGCTGATCGTGCTGCTCACCGTCGTCCTGCTGTTCCTGCTCACCGGCTCGGTGCTGCTGCCGCTGAAGACCCTGCTGATGAACACGATGACCCTGGCCGCCTCGCTGGGCATCCTGGTGATCGTCTTCGAGAAGAAGTTCCTGGTCGGCCTGCTCGACTACCCCGGCCCGTACTCGGTCGAGGTGACCAGCCTGGTCTTCCTGTTCGCGGTCGCCTTCGCGCTGGCCACCGACTACGCGGTGCTGGTGATGGCGCGGGTCAAGGAGCTCCGCGACGGCGGGATGGGCGACACCGACGCGGTCGCCCACGGGGTCGCCAGGACCGGCAGGATCATCAGCGCGGCGGCGATCATGATCGCGGTGGTCTTCGCGGCGTTCGCGGTCAGCCCGGTCTTCTTCATGAAGCAGATCGCGGTCGGGATGGCGCTGGGCGTGGTCATCGACGCGACCATCGTCAGGGCGCTGCTGGTGCCGTCGCTGATGCGGCTGCTCGGCGAGGCGAACTGGTGGGCGCCGGGGCCGTTGCGCCGGCTGCACGACCGGTTCGGGATGCGCCACTAGGGTGGCGCGCGCCTAGGAGACCATCGGCGCCAGGTAGCGGCGGGCGTAGGCCCGGACCGTCGCGTCGTCGGTCATGTCGACCTGACCGCGCGGGTTGAGCAGATAGGTGTACGCCACCCGGAGCATCAGCTCGGCGACCACGTGGAGCTCGTCGTCGGGCATGGTCGCGCCGCTGCGCCGCAAGGTCGTGGCCACCTGGTCGGCGGCGCCGAGGACCAGGCTGCTGTGCGAGGACGCGCCGACGCCGGTGATGATCTCCGGCTCGGTCTCCACCAGTCGGGCGAGCAGCGGGATCTCCCGGGTCAGCGCGATGCCGGCGGTGAAGCACTCGACGACCGCCTCGCGGGACGGCAGGCCGGAGGCGACCCGGTCCAGCTCGGCCAGGAAGTCGGTGAGCTGGCGCTCCAGCACCGCGGCGAGCAGCGCCTCCTTGTTGGGGTAGGCCCGGTAGAGCGTGCTCCGGCTGACCCCGGCGGCACGGGCGACGTCCTCCACGTTGGCCCGGCGGGCGCCGTACTGCTCGAAGACGCTCTGCGCGGCGTCCAGGATCTCGGTCGTCATGGCCGGGTGCTCACAGCCGCTCGAGGGTGACCGGGAGCCGGTCGCGCGGGAACGGCAGCGCGACCAGGTCCAGCGGCCACTCGTAGTCGGCCGGCACCGACCAGCGGTAGTGCAGCAACAGCTCGTGGAAGATCGCCCGCACCTGGATGCCGGCGAAGTGCATCCCGATGCACTTGTGCACGCCGCCGCCGAAGGCGTGGAACGCCATCCGGTGCGCCTTGTCCTCGCGCCGGTCCTCGGCGAACCGCTCCGGGTCGAACCGCTCGGCGTCCGGCCAGACGCTGGGGTCGTGGTGGTTGTAGAACGGCGAGACCGCGACGAAGGAGCCCTCGGGGATCCGGTAGCCGTTCACCGAGACGTCGCGGACGGCGACCCTCGGCATCGACGGCACCGGGCTGCACAGCCGCAGCGACTCCTTCATGATCCGCTCCTGGAGGTCCAGGCTGCTGATCGCGTCGTAGTCCGACCCGCCGGCGGCGACGGACTCGGCGCGCGCCTGTTCCTGCCACTCCGGGTTCTTGGCCAGGTAGTACGCCATCGCGCTCATCGTGATCGTGCTGGTGTCGTGCGCGGCCATCAGCAGGAAGATCATGTGGTTGACGATGTCGGCGTCGCTGAACTCGTCGCCGTCCTCGCTGCGGGCGATGCAGAGCTGGGCGAACAGGTCGTCGCCGCCGTCGCGGCGCTTGGCGGGGAGGTGCGCGTAGAAGAACTCCTCGAGCACCTTGCGGGCGGCCAGGCCCTTCGCCCACGGGGTGCCGGGCACGTTCTTGCGGACGATCGAGGTGCCGGCCCGGACCGCGGCGATGAACGCCTTGTTGAGCCTGTCCTGCTCGGCCTGGCTGAGGTCGACGCCGACGAAGGTCTCCAGCGCCAGGTCCAGGGTGAGCTGCTTGAAGAGCTCGTTCATCCGCGGGTTCGGTACGTCGCCCCAGCCGGCGATCCCGGCCTTGATGTGCGGCACCATCACCGCGTGGTAGCGCCGCATCGCCTCCTGGGTGAAGGCGTGCTGCAGGATCCGCCGGTGGTGCAGGTGCTCGTCGAAGTCGAGCAGCATCAGGCCGCGCCGGAAGAACGGGCCGATGAAGTGCGACCAGGCCGGGCCGTTGGCGAAGTCCCGGTCGCGGTTGATCAGGATCTGCTCGGCCGCGTCGAGCCCGTAGCAGGCGTGCAGCGTGGTGCCGAAGACGTTCAGCTTGATCACGTCGCCGTACGACGACCGCAGGACGTCGTTGTGGTGGATCGGGTTCCGGCGCAGGCGGAGGAGGTGCGGGAGGCCGATCAACGGGCCGCGGACGGTCCTCAGGTCGGACGAGCTGTCGTCGATCGTCGCGGTCACGTCATCTCCTCGGCACGTTGAAACAAATCCGTTTCAATGTACCATCAGGTCATGTCTATCGCCGAGGACCAAGCCCCCGACGTCCTGACCCCGGACGTCGAGTCCGCCCGCGCGTCCCGGGGCGGCACCGCGCTCCCGCTGGGTCCGGACTCGCTGGTCTGGAAGTACTTCGCCGACAACCGGATGGCGCTCCTCGGACCCCGGGCCGCCGTCCTGCAGAACATGCTGCCCTCGCTCGGACAGGGCGTCGAGGACCACTCGGTCTGGTTCGCCGAGACCCTGGCCCGGTTGCAGCGGAGCATCCCGCCGATCTTCAACACGGTCTACGGCGCCGACGGGGTCGCGGCCGGCCACGAGGTCCGCGACTTCCACAAGCACATCAAGGGCAAGCTCCCCGACGGGAAGCCCTACAGCGCGCTGAACCCGGACACCTACTACTGGGCGCACGCGACGTTCATCGAGCACACCATCACTGCGACCAACACCTTCATCAAGCGTCTGACCGAGGCCGAGAAGGAGCAGCTGTTCCGGGAGTCGATCACCTGGTTCGAGCGGTACGGCGTCAGCTCGGTCGGCACGCCGCAGACCTACGCCGAGTTCCGGGTCTACTGGCAGAACGCGCTCGACGAGCGCCTGGTCGCGCACCGCACCGCGGCGTACGGGGTGGGCTACGCGACCAAGGGCTGGCCGCGTCCGAAGCAGATCCACCCGGCGCTGTGGTTCCTGCTCAAGCGCCCGATCAACGCGGTCAGCGCCGTGATCACCATCGGCGGGATGCCGCCGGAGGGTCGCGAGATCCTCGGACTGCCCTGGGACGAGGGCCGCGAGCGCCGCTACCAGCGGTTCGCGTCGATCAGCCGCGCACTGAGTCCGCTTTACGCCCGCCTGCCCGGGAAGCTCCGGATGCACCCGATCGCGCTGCGCGCGTACCAGCGGGAGGGGCGTCGCGCGTGAGCCTGCCCCCGCACCTGACTCCCGCCGACCTCGACCGGTACGCCGCCCAGGTCTTCGCCACCGGGAGCGAGACCGCTCGGTCGACGGCGCCGTTCACCGGGGAGCCGTTGCCGCCGGTCCCGCAGTCGAGCGCGGCCGACGTCGCGCTGGCCGCGACCCGGGCGCGGTCGGCCCAGGTCGCCTGGGCGGCCCGGTCGGTCGCCGAGCGCGCCGCGATCGCACTGGCCTTCGGCGAGCTGCTGGTCGCCGAGCGCGACAAGCTCGTCGACCTGGTCCAGTGGGAGACCGGCAAGTCCCGGATCCACGCCGGAATCGAGGCGCTCGGGGTGGCGTCGGTCGCGGCGCACTACGGCGCCGAGTCGGCCGGCTACCTCGCACCGGTCTCGGTCCGCTCCGGCGTCCCCGGCGTGGTCCGGGCCCGGGTCACCCGGCACCCCAAGGGACTGGTCGGCGTGATCGCCCCGTGGAACTACCCGCTCTTCCTGGCGGTCGGCGACGTGATCCCGGCGCTGGTCGCCGGCAACACCGTGCTCTCGAAGGCGGACTCGCAGGCTCCGCTCACCCTGCTCGCGGCCCGCGAGCTCGCCGTCCGCGCAGGCGTGCCCGCCGACGTCTGGCAGGTCGTCGCCGGCCCGGGCAGCGCGCTCGGGCAGGCGATCATCGACCAGGTCGACCACCTGGCGTTCACCGGCTCCACGGCGACCGGGCGCCGGCTGGCGGCCGCGGCCGGGGAGCGGCTGATCTCGACCTCGCTCGAGCTCGGCGGCAAGAACCCGATGATCGTGCGGCAGGACGCGAACCTGGAGGCGGCCGTCACCGGTGCCGTCCAGGCCTGCTTCGCCAGTGCCGGGCAGATGTGCATCGGCATCGAACGCATCTATGTGCACGAGTCCCGCTACCCGGAGTTCGTCGAGCGGCTGGTCGCCCAGACCCGCGCGCTCACGATGGGGGCGTCGTACGAGCACGACGTCGAGCTCGGCACGCTGACCTCCGCCGAGCAGCTGGCCGCCACCGTCGGGCACGTCGAGGACGCCGTCGCCCAGGGTGCGACGGTCGCGGTCGGCGGCGTCGCCCGCCCCGACCTCGGCCCGTTCTTCTTCGAACCGACCGTGCTCACCGGCGTGCTGCCGACGATGAAGGTCTTCACCGAGGAGACCTTCGGGCCGGTGGTCGCGGTCTACCCGGTGGTGGACGACGAGGACGCGGTCACCCGGGCCAACGACTCCGAGTACGGGCTCTCCGCGAGCGTCTGGAGCAAGGACCTCGGGGCCGCCCAGGAGCTGGCCCAGCGGATCCAGGCGGGCGCGGTGAACATCAACGACGGGTACCTGTCGGCGATCTCGTCGCTGTCGGCGCCGATGGGCGGGATGAAGACGAGCGGCGTCGGACGCCGGCACGCCGCCGATGGGATCCTGAGGTTCACGGAGTCGCAGACGACGACGTCGCAGCGGGTCGCGACGCCGTACCCGTCACGCACCAAGCGACACCGCGGGGCCTACCTGGCGACCACCCGGCTCGTCATGCTCGCCCAGCTCAAGGCAGCCAAGCTCAAGGTCAGTCGGACGGCACGGAAGGACACCTGATGAGGAACCTCAACGGCAAGGTCATCGCGATCACCGGCGGCGCCCGCGGGATCGGGGAGGCGACCGCCAAGGCACTCGCCGCGGCCGGTGCCCGCGTCGCCGTCGGCGACCTGGACGCCGACCTCGCGGCCACCTCGGCGCAGGCGTACGGCGGCATCGGCCTCCCGCTCGACGTGACCTCGGAGGAGTCGTTCGCCGGCTTCCTGGACAAGGTCGAAGCGGAGTACGGCCGGATCGACGGCCTGGTCAACAATGCCGGGATCATGGTGATCGGCCGCCACCTCGAGGCGCCGCTCGACGCCCAGCTCAAGCAGATCGACATCAACCTGCGCGGGGTCGCGATCGGCTGCCACGCGGTGGCGCCGCGCCTGGTCGCCGCCGGGGGCGGGCAGATCGTGAACGTCGCCTCGCTCGCCGGCCGGTTCGCCGCTCCGGGGTGCGCGCTCTACAGCGGCACCAAGGCCGGGGTGCTCGCGTTCACCGAAGCGCTGGATGCCGAGCTGTCGCCGCAGAAGGTCCGGGTCGCGGCCGTGCTGCCGTCGTTCACCAACACCGGCCTGATCAGCGGTACGACGGCGCCGAGGCTCAGTCCCGCGATCGAGCCGGAGCAGGTCGCCGCCGCCGTGGTGAAGCTGCTCGGCAAGCACCGGCCGACCGCTGTGGTGCCGAAGTTCCTCGCCTTCTCCAGCGCCTCCTGGCCGCTGTACCCCAACCGCCTCAAGCGTTCGATGGGCAAGCGGACCGGCATGGACACGATGTTCCTGGAGTACGACCACGCGGCGCGCGCGGCCTACGAGGAGCGCACCACCGGGGAGTGATCAGACGGCCGCAGCGAGCCGCTCCTCGACGAAGCGATTCAGGCTCATCTGCTCCTCGGCCGCCCGGGAGGTCAGCAGCCGGTGCAGGTGCGGGGACACCCGCACCAGGAACTTGCCGCTGAAGGAGCGCTCGGAGAGCGGAGCTGGAACGGGCTCGCCGGCGTCTGCCAGTTCGCGGACGACGTCGGCTGCCAGCTGCTCGATGCCGAGGATCGCTGCTGCGGAGTCCGGGGCCAGCCAGGACAGCGACGGGAGCTCGACGCAGGTGCCGACGAACTCGCGGTCCTCGGCCGACCACGACACCCGGTAGGTGTAGTGGGAGACGTCTACGCGCGGCTGCGTCATGACGGTGCACCTTCCTGTTCTAGGTGGAGGCGGTCGACGGCTGCCAGGACCTGACGGACCTGGTACGCCTTCGCCTTGCTGTGGTCGTTCTGGATGTTCACTCGGGGATCGCCCGGCCAGGGCATCTTGAACACGAGGTGCGAGGTGCCGCTCTGCCGGGGTCTGCCGAAGTAGTGCTCGCACACCTTCCGCAGGTCGTTGAAACCCACTCCGCGAGGGTTCGCCCTCATGCCCGAGATGATCCGGTCGACCGATGTCATCCCAGACTAGTATCAGTATTGATACTTCGCAACCACCGTCAATCCACAGGCGTGCCGATGATCACCGTGGTCCCGTCCGGGTCGATCCGCGCGGACGTCACCAGGCCCGCCGCCTCGAACGCGGCCGCCGCGACGTCGTACTGGGTCTCGCTGATCTCGATCAGCACGGTGCCGCCGGGGCGCAGCCACGCGCCCGCCTCGGCCGCGATCCGCCGCAGCAGGTGGAGCCCGTCCAGGCCGCCGTCGAGGGTGTGCAGCGGTTCGTGGTCGCGGGCCTCGGGCGGCATCAGGGTGACCTGGTCGCTCGGCACGTACGGCGTGTTCGCCACCACCACGTCGACGGCACCGCGCAACGACGACGGCAGCGGTGCGAACAGGTCCCCCTCGACGACCTCGGCGAACGGCAGGTTCTCGCGCGCGCAGGCGACCGCGAGCGGGTCGATGTCGGCGGCGTGGAAGTGCGCACCCGGCGCGAGCTGGTGCAGGAACGCGGAGATGGCACCGCTGCCGCAGCAGAGCTCGACCAGGACGCCGTCCGGCGGGAGTGCGTCGGCGGCGGCCAGTGCCAGCTCGATGGTCCGGCCGCGCGGCACGAAGACGCCGGGCCGGACCACGACGCGGACGCCGTGTCCGGCCTCGTCCGCGAACGACGCCCAGCCGAGGATCCACTCGAGCGGCTCGCCGGCCACCCGGCGCGCGACCAGGGCGGCGGGGTCGCCGTCGGCGGCGAGCAGCAGGGCCGCCTCGTCCTCGGCGTACACGCACCCGGCGGCGCGCAAGGTGGTCACGACGGCGTCGTACGTCAGCGGTTCCGGCACCCCGCGAGAGTCGCAGGTCACACCCGTTCCGGCCAACAGGATTCTTCGAAAGCGACACCGCTCCGGTAATCTAGAGCCACAAGGATCGCCCAGTCTTACCTCGATCCTGATGGCACGTCGAGAACCGCGAGGGGCTCCGTGCCGGCGATCGACCAACGTGATTCTCCGGAGCTCATCCGGGTCGCGGCCGTGGTGAGACACCACATGAGATAGCGATACCCCTTGTCTACGAATGCCTTTGCTTCCTTCGGTGTGCCCGGAGACCTGATCGAGGTCCTCAAGCAGTTCGACATCACCGAGCCCACTCCCATCCAGGCAGCCACGCTGCCCGACTCGCTCGCGGGTCGCGACGTGCTCGGCCGGGGCCGTACCGGTTCCGGCAAGACCTACGCCTTCCTGCTCCCGCTGGTCGCCCGGCTGATGAGCTCCGAGGGTCGCCGTACCCCGAAGCGCCCGCGGGCGCTGATCCTGGCGCCGACCCGTGAGCTGGTCGCCCAGATCGACGCCTCGCTCGCGCCGCTCGCCGAGGTCACCGGCCTCAAGACCCGGACCGTCTTCGGCGGTGTCGGCCAGAACCCGCAGGCGCAGGCGCTCAAGGCCGGCGTCGACGTCGTCGTCGCGTGTCCGGGCCGGCTCGAGGACCTGATCCAGCAGGGCCTCTGCGACCTGTCCGCCGTCGAGATCACCATCCTCGACGAGGCCGACCACATGGCCGACCTGGGCTTCCTGCCCGCCGTCCGCCGGCTGCTCGACAAGACCCCCGCCGGTGGTCAGCGGATGCTCTTCTCCGCCACCCTCGACGCCGGCGTCAACGTGCTGGTCAAGCGGTTCCTGGTGGACCCGAAGACGCACGAGGCCGACTCGGCGCAGTCGCCGGTCGCGAAGATGGACCACCACGTGCTGCACCTCCAGCACGACCAGCGGGTCCCGGTCCTGGTCGACCTGACCAGCGCGCCCGGCCGCACCGTCGTCTTCACCCGGACCAAGCACGGCGCCAAGGCGCTCGCCCGCCAGCTCAACGCCCGCGGCGTGCCGGCCGTCGAGCTGCACGGCAACCTCGGGCAGAACGCGCGCACCCGGAACATGGACGCCTTCCACTCCGGCAAGGCGACCACCCTGGTCGCGACCGACATCGCCGCCCGCGGCATCCACGTCGACGACGTCTCGCTGGTCATCCATGCCGACCCGCCGGCCGAGCACAAGGCCTACCTGCACCGCTCGGGTCGTACGGCGCGCGCCGGCGCGGCGGGCACCGTGATCACGCTGATGACCGACCAGCAGACCAAGGACGTCCGGGCCCTGACCCGGGCCGCCGGGATCACCCCGACCACGACCAAGGTCTCCGGCCCGGGCCACGAGATCCTGACCCGGCTCGCCCCGGGTGAGCGGGTCCTGGTGGCCGGTGGTCTAGGTACCTCGGTGGGCGGCGACGGCGCCGGCTCCCAGGGCGGTGGCGGCGGTGGCGGCGGTCGCAACCGCGGCCGTCGTTCCAACGGCGGCGGGGGCCCGCGCAACAGCGGTGGCGGCGGCAACGGTGCAGGTCGCAGCGGCTCCGGTCGCAGTGGCGGCCGCAGCGCCGCCCGTGGCGGTGCCGGCGCGAAGGGGGCTCCGAAGCGGTCCGGCGGCGGTGCCTCCGGGGCCGGTGGCGGCAGCCACAGCGCGGCGTCGTTCAGCGGCCGTCGCAGCCGTTAACCGGTACTGAGACGTCTTGCATGGCACGCTGTGCGCATGCAGATCTTGTCCCCACGCGCGGTGCCGCTGGGAGGACTGCGCGCCATGACGGTGCGCAGGACCCTTCCCCAGCGGCAGCGCACGTTCGTGGGGGCCTGGTGCTTCGTCGACCACTACGGGCCTGACCAGGTCAACGGCCACGGCGGCATGGTGGTCCCGCCGCACCCGCACACGGGGTTGCAGACGGTCAGCTGGTTGTTCAGCGGCGAGATCGAGCACCGGGACTCGGCCGGGCACCAGGCGCTGGTGATCCCCGGCGAGGTCAACCTGATGACCGCCGGCCGCGGGATCAGTCACTCCGAGTACTCAACGTCGGGAACGACCACTCTGCACGGCGCCCAGCTCTGGCTGGCCCTGCCGGACTCCGCACGGCACACCGAGCCGACCTTCGAGCACTTCGCCCCGGACCCGATCGGCGGCAACGGCTGGGAGGCCCGGGTGTTCCTCGGATCGCTGCTCGGCTCGT
Organism: Nocardioides marmoriginsengisoli; assembly: GCF_003725695.1. Taxonomy (GTDB): domain Bacteria; phylum Actinomycetota; class Actinomycetes; order Propionibacteriales; family Nocardioidaceae; genus Marmoricola; species Marmoricola marmoriginsengisoli. The sequence continues at coordinate 131,071 of NZ_RJSE01000008.1, forward strand.
CCTCGCCGGTCCGCACGTTCACGCCGCTGCTCGGGGCCGAGCTGCGGTTGCGCGCCGGGACCGTGCTGCGGATCCCGGTCGACCCGGCCTTCGAGCACGGAATCCTGCTGGACTCCGGCGCGCTGACGGTGAACGGCGAGAAGCTGGCGGTCGACGACCTCGGCTACCTCGAGCCCGGAGCCGAGGAGATCGAGCTGGTCGCCGGCGAGGACGTGCTGCTGCTGCTCCTCGGCGGCACCCCGTTCGGCGAGCAGATCGTGATGTGGTGGAACTTCATCGGCCGCAGCCACGAGGAGGTCGTCGAGTACCGGACCCAGTGGCAGTCCTTGATCGAGGGCGACGGCAGCGATCGGTTCTCGATGCCGCCCGGCGACCTGATGCCGCCGATCCCGGCGCCGGTGCTGCCCAACGTGCGGATGGTCCGGCGCGGATGACGCTGCTCCGATGAGCGCGGCCGTCGTCGGCGAGGACGGTGTCGCGCGCTGCCCCTGGGGGAGTGCCGGCGTGCTCCGCGACTACCACGACGTCGAGTGGGGGATGCCGGTCCGCGGCGAGGCCGAGATGTTCGAGCGCCTCTCTCTGGAAGGCGCCCAGGCGGGGTTGTCGTGGCTCACGATCCTGAACAAGCGGGACCGCTACCGCGAGGTCTTCCGCGGCTTCGACGTGGACGCGGTCGCCGCGATGACCGATGCCGACCTGGAGACCGCCCTGCTCGACGCCGGCATCGTCCGGAACCGCGCCAAGGTCGAGTCGGTACGCCGCAACGCCCGCGCCGCGGTCGAGCTGCGGCCCGACGGCGGGCTGGAGGCGTTCGTGGAGGGCTTCGCGCCGACCAGGACGCCCCGGCCGCGTACGACCGCCCAGCTGCCGACCACCTCGCCGGAGTCGCTGGCGCTGTCGAAGGCGCTGAAGAAGCGCGGGTTCAGCTTCGTCGGCCCGACCACGATGTACGCGCTCTTCGAGGCGACCGGCATCGTCGACACCCACCTGACCGGATGCCACCGGCGGAATTCCTCGGGTCGCTGGGACGCCTGACACACTGCTGCCCGTGGCCAACCCTCCCGTCCTGCGCGGCATCCTGGCGCTGCTCGGCTGCCAGCTCGCCGGCGAGGTCCTGGTCCGGCTGACCGGTATCGAGTTCCCCGGTGCGGTCGTCGGGATGCTGCTGTTCTTCGTGGTGCTGCGGCTCCGCCGGCCCGGGGACTCCTCCGGCCTGGTCGCCGCGCCCAAGCTGCTGCTGACGCACCTGCACCTGCTCTTCATCCCGGCCGGCGTCGGGATCGTGGTCTACCTGGGCCGGATCCGGGACGACGCGCTGCCGCTGGCTGCCGGGATCTGGGTGTCCTGGCTGGCCGGCTTCGTGGTGACCGCCTGGGTGGCGGCGCTGCTGCTGCGGCTCGGGAAGGACCGCGGATGAGCCTGCACGCGCACGAGACCTGGGAGTGGCTGATCGCCTCGCCGCTCTTCGGGATCACGCTCACCCTGGCGGCGTACGCGTGCGGGCGGTACCTGCACCGCCGTACCGCCAGCCCGGTGTTCCAGCCGGTCCTGGTCGCGATCGTGATGATCGTGGTGGTGCTCGAGGTCGGCGACATCGACTACGCGGACTACCTCGCCGGCGGGGACTACATCGCGTTCTGGCTCGGTGCCGCTACCGTCGCGCTGGCGCTGCCGCTGCACCACGAGTGGCACCTCGTACGGCGGGCCCTGGCCCCGATCGCGGTCGGCGTCGTCGTGGGCGCGGTGGTGTCGATCAGCACCGCGCTGTTCGTCACCGACCTGGCCGGCGGCAACCGCGAGCTGCAGCTGACGATGGCACCGAAGGCCGCCACCACCCCGGTCTCGCTGGCGCTCTCCGCCCAGATCGGCGGCATCCCGGCCCTGACCGCGGCGGTGACGATCGTCGCCGGGATCACCGCGGCGATCCTCGGGCCGTGGATCCTCGACCGGATCGGCGTCCACGACCTCCGCGCCCGGGGGATCGCGATCGGCAGCACCGCGCACGGGATCGGAACCTCCCGGGCGCTCCAGGAGAGCCGTACCGAGGGTGCCTTCAGCGCGCTCTGCATGGGACTCACCGCGGTCGTCACCAGCGTGCTGGTGCCGCTGCTGGTCCAGGTCCTCTAGCGCGGACGGCCGAGAATCCGACCTGGGGAGGATCCCGCCCGGCCGCCCGGGCGACTACCTTCCTTCCCATGACGCTGCCTGCTCCCCGTGCCCGGGTCCACGCCTTCACCGACGACGCCCTCGCCGACCACGACGCGGTCGGGCTGGCCGAGGAGATCCGCGCGGGCCGGGTCTCCGCCGCCGAGGCCGTCGATGCCGCGATCGCGCGGGTCGAGGTGCTGCAGCCGGAGCTCAACGGGATGTCCTGCGCCGACTTCGACCGGGCCCGGGCGCGGGCGACCCGTCCCGGATCCGGCTTCTTCGCCGGCGTACCGACGTTCGTCAAGGACAACTCCGACGTCCAGGGCCTGCCGACCCAGCAGGGCTGCTCGGCGTACGTGGGGATCCCGGCGAAGGCCGACGGCGACTTCGCCGCGATGTTCTTCGGCACCGGGGTGATCGGCCTGGGCAAGACCCAGCTCTCCGAGTTCGGGTTCAGCGCCAGCGCCGAGTTCGCGAACGCCGACCCGGTCCGGAACCCGTGGCACACCGGCTACTCGTCGGGGGCCTCGTCAGCCGGCTCGGCCGCGTTCGTCGCCGGCGGCGCCGTCCCGATCGCGCACGCCAACGACGGCGGCGGGTCGATCCGGATCCCGGCCGGCTGCAACGGCCTGATCGGGTTGAAGCCGACCCGGGGCCGGGTCCCGCAGGACAAGCTGATCCGGGAGATGCCGCTGCGGATCGTGGCCGACGGCGTGGTCAGCCGCTCCGTCCGCGACACCGCGGCCTTCCTCCGCGAGTCCGAGAAGCACTACCGCAACCTCAAGATGCCGCCGATCGGCGACGTCCGCGGGCCGGGCGGCAAGCGCCTCCGGATCGCCCTGATCGTCGACTCGATCGGCGACCTGAGGACCGACCCCGAGGTCGTCGACGTCGTCCGGGCCGCCGCCAAGCAGCTGGAGGGCCTCGGGCACCACGTCGAGGAGATCGCGGTCCCGGTGCCGGACTACTTCATCGACGACTTCCTGGCGTACTGGAGCCTGCTGGCCAGCTTCATGCTGACCACCGGGAAGCGCACCTTCGGTCCCACCTTCCGGCGGGAGCTCACCGACAACCTGAGCAAGGGGCTGGCCAAGCACGGCGTCCGCCAGGCCTGGCGGTTGCCGCTCACCCTGGGCCGCCTGGGCGCGTCCAAGCAGGTGTCGCGGCGGTTCTTCGCCGACTACGACGCGGTCCTCACCCCGGTGCTGGCGAAGCCGACCCCCGAGCTCGGCTGGCTCAACCCGGCGCAGCCGTACGAGGTGATCATCGACCGGCTGGTGCAGCTGGTGAACTTCACGCCGCTGCAGAACGCGACCGGCGACCCGGCCATCTCGCTGCCGCTGGGGACCAGCGTCGACGGCCTCCCGATCGGGGTCCAGCTCGCCACCGGTTGGGGTCGCGAGGCCCGCCTGCTGGAGGTCGCCTACGAGCTCGAGGAAGCCGTGGGATTCGCGCGGATCCAGGACGCGTGAGACCCCGGTCATAGGCGATTTCACGAACGGCCCGACGCCTGTGTATCCTTCACGTCGGCCTTGATCGTTGAGGCTTGCAGCACGCCCCTTTAGCTCAGTCGGCAGAGCGTCTCCATGGTAAGGAGAAGGTCTACGGTTCGATTCCGTAAAGGGGCTCTGGGAATGGTCGCCGTAGGGTGGTTGTTACCGAGGCGGGGTAGCTCAGCTGGTTAGAGCGCACGACTCATAATCGTGAGGTCGCGGGATCGAGTCCCGCCCCCGCTACCAGCATCTGCACCATCAGCAGCATCAAGATTCTTCAGCAGGAAAGTAGGCACACCGTGGCCAGCAAGAGCTCCGACGTCCGCCCCAAGATCACCTTGGCGTGCGTGGACTGCAAGGAACGCAACTACATCACCAAGAAGAACCGCCGCAACGACCCCGACCGGATGGAGCTGAAGAAGTTCTGCCCGCGTTGCCGGACGCACACCGACCACCGCGAGACCCGCTGATCCAGCGCGTCGCCGCGTCGCAGGAGCGAGTCCCCTCGGGGGCTCGCTCCTGCTGCATTTCCGGCCCCGCCCCGCTGGTAGCGTCGACGTCGTGCCTGTTGACCAGTCCCTGGTGGGACGCACCTTCCCCCCGACGGCCCCGTACGACGTGACCGAGGACGGCCTCGCGGCCTTCGCCACCTCCACCGGCACCCCGTACGCCGCGGGCGGCCCCGCGCCGGCGACCTACCCGATCGTGGTCGCGTTCGCGGCGATGCAGGAGCTAATGGTCGACCCCGAGGTCGGCATCGAGCTCCACCACGTGGTCCACGGCGACCAGCGGTTCGTGCACGAGCGCCCGGTCGTCGCCGGTGACCGCCTCGTCGCCGAGCTGACCGTCGAGTCCCTGCGCCAGATCGGCGGCGCCGACATCATCGCCACCACCAGCGCGATCACCGACGCCTCCGGTGCGCTGGTGTGCACCGCGAAGGCGACCCTGGTGCACAAGGCCGGTGCGTGATGGGCACCGAGATCGAGCCGCGGACCTACCGGGTCACCCGCGCCGACCTGGTCGCCTACGCGGCCGCCAGCGGCGACCAGAACCCGATCCACCAGGACGAGGCGATCGCCACCGCGGTCGGCCTCCCCGGCGTGATCGCGCACGGGATGTACACGCTGGCGCTCGCCGCCCGCTACGTCGACGAGTGGATCGGCGAGCCGGGTCACGTCGTCGAGCTCGCCGCGAAGTTCACCAAGCCGGTCGTGGTCCCGGCCGGTGACGACGGGACCGAGGTCACCGTCAGCGGCGTCGCCGACGAGCGCGACGGCGTCCGTACCGTGGCGCTGACCGTCACCAGCGGGGACGACAAGGTGCTCGGCAACCCGCGAGCGGTGCTGCGTGGCTGAGCCGCTCGCGGCGCTGACCACGTTGCGCGTCGGCGGGCCGGCGGCCGAGCTGGTCGAGGCGCGCACCGAGGACGAGCTGGTCACCGCCGTCCGGGCGGCCGACGAGGCCGGACGCCCGGTGCTGGTGCTCGGCGGCGGCAGCAACCTGCTCGTCGCCGACGACGGTTTCGACGGCCTGGTGGTCGCGGTCCGCACCCGAGGCGTCCAGGCGGACGCCGATGCCTGCGGGGGTGCCGTGGTCCGGGTCGCGGCCGGCGAGTCCTGGGACGCGCTGGTGGAACGCTCGGTCGCGGCGGGCTGGATCGGGATCGAGGCCCTCTCCGGGATCCCCGGGCTGGTCGGCGGGACGCCGATCCAGAACGTCGGCGCCTACGGTCAGGAGGTCGGCGCGTCGATCGCCTCGGTGCGCTGCTGGGACCGCGCGACGAGCTCCGTCCGCACGCTGTTCGCCCAGGACTGCCGCTTCGGGTACCGGACCAGCCGGCTCAAGCAGGAGCCCGGTCGCTGGGTGGTGCTCGAGGTGGTGCTCCAGCTCCGGCTCGGCGACCTCGGAGCTCCGGTCGGGTACGCCGAGCTCGCCGCCCGGCTGGGGATCGAGGTCGGCGAGCGTGCGTCCGCTGCCGACGTACGGGCCGCGGTCCTCGAGCTGCGCCGCGGCAAGGGCATGGTCCTGGACGGCGCCGACCACGACACCTGGAGCGCCGGCTCGTTCTTCACCAACCCGGTGCTGGCGCCCGCCGCGGTCCCGGACGGCGCCCCGCGGTGGCCGCAGCCGGACGGGACCGTGAAGACCAGCGCTGCCTGGCTGATCGAGCACGCCGGCTACGGCAAGGGTTACGGCAACGACCGCGCCGCCCTGTCGTCCAAGCACACCCTCGCGCTGACCAACCGCGGCGCGGCGTCCGCCGAGGACCTGCTCCGGCTGGCCCGCGAGGTCCGTGACGGCGTGGCGGAGCGGTACGGGATCACCCTGGTCAACGAGCCCGTCCTGGTGGGCTGCGAGCTCTGACCTCGGGTCAGACCGTGGTGCCGTCGTCGAAGGTGTCGTTGAACGAGTTCGGATCGGTCGCGGCCCAGATGATCATGCCGATGATGAAGAGGATGATCAGCGCCAGCAGGATCGTGCCGATGATGCCGAGCACGAAGCCGGCGGTGACGCTGCCCTCGCCGCCGTAGCGGCCCGGCGACTCGCGGATCTCCCGGCGCGCCTTGGCGGCGATCACCCAGGCGAACGGGGCGACCAGCACCGGGAACACGCAGGTGAAGGCGCCGACCACGCCGATCAGGCCGAGGACCAGGGACGTGGTGGCCCGCGGGTGGTTCTGCGGGGCGTACGCCGGATATCCGTAGCCGGGTTGCGGGTACTGCTGCCCGTACGGGTTCTGGGTCGTGTCGTACGGCGCCTGGCCGTAGGGCGCCGGCGGGTACGGCTGCTGCCCGTACGGCGGCGGCGGGTAGCCGGGCTGGGCGTACGGGTTCTCCCCGGGCACCGGGGGAGTCGCGTCACCGGTGGGGAACCCCGACTGGGGGTTGAACACCGGCCCGGTCTGCTGCGGGTCCTCGGGGGTCTGGTCGCTCATGCGGGTTCCGCCTCCATCCATGCACTGATCTCTGCCGAGTATCCCGCCTTCGTCTCCGCGTCCGCACGCGACGCCTCGATCGAGGAGCGCGCCAGCGCGGCCAGCTGGGCGTCGCTGAGGTCGTGCGCGGCGCGCATGGTGGCGTACTGCGCGGCCAGTCGGGAGCCGAAGAGCAGCGGGTCGTCCGCGCCGAGGGCGATCTGCGCGCCGGCGGCCATCAGCTGCGGCAGCGGCACCGAGGTCAGGTCGGAGTAGACGCCGAGGGCGACGTTGGAGACCGGGCAGAGCTCCAGCGCCACCCCGGCGGCCACCACGCGGTCCAGCAGCGCGGGGTCCTCGGCGACCCGGACCCCGTGCCCCAGCCGGCCGGCGTGCAGGTCGTCGACGCAGGTGCGCACCGAGGCCGGCCCGAGCAGCTCGCCGCCGTGCGGCACCAGCAGCAGGCCGGCGCGTTCGGCGATCCTGAACGCCGGCGCGAAGTCGGTGGTGGTCCCGCGGCGCTCGTCGTTGGAGAGTCCGAAGCCGACGACCCCGCGGCCGGCGTACTGGGCCGCGAGCCGGGCGAGGATCCGGGCGTCGAGCGGATGCCGGGTGCGGTTGGCGGCGATCACCACCGCCATCCCGATGCCGACCTCGCGGGAGGTGCCGGCGACCGCGTCGAGCACCAGCTCGGTGAACTCGGTAATACCGCCGAAGCGGGCGGCGTACCCGCTCGGGTCCACCTGGATCTCCAGCCAGCGGCCGCCGTCCGCCTTGTCGTCCTCCGCCGCCTCGCGGATCAGCCGGCGTACGTCGGCCTCGGTCCGGAGCACCGAACGGGCCACGTCGTAGAGCCGCTGGAAGCGGAACCAGCCCTTCTCGTCGGCGGCCGAGAGCCGCGGCGGCCAGTCCTCGACGAGGGCGTCGGGCAGGTTGATGCCGTCGCGCTCGGCCAGCTCGAGCAGGGTGGCGTGCCGCATCGACCCGGTGAAGTGCAGGTGCAGGTGTGCCTTCGGCAGGGTGCGCAGGTCCCGCCGCGGCGCCGGTGGGTGAGGTGCCGCGCCGGCGGCCGCCTCGGTGTCCGGTTCCTTGAGCACTCAGCCCGCCAGCTTCTCGGCGGCCGCCAGCAGGACGCAGGTCGCGAAGCCCTCGGTCGCTGCGGTGACCTCGGCCAGCTCCGGGAAGGTCGGCGCGAGGCGGACGTTGCGGTCGCGCGGGTCGTCGCCCTTCGGGAAGGACGCGCCGGCCGGGGTGAGCACGATCCCGGCCTCCTTGGCCAGCGCCACCACCCGGGCCGCGAGCCCGTCGAGCACGTCGACGCTGACGAAGTACCCGCCGGTCGGCTTGGTCCAGGTCGCGACACCGAGCCCGCCGAGGCGGCGGGTCAGGATCGCGTCGACCTCGTCGAACTTCGGCGCGATGATCGCCCGCTGCCGGACCATGTGGTCCCGGACGCCCTGCGGCGAGCCGAAGAACTGCGCGTGCCGGAGCTGGTTGAGCTTGTCCGGGCCGATCGCGCCCTTGCCGAGGTGACCGAGGTACCAGCGCACCGTGTCGACCGACCCGGCCAGGAACGCCACCCCCGCGCCGGCGTAGGTGATCTTCGAGGTCGAGGCGAACATGATCGGCCGGTGCGGGTGGCCGGCGGCCGAGGCCAGGCTGAGGATGTCGGCGCTCTTCGCCTCGTCCTCGGTCAGGTGGTGGAACGCGTAGGCGTTGTCCCAGAGGATCTTGAAGTCCGGAGCCGCCGTCGGCATCGAGGCGAGCCGCTCCGCGACCTCCAGGGTGACGACCGAGCCGGTCGGGTTCGCGTACGTCGGCACGATCCAGATGCCCTTGATGCTGGGGTCGTTGGCGACCAGCGCGGCGACCGCGGCGGTGTCCGGGCCGTCCTCGTTCATCGGCACCGTGACGGTGTCGATGCCGAACCACTCGAGCAGGGTGAAGTGCCGGTCGTAGCCGGGCACCGGGCAGATGAAGGTGACCTTCTCCTCGGCGGACCAGGGCCGCTCGCTGTCGACGCCGCCCTTGAGCATCAGGTCGGTGAGCACCTCGCGCATCATCACCAGGCTGGAGTTGCCGCCGGCAACGACCTGCTCGGTCTCGACCCAGAGCAGTTCGGCGAACATCTCCCGGATCTCGCGGATGCCCTCGAGCCCGCCGTAGTTGCGGGTGTCGACGCCGTGCGCGTCGACGACGCCGGTCGGGAGCCCGAGCAGCCCGTCCGCGAGGTCGAGCTGCGCGGAGGCCGGCTTTCCCCGGGTGAGGTCGAGCTTCAGCCCGCTGGCCACCAGGTCGGCGTACGCGGCCTGCTGGGCGGCGAGGAAGGCCGCCAGGTCGTCGGTGGACAGGTCGGTCAGGGGCTGGGGAGCGCTCACAGGCCCATCGTTCCAGAGGGTGGGCGCCGACCGCGAGGTGGTTACCACCCGGAGCGGATCGGGTGCGTGGACCTCGGTTCGACTTTGGCTGGCGTCGCCCCGTAGACTCTTCCACTGGTGTCTTCGGGCAATGCTTTGGCATGCCCCGAGGGCTCCGAAGGGCACTAGCTCAACTGGCAGAGCATCGGTCTCCAAAACCGAAGGTTGGGGGTTCAAGTCCCTCGTGCCCTGCGTTGGATTCATTGGTCGTCATCGGAATGGAAGAAGGAAATCGTGGCGGATTCACCCGCGCGCTCGGCGAAGACCGAGCGCACGAGCCCGATCACGTTCTACCGACAGATCGTTGCCGAGCTGCGGAAGGTCGTCTGGCCCACGCAGCAGCAGCTGGTGACCTACTTCATCGTCGTGATGGCGTTCGTGCTCTTCATGATCGCGATCGTGTCGGCCTTCGACCTTGCCTTCGGTAAGGCGGTCTTCTGGCTCTTCGGCGAGTCGAAGGACTAGCGAGCAGCACGGACCAGCGAGCGCCACGCGGCGCTGAGCACCATCAAAGAAGCATGAGATCAGACGGAGTTAACGTGTCGGAGCAGTACGACGAGGCCAGCCAGGACGTCGACCAAGAGGTCGCGCCGGCGGACGAGCCGCAGGCCGAGGTCGCCGAGACCGCGGCCGAGTCCGCCGTCCCCGAGGACGTCGTCGAGAACGACGAGCCCGCCGACGAGGCGAGCGACGTCGAGGACGCTGCCGACGAGCCCGCTGCCGAGGCGAGCGACGACGAGCCGGCCGACGACGTGGCCGACGTCGAGGACGCTGCCGACGAGACCGCTGACGACGAGTCCGAGGACGCCGAGTCCGAGGACCCGCTCGCCGAGTTCCGGGCCGCCCTGCACGCGAAGGTCGGCGACTGGTTCGTCGTGCACACCTACTCGGGCATGGAGAACCGGGTCAAGGCCAACCTCGAGAACCGGATCACCTCCCTCAACATGGAGGACTACATCCACGAGGTGATCGTCCCGACCGAAGAGGTCGCCGAGATCAAGAACGGTCAGCGCAAGCTGGTCAAGCGCACCGTGCTCCCCGGCTACGTGCTGGTCCGGATGGACCTGAACGACGAGTCGTGGGGTGCCGTCCGCCACACCCCGTCGGTGACCGGCTTCGTCGGGCACAGCCACCAGCCGGTGCCGCTGAGCCTCGACGAGGTCGAGAACATGCTCGCGCCCGCCGTCAAGGCCGAGGCCGAGGCCGCCGCCGTCGCCGAGGCGGCCAGCACCGGTGCCCCGGTCCGCGCCAACACCCGCGCGCCGGTCACGGTCGCCGACTTCGACGTCTCCGACTCGGTGATGGTCGTCGACGGACCGTTCGCCACGCTGCACGCGACGATCACCGAGATCAACGCGGAGTCGCAGAGGGTCAAGGCCCTCGTCGAGATCTTCGGCCGGGAGACCCCGGTCGAGCTGAGCTTCAGCCAGATCGAGAAGGTCTGAGCCGCAGCTCCACGCAACACCCAGGTGGCAGGGGCACCAGCCCCGTCATGACCACGAGATAGAAGGAAGTAAGAGCAATGCCTCCGAAGAAGAAGATCGCCGCACTGGTCAAGGTGCAGCTCCAGGCCGGTGCGGCCACTCCGGCGCCGCCGGTCGGTACCGCGCTCGGCCCGCACGGCGTGAACATCATGGACTTCTGCAAGGCGTACAACGCCCAGACCGAGTCCATGCGTGGAAACGTCATCCCCGTCGAGATCACCATCTACGAGGACCGGACGTTCGACTTCATCACGAAGACGCCGCCGGCCGCAGAGCTGATCAAGAAGGCCGCCGGCATCGCCAAGGGCTCGGGCGTCCCGCAGAAGGACAAGGTCGGCAAGCTGACCAAGGACCAGGTGCGCGAGATCGCCCAGACCAAGCTGGTCGACCTGAACGCCAACGACATCGAAGCCGCCATGAAGATCGTCGAGGGCACCGCGCGCTCGATGGGCGTCACGACTGACTGAACCGTGGGAGAGCCGCGCTGGCTCGCTGACCACACCGTCCCGACACCGCGACCTCGCCGGAGTCGGCAATAGAAAGAGACAAAGACATGCAGCGCAGCAAGACCTACCGCGCGGCGGAGGCTCAGTTCGACAAGGACGAGCTCTACGCCCCGCTGGCCGCGATCAAGATCGCCAAGGCCACCTCCAAGAAGAAGTTCGACGAGACCGTCGACGTCGTCATGCGCCTCGGCGTCGACCCGCGCAAGGCGGACCAGCTGGTCCGCGGCACGGTCAGCCTGCCGAACGGCACCGGCAAGACCGTCCGCGTCCTCGTGTTCGCGAACGCCGAGAAGGCCGACGCCGCCCGTGAGGCCGGCGCCGACTTCGTCGGTGGCGACGAGCTCATCGAGAAGGTGGCCGGCGGCTGGACCGACTTCGACGCCGCCGTGGCGACGCCGGACCTGATGGGCAAGGTGGGCCGCATCGCCCGCGTGCTCGGTCCCCGTGGCCTGATGCCGAACCCGAAGACCGGCACCGTGACGCCGGACGTGGCCAAGGCCGTCTCCGACATCAAGGGCGGCAAGATCGAGTTCCGGGTCGACCGGCACGCGAACCTACACTTCATCATCGGCAAGGCCTCGTTCTCCGAGGTCCAGCTCGCGGAGAACTACGCCGCGGCGCTCGAGGAGGTGCTCCGGCTCAAGCCGTCCAGCTCCAAGGGCCGCTACCTCAAGAAGGTCACCGTCTCCACGACCATGGGCCCCGGCGTCCAGGTCGACCCGAACCGGATCCGCAACGTCGCGGCCGAGGACGAGAGCGCCTGACCAGCAAGGCTCACCCGAACCGCCCGGTACTCCTCGGAGTGCCGGGCGGTCTCGATTTGGCGCATCGCCGCTGAGCCCGTAGAGTTCTTCCGTTACCAAAGACCGCCGGTTCATCTCCTCCTGAGGAGATGTGAAGGTTCGCGAAAGCGGACGGCCTGCGCAGGAGACACTGAAGCCCAGCAGTCCTCGTGCTGCCTACGCCCCGTGTGCCCTGCACCGGGGCGTTCGTCTTTCTGAAGTGCAAGTTGGAAGGAGTCCCCATGGCGCGGCCAGACAAGACAGCTGCCGTCGCGGAGCTCGTTGACCAGTTCAACGATGCCGCTGGCGCTGTGCTGACCGAGTACCGCGGACTCACCGTGAAGCAGCTGCAGGACTTGCGGCGCTCCCTCGGCGAGAACGCCAACTACGCCGTGGTCAAGAACACGCTGACCAAGCTCGCGGCCACCGAAGCCGGCGTCGAAGGATTCGACGCTCTGCTCAACGGCCCGACCGCCATCGCCTTCATCAACGGCGACGTGGTCGAGGCGGCCAAGGGTCTGCGTGACTTCGCCAAGGCAAACCCCGCCCTCGTCATCAAGGGCGGCTTCATCGACGGTGCCTCGATGGACGCGAAGGAGATCGCCAAGCTGGCCGATCTCGAGTCCCGCGAGGTTCTCCTGGGCAAGCTGGCGGGCGCGATGCTCGCTTCGCTCAGCCAGGCCGTCTACCTGCTCAACGCGCCGATCGCCCAGGCCGCCCGTCTCGCGGGTGCGCTGCAGGCCAAGGCCGAGCAGGACCCCTCGATCCTCCAGGGTGGTGCCGGCGAGCCGGCCGCTGCTGAGGCCCCGGCTGCTGCCGAGGCTGCGGAGGAGGCCGAGGCTCCGGTCGAGGAGGCTGACGCGGCTGCTGCCGACGACGCCCCCGTCGCCGAGGCCGACGCTGCTGACGCCGTCGAGACCGAGGCCCCCGCGGCCGAGGCAGACGCGGCCGACGCGCCCGCCGAGTAGCAAACCGGCAACCACCCACCGAAAACCCTGGCGAGCGGCCGAACGGTCGCCGTCACGAATGGAAGGAACGCCACCATGGCGAAGCTCAGCACCGACGAGCTGCTCGACGCTTTCAAGGAGATGACCCTCCTGGAGCTCAGCGAGTTCGTGAAGCAGTTCGAAGACACCTTCGGCGTCACCGCGGCCGCTCCGGTCGCCGTTGCCGCCGCTCCGGCCGCCGGTGGCGGCGCCGCTGCCGCTGACGCGGGCGGGGAGCAGGACGAGTTCGACGTCATCCTCGACGCTGCCGGCGACAAGAAGATCAACGTCATCAAGGAGGTCCGCGCGCTGACCTCCCTCGGTCTCAAGGAGGCGAAGGACCTGGTCGAGGCCGCTCCGAAGGCCATCCTCGAGGGCGTCAACAAGGAGACTGCTGACAAGGCGAAGGAGGCCCTCGAGGCCGCCGGCGCCACGATCTCCCTCAAGTGATCGGGTAGTCACCCAGCATTCCGCCGACAAGCGGTCGTCCCTCCGGGACGGCCGCTTGTTGCGTTTCCCGGGGGTTCCCGGGGGGAATCCGTGCACCCGAGTACCGAATATCTGAGACGGATCCGCAACGGGCTGACGCGGAGGTGACCGTGCAGTAATGTCCGCGTAACTTAGCCTCAGGTTACTCGTTGGTTACCGAGGTGGGAGTGTCGGGAGTCACACCCGCCGCTGAGTCAGATCGAGAGGGAGTTGTCCATGGGCGTCGAGATCAAGATCGAGCACCTGACGAAGTCGTTCGGCAAGCAGTTGATCTGGGGCGACGTGTCGCTGACGGTTCCCGCCGGTGAGATCAGCGTGATGCTCGGCCCGTCGGGTACCGGCAAGTCCGTGCTCCTGAAGACCCTGATCGGCCTGCTCAAGCCCGATGCCGGCCAGGTGATCATCGAGGGCGTCGACATCGCCTCCTGCCCGGAGAAGGAGCTCTACGAGATCCGCAAGCTCTTCGGCGTGCTGTTCCAGGACGGCGCGATGTTCGGCTCGATGAACCTCTACGACAACGTGGCGTTCCCGCTGCGCGAGCACACCAAGAAGTCCGAGTCCGAGATCCGCAACATCGTGATGGAGAAGATGGACCTGGTCGGTCTTCTCGGCGCCGAGGACAAGCTCCCGGGCGAGATCTCCGGTGGTATGCGCAAGCGCGCCGGCCTGGCCCGTGCCCTGGTCCTCGACCCGGAGATCGTGCTCTTCGACGAGCCGGACTCCGGTCTGGACCCGGTCCGCACCAGCTTCCTGAACCAGCTGATCATCGACCTGAACACCCAGATCAACGCCACCTTCCTGATCGTGACCCACGACATCAACACCGCGCGGACGGTGCCCGACAACATCGGCCTGCTGTACCACAAGCACCTGGCGATGTTCGGGCCCCGCGAGATGCTGCTGAGCTCGGAGGAGCCGGTCGTGCGCCAGTTCCTCAACGCCCAGCGCGTCGGCCCGATCGGGATGTCGGAGGAGAAGGACGCCGACGAGCTCGAGGCTGAGAAGGACCAGGAGCTGCCCCCGTTGCCGCCGATTCCGCTGCAGCAGGAGCCGTCCTCGGGGATCCCGCGCCGCTCGCAGCGGCCGCCGGGGGAGTGGTGCCGCCTCAACGGCGTGACCCCGCCCCCGGGATCCTTCGCCGAGGGCATGTCGATGGCGCCGGGGGCCTGACGACGGATGTCCTCTGCCACTGCTGACCGGGTGCTGGCCCCGATCGGAACGGCGGGCAAGCTCTTTGCCTTCGGTCTCGACGTCGGACGGTCGCTCTTCAAGCGACCCTTCCAGACCCGCGAATTCCTCCAACAGGCGTGGTTCATCGCGTCGGTGACCATCGTGCCCACGGCCCTGGTCGCCATCCCCTTCGGCGCGGTGATCGCGCTGCAGGTCGGTGGCCTGATCAAGCAGTTCGGCGCGCAGTCCTTCACCGGCTCGGCCTCGGTCCTCGCGGTCGTCCGGGAAGCGGGACCGATCGCGACCTCGCTGCTGATCGCCGGAGCCGGCGGATCCGCGATCGCGGCCGACATGGGCGCCCGCAAGATCCGCGAGGAGCTCGACGCGATGATGGTGCTGGGCATCGACCCGATCCAGCGCCTCGTCGTACCGCGGGTCCTGGCCTGCATGCTGGTGGCGGTGTTCCTCAACGGCCTGGTCAGCGTCGTCGGCGTCTGCGGCGGCTACTTCTTCAACGTCGTCCTCCAGGACGGCACCCCCGGTGCCTACTTGGCGAGCTTCACCGCGCTCGCCCAGCTACCGGACCTCTATCAAGGCATGGCGAAAGCACTCGTGTTCGGCCTGATCGCCGGCATCGTGGCGGCGTACAAGGGCATGAACGCCAAGGGCGGCCCGAAGGGTGTCGGCGACGCGGTCAACGAGTCGGTGGTCATCACCTTCATGCTGCTCTTCGTCGTGAACTTCGTGATGAGTGCCCTCTACTTCCAACTCGTTCCACCAAAGACGGGTTAGCGCCGTGGCAGACGTGAAGCAGGTCTACAAGCGTCCTCTCCAGACGCTCGACACCATGGGCGAGCAGCTCGCCTTCTACCTCCGCGCGCTGGTGGTGACCCCGAGGTCGATCAAGCGCTACCCCAAGGAGATCCTCCGGCTGCTCGCCGAGGTGACCCTGGGCAGCGGCGCCCTCGCCGTCATCGGCGGCACCGTCGGCGTCATCACCGCGATGGCGTTCTTCACCGGTACCGAGGTCGGCCTCCAGGGCTACGCCTCGCTCAACCAGATCGGTACGGCGGCCTTCTCCGGGTTCGTCTCGGCGTACTTCAACACCCGCGAGATCTCGCCGCTGATCGCCGGCATCGCGCTCGCCGCGACCGTGGGCTGCGGCTTCACCGCGCAGCTCGGCGCCATGCGGATCTCCGAGGAGGTCGACGCCCTCGAGGTGATGGCGATCCCCTCGATGCCGTTCCTGGTGACCACCCGGATCGTGGCCGGCCTGATCGCCATCACCCCGCTCTACGTGATGGGCCTGCTGTCGTCGTACTTCGCGACCAGGCTGGTGGTGACCCAGTTCTTCGGCCAGAGCTCCGGCACCTATGACCATTACTTCAACCAATTCCTGCCACCTCAGGACGTGCTCTGGTCCTTCGGCAAGGTGCTCGTCTTCGCGGTCGTGGTCATCCTGATCCACTGCTACCACGGCTACACCGCCTCCGGTGGTCCGGCAGGCGTGGGCGTCGCGGTGGGCCGGGCGGTCCGGACCTCGATCGTGGCCATCAACGTGATCGACCTGTTCCTGTCGATGGCGATCTGGGGCTCGACGACCACGGTCAGGCTGGCGGGTTGATCATGGGAAAGATCTTCGGAAACCGCGTCCTCGGCATCCTCTTCGTCGCCCTCCTCCTGCTCGGGGTGTGGGTGGTGAACGCCGTCTTCAGCCAGAAGTTCCTGTCGTTCGACAAGGTCAAGCTCAACACCGACACGATCGGCCTGCAGCTGCCTGCGCGCGCCGACGTCAAGGTGCGCGGCGTGATCGTCGGCCAGGTGCTCGAGGCGGAGTCCGGCGCCGACGGTGCCGTGCTGACCCTCGGCATCAAGCCCGACAAGATCGGCCAGATCCCGAACAACGTGACCGCCTCGATCCTGCCGAAGACGCTCTTCGGCGAGAAGTACGTCGAGCTGGTCATCCCGTCCGGCACCGCCCCGGGTGCGCCCAAGCTCAAGCAGGGCAACACGATCACCCAGACGGCGCTGCCGATCGAGGTCGAGCGCGTCCTCAACGACCTGTACCCGCTGCTGCGCGCGGTCCAGCCGGCCGAGCTGAACTACACCCTCAACGCGATCTCCAGCGCGCTCGAGGGTCGTGGTGAGGCGATCGGGCAGAACATCGAGACCCTCGACTCCTACCTCAAGCGGATCAACCCGCAGGTTCCGGAGCTGGTCAACGACCTGCGGCTGCTCGCCAAGGTCAGCGGCACCTACGCCGACGTGGCCCCGCAGATCGCGGCCACGCTGCGCA
The DNA here is from genome assembly GCF_003725695.1 of Nocardioides marmoriginsengisoli. GTDB lineage: Bacteria > Actinomycetota > Actinomycetes > Propionibacteriales > Nocardioidaceae > Marmoricola > Marmoricola marmoriginsengisoli. Next base: position 147,756 of record NZ_RJSE01000008.1, read on the forward strand.
ACACCGTCAAGACCGGCAACACGCTGGTCTCGCGGCAGGCCAAGCTGAACGCGTTCTTCAAGGACACCTCGGCGTTCTCGGACACCGCGAAGACCTTCCTGGACAACAACGGAGAAAACATCGTCCGCCTCGGCCAGATCAGCCAGCCGCAGCTCAAGCTGCTCAACCGGTACTCGCCGGAGTTCCCGTGCCTGCTCGAGGGCCTCGTGGAGCAGGCGCCGCTGCTGGCGAGCACCTTCCGCGGCTTCGTCTTCCACATCGACCTGGTCACGCTGCCGCGTCAGCCGCGCGGCTACACGCCGAAGGACACCCAGGTGTACGGCGCCGACAACGGTCCGGCCTGCCTCGGCCTGCCGCACCCGAAGGTTCCGTTCACCGGCATCCCGAACTTCAACGACGGCGTCGACAACCTGGGCCGGGGTGACGCTCAGCGGGTCGCCCCGAACCTCGACGAGGCGAACCTCAACGTCCTCCTGTACGGCGGCATGGGTGCGGGGGTGACCAACTGATGAAGATGCTCGACAAGCGCACCCGCGGCGACCTGATCAAGCTGATCACGTTCATCGTCGTCACCTCGCTGGCCACCGGCGTGCTGGTGGTCCTGATCGGCAACCTGTCGTTCGAGAAGACCCGCGAGTACAAGGCGATCTTCACCGACGTCACCGGCCTGGTGAAGGGTGACGACATCCGGATCGCCGGCGTGAAGGTCGGCAGCGTCAAGAAGGTCGAGATCTTCGACCGGACCAACGCCCGGGTCACCTTCACGGTCCGTGAGAACACCGCGGTCACCCGGAGCTCGACGGCCACGATCCGCTACCGCAACCTGGTCGGCCAGCGCTACATCTCGGTCACCCAGGGCGTCGGCGACACCACGCGGCTGAGCGACGACGCGACGATCGGTTTGAAGCAGACCCAGCCGGCACTCGACCTGACGGTCCTGTTCAACGGCTTCAAGCCGCTGTTCGCCGCGCTCAGCCCGGCCGACGTCAACAAGCTCAGCTACGAGATCATCCAGGTCTTCCAGGGCGAGGGCGGCAACATCGAGGGCCTGCTGCGCAGCACCGGCTCGGTGACGCAGACCCTGGCGAACCGCGACCAGCTGATCGGCGACGTGATCAACAACCTGAACTCGGTCCTCGAGACCGTGGGCGGGCGCGACGCCGAGCTCTCCAACCTGATCGTCCAGTTCCGCTCGTTCCTGGGCGGCCTGGTCAAGGACAAGGACGCGATCCTGAACTCGCTCGACTCGATCTCCGCCCTGACCCAGCAGACCGCCGACATCACCACCGGGATCCGTCCCGGCCTGGTGAAGAGCGTCGAGGGCCTGCGCACCGTGGCGACCAACCTGAACAAGGGTCGTGACGAGGTCGACCGGGCTCTGCAGATCCTGCCGATCAAGCTCAACAAGATCGGCCGGACCGCGATCTACGGCTCGTTCTTCAACTTCTACATGTGCGAGTTCAAGGCGAAGGTGATCCTGCCGACCGGCCCGCTCGCGATTCCGTACCAGGTGTACCCCGGCGGGAAGGGACGGTGCAACCTGTCATGAGCACTCCCTTCCGCGAACGCAATCCGGTCAAGATCGGCGCCCTCAGCCTGCTCGTGCTGGTGGCGATGATCCTGGTCGCCTTCAAGGCCGACTCGCTGCCGCTGATCGGCGGGGGCGACACCTACCACGCGTCGTTCACCGACTCCAGCGGCCTCAAGCCCAACGACGAGGTCCGGATCGCCGGCGTCCGCGTCGGCAAGGTGAACAGCGTCGAGCTGGTCGACGACCACGTCCGGGTCACCTTCAAGATCAAGACCGACTCGAAGTTCGGCGTCGACACCGGTGCCGAGATCAAGGTCAAGACGCTGCTCGGCTCGATGTTCCTCTCCCTGGAGCCGAGCGGGACCGGTCAGCTCAAGGAGGGCTCCACGATCCCGGAGTCGCGCACCCGTTCGGCGTACGACGTCGTGGACGCGTTCTCCGGTCTCGCCGAGCGGGCCCAGAAGATCGACCTGGGTCAGCTGACCCAGTCGCTGAACACGCTGGCCGAGGCCACCGCGAACACTCCCGAGGAGCTGAAGAGCACCCTCAAGGGCCTCTCCGCGCTGTCGGCGAACGTGGCCGCGCGTGACGACCAGGTGAACTCGCTCCTCGTCAACCTGCGGAAGGTCTCGGGCGTGCTCGCGGACCGCAACCAGGACGTGGTCGCCCTGATGAAGGACGGCGACGTGCTGCTCCGGGCGATCGTGGCCCGCCGCGAGGCCGTGCACACCCTGCTGGTCTCCACCAGCCGGCTCTCCACCGAGCTGACCGCCCTGGTCCAGCAGACCCGCGCCGACCTGAAACCGGCCCTGAGCAACCTGACGGGTGTGGTCAACGTCCTGCGCAAGAACCAGTCCAACCTGGACAATTCGTTGCGACTGCTGGCGCCGTTCTACCGGGTGTTCGCGAACACGCTCGGTACGGGTCCGTGGTTCGACAACTGGATCTCCAACCTGCCTCCGGGCCCGGCGCTGGGGGTGGGTCAGTGATGGACCGGATGAAGTCGATCAACCCCGCCGTCGCCGTGGTGGCGGTCGTGGTGCTGCTCGCCGCGGCGCTGATCCTGATCCTGCCCGGCGGTGGCACCAAGACGATCACCGCGGACTTCCCGCGCACGGTCTCGCTCTACAAGGGCTCGGACGTGAAGATCCTCGGCGTGGCCGTCGGCAAGGTCGACGAGGTCACCCCGATGGGGACCAAGGTCCGCGTCAAGATCAGCTACGACGACAAGTACAAGCTGCCGAACGACGTCAAGGCTGCGGTCATCTCGCCGTCGATCGTGGGCGACCGGTTCGTGCAGCTGACCCCGGTCTACCGCGGCGGCGAGGTCCTCAAGGACGACGCCACTCTCGGGGTGGACCGGACCGCGACGCCGCTCGAGCTCGACCAGATCTTCGGCTCGATCAACGACCTCACCAAGGCCCTCGGACCGGACGGCGCCAACAAGCCGGACGCCTCCGGGACCGGCGCGCTGACCCGGCTGCTCGACTCGACCGCGAAGAACTTCGGCGGCCAGGGCGTCCAGTTCAACGCCACCCTGAAGAACCTGAGCAAGCTGACCAAGACGCTGGCCAACAACAAGGACGAGCTCTTCGGCACCATCAACGAGGTCGAGACCTTCACCAAGGCGCTGGCCGACAACGACGACACGGTGCGGAAGTTCAACGACTCGCTGGCCGCCGGCGCCGGACTGCTCGCCGACGAGCGCGACGACCTCGCCAACGTGCTGAAGAACCTGTCGGTCGCGCTGACCCAGGTGAAGAGCTTCGTGGCCGAGAACAAGGCCGCCCTGTCGACGAACATCAAGGGCCTGAACCAGATCAGCAAGACGTTCGTGAAGAACCGGGCCGCGCTCGAGGAGTCGCTCAAGGTGGCGCCGGCGGCGCTCAACAACCTGGCGCTCACCTACAACGAGACCGCCGGAACGCTGGACACCCGGGCCAACATCGGGGAGTCCGTCCCGCAGCTGCTGTCGAAGCCGAGCGTGGTGCTCTGCGCCCTGGCACCGGATGCCTGCGGCCCGCTGACCACGATCCTCGGCGTCCTCGGCCTCGGCCGGGCCCCGGCCTTCAAGACCGACGACCAGGGCCGGGTCTGGACCGGCACCGATGTCGACCCGTCCATGGGCGGACTGCTGGAGGTGACCCGATGAGGCGCACTCGTGTGATGTCGCTCGTCGCCGGCCTCGTCGGTGCGCTGGCGCTGAGCAGCTGCTCGATCTACGACGTCCAGCTCCCCGGTGGCGCGGACGTCGGGAACGACCCGATCAAGGTCAAGATCCTCTTCCGCGACGTGCTGGACCTGGTCCCGCAGTCGACCGTCAAGGTCGACGACGTCACCGTCGGCAAGGTGACCAAGATCGAGCTCAAGGGCTACATCGCCGACGTCACCGTCGCGCTGCCCAAGAACACCGACCTGCCCGCCAACACCCGGGCCGAGATCCGGCAGACCAGCCTCCTCGGCGAGAAGTTCGTCTCGCTGAGCAAGCCGAGCACGCCCGAGGGTCAGCTGCGCAACGGCGACACCATCGGCCTCGAGGACTCCGGCCGCAACCCGGAGATCGAGGAGGTCTTCGGCGCCCTCGCCCTGGTCCTGAACGGCGGCGGCGTCGGACAGCTCAAGACCATCTCCGAGGAGCTGAACCAGGCCTTCGAGGGACGCGAGCAGTCGGTCCGCTCGATCATCACCCAGGTCTCCGACTTCATGGGCCAGCTGGACGCGAACAAGGTCTCCATCGTCACCGCGCTGGAGAACCTCAACCGCCTCTCGCTGGAGCTGCGCCGCCAGGACGGCACCATCAAGGACGCCCTCGACGACCTGCCGGCCGCGCTCTCCTCGGTGAACGGCCAGCGGGCCGACCTGGTGAAGATGCTCAAGGCGCTCTCGAACCTGAGCTCGGTCGGGGTGGACGTGATCAAGGCCTCCAAGGAGTCCACGATCGACGCGCTCAACAACCTGGCCCCGGTGCTCACCGCCCTCGGCAAGGCGGGCGAGTCCTTCCCGAAGTCTCTGCAGGTGGCGCTGACCTACCCGTTCATCGACGAGGCCGTCGGACGTGACCCGGAGGTTGCCCGCAACCTGCACATGGGCGACTTCACGAACCTCTCGATCAACCTCTCCCTGGATCTGTTCAACCTGCCGAACGTCCCCGGCCTGGCCCCCGGCGTCAGCGTCGCCGAGCTGCTCGGGAACTGCGGCAAGAAGCCCGACGGCAAGCTCTGCACCTCGGTGAAGAACCTGCTCTCGGGAACCCAGCTCCAGCAGGTCTGCAAGCTGATCCCGGCGCTCTGCAAGGGTTCGCTCGGCAACGGCGGCGGCGGTCAGCCGGTGCCCGGCATCGGCGGCGTCCCGGGTCTCTCGAGCAAGCCCCCGGTGACCGGCGGGACGATGCTCGACAACCTGATCCGCGGCCTCACCGGGGCTCTCGGCCGGACCGCGACCGGGGCGGCGTACGACCCGAACCTGCCGACCGACCCGTTCCTGCTCGCCGGTACCGGCTACGACCCGGGGCTCGGCACCCTGCTGCTCCAGGGGGTGGCGACGAAGTGATCACCTCGCGGACCAAGAAGCAGCTGCTGGCCTTCGTGTTCATCACCCTGGTCGGGGTCTCGTACGTCGGCGCCCGCTACGCCAAGCTGGACCGGCTGGTCTACGACTCGTCGTACACCGTGAACGCGCACTTCGCGGAGTCGGGCGGGATCTTCACCGGCGCCGAGGTCACCTACCGCGGCGTCGGCATCGGTCAGGTCTCGGACATGAAGCTGATCGACGACGGCGTCAACGTGGTGCTCTCGATCGAGAAGGGCGAGGACAAGATCCCCGTCGACACCCTGGCGCTGGTCGGCAACAAGTCCGCGGTCGGCGAGCAGTACGTCGAGCTCCAGCCCCAGGTCGACAACGGCCCGTACCTCAAGGACGGCTCGGTCATCCAGCCGGCCAACACCGAGGTGCCGGTCTCGACCACGGAGATCCTGACCAACCTGGACCGGCTGGTCACCTCGGTCCCGCAGGACCAGCTCCGCTCGGTGGTCTCCGAGCTCGGCGCGGCCTTCCAGGGGACGGGCGAGAGCCTGGCGCAGATCATCGACACCTCGAACTCGTTCATCCAGACCGCCAACGACAACTTCGACGTCACCACGGCGCTGATCCGCGACGGCAGCACGGTGCTCCGGACCCAGGCGGACAAGGGCTCGGCGATCCGGAACTTCTCCCGCGACCTGTCGCTGTTCAGCACGGTCCTGGCTGACAACGACGAGTCGCTGCGGCGCCTGATCGACAACGGGTCGGCGACGGCGGTCGAGCTGCGCACGTTCCTGGAGCAGAACCAGGTCGACCTCGGCAGCCTGATCAACAACCTGGTCACCACCGGCGACATCATCGTCAAGCACCTGCCGGGCATCCGCCAGATCCTGGTGCTCTACCCGTACATGGTCGCCGGCGGCTTCACCGTCGCGGCGAAGAACTCCGAGGGCTACAACGCCCGCTTCGGCCTGGTGCTCAACCAGTTCCCGGCGATCTGCGCCAAGGGGTACGACGTCAACGAGCGTCGCAACCCGCTGCAGACCGGCGACAAGCCGATGGACGAGGACGCGAAGTGCACCGAGCCGGCCAAGAAGACCAACGCCCGCGGTGCCCAGAACGCGCCGCGCACGGGAGCGTCGTACCCCTCACCGGTAGCGACGTACGATCTGGATGCGGGCAAGGCGACCTGGTCCGACCAGGCTGCCGCCCAGCGCAGCGCCGCCGGCGCCACGCCGATGTCCAGGGAGGACGCCTTGCAGTACCTCTTGTTCCAGCCGGTGATGTGATCCCTTGAGCCCAGCTGCACCCAGCAGAACCCGCGGATTCGTCGCGCTCGGACTCCTCGTGGTCCTGGTCGTCGGATCGGTCCTCAGCGGCGTCGCGATCTACCGGCACAGCCACCTGACCGACGAGCCGCTGTCGTTCTCCAACTCCGGCGCCTACGTGCCCGACGCCGAGGACGCGAGCAAGGTCAAGGCGGTCGCCGAGCAGTACGCGCTCCGGATGGACAACCTCGACTCGGCCGACATCAGCGGCTACGTCAAGCGCGTCGGTGAGCTGCTCACCACCAAGTACCGCACCGACTTCGTCAAGGTCGAGCCGCTGCTGGTGGCCGCCTACGCGAAGGAGAAGTTCACCACCCAGGGGTTCGTCCGGGCGACCGGGATCGTGACCGAGGACGCCGACAGCGCGACCGTGCTGGTGGTGCACGACAAGGTCAAGACGCCGACGACCGGCCAGCCGGAGGCGACCGCCTACCGCTGGACGGTCGAGCTGCGCAAGGTCGACGGCGACTGGCTGGTCGACAACTTCGACGACCCCGACGACAACCCTGAGGGGAGCTGAGATGGCCGGCCCCTCCTGGTACGACATCCTCGGCGTCGAGCGGGACGCGACCCCCGAGCAGATCAAGGCAGCCTGGCGCGCCGCCACCGACAAGTTCGAGCCCGGCACCGGTGCCTCCCAGTTCCGGCTGTTCAACGAGGCCGCCGAGGTCCTGATGGATCCGGAGAAGCGCGCGGCGTACGACGCGGAGCTGTCGGACGTCGAGCCTGTCGAGACGCCCAAGACCCCGGACGTCGAGCCCGTCGAGACGCCCGAGACGCCCGAGACCCCGGACGTCGAGCCCGTCGAGACGCCCGAGACCCCGGACGCCGAGCCCGTCGAGACGCCCGCAGCACGGCTGCCCGCCGCCCGCCGCGTCCTGGCCAGCAACCTCGGCCTGGGGATCCTCGCGGTGCTCGCGGTCGCGTCCCTGGTCCTGGCGACCGTCGTCGGCGTGAAGCTCCAGCACCGGGGCGAGGAGGCCCGCTCCGGGCCGCAGGCGTCCGCGGCCGCGGCGCGGGGGATGCCGGACGTGCTCTCCTACGACTACCGGCGCCTGGAGGCCGACCGGGACCGGGCGGCGAAGTACCTGACGCCGTCGTACAAGAAGATCTACACCAAGAACTTCAACGGCCTGATCGCCGGCACCCCGCAGGATCCCGGCGGTGCCGAGAAGTCCAAGACCGTCGTGGTGGCCACCGTGCTCACCACCGGCGTGGTCGACGCGGACCGCGACCGGGTCCGGGTGCTGGCCTTCGTGAACCAGACGTGGACGCAGGACGGCAAGGTCACCCGCAGTCTCGCGAACCGGGTGATCGCCACGATGGTGCACCGCGGCGATCGCTGGCTGATCGACAAGCTCGCCCCGATCGGCGCCGGCTACTAGAAACCCCTGTCTTGGCGATTGTGCTTGACCTGGGGCCTGGAGCAGTTCATGCTGAGCGGCATCAACAGCCGCTGAGGGATTTGACCCGGCGATTTCGTTGTTGTGTTTCTGCATGCCCGTCGGGTATTGTTCATCTTTGCGTCTGCTCTCAAATGCACTCCCGCCTGTCCGGTGGCCGGTTTGTGGTTGGCTGACGCCGTCACACATGTGCCTCGGAAGGACCACTCTTGGCCGCCCCGCGCAGCTCCAGCAAGAACGCACAGCACCGCACCAATCCTCTGGCTCCGAGCCGGATCTCCTTCGCCAAGATCTCTGAACCCCTCGAGGTTCCGCAGCTTCTGGCACTTCAGACCGACAGCTTCGACTGGCTGATCGGCGACGAGAAGTGGCAGGCACGCGTCGCCGAGGCGAACGCCGCCGGCGAGGAGCTCTCCACGAAGTCGGGTCTGCACGAGATCTTCGAAGAGATCTCGCCGATCGAGGACTTCTCCGAGACGATGTCGCTCTCGTTCGAGAACCCGGTCTTCCTCGACCCGAAGTACACCGAGGAGGAGTGCAAGGACAAGGACTTCACCTACTCCCGGCCGCTCTACGTCTCCGCCGAGTTCACCAACGGCGAGACCGGTGAGATCAAGGGTCAGACCGTCTTCATGGGCGACTTCCCGATGATGACCCGCAAGGGCACCTTCATCATCAACGGCACCGAGCGCGTCGTCGTCTCCCAGCTGGTCCGCTCGCCGGGCGTGTACTTCGAGCGCACCGCCGACAAGACGTCCGACAAGGACATCTTCACCGCGAAGGTGATCCCGTCGCGGGGCGCCTGGCTCGAGTTCGAGATCGACAAGCGCGACATGGTCGGCGTCCGCCTCGACCGGAAGCGCAAGCAGAACGTCACCGTGCTGCTGAAGGCCTTCCAGGCTCTCGCCGACGAAGAGGGCTACGTCGGCGCGCCGTACGACTACGAGGCCGTGATGGCCGAGTTCAGCCAGTACGAGTCGATCCAGCTCACCCTCGAGAAGGACCACACGGCCACGCCGGACGAGGCCCTGCTCGACATCTACCGCAAGCTGCGTCCGGGCGAGCCCCCGACGCGCGAGGCCGCGCTGACGCTGCTGAAGAACTACTACTTCAACCCGAAGCGCTACGACCTGGCCAAGGTCGGCCGCTACAAGATCAACAAGAAGCTCGGCACCCACGAGGCCTTCGACCAGCAGACGCTGACCATCGACGACGTCGTCGCGGCGATCCGCTACATCATCGAGCTGCACGCCGGCAAGGAGACCCTGGTCGACGGTGCCGGCAAGGAGTTCAAGGACAGCCACGGCGAGGCCGTCGTGGTCCGTCCCGACGACATCGACCACTTCGGCAACCGCCGGATGCGCACCGTCGGCGAGCTGATCCAGAACCAGCTCCGGACCGGCCTGGCCCGGATGGAGCGGGTGGTCCGCGAGCGGATGACGACGCAGGACGTCGAGGCGATCACGCCGCAGTCCCTGATCAACATCCGCCCGGTGGTCGCGGCGCTGAAGGAGTTCTTCGGCACCTCGCAGCTCTCGCAGTTCATGGACCAGACCAACCCGATCGCCGGTCTGACCCACAAGCGCCGTCTCTCCGCGCTCGGCCCGGGTGGTATCTCCCGTGACCGCGCCCAGATGGACGTCCGCGACGTGCACTCCTCGCACTACGGCCGGATGTGCCCGATCGAGACTCCGGAAGGCCCGAACATCGGTCTGATCGGCTCGCTCGCGTCGTACGGACGGATCAACCCGTTCGGCTTCGTCGAGACGCCGTACCGGGTGGTCAAGAAGGGGCGCGTCACCGACGAGATCGCCTACCTGACGGCCGACGAGGAGGACTCGAAGGTCATCGCGCAGGCCAACGCCCAGCTCGACGACAAGGGCAACTTCGTCAACGACCTGGTCCTGGTCCGCACCCGTGGCGGCGAGACCGTCGACATCGCGCGTGACGAGGTCGACTACATGGACGTGTCGCCGCGGCAGATGGTCTCCATCGCCACCGCGCTGATCCCGTTCCTCGAGCACGACGACGCGAACCGCGCGCTGATGGGCGCCAACATGCAGCGTCAGGCCGTTCCGCTGATCAAGAGCGACGCGCCGCTGGTCGGCACCGGCATGGAGTTCCGTGCCGCGGTGGACGCCGGCGACGTGGTCACCTCGGACGTGGCCGGTGTGGTCAAGGAGGTCTCGGCCGACGAGATCATCATCATGACCGACGAGGGCGGCAACAAGTCCGTCCGGCTGGCCAAGTTCACCCGCTCCAACCAGGGCACCTGCATCAACCAGCGCCCGCTGGTCAACGAGGGTGACCGCGTCGAGATCGGGTCGCCGCTGGCCGACGGCCCGTGCACCGACGAGGGCGAGATGGCGCTGGGCACCAACCTGCTCGTCGCCTTCATGCCGTGGAACGGGTCCAACTACGAGGACGCGATCATCCTCTCCCAGCGCCTGGTGCAGGAGGACGTCCTCACCTCGATCCACATCGAGGAGCACGAGGTCGACGCCCGCGACACCAAGCTGGGCCCCGAGGAGATCACCCGGGACATCCCGAACGTCGGCGACGAGCTCCTGGCCGACCTGGACGAGCGCGGCATCATCCGCGTCGGCGCGGAGGTCACCCCCGGTGACATCCTCGTCGGCAAGGTGACGCCGAAGGGCGAGACCGAGCTGACCCCCGAGGAGCGCCTGCTGCGCGCCATCTTCGGTGAGAAGGCCCGCGAGGTGCGCGACACCTCGATGAAGGTCCCGCACGGCGAGTCCGGCACGGTCATCGGCGTCCGCGAGTTCTCGCGCGAGGACGGCGACGAGCTGCCCCCGGGCGTCAACCAGCTGGTCCGCGTGTACGTCGCCCAGAAGCGCAAGATCTCGGTCGGTGACAAGCTCGCGGGTCGTCACGGCAACAAGGGCGTCATCTCCAAGATCCTGCCGGTCGAGGACATGCCGTTCCTCGAGGACGGGACCCCGGTCGACGTCGTGCTCAACCCGCTCGGTGTGCCGGGCCGGATGAACATCGGCCAGATCCTCGAGATCCACCTCGGCTGGCTGGCCAAGACCGGCTGGCAGGTCGAGGGCGACGACGAGGACTGGAAGCAGCGCCTGATCAAGATCCACGCGGACTCGGCCGAGCCGAACACCAACGTCGCCACCCCGGTGTTCGACGGTGCCCGCGAGGACGAGATCGTCGGCCTGCTCGGCTCGACGCTGCCCACCCGTGACGGTGTCCGCCTGGTCGGCGCGAACGGAAAGGCCAACCTGTTCGACGGCCGCTCCGGCGAGCCGTTCCCGGACCCGGTCTCGGTCGGCTACATGTACATCCTCAAGCTCCACCACCTGGTCGACGACAAGATCCACGCGCGTTCGACCGGTCCGTACTCGATGATCACGCAGCAGCCCCTGGGTGGTAAGGCCCAGTTCGGCGGCCAGCGGTTCGGCGAGATGGAGGTCTGGGCGATGGAGGCGTACGGCGCCGCCTACGCCCTGCAGGAGCTGCTGACGATCAAGTCCGACGACGTGCCCGGTCGCGTCAAGGTCTACGAGGCGATCGTGAAGGGTGAGAACATCCCCGACTCGGGCATCCCGGAGTCGTTCAAGGTTCTCATCAAGGAGATGCAGTCGCTCTGCCTCAACGTCGAGGTGCTGTCCCAGGACGGCTCCGCGATCGAGATGCGCGACGCGGAGGAGGACGTCTTCCGTGCCGCCGAGGAGCTCGGCATCGACCTGTCTCGTCGCGAGCCCAGCTCCGTCGAAGAAGTCTGAGGCGTCGCGGTGCTCCCCGCCGGGGAGCACCGCACCCCCAGTCACCCGATCACCAGATTTCAGAACTAACGAAGGACGACAGCCACCGTGCTCGACGTGAATTTCTTCGACCAGCTCAAGATCGGCCTGGCCACCGCGGAGGACATCCGCGGCTGGAGCCACGGCGAGGTCAAGAAGCCGGAAACCATCAACTACCGCACGCTCAAGCCTGAGCGCGACGGTCTCTTCTGCGAGAAGATCTTCGGTCCCACCCGGGACTGGGAGTGCTACTGCGGCAAGTACAAGCGGGTGCGCTTCAAGGGCATCATCTGCGAGCGCTGCGGCGTCGAGGTGACCCGCTCGAAGGTCCGCCGTGAGCGGATGGGCCACATCGAGCTCGCCGCCCCGGTCACCCACATCTGGTACTTCAAGGGTGTGCCGAGCCGGCTCGGCTACCTGCTCGACCTCGCCCCGAAGGACCTGGAGAAGGTCATCTACTTCGCGGCGTACATGATCACCAAGGTCGACGAGGACGCCCGTCACAAGGACCTCACCGAGCTCGAGGGCAAGATCGGCCTGCAGCGCAAGAGCATCGAGAGCCGCCGCGACGTGGCCCTCGACGACCGCGCCAAGAAGCTCGAGGCCGACCTGACCGTGCTCGAGGCCGAGGGTGCCAAGGCCGACGCCCGGCGCAAGGTCAAGGACGGCGCCGAGCGCGAGATGAAGCAGGTCCGCGACCGGGCCCAGCGCGAGCTGGACCGTCTCGAGGAGGTCTGGAGCACGTTCAAGTCCCTCAAGGTCCAGGACCTGATGGGCGACGAGCTCCTGTACCGCGAGATGAAGAACTGGTTCGGCAAGTACTTCGAGGGCTACATGGGCGCCACGGCGATCCAGAAGCGCCTGGAGACCTTCTCGATCGACGACGAGGTCGAGAGCCTGCGCGAGACCATCGCCACCGGCAAGGGCCAGCGCAAGGTCCGCGCGCTCAAGCGCCTCAAGGTCGTGGACGCGTTCCGCAAGACCGGCAACAGCCCGATGGGCATGGTCCTGGACGCCGTCCCGGTCATCCCGCCGGACCTGCGTCCGATGGTGCAGCTGGACGGTGGCCGCTTCGCGACCTCCGACCTCAACGACCTGTACCGCCGGGTGATCAACCGGAACAACCGGCTCAAGCGCCTGCTCGACCTGGGCGCCCCCGAGATCATCGTCAACAACGAGAAGCGGATGCTCCAGGAGGCCGTCGACTCGCTGTTCGACAACGGCCGTCGTGGTCGTCCGGTCACCGGCCCGGGCAACCGGCCGCTGAAGTCGCTCTCCGACATGCTCAAGGGCAAGCAGGGTCGTTTCCGTCAGAACCTGCTCGGCAAGCGCGTCGACTACTCGGGCCGTTCGGTCATCGTCGTCGGCCCGCAGCTCAAGCTGCACCAGTGCGGTCTGCCGAAGTACATGGCGATCGAGCTGTTCAAGCCGTTCGTGATGAAGCGCCTGGTCGACCTGTCGCACGCGCAGAACATCAAGTCCGCCAAGCGGATGGTCGAGCGCGCGGTGCGCCCCGAGGTCTGGGACGTGCTGGAAGAGGTCATCGCGGAGCACCCGGTTCTCCTGAACCGTGCGCCCACGCTGCACCGTCTCGGCATCCAGGCCTTCGAGCCGCAGCTGATCGAGGGCAAGGCCATCCAGATCCACCCGCTCGTCTGCTCGGCGTTCAACGCCGACTTCGACGGTGACCAGATGGCCGTGCACCTGCCGCTCTCCGCGGAGGCGCAGGCCGAGGCCCGGATCCTGATGCTGTCGACGAACAACATCCTGAAGCCGTCGGACGGTCGCCCCGTGACCATGCCGACCCAGGACATGATCATCGGCATCTACTTCCTGACCCTGGGCCGCGACGGCCAGCCGGGTGAGGGTCGTGCGTTCGCGTCCTCGGCCGAGGCCGTGATGGCCTTCGACAAGGGCGAGATCACGCTGCAGTCGAAGATCAAGATCCGGCTGACCGGTGTCGCCGTGCCGCCCGAGGGGACCACCGTCCCCGAGGGCTGGACCGAGGGCGACCCGCTCATCCTCGACACCACCCTGGGTCGGGCGCTCTTCAACGAGGCGCTCCCGAACAACTACGAGTACATCGAGTACCAGGTCGGCAAGAACGAGCTGGGCCGGATCGTCAACGACCTCGCCGAGCGCTACACCAAGGTCGAGGTGGCGAACTCGCTGGACGCCCTCAAGGACACCGGCTTCACCTGGGCGACCCGCTCCGGTGTGACGGTCTCCATCGAGGACGTCGTCTCGCCGAAGGACAAGGGGCAGATCCTCGAGAAGTACGAGGAGAGTGCCGCCAAGGTCCAGAAGCAGTTCGAGCGTGGTCTGATCACCGACGACGAGCGCCGTCAGGAGCTCATCGAGATCTGGACCGACGCGTCCAACGTGGTCGCCAAGGCGATGCAGAAGAACTTCGACCAGGACAACCCGATCTTCATGATGGTGAACTCGGGTGCTCGTGGTAACTGGATGCAGGTCCGGCAGATCGCGGCCATGCGTGGTCTGGTGGCCAACCCGAAGGGTGACATCATCCCGCGGCCGATCAAGTCGAACTTCCGTGAGGGCCTCTCGGTCCTGGAGTACTTCATCTCCACCCACGGTGCTCGCAAGGGTCTGGCCGACACCGCGCTGCGTACGGCGGACTCGGGCTACCTGACCCGTCGTCTCGTCGACGTGTCGCAGGACGTCATCATCCGTGAGGACGACTGCGGCACCGAGCGCGGCATGCCGAAGGTCATCGGGGTCCGCGGTGAGGACGGCGTGGTCACCAAGGACCTCAACGCCGAGACCTCGGCGTACGCCCGGAACGCGGCCGTCGACATCGTCTCGGAGTCGGGCGAGGTCATCGTCGAGGCCGGCGGTGACCTGGGCGACGTCCAGATCGACGCCCTCGTCGCGGCCGGCATCGCGGAGGTCAAGGTCCGCTCGGTCCTGACCTGCGACGCCAAGACCGGCACCTGCGCCAAGTGCTACGGCCGTTCGCTGGCCACCGGCAAGCTGGTCGACATCGGTGAGGCGGTCGGCATCATCGCCGCCCAGTCCATCGGTGAGCCCGGCACGCAGCTGACCATGCGTACCTTCCACACCGGTGGTGTGGCGTCGGCCGACGACATCACGCAGGGTCTGCCTCGCGTCGTCGAGCTGTTCGAGGCGCGCCAGCCCAAGGGCCGGGCCCCGATCTCGGAGGCCTCCGGGCGTCTCGAGATCGAGGACACCGACAAGGCTCGCAAGCTGATCGTCACCCCCGACGACGGCTCGGACCCGGTCGAGTACCCGGTCAGCAAGCGGTCCCGCCTCCAGGTCGCCGACGGCGACCACGTGGAGGTCGGCCAGCAGCTGATCCAGGGCACGCCGGACCCGAAGGAGGTCCTGCGCATCCTGGGTGTCCGCAAGTGCCAGGAGCACCTGGTGGCCGAGGTCCAGCAGGTGTACCGCAGCCAGGGCGTGTCGATCCACGACAAGCACATCGAGATCATCGTCCGGCAGATGCTGCGCCGGGTGACCGTGATCGAGTCCGGCGACACCAAGCTGCTCCCGTCCGACCTGGTCGACCGGGTCCGGTACGAGGAGGAGAACCGTCGCGTGGTCACCGAGGGCGGCAAGCCGGCCTCGGGTCGTGCGGAGCTGATGGGCATCACCAAGGCCTCGCTCGCGACCGAGTCGTGGCTCTCGGCGGCCTCCTTCCAGGAGACCACCCGGGTGCTCACCGACGCGGCGATCAACGGCAAGTCCGACTCGCTGCGCGGCCTGAAGGAGAACGTGATCATCGGCAAGCTGATCCCGGCGGGTACCGGCCTCGAGCGGTACCGCAACATCCGGGTGGAGCCCACCGAGGAGGCCCGCGCGGCGGCGTACTCCGTCACCGGCTACGACTCCTACGGCAGCTACGACTTCGGTACGCCGAACCAGACGGTTGCCCTGGACGACTTCGACTTCGGTTCCTACCAGAACTGAGGTCGAGCAAGTCTGAGCCGAAGGCCCCGTTCCACCGCGAGGTGGGGCGGGGCCTTCGCGTGAGTACGGCAGGATCACCCCATGAGTAACGACTGGCGCACCGACCTCGCGGACGCGGTCGCCCGCGGCCTGGCCCAGGACGGGCCGGACGCCGTGGGGGAGTCCCTCCGGTCAGCGGTTGATGCACTCGCCGACCACCCCGACGCCGAGGTCGCGCCCTGGTGCCCCCCGGTCCCGATCCTGGGCGTGGTCGCCTGCGCGTCGGGCTCGCTGGGCGTGCTGCTGCGCACCGACGGCCGGGTCACCGTGCACCTGGCGGCCGGCGAGGGCGCGCTGCACGAGCAGGTCCGGTCCGCGGTCGAGGACGGCGTGCTGGTCGCGGCCGGCGCACCGCCCGAGGACGTGCCGACCCGCGACCTGCTGCGCCGCGCCGGGATCACCGCGCCGGCCTGGTTCTCCGGCTCGGGCTTCACCGAGGACGACCTGCTGCGGGCGTGCGGCTTCCTGCTGACCGCACCGCGCTGAGTCAGCCGGTCGGGGTACCGCTCGTCGGCGGCGTGTCCATCACCTCGTCGAGGCGGGACTGCGCGCCCCCGCGCTCGAGCGCCTCCCGCATCCGGGCCAGGGTGCGGTCGCTCGGCCACACGTGCAGGACGTCCAGGGTGATCGCGATCGCGACCCCGACCAGGCAGACCACGCCACCGCCGGCATCCACCACGAACGCGAGCGCGATCCCGACCAGCGCGACCGCCTCGGCCAGGGTGAAGCGCAGGAGGGTCGAGCTCTGCACCGCGCCGATCACCGTCCGGGCGGATTCCTCGGCGGACAGGGCCGGCTCCAGCGCCGGGAGCTTGTAGCCGACCGGGCCGATCAGGACGGCGGCGACCGCGCCGACCGCGAGCACGACGCCGAGCGCCCACAACGGCGGCTCGTCGAAGCGGGTCGAATCCAGGGTCATGCTCACCGCCAGCAGCACGATGACCTGGGCGGAGATCAGAGCCGCGCACAGGACGCGCAGCGTGTGTCGGAACGAAGCAGCGGTGACGTCGGCCATGCGCACACGCTACCGAGGCGGACCGGGTTCGCGGCGCAGCCGTCCGACTGGGAGAATGGTCCGGTGACCACGACTCCTCCTACCCGCACCGATGTGCTCGTCGTCGGCGCCGGCCCGGCCGGCTCCGCGGCCGCGGCCTGGGCTGCGAGGGCGGGTCTCGACACCGTGCTGGTGGACGCCGCAGTCTTCCCCCGGGACAAGACCTGCGGCGACGGGCTGACCCCGCGGGCGATCGGCGAGCTGGCCCGCCTCGGGCTGGAGGACTGGATCCGGGCGCACACCGTGAACCAGGGCCTGCGCGCGCACGGCTTCGGGCAGACGCTGCTGCTGCCCTGGCCGGGCCCCGGCAAGAACGGCACCGGGCTGCCGTCGTACGGGTCGGCGGTGGCGCGGACCGAGCTCGACGACCACCTGCGCACCACCGCGATCAAGGCCGGTGCGGCAGCCCTCGACGGGGCGCGCGCGGTCGACGTCCGGAAGGCCGGCAGCCGGGTCGCCGCCGTGGTCTTCGAGTACGCGGCCGACGGGAAGCGCGGCGAGACCTTCGAGATCGAGTGCCAGCGGCTGATCGTCGCCGACGGGGTCCGGTCCGGCCTCGGCAAGGTGCTCGGGCGGGAGTGGCACCGCGACACCGTGTACGGCGTCGCCGGCCGCTCCTACATCGACTCCGGGATGTCGGACGACCCGTGGATCAGCTCGCACCTGGAGCTGCGCGGTGAGAAGAACGAGATCCTCTCCGGCTACGGCTGGATCTTCCCGCTCGGCGACGGGTCGGTGAACCTCGGCGTCGGCACGCTGGCCACCGCCAAGCGCCCGGCCGAGGTCGCCCTGCGCCCGCTGATGCGGCACTACGCCGAGCTGCGCCGCGAGGACTTCCAGCTCGACGGGGACATCCGGATGCCGACCTCGGCGCTGCTGCCGATGGGCGGAGCGGTCTCGAACGTCGCCGGGCCCAACTGGGCGCTGATCGGCGATGCCGCGGCCTGCGTCAACCCGCTGAACGGCGAGGGCATCGACTACGGCCTGGAGACCGGCCGGCTGATCGTCGACGTCCTCACCGCGACGCCGGATGCGGACCTCTCGGTGGTGTGGCCGGAGCTGCTCCGCGAGCACTACGGCGAGGCGTTCTCGATCGCCCGTCGGCTGGCCGGCATCGTCACGGTGCCGCAGGCGCTGCGCGCCCTCGGCCCGATCGGGATGCGCTCGGACTGGATGATGACGCTGGCACTGCGCTGGATGGGGAACCTGGTCACCGACGAGGACCGGGACCGGTCGGCACGGGTCTGGCGCTGGGCGGGGCGGCGCAGCGTGAAGCTGGACCACCGCCCGCCCTTCTCCTGAGCGCCGCCAGACGCGGCTGCTGGCATCCGACGCGGCACTGGTGTCGAATCTCAGGCATGGACCGGGTCTACCGTGGCGTCAACGGCCTCGGCCGGCTAGCCCTGCGCGCCCTCGACGTCCGGGTGCATCCGCACGGGCTGGAGAACCTGCCCGCCTCCGGTCCGGTGGTGCTGGCCGCCAACCACGTCTCCTTCCTGGACTTCGTGATGATCGAGCGGGCGGCCGTCGAGCGCGGCCGCTACGTCCGCTTCCTGACCCGGTACGACGCCTGGAAGCCGGGTCCGCTGGCCTGGGTACTGGACCGGATGGGCCATGTCCCGGTCGATCGCGGCGTGCCTGCTGCGGCGTACCTGCGCGCCCGCGGCCTGCTCCGCGCAGGCGAGGCGGTCGGGGTCTTCCCGGAGGCGGGGATCAGCTGGTCCTACACGGTGCGGTCGCTGATGCGCGGTGCCGTGGCGCTGGCCCGCGAGACCGGGGCGCCGCTGGTGCCGGTCGCGGTCTGGGGTTCGCAGCGGATCTACTCGGTCGGGATCCCGGAGTCGACGTTCGACCTCACCCGGGGGCGTCGCGTCGACGTCGCCCTCGGAGCGCCGCGGACGATCCCGCCCGGTGCCGACCTGGTCGAGGAGACCCGGGCCCTCGGGCACACCCTGACCGGCATGCTGGAGGAGCTGCAGTCCCGTCCCGAGCACCGGCCGCGGCCGGGGGAGCACGCGATCTGGTACCCGGCCCACCTGGGCGGGCAGGCGCCCACCCGGGCCGAGGCGGCGCCGTACGAGGAGCTGCCGGGCAGCGCGATCCGGCCGACCTGGGGTCCCGGTTCCGGGGCTGCGTAGAGTCAGCACGTGTCCGACCTGCCCGACCCACCTCGCCGTCAGCGGGTCGCGGCGTACGCCGTGATCCTGCGCGACGACCAGATCCTGCTCTCCCGGCTGGCGCCGTACCTGGTGCCCGGCGAGCAGTGGACGCTTCCCGGCGGCGGCATCGACTTCGGCGAGGATCCGCGCGACGCGGTGGTCCGCGAGGTGCACGAGGAGACCGGCCTGGACGTCGAGGTGGGCGATCGCGCCTGGATCGACTCGGCGCGCCGGTACGCGTCGACGCCGGACGGCAGCGGGGACGACTCTCCGCTGGACATGCACTCGGTCCGGATGGTCTTCGAGGGCTGGGCCCCGGTCGACGCGCCCGAGCCGCGCGTGATCGAGGAGGACGGCTCGACGGTCGATGCCCGCTGGGTTCCGGTGGCGGCGGTCCTGGACGGTTCGTGGCCGGTGGCGGCCTGGGTCCGGGCCGCGATCGAGGAGCACGAGGCTACCCGGGTCCAGCGGCTGGCGGCCAAGGCCCTGGTCCGCCGCGGCGACGAGGTCCTGCTGACCAGGCTCAGCCGGTACGCCGTCGAGGCCGGGCAGTGGACGCTTCCGGGCGGCGGCGTCGACCACGGCGAGCGGCCGGCGGCGGCCCTGGCCCGCGAGCTGCTCGAGGAGACCGGCCTGGTCGCGGAGGTCGGCGAGCTGGTCGGCGTGCACGACCTGCACCTGACCGGAACCGCCCCCAACGGCCGGCACGAGGACTTCCACGCGGTGAACCTGGTCTTCCTGGCCGAGGTCCCCGCTGACGCCGAGCCGGCGGTCCTCGAGATCGGCGGGACGACCGACGACGTCCAGTGGATCCCGCTCGCCGACGTCTCGTCTGGTGTGGTGGAGGTGACCGAGGTGGTCCGTTTCGCGTTAGCGTCTGCGCCATGAGCCACGCGTCCGGAAGCGAGACCGTCTTCACCTACGGCGCCCCCGGGCTGAAGTTCGGGGCGGGCGCCTCCGACGAGATCGGCTTCGACCTCAGCCAGTACGACGTCAGCCGGGTCCTGGTCCTCACGGACCCGGGCGTGGCCGCCACCGGCCACCCGCAACGGGTCGCCGAGCAGATGGCGCAGTTCGGGATCGAGGCCCGGGTCTTCGACGCCGTCCGCGTCGAGCCGACCGACGAGAGCTTCGAGGCCGCGATCGCCTTCGCCCGGGAGACCGGCCCGTGGGACGCCTACGTCGCGGTCGGCGGCGGTTCGACGATCGACACCGCCAAGGCGGTCAACCTGATGACCACCAACGACGGCGAGCTGATGGACTACATCAACGCCCCGGTCGGGAAGGCTCGTGCCCCGCAGCGCGCGCTCAAGCCGCTGGTGGCCGTCCCGACGACGACCGGGACCGGAGCAGAGTCGACCACGATCTGCGTGCTCGACGTGCTGGCCCTGAAGGTGAAGACCGGGATCAGCCACGCCCGGCTCCGGCCGACGCTGGCCGTCGTGGACCCGGCGCTGACGATGTCCCAGCCGGCCGGGGTGACGGCGGCCGCCGGGATGGACATCCTCTGCCACGCGCTGGAGTCCTACACCGCTCGCACCTTCACGTCGTACGACCGGAAGGCGCCCGAGCAGCGGGTTCCGTACTGCGGCTCGAACCCGATCTCGGACGTCTGGTCGGAGAACGCGATGACCCTGCTGGCGACGTCGTTCCGGCGCGCCGTCCAGCACGGCGACGACCCGGCCGCGCGCGAGCAGATGGCCCTGGCCGCGACGATGGCCGGCCTCGGCTTCGGCAACGCCGGCGTGCACATCCCGCACGCGAACGCGTACCCGATCGCCGGCCAGGTCCACGACCGCTGTCCGGACTTCCGGCCGGTCGGCTACCCCGGGGAGGAGGCGATGGTGCCGCACGGCATGGCCGTCGCGCTGACCGCCCCGGAGGCGTTCCGGTGGACCTTCGAGTCCAGCCCGGAGCGGCACCTGCGGGCCGCCGCGCTGCTGGCGCCCGGACACGGGTACGACGGCCCGGACGCGCTGCCGCGGGTGCTCGCCGACCTGATGCGCGACATCGCGATCCCGAACGGCCTCGGCGAGGTCGGGTACGCCGAGGGCGACGTCGACGACCTGGTCGAGGGCGCGATGAAGCAGCAGCGGCTGCTCGCGACCGCGCCGCGCGAGGTCACCGCGGAGGACGCCGCCGGCATCCTGGAGCGATCGTTGGAGCTCTGGTGACCGCTGCGAGCACGCCCGACCCGACCGCCGCCGGGTGCGTCGCGGCGCTGGGCCAGGCCGGCCTGGAGATCGACGCCTCGGCACTGGCCCGGTCGCTGTACGCCAGCGACGCCTCGATCTACCGGATCCCGCCGCAGGTGGTCACCTACCCGCGCGACGCCGACGACGTGCTCGCCGCGCTCGCGATCGCCCGCGAGTTCGAGGGCAGCGTGACGATGCGCGGCGCCGGCACTTCGATCGCCGGCAACGCGATCGGTCCCGGCATCGTGGTCGACACCACCCGGCACCTCAACAAGCTCCTCCGGATCGACCCGGAGGCGCGCACCGCGACCGTCCAGCCGGGGATCGTGCACGCGGCGCTGCAGCGGTTCGCCGCCCCGCACGGGCTGCGGTTCGGGCCGGACCCGTCGACGCACACCCGCTGCACCCTCGGCGGGATGATCGGCAACAACGCCTGCGGCTCCCGTGCGCTGGGCTACGGCCGGACTGCCGACAACGTGGTCTCGCTGAAGGTGGCGCTCTCCGACGGCGAGGTCGTCGGACCGCGAGGCGCCCTGCACCAACCCGGTTTCTCGGTCGAGGAGGAGCGCGGCCTGCGCGGGTTCCCGGTCGCCGAGCCGCGGTCCACCTCGCGGTTGCTCAGCGACGTCACCGCGCTGGTCGACGCCAACCTCGGCCTGATCCGTACCGAGTTCGGCCGCTTCGGCCGGCAGGTCTCCGGGTACTCGCTCGAGCACCTGCTGCCCGAGAACGACCGCAACTTCGACCGGTTCCTGGTCGGCAGCGAGGGCACTCTCGGCGTGGTCCTGGAGGCGACCGTCCGGCTGGTCCCGGACGCGCCGTACCGGGCGCTGGCGCTGCTCGGCTTCCCCTCGATGGCGGCCGCCGCCGACGCGGTCCCGGCGGTGCTGGACGCCGGTGCGGAGATCGACGGCGAGCTGACCGCGTGCGAGGGCCTGGACCACCGGATCTCGGACCTGGTCCCGAACGCGCCGGAGCTCCCGGACGGCCGCGGGTGGCTGTTCGTCGAGGTCACCGGCGACACGCTCGGCCAGGTCGAGGCGGCAGCCGCGCTGGTCGCCGCCAAGGTCGGCGCGCCGTCCCGGGTCGTCACCGACGTCGCCGAGCAGGCGGCGCTCTGGCGGATCCGCGAGGACGGCGCCGGGCTGGCCGCCCGGACGCTGAGCCGTCCGGCGCACGCCGGCTGGGAGGACGCCGCGGTCCCGCCTGCGCGACTCGGCGACTACCTGCGCGACTTCGAGACGCTGCTCGACGACCACGGCCTGAGCACGGTGCCGTACGGCCACTTCGGCGACGGCTGCGTGCACGCCCGGATTGACTTCGAGCTCGAGAAGGACGACGGCCGCGTGGTCTTCCGCCGGTTCACCGAGGCGGCCGCCGACCTGGTCGCCTCGTACGGCGGCTCGATGAGCGGCGAGCACGGCGACGGCCGGGCCCGCTCGGAGCTGCTGGACCGGATGTACTCCGCCGAGGCGGTCGGGCTGATGGCCGCGGTCAAGCACGCCCTGGACCCGGCGAACCTGCTCAACCCCGGCGTCCTGGTCGACCCGGACCCGTTCGACGCGCGGCTGCGGCTGGCGAGTGCCCCCGCGGGCCCGCTGGCCGATCTCTTCGGCGACGCGCACCGCTGCACCGGCGTCGGCAAGTGCATCGCCGACAACACCGCGGGCGGCGGCGTGATGTGTCCGTCGTACCAGGCCAGCCGCGAGGAGAAGGACAGCACCCGCGGCCGTTCCCGGGTCCTCCAGGACGTCGTCACCGGACAGCTGCCGCTGCACGACCCGGCGGTGGCCGACGCCCTCGACCTCTGCCTCTCCTGCAAGGGCTGTGCGCACGACTGCCCGACCGGGGTGGACATGGCGACGTACAAGTCCCAGGTCCTGCACGCCCAGTACGCCGGCAAGCGCCGGCCGCGGTCGCACTACGCGCTGGGGCGGCTGCCGCGGTGGGCGTCGCTGGCGCCGGCGTCGCTCGCCAACCTGTCGCTGCGCAGCAAGACGATCGCCCGGCTGGCCAAGAAGGTCGCCGGGATCGACCAGCGGCGCGGCCTGCCGACGTTCAGCAGCAAGACGCTGCGCTCGTTCGCGCAACCGGCCCGGGTCCGTCCCGCAGGCACCCCGGACGTCTGGATCTGGGCCGACTCGTTCACCGACCACTTCGCCTCCGAGACCGGGCAGGCGGCGCTCGAGCTGTTCGCCGCCGCCGGGATCGAGGCCAAGGTGATCCCCGAACGGGCCTGCTGCGCGCTGACCTGGGTCACCACCGGGCAGCTCGACCAGGCCCGGAAGATCATCTCGGGCAGCATCCGCACGCTGTACCCGTACGTCGCCAGCGGCGTCCCGGTGATCGGGCTGGAGCCGAGCTGCCTGGCCAGCCTGCGCAGCGACGCGGCCGAGCTGCTGGAGGGTCTGCCGGAGGGCGAGCGCGCCGTCGAGGTGGCCGGCGCGATGCGCACCCTCGCCGAGTACCTGGGCGACCTCCGGGCTCAGGGCCGCTGGCAGGTCCCCGACCTGACCGGGACCGAGGTCGTCGTCCAGCCGCACTGCCACCACGCCAGCGTCCTCGGCTTCGACGCCGACCTGGACCTGCTCCAGGCCTCGGGCGCCACCGTCAAGAGGCTCGGCGGGTGCTGCGGTCTCGCCGGCAACTTCGGCGTCGAGCAGGGCCACTACGAGACCAGCGTGGCGATCGCCGAGCAGACGCTGCTCCCCGCGGTCCGCGCCGCCGGGCCGGACGCGGTGATCCTGGCGGACGGGATGTCCTGCCGGATCCAGCTCGCGGACCTGGCCGAGGTGCGCGGTCTGCACCTGGCGGAGCTGCTGAACTCATCCCGGTGAGCCCGCCCGGCGCTTCAGGCCGCCGGCCGGGAGCACCGGATCCGGCCACTTCGGGGTCAGCGCGTGACCCTCGGGGAGGTTGCGCCACCGGCGCCCCAGGGCTGGTAGGACCCACCCGTTCCACCAGTCGAGCTCGTCGGCCAGCGCCTCGCGCCAGCTGCGGTCCGGGATCGAGCCCAGGTCGCGCAGGGTGATGGTGTGGTCGACCTGGAGCGTGCGGAGCACCGCGGCAGCGAGGTAGCGGTGGCCGTGCCGGGACATGTGCAGCCGGTCCGGCTCCCACATCCGGGGGTGCGCGTAGGCGCGCATCGCCCAGTGGTCGACGAGCAGGGCGTCGTGGGCCAGCGCCACCTCGCGGACCCGGCGGTTGAACTGGTTGTTGCGCAGCCGGAGCGGCTCCAGCAGCGGGGAGAGCCGGAGGTCGTAGCTGGTGAACAGCAGGATCCGGGCGCCGGTTCCGGCGAGCCGGGCGACCGCCTTCTCGTACCGCGCCAGGACGTCGTCCAGGTCGATCCGGATCTGCAGGATGTCGTTCCCGCCGGCGAAGAACGAGACCAGGGTGGGCTCCAGCGCGACCGCCGCCTCGACCTGGTGCTCGATGACGTCGTCCAGGACCCGGCTCCGCAGCGCCAGGTTGGCGTACTCGGTGGCCGGATCGGCCTTGCCGAGCTGCTTGGCCACCCGGTCGGCCCACCCGCGGACGCCGTTCGGGAAGCGCTCGTCCCAGTCGCCGACGCCCTCGGTGAAGGAGTCGCCCAGGGCCACGAACCGCTCCGCCATGGGCCGAGGATGACCGGTTCGTCCGACCGGGCGGCGAACCGCAGGTGAACGCCGTACGCCGGAGCCCTCGCGTTTTGACCGCCGGACGCGCACCCGGTAATCTCAATCCTTGTGTCTGGGCATTCCCAGGCCTTTGAGCGTGCCCGCGTGGCCGCCGTACGACAGAACCACAGCACTGAGCAACATCACCGTGCCCGGCAGAGCGCCGGGTACAGATAGTCAACATGAAAGGGAACCACCCGGTGCCCACCATTAATCAGTTGGTCCGTAAGGGCCGCCAGGACAAGGTGTCGAAGAACAAGACGCCTGCCCTGAAGGGTTCGCCCCAGCGACGCGGTGTCTGCACCCGCGTCTACACCACCACCCCGAAGAAGCCGAACTCCGCCCTCCGGAAGGTCGCCCGTGTGCGTCTCTCCAGCGGCGTCGAGGTCACCGCTTACATCCCCGGGGTCGGTCACAACCTCCAGGAGCACTCGATCGTGCTCGTCCGCGGCGGCCGGGTGAAGGACCTCCCCGGTGTCCGCTACAAGATCATCCGCGGCACGCTCGACACCCAGGGTGTCAAGAACCGCAAGCAGGCCCGTAGCCGCTACGGCGCGAAGAAGGAGAAGAGCTAATGCCTCGTAAGGGTCCCGCTCCGAAGCGCCCGATCGTCGTCGACCCGGTCTACGGATCGCAGGTCGTCACCCAGCTCGTCTCCAAGGTCCTCCAGGACGGCAAGAAGCAGGTCGCCCAGCGGATCGTCTACTCGGCCCTCGAAGGTGCCCGGGAGAAGACCGGCACCGACCCGGTGGTCACGCTCAAGCGTGCGCTGGACAACGTCAAGCCGGCCATCGAGGTCAAGTCCCGCCGTGTCGGTGGCGCGACCTACCAGGTCCCGATCGAGGTCAAGGGCACCCGCGGCACCACGCTCGCGCTGCGCTGGCTCGTCGGCTACGCCTCGGAGCGTCGCGAGAAGACCATGGCCGAGCGCCTGCAGAACGAGATCCTCGACGCAGCCAACGGCCTCGGCGCCGCGGTGAAGAAGCGCGAGGACACCCACAAGATGGCCGAATCCAACAAGGCCTTCGCCCACTACCGCTGGTGACCTGGCTGCGGGGGCCCGATCGGGCTCCCGCACCAGCCCCACCTGCATCCATCAACTTCCTGAGGAACTGACTTTCAGTGGCAGTCGACATCACTACGGACCTCAACAAGGTCCGCAACATCGGCATCATGGCGCACATCGACGCCGGCAAGACCACCACCACCGAGCGCATCCTGTTCTACACCGGCATCACGTACAAGATCGGTGAAGTCCACGAGGGTGCCGCCACGATGGACTGGATGGAGCAGGAGCAGGAGCGCGGCATCACGATCACGTCCGCCGCGACGACCTGCTGGTGGAAGAACCACCAGATCAACATCATCGACACCCCCGGGCACGTCGACTTCACCGCCGAGGTGGAGCGCTCGCTCCGCGTCCTCGACGGCGCGGTCGCGGTCTTCGACGGTGTCGCCGGTGTCGAGCCGCAGACGATGACCGTGTGGCGCCAGGCCAACAAGTACTCGGTGCCCCGGATGTGCTTCGTCAACAAGCTCGACCGCACCGGTGCCGACTTCTGGCGCTGCGTCGACATGATGGTCGAGCGCCTCAACTCCACCCCGCTGGTGCTGCAGATCCCGATCGGTGCCGAGGCGGACTTCCTCGGTGTCGTCGACCTGGTCGGCATGCGTGCCCTGACCTGGCGCGGCGAGACCACGATGGGTGAGGACTACACCGTCGAGGAGATCCCGGCGGAGCTCGCCGAGCAGGCGGCCGAGTGGCGCGAGAAGCTGCTCGAGACCCTCTCCGAGGCCGACGACGAGATCATGGAGAAGTTCCTCGACGAGGGCGAGTTCACCGTCGAGGAGCTCGAGGCCGCGATCCGTCGCGCCACCCTCGCCGACAAGCTCAACCCGGTCCTCTGCGGCACCGCGTTCAAGAACAAGGGCGTCCAGCCCCTGCTCGACGCCGTCGTGAAGTACCTGCCCTCGCCGCTGGACATCGACGGCATCGTCGGCCACGCGCCGGGCAAGGAGGACGAGGAGATCGTCCGCCAGCCCAGCGACTCCGAGCCGTTCTCCGGCCTGGCCTACAAGATCGCCACCGACCCGCACCTCGGCAAGTTGATCTACGTCCGGGTCTACTCGGGCAAGCTCGAGGCCGGCAGCACCGTGGTCAACTCGGTGAACGGCCGCAAGGAGCGGATCGGCAAGGTCTACCAGATGCACGCCAACAAGCGTGAGGAGATCGCGTCGGTCGGCGCCGGCCAGATCGTCGCCGTGATGGGCCTCAAGGACACCAAGACCGGTCACACGCTCTCCGACCCGCAGAACCAGGTCGTGCTCGAGTCGATGTCGTTCCCGGCACCGGTGATCGAGGTCGCCATCGAGCCGAAGACGAAGGGCGACCAGGAGAAGCTCGGAACCGCCATCCAGCGGCTCTCCGACGAGGACCCGACCTTCACCGTCAAGGCGGACGAGGAGACCGGTCAGACCATCATCGCCGGTATGGGCGAGCTCCACCTGGAGATCCTGGTCGACCGGATGCGTCGCGAGTTCCGCGTCGAGGCCACCGTCGGCAAGCCGCAGGTCGCCTACCGCGAGACCATCCGCAAGCGCGTCGAGAAGCACGGCTACACGCACAAGAAGCAGACCGGTGGTTCGGGTCAGTTCGCCAAGGTGCTCGTCACCCTGGAGCCGAACATCGACCCCGAGACCGGGACCGGTGCCGGCTACGAGTTCGTGAACGCCGTCTCCGGTGGTCGCGTGCCGCGCGAGTACATCCCGTCCGTGGACCAGGGCGGCCAGGAGGCCATGGAGTTCGGCGTCCTCGCCGGCTACCCGATGGTGGACGTGAAGTTCACCCTCGAGGACGGCGCCTACCACGACGTGGACTCGTCCGAGCTCGCCTTCAAGATCGCCGGCAACCAGGCGTTCAAGGAAGCTGCCCGGATGGCCAAGCCCGTCCTGCTCGAGCCGATGTTCGCGGTCGAGGTCGTCACCCCGGAGAGCTTCCTGGGCACGGTCATCGGCGACATCAACTCGCGCCGCGGGCAGATCACGGCCCAGGAGGAGCGTCACGGCGACATGGTCGTCGACGCCCTGGTGCCGCTCTCTGAGATGTTCGGGTACGTTGGTGACCTGCGGTCGAAGACCTCGGGTCAGGCGTCGTACTCGATGGAGTTTGACTCGTACGCCGAGGTTCCCTCGAACGTCGCTGACGAGATCATCAAGAAGGTCCGCGGCGAGTAGTTCGCACCGCAGTCCTCGGCTTTACAACGTTCTATCTACGAGTCAAGAAAACACAACCAGGAGGAGCCAGAAATGGCTAAGGCCAAGTTCGAGCGGAACAAGCCGCACGTCAACATCGGAACCATCGGTCACATCGACCACGGCAAGACGACGCTGACGGCTGCCATCACGAAGGTTCTGCACGACAAGTACCCGGACCTCAACGAGGCTTCGGCGTTCGACCAGATCGACAAGGCGCCCGAAGAGCGTCAGCGCGGTATCACCATCTCGATCGCGCACGTCGAGTACCAGACCGAGCAGCGCCACTACGCGCACGTCGACTGCCCCGGTCACGCCGACTACATCAAGAACATGATCACCGGTGCGGCCCAGATGGACGGCGCGATCCTCGTGGTCGCCGCCACCGACGGCCCGATGCCGCAGACGCGTGAGCACGTGCTGCTCGCCCGCCAGGTCGGCGTGCCGGCCCTGGTCGTGGCGCTCAACAAGTGCGACATGGTCGACGACGAGGAGCTCATCGAGCTCGTCGAGATGGAGGTGCGCGAGCTCCTCTCCGAGTACGAGTTCCCGGGCGACGACGTTCCGGTCGTGCGCGTTGCCGCCTTCCCGGCGCTGCAGGGCGACGCCAAGTGGGGCGAGTCGATCCTCGAGCTGATGAACGCGGTCGACGAGTCGATCCCGCAGCCCGAGCGTGACACCGAGAAGCCGTTCCTCATGCCCGTCGAGGACGTCTTCACGATCACCGGTCGTGGAACCGTCATCACCGGTCGTATCGAGCGCGGCATCGTCAAGGTGAACGAGGAGGTCGAGATCATCGGCATCCGCGACGCCTCGCAGAAGTCGACGGTCACCGGCGTCGAGATGTTCCGCAAGCTGCTCGACGAGGGCCAGGCCGGCGAGAACGTGGGTCTGCTGCTCCGCGGCACCAAGCGCGAGGACGTCGAGCGCGGCATGGTCGTGATCAAGCCGGGCACCACCACCCCGCACACCGAGTTCGACGCGTCGGTCTACATCCTCTCCAAGGAGGAGGGTGGCCGTCACACGCCGTTCTTCAACAACTACCGTCCGCAGTTCTACTTCCGGACCACCGACGTGACCGGCGTCGTCACCCTCCCCGAGGGTCGCGACATGGTCATGCCGGGCGACAACACCGACATGTCGGTCGTGCTGATCCAGCCGATCGCCATGGAGGACGGTCTGAAGTTCGCCATCCGTGAGGGTGGTCGGACCGTGGGCGCGGGTCGCGTCACCAAGATCAACAAGTGAGCTTGCTGATCTAACGCTTCAAGGACGGCCCCGGACTTCGGTCCGGGGCCGTTCTGCTTTTTGTTGCTCCGCGCGGTGAGCCGTACTGTTCTCGTCGTGTCTGAGCCTCTTCCCGCTGCGCGTCCGTACAACCGCTTCACCGAGGACGGGCAGCGGATGCGTGAGGTGCTGTCCTACTCGCGGCGGGGGAGCCGGTTCACGCCGTCCCAGCAGGAGTCCTGGGACGCGCACCACGAGAAGTGGGTGATCCCGGACGAGGCGGTCGACGTCCCCGGGGTCTCGGTGGCCGACTGGTTCGGGCGGGAGGCTCCGGTGATCGTGGAGATCGGGTCCGGGATCGGGGAGGCGACGGCTGCGCTCGCGGCCGCTCGTCCCGAGGTCAACGTGCTCGCCTTCGAGGTGTGGCGGCCGGGGGTGGCGCACACGCTGGGGCTGCTGGCCGAGGCGGGTGCCGACAACGTCCGGTTGATCAGCGTCGACGCGGTCTGGTCGCTGGAGCACCTGTTCGAGCCGGGGCAGATCCATGACCTGTGGACGTTCTTCCCGGATCCGTGGCCCAAGAAGCGCCACCACAAGCGGCGGCTGGTGACGCCGGGGTTCGCCGCCCTGGTCGCGTCCCGGCTCCGTCCCGGGGGCAGCTGGCGGCTGGCCACCGACTGGGCCGAGTACGCCGAGCAGATGCAGGTGGTGCTCGACGCGGCTCCGGAGTTCTCCGGCGGGCAGGTCGAGCGCTGGGCGGACCGCCCGGTGACGAAGTTCGAGCGCAAGGGCGTCGAGGTCGGGCGGGACATCACCGACCTGGAGTACGTCCGGGTCAGCGACGGCTGAACAACCGGTGCCGCAGCGCCGCCTCGCGCTGCAGGCGGACCAGGTCGCGGTCGCGACGGGCCACCAGGACGGCGGTGAGGAAGACCTCGGGAGGCGTTCCTGCCGGGGGCGCCGGGGCGACGTACGGGCGCATCTGCTCGGCGAGGCTCAGCCCCAGCGACGTCCGCGCCTGCGGCGTGATCTCGCCGAGCCGGGACAGGTACTGCCGGGTGGCCAGTGCCAGCGGCGTCGGGAGTGCGGTGATGTCCGCGTTGCGTGCCCAGTCCTGGAGCGCGTACGGCATCGGCACCGGCGGCGGCAGCTGGAGGGCGAACCGGTCCCGGATCACGTAGGTGCCGGCGGCGTGGTCGCCGAGCCGCTTGCCGCGGTCGCTCAGCAGCGCCGAGAAGAAGGCCGGTACGCCGGTCAGCGGATAGATCTCGACGAAGCCGACCAGCGCGCGGATGAAGGCGTGCTGGAACGAGATCGGTCCGGCGTCGTCGCGGACGGTGCGCAGCCCGAGCGCCAGCTTGCCCAGCGAGCGGCCCCGGGTGACGGTCTCGACCGTGGTCGGGATGACCAGGAAGATCACGATCAGGGCGGCGACCATCGACGCGTAGACGAGCGCCTCGCTGCTGCCGGCCGAGATGCTGCCGAGGATCGTGATGACCACGAACGCGCTGATCACCGTGACGATGATGTCGATCAGCCCGGACGCGATCCGGGAGCCGAACGACGCCGCGGGCAGGTCGAGCGCGACGGCCTCGCCGGTGACGAGGTCGTCGGAGGTCAGCGCGGCGTACTCGAGCGACGGGTTTGTCATCGCCGCTCAGCATAGGCTGCCTCCCTGATCCTCGCTTCGCTCCGCGCTACGCCGCCCACGAGCAAGCTCGTCGAGGCTCCGCTCGTTCGCGTAGCCTCGACCCGTGGACCTCGACGCCTACGTGATCGCGCACCGGCACGAGTGGGAGCGCCTGGAGGTGCTGACCCGCAGCCGGCGGCTGACCGGTGCCGAGGGCGACGAGCTCGTCGACCGCTACCAGCAGGTGGCGACCCATCTCTCGGTGGTCCGCACCTCGGCGCCCGATCCGCAGCTGGTCGCCTACCTCTCCGCGATCCTGTCCCGGGCCCGGAACCGCTCGGTCGGTACCCGGGTCACTAGCTGGCGCAACGTGGTGCGGTACTTCACCGAGGTGTTCCCGGCGGCGCTGTACCGGCTGCGCTGGTGGTGGCTGGGCACGATGGCGGCGAACGTGGTCGTGATCGCGGTGATGATGCTCTGGCTGCTCGAGCACCCGAACGCCGAGCAGACGCTGATGAGCCGCGAGGCCGTCGACAGCCTGGTCAACCACGACTTCGCGGACTACTACAGCAACTACGCGGCGTCGGAGTTCGCGCTCCAGGTCTGGATCAACAACGCCTGGGTGGCGGCGCTCTGCCTGGCGCTCGGCGTCCTCGGGGTGCCGGTGATCTACCTGCTCTTCACCAACATCGCCAACGTGGCGGTGATCGGCGCGATCATGACCCGGCACGACCACGCGAT
The DNA here is from genome assembly GCF_003725695.1 of Nocardioides marmoriginsengisoli. GTDB lineage: Bacteria > Actinomycetota > Actinomycetes > Propionibacteriales > Nocardioidaceae > Marmoricola > Marmoricola marmoriginsengisoli. Next base: position 179,217 of record NZ_RJSE01000008.1, read on the forward strand.
GGAGTTCTGGGGACTGCTGCTGCCGCACGGACTGCTCGAGCTGACGGCGGTCTTCGTGGCCGCCGGCGTCGGCCTGAAGCTGTTCTGGTCCTGGATCGAACCGGGAGCGCAGACCCGCACCCAGGCGCTCGCCCAGAACGGGCGGACCGCAGCGACCGTGGCGCTGGGGCTGGTGGTGGTGCTGATGATCAGCGGCGCCATCGAGGGCTTCGTGACCCCCTCGGGCCTGCCGACCTGGGCGAGGCTCGCGATTGGTATCGCGGCCGAGGTCGTGTTCTTCACCTACGTCTTCACGCTCGGACGCAACGCGTACGCCCGCGGCCAGACCGGCGACATCGACGCCTCCCTCCTGGAGGACCGGGTCGCCACCGCGTCCTAGAGAAGGCCCCTGGCTTTCAGGCTGAGGTAGTGATCGGCCAGCGCCGGTGCCAGGTGCTCGGCGTCCGCGTCGACGATGTCCACGCCGAGGGCGGACAGGATCTCGGCGGTACGCCGGCGCCGCTCCAGCACTTGTTCGGCGGCGGCCGCGCCGTACACGGCTCCGACATCGGACCGGTCCGCCGCCAGCTGCTCGAGCGCAGGGTCCTTGACCGAGGCCAGCACCACCCGGTGCCGGCGGGCGAGTGCCGGCAGGATCGGCACCAGCCCCTCCTCGACGGCGGACGGCTCCAGCGGGGTGAGCAGCACGACGAGCGCCCGCTGCCGGCCGAGCTGGCCCAGCGCGCCGGCCAGGGCCGACCAGTCCGCCTCGGCGATGATCGGCTCCAGGCCGCTCATCGCGTCCTGGAGCGGCGCGATCACGTCGGTGCCGCTGAGCCGCAGCCGGCTGCGCACCCGGCGGTCCCCGGCCAGGAAGTCGACCCGGTCGCCGGCCCGGGCGGCGAGCGCGGCGAGGAGCAGGGCCGCATCCATCGCCGAGTCCAGCCGGGGCACGTCGCCGACCCGGCCGGCCGAGGTGCGGGAGGTGTCCAGGACCAGCACGACCCGGCGGTCCCGCTCCGGCTGCCAGGTCCGTACGACGACCGAGCGGTTGCGCGCGCTCGCCCGCCAGTCGATGCTGCGGACGTCGTCGCCGCGGACGTACTCGCGGAGCGAGTCGAACTCGGTGCCCTGTCCGCGCACCCGGATCGCGGCCCGGCCGTCGAGCTCGCGCAGCCGGGCCAGCCGGCTCGGCAGGTGCTTGCGGGAGCCGAACGGCGGGAGTGCCCGCACCGCGCCGGCGACCTGGCGGGTCTGCTGGCGGCAGGCGAGCCCCAGCGGGCCCCGGATCCGGAGGGTGACGCCGACGGCGCGGAGGTCGCCGCGGCGTACCGGCTCCAGGCGGGTGCTCAGCGCGACCCGGCCCTCGGGCTCCAGGGCGACCCGGTGCCGGTTGTCCATGGCGCCCGCGGTGGGCTGCCAGGCGTCCCGGAGGATCCCGGTGTAGCGGCGCGTCGTCGGGTTGCTCGCCATCAGCGTGGTGGTGGTGCTCTCACCGAGCCGGAGCCGCGGGTCGGCCGAGCGGGCCAGCTCGAGCCGGTCCGGGCGGGGCGCCAGCCACCAGTCGACGCCGACCACGACCAGCACCAGGAGCACCCACAGCCATGCGGTGCCCAGTGAGGGCCTCAGGACGACCGGAACCACTCCGGCGAGCAGCAGGAGCGGGACGCGGCCGGTGACGGTCATCTACCGGGATCCGTGGTTCATCGCGGTACCGGGACCGATCCGAGGGCGGACGCCAGCACCTGGTTGACGTCGGCGCCGTCCAGCTCGGCCTCCGGGCGGAGGCCGAGGCGGTGCGCGAGGGTGGCGTGCGCCAGTGCCTTGACGTCGTCCGGCGTGACGAAGTCGCGGCCCGCCAGCCAGGCCCAGGCCCGGGAGGCGTGCAGCAGCGCGGTCGCGCCGCGCGGGCTGACCCCGAGGCTCAGCGACGGCGAGTTCCGGGTGGCCCGGGCGATGTCGACGATGTAGCCGGCGACCTCGGGGGAGACCTGCACCTGCTGGACGCTCTGCTGGCCGGCGACGATGTCCGCAGGACTCGCGACGGGGCGCACCCCGGCCCCGGCGACGTCCCGGGGATCGAACCCGGCCGCGTGCCGGCGCAGGATCTCGAGCTCCGCGTCCCGGTCGGGAACTGGCAGCACCACCTTGAGCAGGAAGCGGTCGAGCTGGGCCTCGGGCAGCGGGTAGGTGCCCTCGTACTCGATCGGGTTCTGGGTCGCGGCTACCAGGAACGGCCGGGGAAGCGGCCGTGAGGTGCCGTCCACGGAGACCTGGCCCTCCTCCATCGCCTCCAGCAGCGCGGACTGCGTCTTGGGCGGGGTCCGGTTGATCTCGTCGGCGAGCAGCAGGTTGGTGAACAGCGGTCCCGCGCGGAAGCTGAGCTCGCCGGCGTGGCTGTCGATCACCATCGATCCGGTGATGTCGCCGGGCATCAGGTCCGGGGTGAACTGGACCCGCTTGGTGTCCACCGCGAGCGCGCCCGCCAGGGTGCGCACGAGGAGAGTCTTGGCGACGCCGGGCACGCCCTCCATCAGGACGTGGCCGCGGCACAGCAGCGCGACCAGCAGGCCGGAGACGGCGGCGTCCTGGCCGACGACCACCTTCGCCACCTCGGTCCGTACGGCGGCCAGCCGGGCTCGCGCCTCGTCGGCACCCGCGGTTCCTGCGGGGTTCACGGTTTCGCTCATCGGCGACGTACCTCTCTCATCAGGTCGGCCAGGTCGTTGGCCAGGTGGGTCAGGTCGTGGTCGGAGGACGGCGCCGGGCCGTCGGCCAGGAGCTCGCGCACCCGGGCGTGGTCGAGCGCGGTGTGCGCCGCGACGTCACGGACCAGGCCGTCCACGTCGGTGACGGCGCCCCGGGGCAGGTTGAGGGACTCGGCCACCCGCCGCCGGGCGGCGCTGCGGAGCGCGGCCGCGGCGTAGGCCCGGTCGTTGACCTTCCGGTACAGCCGGCCCCGGCTCAGGGTGGTCTCGATCGCGGTCACCGCGACGGGCAGCGGCTCGGTCGCGAGCCGGCCGAGCCGGCGGCCCCGCCACCACAGCACGCTCAGCATCGCCACCGCACCGAGGAGCAGCGCCGGACGCAGCCACCGGGGGAGCAGCGATCCGAGCGAGACGCCGTCAGCGCCGTCGAGGTCCGAGAGGCTCGGGACGTACCAGACCAGCCGGTCGTGCTGCCCGAACAGCCGCAGCGCGATCGCGGCGTTGTCGGCCTGGGTGATCTGCTCGTTGCTGATCAGGTCGGTCGAACCTAGGAGGGTGACGCCCGGGCTCGGCGAGACCATCAGGGCGCCCTCGCCCGCCGGGAAGCACCCGCCGTCGCCGGCGTACCCGGTGGCGGCCTCGACCTCGATCCGGAGGCCCTCGAGGCGGGAATCGGTGCAGCTCGCGACCACGGACACCCCGTCGAGGACCGAGCCGCTCCGGTCGACGCCGAAGAGCTGGGCTGCCCCGTAGCGGGGCTCGACGACGATCACGTCGGCGTCGCGGGCGTGGTCGAGCAGTCGGCGTACGGTGCTCTCGCCGAGGTCCTCGGTCCCGGTGACCACGACAGTGGTGTCCGCGTCGGCGGTCGTCCGGTCGAGGTCGTCGGCACTGCGGACGACGCGCACGTCGACGCCCTGGTCGCCGAGCACCTGCGCCAGCGCCCGGGCGCCCTCCGGGTCGGCGTTGCCCGGGTCCGCGACGCCGCCGTGGGTGCCGCCGGTGCCGAGCGCCGCGAAGACGATGGCGGCCACGAACCCGGCGCCGACGATCAGCAGCGCTCGGTACCGGCGCACCCAGGAGGTCGCGACCGGGCTGGTCGCCGTGGCGGTCATCGGACCCCCGCGAGGTCGTCGTCGAGCGCGAGGACGCCCTCGGCCTGGCCGGTCGTGGCCGGGCGGTCGCCGTACAGGACCCGGTCGAAGAGCGCCGCGGCGCCGTCGACCCGCCCGCGCTGGTCCAGGTACGTCGACCCGAGGCTGGTGGCGACCTCGTGCGCGGTGGCGCCGGGAAGGTCCGGAAGGCGGCCGCGCTCGATCTGCCGGACGGTGAGCGCCCGGAACGCCTCGACCACCGCCTGGCCCGGATCACCGGCGGACAGCGCCTCCTCCGCGCGGCGGCGCAGCTCGGCCGCGGTGGCCCGGTGCTCGGTCAGCACGGCTCCCGGGGCGGTGCGCGCCCGGGGGGTGCGGCGGGCCTTGGAGAGCAGCAGCCCGATCAGCACCAGGACGACCAGGAAGACGACGACGGCCCCGGCCCAGCCCAGCGGGGAGGCCTGGGACGCGGTCGCGAGCGCGTCGTCGAGCCGGTCGCTGATCCAGTTCAGGAACCGTTCCATCAGGTTCTGCTCGTGGTACTCCGGGCGCAGCAGCTCGCGGCGCAGCAGCTCGTCCGCGCGGTCCGGGGACGGATCGAGCCGGGAGGGGGGCAAGGCGGCGAGGACCGCCCAGGGGCTGGTCACGTCAGCCGACGCCCGCCCGGGCGAGCAGTTCCACGTCGTACCCTTCCTTGCGGATCCGCTGGTCGAGGTACTGCACCGCGGTGACCGAGCTGGTGAACGGGGTCACGAACGCCGCGGCGACAACGCTGCCCAGGGCGTTGGTGATCACGAAGATCATCAGGCTCGCCTCACCGCTGGCCGTCGCCGTGGCGATCACGCCGCCGATGGAGAACGGCACCGAGAGGATCCCGCCGATGAACTGGGTGATCATCAGGGTCAGCACCGCGATGCCGAAGGTGCGCCAGAACTGCTGCGCGGTCAGCGTGAAGGCACGACCCAGGGCCGCGAAGACCCCGATCGGCTCGAGCATCAGCGGGGGGACCGCGAGGTAGTAGACCCGGACCCACCCGAAGACGAGGCCGGCGAGGCCGCCGAACCCGAGGGTCAGGCCGAGCAGGACCGCCGCCGCGTTCGGCAGGGTCACGGCGAAGAGCACGATCAACCCGATCACCAGGGCCAGGTAGAGCAGGGTCGCGGCGCCGAGGAAGAACGCGAGGCCGACCAGGCGCCACCGCTTGCCCTGGGTCGCCGCCCAGGCCTCGCCGAGCGACAGCTTCCGGCCGATTGCGGCTGCGGCGGTGACGTGGGTGATCATCGCGGTGACGAAGAGCAGGCCGAACGACTGGAGGATGCCGCCGATCAGCATCGATCCGTAGGCGCTCAGGAACCCGGCCAGATCGGCGGCGTCCTGCGACTCCGACTCGAGGTCGACCAGGGAGAGGTCGAGGAAGGCGGTCAGGACCCCGGTGACGGCGATCGGGATGGCCATCGCCACCGCGGTGACCAGGACCGCCGAGCCGACGGTCGAGCCCGGGTTGATCCGGATGATCTTGAACGCGGCGTCGTAGATGTCGCCGAGGCGGAGCGGGCGGAGCGGGATCGCCCCCGGCTTGTGCGCCGCCATCATCGGCGGCGGGTAGCCCGGGTAGCCGGGCTGCGGCCATCCGGGCGGTGCCTGACCGGGCTGGGCCGGACCCGGCTGCGGGTACCCGTACCCCGGCGGCGGGCCGGCGGGCTGGTGGACCGGCGGCGGCGGGAACCACGGCTGCGCCGGCGGCGGCACCGGACCGCTCCCGGGCGGGACCTGCCCGGGCGGGGGATAGCTGCCTTGGTCGGACATCGACGTTCCTCCGGGTCTGGCTGCGGCTTGGGGACGGCCGGCGCGGTCATCCTGCCAGGTTTGACCGCACATGTCCGTCCCGAGGAGGGGCCGGGGACGCCGATTTGGCGCACACGCGGTTCTCTGCCAAGATAGTCAGGTTGCTCCGGCGGGATTGCCGGGGCGCGGACATTGACTACTGAACAGGTTCTCCTGGCCCTCTGTCGAAAGGGGGCGCTGTGGTCGCGTGTCTGTGCCGCACCTGGAGATCCCGTTCCGCCCGCCGCCCCGGCGGGCACATCCCGAGAACAAAGCGACCACCAGGTCGAGCGAGGTCCTGCGCGTCATCACGAGCGCGACACGCCCGACCGCGGGGGTCGGGGGATCCAGGCGGGAAACCGCCCACTACGAGAGTGAAGGACGCGTGATGGCGGGACAGAAGATCCGCATCAGGCTCAAGGCCTATGACCACGAGGTGATCGACACCTCGGCGCGCAAGATCGTTGACACCGTGACCCGGACGGGCGCGAAGGTGGCCGGCCCGGTGCCGCTGCCGACGGAGAAGAACGTCTTCTGCGTCATTCGCTCGCCGCACAAGTACAAGGACTCTCGCGAGCACTTCGAGATGCGCACCCACAAGCGTCTCATCGACATCATTGACCCGACGCCGAAGACGGTCGACTCGCTGATGCGGCTCGACCTGCCCGCCGGTGTCGACATCGAGATCAAGCTCTGAGGGAGAGATCGAGATGACTTTCGAGCGCAACGTGAAGGGGCTGCTGGGCACCAAGCTCGGCATGACCCAGCTCTGGGACGAGAACAACAAGATCGTCCCCGTGACCGTCGTCGCGGCCACCACCAACGTGGTCACCCAGGTCCGCACCCCCGAGAAGGACGGCTACAACGCCATCCAGCTCGGGTACGGCGAGATCGAGGGCCGCAAGGTCACCAAGCCGTCGGCCGGTCACTTCGGCAAGGCCGGCGTCACCCCCCGTCGCCACCTCGCGGAGATCCGCACCGCTGACGCCGCGTCGTACGAGATCGGCCAGGAGATCAGCCCCGAGCTGTTCGCCGCGGGCGAGGACGTCGACGTCACCGGCACCAGCAAGGGCAAGGGCTACGCCGGTGTCATGAAGCGTCACGGCTTCGCCGGCGTCGGTGCCTCGCACGGTGCCCACCGCAACCACCGCAAGCCCGGTTCCATCGGCGCCTGCGCGACCCCCGGTCGCGTCTTCAAGGGCACCCGGATGGCCGGCCGGATGGGTACGGACACCGTCACCACCCAGAACGTGACCGTGCACGCGGTCGACGTGGAGAAGGGCCTGATCCTGCTCAAGGGCGCCGTTCCCGGCCCCAAGGGCGGCCTGATCATGATCCGCTCCGCCGCCAAGTCCGGACAGGAGGCCTGAGCATGGCTACCGCTACCAAGGGCGCTGCCGCGAAGGTCGTCAAGGTCGACCTGCCGGCGGAGATCTTTGACCGCGAGACCAACATCCCGCTGATCCACCAGGTCGTCGTGGCCCAGCAGGCCGCCGCGCGCCAGGGCACGCACTCGACCAAGCGTCGGGGCGAGGTCCGCGGTGGAGGCCGCAAGCCGTACAAGCAGAAGGGCACCGGTCGCGCCCGTCAGGGCTCGACCCGCGCTCCGCAGTTCGTCGGCGGCGGCATCGTCCACGGCCCCAAGCCGCGTGACTACGACCAGCGCACCCCCAAGAAGATGAAGGCCGCCGCTCTCAAGGGCGCCCTCTCCGACCGGGCCCGCGCCGGCCGCATCCACGTCGTCGAGGCCCTGGCCGCCGGTGACAAGCCGTCGACCAAGTCGGCCGTGGCGCTGCTGAACAGCCTGGCCGGCGGTCGTCGCCAGCTGGTCGTCCTGCAGCGTGACGACGCGCTGACCTGGCTGTCGCTGCGGAACGTGCCGAACGTGCACATCCTCGCGGTCGACCAGCTCAACACGTACGACGTGCTGCTCTCCGACGACGTCATCTTCACCAAGGGCGCCTACGAGGCGTTCGTCGGTGGCGAGGTCGAGGTCGTCGAGGAGAAGCCCGCCAAGAAGGCCGCTGCCAAGAAGGCCGCTCCGAAGGCCGACGCCGACGAGGCCGCCGCTGAGAAGCCGGCCAAGAAGGCTGCTGCCAAGAAGGCCGCTCCGAAGGCCGAGAAGGTCGACGAGCCCGCTGCTGAGGCCGCCGCCGACGAGACCGCTGAGGAGAGTGCCGAATGAGCACCCTGCACAAGGACCACCGCGACGTGCTGATCGCGCCGGTCGTGAGCGAGAAGAGCTACGGCCTGCTCGACAACAACAAGTACACCTTCATCGTCCACCCGGACGCGAACAAGACCGAGATCAAGATCGCGGTCGAGAAGGTGTTCAACGTCAAGGTCACCTCGGTCAACACCCTGAACCGCCAGGGCAAGACCCGCCGTACGGCGCGTGGGCTGGGCAAGCGCAAGGACACCAAGCGCGCCATCGTCAGCCTCGCCGAGGGTCACCGCATCGACATCTTCGGAGGCCCGGTCTCCTGACCGGCCGAAGAGACAGAGAGCTGAGATAACTCATGGCTATCCGCAAGTACAAGCCGACCACCCCGGGCCGTCGTGGCTCGTCGGTCGCTGACTTCGCCGAGATCACCCGGACCACGCCGGAGAAGTCCCTGGTGCGTCCGCTGCCCAAGAAGGGCGGCCGGAACAACCAGGGCCGGATCACCACCCGTCACCAGGGTGGCGGTCACAAGCGTGCCTACCGGATCATCGACTTCCGTCGCTACGACAAGGACGGCGTCCCGGCGAAGGTCGCCCACATCGAGTACGACCCGAACCGCACCGCGCGGATCGCGCTGCTGCACTACGCCGACGGCGAGAAGCGATACATCATCGCGCCGAACGGTGTCACGCAGGGCACCCCGATCGAGTCGGGCGCCAACGCCGACATCAAGCCGGGCAACAACCTGCCGCTGCGCAACATCCCGGTCGGTACGACGATCCACTGCATCGAGCTCCGTCCCGGTGGCGGCGCGAAGATGGCCCGCTCGGCCGGCAACAAGGCCCAGCTCGTCGCCAAGGAAGGCTCCCGCGCCCAGCTGCGGCTGCCCTCCGGCGAGATGCGGTACGTCGACGTCCGCTGCCGCGCCACGATCGGTGAGGTCGGCAACGCCGAGCAGTCGAACATCAACTGGGGCAAGGCCGGCCGGATGCGGTGGAAGGGCAAGCGCCCGACCGTCCGCGGTGTCGTCATGAACCCGGTCGACCACCCGCACGGTGGTGGTGAAGGCAAGACCTCCGGTGGACGTCACCCGGTCTCGCCCTGGGGCAAGCCCGAAGGCCGGACGCGCAAGCGCAAGGCCAGCGACGCCCTCATTGTCCGCCGCCGCAAGTCCGGCAAGAACAAGCGTTGATAGGGAAGAGCTGAGATGCCTCGCAGTCTGAAGAAGGGCCCGTTCGTCGACGGCCACCTCGAGAAGAAGGTGGACGCGCAGAACGAGGCCGGCACCCACAACGTGATCAAGACGTGGTCGCGTCGCTCGATGATCGTGCCGACCATGATCGGTCACACGCTCGCCGTGCACGACGGACGCAAGCACGTCCCGGTGTTCGTGACCGACTCGATGGTCGGCCACAAGCTGGGCGAGTTCGCACCGACCCGCACCTACCGCGGGCACGTCAAGGACGACCGGAAGAGCCGTCGTCGCTGACGCGGCGCCGCCAAGGAGATATGACAATGAGTGTTACTGAGCGTCGGCGCACGAGCGCCCGCCGTGACTCGCTTCTCGGAGACGAGGCTGGCGCGTTCGCCAGCGCGCGCTTCGTCCGGATCACCCCGATGAAGGCCCGCCGCGTGGTGGACATGGTTCGCGGACTCCCGGTCGATGACGCCCTCGCGCTGCTGAAGTTCGCGCCGCAGGCCGCCAGCGAGACCGTGTACAAGGTCCTCGAGAGCGCCGTGGCGAACGCGACGACCACCGAGGACCTGGACCGGAACACCCTCGTGGTGTCGAAGGCCATGGTCGACGAGGGCCCGACGATGAAGCGTTGGCGTCCGCGTGCGCAGGGCCGGGCCACCCGGATCAACAAGCGCACCAGCCACATCACCCTCGTCGTGCAGCCTGCAGTAGAGAAGGGTCAGAAGTAATGGGCCAGAAGATCAACCCGAACGGCTTCCGCCTCGGCATCTCCACCGACCACAAGTCGCGGTGGTACGCCGACAAGCTGTACAAGTCCTACGTCGGCGAGGACGTCGCGATCCGCAAGCTGCTCTCCAAGGGCATGGAGCGGGCCGGCATCTCCAAGGTCGAGATCGAGCGCACCCGGGACCGCGTGCGGGTGGACATCCACACCGCTCGCCCGGGCATCGTGATCGGCCGCCGTGGCGCCGAGGCCGACCGGCTGCGCACCGAGTTGGAGAAGCTCACCGGCAAGCAGGTCCAGCTGAACATCCTCGAGGTCAAGAACCCCGAGATCGACGCGCAGCTCGTCGCCCAGGGCGTTGCCGAGCAGCTCGCCGGCCGGGTGCAGTTCCGTCGTGCGATGAAGAAGGCCATGCAGACCTCGATGCGCTCCGGTGCCAAGGGCATCCGGATCCAGTGCTCGGGTCGTCTGAACGGCGCCGAGATGTCGCGCTCGGAGTTCTACCGCGAGGGCCGCGTGCCCCTGCACACCCTCCGCGCCGACATCGACTACGGCTTCTACGAGGCCAAGACCACCTTCGGTCGCATCGGCGTCAAGGTCTGGATCTACAAGGGCGAGGTCGCCGGCACCCGTGCCGAGCGCGAGGCGCAGGCCGCGGCCCGCGCCGGTGCCCCGGGCCGCAGCGGTGGCCGTGACGCCCGAGGTGGCGGCCGCGGTGGCGAGCGTCCCAGCCGTGGTACGCGTGGCGCGGGTGACCGCCCGACGCGCGCCGACCGTGCCGAGGCGCCTGCCGCCGAGGCTCCGGTGGCCGTCGAGGCCGCCGCTCCAGCAACCACTGAGGAGGCCTGACCATGTTGATGCCCCGCAGGGTCAAGCACCGCAAGCAGCACCACCCGAAGCGGACGGGTGCTGCGAAGGGTGGCACGAAGCTCGCGTTCGGCGACTTCGGCATCCAGGCGGTCGAGGGTCACTACGTGACCAACCGACAGATCGAGTCGGCGCGTATCGCGATGACTCGTCACATCAAGCGTGGCGGAAAGGTGTGGATCAACATCTACCCCGACCGTCCGCTGACCAAGAAGCCTGCCGAGACCCGGATGGGTTCCGGTAAGGGTTCCCCGGAGTGGTGGGTCGCCAACGTCAAGCCCGGCCGCGTCATGTTCGAGCTCTCCGGAGTCTCGGAGGACATCGCTCGCGAGGCCATGCGCCGCGCGATGCACAAGCTCCCCATGAAGTGCCGGTTCGTCAGCCGTGAGATGGGTGATTTCTGATGCCGACCGCCCCCGAGCTCGACGAGCTCAACAACATCGACCTCGAAGGCAAGCTCCGCGAGGCCAAGGAAGAGCTGTTCAACCTGCGCTTCCAGGCCGCCACGGGCCAGCTCGAGAGCCACGGCCGGCTGCGGTCGGTCAAGAAGGACATCGCCCGGATCTACACCGTGGTGCGTGAGCGCGAGCTCGGCATCCGGACCGCTCCTGGTGCAGAGAAGGATGGTGCAGCATGAGTGAAGTAGCCGGAGACCGGACCCGCCGCAAGGTCCGCGAGGGCCTCGTGGTCAGCGACAAGATGGACAAGACCGTCGTCGTGACCGTCGAGGACCGCGTCAAGCACGCGCTCTACGGCAAGGTCCTTCGCCGCACGGTCAAGCTCAAGGCGCACGACGAGCAGAACGACTGCGGGATCGGCGACCGGGTCCAGATCATGGAGACCCGTCCGCTCTCGGCCACCAAGCGCTGGCGCGTCGTGCAGATCCTCGAGAAGGCCAAGTAACCACCACACCAACAGTTCGGCAAGGCTCGTCCGCCTAGAGCGAGCGAGAACCGGCACGACAACCAGGAGAAATACCGATGATCCAGCAGGAGTCGCGACTCAAGGTCGCCGACAACACCGGTGCGAAGGAAATCCTTTGCATCCGTGTCCTCGGCGGCTCGGGTCGGCGCTACGCCGGCATCGGCGACGTCATCGTCGCCACGGTCAAGGACGCAATCCCCGGCGGCAACGTCAAAAAGGGTGATGTCGTCAAGGCCGTGATCGTGCGGACCGTGAAGGAGCGCCGTCGTGCCGACGGTTCCTACATCCGCTTCGACGAGAACGCCGCCGTGATCCTCAAGACCGATGGCGAGCCGCGAGGCACCCGCATCTTCGGTCCTGTGGGCCGTGAGCTGCGCGAGAAGAAGTTCATGAAGATCATTTCGTTGGCGCCGGAGGTGCTGTGATGGGTATCAGCATCAAGAAGGGCGACACCGTCCGCGTCATCGCTGGCAAGGACAAGGGCGCCGAGGGCAAGGTCATCCAGGTGCTCCGCGAGGAGGACCGGGTCATCGTCGAAGGCGTGAACCGGGTCAAGAAGCACACCAAGGTGATCAACCAGGGCGGTCGCGCCGGCTCCACCGGCGGCATCGTCACCACCGAGTCGCCGATCCACGTGTCCAACGTGATGCTGGTCGACGGCAAGGGCGTCACGCGGATCGGCTTCAAGCGTGTCGAGGTCGAGAAGCGTCGTTCGGACGGCTCGACGTACAAGGCAAGCCGGAGCGTCCGCATCTCGCGGAAGACCGGAGACGAGATCTGATGACTGAGACCACCATGCCCCGGATGAAGACGCGCTACCGCGAGGAGATCCTTCCCGCGCTGCGCACCGAGTTCAACTACGCCAACGTCATGCAGGTCCCCGGTCTCACCAAGATCGTGGTCAACATGGGTGTCGGCGAGGCCGCTCGCGACTCGAAGCTGATCGAGGGTGCCGTCAAGGACCTCACCGCGATCACCGGCCAGAAGCCGCAGGTCACCAAGGCCCGCAAGTCGATCGCCCAGTTCAAGCTGCGCGAGGGTATGCCGATCGGCGCCCACGTGACGCTGCGCGGCGACCGGATGTGGGAGTTCCTCGACCGCCTGCTGGCGCTCGCGCTCCCGCGCATCCGCGACTTCCGCGGTCTGAACCCGGCCCAGTTCGACGGTCGGGGCAACTACACCTTCGGTCTCACCGAGCAGGTCATGTTCCACGAGATCGACCAGGACAAGATCGACCGGTCGCGAGGGATGGACATCACCATCGTGACCACTGCCACCAACGACGACGAGGGTCGGGCGCTGCTCAAGCAGCTGGGCTTCCCGTTCAAGGAGAGCAACTGACATGGCGAAGACTGGACTGAAGGTCAAGGCTGCCAAGACGCCGAAGTTCAAGGTGCGCGGCTACACCCGCTGCCAGCGCTGCGGACGCCCCAAGGCCGTCTACAGGAAGTTCGGCCTGTGCCGGATCTGCCTGCGCGAGATGGCCCACCGCGGCGAGCTGCCCGGCGTCACCAAGTCGAGCTGGTAACAGCCCCAACAACGTAGAAGGTCGCGGGGTCGACGTACCGCGCGAAACCACTTCGAGAGAGAACACACCATGACAATGACTGACCCGATCGCAGACATGCTGACGCGTCTGCGCAACGCCAACCAGGCGTACCACGACTCGGTGGCGATGCCGTCCAGCAAGCTGAAGGAAGGCGTTGCCGAGATCCTGAAGCAGGAGGGGTACATCACCTCCTGGAAGGTCTCCGACAACACCGACGACAAGGGCGAGCCCGCTGTCGGCAAGACCCTGGAGATCGAGCTGAAGTACGGCCGTAGCCGTGAGCGCTCGATCGCCGGCGTCCGCCGAATCAGCAAGCCCGGTCTGCGCGTGTACGCGAAGAGCACCGGCCTGCCCAAGGTCCTCGGCGGCCTCGGCGTGGCGATCATCTCGACCAGCACCGGCCTGCTCACCGACCGTCAGGCTCACCAGAAGGGCGTGGGTGGGGAAGTCCTCGCCTACGTCTGGTAACCGGGAAACCAGGAGAAGGAGTAAGCAATGTCGCGCATTGGCAAGCTTCCCGTCCCGGTTCCTTCCGGGGTGGACGTGCAGCTGGACGGCAGCGTCGTGACGGTCAAGGGGCCCAAGGGCACCCTGAGCCACACGGTCGCCGAGCCGATCACGGTTGCGAAGGCCGAGGACGGCACCCTCGAGGTGCAGCGTCCCAACGACGAGCGCAAGAGCAAGGCCCTCCACGGCCTGAGCCGCACGCTCATCAACAACATGGTCGTCGGGGTCACCGACGGCTACGAGAAGAAGCTCGAGATCGTCGGAGTCGGTTACCGGGTGCTCTCCAAGGGCCCCACGGAGCTGGAGTTCCAGCTCGGCTACTCGCACGTGATCAACTTCAAGGCGCCCGAGGGCATCACCTTCGCGGTCGAGTCCCAGACCAAGCTCGGTGTCCAGGGCATCGACAAGCAGCTGGTCGGCGAGGTTGCGGCCAACATCCGCAAGCTGCGCAAGCCCGAGCCGTACAAGGGCAAGGGCGTCCGTTACGCCGGCGAGCAGGTCCGCCGCAAGGTCGGAAAGGCCGGTAAGTGACATGGCGATCTCGCTGAAGAACAACAAGCACACCGCTGCTCGTACGGCGTCGCGACTGCGTCGCCAGATGCGCGGTCGCAAGAAGATCGCCGGTACTGCCGAGCGTCCGCGCCTGGTCGTGACCCGGTCCGCGAAGCACATCTCGGTCCAGGTCGTCGACGACCTGGTCGGCAAGACGCTGGCGTTCGCGGCGACCACCGAGAAGGACCTCCGTGCCTTCGACGGCGACAAGACCGCCAAGGCCCGCAAGGTCGGTGAGCTCGTCGCCGAGCGCGCCAAGGCCGCGGGCGTGGGCGAGGTCGTCTTCGACCGCGCCGGCAACAAGTACCACGGTCGCATCGCGGCCCTTGCCGACGCTGCCCGTGAGGGCGGCCTGACCTTCTGATGGCGGACATGACATTCAAGGGAGTTATCTGATGAGCGGATCCCAGCAGCGCGGTCAGCGCGCCGGTGGCGGCCGCGGCGGCCGTGACGGTGGTCGCGGTGGTCAGCAGGAGAAGAGCCAGTACATCGAGCGCGTCGTCGCGATCAACCGCGTCGCCAAGGTCGTCAAGGGTGGTCGGCGCTTCAGCTTCACCGCCCTGGTGATCGTCGGTGACGGCGACGGCATGGTCGGCGTCGGCTACGGCAAGGCCAAGGAAGTCCCCGCGGCGATCGCCAAGGGTGTCGAGGAAGCCAAGAAGACCTTCTTCAAGGTTCCGCGCATCCAGGGCACCATCCCGCACCCGGTCCAGGGCGAGAAGGCCGCCGGCGTCGTGTTCCTGCGTCCGGCCGCTCCCGGTACCGGTGTGATCGCCGGTGGCCCGGTGCGCGCCGTGCTCGAGTGCGCCGGCATCCACGACGTGCTGAGCAAGTCGCTCGGCTCGTCCAACCAGATCAACATCGTGCACGCGACCGTCGAGGCGCTGCGGATGCTCGAGGAGCCCGAGGCCGTGGCCGCTCGTCGTGGCCTGACCGTCGAGCAGGTGGCCCCGGCCGCTCTGCTGAAGGCGCGTGCCGAGGGTATTGCCGAGTCGGCTGCCGCGGAGGTGAAGGTCTGATGGGTCAGCTCAAGATCACGCAGAACAAGGGCCTCATCGGTCTCAAGCAGAACCAGCGCGACACGCTGCGCTCGCTGGGTCTCAAGCGGATCAACGATGTGGTCATCAAGGAGGACCGCCCGGAATTCCGGGGCATGGTTCACACCGTCCGTCACCTGGTGACGGTTGAGGAAGTGAAGTAGAGATGCCGCTCAAGCTGCACCACCTGCGTCCGGCCCCCGGGGCCAAGACCGCCAAGACCCGTGTGGGTCGTGGTGAGGGCTCGAAGGGTAAGACCGCGGGTCGTGGTACCAAGGGCACCAAGGCGCGTTACCAGGTTCCGGTCGCCTTCGAGGGTGGCCAGATGCCGATCCACATGCGTCTGCCCAAGCTCAAGGGCTTCAAGAACCCGTTCCGGGTCGAGTTCCAGGTCGTGAACCTGGACCGGGTCGGCGCGCTGTTCCCCGAGGGCGGCACCATCACGGTCGCCGACCTCGTCGCCAAGGGCGCGGTCCGCAAGGGCCAGCCGGTCAAGGTCCTGGGTCAGGGCGACATCACCGTCGCGGTCCAGATCACGGCCGACAAGTTCTCGGCATCCGCCAAGGAGAAGATCGCGGCTGCCGGTGGCACCGCGACCGAGCTCTGAGGTCGAACACCAGCTGAACAATGCTAGTCGGGGCAGGGGCGATCCATCACCTTCGCGGGTGTGCGATCCCTCTGCCCTGCTAGGCTTCCACGGCTTGGCCTCCCGGCTGTAGACAGCGGCACGGAACCAGGTCACGTTCGTTCATCAAAGACCGAAAGAGGAGCACGTGCTAGGCGCATTCGCCAACGCATTCCGTACCCCGGACCTGCGCAAGAAGCTGCTGTTCGTGCTGCTCATCGTGGCGGTCTTCCGGCTGGGATCGCAGATCCCGGCGCCGGGTGTCCACGTCGCCAACGTGCAGCAGTGCTTCGACGCCGCCAAGAACGACGGCATCTACGGCCTGATCAACCTGTTCTCCGGTGGAGCGCTGCTCCAGCTGACGATCTTCGCGCTCGGGATCATGCCGTACATCACGGCCAGCATCATCCTGCAGCTGCTCGTCGTGGTGATCCCGCGACTCGAAGCGCTGAAGAAGGAAGGCCAGTCCGGCCAGGCGAAGATCACCCAGTACACCCGTTACGTGACGCTGGCCCTGGCGATCCTGCAGGCGACCGGCATCGTGGCGCTGGCGCGCTCGCGGAACCTGCTGCAGGGCTGCGACCTCCCGCTGGTCTACAAGGACAACTTCCAGACCGCGGCGATCCTGGTCGTGACGATGACTGCCGGTACCGCCGTGATCATGTGGCTCGGCGAGCTCATCACCGACCGCGGCATCGGCAACGGCATGTCCATCATGATCTTCACCCAGGTCGTGGCTACCTTCCCGGTGGCGCTGTGGAACGTCCAGAAGGCGCAGGGCCCGTGGGTCTTCGGCGGCGTCATCCTGATCGGACTGGTCGTGGTCGCCGGCGTCATCTTCATCGAGCAGGCGCAACGCCGGATCCCGGTGCAGTACGCCCGGCGGATGGTCGGCCGGAAGATGTTCGGCGGCTCGTCCACCTACATCCCGCTCAAGGTCAACCAGGCCGGCGTCATCCCGGTCATCTTCGCCTCCAGCCTGCTCTACCTGCCGGCGATGGCGGTCCAGTTCAACCAGAACTCCGACTCCGCCGTGCTCACCTGGGTGAGCCAGCACCTGGTCAAGGGCGACCACCCGATCTACATGGCGCTCTACTTCGCCATGATCATCTTCTTCACCTACTTCTACGTCGCGATCACCTTCAACCCCCAAGAGGTCGCCGACAACATGAAGCAGTACGGAGGCTTCATCCCCGGGATCCGGGCAGGAAAGCCGACTGAGGAGTACCTCAACTACGTCCTGTCCCGCATCACGTTGCCGGGAGCTCTCTACCTGGGTCTCATCGCACTGATCCCGCTGATAGCTCTCGTGCTGGTCGACGCCAACCAGAACTTCCCGTTCGGCGGCACCTCCCTGCTCATCATGGTCGGTGTCGCACTCGACACCGTGAAGCAGATCGAGAGCCAGTTGCAGCAGCGCAACTACGAAGGTTTCTTGCGATGAGAATGATCCTCATGGGTCCCCCGGGTGCCGGCAAGGGCACCCAGGCGAAGTACGTCGCCGAGCGCTTCGGCGTGCCCGCGATCTCCACCGGAGACATCTTCCGGGCGAACGTCACCTCCGGCACCGAGCTGGGCGTCGAGGCGAAGCGCTACATGGACGCCGGGGAGTACGTGCCCGACGAGGTCACCAACCTGATGGTGCGCAACCGCATCGACGAGGACGACGCCAAGCCCGGGTTCCTGCTCGACGGCTACCCGCGGACGCTCGCCCAGGTGACCGAGCTCGACGGCATGATCACGTTCACCGGCCACGCGCTGGACGCGGTGGTCGTGCTGACCGTCAACTCCGAAGAACTCGTCCAGCGCCTGCTCCAGCGTGCGAAGACCGAGGGTCGCGCCGACGACACCGAGGACGTCATCCGCCGGCGCCAGGAGGTCTACGCCGAGCAGACCGAGCCGCTGATCGACGTGTACCGCGAGCGCGGCCTGCTGATCGAGGTCGACGGCACTGGTGAGGTCGACGAGGTCACCCAGCGGATCTTCGACGCGCTGGCCGGCGTCCGGCAGAGCTGACCCGCACGGCCATGGGCCTGTTCGACCGGGGCATCCAGATCAAGACCCCCGACCAGATCGCCAAGATGCGGGTCGCCGGCCTGCTGGTCGGCGAGACTCTGGAGCTGCTGCGCGCCTCGGTCCGTGCCGGGATCAGCACGGGTGAGCTGGACGCCATCGCCGAGGACAACATCCGTTCCGGCGGCGGCCTCCCGTCCTTCCAGGGCTACGGACAGCCGCCGTTCCCGGCCTCGATCTGCGCCTCGGTGAACGACGAGGTCGTGCACGGCATCCCGGGAGACCGGGTGCTGGCCGACGGCGACGTCATCTCGATCGACTGCGGTGCCATCGTCGACGGGTGGCACGGCGACGCCGCGATCACGGTGGCGGTGGGGGAGGTCCCGGCGGACGCCCGGGCGCTGATGGAGGTCACCGAGGGGGCGATGTGGGCCGGGTTCGCGGCCGCCCGCCTGGGCGGCCGGGTCAGCGACATCTCGCACGCGGTCGAGCAGCACGTCCGTTCCCGGGGCTCCTACGGCATCCTCGAGGACTACACCGGCCACGGCATCGGCACCGAGATGCACCAGCCGCCGAACGTCCCGAACTACGGCAAGCCCGGTCGGGGCGCCAAGCTGGAGCTGGGTCTGGCCCTGGCGGTCGAGCCGATGGTCACCCTGGGGAGCAAGCACACCCTGGTGGCGGAGGACGACTGGACGATCGTGACCAGCGACGAGTCCTGGTCGGCGCACTTCGAACACACGTTCACGCTCACCGAGCGGGGTCCGTGGGTGCTCACCGCCCTGGACGGCGGGGAATCGGCGCTCGCCGAGCTCGGCGTCCCGTTCGGCGGCCGCTGAGCGCTCGGATTGGTGATTTCCCGGCCAATTCCCTAGACTGGTGCGTCGGCCCAACGTGGGTACGTTGTGTGGCGCCTTACGGCTGCCCGGACATCGTCGCGAATCGTAGTGATACGGACGCGCGTGTGCGGGAAATGAGGCGGTTCCAGCGGCCCTACGAGGTCCACTCGCTCCGGCGAGGCGGTTCCCGGGTCAACGGTAGACATCAGGCCAACAGATTGTGGAGGACATGCCGAAGAAAGAAGGCGTGATCGAGATGGAGGGCTCCGTCGTGGAGGCCCTTCCGAACGCTTTTTTCCGGGTCGAACTGACCAACGGACACAAGGTGCTCGCCCACATCAGCGGAAAGATGCGCCAGCACTACATCCGGATCCTCCCTGAGGACCGCGTGGTGGTGGAGCTCTCGCCGTACGACCTCACGCGGGGTCGGATCGTCTACCGGTACAAGTAACCAACAGCCGAGAGAGAAAGGGCTGACATGAAGGTCAACCCGAGCGTCAAGCCGATCTGTGACAAGTGCAAGGTGATTCGTCGCCACGGACGCGTCATGGTGATCTGCGAGAACCCGCGTCACAAGCAGCGCCAGGGCTGAGTCCCTGCGCTCCGGCGCAACAACTGAAGAAACCCATCAACGTGATCGCTAGGCCGCAAGGCTGAATCACCTCCGGAGCGGATGGCCGGAGCTCGAGCCCACAGCACGACCGGGACTCGGGACGCGTCACGACCAGACCACCGTGAACCACTGGGCCGCGAGGCCCGCAGAAGGGAAACGCCAGAATGGCACGCCTTGTTGGTGTTGATCTCCCGCGTGACAAGCGCATCGAGATCGCACTCACCTACATCTACGGCATCGGCCGTACCCGCTCCCAGCAGCTGCTGGCCGCCACCGGGGTCGACCCGAACGCGCGCGTCCACACGCTGGGTGACGAAGAGCTGGTCAAGCTCCGTGACGCGATCGACGCCACGGGCATCAAGATCGAGGGTGACCTCCGACGCGAGGTCCAGGCGGACATCCGCCGGAAGATCGAGATCGGCAGCTACCAGGGTCGCCGCCACCGCATGGGCCTTCCGGTCCGCGGTCAGCGCACCAAGACCAACGCTCGCACCCGCAAGGGTCCGAAGCGGACTGTCGCCGGCAAGAAGAAGGCCAAGTGACCTTCGGTCGCTCGCCTCTTCCCACTCGAACTTTCCAGACCAGCACACAGGAGAACTGAATGCCTCCCAAGAGCCGCACTGCGGCCGGCGCCAAGAAGGTGCGCCGCAAGGAGAAGAAGAACGTCGCTCAGGGCGAAGCCCACATCAAGAGCACGTTCAACAACACCATCATCACGATCACCGACCCCACGGGCGCGGTCATCTCGTGGGCCTCTGCCGGCACCGTCGGCTTCAAGGGCTCGCGCAAGTCCACCCCGTACGCCGCGCAGATGGCCGCTGAGGCCGCCGGTCGCCGGGCGATGGACCACGGCATGAAGAAGATCGACGTCTTCGTCAAGGGCCCGGGTTCCGGTCGCGAGACCGCCATCCGTTCGCTCGGTGCCATCGGCCTCGAGGTCGGCACCATCCAGGACGTCACGCCCACCCCCCACAACGGTTGCCGCCCGCCCAAGCGCCGGCGCGTCTGACCCGAGACCAGAAGGAGACTGAGTAATGGCCCGTTACACCGGACCCATGACCAAGAAGTCGCGCCGTCTCGGTGTCGACCTCGTCGGAGGCGACGCAGCCTTCGAGAAGCGCCCGTACGCCCCCGGCCAGCACGGCCGGGCGCGGATCAAGGAGAGCGAGTACCGCAACCAGCTGCAGGAGAAGCAGAAGGCCCGCTTCACCTACGGCGTGATGGAGAAGCAGTTCCACAAGTACTACGAGCTCGCTGCCAAGCGTTCCGGCAAGACCGGTGACAACCTGCTGCAGCTGCTCGAGTGCCGCCTGGACAACGTGGTCTACCGGGCCGGGTTCGCCCGCACCCGCCGCCACGCCCGCCAGCTGGTCACGCACGGCCACTTCAAGGTCAACGGCCTGAAGGTGGACATCCCCTCGTTCCAGGTCTCGGCTCACGACGTCATCGACGTGCGCGAGAAGAGCCTCGAGACGACCCCCTTCATCGTGGCTCGCGAGACCCACGGCGAGCGGATCGTCCCGGCCTGGCTGGAGGCGATCCCGTCCCGGATGCGCATCCTCGTGCACTCGGTCCCGGTGCGCGCGCAGATCGAGCTTCCCGTGCAGGAGCAGCTCATCGTCGAGTTCTACTCGAAGAAGTAGTTCCACCTTTTTTCGGCAACCACCCACAGTGAGTTCGAGCCCTTCAAATAGAGGTGGGGCTCGGAAAGGAAATCACCAGTGCTCATCGCACAGCGCCCGACCCTGTCGGAAGAGGTCGTTGACGAGTTCCGTTCGCGGTTCGTGATCGAACCGCTGGAGCCCGGCTTCGGCTACACGCTCGGCAACTCGCTCCGTCGTACCCTGCTCTCCTCGATCCCCGGTGCCTCGGTCACGAGCATCAAGGTGGACACCGCTCTTCACGAGTTCTCCACCATCGAGGGCGTCAAGGAAGACGTCACCGAGATCATCCTGAACCTCAAGGGCCTCGTCGTCTCCTCGGAGCACGACGAGCCGGTCACCATGTACCTGCGCAAGCAGGGCTCCGGCGCGGTCACCGCCGCCGACATCGCGCCGCCGGCCGGTGTCGAGGTGCACAACCCGGACCTGCAGATCGCGACCCTGAACGACAAGGGCAAGCTCGAGCTCGAGCTCGTCGTCGAGCGGGGCCGCGGCTACGTCAGCTCGGTCCAGAACAAGGGTGCGGACAACGAGATCGGCCGGATCCCGGTCGACTCGATCTACTCGCCCGTGCTCAAGGTGACCTACAAGGTCGAGGCGACTCGTGTCGAGCAGCGCACCGACTTCGACAAGCTGGTCATCGACGTCGAGACGAAGACCTCGATCCGTCCCCGCGACGCGATCGCTTCGGCCGGCAAGACCCTGGTCGAGCTCTTCGGCCTGGCCCGTGAGCTGAACGTCGAGGCCGAGGGCATCGACATCGGCCCGTCGCCGGTCGACGAGCAGCTGGCCCAGGACCTGGCCATGCCGGTCGAGGACCTGAGCCTGACGGTTCGTTCGTACAACTGCCTCAAGCGCGAGGGCATCCACACCGTGGGTGAGCTCGTGGCCCGCTCGGAGCAGGACCTGCTCGACATCCGCAACTTCGGTGCGAAGTCGATCGACGAGGTCAAGGCCAAGCTGGTCGAGATGGGTCTGTCCCTCAAGGACAGCGCGCCCGGCTTCGACCCGGCCACCGCTCTGGCGGCGTACGACGACGACGACGATTCGTTCGTCGAGGACGAGCAGTACTAAATCCCCTCTACTCCGGTACCTGACACGGCCGGGGAGAATCGAGAAGCAAGATGCCTACCCCCAAGAAGGGCACCCGCCTCGGCGGCAGTGCCGCCCACCAGCGCCTGATCCTGTCGAACCTGGCCACGTCCTTGTTCGAGCACGGTCGGATCACCACCACCGAGGCCAAGGCGCGCACCCTGCGTCCGCTCGCGGAGAAGCTGATCACCAAGGCGAAGAAGGGTGACCTGCACAACCGGCGCGAGGTCCTCAAGACCGTCCGCGACAAGTCGGTCGTGCACACCCTGTTCACCGAGATCGCGCCGACCTTCGCGGAGCGTCCGGGCGGCTACACCCGGATCACCAAGATCGGTCCCCGCAAGGGCGACAACGCGCCGATGGCCGTGATCGAGCTGGTGACCGAGTCGTACACGCCGTCGGCTCCGAAGGCCAAGAAGGAGAAGGCCGCCGCGCCGGCTCCGCAGGTCGTGGAGGCTCCGGTCGAGGAGACCACGGACGAGGTTGCCGAGGTCGAGACCGAGGTCGCCGAGGCGCCCGAGGCCGAGACCGCTGAGGTCGTCGAGGCCGAGGCTGCTGAGGAAGAGGTTGCCGAGGCGCCCGAGGCTGAGGCCGAGGTCGCCGAGGAGAAGCCCGAAGCCTGAGCTGTCCTGCTCTGTCGGCCCGCCACCCGCAAGGGTGGCGGGCCGTTGCGCATTTCCGAGCGCATTTCTCGGCGTACTTCTGGGGCGCAGCTCAGGAGGTCTGGGTGAGCTCGACCCGGAGCACCCGCGCCGCCAGGTCCACCAGCGGGCCGAGCAGCAGGATCACCACGACGGTGCCCACACCCACCGAGGCGCCGAGCAGCCAGCCGATCACCGCGCCGCCGCCCTGCAGGATGCTGTAGGACCAGCGGAACGGGAGCGGCGGATCCCAGGCGAGCGCGGCCGCTTCGGCGGGCCCGGCCCCGAGGTTGGTGCCCAGGTACATCGCGACGCCGAGGCTGAGCACCGGGAGGGCGAGCACCAGGCAGCCGGCCTGGCTGAGGGTCGATGCGGGGGTGTCGAGCACCTTCAGCACCAGCGTGACGGTGTAGCCGACGACGACGATCTGGACGACGGTCCCGACATCGGGTCGCACCTTGCGCAGCGCGGCCGCGACCAGGAAGACGAGGCTCACCGCGATGTTGGCGACCACGAACGCCCAGTCGCTCGATCGGGCGATCCCGCTGACCAACGTGGAGTAGCCGTCCGAGCCGAGGTCGGCGGTGAGCAGCAGGCCGACGCCGATGCCGAGGACGACGCAGCCGAGGAGGAGGCGCAGCAGCAGGGCGGGCGCGTAGCGCGACATCGGTCTCCCACGGGCTCGTCGTACGGAGGTTCGACCCTATCCGAGCGAGCGGGCATGATGTCTCCGTGCGAATCCGTCTCGACCTCGCCTACGACGGGACCGATTTCCGCGGCTGGGCCAAGCAGCCGGGCCTGCGGACCGTTCAGGGCGAGCTGGAGGCGGCGCTGGACACGGTCCTCCGGACGACCGGCTCCGCGGTGACGGTGGCGGGCCGGACCGACACCGGGGTGCACGCGCGCGGACAGGTGGCGCACCTCGACCTCGAGGAGGACCAGCTAGCGACGCTGGTCTCCCGCGGCCACGCCACGGCCACCGAGATGCTGGTACGCCGGCTCAACGGCTGCCTCGACCCGGATCTCCGGTTGCACCGGGCCGCCGAGGCGCCGGCCGGGTTCGATGCCCGGTTCAGCGCCGTCTGGCGCCGGTACGCCTACCGCATCGCCGACGTACCGGACCTGGTCGACCCGCTGCAGCGCCACCACGTGGTCGCCTGGGAGCGCCGGCTGGACGTCGACGCCATGAACGAGGCCTCCGGGAGCCTGATCGGGCTCAACGACTTCGCCGCCTTCTGCCGCAAGCGCCCCGGCGCCACCACGATCAGGTCGCTGATCGAGCTGGAGTGGGAACGGATCGACGGCATCGTGACCGCGTCGGTGCGCGCGGACGCCTTCTGCCACAGCATGGTGCGCTCCCTGGTCGGCTGCGTGACAGCGGTGGGCGTCGGCCGCCAGCGGCCCGAGTGGGTCGCGCAGGTGCTGGCCGCGAAGGTCCGGGACCCGGCGGTGGCCGTCGCGCCCGCGCACGGGCTGACGCTGGAAGAGGTCGGCTACCCGACCGACAGCGAGCTCGCCGCCCAGGCCGAGGGTGCCCGCCGGCGGCGGGAGCTGCCCTAGATCCCGCTCAGGTAGGCGTGCACCAGCGGCACCACGGACGAGCCCTCGCCGGACGCGGCGGCGACCCGCTTCATCGAGCCGAACCGGACGTCGCCCACGGCGAAGACCCCCGGCACCGCGGTCTCCAGGCTGGCCGGCGGGGTTCCGTCGTGCCAGAGGTCCTTGGGGATGTCCCGGCCGGTCAGCACGTACCCGTGCTCGTCGCGGCAGATCGTGTCGCCGAGCCAGTCGCAGTGCGGGGCCGCACCGAGGAGCAGGAAGAGCCCGCCCACCTCCTCGCGGGCCTCGGCACCGGTGTTCAGGTCCCGGGTGGTCACCCACTGCAGCCGGCCCTCGCCGCCGCCGTCGACGATCACCGAGCACGGCCGGACCTTGATCACGTCGTTGTAGGCGATCTCGCCGATCAGGTAGCTCGACATCGTCTCGGCGAGGTCGGGCCTGCGGATCAGGATCGTGACCGAGCGGGCGAACCGGGCCAGGTGGATCGCGGCCTGACCGGCGGAGTTGCCGCCGCCGACCACGATCACGTCCTGGCCCTCCAGCTCCCGGGCAGCGCTGACCGCGGCGCCGTAGAAGACGCCGAACCCGACCAGGTCCTCCAGCGCCGGTACGCCGAGCCGGCGGTAGGCCACGCCGGAGGAGATCACCACCGTGCGCGCCCGCACGTCCCCGCCCTCGGTCCGGACGACGTGCGGCTCGCCGTCGCCGGGTTCCAGCCCGACGACGGGCCATCCGGTGAAGAACCTGGTGCCGAACCGGATCGCCTGGCTCCGGGCGCGCTGGGCCAGCCGCATCCCGGAGATGCCGCGCGGGAAGCCCAGGTAGTTGCGGATCATCGAGCTGGTCCCGGCCTGCCCGCCGATCGCCTCGGACTCGACGACCACGGTGCTCAGGCCCTCGGAGGAGCCGTAGACGGCGGCAGCCAGCCCGGCTGGTCCGGCGCCGACGACGACCAGGTCGACGACGGTCTCGACGTCGATGTCGCTGGGCGTCCCGTAGATGCTGGCGGCGACGTCGCGCACCGAGGTGGCCAGCGTCGGCGCGCGGCTGAACGCGGAGACGATCGGGCCGCGCCGAACGTCATCGGGCGTGCCGTCGTACCCGGCCAGGATCGCGGCTCCGGCGTCCGACTCCGGTGCCAGCACCTCGCTGGGCATGCCCATCCGGTCGAGGAAGTCGCGGATCCCGGCAGCCAGGGGGTCGCCGGCCGGCGCGACCAGCTGCACGGTGGCGACCTCGGGGGCTGCCACCGTCGAGCCCCAGTCGGAGAGCAGCTCGGTGATAGCGGTGTGGAACTCCTCGTCCCGGACGCCGCGCGGCATCAGCAGGTAGGCGTCGTACTTGCCCTTGGCCATCCCCTCGCGGAGCTCGTCGGCATCGGCCCGGAAGTACTCCCAGTGCGCCGCCACGATCCGGCGCGCGGTCGGCATGATCGAGCGCCACTGCCCGAAGGCCGGGAAGACGTGCGAGTCCGGGAGTCGTGACTCGGTGACCAGGAGGGCCACCGGCACCCCGTCCGCGCGGGCCGTGGTGAGCAGCGCCGAGGTCTCCGCCGTCGAGGCGGTCGTGCGGACGTCGTAGTCCCGGAGGTAGCGGCCGAACTCGTCGACCAGGATCTCGGGGTGCTCCGGGGCGCAGAGCACGATCATCGGGAGGCGCGGCGCGGCATCACTCACGCGCCGAGAGTAACCCGGGGGACACCAGGAAGCGCCAGACGGCAAGATGGACTCGTGACTGATGACGAGCACTACTTCACCGCTGACCCGCAGGCGCCGTTCAAGCGGGTCCCGGTCCGGACCAACGTCTGGGGGCACTGGCTCGAGCTGACCTCGGGGTCGGGCGTCTTCGCCCAGGGCAGGCTCGACATCGGCACCGGGGTGCTGCTGCAGGACTCGGCCCCGCCGGAGTCCGCGAGGTCGATCCTCGATCTCGGTTGCGGCTACGGGGTGATCGGACTGGCGATCGCGATCGCCGTACCGGGCTGCACGGTGACCGCCGTCGACGTGAACGAGCGGGCGGTGCTGCTCGCCAACGAGAACGCTGCCGAGCTCGGCGTCGCCGACCGCTTCACCGCCTCGGTCCCGGCCGGGATCGACCCGGCCGCGACGTACGACGAGATCTGGTCCAACCCGCCGATCCGGATCGGCAAGGAAGCCCTGCACGAGCTCCTGCTGACCTGGCTCCCGCGCTTGGCGCCGGGAGGTCACGCGCGGATGGTCGTCGGCAAGAACCTGGGCGCGGACTCCCTCGCGGGCTGGCTCACCGACCAGGGCTACCCGACCACCAAGGTCAGCAGCGCCAAGGGGTTCCGGGTCCTGGAGACGATCCGGGGCTGAGGCCGGGACTCACCGGGTGGTGACGGTCCGGTCGGTGCCGGTGGCACCCGGGCGTACGGCGGGCTTCCCGAACTCGGCCCCCAGCCGCCACCACACCGCCCCGACGACGGCGACGAGGCAGGCCCCGGCGATCCCGTTGAGCCAGAGGGTGCCGACGTCGGTCCCGGTGCCGAGGCTGTGTCCGAGGGCGATCGGCCAGAGTGCGTACGACGTCAGGTGGGCGGCGCGGAAGGCGCGCTCACCGAACCGCTTGCGGAGCAGGCCGCTGATCGACACCAGGGCGACGAGCTCCAGCGCCAGCGTCCCGAGGCCGAGCCAGAACGGCCGGTAGCTCCCGGCGAACGGCACCACCAGGTCGACGACGTGCAAGCCGGCCTGCGGATCGAGCAGCAGGGTCAGCACGTGCACGGCGATCAGGCCGGTGCCGGTGAGGCCGGCCGTCCGGTGGAGTGCTGTGACGCCGTACCGGGGGAGGTCGGCGAAGGTCCGCCGCGAGCGCACCGCGATCCCCAGGCAGAGGCTCACGGTGAGCAGCACCAGGGCGACGACGCCGGTGCCGCGGCCGAGCACCCACAGCGAGGTCTCCAGGTCGGCGGAGCTCATGCGGCCCGCTCGGTCGCGTCCCAGCCGCCGAAGCGGACCACCCGGCCGTCGGTCGTCAGGGCCCGGGCGGAGAGACCGGTCCGGTCCAGCCAGCCCTGTCCGCGCAGCCCGTGGACCATGGCGGCCGTGGTCGCTGTGTTCGCGGCCAGGCAGGTGCGGGCGACGGCGGTCACCGCTGCCCAGGTGCCGACGACCGGGCGCGAGGTGCGCGGGTCGATCAGGTGGTGCTGGAGCCTGCCGTCGGCGGTCCAGGTACGGCGGCGGGTGCTGGAGGTGCTGATCGCCCAGCCCGCAGGCACCACGACCTGGGCAGGCACGTCCTCGGCGAGGTCGCGGACCTCGACCTGCCAGCCGGCCGAGTCGCCGGCGGTGGCGATGTCACCACCGATCGCCACCAGCGCGCCGACCCGGAACCGCGCGGCGACGGCCCGGGCGCACCGATCGGCGGCGCTCGCCTTCGCGGTCGCACCGAGGTCGAGGAGCACGCCGGCCGGCATCGTCAGGACGTCGCCGACCAGGCTGACGCGCTGCCAGCCCGGGACCGGGCGTACCCGGGCGAGGATCCGGTCGCCGGTGCGGACCAGCGCGATGTCCCGGTCGTAGCCGAGGTCGGACAGGGTGCCGCCGATCGTCGGGTCCACCGCACCACCGGAGGCGGCCGCGGCACCGAGCGCCTCGGCGATCAGGTCGGAGAGCAGCGGGGAGACGGCCTGGCGACGGCCGTCGTCGGCGAGGGCGCTCAGCTCGCTGGCGGGGTCGAACCGGCTGGCCACCCGGCCGATCCCGGAGAGCACGTCCGCGCAGAGTCCGCGGGCCTCGTCGAGCACGGCAGAGTCGGTCACGACCAGCCGGGCGGTCGTGCTCCAGACGTCCCACTCGGCGGCGGTCATGACCCGCTCGTGGTGGCGTGCGTGCTGCCGGAGCCCGAGGTGACCTGGGTGGAGTTGTCGCCGTACTGCTGGGCGAAGGTGGTCCCGGTCCCGGTCCCGCTCTCGGTCCCGCTCTCGGTCCCGCTCTCGGTGCCGCTCCCTGGGGCCGTCGAGGTAGTAGCGCCGGCCGTGGCGCTCGGAGCGAGACCCAGGTAGCCGGCGAGGCCGAGGCTGGCCGTGACCGCACCGGCGACGATCCCGCGTCGGGCCCGCTGGATCCGCCGACGCTGCTGTTCCCTGTCCATGCTCCGAGCCTGCGCGATGAGCCTGTGCGGAGGCTGTGCGGTGATTAAGATCAGGCCCGGGATCCGGGCCCGCCGACGAGACGAGGAATCGCGATGCGCACCCGACTGCCCCTGACCCTGAGCCTGCTGGTCGCGACGGCCGCCCTGGTGGTGCCGAGCGCGCCTGCCTCCGCGGCGGCTTGTCCGACCTGGACGAAGAGCCAGGTCGCCCGCGGCTACTCGGTGCTGGAGAACCTGGCGTTCGACGGCACCGGGGGGATGCTGGTCTCCGAGACCAGCCTGATCGGCCCGCCGGGAGGCTTGCGTCGGCTCAGCGCCACCGGGGTCAGGTCGACGGTCGTCGACAAGGTGACCTCGCCGGGCGGCATCGTGGTGGACGGACGGACCGCTTACTTCACCAGCGGGAACGGACTGGTCTCCGGGTTCTTCAACAAGGCCGACGGGGCGATCAACGCGGTGGACCTCGACACCGGCCAGGTCAGCACGGTCGCGACCGGCCTGGTGATGCCCAACGGCATGGTCCGGTTGCCGGGCGGCGACCTGGTGGTCAGCCGCGACCTCGGCAAGGGCTCGATGACCCGGGTGACGGCGGCCGGCGCGAAGAGCCCGTTCGCCCCCGCAGCGACCTCGACGAACGGGATGGCCGTCGACGCCGCCCAGGGCGTGTTCTACGTCGACTCGACGTTCGACGCGAAGACGGTCATCAGCGTGATCGACCTCGACGCCCCGCACGCAGTGCTGCGCACGATCGTGATCCCCGGGATCGGGCCGCTCAACGCGGCGGACGACCTGACCCTCGGAGCAGACGGCAACCTGTACGTCGCGCTGAACGTCGCCGGCAAGGTGGTCCGGGTGACTCCGGCCACCGGGGCGATCTGCACGGTGGCCTCCGGGATCCCGCTGGTCAGCTCGGTCCGCTTCGGCGCGGGCCCGGGCTGGGACCCGGCGTCGCTCTACGCGACCAGCTTCACCGGCACGGTGACCCGGCTGACGCCTCAGCCCTGAGCCAGCGCCTCCGCGGCGCGGGCCAGGTCGTCGACACCGCGGGCCAGCTCGTCGGGGTCGTCGGTGATCAGGTCGAGGTGGAAGCCGTAGAGGGCCGAGTCGACCAGGGTGACGATCCGCGCCACCCGGCGCTGGGGGGCGCCGCAGCGGATCAGGTAGCCGCGCAGCGCGCCGGCCCAGAGCTCGCCGCTGGCCCGGGCGTCGGTCAGGTAGGGCTCCCGGCCGATCAGACCGGTCGCGGCGGCCTGGCAGTAGACGTCCAGGCAGGAGGAGAGCGGCGGCTCGCCGTACGCCGCCCAGAGCCGGTTGACCCCGGAGCGGATGCTCGGCGCACCGGGGAGCGCCGCCACGGCGGCCATCGCGCGCTCGTTGGTCCGGGCGACGACCGCGGAGACCAGGGCGTCCCGGTTCGCGAAGTGGTAGATCAGCATCCGGTCGCTGGTGCCGATCGCGGCCGCCAGGGGCCGCAGCGACAACCCGATGAGCCCTTCGGCGTGGACGTAGTCGGTCGCCTTCTCCAGGAGCTCCTCGCGGTGGTGCTCGGCCATTCCCGGACGGTACCGCAGGAACGTAGCATATGCTACATTTCTTGCCTGGATGTAGCACTCGCTACATGGATGAGGAGCGACGGAGATGTGGGGCGCGACACTGCTGCTGGCAGGGGCGATCGGGATCGAGGTGGCGGCGACGTCCCTGCTTCCCCGGGCCGAGAGCTTCACCGACCCGTTCTGGACGGCGATCGTGGTCGGCGGCTACGTGGTCTCGCTGTGGATGCTGGCCGTCGTGGTCCGGTCGATTCCGGTGAGCGTCGCCTACGCCGCCTGGGCCGGTGCCGGTACGGCGACGGTGGCGGTGATCGGGTTCGCCTTCCTGGGCGAGTCGATGACCTGGCTGAAGGGCGCGTCGCTCGGCCTGATCGTGGTCGGCGTCGTCGGACTCAACCTGGTCGCGTCGCACCCGTGACCGGACGCTGAGGCTTCCCTCAGCCCTCGGACCCGATCAGGGCGAGCAGGTAGTCGCCGTAGCCGCTCTTGACCAGCGGCTCGGCGCGCGCGACCAGCTCGCTGTCGGTGAGGAAGCCCTGGCGCCAGGCGATCTCCTCGGGAACGCAGATCTTCTGGCCCTGCCGGGCCTCGATGGTCTGCACGTAGTTCGCGGCGGCGAGCAGGCTGTCGAAGGTGCCGGTGTCGAGCCAGGCGGTGCCGCGCGGCAGGACCTGGACACGGAGACGTCCCTGCTCGAGGTACATCCGGTTGATGTCGGTGATCTCGTACTCGCCACGGGGCGACGGGGCGAGCTCCTTGGCCATCCCGACGACGTCGTTGCTGTAGAAGTACAGCCCCGGGACGGCGTACGGGCTCCGCGGGTTCGCGGGCTTCTCCTCCAGCGAGACCGCGCGTCCCTCGGTGTCGAACTCGACCACGCCGTAGGCGCTCGGATCGGCCACCCGGTAGCCGAAGATGGCGCCGCCGTCGACGTCGACGAAGTTGTGCAGCTGGGTGCCCATCCCGGTGCCGTAGAAGATGTTGTCGCCCAGCACGAGCGCCACCGACTCGGAGCCGATGTGGTCCTCGCCGAGGACGAACGCCTGGGCCAGGCCGTCCGGGCTCGGTTGCTGCTGGTGGGTGATCGAGATGCCGAACTGGGAGCCGTCGCCGAGGAGTCGCTCGAACGCCGGCGCGTCGTCCGGGGTGGTGATCAGCAGGATGTCCCGGATGCCGGCCAGCATCAGCGTGGAGAGCGGGTAGTAGACCATCGGCTTGTCGTAGACCGAGACCAGCTGCTTGCTGGTGCCGAGGGTGATCGGGTGGAGCCGGCTCCCGGTGCCGCCGGCCAGAATGATTCCGCGCATGGGGGCCATCGTAGGGTCTGGCCGGGTAGTCCGGTTTGAGGCTTACGCCGGATTCCCCGGATCGTGGGTCGGCGCGGTCCGGGTGCCCGCGGGACCGCTAGGCTTCGCCAATGCGTTCCTACTTGGTGACCGGCGGCGCCGGCTTCATCGGCTCGAATTTCGTCCGTTCGCTGGTCACGGAGACCGACGCGTCGGTGACCGTCCTGGACAAGCTGACCTACGCCGGCAGCCGGGCCAACCTCGACGGGCTGCCCGCGGACCGGGTGCGCCTGGAGGTCGGCGACATCGCCGACCCGGCCGTGGTCGACCCGCTGGTGGCCAAGCTCGCCGACGAGGACGGCGTGCTGGTGCACTTCGCGGCGGAGTCCCACAACGACAACTCGCTGTCGGACCCGTCGCCGTTCCTGCAGACCAACGTGATCGGCACGTTCACGTTGCTCGAGGCGGCCCGGAAGACCGGGGTGCAGCTGCACCACATCAGCACCGACGAGGTGTACGGCGACCTCGAGCTCGACGACCCGGAGCGGTTCACCGAGCGGACGGCGTACCAGCCCTCGAGCCCGTACTCCTCGACGAAGGCCGGCTCGGACATGCTCGTCCGGGCCTGGGTCCGCTCCTTCGGGGTGCGCGCGACGATCAGCAACTGCTCGAACAACTACGGCCCGCGCCAGCACGTCGAGAAGTTCATCCCGCGGCAGATCACCAACCTGATCGACGGCATCCGGCCGCGCCTGTACGGCGAGGGCCTCAACGTCCGCGACTGGATCCACGTGGACGACCACAACCGGGCCGTCCTCGCGATCATCGAGAAGGGCGTCCCGGGGGAGACCTACCTGATCGGCGCCGACGGCGAGAAGAACAACAAGGACGTCGTCCAGGCGATCCTGCGGCTGATGGGTCGGGAGGTCGACGACTACGACCACGTGGCCGACCGCGCCGGTCACGACCTGCGCTACGCGATCGACAGCTCCCGGCTGCGCAGCGAGCTGGGCTGGACCCCGACCTACACCGACTTCGAGTCCGGGCTGGAGCAGACCATCGGCTGGTACCGCGACAACGAGGACTGGTGGCGGCCGCAGAAGGCCCTGACCGAGTCCAAGTACGCCCAGGCAGGGCAGTGACCGTGGCGGACGAGCTCTCGATCGAGACGACGCCGATCCCGGGGCTGATGGTCCTGCGGCTGCCCGTCCACGGCGACAACCGCGGGTGGTTCAAGGAGAACTGGCAGCGCGAGAAGATGGTCGCGCTGGGTCTGCCGGACTTCGGGCCGGTGCAGAACAACGTGTCGTACAACCTCCGCGCGGGCGCGACCCGCGGGATCCACGCCGAGCCCTGGGAGAAGCTGGTCTCGATCTCGACCGGCCGGATCTTCGGGGTCTGGGTGGACCTGCGCGAGGGGGACAGCTTCGGTGCCCTCTTCACCCTCGAGCTCGGGCCGGAGACGTCGGTGTTCGTCCCCCGGGGCGTGGGCAACGCCTACCAGACGCTCGAGGACGCGACGACGTACTCGTACCTGGTCAACGACCACTGGTCGCCGCAGGCGCGCGAGGGCTACACCTTCGTCAACCTGGCCGACGAGACGCTGGCGATCGACTGGCCGCTGCCGCTGGCGGATGCCGACATCTCCGCCGCCGACCTGACCCACCCGCCGCTGACCGACGTCGTCCCGTTCCGGCGACCGCGCACCCTGGTGCTCGGTGCCGGCGGCCAGCTCGCGAACGAGTTCCAGGCGGTGATGCCCGACGCCGAGTACCGCACGGTCGAGGACTTCGACCTCACCGACCCGGATGCCTTCGACTCGACCTCCTGGCGCGACTTCGACCTGATCATCAACGCCGCGGCGTACACGGCGGTGGACGTCGCCGAGACCACCGACGGCCGCCGGCTGGCCTGGGCCGTGAACGGCTCGGCGGTCGCCGAGCTCGCCAAGGTGGCCCGGGCGCACGGCATCGTGCTGGTGCACTACTCCTCCGACTACGTCTTCGACGGGGTGAACGAGGTCCACGACGAGGACGAGCTGCTCAGCCCGCTCGGCGCCTACGCGCAGAGCAAGGCCGCCGGCGACCTCGCTGTCTCGACGGCTCCGCGGCACTACCTGCTGCGGACCAGCTGGCTGGTCGGGGACGGGTCCAACTTCGTGCGGACGATGGCCGACCTGGCCGACCGCGGCATCGCGCCGAGCGTGGTGGACGACCAGCGCGGACGGCTCACCTTCACCGACGACCTGGTCGCCGCGACCCTGCACCTGCTGAACAGCGACGCGGAGTACGGGACCTACAACGTCAGCTGCGAGGGTCCGGTCCAGAGCTGGGCCGACATCGCCAAGGACGTCTTCGTGCTGCGCGGTCGCTCTGCCGACGACGTCACCTGCGTGACCACCGAGGAGTACGGCGCCGGCAAGCAGATGGCGCCGCGGCCGCGGAACAGCACCCTCGACCTGACCAAGCTCACCAGGACCGGCTTCACGCCGCGGCACGCGCACGACGCGCTCAGCGCCTACCTCGGCTCCTGATAACCAGGTGCATTCGGCACCTTCACCGGGAAGAATCGCACCTCGTGGGTCACGTGGATGTCAATGGAGTGCGCTACGAGCTGCCGGACGGCCGGGTGCTCCTGGACGACGTCGCCTTCCGGGTGGGTGAGGGTGCCAAGGCGGCCCTGGTCGGCGCGAACGGCGCCGGTAAGACGACGCTGCTCCGGATCATCACCGGTGAGCTGGTCCCGCACGCCGGCGCGGTGACCCGCACCGGCGGGCTCGGCGTGATGCGCCAGGCGGTCGGCGCCGGTCTCGGGCCGGACCCGACGGTCGCCGACCTGCTGCTCTCGGTGGCGCCGGACCGGGTCCGCGTCGCGGCGGCCGAGGTCGAACGGCTCGAGCTGCAGCTGATGGAGGTCGACGACGAACCGACCCAGATGAGCTACGCGACCGCGCTGGCCGAGTTCGCGGACGCCGGCGGGTACGAGATCGAGGTCGTCTGGGACGCCTGCTGCACCACGAGCCTCGGCATCGGCTACGACAAGGCGAAGTACCGCGCGCTCGCGACCCTGAGCGGCGGCGAGCAGAAGCGGCTCGTCCTGGAGTACCTGCTCGCCGGCCCGGACGAGGTGCTGCTGCTCGACGAGCCGGACAACTACCTCGACGTCCCCGGGAAGATCTGGCTGGAGGAGCGGATCCGCTCGTCGGCGAAGACGATCCTGCTGATCAGCCACGACCGCGAGCTCCTCGACAACACCGCGACCCGGATCGTCACCGTCGAGCTGGGTGCCGCCGGCAACACCGTCTGGACCCACCCCGGAGGCTTCAGCAGCTACCACGAGGCTCGTCGGGACCGGTTCCTGCGTTTCGAGGAGCTCCAGCGGCGCTGGGACGAGGAGCACGCGAAGCTCAAGGCGCTGGTGCTGCGCTACAAGATCAAGGCCGAGTACAACGACGGCCTGGCCGCGCAGTACAAGGCGGCCCAGACCCGGCTCCGCAAGTTCGAGGAGGCCGGTCCGCCGCAGGCGATCCCGCGGGAGCAGAAGGTGACGATGCGCCTGGTCGGCGGTCGCACCGGCAAGCGCGCGGTGGTCTGCGAGGGCGTCGAGCTGCTCGGCCTGATGAAGCCGTTCGACCTGGAGGTCTGGTACGGCGAGCGGGTCGCGGTGCTCGGCTCCAACGGCTCCGGCAAGTCGCACTTCCTCCGGCTGCTCGCGCTCGGCGGCAGCGATCCCGACGTTGAGCACCGTCCGGTCGGTGAGGGCGAGATCGCCCCGGTCCGGCACGCGGGCAAGGCGAAGCTCGGTGCCCGGGTCCGCCCGGGCTGGTTCGTGCAGACCCACGACCACCCCGAGCTGATCGGCCGGACGCTGCTGGAGATCCTGCACCGCGGCGACGCGCACCGGGCCGGGATGGGGCGCGAGCAGGCGGCCCGGGTGCTGGACCGCTACGAGCTCGCGCACGCCTCGGAGCAGCGTTTCGAGTCGCTCTCGGGTGGTCAGCAGGCCCGTTTCCAGGTGCTGCTGCTCGAGCTCTCCGGTGCCACCCTGCTGCTGCTCGACGAGCCCACGGACAACCTCGACGTCGAGTCCGCCGAGGCGCTCGAGGAGGGCCTGGAGGCCTTCGAGGGCACGGTGCTCGCCGTCACCCACGACCGCTGGTTCGCGCGGGGGTTCGACCGCTACCTGGTCTTCGGTGAAGACGGCTCGGTCTACGAGTCCGACGAGCCGGTCTGGGACGAGGGCCGGGTGCAGCGCGCCCGCTGAGATTCCGCCCAGAAGTTCCGCCCTGAGTGAACCGCCCTTGTGGTCGGGGTGCGGGGAGCGCAGTCTCGACGCATGCGCGTTCTCGTCCTCGGAGGGACCCACCACGTCGGCCGGGCGGCGGTCGAGACCGCGCTCGGCCGCGGCGACACCGTGACCACGGTGACCCGCGGTGTCAGCGGGACGGCGGTCGCCGGCGCCGAGGCCCGGTACGCCGACCGGCGTGACCCCGCGGCACTCGCCGGCGTGCTCGGCACCGACACCTGGGACCTGGTGCTCGACACCTGGTCGTCCGAGCCGGTCGCCGTACGGACCGCGGCGCGGCTGCTCGCCGACCGGGTCGAGCGCTACGCCTACGTCTCCAGCCGCTCGGTCTACACCTGGCCGCCGGCACCGGGAGCCGATGAGAGCGCTCCCGTCGTCGAGGCGGATGCCGGAGCCGGCGGCGGGGCGTCGGAGTCCGCGGAGAGCTACGCGGCCGCCAAGCGCGGCGGCGAGCTCGCCGTGCTCGAGACCTTCGGGCCGGAACGCTCGCTGCTCGCCCGGGCCGGCCTGGTGCTGGGGCCGTACGAGGTCGTCGGCCGGCTGCCGTGGTGGCTCGACCGGATCGCCGCCGGCGGGCGGGTGCCGGCACCCGGTCCGGCCGACCGCCCCCTCCAGTACGTCGACGGCCGGGACCTGGTCGCCTGGATGCTGACCGGCGTCACCGGCACCTACAACGCCGTCAGCCGTCCCGGCCACACCACGATCGGCGCACTGCTCGACGCCTGCCTCGCGGCCACCGGGTCCGGGGCCGAGCTGGTCCCGGTCACGCCCGAGCAGGTCGAGGAAGCCGGCGTCTCGGGCTGGACCGACCTGCCGATCTGGGTGCCGCCGACCGGGGAGCTGGCCGGCCTGCACGACGCGGACACCTCGGCCGCCGCGGCTGCGGGCCTGCGGTGCCGCCCGGTCGAGGAGACGGTCACCGACACCTGGGCCTGGCTTCGGCGCGAGGGCACCCCGACACCTCCCTCCGGGCGCGGCGGCGATCCGGGGCTCACGCCCGAGCAGGAGGCGGCCCTGCTGGAGGCGGCCGGTCCCCGCTGACGGTTCCGCGCCGTTCGTCCGGAGCCACGGTCCGGGCACCCTGCCCCTAGACTGCCTGGCGCAGGTCGATGCCCGTTGCCCGATTCCGCGGCGCAACTCGCTCACCAGGAGAGGTGTAGATGGAACCCGCCGCCGAGTATCCCGCACGATTCTGCCCGTGCTGTTCCTCCTTCGTCCCCGGTGAGTTCCGTCCAGGCCCGGGCGGACGCCCCGATGCGAGCTGCCCCAAGTGCGGCAGCCTGGAGCGCCAGCGGTTCCTGGCGCTGCTGCTGGCGGCGCTGCAGCCGGCGCTGAAGCCGATCGGGACCCTCCTCGACATCGCGCCGACCGAGCTGGTCGGCCCGATGCTGGACGGCCTCGGAGCGGAACGGCGTCTGCGCGTCGACCTGGGCGCCGACCCGCGTGCTGTCGACTGCTTCGCGTCGCTCACGCAGCTGCCGCTGCCGGACGAGTCCGTCGACTTCCTGATCTGCTACCACGTGCTCGAGCACGTTCCGGACGACCGGACGGCGATGCGAGAGCTGGCTCGGGTGCTCTCGCCCGGTGCGATCGGTCTGATGCAGGTGCCGTGGAAGCCCGACGTCGATACCGACGAGGACCCGTCGGCACCGGAGAGCGAGCGCCTGCGCCGGTTCGGTCAGGCCGATCACGTGCGCTGGTACGGGCGCGACCTGGAGGCTCGGCTGATGGAATGCGGCCTCGGCGTGCGCCGGGTCGACCCCCGGACGATGCTGGGCGACGCCGCGTGCACCCTGATGCGGCTGAACCCGGTCGAAGCCGTCTGGATCCTCACGGCCTCGGACGACCCGACCCTGCGGGTGAGCCTGGACAGCGACATCCCGAACCTGGTCCGCGCCTTCGACGCCCTGGTGGACCGGCTCGCCGCCGAGCGTGCCCAGCGAGACCGCGCTCGTGCGCGCGTGCAGCGGCTGAAGTCCCGGGTCGAGCGGCAGGCAGCCGAGCTGGAGCGCCTCCGAGGACGGCAGGGCGCAGGGATCCTGCGCGCCGGAGTACGGCGGGTGGGCGCTGCCGTGCGCCGTACGCGCTGAACGCGCAGTATCCACAGGCTCGGAACGGAGCGGCATCGCGATCCGCTCAGCCCGGTATGATCCTCGCCATGTCTCGTGTCTTGGACCGTAGCTAGTGGGGCCGGTTGTGACCCCGCGTACTACCGGTGTCGTCATCCTCAACTACGGCGATCCAGGAGACACGCTCCGTTGCCTGCGGTCCCTGGAGAACTCCACCGACCTCGACATGGACATCCTCGTCGTCAACAACGGGCCCGAGGATGCGCTCCACGAGGAGCTGGTGCGCGAGGTCGGCAGCCGGGCCTCGGTGATCTCGACGGGTGACAACCTCGGGTACGCCGCCGGCAACAACCTGGGCATCAGCTGGGTGATGGAGCGCGGGTGCGACCTCGTCTGGATCTTGAACCCGGACACGCTGGTGGCGCCGACGACGCTGGCGATCCTGCGCGAGCACCTGGACGCCACCCCGGACTGCGGCATGGTCGGTCCCCGCCTGGTTCTCCCCGGGAAGCCGCCCCGGATCTGGTTCGACGGAGGCCTGGTCGACCTGGCGACGGCGGTCACCGAGCACGTCAACCTCGGGGTCCCGGTCCGGAAGGCTCCCGCTCCGGTGGTCCGCGACGCGGACTACGTGACCGGCGCCTCGTTGCTGGTGCGTCGCCTGGTCGTCGAGCAGGTAGGTCCGATTCCGGACCAGTACTTCCTCTACTGCGAGGAGGTGGACTGGTGTCGGCGGGTCGCTGCGGCCGGATGGCGGGTGATGGTGGACCAGCGAGCCACGATGCACCACCTCAAGCGGTCCAGCACGTCCTTGCCGAAGCCCTACTACCTCTACTACATGACCAGGAATCGCTACCTGTTCGCCGAGGACTCCCTCGGCTTGGACGGAGAGGTCGCCCTGGCCCACCTGGATCAGGTGTTCCTGGCGCCGTACCGCCGGAACGTCGAGCGGGACGCCCCCCACTGGCTCGCTGCCTTCGACGACCTGGTCGCACTCGCGAAGGCGGACGCACGCAACCGGGTCTACGGCCGCAACGACGTCATCACCCAGTACCCAAGCGCAGACGAGGAAGTTCATGTCACCCACGGAGCCTGACACTTTCGGGGCCGATCACGTTGCCGCCGAGCGGGAGATCCGCCTGCTGAAGGCACAGCTGCAGGACGCGAGGTCGCTCCTCCAGGCCGAGCGCGACCAGTTCGCCCGCGAGGTCGAGGCCGGTGCGCAGGAGCTCGCGATCCGTGACGAGCGGTTGGCCCGGATGACCCTGCGCCGCGATCGCCTCCTCGGCGAGCGCAACCGGGCGCGCGCGGAGCTGGAGGCCTACACGAGCTCCCGGTTCGTCCGGTTGACGGCTCGGATCATCCGTCGTGTTCGCCGGTTGCGGGGCCGCGGATGAGTCGGTCGCGACTGGCGCTGCCGACCGACCCCGCCGAGAACCTCGAACGTCGTGCCGACTACCAGAGGCTGATCGACGGCCATCACAAGACCGGTCCCGGTGAACGCGTGGTCCTGGCGGTCTCGACCCTCGATCTCGACCTGGGCCGTGGTGACCTCTACGTCGCGGTAGGCCTCGGGCTCGAGCTGGTCGAGCGCGGCTACGGCGTCGAGCTGCTGCCCCGTGCGGACTGGCACCTGGCCGGGACCGCGGACATCTTCATCGCGATGATGCCGGATGCGGACGCCTCGATGGCGCCCGCCGGATCGTGGAAGGTCGCCTGGGTCCGCAACGAGACCGAGCGCTGGGCGGTCCAGGACCGTCTCCGGGCCTTCGACCAGGTCGTCGCGAGCTCGAACCTGTCCCTGCAACGACTCAAGCGCATCAGTCCGAGCAACACCGTGGGCGTGCTCCCGATCGGCGTCGACACGAAGCTCTTCTCGCCCCCGGAGCCGGGAACGACTCGCGTGCCGACCGCCGTGACGACTGCTCACTTCTGGGGCACCGAGCGGCGCGCGCACAAGGCGCTGATGCGGTTGCCCGCCGATGCCGATGTCGCCATGTACGGGCATGCGAAGAAGGCGCCGAAGACCCTGCTGCGGTGGCACCGCGATCCGCTGCCCTACTTCGCGCTTCCGGAGATCTACCGGAGCTGCAGCTTCGTGATCGACGACATGAACGCCACGACCGTGGGTTACGGCAGTCTCAACAGCCGGCTCTTCGAGAGC
Source organism: Nocardioides marmoriginsengisoli (assembly GCF_003725695.1). GTDB lineage: Bacteria > Actinomycetota > Actinomycetes > Propionibacteriales > Nocardioidaceae > Marmoricola > Marmoricola marmoriginsengisoli. The sequence goes on from NZ_RJSE01000008.1 coordinate 218,875, forward strand.
GCGGCGTGCGAGAGCCTGCCGCTGATCAACGGATCCCTCGGTGTGATCGAGCTCGGGTTCCCGGAGGTGCCGCACTACACCGGCGCGTCCTCACTGGCCCAGCTCCTGACGGAGCTCCGCGGTGACCCGGCCGGAGTGCGCGCCCGAGCCGAGGAACTCGGCGACTTCGTGCGCAACGAGCACTCCTGGGGGCGCCGGGCCGACCAGTTCGTCGAGATCATCGCCGAGGGGCGGGCGACCACGTCCTCGCTCACCTACCCGATGCACTTCTTCCCGGACTACAGCGGGGGCAATCCCTACCAGGCGATGCTCCATGCGCGGCTGGACACGGTCGACGCCTACGCCGTCCCGGTGGTCCACCTCATCGGGCACCTGCGGCGCAGCATCGAGGGCGGCCGGGATCCGGGCGTGCTCAGCCTGCACTGGACCGCGCCCATCCTCCAGTGGGCCCGCGGGCCGTTCCGGGCGCGTCTCGCCCTGGACCGGCTCCAGGTGGCGCTCGACGACTTCCTCGACGCGGGCGGCCGGTTGATCTGGACCGTCCACAACGTCCTGCCCCACGACACCTCCCACCGGTGGGCGGAGCTGGAGCTCGCTCAGCTGCTCGCCGACCGCGCCGAGAAGATCCAGGTGCTGTCGGCGGCGACGCTGGATGCTGTCGAGGGGCTGTACGACCTCGATCCGCGCAAGGTGGTCCTGATCGAGCACGCGAGCTATCGCGGCGAGTACCCGGACTGGATCACGCGTGAGGCGGCACGGAAGCGTCTGGGGCTCAAGGAGGGTGAGCGGGCGCTGATCGCGCTCGGCGGCATCCGCCCCTATAAGGGCCTCGACAACCTCGTCGACGTCTTCGACGACCTGGTCGCCGAGGACCCGACCCTGCGGCTGCTGGTCGCCGGCCAACCGGTCGACGTCGACGCGGCTGCGGACCTCGAGGCCCGGTGCTCGGACAATCCCCGGGTGATCGCCTTCTTCGAGGAGGTGCCCGGCGATCAGCTCCAGGTATGGATGAAAGCAGCCGACCTCGCCGTCCTCCCGTACCGCAACATCCTGAACTCGGGGGCGTTCCTCCTCGCGCAAACCTTCGGTCTTCCGGTGGTGGCACCGCGTTCCGGCGCGCTCCGTGCGTGGGAGGAAGAACCGCACGTCCAGCTCTTCGAGCCGCGGGACCCGTCCTCGCTCGCGGCCGTGATCAGGAGCGCGCTCGACGAGTGCGTGCTGCGTCCCGAGGAGCTGCGAGCGCGCGCCCTTGCCTGTGCCGAGGAGCGCTTGCCCGAGACGATGGCCGCTCGCTTCGCCGAGGAGATCCAGCCGCTGCTGCGTCCGCGGTGAGCAGTCGTCAGCCGCTCAGCGCGGCTGGATCGTCCGATCGGTGGCCCGGGTCCTGAGGTGCTCCCGGAGGCGTCCGAGCCGACTCGTGGTTCGGGGCGGCGCCTGCGTGGCATCGCTCAGGGTGGCCAGCGCCCGTTCGGTGTCGGCTGCGTCGACCGCGGCCACGGGACCGAGGCGGACCAGGACGACGCCGTCCGCGGACACCACCTCGGCGGGCCGCAACGCGGGACTCGCCGTGACGGCGGTGAGCAGCGCATCGCGGCCGGCGGCCTCAGCGACCTCGTCGGCCATCCCCAGCAGCACCTGCTCGGGCAGCGCGCCTCCGGTCATGGCGGCGAGGAAGGCGGTTGTCTCCGGGCCTACGACCAGGCCCAGCGAAACCACGGTGGACAGGTCGACCTCGGCACCGAAGTCCTCGTACGACGTCACCCGCGCGTCGTCGACCAGGGCGCCGAACATCCGGGCTGCCTCGATGCGACGGGGCCCGACCACGACGGCACGCTGCGGTCCGGATCCTGGGCCAGCCTGCATCGGTGCTCCTTTGTTATCGTGACCGCGTGACAGACGCCGAGGCCGGGAAAACTGGTCGGCTCATTGTGGCACCACCCGCCGGCGTCGAGCTCGAGCAGCCGCGGTTCTCGCTGGTCGTCGTGGTCCGCGCGGACGCCTCGACGGCCGGTTGCCTGGAGTCGATCGGCGCCCAGGGCGTCACTGCCAGCACGGTCGAGGTCGTGGTGGTCGACGGGTCCGGTGACGACCCGGACCGGTACGCCGAGACGGAGTCCGCCTTCGCAGGCTCGTTGGCGGGTTGCCGCACGCGCCGCCTCACCGTCGACCGGCGCTACCTCCACGAGGCCCGCGAGATCGGACTCGCCGCCGCGCGCGGTGCGAACCGGCTGGTCCTGGATTCCTCGGTCCCCGTGGCTCCCGGCCTGCTGGCGCTGCTGGGCGGGGCGGAGCCCGCAGCCGACCTGGACCTCGGCGCCCGCCTCGACCTGGCCCGGGGCCTGCTCGCGCTGGCGGACGGCGATCCGACGACGCTGCGCCGTCGCGACGAGGTACTCGCCGACCAGGTCAGCTGGATCCGGGAGCTGCTGGACGCCGACCCCGAGGCACACCCGCGGGTGGTCGCCGAGGCGCGGGCCCGGCGGGTCCACGAGCTGCCGTGGGCAGAGATCAACCGCGGTCGCGCGCGCGACCTGGCGATCCTGTTCTGCTTCGTCCCATTCATCGACACCAGCGGGCTGGTCGCGGCGCGCCGGCTCCGCGAGGCGGGCATCGTCACCGACGTGGTCTCGCAGGACATGTCCAACAGCCGGAGGACCGATCCCGTCTCCCTCCGGATCCCTGCCGAGGTCCTGGACGAGCTGCGGATGCTGCCCGGGAAGCGGCACCTGGTGAAGTGGCAGGCCGGCCGCCGGTTCGCGGAGAGCGCCCTGGAGGAGGTCGCGAAGCTGGAGGGGGAGAAGGGCCCCTACCGCTCGGTCTACAGCCGGGCGATGAATCAGCACTCGCACTTCGCCGCCGCGATCCTGAAGCTCCGGCAGCCGGAGATCCGCTGGGTGGCGGAGTTCTCGGACCCGCTCGCCTACAACGCGTACGGCGAGAGCCGGGTCGGCGACGTCGAGGACGACTGGCTCATCGAGGAGCTCACCGCGGGTTTCCGGCGGCACGGGCACGAGGTGCCGGCGATCCGGGACCAGTTCGCGTGGGCCGAGCTGGTCGCCTACGCCTTCGCCGACGAGATCATCTACACCAACGCCCACCAGCGGGACCTGATGCTCGGCTACTGCTCGGACCAGGCTCTCGCCGCACGCGCTCGCGGCATCACCCGGGTGCTGCACCACCCGGTCCCCGGTGCCGACCTGTACGACGTCGTGGCGCCGTCGTACCGGCTGGAGCGGGAGCGGGTGCACATCGGGTTCTTCGGCAACTTCTACCCGAACCGCGGGTTGTCCGAGGTGATGGACGCCCTCGGCCGGCTCGGTCCCGAGGAGCGCGACCGGGTCCAGCTGCACGTCTTCACCAGCAAGCCGCTGGGCCTCCGCCGGCTGGTGGAGGAAGCCGGTCTCACCGGCGTGATCGTCATCAACACGATGCTCGGCTACCTGGAGTACCTGAACCTGAGCACCCGGTTCGACGTGCTGCTGATCAACGACTACGCGACCAGCCCGCACTTCGTGCCGAACCCCTACCTGCCGGCGAAGCTGGCCGACTACCGGGGGAGCGGCGCCAGGATCTGGGCGCTCTACGAGGCCGGGAGCGTGCTCAGCTCGTCGGACGCGGACTTCGCGTCCCCGCTGGGCGACACCGACAGCGCCACCGCCGTCCTGCGCGACATGCTGAGCGACGTCGTGGGCGGCTGACCGGTCAGCGGAACAGCTGCCAGAGGCTGAGCGCGACCGGAGTGATCACGAAGATCAGCAGCACCAGCGCGAACACCCGGTGCGAGGTCTTGCGCCCGTCCAGGGCCGCGGCCATGGCCAGGAAGGCTCCGTCGCCGCCGGTGTAGCGGTCGACGCCCATCCGCCGTGCGTCCGCCGGGAATGGCTGCGGCGGCAGGAAGTCCTCGGGCCTGATCAGCTCGAAGTCGGGGTCGTCGTCCCCGCCGGAACCCTCCTTGGTCTCCATCGTTCGAGCGTAGGGCATCCGCAGACGAAAGCAGCCGACGTCACCGCACGGATGCGGCGACGTCGGCTGCTGTCGAGAAGCTCGGATCAGCGTCCGGCGGGAATCACTTCCAGCGCTCGGAGGCCGGCACGAAGGTCAGCTTCCGGTCACCGGTGTAGATCTGCTTCGGACGGGCGATCTTCTGCTCGGTGTCCTGGGTGAGCTCCAGCCACTGGGCCAGCCAGCCCGGCGTCCGGCCGATCGCGAACAGCACCGTGAACATCTCCGGCGGGAACTGGAACGCCTCGTAGATCAGGCCCGAGTAGAAGTCCACGTTCGGGTAGAGCCGGCGCTTGATGAAGTACTCGTCCTCGAGCGCGATCTTCTCCAGCTCCTGGGCGATCGCGAGCAGCGGGTTGACCCCGGTGACCTCGAAGACGTCGTCGCAGGCCTTCTTGATGATCGTGGCGCGCGGGTCGAAGTTCTTGTAGACGCGGTGCCCGAAGCCCATCAGCTTCTCGTTGCCGTTCTTGACGCCCTCGATGAAGGCCGGGATGTTCTCCTTCGAGCCGATCCGGCGCAGCATCCGCAGCACCGCCTCGTTGGCGCCGCCGTGCAGCGGGCCGAAGAGCGCACCGACACCGGCCGCCACGGCCGAGTACGGGTCGACCTGCGAGGAGCCGACCGAGCGGACCGCGTTGGTCGAGCAGTTCTGCTCGTGGTCGGCGTGCAGGATGAAGAGCACGTCGAGCGCCTTGACCAGGCGCGGGTCGGCCTCGAACCGGAGCTCGCTCATCTTGAAGAGCATCGAGAGGAAGTTCTCGGTGTAGCTGAGCTCGTTGTCCGGGTAGACGTAGGGCTTGCCCTGCGCGTGCCGGAAGGCCCAGGCGCCCAGGGTCGGCATCTTCGAGATCATCCGGACGATCTGGATGTGCCGGTTCTCCGGGTCGTGGATGTTCTTGGCCTCGGGGTAGAACGTCGACAGGGCGCCGACCGAGGCCATCAGCATGCCCATCGGGTGGGCGTCGTACCGGAAGCCCTGCATGAAGCCCTTGACGTTCTCGTGCACGAACGTGTGGTAGGTGATCTCGTGCACCCAGGAGTCGTACTGCTCCTTGGTGGGCAGCTCGCCGTACACGAGCAGGTAGGCGACCTCGAGGAAGTTGGACTTCTCGGCCAGCTGCTCGATCGGGTATCCGCGGTACTCGAGGATGCCCTTGTCGCCATCGATGAAGGTGACGGCGCTCTTGGTCGATGCGGTGTTCACGAAGCCGGGGTCGTACGTCGCCAGACCCGGCTCGTCGTCGTTCAGCTTGATCGCTCCAAGGTCGGCGGCCTTGATGGTGCCGTCGGCGATCGGAATGTCGTACTCCTTGCCGGTCCGGTTGTCCCGGACGGTCAGGGAGTTGTTGTCGTCAGACACAAGGGCTCCTTCGCACTCGGTCGTTCTCTGCAGATCCATGGGCAGATTCCTGGGGTGCCGCCGGTGATGTCGGCGGCGCAGTTCCCACGGACAACCTATTCCCTGGCCGAAGGCGGTCGCCAACCCGTCTCTCGTTTTGACCCTTCGGGGCGTACGCCGGTAGTCTTACCGGTCGCGACTCCTGCCGCGCCACGTCCCTCGCACGGGACGGGGTGCAGACCCGGACGCTCATGAGCCGGGCAGTGTTCGTCAGAAGCCGTAGCAGCACCGTCGAATCGGGGATTTCCCGGTCCGGCTACGAACGAGGATTAAGGCATACACGTGCGTACGTACAGCCCCAAGCCCGCGGACATCCAGCGCGAGTGGCTCATCATCGACGCCACCGACGTCGTCCTCGGACGGCTCGCCGTCCAGGCCGCCACGCTCCTGCGCGGCAAGCACAAGACCATCTTCGCCCCGCACATGGACACCGGTGACTTCGTCATCATCGTGAACGCCTCCAAGGTGCACCTCTCGGGCGACAAGGCCACCAAGAAGCTGACCTACCGTCACTCCGGCTACCCGGGCGGTCTGACCCAGACCCCGATCGGCGAGCTGCTGGAGAAGGACGCCCGCAAGGCCATCGAGAACGCGGTCTGGGGCATGCTCCCCAAGAACCGCCTCGGTCGTCAGATGCTCAAGAAGCTCAAGGTGTACTCCGGCCCGGAGCACCCGCACGCGGCCCAGCAGGCCAAGCCCTTCGAGATCTCCCAGATCTCCCAGTAGACATTCGTAGATCGAGGATTCTGACGTGACTGAGAACGTGAACGAGACTGCCGAGGTCGAGCTCGAGGAGACCTACGAGGTCAACGAGGACGGCGTCGCCTACTCCTCCGAGAGCGCCCCGAGCCTGGAGACGCCGGCCCGCCCGGCGACCATCGCGCCCGCCGGCGCCACCGGCCGCCGCAAGGAGGCCGTCGCCCGTGTCCGGATCGTCCCGGGCACCGGCCAGTGGACCGTCAACGGCCGCACCCTGGAGAGCTACTTCCCGAACAAGCTGCACCAGCAGGTCGTGAACGAGCCGTTCGCGAACCTTCAGCTGGAGGGCCGCTTCGACGTGATCGCCCGGATCCACGGCGGTGGCATCACCGGTCAGGCCGGCGCCCTGCGCCTCGGCGTGGCCCGCTGCCTCAACGAGGTCGACGTCGAGGCCAACCGCCCGTCGCTCAAGAAGGCCGGGCTGCTCACGCGTGACGCCCGCGTCATCGAGCGCAAGAAGGCCGGTCTCAAGAAGGCCCGCAAGGCACCGCAGTTCAGCAAGCGCTGATCGGGCTCCCTGCCTCTATGGCAAAGCTCTTCGGCACGGACGGGGTCCGGGGTCTGGCCAACGGTGTTCTCACCGCTGAGCTGGCCCTGGACCTTTCCGTTTCCGCAGCGCACGTGCTCGCCGAGCGCGGTACCTTCTCCGGCCACCGGCCGTTCGCGGTCGTCGGCCGCGACACCCGGATCTCGGGCCAGTTCCTGGAGGCCGCCGTGGTGGCCGGGCTGGCCTCGGCCGGGGTCGACGTGATCCTGCTCGGCGAGCTGCCGACCCCGGGCGTCGCGTTCCTGACCGACGCCCTCGGCGCCGACCTGGGCGTGATGCTCTCGGCGTCGCACAACGCGATGCCGGACAACGGGATCAAATTCCTCGCCCGCGGCGGCGTCAAGCTCGACGACGCCATCGAGGACGCCATCGAGAAGCGGCTCGAGGAGCCGTGGGAGCGTCCGACCGGCGGTGACGTCGGCCGGGTCCGGACCCATCCGACGGCGATCGCGGAGTACGCCGCGCACCTGGACTCGACCCTGAAGAACCGGCTCGAGGGCCTCAAGGTGGTGCTGGACTGCGCCCACGGGGCGGCGTCCGTCGCCGGTCCGACCGCGCTGCGCGAGGCCGGGGCCGAGGTGGTCGCCATCTGCGCCGAGCCGGACGGGCTGAACATCAACGAGGGCTGCGGCTCGACCCACCTCGAGGTGCTCCAGGCAGCCGTCCTCGAGCACGGCGCCGATGTCGGGTTCGCTCTCGACGGCGACGCCGACCGCTGCCTGGCCGTGGACGCGTCCGGCCGGATCGTCGACGGCGACCAGATCCTGGCGATCCTGGCGATCGCGCTGCGCGAGCAGGGCCGGCTCGCCGCCGACACCGTCGTCGCGACCGTGATGTCGAACCTGGGATTCGTGCAGGCGATGAAGACTGCCGGGATCACCGTCGAGCAGACGGCCGTCGGCGACCGCTACGTGCTGGAGGCGATGAAGGCCTCGGCGCACACCCTCGGCGGGGAGCAGTCCGGCCACGTCATCATGAGCGAGCACGCCACCACGGGCGACGGCATCCTGACCGCGCTCCAGGTCCTCGACCGGATGGTGGAGACCGGGTCCTCGATCGCCGACCTCGCTTCAGTGATGGTCCGGCTGCCGCAGGTCCTGGTCAACGTCCCCGGGGTCGACAAGGCCCGGACGCACGCCGACGAGGCGCTCGCCGCGGCGGTCGGTGAGGCCGAGTCCGAGCTGGGGGAGAGCGGCCGGGTGCTGCTGCGTCCCTCCGGCACCGAGCCCCTGGTCCGGGTGATGGTCGAGGCCGCCACCGCGGAGCAGGCGCAGGCGGTCGCCGAGCGGCTGGCTGACGTCGTACGGGAGCGGTTGAGCTTCTAGTCCGGGTCAGTGGTGTCCGACGCGAGCCTCGTGCTCTTCCTCGGTCTCGTCGCCGTGGCCGGGCCACCAGGCGGCGTGCCCGATCAGCGCGGTGAGGGCAGGTGTGAAGAACATCGCCATGACGAAGGCAGAGATCATGATGCCGAACGCGACGGAGAAGCCCATCATCACGAGGAACGAATTTCCGCCGAGCATCAGCGCAGCGAAGGTGCCCGCCAGGATCACGCCGGCGACGGCGATCGTCGGACCTGAGTGGCGCACGGCTTCCGCGGCAGCGGCCCTAGGTTCCTTGCCCGAGCGGGCCTCCTCGCGCAGGCGGCTGATCATCAGGATGTTGTAGTCGGTGCCTAGTGCGACGACGAAGAGGTAGATCAGCAACGGGAGCATGAAGACGATCCCGTCATCGCCCTTCAGGTGCTGGAACACGATGACCGCTGCGCCCAGGGTTGCTCCGAAACCGAGGCCCACGGACAGCATCAGGTACCAAGGTGCGACGAGCGATCGGAGGACCAGGCCAAGGATCACCATGATGATCAAGGCTGCGATCGGGAACACGACGGAGTAGTCCCGGTTCATCGCGGCCTGGAAGTCGACGAACACCGAGGCGAGGCCGCCGACGTAGGCGTCAGCCCCGTCAGGTGCTGCATCCTGCACGGTGGGTCGCAGGTCGTCCTTGATCACTCGGAGCGCAGCATCGGTGGAGGGGTCGTCCTTCAGGGTGACCATCACTAGCGCGGTCTTCCCGTCCGCGGAGGGAACTGCCTGCTTGGCGACCTCGGCGACGCCGTGGACGGACTCGAGCCTGGTGCGGAACGTGTCCAGCTCGCCACTGTCGAGCTTCTGGTTCGACTTGAGTACGACGGGTGTCGGCTGGGTGGCGCCTGCCGAGAAGCCACCCTTCTCCAGGGTGTCAGTTCCCTTTGCCGACTCCGTGCTCGACGAGGAGTTGCTGTCGCTCAGGTCGAAGGTCGGGTTGTACCCGGTGCCGACGAAGATGAAGAGCGTCAAGAAGACGAGAGCGCTGCCCGAGGCGAGGACGTAGCGAACCGGATGCCTTCCGACCGAGGAGCCGATGCTTCCGAACCGCGTTCCCGAGGACGGGAGATGCCACTTCTTCGACGGCCAGAACAATCCTCGGCCGAGCAAGGTCACGACTGCAGGGACCAGGGTCAGCGCTGCCAGCAGCATCACGGTGACGGCGATGGCGAGGGCAGGGCCCATCGACTTGAACATGCCCAGGGACGAGAGCGTCAGCGTCATGAAGGCGACGATGACGGCGCCGCCGGCGGAGGCGATGGCCTCGCCAGCGCGCGCGACCGCGTAGGACGCGGAGTCGCGATGCTCGGAGCCTTCACGTCGGCGCTCGCGGAAGCGGAAGAGGTAGAAGAGGAAGTAGTCGGTGCCGATGCCGAAGAGGACCACCCCGAGGATGATGCTCAGAGAGGTGTCGACCTGGAGGTCGAATGCTTCTGCCGCCATCGCAATCAGGCCGCGCGAGATGATGTACACGACCACGACCACGAGAATCGGCGTGATCGCAGCGAGGACGCTTCTGAAGATGAAGCCGAGCAGCACGATGATCAGGATGATCGTCGCCATCATCACGATCGCCTCGGCGTTGGCGCCTGACTGGGTCTGGTCGTAGCCCTGGGCCAGGTTGCCTGTGGTTTGCGCGCGCAGGTCAGTGCCCCGGATCAAGTCCTTCAGGTCTTCGCGCATGGTCTCGACCTGGTCGAGGTCGGACTCGTTCTGGCCAGTCACGCCGTCTGCCAGGCCAATATTGACGATACCTACGGTCGGCTGGGCAACGGGTGGGTACTGCGGCGCGGCGGCCTCCGTGAACGCAGAACCCAGCTTCAGCTCAGCCTTGACCCGGTCGATGTCCTGCTTGTCATCCGCGGTCAGCGGCTTGCCATCGGTTCGGTCGAAGACGATCGTCGCGCCGTTGTCCCGTTGCTGGGGGAACGCGTCCGCCAGAATGTCGGTCGCCTTGATCGACTCGTAGTGCTTCGGCAGGAAGTCGGCTTGCTCCGTGGTGGACTTCAGCCCCGGAGCGAACGCGATGATGAGCACAGCGGCTACGGCCCATGCGCCGAGCACGTACCAGGGGAAACGAGTTACGAAACGACCGAGGGCAGCAAACATGGATTCACCCTAAATCCTGGACAGGTGTCCAGGCGACATCAATAAACATGGGGTGTGTCACAAGCCGGCCGCCGGCTCAGTGCCCCCGTACGGCGGCCGCGACCGCGCCGGGCACGTCGGGGTGGAAGACCGAGGGGATGATGAAGCTCGGATTGAGCTCGTCGTCCCGGACCACGTCCGCGATCGCCCGTGCCGCCCGGAGCAGCATCTCGACGGTGATCTCGGTGGCCCGCGCGTCGAGCAGCCCGCGGAAGACGCCGGGGAATGCGAGCACGTTGTTGATCTGGTTGGGGTAGTCGGACCGGCCGCTCGCCACCACCTCGGCGTACTTCGCCGCCTCGACCGGGTCGACCTCCGGGTCCGGGTTGGCGAGCGCGAACACGATCGAGCGGGCGGCCATGTCCTTGATCCACTCGGGGTCGAGGATACCGGGAGCGCTCACGCCGACGAAGACGTCCGCGTCGCGCACCGCGTCGTGCAGGCCGCCGGTCACCCGGCGCGGGTTGGTGATCTCGGCGAGCTGCTGCTGCGCGGGGCCGAGCCCCTCAAGGCCGGGCACCAGGCAGCCGACCCGGTCGTAGACGACGACATCGGTGACCCCGGCCGCCAGCAGCAGGGTGACGATGGCGGTTCCGGCCGCGCCGGCTCCGGAGACGACGACGCGCGCCTCGGTGAGCTGCTTGTCGACGACCCGGAGCGCGTTGGTCAGCGCGGCGACGACGACGATCGCGGTGCCGTGCTGGTCGTCGTGGAAGACCGGGATGTCGAGGCGCTCCCGGAGGCGCTGCTCGATCTCGAAGCAGCGCGGCGCCGCGATGTCCTCCAGGTTGATCCCGCCGAAGCCCGGCGCGATCAGCTCGACGGCCCGGACGATCTCGTCGGTGTCCTGGGTGTCCAGGCAGATCGGCCACGCGTCGATGTTGGCGAACCGCTTGAACAGCGCTGCCTTGCCCTCCATCACCGGGAGCGCCGCCCCCGGCCCGATGTTGCCCAGGCCGAGCACCGCGGACCCGTCGGTGACCACCGCGACCGAGTTGCCCTTGATGGTCAGCCGGGACACGTCGTCCGGGTTCTCCGCGATCGCCATGCAGACCCGGCCCACCCCCGGGGTGTAGGCCATCGACAGGTCGTCGCGGGTCTTCAGCGGCACCTTCGAGGCGACCTCGATCTTGCCGCCGAGGTGCAGCAGGAAGGTCCGGTCGCTGACCTTGTGGACCTCGACGCCCGCCAGCGCGCCGACCGCGTCCTGGAGCTGGAGCGCGTGCTCGCCGTCCGCGGCCGAGCAGGTGACGTCGAGCCGGAGCCGGGTCGGGCTCGACTCCACGACGTCGATGCCGGTCACCACCCCGCCGGCTGCGGCGATCGCGGTCGCGGCCTCGCCGACGATGCCGTGGTCCGGAGGGGTGTGCAGCCGCATGGTGATCGAGTAGGAGGAGGTCGTCGCAGTCTTGGCCATCTCGCAACATTGACTCCCTCTCGGGGTTACGGGCAAGTACGGTTCCTCGGGTGAGCTTCGTCCTGGTGGATCGCCCCGTGCCCGAGGTCGCTGTGGTGACCCTCAACCGTCCTGAGCGGATGAACGCGATGGCGTTCGACGTGATGGTGCCGTTCGTCGAGCAGCTGCGGGAGCTCGGCCACGACAACAGCATCCGCGCGGTGGTCGTCACCGGCGCCGGCAAGGGCTTCTGCTCCGGGGCCGATCAGGAGTCCGCGGGGACCCCGCCGTACGTCGAGGGGCTGACCCGGCCGACGTACGCGCTGCGCTCGATGGAGATGCTCGAGGACATCACCCGGACCCTCCGCGGCCTGCACCAGCCGGTGATCGCCGCGATCAACGGCGCCGCGATCGGGGGCGGGCTCTGCCTGAGCCTGGCCTGCGACATCCGGGTGGCGTCCCCGGCGGCGTACTTCCGGGCGGCCGGGATCAACAACGGCCTGACCGCCAGCGAGCTCGGCCTCTCCTACCTGCTGCCGCGGGCGATCGGCTCCTCGCGCGCCGCCGAGATCATGCTGACCGGCCGCGACGTCGGTGCCGAGGAGGCCGAGCGGATCGGCCTGGTCAGCGAGCTCGCCGACGACGTCGTCGGTCGTGCTGTCGAGATCGGCCAGCGGATCGCCGGCTTCTCCCAGCCCGGGATCGAGCTCACCAAGCGGACCCTCGTCCACGGCCTGGACGCCTCCTCGCTGGACGGTCACATGCAGGCCGAGGGGCTGGGCCAGCTCTACCTGCGGATCCTCACCGACAACTTCGAGGAGGCGACCCGCGCGCGGAAGGAAGGGCGTCCGGCGAAGTTCAGCGACTCCCGCTAGGGGCGAGTACGGCGACGCAGTAGTCGTCGCTCGGCGCCCCGAGCTCGTAGGTGCCGAAGCGGTGCTGGACGACCAGGCCGGAGGCCTCGACGTCGGCGACGAACTCCTCGACCGGGTAGTCCCGGGCGCTCCCGTGGCCGCCCGCCGGGTGGAAGCCGACCAGGATCCGGCCGCCGTCGGCGAGCAAGCCGCGCAGCCCGGTGAGCAACCGCCGCTCGGTCTCGGGCGCGAGCAGCACGATCACGTTGCCGACGAGCACGATCAGGTCGTACGACGCGGGGTGCCCGGCGGCGGTCATCGACTCCGGTGTCAGCGCCAGCAGGTCGGTCTCGACCATCGCCAGGCCCGGGTAGCGGGCGGCCGCGTCGGCCACCAGGGCCGGATCCTTCTCGGCGGCGACGACGAGGTGCCCGCGGGCCTGCAGCGCAGCCCCGATCCGGCCCATCCCGGCACCGGCGTCCAGGATCCTCGCGCCTCGGCCGACCAGCACGTCGGCCAGCCGGGCCTCGCCCTCGACGTCAGCGCCGTCGGCGATCAGCTTCGCGAACCGGGCGCCGTACCCGGCGGTCTCGCCGAGCTCCCAGCGGGTCGGCGGCAGCTCCTCGCTCACAGCTTCCGCAACCTCACCCAGCGGACCGAGTGGTCGTGGTCCTTGCGCAGCACCAGTGTCGCCCGCGACCGGGTCGGCGCCACGTTCTGCGCCAGGTTGGGACCGTTGATCTCGTCCCAGATCCGGCCGGACTCGGCGATCGCCTCCTCGGCCGACAGGCCGGCGTACTTCCCGAAGTACGACGCCGGGTCGCGGAACGCGGTCTCCCGCAGCCGCAGGAAGCGCTCGGTGTACCACTTGCGGATGTCCGTGGTCGCCGCGTCGACGTAGATGGTGAAGTCGAAGAAGTCGCTGACCGCGAGGCCGGTGCGGCCGTCCGGTCGGGTCTGCGGCGGCTGCAGCACGTTGAGCCCCTCGACGATGACGACGTCGGGCCGCTGGACGACCACCTTCTCGTCGGTGACGTCGTAGACCAGGTGGGAGTAGACAGGGGCCTCGACCTCGTCACGGCCGGACTTGATGTCGATCACGAACTTGAGCAGCGCCTTGCGGTCGTAGGACTCCGGGAAGCCCTTGCGGTGCAGGATGCCGCGCCGCTCCAGCTCGGCGTTGGGGTGGAGGAAGCCATCGGTGGTCACCAGCGCGACCTTGGGGTGCGCCGGCCAGTGCGCGAGCATCTGCTGCAGCACCCGGGCCGTCGTCGACTTGCCGACCGCCACCGAGCCGGCCAGGCCGATCACGAACGGGGTGCGCGGGGGAGTCGGGCGGTCCAGGAACTCCTCCTGGGCGCGGTGCAGGGTGCCGGCCGACTCGACGTACAGGCTGAGCAGGCGGGAGAGCGGCAGGTAGACCTGCTGGACCTCGTCGAGGTCCAGCTGCTCGCCGAGACCGCGGACCCGCTCGACCTCGTCCTCGCTCAGCGGCTGGTCTGTGTGCGCACCCAATTCGGCCCACGCCTCGCGATCGAGCTCCACGTACGGCGATGCCTCGCCGGGGTGCGTGCCGTTGGCCATGGTGATCATTCTTTCAGTCCGAGCGTTCGGCCGCCCGAGGCGGGTGGGTTCGCGCCCTAGACTTGCCCCCATGTGTGGAATCGTCGGATACGTCGGGGAGCGGCAGGCTCGCGATGTCGTGATCGAGGGACTGCGGCGCCTGGAGTACCGCGGGTACGACTCCGCGGGCATCGCGCTGGTCCAGGACGGGGCGCTGTCCACGGACAAGCGGGCCGGGAAGCTCGCGAACCTGGAGAAGGCGATCGCCGAGCACCCGCTGCCGCCGTCGACGACCGGGATCGGGCACACCCGCTGGGCCACCCACGGCGCGCCGAACGACGTCAACGCGCACCCGCACCAGGGACCGCAGCGCCGGGTGGCGGTCGTGCACAACGGCATCCTGGAGAACTTCGCGCGGCTCCGCGACGAGCTGGAGCGCGCCGACCACGACCTGCTGTCGGAGACCGACACCGAGGTGGCCGCGCACCTGCTCGAGGCCGAGGTGCTCGCCGGGGCCGATCTGACGACCGCGATGCAGAACGTCTGCCGGCGGCTCGAGGGTGCCTTCACCCTGGTCGCGGTCGACGCGCACGACCCGTCCCGCGTCGTCGCCGCTCGGCGCAACTCCCCGCTGGTGGTCGGCATCGGCGAGGGCGAGAACTTCATCGGCTCGGACGTCGCGGCGTTCATCGAGCACACCCGCGAGGCGCTCGAGCTCGGCCAGGACCAGGTCGTCACGATCACCCGCGAAGGTGTCGCGGTCAGCGACTTCGACGGCAACCCGGCCGAGGGCCGTCGCTACCACGTCGACTGGGACCTCGCCGCCGCGGAGAAGGACGGCTACGACTGGTTCATGCGCAAGGAGATCTTCGAGCAGCCGCGTGCGATCGGGGACGGACTGCTCGGCCGCCACGACGAGGCCGGTCAGCTGCAGCTCGACGAGGTCCGGATCAGCGACGACGAGCTCCGCGAGATCGACAAGATCATCATCATCGGCTGCGGCACCGCCAACTACGCCGGCATGGTCGCCAAGTACGCGATCGAGCACTGGACCCGGATCCCGTGCGAGGTCGAGCTGGCCCACGAGTTCCGCTACCGCGACCCGATCCTGACCCGGAACACCCTGGTCGTCGCGATCAGCCAGTCCGGGGAGACCGCCGACACCCTGATGGCGATCCGGCACGCGGTGAAGCAGAAGGCCCGGGTGCTGGCGATCTGCAACACCAACGGCTCGACGATCCCGCGGGAGTCCGACGCGGTCATCTACACCCACGCCGGCCCCGAGATCGGCGTCGCCTCGACCAAGGGCTTCTCGACCCAGCTGGTCGCCTGCTACCTGCTCGGCCTCTACCTCGCCCAGGTGCGGGGCAACAAGTTCGGCGACGAGATCGCGGCCGTCGTACGGGAGCTGGAGAAGATGCCGGCGCACGTGCAGCGGGTGCTGGACGACTCGGCGTCGGTCTACGAGCTGGCCCAGCGCTTCCTCGGTGCCCGGTCGGTCCTCTTCCTGGGCCGGCACGCGGGCTTCCCGGTGGCGCTCGAAGGCGCGCTGAAGCTGAAGGAGCTGGCCTACATCCACGCCGAGGGCTTCGCCGCCGGTGAGCTCAAGCACGGCCCGATCGCGCTGATCGAGGAGGGGCTGCCGGTGTTCTGCATCGTTCCGCCCCGCGGCCGGGACCAGCTGCACGACAAGATGATCAGCGCGATCCAGGAGATCCGGGCGCGCGGGGCCCTGACGATCGTGCTCGCCGAGGAGGACGACGACGAGGTCGTCCCGTACGCCGACGTCTTCATCCCGCTGCCGACGGTCCCGACCCTGCTGCAGCCGCTGGTGGCGACGATCCCGTTGCAGCTGTTCAGCTGCGAGCTGGCGACGCTGATGGGCCACGACGTGGACCAGCCGCGGAACCTGGCCAAGTCGGTCACGGTCGAGTGAGTCCGCGATGACGGTCGCGGTCGGCGTGGATGTCGTCGACATCGCCCGCTTCGAGGCCACCCTGGAACGGACGCCGGCGCTGCGGGACCGGCTGTTCACGCCCGCGGAGGCGGTCCTGCCGATCGCATCCCTCGCTGCCCGATTCGCCGCCAAGGAGGCCATCGCCAAGGCCCTGGGTGCCCCCGGGAACCTGGAGTGGCACGACGCCGAGGTGGTCTCGCTGCCGTCCGGACAGCCGACCCTGGAGATGCGCGGGACGGTCCGGGCCCGGGCCGAGGAGCTGGGGGCCAGCACGGCCCATCTCTCCCTGACCCACGATGCCGGGGTCGCGATCGCCTTCGTCACCCTGGTCTGACGGCCGCGCACGGCGGCAGCCGACCCGCTAACTTGGAGCGGTGAGGCGAGCACACACGGTGGCGCAGGTGCGGGCGGCCGAGGAGGTGGCGCTTGCGTCCCTGCCCGAGGGCGCACTGATGCAGCGGGCGGCAGCCGGGCTCGCGGTCGCGATCGCGGAGCTGCTCGGCGGGGTCTACGGACGCCGGGTGCTGCTGCTGGTCGGCTCGGGGGACAACGGCGGCGACGCCCTGTACGCCGGCGCGATGCTGGCGCGGCGCGGCGCCCGCGTGGAGGCGATCCTGCTCGGTGACCGGGTGCACCCCTCGGGCCTGGCCGCGCTGCGGGCGCTGGGCGGACGGGTGGTCGCACCGGAGGACGCCGGCGCCCCGGACCTGGTCGTGGACGGCATCGTCGGGATCGGCGGGAGGGCGGGCCTGACCCCGGCCGCGGCCGCGGCGGTCGGTCTCTTCCCGGAGGCGCTGGTCGTGGCCGTCGACGTGCCGTCGGGGGTGGCCGTCGACACCGGCGAGCTGGCCGGGGCGCACGTCCGCGCGGACCTGACCGTGACGTTCGGGACCCACCAGGTGTGCCACTTGGTCGATCCGGCCGCCGAGGCCTGCGGCGTGGTCGCGCTGGTCGGGCTCGACCTCGACCTGCCCGCGGCTCCGGTGGCGGCGCTCCAGTCCGACGACGTCGCCGCCCTGCTGCCGCGCCCCGGCCGGTTCGCGCACAAGTACACCCGGGGAGTCGTCGGCGTCCGCGGCGGCTCGGCCGCCTATCCCGGAGCCGCGGTGCTCTGCACCTCCGGAGCCAGCGCCGGCCTCGCCGGGATGGTCCGGTACGTCGGCCCCGCCGCCGACGAGGTGCGCCGCCGGCACCCCGGCATCGTCGCCTCCCAGGACGAGGCATCGGGGCGCGTGCAGGCCTGGGTGGTCGGCCCGGGCGGCGATGCCGAGGCCGAGGCAGCGCTGGCGGCGGCGCTGGCCGACGAGGTCCCGACGGTCGTGGACGCCGATGCGCTGCGGCATGTCGCTCCCGGCCGAGCCGACCTCGTGCTGACTCCGCACGCCGGCGAGCTCGCCGCCCTGCTCGGCGTCCCGCGCGAGCAGGTCGAGGCCCGGCAGCTGGAGCACGCGCGGCTGGCGGCGACGACGTACGGGGCCGTGGTGCTGCTCAAGGGGCGGCACACGCTGATCGCGCACCCGGACGGCCGGGTCCGGGTCACCACCAGCGGAGTTCCGTGGCTCGCCGTCGCCGGAGCCGGCGATGTCCTGGCCGGGGTGATCGGCTCGCTGCTCGCGGCCGGGCTCGACACCTTCGACGCCGCGTCCGTCGGCTCCTGGGTGCACGGCGCCGCGGCCGCGGTCGCCGGCGGGGGCGGTCCGGTGACCCCGGAAGGCGTCGCCGATGCCGTTGCCGGGGTCGTGCGCGACCTGCCGTTCTGAGGGAATGGGAGGATGGCAGGACTATGAGCCCGTCCGCGACCCCCACGCCGCGCGCCGAGATCGTCGTCGACCTCGCCGCCTTCCGCCAGAACCTCGATCGCCTGGGCGAGCTCGTCGCCACTGACACCGACGGGCCGGCGGTGATGGTCGTCGTCAAGGCCGACGCCTACGGTCACGGGTTGGTGGAGTGCGCGCGCGCCGCCCGCGAGGCCGGAGTGCCGTGGCTCGGCGTCGCGACCCAGACCGAGGCGCTCGCCCTGCGCGCCGCGGGCGACGAGGGCCGGCTGCTCAGCTGGCTCGGGGTGCCGGGCGAGGACTACGGCGACGCCGTGGGCGCCGACATCGACGTGAGCGCGTCCTCGGTCCAGCAGCTGAACGAGATCGCCGCCGGCACCGATTCCTCCGGGATGGTGGCGCGGGTGCACCTGAAGGTGGACACCGGTCTGTCCCGCAACGGCGCCCCGCGCTCCGAGTGGCGCGAGCTGTTCGAGGCCGGCGTCCGTCTCCAGGAGGAGGACCGCGTCGACATCGTCGGCATCTGGTCCCACTTCGCCTGCGCCGACCAGCCCGCGCACCACGCCAACGACCAGCAGGTGGCGGCGTTCGACGAGGCTTTGGCGCTGGCCGAGGAGCTCGGCCTCGACCCGGAGGTGCGGCACCTGGCGAACTCGGCCGGAGCCCTGCTCCGCCCGGACGCCTGGTTCGACCTGGTGCGGTTCGGGATCGCGGCGTACGGCATCAACCCGGCGCCCGACGTCCTGGACGCCGACGAGCTGGGGCTGACCCCGATCATGACCGTGCGCGCGGACGTCGCGCTGACCAAGGAGATCGGTCGCGGGGACGGGGTCTCCTACGGGCACACCTACGTCAGCGACCGCCGGCAGCACGTGGCGCTGATCCCGCTCGGGTACGGCGACGGGGTCCCGCGGCACGCCTCCGGGCGCGCCGAGGTGCGGGTCGGCGACGCGCACTGCCGGATCCTCGGCCGGGTCTGCATGGACCAGTTCGTGGTGGCGGTGCCGGACTCGGTCCAGGCCGGGGACGACGCGGTGCTGTTCGGTCCGGGGACCGCCGGTGAGCCGACGGTCGACGACTGGGCCGAGGCGTGCGGGACCATCTCCTACGAGATCGTCACCCGAATCGGCGGCGCGGCGGGTCGCGTCCACCGCCGGTGGGTCAACGGATGACCGAACTGCTCGAGGTCGGGGCCGAGCGCGCCGAGGACGTCCTGTCCGTGATCCACCAGGCCTTCGCCAGCCGACCCGTCCTGGACCCGCCGGCCACGGCGCTGGACGAGACCCTGGAATCGGTCACCGCGGCGCTGGCGGCCCACGGCGGCCTGCTCGCGATCCACGACGGCCGGCCGGTCGGCACGCTGATCTTCGCCGAGCAGGGCGAGCTGCTCGGGCTGCGTCGGGTCGGAGTCCTCGTCGAGGCGCGCCGGCACGGGATCGCCAGCCTGCTCGCCGAGCGTGCCGAGTCGGTGGCACGGCAGCGCGACCTCGCCGGTCTGGCCCTGGAGGCACGTGCGGAGCTGCCCCGGACGGTCGGCTTCTGGGAGGGGCACGGGTACGTCGAGGTCGACCGCGACGGACCCCGGCTGCACCTGCGCCGACTGCTGCCGATCTCGACCAGGCTGCCGACCCCCGAGGACACCCAGGCGGTCGGACGGCGGCTGGGCGCCCAGCTCCGGGCCGGCGACCTGCTGATCCTCACCGGGGACCTCGGCGCCGGGAAGACGACCTTCACCCAGGGACTCGGGGAGGGGCTGGGGGTGCGCGGCCCGATCACCTCGCCGACCTTCGTGATCGCCAGGGTGCATCCTTCGGTGGCCGGCGGTCCGGCGCTCGTGCACGTCGACGCGTACCGGCTCGGTGACGCGGCCGAGCTCGACGACCTGGACCTGGACACCGATCTCGACGAGGCCGTCACCGTCGTGGAGTGGGGCGCGGGACTCGCCGAGACGCTCAGCGCGGACCGGCTCGAGCTGGCGCTGACCCGGGCCGCCGACGACGTCCGGACGCTGACGATCACCCCGATCGGCGCCAGGTGGGCCGACGCGCCGCTGGCGACCCTCGGCTAGCCTCGTCTCGTGCTTCTCGCCTTCGACACCGCGACCCCGCACGTCACCGTCGCCCTGCACGACGGCGACCGCGTCGTCGCCGAGTACGTCTCCACCGAGGCGATGAAGCACGGCGAGATGCTCGCCCCCGGGATCGCGGACGTGCTTGCGCAGGTGGGTGCCGCCAGTCGGGACGTCACCGCGGTGGCGGTCGGCGTCGGCCCCGGTCCGTTCACCGGGCTGCGGGTCGGCTTGGTGACCGCGCGGACGATGGCGCTGGCCCTGGAGATCCCGGTCTACGGGGTCTGCACCCTCGACATCCTCGCGGCCGAGGCGATGGACGCCGGCCACGACGAGTTCCAGATCGCGACCGACGCCCGGCGCAAAGAGGTCTACCTGGCGTCGTACGCGAGTCGGCAGCGGGTCTCCGGGCCGGAGGTCGTGAAGCCCGCGGTCGCCGCCACCGACAGCCTGGTCATCGGCCGCGGCGCGCTGCTCTACCCGGAGGCGTTCCCGAACGCGGCCGGCCCCGAGCACCCGGACGCGGCCGTGCTCTGCGACGTCGTCGTCCGGGAGCGGTTCGAGCTGCTCGACCCGGACCCGCTCTACCTGCGCCGCCCGGACGCGGTCGCCGCCCAGACCGCGAAGAAGGTCTCGTGATCCGCGCCGCCGTCGAGGCAGACGTCGCCGCGGTCGTCGAGCTCGAGCAGGCCACTCAGGGCGCCGATGCCTGGAGCGAGGGACTGGTCCTCGACGGCATCACCGGGGGACTACCGACGATCGACTACCTGGTCGCCGAGGTCGACGGTACGGCGGTCGGCTACGCGGTCGCGTCGTACGCCGGGGACATCGCCGAGCTCCAGCGCATCGGGGTCCGGGAGCAGCACCGGCGCTCCGGCATCGCCTCCGACCTGCTCGCGGCCGTCGTCGCGCACGCGCCGAGCACCGGTGCCGACCGGATGCTGCTCGAGGTCCGCGCCGACAACCGGGGTGCGCTGGCGTTCTACGCGGCGCGGGACTTCGTCGAGATCGACCGGCGTACCCGCTACTACCGCGACGGGACCGACGCCGTCGTGATGCGGCTGCCGCTGATCGCCGGCTGCGGAGGACGCCCGTGAACGAGCCCCTGGTCCTCGGCATCGAGACCTCCTGCGACGAGACCGGGATCGGCATCGTCCGCGGGCACACCCTGCTCGCCGACGCGGTCGCGTCCTCGGTCGAGGAGCACGCCCGCTTCGGGGGCGTCGTCCCCGAGGTCGCGTCGCGGGCGCACCTGGAGGCGATGGTCCCGACGCTGCAGCGGGCCTGCGACGACGCCGGCATCGTGCTGTCCGACGTCGATGCGATCGCTGTCACGGCAGGTCCGGGTCTGGCCGGAGCGCTGCTGGTCGGGGTGGCCGCCGCGAAGTCACTCTCGATCGCGCTGGAGAAGCCGCTGTACGGCGTGAACCACCTGGCCGCGCACGTCGCGGTCGACCAGCTCGAGCACGGCGCGTTGCCGGACCCGTGCCTGGCGATGCTCGTCTCCGGCGGCCACTCGTCGCTGCTCCGCGTCGACGACGTGACCACCTCGGTGACCCCGCTCGGCGCCACCATCGACGATGCCGCCGGTGAGGCGTTCGACAAGGTCGCCCGGCTGCTCGGGCTGCCGTTCCCCGGCGGCCCGCACATCGACCGGGTCGCGCGCGAGGGCAACTCGGTGGCGATCGACTTCCCGCGCGGTCTCACCTCCCGCAAGGACCTGGAGCGGCACCGCTTCGACTTCTCGTTCTCCGGGCTGAAGACCGCGGTCGCGCGCTGGGTCGAGGCCCGGGAGGCGAGCGGTGAGCCGGTCCCGGTCGCCGATGTCGCGGCGGCGTTCCAGGAGGCGGTCGTCGACGTACTCACCCGGAAGGCGATCGACGCGGCCGCCAGCGAGGGCATCGAGGACATCCTGATCGGCGGCGGGGTCGCGGCGAACTCGCGGCTGCGGTTCCTGGCCGAGGAGCGTGCCGCCGCCAAGGGCATCCGGGTCCGGGTGCCCCGCCCGGGGCTCTGCACCGACAACGGCGCCATGGTCGCCGTCCTCGGCTCCGAGATGGTCGCCCGCGGGCGGGTCCCCTCGCCGCTCGACCTCCCCGCCGATTCCTCGATGCCCGTGGACCTGATCCTGCGCTGACCGGACGGGCCTACTCAACAGACCGAACGGGCCTACTCAACAGGCCGGACGGGCCTACTCAACGGGGAGGGGGACCTGGAGGAAGTGCGGGCGGTAGAGGTCCGGGTCCTTCAGCAGGCGGCTGAGATCCGCGGTGTTGCGGCTGTAGGAGACGACCAGGGAGTCGGGGTCCGGGAGCAGGTCCGGGTGCGCGAGCGGCATGTACCGCAGCAGTCCCTCGTTCGACGGGATCTGGGCCAGCGCCGGGCCGGCGACGAACGGTCCCGTCGGTGACGGCGCCTTCCAGATCACCAGGTCGGTGCCGAGCATCTCGTCGCGCTTGCTGACGGCGTACCAGTCGTTCCCGCGGTGGAAGACCGAGAGCACCTCGGAGACGCCCTTGATCGCCGGGATCAGGACGGCGGCTCGGGACGGGTCGCGCTGCCAGCGGCGGCCGTCCCAGTAGCGCCACCGGCGCGGGTCGGTGACGGCGGTGATCGGCGCACGGGCGACCTGGAGCGACCAGCCGAACGCACTGCGATCGCCCGGCTGCGCGGTGCCGTAGATGTACGCCGTGCTTCCGACCGTCTCGACCGCCGCACCCCACATCGGCCGCTCGGAGTCGGGGTCGTCCCGACCGAGGTCACGGACCAGCTGCAGCTCCGGGGCGGCGCCGGGGGCGACCCTGAAGAGCGCGATCGCCGGCCCGAGGATCTCGAAGTCGAACGCCTCCGGCCCGGTCGACCGGACCCGCTGCAGGCTGACCCCGACCAGGTCGAAGCCGTCCTTGCGCACCACGCCCAGGTCCATCGGCCAGTAGCCGACCCCGTCACCCCGGTCCGGTACGACGGCCCCGCGGTCCTTCGGCATCACCACCGTCGCGCACCCCGGGGAGAACATCAGCATCGAGTTCCGGACGAAGCGCTGCCCGTCGAAGTTCGGCTGCCGCAGGGTGTCGCCGAAGACCCAGAGGGTGCGGCCGTCGCTCAGCGTCACGTCGGCCCCGACGTCGGCGCCGACGAACCCGGGCACCGACCGGTAGCCGGCGATCAGCCGGTTCAGCGCGGCGACGTCCGTCGGGGGAGTGAACGGCAGGCAGTCCAGCGAGAACGCCGGTTCGGGAGCAGGGTCGGCAGGCGTGCCGGGACGAGCGCCGAGCGCGGCCACCACCGCGACCAGAGCCACGGCCAGCACCAGCAAGCCGATCCGCCACCGTCGCTTCAACACCACAAGCCTCCCGGCGCCAGTCTCCCCCAAGAAGCGGAGACGGGTGTCGGGAGGCTCGGGCCGGGTGGGTCAGCCGAGGAGGAACGAGGTGAGGTACGGCTCGGGCTCGGTGACCTTCTTCGACGCGTACTCCCGGCTGCCGTTGGTCTCGAACCGGACGATCGCGGACTGGTTGCCTTCGATGACCGTCGCCACCACGTGGTTGTCGTCGTCCCAGCGCGTCGCCACCACGATGGCCTCGCGGGTGGTACCCAGGTCGAGCACCAGGTCACCGGTGGCAGCGTCCAGGACGGCGAACTTGCCGTCGCCCGGACCGTCCCGGTACGCCGGGCCGGCGAGGACGTACCGCCCGTCGGGCGAGAACTCGTCGAGCGAGTAGTCGCAGGTCTTCCACAGCTGCTTGCCGTTCTCGCTGACCTCCGAGCACGACCCGGGCTCGGTGTCGTTGACCGAGATCATCCCGGCCAGCAACGTCCGGGATCCGTCGGTGCGCACGTCCGCAAGTCCGATGATCGGGGTGTCCACCTCCGCCGCCTCCTGGTGCGGGGAGATCGTGTAGACCTTCGGCTTCTCGTCGTTGCTCTGCACGTACACGGTGCAGCCGGTCTCCTCGGAACGACCCGAGCAGTTCTCGCCGACGACAGCGCGGGCCGAGTAGTGGCCGGCGGCCGGCACCGAGCCGATCTCGAAGTAGCGGGATCCGCCGCCCTCGACCGCCATCACGGTGCCGTCGGGTTCGACGAACGCGCCGACGTTCCCCTCGGGGGAGACGGCAATGCCACCGCCCTCGTAGGGCCAGGCCTCTCCCGTACTCTTGCCGTTGTCGCTGATGAAGCTGACCGCCATGCTCTGCTCGGTCGACCGCGCGACCAGGTAGCCGCCGTCGATCCGGACCAGCTCCATCGGGTCGCCGCCGGACCCGAGCGGTAGACGCTTCTTCCCGACGTACAAGGTGCCGTCGAGGAGGTACCCGTTCGTGGGGGCCTTGCCGGTCGGCATCGCCGTCAACCCGATCTTCGAGCCGTCCGGCTCGGTGGCCACCGACGGTGTCTTCTTGACAGGATCGCTTGCCAGCGTGGTGATCCCGATCGGGACCGCCACCGCGACCACCACGGCCGCCATCACCATCGACGCCCGCATCCGGCGTCCGCGGCGGATCTCGCCGGCCCGGGAGACCACCTGGGCGTAGTCGAGGTTGCCGCCGCCGCTGGCGGAGAAGTGGTCCGCCTGACGGCGCAGGGTCTTGGTGAGCTCGTTCTCGGGGGTGTTCTTGGCTGCCGGGTTCATGAGTGGGCCTCCCATCCGGCGAGATCGGTCTGCGCGCCGAGGCGGCTGCGCAAGGTGTCCAGCGCGCGGCTGGACTGGGACTTGATGGTTCCGGTGGAGACGCCGAGGGCCTCGGCTGCCTCCTTCTCGGAGAGCTGTTCGTAGTAGCGCAGCACGACCACCTCGCGCTGCCGCTCGGGAAGCGCCTTGACGGCCTCCCAGAGCGTCGCGCCGACGCCGTCGTACTCCTGGGCCGCGACGGGTACGTCGTGGGTGCTGGTGTCGCTGACGACCTCGCGGTGCCGCCAGAGCCGCCGCCACATCGAGGTGTGCTCGTTGACGAGGATCTTGCGGGCGTAGGCGTCGACGGACTCGGCCTTCGAGACGCGGTCCCAGGCGAGGTACACCTTGGCGAGCGCGGTCTGGGTCAGGTCCTCGGCCGCGTGCACGTCCCCGGTGAGCAGGTACGCCGTGCGCAGCAGCCGGTGCTGCCGGGCGGCCATCCAGTCCTCGAAGTCGGAACGGGGGCCGGAGCCGTGCGGATCGGGGCCGTCGGGCAAGAGTGACTCCTTGGTCGTGGTGAGCATCATCCACCTCCTTCACCTGACCAGACGAGGCCTCCGAGGAAAAGGTTGCACCGGGCATGTCGGAAGTTTTCGCGGGAGTGAGAGGGTCGTTCCCAAGCACTCGAAGAGCTAAGGAGACGATCGATGCAGCAGGTCCAGGGAGTGATCGCCCGGAGCAAGGGCGCCCCCGTCGAGCTGGTCACCATCAACGTGCCGGGCCCCGGGCCGGGCGAGGCCGTCGTCCAGGTCCAGGCCTGCGGGGTCTGCCACACCGACCTGCACTACCGCGAGGGCGGGATCAACGACGAGTTCCCGTTCCTGCTCGGCCACGAGGCGGCGGGCGTCGTCGAGGCGGTCGGCCCGGGCGTGACCGAGGTGGCGCCGGGCGACTTCGTGATCCTGAACTGGCGCGCGGTCTGCGGTGACTGCCGGGCCTGCAACCGCGGCGAGCCCTGGTACTGCTTCGCGACCCACAACGCCACCCAGAAGATGACGCTGGAGGACGGCACCGAGCTGTCCCCGGCGCTCGGCGTCGGCGCGTTCATCGAGAAGACCCTGGTGGCTGCCGGGCAGTGCACCAAGGTCGACCCGGAAGCCCGTCCGGCCGCTGTCGGCCTGCTCGGCTGCGGCGTGATGGCCGGGCTCGGCGCGGCGATCAACACCGGCAGCGTGACCCGCGGCAAGTCGGTCGCGGTGATCGGCTGCGGCGGCGTCGGTGCCGCAGCGGTGGCCGGCTCGGCACTGGCCGGGGCGGGCACGATCATCGCCGTCGACCTGGACGACCGGAAGCTGGAGTGGGCCCAGGGGCTGGGCGCCACCCACACGGTGAACGCGGGCGCGGGCGACGTGGTCGAGGCGATCCAAGCGCTCACCGGCGGCTTCGGGGCGGACGTCGTGATCGACGCGGTCGGCCGGCCGGAGACCTGGAAGCAGGCGTTCTACGCCCGCGACCTGGCAGGCACCGTCGTCCTGGTCGGCGTCCCGACCCCGGACATGAAGGTCCCGGACCTCCCGCTGATCGACGTCTTCGGACGCGGCGGCTCGCTGAAGTCCAGCTGGTACGGCGACTGCCTGCCCAGCCGCGACTTCCCGCTGCTGGTCGACCTCTACCGGCAGGGCCGGCTCGACCTGGACGCCTTCGTCTCCGAGGAGATCGGCATCGGCGACATCGAGGCGGCGTTCGAGAAGATGCACCACGGCGACGTGCTGCGAAGCGTCGTGGTCCTGTGAGCGCTCGGGTCGACTACGGCATCACCAGCGGCACCTTCAGCCTCGACGGCGAGACCTTCGAGGTCGACAACAACGTCTGGGTGGTCGGTGACGACCACGAGTGCGTGGTCATCGACGCCCCGCACGACGTCGACGCGATCCTGGCGGTCGTGGGGGAGCGGAAGGTCAAGGCGATCATCTGCACGCACGCGCACGACGACCACGTCCGGGTCGCGCCAGAGTTGCGGGTCGCCACGACCGCACCGATCATGCTGCACCCGGCGGACAAGGTCGTCTGGGAGCTCACCCACACCGACGAGCTCTGGGACCTCGACCTCGCCGACGGCCTGGAGATCGCCGTCGGGGGCACCACCCTGAAGGTGCTGCACACGCCCGGCCACGCTCCCGGCGCCGTCTGCCTGTACGCCGCGGAGCTCGGCTGCGTCTTCACCGGCGACACCCTGTTCCACGGCGGGCCGGGGGCGACCGGTCGCTCCTTCAGCGATGCCGACGAGATCGTGGAGTCGATCCGGAAACGGCTGTTCGCGCTGCCCAACGACACCGTCGTGCACACCGGGCACGGGGAGGACACCACGATCGGTGCGGAGCGTATTCAACTGAACGGTTGACAAAGCCGGACGACGGGTGCACTCTTATTCAACCAAGAGGTTGATTTCGACAAGGCTTCAACGAGGATGCAGATGGCTGACCAGCTCTCCCGGGTCTTCAGCGCCCTGGCCGACCCGACCCGGCGTGACATCGTCGCCCGGCTGACGGACGGCGACGCGAACGTGAGCGAGCTCGCGTCGTCGTACGACGTGTCGCTGCAGGCGATCTCCAAGCACCTCAAGGTGCTCGAGGACGCGGGTCTGGTCAGCCGGAGCCGGGACGCCCAGCGGCGCCCGGTGCACCTGGAGGCGGAGGTGTTCGACCTGATGACCAAGTGGATCGAGCGTTACCGCCAGCAGGCCGAGGAGCGCTACCGCCGCCTCGACCAGCTGCTTGCCGAGACCGACGCCACCCGTTCGACCGAGCAACGAGGAGCATCATGAGCACCGTCGCCAAGCACGAGACCGAGATCATCGCCCCGGCCGGAGTTCCGTGGATCGACATCATCCGTGAGTTCGACGCGACGCCGGACCGGGTCTTCCGGGCGCACGTGGACCCCGCGCTGTTCGCGCAGTGGATCGGCCCGCGGGACCTGAGCTTCAAGCTCGGCGAGTGGGACGCCCGGACCGGCGGGCGCTGGGCGTACTCGTCCGGCCGCGGCGAGGACGTCTTCTCCTTCTACGGCTCGTTCCACGAGATCCGCGAGAACGAGCGGATCGTGCAGACCTTCACCTATGCCGGCGTGCCGGATGCCGTCGCCCTGGAGATCGCCCGGTTCGAGGCGCTCCCCGGCGGTCGCACCCGGTTGGTCAACCGGAGCATCGGCTCCAGCGTGGAGGAGCGCGACTCGATGGTGGCCAGCGGCATGGAGTCCGGGATCATCGAGGGGTACCAGCAGCTCGATGAGCTGTTGAATCAGGAGTAATGCCACAATAAAGACAAAACGGATATAATGACCTAAACTCGACTCATCGACGGGGAGGGTCGTCGCTCGGACTGCCTCCCTCGGGAGGAGTCGAGCATGAAGTACGTCATCGCACTCGTGGTGGGTCTGGCCGGGACGCTCGTCCTGAGCGCCCCCGCTGAGGCACAGCAGGTGCGTGGTCTCACCGTCGCCATGCACCACGTCGGCAAGTCCGTCGTGGTCAGCGGCAAGGTCAAGGGGCACGCCCGCAAGGTCCGGATCGAGCAGCGCAAGTCCGGCCGCTGGGTCGTCGTACGGAAGGTCGCGGTGCGCAAGGGCGCCTTCCGGGTCAGCCTACGCGCCCCGGCCCGGACCCAGCTCCGCGCGGCCGCCGCCGGCCGGGTCAGCAGGACCGTGGTCGTGAAGGCGACCGCGGCCAAGGTCGCTCCGGCCGCCAAGGTCGCCTTCGACGGCTGCGGTCCACTGCTGCGGAAGGCCGACGGGAGCACCTGGTCCTGCACGTTCAGCGACGAGTTCAACGGCTCGGACCTGGACCGCTCGGTCTGGACGCCGCAGACCGCCTTCGCGATGGGTACCCAGGCCTCGCACGCCTGCTACGCCGACGACCCGTCGACCGTGAACGTGTCCGGCGGCAGCCTGAACCTCAGCGTCCGCAAGGTCAGGACGCCGGTCAGCTGCACCTTCGCCGCGCTGAGCGGGCCGACCAGCTACGTCAGCGGCGGAGTGATGAGCTACCGCACCTTCGGCCAGCAGTACGGGCGCTACGAGGCCCGGATCAAGAACACCGCGACCAAGTACCCGGGCCTGCACGAGGCCTTCTGGCTCTGGCCCGACGACCGGGTCGCGTCGAAGACGGTCTGGCCGTACGCCGGAGAGATCGACATCAGCGAGACCTACTCGTCGTACCCGACGCTGTCGATCCCGTTCCTGCACTACAGCGCCGACGCCTACGGGCCGCTGCCCGGGATCAACACCGCCTGGAACTGCTACGCCCCGCGCGGTCAGTGGAACACCTATGCGATGGAGTGGACGGCGAAGAAGGTCCAGATCTTCGTCAACGGCAAGTCCTGCCTGACCAACACGTCGGGGGACGCGGCGTTCGCGAAGCCGTACATCATGATGCTCACCCAGGGGCTCGGCGCCGCCGGCAACGTGTACGACGGCCGCGCGCCGCTGGGCACGATGAACGTCGACTACGTCCGCGTCTGGAAGTGAGCTAGAACGGCTCCACCAGCAGGCAGACGCCCTTGCCGGCGACCCGGGTCAGCACGAGAGTGCCCTCGGCGTCGCCGGCGAGGGCGAGCCGCTTCCGGAGCTCCTCCGGGACGACGTCGACGCCGCGCTTCTTGATCGCGAGCCGGCCGATGCCGCGCTCGCGCAGTGCCGCCCGCAGCGGCTTCTCCCGGTAGGGGAGCTCCTCGACGACCCGGTACGACCGGGCGAACGGGGTCTTGAAGGGGGAGTCCGCGGTGACGTAGGCGATGTGCTCGTCGACCAGGCCGCCGCCCACCCCGGCCGCCACTGCGGTCACCAGGCCGGCCCGGATCACCGCGCCGTCCGGCTCGTAGAGGTAGTCGCCGACCGTCCGTACCGCGGCCGGGCTGTCGTCCTCGTCGGTCAGCGTCGCCAGCCCGCCGTCGCCGATCACGGTCGCCCGGCGTCGGGTCGACACCAGCGCGCCGGACCAGAGCGCGGCCTCCTTGACCTCGCCGTGGTCGCTGACCCACTCGGCCTCGACGTCGTCGGGGACCAGCGCGTGCGGGATGCCGGGTGCGACCTTCACGCAGGCGGTCCGGGTCAGCAGCGACTGGACGAACGGCCACGGGGGAGTCCAGTCGTCGACGTCGAAGGTGCGGCCGCGGGCTCCCCGTCGGGCCGGGTCGGCGAAGGCGACCTCGAACCCGGTGTGGTCGACCGTGGTCGCGTCGGCGACGGTGACCGCGCCCGGCAGCCCGAGGGCGGCGAGGTTGGCCCGGGCCACCTCGACCCGGACCGGGTCGAGGTCGATACCGGCGACCGTGATGCCGGCGGCGGCGAGGGCGAGCAGGTCGCCACCGATGCCGCAGCCGAGGTCGATCGCGGTCGCCGACTGCGCGGCCACCAGGCGGGCAGCCCGGTGGTTCGCCACCGGCCGCCGG
This sequence comes from Nocardioides marmoriginsengisoli, assembly GCF_003725695.1. Taxonomy (GTDB): domain Bacteria; phylum Actinomycetota; class Actinomycetes; order Propionibacteriales; family Nocardioidaceae; genus Marmoricola; species Marmoricola marmoriginsengisoli. The sequence goes on from NZ_RJSE01000008.1 coordinate 248,763, forward strand.
GTGGACTGCTCCAGTCCGTCGGTGGTGAAGTACATCGCCGCGGCGTCGTCGCCGAACTTGGCGACCGCCTTCCGGCGCAGCTCGACCTGGGTGAGCGCCGCCGCGACGTGCTCGGCGGAGGCGTCCTTGCGCAGGGCGGCGCTGGCCCGCAGCGGATCGGCCGGAGCGGAGGCGGCGCGCTCGAGCAGCTGCTGGCCGGGAGCGGTGAGCAGCCAGCGGAACGCGTCGAGGTCCATCCGGACATCATCGCGTGCCGCCCCGCCGTTGGCACTCCCTTGGGTCGAGTGCTAAGTTCGGAACTGGCACTCTCCCTGTGAGTGTGCCAGCGTCTGTGATCGACGTGCGACCCCCGCGACGGCGTACGGAAACCACAGATGCCAAGCGTGTTCCACCCCAACGATGCGTGAAAGTGGAGGTCGACATCGTGTCGGTCAACATCAAGCCCCTCGAGGACCGCGTCCTCGTCTCGCCGCTCGAAGCCGAGCAGACCACCGCCTCCGGCCTGGTCATCCCGGACACCGCCAAGGAGAAGCCGCAGGAGGGTCTGGTCGTCGCGACCGGTCCCGGCCGCTTCAACGAGGACGGCGACGAGCGGGTCCCGATGGACGTCGCCGTGGGCGACAAGGTCATCTACAGCAAGTACGGCGGTACCGAGGTGAAGTACGCCGGCGAGGAGTACCTGCTTCTCTCCGCCCGCGACATCCTCGCGATCGTTTCCTGAGGCACCTGGCATCCCGGCTGGCGGCGTTCGCCTTGCCAGCCGGGTGCCGGGCACCTCGGGATCTCTAACTTTTAGGAGCAGCAGTGCCCAAGATTCTTGAGTTCGACGAGCACGCACGCCGCGCGCTCGAGCGGGGTGTCGACGCCCTCGCCAACGCCGTCAAGGTGACCCTCGGCCCCAAGGGCCGCTACGTCGTCCTGGACAAGAAGTGGGGCGCCCCCACGATCACCAACGACGGTGTCACCGTTGCTCGCGAGATCGAGCTCGACGACCCGTTCGAGAACCTCGGCGCCCAGCTGACCAAGGAAGTCGCCACCAAGACCAACGACGTCGCGGGCGACGGTACGACGACCGCCACGGTCCTCGCCCAGGCGATGGTCCACGAGGGCCTGCGCGCGGTGGCCGCCGGCACCAACCCGATGGGCATCAAGCGCGGCATGGACGCTGCCGGCGACGCGCTGAGCGCGGCGCTGGCCGACCTCGCCGTCGAGGTGGGCTCGGTCGAGGACATGGCCTCGGTGGCCACCGTCTCCAGCCGCGACGCCGAGATCGGCGCGCTGCTCGCCCAGGCCTTCGACAAGGTCGGCAAGGACGGTGTCATCACCGTCGAGGAGTCCAACACCATGGGCACCGAGCTCGACTTCACCGAGGGCATGCAGTTCGACAAGGGCTACCTGTCGCCGTACTTCGTGACCGACCCGGAGTCGATGGAGGCCGTCCTCGACGACCCGTACATCCTGCTCCACCAGGGCAAGATCGGCGCGATCGCCGAGCTGCTCCCGCTGCTGGAGAAGGTCATCCAGTCGGGCAAGCCGCTCTTCATCCTTGCCGAGGACGTCGAGGGCGAGGCGCTCTCCACCCTGGTCGTGAACAAGATCCGGGGCACGTTCAACGCCACCGCGGTCAAGTCCCCGGCCTTCGGTGACCGCCGCAAGGCGATGATGCAGGACATCGCCGTGCTCACCGGCGGCCAGGTCGTCGCCCCCGAGGTCGGCCTCAAGCTCGACCAGGTCGGCCTGGAGGTCCTCGGCACCGCGCGCCGGGTCGTCGTCACCAAGGAGACCACCACGATCGTCGAGGGCGGCGGCGACGCTGCCGAGGTCGCCGGTCGGGTCAACCAGATCAAGGCCGAGGTCGAGGCGTCGGACTCCGACTGGGACCGCGAGAAGCTCCAGGAGCGCCTGGCCAAGCTGGCCGGCGGGGTCTGCGTGGTCAAGGTCGGCGCCGCTACCGAGGTGGAGCTGAAGGAGAAGAAGCACCGCATCGAGGACGCCGTCTCGGCGACCCGCGCGGCCATCGAGGAGGGCATCGTCCCCGGCGGCGGCTCCGCGATCATCCACGCGTCGTCCGTCCTGGACGGCGACCTGGGCCTCAGCGGTGACGAGGCCGTCGGCGTCCGCGTCGTGCGCAAGGCGATCGACGAGCCGCTCCGCTGGATCGCCGAGAACGGTGGCGAGAACGGCTACGTGATCGTCGCCAAGGTCCGCGAGGGCGGCCCGGGCGTCGGCTACAACGCCGCCACCGGCGTCTACGGCGACCTGGTCGCCGCGGGCGTCATCGACCCGGTCAAGGTGACCAAGTCGGCGCTGACGAACGCGGTCTCGATCGCGGGCATGCTGCTCACCACCGAGACGCTCATCGTCGACAAGCCCGAAGAGGAGGAGCCGGCTGCTGCTGCCGCCGGTCATGGCCACGGCCACTGATCCTCCGTCGTCGAGCTGCCGCTTCCCGCACCGGGGAGCGGCAGTTCGCAATTGTGGACCGCCCGGGTAGCCAAACCCCTGTCGGGTGCGCGGGCCGTTGCTATTGTCCGCGGCGTGGGGATGCAAACTGAGGTGATCCAACGCGTTCGCGGCCTGGTGCCGGCGGCCGCGCTGCCCGGAATCGTGCGCCGCCGGATCGACCGGCTCTGGGCGAACGATGCCTACCGCGAGCTGCAGGAAGCGCAGATGCGGCACGTGGTCGAGTTCACCGACCGGGCCGAGGAGATCCCTGAGCTGGCCCGCGGGCACGCTGAGCAGATGATGCTCCGCGGCTACCTGCGCTGGCACCCGCGGCGGATCACCCGGCAGCCGGTCCGCGACGTCGAGTGGCTGACCACCCGCCGTGACCGGAGCCGCCCGGTGGTGATGAGCTTCATGCACCACCACCGGTACGACGGCATGTTCGGCTCGCTGGCCCGCGCCGGAGCGCCGTCGAACATCCTGACCCTGCCGGACGCGCTGGAGCCGGACGCGCCGGTGCAGATCAAGCAGCACATCCGCGTCGTACGCCGCGGCGGGACGCTGGTGCCGACGACTGGCGGTACCGGCGTGATCGTGGACGCGATGCTGCCGGGCTCGATCTGGTCGATCGCCTCCGACGTACCGGGCCGGACGCCGGTGGACTTCCTGGGACGCCGGGTGCTCGGCTCGTTCGGCGCGGCCCGGATCGCCACCATCACCGACAGCCCGGTGGTGCTGGTGACCTCGCACCGCGACGGCGCCGGCGGCAGCTACCTGCAGGTCCACGCGCCCCTGGAGCCGAAGGACTTCGCCGACCCGGCGGACCTGCTGAGCGAGATGCTGCGCCGCCACGGACAGGCGATCCTGGAGTGGCCGGAGGCGCTGGATGCGCCGTTGAGCCGGTGGGGTCGCGCGGACCTCTGAGTTCGGCCTCGCGGTACCCCGCGGTCTTGATAATGTCCAGCAGTGCCTGCCTCAGCGAAGACATCCCTGGTCAGCGCCGCGCACGAACTTCGTCGGCTGATTCCGCCGAGCGTCGCGCGGGCCTACGTGAACCGCCGGGTCGACCAGCTGATGGAGATCGACGCCTACCGCGAGCTCCAGGAGGCGCAGATGCGCCACCTCCTCGAGTTCACCGACCGGGCGCCGGAGATCCCGGTGCTGGCGCGCCAGTTCGCGATCGAGACGATGCTCAAGACGCACCTGCGCTGGCACCCGCGGCTGGTCACCAGCGAGCCGGTCCGCGGGATCGAGTGGCTGACCACGCAGCGAGACCCGAGCCGCTCGGTGGTCCTGAACTTCATGCACCACTACCGCTACGAAGGCATGTTCAAGGCGCTCAAGCGGCGGGGCGTCGAGCTCGACATCATCGCGCACGCCGAGCTGATGGGGAAGGACACCCCGAACCCGCTCAAGCACCACATGCGGCTGGTGGCCAGCGGCGGCCGGATGACTCCTGCCGGCGGCGGGATGGACTCCTACATCGCGATGGCCCGGCCCGGCATCACCATGGTGGTCGCCTCGGACCTCCCCGGCCACACGCCGGTCACCTTCCTCGGCCGTCGGGTGATGGGCTCGTTCGGCTCGGCGCGGATCGCGACCGAGACCAACAGCCAGGTGGTGCTGATCACCGCGCACAAGGACGACGACGAGAGCACGTACCTCCAGCTGCACCCGCCGATCGAGCCGAGCGACTTCGCCGACGCGCACGCGCTGCTGGCGGAGATCCTGAACCGGCACGGCGAGGCGGTGCTGGCCTGGCCCGAGGTGGTCGACATGCCGTTGTCGCGGTTCGGCAGGATCGAGGAACAGGCCTAGCGCCCGACCGCTGCCCGCGCTGCCTCGTCGAGGTCGCCGAAGACGGTGCTGAACAACCGGATGCACCGGTCGGTCATCGCGGCGGGGGAGACCTCCGGGTGGTCCAGCCACCAGGTCACCAGGGAGCGGAAGACGCTCTCCCAGACGGCATGCGTCGCCGAGGTGTCGCCGGCGTCGGTGTTGCCGGCCAGCCGCATCAGCTCGCCGACGCCGTCGGCGCCGAGGGTGAAGAGCCGGCGCTCGTAGTCGAGCAGCGCCTCGTGGCTGGCGCCGTCGCTCGGGGCGGTCGGGTCGAAGACCAGCCTCCACATCCACGGTTGCGGTGCCAGCGCCTGGAACATCCCGTCGAGGGTGACCACGGCCCGCGCCAGCCCGACGGTGTCGGTCCGCGACGAACGCTCGAACTCGGCCCAGAGGGTCTCCGCGGCGTGCTGCACGCAGACCGCGTGCAGGCCCTCCTTGGAGCCGAAGTAGTTGTAGATCAGCGGCTTGGAGATGCCGGCGGCCTCGGCGATGTCGGCGACGGAGGTGGCGGCGTACCCGGCCTCGCCGAACGCGCGGCAGGCGACGTCGAGGATCTGCGCCTCGCGGTCGGCCCGGGCGACGCCCTTGGTGCCGGCGTTGGAAGTCATGGCGAAAGCCTAGCCGAGAATATGAACCTGTGGTAACTTACTCGCGAGTCATATCCCTGGAGGATGTCTGATGAACGACCTGCACGAGCTTCTCGACCCGATGAAGAACCCGGTGACCTACGCGGTCCCGTTCTTCCTGCTCACGATCCTCATCGAGCTCGCCGCGCTCAAGTGGCTCGACCACGACGACGCGGCGACGGTGACCGGCTACAACGGCAAGGACGCCCGCACCAGCATGGGGATGGGCGCGATCTCGCTGGTCTTCTCGCTCGCCCTCAAGGTGGGCTCGTTCCTGGTCTACATCGTGGTCTTCGAGCAGCTGGCGCCGTGGACGCTGCCCACCGATACCTGGTGGTACTGGGTGCTGCTCATCGCCGGGGTCGACCTGGCGTTCTACGCCTCGCACCGGTTCGTGCACCGGGTCAACATCGGCTGGGCCGCCCACCAGGCGCACCACTCCAGCGAGTACATGAACTTCGCGACCGCGCTGCGGCAGAAGTGGAACCCGTGGTTCGAGTTCGTCTTCTGGCTGCCGCTGCCGTTCCTCGGGTTCGCGCCGTGGACGATCTACGTCGCGTTCGGCTTCAACCTGATCTACCAGTTCTTCACCCACACCGAGCTGATCGGCAAGCTCTGGCGGCCGATCGAGTTCGTGATGAACACGCCGTCCCACCACCGGGTGCACCACGGCTCGGACCCGGAGTACCTGGACAAGAACTACGCCGGCATCCTGATCATCTGGGACCGGATGTTCGGCACCTTCGTCGCCGAGAAGCAGCGGCCGACGTACGGGCTCACGAAGCCGGTGAACACCCACAACATGATCAAGCTCCAGTACGGCGACTACGCCCAGATCGTCCGCAACGTGCGCGCCTCGCGGTCGTTCCGGGACCGGCTCGGCTACCTCTTCGGGCCGCCGGGCTGGGAGCCGTCCGCGAAGTCTCGCTAGCCTTCGGGCATGGGATTCATCGGTGACCAGGTCCAGCGCGTCCGGAGCCTCATTCCGTACGGCGCCCTCCCCGCACTAGCGCGTCGCCGGGTCGACGGCCTCTGGCAGATCGAGGAGTACCGGTCCGCGCAGGAGGCCGAGATGCGCTACCTGCTCGAGCACACCGAGCGCGCCGCCGAGATCCCGGAGATCGCCCGCGGGTACACCGAGTTCGCGCTGCTGCGCGGCTACCGGCGGTGGCACCCGGGCAAGCTGTCCCGCCAGCCGGTCACCGGCATCGAGTGGCTGACCACGAAGCGCGACCCCGAGCGCGGCGTGCTGCTCAGCTTCGTCCACCATGCCCAGTACGAGGGCCTGTTCCCCTCGCTCGCCCGGCAGGGCGCGGCCGTGCACGCGGTCGTCGCGCCGGAAGCCTTCGACCCGGCCTCGCCGGTCCAGCTCCGCCAGCACTTCAAGGTGGCCGGGATGATGCCGAACACCACCCTGGTGCCGGCGACGATCGGTACCGCCGGGATGGTCGAGCTGCTGGAGGGCGGCGCGATCCTGGGCATCGCCTCGGACGTGGCCGGCCGGACCCCGGTGCAGTTCCTGGGCCGCGAGCTCCGCGGTGCCTTCGGTGCCGCCCGGATGGCGACCCAGACGAACTCGCCGGTGGTGCTGGTCACCTCGCACCAGGGCGCCGACGGCAACCCTTCGCTCCAGGTGCACGAGCCGCTGGAGCCCGGCGACTTCGCGGACCCCGGCGCGTTGCTGGCCGAGATCATGCGTCGCCACGAGCCCGCGGTGCTGGCCTGGCCGGAGGCGTTCGACAGTCCCTACACCCGGTTGGGCGTTCCGGCCGGGGAGTGACGCCGGTCAGCCGTTTACTAGCGAGACTCCTCAGTCTTGCAGTACGTTCTGGCCGTTCGGGGGACTCTTTCGTGGGGAAAGGTAGTTCTCAATGTCCCGTCTCGTTCGCCTGCTCGTGATCGGCCTGGTCGCCGCCGTCGGATTCGTCGTACCCGCCATCGCGGTCGCGGCACCCGCGCCGCCGCAGATCACGACAGCCTCGCTGCCCTCGGTCATCCAGGGCACCAAGTACCCGACGACCACGCTCAAGGTCACCGGTGGCACCTGGCCGTACCGGTGGTCGGTTGTGGCCGGCGCCCTGCCCTACGGCCTGAAGCTCAGCGCCGGCGGCCAGCTCAGCGGCGCCACCGGCTACCCGTACGGCACCCCGATCCCGATCACCGTCCAGGTCAAGGACGCCAAGGGCGTCACCGCGGTCCGCGACTACCAGCTCGTGGTGACGCCGTTCACGGTCATCACCCCGTCGCTGAAGAACGCGAGGAAGGGCGCGTTCTACTCCGCGACCGTGAAGACCAACGGCGGCTGCATCAACGGCAAGCGGCTGCAGTGGGGGGTCTACAACGGCACCCTCCCCGCCGGCCTGAAGATGTCCACGAACGGCGTCATCTCCGGCATCCCGAAGGCCGCCGGTGCCTCGACGTTCGTGGCGTACGCCGAGTGCCCGGTCTTCAACAACGGTGCTGCCGGCAAGACGTTCACCCTGACGGTGAACTGAGGTCTCAGCCGTCGAGCCGACGGAACGCCTGTGTCACCAGGACCAGCTCACCGAGCTCGTCGGTGACGTCGACGTCGACGAGAGCCTCGATGATCCAGTCGTGGTGACCGTCGGGGTCGGCGAGGGTCTGGGTGACCGGCCAGAACCGGCCTTCGCGGGAGATCCGCAGCAGGTCGGGGCCGCGCGCGTCACCGTCCAGCAGCACGTCGTCGTGCTCGGCGAAGTAGTCCTCGATCGCTGCGTCCCAGGCGGACCGGGTCATCACCACCTCACCGGGTGGGTCGGTCCGGTCCGCCGCCGCGCGTTCGAGGGCCATCAGCCCGTCGAGGTCGTCGCGGGCGACCAGCTGCACCCGGCGGAACATCGCGTTGCGGACCATCACCGTGAACGGCCGCTCCTGCTTCGAGATCGGCCGCGGGTTGACCGGCGTACGGTGCTCGGCCAGCTCCAGGGCGTGCTGGTGCACGGCATCGGGATCGGTCAGCGACTCCCACTCGTCGAGCAGTGACGAGTCGGTCTGCCGGACGGTCTCGCCCAGCCACTCGGCGAGCTCGTCGAGCTCGGGGGTGCGGTGCTGGTCCGGGACCGTCTGCCGCAGGGTGCGGTAGGCGTCGGTGAGGTAGCGCAGCACCAGGCCCTCGGAGCGGGCCAGCTGGTAGCGGGAGACGAAGTCGGTGAAGCTCATGCCCTGCTCGTACATCTCCCGGACGATCGACTTCGGTTCCAGTGCGTCCTCGGGCAGCCACGGGTGCCGCTCCCGGTAGATCGCGTAGGTCACCTCCAGCAGCTCGCGCAGCGGCATCGGCCAGGTGATCTCGTCGAGCAGCGCCATCCGCTCGTCGTACTCGATCCCGTCGGCCTTCATCTCGTTCACCGCGATGCCGCGGGCGACGTACTGCTGCTGGGCCAGGATCTGCCGCGGCCCCTCGAGCACCGACTCCACCACCGAGAGCAGGTCCAGGGTGTGGTCCTCGGACTCCGGGTCGAGGACGTCGAACGCGGCGAGCGCGAAGTGCGCCAGCGGCTGGTTCAGCGCGAAGTCGGCCGGGAGGTCGACCGTCAGCACGTACCGCCGGCCGAACTCGTCGAGGTCGTCGAGCCGGGTGAGCACGCCCGAGTGCACCAGGCTGCGGGCCAGCCGGAGCGCGCGCCGGGCCAGCCGTCGCTGGTTGCCGACCGGCTCGTGGTTGTCGGTCAGCAGGCGGCGCAGCACCGGGAACGCGTCCTCCTCGCGGGAGACGACGTTGATCAGCATCGCGTTGTCGACCTTCATCCGCGAGGTCAGCTGCTCGGGCGGGCGCGCGACCAGCTTCTCGAAGGTCTCCTCCGACCAGACCACCTCGCCGTCGGGCGGCTTCTTGCGCCGGACGCTCTTCTGCTTCTTCGGGTCGTCGGCGAACTTGGCCAGCGCCTTGGCGTTGTCGATCACGTGCTCGGGAGCCTGGACGACGACGAACCCGGCCGTGTCGAACCCGGCCCGGCCCGCGCGTCCGGCGATCTGCAGGAACTCCCGCGAGCGCAGGATCCGCTGCCGGGTCCCGTCGAACTTGGCCAGGCCGGTGAAGAGCACCGTCCGGATCGGCACGTTGATGCCGACGCCGAGGGTGTCGGTCCCGCAGATCACGACCAGCAGCCCGGACTGGGCGAGCTGCTCGACGAGGCGGCGGTAGCGCGGCAGCATCCCGGCGTGGTGGACGCCGATGCCGCGGCGTACCAGCTTCTGCAGGGTCTTCCCGAAGCCGGCGCCGAAGCGGAACCCGACCAGGCGCTCGGCGATCGCGTCGCGCGCCTCCCGGGTCGGCGCGATGCTCTTCGACGCCAGCAACCCGGTGGCGTGCTCGACGGCCGCCGCCTGGGTGAAGTGCACGACGTACACCGGTGCCTGGTGGGTCTCGACGAGCTCGGTGAGGGTGTCGGCGAGGTGCGTCATCGCCCAGGAGAACGACAGCGGCACCGGTCGTTCGGCGTCGTCCACGATCGCCGTCTCCCGGCCGTTGCGGCGGGTCAGGTCGGCGGCCAGCTCGCTGACGTCGCCGAGCGTCGCCGACATCAGCACGAACTGGGTCCGGGTCAGCTCGAGCAGCGGGACCTGCCAGGCCCAGCCGCGGTCGGGCTCGGCGTAGAAGTGGAACTCGTCCATCACCACCAGGCCGACATCGGCGCCCGGTCCCTCGCGCAGCGCGATGTTCGCCAGCACCTCGGCCGTGCAGCAGATGATCGGGGCGTCCGGGTTCACCGACGCATCGCCGGTCAGCATCCCGACGTTGGTCGCGCCGAAGACCTCGCAGAGGGCGAAGAACTTCTCGCTCACCAGCGCCTTGATCGGCGCCGTGTAGAAGCTGACCCGGTCGCCGGCGAGGGCAGCCGCGTGCGCCGCCACCGCCACCAGCGACTTCCCGGAACCGGTCGGGGTGGCCAGGACGACGTTGCTGCCGCCGAGCAGCTCGATGATCGCCTCGTCCTGGTGCGGGTAGAGGCTCAGCCCCTGCGTGCCGGTCCAGGTCGCCAGCGCCTCGTAGACGGCATCCGGGTCGTCGGTCCGGGGAACCCAGTCCGCTCCGTCTGCCTGCACGGTGCGACAGTACCGGTCCGCCGGGGGCGTCCTGTGAGCGCTTGTTGACGCCCCCGTAACCAAGGCGCAGCCGACGCGCAACAACGCGACGGCACGCTGGGGTCATGTTCTACCGGGTACGCACCAGGCTCACCGACACCCCGGGCGCCCTCGCGATGCTTGCGCAGCACTGCGGGAACGCCGGAGTGAACATCCTCGCGCTGCAGATCTACCCGGAGTTGGGCGCGGTGACCGACGACCTCGTCGTCGAGACACCGGACAGTTGGACCGCCGCGGCGGTCGTGGAACTCGTGAGTGGCGCGGGAGGAGACGAGGTGAGCGTCGTCCCCTGTGCCACTCACGACCTCGTCGACCAGCCGACCGCCTGGCTCAAGGCCGCCCAGGCGGTGCTGGAGGACCCGGACTCGCTGCCGGCCGAGCTGACCGGGCTCCTCGGCGCCCGGGTGAGCTGGTCGGCCACCGAACAGGTCCGCGCCGCCGCGCTGGCCGAGTTCGCTGATCGTGCGCGGTCGGCTGCAGGCTCTCCCCCCGCGTCTGCAGCCGGCAGCGCCGTGGTCGAGTACGAGCTGACCGAGGAGTCCGTGCTCGCGAAGATCGGGCCGCACGTTGTCGGGGCGGCCCGCTTGCACGCGTTCGTGGACGACGGGGTCGAGGCGAGTCTGGAGGTCGCCCCGGCCTGGCGCCGGCTCGGGATCGGTCGTCAGCTGCTGCGCCAGGTCAGCGGCCTGGCGGCGGCGCGGGGTGCGAGCGAGCTGACGATGCTGGCGCCGCCGACCGAGGAGGGCGTGGTACCGGTCCTCGCGGCGGCGGGGATGCGCGGCCGGATCCGGCTCACCGAAATGGGCCTGACTGTTCACGTCAGCCTTGCCGGGGTGCGGCCGATCGGCCACCTGGCCGCCCGCTAGACTGGAGCATGACCTCCGGAGTGCCAGAAGAAGTCCCCGCCAAGTTCGCCTCCTTGGGCCTGACGTACGACGACGTGCTCCTGCTCCCGGGATCCTCGGACCTGAACCCGAGCGAGATCGACACGACCTCCCGGCTGACGCGGGAGATCTCGCTGCGGATCCCGCTGATCAGCGCCGCCATGGACACGGTCACCGAGTCCCGGATGGCGATCGCGATGGCCCGCGAGGGCGGCATCGGCGTCCTGCACCGCAACCTCTCCATCGAGGACCAGGCCTACCAGGTCGACCTCGTGAAGCGGACCCAGACCGGGATGATCTCCAACCCGATCACCATCGGCCCGGACGCGACGCTCGAGGAGCTCGACCAGACCTGCGGCGAGTACCGGGTCTCCGGCCTCCCGGTCGTCGACATCGACAACCGGCTCCTCGGCATCATCACCAACCGCGACCTGCGCTTCACCCCGGTCGCCGAGTGGGCCAGCACCAAGGTCGACGAGGTGATGACGCCGATGCCGCTGATCACCGCGCCGGTCGGCATCTCCCGCGAGGACGCCACCGCGATCCTGCGCCAGCACAAGCGCGAGCGGCTGCCGATCGTCGACGAGTCCGGTCGTCTCGCCGGCCTGATCACCGTCAAGGACTTCGTGAAGTCCGAGCAGTTCCCGAACGCCTCCCAGGACGCCGACGGGCGACTGATGGTCGGTGCCGCGATCGGGTACTTCGGGGACGCCTGGGAGCGGGCCACCACGCTGATCGAGGCGGGCGTCGACGTGCTCGTCGCCGACACCGCGCACGGCCACGTGAAGCTGCTGCTCGACATGGTCGCCCGGCTCAAGTCCGACCCCGCCACCAAGCACGTCCAGGTGATCGGCGGCAACGTCGCCACCCGGGCCGGAGCCCAGGCGTTCGTGGACGTCGGCGCCGACGCGATCAAGGTCGGCGTCGGCCCGGGATCCATCTGCACGACGCGGGTCGTCACCGGCGTCGGCGCCCCGCAGGTCACCGCGGTCTACGAGGCATCGCTCGCGGCCAAGGCAGCCGGCGTCCCGGTGATCGCCGACGGGGGACTCAAGTACTCCGGCGAGATCGCCAAGGCGATCGTCGCCGGTGCCGACGCGGTGATGCTCGGCGGCCTGCTCGCCGGCTGCGAGGAGAGCCCCGGGGACCTGGTCTTCGTCAACGGCAAGCAGTTCAAGGCGTACCGCGGGATGGGGTCGCTCGGCGCGATGTCGAGCCGGGGCAAGAAGTCCTACTCCAAGGACCGCTACTTCCAGGCCGAGGTGACCAGCGACGACAAGATCGTCCCCGAAGGGATCGAGGGACAGGTCGCCTACCGCGGTCCGCTCTCCGCGGTCGCGCACCAGCTGATCGGCGGCCTGAACCAGTCGATGTTCTACGTCGGCGCCCGCACCATCCCCGAGCTCCAGGAGAAGGGGCAGTTCATCCGGATCACCGCGGCATCGCTCAAGGAGAGCCACCCGCACGACGTCCAGATGACCGTAGAGGCGCCGAACTACTCGGGCCACTAGACTCCTGCGGTGACTGAGATCGAGATCGGCCGCGCCAAGCGCGGCCGACGCGCCTATTCCTTCGACGACATCGCGATCGTCCCGAGCCGTCGTACCCGCGACCCCGAGGAGGTCTCGACGGCCTGGCAGATCGACGCCTACCGCTTCGACCTGCCGATCCTGGCGGCGCCGATGGACTCGGTGATGTCGCCGGCGACCGCGATCGCCTTCGGCCAGCACGGGGGCCTCGGTGTGCTCAACCTCGAGGGCCTCTGGACCCGGTACGAGGACCCGGCCTCGCTGCTCGACGAGATCGCCGCACTGGACCCGGCTGCCGCGGTCGTGCGGATGCAGGAGGTGTACGCCGAGCCGATCAAGGCCGAGCTGATCACCGAGCGGCTCCGCGAGGTCCGCGAGGCCGGAGTCACCGTCGCGGGCGCGCTGTCGCCGCAGCGGACCAAGGAGTTCGCCAAGGCGGTCGTCGACGCCGGCGTCGACATGTTCGTGATCCGCGGGACGACGGTCAGCGCCGAGCACGTCTCCGGTCAGGCCGAGCCGCTGAACCTCAAGGAGTTCATCTACGAGCTCGACGTCCCGGTGATCGTCGGCGGCTGCGCGACGTACCAGGCGGCCGTGCACCTGATGCGTACCGGTGCCGCCGGCGTCCTCGTCGGCTTCGGCGGGGGAGCGGCGCACACTACCCGCGCCGTGCTGGGCGTCTCGGTGCCGATGGCCAGTGCCGTCGCCGACGTCGCCGCTGCCCGTCGCGACTACATGGACGAGTCCGGTGGACGGTACGTGCACGTCATCGCGGACGGGTCGATCGGTCGCAGCGGCGACATCGCCAAGGCGATCGCCTGCGGTGCCGACGCGGTGATGATCGGCTCCCCGCTGGCCCGTGCCACCGACGCGCCCGGCAAGGGCTTCCACTGGGGAGCGGAGGCCCACCACGGCGAGCTCCCGCGCGGCGAGCGCGTCGAGATCGGCACTGTCGGCACGCTCCAGGAGATCCTGTTCGGCCCTTCCCGCGTCGCCGACGGCACGATGAACCTGATCGGGGCCCTCCGCCGCTCGATGGCCACCACCGGCTACACCGAGCTCAAGGAGTTCCAGCGGATCGAGGTCGTCGTCCAGTAGGGCGTCAGAGACTCGCGATCAGTGCCTCGACCCGACCGCGGATCTCGTCCCGGATCGCCCGTACGGCGTCCAGGTCCTGTCCGGCTGGGTCGTCCAGCTTCCAGTCCTCGTAGCGCTTGCCCGGGAAGAACGGGCAGGCGTCGCCGCAGCCCATCGTGATCACCACGTCGGAGTCCTGCACGGACTCGGTGGTCAGCACCTTCGGCTGCGCGCCGGCGAGGTCGATGCCGACCTCGGCCATCGCCGCGACCGCCATCGGGTTGATCGCGTCGGCCGGTGCGGATCCGGCCGAGAGCACCTCGATCCGGTCTCCGGCCAGGTGCTGCAGGAAGCCCGCCGCCATCTGGGAGCGGCCGGCGTTGTGGACGCAGACGAAGAGAACGGTGGGGCGGGTCATCGGGACTCCTGGGCGGTGAGGGGGAACAGGTAGCGGACCAGGCCGAGCGCGAGCGCCCCGCCGACGAGCTGCATCAGCACGAACATCGCCACCGAGGACGGCGCGATCCCGGCGAAGGTGTCGCTGAACATCCGGGCGATCGTGACGGCCGGGTTGGCGAAGCTGGTCGAGGACGTGAACCAGTACGCCGCGGTGATGTAGCCCCCGACGGCGTACGCGATCGTCGCGGTCCGACCGGACCGTACGGCGCCGAAGATCACCACGACCAGGCCGAAGGTCGCCACGACCTCGCCGAGCCAGAGGTTGCTGCCGGTGCGCTCGTGACCGGACCAGCTCACGGCGTCGAGGTCGAACATCAGGTTCGCGACCACGGCGCCAGCAATGCCGCCGGCGACCTGAGCTGCGGCGAGCACGGCCGCCTCCGACCAGCGGATCAGTCCGAGCGCCGCCTCGACCGCGCTGACCACCGGGTTGAAGGCAGCCGAGACGGGTTGGAAGGTGAGGATCAGGGCGATCAGCGCAGCTCCGGTGATCAGGCTGTTCTCCAGCAGCTGGAGGCCGACGTCGTCGGGGGAGAGCCGCGCGGCCGCGATCCCGGAGCCGACCACGGCCATCACCAGGAACGCCGTACCGGTCAGCTCGGCGACGACCTTGCGCCGAAGCGTCACAGCCCCCCGCCGATCAACGCACCCAGGTCGCTGAGGGCTTCGCGGCGCACTCGGTAGTAGACCCAGACGCCGCGCTTGGAGCGGTCCAGCAGGCCGGACTCGTGCAGCACCTTGAGGTGGTGGCTGATCGTCGGCTGGGAGAGGTCGAAGGCGTCGTTCAGGTCGCAGACGCAGGCCTCGCCGCCGTCGTGGGCGGCGACCAGGGAGAGCAGCCGCAGCCGCACCGGGTCGGCGATCGCCTTGAGCAAGGGTGCGATCCGCTCGGCAGTCTCCTCGGAGAGCGGAGCGGCGACCAGGGGCGAGCAGCACGCGACCGTCTCGACGGGGGTGAGCGTCAGATGGGACTTCGACATATATCAATATTGACAGAAGTCGATGTCATGGAGCAACCTAGATATCGACAACCATCAATATCTAGGAATGGAGACACCATGTCCCGCGTCCAGCTCGCCCTCAACGTCGAGAACCTCGAGGAGTCGATCGCCTTCTACTCGACCCTGTTCGGCGCCGAGCCGTCCAAGACCAAGCCCGGGTACGCCAACTTCGCGATCGTCGAGCCGCCGCTCAAGCTCGTGCTGATCGAGAACCCGGGTGCGGGCGGTTCGATCAACCACCTCGGCGTCGAGGTCGCCGACACCGACGCGGTCGACGGCGAGCTCGCCCGCCTCGGTGCCGCCGGTTTCGCCTCGACCGAGGAGCGCGACACCACCTGCTGCTACGCCAAGCAGAACAAGTTCTGGGTCGAGAACGCCCCGAACGGCGAGCGTTGGGAGGTCTACACCGTCCTTGCCGACAGCGAGACCTTCGCAGAGGCGGAGTCCGACGTGAAGGGCTGCTGCTAGAAGATCGGGCCCACTCGGCGGAAGGATTGGGCCCGTTCGGCGGGGTGGGGGAGACTTGCCGCATGGCGCTGACAGCAGACCTCGGTCCTGGCTCGCGGGCTGCCGCGCTGACCGGGATGTCCACCCAGGAGCTGGACGTCCTGGTCGTCGGCGGCGGGATCGTCGGCGCGGGCGTGGCGCTGGACGCGGTCTCCCGCGGCCTCTCCACCGCGATCGTCGAGCAGCGGGACTTCGCCAGCGGCACCAGCTCGCGCAGCTCCAAGCTGGTGCACGGCGGCCTGCGGTACCTGGAGATGTTCGACTTCGGCCTGGTCCGCGAAGCGCTGGAGGAGCGCGGACTGCTCCTCACCCGGCTCGCCCCGCACCTGGTCCGGCCGGTGCCGTTCCTCTACCCGCTGCACAAGACCTGGGAGCGCCCGTACGTCGGCGCCGGGCTCGCGCTCTACGACGGCATGGCGATGGCCGGCAAGTACGACATGGGCGTCCCCAAGCACAAGCACCTGTTCCGCCGCCAGGTCGCCCGGATGGCGCCCGACCTGCGCACCGACCAGCTCACCGGCGCGATCCGCTACTACGACTGCCAGGTCGACGACGCCCGGCTGGTGATGAACATCGCCCGCACCGCGGCGGCCTACGGGGCGCACGTGGCGTCGCGGACCAAGGTCACCGGGTTCCTGCGGGAGGGCGAGCGCGTCGTCGGCGCGACGATCCGCGACCTCGAGAACGACGTCGACCACGAGGTCCGCGCCAAGGTCGTCGTCAACTGCGCGGGAGTCTGGACCGACGGCATCCAGGAGCTGGTCGGCGGCCGGGGAGCGCTGCACGTCGAGGCGAGCAAGGGCGTGCACATCGTCGTCCCGAAGGACCGGATCCGTTCCGAGGCCGGCTTCATCACCAAGACCGAGAAGTCGGTGCTGTTCGTGATCCCGTGGGGCCGGCACTGGATCATCGGCACCACCGACACCCCGTGGAGCCTGGACCTCGCGCACCCGGCCGCGTCCCGGGCGGACATCGACTACATCCTCGGCCACGTCAACACCCTGCTGAAGGACCCCCTGGACCACGAGGACGTCGAGGGCGTGTACGCCGGGCTGCGGCCGCTGCTCAAGGGCGAGAGCGACGCGACCTCGAAGATCTCCCGCGAGCACACCGTGGTCGCCCCGGTGCCCGGACTGGTGCTGATCGCCGGGGGCAAGCTGACGACGTACCGGGTGATGGCGAAGGACGCCGTCGACGTCGCCGCACGGTCGCTGGAGAGCGGTGCCCGGGAGTCGATCACCGATCGGGTGCCGCTGCTCGGCGCGCACGGGTTCGAGACCCGGACCAACCAGCGCACCACCCTGGCCCGGACCTCCGGCCTGCACCTCGCCCGGATCGACCACCTCCTCGGCCGGTACGGCGGCATGATCGACGAGATCCTGGTCCTGATGGCGGAGCGGCCCGAGCTTGCCGAGCCGTTGATCCATGCCGAGGACTACCTCGCCGGCGAGGTCGTCTACGCCGTCACCCACGAGGGCGCCCGGCACCTCGACGACGTGCTCACCCGTCGTACCCGGATCTCGATCGAGGCGTTCGACCGCGGCGCCCTGGCCGCTCCGCAGGTCGCCGAGCTGATGGCGGGCGTGCTGGGCTGGGACCAGGACCGGATCGACGAGGAGGTCGACCACTACCTCCGTCGCGTGGAGGCCGAGCGCCAGTCGCAGCAGAAGCTGACCGACCAGGAGGCCGACGAGGCCCGGGTCAAGGCGCCGGAAGGTCCCTGGGCCGTATAAAGGGATATGACCTGTTTCGTCTCGCACACCACCGTCGACTGCACCAACGCCTACGAGCTCTCCGAGTGGTGGAAGCTACTGCTCGGGTACGTCGACCTCGACGGCGACCCGAACCTGCCCGGCCACGAGGAGTGCATGATCCAGCGCCCGGACGGCGGCCACCGGATCCTCTTCATCGAGACCCCCGACGAGCGTTCGGTGAAGAACCGGCTGCACTTCGACCTCCGGCCCACCGAGCGCGACCGGGACGAGGAGGTCGCCTGGGCGATCTCGCTGGGAGCCCGGATCGTCGACGACCAGGGCGACCACCACGCCCCGGGCATCGGCTGGATCGTGCTGGCGGACCCGGAGGGCAACGAGTTCTGCATCCTGCGCAGCCTCGCCCAGATCGAGTCCTGAGCACCGAAACCGGGCTTGTTCGCCATTCGTTCACCTGCTGACCCCTGATTGGACGCCCGGGTTCGTGAGATTGGACCCCATGACGACGCTCGATGACCGTGCGACCACGCTGCTGCCGGCCCTGCCCGACGTACGCGACCCGTTCGTCCCGCCGGGACCGGCGCCGACCCTGGCGGCGCTGGAGGCCCGGGAGATCTCGGCGTGGTTCGGTGACCGGCTGGTGCTCGACCGGGTCTCCCTGGAGATGCCCGCGGGCAGGATCACCGCGCTGATCGGCCCGTCCGGCTGCGGCAAGTCCACCTTCCTGCGGATCCTCAACCGGATGCACGAGATGATCCCGTCGGCCAAGCTCGCCGGCGAGGTGCTCCTCGACGGGGAGGACGTCTACGCGGTCGACCGCAAGCTCACCGACGCCCGTCGCAACATCGGGATGGTGTTCCAGAAGCCGAACCCGTTCCCGGCGATGTCGATCGCCGACAACGTCCTGGCCGGCCTCCGGCTGACCGGCACCCGTGCCGACCGGGAGCAGCGCGAACACCTGGTCGAGTCCTGCCTGACCCGGGCCGGCCTCTGGAACGAGGTCCGCGACCGGCTCGACGCCCCCGGCGGCGGGCTCTCCGGCGGACAGCAGCAGCGGCTCTGCATCGCGCGCTCGCTGGCGATCAAGCCGAAGGTGCTGCTGATGGACGAGCCGTGCTCGGCGCTGGATCCCACCTCGACGCGAGTTATCGAAGAAACCATGATCGAGCTGGCCCGAGAGGTCACAATCGTCATCGTGACGCACAACATGCAGCAGGCCGCGCGGGTCTCCGACCAGTGCGCGTTCTTCCTCGCCTCGCACGGGACCCCGGGCGTGATCATCGAGCACGGGGACACCCGGGCGATGTTCGAGAGCCCGCAGGACGAACGCACCAGCAACTACGTCAACGGCCGCTTCGGGTGATCGAGGGCCATCCCAAGCTCGGCTTCGCAGTCCTCGGCGGCGTGCTCGCCGCGCTCGTCACCCTGGTCGTGCTGATCGTGCTCACCGGCAGCCGCGGCGGCGAGATCCCGATCGAGGTCGTGCCGTCCTCCGCCGGTGCGCCGGCCCCGGTCGCCGCCACCGACACCCGGGTCTCCTCGAGGGCTGCTCCGTCCGTCGATCCGGCGTGGGCCGCGCGACTCGGTACGGCGGCCGGCATCCCGGCCCCCGCGATGCGTGCGTACGCCGGCGCCGAGCTGATCCTCAAGCGCGAGCAGCCCGGGTGCCACCTGTCCTGGAACACCTTGGCCGGGATCGGCTGGATCGAGTCCCAGCACGGCACCCTCGGCGACCGGACGATCGGCCCGGACGGACGCTCGTCGACGCCGATCATCGGGCCCGCCCTGGACGGCGGGAAGTTCGCCGCCATCCGGTCGACGCCCGCGTCGGCGGAGTGGCACGGCGACGACACCTGGGAGCACGCGGTCGGGCCGTTGCAGTTCATCTCCTCGACCTGGGGCAGGTGGGCCGCGGACGGCGACGGCGACGGCGTGGCCGATCCGCTCGACCTGGACGACGCCGCGGTCGCGGCCGGTCGCTACCTCTGCGCCGACGCCCACGACCTGTCCACCGGGCCCGGGTGGAGCGCCGCGATCCACTCGTACAACCACAGCAACGAGTACGTGCTCGACGTGCTGAGCGCGGCGAACACCTACGCGGAGCGCAGTCGCTGACCTGTCGGTCCGCCTCCGTAGACTGAGAACCGGCACCCCCTCTCCTTCCGGATCGGGGGCTGCCTGCGTTGCCCGTCCCGTCCTCCAGGAGTCCCGTTGCGCCTCGCCGGCCTCGCCGATGCCGTTCTGACCGAGCCAGTCCTGGCCGCCGCCCTCGGGGAGGCGTCCTCGGCCGCGGCCGCCACCCTCGACCTGACCGGTCCGCCGGCGCTGCGGCCGTTCGCGGTCGCCGGCCTGGCCCGCACCGGGCGGACCGTCCTCGTGGTCACCGCCACCGTCCGTGAGGCCGAGGACCTGGTGGCCGAGCTCGTCGACGTCGTCCCGGCCGAGACCCTGGTGCACTTCCCGGCGTGGGAGACGCTCCCGCACGAGCGGCTCAGCCCGCGCAGCGACACCGTCGGACGACGGCTGGCGATCCTGCGCCGGCTGGTGCACCCCGGCTCCGCGACCGCGGACGCCGGTGCGGCTAACGGCCCGGTCCAGGTGATCGTGGCCCCGATCCGCTCGGTGCTCCAGCCCCAGGTCAAGGGCCTGGCCGACCTGGTCCCGGTCGAGCTGGTTCCTGGGCAGGAGGTCGACCTCGACGCCTTGGTCGCCGACCTCGTCGGGGCCGCGTACACCCGGGTCGACCTGGTCGAGAAGCGCGGCGAGTTCGCGGTCCGCGGCGGCATCGTCGACGTCTTCCCGCCGACCGAGGAGCACCCGGTCCGGGTCGAGTTCTTCGGCGACGAGGTCGACGAGATCCGCACCTTCGCGGTCGCCGACCAGCGCACGATCACCAAGCTGGACCGGCTCTGGGCGCCGCCGTGCCGCGAGCTGCTGCTCACCCCGGAGGTCCGGGCCCGGGCCGCCGAGCTCGGCGAGAAGCACCCCGAGCTGCGCGAGCTCACCGACAAGCTCGCCGAGGGGATCGCCGTCGAGGGGATGGAGTCGCTGACCCCGGCCCTGGTCGACGAGATGGAGCTGCTGATCGACCTGCTGCCCGAGCAGACGCACGTGCTGCTCCTGGATCCGGAGCGGATCCGTACCCGGGCCCACGACCTGGTGGCCACCAGCGAGGAGTTCCTCGGCGCCAGCTGGGCGGCGGCGGCCTCCGGCGGGACCGCCCCGATCGACCTGGGCGCGGCGTCGCTGCGGACCCTGGCCGACGTGCGCGCGGAGGTGCTGAGCAGCGGCAAGGCCTGGTGGGGACTCAGCCCGTTCGGAATCGACGGCGACGACGAGACCCGGACCGTGTCGGCGACGCCGGTCGAGCCCTACCGCGGCGACATCGAGACCGCGGTCAAGGACGTCGCCGAGCACCTCCGGCACGGTCGCCGGGTCGTGGTCGTCCAGCAGGGCAAGGGCCTGGCGGAGCGGATCGTCGAGGTGCTCGGGGAGCACGACGTACCGGCGCGCCTGGTCGAGGAGGTCGATGCCGGCGACGCCAGCGTCGTCCAGGTGGTCCGGGGCTCGCTGGCCCACGGACTGGTGATCACCGACCCCGGTCTCGTGGTGATCACCGGCGAGGACCTGTCCGGGCAGAAGGGCTCGACCCGGGACATGCGGGCGATGCCGACCCGCCGCAAGAAGCAGATCGACCCGCTCGAGCTCAAGCCGGGTGACTTCGTGGTCCACGAGCAGCACGGCGTCGGGCGCTTCCTGGAGATGAAGCAGCGCGAGGTCCAGGGTGCGATGCGCGAGTACCTGGTCCTCGAGTACGGCGCCAGCAAGAAGGGCCACCCGCCCGACAAGCTCTACGTCCCCGCGGACGCCCTCGACCAGGTCACCCGGTACGTCGGCGGCGAGCAGCCGTCGCTGGACCGGCTGGGCGGTGCCGACTGGGCCAAGCGGAAGGGACGCGCGCGCAAGGCGGTCCGGCAGATCGCCGCCGAGCTGATCAAGCTGTACGCCGCCCGCCAGGCCACGAAGGGGCACGCCTTCGGCGAGGACACCCCGTGGCAGCGCGAGCTCGAGGACGCCTTCCCGTTCCACGAGACGCCCGACCAGCTGACCACCGTCGACGAGGTCAAGGCGGACATGCGCCGTACCGTGCCGATGGACCGGCTGGTCTGCGGCGACGTCGGCTACGGGAAGACCGAGATCGCCGTCCGGGCCGCGTTCAAGGCGGTCCAGGACGGCAAGCAGGTGGCCGTGCTGGTGCCGACTACGCTGCTGGTCACCCAGCACTTCTCGACCTTCGCCGAGCGGATGAGCGGTTTCCCGGTGGTGCTCAAGCAGCTCAGCCGGTTCCAGACCGACAAGGAGGCCAAGGAGGTCATCGACGGTCTCGCCGAGGGCTCGGTCGACATCGTGATCGGCACCCACCGGCTGCTCAACCCGGACATCAGGATCAAGGACCTGGGCCTGATCATCGTCGACGAGGAGCAGCGCTTCGGTGTCGAGCACAAGGAGCTGATGAAGCGGATGCGGACCAGCGTCGACGTGCTGGCGATGTCCGCGACGCCGATCCCGCGCACTCTGGAGATGGCGATCACCGGCATCCGGGAGATGTCCACGATCACCACGCCGCCGGAGGAGCGGCACCCGGTGCTGACCTACGTCGGCGCCTACGAGGATCGCCAGGTGATCGCCGCGATCCGCCGCGAGCTGCTCCGCGAGGGACAGGTCTTCTTCATCCACAACCGGGTCGGCTCGATCGAGAAGGCCGCCGCGAAGATCAAGGAGCTGGTGCCGGAGGCCCGGGTCGCGACCGCGCACGGCCAGGTGGGGGAGCACCAGCTCGAGCAGGTGATGCTGGACTTCTGGGAGCGCCGCTTCGACGTCCTGGTCTGCACCACGATCGTGGAGTCCGGCCTAGACGTCTCGAACGCCAACACGATGATCATCGAGCGCTCCGACACCCTCGGCCTCTCCCAGCTGCACCAGCTCCGCGGCCGGGTCGGCCGGAGCCGCGAGCGCGCCTACGCCTACTTCCTCTACCCGGGCGACAAGCCGCTGACCGAGACCGCGCACGAACGGCTGGCGACGCTGGCCCAGCACTCCGACCTCGGCGGCGGGATGGCGATCGCGATGAAGGACCTGGAGATCCGCGGCGCCGGCAACCTGCTCGGCGGCGAGCAGTCCGGACACATCGCCGACGTCGGCTTCGACCTGTACGTCCGGCTGGTCGGCGAGGCGGTCAGCGAGTTCCGCCAGGACGGCGGCGGGGTCGAGGAGCTCGCCGAGGTCCGGATCGAGCTGCCGATCGACGCCCACCTCCCGCACGACTACGTGCCCAGCGAGCGGCTGCGCCTGGAGATGTACAAGCGGCTCTCCGAGGTGCGCGCCGACGAGGACATCACGGTGCTCCGCGACGAGATGGTGGACCGGTACGGCGCGCCGCCGGCCCCGGTCGACCGGCTGCTGGAGGTGGCCCGGTTCCGGGCGCGCTGCCGGCGGGCGAAGATCGGCGAGGTCACCTCGCAGGGCAAGTTCCTGCGCTTCGCCCCGGTCGAGCTCCCCGACTCCAAGGTGGTCCGGCTCAACCGGATCTACCCGGGCAGCCTGGTCAAGGGGGCGATGCGTACGATGCTGGTGCCCCGTCCGCACGGCGTCCGGGACGAGGAATTGCTAGCGTGGGCCGGTCGAGTCATCGAAGCGATCGTCGACCCGCCGACGCAGGATTGATCCGCGCAGATCAGGAGAAGAATTTCCGTGAAGGCCAACCGTCTGGTTCTCCTCGCCGCCGCGACCGCGTCCGCGATCGCCCTGACCGGCTGCACCCCCGCGGGCGACGTGGCCGTCGAGGTCGGCAAGGTCAAGTACTCCACCTCGGACGTCGACCTGCTCACGACGTTCCAGTGCGAGATCGCGAGCGACCCGAACGCCGGCGCCGGCGCGCTGTCGCGGCAGTCGGCGCGCGCTTTCATGGCGAGCATCCTGGTCGCGAGCGCGCTGGACGGCCAGATCGGTGAGAAGTACAAGGTCAAGGCCGGTCCGGCGGACGCGGCGAGCTCGATGGAGCAGCTGAACTCGTTCATCGACAAGGCCGCCACCGGTGACGACCGCAAGCGGCTGCGCACCATCGTCGAGGACTCGATCATCGGCCAGGTCGCGGTCAGCACCGTCGTCCAGCAGGCCATCGGCCAGAGCCTCCAGCAGATGTCGCAGGAGCAGGCCCAGCAGGCGATCCAGGAGGGCATCACCAAGCTCCGCCTGGACGCGGCGAAGTCGGCCGACATCGAGGTCGACCCGGTCTACGGCCTCAGCGCCGACGGGCTCGAGCCGGCGAAGACGGACCCGTCCCTGTCCCGGGCGCTCTCGGACTTCGCGAAGGAGTCGATGAAGGCCCCGGTCGACCAGGCCTGGCTCGAGAAGCTCCCCGCGAACCAGCGCTGCAGCTGACCGTGTCCGCGCTCGTCGAGCTGGCCGAGGTGATGGCCCTGCTGCGACGGGACTGCGCCTGGAAGGCCGACCAGACCCACCTCTCGCTGGCGCGCTACCTGCTGGAGGAGACCTACGAGGTCGTCGAGGCGATCGAGAGCGGGTCGCCCGACCACCTCCGCGAGGAGCTGGGCGACCTGCTGCTGCAGGTCTACTTCCACGCCGCGATCGCGGCCGAGGACGGCGAGTACGACATCGAGGACGTCGCCGCCGACCTGATCGCCAAGCTCCGCCGCCGCAATCCGCACGTCTTCGCCCCGGAGACGGTGGCGGCAGGGCTGGACGCGGTCGGGATCAACGAGCAGTGGGAGCGGATCAAGGCCACCGAGAAGCGGCGTACCGGGGTGATGGCGGGCGTGCCCGAGGAGCTGCCGGCGCTGGTGCGCGCGGTGAAGGCGCTGGAGCGGCTGGAACGGACCGGGCGGCCGGTCGAGGACGCGTCGGGTTCGTCGGTCGGCGACCGCCTGCTCGCGCTGGCGATCGAGGCCCATCGCGACGGCCTGGACCCCGAGCAGGAGCTCCGGGCGGCCGTACGCCGCCTCACCTCCGACTAGTCCGGTGTCCGCGCGGCCGGGTGCTGCCCCGGATCGCTCCCGGCGCCCGTTAGGCTGGGCGACGCCGTTCAGACCAATCCAGGAGCCCCCATTGGCAGCCATCGAAGACGTCATCGCCCGCGAGATTCTCGACTCCCGCGGCAACCCCACCGTCGAGGTGGAGGTGATCCTCGAGGACGACAGCTTCGGCCGGGCCGCGGTGCCCTCGGGCGCCTCGACCGGCGCGTTCGAGGCGATGGAGCTCCGCGACGGCGGCGACCGGTACGGCGGCAAGGGCACGCTCCAGGCGGTCAGCGCCGTCGAGTCCCAGATCGCCCAGCGGATCATCGGCCTGGACGCCAGCGACCAGCGCCTGGTCGACCAGGAGATGCTCGACCTGGACGGCACCCCGAACAAGTCGGTCCTGGGCGCGAACGCGATCCTCGGCGTCTCGCTCGCCGTGGCCAACGCGGCCGCCGCGAGCGCGGACCTGCCGCTCTACCGCTACGTCGGCGGCCCGAACGCGCACCTGCTGCCGGTGCCGATGATGAACATCCTCAACGGTGGCGCGCACGCCGACACCAACGTGGACATCCAGGAGTTCATGATCGCTCCCGTCGGCGCCGCGACCTTCCGCGAGGCGCTCCAGCAGGGCGCCGAGGTCTACCACGCGCTCAAGTCCGTGCTGAAGAAGCAGGGCCTGGCCACCGGCGTCGGTGACGAGGGCGGCTTCGCGCCCGACCTGAGCAGCAACCGGGCCGCGCTCGACCTGATCGCCGAGGCGATCGGCACCACCGGTCTGACCCTCGGCAAGGACGTCGTGCTCGCCCTCGACGTCGCCGCGTCGGAGTTCTGCACCGACGGCGTCTACACCTTCGAGGGCGCCTCCAAGAGCGCCGCCGAGATGACCGCGTACTACGCCGAGCTGGTCGCGGCGTACCCGATCGTCTCGATCGAGGACCCGCTGGACGAGGACGACTGGGACGGCTGGAAGACGATCACCGACCAGCTCGGCTCGAAGACCCAGCTCGTCGGCGACGACCTGTTCGTCACCAACGTCGAGCGGCTGCAGCGCGGCATCGACGGCGGCCAGGCGAACGCGCTGCTGGTCAAGGTCAACCAGATCGGCTCGCTGACCGAGACCCTGGACTCGGTGGCGCTCGCCACCCGCAGCGGCTACCGCTCCATGATGAGCCACCGCTCCGGCGAGACCGAGGACACCACCATCGCCGACCTCGCGGTCGCGACGAACTGCGGCCAGATCAAGACCGGCGCTCCGGCCCGGTCCGAGCGGGTGGCGAAGTACAACCAGCTGCTCCGGATCGAGCAGGACCTCGCCGACGCGGCCCGGTACGCCGGCCGCGGCGCGTTCCCGCGCTACCAGGGCTGACCGAGGGTGAGCAGGCCGTAGATGCCGCCGAAGGCGCGTAGACCGGAGCGGGGAGGCCCCCGCGCCGGCACGCCCAGGAACGTCCGCCCCGGCCAGCGCGCCGGGGCGGCCCGGTCGCGGCCGGCGCAGCAGCAGGCGCCTCGTCCCCGGTTCACCAACCGGGCGACGATCCTGCTGGTGGTGTTCGCGATCCTGGTCATCTCGTACGCGTCCTCGATGCGGGCCTACCTGCACCAGCGCTCGCAGATCCAGGAGTCCCGGGAGCGGATCGTCGAGGAGAAGGCCAAGATCAAGGCGCTGACCACCGAGAAGAGCCGCTGGGACGACCCGTCGTTCATCGAGCAGCAGGCGCGGGCCCGGTTCGGCTGGGTGCTCCCGGGCGAGACCGGCTACCAGGTCACCGACGCCAACGGGAACCCGCTGACCGGCGAGGACCGGCTGACCGACCCGGACACGATCGCGCAGCCGAAGCCGGACGCGTGGTGGGTGGCGGTCGGCGAGACCGTGGACGCGGCCGACCACCCGAAGAAGCTGGTCAAGCCGACGCCGGCGACCCGGCTCGGACCGAACACGACACCGTGAGGACGCTCCTGTGATCTCCCCGGAGGACACCGCCGCCGTCGAGGCGCAGCTGGGCCGGACGCCGCGATCCATCCACGAGGTCGGACACCGGTGCCCGTGCGGCAACCCGGACGTCGTGACCACCGAGCCGCGGCTCGACAACGGTACCCCGTTCCCGACGACCTTCTACCTGACCTGCCCGCGGGCGGCCTCCCGGATCGGCACCCTGGAAGCCTCGGGGCTGATGAAGGAGATGTCGGCCCGGCTGCAGGAGGACGAGGAGCTCGCCGACCGGTACCGGGCCGCGCACGAGGCCTACCTGGCCGCTCGCAACGCGATCGAGGCGGAGACCGGGCACGACGTCCCGGAGATCGCCGGGATCTCGGCAGGCGGGCTGCCGGACCGGGTCAAGTGCCTGCACGTCCTCGCCGGCCAGTCGCTGGCCCAGGGCCGCGGCGTGAACCCGCTCGGTGACGAGGTGCTGGACCTGCTCGGGGAGTGGTGGGCCTCCGGCCCGTGCGTGCAGCCGTGAGCACCCGCGTCGCCGCCTTCGACTGCGGCACCAACTCGCTCCGCCTGCTGATCGCGGACCTAGACGCCGCGACCGGTGCCGTGGTCGAGCACGTCCGGGAGATGCGGATCGTCCGGCTGGGCCAGGACGTCGACCGGACCGGCCGGATCGCCGAGGAGTCGATGCAGCGCGCGTACGGCGCGCTCGACGAGTACGCGATGCTGATCGCCGAGTACCAGCCCGACGTGACCCGGTTCTGTGCCACCTCGGCGGCCCGCGACGCCGAGAACGCCGCCGACTTCACCGCGGCCGTGCTGGACCGGATCGGGGTGCTCCCCGAGGTCATCGACGGTGACGCCGAGGCCCGGGCGTCGTACGACGGCGCCACCCGCGCGCTCCTGGGCGGCCAGCCGCCGTACCTGGTCCTCGACATCGGCGGCGGCTCGACCGAGCTGGTCCTCGGCACCGCGGACGGTGTCGTCACCGCGGCGCAGTCCCTGGACATCGGCTCGGTCCGGCTCACCGAGCGGCACCTGCGCTCGGATCCGCCGACCGCCGACGAGATCGCCGCGGTGCGGGCCGACATCGATGCCGCCCTGGACGGCTGCCGTGTCGACCCGATGCTGGCCGGCACGGTGGTCGGCGTGGCCGGGACGGTCACCACGGTGGCGGCCGGGGTGCTCGACCTGCCGGCGTACGACCGCAGCCGGGTGCACGGCGCCGTCCTCGACGTCGATGGCGTCCGCGGCACCATCGACGCCCTGGTCGCGATGACCGTCGCGGAGCGGCGCGCCCTCGGCTACCTGCACCCGGGCCGCGCGGACGTGATCGGGGCCGGCGCGCTGATCCTCGAACGGGTCCTGCTGCGCACAGCAGTCGGTACGGTGACGGTGTCCGAGTCCGACATCCTCGACGGCATCGCCTGGAGTTGTGTGGCATGAAGCTCTTCGTGACCGCGGCCAAGAACTTCGTCCGCCACCGGGACTCCGACCTCGCGGCCGGCCTGACCTACTACGCCGTGCTCGCGGTCTTCCCGGCCGCGCTGGCGCTGCTGTCGCTGCTCGCGGTCGTCGGCGACGCCCACGAGACCCGGCAGACGGTGCTGGACATCCTGGCGCCGCTGATGTCGACCGACCGGCTCAACGACATCGAGCCGGTGCTGGACAAGCTCACCCAGGCGAAGGGGGCCACCTGGACCCTGGCCGCCGGTACTGCCGGCGCGCTGTACTCGGCGTCGGCGTACGTGAGCGGCTTCTCGCGCTCGATGAACACGGTGCGCGAGGTCGAGGAGACCCGGCCGTTCTGGAAGCTCAAGCCGCTGATGCTGCTGATCACGCTGGTGGCAGTCGTGCTCAGCGTGCTCTCGCTGGTGATCATCACGGTGACGGGTCCGATCACCTCCTCGATCGGCGACAAGCTGGGCGTCGAGCAGTCCGCGATCGACGTCTGGGAGATCGCCAAGTGGCCGGCGCTGGCGATCCTGGTGGTCGTGGTGGTGGCGATCCTGTTCCACGCCACCCCGAACGTGAAGGTCGGCCGGCTGCGGCTGCTCTCCCCGGGTGCGTTCGTCGCGCTGCTGATCTGGGCGGTGGTCTCGACCGGCTTCGCGTTCTACGTCGCGAACTTCTCGTCGTACAACAAGACCTACGGGTCGGTCGCCGGCGCGATCGTCTTCCTGCTCTGGCTGTGGCTGACCAACCTCGCGCTGCTGTACGGCGCGGAGGTGGACGCGGCCCGGGACGCCCGGATCGCAGCGGAGCCGGAGCCGGAATCCGGGCGACTCGTCGAGGCGCGTTCGCTGGCGACGCCCGGGATGTTCCCGCACAAGCCGGGGAATCCCGTCTACGGCCCGCTACCGCAACCGGTGCCCGAAGAGGACTGACGTGCTGCCGCACCCGATCACCGGCCAGCTCTTCGCGAGCCCGGTGCCTGCGGGCAGCGGGTGGCCGGAGGATCCGGCGGCGCCGACCTCCCCGGTGGCCCGGACCGCGGCGGAGGTCGCAGTGCTCGCGGCCGTCGACTCGCTGGCCGAGCTCGACGCCCGGGTCTCGGTCTGCGCCGCCTGCCCGCGGCTGGTGACCTGGCGCGAGGACGTGGCCGCGACCAAGCGAGCGTCGTTCGCGAACCAGCCGTACTGGGGCCGGCCGATCGCCGGCTGGGGATCGGCCGAGCCGCCGATCCTGATCGTCGGCCTGGCGCCGGCGGCCAACGGCGGGAACCGGACCGGCCGGATCTTCACCGGCGACTCGTCGGGGGACTGGCTCTTCGCCTCGTTGCACCGCGTGGGGCTGGCCCGTACGGCGACCTCGGTGCACGCCGGGGACGGCCAGGGGCTGATCGGCGCCCGGATGGCCGCGGCCGTTAGGTGCGCCCCGCCGGAGAACAAGCCGACCCCCGGGGAACGCGACACCTGCGCGCCGTGGATCGCCCGCGAGGTGGAGCTGGTCGCGACGTCGTTGCGGGTCGTCGTCACGCTCGGCGGGTTCGGGTGGGCGGCCGCGCTGAAGGCGTTGCGGGACGCCGGCTTCGCGATCCCGAAGCCGCAGCCGAAGTTCGGGCACGCGCACGAGGTCGTCCTCGAGGGCCCGTCCGGTCCGATCACCCTGCTCGGGTGCTACCACCCGTCCCAGCACAACACCTTCACCGGGAGGCTGACCCCGGAGATGCTGGACGCGGTGTTCCGCCGGGCACAGGAGCTGGCCGGGGCGTGAGCCCGGGTCAGGCGAGCTGGTGGAAGACGATCAGGTTGCCGTTCACGACTCCCGTGGCGTAGAGCAGCAGCCCCAGCGCGCGTACCCGTCGTGACCGTCGGCGTGCGGACACGATCTGCTGGGCGTGCCGGCCCAGGGTGGAGGGCCATCCGCGTGCCGGCCGGAGCTTGGTGCCGAGCGCCGCGGACGCCGTCACGTCTCCGTCGACGACCACGAGCTCGGGGTCCTCGGGGTGCGGACGGAGGACGGCCAGGACCGTCCCGACGGTCACGCGTTGCGAGGCGTACTCCGACGTCGAGCTCCGGATCGTCGTCTCCCAGGGCGTCTGGTCCGGGGGAGCGACCCGCAGCCAGTAGGTGTGGTTCAGGGTGCCCTCGGCGTCGCGGTCGTCGTCGATGGCGACCACGGTGGCCCGGTGCAGCCGGCCCGCGCGGCGCGCGTCGTCGAGCACGTCCTCCGCGTCCGGGGCCGAGGCGCCGCTCGCGGCGGAGACCGCCCACACGAGCAGACCGAAGGCGGCGATGAGGGTCAGGACGCCGGCGACCATCCAGGCGGAGCTGGTCGTGCAGGACGAGGATCCGTCCGGGCAGCTCCACTCGCCGCGGGCCCCGACGAGCCGGACGAACGCGATCCCGACCCCGGTGACGATCCCGGCGCCGAGGCAGATCCCCAACGCCCGGATGCGGTAGCGCAGCACGCTCTTGTCGGCCGTCGCGGCCGGGTTCGCCCGAGTCGTCACCCGTCGAGTCTCCCACGCACGCCGATCGCTTTCGGGCCGCGAGCAGTGCCAGACTTGCGCGGTGACCTTCCTTGCCATCACCGTCCTCGGGCACGACCGCCCGGGCATCATCGCCGAGACCACCGGCGTCCTCGCCCAGCTCGGGCTGAACATCGAGGACTCCACGATGACGTTGCTGCGCGGGCACTTCGCGATGATGCTGATCACCGGCGGGTCCGCGGACGCGACGACGGTGGAGGAGTCCCTCGGAGCGCTCACCGCCGACGGATCGCTGTCGGTCTCGGTGCGCGAGGTGCCGGCCGAGCAGGTCGTCGCCCGCGGCACGGCGTACCTGCTCAGCGTGCACGGGGGAGACCGCCCCGGGATCGTCTCGACCGTGATCGCCGAGGTGGCGAAGGTCGGCGGGAACATCACCGACCTGACCACCCGGCTCGCGGGTGAGCTGTACGTGCTGCTCGCCGAGGTCGACCTGCCGCCCGCCGCGGATCCCGCCGCGCTCGAGTCGGCTCTCGGGGAGGTCGCCGGCGGCCTCGGCGTCGAGGTGTCGCTGCGGGCGCTGGAGAGCGACGACCTGTGAGCGAGCCCTCCTCGGAGGTGGTTGGACGGATCCTGCCAGTCGTCCGCGCGCCGGATCCCGTGCTGTCCCGACCCGGCGCGACGGTCGACCCGACCGCCCCGGAGATCGTCCAGCTGGCAGCGGACCTGGTCGCCACCATGCGCGTCTCCCCGGGGTGCGTCGGCCTGGCCGCTCCGCAGGTCGGTGTCAGCGCGAAGGTCTTCTGCGTCGACGTCTCCGAGCACCCGAAGACCCGCGGCCACCACGGCACCTTCGTGCTCTGCA
The DNA here is from genome assembly GCF_003725695.1 of Nocardioides marmoriginsengisoli. Classification (GTDB taxonomy): domain Bacteria; phylum Actinomycetota; class Actinomycetes; order Propionibacteriales; family Nocardioidaceae; genus Marmoricola; species Marmoricola marmoriginsengisoli. The sequence goes on from NZ_RJSE01000008.1 coordinate 279,717, forward strand.
ACGCCGAGGTGGTCAGCGCGTCGCGCAACGAGAAGGCTCGCGAGGGTTGCATGAGCGTCCCCGACCTCACCGGTGACGTGAAGCGGGCGTCGCGGCTCGTCGTACGGGGGCAGGAGCCGGGCACAGGCGCCGAGGTCGTCATCGAGGCCGAGGCGTTCGAGGCCAGGGCGCTCCAGCACGAGATCGACCACTGCGACGGACTGCTGTTCCTGGACCGGGTCGTCGGCGCGCACGCGCTGCACGCCCGCAAGACCTACTTATGATCGCTGCGTCCGCGAGGATGTCAGCAGCAGACCTCAGGCCCCGGTATCCCAATCGGCAGAGGAAGCGGTCTTAAACACCGCACAGTGTGGGTTCGACCCCCACCCGGGGCACCAAGCGCTCAGCCGTGGATCAGCCGAACTCGGCCCGGTAGTGGCCGGTGAGCGCGGGGAAGTAGTCGTCCCACACCAGGGTCGCCGGATCGCCGCCGCTCTCCGCAACCTGCATCCGGTCGAGGTAGTAGTCCCAGCCGGGGCCGACGTTCTCGGCGATCGCGGGATCAGGAAGATCCTGGGCGAAGATCAGCGTGGTGATGCCGTCCGTCTCGGCGAGGTCGAGACGCAGCCGCCAGCTCTCGGTCGTGCCGTCTTCCATCGAGGAGGACGTCGTGATCCTGAGCTGGACCGGTGGCTCGCACTCGTCGATCGTGAAGGCTTCGGACGGCACTCCGTCGCCCTCGTAGGTCATCTGGAACTGCACCGCGCCGGAGGCGGGATCACCGGTCCAGGTGCCGATCCAGCGGGCCAGCCGGTCCGGTTCGGTCACGGCTGCCCAGACGTCGTCGATGGGCGCGCGGAAGGTGCGGGTGAACTCGACGTACGTGCGGCCGTCGCGGTCCAGGCGCCGGCCGGTCGGTGTCGGTGTCATGCGGTCTCCTCGTGGGTGTGCTGGCGGGGTGCGGGCCGGCGCTCGCGTCCGGCACGACGCACCTCGAGATCGAGGCCGTCGAGCGCGTGCTCCGGGATCGGGGGATCGATGCGGGTGAGTGCCTCGACCCAGGCCTGGACGGGAGCGAGGCCGCTCCGGACCAACCGGTAGTGGCGCTCGCGGCCGCGCTCCTCGGCGGCGACCAGTCCGGTGTCGACGAGCACGCGCAGGTGCCGGCTGATCGCCGGCCTGCTGATGGGGTGCTCGGCGGCGAGGTCGACCACGCGCGCCGGCCCGTCAGCGAGCCGCTGCAGCAGGCTTCGGCGCACCGGGTCGCCCAGCGCCTCGAACACGTCCATGGGCAATTGGTAGCACAGAGGTTACCAATTGTCCACGCCTGAGGATGGCCGCAGCTGCTGTTATGTGACCCAGGTCAACCCGTGGGCTGAGTCACAAACGCCGCAGGACCGGTCAGAACCAGGTCTCGGGTGCCGATGTACTTGTCCGTGCTCCCGCCCACCTGCGGGACGCCATCTGCGCTCACGCTGAGGCCCGCCATGAGCCAGATGTACACGACGCGAGAGCGAGTGGTGTTGGCGGGTGCGGAGGAACCAGCACGACGTCCCCACGAATCCGGTGGGGCTTGGGGTGAAGCCACCTTGGTGGCCGGGCAACGGTAGCCCGAATCCGACAGGTCAACCCTCGCAAGCGTGACCGCAACAGGTTCCTCATGCCTACGACGACTGGTCGTACCTTCGCGCGCGCCTCCGCCCTGGCCGGCGCGCTCCTCCTGTCCGCGACGTTGATCGCGGTTCCGACGCCGGGGGCCCGCGCCACCGCCGCCGTGGCCGGTCCGGTGGCCGCGACCCCCACGGCCACCCCGACGGCCACCCCGACGGCCACCCCGACCGCCACCCCGCGACCGAAGCCCTCGTTCGGCCAGCGCGTGCTGTCCGTCGTCTCCACCCGGCGCGGCTCGCCGTACGTGTACGGCGCCAGCGGCCCGCGCCGGTTCGACTGCTCGGGTCTGACGATGTGGACGTTCCGGAAGCTCGGTCGCAAGCTGCCGCACTCCTCCTCCGCCCAGTACGGACGCACGAAGCACGTCCGGGCCTCCGCGCGACGCGTCGGCGACCTGGTCTTCTTCCACGACGGCGGCGGGATCTACCACGTCGCGATCTACGCCGGCCGCAACCGGATCTGGCACGCGCCGTACTCCGGTGCCCGGGTCCGCAAGGAGCGGCTGTGGACGAGCGCGGTCTACTACGGGCGGGTCCGCTGACCTGAGGTTGCTACCGACCGCACCCTAGGATTCAGTCGTGCACCCACTGGCTCGCCGGCTCCGGGGCGCGGCGGCCCTGGTCGCCGCGCTCGGTGTTCTCGTCGGCCTGCTCGGGATGCACGGGCTGGGCCTGCACGGTGTCCACCATGCTGCGGCCGAGACGTCCGCGCACGTCTCGGGCGTCCCCGCGCCGGCCGGTCCGGTGCCTACGACAGCGGCCGAGTGCTGCGACCACGCGCCGGGCATGGACGTGCTGATGACGTGCCTCGCCCTGCTGGTCGCGACCGGGCTCCTGGTGTCCCTGATCCGCCGGCACCCGGCCCGGGTCTCGCTGCCGAGGCTCCGGGTGCCGCAGCGCTGGCGACGATCCCGTACGACGGTCCGAGCCGGACCCTGCTACCTGATGGCCTTCTCCGTGATCCGTTGCTGAGGAGTGCGCTGCCTGGCACCAGGCACTCGCACACCCACCAGCCAACCGATCACCAGGAGATTTCATGAACTACCCCGCTACCAAGCGGTCGCTGCTGCTTGCCCTGAGCCCGCTCGTCCTGATCCTCGCCGTGGCCGCGGGCTGCGGCAACGACAAGGACGAACCGCTGAGCAGCACGCGGCACAACGACGCCGACGTCGCGTTCGCGACCGACATGATCCAGCACCACGCCCAGGCGCTCGCGATGGTGAACCTCACCGTCGAGCGGCCGCTCGACCCTGAGGTCAAGGCCGTCACCGAAGGCATCCGTGCCGCCCAGGCGCCCGAGATCGAGACCATGGTCGACTGGCTCCAGGAATGGGACGAGGACGTCCCGGAGACCGTCAACGATCACATGAACCACGACATGGGAACGACCCCGGAGGGCACCGACGAGATGCCCGGAATGATGTCCGCGGAGGAGATGAAGGAGCTCGAGGAGGCTCCCGACTCGGAGTTCCAGAAGCTGTGGCTCGAGATGATGGTCGAGCACCACCGCGGCGCCATCGAGATGGCCGGGACCGAGGTCGAGGACGGTCGTTACCAGCCGGCGGTCGACCTGGCGAAGTCGATCGTCAGCTCGCAGAGCGACGAGGTCGAGGAGCTGAAGAGGCTGATCGCCGGCCTCTGACCGGGCGGGGGCAGTGGTGCCGGAGCGGATGGTGCCACTGCCCTTGCTCCGGTCGACTCACTTCCAGATGCGGACGTAGTCGACCTTGGTGGTGACCTTGTCGGGGACGACCGCGGGGTCGTAGACGTTGCCGACCGTGCCCATCGCCTGGTTCATCAGGAAGTAGAACGGCTTGTCGAACGGCGAGTTCGGACCGTGTACGGCGGCCGCTGCGGAGCGGTAGTCGTTGATGAAGCAGACCTCGCCGTTGAGCAGCACGGTGATCCGTCGCGGCTCCCACTCCACGCCGTACGTGTTGTACTCGCCGGGGTTGATCTCGCAGTTGGCGGTGCGCACGTTCAGGTTCGAGCCCTTGGCCTTCTCGCCGGGCAGGTAGTGGATGTAGGGGCGATCCAGGTTGGGCCGCGAGCTGTAGATCTCGGCGAAGTCGATCTCGCCCGACATCGGCCACGGCCCGTAGGTGTTCTTCTTCGGCCACAGCCAGAACGACTGCTGGACACCCGGCACCCGGATGTCGGGCAGCTTCGCCCGCACCTCGTACTTGCCGTAGGTCTGGGCGAAGGTCTCGTAGTGCATCACCTGCCCGTAGGCGAACTTCGACGACTTCGTCCGGGTGCAGTCGCGCGGAGCCGGCAGCTCGACGAGCGAGAGCTCCAGGTTGCCGTCCGCGACGGCGATCGTGTCGGGGCTGTCCATCGCGCAGGCGAACATCGACCGGGTGCCGGACGTGGAGCCGCCGGTGTGCGGGACCCAGTAACGCCGGTCCAGCGCGGTGCCCTCGAACTCGTCGTCGTAGGTGCACGTCCACGGGCTTCCGTCGGCCTTCAGGGGAGCGGCTCCACCGCAGGTCGCGGCCGGCGGATCCACCGGCGGCTTGAGTCGTTCGAAGCCGATCGTGAACGTAGCGCTCTCGCCCTGGAGATACCTGCCGGTCGCGGGGATCCGCCCCCAGTACCGGAACGAACCGGTGTAGTCGCGACTGGTGACCTTGAGCGTGGCCCGCAGGTCCTCGTCGAGGACGCCCTGGCTGATCCGGACGTAGCCGAGGCCCGCCGCGCCGGTAGTCATCAGCTGGATCCGGTCGCCCGGCGCGGCCGGTGCCTCGGCCTGGACGTCGACAGCACTGGTCTCACCCAGGATCAGCTTCTCCGGCGCCGAGAGCACCCGTACGGCGGGCCGCGCCAGGAACTTCCTGGCGGGAGCCTTGTCCCCGTTCACGAGCTGATTGCCCGGTGAGGTGCTCTGGAGGAGGTCGCTGCCCCAGCCGGTGACCACCAGGGTGATCGAGACCGTGACGACGATCAAAAAGACTCGGAACATGGCGCGCTACTCCTTGCCGTCCGAGTGGGGGAAGTCGACGGCTCGGGCCGATGCTCGCAGAACAGAGTCTCGAAATGCGTTTCCAACGCGCGTGTTGTTTGAAAAACGCCGTGATCGTGCCTAGCCCGGCGCGACGTCCAGGCTCTTCGGGTTCGCCTGTGCCGCGCTGATCCCCGCCTCGACCTTCTCGGTCGGGCCGGCGATGAAGACGTACTCGACGTTGCGGAGCCGCTTGACCTCGCCGACCTTCTCGCCGGAGGGGTTGAAGATGCCGATCTGGGCGCCGACGTACCGCTTGGAGTCGAAGGCGACCATCCGGACGTCCTCGTGGCCGGCCTCCTGCAAGGCGTGCATCATCTGCTCGGCGGTGATCCAGGACTCGTCGTTGTAGGAGACCACCACGACCTCGGCCCTGGCTCGGCGCAGCACGTCCGCGAACGCCGGCGCCATCTGGCGCTTGGAGTTGAAGACGCTCTTGGTCTCCTCGTCGCGACTGTCGATCCGCTTGCAGGCGACGCCGTACGGTTCCGGCTCGTCCCAGCGGACCAGGGTCTCCCAGATGTGGTAGTTCGTGAAGTACCGGTGCTGGTTGTACGGCGGGTCCAGGTACATCAGGTCGACCCGGTCGAGCTCGTCGACGGTGACCGTCGCGTCGCCGCGCACGGTGCGCCCCGGGCCGGGCAGCAGGTCCGGCCGGCGGAGCTCGAGGTCGTTGAACGCCCGCGGCGCCCAGTTCTTCAGGTACGCCATCTGGATGCCGGTGGTGGAGTCGACCCGGTCGGCGGCCAGCATCAGGCTGGTCAGCAGGATCGGGTAGAGCGGCGTCCCGCGGTAGTCGGACTCCAGGGCGTCGCGGATCGCGTCGACCCGGGCACCGTTCTGCGGCTGGAAGAACCGGGACCGGACGCAGAACGTCTCGGTGAAGTAGCCCGGCGTTCCCGGCAGCGCGTTCAGCCGCTTGAGCTCGTTGTCGAGCTCCTGGAGGTCGACCGTGCCGGCGTCGGTGGCGATGTAGCAGTCGCTGAGGATCTCGCTGTAGGTGGCGAGGTCCGTGGCCGTCACCGTGAGCCCGCGCGCCTTGAACTCCTGCGCGACCCGGGTGGTGCCGGTGAAGAGGTCGACGGCGGTCCTCGCCCCGACCCGCTCGGCGATGTCGCCGAGCACCGGGACGAGGGTCCGCTTCGACCCCACGTACTTGATCACCTGCCCAGGCTACGGCCCACCGATCCGGTACGCCGTGGGCGTGGACCCGGTCCACCGCTTGAATGCCCGCCGGAAGGCGCTCGCCTCGGAGAAGCCGAGCTGGTGCGCGACCTCCTCGATGCTGGCCCCCCGCGCCATCGCGGTGATCGCGCTGTCGCGCAGCAGCTCCTCCTTGATCAGTCCCAGGGACGTGCCCTCGTTGCGGAGCATCCGCCGCAGGTGGCCGCTGCTCACCGACAACGTGGCCGCCACCTCCTCGGCGTCCGGCCACTGATTCCGGTACAGGCCGGACTCGAGGGCCGCGCGGACCCGCGAGGAGGGCAGGCTCCCGTACTCGCGCTGCGAGAGCAGGTCCTCCGGCGACCGGCGCAGGTACTCCTCGAGCTCGGCGATCGTCCGGATCGCGGGGGCGTCCAGCATCGTCGAGCAGAACGTGATCGCCGCGACCGGCCCGCCGAAGGTCACCGGGCACCCGAACATCACCTCGTACTCGCGGGCGATCGCCGGAGCCGGGTAGGGGAGCTCGACCTGGTGGAACCGCAGCGGCTGGCCGATCAGCCAGCTCGTGAACCGCTGCATCACGACCAGCGAGAAGTCGAGCGCGAGGTGGTCCGGGTCGTTGAGCCGGCTGGCGTCGACCTCGACCCGCGCCAGCTCGGGCCCCTCCGTCAGGCTCACCTGCGGGGCCCCCGCGATCGCGCCCTGGAGCGCGATCATCCGGGTGAGCAGGTCCCGTACGTCGCCCGGCCCGACCAGCGCGTGCGCCAGCAGCTGCAAGGTCCCGCGCGGGCTGACCGCACTGCCCATGCCCAGCATGTCGTCGCCGCTGAGCCGCCAGAGCCGGCGGATCAGCTTGGCCACCTGCTTCGGCGCGAGCCGGGCCCGGTTGTCGCGGAGCAGCGCGCTCGGGATACCGGCGTGCCGGAGTGCCGCCTCGACGTCGACCCCGGTCGCGGCCACGCTCCGGAGCGCCGCCCGCAGGAACGGGACCGGGATCGTCAGCTCAGCCATGTCCGTTGCCGTCCTCGAACAGGGACGTCGCGGTCATGGCGGTCCCGGAAGCCGAGTTCCTACCTTGGGAGGCAGGAGGTCGCCCAGGAGGGGGCACTGCTCGGGAGGGATGGCAATCGTGGTGGACACCAGGACGCGGACCCAGGCCGGTCGCTCGTGCATCGGACGCTGGACCCCGGCTCTCAAGTACGTCGTACGTCGTGAACGGCTCACCGCCTTCGCCGAGGCGATCGGCGACACCGTGCCGACCTACCTCCGGGGCGATCGGGCGCCGTTGGCGTTCGTTCCGGTGGCGATGGCCTCGGCGTTCCGGCAGGCGTTGGCAGCGGTCGTCCCGGCGAAGCGACTGCCCCGGCTGCGGGTGCGCGAGAGTGACATCCGGGTCCGGCGGCATCTCGCGGCTGACGACGTGGTCTGGACTCGGGCACGGGTGATCGGCATGCACGCCTGCTCCTCTGGTCTGGCGATCAGTACGCAAGTGGAGACACGCGAAACGTCCGGTGATCTCGTGGTTCTGCAATTTGCGGAGGCCGTTGTCCACGATGTGGTCTGGCCGCGGTGGCGCGGGGACCGGGTGCCGCGCGAGGACCGGGCCGCCGGATCCGCGGGCGGCCTGACCGTCGTCGGCGAGGAGGCCCGCTACGGGTCGGACGGAGCCGCGATTCCCGAGCTTCAGACGCTGGCGATCGCCGAGCGCGCGATGGTCCGCAGCATGTGCCCGGACGACCCGGAGCGGCTGACCCGGCTGGCCTGCCGGTTCGTGGATCCCGGGTTCAGCGGGGACATGCTGGCCACCGGGATCTGGTCGACCGGCGACGGCAGGCCGGCGACGTACGGGTTCGAGGTCGCGGCCGGTCGTCGGCTGCTGGTCCGCGACGGCTGGGCCGAGGTGGCCAGCCCGCTTCCGATCGGTTGAGGCGGCCGACGTAGATTTCAGCCATGGACAGTGGCAAGCAGACCAGCGATCGCTCCGACCTGATCCTCGCGACCGTGGTCTCGCTGCTGGTGAACATGCTCTGGATCTTCATCGCGCCCTCCGACCAGCGACTGATCCTGGTCGCGCTGGCCTCGGTGATCCTCGGCCTGATCTGCCTGGCCGGCGAGAACACCGGTGCCTACGGGATGGGCATCATCTTCGGCGCGATGGCTGCCGGGTGCATCGGCGTGGCGCTGGTGGCCGCGGGGATGTCCCCGCTGCCCAGCTAGGCACCTAGCTCCGGTCGTCCGGGCTGTTCGGCATGAACTGCTCGGCGATGTGCTCCCAGGCGTTGTCGATCAGGGTCACCAGGTCGATCCGCATCGCCTTCCGCACGTGAGGCTTCTCCAGCTCCCGGTCGACGAACCGGACGATGAACCGGCGCAGCTCGCCGTCCAGCCCGGTCAGCTTCTGCAGCACCGCGGCCCGACGGCTGTCCGAGGCCACCGTCATCACGACGTCGTCCGGGTCCGGCGGCGCGATGTGCCACAGGATCGTCAGGGGCTCGACCAGCTCCATCGTCAGCCGCAGCGGCAGCACCACCTCGGCGTTGAACCGGAGCATGTCCACGCCCAGGTCGAGGTGGAAGGCCACGTCGACCGGCAGGTTCACCTCGTAGCCGACGACATCGGCCAGCGCCTCGCCGTACGCCTTGCCGAAGGTGCCGTTCGCAGTCACCTTGGCGACCTTCCGCCCCGGGCCGGCACCGATCGGGCCGAGCTGGAACTCGTCGCCGAGGACCCGGTTGATCGACTCCATCACCCGGTCGCGGTGCAGCACCAGGTTCATGAACCGCATCCCGAACTCGTCGTACCCGATCTGCAGCGGTGCCGGGATCGGGGCGTCCAAGTCGGTCAGTTCGGGCAGGTCGGCGGCGTCGGTCACCGGTAGATCATCCGGCATACCGGGCGTCCGGGTGTGACGGGGGTAACCCCACGGGCTAGAACTCGTTTCAGTTCACATGAGGTCGACCCACCGCGCGCGGCTCCTGGCCGCAGCCACCGCCCTGCTCGCCGTCGTCACCGCGCTGACCCTCGGGTCGAGCGGCAACGCGTCCGCCGACCCGGAACCGGTGGCCGGGCCGACGCCCCAGCTCCAGCGCGACGGCCGGTACCTGGTCGACGAGAAGGGTCGGCTGGTGATCGTGCACGGGCTGAACTTCGTCTGGAAGAAGGCGCCGTACGTCCCGCCGAACACGCCGGAGGGATTCACCCAGGCCGATGCGGACTGGCTCTACGAGCACGGCTTCAACGGCGCCCGCCTCGGCGTGCTCTGGCCGGGCGTCAACCCGACCGCACCGGGCGTCGTCGACCAGAGCTACTTCGACAAGTGGGACCGGGTCGTCGACCTGATGGCGGACAAGGGCATCTGGATGCAGTTCGACATGCACCAGGACATGTGGCACGAGACGTACGGCGGCGAGGGCGTCCCGAACTGGGCGATGAAGCGGCCGGCGCCGTTCTCGCTGTTCCCGGTGCTCAAGGCGCCGTTCCCGTTCGGCTACTGGACCCCTGAGGTCTCCACCGTCTACGACAACTTCTGGGCCAACAAGAACAACCTGCTCGACCACTGGGTGACCTACTGGAAGCAGGTCGCCGACCACTACAAGGACCAGCCCTACTCGATGGGCTACGACCTGATCAACGAGCCGTGGGCCGGCCTGGAGTGGACCAGCTGCATCCTGCTCGCGGGCTGCCCGTCGACGTACGCGAAGGAGCTCCAGCCGGCGCAGAACAAGGCGCTGGCCGGGATCCGCAGCGTCGACCCGGACAACATCGTCTGGTACGAGCCGCAGCAGCTCTCCTCCGGCCTGCTGCTGCCCACGCACCTCAAGGCGGTGCCGGGGGAGCAGAACCTGGGCCTGTCCTGGCACAGCTACTGCTTCGCGACCTTCGCCGAGTCCACCGGCATCCCGGTGCCGCTGACCGAGTCCTGCAAGGGCTTCGCCAAGAACCGCAACAACCACGCGCTGGCCCAGGCCGCCGAGATGAACGCGGTGCCGTTGATGACCGAGTGGGGCGCCAGCGACAACATCCGGGCGCTCCAGATCGACGCCGAGGCGGCGGACACCAACAACATGGGCTGGCTGTACTGGGCGTACAAGTACTGGAACGACCCGACCACGGCGGACACCAAGCAGGGTCTGTTCCACAACGACGCCGACCTGGCCGACGTGAAGGCCGACAAGCTCAAGGAGCTGGTCCGGACCTACCCGCAGGCCACCGCCGGCACCGACCTGGTCTACGCCTACGACTCGGCGACCGGGAAGTTCACGATGTCCTACAAGGCGGACCCGTCGATCGACGCGCCGACCCGGATCTTCGTCAGCCCGATCACCGCGCCGCACGGGTACACGGTGACCACCAGCACCGGCACCGTCGTCAAGAACGGCTCGTACGTCGACCTGACGGTGGGCTCTGCCGGTGTCGTCAAGGTGACGATCACGCCGAACCCGTAGCGTCTCCCCGGGAACACCGCCCCGGCGCCCTTCGTTGAAGGGAGTGACGCATCGCTAGGATCGGTACGTCACGCCGGCGCCACAGTGGTGAGCCGGTCCGGCCTCCAAGGAGGAGACCATGCAGAGCAGCAACCCCGTCTTCAGCCGCAACGACGCCTTCAACGGCAAGGGCGGCACGACGTACGCGGACTTCAACGAGCCCGCGTACGGCGCCCCGTCGACGCACACCGGCTCCGGGACCGGGCGGATGACCATCGACTCCGTCGTCCAGAAGACCGGCATCACCCTCGGGATCGTCGTGCTCGCGGCTGCGGCAACCTGGGTCCTGACCGGTGACATCTTCGACCAGACCACAGGGCTGGTCGACAGCGATGTCACCTCCCGGCTCTACGCGTTGAGCATCGTCGGTGCCCTCGGCGGCTTCGCGCTGTCGATGGTCAACTCCTTCAAGAAGGTCGTCAGCCCGGCCCTGGTGATCGCGTACGCCGCGTTCCAGGGTGTCGCGGTGGGGGCCTTCAGCAAGGTGATGGAGGCCAACTTCGGCGACGGCCTCGTCGTCGGCGCGGTGCTCGGCACGGTCGCCGCGGTCGCCGGCACCCTGACGGCGTACAAGGTGTTCGACATCCAGGTCGGCAGCAAGTTCCGCAAGTGGGTCATCGGGATGATGTTCGGCTTCGTCGCCGTCACCCTGCTCGACGTCGTGCTGGGCTTCTTCAACGCCGAGATGGGCTTCAACGGCTTCGGCCCGCTCGGCCTGCTGATGAGCGTCGTCGGTCTGGCGATCGGTGTGCTGATGCTGATCCTCGACTTCGACTTCGTCGAGCGCGGCATCTCGGCCGGCCTCCCGGAGCGGGAGTCCTGGCGTGCGGCCTTCGGCCTGACCGTGACGATCGTCTGGATCTACATCGAAATCCTGCGGATCCTTGCGATTCTGCGGGGCAACGACTAAGTCGTCCCGGCAGGCTCGACGTCCGAGCCTTCGGCGCCCGGTTCCGTTTCCTCGGAGCCGGGCGCTTCGGCGTTCTCGGCCTTGAGCCAGCGGCGGCGGAGCTGGAGCACCCAGCGGCCGCCGGGGCCGCGGGCCGATCCGGCCACCTCGGTACCGTCGACCTCGGTGCCGGGGTTCTTGCTGGCGTGCACGGCGGCCTTGCTGATCGAGCGCAGGCCCTCGCTGCGACGGGTGTCGGCCTGGTCGTCGGGGCTGAGCCCGAGCGCCGCGAGTGCCGAGGGGAGCAGGACGCCGACCATCCAGGCGTAGCCCGCCGCTGACGGGTGGAACCGGTCCGGGCCGAACAGGACCGCCGGGGCGGCGTCGAACTCCGGGCCGAGGATCGAGCCGAGCGAGACGGTGCGCCCGCCGGCCTCGACGACGGCGATGGTCTGGGCTGCCGCGAGCCTCCGGGACCAACGGCGGGCGACCTGACGCAGCGGTTGGGGGATCGGCCGGACGGTGCCGAGATCCGGGCAGGTGCCGACGACGACCGCGACCCCCGCGTCCTGGAGGTGGCGGACCGCTTCGGAGAGGAAGCGGACCGATTCCGAGGGCAGCATCCGGTGGGTGACGTCGTTCGCGCCGATCAGGATCACCGCGAGGTCGGGCTCGGTCGGCAGGGCCGCACCGACCTGGCCGACCAGGTCGCTGGACTTGGCCCCGGAGAGGCAGAACGCGCCCAGGTGGACCCGCCGATTGGCCTGGGCGGCGATCCCGGAGCCGAGCATCGCGCCGGGGGTGTCCTCGACGGTCGTGACGCCGTACCCGGCCGCGCTGGAGTCGCCGAGCAGGGCGACCTTGATGGCCGGCCCGGGCCGGCCGCGGCCGTACCAGCCGGTGGCGTCCGGCACCCGGCCCTCGAGCCGGCCGATCGCCTTGCGGGCGACCTTCGCCTCGGCCCGGAGCAGGCCGTACAGCGATGCCCCCAGGACCGAGAGGCCGCCACCGCCGTATGCGGCGGCGGAGGCTAGCTTTCGTGCGGCAGCGGCTCGTCCCACCCGGACCACCCTAGAACGCAGTCCAAGGGTGAGCCGACGCGCCCCCAGCGCGCCGACTCACCCTTGGAGGATCGGGGATCACTCGGCCAGGTAGGCCTTGGTGAGGATGATCGGGTGGTCGGAGATCCTGGCGTTCTTCGGCTTCATGTCCTTGACGTAGGACGTGAACCGGGCCGGACCGGCCGCGAACACCCAGTCGATCCAGAGGGTCTTCGGCGGGGCGCAGGCCATCGACGGAACGCTGTTCGCCGAGATCATCAGCTTGCCCTCGGTGAGCGGGCAGAACGCCTTGGTCCGGTCGTTGAGGTCACCGGTGAGGAAGACCGCGCGTCCGGTCTTGCGGAGCTCGACGACCTTGGCCTTCTCGATCGCGATCGCCTTGGCGCGCCACTTGCTCTGGTCGCCGTACTTCCGGATCGACGCCGGGTTGTGCACGTTGATGAAGTACGCCATCCGGCCGCTGGCCTTGTGCTTGAGCAGCACCACCGGCATCTGCCAGATCCGGCCCTGGAAGTAGGGGACCCCGATCGTCTCCGCGCTCACGAACTCCATCGTGGACTTGCGCCAGATGATCGAGTTGGCCGAGTTCTTGTCGGTCACCGCCGGGTAGATGTCGTAGGTGCCCTTGGCCGCCGCCAGGAACGAGGTCCGCTGGACCCGCTCGAACTCCTGGAGCCCGACCACGTCGACGTTGTAGCCGGCGAGCATCGCGACCTGCTTCGGTGTCCGGGACGCGTAGCCGGCGTAGCGTGCGCTCGGGGTGTGGCTGGCGCCGAGGGCGTTGAAGCTCGCCAGCACGAACCCGTTGTTGTCGAAGAGCGAGGTCTGCGGCACCGGCTTGCCGACGTAGTTGTTGAGCCAGCGCGACGGGTCGATCTTGATCACGCCGCTGAAGCCGTTGGTGATCGCGAAGTAGAGCGAGCACTTCTTCGCGATGCCGAGGTCGCCGACGTTGCCGAGCTGCTGACCGGCAGCGACGATCTGGCCGTTGGTCACCCGGGCCCTGCGCATGTAGCCGTAGTAGGTGGTGAGCTTGCCGCGGCTGGTCACGACGCGGACCAGGTTCGGTCCGCTGGTCGGCGACGAGCTGAGCAGCACGGTGCCGGCGGTGGCCGCCCGGACCGCAGCGCCGCACGGCGCCTGGATCTCGGTGCCGGGACGCTTGCCGAAGGTCTTCCGGTCCCTGGCGTACTTGCTGACCACCGGGAAGAACACGTTCGGGGCCTCGGAGGCCCGCTGCTCGACGGGCACGGTGCGCTTCGCGGAGGAGAGGACGACACCCCCCGGGTTGATCGCGACCAGCGCGGTCGCGGCCACGACACCGACGAGGGCGGCGCTGAGGGTCCGCGAAGGACGGGGGAAGGACATGAGATCTCCTGCTGGTCAAAGGCTGGGGGAATTCGACTCGGTCCGAGTATGGACCGAATTTTGGGAAAATTGGGGTCTGAGTGAAAAAAAGTTGCTCGTGGGGCGTGTTGGTGCTTGCAAACTACAACGATGTAATACTCAGATTCGCGAAAGTAGCCCGTTCTGATAGTCGGCGCCGGGCCGACTATCTTGAGCCCTATGGACTACGCGAACTCGCTTCTCGACCTGATCGGCAACACCCCGCTGGTCAAGCTCGACAGGACCCTGGACCGCCCGGCCGCCACCCCTGCCGACTCCCAGGGCCCCCTCGTGCTCGCCAAGGTCGAGTACCTCAATCCGGGCGGCTCGGTGAAGGACCGGATCGCCCGCCGGATGATCGACGCGGCAGAGGCGTCCGGGGCGCTCCAGCCCGGCGGCACCATCGTCGAGCCGACCTCGGGCAACACCGGCGTCGGGCTCGCCCTGGTTGCTCAGCAGCGCGGGTACAAGTGCGTCTTCGTCTGCCCGGACAAGGTCAGCGAGGACAAGCGCAACGTCCTCAAGGCGTACGGCGCGGAGGTGGTCGTCTGCCCGACCGCGGTCGCTCCCGAGCACCCGGACAGCTACTACAACGTCTCGGACCGGCTCGCCTCGCAGCCCGGAGCGTGGAAGCCGGACCAGTACTCCAACCCGAACAACCCGCGATCGCACTACGAGGACACCGGCCCGGAGATCTGGCGACAGACCGACGGGAAGATCACCCACTTCGTCTGCGGCATGGGCACCGGCGGCACGATCAGCGGCGTCGGCAAGTACCTCAAGGAGCAGAACCCCGCGATCCAGGTCATCGGTGCCGACCCGGCCGGCTCGGTCTACTCCGGCGGCACCGGCCGCCCCTACCTGGTCGAGGGCGTCGGCGAGGACTTCTGGCCCGACACCTACGACCGCACCGTCGCCGACCGGGTGATCGAGGTCTCCGACGCGGACTCCTTCTCCTTCACCCGGCGACTGGCGCGCGAGGAGGGCCTGCTCGTCGGCGGCTCGTCCGGGATGGCCGCGTTCGCCGCCGCGAAGCTGGCCGCGGAGCTCGCTGCCGACGGGACCGGCGCCGACGCGGTGATCGTGGTGCTGCTGCCCGACTCCGGTCGCGGCTACCTGACCAAGGTCTTCAACGACGACTGGCTGGCGCAGTACGGATTCCTGGCCGCGAAGGACGACCAGACCGTCGGCGAGGTGCTTCGCGGCAAGTCCGGCGGATTGCCGGACCTGGTGCACACCCACCCGACCGAGACCGTCGCCGAGGCGATCCACATCCTCCGCGAGTACGGCGTCTCCCAGATGCCGGTGGTCCGCGCCGAGCCGCCGGTGATGGCGGCCGAGGTCGCCGGCTCGGTCTCGGAGCGGGCGCTGCTGGATGCGCTGTTCGCCGGCGACGCCAAGCTCGCCGACCAGGTCGAGGCGCACATGAGCTCGCCGCTGCCGACGATCGGTGCCTCGGCGGGTGTCGCGGAGGCGATTTCCTCCCTCGGATCCGCCGACGCGCTGCTCGTCCAGGAGGACGGCCGGCCGATCGGGGTTCTCACCCGCGCCGATCTGCTGACATTCCTGGTGAGTTTCCGTTAGTGGTTCGACCGGTCATGTTCTAAAGTGGGTAAATCGGTCAGTCGCGCCCGTACCCCACACGGGCGCCGGCCGGGATCCGTTGGGGTGCAGCGCCGGCCTCTGGCCAGGCGCACAACGGATCAGGTGGCGGGGTGATCCTGGGAGGGGTACCCCGCCACCACCTCATACCTGCTTCGTCAGCAAGGGGTTCGCTGCATGAGTCAAGGGTCCGGCGCCAGCTACCTCACGCTCGCCGCGGACGGAGTCGCCGAGGTCGAGGTCTCCCGGTCCCGGTTCCGCTGCGCCCTGGTGCGGGTCGACGACGAGATGTCGGCGCGCAGCGTGATCGAGCAGGCCCGCAAGGAGAACTGGGGAGCGCGGCACCACTGCTCCGCCTTCATCCTCGGGCCGTCCCGCGCGGTGGAGCGGTCCCACGACGACGGCGAGCCGCCGGGCACGGGTGGCGCCCCGATGCTGGAGGTGCTCCGCGGTCGTGAGGTCAGCGACGTGGTGGCGGTGGTGTCGCGGTGGTTCGGCGGCACCCTGCTCGGCACCGGCGGCCTGACCCGCGCGTACGGCGACGCAGTGCGTGCCGCGTTCGAGGCCACCACCCTGATCCAGCGCGTCGAGCAGGAGCTCTGCGAGGTGACCGTCGACCTGGCCGCGGCCGGCCGGCTGGAGCACGAGCTCCGCGCGCGCGGCACCAAGGTGCTCCGGATCGACTACACCGACATGGCGACCCTCGAGCTCGCGGTCCCGATGCAGGCGGTCGGAGTTGCCACCGAGATCGTCGCCGAGCTCACCGAGGGCACCGCGGAGCTGTTCCACCGGGGCCGGCGCTGGGTGGATGCCCCGCTGAGCTCCTAGTCCCTGATCGTTCCGAGCGTCGCCCGGATGACGTCGGCCGGGATCTTCAGCACCTCGCGGTCCCAGGTGAGCAGTCCGTTCAGCTCGTCCTCGATGTCGCTGAGCTGGGTGTAGACGGTGGCGGCCAGACCGCGCTCCACGGCGGGCGCGATCTCGTCGACGTGCAGGGCGACGAAACCGGCGGCGAGCTCGGCGGGCGTCTCGCAGTGCCGGTAGCCGAACTCCGTGCTGCTCCAGTCGTGGCCGGCCACCTGGAGGCTGTGGCCGCCGTACTCGGTCAGGGCGTGCACCCGGCGCTCCCGGCGGCGGGTCCGGAGCCGGAACGGCCGGAGGTAGCTGTGGTAGCTCTTCACGTCGCCGCCGCCCTGATCGATCCAGCCGCTGACGTGGTTGACCGCCCGGGTCGGGTCGAGCGCCGCGACCTCGGCGGCGATCTCGTTCGCGTCGAACTGCCCCCAGGCCTCGTTGAACGGGGTCCAGACGCAGACCGAGGCGGTGTTCGCGAGCAGGGCGACGGTCCGGCGTACCTCGTCGCGGAACTCCTCGCGGGCGGCCGCGTCGTCGCGGAAGAAGAGCGGGTAGCGCCGGTCGGAGAGCCGGATCGGCCAGCGTGCCGGGAGGTTCGCGGTCAGCTCCCGGTAGCGGCCGCCGCCGTTGACCACGTCCTGCCAGACCAGCATCCCCAGCCGGTCGCAGTGGTGGTACCAGCGCAGCGGCTCGACCTTGGCGTGCTTGCGCAGCATCGTGAAGCCGAGGTCCTTCATCGTGCTGATGTCGTGCACCATCGCCTCGTCGGCGGGTGCGGTGAGCAGCCCGTCGGGCCAGTAGCCCTGGTCCAGGACGCCGACGTGCTGGATCGGCTCGCCGTTGAGCAGGAACCGGCGCCGGCCCCGGTCGTCCTCGCCGATCCCGAAGGAGCGCATCGCGGCGTACGAGGTGATGCTGTCGTCGCCGTAGGTGATCTCGAGGTCGTAGAGGAACGGGTCGGCGGGGGACCAGAGGCGGGGGTGCGGGATCGGGAGCCGCAGGGGAGTGCCGGCGGGGCCGGTGGATTCTGCGACTACGGTGCCGTGGTCCAGGACGCGGACGTGTGCGGGCATCTCGACCGGCTCGAGGTCCGCGCCCTCGTCCGCGATGTCCGGACGTCGAGCCTGTCGAGACGCCTGAACCGTCACCGCCAAGGTCGCGCCCTCGACGTCGGGCACGATCCGCAGCTCCTCGACGTACCGGCTCGGCACCGCCTCCAGCCAGACCGTCTGCCAGATCCCGGACTGGGCGGTGTACCAGATCCGGCCGCGGTCGAGGCGCTGCTTGCCGCGCGCGTGCGGACCGGTCTCGGAGAGGTCGCGGACGCGTACCTCGATCGTCTGCGACCCGGCGACCAGGGCGTCGGTGATGTCGATCGTGAAGGGCAGGTAGCCGCCGGTGTGGCTGCCGACCTCGGTGCCGTTGACCCAGACGGTGCAGGTCTGGTCGACCGCGCCGAAGTGCGCCAGGACCCGATCGCCGGCCGGGGCCGCGACGCCGGTACGCCGGTACCAGAGCCACTCGTCGGGCTGGAGCTGCCGGCCGACCCCGGAGAGTGCGGCTTCCGGTGAGAACGGCACCACGATCCGGCCGTCCGGGTGCTCGGGGCGGTCGATGCCGCCGAAGGCGTACTCCCAGCGGCCGTTGAGGTTCACCCAGCTCGACGGTCCCCGGACCAGCTGCGGGCGGGGGTACTCCGGCAGCGGACGGTCCGGGTCGAGGTCACGCCCCCAGCGGGTCAGCACGGACCCGAGGATAGGCGGCACGATGCCCGGGATCCGATTACCATCCCCAGGATGAGCCTCACCTTCCTGATCACCGCGCTCGTGATCGTGGCGACGCCCGGGACCGGTGCGCTGTACACGATCGCCGCCGGGCTGACCCGGGGCACCCGCGCGGCGCTGCTGGCTGCGTTCGCGAGCACGCTCGGCACCGTCCCGCACTTGGTGGCCGCGATCACCGGGCTGGCCGCGCTGCTGCACGCGAGCGGGGTCGCGTTCGAGACCATCAAGTACCTCGGCGTCGGCTACCTGCTCTGGATGGCCTGGAACACCTGGCGCGACCGGGGCGTGCTGACCGTCGAGGCGGAGTCCGCTCCGCGGTCCTGGCGCTCGGTGCTCGTCACCGGGGTCACGATCAACCTGCTGAACCCGAAGCTGACGCTCTTCTTCATCGCGTTCCTGCCGCAGTTCGTCCCGGCCGGCAGCGCGCACGCGACCTGGCACATGCTGGCGCTGAGCGGGATCTTCATGGCGCTGACCTTCGTCGTCTTCGCCCTGTACGGCGCCTGCGCGGCGCTGCTGCGGGACCAGGTGCTGGCGCGGCCGGTGATCGTGGACCGGATCCGGAAGACGTTCGCGGTCTGCTTCGCCGGGCTCGGTGCCCGGCTGGCGTTCGAGTCCCGCTAGGTCCTGGGATCCGGCCGGAAACGGCCGTTTGCAAGAATCTCCGCATGAGGCGGACGAGGTGGGAGGCGCGTACGGCGCACCGCAGCGCCGTCGCCGCCCTCGAGATCACCGCGCTGACCGCTGCCGCGCACGTGCTCGCCGGCGGCCACCTGCCGGCCCCGGGCTTCCTGCTGGGCTTCGCCGCGATGGTGTTCGTCGCCGCCGCGCTGACCTTCGGCCGGGTGCTCCGGGTCGGGGTCGTCGTCCCGTTCGTGCTGCTGGCGCAGCTCGGGCTGCACTCCGCCCTCGAGGCGGTCCAGCCGACCCATGCCGGAATGTCGATGACCGTCACCGGCGAGCACCTCTGGCAGATGACCCCGGTGATGTTCTGGGCCCACCTGGTCACCACCGTGGTCACCGCGATCGTGCTGCTCGTCCAGGAGCACGTGGTCGCCGCGGTCGCCACCTGGATCCGGGTCTTCCCGGCCGTCGTCGCCCTGCCGCTGCTGCGCGGCGACCGTCACCACGACGAGCCGCGGACCACGCGTCCCCGGCTGCCGCTGCTCTGCGTCGCTCCACGTCGAGGGCCGCCGGGGGTGCTCGCCGCGTCGTCCTGATCTCCGGGTCAGGACGGGTCGCGGCCTGCCCTGCCACCCCATCGATCCAAGGAGATTCAGCATGACTGCACGTACTACCGCACGCCTTCTCGCCCTGCCCGCCGCCGTGATCGGCTTCAGCGCCCTCGCTGTCGGTCCGGCGCTCGCCCACGTCTCGATCACCCCGGGAGAGGCCGCCGCCGGCGACTACACCGTGGCGACCCTGAGCGTCCCGCACGGGTGCGACGGGACGGCGACGACCAGCGTCACCATCCAGATCCCGGAGGAGATCAACGCGGTCACCCCGACCCGCAACGCGCTCTGGGACGTCAAGAAGAACCTGGTGAAGCTGGCGACGCCGATCAAGGACGCCCACGGCAACGAGATCACCGAGCGGGTGGGGACGGTCGTGTACACGGCCAAGTCGCCGCTTCCGGACGGGTACCGGGACGCCTTCGAGCTGTCCTTCCAGGTCCCCGACGCCGTCGGCAAGACGCTGGCGTTCCCGACCCTCCAGAAGTGCGAGAAGGGTCAGACCGACTGGGTCGAGGTCGTTGAGGAGGGTGCCGAGGAGCCCGAGCACCCGGCCCCGATCATCAAGGTGCTGCCCGCCGCCGAGGGTGACGGCCACGGTGGGTCCGCGACGCCCGCCGCGGACAAGGAGGCCGGCTCCGACGACGAAGGCGCCTCCAAGGGCCTCGGGTACGCCGGTCTCGGCGTGGGTGCGCTCGGTCTGCTGACCGCGGCGGCCGCGCTGGCGAAGACCCGGAAGGCCTGACCTGATGGCGTCGGGGCAGTCGCGGGCACGGGCCGTACGCCGGCTCGTACTGGCGGCTGCCCTGGCGCTGCTCGGCCTGCTGGCGTTCGCGGGACCGGCCAGCGCGCACGCCACCCTGGTCGGCACCGACCCGACCGAGGGACAGATCCTGACCGAGGCGCCCGAGAAGGCGACCTTCACCTTCGACGAGCCGGTGCGGGCGCAGAGCGGCGGGGTGCACCTCTTCGACGCGAAGGGCGTCGAGCTCGAGGCGGACACCCGTACCACCGACACCCTGCTGGTCGTCGACCTGCCGGAGGGCCTGGCCGACGGCACCTACGTGATCGCCTGGAGGGTGGTCTCCTCGGACGGCCACCCGATCGCCGGCGCACTGACCTTCTCGATCGGCGCGCCGAGTGCGACCGTGGCCGCCGCGACCGGGGTGTCCCAGTCCTCGCCGACCAGTGTGCGCGCCTCGCTCGGCATCGCCCAGGCACTCACCTACCTCGGCGTCTTCGGCGCCTGCGGGCTGGTGGCCTTCGTCCTGCTGCTGCTCCCGAAGGAGGGCGGTCTCGACCAGGTCCGGGAGCGGCTGCTGCGGATCGCCGGCCGGTTCGCCTGGCTGGTGGTGGTCGCCGGGTTCGCGACCCTGGTGCTGACCACGCTGTACCAGCGCGCGGAGGGCTTCTCCGCCCTGTTCACCGACGGCCCGTACGAGATCCCGACCGGCACCGAGCTGGTCAGCTGGGTCCTCGCCGCACTGGGTGCCTGGATCGCGGTCGGCTTCGCCCAGGGCGTGCGCGGGCGGGTGCACCGGGTGCCCGCGCTGGCGGGCGTCGTCCTCGCACTGGGTGCGCTCGCCCTGGTCGGGCACACCCGGGCGTTCCCGCCGCTCTGGGTGATGATCGCGGCCGACCTCTCGCACGTGCTCGCCGGATCGATCTGGTTCGGCGGCCTGATCGGGCTGGTGATCAGTCTGCGCCGGCTGGCCGACCGGCCCCGGGTCGCGGCTGTGGCGCTCGGCCGGTTCTCGGCGCTGGCGGCCTGGCTGCTGGTCGCCGTGGCGGTCACCGGCTCGGTGCTCGGCTGGCGGATCCTGCGCAGCTGGGGGAACCTGTTCGGCACCGACTTCGGCAGGCTGCTGCTGGTCAAGGTCGCCGTCGTGGTGCTGGTGGCCCTGATCGCCGCCTGGAACCGGTACCGGCTGATGCCGGCCGTGCTCGCCGACAGCGGGTTCGCCGACCGGGCGTCGGCAACCGGGCGGTTGCAACGCACCGTTCGGATCGAGGCCGTCCTGCTGATCGGGGTCCTCGGACTGACCGGGTTCCTGGTCGACCGTTCGCCGGTCGAGGACACCGGCTCGGTCGCGCTGCCGGGAGCCCTGGACTCCTCGACCTTCGCCGGTCAGACCGGGAACGCCAAGGTGGTCGCGGTCCTCAAGCCGGCCACGGTGGGCAAGAACACGATCCTGTTCCAGGTGCAGGACCTCGCCGGCAACCCGATGGAGCCGTCCGCCGTACCGGGGCTGAACGCGACCTCCGGTCAGTTGTCGCTGGGGGAGCAGGAGGTCACCAACGTCGACTCCGGGACCTACGCCGCCACCGTCGTCCTGCCTCGCGCCGGGACCTGGGACGTGCAGGTCAGCGTCCGGATGTCCGAGTTCGAGAACCCGGTGGTGACCGTCAAGGTGCCGGTGGCTGCTCCCCGGTGACGGTGATCGTCATCGGGATCGTCCGGACGACGCCCGACAGCCGGGTCTGGACGAACATCCGGTAGTCACCCGGCACCCGGAAGCCGGTGTGGAACGTCAGGTCGGAGCGGCCGTCGCGGGTCTCCGGCGACCCGAGCGGGTGCATGTGCACGAGCGCGCCGGTGGCGAGGTTGAACGCGGAGACGTGCGCGTAGACGCCGAGGTACGTGCCGAGGGCCGCGGGCTCGCCGTCCCGGCTGATGCCGAGCTCCATCTGGTGCTCGTAGCCGACGGTCGGCGGCTTGGTGATCGTGACGGTGGTGCCGTCCACGGTGGTCTCGGTGGTGGCCGGAGGGGCCGGCACGTCCTTGCCCGGAGTGCCCAGGGTCCTCTCGACGCCCAGGACGACCTGGTCGCCGTTGCCGCCCTCGTCGCGGGCGGTGAACTCGACCACCACCCGGTAGCGCCCCGGTCGCGGGACGGTCAGGTTCCCGGTCCAGGTGCCGTCCGCGGCCTTCTCCGGGTGCACGTGCCGGAACACCGAGAGGTCGGTGCTGACCACGTAGACGTGCATCTCCTTGGTGAGCTCGACCAGGAAGTCGGTCACCGGCTGCTTCCGGTCGTCCTGGATCTGGAAGCTGAGCGTGCCGGGGACCCCGGGCCTGGCCGGGAACCGGACGTCCGCGAGGGTGTAGCCGACGTACGACGCCCGGGTGCCGTCCCCGGCGGCGAGAGCGGTGTGGGTGTGCGGGGCGTCGGCGGCCGGTGCGGGGTCGCCACCGCAGCCGGCCGCGCCGAGCGCGATCGCGGCGGCCAGCAGCGCGGGGAGGAGGCGTCGGGTCACGACGCCGATTCTGACAGCCGGGTCCGAACGGCCGGTTCCCCGGTTAGTGCGCCAGCTTGAGCCCGATCACGCAGCCGATCAGGCCGACCAGCAGCAGGATCTTGATCGCGCTGACCGACTCCGCCCCGGAGACCATCCCGTAGGCGACGGTCAGCGACGCGCCGATCCCGACCCAGACGGCGTACGCGGTCCCGATCGGCAGGGTGCGCAGCGCGTAGGCGAGCCCGCCCATGCTGAGCACGATGGCCACCGCGAACACCAGCGACGGCACCAGCCGGGTGAATCCCTCGGTCTTGCCGAGTGCGACGGCCCAGACTGCTTCCAGCATCCCGGAGACCACGAGAACGATCCATGCCATGACGAGCTCCTCGAGGCCGTCTTGTCGCGTTCCGGGTACGGCTCCCTCGTCCGGCGAGCCTCGGTGGCTCACGACGATTCTACCTGCTTCGCGGGCGATCGGGTTGGGCCTGGTCCTGATCTGCGCCGGAGCTGATCGCCTGGACCGCCGCCCGGTTCGAATAACCAGTTCGCTCCGCCGTCGGTCCTGGCTAGCGTGACCTCATGCCCAGCGCCCTTGTCGAAGTACGCCGTCGCTACTCCGAGGCCGAGGAGGTCGCGATCATCGAGGCCGTGCACGCCGCCCTGGTCTCTGCGTTCGCGATCCCGGTGAAGGACAAGCACCTGCGTCTCGTCGCGCACGAGCCGCACCGGTTCGCCTGCCCGCCGACCCTCACCGAGCCCGAGCGCGCCACGATGGTCTCGATCGACTGCTTCGCCGGCCGGTCGATCGAGGCCAAGCGCCGCCTGTACGCCGAGATCGTCGACCGGCTCGAAGGCCTCGGGATCCCGCGTGATCACGTGACGATCACACTGCGGGAGATCCCGACCGAGAACTGGGGCATTCGGGGCGGCCAGGCGGCCTCGGACGTCGACCTCGGGTTCAAGGTCGACGTCTGAGGGTCCCAGCGGGTCAGGCCGCGGGCGACGATGTCGTGGAGCCCGTTGCTAGTCGGCCCGGGGCGCGTACATGATCACCGAGACGCCGACCAGGCAGACCAGGGCGCCGATCACGTCGTACCGGTCGGGTTTGAAGCCGTCGGCGACCATGCCCCAGGCGAGGGAGCCGGCGACGAACACCCCGCCGTACGCCGCGAGGATGCGTCCGAAGTTGGCGTCCGGCTGGAGGGTGGCGACGAAGCCGTAGAGGCCCAGCGCGATCACCCCGGCACCGATCCAGGCCCAGCCGCGATGCTCGCGGACGCCCTGCCAGACCAGCCAGGCGCCGCCGATCTCGGCGATCGCCGCGGCGATGAACAGCACGATGCTGCGCAGGGTGTCCATGGGCGGAAGGCTAGTCGGGGCCGGCGGGTGAAGGTCAGTCGGCCGCCGGAGCGTCGCCGTGGTCCGGCGGGGTGCCGAGCTGCTGCACCTGCATCGGCCACCCGCAGCCGACGGCGATCTTCGCGGCCCAGACGCGCGCCTGCTCGTCGTCCGGTACGTCGACGACGGAGAAGCCGCCGAAGTGCTCCTTGGTCTCGACGTACGGGCCGTCGGTGAACCGGGGCTTGCCATCGTTGGGGTCGACGCTGAACACGGGGAACTTGTCGTCAAGGCCTCCGCCGAACACCCAGACGCCTGCCGCCATGGCCTCGTCGATCACCGGGCGGATGGACCTCGCGCTCTCCAGGATCTGCGCCTCGGTCAGGTCCGGGACCCACTCGGCGTTGAAGCTGATCAGGTACTGGGGCATGGCTCCTCCTAGGTCGGGACGGCCCGGTGGCCATCCTCCACCTTCGCTACGAACGGGGACGGGCCGTTACGACATTCTCGGCACAGCATCTTGGTCTTCGGTGCCACCGTCCCGGTCAGCGGCGCCCGAGCTGGCGCTTGAGGGTGAGGTAGCCCCACGTCAGCACGAACCACGGAGCGATCAGCCAGGGTGAGTTCAGGAGGATGAACTTCACGCCGAAGTCGATGAAGCTGGACGTGTTGGCCGAGGGGAACCCGCCGATGATCTCCGAGCCGTAGTAGTACCAGGTCAGCACGGTGTGGGTGACTGCCGTGGACATGACGAGCAAGGTTCCGCGGACGTCGGTGAACCGGGACCGCTTGAGCAGGACGAGCCCGGTCAGCCCGACGCAGCCGTTGATGACGGAGAGCACCTCGATCATCAGGAAGTGGGGGTCGGGGTTGAGGTAGCGGGTGTCTCCGCCGTCGATGTAGTTCCACCAGGCGTAGGCCCAGGCGCTGTCCTGGGCGCCGGCGATCGGCTTGTGCAGGATCAGCCAGCCGAGCTCCCAGGTCAGGTGCGTGATGTAGGAGCAGATGACGAACGGGAGGACGGTGGCTTGGAGCCGTTCGTACCGAGTCCAGGTTCGCAGCGAGGGGAGGGGGAGGTAGGCGGCGAAGATGCCGAGGAAGTACCCGAGCGTCGCCTGGATCGCCATGGTGTTCGCCATGGCCTCGCGGTTGGCGTTCGAGCCGAAGACTAGGTAGGTGTAGACGGGAAAGGCGAGGGCGAGGGAACCGAACCCGACGATCCAGCAGGCGCGAAGTCCTCTCGACGGGGGCACCGTCGGCGCAACCGAGCCAGAGGGTTGGTCAAGTGTCGTGGTCATGCGTTTCCCTTGGGTCGAGCTCCCCGACGTGGGAGTAACAGGCGATCTCTTGAGGGTAATGATGATTACTCTTGAGGAAAGGTAACCTACTCGTGAGGGGAGCGACAGTGCTTCTCGGAGGGGATCCAGGGTGAAGTCGACGGAGTCCGCGCCGCTGGCGAACCGTTTGGACGATGCTCGGCGTGCGGTCTACCGCGAGCACATCCTGAGCGTCGCGGAGGACGAGTTCGGACGGGTCGGGTTCGCCGCTGCGAAGGTCGGTGACATCGCTGCCGGCGCAGGGGTCTCGTTGTCGACGGTCTACAAGTCGTTCGGGAGCAAGGACGACCTGTGGGACGCACTGAACGCCGAGCGGATGAAGGAGTTCACGCAGGTCGTCCACGCCGGGACCCGCCTGATCGACTCGCCCTTCGAGCGACTCCTGGTGGGTGCGCGCCTAGAGCTCGAGTTCTTCGCGGAGCGAGATTCCTTCCTGCGCCTCCATCTCAACGACGGCTTGAGCTGGGGGACGGCCTCGGTGATTCCCGGAGCGGGGCGCGGGGCGCAGCGTGACGCGTGGAAGGTGGGGATGGAGCTGACCGCCGCCAGTGCTCAGGCGGCAGCCGACGCGGGCGAGATCCGACCCCTGCGCCCCTCGGTGGTGGCCGCGCTGGTGATCTCCGCGTTGCAGGTGTGGCTCACGGACTGGGTGGCCCACGACCGCGACCGGCCCATCTCAGTCGTGGCTGACGAGGTCGTGGACCATCTGCGCAGCTGCCTTGCTGCTACCTGAGGGCGCCTAGCGCGGAACCTTGATCCCGGTGGCGCTGTGGCAGCGGTATCCGAACGGGTCTTGCTCAGGTACTGCTGGCACTGGAGGTGGTCGAACCGAGACCCTCCACCTTCGCGCATCGTGCGGCGAGGTCACGGATGCTCTGCCAAACGACGGCTCGGGGCACGTCGATGCTGAGCGCGCGGATGTACTCATCAAGACGGTGCGGACGATCGCGCAGGGACGTGACGGCTTTGTCGAGGCTCTCGCCGACAGTCTTTCCGTACGCCTCGACCGCCTTCTGCGCGCCGGCCTCAAGTGCGGCGGTGTCGGGTTTCATCATGGCTAGGTCGATGAGGTCGCGGCCGAACGTCGAGGTATCGGCCCAACGATCGTCATTCGCTAGCAGCTTGCTCGCGACCTGGTCGGTTGCCGTCAGGGTCCTCACGCCGCAGATCGCCTGCTCCGGCGATGGAACGTCGAGGCTGATGCGACCTTCGTGGATGATCTCGAACTTGATCGGGACCCCCGTCATCAGCACAGAGGCCCGGATCCCGTACCCGTCGACCACGGGCGGCCGGAGAAGATCCAGCTCGCGGTGGGCAAGTCCGTCGAGCCCGTGCTCTCTGACGATCTGCCGCAACGCGCGGTAGGACCGCTGGTCGGAGACCAGGAAGTCGATGTCGACTGATTCACGGAACTCGTCGTTGGCGAGCACGATCGCCGTACCGCCTCCGAACCAGCAGTTGTGCTCGACGAGGAGCGGAGCGTCGAGCAGCGAGAGCACCGCGGCCACCCGTTGGTGGTGCTGTCGCCTAAACAAGGAGTGCTCCGTTGCTGTAGGTGTCGGCGAGATGCTGGATGAAGGCCTTCTCGCGGTCGGTCAGTGCTCCCTGGTCGAGGTGCCGCCAGCCGCGCTCGTACAGGTTGAGCGCTTCGGTCTCGGTGAGCGTGGTGCCCGCCTTGGTTTGCCACGCCAGCGCGCGCAGGCCGGGGTAGTCACCCACGGTGATCGCGGTTCCTTCGGTTGCTGGCTCGTCCAGGACCGGCACGACGAGTTGGAGCCCGAGAGCGGTCGCCACATTGCTGTAGGCGCCGATCGTGACCGACGGGTTGCCTGCCTCGATCCTGTGGAGCGTCACGCGCGACACCCCGGCTGCCTCGGCGCAGGCGACTGCCGTCACGCCGAGAGCTTTGCGGCGGTCGCGCAAGCGTGCGCCCAGGCGTTCCAGGTCCGCCTGCTGCTCGGGGCCGATGTACGGGCTCGTGGCTGGCATGTTTCTCATTTTAGTCATGCTGATCAGAAAGTCAATAATGAGAAACACCATTGGCCGGTTCGGCCGGCCAGATCGTCAGCTTCGCGGCACCTTGATCCCGGTCGCCGAGTGGCAGCGGTATCCGAACGGGTTCTTGAGAAAGTACGTATGAACCTTGATTCCCGTCACACTGGCAAACCGTGACAGCAACACTGTCATCGTGGTCAGATGACGCATGGACAACCTGCTTCCAGCATCACGACCGCTCGGACCTGATTCGATCTTGGGGCGCCTGGCGAATGATCCACGGATCGCGCTGACCGGGTTCTCGACCGGCTTGTTGCAGTTGATGCACCCAGCGGTCAGCGCGGGAGTCATGCAGCATTCGATGTTCTTCGCCGACCCGTTCGAGAGGGTTTACCGATCCGTGCCGCGAATCGTCGCGACGATCAACGCGACCGACGGCGCCGACAGGGCCGTACGAGTGCGCGACTATCACCGTGGCATCAAGGGGACCGACGCGCACGGCCAGCGGTACCACGCCCTTGACCCTGAGGTCTTCTGGTGGACACACATGACGTTCGTCTGGGGGTTCCTCACTGCTGCTGATCGCTTTCACCATCGGCCACCGGTGGGGGATCAACGCACTCAGTTCTACGCGGAGTCGGTGGAATGGTGGCGTCGCTACGGGATGTCCATGCGGTTGGTTCCCCCGACCCTGGACGCGTTCCTCCAGGAGTTCGAGCGAATCTGCGCCGAAGACCTCGAGATGACCGAAGCTGCGGTGGGCGCGCTCGGCGTAGGCAGGTTCGAGTTGCCAATGTTGCCCGCACCGCTGGCCCGCCTCGGTGGTGTGCCGAGCAAGCCGGTTGCGAAACTCGCGATGCTTGGCACTCTCCCGAGCAGCGTTCGCAGACGGTTCGAGATTCCCTGGTCATTCGCCGATGACGCCGCATACAACCTGCTGGCTCAGGCCGTCCGCACTGGCGGACGGATCGTGCCCGACCGCCTCAGTCAGGATGTAAGCCGGGTCATGCTGAAACGGCTCGGGGCAAAGACGCAGCTGGCCTCGGCATCCTGATCCTCGCCGAGTTTTGATCCAAGTTTCCGGTCCCAGCGGGTCGCGGTCTCGGCGGCTTTGCGGAGGCGTGCTCGTGGCTGCGTCCTAGCCGCGCGGCACCTTGATCCCGGTCGCGCTGTGGCACCGGTACCCGTGCGGCACCTTGATCAGGTACTGCTGGTGGTAGTCCTCGGCGTAGTAGTACGTCGGGGCCGGCTTGATCTCGGTGGTGATGGCGCCGTAGCCGCGCTTGGTCAGCTCGGGCTGGTAGCGCGCGGTGACCTCGGCGGCGACCTTCGCCTGCTCGTCGGAGAACGTGTAGATCGCCGAGCGGTACTGGGTGCCGACGTCGTTGCCCTGGCGCATGCCCTGGGTCGGGTCGTGCACCTCGTAGAACGCGACGACCAGGTCGGCGTACGAGACCTTGGTCGGATCGAAGACCACGCGGACCGCTTCGGTGTGGCCGGTCCGGCCGGAGCAGACCTCCTCGTAGTCCGGGTTCGGGGTGGTGCCGCCGGCGTACCCGACCGAGGTCGACCAGACCCCGTCGATCTGCCAGAGGATCTCCTCGGCGCCCCAGAAGCAGCCGAGGCCGAACAGCGCGACCTCGAAGCCGTCAGGCACCTCGTCGGTAACCAGCGGAGCGTCCAGGACCCGGTGTCGCTCGGCCAGCTGGAACGTGCGCGACGTCCGTCCGGGGAGGGCGTGCTCGGCGTCGACGATCTCGTTCTTGAACTTGTTGAACAGCATCGGTGCTCCTGACCTCGGTGGCACCTCTCACAACACGGTGACGGGCGGTGCTGTTCCCACGCTAGCCGTGGGTCGCGCAGTAGGCGTCGCGCTTGGTCGGGTTGCCCTTGAAGATCACCTTGATCAGCTGGGCCTGGCCCGCGGCGTACTCGGCGATCTCGCGCTCCACGAGCGGGCGCAGCGCCGCCGGGGCGTTCGCCAGGGCCTCGGCGTTGCGCCAGACGACCTCGCGCCAGCCGCGCATGATCGCGCCGACGACGACCTCGTCGACCGGGCCGAGGTCGAGCTTGTTGAACATCGGGTCGAAGCGAGCGGCCTCCTCGTCGAAGACCGGGTGGTAGAGCGAGTCGAGGCGCTGGTTGTAGGCGTTGTGGTCGGGCTTGTGGGAGGTGCCGTCCGCGGCGGTCAGGCCGACCTTCGCGAGCACGTACGGGAAGTCGTTGTTGATGTGCGCGTTCATGTTCATCATGAAGTCGCCGAGGCCGGTCAGGGTCCGGTCCTCGCTGGCCTGCAGCGCCAGCCGCCACGCCTTCGGGACGCCGGCCTTGTTGCCGGACTTCCAGGTGTCCATCGTGTCGAAGTACATCTCCGCGAACACCGCGTCGATCTGGGTCAGCCACTTCCGGTCCTGGAAGTAGCCGCTGTCGGCCGCCGCCTTCACGTTCTGGGTCACCCGGAGGTAGGCCAGCGAGAAGATCGCGTCGTGGCTGCAGGAGGCGGCCAGCGGTTCCAGCCGATCCTCCATCTCGGTGATGACGTCCTCGATGCACTGCGGCGCGCCGCTGACGCAGATCGGACCGGTGTACGGCTTGTACGGCGTCGGCAGTGCGCCGAGCAGGTTGATCACCGGATCCAGCAGGGTGGGGGTGAGGAGCGTGTCCAGTCCTACGGTGCCGGCGGCCTGCGCCGGGGTCGCGACGGACCCGAGGGTGAGGGTGGCGGTGAGGCCGACGACGGCGGTCTTGAGGGTGCGGCGCAGGTGCATGTGGTGACCAACGACGGCCTGTGGATTCCGGCTACGCGGTATCACCTTGGTACCATAGCCTCATGGCCATGACACTTCGTATCGATGACGAACTCGATCAGGCGCTGACCGAGCTGGCTGCCGCAGAAGGCACCTCCAAGCAGGAGGTGATCAAACGTGCCGTGATCGAGCGACGGGATCGCACTGTTCGGCGTGAGCTGATCAACCGGATCGCGAACGAAGCCCTCGTCGAGTACGCAGACGCCCTGGAACGGCTCGGCAAGGCGTGACCGACGTCGAGTACCTGAACGTCGAGGACCTGTTGCTGTTCACCTCGATGCTCAACGCAGGTCCGGTCCGAGACGCCGGCCTGCTCGACGCGGCGGTCAGCCGTCCGCGAGCAAGCGTGTTCGGTCAGGACGCCTACCCGAGCATCGAGCTGAAGGCTGCGGCACTGCTGCACTCGATCTGCGGAAACCATGCCCTGGTCGATGGCAACAAACGGCTGGCACTGCTCGCGACGGTCACGTTCCTGCGGGCGAACGGGCGCACCTTCACGCTGTCCCAGGATCAGGCGTTCCAACTCGTGTGGGACATCGCCGCCGGTGACCTCGATCTGGACGACATCGCCACCGCCCTGACCAACTAGGCTCGCAGGCGTGAGCCAAACCCACCGAGACAAGTCCGGGTTCGAGACGCGTGCGATCCACGCCGGCTACGAACCCGATCCGATGACCGGCGCGGTGATCCCGCCCATCTACGCCACCAGCACCTACAAGCAGGACGGTGTCGGCGGCCTCCGCGGCGGCTACGAGTACAGCCGCTCCGCGAATCCGACCCGGACCGCGCTTGAGGGCGCGCTCGCGGCACTGGAGGAGGGGGAGCGCGGGTTCGCGTTCGCCTCCGGCCTGGCCGCCGAGGACACAATCCTTCGGGCGCTCACCAAGCCCGGCGACCACGCCGTGATCCCCGACGACGCGTACGGCGGCACCTTCCGCCTCTTCGACAAGGTCGCCAAGGTCTGGGGCCTCGAGCACAGCCCGGCGGCGGTCTCGGACGTCGAGGCCGTGCGGGCCGCGATCCGCCCCGGGCGGACCAAACTGGTCTGGGTGGAGACGCCGACCAACCCGCTCCTCAACATCGGCGACATCGAGGCGCTCGCCGCCGTCGCGCACGAGGCCGGCGCGCTGCTGGTCGTCGACAACACCTTCGCCTCGCCGTACCTGCAGCAGCCGCTCACCCTCGGCGCCGACGTCGTCGTGCACTCGACCACCAAGTACGTCGGCGGGCACTCGGACGTGGTCGGCGGCGCGGTCGTGGTCCGAGACCTCGCCATCGCCGACGCGATCGGCTTCCACCAGAACGCGATGGGTGCGGTGGCCGGCCCGTTCGACTCCTTCCTGACCCATCGCGGCCTGAAGACCCTCGGGGTTCGGATGGATCGGCACTGCGACAACGCCGAGCAGGTCGTCGCGTTCCTGGTCGACCACCCGCAGGTCGCCGAGGTGATCTACCCGGGGCTCGCCGCGCACCCGGGCCACGCCGTCGCCGCCCGCCAGATGAAGCGGTACGGCGGGATCGTCTCGTTCCGGGTCACCGGCGGCGAGGAGCACGCCCTCGCGGTCTGCGAGCGCGCCGAGGTCTTCACCCTGGGAGAGTCGCTCGGCGGAGTGGAGTCGCTGATCGAGCACCCCGGCCGGATGACCCACGCCAGCGTCGCCGGCACCGAGCTCGAGGTGCCGCCGGACCTGATCCGGCTCAGCGTCGGGATCGAGTCGATCGAGGACCTGATCGCCGACCTGGGGCACGTGCTGGAGCCGCGCCGATGAGCACCGGCGAGAACGAGCCGGACGTCCGGTTCAGCCTCGCCAACGAGCGCACCCTGCTGGCCTACCAGCGCACCGCCATCGGCCTGATCGGCGCCTCGGTCGCGGTGGCGCACTTCCTCGACGACGGCGCCCTCGCCCTCACCCTCGCCGGCGCGCTGATCGTCAGCGGCGCGGTCGCGGCCGTCGGCGGCTACCGCCGGTACCTCGCCGCGGACCACGCGATCCGGGAAGGGCGCCCGCTGCCGTCCGGACCGACGCCCGTGCTGCTCTCGGCCGGGTTGATCCTCTGCGTGCTGGTGGCCGCGGTGTACGTCGTCACCACGGCCGGCTGATGCCCGACCTCGTCGTCTGCGTCGACTTCGGGTCCACCTTCACCAAGGCCGCCCTGGTCGACCGCGCAGCCGGCCGGTTGCTGGCGACCACCCAGCACCCGACGACCTCGGGCACCGACGTCCTCGACGGGTACGACGCCTGCCTGGCCGCGCTCGCCGCCGAGCATCCCGAGGTGGCTCACGCCGAGACGCTGGCCTGCTCCTCGGCCGGCGGCGGCCTCCGGATCGCCGTCGTCGGCAACGAGGACCTGGTCACCGCGGAGGCCGGCCGGCGGGTGGCGCTCTCCAGCGGCGGCAAGGTGGTCGCGGTGCTCGCCGGCGGACTCGACGACGCCCGGTTCACGGAGCTGGTCGCGGCCCGCCCCGACGTGCTCCTGCTGGTCGGCGGGACCGACGGCGGGAACGCCGCGACGCTGGTCGCGGATGCCGGCTTCCTGGCCGCACGGTCCTGGGCGGGCCCGGTCGTGGTGGCCGGAGACGTGGACTCCCAGGACGTCGTGGCCGGGTCGTTCGAGGGCTCCGGGACGCCGTACCTGCTTGCCGACAATGTCGTCCCGCGGATCGGGGTGCTCGCGCCCGAGTCCGCCCGGGCCGCGATCCGCGAGGTCTTCCTCGCCCATGTCATCGGCGGCAAGAACCTGAGCAGTCGCCCGGAGTTCGCCGCGATGGTGCTCGGCGCCACCCCGGACGTCGTCCTCACCGGCGTCGAGCTGCTCGCGGCCGTGCACGGCAGCTCCGCGCCCGGCACCGGCGTCGTGGTCGTCGACGTCGGTGGCGCGACCACCGACGTGCACTCGGTCGTGACGCTCGATCCCGAGGAGACCGCGCTGGCCCGCGAGGTCGTCGCCGTCACCCCGACCACCCGGACCGTCGAGGGAGACCTCGGGATGCGCTGGAGCGCGGTCTCCACGGCCGAGGAGGCGATCGCGGCCGGCCTGGCCGACGAGGACCTGCGCACGGCCGCCGTACGACGGGGCGACGACCCGGGCCTGGTCCCGGCCGATCCCGCCGATGCCGCCGACGACCTCCGGCTGGCCGGGGCGGCCGCGGTCCTCGCGATGCGCCGCCACGTCGGACGCTCGGTGGTGGTGCTCTCGCCGGAGGGCCGGGTCGTGGAGCGCAGCGGCAAGAACCTGCGCGCCGTCGACCTGCTGGTCGGCTCGGGCGGCGTCTTCCGGGCCGCGGCCGACGCGGTACCGGTGCTGAGCGCCGCGACCGGTGTCGATCCGGACGGCTGGCAGCTCCCGGAGCACCCGCGGATCGTGGTCGACGAGGCCTCGGTGCTCGCCGCCGCCGGCCTGATCGCGCTCGCCGGGGGCGACGCGGCTGCTCTCCGGTCGGCACAGTTGCTGATCTGCAATAACGTGTCCGGAGTGGACCAGCACGGTGGAGCGAGCCAGGAGGGGGCGCCTTGACGGATCCGACGGAGTCGGCCGGAGCGGCTGAGAGGACCCAGGAGCTGGAGAACCAGCGGGTCGAGCGCGTCGCCAGGAAGGTCGAGCTCCCGTGGGCCTACGAGCTGGCCGCCGCCTGGTCGTGGCGCTTCCTGGTGATCGCCGCGGCGGCGGGCCTGGTCTTCGCCGGGCTCAGCTACTTCTCGGTGGTCGTCTTTCCGGTCGTGATCGCCCTGTTCATCGCCGCCCTCTGCGCCCCGCTGGTCAGCGGCCTCCAGCGGATCGGGCTGCCCCGCAAGCTGGCCGCCCTGGCCGTCGTGGTCGGGGGGATCGCGGTCGTCGGCCTGCTGCTGGCCTTCGTCGGCCAGCAGGTAGCTGACAGCGTCGACCAGCTCTCCGGCAAGGTGGCCGGCGGCCTCGGTGAGATCCGGAACTGGCTCCGCGACGGTCCGCTGAACGCCAGCGACTCCCAGGTCGACACCTGGATCGAGGACGCCC
Organism: Nocardioides marmoriginsengisoli; assembly: GCF_003725695.1. Classification (GTDB taxonomy): domain Bacteria; phylum Actinomycetota; class Actinomycetes; order Propionibacteriales; family Nocardioidaceae; genus Marmoricola; species Marmoricola marmoriginsengisoli. The sequence goes on from NZ_RJSE01000008.1 coordinate 313,534, forward strand.
AGAGCTACCTGCAGGACCAGGGCAAGGGGCTGGCCGGCCGGGCCACCGAGCTGGGTGTCGCCGTCGGCCACATCTTCGCCGGCTTCTTCATCGTGCTGTTCGCGACCTACTTCTTCCTCGCCGACGGCCGGGTGATCTGGGGCTGGGTCGTCCGGATCTTCCCGCGGGCCGCCCGCGAGAAGGCGGACTCCTCGGGACAGGTCGCCTGGCGCTCGCTGACCCAGTTCGTCCGGGCGACGGTGCTGGTCGCGGCGACCGATGCGATCGGCATCATGATCTTCGCGCTGATCCTCAAGGTGCCACTGGTCAGCGCGATCGGCGTCCTGGTCTTCCTCGGCGCCTTCGTGCCGCTGGTCGGCGCCTTCGCGTCCGGCACCGTCGCGGTGCTGGTGGCGCTGGTCGCGCACGGGCCGATCGTCGCCGCGATCATGCTCGGCGGCGTGGTGCTGGTGCAGCAGATCGAGGCGCACGTGCTGCAGCCCTTCCTGATGGGCCGGTTCGTCTCGGTGCACCCGCTCGGCGTGATCCTCGGGATCGCGGCCGGGGTCATCGTCGCCGGCGTCATCGGCGCACTGGTCGCGGTGCCGTTGGTGGCCGCCCTGAACGCGGTCGTGCAGCACCTGGCGTCCTTCGCCGATCCCGAGGTCGACGACCCCGAGGTCGACGATCCCGGCGACGAGGTCCCGGGCGGCGAGGACCCGGAGCCCGCCGATCCCGAGATCGCCGCGGAGCCGACGTGACCGCGCCGGCACCGGTGACCCTGGCGGAGATCGAAGCCGCGGCCGAGCAGCTGCGGGGCGTCGCGATCGCGACGCCGATCGAGGACTCCCGCTGGCTGTCGGCGCTGGTCGGCGGGCCGGTGCTGCTGAAGTGCGAGAACCTGCAGCGGACCGGGTCCTTCAAGATCCGCGGCGCCTACGTCCGGATGTCCCACCTGTCCGCGGAGGAACGGGCCCGCGGAGTCGTCGCCGCGTCCGCCGGCAACCACGCCCAGGGCGTCGCCCTGGCCGCCCAGCTGCTCGGGATCAAGGCGACTGTGTTCATGCCGCACGGCGCCCCGATCCCGAAGGTGAACGCCACCCGCGGGTACGGCGCCGAGGTCGTCTTCCACGGCGCGATCCTGGACGAGGCGCTGGTCCGCGCGATTGCCTACGCCGAGGAGACCGGTGCGGTCCTGATCCACCCGTTCGACCACCGCGACATCGTTGCCGGGCAGGCCACCTGCGGGCTGGAGATCCTGCAGCAGGCGCCGCAGGCCGCGACCGTGCTGGTCCCGACCGGCGGCGGCGGCCTGGTCGCCGGCATCGCCCTGGCGATCAAGTCTGTGCGACCCGACGTCCGGGTCGTCGGCGTCCAGGCCGAGGGCGCCGCGGCGTACCCGGGGTCACTGGCCGCCGGGGCGCCGGTGGCGCTGGACTCGATGAGCACGATGGCCGACGGGATCGCGGTGGCCTGCCCCGGAGACGTCCCGTTCGCGGCGATCGAGGAGTACGTCGACGAGGTGGTCACGGTCAGCGAGGAGTCGATCTCGCGGGCGCTGGTGCTGCTCCTGGAGCGAGCCAAGCTGGTCGTCGAGCCGGCCGGAGCGGTCGCGGTGGCCGCGATCCTGGACCGGCCGGAGGCCTTCGGAACGCCGACCGTGGCGGTCCTCTCCGGCGGCAACGTCGACCCGCTGCTGCTGACCAAGCTGATCCGCTACGGCCTCGTCTCCGCCGGCCGGTACCTGAACATCGCCGTCCGGATCCCGGATCGTCCCGGCGGCCTGGCCCGGTTGCTCACCGAGCTCGGTGACGCCGGCGCCAACGTCCTGGAGATCGTCCACGAGCGGACCTCGGGGTCGCTGCACCTGGACGAGGTCGAGGTGCACGTCCAGGCCGAGACCCGCGGCCCCGAGCACGCGGAAGCCGTGCTGGCGCGGTTGCGCGAGCACGGCTACCGGGTGGATACGAGTGAGGGCGCGCCCTAGCCCGCGTACGGGACGGCGTCGATGATCTCGACCTTGATCATGCTGCCGTTCGGAGCCGGGTAGCTGACCTCGTCGCCCTTGGAGCGACCGTTGATCGCCTCGCCGAGGGGCGACTGCGGCGAGAACACCTCGGTGCCCTCGTCGGCCATCTCCCGCGCGCCGAGCAGGAACGGTGCCTCGTTCTCGGTGTCGCCGACGAAACGGATGGTGACGAGCATGCCGGGCTCGACGACGCCGTCGTCGGGGGGCGTCTCGCCGACCTGGGCGGTCTTCAGCATCTCGACGAGCTGGGTGATCCGGCCGTCGAGCTTGCCCAGCTCCTCGCGGGCGGCGTGGTAGCCGCCGTTCTCCTTGAGGTCGCCCTCGTCGCGAGCCTGGCTGACCTTCTCGACGACCTCGGTGCGGCCCGGGCCGCGCAGGTGCTCGAGCTCGGCCTGCAGCTCGTCGTACTTGGACTGGGTCAGCCAGACGCCTTCGCGCTCATCAGCCTGAGTCATGGGACAGCAACTCCTGGAATACGAATCGGGGAAACGACAAGCCTAGCAAGCGTCCGCGATCTCAGCGTTCGGTACAGCTGATCTTCTCGACGGTGGTCGCCCGGCTCAGCGTGGTCATCGGGATCCAGTCGCCGTCCGCCTCGCGGATCTGCGCGACCGTCAGGTTCAGCTCGCCGACGATGGTGTGGTCCCGCGCCGTCGCCCGGATCAGGCAGCTCCCCTCGACGTCGTCGTCGCCGAACCGGCTCTCCAGCCGGACCTTCACCTCGTGGGCGCTGACCACGTCGTACGAGCTCAGCTCGACGGCGATCGCCGGGGAGCTGTGGAACCACGCGACCCAGCCCAGCCAGCCGAGGAACACGACGGCGAGGACGGTTGTTGCCGCTATCGCGACCCCTCGACGGCGCGGGCTCTTGGCGCCGTACCGGTCCTGCATCAGGTCGCTCACCCCTCAATCCTAGGATGGAGCCCATGTCTTCCTACGCCGGCCTGCGCCTGATGCACGTGCACGCCCATCCCGACGACGAGTCCAGCAAGGGCGCGGCGTCCACGGCGATGTACGTCGCCAAGGGCGTGGACGTGCACGTCGTCACCTGTACCGGCGGCGAGCGCGGGTCGGTGCTGAACCCGAACATGGACCGTCCCGACGTGCTCGAGAACATCACCGAGATCCGTCGCGCGGAGATGGAGTCGGCCCGGCAGATCCTCGGCGTCTCGCAGGACTGGCTGGGCTTCGTGGACTCCGGGTGGCCCGAGGGCGACCCGAAGCCGCCGCTGCCGGAGGGCTGCTTCGGGCTGGTCCCGCTGGAGGAGGCCACCGAGCCGCTGGTCCGGCTGATCCGCTCGTTCCGCCCGCACGTGATCACCACGTACGACGAGAACGGCGGCTACCCGCACCCCGACCACATCAAGTGCCACGAGATCTCGGTGGCCGCCTTCGAGGCCGCCGCCGACCCGGAGCGGTTCCCGGACGCCGGCGAGCCCTGGCAGCCGCTCAAGTTGTACTACCAGCACGGCTTCAACCGCCCGAAGGCCGTGGCGCTGCACGAGGCCGCGCTGGAGCAGGGGATCGAGTCGGTCTTCGCCGAACGGCTCAAGGACTGGAAGCCGGATCCGGTCTGGGACGCCCGGGTGACCACCCAGGTCCCGTGCGCGGAGTACTTCCCGGTCCGAGACCAGGCGCTGATCGCGCACGCGACCCAGATCGACCCGGACGGCTTCTTCTTCCAGATCCCGATGGAGCTCCAGCAGCGGGTCTGGCCGACCGAGGACTTCGAGCTGGTCACGTCGCTGGTCGACAGCCAGCTCCCCGAGGACGACCTCTTCGCCGGCATCGTGTAGAGCCGCCTTCCGCTCCGGGCAGGTCGCCTGAGACAATCGAGGCATGGACACGCTCGTGATCGCCCTCTCCGGCCTGGTCGGCATGCTCGACAAGGCCCCGGCGCCCAACGACGTCAAGGCCGGGTGGGGAGCCTTCGGGATCTTCCTCGGGCTCGCCGTCGCCACCGGGCTGCTCTGCTGGAGCATGGTGCGGCACATGAAGAAGGCGAAGCTGAACGCCGACTCCGGCGCCTTCGGCACCGACGAGACGCCGCAGGGCTGACCTCCCGGTCTCAGACCCCGTAGCCGCCGTCGACGTCGAGCTTCTGGCCGGTGATGAAACGGGCCTTGTCGGAGGCGAGGAAGCAGACCGCCTCGGCGATGTCGATCGCTCGCCCGAAGGTCCGCAGCGGGATGTTCCCGCGGGCCACGGCCAGGGCGTGGTCGTCGAGGTCGCCGTTGCCGATCAGGCGTTCGGCCATCCCGTCGGTGAGCATGCCCGGACCGACGCAGTTCACCCGGACGCCGAACCTGCCCTCCTCGGCGGCGAAGGCGCGTGCGAGCGCCTCGACGGCGGCCTTCGGCCCGGAGGAGAGCCCGTCCCGGACCGGGTAGCGGGAGGTCGCCGCGGTAGTGACCGCGACCACCGAGCCGCGCGACGCGCGCAGCGCCGGCAGGGTGGCGTGCACGACGTTGAAGAAGCCGTTCACGTCCTGGTCGAGCTGGGTCGCAAACTGCTCGGGGTCGACCTTGGAGAGGTGCACCATCGGCACGTGCGGACCGGCGGCGTGCACCACGGTGTGCAGCCCGTCGAACGCGGCCGCGGCCTCGGCGACGAACGCCTGGAGCGCGGCGACATCGTCCAGCGGCACCTGCGCGGCGAGTACGCGTCCGCCCGCGCCGGCGATCTCGTCGATCAGCTCGTCGGGACGCCGGGTCCGGTAGGTCAGGGCGACCGGGCTGCCGTGCTCGGCCAGGAGCCGGCAGACGGCCGAGCCGAGTCCGCCGGATCCTCCGGTGACCAGGGCTCCGCCCTGCAGGTGTTCGAACATCGCGATCAGTTCCCTTCGATTCGGCGGCGCAGGACAGCGAGCGGATCGTCCGGGCCGCGCCGTCCGCGCGGTCCGTCGCCTTCCGGTGCGCGCAACCGGCCGGCGTCGCTGCGGGTCCACTCGCGGACGGCGAAACGCTCCTGGATCCGCCAGCCTTCGGGCGTGCGGACGAACTCGTCGACGTAGCGGAACCCGGAGGTGAAGTTGCGCGCGGGATCGTCGCCGGGGGTACCCCAGTGCACTGCCGTGCCGTAGGTCTCGGCCAGGGCGCGGTCGCCGTACAGCTCGCAGAGGTGGTTGCCGACGAGGTGCATGGTGCCGTCCAGCCGGGGGAGCAGCTCGGCGAGCCAGGCGACGTACGCGTCCGCCGGACCGGAGAAGCCGGTGTGGTGATCGACCCCGTCCTCGGCGTAGACCGCGCGGACCGCCGGCAGGTCCAGCCGGTCGACGGCGCGGCAGTACCGCAGCACGGTCTCGTGGATCGCACGGCGGTCGGCGTCCTCGGTCATGCTCGCCAACCTAACACTTGCTTGGTCTAGCGGTCGTCGATGCCGAGCAGGTTGAGCCAGAGCCGGGTCAGGTAGCCGGTGAGGTCGTCCAGGTCGGACCGGTCGTCGAAGACGAACCACATGTAGGCCAGTCGTTCGGTCATCGCGCCGAGGATCAGGGCGGCGGCCGCCGGCTCGATCGTGGTCGCGACCAGGCCGCTCTGCTGCATCCGGCGGATCGCCCGCTCGGTGCGGGAGCGGTAGTAGACCCGTCGCTCGCTGAGCACCGACGGGGCGTCCGGGAACAGCAGTACGGACTCCTCGATCACCCGCCAGAACCGGGAGTTCCGCTTGAACGCCGTCAGGTACAGGCGGTTGGTCTCCAGGATCCGCTGGACCGGGTCCGCGGTGCCCGGTGCGACGGTGCTGAGCTCGCCGTACACCTCGTCCTCGACGGCGATCAGCAGCTGGCGGAAGAGGTCTTCCTTGTTGTCGAAGTGCACGTAGAAGGAGCCGACGGCCACGCCGGCCTCGGCGGCGACGTCGGCGATCCGGGTCTTGTGCAGGCCCTTCTGCTCGAGGACCTTGCGTCCGGCGCGGAGCAGCGCTCCCCGGGTCCGGAACCCGTGCGGGGTCTGCGGCAGCTTGTCAGACATCGCCGGCCTCCCCCTCGGGAGCCGGTACGTCGACCCGGAGGATCGCGATCCAGGCATGGGTGAGCTGCTCGATCGCGAACTCGACCGACGGCTTCGACTCGTCGAGGTAGAACCAGTGGCTGACCGCCTGCTCGCTCATCGCGACCACCGCGTCGACGGCGACGTCGCAGGGGACGCCGGGGTCGATCCAGCCGTTCTCGATCCAGGTGCCGAACGCCGCGCGCAACGCTTCGGCGAACGGGTCGGCCTGCTCGCGCAGGGTGTCGCGGACCTGCTCGTCGCCGAGGGCCGCGACGTTGATCGCCATCCACTGGGCGGCGTTGTCGACCAGGGCCGAGACCCAGTTCTCGACGGTCTGGTGGATCCACGGCTCGACCTCGGCGGCCGACGTCGGCGGCTCGGTCGGGACGTGCCGCAGCGCCGACGTCCGGAGCCTGCGGACCACGGCCGCGAAGATCTCCTCCTTGGAGGAGAAGTAGGTGTAGAAGCTGCCGGCCGCCACGCCCGCGCCGTCGGTGATGTCGGTGATCCGAGCCGCGTGCAGACCCTTGGCGGTGAACACGTCGCGGGCTGCGGCCAGCAGCAGGTCACGGCTCGACGCCTCAGGCGGCACCATCAGCTCCACCCTCTCGTCTGTCGGAACGACCGCATCGTAGTGCCCGCGGTGCGGAGCACCCCGGTACTCGAGCACATCCACCCGCTCTGAACCCGGTCCAGTTCCCCGCGAGCGAGGCAAGTGAATCACTATTCGACGTGGTTGTCACGCGTCGCATTTCGGACACGGATTTCCGCCTTGGGGTCGATAATCAGGCGCTGACCTGCACTTTTAGAGGATTCCGCCTAGATGCGGGATGGGGCTTGACAAGGGTGGCCTTGCGGATGCAGGATCCCCAATATGAATGAATATTCAGTGGCTGGTCGGGTCGCGGTCGTGACCGGTGGCGCCCGCGGACTGGGCAAGTCGATCGCCACGGCGCTCGCTGCGGCCGGTGCCGACGTGGCCGTCTGGGACGGCCCGGACTGGTCCGACGCCCCGCTCGCGTACTCGCTGGCGTCGAAGGCCGAGCTCGACGAGACCGTGGCCGAGCTGGGCGGGCTCGGCGTCCGCGCGGTGGGTGAGTCGGTCGACGTCCGCGACCTCGACCAGGTGGTGCAGGCGACCGCCGCCACCGTCGCGCAGCTCGGCCGGATCGACATCCTGGTCTGCGCCGCCGGCGTCCGCTCCTGCGTGCCCGCGAGCGCCATGACCGACGACCAGTGGAACAGCGTCGTGGAGACGAACCTGCACGGGACCTACCACGCGATCAAGTCGGCGCTGCCGCACCTGACCGCCTCGGGAGCCGGTCGGATCGTCGTGGTCGCCGCCGAGGAGGGCCGCCGTGGCGCTGCCTCGCTGAGCCACTACTCGGCCGCCGCCTGGGCCCAGATCGGCCTGGTCAAGTCGATCGCCGTCGAGAGCGCCGAGGCCGGGATCGCGGCGAGCGTCGTCTGCCCCGGCCCGATGGACACCGCGATGTCACGGACCGAGGAGTTCTGGGCACTGGCCCAGGCCGGTCGTGACGGGGTCGTCCCCGTGACGGTCCCGAACCAGGCCGACGCGGAGCACGCGCTGCGCGTCCGGCACCCCAGCAACACCACCTACGCCGCGGTCGACGCGGTCCGAGACGCGGTCCTGTTCCTCGCCGGCCAGCCCGGGCTCGACCTGACGGGCGCCGTGCTCGACGTGTCGGCCGGCCTAGCCTCGATGAACACGGCCTGAGGAGGAACGATGCGAGATTTCGAGAACCAGGTCGTCGTCATCACCGGCGCAGGCAAGGGCCAGGGCCGCTCGCACGCGCTGGCCTTCGCCCAGCGCGGCGCCTCCGTGGTGGTCTGCGACATCGGCGAGCAGCTGCCGTGCGCGTCCGCGATGGCGACGATGGAGCAGCTCGAGGAGACCGTCAGGCTGGTCGAGTCCGTCGGCGCCGAGTGCGTCGGCATCCAGGCGGACACCCGGTCGACGGCGGACATGAAGCGGCTCGTCGACACTGCCATCGACCGGTTCGGCAAGATCGACGTCTTCGTCGCCAACGCCGGCATCGCGGCGTTCGGCCCGGTCAGCGAGATGCCGTACGACGTCTGGCGCGACGTCGTGGACATCAACCTGGGCGGCGTCGCCACCAGCATCCGCGCCGTCGTACCGCACCTGATCGAGCGCGGCGCCGGCCGGATCGTCGCGACCTCGTCGGCGGTCGGGCGCGAGGGCGGCCCGAACAACGCCAACTACGCCGCGTCCAAGTGGGGCGTGATCGGCTTCGTGAAGTCGCTCGCGATCGAGCTGGCCCCGCACGGCATCACCGTGAACGCGTTCTCGCCGATGTCGGTCTCCACCGACATGTGCCACAACCAGCTCACCTACGGGCTGTTCCGCCCCGACCTCGACGAGCCCACCCGGGACGACGTCAAGGACACCTTCGCGGGGCTGAACCCGATGCGGGTGCCGTGGCTCGAGCTCTCGGACGCGAGCGAGGCGGTGCTCTTCCTGGCCTCCTCGTCGGCGCGCTACATCACCGGTGCCGCTCTGGACGTCGCGGGCGGCTGGAACGCCTTCCACTCCGCCTAGGACCTCGTCAACCCCGACCGATCATCAGGGCACCGACCGGGTGCCAGAACAAAGGAGCAGCAATGACGTTCGACCCGACCACCAAGGTCTCCGAGCTCGCGGCAGGCGGCCCGGCCCTGTTCTTCCCGGACCCGCCGGCCCCGGTCACCTTCAATTTCGACCAGGGCCTCGCCGCCGAGGAGACCTTCCCGCTGGAGGACTTCAAGACGTTGATGAGTGACGTCATCGACCGCGACGGCGGCCTCGCCCTCGAGTACATCTCGATGGACTACGACCGGGACGCCGACCAGATCACCTACCTGCCGACGTACATCGAGCTGATGCTCGGCAACACCGCGCTGCGCGAGGAGGTCGCAACCTGGATCGGGGAGAGCCAGGGCGTCTCCGGACTCACGGCCGACAACTTCATCCTCTGCTCGGGCTCGGTCCAGGCGATCGCCCTCGCGGTGAACGCGCTGGTGAACCCGGGCGAGGGCGTTCTGGTCGAGAAGGCGACCTTCCCGTACGCGATGCGCTTCATGCACATGCGGGACGCCGACGTCCGCACCGTCGACATCGACGAGCACGGGCTCGACCCGGCCTCGCTCCGGGCCCGGCTGGAGGAGTTCAAGCGTGACGGCGTCGTCCCGAAGCTCCTGTACGTGATCCCGACCTTCCAGCTGCCGACCTGCGTGGTGATGCCGGAGGAGCGCCGGCGCGAGGTGCTCGCGATCGCCGAGGAGTACGACATCGTCGTGCTCGAGGACGCGATCTACTCGGACCTGCGCTACAGCGGTGACCCGGTGCCGTCCCTGCTGAGCCTCGACACCAGCGGCCGGGTGATCCAGAGCCACGGGTTCTCCAAGGTGCTCGCACCCGCGCTGCGGATCGGCTGGATCGCCGCATCGACGCCGCTGATCAACGCGCTCGCCTCGGTCCGCCAGGACCTCGGGGTCAGCCAGTGGATGTGCCGGATGATGGTCGACTTCATGCAGCAGGGCAAGCTCGACCCGCACATCGAGAAGGCCAACGCCGTCTACCGCCGCAAGCGCGACATCGCGGTCGCCGCGGTGCGCGAGCACTGCGGGGACCTGGTCTCCTTCGACGTGCCCGACGGCGGCTTCTACCTCTGGCTCCAGATCGCCGAGAACGTCGATTGGGAGAAGGCGCAGCACGAGGCCGCGATGGCCGGCGTGTTCTGCCGTCCCGGCGAGAAGTTCCTTGGCGAGGACGCCGGTCGCGGCTACCTGCGTCTCGCCTACAGCCACGCTCCCGACCACGAGATCGCGCGCGGCATCAAGGCCCTCGGCGAAGCGATCGTCGCGAACGCCCACTGAGTTCTCGGCCGACCTGCACCACCTAGGAAAGGGATACCCATGCTTTCACCAACTCTGCGGCACCCGCTGCGGGCAGCTGCTGCTGTCGTGGTCGCCGTCCTGGCGGCCTCGACGCTCGCGGCTTGTGGCAGCTCGGACGAGAAGTCCGACTCGCCCGGCGCTGCGGCGTCCGGCGCCTGGCTGGACGAGGCCAAGGCGATCGCCGACAAGGCTGTCGTCGTACCGACCGAGATCGCGGTCAAGTCGCTCGGCGCCGTGAAGCCGGCCGCCGACATGACGGTCTTCTTCGTCGGCTGCGACCAGTCGATCCCCGGCTGCGTCGCGCAGGTCGAGGGCGTCCGGCAGGCGACCGACGCGCTGGGCTACGAGCTCAAGATCTGTGACGCCAAGACCGACGTCGCGTCGTTCCAGAACTGCATGAGCCAGGCGGTCAACGCAAAGCCCGACGTGATCGTCAACAACGCGCGCCCGGCCGCCGACGCCGCCGAGTCGTACGCCAAGGCGCACTCCGAGGACATCCCGGTGATCGGCCAGTTCACCTCCGAGCAGCCGGACGCCGAGAAGGGCAACGTCGTCGAGGTCGGCAACGTTTGCGAGCTCGAGGGCCAGCTGCTCGGCAGCTACGTGGTCGCCGAGTCGAAGGGCAAGGCCAACGTCGCGATCTTCGCCGACACCGTCTACGGCTGCAACGGCCAGCGCGCCGAGGGCGTCAAGTCCGCCCTGGACAAGTGCGAGACCTGTGAGGTGACCGTCGACCGGTTCAGCGCGGCGACCGCGATGACCGACCTGCCGCCGGCGCTGCAGGCCAAGATCCAGTCGAAGCCGAACCTGAACTGGATCATCGGCACCCCCGGGTTCTCCGGTGTGCTGGCCGCTGACGCGGTACGCCAGGCCGGCAAGGCGGATGCCATCGACGTCGGCACCTTCGACGGCGACGAGCCCAGCCTGGCGCTGGTCCGCAAGGGCGACATCATCAAGGTCGACGTCACGTCCGGTGTCTACGAGAACGGCTGGACGGTGCTCGACGCCGCGCTGCGGCTGAAGGCCGGTCAGGCGATCCCGAACAACATCGAGAACCCGACCCAGCTCCTGATGACCAAGGAGAGCGCTCCGTCCTCGGGCACCTACGAAGGCGCCCAGGACTTCCGCGAGCAGTTCAAGGCGCTCTGGGGCGTGAGCTGATCCACCCGCTCGAAGCCCGACACGATCTGGAGAGGAGACCCTGAATGAATACCCTGGAACTCGCCGCGGTGACGAAGTCGTTCCCCGGTCAGCGAGCGCTCGACAACGTCGACTTCACGGTCGCCAAGGGAGAGATCCACGCTCTTCTGGGGCACAACGGTTCAGGCAAGTCCACTCTGATCAAGATCATGTCGGGGTTCTACCTGCCCGACGGTGGTCCCGCCTCCTACTCCGTCGCCGGACACAGCATGAAGTTCGGCGACGGGGTGGGGGTGGGGCGTGCCGGGGTCAGGTTCATCCACCAGGACATCGGTCTGCTCGACGACCTCACCGTCCTGGAGAACCTGCGGCTCGGCTCGGGCACCTACGACGCAGGCCTCCTCGGGAGGATCCGGTGGGGCTCGGAGCGTGCCGCCGCGGTGGCACGTCTCAACGACCTCGGCCTCGACCACATCGATCCGGACGCCGTCGTCGGCCGGCTCAGCGCGGTCGAGCGGACCGAGGTCGCGATCGCGCGCGCCCTGGACGTCGAGTCGGCGATCAGCGTGCTCGTGCTCGACGAGGCGACGGCCGCGCTGCCCAGCGGTCAGGTCGAGCACCTCTTCGCCCTGGTACGACGCCTGGTCGCCCGCGGCGTCGGGGTCGTCTACGTGACCCATCGCCTCGAAGAGGTGCTGGCGATCGCGGACCGGGTCACCGTGCTCCGCGACGGCGAGGTCGTGCTGAGGAGCCAGGTCGCGGACCTGACCCAGCAGTCGCTCGCCCGGGTGATCGCCGGCATGGACGTGGGACCGGTGCGCGACGACGACCGGGCGCCGCGGGAGCCGGGCGCCGACCCGGTGCTGGAGTTCCGCGACGTGCACGTGGGCAGCGAGCTCCGCGGAGCCACCTTCGCGGTGCACCCGGGGGAGATCGTCGGCGTCGCCGGACTCAGCGGCTCGGGCGTGCACGAGATCGTCCGGCTCCTCGAAGGCTCCCAGGGCCTCGGCTCCGGAGAGGTCCTGCTCGGCGGGACTCCCGTACGCAAGTTCGGCGCCCGTGCCCTCAGACGGCACCGGGCGGCGGTGCTCCCGGGGGAGCGGACCCGCAAGCGCATCGTCGGGATGAGCGTCGCCGAGAACCTGACCATCGGAGACCTGACCCCGTTCTGGCGCGGCGGCTTCTTCCGGCACCGGGCCGAACGCCGTGAGGCGACCGAGGCGATCCGCCGGTTCTCCATCCTTCCCGGCGACCCGGACCAGGCCATCGAGCTGCTCAGCGGCGGCAACGCCCAGAAGGTCTACGTCGCGCGCTGGCTGCGGACCAACCCGCAGGTACTGATCCTCGAGGAGCCGACGCACGGCGTCGACGTCGGCGGTTCCGCCGACATCCTGCGCTTCGTCTCCGAGGTCGCCGCCGACCACGGCGTCGCCGTGCTGCTCTGCTCCTCCGACACCGATGACCTCGAAGCAACGTGCGACCGCGTCGTGATCCTTCGCGATGGCGTCGTCGCCGAACAACTCACCGACAGGGAGATCACCCGTGAGCGAATCGTTGAGCTCTGCTATGCCTGACCTGGCCGCCGAGGTGGCCGACGGGCCGACCCGTGCCCGGGCGCGCCGGTTCTCCGCCGGCAACCTGGTCGAGCGCTGGGCGGGACCGGCGATCCTGGTCGCGCTGATGGTCACCTTCACCATCGCCTCGCCCGGCATCTTCCTGACCAGCAGCAACCTGCTGGCCGTGGTCAACAACCAGACCATCGCGGCGGTCGTCGCGCTCGGTCTGCTGTTCCCGCTGGCCTCCGGAGTCTTCGACATCTCCATCGGCGGCGTGATCACGCTGTCGGTGATCGTCTCGGCGTGGATGTTCCAGAGCACCGAGGGCAGCATGCCGGTCGCCCTGGTCATCCTGCTCACCCTGGCGGTCGGCGCGACCGCAGGCCTGATCAACGCGTTCCTGGTGGTCAAGCTCAAGATCGACCCGTTCATCGTCACCCTGGGATCGGGCTCGGTCTTCCTCGGCATCTCGCAGCTGATCGCGAACGGCCAGGTGATCTCGAAGGACATCCCGGACGGCTACACCAAGCTCGGCCGCGGCGAGCTCCTCGGCGTCCCGAACCCGATCGTGCTGGTGATCGTGCTGGCGCTCGTCGTCTTCTACGTCCTGGAGTACACCCCGCTCGGCCGGATGGTCTACGCCACCGGAGCCGGCCGGGAGCCGGCCCGCCTGGCCGGAGTGCCGACCGACCGGATCCTGTTCCTGGCATTCGTCATCTCGGCGGTCTGCGCCTCGCTGGCCGGCCTGCTGTACACCTCGCGGATCGGCACCGGGCAGCCCGACGTCGGCGGTCAGTACCTGCTGCCCTGCTACGCGGCCGCGTTCCTCGGCTCGACGATGATCAAGCCCGGCCGCTTCAACGTCCTCGGCCTGCTGGTCGGCCTCGGGATCCTCGCGATCGGCATCAACGGACTCCAGCTCGAAGGCATCCCGTTCTGGATGATCTCGACCTTCCAGGGCGGTGCGCTGATCCTCGCCGTCGTCTTCGCGAAGGTGCGCACCCAGAAGACCGCAGCCGGCAGCTGACGCCGGCACCCGACCTCTGATCCGAAGGAGACAACGATGGGCAAGCTAGACGGAAAGGTCGCGCTGATCACCGGCGCGGCCCGCGGCCAGGGGCGCGCGCACGCGCTCGCGATGGCCCGCGAGGGCGCCACGATCGTGGCTGCCGACCTGTGTCGCGACCTGGAGACGGTGCCGTACCCGCTCGGGACGACGGCCGACTTGGCCGAGACCAAGGCCGCGGTGGAGGCGACCGGCTCCCGGTGCGTCACCGCCGAGGTCGACGTCCGCGACACCGAGGCCCTGGCCGCGCTGGTGGCCGACACCGTCGCGCAGCTCGGCTCGATCGACATCTGCGTCGCGAACGCCGGCGTCTGCGGCTTCGGCCAGTTCTGGGAGATCACCGACCAGGCCTGGGACGAGATGATCGGGGTGGACCTGACCGGCGTCTTCAAGACGTTGCGGGCGGTCGTGCCGCGGATGCTCGCCCAGGGCTCCGGCCGGATCGTCGCGACCTCCTCGATGGCCGGCCACATGGGCGTGCCGAACCTGGCTCACTACGTGGCCGCCAAGTGGGGTGTCATCGGTCTGGTCAAGACACTCGCCCTCGAGCTCGCGCAGCACGGCGTCACCGTCAACGCGGTCTGCCCGGCCACGGTCGACACCCCGATGGTGCACAACGCTCCCTTCTACGGGCTGTTCTGTCCCGATCAGGACGCGCCGACCAAGGAGTCGGTCGAGCCGTCGTACGCCGCGATGAGCCCGATGGGGATCCCCTGGGTGAGCCCGGACGACATCGCCCAGGCGGCGCTGTACCTGGTCTCCGACGAGGCGCGCTACGTGAACGGCTCCACCCTCGATGTCAGCACCGCTGCGTCTGCGGGGTTGCCCGGATGACGACCACTTCCTCGCACGAGGGCTTCAGCCCCGATCACCTGCGCTTCCCCGGGATGTCGCAGGCGGTCCGCACCGGCGCCGCCGTGATCGTCTCCGGACAGGTCGGCCTGGACGCCACCGGCAAGCTCGTCTCGGACGACCCGTACGAGCAGGCCAAGCAGTCCCTGGTCAACGTCCAGCTGGCTCTCGAAGGAGTCGGCGCGACGCTGTCGCAGGTCACCAAGCTGGTCTGCTACCTGACCGATCCGGGTCACTTCCCGGCGTACAGCACGGCGAAGCGGGAGATCTTCGGGCCGCAGAACGGCGACGACGCCCCGGCGAGCACCACGGTCGTGGTGGCGGCGCTGCTCGATCCGCGGATGCTGATCGAGGTCGAGGCGTACGCCTACATCGCGGAGCCGGCACCGGCCGAGCTCGATCCCTCGTGATGACCTCCCAGCAGCCTTCGACGACCGGTACCTCGCGGGTGAAGCGTGGGATGGCGGAGATGTTGAAGGGCGGGGTGATCATGGATGTCGTCAACGCCGAGCAGGCGAAGATCGCCGAGGATGCTGGTGCGGTCGCGGTGATGGCCTTGGAGCGCGTTCCGGCTGATATCCGTGCCCAGGGCGGGGTCTCGCGGATGAGTGACCCGGACATGATCGACGGCATCGTGGAGGCGGTCTCGATCCCGGTGATGGCCAAGGCCCGGATCGGGCACTTCGCCGAGGCCCAGATCCTGCAGTCGCTCGGTGTGGACTACATCGATGAGTCCGAGGTGCTGACCCCGGCCGACTATGCGAACCACATCGACAAGTGGGCCTTCACGGTCCCGTTCGTGTGCGGGGCGACGAACCTGGGTGAGGCGCTGCGGCGGATCACCGAGGGCGCGGCGATGATCCGCTCCAAGGGCGAGGCCGGGACTGGGGATGTGTCGAACGCGGTGACGCACAT
>NZ_RJSE01000008.1:329069-329141 GCF_003725695.1 Nocardioides marmoriginsengisoli
GGGGTCGGGGATCTTCAAGTCCGGGAATCCTGCTCAGCGGGCCGAGGCGATCGTGAAGGCCACCACGTTCCA